>CAWAYW010000001.1:0-28665 GCA_963786325.1 Terriglobia bacterium
TCCCGCTTCCCGCAGCAAAATGCAAGCAGAAATCGAGCTCTTATGTACATCCAAACCGCAACATCTCGGATGCAGCACGTCCATGATCACACCTCCATTGACGTGTGATCCAGGACGCGCTGATAGGGTGAATCTCCCTCACGTGCTCTCCTCTCACGAAGAGGCTACAGTCCGTTGTGCCAAAGCGCGTCCCGGGTCAAACTCATCCTCGGGCTCTCGAGCACCAGTAAGGTCGAAGACCTCTGGACCACACGCCTCGGCACAGCATACTGCCAATGCTTCCCGTTTTCATTAATCGTTGTGGCGCTGGCGCCATGTAGAACTCATCCCATCTGATTAGAGTCATCACTGACTGCGTGTGGTGTCAATGAAGCCGCACCTAAGTTAAATTCTTGCGGTTCTGTTTTAGCCTGTGATAGCGTCCTGGCGTATTCCGGTGGAAATCGTGGCCCAACAAGAAACCGAACATCTCAACCGCATCATGACGGGTGCCGCCCTCAGCCGGGCAGTTTGCACTATTGCCGAGTTCGGCGTTGCCGATCTTATTCAGACCAGCCAGCCGCAGCCCGTCGAATACCTCGCCAGAGCCACCAAAATTCATGAGGCGTCGCTCTATCGAATTCTCCGATTTCTTGCCAGCCACGGTCTTTTTCAGGAAACCGAGAATCGGCACTTCGACCACACGCCGCTTTCGGCCGCATTACGCACCGACGCCCCAGGCTCCTACCGCGCGGGCGCACAAATGTTTCATCACCTGTTCGCGGGCTGGGACGGCCTGCATCACTCCGTTCAAACCGGCGAGCCGGGTTTCAACAAAGTTTTCGGCGCACCGGTTTTCGACTACATTCAGGCCCACCCGGAAATGGGTCCGATCTTCGACGCCGGTATGAGTTCGTTGAATTTCTATGAAACCGCGGCGATGCTGGACGCCTACGACTTCACTGGCATCAACGTCCTGGCCGATATCGGCGGAGGGAACGGCTCGCTCCTCTCCGCCGTCCTGGCACGCTATCCAAACATGAAAGGGATCTTGTTCGACCTGGGGCACGTCGTCGGGCGCGCGAAAGAAAAGTTGAAGGACCTAGGCTTAGCGGACCGCTGTACCGTCATCGCAGGGAGCTTTTTCGAAAGTATTCCCACCGGAGCCGACGCCTACCTCTTCCGCCACATCATTCACGATTGGACCGACGAGCAGTGCAAGCAGATCCTGGGCCATTGTCGCAAAGCGATTCTCGCCAATGGCAAGCTTCTGATCGCGGACTGCGTGGTTCCCGCGGGCAACTCGTTGTCGCCGTCCAAAGACCTGGACATGACCATGCTCGCCTTCCCCGGCGGCCAGGAGCGTACCGAAGCCCAGTTCCGCTCGCTGCTGAAAGCATCCGGTTTCGAACTCGAGTCCATCACGCGAACGACAACGATGATCAACGTGCTGGAAGGAAAACCAGTCTGAGTGTCGCCGCCAATGCTTGGCGGAGCGGGTCATCGGGCATCAGAAAGTTGACGCTATCCAAAATTGATCGCTCCTGAGGACGTGAGGTTGAGCACGAGTCGCCCAACTCCCCAGTTGGTCGGCAAACGTTTTTTCTACTGGGCTGTAGCAGATTCGCGCACTAACTTTTGATCGCGTCTGCTGATCCGGTTTTCATTAATTATCCTTGCCGGTTAACAGCCACTCGATTGTCTTTTCCGATTTACGTGACAGCCGGAGAACTATCTCTGCACCTATTTCGCTGCGACCCTGCACGTATGTGGATAGTTGTCCCTTTTGTTGTCCTGGCCTTCCCGCAGAAACCACGAAAACAGGAACTTGCCGAGGATCAATCCAACATCTGCCATCGAGGCAAAGGCCTTCAGATGAGGGAACCCGCTCCCTGGGCACGTGTCAACCCCTTCCGTCTAGTTTGCCCGGAGCTTCGACGATTGGAGTCAATGAAGATGCCAACCATGTTCGCCGGCATCGGTTCCGCAAACAAGTATCCCTGGGCCGACCCACAACCGGCCAACGCCAACAGTTGATGTTGGTCAGTAGTCTCCACCCCTTCAGCGACCACGTTAAGATCCAGATTACGGGCCAAGCCGACGATCGTCTTGACGATGGCATAGTTTTCTGCATCCATCGTCTTAACGAATGACTGATCGATTTTTAGGGTGTCGACCGGGAAACGACGCAGATAGCTCAGAGAGGAATATCCCGTGCCAAAATCGTCGATGCTCAAGGTTACTCCCAAAGCTCGCAGCTGCGCCATGGTTTGGCTGGTCGCGGCCACGTCGTTCATCGCCAAGCTTTCGGTGAGCTCGATTGTTATACACTGGGGATCAGCCGAACTCTCTTGAAGCGCATCCTTGACGTGGCCAATAAAACCACCGTGGGAGAAGTGCTTTGAACTGATGTTGATACTGACATATGGCGGCGGTTCAGCAGGATGACGCTCCCGCCAGTTCGCCACCTCCAAGCATGCCTTCCTCAACACCCAGATGCTGATGGGAACAATCAAACCGCATTGTTCTGCTATGGGAACGAAAGTGCTTGGTGGGACCGAATCCAATCCTGGAGGCTGCCATCTCAATAGCGCCTCAAATCCCTGTACTGCACCAGTGTTTACCGAGACAATGGGTTGGTAGTGAAGGGTCAGTTCTTCATTCTCAAGAGCAGATCTCAGCTTAGCTTCTAAAAGAAGGCGACTCATCACTTCTTCGTGCATGGTGCGGTCGAAGAGCTCACTGCAAGCTTTGCCTTGGTCTTTCGCACGATACATTGCAATGTCTGCATTCTGAAGCACAGCTTCTGCAGAAGTCTGTGGTGATGTCAGCGCGATACCAATTGATGTGCTCTTGAAGATCTCAAGTCCCTCTAGTAGGAACGGCCGTGTAAAGGAAGATTGGATTCTCTCGGCTACCCGGATGGCATCGCTTGGGTCATTGACGTCCTCCACTAGAATCGTAAATTCATCTCCTCCCATCCTAGCGATTGTGCCGTCGCTGCGCATGCATGCCCGTAGTCTGTTGCTCACTTCCTTAATTAGAAGATCCCCGGTCGCGTGCCCGTAGCAATCATTGACGACCTTGAAATCGTCGATATCAATGAAAAGGACTGCGGCGGCCTCGTGGGGATGCCTTTTCATTCGATCTACGACGTTTTGCAAACGCCCCAGAAACGAGGCTCTGTTGGGAAGCCCGGTGAGCGCATCGTGGGTGGCGCTAAAAAGCAATTGCTCCTGGGCATGTTTTCGTTCGGTTATGTCGCGGGCATTGTAAACAATGCCGCCGATATTTTTATGTTGAATCAAATTTCGAATAGCACACTCGAAACACAGCCATCTTCCGTCTGCATGTCTTAGCCGGAGTTCAACAATCGGATTCGGTCCTGATCGCAGTCCGGCGCTGATGGTCTTCGTGCAATCGTCCGGATGAAGTAAGTCGCTCATGTTCTTTCCCACGAGACTATTTCCAAGCAGGGCGAGAACTGTATAAACCGAAGGGCTAGCGTACTTGATTCGACCAGAAAGGTCGGCGATGAATATGATGTCGGTTGACTGCTCGGTCAGAGCGCGGAATCGCTCTTCGCTCTCGCGGAGGGCATTGCGTTCGGTTTCTTCCAACTGCCCGATATGCTCTTGTCTCTGGAGTCGGACGAAAAGTAGAAGGATGGCGACCGCTGCCAATGTTGCGGCCGCCAACAACTCGTTTCTGGCTCTGAGCTCACCACTTTGAGCCCAGTTGTCCTCGGATTCAATGGCAATCTGCACTTGGTGCTGCATCGAGTCGAATTGAGGGGTGACCTCCTGAAAATCGACCTGCTTGGCAGTATCAAAGTTCCCGACTTGCATCAAGATCCATTGCCGATCGGCCGACATAATGTACTTGTCTAATACGGGCCACATTTCCTCTAGAGCAGCTGTGTGATAAGTATGAAGATGTGCGGCTAGCACCGCTTTGGGCAGCGCCTTTCTTGCCGCCCGCATCTCGCTGTCGGCTTCGGGCGTTAAGTCCTGCTGATGTAAGGCAGTCCACGTAAGATTGTTGATCTCTCGCGTGACGGTTGCAATTTGATTGAGAATTACTTGTGCAGAACGGGATTCCTCGATCTGAATTCTTTGAAACCAGGACAGAGTTGCCAGGACGACAGTTGCGATCGCGAGAACGCTAAATACAACGGTCCAATTCGGACGTGCCACAAGACTTCTTTGCAGGTTGAGAGTTTCCCGCGTAGGCCGAAGCATTTTGATCATGAAGAACCCTGGTACCAGGAAATGCTTACGGCAGTACAGTGAAGGCCTGGCAATCGCGTTCGGTGGTGACCGGTGCGCTGGCAGCGGCGCCTGGATCAATCAATGAAAACACCATCTGTTTACGCACTCTTTATCCTTCTCGGTTTGTAGATCTCAACGTTCTCGAAGTAGAAAGCACTCGAGATACCATGGCTCGTCGGCCCTCCGTTTTTGATTACTTCGGTTTAATGTTCTATTTTGAGTGGGTTGCGCGGCCAGTCCATGTGATGGATTAGGATCTGAGCACAGTCTTCGTACGACTGAGATCCTTGCTGGCATATTTTGTCATGCACAGTGCCGCACTATGGCAGCCTGGTCCTTAAGACCGTCACGCTAAACGAGGATCGTTACAATGTTCAAACAAGTTCAGTCAACCGCTAACGGAAGGGCAAGGGCAGACTCACTGCAACCTTCATCGGCGGTGGTGCCGGGGCTGGTGCCCTCATCGGTGGACTTGCTGGGGGTGGCAAAGGCGCCCTGATCGGGTGGTCTGCCGTTGTGGGTATGGCCGGCTCTGCCGGTTTGGCAGGTACCGCGAAGGACGACCGCTGGTTTTGTGCGCGGACATGCCTGGAATACGTTTGAAACGGGCGGAGTGTGTCCCGGGTCGTTTGGAGCGAAGTGTATGCTGGGCTTGCTATTCATTTGTCTACAATTTGGCATCGACGAGGGCATAGCTAGCTAAGTGCAAGTTCTTCAGTTGCTGTCGTCGCGGCGCTTCAGGGTTGGATGATTATCGTCATTCCCTTTGTCATCCTTGCCGCTCTTGTCCGTGGAAGATGTCCGCCGCAAGCTGGGCTTGTTCTGGTCTTCCTTCTTGTCCAGAATCTTGTGATGGTTCTCAATCGCCGCGAGCCGCGATTTCACGTCGTCAAACTCCGAGGTCGAAACCACGTACTGGGCCCGTGCCGCTAGGATATGCTCGATCTCCTGCTGTGATTTCTCGATGCGATCCGGAGTTTGGGGATGGGTAGAAAATGCTTTGGCCAACGTGCCCGGCTTCTTCTTTTCCTGGGCTTGCACCTTTTCGAAGAAACTGAGAAAGGCCTGAGGATCATATCCCGACTTGTACATGTACTGCAGTCCCAGATAATCAGCTTCAGTCTCGAAACCTCGCGAGAAGTGCATGAAGGTCAGGGGCACCGCCAGACCCGCCGCCTCGTAGGCGGCATAGCCGACTCCGCCGCCAACGAAGATCAGGGGAATGGTAGCCATCTGCATCAGGCTTCCACGTGTGTTCTCGCGGGCTGCGTGGCAGGCCGCCACGTGCGCGATCTCATGCGCCATCACACCAGCCAGTTCGGCCTCTTCCTCCGCTGCCAGAATCAATCCGGAATTCACATAAAAAAAGCCGCCCGGCAAGGCAAACGCATTGATGTCATCAGAGTCGATCACCTTGATCGTAAACGGCACCTGAGCATCGGAGTTGCGCACCAGATTCTGTCCCACCCGGTTCACGTATTCCGTAACCACCGGGTCCTGGATCAGCTTTGCGGTGGCTTCCACCTGCTGGGCATACTGCTTGCCCATGGCAATCTGTTTCTCGACCCCATACCAGTTTCCCATCCCGGTCTTGCAGCCAACATTGCGGTTCCCCACCGCATCCACATCCGTCTTACCGCCCTCGTGTTTTATTTTGTCGGGGTCTGCGGGCTCAACGCTGGTCGCAGCGGGCTTGGACGGGGTGCTGGCGGCGGCATCCTGGTCTTTCGTTGCAGCTCCGACCTGGTCCTGGGCAAGACCAAAGGGGATTGCATAGCCCAGGGCTAACAACGCAGCGGTTACCGCCAACAACCGTAACTTCATGATGGGCTCCCTGGTCTCGCAATTCCTTGAAAGCGGAAAAAGCCGACCCGCGTGGGTCCGGCCTGAAGCGCGCGCTTTATCACAGTGAAGCAATGCGGTCGTGAGGGTCCGAACGTCGGTTTCCCGACACTAACCCATGACCACGTTGCGGTTCGGAACTGGGTACAGAATACCTGCTCCCACCTGCAGAGTCAGCTAGCAGTTGTGCTAGGTCGCCTTCGATTTTTTTGGGCAAGCGCCGGTAGGTGTGCGGCCAAATCCATGACTGATGTAATCCATGACTGACGTAATCACATTATAAAAGGTCGCCCCTTTTGGAGGAGGTTGTGAGCGTTGACATCATGATGGATTTGCGCGTCCTGCGGAAGCCGCTTTGAAGGTGGGCAACGCCGTCATCGCTGTGGCAGCGGAGCCGCACCGGATTGGTATTCTGAAGACATTGAGGGGAAATGGTGTAGATGTCGATGCCGCTCTGAAAGAGGGACGCTTCATTCAGTTGGATGTCATCGACACGCTGTCATCACTCATGGTCAGATATGCCTGATCCCGCTCGCTGCACGAAGATGGTTGGCGATGTCATTCTGAAAGTGTCCAAAAGGGCGCAGGGAGAGCATCCTCGGGTTGCAATTTGCGGAGAATGCTCTCCCACGTTGCTGGCAGAGGCGAATGTGGAGGCGGCAATTCGGCTCGAACACCTTTGGAACGAGATCACAAGAAACCATAACGCAGATACTCTTTGCGGTTATGTATGGGGCACTTTTCCGCGCAAGCAAAGCATCCCAATCTTCGAGAGAATCTGCGCGGAACACTCAGCCGTCGTTGGACGGGAACTAGGCTACTAGAACTTCAGACCTGAAGCACAGCGTCTTCCTTCCGAATCTACGGAGCCTTGGGTTCGGCGAAACCGGCGGATGTCCCGCTCACGTAAGCTGCCAATCTCCAGCCCAGCACCTCATGCTCCAGCCGCGTCGCTTTCCGCTAGCCGTCGAAACTCGGCTTTGGCGCACACTCGGCATGATCGCGGGAATGCTGCTTGCCGTCACCCCGGAAGTGCGGGATGTCACGGACTTCGCTGCGGCGAGTCCAGAAGTACAGGGCAGACACAGCACTCGTAATTGTCAGAGCTGCGCCGAATTCGGTTGTGTACCAAAGAGTCGAGCCGGTATCGCGTATCAGACTGTCGAAGACGCCCGGGACGAAAACATTGTGACTGGCATGGAACACCGCGGCCGGCCACACACTGTCCGACTTCAGCCTAAGCCATGCAAGCATGAAGCTGGCGGAGACAACCACCACAGTGGAGCAGCAGAGGGCGTACCAACGATTCGTTCCCGCGTTGTAGTCCGCAAATAATAGTGGGGGACCATGCCAAGCTGCCCAGACGGCGCCGCTCAGCAGACTCACTCTCGTAAACGACATTTGATTGGTCAATTCCGGAACCAGAAAGCCTCGCCAGCCGATCTCTTCGCCGAGTGTCGCCGAAAGGTTCAGTATCAGGCCCCCAGTTGCCATAGTGATGAGGTAGAGGGTGAGCGAGCCCCATGCAGGCAGGCCGCGCAGCCCGAAACCCTGCGCAACCTGATTGACGAATGCCGAGTTCCAACTGCCCAGCTGCAACGCCCACACGCCACCATACGCAACTGACGTGTAGGCCAGCGGCACAAAGTATCCTGCGACGATATAATTGTTATTTGGCCAACGCCATCCGAGAGATCCGAAATCTCGACCGAGCAGGCGGCAAGTGACCAGCGCAGCCAAGGCGGGGCACCACATGATCGCCGGGACCATCAGTCCGAACCCCATATACAAATGCCCAGACCAGATGATCAAAGTCCAAACCACCCCGCTAAATGCGAACGTGAGCTGCAGGTATAGGTAGGTCGCCCTCTTCGGAGTGTCGTGCATTTTCAAGCAACTTCATCCGCTCGGACGGCGGGCGGCACACGCGCAATTAGTCGAAGGTATCTAATCGCCTCTTTCGTCGAGCATCGCTGATCTGACGATTTGGCCCCCGCGGCACAGCCAACAGTTTCGGTTGAGTTACTGCCCAGTTAGCTGAGAATCGTCAGCTTCAACTACCTGGTTGAGGTGTGCCGTCCGGGAAGTCAGCCGGGGACGAAATCAATTGGCCGGCGGCGGGAGTGTCAGAGGCTGAGCCAGAGTGAAGCTGAGCGCCGACTCCGCCGGGATTTCAATCTGCTTGTTCCCGCTCAAAGTTCCCCCGATAAAACCCGCTGCCGCACCCACACCGGCACCGATAGCGGCGCCCTTGCCTCCGCCAGCGATGCCTCCTATCAACGCACCACCGGCCGCTCCTCCGCCGGTAGTGGCAGCTGTCCTCTTACCCTTTCCCTTTACTGTACTGCTGAGCACGCTGGTTTGGATTTGATACGTATGTCCGCCCACTGAAATGCTCGTTAGCGACAGGTCCAGTTGCCCTTCACCTTTTACCTTGCCCTTGGCCTTGGCCGTCACCACGGTTCCACTGACGGTCGATCCTGCCGTCAGCGCCGACCTTCCTTGCACGCTCACGGGTTGCGCCAGTGTAGCGAGAAATGCTTGGCCCGTTTGGCTGCTCTTGGAACTCAATGCCTGACCTGTCCTGACGGTTAGAACAGTCCCGGCGGGCACTACGAGAGGCTGAGGTTTGGGCTTCTCCACCGGAGGAGGAGCAGGAGGAGCAGGAGCCGCGGCTTCAGGCTCGGTCGTCGTTTGGTCATCGACGCCAGCGATTTCCGGCTCTTCACGCGCAATCTGCTCCACCTTTTGCTGGGCTGCTGGAGTGCTGACCTTCCCACTGAGGGTAACCTTACCTTCCTTTACCGACACATTGACCTGCGCATCCTTAGTTTCCGAGTCGGCGGCAAGCTTGTTCTGAATGTCCTTGGCAATCGCATCGTCGCTGGGACGATGTGAACACGCGACCGAAAGCCCCATCAACGCGACCAGGATCAACACTGAAATGGCGGAAGTGCACAGGTTGCGCATATGGCCTCCTTAATCGGACAAGTGCGATTTCCGAAAACTTGCACGACCCATGGCAGGCGAGCATCTTGATCACCCCCGTTCCAGTTGTTTTCGGATAGAGTGATCGCAGGGTACGAGTTACATGCGAAATTGATGCTAGCAAGAGTCTGGCAAAGATCGACCTGTCAATTCGCCCAGTGTGCACACTTACCTCGAAGATTCTTGGCGGTTCTCAATCAGCTGGCGAGAAATCGCGATCTCCAAAAATGTCGGCGGTGTCAAGGAGATGGTTGGGTCGGACTGAGTGTTCGAACCTGAACGATTAGCAGCGAGCCCAAGGTTGGTCTGGCAAACCTCAACGAGAGCGAAATGGTTTTTGCTCCACGTTACGGAGATAAAGCGGACAAATAGGAACAGCGAAACAAATTCGATATGTTGCGCGTACTATTTCAGGTTAACCACGCTGTACACTCGACCGAGGAAACCATCCTGTGATATACACACCCCCGACAGCAAAATGATCCTGAAAGTTCTGTCCTACACCTGGAAGATGTTGACGCTCTAAGGCTGGCGGGACCCAGAAGCCGAGGCGGTGTCGGGGGGCGGCGTCAAAGACGAGTCTTGCCGATGACCCCGTTTGGTGAACCTGCGTAAAACGAATTCCTGCACAATGCCCGTCAGGGAACTCTCCCCCATTCGGACCAGGCTGTTCGAAAGTATGTTCATTCCCTGGTTTTTCGAAGGGTAATACGTAGACGCAATCGCCGCGCCGGAAACAACTCCCGCCATGTTGGAGTAGTTGACCTGCCAGCGTCCGTTATCGCCCTTACACCACACCGAATTGCTGATAGCGTACAGAATGCGCTTCTTCGTACTCCCAGTTCCCCGATAGAAATAACGAGGATCCTGCTTAAAGAGGGATGGGAAAACGGCGCCGGAGAGAAACGTGGACGCAAGTGTATCCCCGTAGTCCGCGCCGAAACGCTTGGCATAACCTTGCGCCCCCTGGCCGAACTCCGAGTATTGATCCCCTGCCTGCTGAAGCCCGGCGAGAAAAGCAACTCCGCCAATCGTAACCACGTCGGTTGACGATTTCCATGCCAGGTGATACTTCAATTTCGTAGTCAGAGGGGCCGCATCCGGGCTATAGCTCACATAGAAATTGGGGATGAATCCGAGAACGCGCTGGTGTTCTTGCTCTTTAACCTCTTCCGTCGCGACTTCCACCGGGTCCACCGTCACCTTTACTTGTGTCACGACCGTGGCCACTGAAAGAACGATCGGTGGAGCAATAATGGTCTGTCCTGGCGCGAGATCCCCGGAGTACACTTCGTTTCCGAACCCGGTCGACCTCACCGACAGTTGGAAGTGGCCAACAGGAACGTTCGAGAAGGAGAACTGCCCATTGTCGCCGGAAATGACCTCTCGGTGAGCGGATTTATCCTCCGGCGTGAGCCGGATTACCGTGCCCACCCGCACCGCTCCCGATTGGTCGAGGATTGTACCGATGACGGTTCCCGGCCTGGCAGCCGGGGTGCCCTGATCCCGCGTCCTCTGCTCAGACCCATCCGAAGCGGACGGAGAAGCGACCTCGGCAGATGTCTCTCCGGCAAACATACCGCGTTCGGTCGACCCCCCAATCTGCGCACTCGCCCTCGTACAGCAAATAAGCAGGACCAGGGCAAAGCCAAAACCCAAAAGTGTATTCGCCTTGGAGAATTTTCCAGACCCTACCAGGATTGCTTTACGGCCGCTCAAAAACAAACACTCCTCGGCGCTTCCAAAAGCGGCGCCGGCTGATCTTTCTGCAACTAGGACGTATGCATTTCTATTATTAATATTGGATGCACAACTGCGGGAGAGGTTCCTTGGCTCGAGTGTGGAAAATTCAGCCAGGAATTTGGTGGCGATGCTGGCGCCCGTTTCGGCATATTGATCTAGGACATTTCAACACTTGGTTTCTGCTTATTTTGGAATAGCTTGCGCTGGTCGCTGGCCGAACTAATTCCCCAAATCTCGTGAAGCGGCGAGGCGAGCTTTGGTCGTGCACAGCTCTCCAGGAAACGGTAGTTTACAGAAGAAAAGCTGTGTAACTTATTCTAAGCGGTTTGACACTGGTGTCGTAGGGCGGACATAATAGCTGCCGCCTTTAGGGCATGGAGTTCCGGACAAAGAAGTTCACATTTTTGCCGCAGCCGGCCACGATCTACTCCTTCCGCGGAACAGCAGGAGACACGCACGAAATGACTCAGTCCACTCCCACTTGTCTGTCGAATGACTCAGTCTCCATTCGATAACCATCGCCTGGATCTCGATAACATTCTGCAGGGGTATCAGATGATGGCGCAGAAGCCAGACGGGTTCATCAAGTCGCTGGTTTCGCCGTAAGCTGACTTGTGAGGTCGCTTCACACAGAAGAAGTCCGGTGCGGCGGTACAGCCGGTTCAGTTCCGCGAGAGAGACTATGTCCACCCCATCTGGAATAACGCGTCCGGCCGAAACGAGTGGGCTCGCAAGCTCGGAAGGATCTCAGAAACCTACCGTGGGGCGACTCGTCTCGCTCGATGCTTTTCGCGGCTTCATCATGGCCATCTTGATCTCCAACGGATTCGGCCTGATTTCCCTCGCGGACAATCCCCACTACGCATGGCTGGGAAGGCAGTTCGATCACGTGCCCTGGAAGGGTATGGTGTTCTGGGATCTGATTCAGCCTTCATTCATGTTCATGGTCGGCTTGGCGATGCCCTTTTCCTTTGCTCACCGGGCGGAAAAAGGAGAAAGCTTCAGCCGTCAGTTCGGTCATGTGCTGTATCGCTTTTTCATGCTCATGCTGATCAGCCAGATCCTGATGTCCATTACGGATGAAGCGTACCCGCGGTATGTCCCACATTTCCAGCTGGACAACGTCTTGGTTCAAATCGCAATCACGTACGTTTTGTGTTTTCTGATCATGCAGCTCGAGCTCCGGTGGCAAGTGATTGCCGCTGTACTCGTCCTAGCCTTGCATTGGGGATTGTTCGCAGCCTTCCCGGGAAAAGACGGCGCATTTTCTATGACCGACAATATCGGCCGCCGCCTGGACGCGGTTCTCCTGCGGCAGAATCCGGCCGGATACTACGTCAGCATCAATTGGCTGAGCAGCACATTCACCACGCTGCTGGGGGTCTGGGTGGGACAGTTGCTGCGCAGGAGAAAAGGAGACACCTACAACGTAATGGCCCTCACAGGAGGAAGCGCGGTTTGTCTTGGGCTCGGGTTTGCAATCAGTCCGTTCGTTCCCATTATCAAGCGTATCTGGACCAGTTCCTTCGCCCTCGTAAGCGGCGGGTGTGTGCTTCTGATCCTGCTCCTCTTTTACTGCTTCGTGGAAGTAATGGGTTTCCGGCGAATCATGTTTCCGCTAGTTGTGCTGGGAATGAATTCGATTTTCATTTACTGCGTGTACATCGTTTTCGCGGAAACACTCAACGACATTGTGGGTACATTCACACGCGGTTACCCCTTCCTGGGGATACTTGCGCCTGTAGCGCAGGCGTTCTCTGTGTTTCTGGTGATGTGGTATCTGTGCTACTGGCTCTACCAGCGCAAGATCTTTTTCAGAATCTGAGGATCGACGATTCCGATGCGATCGTGGATCTACCTTCTCGCTTGCAATTTCATGTGGGCACTCCAGTTCACATGAGTAAAGCTGGTGCAGGGCCAGGTTGGCCCGCTGTTCACCGTGGGGGGACCAATGAGCTTGGCCACTGTGATGCCGTATCCCTGATCCGCAACGACCGCAAGCGGGATTCAGCCCCGGGACACAGAACTAGAAGCGATGTCCTGCGCTACTTGCTCATCGGCCGTCGGTGTTTTTCCCGCCCAGGTGTGGTGACGTGGGGAACTCGGATGTCTACAGCCAGCAACTCCGCCGTGGTCGCGTTAACCGTTCCCATTACGATGGCCATTCTCGCGGTCATGATCCTGCATCAGCAGATGACGATCTAAAGGCGCTCAAGGTGCTGGATGCGATTCAAGCCTCGGTATCCAACTACTTGGTAACGTTCTTCGGCGTTCCAATCGCTAGGTCATGGCTGGGCGAGCGCTTCACCGTCCCAGCGATTGTAGGCGGGTTGCGTGCTGCAATCCTGATGACATTCTGGGACAAGGGAGCCGCAGCGGTACGACCTGTATCTTCGGCCGCGTCGGACTAGGATTCGCCCAAGGTTCTAGAATCCTAGTGGACGGCAGCGGCAGCGTCCACCAATTTGGTTACGCCAGGAACGATGGCGATCAGCAGTTCTGCTCGCGGTTTCGCCGCGTCCTTAAGGAGGGCGCGCTGGCGATCGATCCAGTCTGGAGCAGGCGGTCGTTTGCTTTCCAAGTAGTCCAAAGCTTCCAGTCCGCCGTTGGCAACTGCGGATACTTCTTCGGCAAGCGGCACGGCTTCTTGCAGCAGGACTGAAGAGCGCAGAAGCGGCATCACTCGTGTTCGGTTATCGCGCCACAGCGCTAGTCGGCTGCGGAGGTCGGTGGCATTGGTCTGCCATTTCGCGGCTAATGCCCCAAACTCACGGGCCGGATCGCTCTCGGGCGGCGTGGCATCGACCAGCCTGTTCAAGGGAGTCAAGAACGTGTAATGGTGCACTTGACGCCGGAGGTCGCAATTGAGCGGCTCAAGGACCTGATCAAGCACGAACAGTGGAGCCGGGTCTGCATCTTCTGCCAGACGTTCCAGCATCATTCTGGAGGAAGTCCAGTGCTTCAATCCCAGCCACTGCAGTTGGCGGTTCACACCCTCAAGACGGTGGTACATGGAATCCACATCCGCGACGTCTGCCGGCGACCATAGCCGCTCGGCCATGGCAGCGGCGCGCGGCCAGATCGCGGAATCCACATTCTGCATGTCTACGTTCTCCGTCCAGAGACATGCCTCGCCCCCCAGGATCTTGCTTTGCTGCTCCTTACTCAGGTTCGCAGTCTCCGCCGACAAAGGGTCAACGACGTAGCTCGCGGAAGCATGCTCCATCAGATCGAGGTAGTAGCCGGAAGAAAGAATTCCCATATACCCGTGCGTCGCGGCATCGGCCAACGAACTTTGTCCCCGCCAGGACTGCACGATGATATCTTTCGGAAGTTGCGGATGGAGAACTTCATCCCAACCGATCATCTTCTTCCCGTGCTTCTGCAGGATTCCCAGCAGTCGCTGGTTGAAGTAAACCTGCAGGTCATGATGATCCTTCATACCGTGAACGCGCATAAATTCCTGGATCTTCGGATTGGCAGCCCACTGCTTTCCATTGACTTCATCTCCGCCGATGTGGAGGTATTCGTCAGGGAACAGTGCGGCCATCTCTCTGATGAACCTATCGAGGAATTCGTACACCTCCTCGCGAGTGGGATCGATGGCGGCATCGCGAATCTCCAGCTCCCGGTCCATCAAGAAAGGTCCGGGCGCACTCGCTAGCTGCGGATATCCCGGGAACCAACTCCCAGTGTGAGCCGGCATATCAAACTCGGGTACGATGCGGATGCCGCGATCGCGAGCATAGGCCACGATTTCGCGTACTTCTTGCTGCGTGTAGTAGTTCCCGTCGGAGCCCATTTCGTGCAACCGGGGAAACACACGGCTTTCGACACGAAATCCTTGGTCGTCGGTCAGGTGCCAGTGAAAGACATTCAGCTTCACCGCCGCCATGGCATCGAGGTTGCGTTTGATGATCCCTGCGGGTATCCATCGGCGTGATACATCGATCATCAGGCCGCGCCACGGGAAACGCGGGCGGTCGCGGATGATGACGCCAGGCACTGCGAATCCCTCTGTGTCGAACTCAACTAACTGCATCAATGTTGCCAGCCCCCGGACGATCCCCACAGGCGCGTCTGCTTTTATCCTGACCTGCTTCGAGGTGGCCTGCAGCTCGTAAGATTCGTCAGCATGCAACGACTGCACCTGTTCCCCTTGGCCGGCGCATTGTAGAACCAAGGTGGCTCCTGGATCACTTGACACTGAATTGACGATCGGGATTCCGGTGCGCAGGCTGAGTTCCCGCAGCGCACGGCTCGCAGCGGCACGCAGCGTAGGGTCGCTGCGCCCTGTGATGCCAACATCGAACGAGGCATCGATCGCCAGTCTTCCCTCACTCCATTCCAGGCTCGCGGGTTGGGGCATCAGATGGCCTACCCGCGCGCTTGCGCCCGTTACCAGCGCCAAGAAGATCGGTACAAACCAGTAGGTCGGAATGCGCAGTGGCTTCTTCATTCCTTCTCCAGGATGACCCGAACATTTTCTATTGAACCGGAGATCGCCTGAACTGCTGCGACGCCCTCACTGGCTGTCGATCGGCTTCCCTTTTCGTCTTCGGTAGGCTCACATTCATGATCGAGAAGCGATGTTATTTTCAAGTTGTCAAATCCCTTTGTCAACAATGAGATCGATTCGTTTCTGCGACTAAATCTGTTTTCAACTAAGCGCTTAGGTGCTACATTGAACGCGCCGCACAGGATTAGGATGCCTCAGAGCTGACGCGCCAAGGGCTGGAAGATGTCTTTCAAGAAGAGTACCGGGGCAGTGTTCGCGGCTTGCTTGCTGACCACTCTGATTCTGGGCTGTTCGCCTCCGCAATTAGCAGAGCTGGAACCGTTACCCGAAACGATCGTGAACGACCTCACCGCCCGGGAGAAGACCTTGTGGGATGCTTCCCAGCAAAAAGACACGAGGCGTTTGAAGCAACTTCTTGCTAACGAGTACGTTGCGGTCAGCGACCGAGGACCTCTGGATAAAGCGGGAGCGATCGCCTACCTGCGCGAGCGTAATATCACTGAGTACTCCCTGCATGACGTGCGGGCCACACTTCTCGGCAACAATTCCGTGCTTTTGAATTACGTATGCAGTGCGAAGGGTGACCTGCACGGTATTGCCTTTGATCAGAATTACTCGTGCAGCGACATCTGGATAAACCGTGGTGGGACTTGGCAGAGCATCTTCTTCGCCGACAGGCCGATAGGGTAGTGAGCGGTCTGTGATTTGGCTCTGAACCGCCCAGGTTTTAGCAAACAATTTGTCGCAACATTTCTGGCACGTATTCATTAGACTTTCGGACGTTGGCGCAGCAAAGGCATTTTTTGAAACTCCGCAGTTACCGACAGGAGGATATATGTCGAGCGATTCGGAACCGACGTTCTCGCAGGACCTCAACCGCCGGAAGTTCATGGGGCTAGCGGCGGTTACCGCTGGGGCGATGTTGATTAAGCCGTCCTTAGTGCGCGGAACGGCTGCCAATTCAGTGGTTCGCGTCGGATTGCTCGGCTGTGGTGAGCGCGGTACCGAGGATGCATCCAACTTTGTTGATACTGGCGGCGCTCGGGTAGTTGCACTCGCCGACATGTTCCAGGATCAACTCGACGCCGCCCGTAGACATTTCGACGATATGCAACGGGCAAAGGGGTCAGGCATCGATGCTTCGCAGATCTTCCTTGGGCCCACCGCTTATCAGCAGATCGCCAACTCCAAAGAAGTGGATGCGGTCGTGATCGCTAGTCCACCTTACTATCATCCCCGACATCTGGAAGCTGTGGTTGCCGCCGGAAAGCATGTGTATCTCGAGAAGCCTGTAGCGGTAGATGTGCCTGGGGCGCTAAAGGTAATCGAGATCGGCAAGCGTGCGGAAGGCAAACTCAGCCTAGATGTGGGATTCCAAATTCGCGACTGCCCCCCTTTCGTGGAACTGGTGAATCGCATCCATAATGGAGCGATCGGAAACATCGTGTGCGGTGAAGCTCATTATCTGACGGGCTACAACGAGCGCCCAGCCTGGCTCAGCGCGTCTCCGGTTGAGAGGCGTCTTCGCAATTGGATGTACGACCGCGTACTTTCCGGCGACATCATCGTCGAGCAGAACATTCACGTCATCGACATCTGCAACTGGGTTCTAAAGAACCATCCGGTGAAAGCTTCCGGGAGCGGCGGACGGCAGGGTCGCCCGGCGTCCGATGGCGACGTTTACGGCAACTACAATCTGATCTTCCACTACCCTGGCAATGTAGACGTGACCTTCAGCTCAACGCAGTTCGCGAAGGGCTGGTGGGACGTCACCGAGCGTTTCTTTGGAACGAAGGGCACGTCGCAATCGCCCTACTCGGGACCCCTTGGCATCTGGGGCGATGAACCTTGGCAGCCGACTCAGCCCACCAAGCCCAGTGAGACTCAAGCCTTTTCCGCAGTCGGGAAGTTCACCGATAATCTTGAATTTGCTGACCGGGAGAAGAAGAAAGCGTTCATCGAGAGCATCACTAGCGGCGAATTCCACAATCAGACGTCGAAGGGTGCCGAGTCTGCGCTTTCCTGCATGATGGCGCGAACGGCAGCATATACAGGAAGCGAAGTGACTTGGGACGAAATCCTCAAATCGACTGACGTGTGGGATGCGAAAATCGATTTGAATAAGCTGCGCTGAGGTGTACCGCACTTCGACGGTCGTATACTATCAAGCTTCCGCTTCGGAGTACTTGCCCTCAATACAGGTTCAATCGGCGTCTGGTACATGAAGAAAATGAATTCGAGTCCGGCGATTGCCTATGGGACGTTGAGAGTAAGACCGCGGCCCCTTCGATTGTGCAACCTGGTTGCACTGGGTTCGAACTCCAGCGGACGGTTTGGATCGTCTTCGCAAAGATGAGGAGCTCGTCGTCGATCTCCTCCAGCAGCAGCGCACCGACATAGCGTATTGGGCAGTGTTTCAAGCGATCCGGCGCGAACCTTAAGAGCTACTCGCTTCTTCTTGATCTGCCTGATCTCTCACGCTGAAACTGGAGTACGATAAGCTTGCTCATTCAAAGTGGCTTCATTCCTAGCTAGGTGATACGGGCATAGGGACTAGTTTCTCGCCGCATAGTTCCTGTTTCCGTGGAAAAGGGGAGCCATGCGTGATGCCATCAGGACCACCCTATCTGATTCTTGCCGGAAACTCTGCTTGGCGGTGTTTCTCGCATCCCTGTGCCTTTCGCAGGTACTTGCTCAAAAGACCCCAAAGGCAAGTCTTCCCAAGTACGATCTCCAAACGGAGGCGAAGATAAAGGGAACCATAGAAGAAGTAAAACTACCGCCGAAAGGCAGCGCTAAAGAGATCGTTCACCTACTTCTGAAAAATGGGGTGGATACCATGGATGTGTATCTCTGTCCCAAATCCTTCATGGATGAAATGGGTATGGACTTCACCAAGGGAGACGAGATCACTCTCACCGGCTCGAAAGTAAAACAGGGCGAAACCGACCTTGTCCTCGCGCGGGAACTTGTTAAGGCAAACAGCACCTTCGTCCTTCGCGACGCAAAAGGCGGCCCGGTTTGGAACTGACATCAACGAACTGATCGCGCGAGAATCAACCGTTGGAAGGGCAGGAGTATCCCGCCGAGGCGCCATGCCGACCCTAAGTTTGGTGCACGAGCAAACCTCGAGAATGAGGCCCCCACAGTGCTCACAGGGTCCATGTCACGGTTCTTGAAATTCCTGCCCGGACACCAACGGCAGGCCTTCCTGCATGAAGTGACGGAGAAGGTATCGTGAACCGGATTCTATCCAAACATCCGCGGTTGCGGCTCGATCCCGAGCTGTACGGACGCCTCTAACGGCAGGTGCTGCGGCGTGACCGGCTGGAGATGCCAGAACTGCGGCAGCAGGTTGAATCTGGAGGTCCACCAGAAGGAATTCCGCGGCCAGGGCGGAGATGATTACTCTGTGCGTAGAGTGCCACTCAATCTTGCATCGCGGAGACGTGTTTTTTATCGAATAGATTCGCAAATTGAACCTGCCGAAGACTGCGTTTGGGGTCCAGCGAGTGCAGTTTTGAAGCAACTAGCGCACCGATTTTGCCAAATGCCGAAAGTGTGAGTACCGGCCTAATATTATTTCTAAGCGGAGAGCCGGCTAAGGTGTCGCTGCATTTCCTACCCTCGAAATTCTAATACTCTTGAAACGATGCTGAAGGCGTCGCCACAGTGCTGACTACGTTGGATCGAGCGTATTGGATGAACTGAGGCGTAACAATTGGCCCCGTACCGGGCACACATGGCTCTCGATCAATGCAAACGCGGATCCGGGCCATCGAATACCCGCCTTGATTTGTCATGCGGATCAAAACGTAGTCTTGGGGAGATGGGGGAGGCTTCGTTACCAAAAAGCAGAATTCCAATCGGCGGATTTGGAGCGACTCGCTGCCTCAGGGGAGCATGGATATGCTGTGAATCAAAGCGTTCCGAAGGCGTACTCCAAAGTGAACCAGCAGCGTGCATGGGGTTGGTTTCAATGCCGAAAACATGTACAGGGTTCGTCGGTCCTCATATGCTCCGGCCGTAAAGTTAATACGTAGCAAAGTTAATTTCATACGATAGTGTTCAATCTACTCAATCGGTGGTATTGCCGTAGCCGTCACGTCGTCCAGGCAAATGCCGAACGAAAACCTGCGCGGATGGCAAGCATGTGGAGCGCCTACCCATGGGCTGTACAGCGTTCTCTGTAGTGCAAATTTTCTTGCCTCCCGGCCGCAACTACACCCTATTTCAGCGCCTAGCGATCTAACTACCACAAATTGCCGCAAGCTCACTTGGCACGATTCGTGCTCATCAAAAGAAGAGGAAAGCATCATGTTGAAGATAAATGTCGACAACATCGGAGATCTCGCAATCGTTGAGTGTGCAGGCAGAATCGTTCGGAGCGAAGCCGCTTTCAAGTTGCGCGATGCCGTCACCGCCCAAGTAGGCGCGCGCACTGTGGTGGTTGAACTGTCGGAAGTCAAGGCTATTGAAGGTGGAGGTCTCGGCATACTTGTGTTTCTTCAAAGATGGGCTCGGGATCACAATATCCGATTGAAGCTGTTCAACCCGTCCCAATTTGTCCGTCGAAGACTGGAGTTAGTCAGATCTTTATCGGAGTTCGACATTCCGACGCTCGATGAGATGATGACTCTACTCGATTATGCCGGCCTCCCCTATGCTAGGGTTAGCTGAGGCGTTATAACGCGCGCATTCGCCACGGCGTCCGGATGTTGAGACGAGCAGAGCAAAACTTCGCGAGATGACCGATGGATCCGGCGACTGTACTTGGCGATACCAGCCGTGATTCTGTTGCTGATGTTGGTGTATGAAATCCAGATGGATCGGTGGGAGAAGACGGTTTCCGCCGCGATCCGACTGGATATATTTGCGGAAGTCCCGCTTTTAGCTCTCTGCCTGGCATTCGGCGTGTGGCACATAGTTTGAGCCGCAAGCGCAAGAAAATCTAGCCCCGGTCTGACGGTAGACGCTCAGTTTCTCATCTGTCAGGGTTCTTGACTTTGCCGCGAAATGAATTCCGCGAGTCGGCGCCCCGGTTCTCGACGGTGGAACGGAGATGATTGTCCGGGGGAGACTCGTTGGAGATCGTCTTTGCGATGGTGGTAGCAATCTTAGCCACTATGTTCTCTCAAAAATTTTGCGACTCCTGCAGCACAGGCTTGCACAAAGTCCTGCTCCGCTTTGGTGAACGTTCCAGCAAAATAGCTCTCGATATCAAGCTCAGCTGCGAGCGTGTCATTCACTAAAATGGGAACAACGATTTCACACTTCACCATCGGAGACCCCGACAGATAACGCGGATCTTTAGCGACATCGTGCACGACTACGACCTGACCGCTGCTAGCCGCTGCACCGCACAGTCCCTTGCTAAGAGGGATGCGCGCATTGGGTGTAAAGCTGCCGACGAAGGGTCCGACCAGCAGCACACCGGGGTCTGTCGGGTCGACGAGGTAAAAGCCTACCCAGTTATAGCGCATCATCTTTTCGTGCAGACACTGGGCAATACGCTCCATGAGGGACATGGCCGTGGAAGCCGTCAGAGCAAAGTCCTGAATTTCCCGGAGCAGTTCTTCATGCACAGGCATCATGTTTCGGCCCTCGTGCTGAGAGGTGGTCCTAGTCTTTGTACATCGCCGTCTTTGTACATCGCCATTCTAGACTGCAGGAAGACAGCATCAGAGGGGTCACAGATGGTCGCGTCAAAATCGAAGATCCTTCTCCTGAAATCGGTCGACCCCTTCTTTCACAAAGCACGGCGCTGGAGCAGAAATTCCGAACAAACTCTTTGCCACCCACATCCAAAAGACGTCAAACCACTTCGAAACCCGGGCTGAAAATCACTCCCTTGGCCTCATCGCCTCTATGGGCCCGATGGACCAACAAATGCGTTCACAGACGCCGCCGGGAGCACCCAGATACTTCCGGCGGCGGGTTATACATTGAGAGGCGGCCTGACCTTCGACGCGCTTCCGAGGGTGCAGTCGCCTGCTAGCGGCAGTTAAGCGACTGACCGGATTTCAGGCCGGGTCAAATCTTTCTTCCCCATAATGGAAATCGCCAGTGGGATCGTCGTAAACCCTCCAACGACCGTCAGAGCTAATCCCGCTGCCTTCATGGCGTCCTTGCTAAGGCCCCTTGA
Organism: Terriglobia bacterium; assembly: GCA_963786325.1. Taxonomy (GTDB): domain Bacteria; phylum Acidobacteriota; class Terriglobia; order Terriglobales; family Acidobacteriaceae; genus JAIQFF01. The sequence goes on from CAWAYW010000001.1 coordinate 21,488, forward strand.
AATCAACATGCCTATGCCCGCGCCAAGGGCGACACGCGTACCGGTCCAAAGAATCATTTCCGGCAAAGTAATGTTCCGTTCGATCATTGCTCCTCCTTGATGAAATCAGAATTTGATGTTTGGATGCAGGCAAGCAACAATGGGATCGCCAGGTTTTGATCGATGAAACCTTCCATCAAACAGTCACAAAGAAAAGTAGTTGCTGATTCTTCTCAACCTCGGAACTGCTGCGCTCGGCTCATCTGATCGCCTAACCTCTTCCCCTGAAATCAACGATTTCTAACCTGGCAGTGTTCCTGGCGTTGGCTTCGTTGCTTGCAATTTATTCACGTCCCTCAGTTTGGTCTCGGGTCCGGCCGGGCTCAGGTAAATCCTTTACGCCTGATTTCATGCCTACGGCCAGCATTGCGAACTAGGGCAGGCATCTCGTTTTCCGGGATCGGTCCTCCTCCTCTAGTTGATCCGCCCTCCAGCATTTACTGATCCGCATCACCACCCATCCTGGAAAATACGCCCTGCGCGGCGTCAAGGACGATCTATCGATTGCACGCAAGGCTCAAGCTTCGGAATATCCGCCTATGGGGAGCGCCGAGGCGACAAAAGGTTGAAACAGCATTTCCCCCGCAGGAAGCGAAGTATCCACGGCTTCAGTTACCGACACAAAATCGATGCCCAGCGCTCTAACAGTTCTGGTCCAATTAGATTCTTGAGGGAACGAGCAAAGAAATCAAACTTCAGACAACCACAACGTCATTGACTCGGTGACGGATATCTGTCAACCACTCGTCGAGACCGGGTCGGATTGAGGTTGATCCCGATAGGTTTTTGTCACGATAGATCTTGTGTGGTACCCATCCCCGGCGATGTACGGATTCACGCACAGCTCTTTCCTGCATCTCGGTAGTTTTCTAATCCTGTTGCCCACGGAACTCAGAAGAGGGAAGTTCGCTCACGATCGAACACAATATGGAGCGGTATAATCACGGCATCCATGCCCCTCGCAACAGGCTCTCGACTTGGTCCGTACGAGATTACGGTCTTGCTGGGCGCGGGTGGGATGGGAGAGGTCTACAGCGCCCGCGATACACGTCTCGATCGCACCGTTGCCCTTAAAATCCTCCCCCTTCATCGCTCGGACCTGGCGGAAGCGCGCGAACGCTTCGAGCGGGAAGCCCGTGCCATTGCTGCGCTCAATCACCCCAACATTTGTCAGCTTTACGACGTTGGCTCGCAAAATGGCGTGAACTATCTCGTCCTAGAGTATCTGCAAGGCGAAACTCTGGCTGACCGCCTGGCTAGGGGGCCGCTTCCGCTCAGCGAATTGGTTCGCTGCGCACTCGAAGTCACCGATGCGCTGGATGCCGCGCACCGGCGGAGCATTATCCACCGCGACCTGAAACCCGGAAACATCTTTCTGACGGCACCCGGCGCTTGCAAGGTGTTGGATTTCGGGCTCGCGAAGCTGGTCCGCGAAGAAAGCCACGGCGTTGCAGCCGAAACTGTGTCCGCCGCGCTCACCACGGACGGTACGGCCGTGGGAACGATGGCTTACATGTCGCCCGAGCAGGCGCGCGGCGAAGACCTGGATGAACGTACCGACATCTTTTCCTTCGGGGCCGTGCTGTATGAGATGGCCACCGGGAAGCCGGCCTTCAGCGGGAAAACCTCCGCTATCATTTTTAAAGCCATTCTGGATGAAATCCCGGTGGCTCTCGCGCTACGCAACCCAATCCTCCCCGAGCGACTCGATGACATCGTCAGCAAAGCGCTGGAGAAAGACCGCAACCTTCGTTACCAGTCAGCTGTCGAACTTCGGGCCGACCTGCAGCGGTTAAAGCGCGATAGCGAATCCGGCCGGATGACAGTGCGCGACCCGCCATGGCGCAGTTCTGTGCGGCTTCTCAGTATTGCTGGCCTCATCCTTCTGTTTTTGGCCGCCGTGGCAACTGGAATCTATTACTATCCCCGACAGCGGCGCGCATCGCGCCCCACCAAATGGGAACAACTCACCTTTTTTACTGACTCCGCCGTATACCCTGCTCTCTCCCCCGACGGGCGTATGTTGGCCTTCATCCGAGGAAGCAGCACGTTCTTTGGCAAAGGGGAAGTCTACGTCAAGCTGCTGCCTTCCGGCGATGCTGTGCAACTCACCCACGACTCCAGCAGAAAACTCGCCCCCGTCTTCTCGCCCGACGGTACTCGCATTGCCTACGGTACGGCGGTTCCGTTTGACACTCTGGAAGTCCCTGTCCTGGGTGGACAACCCAGCCTGCTCCTGAAAAATGCGTCTTCCCTCTCCTGGATTGACAACGGCAAGCACCTGCTCTTCTCCGAGATTCGCGAGGGTCTGCATATGATCCTGGTCACCACCAACGAGGGCCGGGCTGAGAGCCGCGACGTATATGTTCCTCCAAGCGAACGTGGCATGGTGCACCACTCTTATCTTTCGCCTGATGGCCGCTCGGTGTTACTAGTGGTGATGAACGAACGGGGCGAGCTGCTGCCTTGCGAGGTAGTTCCTTTCGATGGCAGCGGCAGCAAGCGCGTTGTAGGGCCACCCCATGCCATCTGCACATCAGGCGCCTGGTCTCCGGATGGCAAATGGATCTATGTCAGCGCAAATTCGGGGGGCCACTTCCACATCTGGCGGCAAGGTTTTCCCGATGGGCCGGTGCAGCAGGTGACTTCCGGTATCACAGAAGAGGAAGGCATTGCCATGAGCGCCGATGGAGAATCATTGCTGACCTCAGTGGGCGCCCAAGACGCAACCATCTGGCTGCACGACGCCAACGGAGATCGCCAGCTCTCCTCCGAAGGTAGCGCCTTCGGGACCACGCTCTCGCAAGACAAGACCAAACTCTATTACGTGCTGCAAGAGGGCGAGCAAAGTGCCGGAAACGGCTTGTGGGTTCGTGATCTGGTCAGCGGAACCAGCGAGCGCGTGGCATCGGGCTCCGCCATTCAGCCGGGTGCCGAGCTACAGTACTACGCCCTTTCCCACGACGGCAAGACGGTTGCGATCGCAGTGAAGGACGAGGCGGGAGTGCCTCACCTTTGGTTGGCACCAGTCGATCATCGCTCTTCCCCCCGTCTGTTGGCGTCGGCGACCGGCCAAGACTCGGCATGGTTTCTGCCCGATGGCGACTTGGCGCTGCGCTCAATAGAAGGTTCACAAAATTTCCTCTATCGCATCAGCCCGGACGGCACGCGACGCCAGAAGCTCATCGCGGATCCCATCCTCGACCTGATCTCGGTCTCTCCCGACGGCCGCTGGGCAGTGGCAGCGATAAAGGACGGCAACGACGAGCACTCGGCCGTTATGGCTGCCTACCCGCTGGCGGGCGGGCCAGCCGTTCGCGTCTGTCGCTCTTACTGTGGCGCCAGTTGGGACGTCACAGGTAAGTTCTTCTATCTCAGTTCCAACAATGTTGGCGAAGGCGAAACCGCCTACATGCTGCCGGTTAACCCGGCCCGCGGCATTCCGGATCTCCCCCGCATGGGTTTCGTCGCAGACGCTGATATAAAGAAGGCAAAAGGAGTGATCGTAATTCCGCGGGAGATTGATTCCGCGGTGGGGCCGAATTTCTACTCCTATACCCGGGTCAATACACGGCGGAACATCTATCGCATCCCACTGCCTGAGTAGCTTGCTGAAACCAGCAGAATCTTTCTGCGGGAGTTTCGTCTAGCCACTGAAAGAATAGTCAAATTAGATGGAAATGCACGGAATACACCGCCCGAGTTAAACCTGATTCGACAGTAGAATAAACATCACCGCCGCAAGCAGCGAAACGCATCTCGCTTTACGCATATCACCCTCCGTTTGATTTCGGGTAGATCACAAGCACAATTTGGCTGGTGCGAGGCCGTTTTGGCACGACCTTCAAGGTCGGGGCGTAAGCCGTAGCGACGGGGCAGAAACGGGTATTTCAAAACAAAGATAGAGGTATATACCGCCCGAATTGCTAGGAGACAATGTTGGCCCGGAAGTCAAACAGATCTACTGCCCCGAACAGGTTGGGAGCATTATCAGCAACACGAAATTAGCCTTTGGCTTGTGACGCAGGATGGCTGTGAAGCGCTAGTCTCTTACCCATGGCGCAACTCATCACGCAGCGTGTCAAGAAACTGCGGGATGAAATCGCCAAACTCAACGAAGCCAACCGGGCATACTTGAAAGGGGCCAAATACGGAGCGGCCACGGCGGACAATGAACGGCGGCTTCAAATATTGCTTGAAATTGCGGACGAGCTAAAAAGCCTAACTGACTGGAGAAAGCCTTGAAACTCTCAGGTGCGAAGTCAAGGCGTGGAAATAGCAAAGTTCACGGTCATTCGAGTGTCAGTTGGATCAGCCTCGCACTTACTACCCGCCTGGACGCTGCCCAGCGAGCGGAACCGGAAGTAATTCCGGCAGATTGCGGCTTTGTTCTTCCCCTTAGAAAATGGCTTCGTCCCGGCTCGGGTACATCATTCGTTCTTCGACGTCACGCAGCGGCTCGCGCTGGTGGTATTCTTCGACTCGGCCTGACTGCTCCTCCAAGCCTTTCAGGCGGTTCTGGCTGCGACGCAAGCTCTGCTCCGCGAGGATACGTCTCTGCTTAACCTTGGCGAGAGCTTTCCGCGCTGCTTTGCGGTCGTACCGGGCGGCGGGGCCGCGTACTCCCCTGAGAATCGCGATCATCTCTAGCGCGATCGCCTCCTTGTCCTTCAAGTCGGCCAGCAACTGCTTGGTTTCAACCTGGACTTCACGCTCGTGATCCAGATTCTCGTCGATGTTCCCAAGCTCGCCGCCTCATCTGTTTCCGTGACTACTACCGCCATAAGTCACTTCCTTCCTCGAGCTTTCGCCGCTCTACGCCGCGGGACTCGGGCTCAGCAAGGCTCCATGGCCAGACACTACTGCAGCAGCCTCATCCTCAGTTTCGTAGAAGCGGATTACAGCGTCCAGCCTCGTCCGTCGAAGCAACCCGGTAAGGTGGACACTCGAACAAACTAGCTTGATCCGGGAATTGTCCAATCTATGAAGGCCGGCGATGGTCGCGAGACCCATACTATCGATGTGCTTCAGTTCGGTGAGGTTCACGACAATTCTATGTCCCTCTACCAACAGTTTTTTTACTTTTTCGCGTAGCGCATTGTCGTCTTCGCTAAACACAAGGCGACCCGAACAACGAAGCACGGTCACGTTATCCGAGATGGCACTCACCATGTTCAACGTCATGTTCTTGACTGGATTCATCGGATGGCCCTCCGGCTCGGCGAGCGCACTTTGCGATAGTCTTGAGCCCTCGCTGTCGGAGTCGCTCATAATTCTCACGCTTGACACGGTGAGCAGGGGAAGACTTCCACGCCAGCGTAGCTAGATCTGTGGGTTCCTCAATACAGAAAAACCCGTAGGGCTTCAGGAAATTCCCTGTACGCTTGGCGAGGACGTACGCCGCTGTCGATGTGATTTTTTGCCAGTTCATCACACAGCATTGCCGAGACGTTGTGGCAGGCGACTCAGCTACGATGAACTAAGGGCTTCTGGTACGGGAATGAATCGTAAGTGGCTCACGGGGAGAATCATTCTCCGCGTGATTTGCACCGCCACAAATATGGACCCGTCGACGTCCATGATCGGCGACCCCATGCTTAAAAATCTGCAAACCGCGTGCCATCGGGCTGCGTTGACGTTGAATTAGGAACGGATTTCAGTTCTTCACCACCAATGCGCCTCTGGATCTTCATGGGTGAGCGAATATCTGGGGAATCATGTTTTCAACTCTTTTGCAGCCTCCTATCTCTGTCAAACAACCAGTATTGATCGCGATGGCCTTCGCTCGGTTTCGGGGGGAACGCAGGAATCCATCGCCACAGTGGCCCAATTCGAAGAACTCGGACTTGTGAATCAAAAAGTCGATGAAGAATGCCAAACCAAAGTAGAGAGTGCGTCACGTTATCGCGTCCGGTTCTCTGGAATGCGGCCCATCCATTGGTCGCGCATCCTAGGGAATAGTGGGTATGGACATAGGCACTCCCCTTGCTAGACTTTTTTTAAGGAGTCCGTTATGCCAGCCTCCGACACCAAAGCACGCGCTCGTGCTGAACTAGTCGACCTGGTCGAATCACAACGGAATACCTTGGAAACGAAAACTTTCGGCTGCGCCACAGAGGCAGAACTCTGGGAATACAAGGACAGGCGCGACCGCATCTGTCAGCTCTACGCTGAACTCATCGACCGAGAAGCCGCCGCGTAGCTTGCTCCGGCGGCTAGGAGGAATCGAGAAATGACCACCTTTCTGATCCTCGCGTTGTGTGTTGCAGTACTGTGGGCGGGCAACAAAGTGCTGCATCGCCTCCACAAAGTCTGATCGCAGGACAATAGAATCCCGCGCTCGGGTCGACAACAAAATGAACCGCGGCCCGTGCTCCCTACAGCGCAATGCCGCGGCCAAACCCGCGTACTACCTGTGATCGCGTCGGACTCGCTAATGAACTGCCCACCCAGTACGTGAGTCATTCCGGTCTCATTCGTCTGGCCCGACGGAAACGCTGCGCGGGCATCCATGTCGAACCAGTCGCACAGTCTTCGGATCCAGCCAGTTCTCGATGGGCATTCAAGGCAACTGTATTAAGTCGCCTAAATGCCGGGGTTTCGTTGGCTATGGCGATGCCGATCCATCGAATGTATCTCCCCTGGTCCACGGCCGCGGAAGTGCGGGTGGCCGAAACGGGCCGATAACCGGGCCCTGCGCAAGGCCTACGGCATTGGCACCTGCTCGGTCGAAGAGATCGGATCATTACAGGACCGACCCCGTCCTCCCGGGAGGCGAAGAAGATCCCACCCCAGCCGGTCAATGGCAAGAACGGAAACTACGACGGCCCCAAAATTCGCGACCGCCTCTGCCAGCTGATCCGCCAGCATCAGGTCGATGCCAATCTGGTCAAATCCTACGCCGGAGATTTCGTCAAGATGGGGGGGCGGCGAAAGGGCGTCTGACTGGTGGTGCGGGCGGCCGCCATTAGTAGTGAAGACATATTTGGGCAACCCGAAATTAAAGGAATTTCGATACTGCGCTCCATCCGTTTCCTGACGCTCGTTTCGCCGCCACTCATCCGAGATAAGAACCGGATGCTAATTAGTGCCCGTCCGGTCTGTCGGGGTACCACGCCAAGTGGTATCCCTACCGCGAT
>CAWAYW010000002.1:0-371189 GCA_963786325.1 Terriglobia bacterium
CATCCTGTGAAAGGGGATGTCAAGAAAAAAATTCTCTCCCCTCCCCTCGCGGGAAACCAGGGCGTGGTGACTTACATCCAGCCCTGCCTCCTTCTTCGAGGGGCTTTTGATGTTGCCGCTTTGAATCGCCGCGTAGTTCAGCGGCGATGCCAGCCCCAGTTGATAATCCCGACTTGATGGTTTCATGTAACGGTGCCGCTCGACGCCAGTCGGTTACGAAGCTACGCAAGCCAACCTGTTGGCTTAAATGCCAACCATCATCCTGTGTGAGGCTCGAGGCCTATGGCTTTTTTGGGTTATCCGCGGGGGCATAGGATTGACCCGGAGACTCGGTGCTGCATGGCAGCACACGGCGCCTAATGAGTGCATGGATACTCTCCCGCGAACCCGAGCGTCGCAGAACCGATGGGCTACCACTCAGGCATGAAAACCTGGGATCCCCTGAGTTCTGTGTAACGCTCAAGCGGCTTGTGTTTTTAATTGTTCGGCGTTGAAACGTTCCTCCTTCTTCCAAAGTGTCAAAGCAATGGCCGCGATCTTGCGTGCTAACGTGAGACGTGCCATCTCCGGCTTCATGCCTTTGTCCAGCAAAGCCACATAGAAGTCGTGCAATGGCCCACCCCACAACTGGCTCGGGTGGCTGCTCCTTTAAAGATGTCTTTCATCTCATGGTTGTGATTCCGATTCAAACCACGAATCTGTTGCGGTTTCTTCACGCGTTGCAGTTGTCCACGGACAAAGTGGTATTGCGCACTGTCGCGCGTCTCAATACCCAACCCGCTGTAGGTCCAAAGTTGTCGTTTGCTGCGGAAGCGGTGCGGAGTTTGCATCAACGCGAGCAAGCGGGCGGCCCGAATCGGACCGATGCAGGGAATCTGGCGCAGCAGTTTGGCCGCCTTGTGTTTCCGGCTCTCCGCCAATCACTCGGGACGCAGGGTTCGCCGCAAGGCCTGCAATCCATCTAATTGTTGATAGAGCAGCTCGGCTCGCCGGCGCACGCCTATGGGCTCGATCTTGCCTAACCATTCCTCGCGATACCGCGCAGCATAAACCTGGGTGCCGCCACAGGGAATGCTCCAGCCGCGATACAGAGCTTTGATCCGATTCATTACTCGGTTTAGATCTTGGCTGATGGTCTGATAACTGCGTCCCAGCTCGCGCAGCGTTCGCAGTCCATGTTCTCCGTGATAGACCGGGCGCAGCCTGCCCGTGCGCAACAAGTCGGCCAGCTTGCGCGCATCTATCTTGTCGCTCTTGTTGCCTTCCTTTAATAAGGCATTGCGCCGCGGATCGCAGACCAGCACTTGGTGCACGTGGGGTTTGAGCAGATCATACAGCCAGGCTGCCCAGGTGCCTTCTTCCCAGGTGACATGCAGTTCGCCCTGCAGTCCCTGGATAAACTGCAGAATGCTGCTGGCTTGGGTTTCGACGATGGACTCCATCATCTGCTTGCCTGTGCCATTCAGCACCGCGATCTCCACCGCTTCCTTGTGCACGTCCATGCCGATATACTTAATGTCACGACTCATGTGAGTTGCCTCCTTGGGGGAAAGATCACTCGTCGTCTAACGGAGTCTTTCCCTCAAGGTACAGTGCCATGGGTTCCAGGAATCTTCCTTTCTTTAATCTCTATCCTGATGTATGACTCACCTTATGGACCTGTCGTGCGATTTACCCACTCGCACCACCGTAGCGGAGCGAAGCCCTGCATAGTAGCGGAGCGCAGGCGGCACCTCACCATCTGCTTCAACCTTCTGAAGCAGGGCGCTCTTTCATAATGCATCTGACCTCTCGGGAGGGGGTTTGATTGCTAACGCCTGTTCGCTGGTTATGATCGGAGTGGAGGAGTTCATGCAAAGCGCCCGGGGTAAAGCGTGCTGATTCCGCCCTTGCTCTTGCTGAACCTGTTCGTTGTCATCGTCATGCTTTCCATCGGGCTGCGCGTCAGCAGCGGAGAGCTATTTGATATCCTGCGCAAGCGCACCTTGTTTTTGCGTACCCTGCTGGCAAATTGCGCCCTCATACCGGCCATAGGCTTTCTGCTGATTCGCATCTTCCCAGTGACACCCGAAGCCAGTGTCGGCATCCTGCTGCTGGCCGCGATACCGGGAACGCCGATCGCATTGCAGTTCACGCGAAAGGCAAAGACGCGCCTGCCTTTCGCTGCCGCCATGACGTTCGTCCTCTCGCTGGTCAGCATCGCGATGACACCTCTGGCTGTCGAGGTGCTGCCGAAGACTGCGCAGCGCAATCAGCGGCCTATGGTGCTTCTGGTCACGAGCATTGTGCTGTACATAGCGCTGCCGCTGTGCGCCGGTTTGTGGGCGGCGCGACACTCACCGACGATTGCCTCCAGGCTAGTATTGCCGCTGGGCGTTCTGGCCTCGATTGTCTTCACTTGTCTTACCTGGGAGACGCGTCTGGTGCGGCGTCAGGCCCTTTATACAATCCGCGGTCGCGGGACCATTTTGGCGCTGCTCCTGTTGCTGCTTCTCTCTATGTTGGTCGGCTGGCTAATCGGGGGACCCGACCGCGAGTCACGCCGGGTGATGGCGACCGCCACCGGCATGCGCAACGTGGTTGTCGTGCTGTATGTGGCGCGTTACTGCTTTCCGGGGACCAACGTCTACATGCTTCCGGTTGCCTATCTAGCGCTGATGGTACCCACGAACGTGCTTTTCCATCTTGCTTTCACCGGATGGCACTTGCTGTTGCAAAATCGCGATAACGCTCAATGACCCGGTTTCGGGCAACAAATGGCGCAAGCTTGTGAGAACGCCTTCCATGAGAAGGCCGGTCGGAGTCAAGGGGATTCATTTACTTCGTTGGTCACGCTGTTTCTTCCCAGCCGAGTCGGCGTGGAACCAGATTCCGCCGTTCCAACCACGAAGTTACGTTGAACCCCCGAACTCTAAGACTGCTCATGGCGTTGACGAGAGCTGTCCGTTCCTCATCGCTTCCACTGTGGTCTTGAGAAAGCACCAGCCGCCTTTGGTGTATTTCAGATTCTGCTTTCTGAACGCGGTCCTGCATCTTCGTCCAATCAGTTTCGAGCAAGGCCGCTTGATATGACTTTTGCCAGCTATAGCTGGTCGGCACTGCGAGCTGTCGGGACGGATCAACTAGCCTTTGACTGGTTTCCATTCTGACCCTCCGTAATTCTGCGTAGAGTATCAAGCGTAGCCAATGCGTTCCGCAGCGCGGCTTGTTCGCCATTCGGCGATTTCGAATGCCCGTCTTCGATGCGATCAAGAACGGCATTTCGAGCGCGGACGATCCGGTTCAGCAATGTCACGGGGTTGGTCTCGAAAAAAGCAGCTTGGTAAAGCTGACGCCACTCAGGGACAAAGGGGTTGTGCTCAATATTGCTCATTTTTCGTTTTGCCTCCTTTGTTTGTAAAGCGATTACATTCCGTACTGAACGTTATGAACGGGCTCCCAACGAAGTCCATTTCGTCCTCCTCGGCGTACGAGGAACGATACGCTTCTTTATTGTGTTAATCAGTCTCATTGGGAGCGGTTGACGCTTTTCGTAGGCACGCGCTAGGAGCGAGCGAAGCAGCTCAAGTTGCTCTTGTTCAGACATGCCAGTTCCTTTGGGTGTATTAGCAAAAGGGAAGATCACTTCGCGTAAATTATTGTGAACACCGACAGAAAGCAGCTAGATCTTTTGACAGCGAAGTAAAAACGAAGGGTGTGAGAAAACTGTCCTCCGGCAACTGTCGAAACATCGCAATTAGGCTCATCGACCTGATTGCGAACATTCGGGGATATGAGGTGAAGTCGAGGGGTGGCGCGACGGTTTAGGTGCAGCCTAGCCGAGCCCGGCTCTTTCGTTTGCCGGTGCCTCAATAGCCTCACCATGCCACGTTTCCACACCCCCGCTTATCGAACTGGACAGGCGCAGTTAACGCATCCAGCTCTCGGAGAAAGTGTCACGCCTTCGCCCACGGAAAGCTGGCGGTCCGCGCTGTAAGTCGAACCAAGCCAAACTTCTGATGCAGGGCTTTTTGGGGAAACCGCTGATTCCCTCTACCCCGCTCTTTGTGTTTGACACACAGCCATTGGCGTAGCCGCCGGCACGTATGTTGCTCCACGGCTCGGTAGGCGTGACTGACCGGACCCAAGCAGAAGTAGTTAGCCCAACCATTAATTTTCCGGTTGAGGGCTGCTACCAGCGTTGCCGCATCCTGCTGGGTTTGACTCCGGCGGGTCATCTCGCTGATCGCTTTACACAAACGTTGCACTCGTTTCTTGGATGGAGTGGTGCCCCAATAGGACCGCCCCGTCTTCGGCGAGTAGCATCGACCAAAAGAGTACCCGAGAAAATCGAACTTCTCTTCCGGCAGTCGACAGACCCGCGTCTTACTTTCGTTCACCGTCAACTTCAGCTTCAACATCATGTTCCGCATCACGACCAGTGCCTCATCGGCTCGGCCACGACAACAGATCACAAGATCATCGGCATAATTAATGATGTACGCTTTCAGGCGCTTCTCGTGCCCCAGTTTCTTCCACCCGAGCACGAACCGACGCATGTATAAATTACTGAGCAGCGGGCTGATCGGAGCTCCTTGTGGAGTACCCCGACCTTCGTCCCGATTTCGCGTACTCCGATGTTTATTTCCGCGCTCGTCGGTTTCTTCCACTGGAGCGTCTAACCACATCTTGATCAGATGCAGCATGGCTCCATCGACCACCCGACGAGCTACCGACTTAAGAAGCTCGGAATGCGGAATACTATGGTGGGTAGGGACGAGTCTTGCGGCGAGGTCGCTTGTGCCCGTCCCCCCTCGCAGAACCCGCCGAGCGGATTTCCCGCAACGGGCTCCCCAGGTTGCTCTCGTGGGAGGGCCGTCAGACCGTCGCTTGGAGTGTCGACACCGCATAAGGTAATTCGAACCAGGATTGACTCTGTGAGATAGGACCAGTAGAGCCGGTGCCGCTGACTCCGTCGTCTCAACGTGCGGGCCCATTGTCGGTGTACTTCACGCCGGACCCGATCGAGTTTCGGCTTGCAGTGGTGCAGCCCGAAATACTGGTAGAAGCCGCGCAGCATCAGCGTAAGTTGCTTTTGCTGATCCCGCCGCTTCCAATGCCTATGCTGGCTGAGCCATTCCTTGGATCTTGGCCAAGAACTTTCGGCGGCTTTTGTCGCATGGGACCCGCACCAAGGCGAACTTGCCGCCTCGATCGGTGCCACAGACATGCTTGAAGCCTAGGAAGTCAAACGTTTCCGGTTTCTCTCCGGTCTTCTCTAGGTCCGCCCGGACAAAGCGTCCGAAGCGCATCACCCGCGTCTTTTCCTCCGCCAATTCCAATCCGAATTTCCCGAATCGATCCGTCAGGTTCTTGTGGAACTCTTCCGCATCGCGCCGGTATTGGAAGTTCACCACGAAATCGTCAGCAAACCTCGTCAGGTACGCCTCTCCCTGACATGCCGGTCTGATCTTCTTCTCGAACCAGAGATCAAGAACGAAATGCAGGTAGATATTGGATAAGATCGGGCTGATTGGCCCGCCTTGGGGCGATCCTTCTTCGGTTCGCGTAACGACTCCTCCCACCATGAAACCTGCGTTCAGCCATTTGCCGATCAGGCGCAGGATGAACGGATCTGCAATCCGATGAGCCACCATCTTCTGCAGCCATTCATGCTGGATGTGGTTAAAGTAGCCGCGGATGTCGGCCTCGAATAAGTGTCCAACCTTCTTCGTGACGATGATCCCGCGTAGCGCCCGTAGGGCTCCATGGGGATTACATCCGGGCCGAAATCCATACGAGCACTCCAGGAAATCCGCCTCGAACACCGCTTCCAGGATCCGCGCGACCGCTCTTTGCAGCAGGCGATCTTCGACCGTCGGAATTCCGAGCGGCCTCGTCCCTGCCTTGCCAGGTCCCTTCGGGATCTCCACTCGGCGCACCGGTGGAGCCCGATAGGCCCCTCGCTTCAAGCGTTCGCATAGTTCTTGAACTCGTGTGTCCAAGTCCCTGTTCAAACTCCTTCGTCGTCTCACCATCAACCCCGCTCGCACCCCGCCGATTCATCTGCTTCCAGGTTTCCGTGAGGAACTCCGGTGTGAGCAGATGCGCTAGCGACGTGAAGCGTAGCTTCGGATTCGACTTTGCCTTCTTCGCGATCTGGTCCAGTTGTGTGGACATTCTTCTCCTACCTCTGAGTGTGCAGGGAATGTTTCCCTGAACCAGCAACTCAACCTGCCTCGCTGCTTCCCCATGTGCACGGCTTTCCCGTACTCCGAGTACTACCAGCGAGTCCGACTTCCACCGTCGCTTCTGTCTCCCTCAGGTTGGTCCATTCGGTTGACATACTCGGCCCGTTTTCGACAGACCAAGACGGCGGTGGATCTCCCAGGTGCCATGACGCTTCCGTTTCTGTCCATGCCGTGCTCTTAGACCCCGCCGGATTCTCCAGCGACCATCGCCTTTATCGGTCGCCTACTGTTGCCTTCCAGATATTCGACCCTGTCGGCATCCGGATGTGTCACGAGGCTCAATCGCTTCACTTGCGTTACGGCCTGGACATCGCTCTGTCTACGCTTAACTCATGTCGTCACCTTCATGAGCCCAAGACTCGATTCCCGGTGGGGCGGCTCTTCCCCTTTCCGGGGCGGGAATCTCACCCGCTGAAAGCGCCGGGCTTATCCTGGCGCACCAAAGTAGCTACTGAGGTCTGCGTCAACAATTTCTTCATGGCCAGTATAGATCAGCTTGTGGACTGATTCACCGCGTCCAGCGCGCTGCGGTCTCGCCGATAGGCGTACTGTTCTGGCTGCAGATCGGCCTCGAAAATGGGTTCGAGAACCAAAACTGCCGCCATTTCCGCCGTCCGATCCCGGATGGCGGGCACTCCTAACGGCCGCTGCTTCCCGTCCGGCTTCGGTATGAAAACTCGCCGCACGGGCAGTGGTTGATACGTTCGACTCTTCAGCTCTTGCGCCAGTTCGTCCAACCATCGCTCGACTCCGTACGCTTCGATGTCCTCGAACCTCTGGCCGTCCACTCCTGCTGCTCCACCATTGGCGTGGCAGCATTCATAGGCGTAAGTCAGAACGTCCTTCCGGTACACCTTGTCGTACAGAGCATAGAAGCGAAAGCTGGGCGATTCCTTCGCTTTCGCGTGCAACGCCGTCTGCAACTTCTGAACACTTGCCGGGGTTACTGGACTCATCGTCAATCCCTCAGTCTTCGTTGCTTCTTGCGTTTGCCTTTCAACTGAGGCCCCTTCCCTCCACCGGCATTGCCCGGTTTCATCGGTACTGCGAGCCTCTCCGTCACCCCAGACGGCCCGGCCTGTCTCTCGCGAGTTGCCAGTTGATCCCGACTGCAATCACCGCTGGGGCTTCCCGTGTTGCCTCTGGTCCCCTATGTCTGCATGCCGTCGCCACTACCCCGGCAGGTCCGATGGAACCGATTCGCTCAGTACTGCTCCATCGACTTCGGCCTTCCCCAGATTTCAGTCAGGTCGGCTCCTGCATTATCAGTTTCGTGGCCTGCTCAGCGTTCACTCCCGTTACGACCTACAGACTCGCCGAGTCGCCTTATGCGACCCTCTACACCGGAGGCTCCGACGGCTTTGTTGCCTCCACCGCCGCTCCGATTGCTACCGGGTGGAGCGATCCAGTTCCCGGGCGGGCCTTTCATCCCGCTGTGGACCAGCGCTTTTCACGGCGCACTGAAATCGCCTGTTTACAACAGCTAGGACATACCGATGGCAGAGAGTTGGTCAGGGCACCTAGGACTTATCGAGTTTTTTCCCAGACGATTTTCCAGCGAGCAACTGAGGGGTCATCCTTCTCAACGTCGCTAAGGACCAGACGTCCGCCTTCAAAGACATAAGGCCGAACTTGGCGCGATCTTACGTATCCGGGATCGGTAGCCACTTCTGGGAGATGAATGATTTGCTTTTTTTTGGCGTCGATCTCGTACCGTCCACAGTACGCGAATGTGCCGTCGGCGGCAGCGACCTTTTCCTCAAGTGTTGTATGTACTGGATCGGCCCATTTTGGACGATCGGGATTCACAAGGTCAGCGCACATGTAACCGTCGCGCTGGTACATGAGGTAGCCCTTGCCGTGGGGCCCATAGGGAGGATATGGGCGAGTCGTCCCGTTCTTCATGATGTCTTCTGCGGAAACCATCGTCCACGTGCCCACGATTCGGTCGCGAATTTCTGATTCGGTTTGACTGAAGGCTGAGGCGGCGCAAAGCAACAATCCGAACAGAAGCGATGCGGAGGTTTTCATGTTGGGCATCTCCTGGGTCAGTAAAATTCTAACGGTGAGCATAGAAACGTATCACGTTTCCCGAGCACGCCGACTATACCCGACTGACTAGCCCACACAGGAGAGAAAGTCATTGCTAAATCTCGATTTCACCACTGACCACTTCGGAGCGGATACCAGTCTGTGTCCGATACGTGGGTCTCGCCAGGGTTGTCCGCAAGGTCGAGTTCAAGCTACTACACCACTTCGACCTTAACCCTGGACGACATTCTAAAAGTTGGGCAGGCGGAAGGTCGCGTGGTATGTCATTTCGGCTTGGACATCAGCCGGTCCCGGCCACCACCCAGAAGTCAGCCGTCAGCATGTTCCAAAATGCCAACGGCCCATCGCATGGCGGATCATTTGGCTTTCCTTCCCAGCGCGAATTTTTTTTGCTGCCGACACCCGCACCGCGGGCCGCAGCCACTTTCCCCGAGCGCCCTTGCGGGGTCAGCACAAAGGCGTGGATGTAATAGGGTTCCATCGGGCCGTAGCCGGTAGCCGCGATCTGGCCCCATCGGGGAGCAGGTGCTAGAGCGATGATGGAGTTAATCTGCAAATCAACCATGAAGCCAGGTAGCCACATCTCAGGCGACGTGATTTGTTCATCCGTTGCCCAGCTAGGCCAGCGCATCGATCAGTCGGAAACGGTAGATATCAACAAACTCTTTGAACGCATGACAACACAAGAACTCGATGCTTACGCACGGGACGGCGCACTTCCGAAGTGGCTTCCCGCTCGACCCACTTAATGCCTTTTCCGCCCTCTGCGATGCCGGAGCCGCAGCCACGCCCCTCGCCAGCAGCCTCGGCTTCTTCCAGCAGAAGTGCCTCGCCAAGATCACGGCGGAGGATATCCTCCAATTCAGAGAATGGCGAAGCAAGGGCGGCGTTGGTCCATCGATCATGAATATGGAAGTAGGGGTCATCCGGCGAATGCTGAAACGGGCAAAGCGGTGGCACATGCTTGCCGCTGACATCCGTCCTCTGAAAGAGCCTCGTTCGATTGGAAGGGCGCTGACATATGAGGAAAAACTGAGGCTCATGCGGGCTGCAGGCCAGACTGAGGAATGGCAACGTGCTCAGGCCGCCATGTCGCTTGCGCTCTGCACTACCATGCGCGGGTGCGAAATCAAGCGTTTACAGTGGCGTGACATCGACTTCCTAAACCGCGCAATTCTCGTTCGCACGAGCAAGACGGACGCGGGAGAGCGGCTGATTCCGATGAACGACGAAACACTAGAAATCGTCATGCGATTGCGCGAACGCGCCAAAGAATTCAACGGTACCGAAGCGCAGCATTATGTCTTCCCTGCCTGTGAGCACGGCCACGTCGACCCTACGCACAACCAAACGAGTTTTAGAACAGCGTGGCGTCGGCTCACAAAGGCCGCTGGCCTTGCCGGACTGCGCTTCCATGACCTTCGCCATCACGCGATTACGGAACTGGCTGAATCTCAGGTTTCCGACCAAACCATCATGGCGATTGCGGGCCACGTCAGCCAGAAGATGCTCGCCCGCTATTCGCACGTGCGCTCGGAAGCGCGGCGGCAGGCAGTTATGGCGCTGTCCGCAAGACCGATGGGAAGTAGGATCAACACGGGCAAAAGTGAGGGTTACGACACAACGGACGACACAAAACGCAATGTCGAGCAAGTGCTAGGGCCCGAAGTAATTGAAAAGATGGTAGGCACGAGGAGACTCGAACTCCTGACCTCTACCGTGTCAAGGTAGCGCTCTAACCAACTGAGCTACGCGCCTACAACAACTTACGAGTTTATCAGGGAACGTTTGGGAACGGAAGCCGCGAGCACCGCTCCAATGACCCCTGACTGTGCTGCCCGCTGATCTGCCGGAATGCTCTGCGCGTACAGGTCCATCGTGAGCCTACTAGACGCATGGCGCAGCATGTCCTGTGTGGCCTTCACCGACGCACCGGAGGCTTGCAGCAATGTTGCCAGCGTCCTTCGGAACGAGTGCCAGCCGATATGCTTGGACACACCAGCCAGGTTTGCAGCGGGCCGGATGACCTTGCGTAGCAGGCTGTCGGGCCAGTACGGTTGCCGTCCATCCATTTCAGGACTCCCGAAGAGGAAGTCCTCGTCTTGGTTGTACGGACAGTGACTGCGCCAATCGAGCAGAGCGTCTACGAGTGCCGCGCCCATCGGCAAAGCCTTCCCACTGGCCTCTGTCTTCAGGCTGCCTACGACCTGATCCACGATGGCCCGACAAGGACGTATCTCGCCAGCATCGAAATGTATATCCGACCACTTCAAAGCCAGCAGTTCGGAGACTCGCAACCCGGTACACGGTGCCAGTAGTACCGCCGTCCGACATGCCTCCGGCAGTTCAACAAGCAACGCGCCTATTTCGTCCGCGGTGAGCACATCTGGCAACCGCTCCCGCTTTGCACTCTGGCGTACCAGTGTGATCGGGTTGCGATTGAGCCATTCGTGGCGCATCGCGTGAGTGAAAATCGCGGACATGACGTTACGCACCTTCGCCTTGGAAGCGTTAGCCAGTGGCAGAGTGCCGAGCCATGCTTCCACGGCTACGGTTTTGACACCCGACAGTGAGAGTGTTCCCCATGCTGGCAGAATCCACGTTCGGATGTACGAGCCATAAACTTCGCGGGTACTGTGAGCCTTCCTGCCATCTTCCTGCAGTTCCTTCTCTGTGTAATGGGTAACCAGTTCGGCCACGGTGCGCGGTGATCTGGTTTCCCGGTTGATATTTGACCGGAGCAATTCGCAAGCCTTGCGTGCTAACGTCTTGGTTGGAAATTGCTCCACGGTTCCGACTATTTCCTTTCGGTTGCTCTGCCCGTCACGGAATCTGAAGACCCAAACATCAGGGACAGCCTTACGTGGTTCACGATACAGACAACCCTCTTGATACCGTCTGCTCATCGAATGCTCTCCTTTCGAGTTGACGCAGACGGGCTAATCTGGCTTTGGGAGCGTAGCACAAGCCAGTCGTTTAGTTCACTGGCCCGATAGCGCCAGTATTTTCCGATTCGATATGCAGGCAGTTTCCCACATCGCGCCATACGCTGCACGGTTTTCGGATGCAAACCACCAAGGAAATTGGCGGCTTGTTCATCGTTGAGCAGAGGTTCAAAGTGCTGCCCTGAAATGCTTAACGGGTGGGACGCGGCAGCGTGCGTCGTCACCGTGGGTCTCGTTGGCCCAGTCATGCTGCCGCGGCGTGTCTTCGCGGACGACTTCTTTATCTCTGTCGGGGGAAATTCTAGTTCCGCTTCGACACCCTCGATTTGGAGGCTAGTCCCACCCGACTGCTTCGGTTGCGATTGACCTCTCCCTTATACCCACCTAACATGTCTACCCAGTGTCCACGCCCTCCCAACCCGTGGGGCAGCGGTCTTCCATCACCGCATCCTCAGCAGGATCGGTGGCGGGGGCTTGGGCGTAGTCTACGAGGCGGAAGACCTCAAGCTCGGTCGCAATGTTGCGTCGGCGTGACCATGATTGTGAGCGGCATCGCGAGGGTGATGCTCTCGGTGCCATGACTCTCGGTTTGGGAGCAACTTGGCGACTATGATGGACGAGATGACCATCCGCGTGGCGCTCCGAACGACAGCGCGTATCTCGTTTGTCCTGTTCCTTGGCGCTTTTCTCGGTAACGCACTTTACCGCCTTTTGCCTGCTGCCTTTACACGTTGGCTGAATGCAAACAAAGATGGGTTTACCTTGGGCTTTGCGGGATCACACGCGGTGCATCTTGCGTTCATACTTGCCCTAGTGGCTGCAATAGGACGAGAGCACGCTTTCAAAGGAATCATGGTCGTCGCGTTCACAACTGGGTTCCTGTTCATCTATGCTCTGGCTGCTGGTGTTCTGTTTCGCCGTCGCACATTCTTATCGTCACATTTTGAGTCGCTGGCGCACTACTATCTGGTTACTCTTTTCGTGGTCAGCTTCACCCGACACGCGATAACGAGACCCCTCTTCTACACGCCATTTGCTCTTGTCGCTGTCACCGCAGTTGGGGTGAGGATCGCGGTTGCTATTCGTTCCAGAAAAGAGCACGTCGTCGGGGCAAGGGCATAGGGTCACACGATTTGCGAATGAAGGGTACGGCATACTCCGAAGGAAGGGGGGCGTCGGGGTGTACTCGGCGCGAAATAATGGACGACTCAAACAGGCAACCAGATTATTTGCGGCGAGCAATCGGGCGTTGGAGCCTAGCGGCTCTGATGCTGAACACGATGATCGGGGCTAGTGCCTTTGGTTTGCCATCCGGGCCTTTCCGTTTACTTGCGCCTAGTCGAAGAAGAAATGTGTGGCTTTACCTCCGTGGAGGCAATACATGCAAAGGTCAATCGTTCGTCGCGTGACAGTGGTTCTCGTTGTCGCCGTGAGCTTGGCTTACCCACAAACTAATCCAACTGAGGCAGACCCTCGCATCGATGAACCGGGTTCCCGCACTGCGAACCATGTGACTTCGCGCATTAGGCGCGTCACCAGTCGGCAAGTAGCTGAACCGGCACCGGGGACATGGTCGAACTGCCTTGTCGTGAATGGGGTCGCATATATCTCCGGCATGGTTGCCCGCGACAACGATGACAAGGTCGTTGCGGGTGATGAGTACGAACAGGCCAAGCTGAGCTTCGCCAAGATTCGGAACTTAGTCGAAGCAGCGGGCGGCACAATGGCGGACGTGGTGAAGATCACGATCTTCGTCACCGACATCACGCAGCGCGAAAAAGTTTGGCGGGCTCGCCGCGAAGTCTTCACGGGCGATTTTCCCACGAGCACGCTCGTGCAGGTGGCGGCACTGGCCGAGCCATCGCTAAAGGTGGAGATCGAAGCCATCGCCCATGTTGGCGCGGGGGGACGTTGACTCGCCTTGGCAATGCACTGGCACTGCTGCCACGGCTCAAGGCAAGTCGAGGCGTTTGGAATTGGGTTTAGCAACGCGACGACCGAATGCGGGATTTCTGCACAAATAACAAATTGGCCGCACAGTGTTGCGATTGACCTTTGTTCAACACCCCACTAACATTCCCGGCAATGCCTACGCCCTCCCAACCCGTCGGGCAGACGGTTTCCCACTACCGCATCCTCCGCAAGATCGGCGGCGGGGGGATGGGTGTGGTGTACGAGGCAGAAGACCTGAAGCTCGGTCGCCACGTCGCTTTGAAATTCCTTCCCGACGAACTCGCAAACGACGTACAAGCTCTCAGCCGTTTTCAGCGGGAGGCCAAAGCTGCGTCCTCACTTAATCACCCGAACATCTGCACGATCCACGAGATTGACGAGGCCGATGGGCGAACCTTCATCGCCATGGAACTGCTGGAGGGACAGACACTCCGGCATCGGATCAGTGGCAAGCCGCTGGAGATCGAAACACTGCTCGATCTGGGCATCCAGATTGCCGACGCTCTCGACGCGGCACATTCGAAGGGCATCGTCCATCGGGACGTCAAGCCCGCGAACATCTTCGTCACGAATCGAGGTCAAGCCAAGATTCTTGATTTCGGGTTGGCGAAGGTCTCGCTGAAGCCGGAGAGCGTTGCCCTGAGCGCCGCGACCATCGAATCAGAGGAGCATCTGACCAGTCCCGGCAGTGCTTTGGGCACGGTCGCCTATATGTCGCCGGAGCAGGTTAAGGGCAAAGAACTCGACGCTCGTACTGATCTGTTCTCCTTCGGAGCAGTGCTGTACGAGATGTGCACGGGCACGCTGCCGTTTCGGGGCGACACTTCGGCGCTGATCTTCAATGCCATTCTGGAGCGTCCGCCAGTAGCTCCGGTTCGGATTAACCCTGATGTGCCGCATAAGCTCGAGGAGGTCATCAACAAGGCCCTTGAGAAAGACTATCGCCTTCGTTATCAGCATGCCTCCGACATTCGCACTGATCTCCAACGGCTGAAGCGGGATACTGAATCGAGCAAGACGGTGGCGAGTGTTGAAGCATCGCCCGGCTGGTCACGGCGGACGATGTTGATCGGCGCAATGGCTTTCGTGTTCGTCATCGCTGCCATTGCGGTGGCAGCGTTCTACTTTAGTAGCAGTAATCGTACCAGCATCAACTCGGTCGCTGTGCTGCCCTTCGCTAATACCAGCGGTGATCCGAACGCGGAATACCTAAGCGATGGCATCACTGAAGGCATCATCGACAAATTATCAGGGCTCCCGAGTCTTAAGGTCATCTCGCGCACGTCTGCATTCCGTTACAAGCAGCGCGAGATTGAGCCACAAAAGGTGGCGAAAGAGCTTGGCGTGGAGGCGTTGGTCATGGGGAGAGTCATTCAGCGGGGTGACGATCTCTCCGTAAGCGTCGAACTCGTGGACGCACGCGACGACAAACAGCTTTGGGGTGAGCAGTACAAAAGGAAACTTGCTGACATCACTTCCGTCCAACAAGAGATCGCAACTGCTATATCTGGAAATCTGAGGGTACGGCTGACGAGCGAAGAAAAGACTCGCTTGGCAAAGCCGTCCGCAACAAATCCTGAGGCTTATCAGCTTTATTTGAAGGGCAGGTATCACGCAAACCAAACAACAGCAGCAGGGCTAAAGAAGAGCATCGACTATTTCCAGCAAGCAATCGACAAAGACCCCGGCTACGCTCTCGCTTACGCTGCTTTAGCGGATTCTTACGCCTCACTGGGAGGCAACTGGGCGTATCTTTCGCCTGTCGACAGTTTTCCAAAGGCGAAGGCGGCGGCTCAGAAGGCGCTGGAGCTTGATGACGCGCTGGGCGAGGCACATGCCGCGCTAGCATATGCGGTGTACTTCGCCGACTGGAATTGGGCAAGTGCTGAGCGAGAGTTCAAGAGGGCAATCGAACTAAACCCAAATAGTGCGCTCGCCCATGATCGGTATTCGGAATGCCTGAAAACGAGACTACGATTAAGTGAAAGCTTGGCAGAAGGGCAAAAGGCACAAGAACTTGACCCCCTATCTCCAGAGATAGTTTCCCAAGTGGGAAACGTTTACTTCTTCATGCGCAGATACGATGACGCGATTGCTCAATACCAGAAAACACTCGAACTCAATCCCAACCTTGCGGGAATTCGGGCTTTTCTGGCTTGGTCATACCGATGAAGCACGAGTATGCGAAAGCCCTTACCGAATACGAAAAAATTGCTGATCATGACAAGTCCGTCTCGCCGGAGAACCAGATCGTTGCCAGTGGCCTTGGCTGGATTTACGCAGTCTCGGGCAGGCGCGCAGATGCGCTGAAAATTGCCAATGAATTCAGAGATTTGTCTTCACGGGCTTACGTCGACTTCTACTTCCCTGCGGGAATTTACGCGGGGTTGGACGACAAAGACGAGGCATTCCGGCTGCTTCAGAAAGCTTATGAACAGCACTCCGCTGCCATGATGTATTTGGGAATCGACGTCTTCTGGTACGGGATGCGCTCCGACCCCCGCTTCCTCGATCTGCTGCGCCGGGTGGGTTTGCCGCAGACATCAACCACATGATCGGTCAAACCATTTCGCGCTACCACATCATCGAGAAGCTCGGCGGCGGTGGTATGGGCGTCGTGTACAAGGCCGAGGATACCGAGCTAGGTCGTTTCGTCGCGCTCAAGTTCCTGCCTGATGACGTTTCCCGAGATCCCCAAGCCTTGGAACGTTTCAGGCGTGAAGCTCGTGCCGCCTCCGCGCTCAATCATCCCAACATCTGCACGATTTACGACATCGGCAAGAATGGCGACCAGTCCTACATCGCCATGGAGTTTCTGGACGGGCTGACGTTGAAGCACAGGATTGGCGGGCGACCACTGGAAACGGAGACTCTGCTGTCATTGGCAATCGAAATTGCGGATGCGCTCGATGCTGCCCACTCCGCTGGCATCATTCACCGAGACATCAAGCCCGCCAACATTTTTGTCACCAAGCGGGAACACGCCAAGATTCTGGACTTTGGATTGGCGAAGGTTACTACCATGAGCAGCCCCATGATGGGAGCGGCGGCGGGAATGTCGCAGACGACGGTCGAATCGAGTGCCGAACATCTGACCAGTCCGGGGGCGGCGATGGGAACTATCGCCTACATGTCGCCGGAACAAGTCCGTGCCAAGGAATTGGACGCACGAACGGATTTGTTCTCGTTCGGCGCTGTTCTCTACGAAATGGCGACTGGGACGTTGCCGTTCCGTGGAGAAAGTTCTGGGGTAATCTTCAATGCGATTCTGGGTGGGGCACCAACCTCGGCAGTACGTCTGAATCCTGACTTGCCAGCCGAACTGGAACGCATCATCAATAAGTGTTTGGAAAAAGATCGAAATCTCCGGTATCAACATGCTTCCGACATTCGAACCGACCTGCAACGGCTGAAGCGCGATACCGAGTCCACCAGAATCGCTGGGAGGCCTACGAATTACCTGACAAGACGCTGAAACGTGGCAAGCTCAGGGTCGTCGTTCTAGCGGTCTGCATCGTCGCCATTGGACTGGCGGCAGGTGGCACTTGGTACTTGCGATCTATCAAAGCTCAGATTGGGTCCATTGCCGTGCTCCCCTTCGTCAATGTGAGTGGAGATGCGAATACCGATTATCTCAGCGACGGCATCACGGAATCGCTGATTGCTAGCCTGACCCATGTGCCCGAACTAAAGGTGAAGTCTCGCAACTCTGTCTTCCGCTACAAAGGGAAGGACGCGGATGTGCAGAAGGCAGGCAACGATCTCGGGGTGTTGGCGCTGGTGAGCGGACGCGTGACACCGCACGGGGACAACGTGGAAGTGAGTGCGGAACTTACCGATGTTAGGGATAACACTGAAGTCTGGGGACAACACTACAGCGGAAAGAGCACAGACATCTTATCGTTGCAGCAGCAGATCGCGGGCGACATTGCTGAACAATTGCGTTCCAAACTCAGTAACTCAGAAAAACGGCAGGTAACCAAACAGGGTACGCAAAATCCAGAAGCCTATGAGCTGTATTTGAAGGGCCGTTACTACTGGAACAAACGGACGGCTGTAGACGTTGCAACGGCAATCTCCTATTTCAATCAAGCTATCGCGAAAGACCCCGGCTACGCTTTGGCGTATGCGGGTCTGGCGGATTCTTATAGCGTATTACCCGTATATGGTGGCGCTCCCAGCGAATACTATCCAAAGGGGAATGCCGCTGCCCGCAAGGCGTTGGAGCTAGACCCGTCATTGGCCCGTCCCCACGCCGTTCTGGGAAGCAATGAGATTGAGTACGACTGGGATTTTGCCGGAGGAGAGGCTGAGTACAAGAAGGCTTTACAACTTGATCCCAACGATGCCACAGCACATTCGTGGTACGCACAGGATATTGCCTCGATTGGGGGGAGGCAGCAGGAAGCCCTTGCTGAAGTCAATCGTGCTCACCAACTCGATCCACTGTCACCGATCATCAGCGCGAATTTCGGAGCCGTTTACCTTTCGGCAAGGCAATATGACGAGGCCCTCGGAGCGTGCAAGAAGGTGGCAAATGATAATCCGACATTCGCCGAGTCGCACGGTTGTTTAGTTGGTGCTTATTGGGGAGAACGCATGTACCCGCAGGTCATTGAGGAATGGAAGGTCTATGGCCAACTTTCCGATGACCGAAAACATTTCTGATTTCGCTTCCGCTATGGAGCAGGGATTTCTTTTAGGGGGCTGGAAGGGTGCTCTCAGGAAAGGCATTGAGACCCGGCAATCGCAACGCAAGACCGGCTACTCGTCTGCATACGGAATCGCTGGCCTCTACGCCGATTTGGGAGACAAAGATCAGGCTTTCCGATGGCTCAACACCGCTTATCAGGAACGCGATATATATCTAGTGAACTTGAAGACTGACTTCTTACTCGATCCCCTGCGTTCCGATCCACGTTTCGCTGAGTTAGTGCGCAAAGTCGGGCTGCCGCAGTAGCAACTCATCCCACCTTTGTCGCCGTGAAGATATCCCCGACCCTGACATCCAATCCTGAAGGAAGCCAAGACAGCCTGAAAAGGACGATCTGGCCGGATCGGGCTGGAGGTCAACAGGCTTCGAGCCCGATGTGGCACGGTGCGACATTGCAAACGCGGTTGCCGCTGCGGAGAATTGCACCCCGTTCATAGATATCACTTGCTCAGAGTGGCGTAAGGCAAAGTAGCGCTCTGTTACAATCGCGCCCCGAGGGGGTACTCATGCCAAACTTGTCTTCATTAGTGAAGCAGTTGCGAAAGGAAAGAGACCGCGTTGCAAAGCAGCTATCAGCTATGGACGCCGCGCTTAGAGCGTTCGCTGGTGTATATCGACTGCCCAAACGCGCACGCCGAATCATGAGCCTAGCTGCTCGGAAGAAAATAGCCGCTGCGCAGAGACGGCGTTGGGCTAAGTTCAAAGAAAATAGAAGGTGATTTCCACAGAGCAGTATTGACCAGACGCAGTCCCGCACATCCGTCTATCCTGCCAATTACCCTATTCATCCCAAGCTCTGGAGAAATCAGGCTTCGCATGAATGCAGATAGTTCTTAACCTTCGTAACCAGGAGTTACAGTGCCAGACGCTGAAGTCGAGCTGCTCCGTTCCGTCCTTGTCCGCGCATACGAAAAGCGTCAACCGCTCTCCTTCAGGCTGGTACAAGCCATAAAGGATTCCATCGGCCTTCGGATTCGGAGAAAGCCTGTCAGTCTCAGCATTGTCCAATGCAGAGAAGATCGGCTTAGGCACTAACGATCCCGTCTCTAATCTAGGTCTTACCAGATGTGAGCCAACCTGCGAAACAATTGTTAGCGTACCTGACCCGTTCAACATGTTCAAAAGTGAGCAGCATTTCCCGCGCAGTTACTGCATTCTGCTGATGGATCATGGCATGAAACATTTGAGGGTTTCAAAATGGATAGGGCAAATTCCTGTGGTTGGGATCTGTTCGCTTTGCAATCGAGAGCTAAAAATCCCGATGACTGCGATGAACAGGGTTTCCGACGCGCAGGAGAGCTTGCAGCTTCAATTCGCGCAACACAAATGCACAGATAAGAGCAAATCGGCCTGAGTTTTCAAAAGCTATGGATTTGGAAATTTGGGGAGCGTCGCCCTCCCCCGAAGAAGACGCCCCCAGTCGCTGCACCTCAAACTGGCGTGTGGCGCGGCTTTGGTACGAAGCAGATATATCATAGAGGCATCGTCGTTTGCACTACTTTTATGAGAAGTGCGGTATACATAATCGCGCAATAATCCGTGGCTTATAAATCCTCAAGGGAAGCGGCCATCTTAGGCTAGGCTGTTTTTCTCAGCTGCTCTAGCAGCTCGAACAATTCTTGGACGCGTGCGCGGGACCGTTCGAATTCACGAACCTCATCTGGGGTGTGCTCACGCCTAGCACCGTTTTTGAAAAACTCAGTCTGCTGAGCTAACAGTCGGACCAGCTCGTTACTGATCTCAAGCCGCCCTTCAGAGTCGGAGTCCATCATCGCGCACAGCTATTTTTTTCCGAACGGGTGCCCAATTCGGGCATCGAGACGTCCACTGAGACGCTAACCATCTCGCATGTTCCGATTCGTCCACACAGCGACCTCGTTCCGCAGGACGTCCAATCCGTGCAGAGCATCCACAATTGCTTGGTTTTCTTCGGGCGTCCCGCCGTGGTTCAAAGAGAACTCGTGCAACCTCGCTCCTATCCCATTTTCCGCTGCTTGGATCTTTTGCTTTATTTTTGACCAGTCGGTCTCCAAAACGGCAGCAATGTAAAGTTTTTTCCAATCGCAATATTCCACGCTCATACAACCTCCCGCCGCCTCCAAGGGCAAGATTTTTCCCTAATTATTACGAAGCCAGAAAACAGAGGTCAGTTAGGTATCGAACAGATTTTCTGGTGACTAGCGGCTGTGGTTCGGGGCATGGAAACAAAAAGGGATGACGCCGCTGCGGGTGCCATCCCTCGTTGCGGGGGAGGGCTAGAAACACTTTCACAACAAAAAATACCAGTCCTTAATCGGGCGAAACTGTGCAAACTTGACCACTTTTGACGCGGCCTGTGAAAGGAAATTAACCAGCCCTCTGCGAACCAAAAGTTCTCGTTCGTTTTGAACAGGCTTTCTGATGCATTCAGCAGTCACGTGGTAATCACCACACCACTCACAGAATGATTGCCCACAACACCATGTTCTGCAGTCAGCACAAATCGACGCACCGCATTCAGCGCATTCAGCGACGGCACGGTTGTTGCAGGGGGTACCTGTGTCGTAGTCGCTGGATACAGTAAATACGGTATGGCGATGGACGAATACAGTAAATAGGGTATGGCGGTGGGGTACCTTGGCGGGCAGACAGAACGTGCAGGGCGTTCTTAGATGAGCAGCAGGCCAATGAATCACAAACGGATCGGCGAAATAAGCACCGAGATGTCGAGTCTTCTGGATCAGCAGCGAGAATTCCTGAACGCCACGGCTGGAGCGTTCACAAAGAAAATGACCCTAGAGGAGATTGACGGATACGCTGAAAGAAACGAGCGCCTCCGCCAACTCTGTGGTGAACTGAACAAGCTAGCTTGATGCCAGCTAACCCGTCCGCTGCGATTTCTGCCACGCGGCCACTTCTTTCCGCAGAGTGCCGATTCCGTTCAGAGCATCCGCAATGGCTCGATTTTCTTCTGGTGTCCCACCGTGGTTCATTGAGAATTCGTGTAGCCTCGCTTTGATCCCATTCTCTGCCACTTGGATATGCTCTTCGATCCTCGACCAGTCTGTTTCCAGAATCGCAGCCTCGTACAGATTGAACCACCTGTATTCAGTGCTCATACAGCCTCCTGCCGCCCTCAAGGCAAGATTTTTCTAAATTATTGCTAAGGAAAAATGTCGAAGTCAAGACGAAGAAAAAGTGCAACACGATGTAGCGAACAAAAAGCAAAGTTAATTGTTTAGGTGGATGAATCTTTGCGGCTTCGATCCATGCAGCACCCAGACAGCCGAGGGTTTAGAGGGCAGACGTGAGGCTAGGGATGGTTGCAAAAATAACGTCTGGATGCAACCTGAATAAAACGGCTGCATCGCAAGCGTATGCCACCTTGGTCGTGAGCGGACGGACTGCCTTAAAAGTCTGGCCTCACGTCAAGGTCGCACCACGTATGGCAAGGTATGGCAAAGACTATCTTGATCGTCGATGACAACGCGTATGCCCGTCAGATGATCTGTGAGACATTTAAAGTCGAATCCGACTTTGAGATTTGCGGCGAAGCAGAGAATGGAAAAGCGGCAATCGATAAGGCCCTCAAATTACATCCTGATTTGATTGTCCTCGATCTTTCTATGCCTGTCATGAATGGCCTTGACGCGGCTCGGGAGCTTAAAGAGCGAATGCCATCGGTGCCGATCATCCTATTTACACTTTATGTTGATTCGTTTGTTAGGGACGAAGCGGTCCACGCTGGCGTGTCCGATCTAGTTTCAAAATCGAAACCCGTCTCTGCACTTGTTACCAAAGCGCGAAGTCTTCTCTACCGCGAGGCCGCGTGAAATCAAGCCTTTTTCTTTTCCCAGTCAGGAAAACCTAGCTCGTCCCGCTTGAGGGCGCGAAGACTGTGGAGGGCATCTTCGATGACCTGCCTCTCGACGAAATCATCGGCGTTTTGCGAAAGTTGTTGAAGCCGTTTGAAGATTGCGGTTTCGGCGGCTTGGACTCGCTGGTGGAGCTTTTCGCGGTCCACCTCGACAAGAGCGGCTTGGTACTCATACTGCCACGCTGGGTAAAGGATCTCGGGAGACGATGGGTCTTCGGTTGCCATAATTGTTTAGAGCAATTACGGGCAAAAACAACGCCCTAAGTGTACATCACAACGTGGTGGCTGGAACGGAGACGGGTCAAATGCCGCGTCCCGCCTTGCTTTCATGAACTCATTTAGACGGCAACGGCGAAATAAAAGCGAATATGCTAAACTGCATCCGTGGATGAAAGCCGCAAGCGCGTGATCCTGATTGCGGCCTCAATCCTTGCAGCGTGGAAATGGCTCAATACGATGGAGGAAAGCGAGTGCCAGCGACTATGAGCGCAATAGCGGACGCGGTACGCTGGGCGGAAGAGATTATGAAGGAGATTGATGAGCGTTGGCCTGTGAGAAATGAAAAGGCCAGTTGAGTTTGGCCAGCCTTGTGCGAACCGAAAATATCTCGCTCGTTTTGAACGGGCGTTCTCAGGCATGAATTCGTCAGGTGGGCCGTGCGTGAACTTGACGGGTAGCCACTATGAAAAGTGAACGGGCTTGAAGAAGAGCCGCGCTGTTTCTCTTGTCCTCTCGCCTATCATCATCGCGCATCTTCTTTTGATATGTCCAGACTGCAAGCCATTTTCCCTGTCACGGCATCCACAACTTAGCGAAGGTCACTTCTGCTCAGACATCGTGCCTCTCCAAGCCTTACACTCCGTGCTACAGAAGATCATCGTTGTGCCGCCACCCATCACAGAGCGTGTCAAGAAATTGAGGCAGGAAATAGCTGAACTCACCGAAAAGAACCGCCGGTATTCTCTCGGCCCTAAATACGGCTCCGCTGCAGCCGACAATAACGGCGGTTTCAAAGATTGATCGGAATCGTAGAAGAGCTGAAAAGCCTAACCGACTGGAAAAAGCCGTAAAAGGTACTCCTCTACTTCTTCAACGCACATTTCAGACACTACCGAATTTTCGGTAGTGGGTCAGTTTCAATGTATCGCTTTAGCATCTGGCCTGTGGCATCATTGTGGCGGAACTGATCACGAAAATGGAACTGGCCAAATTCAAATGGCGCAGATTAGCGGCAGCTCTTGGAATCGGCCTCGGAGTTGAGGTTTTAATATTTTTTGCGGTTATTGTCACAGCAAAGTTTCTACCGCCGCAATGGGCCGATGTGATTGGTGAATGGCCCCTTCAGCCAGCTTCGTACTTTGTCACATTGCTGGCCAAGGCCGAACATCCCGGATTCGAGGGTCAGGTCGGCTACTTGTTCCTTGCCGTTGTGCTTCAGTGGCTGATTTGTAGCGCAGTCGTCTACCTATTGCTGGCGATCTCTCGGAAGAAGCGCGATACCGCAAGTGCCATTACAAGTGCCATTAAAGGAGATTTCAAATCCATCATGACAGTCGGCAAAGGCAAACGTCCACGCGATCCAAACCAGCTTGCTAAATAGATCGTAGACCGCTCGACCAGCGAAACAGAAGAATTCATCGTTCCTGACCAGCCCACGAAGCCCTCTCCAACGGATTTACGCTAGACCAGTGACTTTATCGAATCGGGAGACCGGGTCATTCGACTTGGCGGAGCCACGTCGCAAAGGAAGAAGCTGGTGTCGGCAGTTCCAAGCCCCAAAAACTTCCAGGCCACGATGTTCATACAGCATGTGCAGAAACCGGGTCGCATTGTAATTAGCTTCCGAGCGCGCCCTTTCATAGATGCGGAACATTTCCTGATCAAATTCCGCTACCAATGGTTCATCCGCTATAAGCACCTACCGTCGCCCTGCGAATCCCAATGATATTATTGCCCCTACCCATGGCACTTGTCTCTGGCACCAAACTCGGACCGTACGAAATCTTATCTCTCTTGGGCGCGGGTGGAATGGGCGAGGTGTACCGCGCTCGAGACTCACGCTTGCGGCGCGAGGTGGCAGTGAAGACCCTGCCGCCTTCGTTTGCCCAGGATACAGACCGGCTGCGTCGCTTCGAGCAAGAAGCGCGCGTGGTGGGCGCGCTTAACCATCCCAACATCTTGGCCGTCTACGACACCGGCACGCACAACGGTTCCCCGTATCTGGTCTCTGAGCTGTTGGAAGGCCAAAGCCTGCGCCAGCACATGGAGGGATCATCTTTACCCCTGCGCAAGGCCATCGATTACGGCATGCAAATCGCAAGGGGACTGGCAGCCGCCCATGAAAAAGGAGTGGTTCATCGCGATCTGAAACCGGACAACATCTTCGTACTGAACGACGGACGCATCAAAATTTTGGACTTCGGTTTGGCCAAGCTGTTCCGGGAAGAGTCGTTCGG
The DNA here is from genome assembly GCA_963786325.1 of Terriglobia bacterium. GTDB lineage: Bacteria > Acidobacteriota > Terriglobia > Terriglobales > Acidobacteriaceae > JAIQFF01. Next base: position 24,207 of record CAWAYW010000002.1, read on the forward strand.
CTCCGCCACGCCCGAACAGACGGTGGACCATCCCCAATCAGGCACTACCCCCGGCCAGGTGTTGGGCACCGTCGGCTACATGTCGCCCGAGCAGGTACGAGGCCAGGCGACTGACCATCGCTCTGACATCTTCGCCCTCGGCGCGATCCTTTATGAGATGCTCACCGGCAAACGGGCTTTCAAGCGTGATTCGAGCGTCGAAACTTTGAACGCCATCCTCAAGGAAGAACCCGCAGAATTGCAGGAAGTCATCCCCAACCTCACGCCCGGGTTGGACCGCGTCGTGCGGCACTGTCTGGAAAAGAATCCGGCGCAGCGCTTCCAGTCGGCGAGCGACGTCGCCTTCGACTTGGACACGATTTCCAGCCAGTCGGGCACGGGTTCCCGCTTGACCGCCGTCACCGACCAACGGCGGTCTAATTGGAAGCAAGCCGGTGCAGTACTGGTTGCGGTGCTGGTGTTAGCGGGCACTTATTACGCGGCAAGGGATAACTCGCCACGGCTCTCGCCCCATTTTCACCAGCTCACGTTCCAGCGCGGCTCGATTTACGGGGCAAAGTTCGCTCCTGATGGGCAGAGCATCCTGTACAGCGCAGCGTGGAATGGCGCCGCAAAACAACAGGTCTACACGACGCGAACCGACGCACTGATGTCACGGCCGATTGACCTAATGGACAGCGAGGTTTTGAGCATCTCCTCTAAGGGAGAGATGGCGATCCGCCAGAAAACGGACAACAACATTATTCCGCGGGGCATGCTCTCAGTCGTGCCATTGACGGGAGGAGCGCCGCGCGAACTGCTGGGCGACGTGCTACAGGCTTCCTGGAGCCAGGACGGAGGAGCTCTGGCTGCGGTTCACATGGTAGGTCCAGAATGCCGTCTGGAATATCCGATCGGGAAAACCATCCTTTCCACAAACACAGGCGACATCACAGATGCCGCGGTCTCGCCAGATGGCAAATTGATCGCCTTCTTCGATCATCCCAATTTTGGGGACACACGCGGTTACGTAGGGGTGGTGGACCTCTCCGGCAATGCAAAACGGTTGACCAAGGAATGGAGCGACCTCACCGGTCTGGCGTGGTCCCGCTCCGGAGATGAGATCTGGTTCACCGGCAGCGATGCAGGTATCAACAGTGCGCTGTATGCCGTCAATCTGAGCGGCCGGTTACGAGATCTCTTGCACATCCCAGGCCGGTTGCATCTCTTCGATATCAGCAAGGAAGGGCAGGTCCTGATTACCAACGAGGCCACCCGACAAGAACTTTACGGTCGCCGCAAGGGCCAGGACAGGGATTTAGACCTTTCTTGGTTTGACTGGACGCTCGGACGCAGCGTTTCCAATGACGGACAATGGGCGGTGCTGGAGGAAGACGGCGAAGGTGGCGGAGCGGATTACACAGTCTTCCTCCGCAAAACGGATGGCTCGCCCGCTATTCGGTTGGGTTCCGGTATGGCCCTGGACATATCGCCGGATGGAAAGTGGGTGGCATCCAGCGGCGTGAAACAGCCTTCGCCCACGATACTGTTGCCTACCGGTGCCGGGCAGCCCATGAGCCTCGCCGACGGCCAACTGTTCCACACGGGCGAAGGCGTTCGCTTCCTGCCTGACGGGAAGGGTGTGATTATGATTGCCACCGAAGCTGGGAAGGCCCCGCGTACTTACATCCAGATGCTGGATCGCTCCGCGCCACGGAGCTTCGGGCCGGAGGGCTTTCGAGGTACTGCGGTCTCTCCTGATGGCAAGTCTGTGCTGGGGCGCAAGGATAATGCATTCTGGATGGTTCCACTCGCGGGGGATCAAACTCCTCAAGCGTTGCCTTTTGTTCACGCCGACGAGGTTGTACTCGGATGGACCAGCGACAACGCATCGATCTATGTTAGTGATACTTCTTCGACTCCGGTCAAGGTCTACGTCGTGGACATTAAGACGGGACAACGCCGACTGCACCATGAGCACGCACCTGCAGATCTTTCGGGCGTTTCTAGCATCGGTGCCGGGCGCATTACGCCGGATGGAAACTTCTACACTTATAGTGTGGGACGCACCCTGTCTTACCTCTACGTTGTCGAAGGACTGAACTAAGAACAAGGACTCTCAGGGAAATGCAAGGAAGCAAATAGGCCGAGAAGGTGCTCTCTGGTCCTGCAACAGCGAACCCAGCCCGTATCACCACGCAAACCGCGACACCGTCTCCAGCGGGAACCTAGCTGTACCATGGGCCAAGTTCGCAGCCTGGTCAGGTCGGTCGCCACACCCCTTGCCTTGGAGAGGCGTCACGGACGCTCGCACGTTGCGGCTGTAGCCGAAGTGAGGCCGGTGGCCAACAGCGCTTTCTAGCGGGGTCACGTTAACTGTTTTTCTGGCGAACCTCCTAGTGTCTAGTGCAAGATTCGAGTTTTCAGTTAAACGAGAATATCAACTTGCGCCACACGTTTGCGGCAGGCTTTTAAGCTTAGCCAACGGCGTACCAGCCATGCGAGCGTCGGCTAAGCTCGGCGAGTGGATCGGGGGAATTACCCCCGAAACTCATGAGGCTGAGGCTGGCCTTCCTTATGCGTGTCACCGCCGAGGTTCCTCTGGCAGCCGCAGTCGCAGGTACTTAATTCTTCTAACGTCACCCGGCACAATGTCACGCCCTCAGGAAAACCTTGCCATAAGCCGCAGCTCCACATGGATTTCGGGTTTATGACCCTCTTTGACTGCGTGTGATCTTCATAAGAACCCTCAGGATAAGAACCCTCAGGGGAAAGAGCGCAAGGGCCCGTCTAGGCGATCCAATTTGGGAAAGAACCGGAACAAAGGACTACAATTTTCGTGTAAGGAGAGCTCTTATGTCTCTGCGCAAACTGTATTCATTCGTGTTGGCTGCCGCGGTTGCCGGATTCGCGACGGTGGGAACTTTGAACGTGCAGATCAAGGAATATGAGGTTCCGACACCGCGGTCGCGGCCGCACGATCCTGCACTGGCACCCGACGGCTCACTCTGGTACACAGGCCAGGGGGCGAATAAGCTGGGTCGGCTTGATCCGACGACGGGAGCGTTCAAGGAATATCCGCTGAAGACACCAAATTCCGGGCCCCATGGCCTAGTGGCGGACAAAGACGGCAACATCTGGTTCACCGCAATCTCCGGAGGTTACATCGGCAAGCTCGACCCCAAGACCGGTGAGATTAGCGAATATCACGCACCGGACGGAGCCGAGATCGACCCACATACGCCCGTATTCGACCACAATGGGATTCTGTGGTTCACCAATGAGGAGACCAACTACATCGGACGCCTGGATCCGAAAACCGGCAAGATGATCCTCGCCAAATCACCTACGTCACACGCTGTTCCCTACGGCATTGTGGTTACACAAGACAACGTACCTTTCTTCTGTGAATTCGGTACGAACAAGCTGGCCAGCATTGACCCAAACACGATGAAAATCCGCGAATATACACTGCCAGCTGCGAACGCCCGCCCGCGCCGGATCGCGCTGGCGCCTGACGGCACGATCTATTACACAGATTTTGCGCGCGGTTATCTGGGACACTTTGATCCGGCGGGTGGAAAGCTGTTGAAAGAATGGACATCACCTGGAGGTGCGGACTCAGAACCGTACGGGATTGCTGTCACGAAGGATGGCGACGTCTGGTACAGCGAGTCGGGTGTGAAACCCAACACCTTGGTAAAGTTTGATCCTAAGTCGGAGATTTTCAGCACGCAGCAGATCCCATCCGGCGGCGGCGTGGTTCGCAATATGGTCGCCACTCCCGATCAACGGCTGTATCTGGCATGCAGCGGCGTGAACAAGGTCGCTGTGGTGGATCTGAACCGGTAATCAAATCAATATCATTGTCACTCTGAAGATGGCGCACCCGCGATTGTGCGGTTCGCCATGACGCGCATTCGGAGCCTATACCCACTTCATCGACCGCGTGATTCAACTTCGGATCGAGCGGCACGAGGGCAAGCAGAAGAATTAGTACAGCCGATTTAGAATCGGTGATTGTTGATCAAAAACCGCGCTCCGGTTACTTTCCCGCCTCGCACACAAAGTTCGTCGCATCGTTAATGTCGCCGCCGCCCTTATACTTCGCCGCTTGCGGATAAGCGCACAGGGGCTGCGTCATGGTGGCATGATGCTCGTCCTCGGCGGAGTTCTTCGAGGCGATGATCGTGGACGGTGCCGTGCCCTTCTCCACCCACTGTTCCAGCGCAGCATTTGCGCTGTGCTGAGGATCGTCGAACGTCAACTTGCCGACTTGGCCAAAAGAATCGGGACCCGGGCCACCATCGCAGTGCTGCATTCCAGGCACCATGTAGAGACGCAGGAATGAACCTGCGCGCGGTCCCATCGTCGCAAGGACACTCTGATAATAGTTGACCGTGTTGATCGCGGGAATCGCTGGGTCCTCCCAGCCGTGATACAGAATTAGCTTCCCGCCCCGAGCCTCAAAAGCCCTCAGGTCTGGGCTGATCGCGTTCAGCGCGCTTGCAGTTTTCTCATCGGCCGACTTCATCTCGGGCTCGAGGTTGAACGTCTTATTATTCCAATTGGATTTTTCATAGACCATATTCGAAAAGTACCCGATTGCGAAGAACGCCAACAAGCCCTTGACGGGGCTGGTCCGGTAATCCACCGTCCCCAACCGCCCTGTCCATCTTCCGCGCCAGGCAAATAACCGGGGAAAATCTCGTGTCCAGATGAATCATGCGGGCCGGCGTAGATTTTTTTTCAGCGCGGCGGCTTGCGGCGCGGTCAGGCACTTGTCGGTGTCTTCGTCAACCTTGCACAGCAGCGTCGCCGGATCGAAGCGGCACTGCCGCGGATCGCTGAGGATGCCGTCGCGCACCCCGTCGAGTTCATCGCATGCTGCCAGCACGGCAGCGGAGATTGCGGGAATTTTCGCCGGAGGAATAAGACTGGCCGCATCAAGGGTCAGCGCCTGCGTGTCCCACGCGGCAGTCGAGAGCAGCGCAGTCCAGTAATTGGCCGGAGCCCCAGCCAGAATGCCGTCATAATCCGCGGGATGCTGGCGGATTGATTGGCCACGCACGAATCGGGGTTCGTGACCTCGACTTTAAGTTGTCCCACATTGAAGCCTGCCATCCCGACCTCTATTTGATTCGCGGCGTCCTACAAAGAACTCTGCTGGCTTTTAGCGCTGGGCGCTGCTCGCGAGTTTCTTCTGCGGTGACCGTGATCTGTTTCCACTTGCGATAAACGTTGGCGACCGCAAGCGTCCAGAACGGAACCAAATCGACTCCCGGCACGAGTTCGGCAGCGAATGCTGGCAGAAATTCCCAATGCCACCCGAGCAAGCGAACCAATACGGCTGCGACTGCAAGGTCGAGCACGTCATCGGCGGGTGACAAAGCGCCTTCGATGAATAACGGAAAAACGACGATTTGGAGTGCATCCGCCATGATGGCCACCGTCATGGCGGCTCGAAAGCGCGAACCCGGTAAGATTGTGACGGTATCTTGAGCCACGGCAGTGCTGCTCTCGCCGGAATGCTTATTCTAAGCCGATGGCTCCGCTGTAGGCATGTTAAGCACCATTACGGAGCCCTCCGAGTCCTACTACGAGAAGAGACGGCTCTGAATCTGGGCGAGTTCCGCGGGTGCGCAGCATTCTTCTTCTTCGTTTTCCACGTGATATTTTTTTCGGACCAAGGGGCGATCGGAGAGTCACTTCCGTGTGCGGGCCGGTATTCCGTGTGCCGGGACTGTCCATTTTCGACAAGAGTTCGTATGCGGTCATCTTCGGTACACCGCGCCACCCTTCATAACGAACTTCACTTGTTGCAACACGCTGATGTCCTGTAACGGATTGCCAGGAACAGCGATCACGTCGGCCAGGTAGCCCGGCTTCAGCGCTCCGATCTGCCCCTGCCAACCAAGCAATTTTGCGCCGTTAAGCAAGTCCGACTGCAGGGCGGCCAGCGGCGTCATGCCATACTTCACCAAGAGCACGAACTCCCGGGCCTGTGTGCCGTGCGGAAACGGGCCCACATCCGATCCAATTGCGAAGGGAACCCCGGCCGCAAGCTGCTTGCGAAACTCCTGAGCATGCAAGTCGAGCATCTGGTGATCCTGCGCAGCTTGCGCCGGCGAGGCCGCGTGATCGGCAAAGTACTCTGAAATCGTGAACGTAGGCACTGCGAAGATCTGTTTTTCACTCATCAGCCGCATGGTCTCGTCGCCGAGTTGGTAGGCATGATCGATGGAGACAACGCCGGCCCGCGCGGCATACAGCGCGCCCGGCTCGCCGGTGGCATGGACAGCGACGCCCTTGCCAGTGCGCGCAGCCTCCTGCACGGCGGCACTGAGTTCGGCATCGGTATATTGGTAAGGCGTGGAAAGGTGGCCATCACGTAAGGAGTCCGGGCCTGTTTCGTAGATCTTGATGAAATCGGCGCCTTCCTTAACCTGCTGGCGAATGACCGTCACTAGCTCCGCCGCATTGTTAGCACAGCTGGCATTCGAGAACACGTGCTGCTCGGGATTGTAATGGAGGGCGTCTTCGTGACCGCCGAGTATATCCACTGCATTGCCACTGATGCGCAGGCGCGGCCCAGGAACCAGACCTTGATCAATCGCATTGCGAACCGCAGTATCGGCCGAACCTGCTCCTTCGGTCCCCATATCACGTTCCGCTATAAAGCCTGCCATGAGGTCGGCACGAGCGGCCAGAACCGCCAGAATTGTTCGCTGCGGCACTGATTCTTCAACCGTCTGCAAATCTTCTGCACCGGGATGCAGAAATAGGTGGACGTGCGCATCAATCAAGCCCGGCAACAGAGTGCTGTCGCCTAAATCGATTGTTTCCGCTCCAGCCGGATGTGTTACCGCCGAGCCAACCTCGGCAATCCGTTCGCCTTGCACCAGCACCTCGCCCGGTTTCAGTAACCGTCCAGTGTCGATTTCGAGCAAACGCGCCGCATGCAGCACAATGGGGTGTGTCGAGGTGGCTCCGGACTGCGCCGAAGCAGCGGAGATCAGGGCGAGAAAGAGCGCAACAACGACCAGTGCGGAGGAAGATCGATTTGTTCTCATATTCGGGCGCGATGCTATCACTTTAACGGGTCATAGTGCCTGCATTGCTCGAGTGCGTCCGCACCATGTTTTGCTGAGCGCGAAGCTTGCCCTTTCCGGGTGTGCAGTGATGTGCCGCTATTCATGCCGAAATCAGTCGAAACATCTTCCGGCGTCTTCGCGCTTCCCATTCCTCGCGAGTGAGTTCAACTAGGTTGGAATTGTCGGCGGGACTTGGTTGAAGGTATCGGGGGCGGTTACTAACAGTCCAGAATGGGCTATCTTTGGACAAGATGCCAGCAGCTTTTCGATTCTCCAATTCTCCCCAGAACTCGCGTGAACACCCCGGCCGGTGATGGAAGAACAGCCACCATAGGTCTTCATCGCTCATGACTCTCAGCTTCCGACGCAGACGGTAGGTGCCAAGTCCTATGATATTCATTGCTGACGCCCTGAAAGGCGGACAGTTTACCATTCTCTGAGGAGGCAGAATCGAATCGGCGAAACTCGCCTCGGAGCGGAATCAAAGGTGAGTGTGGGGCGTTCCGTTGGCTTTGCCTTCGAAGCTCTACGAACATGGTACCCTGAGTCGCTGCGCCACTCATGATCGGCCAAACCATATCGCACTATCGCATCGTCGAAAGACTCGGCGGCGGCGGCATGGGCGTGGTCTACAAGGCCGAAGACATTCGTCTTCACCGTTTCGTCGCGCTCAAGTTTCTGCCTGACGAAGTGGCCTCCGATCCACAAGCTCTGGCCCGCTTCCAGCGCGAGGCGCAGGCGGCTTCCGCCCTAAACCATTCCAACATCTGCACAATTCACGACATCGGCGAAGAAAACGGGCTCGCCTTCATCGCGATGGAATACCTGGATGGTGTGACCCTGAAACAGCACATCGCGAGCCGCCCTCTCGACCTCGAGATTCTGCTACCGCTCGCCATCGAGATCGCCGATGCTCTCGATGCTGCGCACAGCAAAGGCATCGTCCATCGCGACATCAAACCCGCCAACATCTTCGTCACGGAACGCGGACGCGCCAAGATTCTCGACTTTGGCTTGGCCAAACTCGCACCCGCTCTAACCTCCTCCAGTCAGATTGCGGCCATCAACACCCAAACCCAATCTGTGAATGAAGAGTACCTGACCAGCCCAGGCACCATGGTAGGTACGGTCGCCTACATGTCGCCAGAGCAGGTCCGTGGCAAAGAACTCGATGCCCGCACCGACTTGTTCTCCTTCGGCGCAGTTCTGTACGAGATGGCCACCGGCGCCATGCCCTTCCGCGGCGAAACCTCCGCCATGATCTGCGAGGCGATCGTCAACCGCGCTCCAGTCGCGCCAGTCCGCCTCAATCCCGATCTCTCCTCTGAACTAGAACGCATCATCAACAAGTCTCTGGAGAAGGATCGCGACCTGCGCTACCGCTCTGCCGCCGACCTGGAAACGGATCTGAAGAGACTGAAACGCGATACGGACTCGGGGCGGTCGGCTGTTATAGCCCTTGCCGCAGCCCCCTCCGTGCCAGCGCAGACCTCACCGCGATGGTTGAAGTGGTCCGCGATACCCGCAGGGTTACTAGCCCTCGCGCTGCTCGCAATCTGGCTGCGCGCGCCACTTTCGCCGCCGCGAATTGTCGGATCAAGGCAGATCACCAACGATGGCCTCCCCAAATTAAGTCTCGGAACCGACGGAAATCGTCTCTATCTTACCGAGAGTCTGCCAGCGCAGTTTACCATCGTGCAAGTTGCCGCTGCTGGCGGCGAGACGGCTCCCCTCGATGTGCCCTTCCCAAATCCCGTTTTCGCCGATGTTTCCGCGGACACCTCCGAACTGCTGATTACGCAGGGCAATCCCACTTCAGACAATTCCTTTTGGGCCATGCCGGTTCCTGCTGGTTCACCCCGCCTACTCAGCGACCTTTCCGGCCACGATGCTATCTGGACGCCAGATGGAAAACTGCTCTTCGCAAAAGGCTTGGACCTTTACACGGCAGAGCACGACGGGTCCCACCCACGAAAGTTCGCGACTGCACCTGACCTTCCCGGCGCCTTGAGGTTCTCACCCGATGGGTCCCGCATCCGCTTTACGGTTTCCAATGTCACCAATAACACCTCGACCCTTTGGGAAATCCATGCTGATGGCAGCAACATGCATCCCTTGCTTTCGGGCTGGAACGATCCCCCCTCCGAGTGCTGCGGCCAGTGGACCCCGGACGGCAGATATTATTTTTTCCAAAGCGGAAAGGGCGGCGCCCTCAACATCTGGGTCGTACCCGACTCTCTCCCGTGGTGGCGCAAGGCCTCTTCGGAGCCCGCCCAATTTACGACTGGGCCCCTGCAGTTTGGTGGGCCTCTTCCCAGCAAAGACGGCAAGAAGCTATTTGTGGTGGGTGTTCAGCAGCGCGCTGAACTGGTCCGTTATGACGCCAACGCGGCCGACTTCGTTCCCTATCTCGGCGGGATACCGGCCAGCGACGTGGATTTCTCCCGCGACGGTCAATGGGTGACCTACGTCAGCAATCCTGAGGGCACGCTGTGGCGCAGCAAACTCGACGGCACCGCCCGCCTCCAGCTCACTTACCCACCCATGCACACAGCCTTGGCCCACTGGTCGCCGGACGGGCGGCAGATTGCCTTTTCCGGAAGCTTTCCGGGTAAGCCATGGCAGGTCTTTCTCATTCCAAAAGATGGTGGCAGTCCCCAATCTCTAACCGCCGAGAATGCTTTCGAGACGGATCCCTCCTGGTCTCAGGACGGCACCACGCTTGCCATCGGCCATCACGACCTTGTTCATGCCGATCAAACCTACATCGAGTTGTTCGACGTTAAGACTCGGCAGATTTCGCAAGTGCCGGATTCCAAAGGGATCTTCGCTCCGCGTTGGTCCCCCGACGGCCGTTACATTCTTGCGATCACCGCTGCTGGCAACGACAAGCTCATGCTCTACGATGTGAAGAATCAGAAGTGGCGCCAATTGAATACCAGCGTGAATTCATTCGGCTATCTTGCCTGGTCACCTGATAGTGCGTATATATATTTCGACACAATCCTGACCGGCGATACGGGCTATTTTCGTTTACGCATCAGTGACGGCAGAATGGAAAAGCTCGTCGACTTGAAGAAAATTCGTCTGTATCGAGACCAGTTCGGCCCCAGCTCTTGGACCGGTCTCGGCCCCGGCGGAGTCCCCCTGTTCCCCCGCGACACCAGCACTCAGGAGATCTACGCCTTCGACCTCCAGCTCCCCTGATGTTCCATAATCCTCGCACCGCGACAGTTATTCCGGACGAGAAACTGCGTTTGGCATTTTCGGATTACCAAGGCTGCAAAGACAAACTCGCGTTGACCCGAAAGAACGACAAGGGGTTTACGGCTGGGCGCTCTCCGGCGCTCCGTTTTTCAGAACGGCCTGCTGACATTGCTGCGCTGCGGTTAGCAACATGTCAAATCTCTGGTCAGGGTGCAGCCCTCTCAGCAGAGGGTCCGACAGCAGATTGGAGTAGGCGCAGTAGTTCTGTTCGATCGCCATCTTGAGCATGTGAAACGCCGCAGCCTTTTTTCCTGCGTACGCAAAAAGCGTTCCTTGGTGGTAGGAAAGCTCGGGATCGGGATCAGAGGGGCTGCTAGTTTCAGCATCGTGTGCGATCCGATCGAGTTCAGACGGAGGCCTCAGCCCAACCACTGCTTCCATAAGATCACGGTGATAGTGGGGGGCTTTTGGCATGCGCTTCACCGCTTCGCGCGCTTCGGGCAATCTGCCTTCCCGAAGCAGAAGGGAAGGAGTAGCGTAGTTGGCCCACTCAGACCCGGCGTCGATTTGAACGAACTCATAGGCCCTATCAAACTGCCCCAGTTCCATAAATGTCCAGGCGCAGGATCGGAACTGGTAGTTACCTGGAGCCAAGGTTAATGCGGTATCGCATTGGCGTGCCGATTCCTCAAGCATGCCAGCATAGCGTTGTACATACCCCAGTGTGAAATGCGTCATGGCATTCTCAGGGCGGCGTTTCACCATGGCCAGTGCGGCTTCGTATGCCTTTAGCAATTCCCCCCGTTCAACCCGGTTGACGATTAGTTGAGAAGCGGCGGCGATCAGGTTCGAGTCGAGGGACAGAGCGCGTTCCAGAGCTACGTTTGAGCGCTGAAACATCCTTTCTCCGCCGTTCGAGTACGTGGAGTCATAGTAATAACGCTGACCGATTTCGGCCCAGGCCGGAGCATAATTCGGATCGAGTTCCACCGCGCCCTCGAGCGATCGGATCGCTTCTCGATTGGGAGCGGGATCGTGGGGCGCGGCTACACTGCGTAAAAAAAGCTCGTAAGCCTGCTGATTGCTCGGCCGTGTGCTGGTCTCCAGGAACCCGACAGCTGCACCCATCCGAGGCAACAAACCCAGACGGACCTGCTTGGCCAATTCTTGTTGTACGGAAATCAGGTCTTGCGTGGAGCCAGTGAGATTGGTTTGCCACAGGAGACGGTTGGTGCCGGTCTCTATCGCCTCCAGCACGATCAGAAGATGAGTATCCTGTTTTACGAAGTGTCCTGTCAGAACCGTGGTCACATGAAGTTCCTGCCCCACTCGCTGCGGGTCAAGGTCCGCTGCATTTGCATACTTTCTGGTCAGGCTTGAGGGACGAACATCGAGAGTGCGGGAATAGGTAAGAACATTGGCGACTTCATCGGCCAGAGCGAAGCGGAGATAGTCGACACTAAAATCACCGTTCAGATTCTGCATTGGCAGCACCGCAATGGAGCTGATAGCGGTTCCTACGGTACTTCCAGTCGGATGCTTAAACTTCCAAAGAAAAAGGGCTAGCACAAATATCATGACGAGGCTGCCTAACAACACTACCTTTCCAAATCTGCGCCGATAATCGCCGCGAGGTGGTGCCATCTTTCGTGCGCTCTGCCGCTGCGCGCTGCGACCAACCGCATCTAGATTTGCCCCTGTTAAGTCGGCTTTCATTTCCGAGGCGTACTGATACCTCATCCCTCGGTCTTTCTCCAGGGCCCTGGTGATGATGCGCTCCAGTTCGACGGGTAATGCTGAGTTCAAACCCAGAGGCGCAGCAGGGGATTCATGTAATATGGCTTCAAATACGGCTCCGGTCGTTTCGCCTTTGAACGGCAGGATGCCAGTTCCCATCTCGTAAAGCGCAACTCCGAAAGAGAACAAGTCAGAGCGACCGTCTAAAGGCTTGCCAAGCACCTGTTCCGGGGACATGTACACAACCGTGCCCAATGCGGCCCCCGGGCTTGTGAGATCGTCCTCGACGAGACTAGATGCAGTCTGCGTATTCTGCTCGGCCAATTGGCTAGCAGGCATCGTAACTTTCGCCAGTCCGAAGTCCAGAATCTTGGCATGCCCACGTTCAGTCACAAAAATGTTCGCGGGCTTGATATCCCGGTGGACAATGCCCCTGGAGTGGGCGGCATCGAGGGCGTCGGCGATCTCTGCGGCGAGAGTTAGCAGCGTGGCGCCGTCCAATGGGCGGCCAGCAATTCTGTGCTTGAGCGTCATCCCGGCCAAAAATTCCATGGCGATAAATGCCTTCCCACCCTCCTCGCCAATGTCATAGACGGTGCAAATATTGGGATGATTAAGCGCAGAAGCCGCCTTGGCCTCGCGCCGGAAACGACTGAGAGCTTGGGGGTCGTCGGCCACATCGTCAGGCAAGAACTTAAGAGCAACAAACCGGTCTAGGCGCGTGTCTTCGGCTTTGTAAACCACGCCCATACCGCCACCGCCAAGTTTCTCGACGATGCGGTAGTGCGAGATAATTTGGCCAATCACGAAGGACACTCACCTTTGCGGGATCATACTAGGAGCGGAGGTTAGGCAAGTCAACGCGTTGCGGCCGATTCAAGTCTCTGACTCTAACGGGGATGGCAGATCGGTCCGATGATCCTCTTGCGAAGCCGAGTTCGGCTCTTAGCCGAACTCCAACTGGGTGACGCTTGCGGTTTGCGGGTGTTCAAAACCAACGTCGAAGAAGTCGTTTTCTAGTGCAACTGCCCAAGGGGTGAGGAGAGTAGTGACAGAGTCAAATGGGTCTGTATACTCCTGGTGATTTCTTTGGATTATCCTGCCGCGCGGTGGCGTAAGCGGCGATCGCACCAGGTGCATCCGAATGGCTCCAAAATCACACCTGTGAAATCACCCATAAGAATCCCGCCCTCGCCGTACTTTATGCGAATTGCGGCGTTTCACTAGAGTCTCTAAGTTATTTGGAAGTATGGAACCACGGAGGGAGGACATTCCCTCCGGCAGCGCCGGAGCCGCACGAACAATTCGCCTCACCCCGATTCGTTTCAAAGCGGACGAAGCTGATCATGTTGAAGTCTGGCCTATTTCCCTTCGCAGCCGATGAGGAAAGAAGAAATCCCAACGTGCGCAGAGCCGGGGTTTTTCGCTCACTTCGCCAACAGCTATGCGCTCGTCACCTATACGGTGTCGGGATTCGGGAGCAGAACGTCCCGCACGATGGCATTCAAATCGCCGCATGCGGCGATAAATTGACGAAGGGTTCTTCGTGTTGGAGCGAATGAATTGAATTCATCAATAGCAATGCCATCCTCCGAGTAGGCTCGCCGGAAATCCTTAATTTTTTTCGAAAGCTCACTCACGATTTTGGGATCGACCGGGTTATCGATGCGGGGAACAATCTCGACATCGCTCGCATTGAAACGAACCTGCCATGAATAAGGGGGCGAAATCACCACGTCGCCACCGATGAATTCACTCCAGTGCATGTGATTGCGGAACGCTGCTGAAAGTAATCGGATGCGATAACCGCGCTGACGGAAAATTTGATAGGCCTTCTTGAACACTGCGACGCCTGCCCACTCCAGGTATCCGGGATCAATTGTGATGCGTTCTTTTTCGACAACTACTTTCATCCAGTCATCCAGACGGCCAACCATGATGGTGCAGACCGGCCCCATCGATGCAATTTCCTTGCCTTCCTTCTCACGCCGCCGCAGACCTCTCTCCACGGCTTCGGCAACTGCGATGCATTGCGGCAAGGAAAAACAAACCGTCGCGTTGATACTGATGCCGCGATAGGTGGCTTCTTCAATCGCAGGAATTCCTGCATTCGCAACCGGGATCTTTACGATCATGTTGGGTGCCAGCCGGCGGAATTCTTCGGCCTGCTCAACGATGGCTTTGGCATCGCGATAAAGGCGCGGATCGGTCTGAATGGATAACCTTCCATTCCTCCCCTTCTGCTGCTCGAAACAGGGCTTCAACAGAGCAGCGCTTTTGATTGAAATCTCGCGAACCAGCTGCCAGCCAATCTGATCCTCGGTGGCGGTGGGGTACTCGCTGATCAAGGCGCGAATCCGATCGATCCAGAGACTCATTTCCTTCTTTAGAGCGGCGACCACGATCACCGGATTGCAGGTGGCGCCCACTGCCCCATGTTCGATCGAATACGTCAATTCATCAATCGCGGCAGAATCATTCCAAAGACAGGTGGGGGTCGTTTGCGTCATTTCATACAATGGGCTCTTGTAAATCACGGAGCTCTGTGTAGGCGTCATAGAATTCCTTCCCAGACAGATCAAATGTTAGAAAAGCGGTCCAACGAATATCCAGCGTCTCGCCTTTGGGAAACATGCCAGCAAAGATTTTAGTTTTTCAAACCGCTTAGATTACCACTCCTGGTTTGCAGCCTTCCCTGGCGTTGCCTAAGTCCGAGTCGTTAAATTTGGTAAAACCTTTGTAAAGCATCGATTATAGCTGATTCCACCAACCTAAGAGAATGTAAAAAAATACGTCTAATTCTAAGCGCTTTGAATCTCCTGGGTTCGTTTGACATACTCTGCCATGAAGGCTCTACATCCCTTTAATTTTGACGTGGAAGCGATTAGCAACGCCGTTAACCGCGAACGGATGGAGATGTCCCTGCAAGACTACGCGTTCGCAGGCGAAAGCCACACGATTCCCGGACCCGCAGTTGCGGCATGATTTTACGGGTTTCCCCTCTTCCCACCTTGCCTCTAATGCGCTCAAGTAACAATTCGGTGGCCACGCTACCGACTTCGTACTTCGGAAGCTCTACGGCTGTGATCGGCGGACTGAAGAGTTTCAACCACGGGTAGTCATCCAGTGTGACCAGACCGAAATCATCTGGGGCGCGCATGCCCATTTCCTGCGCAGCTTCCAAGAAACCTACAGTCATTAGATAATTCGCAATAAAAACGGCATCAGGGCGATGGGTGAGCAGCGAAAGACCGGCACTGTAACCTGAATCAATACGGTAATCTCCTTCGTATACCAGTTCCGGCTCGAACTTGAGACCGTTCTCACTGAGAGCCTTGCGATATCCCTGCCACCGGGCCTTACCGTTACTCACACTCAATGGACCGCCGACCAGCGCGATCCGTTGATGCCCCACTCGGGCGAGATGCGACACAGCGTCGTAGCTGCCCTTCATGTCGTCGGTAGTAACCGCATCCTTGGTCAGCCCGGGATAGGTGCGCATCATCAAAACGACCGGCACTTTCATGTCGGCGATCATGCGCTCGATCCGGGAACTAAGCTTACCTGGCGCCTTGGTAAGCAAAACACCGTCTACGCGCTTAGAAAGAAGCAGCTCCAGATAAAGCTCTTCCTTCTCTGCATTGCCGTCGGTATTACAGAGAAGAGTACTGTAGCCCTGTTTCTGGGCTGCATCTTCGGCGCCTCGCACCACCATGGGGAAAAATGGATTCGAGATGTCCGGCACAACAACGCCGATGGTATGAGTTCGTTCACTAGCCAAACTCTGAGCTAGAGAATTAAGCCGGTAGTCCAGCTTCTTGATCGCGGCCTCGACCCGCCGCTTGCGCGCCGCGCCGACGTGGTCCTTCTTATTGATGACGGCAGAAACAGTGAAGACCGAGACTTGGGCTTCGCGCGCCACGTCGTAAATATTGGGCGCTCTCTTACCGGATATCTTCGAATTCCTGGGTGAACGAGGCATGCACTCTTCCTTCGCCGATCGGATTCCCTCTCTCGTATCGAGAATCAGTTTTGTAAATTACTGGGGAACTCTCATCTTTAAAACAAAGCTTTGGATTTCGCTGGCCCGATGATAGACGGCTGCTTCTGCCTTGGTCATAACTTCTCGATGCCGCGCGAATGCTTTCTTTGCTTCGTCCGCCTTCCCCAAACGAACGTATGCTTGCCCGAGCTTGTATATCGGTTCGGGAAATTCCGGATCGAGAGCAGACGACTTCTGATAAAAGGAAACTGCCTCGGCAAGACGCTTTTGGACACGACAAAGTTCGCCAAACTGGTACGGCACTCGCGCATCATCGGGACGGAGAGCCGCCGCGCGTTGCAGAGCCAACTGAGCCGGTGCGACATTTTTCAAATCGCCTCCCTGGTCCATTTCTTTCACTAAAGCCGCACCATAATAATACTGAGCCCCAAACGTTTGAGGCTGCCTACCGGCCAAATACGCGAGCTTCTTTACCACTTCCTCGGAGCGGGTGTCGGCAAAACTGAAGGCTTCTCCCAGAAAAAGATATGCAGGTTCGAATGCGGGATCGAGATCGACAGCCTTTAGATAAGACACCACGGAGTCGGCTGTCTTGCCCAGCATGAATTGAGCGGTGCCGAGCCCGAGGTAAATCTTCGATGCCCTGGGGAAACGCTGTTCCGCCGCCTGGAAAACCGTTAACGCAGTGTCGAAATTCTCGTGGAGCAGAAGCTCAGCGCCGAGATCAAAGGCAAGCTTGTCATTCCCTGGATCTATGCGTACGGCCTCTTGGTAGTAATTCAATGCATCTCCGAAGTGCTTTTGCGATTCGCTGATGTCGCCAAGAATATCCTGCAAATCGCCGGTGTTTCTGATCGCGAGCGCATGGTGCGCAGCATCCAGCGCGCCATCGATGTCCTTCAAATGCTCCAGCCGCAACACCGCAAGATTGTAGTAGGCCTCGTAAGCACCGGGATCGGCGGCGATAGCTTCTTCGAATTTTGCCGCAGCTTGTTCGTAGGCACCAGACGAGGCCAGCAGTGCGGCCTCCCGTGTGGCCCGCTCACCGGCTGGAAGGGATACGTAAACCCGATCCAGAAGTGGTATCGCCAAGTCCGGCTGGTTCGATTTCAGCCGAACCAAAGCCAATGTGTATGAGAGTTCTTTGTCATCCGGCGCCAACTTAGCCGCTGCTTCCAGAGACCTGGACGCTTCACCCAGATTGCCTTCATCAAAATTTAGAGTGCCGGCGAGCTTCAACCACGGTAGAACGCTCTGATCTTGGGGAGGTTCCATGGAAGCGAGAATGCGGAGGGCGGCCTTTCGGTCTCCTAAACCAGCTGTGGCTACGGATGCCTCATACGCAATGGCAGAGGAATGTTCATGACGGAGGGCTCGATCCAGAAGGGGACGGGACTCAGCATATTTGTGGCGCGCGTTCAACAGCGCTCCCAGATTGTAGAGTGCGTTGACATCTTGCGGAGCAATTTTGAGGGCATGACGAAATGCTGCTTCGGCATGTTGCAGATCCTGCTGTCGAAGGTAGGTGGCACCCAGATTGTTATATGCTCCGGGAGAGTCTGGAGCCAGGCGGGCAAACTCCTTGAACATAGCCAGCGACTGTTCATCTTTTCCGGCACGACCGTATGCGATCCCGAGTAGGTTGTATGCTTCTGCGTCCGTCGAATGGTTCTGACGGTATTTCTCCAACAATACGATGGCTTCTGTGATGTCGTCTTTATCGAGCGCCTGGCGCGCGCGAACCAGTAGCGGATCTTTCTGGGCGGCTCCCAGCACGGCAGTCAGCAAGACAAAAACAAGGGTTCTTCCTCCCCGTCCCAAACGGGCACGGGTTGTAGGGGGAAATGATTGCATTGACTTCGCAGGTTCGGCCGAGCGGAGATAACGGAACTTGCAAATCATAGCAGGGGTCCGTACGAGCCTCAATTTTCGCACGGACCCGAGCTTAGTGCGGGCGGGGAAACATCTGCAGTTTCAGTTGCTCGGTCACGAAAGCCTTCATCTTCTGCGCGCTGATGGCGATGCTTGCCTCGCGTGTGTGATCCAGTTCCAACTGAACCCAGCCGTCGAATCCAATTTCACGATAAAAATTCGCCAGCCCAGGGAAATCGACGACGCCTTTGCCCAGTTCGACGAAGTCGCCGCGGCTACCCGGCCCCATATAACTCGGACCACCGAGCTTGGGGTCAAAGTCTTTCCAGTGACTGGCTGCGAGCCGCGAAGCATATTTCTTGACGGTCTCGAGGGCATCAAGGCCCATGGCGGTAAGATGACCTACGTCCGCGCAAAATCGCAGATACTTGGGGTTGGTTGAGTCCAGGATCTGAAGCGTAATATCTTTGGGAATATCTCGCTCGGCGTGAAGCGCCATAAAAATTCCGTGTTCTTCCAGCGAGATTCGTCCGATTTCATCGGCCGTACGAATTGCCTGGCGAACATCGGCCGGGGTACGCACGTAAGGCTTTCTACCTGGGCCCCAAGGAACGTCCCATCCCAACGCAATGTACTCGGCACCGGCGGCTTTTAAAAATCCTGCTACAGAGTTGACCTTCGCCTTGATGGCCGGCAACTGGTTCGTCTCGTGCAACATTAGTGCCTGATAGACACCCTCGAGTTGCACACCGACTTTGCGGGATTGCTCCCGAAACTCATCTATCTTATTCGCGTATGCAGAATCGAAAGCGGCTTTGCTGTTATCGGCTTCGGTGGCGCCGATATCCAACGCCGCGATGCCTTCAGTCGCTTTCCAGTACGTGGCAATCGAAGGATCCGCCGAAAGCCAGGTGGTTGCCGCCATCCCGATCTTGAACTTCTGCACCGGATCGGCGGCAAACGTAGATGTAGGATCAATGGCCAAGACCAGTGCGGTGGCCGCACCGGCCTTCAGAAATTGACGTCGCTCAATCCTGCTGGCCATTGCCCCCCTCAATCGTCATCTACGTCACGCGGCCGCTCAGAAGTAAAACTTTAATGCAAACTGAATCTGGCGGAAGGTAAAGGGTACAGTGCTGGTGATCGCACCGAAACCAGAAACTGGGGCTCCTGCCGTGCCTGGGTTACTGGTGTTCCAGCTCAGGTTGGAAGGCGTACCGAACTGGGGCTTGTTCAGGAAGTTGAAGGCTTCCACACGGAACTGGAGTGACTTGCTTTCTGTCAGGGGAAGGTTCTTGAACAAGGACATATCTACCAGCGAAATCCCGGGACCTCGCGGGCCAGGGGTCGGACTGCAATCTCCAAAAAAGAACTGCGCTGGCGCCGAATAGCCGGATGGGCTTACCCAGTCGGCGATGGAGCGATGGAAACCCGCAGCCGGCGTGGTGCAATTCGGCCTGTTTCCGGATTGCGTTCCGCTGTTGTCCTGGGAGATTCCGATGGTGAGCGGCTGTCCGCTGGCGAAGGTTGCGATGGCATTGAGCTGCCAGTCACCGAGCACTTTCTCCATCGCGCCCGAGTTTGCAAAGCTGTGGTTTTTGCCGGCCGGCAACTCATACGTTCCACTTACGACCAGCCTTTGAGGAGTATCGTTGTCCCAATAGCCCCATTCCCGGTTGCGGTGGTATCTGTCCTGCACTCCGCGTAGCCCAGCTTCGAAGTCACTCACCTGAGACCGGGCTTTGCTCCAGGTGTATGCAGCGTGGAACGCTACGCCGCGTGACAGTCTCTTGTCACCCGAGATTTGCAGAGCGTTGTAGTTCGAGTTAGAAGCGCTCGACAGCCATTCAATAGGTGTGGGGGAGGAGCCTTGCACAAAGTTTGAAAATGGAATTACCGGTGGCGTCCCCGGGGTAATGAGATTGGGCTGGTTCTCCCTACTCAGATCCCACAGGTGACGCGCCTGATTGAACGCGTAGTTCGCTTCCAGAACGAAACTGCTGGTGACGGAATACTGAAATCCGTAGCTTCCTTCGTAAATTGTAGAAGGCACGAGATTGGAATCTATCGCACGGATGAAGAGTTGGCTCACCTGAGCAGTGTTGTTGATATCAACGGGTGCCAGAAAGGTTGACGGATACCCATTCTGCAACAGAAAGGCCGGGGCTTCGGTTGGCTGAGGATTGTTTTGGGCGTCAACCAGGAAGGGGGGGTTCAATGCCAACTGGCTTTCGCTGCCGTACCGGTAGGTGTTCTGGAAATAGATACCGGCGCCACCGCGCATCACCAACTTTGGAGTAATTCCGAAAGCGAAGCCGATCCGAGGCGCAAAGTTGTCCTTCACCGGATGTACCGTAGTACGGTTGAATGTCCCGCTTGCGTTTGATGGAATGCTGAACAGTCCGCCGGTACCGCCATTCAGATTCGGATTGAAGTTGGTCCCGCGATTGTCGCGTTCAAACAGCGGGCTGGAGTACTCGTACCGAACTCCGTAATTGAGGGTCAACCTTGATGTTGCCCTCCAGGAATCACCAACGAACCAATTCCAGCCGTTGCGATAGATGCGGGCGATATCCAGATTTTCCAGTTCGGCGTGACTGGGTATTCCCAAGAGCAAATCAGTGATTCCATCGCGGGTGTACTGACCGTTGAAACCGAAGTTCCCGCGAATGCAACAAAGATCGCTAAAGTTGTCAGCGTCTCGCCGCCACTCCAGGCCGAGCTTCAAACTGTGCGTACCTTTGATGTAAGTGACCGCATCCTTGAGCTGCCAGATCTGAGCAAACTGGTTCTGCGGAAGCCACATAGGACTGCCCAGAAGCTGCATGCCCGAAATGTCGATTTCAGGGAGCCCGCCAGACAAGCCCGGGAAATTGGGGATTCCCGTAAGACCGACCTGACTGTTCGCATCAACGCCGAGCGTCGACTGAATGTTGTGGGAGGCCGCTCGGTTAAAGCTGAAGTGGGCATCGTTCACGAGACTGGGATTGAAGACGTGAACGTACGCCAGGGTGACGCTGGTCCCCCGGTCAAGATTTTTTCCCGAAGTCGAGTCGTTGGTCCCGTCAGCAACCGGGGAGCTGTCGTTAAATATTCCAGGCCGGAACTGTCGCAAATCGTAAACGATGAAGTGGCCGTAGACGTTATTGGAGTCGTTGAATTTGTGATCGATGCGAAGTCCGCCCTGATCCGAATCCACAGATTCCTTCGGGCTGGCTATGTAGTTGAACCCACCATTACCGAAGCTTCCCGGCTGGCCTTCCAAACTGCGATTCGCATTCGGCAAGGGATAAAGCGCAATCAGTTTCGACGCGACTGGATCGACGCATGTCGGATCGACGATGCCGTTATTGATGCAATTGGAGAACTGCGGCAAAGTTGCAATCGAAGGCGAGGTGGGCACTGTTGTGAGTTCGTTGAAGTTCAAACTCCGCATATCGGGAGTCGGGACCAACCCGGTCAGCGTCAGACCCTCGCGCACTCGCCGCGCTTCGTAGTTCAAGAAGAAGAAGGTCTTGTTCTTTCGGATCGGGCCGCCGAGGGTTGCCCCATACTGGTTCTGCTGGAAGATCGGCTTGATCGAATTCTGGCCCGCGAAGTAATCCTTGGCGTCGAGCTTGCTGTTTCTAAAGTATTCGTAAAGGTCGCCGTGAAACTGGTTTGTTCCGGACTTGATGGCAGCGTTGATCACACCGCCGGCACTGCGTCCGTACTCAACGTCATAGTCGCGCGTTTGCAGCTTGAACTCAGCCAACGAATCGACGGCCGGCTGCACTGCTTGAGCGCTCTGGTCCTGCAAATTCGTGGTGTAGGAATTGTTGTCGGCGCCATCAAGAACGAAGTTGTTCTGCGTCGAACTGTTCCCGTTAACGCTGAATACTCCTTCGGCGCGTTGCTGAAATGACGAGCTCGCGGTATTGACCCCAGCCGTAAGCTGCGCGAGCGAGTCGTATCGCCTTCCGTTCAGCGGGAGATCGGTTGCCTGTTGGCCGCTAACCACATGGCCGACATCAGCGGTCTGGGTATCGATTAGGGGTGCATCCGTGGTGACTTCGACCTTCTCCATCGAAGTGCCTAAAGTCATCTGGAAATCTACCTGTTTGCGATCCTGCACATCCAGAGTGACGCTTTTGCGGACCGCCTCCTTAAAGTTCGGCGCATTAACCGTAACGGAATACGTGCCCACCCTGAGGTAAGGGAACACGTAGTCTCCACTGTCGGAGGTGGTAGCCGTTAGAGATTCTCCGGTGGCGACGTTCGACACCGTCACCTTCGCGCCCGGAACGACCGCGCCGGAAGGATCCTTGACATTGCCCAAGATGCTGGCAGTATCAATCTGAGCGCTCGCAATCGCTGTGGAAACCAAGATCAAAGCGATGGCAAACAGAAACCCACGCACCCGCTGTCCGTAAGGCAATTGCATACCGCCCCCTGCACAATTAGGAAATGAACTTCGTGGTTCACGATACGCCGACTGCAAATATTTCCGGTCTGTTTTTATCTAACCGCTTATACAATCAGAGCGCTTTTATACTTTATCGGGAGGCGTTGTCAAGATAATAAATCCAAATTTAATGCTGGGAATTCATTCACATACTGGTGCTGGATGCGTTAGAGTCTCGCAGGGAAGCCAGAGGGGTACCTTGGCGATCTAAGCGGTTAGGTGTAACTTGTAGCCAAACCTGGGAATGAACGAAGTTTAATGAAGCGGGCATGTTATCAGCCGATTTTGCACAGCAGACGGCGCATGGGTCTCCGGTGCGTACACGCGAAAAGGTCTGGCGTCTTGGGCTGTTTTGCCTGTGGTATACATGCGTGGATTGGGATGAATTTTAAGTCGCAGGTGGTCCGTTTCGCGATAACACTCTCGGACTCCGATTTGGAGGCTTGAATGTCGAATTCAATCGACCGAAGAAATTTCCTCAAAGCGGCGGGGGGAACCGTCGCCATCGCTTCCCTTCCCGGGATGGGTACTACCACTCCGCGTACGCTCGCCGCGGGTTGCAAATACTTCACGGGGCCGCAAGCGGCGCTCATAGAAAGTATTGCTGAGCAGATGATTCCGTCGGATGCGGACCCCGGTGGCAAGGCGGCCGGAGTCGTCTTTTACATCGATGGAGTGCTGGCGGGACCTTACGGAAAATTTTACCGGTCTAACTATGAGGAGGGGCTCGCGATGATTGACGCGACCAGTCAGAAACAATTTGGCAACGCCTTCGCTTCTCTTAGTTCCGACCATCAAGCCACGATTCTTCAAGATCTTCAAGCAGGACACTCCAGAAGAGAATCGCGCCACGAGTTTTTTGGGCTGCTATGGCGTCACGTGATGGAGGGCTACTACGGTGATCCGTCGCACGGCGGAAACCGTGATGGAGCTAGCTGGAAGATGATCAATTTCGAGGGCTAATGGCATGTCGATGGGAAAAAAAGTAGACGTGGTCGTCATTGGATCAGGGGCTGGCGGAGGCGTCGTGGCTAACGAACTCGCGCAAGCGGGCCTATCCGTAGTGGTGTTCGAACGGGGAAAAAGCTATTCGGCCGGCGATTTTAATCACGATGAGTTGAACAGCCAATACTCGCTTCCTCCAGCGTATGGACCGTCGGTGTTTCCGAATCCGCGAACATTTCGATATACCGATCGCGAAACCGCGCAACGCGTGTATGCAGGAGTAAGCGAAGGCTACGGAAAAACTGCGGCCGCGGTTGGCGGTGCAACAGTCGCTTACGGCGCTGCGGCGTGGCGTTTCAAAAAAGAAGACTTTCGGATGAAATCCACGTACGGAAGCATTCCGGGAACTTCTGTCGAGGACTGGCCAATCACGTATGACGATCTGGAACCTTATTACGATAAGGCGGAGTATGAGTTGGGCGTTTCAGGACTTGCCGGTGCCGATCCTTTCGCTGAGCCACGAAAAAGACCGTATCCAGTACCGCCGCTGCCCATTAATCCTCAAGGGGAGATCATTCGGGACGTCGGCCAACGCATCGGGTGGCATCCTTTCCCGCCTCCATTCGCGATTTTGACCAAGCCCTATATGGGGCGCAGTGCCTGTGTCCAGTGTGTCTGGTGCTTAGCGCATGATTGCGAAATTCAGGCGAAATCCGGAACCCAGGTCACAGTACTTCCCAGGGCAATGCAGACGGGGAGGTGCGAACTACGAAACAATTCTTTCGTTACTCGCATTCTCACCGACGCCCAGGGTCGTCCGAATCGGGTCGAGTATTTCGATGCCAAGAACCAGGAGCATGAACAGTATGCGGATCTGATCGTAGTGGCGTGTTCAGCCACCGAATCCGCTCGTCTCCTCTTGAATTCCGCCAACAAATTTCACCCCAAAGGCCTGGGAAATTCGTCCGGACAAGTAGGAAGAAACCTGAACGATCACACCGGAGCAGATACCTTTGGACTTTTCGATCGTGAAATTCCGCATGATAAAGGTCCGGGACCGTCGATCGCGTTCAACGACTGGAACCATCCCCGCAGCCGGGAAATCCCCGGCGGCGGTTACATTTACAACTATTACTGCACTCTTCCGATCGAATTTGCCGGAACTCGACCACCTGGTGAGCCGCTCTGGGGTAAGGCTCATAAGGACTTTCAACGTAAATACTTCCGCCGCTATCTCCATCTCGGCAGCAACTGCCAGGGACTGCCGCAGGACACCAACTACGTCGACCTTGATCCCAATCTTCGTGACGCGTGGGGAATGCCAGTCGCCAGGATCACTCACTCCTGGATGAAGGTTGATTATCAAATCGCAAATTACGTAATGGACAAAGGCGAAATTCTGCTGAAGGAAGCCGGTGCCATCAAAACCTGGCGTGGGGGAAACGGCAAAGGCGGCGTAGGAGATCATCAGAACGGCACCTGTCGAATGGGCAACGATCCGAAAACTTCGGTTGTCACCCGTTATTGCCAGAGTCACGACGTTGACAATCTGTTCATTGCTGATGGCAGTGTTCTGGTTACCGACGCCGGCTTCAATCCCTCCCTCACCATCCAGGCGGTCGCATATAGTTCCGCGGATTACATCCAGAAGCAGTGGCAAGGAGGAGCTTGGAGAAACGGAAAACGAGGCTGACTTTTTGCTCTGACACTAGGCTGCAACTCAAAGGAGAAACTGCATGATCGGCGGCAGGCCACTCATACTTGCAGCATGGCTCGGCATCTTCGTATACGGCTACCTCAACGCCATGCTGGGGATCGTATTGCCGAATTTGATGGAAAAACTGAAGCTCAACAAATCACAGGCTGGCGCTTTTTTTATGTTCAGTTCGGTCGGCCTGATTGTGGCTTCCATTCCGGCAGGCCTGACGATGGACGCGTTAGGCACGAAACTTGTGGTCTGTCTCGGCCTGTTTCTTGTGGCCATTGCCTTCTGGGGACTCGGAGTCGTTGGCACCTCGAAGTCGTTATATGCGATGGCGTTTGTTTTGGGCCTTGGTGGCTCCATGGTGGTTGCGGGAGAAAACACCGCGATTTCTCTGGTGAACTCTACCCAGCGTGAAATCGCGGCAAACCTGCTCAATCTTTTCTTCGGAGTGGGTGCCTTCGTGGCTCCATTTCTTGTGATGCCGGTGCTCAAGCGTCGAGGGTTTTCGGGAGTTCTAAAAGTTTCCAGTCTACTCACGGTCGTAATTCTGGCTTTGCACCTGGTGCTTTCCTTTCCCCAACCTTTGGTGGCACAGGGCTTCCCGCTGGCCCAAACCGGCGCGCTGCTGACACAGCCCAGGTTGTGGCTTCTGATGTTCCTGGTCTTTCTTTATGTGGGAACCGAGTTCTCTGTCTGGAGTTGGACCGTCACATTTTTCACAACCGAGCGCGGTTATGACCAGAAGAAAGCTTCGAGAATGATTGCGGCTTTTGCCCTGGCGATGATTGCGGGTCGTTGGGCGGGGCAGTGGACATTGGTGGCATTCGGTCCAGTAAAAGTGTTGCTTATCAGCGCTGCCGGATCCGTGCTGTGTCTCGCCGGCATGTTCACGCTGCGGAAACGGATTTTGGTTGCCATTTCCACCATGGCGGCAGGCTGGTTCATGGCAGCTATCTTTCCAACGGCTCTGGGATTAGCGGGCACATACTTTCCTACTCTGGTCGGAACCGCCATCAGCCTTGTGATCACGGGCGGGTGGTTGGGGGCAATCGCCATTCCCCCTGCAGTAGGATTCGTCGCCAACCGCAATGGAGTCGCACGAGGGGTTTTGGTCCCCGTCGGCGCCGCGTTGTTGATGCTGATATCTCCATTGTTTCTCGCCGTGGCGCATTAGGGTGCTTCAGGGAGGCGGCTTTGTAAATCGCTGTGCGGAGTTCATAAAATGTCTTTTTGCGAGACTATCGTCATTCCGAGCCGGTCTATCGGTGAGGATTCTGCTTCCGACGGTAGAAAACAGATTGCTCATGCAACCCCAACGCGCTCGGAGTGACCATCCTTCGACTGAAGTTCAAATGGAGCATTGCTCGTGACCAGGAAGGTTGACAGATGAAGGCCTCCAGACTATGTTCTAAGCGGTTATATGCGGTAAATTTAGGAATTGATTTAAGATCCACGCGGGTTTGGAAGCCATCGGCTATCAGTCCTGCAATCACACACACTGCGTTCTTTGCAGTTCGGGATGGAGCATGGCATGACCCAAACTGATTACGTCGTTCATTCCGGCACCCTGCCAACCGATCAGTCTGGCGAGCTGATCCAACTTCCCCGCGAGGAAGCCGGATGGGAATGGATGAGCTTTTTCGTACGCCGCCTTACACCAGGTTTGTCATGGGAATGTTTCGCAGGGCAAGAGGAAGTTGCCCTCGTCTTGCTGGGAGGGCAGTGCTCTGCGGATTGGGGTCAAGGCAAGAAGCCGATTGGGAAAAGAAAAAATGTTTTTGATGGCTTTCCTTATGCGCTTTATCTCCCTCCCGGGAGCCATGCAAGCGTAAAGGCAGAAACAGTTTGCGAGATTGCGGAATGTCGGGTGCCATCAGACGCCCCCCTAGAGCCCAAACTCATTACTCCGCAGGATGTGGCCAGCAGCCTCCGGGGCGGGGAAAATGCCTCCCGCCAGATTGTCGATATTATTCGTCCCGATTTTCCCGCCGACCGTTTGATCGTGGTTGAGGTTTATACTCCCGGCGGTAACTGGTCGAGCTATCCACCGCACAAGCACGATGTCGATAACCCACCCACCGAGGTAGATCTGGATGAAATCTACTATTACCGGATCGCCGATCCGAGGGGTTTCGCGTTACAGAATCTGTACGACCCGCGAACCTCACGAGATTTGACCTTGAAACTTCATGATGGTGATGCCGTGCTGGTGCGGGATGGATACCATCCCGTGGTGGCTGGCCCCGGTTACGACGTCTATTATCTAAACTTCCTGGCTGGAACTTCGCGGACCATGGCCGTAACCGAGGACCCGAAACATACATGGATCCGTTCCAACTGGAAGCAACCGGATACACGCCTTCCGCTCGTCTGACTGAGTAGCCGACAAGTCGGGCGCTAAGTCGTCTTGATCGAAACACTCTGACGGAAGGATCGACTCTCACCTTTAACTGCAGCGAGGCAGATTCCGCCATGACACGACGACTAACGACAGCCCAGGCCATTGTCAGCTATCTACAAAATCAATACGTCTCCCGCGACGGTAAAGAGAATCGTTTCTTCGAAGGATGCTTTGGAATCTTTGGTCACGGAAATGTGGCCGGGATGGGGCAGGCTCTAGAACAGATTCCATCATTTCCCTACTATCTTTGCCGCAACGAACAAGCCATGGTGCACACGGCCGCGGCCTTCGCCAAGGTGAGTAACCGCTTGCGAACGCTTGCGTGTACGAGTTCCATTGGACCTGGAGCCACCAATATGCTCACCGGCGCTGCGGTGGCAACCGTAAACCGGCTACCGGTGTTGCTGTTGCCGGGTGACATTTTCGCCCGGCGCAATGTGGCTCCGGTTCTGCAGCAGTTGGAGTCGTCAACAACCCAGGACATTTCGGTGAACGATTGTTTTAAGCCGGTCTCGCGCTATTGGGACCGCATCGAGCGACCGGAACAGATCCTTACGTCCCTTCCCGAGGCGGTGCGGGTGTTGACTTCTCAGGCCGACACCGGAGCGGTGGTTGTGTCCCTCCCGCAAGACGTTCAGGCAGAAGCATTCGAATATCCGGCACAGTTTTTCGAAAAAAGAGTATGGACCATTCCTCGCCAACGTTGCGACCGCGACTTGCTGGCCCGGGCTGCTTTGTGGATTCGTTCCTCCAGGAAACCGATCATTGTCGCCGGCGGAGGCGTAATTTATTCCGACGCCACCGAGCAACTGGCCCGCTTTGCCGCCCAAACCCACATTCCTGTTGGCGAGACCCAGGCCGGAAAGGGTTCTCTTCCTTTTGATCACCCGCAAAATTTGGGCGCCATCGGGGTGACTGGGACTCCGGGGGCCAACATCTGCGCCCACGAAACCGATCTTGTGATCGGCATTGGCACTCGATACAGCGATTTCACGACCGCATCCAAAACCGCGTTCCAGAATCCCAACGTGCGTTTCATCAATATCAATGTGACGGAGTTCGATGCATACAAACACTCCGCCCTTCCCCTCGTCGGGGATGCCCGAGCTGTGCTTGAAGAATTGGAAGCAGCGACTAAGGGCTATCGTGTGGAAGATTCTTATCGCGCGGCTGTCTCCGACTTTCAGGTGAAATGGGAAAAAGAAGTCGATCGTATTTACAGCCTGAAGCACGGCCCACCCATCAGCCAGGGATCCGTGATCGGAATAGTGAATCGGATCTCGGGACCAAAAGATGTCATGATTTGCGCCGCCGGGAGTCTTCCTGGAGACCTTCACAAACTTTGGCGCACTCGCGATCCCAAGCAATACCACATGGAATACGGGTATTCCTGCATGGGCTACGAAATCGCCGGCGGATTGGGTGCGAAAATGGCCGACCCCGAGCGCGAAATCTACGTGATGGTCGGTGACGGGTCTTATCTCATGATGGCCCAGGAAATCGCCACCTCCTTACAAGAGGGATACAAACTCAATATCGTCCTTCTTGATAATCATGGCTTCTCCAGCATCGGCGGTTTGAGCCGTGCTTGCGGAAATCAGGGAATGGGCACCGAATACCGCTACCGTAAGAACGGCAAATTATCTGGAAACAGCATTGAGATTGATTTTGTCGCCAACGCTGCCAGCCTGGGAGCGTATGCCGTCCGCGCTAAAACCAGTGAGGATCTGGAACGCGCCCTGATCGAGGCACGCAAGCAGCCGCGGACCGCGGTGGTCGTGGTTGAGACCGATTACAACGAACGGGTGAGCGGATATGAATCATGGTGGGATGTTCCGATTGCCGAAGTTTCCGAAGTCGAGGCGGTTCGCGCCACTTACCAGAATTACACTGAAGCCAAGAAGAAAGAGCGGTACTTTCTTTAACGCTCATCCTTTAGCGCCCATCGGCAGTCGTGCGAAGCGGAAATCAATAACGCGGTCGGCGAAGGTGAATTATCGGCACTTGTTCTGAATTCGTGTGCGAGAATCAGAAAGCAATATTTCTGAGGTATCGCGATTGCGCGAACAGCATTTCCTGAGAGCATCTCTCTCCCGCCGCCATTTTCTAAGAGCTCTGGGCTTATTCGGTCTCGGAAGTGCGCGTCTTTTGTCGCCGGCTCGACCAATAATAAGCGCCGCCGCCGTCGCCCAGCCTGGCTCCCTTGGCTTAAAGCCGCTTTTTACGCAGGTTCCATCCTCCACCAGCGGAATCTCGTGGAAACATTCCAATGGGCGATCGCCCAACTACTACCTCCCCGAAACCACTGGCGCGGGCTGCGCTTTCATCGATTACGACAATGACGGGTGGATGGATATTTATCTGGTAAATAGCGGCCGTTGTGATTTTTATGACCCGAATCCACCGCTTCGCAATGCGCTCTATCACAATAATCGCGATGGAACTTTCACCGACGTTACAGCGAAGGCTGGCGTAGTTGGCGGCGGATACGGTATGGGCGTTGCCGTGGCCGACTATGACGGCGATGGCTTCCCCGATTTGTATGTCACGCAATACGGAAGCAGCATTCTCTATCACAACAACGCTGACGGTACTTTCACCGATGTCACCAAAAAAGCTGGCGTTTCGGCGCCGGGTTGGGCCTCAAGTGCCGTCTGGTTCGATTATGACAACGATGGTCGCCTTGATCTCTTTGTGTGCCGCTTTGTTGATTTCAGCAAAGAGAAAAATAAATTCTGCGGAAACCCCGCGACCAACGAGCGCTACTACTGCGTTCCGCGGGTTTACGATCCCATGCCGAGCTGGCTCTTTCACAACAACGGCGATGGTACTTTCACAGACGTCAGCAAAGACTCTGGCATCGCGCAATACATGGGGAAGGCTTGGGGAGTGGTCGCCTGCGACGTTAACAACGACGGCCACATGGATCTTTTCGTAGCGAACGATACGGTCGCAAACTTCCTTTTGCTCAACAAGGGTAACGGGCAATTTATCGATATCGGGACTGAAGCAGGAGTTGCCTATAACTCTGAAGGCAGCGCTCGATCAGGCATGGGCGTTGATGCCGCGGATTACAACGAGGACGGATGGATGGATCTTTTCGTCGCTAACGTCGACCGCGAAATGTACTCCCTTTATCGTAACAACCACGACAACACCTTCGATGACGATGCGCTGGCCACAGGCATCGCAAAAACTACAGTCCTCATGAGCGGATGGGGCCTCAAGTTCTTCGATTTTGACAACGACGGCAATCTCGATCTGTTTCTGGCCAATGGCCATCCTGATGACAAAGTAGAGACGCGGGATCGCGAAGTGCAGTACTCCGAACCGATGCTGCTTTTTCGCAACAACGGTCCGGGTTCCCGGCCCGCATTTAAAAATGTCAGTGCCACGGCAGGACCAGTTTTCAATGAACGGTTCGCCGCGCGGGGCATGGCGATCGGTGACTTCGATAACGACGGCGCAGTCGACGTGCTGGTAGCGCGTCAACAATGACGCGCCGGTACTGCTGCGAAACACTGCGACCGCGGGATCACATTGGCTGGGGGTTCAATTAGTCGGAACAAAAGCTAATCGCGACGCCATCGGCGCAAGCGTTACCTGGCAATCCGGGGAGTTCAAGCGTCACATAATCAAAGTCGGCGGCGGAAGCTATCTTGCGTCTCACGATCCGCGAATGGTTCTGGGGATTGGCCCGCGGACGAAAATAGATTGGGTTGAAGTCAGGTGGCCGATGCCCAGCGGTCTAGTCGAGCGGTTTTACAATTTGCCAATCGATCGCTATGTCACCCTCGCGGAAGGAAAAGGAACAAAACTGCCAGCACCCCCCAAGTGAATCGCATTTACGATTCCGGGTACATCAAAACTTTCAGCGCCTGCTTTTGGGTGCACAAATCAAAAGCTGTGCGCCACTCCGAAATCGGCAGTTTATTAGAAATAAGGTCGCCCACTTTCACTCGGCCTTGTTGAAAGATCTTCATCATTCGGTCCCAGGTTTGGGCCGTGTAACAAACCGACCCACAAAGCTTAAGTTGTTTGAAAACACTTGATCCATGGGGAACTTGATTTCGTGGATCGCTGCGGCAAATGGTTCGCTGATTGCCGCCTCCTCGAGAGGAAAGTTTGCGGGAACACGATAGAGTTGGTCGGGGCGTGCGACCACGTGTCGAGCAAAACCGCCATTCACGCCGTGCCCCATACCCCCGCCGGTTCGAGCAGAAAATAAATCTCCCAGAAACGCAGTACTGACAGCGACCGCACGCGATTGCGGTTGCTCCCAGGCACGTTACGTTTTCACCGAGCTTGACGTCCGTTACCTTGACGCCTTTTTCCACGGCCTTGCCCGCAAACTCACGCCCCAGGATGACCGGAGGATAATTCCGGAAAGTGTCATTCATGACATGGATGTCGGTCCCACACACGCCACAAAACGCAATTTCGACTTTCACCTGGTCCGAACCGCACGAAGGCTCATCCACATCGAGGATGTCGACTTTCCCGACTCCTGAAGCGTGTTTTACAAGAGCTTTCATCGTTCTCGAAGTACCCCTGTAATACTGTTGCTGAACGTCGGAGTGCGACCTAACACCCACTCATCGCATCCGTCACCAAAACTCAATCCAAGGCTTGGCGGAGATCAGCGATGAGATCGTCCACATCCTCAATGCCGGTCGAATAGCGGACCAGTGCCTCCGGGATGCCCATGGCAGCGCGATCAGCGGGGGAAACTTCGACGTGGCTTGTGGTCGCAGGCGTACCAACGGTGGTCTCCACCGCACCTAGATTGGCTGCGCGGTGCGCAAGCTTCAATTTTGGAAGAAAAGTTTTAACTGTGGCGTAGTCCCCTTTCAACGTGAAACCCATCACACCGCCAAATCCGCCTGGCATTTGCTTCTTCGCTATGTCATGCTGCGGATGGGATTCGAGACCGGGATAGTGAACCCGATCAATCGCGCGATGCCCTTCCAGAAACTGCGCAATCCTGAGCGCATTTCCGTTCTGGCGTTCGATTCGAAGTTGTAGAGTTTTCAATCCGCGAATGAGGAGATAAGCTGCGAATGGATCGAGCGCCGCTCCAGTAATCTCGCGGTAGTGATAGATTTTCTTTACCAATTCCTTTGGACCGCAGATGACCCCGCCCAACGCGTCCGCATGGCCGCCAAGAAATTTTGAAGCGCTATGGACAACCAGATCGGACCCGAGTTGCAGTGGCCTCTGGTTGATGGGAGTAGCAAAAGTGTTGTCCGTGACGACAATCGCGCCGACTGAATGCGCCGTCGATGCCAGTCGTGCAATATCAACGACTTTCAAGGTGGGATTGGTCGGCGTCTCGAGATAGAGAAGATTACAACCCTTCCGAACCTCGCCTTCGATCTGTTCAACATCGCTGGTCTCACACAGACAGACATCGATATCGATGTCTGGCAAATATTCGCGAAACAATTGATTGGTGCCGCCGTAGGTATCTTTTACCGTGACCACCCGACTTTTCGGACGAAGCAAGGCGAAGAGAGTTCCGCTGATCGCCGCCATGCCCGAAGCGAAGCTGGTTGCCGCCTCTGCCCCTTCCAGCGCGCGTATTTTCTCTTCAAATACCGCGACCGTTGGATTCGTGTTGCGGCTGTAGATGTGCCCTTTAGTCTCCCCTAATGCAACTTTTTGCCAATCATCAAGATTGTCGTAGCCGAATGCCACGCTTTGCACGATGGGTACCTGGGTGGCATGCTGCACCAACGACTCTTCCTCCCCAGCCCACAGCGCTTTCGTGCCGATTCGTGCCCCGCTCACAACCCGAACAACTGCATTCTTGTCAGGTGCCGGCAAGAAATCTCCTATCCTAAATAGTTGATAGACATCAGGAACGTGCAGTCAAACACAATCCAGGTATTCCGCAGTATCGCCTGCCTGTAGCGTTGTCCCATTGTATCGGGCGTAAGAACAATGCGACAATCCTGGACCGGGGCACTCCCGGCCTTGGTTGCAAACTTGGCTGTCGACAGCGACAATCTCCTGTGCCGATTATCTATCCCTTCGAGTCCATGTCGCCCTCACTCCTCTATCAAAGTGAAGAACTCGGGGACCAGAATTGAAGCTTTCCCAATTACTCACCGCGCCGAATCAGTTGACGCTCCTGCGCATGGGGTTTGTTCCGTTTATCGTAATCAATCTGGTTGCGGGTCACTACAAGTTGGCGCTTATATTGTTCGTCCTCGCCGGAATAAGTGATGGTCTCGACGGATTACTGGCCCGCACGCTGAAACAACAGACGGTTCTCGGTCAATATCTTGACCCAATTGCCGACAAGTTGTTGCTCAGCACCATGTTTATGGTACTCGCCATCCTGCACAAAATTGCCTGGAAGTATACGGTGCTGGTTTTCAGCCGCGACATTTCCATCTTGTTCGCGAGCGCCGTGCTTTATGCCATCGCCGGGCTGCGCGACTTTCGTCCCAGTATTTTTGGCAAGGCCAATACTTTCGCGCAGGTAGCGGCTGTCTTTTTCGTGCTCCTCTTCCAGGTGCAGCACACGCGTTGGATTTGGATTACGCAGACCACGTTTCTGCACGCTACAGTTGGCTTCACCCTCGTCTCCGCGATGCATTATGTGTTGCTGGTCGGGCAACGCCTGCGTGCCGCCAATCCTGCCTCTTCCCACGACCGGGCCGCGAGCTCAATTTGACCCTTTTTCTCGTATCCCCCTAGAATTAACGATTCCGTCGTTACTCTTTTTCACATGGCTCTGCGCCTTTACAACACGCTGTCCGGCAAAGTCGAAGAATTCCATCCGCTGCGAGGCAATGAAGTTCGCATGTACGCCTGCGGGCCAACTGTTTACGACTACGGACACATCGGTAACTTCCGCACATTCGTGGCGGTCGACATTCTGCGGCGCTTTCTTCTGCAGAGCGGATACTCCGTGCGCCACGTCATGAACATCACCGACGTTGACGACAAGATTATTCGCAACTCTGCTCGCGACGGTCTCAGCGTCAAGGACTACACCGCCAAATATGAAAAGGCCTTTCTAGAGGACAGTGCCACGTTGAACATCGAGCAGCCTATTCTGGCCCGCGCCACTGATCATATTCAGGAAATGGCTGAGTTTGTCGCGAAACTCGAAGAGAAAGGATTCGCCTACCGCACGGAGGATGGCTCTTACTATTTCCGCATCGCGAAATTTCCCGGCTACGGCAAACTTTCAAAAAAGGATTTCGCCGGCATGGAAGACGGCGCCCGCGTCGATGTGGACGAGTATGAAAAAGACAGCGCTCGTGACTTCGCTCTCTGGAAAGGGCCCAAGCCCAAGGAAGCGTTCTGGGAGAGTTCCATTGGGCCAGGACGGCCCGGCTGGCACATCGAGTGCTCCGACATGTCCATGCGGGAGCTCGGAGAAACTTTTGATTTGCACGCCGGCGGCGAAGATCTGATTTTTCCCCACCACGAAAACGAAATTGCCCAGTCCGAATCGCTCACGGGAAAACCTTTCGTGCATTTCTGGTTTCATGCCCGCTTTCTGCTGGTGGAAGGCGAGAAGATGTCCAAAAGTGCCGGCAATTTTTTTACTTTGCGCGATCTCGCGCTCAAGGGATACAAGCCGTCAGCGATTCGTCTGCTGCTTTCTTCCATACCTTACCGTCATCAGCTCAACTTCACATTCGACGGCCTGAAGCAGATGGCCAGCAATGTCGACAAGCTACGCAATTTCAAGTTGCGTCTTACGGCCAGCCAATTCCCTTCCGGCACACCCGACTCGACCCTGGCTCACGAAACCATCGAGCGAATGACTGCTGCTCTGCAAGACGATCTCAACACCGCTCAGGCTCAAGCCGCCATCTTCGACATGGTGCGCAAAGCCAACGCGATGATTGACGGCAGCCAATTAAAAAAAGATGACGTCGCGCCGCTGCTTGCTGCCCTCGACCGGTTCGATGAGATCTTCGCCGTTCTGCGTGACGACGACGCACCGAAAATGAAAGCCATTCTCGATTGGGCGAAGGAAGTGGGGCGCGACAAAGATATCAGCGAAGAGCTTCTAGAGATGGCGGGTGCGAGTGCGCTCTCTGGGGCAGAAATCGAGGAGAGGATATCGCGGATGGATGCCGCACGCCGCGCCCGCAACTTCCAGGCATCCGACGCAATCCGCACGGAACTGACTTCCGCCGGAATACTCGTCGAGATCACCAAAGACGGCGTGCGCTGGCGTAGAAAATAATTGTGGCTCGAATAGGGATTGAACCGGTTCCGGGAGAGAACAGCGAATCAACGTATCAGTGCTGGAATAGGAGCCCCCACCTGCACATCGATCACAATATGAGGTTGCCTTACGCTGCTTTCTCGCTCGCCTGCGCAACTCTTAAAATTGTGCTCTCGTCGAAATGGCGACCTAGAATCTGCAATCCGATGGGCAATTTCTCTTTCGTCTCGCCGCAGGGAACTGAAATCCCGGGGATGCCTGCAAGATCCGCCGTGACGGTATAAATATCCGCCAGGTACATCGCCAGCGGATCGTCGACTTTTTCCCCCAACTTGAAGGCCGCCGTGGGACTGGTCGGTCCTACAATAGCATCAACTTTTTTGAACGCCTCTTCGAAATCCCTGGTCAGCAGGGTGCGCACTTTCTGTGCCTTCAGGTAATAGGCATCGTAATAGCCGGCGCTCAACGCGTACGTTCCCAACATGATGCGACGCTTCACTTCCGCGCCAAATCCCTGATCGCGGCTGCGCCGGTACATTTCAGAAAGCGTGCGCGCATCTTTTGCCCGATAACCGTACCTGACGCCATCGAAGCGGGCCAGATTCGACGAGGCTTCCGCAGTAGCGACGATGTAGTAGGTTGGAATCGCATACTTTGTATGCGGCAGCGAAACTTCTACGATCTCGCAACCCTGCCGGGCCAATTTCTGAATGGCGGCTTCGATCGCTGTGCGCACTTCGGCGTCGAGACCCTCTCCCAGATATTCTTTGGCTACTCCGATCTTCAGCCCGCGCACTGGCTTTTCTAATTCAGCGACAAAATCGGGTACCGGAACCTCAGCCGAAGTGGAATCCATCGGATCGCGACCCGCAATCGTACGCAACACGATGGCGGCGTCTTTCACCGTCCTGGTCAGCGGACCAATGTGATCAAGCGATGACGCGAATGCGATCAACCCGTAACGCGAAACTCGTCCGTACGTCGGCATCAATCCAACCACACCGCAGAACGATGCCGGCTGACGAATCGACCCGCCGGTATCGGAACCCAGCGTCGCCACTGCCATGTCCGCCGCCACTGCCGCTGCCGATCCTCCTGAGGAGCCACCCGGGACTCGAGTAAGGTCGTGCGGATTACGCACCGGCTTCCAGGCCGAATTCTCATTCGACGAGCCCATCGCGAATTCATCGCAGTTTAGTTTGCCCAGCACTACCGCACCGGCAGTTTCCAGACGAGCCACCGCTGTGCAATCGTACGGCGGGATGAACTCGCCCAAGATTTTCGAGCCCGCTGTGGTGCGAACGCCTTTCGTGACCATCACGTCTTTGATTCCGACAGGCACCCCACCCAACGGTGGAAGCTTTTCCCCCTTAGCTGCGAGCGCGTCCATTTTGGCGGCCTGTACCATCGCGCGCTCCTTAGACAACGTCAAGAAGGCACCTATCTTGGGATCGTCACTCTCGATTTTGGCGTAATGCGACTCCGCCAACGCGACCGCGCTGGTCTTGCGCTCCTGAACCGCTGAGCGTGCCCCGTCGATAGTCAGCGAGCCAAGATTCATGGTTGTGGTCCGTGGTGCGTGATCGGTTCTCGGTGTCGGGCGTATGGTCTTTCGCTCGCCACTGAGACCGACCACTGAAGACTATCTTTCAATCACTTTCGGCACTTTGAAAAATGTTCCATCGGCGTCGGGAGCATTTTGCAATGCAACGTCGTGCGGCAGGGATTTACGGAGACCTTCGTGAATGTCTTCACGACTCGCGTATGCGAACCTTTCACTTCCCTGCTTCGACTGGTCGACGCCGTAGCGGTCGGAAACCTGCGCCATGGGCTGAACGTTGGTCGTATCCAACTCGTTGAGGCTGTCGATGTAGCCCAAGATCGAGTTCAGATCGCGCACCATGCGGGTACGCTCTTCCGCGCTCAATTCCAGGTTGCCCAGGTCGGCAACGTAAGCAACGTCTTTTTCGGTAACTCTCATGATCTCGTGACTACGTGGCGCGCACGCTTGCGCCCGCGACTTTTCCTGGAAGCACAAACTCGATTCGCCTGACACTTTCAGCGGTGTAACGGTTGATCACCGCCAGGTACTGCGGGGCCAACGCCTGCAACTCGGCCCGCCATCCCCCATCGAGGACTTCCACTCGCAAAACGCCCTGCGCGAAATCAAGAGCCTGCGTACGGGTCGCCACCGCGTGTCCACAGGTGAGTGGCCATGCCAGGACGGGACCTTGTCCCGCAGGCGCCCGTCGCAAGCCACCGGCAACAATTTTTTCCAATGCTGCACCGGCTTGTTCCATGACTCGGGTCATCGGCCTTTATTTTTTTCTTGAATATCTATGATTCGGAATCTGAACAGACTCTGATCTTAACATTCCCGGCGATTCTTAGAGCCTGTCCCCCAAAAAATCCAGCAACCGACAGAGCTCTTATTTAGTGCAATCCCGCCATCGTCATTCCGCACAGGATCTTATCGCGTGAAGAATTCGCTGGGCCGGAGCGGAGGGGCATTCCTCATCGACAAATCATCGCGGACTGGTGACAGAATTTCAAAACGCGTAATCCCCATTACCGCGTCGCGTAGCCATTTCCCTCTTATCGAGCAACCATCCCAAACAAATTACCCGTTAGAGAAGGGGAAATTGCTCCTTGACATATCCCATGGCGGTTTCCTTGGACGATAAACGACCTTCGAGCTGGGCATCTTCCACCAGGGAGAGCATCAGCTTGAAGCGCGGCCCCGGCTCGTAGCCCGCTGCGATCAGGTCATCGCCACTGACTAACGGCGCGGGACGAATCGCTTCCGGAGGGATGGACGCGATTCTCTGGCGTGTGAATTGGTAGGACCCCAGATCGCCGTGACTGGCGAGGCAATCGAGCCGGTGTAGTTCGAGATGTTCTTCAAATCGAGGTTGGCGCACAAATCGCTTGAATGTAGAGTCTTTCATTTGCAGCACGTTGGAAAAACGCATGTGGTTGTCGATCAGCCCCAGAATTTGTTCCGTGTCGTCGTTGGAAAAACGCAGCCGCCTGCAAATTTCCTCCGCCATCTTCACGCCAACCGCCACATGTCCATCGAACCGGATGCGGTCCGGTGCAATGCGAAACGTAGCCGGCTTACCCACATCGTGCAACAGTGCACCCCATGCCAGCGACGCCGGGCAAGGGTGCGGCAACTTCTCCAATAAGAGCAGCGTGTGTACAAAAACGTCGCCTTCGGGATGAAACTGCGGTGGCTGTTGCACACCTTTCATGGCGGAGATCTGAGGCAGCACCTCCTCCAGCAATCCGCATTCGTCGAGCAGACGAAAAGCTTTGTGAGCTTGACCTTCGGTAAGCATCTTGGTCAATTCATCGCGCACCCGCTCGCGTGAGACTTGATGCGCTTCAGGCGCAAGTTGCGGCGCCAGCCTTTGAATGGCGGCCATGGTTGCAGGTTCGATGGTGAATCCAAAACGCGCCGCGAAGCGAACCGCACGTAGCATGCGAAGCTTGTCTTCGGCAAACCGCCACTCCGGATTGCCAATGGTACGAATGATCTTCGCCTTCAGATCATCTTGCCCCCCGACATAGTCAAGCACATTGCCGTTCATTGGATCGAGCAGAAGGCCATTGATGGTGAAGTCTCGGCGCTCGACGTCCTCCTGCGCGCTATGGCTGAAACGCACTTGGTCAGGGTGCCGGCCATCGCTGTAACCGATGTCGCTGCGGAAGGTTGCAACCTCTACTAAATTGGATTCTCCAGAATCTGCACCGTCCGCTTCTCCTTCGATATTTTCTGCGCTCGCAGAAGCTTTGTCAGTCGCATTATCCACGTTCGCCAGTGCCGTAATTTTCGTAGGTACCAGCACTACCCCGAACTGCGCGCCTACCGCATAGGTTTGTGGAAGAATGCGTATGACATCGTCCGGCGTAGCGTTAGTGGTAACGTCGTAGTCGGAAGGCTCGCGACCGAGAAGAAGGTCGCGAACGCAACCGCCGACAAGAAAGGCCTGATAACCCTCATCACGCAGTTTTCGGACAATTCGCTCGGCGTGCTGTTTTATCTCTGACATTCTGATTTTTGCTAATTGCCTCCGGCAACCGCGTAGCCGGGTATGGCTTATGCAACGTGAAGTGGATCATGCGCCTGCATCGAACTCCGCCCGCAGCCGTTGATGTTCTTCTTCGCTCAAGCCGAACCACGACTCGGCGATGTCCCGTACACGTTCGAGGGAGGACTGCATTTCAGCATGTTTGCGCTTGAGTTCCTCCGCATCCGCGTCGGGCGAGACAAAGATCAGCGGAGCTCCCACCATTACCGCACGCGAGAAAAGATGCGGAATCTGCATTTTGTCCCAGGCTTGTTCCAGAGTGTGTGCCTTCTCAACCCCGATATGAAACACGAAGATGGGCCTGCCCGTTTTTCGGGCAAGCATCACCGGACCAGGTTTGGCGATATAGCGCGGTCCCCGGGGACCATCAATCGTAAACGCAACGTCCAAGCCTTCTTCCAAACGCCGCGCCATCACGGCGAGTCCGCGCAGTCCGCCCCTCGTGGAACTGCCTTGCGCCGTGCCAAAACCGAAATGCTCGATCACGCGCCGGGTCCACTGACCGTCGAAATTGGTGGTGTTCATCACCACCACGCCCCGGTGGCGCCAGTACCAGGTTGACGAAATGATGCAGCGATGCCAGAAAGCTGAAATTACGGATTTGCCGCGAGCATGAGATTGCTGAAGATAGAATCCCAGGGTTTCGAAACGCAGGGTGGGACCCATTACGCGAATCATAGCGATGACGACTGCCGCAATAATCGGAATCTGCATCCGCCGCCAAAAAGAGAGCTTTGGCAGCCGGGTATCGTAAAGCGAGCTAACCGGCTCGGTGACGGAGGTTTCGCTGGCTACTTCATCCGTGGGTTCGCTCGGTGGTTCACTGGACATTCACCGATATTGTAGTCGCACGTTGGATCACCTGACAGCCTGGGGGCGGCTACCCTCGCTGGAGTCTTCGATTTACACTAAGTGAAAATGGCTGACACGTACATTCTTGGCATTGAAAGCTCCTGCGACGAGACGGCCGCGGCGGTTGTGCGTTCCGGAGAAAAGTTGGTCTCGAATGTGGTCTTCTCGCAGATCGCCGCGCACCAGCCTTATGGCGGCGTGGTTCCAGAACTGGCTTCGCGTGAACACTTGAAGGCCATCGTGCCGGTGGTGCGAAAGGCGCTTGCCGATGCCGGGCAGTGTTATCAATCGCTTGATGCACTGGCGGTCACTCAGGGGCCGGGATTGGCCGGGGCGCTACTGGTTGGAATCAGTTACGCGAAGGCGCTGGCTTTCGCGCTGGACAAGCCTCTGATCGCGGTCAATCACCTCGAAGGTCACATTCATGCGGTGCTGCTGGAGGAGCGGCAGAATGAGAATCGGGAAATCAAGTTTCCGGTACTCGCGCTGGTAGTTTCTGGTGGACATACACATCTGTATCTTGCTGAACAACGCGATGTGAGCTGGTCGTATAAGAACATCGGCCACACGCGTGACGATGCGGCCGGCGAGGGTTTCGATAAGGTCGCGAAATTACTGGGGCTGGGATATCCCGGTGGCCCCATCATCGACAAGCTTTCAACGTACGGTGATCCCACGGCGGTAAAATTTCCCGCGGCGCAACTCAAGCATCGCGACCGGAATGACAAAGGAAATGTCGGATCAGGAGTTCGTTTCGATTTCTCTTACAGCGGAATCAAGACTTCAGTTTTGCGATATGTCGAAGTTCATAGCCTACAGGCTTCAATCGATGCCCGAAGAAAGGCACTGGCTGCGATTGAGAAACCCTCGCTTGAAAATTATCTGGCTCATTGCGACTCCAAGACGTTGAATCTGGTGGCGTCGTTTCAAAGAGCTATCGTCGAAGATTTAATAGCCAAGACTTTGGCCGCCGCGCGCGCCTGCGATGTGGCGACGTTATTTGTAACTGGAGGCGTGGCCGCAAATAACGAGCTGCGTCAACGTTTCGAGGGCGCAGCAGCAATGGAAGGCTTGCCCGTGTACTTTCCTTCGCGTCCCTTATCGACTGACAACGCTGCCATGATTGCGGCGGCCGCGTACCCTAAGTTTCTTGCGGGTCAGTTTGCTAAGGAAGATTTTTCCGCCGACGCGTCCATGAAGCTCTAGGGCAGTTCGCAGAGTAACCATTGCTAGCTGCGACATGCGGCTAGCAGGTCTCAAATCCTGATCGTCATGCGTTACGTGAGCGGCTCCTAGCCCTGAAGTGGCGTTGTCTC
Organism: Terriglobia bacterium; assembly: GCA_963786325.1. GTDB lineage: Bacteria > Acidobacteriota > Terriglobia > Terriglobales > Acidobacteriaceae > JAIQFF01. The sequence goes on from CAWAYW010000002.1 coordinate 66,053, forward strand.
TGCGACATGCCACTAGTTTAGTTTCCCGAGGTCGCAATACCAATTCTCAGATCGAATTTCAGGATTTACTTCGCTGCGGCTGCTGCCCGGCTCCCGAGGACGGCTTCGAGCGCCTTCTCAAGCTGGGATTCAATGTCTATGTCTTTGAAGATGGCGAAGTTGGCTCGGTGTTCTGTAGCGACGAATCCGCTATTCTTGCCGGCGACGATGATGATCGGGATGTGGGACGTCTCGGGTTGAGCCTTCAGTGCGGTGATCAGTTCCGTGCCGCTCATCTTGGGCATTTGCATGTCGGTGATGATGATGTCGGGGTGTACCCGCTTCACGACAGCAAGAGCTTCCTCGCCGTTAGTCGCTGACTCGACAGCATGACCACGCTCTTCCAAGAACCGGCAAACCGTATGCCGGATGAGCATCGAGTCATCCACAACCAACGCTAGCAGCGGAGTTTGCTTATTTGCGGGCAAAGTATTCCCCGCGCGACATTAACAAAGTGTTACGGCACCAGCAAGAATAAAAGGGGCAGGCCGATTACTTTTGTCACGCGCCTGGGTCAGACTGTTCTTCCTTTGCCAGCTTTGTTTCTTCAATGGCCATATCCTTGAATTCGCTTGATTCGAAAATCTCGCGACACTCCAGGCATTCAACGAATTCGGAGTCTTCTTCGCGGGCCACGATTTGCACGCGAGGGTGCTTGCACGGTGTCATACTTTTATTCTCGGGAGGTTTGGACGACGGGGTTGGGGTCATAAATCCGGGTGTTGGATTCCCTTTTCGAGAAGTTCGAGGAATTTGCCGGAAATTGGCGGTATTTTAGACCGGCTGAATGGGAAGTCAAGTCCCTCGCGTAATCTTTCTCATATCTTCCGCAACCTCTGCCTTTTGGACGATCCGATTCGCTGTTCGATGTCGCGGTCTGTGGTTTCACCCCTATTTTGTTGCTGTTGCCTGTAAGGGGTTGCATTTGAGCGGTTTGGCTCCTAAAATGACAATGTCCGACTAAAAAGGTCGGCTTTTATCGGCATGCTCAAACTAACCAAGAAAGCGGATTACGGGTTGATGGCCATGAAACATCTGGCCGAGCATGCGGAGCGGGGCGCGTGCAGCGCGAAGGACGTCGCGGATTCGTACCATATCCCTCAAGAGGCGCTGGCCAAGATCCTGCAGAGGCTGGTGAAGGCTGGATTGCTCCATTCGCAGCACGGGACCAACGGCGGATATACGCTGGCCCGCGATCCGGCAAAAATTACAGCGTTTGAAGTGATTCGCGCTATCGATGGCCCGCTTTTTATTACTTCTTGCGTCACTGTCAGAGGTGAGTGCGATCAGAGTGACCGGTGCAACATCCGCGAGCCCTTGCGACGAGTAAGTCATAGCATCGAAGAGGTACTCCGGCGCATCACTATCTCAGAGATGAGGGATGAAGCTGCGGCCGAGGGGCCGGCGGAGCTGGTCACGATTGGGTAGTTGGAAACACTGCTGACCCCTTTTGGTCAGCCGGACAGCCGAGCCTGGCTGTCCCTTCGTGAGTTTTTCTAAGTTTTTAGGAGAGCAATTATGAGCACGGATGTGAAAACGATCCCCCAGGGGACAAACGGACACGAATCGCAAACCCAGGAGCACCGGACGAGTCCCGATGGAATCAAGTTACCGGTTTACATGGACAACCATGCGACCACCCCCATGGATCCGCGGGTGCTTGAGGAAATGTTGCCTTACTTCATGGAGAAGTTCGGCAACGCGGCGAGCCGTAACCATTCTTTTGGATGGGCGGGCGAGGAAGGTGTGGAGACGGCCCGCGAGCGGGTAGCCAAGCTGATTGGCGCAACCACCAAGGAAATCATCTTCACCTCGGGCGCCACCGAGAGCGATAACCTCGCCATTAAGGGTGTGGCGGAGATGTACCGCGAAAAGGGCAACCACATCATCACAGCCGTGACCGAACACAAGGCGGTGCTTGATACCTGCAAGCGTCTGGAGAAGTATGGTTACCGGGTCACTTACATGGCGGTGCAGAAGGACGGTCTGATTGACCTGGAAGAACTGAAGCGGGTCATGGATGAAAAGACCATTCTGGTGACGATCATGGCCGCAAATAACGAGATTGGCGTGCTGCAGCCAATCGCCGAAATCGGCAAGCTATGTCACGAGCGTGGAGTAATTTTCCATACCGATGCGACCCAGGCCGTGGGCAAAATTCCGATTGACGTCAACAAAATGAACATCGATCTGATGTCGATCTCGGCCCACAAAATGTATGGTCCGAAGGGTGTGGGGGCTTTGTACGTGCGGCGCAAGAATCCGCGGGTGCAGATTTCCGCGATCATTGATGGTGGCGGCCACGAACGCGGCATGCGCTCCGGAACCCTGAATGTCCCCGGCATTGTGGGACTGGGCAAGGCGTGTCAACTCTGCATGGAAGAGATGGCCAAGGAAAGCTGTCGTATGGCGGGCCTGCGAAATCGCCTGCGGGACAACATCATGGGCCGACTGGATGAGGTTTATATCAACGGCTCGTGGGAGAATCGCCTGCCGGGCAATCTGAATATCAGTTTTGCCTATGTGGAAGGCGAATCGTTGCTGATGGGCATCAACGACGTGGCGGTTTCCAGCGGTTCGGCGTGTACCTCAGCGACGCTGGAACCATCTTATGTATTGAAGGCTCTGGGAACAGGAGATGACTTGGCACACAGTTCCATTCGCTTTGGTCTCGGCCGGTTCAACAGCGAAGCTGAAGTGGATTATGTCGCAGATCGCGTCGTGGAAACGGTACAACGTCTGCGCGAGCTTTCGCCTCTGTATGAAATGGCGAAAGAGGGTGTGGATTTGAAGAACGTGAAGTGGGCTGGCGAATAAGGAGAGTCGCGTCGCGCTTTATTTCATCGCGTTTTGCGCGATGATGCGAGGTTGCTCCCTTAGATCCTTCGCGCGACTGCGGCGCTCAGGATGACAACAGAATCAAATTTCAGGAGAGGTCAAAATGTCATACAGCGATAAGGTTCTCGATCATTACTCAAATCCGCGGAACGTGGGTTCGATGGACAAGAACAGTTCGGAAGTGGGTACTGGTCTTGTGGGGGCGCCGGAGTGCGGCGACGTCATGAAGCTGCAAATCAAAGTTAATCCGCAAACCAACATCATTGAGGACGCGAAATTCAAGACGTTCGGTTGTGGATCGGCAATCGCCTCGTCTTCCCTAGCCACCGAATGGGTGAAGGGCAAGACCGTAGAGGAAGCGCTTCAGATCAAGAACACAGAAATCGTAAAGGAGCTGGCGCTGCCTCCGGTCAAGATTCACTGCTCGGTGCTAGCAGAGGACGCCATCCGGGCGGCGATTCATGACTGGAAGAAAAAGCAGAATGTAGCCACGCCGGTCACGGCTGAGGCACGGTAAGGAAGCGCGCCAAACGCGCGTTTTTGTGGCCATAGAGTACGTGGTCACTTCGCGTGGCGCGTCTGGATCTCGGTGACAGGATGATTACTACCGAACAAACCGCAACACCTGCGAAAACCGCACCCGGGAAGGGCGTGCAGGTCACGGAGAAGGCGCTGGCCAGGATTCGCACGGCCATCGTGAAGGAAGGCATTTCGCCCGAACAGGGCGGGCTGCGTCTAGGCGTGCAGGGCGGCGGGTGCTCAGGATTGAGCTACAACATCCGCTTCGATACGCAGCCGCGGGAGCGCGACCGGATTTACCAGTTCGGAGATGTGCGAGTTTTCGTGGACCCGAAGTCATTCATCTACCTGCACGGCATGACTCTCGACTACCAGGAAACGCTGATGCAGCAGGGATTTGTGTTCGTAAATCCCAATGCATCGAAGTCATGCGGGTGCGGCACGTCATTCTCAGGGTGATTTGTGTTTGGCGCGGGCGCCCTCGCCCGCAAGCTTGGAGCGGCAACGCCCTGCGCTTTCCGGTTTCTTCGGTTTCGCTTCCCCGGTCGATGGAAACAACTGAGATTTTCTTGACGGATTGCGGCGGTCGCGGCAGGGGCGTTCGCGCCACACAAGCACGACATGGCGATTGATACTTCCAAGACGATATCGACGGATGGTAGCCACGAAGCTACCTCCAGTTGCTGGTCGTGCGGCGACATGCGCGCCGCTCACTTCTGCCAAGCCTGTGGGAAGGTACAGCCGCCCGCTCCGGTGGACTATTTCACGTTCTTTGGGATGCCGCGAAAGTTGAATCTGGACGTCCCGCGGCTGGAGCGGGAGTTTTACGAACTAAGCCGGAAGCTGCATCCTGATCTGAATGCGCGCGCCGACAAGCGCGAGCAGGAGTGGAGTCTGGAGCAGAGTTCGCTGCTCAATGACGCGTATCGTACGTTGAAAGATCCGATCAGACGGACCCAATATCTGCTTGGGCTGGAAGGTGTGGAACTAGAAGAGCAGTCGAAGAGCGCTACCGAAAAGGCTCGAGCAGCGGGCGAAGTAAAAAAACAGATTGTGCCTCCTGACCTGCTGGAGGAAGTGTTTGAGTTGAATATGCAACTGGAAGAGTTGCGGATGCAAAAGAAAATGGGCGAGGACGACCCGGCCCTAATCGAAGAAGTGGGCAAGCAGAAGATGGAGCTCGAACAGAAATACGAATCGTTGCTCGAGGAACTGAAAAGCCACTGGAGCGCATGGGATAAAGCGGTGGATAGCGACGACGAAGCCAGCCTGCAGCAGGCGCGGGACAAGATGGTGGACCTGCTCAACCGGCGGAATTACCTCAGGAATCTGGTGAGGGATGTGAGCGAGGTATTGGGGAGCTAAGAGATTTCAGATTTATGATTGCAGATTTTGGATTGAAAAATCTGAAATCTTAAATCTGCTATCTGTAAATTGCTTATGACCACTGATCGCATTGTCGGAATCGATCTCGGTACCACTAACTCACTGGTGGCTTTCATGCAAGGGGAAAGTCCTGTCGTGATTCCAGGAGAAGATGGGTTGAACCTGGTGCCATCGGTCGTGGCGCTGGATGAGAATGATCAAGTGATTGTCGGCAATGCGGCGCGAAAATATTTGATTGAGACGCCTGAGCGAGCCGTGTATTCGATCAAACGCCTGATGGGACGCGGACTTGAGGACATTCAGCAGGAACTGAAGCTGTTTCCCTTTCATCTGGCGGACGATCTTCAGTCCGGCGAAGTGCTGCGTATTCGACTGGGAGAAAGGACATTTACCCCGCCTGAGATTTCGGCGTTTGTGTTGCGGCAGTTGAAGCGGAATGCGGAACGATTCTTTAATGCGCCGGTGACCAAAGCGGTGATCACGGTTCCCGCTTACTTCAACGATGCCCAAAGGCAGGCTACCAAAGACGCTGGACGCATCGCCGGCTTAGAGGTGTTGCGGCTAGTAAACGAGCCGACGGCCGCTTCTTTGGCCTACGGTCTTGACCGGAAGAAGAACGGGGTCGTAGCAGTTTACGATCTGGGCGGCGGTACGTTCGATATTTCCATTTTGAAGTTGCACGACGGCATTTTCGAAGTGATCGCTACCAACGGCGACACGCATCTTGGCGGGGACGATATCGACAATCTTTTGATTGCCATTGCCCTCGACGATATCCGAGGCGATATGGGCCTGGATGTTTCACGAAACGGCGAGGTTGTAGCGACAATTCGCAAGGCGGTGATCGACGCCAAGCTTGCGCTGTCTTCAGAGCCTGCCACCAAACTAGACGTTGAATTGCCGGGGGGAAAGCGATATCTGCGCGAGATTACGCGAGAGCAGTTTGAGCAGTTGATCCAACCGGTTATCGATCGCACTGCAGGTCCGTGCAAGCAAGCGCTAAAAGATGCCGGATTAAAGCCGGAGCAGATTGATGAGGTAGTACTGGTTGGGGGATCCACACGAATTCCCAAGGTGCGGGCGCTGGTCGAGGAAATGTTCCGGCGAAAGCCGCACATCGATTTGAATCCCGACGAAGTTGTGGCGCTGGGAGCGGCCGTGCAGGCCAATATTCTTTCCGGAGGCTCTGAGGCCACAGAGAATATGCTGCTGCTCGATGTGACGCCGTTGTCCTTGGGCATTGAGGTGGCGGGGGGCGTTACCGACAAGATCATTCTCCGCAATTCGACCATTCCGGCTTCGGCAACGCAGCATTACACCACGCAGGTTGATGGCCAGGCGAATGTTGCGATCCACGTATTGCAGGGAGAACGGGAATTGGCGAAGGATTGCCGGTCCTTGGCTCGCTTTGACCTTCGGGGAATCCCGCCAATGCCGGCGGGAATACCACGGGTTGAAGTAAGGTTTCTGATCGATGCAAATGGCATTTTGCATGTTTCTGCTCGGGAGCAGCGCAGCGGCAAAGAAGCAGTGATTCAGGTTCAACCTAGCTATGGTCTGACCGATGAGCAGGTCGAGAGCATGATTCTGGATTCGTTCGATTCGGCGGAAGAGGACTTTCGTCAACGACAGGTGATTGAGGCACGGAACGAAGCCGCCACAATTCTGACCGCATTGGAAAAAGGCAAGAAGAGTCCGGCATGGGGCCAGCTCACCCATGATGAGAAAAAGAAAATTGCCAAACTTGAGAGAGCTTTAAATCGGGTGAAGGACGAAGATGACTATCCGGCGATTCGCACGGCTATTGATGACCTGAACCAGGGGACGATGCGGCTGGCGGAACTGATGATGGATAGCGCGGTATCCTCGGTTCTTAAGGGCAAGACGATGGATCAGGCTGACCTGGGAGAGGGACCCGACGCACCCCATCCCGTGGCCAAGGCGGAATTCGATTAAACCAGTTGTCGGTGGTTAGCGGCCAGTTGTCAGTCAGACAGGAGATGGCATGGCAGAAGAGAAAAACCAGAGTGCGGGAACGGCTACGGTCGAGGCTCCGGGCGAAAATACTGTCCAGATTACGTTTCTCCCCGAGGGCAAGACGGTGCAGTTCGAGCACGGTAAGCTGCCATACAAGGACCATGGCAAAGAGGAGTCGCTGCTGGACGTGGCGCTGAACTATGGCGTCCGACTGGACCACGCCTGCGGTGGCAATTGTGCCTGTACCACCTGTCACATCTGGGTGAAAGAGGGAGCTGAGAATATCTCGGAGATGGATGACGACGAAGCCGACCGGCTGGACATGGCCGCTGATTTACAGTTAAACTCCCGACTCGGTTGCCAAGCGGTGATTACCAAGCCTGGCAAAGTCGTGGTCGAGGTTCCGGCATGGAACCGGAATTATGTTTCGGAAGAACACTAAAAAAGTTGCTGGCCGTTCGCAGGACATTTAAACAACCGTCGATGGCCGAGGAGCGTTATGCGGAACGAATTTACCTGGGACGATCCTGAGGATCTTGGTATTCTGCTGTCCGAGAAACACCCTGAGACGGACCCATTGGCCGTGCGATTTACAGATTTGCATCGGTTGGTGACGGAGTTGCCAGAGTTCAAAGACGATCCCAAGAAGTCGACTGAGGGGAAGCTGGAAGCCATTCAGATGGCCTGGCACGCTGAATTTATGGACCGCACGCAAGCTTAGAATTTTCCTCAGCGGCTAAGGCGCGCGCGGTGCGGATTGCGATTGGCACGAGCGAAGTGGTCGGTTTGTGGCTGTGCCCCCTCCCGGTTGCGCGAATCGAAACATTCCTTCACAAGACATTCTTCCCCATAACGATTCGCCGGGATGCGGAACTCTTCGATAACAGACGTCGCATCACAGCTCCGTCAAATCAGGCCCTTAGTTACAGCCTGGTTTGCGTATCAGCCTTCAGTCAACCGACTCTGGTCGGCTCCTCCACGTTGGCATCGCGCAGAAACTTTGCCGCCTCTTCTGGCGAAGTGGGATTGATATAGAAACCTGTGCCCCACTCGAATCCGGCGGTTTTGGTGAGTTTGGGCATAAACTCGATGTGCCAGTGATAGTGATCGTTGGTGGAATCCTGCACCGGCGAAGTATGAATAACCAAGTTGTACGGTGGATTTTCCAATACGCGCTCGGCCTTGCTGAGCAGGGTTCTCAGCGCGCGCGCCAGGTTCTCGAACATGTGGGTCGACGAATTCTCGAATGCCGACTCATGCTGCCGGGGCAGAATCCACGTCTCGAATGGAAAACGCGGAGCGTAAGGAGCGAGAGTGATGAAATCCGGATTTTCGGCGACAACCCGCGAGCCAGTTTCAGTTTCCTGGCGGATGACGTCGCAAAACACACAGCGCTCTTTGTACATGTAGTACTGCTTCGCGCCTTCGATTTCTTCGCTCACGTAGATGGGAACGATTGGCAGGGCGATTAGTTGTGAATGGGCATGCTCCAGGGACGCTCCGGCGGCTTCGCCGTGATTCTTGAAAATCAGGATGTATTTAAAACGGCGGTCTTTTTTGAGATCGAGAATGCGGTCGCGGAAGGTCCAGAGCACATCTTCAATTCGCTTGGGCGGAAGATTCGCGAGGCTGGCGTTGTGGTCCGGAGTTTCGATGATGACTTCGTGAGCGCCAATGCCGTTCATCCGGTCGAACATGCCCTCGGCCTGGCGGTCGAGGTTGCCTTCGATGCCTAGCGCCGGGAATTTATTAGGGACTACGCGGACGGTCCACCCGGGGGCGTTGCGCGGTGGCGGTGGACCGCCATTGAGACTGGGCCGGTACGCCTGAATTTCCGGCGGAGTTTTTGACTCATTGCCATAGCAGAAGGGACAGAAACCGCCTCTGATTTTTACTTCATCGCGAACGAAGTCTGATGGGCGCTTGGCGCGGTCGGTGGAAATAATGACCCAGCGACCCACGATGGGATCTTTTCGAAGCTCTGGCAACTCAGTCCTTTCGATAACGCGAGGAAGAATGAACGAGGTATTTTACGCTAAGGACGGAACGTTCTTAAACAGTTCAATCTGTAGCCGACTCGAGTGCTGATCGTAGTACAGGCTTCTTCGACGCGACGGCCAGTGCGAAGAGGTTGCGCCATGGCACCGGGGACTGGCTTTTCCGAATGATCCAATCGAGACCTTGATGGTGGCGTGAGTGAGACTTCCAGAAAACATTTGCGTCCGATGTGAAGGTCGCGGTCGCTGATTTTGGATGATTGAACTAGACGCGGGCTGTGATCGACTTCACAAAGCGTTTGGTGGAATCCGGAATTGGGAAAGTGCAAGCACCGGCCGACTCAGATAAGTTGTGTGGATATCGAGAAGCCGATTGCCAGATTGATCCAGAAATCGTAAGTCGTTGTTCTAATGTGCTCGGCACGGACGCGGAAAATGGCGTAGGCTGGAGACATGTACAAAACAATCAGAAGCATCACCGGTGGGACTCTTATGACCTGCGTCGACTGCGGACATGCCGTCACGATGGACAAAACTTGCGAGACACCAATTCAGTCGGCAACCGACATGTTGAAACATATGGCCGCCCACAATGCTGCACGTGCCTTTGCCCCTGTGCCACGCCCAATTGTTCCGGCAGCGGAAGTTGTCGTTCCGGTCGAGGTAACTCTTTCGCAACCGGGAACGCAGTTATTGTCCGCCTCAGCGCCGTCGCCGTCCAAATAACATCGCCGTTGGAACGGCTGAAGCTTGAAATGACGATTCGCCTTCACCAAGGCTTTGACCTTTTCGCCCGGCCGCCTCTGGGATATCGAGGATCAGTAAATTTAGAGTTTCCATGAAGTCTTTACTTTCCCTTTTTCGATTGGTTTTTGGATGCCGTCACAGTCAGATCAGCCGGGTATTTACAATTAACGGCCGAACCTATCAGGTTTGCTACAAGTGTGGCCGGGAGTTTGAGCTGGACGCGGCTTAATCGGGCAGCGCCCTTCGACTCGGTTCTTCTGAGGGATTCTTCCGGCGGATTAGTGTTCTTCGCGGGCGCGAAGCCAATCGAGAAACATCTGTTCGATAGGTTTGTCGTAGGTCATTAGAACGTGGCGGACGGTGTGGCCGCTGACAAAATGACAAACTTCCTCAGCCAGGTTTTTAGCGTGGTCTCCTGCGCGTTCGAGAGATTGAGTCATAAAGATGACTTGCAAACTCGCGTGGCGCTGCACGTTCTCCGGATTTTCGATATGGCGGAGAAAGATCAGATTACGCAGGCGGTCAATCTCAGAATCGGCGCGGAGTACGGCTACGGCCTGTTTGATATCGCGAGTAGAGAACGCCGTTCCGGCATCTGCCAGCATTTTTTCCAGCACCGTAGCCATATGAGTAAGGTCGCGAGTGTCCTGGGAATCGAGGCGCGAGCAAACTGACTGCGCGCTTCCAGAAAAGCTAAGCAAAAGATCGCCAATTCGTTCCAGGCTGATCATGAACTTCATGCAGGCTAGCAGCTCACGAGCCTCAGTTTCGGTCACCTGGGTGATGATCTGGGTCACCCCGGCGTCGATTTCCATATCCAGGCGATCCAGTTCTTTTTCGCGTTCGCGAAGCGTGTTCAGAAGCGAAATAGATGCCGTCGCGATGCCTTCCGCCGCGGTCCCCGCCGCCTCTTTGGCGACGTGGCAAGCTTCCACGGTGCGCCTTACAAGCTCCGCATGGGGAGAATCCGCATCGGGTCTTCTCGAAATGGCTGTGCTCACTGGCGCGCTCCTTCCGGAAGTGACTCGAGCGTCCTGCGACAGAGTCTGTCTCGTCCTTCGGGCGCTGGTATGGATGGTCAATAACGGAGGATAGGTTGTTTTTTCAATCGTTTGGTTAACAGGCTATGAATTTATGATGGCCCTCCTCGACCGCAAAGAAGATTCCTCGCCGATAAACCGGATTGGAATGAAAATGAAACTGAGGACGGGTTAGACACATGCCGCTAGGAGGCCGGTTCAGCCAAAGGAAGGGTGAATATGAAAGTGGACCCATGGTTGAGTTCACTTTGGGCACGGATGGTGCCGCGGTGGGCCAGCACGATGTGTTTAGCGATGGCGAGGCCCAGTCCGGTGCCTCCGGATTCGCGTGAGCGTGCTTTATCTACCCGGTAAAAGCGTTCGAATAGGCGGGCCAGGTGCTCCGAAGGAATCCCGGGCCCGAAATCCTGCACGTAAAACTCCACAGCCCGGGGGATCGATCGGGCTCCCAAAACAATGCGACCGCCAGAAGCCGCATACTTCAACGCATTTTCCAATAAATTCGAAAATATCTGATGAATGGCTTCGGAATCTGCACCCACAGGACTGCCCGCCGCGTCCTCGACGTTCAATTCAACCTGTTGTGCGCGAGCAATCTCACGGAAACTCTGCACTGCTTCCTGGAGAAGCTCCGCCGGTGCTACGGGTTGAATATCAAAACGCTGCTCGCCGGATTCTACTCGAGCCAAGGTAAGCAGATCCTCGGTAAGTCGTGACATGCGCAGAGCACTCTTGCGAATGATTTCGAGAAATTCGCGGGTATGGTTGTTCTCAGACGCACTGTCGAGCAGAGTCTCAGTGTAGCCCTGGATGGAAGTCAGCGGGGTCCGAAGCTCGTGCGATACGTTGGCGATAAAATCGCGGCGCGTCTTTTCCACTCGTTCGGTTTCGGTGAGATCGCGCAAGACAGCCACGGCTCCGCCCCCCGGCATCGGCGCGGCCGTGACATCAAAGGTACGGCCTGGCAGGATTGACGCGGCGCGAGCGGTGGTTACCCGGCGCAATTCGCTCGCCTCACGCACGGCGCTGAGGAAATCGGGATCACGAACTGTCTCCACTAGTGGCGCGTTCTTGCGAGAGTGCTGGGGAACCAGTTTGTCCATGGAGTGGTTGGCCCACTGGACGCGATCGTCGGCACTGACGGCGATGACGGCGTCCTGCATGCTGTTGAGCAGGGTTTCGAGCTGGCGTTGACTGGTCTGTAAAGCCGCGAAGCTGGATTCGAGACGGCGGGCGGTTTTATCGAGAGCGGCTGCTACATGGCCAATTTCGTCTTCGGATTTTTCGCCAATGCGCGCCGTTAAATCTCCAGCGGCGATCCGATCGGCGAATTGCACGATGAGGTGCAGACGACCTGCAGTCAAATGCGCCGCCAGGGCTGAGATTACGGCCGAAACTGCAAAGGCCAACAGTGAACTGATCAAAAGCGAGCGGCGAACACTTGCCAGCACTGCGGTCACTTCAGAAAGAGGATAAGCAAGACGAACCGCACCGCCGCTTACCGGTGCGGCCACATAGAGAAAGGGAATGCCTACGGTACGGCTTTGGCGAGCGTCGGTGCCTGCTTCACCTTTCAGCGCAGCGGCAAATTCCGGGCGGGTCGATTGGTTCTCCAGGGAGGCCGGATCGCCTTCAGAATCAGCCAACACCTTACCCCGTGAATCAATGATGGTCGCGCGGGCGCCAGCGGCCTGTGCTTCCTGTGAAGCGAGTTCTGATAACGACGGCTGTGTTGAAGAGGTAGACAACGCGAGAGCGCTGTTTACGCGGTTAGCAAGCATCAACGTCTTTTGCCGGAGGTTGCGCTCGATTCCCTGGCGAAGGGACTCGTCCCAGGCATGACGGATGGAAACATCCAATGTCACCGTGGCAGCCAAAATCACCAGCCCGAAAGCTACCATCAGTTTCACGAAGATGCGGTTTCTCACTTTGGGGCCTCGAAGCGGTAACCGGCGCCACGCACGGTTTTTAGATAGCGGGGGTTCTCGGGATCGGGCTCGATTTTCTCACGGATGCGCCGGACATACACATCCACGGAACGCGGCGTGACATAAGCAGTATCACGCCATACGGAATCAAGTAACTGATCGCGCGTGAAGACGCGGCCAATGTGGCGGGCGAAATAGTCAAGCAGCCGAAACTCGGTAGCGGTGGTCGTTACCAGATTGCCACGTACGTTAAGGGTCATGGCGCCGGGATCGATTTCGATCTCGCCAATCTTGACCGGCGCCTGCGACAGAGGCCGTTCGAAGCGCCGCAGCACGGCCTTGACGCGGGCGACGAGTTCTCTAGGGCTGAAAGGCTTGGGAATGTAGTCGTCGGCGCCGAGTTCAAGGCCGAGGATGCGGTCGGCTTCTCCACTCTTAGCAGTCAGGAAGATTACGGGGGTGGCTGCCAGTGCCGGTATCTGGCGGATCTGACGGCAAAGTTCGAGACCATCTTTACCCGGCACCATGATGTCGAGAATGAACAGAGCGGGACGCTGACGTTCGGAATCGGCAATAACCGTATTGCCGGTGGCGAACACTCTTACAGCGAAACCGTCCGCTTCGAGGTGATGCCGCACGAGTCGGGAAATGTCTGGATCGTCTTCGACTACAAAGATGCTGGATTTCATGGGGAGTATTGTAGCGGGGGTTTGACGAGAGCACCTAGCGGTCTGGGAAATACCGTTGCGTTTCAATCACCAAGTTGTTCACCCGATCCAACCAAAAGCGCTTGCCTGCCGGCACTGCCGTAGTGGCGCTGTATTCCGTGATGATGGCGGGGCCGGCGTAATTTTTGCCGACTCTTAGAGAGTCGCGGGAATGGATTGCGGCTACCGATTTCTTTCCCGAGAGAGCCGGCATGCGGCTGGGTATTGTCCGATCCGGAGCGAGAGATGCCGTCCGGGCAGCTTCCGTCTTTGCCAGCAATCGAGCCTGCGATGACTTGATCGATGAGCGAAGTCGCAGGGTGACAAGTTCGAGTTCGCGATTCGGGTAATGATAGCCATAGCGGCGTTGGTGCTCCTGGCGAAAATCACGAATCAGGTTTTGGGTGTATGGAATGCTCAACTCGTATCCCTGGCCTTGGTATCGGACGTCCACGCTGCCGTGGTGCACGAGGCTGCCGGACCATTTTTCGCGGTGGAAGTCGGCTTGGGAGCGAAGACGTAATGTCGCAAACTCCCGTGCGAGCCGGTCGGCCGGCAGTTTGTTTTGGACTCGCCACAGCACGGTGCGCGAATAATTTTTGACCACATCGCTGACCAGGATTCCGAAAGCCGAGAGAGCGCCGGGAAGCGCAGGGACAATCACTCGCGGAATACTGAGAGCCTCAGCGAGTTCGCAGGCATGGAGGCCACCCGCCCCGCCAAAAGCCACCAAAGTGAAGTCGCGCGGGTCGTAACCGCGTTCTACGGATACCACGCGAACGGCTTTTTCCATGGTTGCATTAACTACGCGAATCACTCCGGCAGCGAACTTCTTCGCGCTGAGGTTAACGGCGTGCCGTTTGAGCCACTCCGCGACAAGACATTGCGTTCGCTCAAGATCGAGGGTGAAATCTCCTCCGAGAAAACGATGCGGTTGAAGCCGTCCCAAAAGAAGATTGGCATCTGTGACTGTAGGTTCGATGCCTCGCCCGTAGCAGATGGGGCCAGGATCGGCACCGGAGGATTCCGGGCCCACGCGCAGCGCGCCGGCAGCATCGAATCGGGCAATCGAGCCTCCCCCTGCACCGACGGTATGGATGTCGAGCATGGGCACGCTGACCGGCAAACCAGCAATTTCGGCCTGGGTGCCGGCTTGAATATCGCGATCAATGAGAGCAACGTCCGTGGAAGTTCCGCCCATGTCGAATGTAATGATGCGGTCATACCCACTCCGGCAGGCCATGGCGGCCGCTCCAACCACCCCGCCAGCGGGGCCGGAGAGGACCGTGCGCACAGGTTCACGCGCCGCAGAACCAATTGCGGTGATTCCGCCGTTCGATTGCATGACGAAAATACGGGACGCGCTTTCGCGTGAATTTCGTCCTGATCGCGTACGTCTGGCAAGATTCTCCAGATATCGCTGCATCACAGGTTGCAGGTATGCGTTCACCACCACGGTACTGGTGCGCTCGTATTCGCGGAATTCGGGGATGATCTGGTGCGATATCGAGACAGGTACGCCGAGTTCTTTGACAGTACTGGTTACTGCTTTCTCATTCGCCGGATTGGCGAAGGAGAACAGGAGCGATACGGCGATCGCCTCGGGAGTGCTCTGGCGAAGATTTTGATGTAGAGACTCTAAGTCTTTGGCAGAAGGAGAATGCAAGATCTCGCCATCGCTGGCCGTACGCTCATTCAGACCGAAACGCATGCCCGCGGCGACCAGTGGTTCGACGCGATCGAAAAAGAAGTCATAGAGTTTGGGACGCGCCTGACGGCCGATCTCGATGGCGTCTTCGAAACCGGCGGTTGTAACCAGCGCGACCCGTGCTCCTTTTCGCTGTAACAGGGTATTGGTACCGACCGTTGTTCCGTGCAGAAGAACTACCGGGCCCGAAGGACTGATTTGTTGCAAGGCCTCGGCGATTGCCTCGGAAGGGTCCGCCGGTGTGGAAAACACCTTCAGCATCCGAAGTTGCCCGTGCTCTATCCAAATGCAATCAGTGAAGGTTCCACCCGTGTCGATGGCGATGGTGGGAGGCCGAGTTTTCGACGAGCGAGGCATTGAGGTTAAGCGGGAAGATTAACATTTTCGAATACAAACGGACGGGCCGAATAGGGACGAACCGTCCCAGAATTGCAGAGGTACGCTCGGCTGGACAGAAGTTCTATCTCTTCGCTTACGGCAAAACCATCGTTATTGGTGTTTTGTGTTCAGCGCCATGGTTACCAGGGTTTTCTGTTCGACTTCGTGCGCCTTGGCAGAACCTGTGGCCGGGCTGGCACTTGCTGAACGTTTGATCGACAGGACGGGCCGCTCGCCGGCAATCCGACGCAGACGCGGAAGCACATAAAACAGCGCCCCCATGTTAGCCGGCTCTTCCTGCACCCAGACGATCTCGCGGGCTGAAGGATAGAGCGCGAAAATCCGCTCGAGCTCTTTTTCAGGAAAAGGGTAGATCTGCTCGAGAAATATGATCGCGCTGGACGTCTCCTTTTTCTTTCGTCGTTCGGCCCGCAATTCGTGACCGATCTTGCCTGTACAGAGCAGAATGCGAGTCACTCCGCCACCCTCGGCTTCCGCCAAATCTTTGTCTGGCAGCACATTCAGGAATCGCTGTTGAGTGAACTCCTCAATCCCGGAAGATGCGTCGGGATGACGCAGCATGCTTTTGGGCGTGAAGACCACAAGGGGTTTACGCCAGTGACGTAAGGCCTGGCGTCGCAACAAGTGAAAATATTGTGCGGCATTCGACGGCTGGCAGATCTGAAAATTGTCGCGAGCGGCAAGTTGTAGAAACCGCTCAATTCGGGCGGAGGAATGCTCCGGCCCCTGTCCTTCATAGCCATGGGGCAAGAGCAGGACCATTCCGGAGAGCAAGCCCCACTTGTCTTCTCCGGCGCTGATGAATTGATCGATTACCGCCTGGGCAACGTTGACGAAGTCACCAAATTGCGCTTCCCACAGCACAAGCGCCTCGGGGTAGTCGCGGCTGTAGCCATACTCAAAGCCGAGCACGCCGGCTTCCGACAACGTGGAGTTGTAGATTTCGCAACGGGCTTGATCCGGCGAAATATGCTCGAGTGGCACGTATTCCTGCTCATTTTCGATGTCGAGCAGAACAGAGTGGCGTTGATTGAAAGTGCCGCGACGGGTGTCCTGGCCGCTGAACCGGATGGGAATTCCGGCCTGGGCGAGACTTCCCAGGGCCAACGCTTCCGCCATTCCGTAGTCGACGGGCCGTTTGCCTGCACCCATTTCGGCACGCTGTTCCAGCAACTTCTTGACCTTGGGATGGATGTGAAAACCATCAGGGTAGGTGGTGAGCTTGGACGTGATTTCGCCCAGTTCCCCGGAGGATAACCCGGTGTCGACTTCGTACTCGGACTTGTAGCGACCGCCAAAAAAACTATCCCAATAGGGCGGCAGGGCTCGTAACACAGGTTTCTTCCGGATCGTCTTGGCTTTCTTTTGAGCTGCTTCCAGTTCTGCGCGAATTTCGTCGACCCGAGCCTTCGCGTTCCCCGCGCCAATGTCTTCGGCGTAGATTTCCCACAGCGGCGGATGATCTTTGATGGCGCGATAAAGAAGCGGCTGGGTAACGGTTGGGTCGTCCACTTCACTGTGTCCGTGGCGGCGATAACCGATCAGGTCAATCACCACGTCGCCCTTGAACGTATAGCGATATTCGATGGCTATGCGAGCGACGCGCACGACTGCATCGACATCCTCGGCATTCACGTGAAATATGGGGATGGATTGTCGGCGCGCCAGTTGCGCCGAAAACCGGGATGAGTGTTCCTCGTTGTAAAGCGTGGTGAAGCCCAGAAGGTTGTTGGCAATGACGTGAACCGTGCCACCCACGGTGTAACCCTTCAGGTCGGAAAAGTTGAGGGTTTCCGCGAGGATGCCCTGCCCTGCGAACGCCGCGTCTCCGTGGACCAGCAGAGGGAGATACTTCTCTGTACCCGATTCCCCCGTGCGATCTTGTTTGGCGCGAGTCCGACCTACGGTTACCGGATCTACCGCTTCCAAATGGCTCGGATTGGAAACCAGATGGATCTGAACCTTGGCGCCTGACCGGGTTTGATATTCACCGGTTGCGCCCATGTGATACTTCACATCGCCGCTGCCCAAAACGCTGCGCGGGTCGACATCCTCAAAACCGGCAAACACTTCTTCAGGAGCGCGCCGGGCGATATGCACAATCACATTCAGGCGGCCACGGTGGCTCATCCCCATCACCAGATTCACGGCGCCTCGTTGTCCTGAGGCTTCGATAACTTCATCCACCAGTGGAATGAGAGCAGTCACGCCTTCCAGAGAGAACCGTTTGTTGCCGAGATAGCGCTGCTGTAAGACCTGCTCGAAAAGGTCGGCGCGAATGAGTTGGTCAAGAATGTGTTGCTGGTCCACAGCCGATTGAGGACCCTCCATACGTTCCTCAATCCAGCGGCGCCTTACCGGATCGGTAATATGCATAAACTCGGCCCCTACCGTGCCGCAGTAAACCCGGCGGGCCTCGTCGGCGAATTCACCTTCCAGACGCAGATCGGGGTGGGAGACGACCGGCAGGAAACCCAGCGGGTCAAGATCAGCTTCCAAATATCCCCAATGGCGGAACGGCTCAAAAGCACGGTCACGATCGCCGCTGGGAGCGTCCAACACTCCGGTCGCGGCCGGTTCACTAGTAGCTTTGGTTCGGGTTGCCATAATCCACTAATAGAATAACGGATGACGCGGGATGTTTGCTGGATTCGGGCTGCTAGGAGACAGGAAAGCCGGTAAATCAGACAGCTTTTTCAGGCGGCTCTACGGTTTTGGGCAAACTCTTCATTAGCAACCCATTTAGTACGATGGTGATTACCGAGGCAGCCAGAGTCGCATGGTAGACATCGTCAGTCACTAGATTCGAGTCCCGCGCTACCCGGACGAGGACATACGAGAATTCGCCGATCTGAGTTAGCCCCAGGCCCACCAGCAAGGCGGTCCGCGGCGGATAGCGGAACAGCAACACTACAAGGCCCCAGACGACAAACTTACCTACAATCGTGAGAATCACGATGGTGCCCCAAAGAGAGGGTTTGGAGACCAAGATACGTGGATCAACAAGAGCGCCGATGGTGACGAAAAAGAGGGCCACAAACGCATCGCGTAACGGAAGCAGTTTATCCAGCATCTTGCGCGTAGTTCCGGACTCGCTCACCACCAATCCGGCGAGGAACGCTCCCAGAGCCAGGGACAAGCCCACGGCTTGCGTAACTGCGGCAGTGGCGAATCCAAGGGCCAGCACGACTAACAGGTAAAGTTCCTCATTACCCATTCGGGCGATTCGAGTCATCAGGCGTGGAACCAATTTTGCCGCTACAAACATCACCGGCGTCAAAATTAAGAGAGCCTTTCCGAAGGCATAAGCCAGGTTAAGAAAGTGTCCACCGGTGAGATTGCTAAGCGCAGGAAGCAGAACGGTGAGCACGACGACGGCAAGATCTTCCACCAAGGTAATGCCGATCATTATGTGACC
This sequence comes from Terriglobia bacterium, assembly GCA_963786325.1. Classification (GTDB taxonomy): domain Bacteria; phylum Acidobacteriota; class Terriglobia; order Terriglobales; family Acidobacteriaceae; genus JAIQFF01. The sequence continues at coordinate 84,756 of CAWAYW010000002.1, forward strand.
GTGGGGTGATCGAAGCTCTCCACGCTCTGCCAGCAGTCGCGAGAGCACCATGGTGCTAGCAACTGATATCACCACTCCGACGGCCATTCCCTGGGTTGTGTTCCAGCCCAGCGACCATCCGGTTGCGGCACCCAATGCCACGGTCAGCATGATTCCCAGCGGACCACCAAAAATTGCGATCCACTTAACCTGCAAAAGTTCATCAAAGGAGAATTCCAGACCAATCGAGTACATCAATAGGATTACGCCGATTTCCGCCAGACCTTCGAATTGATGGACTTCCGAGAGAGTGGGGCCGGGAGTGAAGGGTCCAATCAGGAATCCGCCAAGAACGTATCCCAAAATCAAGGGTTGCCGCAGCAAACGGGCGACGGTGCCGCCAATGACCGCTGCGCCAAAGACGTAGGCGAGATCCCGAAAGAAGCTGGTTTCCAATGTCATCGGCGGTCCGGTGGGAACAGTCTACCCGAGCGGTAGAATGGCGGGAGTAGGGCAAATGATTTCGGCGCATTTTTGTTGATCAAAATGATCATCTTTAGTTGCCGTCTTTAGTCTTTTCAGCGCCACCGCTTTCGGCTTCCCGATCCAATTTTCTGTGGGCGACTGTTTGAGCGCCACTCACGGTTCTTCACGCGGCTTAAATCGGTACATTGTCCTCGAAGCCAAGAGTGGAAGCGCCGCTCTGGCGATCGCGAGACAATATTGAGGACCGATTCACCCTGATGATAACTGCCGTAGTTATGCCGGAAATGTGCGGGCAACGTTGGCAGCGGAGCTATTATCCGAGCGTACCCGACATGAGTGCTTTTCGTTTCTAGCGCACAAGGTCCGCGAGGTTCTCGATGTTGAAACATCCCTCCTGACCGCCACCGCAACAATTGAGGAAATTGATCGCCTCCTATATGGGCATGTCTTTCGCGGAATTCGCCGTATAATTGGCGGCGGAATTCTGTACTGAAGCTGCCGTATGCTCATGCCCATTCCTATCATTTCTGCAAAGCGAGCTTTTCCACGGTGACGGTCACAACAGTGTTGTGGAGCGTTTTACTTGGAATTGCGATTTTGGGTGTATGCAGTTCGACGATTTTTCTTTTCATGGTCTTGATTGCGGGGCGTCGGTGGCAAAATGAGGCTCGCGCAACACAGAGGATCGGCAAAGAAACGCCTGAGTCTTCCTTGCCTCCAGTTACGATTTTCAAGCCGGTACACGGCATGGAAGCGCAGCTGGAAGAAAATCTGGAAAGCTTTTTCCGGCAGGATTATCCAGAATTCGAAATCATCCTGGGCGCTCGCCAGGCCGACGATGCAGGACTTCAGTTGGCCGAGAGGATTCGACAGCGATATCCCAAGATCAAAAGCCGAATTGTGGTATCCGGTCCTCCGACCTGGCCAAACGCAAAGGTTTTCTCCCTGAGCAAGATGATTCCGCTGTCAACAAATGATTATTTTGTGATCAGCGACAGCGATGTGAGAGTCTCGTCTGACTTCTTACGCGATATGATTCCGACGTTGCTGGATCCTCGAATCGGGCTACTGACGTGTCCGTATCGAGGGGTTCCGGCCGGCGATTTTTGGTCAACATTGGAAGCCCTGGGGATGTCGGTAGAGATGCCCTCGGGAGTTATGGTTGCTGAAATGTTGGAAGGTATTCGCTTCGCGCTGGGACCGGCGATCGCGGTGCGGCGTGACGGACTAGAGAAAATCGGCGGCATCGCGGCCACCGCTGATTTCTATTCGGACGATTTTGTGTTGGGAAACCTGATTTGGGCGGCCGGATATAAAGTCATCTTTTCCCACCATGTTGTTCAGCATGTACTCACGCCGCGCTCTTTGGCTCGAACCCTGGGGGATCAGTTACGCTGGATGAAGAGCACGCGATTTTCGCGTCCCTTGGGACACGTCGGCACGGGGCTAACTTACGCCGTGCCGTTTGGCCTCTTAGGTCTTTTTGCAGGGGTGGCCGCAGGGCATGGAGCGCTCGGAATTTGGTTGTTTGCGGTGGCCTGCTTAAATCGAGTGGTGCAATCCGCAGCCGTGGGTTGGGGAATTATCGGCGACCAGCGAGCGCTCTATTTATCCTGGCTTTATCCGGTTCGCGATTTTCTCGGATTCCTTACCTGGGCGGGAAGCTTCGGCAGTCGCACCTTTTTTTGGCGCGGGGAATCTTACAGGTTCAGCAGGGGCGGGAGAATCATTCCGCAGAACCGGCCGGCGGAGAGCGCAGTAGGAGCGAAGCTCTAACCAATTACCAGCCTGGGCAGGGCGACCTCCTGGAAACACACAACTGCAGTCACACTTTGATGCGGGTAAGTTTGCCCTCGTTAAGTGTGAATGATTCACCGCGCCAAATCACCGTGTGACCAGCAACACTGGCAATCCAGATCAGCAATGCAACCAGGTCACGAAGGGGCAGCAACGGCATCAGACGCAACACCTCGCGATCGCTCAAAGCAACCCATCCGACCAACCAGGCAACCGATGCTCGCAGCCCCACCACAGCGACCAGCAATGCCGACACCGCGATAACCCCTTGACCAAGGAATAAGCTCAGCGTCAAGGCCAGCAAAGCCCATGGTAAGCCGAAGGTGAATATCAATCCTAGATAACCCCAAGGGCGCGAGTCGCGCACCGTGCGTCCCCAGCGGATTTGATGGTCCACGAATTGACGCAAGGTGTAAGCCGGTAGATAGGTCTCGACCACGACCTCAGACAGTTCCACCTTCAATCCGTGCACGGCAAGGCGGCAGCCGATTTCGTAATCGTCAGCTAGATAATCCACCAGCGCCTCGAAGCCGCCAATGGCCATGAGATCGGACCGCCGAAAGGCGAGCGTGGAGCCGAGTCCGAAGCGGATACCGCCTTCGAGGGTCTGCGCAGCCAACACTCCGGCGGAGAAATCCGTGCTGATGGCAAGTGACTCAAGGCGCGATCCGAGAGTGCGAGAAGGCACGCCTCGATAGAGACAGGTGACCAATCCAATTTTGGGATCAAGCAATGGCGTTGTTACCCGCGCCAGGTAATCTTCGGGCACGCGGATATCGCTGTCGTTGACCAGTACATTGTCGTATTTCGCTTCTGGCAGCATTTGCGCAAGATTGCTGACCTTCGTATTCGCGCCCAGGCTCTTCGAGCAAACTATCCAGCGAATCGACTTTTCGGGGAACTCTGAACGTAAACGCTCAACTAACTGCAAGGCGGGATCGGCTGCATCGCTGACACCAAAAATGATTTCGTATTCGGGATGGTCCTGAAGGCAATGGCTGCGCAAACTCTCATACATTTCAGGATCGGTACCCTTCAGCGGCTTCAAAATTGAAACGAGTATTTTAGATGCTGCAGGGCGGGCGCGCTCGGCTGCCGCGCGCTTGCGCAGAAATGTTGTAGCACTCCCTAGACAGAGTATGTAATACCCGGCGCTGCAAGCCGTAATGACACAGGAAGCGGCCGCAATAATCGAAACCACAAGATGAATCAAATTAGGGGATTCCTTCATCCCTTCGTGATTAAGTGCCAACGCATCATCAGAAACAATAAGGTACACGAAGGAAGCTGATCTTTTGCGGATTTACTCGTATCGAAGCGACTCAATGGGATCAAGATTAGCGGCTTTCCAGGCTGGATAAATGCCAAACAGCAAACCTTCGGCGACAGCCGCACCCAACCCGAAGGTAGCCCAGAAAAGAGACATGCGTGCCGGCAGTGAGCTCCAGATGACAGGAATTGTCCAGGTAATCATCGCTCCCAGCAGCACGCCCAATAAACCGCCCATCGCAGTGAGGGTGATCGCCTCCAACGTAAATTGCAACAGGATGTCGCGTTTGCGCGCGCCGATCGCTTTTCGGACTCCGATCTCGCGCGTCCGCTCGGTCACGGACACCAGCATAATATTCATTACTCCCACCCCGCCGACAATGAGGCCAACGCTTGAAACCGCGAACATGAAGATAAATACTGCGCCGGTCACCTGATTCCACACATCGGAGAGCGAGTCCTGAGTAAAGACTGCGAAATTGTCAGGTTTGTTAGACGCCACCTTTCGTCGACGTCGCAGGAGTTCCCGAATTTCGTCGATTGCTTTGGGCATGTCGTCGTGGGAAGTCGCCTTGACGCTGATCCAGAATTGTTTCAGCTCAGGATGCAATTTTCGAAACGTGCTTAACGGGAAGTAGACGATGTTGTCGTCTGGGTTTTTACCTCCTGCGAACACACTCTTGCGTTTCGCCGCAACGCCGACCACGGTAAATAACTGCCCGTCGATATTGATCTCCTTCCCCACGGCCGCTTCGGTTGGAAACAGTTCCTCGGCAGTATCAGATCCCAGGATGATGACCGGCGAGTGGTGTTCTTCATCCGTCTCGTTCATCCAGCGGCCCGTGGCCACGTCGAGATCAAACACATCTTTCCAAGTGCCGGTATCGCCCTCGAGGATTGTGTTCTTTACCTTGCGGCCGTTATATTTAACTTCGTAGGTCCCGGTTCCGAATTCCTGCCGAAAATATCGCAGGCCGGTGGTTGCCAGCTTCACATGTGGCAGCTGTTGAATCGCTTCGAAGTCGTCATAGGTCAACTCCTTGCGGGTACGAATCTCTTCGGTGGGCCGTCCGAACGTCAAGGGCTGGTGATAGGCGAAGACGATATTAGAACCCAGGCTACTGATGACCTGGCTGACATTGTCATTCAGTCCGCGGACAACCGAAGAGATACCGATTACGACTGCGACACCAATCACGATGCCGAGTACGGTCAGCGCCGACCGCATCTTGTTCGTGCGGATGGTGTCCAATGCCATCTGGACCACTTCACCGTAATCGCGTCTGTGCAGCATCGAGGAAAATCTAGTGAGTAGGCAATTTAGTCATCCAGCAAGTTTTAATCGGATGACTTTCAAATTACTCAATTTCCGAAGTGCTGGATGACTCAAATCGTTTTCATAGTTCGAATCTCAGCGCGGCGATTGGCTCCAGCCTTGCCGCCCTCTTCGCCGGATAGACGCCGAAGAATACTCCCACGCTGGCGGACACAAGCAGTCCGGCGCCTACGGCCCATAGCTTGATTTCGGAAGGCATGCCGATGATCGCGGTAATCCCTTTTGCGAACACAATGCCGAAGAGTACGCCCAGCAGCCCACCGATCAGCGCCATGGTTCCCGACTCTATGAGGAATTGCAGCATCACATCCTGGCGGCGAGCGCCCATGGCTTTGCGGATTCCGATCTCCCGGGTCCGCTCAGTCACGGAAACCAGCATGATGTTCATGATCACGATGCCGCCGACGACCAGCGAGATCGCGGCGATAGCAATCATGGCGATGAAGAACGTTCCACTGAGATTCGACCAAATGCTTAAAAAGCTGGCATTGGTTTCGGCCGCAAAGCTGTCGGGGCGTCCGGGAAGATCGTGACGGCGAGCCCGCAACACGGCGCGAGCCTCGTCAATGGCCGCTTCCAGTTCACTGCCGACTCCATTCGCCTTGCCTGAAATTCGGATACTGGTATGAGATCCGAACTGCTTCAGATAAGTAGTAATCGGTATGGCCACATAGTTGTCACGGCTCTGACCAAGAGTACTTCCCTGCTTTTTCCCCACGCCAATCACGCGATAGACTTCGCCTTCGACCCGTATTTCCTTGCCCAGAGGATCAACCGTGGGAAATAGATTGTCGACAACGTCGGTACCGATTACTCCCACTTGCGAACGGTTTTCTTGGTCGTTTTCATTTACCATGCGGCCCGATGTGAGGTCGAGATCGAGAATCGGCGCCATCAACGGGGTGAGTCCGCGAATCCACGTATCGCTAATTGATTCTTCCCCGTATCTTATGTGGCCGCTGGTGTTGGTGATCGAAGCGCCGATCATAGCGCAATGACGACAAGACTCGAGAACAGCCTGGTAGTCCTCCATGGTCAAATCCTTGCGCTTTTGGCCTTCGAGAAGCTGGTCCACATTGGTGACCACCGGAGTCACCTTACTGATGATGAAGACATCGGCTCCGAGATTGAAAATTTTCTCCGCCACATAGCCGTTGATTCCATTCACAAAGGTGACGACGGCAATGACCGCAGCGACCCCGATCACTACGCCCAGCAAGGTCAACGCGGAACGAAGCTTGTTCGCCCAAAGCGACAACAGTGCGATGCGGATGGCTTCGAGGGTTGTCATGGAACAAGTCGGGCGTCAGACCTGACCTTTCGCCCAAGCGGAACCCTCCAAGTCTAGCACCGCAGACTGTCCAAACCGCAACGTCGGGAATGGCGCGATGGTTAACGCGAGCCAACGAAAACGACGATGGCGGACCAGCCTTGAGAATGTTTGCCTGTGATAAGGTCGTACCGCAATTTGCGGGAGGAACACGTGGTTCGGACAATTGGTGTTTTCGTATTTTTGTCGGCTTTAGCTTTCGGGCAGCAGAGCGGCCCGTTGGGTGAACTGTCTAATCTAAGTGATGCCGTTACCGGGCGAGCATCGAGCGCCGATCGTTCTGGCGGCAATGACGACTGGGTAGAAGTGAAGGCCAAGTCCACCGCTACCCTCGCCGAATTAAAAGGCGCAGGTTCGATCAAACATGTCTGGTTCACCATCAACTCCCCCAGCCCGTTTCACTTGCGTGAACTAGTACTGCGGATGTACTGGGACGGCGAAACCGAGCCGAGCGTCGAAGTCCCGATTGGAGATTTTTTCGGTACCGGGTTTGAGTATGAGGACATCCCCGGTGGACATCGCGGGCAGAAATACCAATCCTGGGTGTCGTTGCCGATTACAGTGCAGGATCGCGCTATGAATTGTTACTTCGAAATGCCATTCGGCAGCGGAGCACGCATTACGATAACGAATGATGGAACACAAGTCGTCCCGAATCTTTATTTTCACATTGATTACCAGCAGTATCCCGACGCCCGGCGAGTCGCGGACAAAGGCCGGTTTCATGCCCAGTGGAAACATGAGTTGACACGCGCCGTTCTCGAATCCGAGTCGGGGGGTAAGAACGTCGATGGCAAGAACAACTATGTGTTCATGGATGCGAAAGGTAAAGGACAATATGTTGGGACAATTCTGAACGTGTTCGGCCTCTCGACAGGATGGTGGGGGGAAGGCGACGACATGTTTTTCATCGACGGAGAAACTGTGCGCGCCACCATCAACGGCACCGGAATGGAAGACTATTTCAACAATGCATGGATGTTTCAGAAAGAATTCAGTTATCCGTTTATCGGTTATTTGCAACAGGGCAATCGGGACTGGACGGGAAGCCACACTATGTACCGCTTCCATATCGAGGACCCGATCTATTTTCAGAAGTCGGTCCGCGCAACCATTGAACACGGCCATGCCAATGACCGCGAGGACGATTACACCAGCGTAGCCTTCTGGTACCAGACCGAACCCCACCAGAAGCTATATCCGCTACCGCCGGTCAGCGAACGATTGCCAAATGCTTTCTGGAAGATTCAGAAGCTAAAGAAGAATCTTCCGAACTGAGTGAACGCGATAATCTCTTCAAAAGCGACCGGCCGATTTCACACCTTTGCCAAATATGAGCAGCTTGTGATTCCGTGTGAATCCCCGAAACCGGGGCCGCATTTATGATGATGTCCGGAGTACGAAGTCTTCCGTCCGCTATAATTGACATGTTGGCAGCCGGACCGGACGGTCGCTCGTCGCAAGATGGGAGGAAAGTCCGAACTCCGCAGAGCAGTGTGCCGGATAACGTCCGGGAATCCAGGTTCAAGCCTGGATGACGGAAAGTGCCACAGAAAATATACCGCCCCGGTGGCAACATCGAGGTAAGGGTGAAAAGGTGCGGTAAGAGCGCACCGCTGTCGCAGCAATGCGACGGGCAGGGCAAACCCCACACGGAGCAAGACCAAATAGGGAGGGAATCTGAGGCCTTGCCTCAGGTGCGTGCCGGCTCGGTGCGCCACAACCTCCGGGTAGGTCGCTTGAGCCTCGCAGTAATGCGCGGCCCAGAGGAATGACCGTCCTGCCGGAGCAATCCGGCGGACAGAATTCGGCTTACAGGTCCGGCTGCCACAAACTATCTTGTTTTGAAACGTTTAAAAAAACGCGGCCTGCGATTGTGACGCCGGTGTGACGCACTTTTGCGAGAGCTTGACGAACGAATGACGAATATGTGGAGTGGCACCCGGCGGTCAGCCAGAGGGCTTTCGGGCAGGGTGGCTGCAATTTCTTCCAGGCCGGTACCGTTTTCTAGAATTCTACGGACGCGCTCGCGTAGCTCCCGGACGAAGGGCATGTAGTGCTTTTCGACCGTCTCAATCGTGTCGCCTAGCATCTTAGCAACATCGTACGGACTTGCGCCTCTCAACAGCAGGTCGACCGCAAAGGTGTCTCGGAATCGATGAGGATGTACGTTTGAAACACCGGCTCGCCGGCCGAGGGCTATCATCCGCTGATAGAGACGTGGACGCGTGAGTGGCTGATCGGTAACAGAGTTCATCAGGACGCGTTCTTCAGGCTCAGCGTTGCGCCTAGCTCGCTCCGCTTCGAGGGCAAAGAGAAGCTCGGGGTGCCCGGGCAGAACTACTTTTTTCTTCCGTTTTCTTGTGAGCCGCTCTATCTCTTTCGCGCCAAAGTGCTCCTCCCGGAACGACAGCGTGACGGCGTCGGAACCCCGAAAGCCCGTCCACCGCAGCACAAGAAAACACAGCAGGTCCTGACCTGCGTGTTTACGGAGCCGGGACAATTCATCCGCGGTAAAGGGCTCCGCCCCGCCGTCAGGGTTGTCTCCAGTTCCTCTGGACGGAAAGCTGAAACTTCAAGGACCACTCGTGCGAGCGCGCCGCACGGACGTGAAAGAAAGAGCCGACCCTTCAGGGTTCGCTTCCTTCCTTCCAGATTTGTATCCTATATATATCTTCTTCTTTTTATTAGAAGAAAGACAATCTCGCTGCTGGACGCGAGAGCGCGGGGTGTCTCCCGGGCTAGGCCGCCGAGAGGTGTCAAACACTGAACTCCGCGACTTGGCATCGTATCAAAATCTACAGTCATTGTGCCTCAGCACTCGGATGAACTCGGCGCGCTCTAGTCATGTGCGAGGAGGGCGGCGGAAACTGCGCCCAGTGCGCAACGTCGATGTAGCCATCGTATGACGGCCGATTAGCGAACGCCAGGAGCAGAACGGCCGAGAAGTAACTTGTCTAATGGCCGCAATTGCCCCTCCGGGGCGGCGGAACGCGCTGCACGGATTTCCGCTCCGCCTGAGCGGCTACGAAGAAAAGTGCGTTGTGTGCCAAGAGTGATCAAGACGATTGAAGACAGGCTAAACTGTGGCCATGCCCCTAGGAGACAGATTGGAACGGCGTGCGGTTGAAGCACTAGCTGGCCGCCGCGCAGAGCTCGAGCGCTTGGAGGTTTTTGCCTTAGGAGATGAACCGCTAGTGATGCATATTCAGGGCATCCCAGGCATAGGAAAAACTCACCTGCTGAATGCGCTCACGGCAAGTATCGGCGGAAAGGGCGTTTTCGTTGTGCGGATGGACGCCCACTGGTGCGAGCCTTCCCCGGCGGCCTTGTGTCGAGCGATCTGCAGGGAAATCGGTGCCTCGGAGTCCGAAGATTCCGCGGTCGTGGCGACCAGTCTGTCGGACGGGGCCAAGCGAACTCTCCTGGTGCTCGACAGTTACGAGTCTTTCCGTCTGCTTGACTCTTGGCTAAGGCAGGTTTTTCTGCCCTCGCTCGGCGACAGCGTGCGCACAATCCTGTCCAGTCGCGAGCCACCCCGGCCAGCGTGGCGTATTGCCCCGGCGTGGAGAGGCCTATTTGATTCGATGCTGCTGGAAACATTTTCTCCGGAAGTGGCACTGGAGTATCTGACGTCGCAGGGTGTACCTGAGGTCAGCGCTCGGGAGTTGAATCGGATTGCGCGCGGGCATCCGTTGGCACTTTCGCTGGGATCGGCACTCCACTTTGCGGGTGGGCAGGTGCGTGGGAGCGCGGCTACTCGTCATCAGGTGCTGGAGCATATGGCGGCGCTCTTTCTCGAGGATGCCGATTCAAGAACCACACAGGTCGTGCAAGCCGCCTGCCTGGTCCGAACAGCCACCGCGCCGCTACTGGCGGCCATGCTGCCGCATATCCCGGCCGATGAGGCACTGGATCGGCTGCGTGCGCTGCCATTTGTCAGCGTAGGTCCTCACGGACTGCTGGTGCATGAAGCTGTTCGCGGGCCGTTGACGGCTGCTTTCAAATCCCGTGATCCGGCGCGATACCATGCGTACCGGCGCGCAGCTTCGCAGGTTGTGCGTGATCAATTCAGGCAGGCACCGCGATCCGACCACTGGCGTTGCACAGCGGACGTACTTTACCTGCTTGAAAACGAGAACCTACGCGAAGGTTTTTTCCCCACGACTGAGAGCCCGCTTTCCGTCGAACCAGCCCGCGACGACGACGGTACATCAATTTCAGCGATCATTCAGAACTTCGATGGACCACAGTCGCGTCAAGCGCTGGAGCATTGGTGGCACTCCCATCCAGACTCGTTTTTTGTCGTGCGGGATGAACATGGTGGAGTGCAAGGTTTCTACCAGGCAATTGTGGCATCGAAGGTTCACAAAAATGTGATTGGGAGAGACCCGCTTGCGGCAAGCTGGGCCCGGGACCTGCCGCGTTCAGAAGATAGGGCCGCCACTCTCTGGCTGCGGCGTACGTTGGATCGCGACACGGGAGAAGGGCCGTCATCTGGCCAGGCGGCCTGCTGGCTCGACATCAAACGTACCTATTTGGAGCTGCGTCCGCGGCTGCGCTGGGTCTATACCTGCTACTGTGATGCCGAGCTATATCGCCGCTCCTTCGAGCAATTGGGATTCCGGCTGGTGGACGAAGGCCGCCCGGCCCTCGACCGGGTTATGCAACACACATTTCGTCTCGACATGGGAGTGGATTCCGTAGATGGCTGGCTTGGCAACCTGCTTGCCCAGGAAACCGGCACGGCAACAGGCGAGGCTGCGTCTTACTCGCCATTGCTGGATGAGCATGCGCATGAGTTAGTGGTGAACGGAAGCCGAATTAGCTTGACCCCGCTTGAGTTTGGAGTCTTCGCGTATCTTGTGGCCAGGCCGAACCGGGCTGTGGCTCGCTACGAACTAGTGGAGGCGGTCTGGGGATATGGAAAGGAAGCGTCAACCAGCAACGTGGTGGAGGCGGTGGTGCGCTCCGTCCGACAGAAGTTGGGAGCGCACCGGATCGCGCTGGAAACGGTGCGGGGAGTTGGCTACCGGTATCGGCCGACAACCTGAATTTGCGCTCCCCGCACGGAGTTAATGGTGATTCAGGGGCGAGCCTCAAGAATCAGGTTGAACGGAGTTTCCATGGCCACCCTCGCGCTCTGGAACCCCGCGTCTTTGAGGATTGCAAGCAACTTCGTAGCGCCGGCCTGCGCTCCCAGTGAATAGCGTCCGCCCTGCGATAGTGCGTTCTGGGTGCAGAGACCAGCGGAAGCCGAGTAGTACATCCTTGCTACAGGGCCGACATTTTCCTCAGAGCGGTCCTTCGCAAACGGTTCCACCAGCATAAGTGCCCCGTTGGGAGCCATTGCCTGCACGAGAAGCCCAGACCGCTTCCAGCGGATCACCCATGTCGTGGAGTGAATCCATGAAGCAGACCAGGTCGAACTTCTCCTCGCTGCTCGCAAGCACCCGCGAGGTTGCCACCTCAAACCGAATCCGATCGGCCACTCCCGCCTGCTTCGCTCGTTCCCGCGCCACGGCAATCGAAGATTCATGGTAGTCAATTCCCACGAACTTTGACTTCGGAAATGCCTGCGCCATGAGGATGACCGAGGCGCCGTGCCCGCAGCCGACGTCGGCGACACGCCCGCCGTTGGCTAACTGCTCCTGGACACCGCTGAGAGATGGAATCCAGGTTTGAGTCAGGTGCGCGCGGTATCCGTTGCGAAAGAAGGCCTCCGTTGCGGTGAACAGCCGGCAATCGTGTTCGTGCCAGCCCACTCCCTTGCCAGAGCGGAAAGCGGCGAGGATTCGGTCTTCGTCGTGCCACAACGAAGCCGCTACGTCGAAAGCCGGCGTAAGAAATGCGGGACTATCCGGATTCGCCAATACAAAAACGTGTTCGGGTGGCAGTAAGTACTGGTTGGTGTTGGTGTCGAACAGCACATATCCCCCGGCGACCTGTCCGTTAAGCCACTCTCGCACCGAGCGCTCATTGGTGGCGGTGCGGCGTGCCAGTTCATCCGAATTGATGGGACCACTCTCTGCCATGGCCCGGTAAAGGCCGAGCTTGTGGCCAAGGTTGGTCATCACACCAGCCATGGCGGCTGCGAGATCGGTTACCACCTGTCCGGCGAACTGCTCGATTCTCTGCTGCATGTCTTCTCTCATGGGCTTTGTACCTAGGACTCTGCATTACTGACCTCCTGTCGCCAAGGCGTATGGTTCTGAATATTGCGCAAAAAATCCCCGCAGAGGAGCCCGCGTGAGAGCCGAGAGGGAACTCTCTACATCCCATAGGTGGGACTGGGTGGATACCACAGCAGGGTTGCTGCGCACGGCCTGGATTACCGGGTGGTTCAGATAAGCCTCGGCAGTTTCACGGTTGGCAAATAGATACATGCCGCCGATCTCAAACTCCTCCTTCTGCAAGACCCATATCTTCCAGATCAGACCTTCTACCGAGGCAATGATGGTAGCGGCTTCTCGGCTCTGGGCAAGCAGGACATCTGGCGGCACCCGCAACTTGAAGCGCAGGTGCAAGACGGTGTAAGTGGTAGCACTCTTCTCTGACATTTCGTTTCTCCAATGTGTGTATCTCTGCATCTGTGGCAGACACAGGTGAGTCTAGGACTCCTGAAACGTTCCGAGATGAGAGCCTGATGAGAACTTGATGAGAATTGGAGACTGTGCCGATACAACCCCTGCAGAATGCTGGTGGCTTGAGGGGATCGATGGCCTGATGACATCCGCCGAAAGGGGTCCGATCGAAACCAACGCGAAGTAATGACTGACGTTGGCTCCTGGTGGACGCGGCCGACGGCGTGATTTCCCGTGAGCCCTATGGGAAGGCAATGATGTGGTCGCAAAGAACGAATGGGAAAAGGACGGAAAGATGTTCGTGTTCAAGGAAGCGTCTTCCGATATCACGCCGACTTGCTTATCGGTGGGTGCGGCATCCGCTCTGCACGGTAGGCATAACTTTGTTCGCCGCGCTTGGCCTATGCAATCGAGTTGGTTGGTCTTGCTAGTAGCAACAGTTGTTGCGATTCTTTTGCAATTGCTCGTTATCCCCGCAGAAGAGCGGGCATTGGTGGCAAAGTTCGGAGACCAATATCGTGCGTACATGAATCGGACGGGCAGGTTGTTCCCACGAGGGTGTTTTGGCTAGGGATCGACGGTACGTTGATCAACAACTCGGTGGTTCGCCCAGCGCCAGACTATCCGGGCTGTGATTTCGTCGGGCGCAGCTCAGCATCCACCTCGCGTCCGATGCGCGCAACGATATCCGGCACGGCTTCCACATCCGTTTGAGTGGTGTGAAAGTTCACAATGCAGGCGCGAAGTACGTAGTGGCCGCCTACTACGGCGTTGGAAATGAATGTCTCACCGCCGCGCTGCAGCCGATCGACCAGTTCACGGTTGAGCGCGTCGAGATGAAGTTCAACCTCTGATTCTCGCAGTTTCTCTCGAAGATTGCGCGGCACGTAACGGAAGGTTGTTATGCTCAATTCCTGGGTCATGAGCTGCAGTTCCGCATGGCGGCTGACCGCCTGAGCCATTGCCTGAGACAGGCGTATATCCTCCGCGATCATGTTGCGATACCCCACGGCTCCGACCTGCTTTAGGGCAAGCCAGACTTTCAGGGCACGGAAGCCTCGCGAGTTCTGGGGACCACAATCGACATAGTTCGTCACCCGCTCCTCGAAATGGTAGTAGGGAGGGTGATACGCGAACGCCGCCCGCAGCATTTCCGGATCGCGCACCAGCGCGCATCCGGCTTCGAGCGGCGCGTAGAGCCATTTGTGCGGATCAACCGCGATCGAATCGGCCAGGGACAGGCCACGTAGATCATCGTGGGCCTGGGGAACGGCAGCGGCAAAGCCACCATAGGCTCCATCAACGTGGAACCACAGGCCATACTCCTTGCAGAGCGCGCTGATTTCCGGCAGAGGATCGACCGCACCTGTGCTGACCGATCCCGCGGTTCCCACAACCAGGAATGGCATATCTCCCGCGGCGGTATCGGCTTCGATTTGACGGCGTAACGCGGAGACGTCCATCCGTAATTTGGAATCGGTGGCGATCCACCGAATCGATTCGGTACCGAGGCCGCCGAGGTCTGTGGCCTTTTGAATCCACGTGTGGGTTTCGCCCGAACAGTACACGCGAAGCCTGCTTCCCGAATCGTCAGAAACACCGTAGCGGCGTACATCCCAGCCCGCCTTGGCAGTGCGCGCGGCTAGGAAGCAGACGAAGTTCGCCATATTGCCGCCGCTGAGGAGCAGCCCACCGCAGTTGACGGGGTAGCCAATGAGCTCCGCGATCCATCTGACGGTCTGAGACTCGATCTCGGTGGCGGCTGGCGAGAGTGTCCATGCGCCAACGTTCGGGTTCACCGCTGCGGCGAGAAAGTCCCCGAGAATCCCGATCGGCGCCGGCGGCGCGGTGATGTATCCAAAGAAACGCGGATGTCCGTTGAATAGCGAGTGAGCGAAAAGCAGTTGCGCCGTCTCTTCTAGCAGCGGCCCGGGGTCCGTCCCCATTTCCGGGAGCGGCCCTGTAAGATCGAGTGCGTCACGCACGACCAACGGAGATTCATCACGGGTCACTGGACCAAACGGCAACGATTCCAGTAACCCCGCGAGCTGGTCCACGAGTCGATGTCCCAGCTTGCGGAACGTCGCGGCGTCCATCGCGAGGGGCGCATGCCGCCCCGATTCGCCATCCACGAATAACTCTTTTTCTGCCGATTCTTTCGTCACGTATTTATCCCTTCCAGGAGATCGGTCTCAGGCACTCGCCCGCCAGTCACAGTGCTGAATACCCGATAGAATGACTGCCGTCCCCACAACCCTTTGTGATCATCCGGTGACAAGTCCTTCAGCCGCTCATACGCGGTTACCTGTGATTCGTGGCAGCAGATCGCCCGCCACACTGTCGACCAGAAGCTGCCCGTATCAATCACTGTGGTAATCGCCCAGTCCGGCCACGGCACGGCCTGCCGTTCAATGCCGTCGACCGTGGAGACCAATTTTCGGAAAGCTGACTGGTAAGCCCTCCAGGTCGATTCCGGCCAGGCGATATAGTAAAGCTTCGACACCGCATGCGGCTGCGCGGCCTTGATTCCATCGCATGAAAACGCGGGGTCGGCTGCGGCAACGATGGCCGCCGTGGTGAATTGGGAGATCGCAATATGATCGGGATGCCCGTAAGCACCGTCGGGTCCGAACGTCACGACTACGTCGGGCTGGACCCGCCTTATGTGTCCCACAATGGTGGCGACAGCCTCGCGGGGGTTCGCACGGTCGAGTTGCTGATCGTGGTAGTCGAGGATTGAGACTTCGCGCACACCCAAGGCTGAGGCGGCGGCGCGCAGCTCACCCTCACGGATGTTCGCCAGCGCCAGTGGGCCGGGATGCTGATGATCGTCCGGACGATAGCCTCGGAAGCGGCCCCTATCGCCACGAGTGGCGGTTAGCAGAAAGACGTCAACGCCTTCGGATGCGTATTTTGCAAGCGTGCCCCCCACCCCCAGGGATTCGTCATCGGGGTGCGCGAGCACGGCCATTAATCTCGGTGTTCGCATGATTTCTGTGCTTCGTTTGAGAGAATTGGCTGCTGCGCCAATTCGCGTCGGAGTCTCTCGAACAAACCCTAATTAGCGATCAGGCACCCCCGGCTGCGAAATCACCGGCCCAAAGCTGTGCGGATCCGCGCCAAGTGGTGCCAACTGTGCCGTAGTGCGTGGTCCTCAATGACGAACTGCGCGGTGACAGGCGCGCCGAAGCTCAGCGAAAAGGGAGCTGCACGATCTAATTCTTCATCCGTGAACGCGCGTACTGCATTGGCCGCCTCACAACTGTTCCGACGCAGGAGTTCGAGCGCAGTGGCCTTCGTTTCCTCAGCATGCTCGTGGGCATGCTTGGCATTCAACTCGGCGACCACATTCCACGTGACGTCGTTAACGGCCTTCCCGCTGGCGATTGCTCGTGCGACATCAATTTCGATCGGGTACATGCTGGCAACATGGTGCACGGTTAGGCCAACCGAACGGCGGTCCGTAGCCGACACCGGTGCGCGCCATTCCTCTTCCGAGAGTCCTTCAGCAAAGGCTGCCAAGAGGGCAGCGCCTTCCTCGATGCGATCGGCCAGTGATTCAGCGCGACCAGTCGCCCGTGTTGTCTTCGGTTGAGTCTTGAGTTGCTCAAAGTCTTGGCTCGTCGGTATCTGTGTTGCAATCGTATTCATTTTCGTAGTCTCCTTTTCATTCCTTGTCTTTGGATTCGTACTCCTTGCGATCCATCCCTACTCGGTCGTCAAGATTTGAGAGGCTAAATGAACAGCGTGACCACGCTGGTGACCGCGAGCGCTGCAGCCCAAATCAGGTTGAGATTGATCCAGGTCTTGCGAAGAATCGCGAGGCCGAACCTGCTATAGACCACCCAGGCGATGAGCCCTGCAACTGCAAGATAAGCGAACGTATGGATCGCTGTGGCGAGCAACGCTACGAGCGGGCTGGCGGCAGCAGATGCGTGATGGTGGCCTGCCATGTGCTCAGCCGCTTCAACTGTGCGGCTACCCAGCAGCACCGGCAGCAACATCAAACCAGCACCGTGCGCCGATGCCATCAGAAACGACCAGACCGTCAAGTCGCGAAAACCCACTTGCATGCGGACCCATCGCGGATGGTAATGGCGCACTAGGGAAAAGATTCCAAGGCCGAACAGAAGCACGGCCACGGGATAGCGTATCGCCTCCGGTGGCAACTCCATGCCGAGAAACGCCGCCGCCAACATCACGCTGCCAATGGACAACGCATGGCCCAACGCGATCGGAACGAGCGCTCGCGCTACCGCACTCCCCTTCTGTTCCTGCATCCCCAGCGCCACCGCGAAGAGCCAACCCATCCCGGGGTTGATTCCGTGGTAAGCGCCGAGGAGCAGCATTAGCCACAACGCCGTCGTGCCCATCTCTCCGTGTGTCATTTTGCCTCTGAGTAGCAGTAAGAGTCCGATGAAGCGTCGCCGCCCTCCAGCCGCACCTGATGCGCGCGTAACCCGTCGAACTCGACAAAGAATTTCTCGTCTAGTTTCATTCCGCCGTTCGGATCCGCGTCAAGCTTTACCATCCAACTCTTTAACCCATCGGGATAGATTTGCTCGTCCCACGGGGAGTACAGCGAGTTGGTGAAGTAGATACGCTTGCCGTCACGGCTGATCTCAACCATCTGCGGGCCGCCGTTGAGCGGCTGCTTGGGCTTGCTGGGGTGAGCCGCGCGATGCACGATGCCGCCGAGATGAAGCGAACACGTTTTCTTCGGGTTGGCCGGGTCCGAGACGTCGTACTGAATGAACTCGCCGGTCCCCCAACACGAAACATAAAGGAAGCGGTCATCAAGCGACAAGTTGATGTCGGTCACCAGTGGGGGCACGGCCTTGAAGCCCTTTAACAGTGGCGGTAGGCTTTCCGGGTCAGCGGGCTCGGCGGGGATTTCGATCACCTTGCGGACGGCCCACTTGCTATTCTTTCCGCCATCCTCCCTGTACCACATCCAGATCGATGACGACAGGTCTTTGAGCGAAACGCCGACCCCAACGAAACCGTAGGTTTTTTGGGGATCGTGAGAGGGCCTTAACTCGAGCACCCACTGTTGCTCGGCGCCCAGGTCAATCTCTTGCAGATGGCTACGCTTGTCCAGGTCCCAGATGTGAATCTTGTGGCCGTACTTGCCGGCCAACAGCAACTCCGGATTGACGCCGTCTTTCACCATGTTCGGCGTGCCCCATTCGGAGGTAATCATCGTGTCGTGTCCCAGGTGCCACCAGAAGTCGTACGCCAGTTCCTGCGGACCACGATCCTTTTCCCACCGGCCCTTCAGCTCGAATGTGTTCGCGTCCATTAGAAAAATGCCACCGGGGCCGTCCCCATTGGCCGATCCGAGTGCGCTTCCATAAATGCAATCTGGCCCGCAATGAATCGTATGGGGCGAGGTGTAGCCCGTCTTCTTAATGAACTCCTCAGGCTCGATCACCTTCACGATCTTCGGCTGCTTGGGGTATGGCTTGGTATCGAGGATGTAAATCCGGGATGACCCGATGCCGGGCACGATCAGGTAGCGACGCTCCATGTGCGGGTGCGGTGTTTGCGGACAAAGACACGCACTGCAAGCATTCCAGCCGAAATGGTGGAGTTCGTTATCTCCGCGCGGAAAATCTGTTTGCCCGACGAGCCGCCCATACTCGGAGGAACTCGGATCGAGGTCGATGACTCCCATGGCATCGCGCCGCCCGTTCTTGCCAGCGTTGAGCAAGGCGACATAGGCGAGGCGCTCTGCTGGAGCTTGCATTGCCATGCCTGGTGAAGGGTAGAAAGTTGGATCCGGACGCATTAAAGCCATATTCATATCTCCTTAGTTGTTCAAGATTCGTGGGAAGAACCTGGAACCTCAGGCTTTCACCGCGATCACTTCCAGATATTCCGATGAAACTACGGTGAGTTCATTCCCGCCGCGATTGTGCGTGGACCACAATGCTTCCAGGTCAACGCGCAGTTTCTTCGCGTCCGATTCATCCAACGACGCAAACGCGCGATTGGTGGGCCCATAGTACTGCCGGAAAAATTCGACCACCTCCGCCGGCGGAAAAGGGTAGGTGAAGCTGTATTGTCGACGCGTCATGGTAAGGTCGGAAACTCCGTGGCCCAGCCTCTCACGCACCGTGGCCTCATCGCCCCACAGCACAGGTGCCGGCATGCCTGAGGGAGCAATGAACTTGGCAAACGTTTTGAACATTTGCCCAACGAAGCCTTCGCGCGTCCAATTCCCCATGGCGATGGTGCCTCCAGGACTGCACACTCGCAGAAGTTCGCGAGCGACGAGTTCCGGGCGAGGCGCAAACATCGCTCCCACCAAGGTGACCACGACATCGAAGCTGGCATCTTCAAACGGAAGAGCCTCGGCGTCCCCTTCAATAAAACGAGCCTTGAGACCTTCCGCGTCGGCTCGTGCCTGTGCGCGCTGCACGAGATTCGGCGCGATATCCACTCCAGTGGTCTTCACTCCATCCCGGGCCGCCCACAGCGCGACCTGGCCCGAGCCGCAAGCCACATCGAGCAGTTGGCATCCAGCGGGAACATCGAGCTGTTCGTAGAAAATGCGCGCGCCCTGCTCCATATAGCGCGAGAAGCGGTCGTAGTCTCCGGCCTCCCACATATCTTTGAGTCGAGCCTTTAGACCGTCGATTTCCTTTGTAGATGTGATGGTGCTCATATTTCCTCCGATGTTTTTTATTCGCCCGCAACAAGGGCGCGGATCGCGTCGGTCGACATGGCCGACCCGCCAATTTCCCATTCCTCATCGAGAACGTCTTGAATGTCTGCCCACGTAACGCTGCACATCTCCGCTTCCTCGACCGACACAGTGACATAGCTGAAGCTGTTGTTGAGGTCCGTCTTGTGGGCCGGCGTGAAAGCTTTCTCGTTCACATTCACTTGAATCAAGTCCATGGTCGGATCCTCCATTCGGGGCTCGATCGGATCAAGTCTTTCCGCCCCGCTGACTTCCCCACTATGGGGCAGCCGCTCGGACAACTCTTACCTGCGCGTCCGGCTTTCTTGCTCATGGCAGCGTTGCCGTATGATGATTTGCTCAGGAGTCCGGACAGATTTGCCGGAAGTCCCGCGAGAGGATATATGGATGTACTTTCCGAAGTGCTGAAGGTGGTGAAGCTCCAGGGGGCCATGTTCTACAATGGAGAGTTTTCCTCCCCGTGGAGTTTTTGCTCGCCGCCCTCGCACACAGTCGCGCCCTATGTCGCACCGGCCGCGGGACACGTGATCATTTATCACCTATTGACTGAAGGGCGCGCCTCTGCTCGGCTGTTGGATGGCGAGCGCGTCATTCTTGATGCCGGCGACATCGTGATCTTTCCCCATGGCGACGCGCACTTCATCGAAAACGGCCCTCCGACGAAGGCTGTGGATATGGTGAAGGAGTTGGCCCGAATTTTTTCCCATGGGTTGAAGCTGTCGCGCCTAGGTGGCGGAGGCGAAATTACGAGATTCGTCTGTGGCTTCATGGCCTGCGAGCCACGACTAAGCCAGGTTTTTCTTAGCGGTCTGCCGCCGGTGTTCAAAGTCAGTATTCGTAACGATGCCTCGGGCAGGTGGCTGGAGAACTCGATCCGCTTTTCAGTGAATGAAGCTGACGCTTCCCGCGCCGGTGGAGAAGCAGTCTTGGCTAAATTGTCGGAGGTTTTGTTCGTTGAAACTCTGCGGACCTACATTGCCCACCTTCCAGCCGAGCAAACCGGTTGGCTGGCTGGCGCGCGGGATGCGGAGGTCGGAAAGGCACTGGCGCTAATGCATCGGAATCCCGCGCATCCGTGGACCATTGCTTCCCTGGCAAAGGAAGCGGGAGTGTCACGCTCGGTTCTGGCGGAGCGCTTCCGCCATTACCTCAGCGAGCCACCAATGGCGTACCTCACGCGCTGGCGACTTCAGTTGGGAGCGCAGATGCTTGCTTCGACTAGTTATTCGGTAGCACAGCTCGCATCCGAAGTGGGGTACGAATCTGAAGCTGCTTTCAACCGGGCATTCAAACGCGAGTTTGAAACCCCTCCGGCGCGCTTTCGCAGCCAATCGAGGGCGGCACAGGCGACTAGTCCAGCAAAAAAGTCACGGCTGAGTGACCAAAACAGGATGGATTGATGTAGGGCGCCAACCAGACTGTGAGCGAACTCGACCGGACTCGACCGGACTCCCGGCAAAGCTATGTTCCTGTCATGGACGCCCGGACAAGAAAACAAGACTCAGAATCAAAATCAAAGTGCCATCTGCCGAATCAGATCATTGCAACGAGGCCCCAATTCTATTCCGGTCCTCGAGGAGGAAAATATGCTTGAAGCTAATCGTGTCAAGTATTTGCGAGTGGCGCTGATGGCGGTGGGTGTGATCTTTATCGTCGGAATCTACAGCCTGATTATGATCTGGCCGTCCGGCTGGTCGTGGCACTCGGGACCATCGCACTCTCTGCCACATTACCTGCAGATGATCCTGGGTGTCTACGCGACATTGGGTATCTTTCTGTTGATCGCGAGCCGCAACCCGCTTGCAAACTTGAGTCTTATCTGGTTCACGGTGTGGTCCAGCATTGCGCACGCCGCAATCATGGCGGCACAGGCTTTGGCGAACCCAGAGCACATGGCACACCTTTGGGGTGACGTCCCGGCGCTCCTCGTTGTAGCGGGTCTGCTTGCGTTTCTCACGCCCCGAACTTCGGCAGTAGAACCCGCTGTGAGGGGCCTCGGCAAGACTGCAAATGCAACCACAGTTAGATGAGACGCAGCGCCGATGTTCCATCGCGATCTGCTGAATCGCGGATCGTACTTCCATCTGTGCCTCCACCGGCTGTGGTTCCTGCAACCAGCGGTAGAAGCCTGCCCGGCTCACCTCGGCCAGTTGACACATGCGCTCGATCGTCAAGCCGCCTTGCAACGGCATCACTTCCCGCATTTGATCGTAGATGCCTTCTCGCCAGCCCTGCTCTGCTGGCGTCGAGCCTCGACTTTTTGCAAGGCACTTCTGAAAAAATCTACTTCCAGCGTCTTCTCCGCCAGAACTCGCTTTAAATGATTCACCTCTTTGCGCAGTGTAGATGCGCGCGACTTTTGCTCGGGTGGTTTCCCCACCACGGGTTCCTCTGGATCCAGTTCATCGCGCCAACGGTAGAGCTGTCGCCGCGACACCCTCAGCTCCTTGGCTAGTGCCATCGATATTCTTGCATCCTCTGAGTCGCTCCACCGCCACCTGCCGGAAGTGTTCCGTATAACGTCTCTTTGCCACTCGCAGTTCCTTTCCTGCAAAGTGTGTCTTCATTTACTGTCTCATTTTTGGGGTTCACTCCATGCGCCAATATGGGCTTTTTCGCTCCTTCGACAAAGTGCTTCCGTGCGGGCTAGGTTGTGGGCAAGTGGTTGATTTCAGAACGTGATCGCTATAGTTGAACCTGCTGAGGTGCGACAACTCTTAATCAGCAGTTCACGACGCGTCAATCGTTAAACGGTTTTCCGGCCTTCGGTGCGACGCAACGCGTGGGCGTAGCGTTTCGGCAGCTCTTCGTTTTCCTGTAGTTGTTCGGCACAGCCAAGGAGGTGATGGCGAGCTAGCATCAGTTCCGGCTCCGTGAGGTGCTCCAATACTTCGCCGGTGCTCACCACAAATTTGTCACCGCGATTGAACGCTCCGCCAAAGACGCTGATAGGGAGAAAGCGTAGGGCGTCCCGAGAGTATATAGACATTCCAGTATTCTCAAGATCTGACAAGAATTCCTTGACCAGTGCCTCGTTGCGTTCCGGGTTGCAACAATCCTCGATTCCAGCGAGGAGTTGGTAGAAGGTGGTTGCCGGTAGGACGCCGATCAGCAGACGGTGAGCTGTTTCAAGTTCTTCGGCGATTTCGCTTCGAGCAGCGCGATCGAGTGGCTTGTCGCCGACCAAGTAATCCTCGTAAACCAACAGTCAGGTGTTGCTGCGGAAATATTGGTTGGAGATCTTTAGGACTCGCACGCCGAGCGCGAGATCGGCGATGAATTGCTTCTCGAAATCTCGTAGAAACGACTTCGGGTCTGGTTGTACGCTGAGAATCGCAACAATATCGGCCGCGTGCGTCCGCGCTTCCTCCCGATCGTGCCGGGCCTCGGCCGCGCCGCGAATGTTGCGGTAGCGATCGTCCAACGCCAATAGCTTGAGCATCACGAGTGCGTGCGGCTTCGTCACTCGGATGGATGCAGAATAGTCAGAACCATCTGGCAGTTTTCCGCTGAGTTCATAAATGCTGGACTCAGCGATGGCGATTGTCCCTCCCGTACAAGCGCGAGCGTGGATGCCGTTTTGAACGTCAACGCGAAAATCTTTTTCACGCTTAAGTTCTTCGGGAGCCATGAACTCGATGCGCATGACCTCTTTCGAGCCTGGTATCGCCTTCTGGAATTGGAAATTCTGCGAGCCCGGAACCACGCTATACCCCAGCTTCTGCAACGTTTGCGCGACTGATTCTTTCTCGACGCGGAGCGACACCGCATCAAGGACAAAATCGATGTCCTGGTTGCACGAGCTTGTCGCAGCATGAACTTCATCGCCTGTGCCCCAGCCACGACAAAGTCGTCCCGCGATTGGCCCGAGCGCCTGCAGCAGTTCCAGGACGTAGGTTCGCCGTGGTTCCGGAATCACGCTGTCCCCCACCGCGGCCGAATAATGTTCGCGAGCAGAACGTACTCTCTCTCGCAGTTCCTTTACAAATGGAGTGTAGTGCTTCTCGACCGCCCCAAAAACGCCAGGATCAATACTGCTACATCACAACTTTCAGCGTTAATAGATGGGCACACTTCCTCGATCGTTCCGTGAGTTGCTTGGCCATCCTTGAAATTATCGGGTGGGGCAGCGTCGTGAGCAGGCGACTCCTGACATCCGCAATGTAGTCAGGTAGTACGTTCGCGAAACCGCGAAGTCGCTGAATCAAGCTGTCGATAGGAAGGTGCAATTCCGTCGCGAGCTTATACCATTGGCGAATTCCGACATCGCGAATGCGGTAAACTTCGCCGATTCTCATTGCGAGCGTTGCCTTGTGAAAGTCAATTGTCTTATAGGGCAGAATACTTGCAACGTCGTACAAGGGCGCCAGACGAACCACTCCCCCTGAGCCGATTAGGATTGAGTAGTTCTTTGCATGTGCATCAGTCCCTCCAATGAGCCAGTTAAAAGCAAGGGCATCTACAAAACGGTTCACATCTTCTTCTGAATTGGTGGAACGAGACCGTAAGAGTGCGACAATATCCCCCACTCCGGGACCACCTTCATTTTCGTACCTTTTAGTTGGTGGTAGACCAAGCGCCTGACAGAGGTCTTCCTGATGTACCCGCACCAATCCTGTTGGTCCCGAAACCCGATCGTAGCGCTCAATTACGATTGCGGTTTCATCCAGAAATGTTTCCACTCTTGAAGTCGCCACGATTAAACCGAGGTTACGGGCCAGTTCAAGGCAGAAGTGTTCATTTTCGGCGTGTCCATCCCATTCTCCGGTGGGCGGTTTCAGAATGTGTGTTGTTGGAGTTCGACCTGACGGTATCCCCCATCGGCCTTCCTTGAACAACAGTGTTGTTTTCGGCTGCGCCCCTGCAAGGCTGAACTGACCTGTATCGTTGGCTAGGCGCCATGCGGAGTGATCTTTGCGCAGAGTACGTAGACGGTCTGCGACATCCTTTTCAGTGATCCATTGGACCTCTTCTTCGTATGATTCGTTTTTAAATTGTTTGAGGCGTTCCTGACGAACAAATTGAACCGCTCCTGCGCAGTCTTCCCCCACGTAGGCAATCAGCCCGAATGCGTTATGAGCAGAAACGTGATATTGTTGCGCCCATCTCTGGAGTGTTTTTTCACTGTCTGGCAATAGGCCCCACAGAAATGCATCGATGCGTGCGTGGCTGTGCTCGGAGGCAGTCAGAGGCATTGAGAGAGATAGAGGGTAAGCATCCGAAAGCTCTTGCCAGCCTTTGTCATAGGTGAAGGAAAGTCTCCCATTGGCCGCACGGTGGACTCGGCCCACTTCCCATTCGCCGTTCAGAGCGATAAGGTTCTGCGTCATCGGTTGCTCTTTTTTCTGAAGTTTTGCAGAAGTTGATCGATGTCAACTGATAGAGGGGCGCCAGGGTCTTTCTTTAGCGTTTGCTTCGTTCCGTCGTTCAATTCGAGAGATACTCCGAGTGCCTTGAGAGTTCGTAATATCAAACCAATCTCAGCCCGCGGCTTTCCCTTTTCTATTTCTACGATCCATTTTCGACTGATACCCACTTTTTGTGCGAGGGATCGTTGATCTAGCCCGAGTTTGGTTCGACGCTCTCGAATGAACGCTCCGAGATCGGCAGGTGTGCGAGTTAACATAGGCGTCCCTCAACTCTTGTCATAAGCAGGTTACGTTTTAGTGTAACCGAACGGTGACATTTTGTGTTGTAACCGATCGGTGTCATTTTGAAATAGAGCGCGGAAGGTAACCGATCGGTGACATTTAGTATTGTAACCGAACGGTGACAATTCCTTTGGTGCCCCCGGTCCTCGAAGTAACCGTACGGTTACACTTCAAAAAGTATCCGGACGGTTACATGGGAGTCTGAATGACCATTCGTTCTCTCTAGCCGCTTTGAAGATGCAAACGACCTTAAGAACTAGTTCTTGACTCCTCGAATGGCTTCCCCTTAAGGAACACACCTCCATGGTGCCGGAATTGTGACACGGGCGTGACGTAAAGCCTGCCGTCAATGCCAAACTTGACTTCATTGACTTAAACTAACAACTATCGTTTCAATAACTTACGCGTTTGCAATCTGGACCGGAGAATTCGGCTTACAGGTCCGTCTGCCACAAATATTTTATTTTCATCAACTTATTGGCTCCACTCGCTTAGTGTTCATACTACTGTCCACTTTTCTGGGGGGCGCTGTGGCAAGAGTCAAATATCCTCCAGCGGATCAAGATCGTCCAAGGGGTTGGGTCAACGTCGGCCTCAAACGGAACAAAAAAAGATGCATCCAGTGGCCTCGGGCAGCCGCTTCCTAATCGAATGGCGCGAGAACGGCAAGCGGTTACACGCCTCCGCAGGTGACACCCCCTCGGAAGCCATAGAGGCGCAACAAAGAAACGTCCAAAAAGCCCGAGTTGTCGGGCTTTTTGGCATCAAATCGCGCAAAATCCGGGACCCACTCCTCAAGGAGAAATCCGCGACCCAGTCACGCAGAATTGTGACCTGGCGTAGATCTAATTTGCGTCGGACAGCCATCCAGGACTAAGATTCTCCGGTCAAGACCGGTACAGACGTACATTCGTAGCAAGAGGCCGTCAGAGGAGATCACCATGGCAAAAACAGTCAGCTGTAGAGACGTGGGCATGGACTGCGACTTTGTGGCGAAAGGCGAAACGAACGAGGACATCATGCAGCAAGCCGCAGAACATGCGCGTACAGCTCACAACATGACCGAAATTCCACCAGAAGTTGCAGAAAAAGTTTTGGGGGCCATCCGCGACGAGGCAGCCTAGCCTTTCGCGCGGGCACGTTCCCAGCTACCCCACCAAAATAAAGCCGCACTCTGTGCGGCTTTTTGGCAACTGTTTACAACCATTTCTATGATCCAAGTACAGGCGCTAACGAAGAAGTACGCCCGCACCATTGCGGTTGATCAGATCTCGTTCGAGGTGGCGAAGGGCCAGATTGTAGGCTTTCTGGGTCCGAACGGCGCCGGTAAAACGACGACGATGCGCATGTTGACATGTTTTCTTCCGCCTTCCGCGGGTACGGCGACGGTTGCTGGCTTTGATGTGCTTGAACAGCCGCTGGAGGTCAAGAGGCGGATCGGCTACCTGCCGGAAACGCCTCCGATCTATCCGGAGATGGAAACCGCAGAATACTTGAAGTTTGTCGGCAGGCTGAAAGGACTGTCAGGTGCCGACATCCCAAAGCGAGTTGACTACGCATGTGATCGCTGTGCCATAGGCGATGTCAAGAACAAGCTCCTCGGTAGGCTGTCAAAGGGCTATCGGCAACGGGTCGGGCTTGCGCAAGCGATTATTCACAATCCCGAGGTGCTGATTCTTGACGAACCGACAGCTGGCCTGGATCCCAAGCAAATTAACGAAACCCGTGACCTTATCAAGGGCCTTGCGGGCGACCATACGATCATTCTCAGTACCCATATCCTTCCCGAAGTCGAGCAGACCTGCGAGCAGGTCATCATCATCAACAAGGGGAAACTTGTCGCGACCGACACCGTGCGTAACCTGCAAGCGCGGGCTCGTGACGCCGAATCGGTTCTGGTCGGAATTGCCGGCCATAACCAGAACCTTGAAGCCGGGATCGTGCGGCACAAGTTGGAGCAGGTCGCTGGCGTCAGTCGAGTCTTGACGAAGGGGCAGGAAAATGGCTCCATTCTGTTCGAAGTAGAGAGTCAAAAGGGGCGTTTCTTGCGAGGTGACCTGGCGCGGGCCGTGGTTGAATCTGGCTGGGACCTCAACGAGCTTCGCCCGGCTGCCATGAGCCTGGAAGAAATATTCCTTCAGTTGACGGGGAGCGAAGCGTCGCCCGGAACGGAGCACGCTGGACGAAAGGCGGACCCCCAATGAGAAACTCCTGGATCATTTGCCGAAAAGAACTGGGCAGCTACTTCGTTTCGCCGGTCGCATACCTTTTGTTGACTATGTTCGGTCTGATTTTTGGGTTCTTCTTCTGGAATGCGCTTGGCTACTTCGTGATCGAGGGCATGCAGATGCAGATGCGCGGGCAAGCCTTCCCCATGAATGCGAACGAACAGATCATCCGCCCATTGTTGTCGAATGTCAGCGTGGTAGGACTCTTCTTTATCCCCATGATTACGATGCGTCTATTCGCGGAAGAGAAGCGTACTGGGACCATCGAATTGCTGGCGACGTCCCCCATTCGCGATCTCGAAATCATTGTCGGAAAATGGCTAGCGGCATTAATGCTCTATTCCTGCCTTCTACTGTTCACCGCTCTGAACTTTGGCTTTCTTTTCAGGTATGGCAATCCAGATTGGAAGCCCCTCGCAGTCGGATATTTAGGTTTGCTTCTGCAGGCAGGCGCATTGTTGGCCCTGGGCACGTTCATTTCTACGCTGACCAGGAATCAGATCATAGCTGGCGCCGCGACATTTGGTGTTTGCCTGTTGTTGTGGGTACTCGAGTGGGTGAGCGGATATGAAACCTCAACCTGGGCGCGCGTACTCGCGTACATGTCGGTGATCACCCACTTCGAATCGTTTGCCAGGGGCGTGTTGGATTCCAAAGACGTCGTTTTTTATTTAACCGTGATTTTCCTGGGATTATTTTTCACTGCACGTTCCATGGAATCCCTGCGCTGGAGGTCATAGGTGAGGAGGTCATAGATGGCCAGTCAGTGGCTAAAGGCGAGACAAACAAAATACGCAGCCTACGCGACGGTCTATATTCTGGTCGTGCTTGCCGGGGTTGTGGTAGCCAACACACTCGCCGACCGACACAACAAATCATTCGACTCCACAGCGAACAAGCGCTACAGCCTTTCCGACCAGACCGCCAAGATTGTGAATGGTCTGAGGCAGGATGCGACCATCACCTATTTCGACCAGAGCACCCGCTTCCGCGAAGGAAAGGATCTTCTCGATCAGTACGCCAATCTCTCTCGAAGAGTGCGGGTCGAGTACGTAGACCCAGACAAGAATCCACAACTGGCGCGGGAAGCGGGAATCAGGAACTTCGGGACTGCTGTGGTTCAGGTCGGGGACAAAAGAGAAGAAGCCAAGAGTATGACCGAAGAGGGCATCACTGGCGCCTTCATTCGCGACTTGAAGACCAACACCAGGACGGTGTGTTTTGTGAACGGCAGCGGGGAACATCAGGCAGATGACCGCGACCGTGAGGGACTTTCCGGCTTTAAGGACCTTCTGTCCAAGGACAATTACGACAGCAAGACCATCGACCTGCTCCAGAAAGCGGAAGTGCCTAAAGAGTGCACCACTTTGATCGTCGCCGGGCCGACACGAAACTATGAGCAACCGGAAGTGGACGCTGTCAAGAAGTATGTAGAGGATGGCGGGCGCGCCTTGCTCATGCTTGATCCTCCCCTTAAGCTGGGCCACTCGGAAATCGCCGACAACGACGCGCTTACCGCTTTGCTGCAGGGCTGGGGTGTGAGCTTGAGTAAAGACCTGATTCTGGACCTCAATCCGATTGGCCAACTTGCCGGTCTCGGCCCTCAGGTGGCTCTCGTTACGAGCTACAGTTCTCAACCGATCGTGAACGAGATGAAGGGAACGGCAACCGGCTTTCCACTTGCCCGCTCGATGGAGATCAAGAACACCGACAAAACCAGCGTACAAAAGCTCTTTGATTCCTCCGGAAGCAGTCTCGCGACCAGCAATCTGAGCTCTGCTGCCGTCGACGTCAACGACCCCAAGAACAAAAAGGGACCGTTGACCATCGCTGCCGCTGGCACTTACAACACGGGGAAGGAGAACTCACAGGGACGTTTCGTCGTCGTCGGCAGCTCGTCGTGGGCAGCAAACCGGTTCATCAATTTCAATGGCAACAATGATCTGGCTCTCAACGCGGTCAATTGGCTGGCGTCGGATGAAGACCTGATCTCTATCCGCCCGAAACAGCGGGAAGACCGCCGCATTACTATGACTCGCGCGCAGCTGAATCTTGTGCGTGTTACCAGCCAATTCATCCTCCCGCTCGTCGTCGTTATGGCGGGCGTTGGCGTGTGGTGGAAGAGGAGGTAAGAGAACTTCTGGACTTGTCTGAATCATGTCTTGAGAAGCATTATGAAAATCCGTGGATTGATTGTTGCTGCTGTCGTCTTCTTTATTCTTGCAGGAATTCTTTACTGGTCGGAGCATAACCAACCAGCCGCAGATGCCGCCAAGGGATCAGCCGACACTCCGCCAGTCATCCTGAAGGTCGATTCATCTGCCATTACCGGGCTGAATCTTGAAAAAAAGGACGCGAAGCCAATCGTCCTTACGAAAGCTGACTCGGGAGAGTGGAAAATCACGGAGCCACAGCCCCTCCGTGCCGACCAGAGTGCGGTTTCGGGCATGCTCTCTACCCTGTCCTCCTTAAGCTCAGAGCGTGTTGTCGAAGACAAAGCAACTAATCTTAAACAATATGGTTTGGAGCCTCCTGGTCTGCAACTTGACGTCTCCGGCACAAATAACCGGATGCAGAAACTCATCGTCGGCGACGACACGCCGACGGGCTCGGCTGCATACGCGATGGTCAGCGGCGACCCCCGCGTATACACCATAGCCACCTATTCGAAAACGAGCGTGGATAAAAGCCTGAACGACCTTCGGGACAAGCGGTTGCTGACCGTGAACCCGGAAAAAATCACCCGCATCGAGCTGGCCCGAAAGAATCAAACGATTGTATTTGGCCGCAATAACAAAAATGAGTGGCAAATCCTGAAGCCCGGACCGCTGCGCACCGACAGCGTCCAGGCAGGCGAACTGGCTCAGAAATTGACCGATGCCAGGATGGAGGTCAGCAGTTCCGACAGCAGAACTGCTGCCTCGGCCTTTGCGCACGCCACGCCGCTCGCAACTGCGAAAGTCACCGATGAATCAGGCACCCAAGAACTTCAGGTACGGAAGAGCGGCGTCGGCAAATCGGAAGACATCTACTACGCAAAATCAAGTGCTATCGACGGGATCTACAAAATAAATTCCGACCTTGGCCAAGCTCTCGACAAGGGAGTAGACGAGTTCCGCGATAAGAAGTTATTCGATTTTGGTCCCGGCGACCCTAATAAGGTCGAACTGCATCTCGGCTCGAAAGCATACTTGCTTACCCGGAGTGGTGGAGACTGGTGGCAAGATGGAAAGAAGGTGGATGGCGGAACCGTGCAATCGCTGATCTCAAACTTACGCGACCTAGCCGCTGACAAGTTTTCAGATTCCAGATTTGCCAATCCGACCATTGATGTCAGAGTAACTTCGGACGACGGCAAACGGGTAGAGAAAGTCCTGATGGCAAAGTCCAATGACGCCTACGTCGCCAAGCGCGAGAACGATCCGGGTCTCTTCGAACTGAGCTCCACAGCCATTGAAAATCTGCAGAAAGAAGTCGACGAGGTCAAGCCCGCAGTGGATCCGAGCAAATAGACGTAAGGGAACCGGATCTGTTGTACGCCATCTGTTTTTACAAGGAAAGTCGGCGAACGCATCCGGCTGCCACAAACCTCTTATTATTGCAATGGTGGCGGAGTCATTCCCTGGAATGACGTCCCCAGAAATTTTCCCTGGGTGTCGAAGTTCCAGGTGAAGATAGCCGATCCTGCACGGGCACAGGCGTGGCAGCCATTGATCAGGGGATAACCCACCACGAACTGTGTTCCACCATTGGGACCCAGTTGCGCATTGGGCCAAGTTTTACCATCCCGATCCCCCGGCCACACGTCAACCTTGGGAAATTGATTTCTTAAGTCCTGAAATTGAGGACTGCTTTTCATTGTTTTGATATCGAGCAATTTCAAATTCTCAACGTTAACGATTGAAGGGTGCCCGTTCAGCAGCAAAAGGCCGTAGTTTGTGTTGGCGCGCAGCGGATAGGTGATCCACGCGAAGGCAACCGGGCCCTCATGGTTCTGGAAACCAGTCATAATGCCAAACTCGCCGTGGCTCTGACTGTACAGTTCACGGGTGAAGGCGACG
Organism: Terriglobia bacterium; assembly: GCA_963786325.1. GTDB lineage: Bacteria > Acidobacteriota > Terriglobia > Terriglobales > Acidobacteriaceae > JAIQFF01. Next base: position 116,186 of record CAWAYW010000002.1, read on the forward strand.
GCCGAGGCCGGGGCGCCTGCGTTTGCCATCTGGTCTGTCAGACATTGAACGTTGCCGGGTTGAGCCTCACAGGCGGTATGCGCAGTGTTCAGGAACTGGGGCGGCACCTGCCACACGGAGGACGAATCAAACTTCTCCGTCTCGCCTTTGGATTGCGCCATCAGGCATCCAGCCAGGCAGACGATAAACAGAGGTAGAGCGAAGTTGCGCATGTTTTTCCTTTGCAGCGACATTCCAGACATTCTTGAACAGTTCTTAATCTTCCGCAGATTTCAGCTACATCTGGCCGGCGCTTTTGCCCGCAAATGAGATAGACTAGGTGCGAGCGAGAATCGTTCATCGAAACTGAGGAGACGCTATGTCCGCACCGAGCCGTCGGCCCGAAATCCGGCGCCGTCGTACCCGTAACGAAAAAATTACAAAGCTGAAGAAACGCCACAGCACGGCTTCGAACGAAGCTGATCGAACCCGAATTGCTGCGAAGCTACATCGCCTGGGACTGATTTCTCCCGGACAGCCACTGCTCAAGAACGCCTGAATCAGTTTTCCCGCTGATCATCCAACTCAGGTGTTTGCTGCCCGCGACGTGAAGGGCTCATCCACCATTTTTGTGGTAGTCGGTCGCTTATCCGCGACCTCGTGATAAACGCGGAGAATCTGTTGCGCTGAAGCATCCCAGGAAAACCGTTTGGCTTGTGCATAGCCGCGCGCTTTTAGCTTGTCGCGCAGCGTCTGATCGATCAGTACACGATGCAGCGCACGCATAATTTCAAAAACATTTTCCGGATTCACCAGCACAGCGGCGTTGCCTACTACCTCGGGAAGCGACGAAGTATTCGATGTCACAACCGGCGTCCCGTGGGCCATGGCCTCCAGCGGCGGAAGTCCGAATCCCTCATAGAGCGACGGGAAGATGAAAATCTTCGCCGCATCGTAGAAAATTCTTAATACTTCGATAGGAACAAATCCCATAAAGCGGACATCATTCTGCATCCGGCTACGAATTACCGTGCGGCGCAGGTCAGGGTGCTTCGAGAGCTCATCCCCAATGACAATTAGCTTCAGACCTGGAAACATCGTTTCCTTCTCCAGTTCCGCTTTCAGGGCCGAAAAGGCTTCAATGATTCTTACGACATTCTTGTGTGGGCTAATTCGTCCCGCGTAGAGCAGGAAGGGATGGTTGACCAAATAGCGCTCCGCTAAAATCAGGCGGTCGCTTTCACTGGCATGACCCCGCAGAAAGCGCTCGTCAATCGCGTTATATACCACTTCAATCCGGTTGCCGGGGATACCGAATAGTTTTTCCACTTCGCTCTTGGTGAAGTTAGAAACGGCGAAAAGCCGGGCGGCTTTATTAAGCGCCCGTTGCGTGAGGAAAAAATGGAGCGAGCGCCTCAATCCTGACTGCTCGCGTGCACGATACATGTGATCGAGCACGTCGTGCACCGTCATCACGTATGGACAAGGAAGATTTCGTGGAAACCAAAACAAGTGCGGAATGTGTACGACATCGCAGTTTAACCGCTTGAGAATGGCGCGAAACTCGAAATAACTCTTGATCGTGGTGTCATTTGCAGGCAGAGGAACCGCCCGGAAATTCGGTGGCAGCGAATCGATTTCAGCCACTTTTTCGGGAGGACCGATCAGGAAGTATTTGCTTTCGCCATCCAGACGTCCCAACGCCCGTACGATATTGCGAGTGTAAGTTCCGACGCCGAACTCAGTCATGCGCCGAATGTCGATGGCCACTCTCACGGCAGGAATTTAATCACCCAGGACTCAAGAGTACACAAAGAATTCGCGTTCCGCGTGGCTTTGATCCTTTGTGGCCACGGCCTTCAGGCCCTCACTTCCAACTGGGACTTGGCGCGGCGCTCAGGATACAACGGGAAAGCCTCAGTCAAGTCCAACACCTGCTTACGGATATTGTTCAGCACCGGGCCTTCGCTCCGGTGCTGCAATGCCTCAGAAATCCAACGTCCTACCTGTCGCATCTCGTCTTCCTTCATGCCGCGCGTGGTAAGAGCGGGCGTGCCAATCCGAATGCCGCTTGGCCTCATCGGGGGATTTACGTCGAAGGGTATTGCGTTCTTGTTGACGGTGATAGCGGCATCTCCCAGCGCCTTTTCGGCCTCACTGCCAAACATCCCTTTGGAGAACACATCCACCAGCAGGAGATGAGTATCCGTGCCGCCGGAGATGATCCGGAAACCCTCGCCTGCAAGGGTTTCGGCCAAGACCTTGGCATTGGCCACAATCTGACGCGCGTAGTCCCGGAATTCAGGCTGCATGGCTTCCTGAAAACTCACCGCCTTCGCGGCGATGATGTGAACCAGGGGACCGCCCTGCATGCCGGGAAACACAACTTTGTCGATAGCCACGGCAAATTCTTGCTTGCTTAAAATCATGCCTGCGCGGGGTCCGCGCAAGGTCTTATGGGTTGTGGTGGTGACAATATGTGCGTGAGGGACTGGCGACGGATGCACGCCTCCCGCAACCAAGCCGGCAAAATGCGCCATGTCCACCAGATACAAAGCCCCCACCCTGTCCGCGATCTGGCGCATGCGGGCGAAGTCGATGATTCGCGGGTAAGCGCTTCCTCCGCCGATGATCAGCTTGGGGCGTTCCTTCTCGGCAATCCTCTCCAGATCGTTGTAATCAATGGTTTCGGTTTCCTTTGTGACACCGTAAGGAATAATGCGGTAAGTCTTGCCGGAAAAATTCAGATGATGGCCATGGGTAAGGTGGCCACCGTGAGCGAGGTTAAGCCCGAGGATGGTGTCGCCCGGCTGCAAGACCGCTGCAAACGCTTCCATGTTGGCTTGTGAGCCGGCATGGGGCTGTACATTGGCATGTTCTGCGCCGAAGAGTTTTTTGGCACGCTCCCTGGCCAACTCCTCCACCACATCGGCAAACTCGCAGCCACCGTAGTAACGCTTGCCCGGATAGCCTTCGGCATACTTGTTCGTAAATACCGACCCCATGGCTTCGAGCACGGCCTCGCTCACGAAGTTTTCAGAAGCGATGAGTTCAAGACCTTCGTGCTGGCGCCGAACTTCGTTGTCGATGGCAGAGGCCACTTGTGGATCAGTTTCGAAGAGCGGGCGGGAGATTGACGTATTTTTCATGATGGCTCTTGTGTTTCTCGCTTTAGTTCTGCTGGTTTTTGATTCTTAGCTTGGACCATTACAGTCATCAGGGCTTCGCTGATGTTCCACGGTGTAGGCTTCCGGATCGTGAAGTTCCATGTAATTCGCCGGCTTCTTAAGCGGTGTGAATCCGAACTTGGCGTACAAGCCGTGAGCGTCGCGTGTCACCAGGCTCCATCGCCGCAATCCCTGCAAATGGGGATGGCTCATGATGCACTCCATCAGCCATTGCCCCAACCCGTGCCCTCGGCTGGGTTCCAGAACAAACACATCGCCAAGGTAAGCATACGTGGCGTAGTCGGAAATCACACGAGCAAAACCTACTTGCTTTCCATCGTTATAGACGCCAAAGCAAAGCGCATTCTCGACCGAGCGCGCCACAATCTCCCGCGATATTCCTTTGGCCCAATAAGACGCCGTCAAAAAACTGTGGACGACATCCAGATCGATTCGTGTCTTGTCAGTACTGACAACGAATTTGCCCTTGCGATGTTCTGTGACCGATGTCTCGCCAGCGTTCACTCTGTTGCCATTCTAGCTTAGCTTTTAGGACTTGGCTTCTAGCCCTTTGCTATTGGCTAACGATTTGTCGTCGAACTGGCCGGTGGCTAAAAGTACATGAGTTAGGGGCTAAGAGCCAAAAGACATCAGGCTGTTTCGAATGCAGTTCGCATGAAAGAAGCAAGTTGCCAACCATCCATGTATTTATACGGCGTTTCCCCGGTAGTGTAGTGGCCGCATGGCAATACCACGACCTTATGATCCAAGCCGTGAGCTTCAAACTCTCTTACCGCGTCGCGGGAGAATTCTGGCAGGAAGGTAAGATCGTACTTGGCATAAATCAGGAGCGATTTTCTTGGCCAGCGAGAAAATTGCTTGAAGTATGAAATCGGGCTAATACCGCTCCACAAGGAACGAAGCCGTTCGAGATCGATTTGAGTCTCCAAGCCTCGACGAATGTGGCGAGTGGACTGTCCATGCCAGACTACGTCCGCGACGTAGGTGGCCGCATGATTAAAGGCCGCCACCCGGATACGCGGATCATGAGCAGTTGCAAGAAATGCATAGCAGGAGCCCAGGCTTGTGCCCAGAATGCCAAGGCGGTTGTACCCCTGCTGATCAAGCCAATCCAGGCAGCAACGTACGTCGATGACGGCCTGGCGGCAGGCGTCGAGTGTACGGCCGATGTTCGCGGACACAGCGTAGTCGGCACGATGTGTGTCTGCCGGCATCCGAATATCGTGGTATGGCATGCTCAATCGAAGCACAGCGATGCCCAGGAGATTCAGCACCCGGCAGAGACCGGTATACGCCAGCGCATCCGAGTTCCAATGAGGTAGGAGGACGATGGCGCGACGGCCTCGACTGGGAAACCACCGCGCGTTCACCAGGTTGTTTTCGTTATAGGGTGTGCGAACCGGCGAAGTGAAGCGGAGGAAATCGGCATGAGTGCCGCGAACTTTCGCTTCCAGTTTTGGATCCGGCACTTCTCGCGTGCTGAACACCTGGATCTCGCGACGTTCCAAACGAAAATCCGCCGGCGTACTGTAGGCATAAAATTCATCGCTCGACTGGACGATGCGCTGGTTGTATTCGCCCAGAAATCTTTCCATGTCACCGCTCAGAGGCACATGACCAGCTGAAAAGCCATTGCGGCAAGGCCAATCACGCGCCCATTCGGTCCCCCATTCCATGGGACGCACCACGCGGTTGTTGTCGACCGACGTGAGCTTCGTTTCCCAGTCATACATCCATTGCTGGTAACGGAAAGGCATCCTATCTAGGATATCAGCAGGTTGGAGGGTATCTATCCTCGCGGGAGTTGAACGGCAAGAATGAGCATTCAGCAGTCAAAGTTCAGCATTCAGTTTGCGATAGTTGGTGCAGAGATTTGCCACGGCAAACCGCGAATTGGCATAGGGTTTTCGGAAGGCGGGCGATCCAGGGCCTGGGGACTGGAATCTGAACGCTAGTTACCGTACTTCCTGGGAACACGCTTCGAAATCGCGCAAAGGATTTCGTACACATTTGTATTCGCGAGCACGGCATGTTCGTGCGCATCCACGTTGAGACCATCTTGCGAACCAAGCAGTATCACTTCATCGCCTACCGAGACACCGGGCAGTCCGGTCACATCGACGAGCGTCAGATCCATGGAGATTCGGCCCACAATAGGGGCATAGTGCTCACGCACGATCACTCGTCCCCGGGAAGAAAGGGCGCGATTCAATCCGTCAGCGTAACCAACCGGGAGAACCGCGATTCGAGCTGGAGCCTTCGTCACATACGTACCCCCGTAGCCTAAAGGCTGGTTGGCGCGGACTTCACGAAGTGAAAGAATCCGGGTGTTCCAGGTCAGCACCGGTTTTACTGCCAAGCGCAGCTTGCTTCCGCTGACTTCCCTTCCCGCCCGCTCAAACGGCAAATAATAGCCGTACAGGGCGATCCCCGGCCGTACCATGGTGTTCCAGGATTCGCGCCTGGAGATGACTGCGCCCGTATTGGCGGTATGAACCAGTGGCGGATCGAATCCTTCGCCGCACAGAAACGAACGAGCTTCGTCGAACCTTTTCAGTTGTTCCTCGACGGACGGCGCGTCCAGTATTTCGGAAGAAGCCAAATGAGTCGAGAGACCTTCAATTGACAAATGGGGCGACGATTTCAGAGCCCGGCAGATCTGGGGCAACTCCCCCAGAGCGACTCCCAGGCGACCCATGCCAGTGTCGACTTTCAGGTGAACTGCGTGGCTTGCCAGACCTAAGCGCGCGGCGGCTTTCTCCAACAATTCCACCTGACTTGGTTCCCAGACCGTAGGAGTCAGGCGCAGGCGGATGATCTCCTCTTCTTCTCCTCGCCAGAAACCGGTCATCAGCAGAATGCGAGCGCGAATGCCAGCTTCCCGAAGAGGTATCGCTTCGTCGAGCGAAGTGACACCGAGCCATCGGGCCCCTTCTTCCTCAAGCGCCTGGGCGCACTCAGTGGCTCCATGTCCGTAGGCGTCGGCTTTTACCACCCCGCAGATGGTAATTCCGGAACCAATGTGCCGTTGCACCGCGCTGAAGTTTTTGCGCAAGTTCGACAGCGAGACATACGCCCAGGTGGGACGGGTCGCGGTCCGCTTCACGATTTCAGCTGTAGCCACTGTTTGAGATTATAGCGGGGGCGTGAGCTGGCTTGAGGTTACGCCGGTGCTACTCCCCTGCCGCCAATGAGATTCGCTATCCGCCCGATAAAACAAACTTCACCGTGACTTCGGTCTCCACTTCCACCGGCTCGCCGTTAAGTACGTATGGCCGGTAACGCCATTGCCGAACCGCCTCAACGGCCGCGTGCGCCAGCATGGGATGGCCGCTCAGCACTTGCAGGTTCTCGATTGTACCGTCGCAGCTGATCATGGCTCGCAGAAGAACTTCTCCCTGGATTCTTGCCTGCTTGGCAATCGATGGATAATTCGGCTGAATGCGAAGGATGATATTTCCTTCCATCATGCGTGAAACGGGAGGATGGCGGGTAACAGCCAACGGTGGCGGTGGCAACACCTGGCCCGAGCCTTGAATCGCATCGAGTACAGAGCCTCTGCCGTTCGGATCACCGGTAGCGCGGTCAATACCGAAGGCACTGGCATCGGACATCGGTGGAGGTGCCGTTGTTTCATTGAGTATGTCGACGTTTCGTGGAATTTGCGAGGGCATGAGCAGCCTGATGCCGATCTCGTTGCTCTGGGGAGTTACAACCGAAACGGTGCGTTGCTGAACGACTTGAGCCGCGGGTAGTGGGGCAGGGGCTAACAGCGGCGATAGCACGGCCAATCGAGGCAGGCCTTGCGTGTAGAGCAGGGGTACGAGCAGGAGGCAGCCCACTGCAACCGCTTGCGCGGCAAATGAAATCAAGGTGGTCCAGCCTCGGTGAGAGCGGTTCGACCAGCCGGAATCGCAAAAGGAATCGGCAAACATAGCGTCCTCCGTCAAGGTGAGTACGACTATGTTTATGGACACCAGCAAGCGCTGCGTCGGATCAGCTTCGCGCGAACTTGAGCAAAGAAAAAAGCCGCATAAAGACAGACTGTTACGAAACGCTGGGCTGGGCAGTAAATAAATGAGAAGATGCCCTCGCGGGAGCGAGGTCATTTTTCATGGCTTTCATTCAGGGAGAAGGTCGGAGTCAGGGGACGTTGTTTCCGATGACGCTGGATGAGTTGATTCCTGAGGATCATGTTTGCCGGGTGATTGACGCTTTTGTGGGTCGGCTGGATGTGGCGGGATTGGGATTCGAGCGTGCGGAGGCGGCCGAAACTGGGCGACCCGGCTATGATCCGCGGGACCTGCTCAAGCTTTATCTGTATGGATATTTGCAGCAGATCCGTTCCTCCCGCAGGCTAGAGTCGGAGTGTCAGCGCAATGTCGAGTTGATGTGGTTGCTGGGACGATTGTGTCCCGACCACGAGAGCATTGCTGAGTTCCGGCGGGTGCATAGCGAAGCGGTGACAGAGGCGGGTGCGGAGTTGATCCGGTTTGCACGCTCGGTGGGTTTGGTGCGTGGCGAGTGGGTTGCTATCGATGGTTCTAAGTTCCGAGCGGTGAGCAGCGCGCGGAGCGTGCGCGAGCGCGTGGCGCTGAAACGTTACCTGGATGAACTGGAATCGGCTGACGCGCGGGACGAAGTCGTCATTGACCCCAGTGCGGTGGCTGCGGCATTGGAGAAACTAAAGAAGCACTCGGAACCGGAAGCTGGTTTCATGCGCACGGGCGATGGCACCGCACCGGCTTACAACGTGCAGACCGCGGTTGATGCCGAACACGCGCTCATTGTGGTGCAGAAGGTCACCCGGGAGAGCAACGACACTCGCAGTCTGCAGCCGATGGCGGAAGCCGCTAAGGCGGCCGTAGGCGAGCCTCAGAGGATGAACGTGATCGCCGATGCCGGCTACTCCAATGGCGAACAGGCCGAAGCTTGCGAGAGGAACGGAATCCTGCCTCATGTACCCAGCAATCGTGCGATCAACAATCAGGGCGACAGCACATTCTTCGACCGCACCGCCTTCCAGTACCAGGAACAAAGCGACACGTTTGTCTGTCCGGCGGGCCAGACCCTCACCCGCAAACAGTTAGCGCGCAGAGATCGCGCCGTGATTTATGCCGCTCAACCGGAAGTCTGCGGAGCCTGCGCCCTCAAGGGGCGCTGTACAGCCCGTTCCCGGCGGCTGGTGACACGACACCTGCACGAAGCCGCATTGCAGGACATGGATAAACGCGCCACCCCTGAAGTCATGCGGCGGCGGCGATCGACGGTGGAACATCCGTTTGCCACGTTGAAGTACCGCATCTTCGGGCATCCACGTTTCCTCTTGCGAGGCTTGAGCGGAGCACAAACCGAGATGAGCCTCGCGGTGATGGCTTATAACATCAAACGCATGTTTAACATCCTCGGCGGACTACAGCTCAAAGCTAGTTTCAGTATCGTCTAATCCTTTGCTCCCGCACCGAAACCCCAAACCGGAATGCAATCAGCATCCAAAATGCGATGCCCCTCATCCGAGGGGCATCGTAGTGTAATTCGAATCGAGTTTCGTAACGGTCTGAAAGAACGCGGCTTTAGGAAACTTAATCAGGGTTTAAGGTGTCGCTACGACGTAACCGAAATTATTTTGGTTGCGTTGCCGGAGCCTTTGGAGTTGTAGTCGCCGGCCTGGTTGAAGGCGTAGTCGGTTTTGTTGCTGCCGGCCTGGCCGGAGCCGCAACGCCTGACTGTGCGTTGTAAAGGTCAACTACCGACTTGGTGATGTCCACAGCCGGCCCAGCCCATAGCACCGGACCATTCGGCCAAGGATTGGATGTGTCGATGATCACTCCGAAGCCACTGTCCGCCGCGTACTTCACCAGCATGGGACCCATCTTCTGCAAAATACGCTGTGCGATCTCGTTCTGTTGATTTTGGGCATCGTCGCGAGCGTCCTGTACTTGGCGCTCCAGAGATTTCTGCTTTTGTTCGATCTGCTTAACCAAGGTCCCGCGACTCTCGTCATTCAATTTGTCGCCTTGCGTATTCAGTTGCTTCTTCAGGGATTCTACTTCGTCGTTCGCGCCCTTCAATTCGTTCTGCTTGGGTTCAAGCTTCTTGCTCAGGGCTTCGAAATCGCGCTGGCCTTCGTTGGTGGCGAAGATGGCTTGCTCGACATTGATCGTTCCCATCCTGGTTCCGGTGGCATTGGTAGCTACGGGAGCGGCGGCATTGTTGGCAGCAGCACTTGGAGCCGCGGGTAGCGCGGCATTCTGGGCCAGTGCTGCGACCGATACTGCGAGTACAGCAGGCATAAGAAATCGTGGGAACTTGCTTGTCATGTGGTTGATTTGAACTCCTTGGAAATTTGTCCCGGGAAAACCGGTTAGATTGTGCAAGTCTTCGCCTCAGCACGAACCCGACCGTTCGTTGTCAACGGAAGAGGCTGGGCCGGATTTCCCAGCGCCTCACGCCGAACCTGTACGGCGTGGTGACCACCCCACGAGTTTCTTTCGCAGGATGTCGATGGTATCTATTATAGGGACAGGTTGTTAGTAAGGTCAAACCAGTCATTAGGCACCTGACGTCTGCCATTAGCGGCAACGTCTGGCAAGGTGAAGAAGGTCCTGAACACAGAATCCTGATAACCGACGAACGTTCCTAGAACGTCGTTGCTACACTGAAGCGGAACGTCTTCCTTGGCTCTCTCAACTGAAACTGGGGCGCCAGGCTTCTTGAGGCTTGCTCGAAGGTAAAGTCGCCCGCCGCTCCGGCGGGAAACATGTCGCGTGTAATCGGGACCGGTCCCTGGGTGACGCTATCCAAACGCAGTGGGTTGTAAGCCCAGTAAACGCGAAAGGGGGCGTTGATGATGGGTAGAAATACCTGCACTTCTAAACCTGTAGACATGCGCGGTATCCAGTTCGTCGAGCCTACGACTTGGAGATTCTGTGAAAACGCAGGGGTCTGAGGATGCCCTCCAGTACAGTTCAGGGCGATATCGAGGGCCGGACAGCCGAAGACAGTGTTGTTGATATCGGCAAGCTGGCCTGGATTGATCCGTAGCTGCGAACCACGAATGACCGGATTCATGCCAACATCGACAAACGGCGCGAGCGCGACTGGGCCGGCGATGGTGATGCGATATTCAAGGTTTGTGACCAGGCTGGCATCACCGCCTGGAAAAACAATTCGTTCAACTGGAACCGGTACTGTGTAAGCACCGCGCAATGGGTTGCTGGGATCTTTGGGAACCGTGGTTCCATCGGGATTCTGCAGAGTGATAGCCGATTTGTCGGGTAGAAATGCAACTGGGGAAACCGATCGGATATCGAAGCCGCGTATGTCGTTCTCGCCGCCCAGGTAGAACCGCTCGAAGGGAGGAGCCACGACTCCGCCATATCCCGCCAGGAACGAACCTTGCACGTTAAATCCGATCGTGTTGCGTCTCTTCTGCATCGGAATAAAGTGCTTGTACTGAACGATCGGACGAATGGAGCGAACGGTGCCGCCCAGGCCAGCGATTTCACCACCGAGGAATAGGCTGGTTCCTCCTTTGGGAGAGATTGCGCTGTCGATGGTGCTAAAGGAAAAACTCGGCAGGATCTTGCTGGTAATGATTCCGTCCAATGAGTTGGGCCCACTTATGCCTCGAAAGGCCAGGTCAGTAAACAGAATTTTCGATGCATTACTGACCGCGACGATGGAAGAACTGTCGAACGAGTAAGTGAGGCCGACGCGTTTGAAAGAATGGTGCAGTTGATAGCTGAGAGAACTGGTGAAACCGGAACTGGACTGAGTGTAGTTCTGCAGGTTATTGAGGAAGGTATTGGGCAGGTTGATCTGCTGCCCAGTAAGAATCGCTTCCTGCCGCGCCTGATTGTAGTTGTATTTTTGGGTAAAAACCGTAAACCCGCCTTGAATGGGCCGATCAAACAAATAAGGCTCAGTAAAACCAAATGAGAGAATGCGTTGGCTGTTTCCGATGCTTGCTTGCATCGACAGAGTTTCGCCCAATCCAAGAAAGTTGTTTGTGCTGTAATTGATTCCGACAAAAGCTCCCGCCAGACCGCTAACACCGCCGTTCAATCCAATGCTGTTCTTGCCCTTTTCCTTTACCTTGAGGGTAAGGTCTACGGTGGCGTTTTTTTCGTCCAAATGGGTTTCTGTGACGTTCGGGTCCTCGGGTTTGAGCGCCTCGAAATACCCTAATTGGTTGAGGCGCAACAGACTCAACTTCCAAAGCCGTTCGTCGTAAACCTGCCCTTCTTCCAACGCCACTTCGCGGCGGATAACCTTGTCGCGAGTGGTGGTATTCCCAGCAAATTCAATTCTTCGAACATAGAACTTTTTGCCTTCGTCAATGTCGATCGAGAGGTTTACTAACTTCTTGTCTTCATCAAAAGTCGTGTTGGGAATGGAGGTGAAGTTAATGTGTCCCAGCTCCCGGTAAGCATTGCGCAGGTTGTCGAGCCCTTTGGCCACCTTCTCGCGGGAAAAGATATCGCCATCCTTCATCGGAAAAAGCGAGCGTAAAGCTTTGACGTTCGTAACTTCTTTGTTGCCGTTGAAGGTGACCCCCCCCAAACGATACTGTTCGCCTTCGTCGATGGGAATGGTGACATCAACGGCTTTGCCCGCTCCTTTCATCAGCAAGGGGATGTGAAAGCCGGGGCGGCCGGTATCATGGATTTCTGTTTTTGGATCTTGTACCAGCACTTTGAAGTAGCCGCGGTTCTGGAATTCCGCGCGAACACGCTCTGTGTCCTCGTCAAGCTTGCTCGCGTCGTAGGTTTTGGCGAAGATATTTTCCAGGAAGATGGAATGGGGTATACCGATCGGTTTCAGGTTCTTCATGGCGCCGCGAAGGATGCGGGCGTTGACGTGTTTATTTCCCACAAACGTAATTTTGCCGACGCTAACCTTGGGGCCTTCCTTGACCACGAACGTAACACTGACCTTGGCGGGCGGAATCGGCCGGACCTCTGTTCGGACCGTGGCAAATTGCCGTCCATGTTCCGATAGCAATTCCTTGATGGTTACTTCCGCCTTCTTTACTTTCGTGGGATCGTACTGGCTCTCAGGAGACAACCCAACCTTTCGATCTTTGAAACGGTCGAGTATGTCACTTTTGGAAACGGAACTGAGTCCAAGATACTCAATTTCGCTGATCGTGGGCCGTTCCTTTACATAAACCTGGATGATCCAGCCCTTTGGGGTTTGCTCACGTTCAAACCGGATATCTTCGAAGTAACCGGTATTCCACAAGGAGTTGAAGTCTCGCTCCAGGGCGGCGGGATCGTAAACATCTCCCGGGCGTGTGAAGATTCGCGCCTTGACGGTCTCAGCAGGAATACGCCGTTGACCGTGGACTTCAATTCCGACGATCAGATCCTGTTGTCCTGATCCAACCGAGCTTAAGAAGATTATGGAAAAAAGGAGAGAAAGTTTACAAATCTTTATGATTGAGGGAGATGGAGGCGGTAGCGAAGCCGGCTGGGAGCGAATATGTCCCGACCTGCTCTTCGTCACTACAGGGCTATCCTGATGAAAACGAAGAATCGTTACAACCTCGGATCCTGGGAGTATGGAAAGTGGCAATTATACGGTAGAGAAGCGAAGACCGTCCAAATCGGCCTCTAAGGAGACGACTTAGAAAGCTCCACTTCAACCAAGACGGAATAAAACGTTGCGGAGTTGCCTAGATCTGTAAGTTTTTCTGAGGTTAACACATTAATGTTCCGATTCCCGGATGTTAACTTGGCCCAATGAAGTTTCGCTGAAACCACTCCTTTCTGAACCGCGCCGTCGACTCTAGCCTTTAACCGGATACTCCCGCGGTCGTTGAAGACGCGTACCGGATCTCCATCCACGATTCCGCGTGATCGGGCATCCGCGGAGCTTATCTCCAGCAGGCCGACTTCTTCCATGTCCTGAATTACTTTCAGGTTACAAAACGAAGAGTTGAGAAAATTGTCGGCCTTGCGCGCCAGCATTTCCAAGGGGAAGCGCGTCGCGTAAGAACTGTGGCGCGATTCCTGAGGCGCCGTGAATACCACCACGGGGTCTAAGCCTTGCGCCTTTAGGTCTTCACTGTAAAGCTCGGCTTTGCCGCTTGAGGTGCCAAAGTTTCCTTCGGCAAAAGGCAAAAACGAAGAAAACCGAGCAGAAGAAGCCGAGGATTGCTTCTCAAGATTCAGTCTTACGTGACCCTCGCGTTCCAAGCGTCCGCGATCGATTCCTTGCAGGCGGGGATTCTTTGAAGTGAGCGCGACATCAATCATCTGATTGACGGATTCTCCGAAGCATTCGTCAGCGAATCCCATGCGCTCCGCCAGTTCGCGGAATACGTTCACATTTGATCGGCATTCGCCCACAGGTGCAATGGCCTGATCCGACATCTGAAGATAGTAATGCCCGTACGCGGTTTGCAAATCCTTGTGCTCAAAGAAGGTAGTGGCCGGCAAAACAATGTCGGCGAAGTCGGCGGTGTCGGTAAAGAACTGCTCGTGCACGACCGTGAACAAATCCGGGCGCCGCAGACCGCGGACAACGTGGTTGTGATTGGGACAAACAGCCGCTGGATTCGAGTTGTATACAAACAGCGCCTTGACTGGAGGATCTTTGAGAGTATTCAGCGCCCATCCCAGTTCGACCATGTTGATAGTTCGAGCAGGCCGACCCAGAGCTTTTTGCATCAGATCAGGTCGATCCAGCGCGTCGCGATTCAGCCCGTATGCGCCGCTGGTGGAAAGCTGCAAACCGCCGCCAACGTCTTTCCATGATCCGGTGATGCACGGCAGCATGGCAATCGCACGCGTCGCCATACCGCCACCTTCAGACCTCTGTACACCATAATTTAGGCGAATCGCCGCTGGACGGGTCGTAGCGTACTCGCGCGCGAGTTTTCGAATATCGGACGCGTTGATGCCTGTCCAATTCGCCACTGCCTCTGGCGAATACTCCTGGACTTTCGCGCGAAGCTGGTCGAAACCAAGCGTATAACGGGCAACGTAATCGGCATCATGCAATTCCTCGTTGATGATCACGTGCATCAACCCAAGCGCCAGGGCGCCGTCCGTACCGGGATTGATAGGCAAGTACCAATCGGCGCATGCGGCAGTTCGGGTGCGATAGGGATCGATGACTACCAGTTTCGCGCCTTTACGACGAGCCTCCGAGATGAATGGCCACAAGTGAACATTGTTGCCATGAATATTCGAAGCCCAGGCGATGATGTATCGAGAATGCGCGAACTGCTCCGGCTCTGTGCCAAGTTTTATTCCAAGAACGGATTTCAGTCCCGCCTCGCCCGCGGCGGAGCAGATGTTGCGTGCCAATTGCGAAGCTCCTAAACGATGAAAAAAACGCCGGTCCATCGACGAGCCGTTTAGCGCTCCCAACGTACCGCCATAGGAATACGGGAGGATGGCTTCACTGCCAAATTGTTCAGCAACATACCGGAACCGGGAGGCAATCTCATTAAGAGCCTCATCCCACGTGATCCGCCGAAAAGCGTGATCGGCAGATTCAGCGTGAGCGTCGCGATCAGCGGTCACACCTTTCGGAAGCACACGCTTCATGGGATACAACACGCGGTCTGGCGAATATACGCGGTCAAGATACTTAGCCACCTTTGCGCACAAGAAACCGCGAGTCACCGGATGTTCGGGGTCGCCCTGGATTCTTGTAGCCCGCCCGTCCTCGACCGTAATCAGCACTCCACAAGCATCGGGACAGTCGTGCGGACAGGCGGCGTGAACGACTTTCTTCATGGCGTGATTATACTCACCCCCGCTGGCAAGAAATTCATCGGACTTTAACCTAACAAAAGGATTTTTTTCATTTAGCTTTGCCTAAAGTGACTAGAATGAAGTGACCGGCCTGTGCGACCTCCAGGCCGGGCCGCACTCGAGACTGGACAAAGCGAAATCTGCGTGAGAACCCTGTATGTATTTCTATTTCTCTTCACGGTTTTGATCGTGCCTTTTGCGGCCATTTCCGCCCAATCTGTCGAGTCGATTTGTTCCCGTCCAGAATCAGGAACTGAAATTGTTTCTCCCTCAGAACTGCGCAGCCGTCAAGGGTTACTCAGGACGACGCTCTCCATAAAGAACTCTGTGGGAAGCGACGGTCACATGCGTTACTGCTACGTCGCCGAAGACGGCAACCAATCGCCGACTTTGCGATTAAGTCCTGGCGATCTCCTCGGGCTGACTTTGAAGAACGACATATCTCTCCCTGCGACTGCGATGAAACATGTGGTGCCTCCGAGCAATTCTTGTTCCAGCGGCATGGATCTGATGAGTGCATCATCCACTAACCTTCACTTTCACGGATTGGCCATCCCGCCCAAGTGTCACGCGGATGAAACCATCACAACAGCGATCCCATCGGCTGGTTCGACTTTCGAGTATCGCTTTCAAGTTCCGAGCGATACTCCGCCAGGTCTCTATTGGTATCACCCACATGTCCATGGGTTCAGTGAAGAGCAAGTTCTTGGGGGGCTTCAGGGGCTTTGATCGTGGAAGGAATCGAACGCGCGAACAAACTGATAGCAGGCCTTCCGGAAAGGATTCTGGTCATTCGAGATCAGAGACTCTCGAGTTCAAAGTCGGATCCAAATCGGCCGGGCAAGGATCTGTCCGTAAATTTTGCTCCTGTCGTTTTTCCGGACTTCAAACCTGCCGTCATTCAAATGCATCCCACCGAGCGAGAGTTTTGGCGTGTGCTGAACGCTTCAGCCGATACGTACCTCGATATAAAAGTTGTTTTTAACGATGCGCCGCAGTTTCTGTCGTCGCTCTTGATGGCGTCCCCATTGGTTACGCTGACGGCGGCTCGCGCAACCGCATTCTTTGGGAAAGCCACGTCTTCCTCTCTCCGGCGGGGCGTGCAGAGTTTGTCCTCAATGGTCCGCCTGCTGGGATGAAAGCGGCTCTGATGGCCCAGGCTGTGGAGACGGGCCCGACTAACGACAGCGATTCTCGGCATGCAACCGTCCCTGCTAAACCTCAGAATCCGGTCGATGACGACAACACACCGTCCCGCACCCTGGTAAATATTGTTTCGTATGTGTCGGCGCCGGAAGTGGTTACGAAATTACCGATGCAACCTACGGTACAACCGGACACGCCTTCGGCTCGTCCCCTGTCCACAATTACCCCGACCCGGCAACGAAAGCTTCATTTCTCGGAAAAAGTGCCGGACCCTGGAGACCCGAATAGTCCAACTGTTCTTTACATCACTGAAGATGGCAAGATTCCGACTGCTTACGATCCCTTTTCAACTGCGCCCAATATCGTGGTGCATCAGGGTGATGTGGAAGACTGGCTGATCGAGAATCGTTCGCAGGAAACCCATGCTTTCCACATCCATCAAACACACTTCCTGGTATTGGAGCGTCACGGAGTTCCGGTGCACGAGTCGTATCTTCGCGACACCATCAATGTCCCCTACTGGGATGGATTCTCACCGCAATATCCGAGCATCAAACTGCGTATGGATTTTCGCGACAAAAATATCGTCGGAACGTTTCCTTATCACTGCCACATTCTGCAACACGATGTGGCAGCCGCGGACCGTAACCACATCGGCCTGGTATGCCGCCTGCAGGAGTTGCGCCCCAAGCTCCCGGACCAGTCAGATTGTCGTCGCTCACGTCGGACTGGATTTGGTCACGCGGGATATTCCGATCCTGTCGATGAGCAGACATTTCTCGTTCAGACCATCAACCGGCTTCAGCAAAGTCCGGAATGGCGGCACTTGGCCATCGTCATCGCGTATGACTTCACCGACCAGTCTTCCATTCTGCGATTCATCGAAGACAACTGGGATCTGGGGCAGCTGGGTGGCGGCTCATCCGATGCAAAAGCGGGAAAGTTGGACGGTTTGTTTGATTTCGGGAACGACCGGAAGTCCCGGCTGCTGCTCGATCCTCAAACTGGCCAGGTGGTTTCCAATCACTAGCTTCCACAACCTTAAGAACGGGCGGCTCACAAGCCGCCCGTTTTTCAAGTTCAGTGACCTTGCTGTTCTGTTATCCGGATGCGATGTGACCAGAGCACTGGGTTGCCGCTGACCGAGTCTTTTAGAAGCAACCCGCGAGCCACGACCGGAACCGACGCCGTTGCGCTGGCAGTCTGCAAATCGGTGAGAGTAAGGGTATTGCTGTTCCCTTGGAAGAATAATGTTCCCGCGCCCGTGTTTACCGTCAGAGGCCCGCCCAGCGACAACCCGAGTAACCCGGTGTTGAGCAGCTGAAAATTTCCCGCATTACCGCTGGTGACTGTGACACTTCCGGGCACAACTAATCCGTACACACCTTGACGACGCAGGGAAACAAGGTCAGGAGTGAATGTCGGAGTGTTAAAGGTCCCGCCAATAAAAATTCGCTGGCCGACCAGCATCGAGGAATTTCCGAAGAGGTTGGTCGGACTGAACCAGCTGTTGTTAAAGAAGGAAACGTCGTACGTAGTTACGCCGCTTACGTCAATGGTTTGAACTGTGTCGACCAAACCAGCGGTACCGCCACCGGTTTCATCGACCCAAAGCGTGATCGTCTGCACGGGTCCTGAAGCAGGGTTGAGGGCGAGAATACGACCCGATACGAAAGCCATATCGGTGGTGATGAATTCCACGTCGCTGGCCAATATGCTGCCATCCTGTTGTACCGTACCCTGAAGCGAAACAAAGCCTCCGGATGTGGGGAGAGAGGACAACGTAAAGCCGGAGTTAAAGTTCGTGCTGCCGTTCACGGTTACCGTGAATTGATGTCCAAATGGCCCCTGCAGCACAAAAGAATTCGCTGCTATGTTCACAGAAGCAATGGTCCCAAGTAGATCGGTGATCTGCCCTTGAGGATCCGTGGCCGTAACCGCCTGGATAAACATCACCGGGGTGATGAGTCCAGTCACTTGTCCCGTGCCATCTACCGCCAAAGACTGGCGAATATCAAATTCAGTATGGAGACCTGCCAGCCCGTTTGCACCCACGACCATCGGTGTGGGGAAAGTAACCGTGACCGAAGTTGTCTGAGGACTGTTGCTGCTGGGATTGCTGAATGTGCCATTCAGGGTGCTTACTTGTGGAGGAGCTACCGAACTGACAAAATTGATAACCGGACTCGCCAGCACAAACGTCGCGGTGGTGTAGGTATCAGCTGGAACTGCACCGAAAGCTAGCGGAGTGCGCAGACCGACCAGTCTCGCAAAATCTACCGTGATGGGAGTCGACACTAGTTGGGGCGAGCTATTGGCTCCGCTCAGGGTGATGGAGTTGATGGTGAGGTTCAGGCTCACAACTGAAGAAAGCGGGGCATCTTCTCCTGTAACATACACCGCTCCATTTTGCGGATTGGTGGAGAAGTTGGTCGACCCGTTGCCGCCACCGCAACCAACCAAAGAAATCGCGGAAAATGCAAATAGCGACAAAACTCCCAAAAAGCGTTTCATAAACAACTCCCGCACCACGGAAATAACAGCCATCGATGGCTTTCGTCGTACCGCAATGAAAACACATTCAGTTTAGGGAAGTTGCGTTACTTTTGGACAGAGTACCGAGGTAATTCCGTCTTTGGGCGGGCTTCCAGCGGGCATAACATACCTGCCCGTTTGGGCTTTGATGATCAAGACTAATGACGGACGGCTACTTGATCTCCATTACTTCTTTTTCCTTGGCTTTACTCATCTCTTCCATCTTCTTGATTTCGTCATCGGTTAGTTTCTGGATCTCGTCCATGGCACGCTTCTCGTCATCTTCAGCAATTTTCTTATCTTTCATTGCCTTCTTGATGGCGTCATTACCGTCCCGACGAATATTGCGAACGGCGGTGCGATGCTCTTCCAACACCCTGTTCAGGTGTTTGACCATATCTTTGCGGCGCTCCTCGGTGAGCGGCGGAACCGGCACCCGGATGATCTTGCCATCATTCATCGGATTCAGCCCCAGGTCGGCGGTGCGTATGCCCTTCTCGATCGCCGGTAAAGATGTGGGATCAAACGGTTGGACAGTGATGAGTTGCGGCTCAGGTGCGTGAACCTGCGCTATCTGATTCAGCGGCATCTGTGAATTGTAGTAGTCCACGATAACCGCATCGAGCATGTGCACTGACGCTCGCCCGGTACGAGTGGCAGCCATCGCCTTGCGAAAGTCTTCCACCGCCTTGTCCATGCGGGTTTTGAGATGAGTGTAAGTGTCTTTTAGGCCGGGTACTGATGCCATCGTGGATTGCGCCATCTTCAACTCCGCCGAGAATTAGGATCAAAACGCTGAATTATAAACCCTGCCAAGCAGGCGAAGACCGTACAACAAAGTCTGGAATTCAAGATCCGCAAATCCGTGGTGCACGTTTTAGGCGCTAACCAGCGAACCGATCTTCTCGCCGATGACAACCTTTCTAATATTTCCGCGCTGGTTCAGTTTAAAAATGATGATGGGCAGGTTGTTGTCTTTGCACAAGGATATCGCGGTCGAGTCCATCACCTTAAGACCCTGTTTGAGAACCTCCATGTACGTGATCTCAGCAAATTTTTTCGCGTCTTTCACGAGCATAGGATCGGCGTCGTAGATGCCGTCAACCTTGGTCGCTTTCAGAATCACGTCCGCCTTGATTTCCATGGCACGCAGAGATGCTGCCGTGTCGGTCGAAAAGTAAGGATTGCCCGTCCCTCCGGCAAAGATCACCACTCGGCCCTTTTCCAGATGACGGATAGCGCGGCGTCGAATAAAGGGCTCGGCCACCTGATTCATCTCAATGGCCGACTGCACGCGGGTGTGGATACCCTGTTTCTCCAGAGCGTCCTGCAGGGCAAGTGCATTGATCACCGTGGCCAGCATAC
The DNA here is from genome assembly GCA_963786325.1 of Terriglobia bacterium. Classification (GTDB taxonomy): domain Bacteria; phylum Acidobacteriota; class Terriglobia; order Terriglobales; family Acidobacteriaceae; genus JAIQFF01. Next base: position 136,170 of record CAWAYW010000002.1, read on the forward strand.
CCATGTGGTCGGCCGACACACGGTCCATCTCGCGCGCCTGCTGGGCCACCCCGCGAAAGAAATTTCCGCCGCCGACAACGATCGCAATCTGGATATCAAGAGAATGAACGTCTGCCAGCTCTGCAGCAATCTCATGGATACGCAGAGGATCGACGCCGAAACCCTGGTTGGCTGCCAGAGCCTCGCCCGAAAGTTTTAACAGAATTCGTTTAAAGACCGGAGTCGGCATCGTTATTTCGTAAGGCCGGCCTCCACCCAGCCGTCGTGCGGGCGGTTCCCGCCCGCTTTCCCGCACAGCAAAAGGGGCGCCCAAGGCGCCCCGAGAATCACTCGCTTTTCTGTTCCGGTTTGGCGACGGCAATTGTCTCGCTTGCTTCGCCAACCTTAAAACGCGCGAAGCGACGCACCGCGATATTCTCGCCTAGCTTCCCGATCTTGGTAGCGATGAGCTGGCCGATACTCACGGTCTGGTCCCGGATGAAAGGCTGTTCCAACAGGCAAACTTCCTCGTAGAACTTGCTCATCTTGCCTTCGACGATTTTCTCCACGACTTGTGGAGGCTTGCCCGTAGCCGCTGCTTGCGAACGATAAATATCCTTCTCGCGCTCGAAAGCCTCGGAAGTAACATCTTCCTTGCGGACAAACTTCGGATCGCTGGCCGCAATGTGCATCGCGATGTCATGCACCAGTTCCTTGAAGTCGTCGGTCCGAGCGACGAAGTCGCTTTCGCAATTTACTTCTACGAGAACGCCGATCTTACCCCCGGCGTGAATGTAACTGGCGACTGCGCCCTCTTTGGTCACGCGGCTGGCTTTCTTGCCTGCGACCGAGATTCCTTTTTTGCGCAGCAGGACGACAGCTTGTTCGAGATCGCCCTTGGCTTCAGTCAGGGCGTGCTTGCAGTCCATCATGGGCGCTCCGGTCTTCTCCCGGAGTTCTTTCACTTGATTGGCAGAAATGTTCACGGTAGTTGTACTCATAAATAGAGTTTCCACTTCTTCGTTTCCAAGTTCCTAGTCATTATGCCCAGGCATGAATCCCCGGAAACCAGAGACTTGAAATTTTCTTTACAGAAATGTCCTTACAAACTTTGACCCGCGCCGGACGACCCGCGCGGGTCTGATTTTCCTCAGGAAACTAGGCCTTGGACAACGGCCAATGACTGAGGTCCAATGACGGGTTTAATACGTCTGGGTCTCGACCTGCGGAACATCTTCCTCTACGGCTTCCTTGGCTGGTGCAGGCTGCTTGCGCACTCCGGCACCCAGAACATCTTCCATGCTAATGTCCTCGCCGCCCGCGTCACCTGCAGCTTCAGCAGCGCTCTCGCCCACTTCGGCTTCGGAGGTCTCTGCCGGCTCGGCATAGACCGCGGCCGCGAGGTCGGCAGCCTGTTTGTCGGTCATCAGTTGAGCGCCTTCGGCGACCGAATCGGAAATCTTCGATGCGAACAATCGAATCGCCCGCAGAGCATCGTCGTTGCCCGGAATCACGTAATCGACTTCACTGGGATCGCAGTTCGTATCGACTACAGCGACCACGGGAATGCCCAGCTTGCGGGCCTCGCGTACCGCAATCTGCTCTTTATTGGAGTCGATCACGAAGATCGCGTCCGGAAGGCGGTTCATGTTCTTGATGCCAGCCAGATTGGCTTGCAGATGTTTGCGTTCACGCTCCAGCTTGATGACTTCTTTTTTGGGCAGCAACTCGTAGCGGCCATCCGTAGCCATCTCATCGAGTTCCTTCAGCCGCTTTACCGACTTCTGGACGGTTACCCAGTTGGTGAGCAATCCGCCCAGCCAGCGCTGGTTGACATAAAAGCCGCCGCAGCGTGAAGCCTCTTCCGCGATCGCATCTTGCGCCTGGCGTTTGGTACCCACAAAAAGCACAATCTTGCCCGCCGCAGCCAGGTCGGCTACGAATTTCGACGCCTCCTTGAACATTTTCAGCGTCTTTTGCAGGTCAATGATGTAAATGCCGTTGCGCTCTCCAAAGATGTATTCTTTCATCTTGGGATTCCAGCGCTTGGTCTGATGCCCGAAGTGAACTCCAGCTTCGAGCAATTCCTTCATGGTAATGTTAGCCAATCAACCTCCTCATTTGGTCTGCATCCGGCTGAACATCAGCTCCCAGTCTTCCGGTCTCTAAACCGGAAAATAGAAGCATTTAGCCCTTCCGGATTGCCATTCCCGCCCCGCACCAACCCGGCGCGGGATGAATTTAACACCTTCACTAAATTTCCCAGCCTGAAGTTTCCGTCGAAACCAGAAACTGGAAACTATCTCTTCGAGTACTGGAATCTCTTTCTTGCGCCCTTCTGTCCGTACTTCTTGCGCTCCTTGGAACGCGAATCGCGGCTGACCATGCCCTCCGCCTTCAGCTTTTTGCGGAACTCCAGATTGAAGAGCATAAGAGCGCGCGCAATGCCGAGCTTTACCGCGTCGGCTTGCCCGTTCACTCCGCCCCCGCTCACGCGCACAACCACATTGAACGTAGCGGCGGTGTCGGTGGAGAGTAATGGTTGCCGGGCACTGGAGCGTTGTGACTCGGTGACGAAGTACTGTTCAAACGCACGTCCGTTGACCTTAAAATCGCCACTCCCCGGACGAAGATAAACTCGCGCGATCGCCGACTTGCGACGTCCCGTTCCGTAATATTGTACTAACTCTGCCATTTAGCTCTCAGCACTCAGCCGTCAGCTCTCAGCCAACCGGTGCTCAACCTTTCCAAGATTCCAACTCCTTCGTGCACAAAAACAAAACACTATTACGCCCGCGATTCCAGAGCCAAAACTTCCGGCTTCTGGGCTTCGTGTGGATGTTTATCGCCTCGATAAACCTGCAGCTTGGTAATCATATGCCCGCCCAATTTAGTCTTGGGCAACATGCGCTTGACCGCTTCTTCGACAATCAATTCCGGCTTGCGATCGAATCGTTTACGAAATTCTTCCGTCCGCAGTCCGCCAGGATATCCGGTGTAGTGCTGATATACCTTTTGCTCGGACTTCATTCCGGTCGTCTTCACTTTGTCGGCATTGATCACAATTACGTGATCTCCGGTATCGAGAAACGGCGTATAGCGAGGATTCTCTTTACCCATGAGGATGAGTGCCACTCTGGAAGCCAGCCGGCCGAGCGTTTGCCCGGACGCATCCACGACGTACCACTTGCGCACAATTTCCCCCGCTTTGGGGAAATAGGTTGACATTACGAATCTCCCAGAAAATTAAAAAAACTAAGAAGACCGCTGAGTACCCACATCCACGCCGAAGGCGCAGGGCTACCAGGCGGGCAACCGCAGGACTACCAAAGACTTAAAGATAACGTAGAAATGACGATATTGTCAACGCGAGAAGACCAGGCTGGACTTCGGCCGTCAGCCCTTGGATCTCGATTCTTCCTTTAAATCTACATATACCTTCGAATTCGATCTCCGAAGTCTGAGGTCCAATGGATGCTTGCCGCTACTCGTACGCTAAAGCGTCGATGGGATCTTTCTGCGCCGCTTTATACGCGGGATAAAGAGCTCCCAGAATGGCCCCGATGATAGCGATAATCGTCGACCGCAGTATCCATCCGCCGGTGACGACGACCGGCAGCGTCGGCAGGCGGTATTTGATTCCTGCGCGAGCGGCCAGGCTGAATGCGACCCCCACGATGATCCCGCCGATTGCTAGCAGCACAGTCTCGCGGAGAATCACATTCACGATATACATTTTCGAAGCGCCAATCGACTTCAAAATCCCAATTTCGCGAGTTCGTTCCATCACCGCCGTGTACATCGCCTGGAAAATCACGATGAATCCAATGATGACGGAGATGCCAATGACCACCCGGATAAAAGTAGAGAGCCCTGGATAGTTGCTCGGTGTCATCATGGACAGGTAATAAGCCATTGAACTGGCCACGTACTTCTCCATACCCGGCACGTGTTTGATTTCATCGACCACCGAATCGGCGTTGGCGGGATCGTCCAGCTTCAAGTAAAACACCGATGCCTTGCCTTGCCCTCCGATCAGATTCTGCAAAGTCTCGATCTGAAGAAACTTTCGCGCTCCACGGCCTTCCTCGACGACGCCGGCGACACGGAAGTTGTTGTTCAGAATTTCAATCGTGTCGCCTACCTTAACGTGTTTGGCAGCGGCGTACAGGCCGTCCACCAAAACGTCATTTGGACCCTGGAAGGGACCGCCCTGCTGGTAATGGAACGGCTGTCCGGACAGGCTCTCATAACTTTTCAAGTCGATGCCGGCAATCACCTCTAGAGCCCCTGCAGTCGAAACGGTAGTGACTACCGGCGCTACCCCCGTTACATGGGGAAGTTTTGCCAAAATGCTCCCCACTTTGATCGACATCGGGGCGCCGGTAAGCCCGACAATGAACGAAGAGCCGGGAGGCATTACGATGACATCAGCCCCGATGCCGGCCTGCCGCTTCCGCGAATCGTTCAGCATGCCCAGTGACAGCCCCACAATCAGCAGGATCAGGGTGACTTCCAAGGCAATAGCCACAATGCTGATCAGCGACCGGATAGGCCGGTGAACCAGATTTGCGACGATCATTTTGTTCATCATGGATGGTTTTGAGCCTGTTCGTCGTGTTACGTCGTCAATCCAGGACTAGCGGTCTAACCGATGATACTCGGCCAGTGTCTACTTGTTTTCCGTTCTTGTGACCTGACTCGATTGGGGCTGGTCCAAGCGCACTACCTGCGCCCCTGGTGGCTGTTCCAGAACAAACTTGTCGTCCGGCAAAGGCTCGTTGAGTTGAAGCTTCACGATGGTTAAGGTGATGTCGTATTCTTCCTGAGGCCTCCAGATTTCTATCTGCGAGGGGAAATTCAGCCCGTTGTAATCCTTATAGTTCTCGTACCGGGAATCGGTGGCGAGATTACCGGTTTGATCATAAACAAGTTCGCGATGGGGCAGCAGGTCGGTACGGCTGAAAATGATTTTGCGGGAGAGAAACCATCCATGTTCACCCTTGCGGATGACTTCCATCTCATAGTCAGCCTGTTGCACCTGATGTTGTTTGGCGTCGGTGACAATTTCGAAGCTGTTCTCCATGACCGCGATTTCGCTTTGCGGATCGATTTCACGCAAAATCAAAGCGTCGTAAATATGCTGGGGACGAAGATTCTCCAGGGGTTGCTCTAGATTGTGGGTCTCGATGTCGTTGCGACCGACGACAAAGCGGTTCCTCGGAGGTATCCATAATTTGAAATCGCGACCGTCGCTGACCATATCAAACGCATGATTGCGCACAATCGGCATCAAGCCGATCATTCGGAGCATGGAAGGCTTGCGGGCAAGTATGTAACCGCGAATCTGCTGGTAGTCGGTAACCTTTCCTTTCTTTACACCCCCGACTGAAGTGTCTATATCCACCGTGGCCTGAAGGGTCTTGATCTTGGCGGCCTGCGAGTTCACGTAGTCGATCAAGTCCGCCTGCGTCGCGGATTTCAATGGAGCTGTGCTCACTTGTCGTTCGACCCGCCGGGAACGGAAAAGGCACCCTGTAAGGGGAACCGCGAATACCAAAATCAAGATTGCCCGAAAGCGCGGGGATATCTGCATTAGGTTGTGTTGGATTCCCTAAGAAGCACTTTAGTTTCTTAGAAGTTCAGTATATGCGAATTTGAGGGTGAGCTGAGTTTCAGGGGTATCAGACTTGCGCCGTGCCGGCAGCGTCTTGCGGAATTTCTAGCTGGTCACTTTGCCTGCATTACTTGCCGGAGTTTAGCAACATTCTGATTGTGTTCCGCAAGAGTGGCGGAAAAGCGGTGATGTCCGTTGCCATCGCTGACAAAATAAAAATAATCTGTTTTGGCGGGATGCAGGGCAGCTTCGAGAGAGGTACGACCGGGATTTCCGATCGGTCCTGGTGGCAAGCCGGTATGTGCATAAGTGTTGTACGCGGATTGGAAGCTCATGTCTGCATGGTGCAACGCTCCTCCATAGCTTCCGCCCAGAAGTTCGGCATAGATCACGCTCGGATCAGCCTGTAGTGCGATGTTTCGTCCCAGCCTGTTGTAGTAGACGCTTGCTACGACCGGGCGCTCTTCCGGAACGGCTGTTTCTTTTTCGATGATGGAAGCCATCGTGACTGTCTTCGGTATATCAATGGTCAGTCCGATCTGTTCGGCGACCAATCGGAACTGCTTGACCATTGCGCCTACCATGTCTTTCATGGTCTGGGTTCGAGTAAACTCGTAGGTATTCGGAAACAGATATCCATCCAGATTCTTCGCATCCGGCGACATATCGGAAATCAATCCAACTTCAGACCTCGCGGTATCGAGAAATTGCTGCCTCGAGCCCAATCCCGCGTCCTGAATCGCTTGCGCGATATCGAACATCGTGTAGCCCTCGGGAATGACAACCGTGTACACATAAATGTCCCCACGCGCCAGCCGGTTGTGAACGTCGGTAATTCTCGCAGGCTTTTCAAAAAGATATTCGCCGGCCTTCAAAGATTGTTTGGGATGAAGGCGATGCCATAGGAGAAATGCGAACCTGTTCCGTATCACTCCCGCAGATTGAAGCTCAGTCGCGATGCGACGGGTTGAATATCCAGGCCGCAGCATGACGAATTTCTGCCCTGCGGGCTGGACAGGCATCCACAGCGCCCACGCCAGCCAGCCGCCAGTGGCGATAGCGGCGAGCAGCAGAAGTGTCAGAAACGTGCGCAAGTTGTTAATAGTTTAGATGAAGTACGACGACCGATCGTTGGTCTTTGGTCGTAGGCCTTTCGAGGTCGTTTGAACAAGACTGTGGCCACGGATTTGCGCGGATTCGGACAGATAATTCAAATACAGAAACATGCAAGGCCTTGAATATTCATAAATCCGTGAAATCCGCGGCTAGCTTTTACGCCAAAACTTCGAACCAACCACGCAAGAACTAAGTTCCCCTTGCGTCCATCCAACTCTGCAATATTAGGACAGCGGCCATCTGGTCCACCACGGCTCCTCGCCGCTTGATCGACATTTCCGTTTCGCGCAGTAGACGGTTCGCCTGGGCCGACGTCAGGCGTTCATCCCAAAGATGTACTTGCAACTTAAAGCGCCGGCGGACCTCTTCCGCAAAAGCCTGCATTTTCTCGGCCTGTATTCCCTCTGCGCCGCTCATCCGCAATGGCAGACCCATAACGATTTCGCGGACACCGTGTTCTCGGATGACCCGTTCCAGTTGGGCAAAATCTGTCTTCTTGTTTTGTCGATGAAGGGTGTCCAAACCCTGTGCTGTAATTCCCAAGAGATCGGAGATAGCGAGCCCAATTCTCCGCGCACCCACATCCATACCCAAGACTCTGTGGGGACGAGATGAAGTCGAAGCATTGGTTTGGTGAAAAGGCACGTCGCGATTATATGTCGCGCTCCAACTTGAAGAGTTACGCTAGGATACCGCTATGGCTGCCGACGAGGCCGGAATCACAATTGCGGAGATGCGTGCCGTCGCTATCCCACAGCCTAAGCCACAGAAGCCGCACTGGGCTTTGACCGCGATTGGCATCGCTACCGTTCTCGGCCTGTGCTACTGGGGTGAACTCGTTCTCGCGGTCATGCTGGTTTCAGTGCTGCTGGCATTTATTCTGGCCCCAGTGATGGACCTGTTGATCCGTCTTCACGCTCCTCGTGGCCTCGCCGCCGCCGGCGCTGTGATTCTGTTGCTCGCCTTGTTGACCAGCCTAGTCTACTACTCGTCGAATCAGGCCATCGTATTCGTGCACGATGTCTCTAAGTACGCACACACGATTCAGCAGGAAATATCCTCCGTCCGGCAGCGTGCCGAAAATTTGGGAAACCTTGAGCCTGACGGACAAACCAAGAGTTCCAGTTCCAACCCCAATCTGGCGGACCTACTCACCCGCGGCTTCGGCTCTTTTTCGCAGGCTTTGCTGGCAGCATCGTTCGTCCCTTTCCTTGTGTATTTCATGTTGAGCTGGCAACATCATGTCCGCTCGGCCACAGTCATGCTTTTCACGCTGGAGAATCGCCAAACGGCATACGTCACGCTGGGACTGATTTCCGCCATGATCCGTACCTTCATGGTGGGCAACCTACTGATCGGACTCTTCCTTGGAACTGCAAGCACAATTGCATTCGGCCTCATGGGATTGCCTTTCTTCTATTTCATTGGCTTTATCAGCGGATTTCTTAGCCTGGTTCCCTACCTCGGAGTGGTGTTGGCCATGGCTCCTCCTTTCTTCGTCGGAGTGGGACACATCAGTTCCGGGGACGCCGTCGTAGTCGTAATCGTCGTTCTCGGATTGCATCTGACCGCGCTGAACGTTCTCTATCCCAAGTTTCTGGGAAACCGCTTGCAATTAAATCCACTGGCCGTCACGATTGCATTGTTGGTTTGGGGGTGGCTCTGGGGGGCGATGGGCCTGGTTCTAGCGGTCCCGATAACCGCCGCGATGAAGATTGTCTTCGATCACGTGGAGTCGCTGAAGCCGTATGGGGCCTGGATGGGGGAATGACGCTGGCTTGCGGGGTTTGAGCAGCAATTTCGTCCTATGACCGTGAGACTTACAACCTTAGCCAACCGGTTGCGTTGTGAAGGCTGATCCAGGAAGTCTAGGAGGTCGGGGGGCTGGGGTCCTGCTCTAAGCTACGAAATCTGAGGCTTCGGGGAATGGGAGCTTGCTCTTGGCCAAGGCTTTAGCCAGCATCTCCTCGATTTGGACTTCTTCCGTGTTCTTGGCCATCGCTAGTTCACTGACCAAGAGGTAGCGGGCTCGTTCCAGCATCTTTTTCTCCCGGAACGAAAGGGGTTTCGATTGGCTCAAGACCAATAAACCTTTGAGGACGGCGGCCACTTCCAGGAGTGATCCGGTGCGCATCCGCTCGGAATTTTCCTTGAAACGGTATTTCCAGTCGGCGTTGTTGTCACATTCGCCATCCGTAAGAAAATCAACGATTTTCTGGATTTCACCGTTCTTGACGACACGCCGAAGCCCTACGGTATTTACATTGTGAAACGGCACCATGACCTTAAGACTGCTGGACTTGATCTTCAAAAGATAAAACTTTTCCACAACCTCGCCAATAGTTCTGCTACTAATTTGCTCGATAACTCCAACGCCATGATTGGGATAGACGACTTTGTCGCCGATGTGGAAATTGCCATCAATTATCATGAGGACACACCCGCGAGCGCAGGGCACTTGAGGAACAGCACTTAACTAGTTTATCCCATGCAGGTCCGAAAGGCAATTCAGAAGCGGGTTCGAGCAGGGTGTAGGGGCGGACGCTGCTCCCCCGATCCCGAGCGCCGTTTTCGGTCTTTCGATCGTTCAGATTCGACACCGAAGTTGGAAACAAATCAACCGGGAAGCCATGGGCGAGCGTATCCGCCCCATACACAGGTTTATAATCCACAAACGATGACAGAACAGATTAAACGGAAGTTGCAGGAAGAAATGAATGCTTTGGAGCACGAACTCGTTCACGATCTTCCGCAGGAAATCAAGAAGGCGGCTGCTTTGGGCGATCTCAGTGAAAACGCTGAGTATCACATGGCCAAACAGCGACAGGAGTTCATCAAGGCCAGGCTGCGGCAGTTGGGGGCCCGTATGGCAGAACTCGCCCTTATCAACATGGATAATATCCCGAAAGATAAGGTAGGCTTGGGTTCCACGGTTCGGGTGTACGACGATTCCAAGAACTCGGAAGTAGAATACAGGCTAGTGACCAGCGAAGAGTCTGATGTAGCCGCAGGCAAAATTTCAACCAGTTCCCCGATCGGCCGTGCCCTGCTGAACAAGAAAGTGGGAGACACCGCCACCGTGGTTACTCCCAATGGCCACCGTGAAATGGAAATCTTAAGTCTGATCACGATTCACGAACAGCCCGAAGCTAAATAGCGCCACCATGAGCCCAACCGAAACCGGCGGAAGCATCTCGCATGCGACGGGACACGATGGGATGCGATCCGCGAGAACCTGGACCAGCGCCTTCGGACGCGCGTGCGGAGTGCTGCTTGACGCCATCGTCCGCTGGCTCGCGCTAGCTCGTATCAATCCCAATGTACTGACTTTCCTCGGCTTGGTCGTAAATACGATCGCGGCATTCCTTTTCGGCTACGCGAATATCGATAACCAGGCCCGCATGTTTCGCTATGCCGGACTGGTAATTATCGGTTCAGGTTTCTTCGATTTGGTGGACGGTCGGGTGGCTCGAGCCAGCAACCAGGTCACCCGCTTTGGGGGCTTCTTCGATTCAGTTATTGATCGCTATAGTGACGCCTCGCAGTTTTTTGGGTTACTGGTTTTCTACTCGCGCGGCGACCGCTTCTTCTACGTGGTGCTGACCGCCTTTGTAATGGTGAGCGCCATCATGGTCAGTTACACGCGTGCCCGCGCCGAGTCGCTCATTGGCTCCTGCCGAGTTGGTTTTATGGAACGTCCCGAACGTCTGGTGCTCGTGATTATCGGAGCGTTGTTCAATCGCATGGCTCCGGTGCTTTGGCTGATCGCGATCTTGTCTACGATCACCGTTATTCATCGGATCCGTTATACGTGGACGCGAACAGAAGGCGTCGACGCGATACCTGCCAAGGCCGGGCAAGCGGCTTAACTCTTTGCCCAGTTCTGGTTTTGCGCGAATCCGCGCGATCTCTTACTATCCCAATCGGCAATCCAATTGTGAGAGGTAGTATCTTGCAAAGACGAATTGCGGTTCCGCCATTCATGGCTGCGTGTCTGCTTGTCTCGGTGGCTTGCGTTGCACAGACGATCCGAGTGGACACGACGAAACCTACAAACCATTTCGTCCCCAACCAGACCTTGGGGGCGGGAATTGACCGCATTCCGGTGGAAGCCATCGACAAGGATCTGGTACCCGAATCTTTAAAGCAGGTTTTCGCTTCAGGTTGGCAGCCGGTTACTTACCGCCAGAACACCGAACTCGCAGTGGAGGCCTGGCATTGGAATCCGAAAGGATCATGGAGCGACCCGAGCGGAAGGGGTTACTTTACCGGGTCGGCGACACCAACCGAGTCGATCCGCTACTCATATGGTTATGGCTTACCGCGTCGTGGATTCACCCGTAATGACGGAACCGACACTTCGGGTTTTTCACGCGCCACCGATGGAGATACATCAACCTTTTGGAAGAGTAATCCGTACCTCGCCCAGCACTTCACGGGAGAAAGCGATTCTTTGCACCCGCAGTGGATCGTAGTCGATCTTGAGCAAGTACAGCACATAGACAGCATTCGTATCGATTGGGCCGCTCCATTTGCCACCAAATATTTGCTGCAGTACTGGACGGGGGACGATCCGATTCGCATTCCGACCCGCGGAGTCTGGCAGACGTTCCCTGGCGGCACGCTGACAAAAGGCAAGGGAGGAATTGAAACGGTTCGACTTTCCACCCAGGCCATGGCCGTGCGATTCCTTCGCATACTCATGACCGAATCATCGAATACCTGCAGTACGAAGGAAATCAAGTCAACGGACATCCGAGACTGTCTCGGCTACGCCATCAACGAAATCTACGTCGGGAGCGTTACAGAAGACTGGAAATTTCACGATATCGTGCGGCACACTCCGGATCAGGAACAGACCGTCACCTACTGTTCGTCGGTGGATCCGTGGCATGAGCCTTCGGATCTGGGGTCAACCAGCAGTGCACAACTGGGGTTCGATCTTTTCTACACGAGTGGAGTCACTCGCGGATTACCCGCGATGGTGCCCGTAGCAATGCTGTACGACAACCCGGACAATGCGTCGGCAGAAATTGCTTACCTTGAGAGGCGCAATTACCCGATCTCGTATGTCGAGATGGGCGAAGAAGCGGACGGTCAATTCATGCTGCCGGAAGATTATGGCGCACTCTATCTTCAGTGGGCGGCGGCCCTCCATCGCATCGATCCGTCTCTGAAACTGGGTGGACCATCATTTACGGGGGAGAACCATGACATTGAAGTTTGGGCCGATTCGAACGGGAAGGTGTCCTGGACGGGGCGCTTCATCGATTATTTGAAACAACATGGCCGAATAGACGACCTGGCCTTTTTTTCTTTTGAACATTATCCATATGAGCCTTGCAAGATTCCCTGGGGCAGCCTTTATGACGAACCCGAGTTGGTGAGCCACATCATGCAGGTGTGGCGAGAGGACGGCGTGCCGGCGAACGTCCCGTTGTTCATTACCGAGTCCAACTTGTCGTCTGCGGCCAGCGAGACATCTTCGGATATCTTCTCTGCATTATGGCTGGGCGATTACATTGGTTCATTTTTAAACGCCGGCGGAAGCGGAGTTTATTTCTTCCACTACTTACCGCTGCAGATGGAACACGGGTGCAATGACTCTCCCGGAACGTTTGGCATGTTTACGGTTGACGCCAACTATAAAATTCAACAGCCGTTGGCCCAGTTTTTTGCTTCTCAACTGATTAATCTCGAGTGGGTCCAGCCGGGCGGTGGCGAGCATCGAATGTTTCCCGCGGAGAGCGACGTTTCAGACGGCGCCGGGCATGCCCTCGTAACGGTTTATGCGCTAAAACGCCCCGACGGGCAATGGTCGCTGATGATGGTGAACCGGGATCAGGAGAATACACATAGTGTACGCATCGGGTTTCAAGATCAAGGGAGACAACGTCAGATCGAGACGTTCGTCGGTTCTGTCGATATTTCAACTTTCGGAAAGGCTCAGTATCACTGGCATCCGGGGTCGACCCGTTTCATGGCGCACGCAGAGCATGCTGCTGAGCATTCCGTAGTCGTCAACACCAAGGGGATGGCTGATCCGGACGGCCCGATCGTTCGCCGCACCGAAAACGTAGACAAAGACACAGCCTACGATTTGCCGGCTGCGTCGATCGTTGTGGTCCGCGGCAAGATCGGTGACCGTTAAATACTCGCACACCATACTGGACGCTTCTGACCGCACGACAGCTCGCAGTGAATAGTGCTGCGCTCTAGAGGATAGTGTCGCCCCCCCAGATAGAAGCATGCGCGTGGTTGTTCCAGTCAACTCAAATGCTAGACTGTGCGGTAAATTCTTGCGAGGATTTTCCTTGTCCAGCAATCCTGTTCTGGTGCTTCACGGCGGTGCATGGGCCATTCCTGACGACATGGTGGAGGCACACCTAAAGGGCGTTCGCAATGCCATGACAACCGGTTGGCGAGTACTTGAGCGAGGCGGTTCTGCGCTCGATGCGCTCGAAGAAGCTGTCGTCGTCATGGAAGACGACGAGACCTTCGATGCGGGCCGGGGCAGCTTCCTCAATCGCGACGGCAAAGTCCAACTCGACGCGCTTATCATGGACGGCTGCACGCTACGGGCCGGCGGAGTGGGATGTGTTGAACGGTTGCGTAATCCCGTTAGAGCCGCACGCAAGATTCTGAGCGACAGCCCGCACGTTTATTTCGTAGCCGAAGGGGCGGAATCCTTTGCCCAGGAACATGGCATCGCCTTGTGCAGCAACGAGGAATTGATCATTCCCCGCGAGGTGGAACGCCTGCGCGAATTTCAGTCTCGAGTTGTGGATGTAAAGAGAGGTTCTGACCAGGATCTTTTTGCGCCAACTATTTCGCACGACACGGTCGGGGCAGTCGCGCTCGATCAACATGGGAATATCGCGGCCGCGACTTCCACCGGCGGCACGCTCAATAAGGCTCCAGGCAGGCTCGGCGACTCGTCACTGATCGGCTGCGGATGCTACGCGGACAATCAGACCGCAGCCGCGTCCACCACCGGATGGGGAGAGCCCATCATGAAACTGGTGCTGGCCAAGTGGGCGGCAGATCGCGTCGCAACCGGCAGTTTACCTGAATGGGTCGCCGCGGAGGCAATCAACTATTTGAAAGATCGCGTGAACGGCCACGGTGGAATGATCCTGCTTGACGCGCTCGGGCGTGTCGGGATCGCGCACAATACTCCTCGCATGGCATGGGCGTTAAGAACAACCACGCAAGAATTTTCCGGGATTCAACGGCCATAGGGGGCGAGATGCAGGTCAGAGGGTCGGACGCCAAGCGGGGAGCCGGTAAACACTAAAACCGATCCGGAAAATCCGCTCTAGCATAGGTTCGAATCGTGCGAGTTTATCGTTCTTACTAAACCGATTCTCCTCAGTTATTTAAGCTTGAACTATAGGCGCTTCCGATGTACAAACCATGCGGCGTTCACCCGGCGGAGTCTCTCCGTCTCACCGTTCTCCGCCAATGGTCATCGGCCGTTCAACTACCGCAAGCCAGGTCCCTGGCGCGGGAGAAAATTATGTCGATCCGAAAAATAGCAGTAGTCGCGGTTCAACTGATCTTGCTTGCCGCAGTAAGCTTCGCCCAAGGAGTCGCCACCGGCGATCTGCACGTTACAGTCCGCGATCCCAAGGGTGGTCTGGTCACCAACGGCGCAGTTACCGCGCGAGATGAGAGCAAAGCCCTGGAGCGCTCCACCAACGACAACATTGATGGTCAGTACCGCATTTTGCTTCTGCCACCTGGAACCTACATGGTGACCGTGACGGCGCCGGGCTTTGCCAATGTCAAAGTCACGGGCATCGCAGTCGCGGTTGGGACGACCGCGGAAATCCCGGTGACGCTTTCGGTTGCGGGAACCGAGGAAGTGATCAATGTGAGCTCCGCGGCGGAGTTGGTGGAAACGCAGCGTACGTCCACGACAGATACGATTGACCAGCGCCGCATCGATAACCTGCCTATCAATGGACGGAATTACATCAACTTCGCACTCACCGACTCGCAAGTTTTGCGCGACAACGCTCCCAGCATCGGGGCCGCTCCCACTTCCGGCTTGAACATGAGCGGCCAGCGGGCCCGCTCAAACCTCATCAACGTCGATGGCGCGGATGCCACTGACAACTCCACGAATGGAGTTCGCTCTACGGTTTCGCAAGAGGCAGTTCAGGAATTTCAGATCATCACCAACGGCTATGCCCCGGAATACGGTCGAGCATCCGGCGGTGTGGTCAATATCATCACTCGCTCCGGATCGAATGACTTTCATGGCGACGTCTATGGATATTTAAGAAACCGAAATTTTCAGGCGGTAAATCCATTTAGCACTGTTCCCGATCCTGCTTATACCCGAGTGCAGGCAGGAACGGCATTCGGCGGACCGATCAAGAAGGACAAAACTTTCTATTATTTCTCCTACGAAGTCACGCGCCGGCACGAAACCGGCTTCTCCAGCGTGGGGTCCCCTAACGGAACCTTTGGCATGGTGAACTTCGATGCCTCCCCAGTGTTTGGCGCACCGCCAGGATCGGGATTCAATATTCAGGCCACACCCCAACAAGCGGCATATTTCCAGCAAACCTTACCGTCTGCTCTGGCTACGCTGAGCGCGGTCAGCCCGGCACTCGCAGCCGGATACGGTCAGGAGGCCGCTCTGTACGCGGCTTTTGTCGGCGGTTCGTCGGGCATTGCGCTTAAGGGCTCGTATCCTGCCTCATTTGCTGCACTGGCCGGGACGCTAATTCCGATCCCCGCAAACGGCACAAGCCCTTTGACCCAGTTTCCTACCTCGTGCAACGTGGCAGCTCCCAATTTCTTATGCAATGGATTGCCCAGCCGCTTTCTTGGTTTGTCACCGCAAGCCGGCAACTATCCGATCTTTGAAGGAACAAGCCTTTACTCCCTTCGTCTGGATCACAACCTGACCAACAGTAACCGTCTGATGCTTCGTGCCAATGTGAGTCCGAGCACGGTCACCGGCATTCAAGTGAATGGCGAAAACCAGACTTTCGGCCAGAATGCTTTTTCGCGTACTTCGTCCCAGACCTACCGTGACGTAGCTGGCCTGGTACAGGACACCGCGACCATCGGTGGCAATAAGATCAACGAATTCCGTTTCCAATATGCTCGACGTGGCCTGCAGTATTTTTATTCGGACGCACCTGGCGGATCTAACGTCGCCTCCAATATCGCCGGCTTCGGTTTTGTCGGCCGCGAACCTTACTCTTTTATTCAGCGCGTTGAACAGCGCTACCAGTTCACCGACAATTTTTCCTGGACAATTGGGCGTCACGACACAAAGTTTGGTGTGGATTTCAATTACCTGCCTTTGACCGCAACTTTCACCGTAAACTACGGCGGAGTTTATAATTTCAGCTCACTCGACGCGGGTAGTCTCGGTTTTTCCAATTTGTGCGCCGCCCATGGCGCGCCGGCAGCGCTCTGTCCTGATTTCCCCGGGTTCACTGGATTGCAGGCCTTCGGGCTCGGAGTTCCCAGCACTCTGGTGCAAGGAATCGGGAACCCCAAAGACAGTTTTTCCAACAAGCCTCTCGGAGTTTTCTGGCAAGACTCTTTCCGGATGCGACAGAATCTGACGTTGAATCTCGGTGTGCGCTATGACGTCGAATTCCCGCCTCAGCTGACTCAACCGAATCCCTTGGCCCTGGCGGCATACAACCAACTGGGCCTGCAGAAAGGGATTCAGACTGATACCAACAACGTTCAGCCGCGCATCGGTCTGGCGTGGAATCCTCGAGGCGACGGCAAGAGCGTCATTCGAGCCTCATACGGAATGTTCTACGATCATCCGCTGCTTGGCCTGTACTTTCTCGGGGACGCTTCCGACGGATCGAAGAGTGGGCAATTGCTTTTCGCGGGCGGAAGCCCTTGCAATCCGGGTACCGCACCTGGTGCAGCAAGCTTGAATGCAACCAACATCTTTCAAGGCATTTTGACCACGGGTTCATGCTTGTCGACCATTCCTGGATACTTATCCAATCAGCAGCGCTTCGATCCATCGAACGCCGATCTATTCATCAACCAGAATTATCTGAATCCGGCGACAGGCTTCCCACTTGCGTTCCAGCCTTTCGGCTATCCGCAAGGAAGGGACTTTGTCTACGCCTACTCCCAACAGGCCAACTTGACGTTCGAACGGGATTTGGGACACAACATGTCATTCAGTCTGGGCTACAACTTTAATGCTGGCCGCCATCTGAATCGTCCCATCAACGCGAACACCACGCGAGGAGATCTGCTGGTGAGGAACTGGCAGGTGGCTCTAAACGATCCGACATCTAACGCCGCGGCTGGACCGCTTTTTGTGGGGGGAGGCTCTGCGCCTTGCGGTTTCGTAGGCGGCGTGCCGTGGGTTTCGTCTGCACTTACGAATTTCTTTCGACCTGGCGGACTAAATCCTGCGATCGCGAACGCCTTGATTGGCACGCCTGCGCAAGGATGCATTAACGCTGCGCTGGCAGTGATGCAACAAGGCGGGCTCAGCACGGCGTGCGATCCGTCAACCAACGGGCTCACTGGCTGCGTTCCTTTTAGCGATATGGACGCCAACTACTCTAATGGAAGTTCGGTCTACCACGGCCTCACGGCTAATCTCAAAAAGCGGTTCGGAAATCACTACGAATTTCTGGCGTCATACACCTGGTCGCACGCAATTGATGATTCGACTGATTTGCAATCGCCGCTTGCTCCGCAAGATAGCTATTTTCCCGCCAACGAGCGCTCGACTTCGCTATTCGACCAGCGTCACCGCCTGGTGTTCAGCGGCGTGTATCAAACCGGAAAGCTTTCCGGATCGGGTTTCGCCAGCAGCTTCTTCAGCAATTGGACCCTCGCTCCAATCCTGGAAATTGCTTCGGGCCGGCCATTCAACATCATCACCGGTAATCCGGACAATTTTCAGTTCTCACCTAGCACGAGCCGCCCCAACATCGTAGCGCCAGAAACGCCCGCGACGCCTTGCGGACCAACCGTGGCTTCAAAATTCTCTTCCACAGGATTTTTTCAGGAACCCTGCTACATCCAGTTCGCTGCCGGCGGTACTCCGACTCTACTCGCTCTCGATGGAAACCTGCCACGTAACTCTGGCCTGAAGCCATGGACCGTGTTTAATGATGTGCGGGTCTCGCGCCGCATCAACTTTACCGAGCGCTTGAGCATGGACTTGATCGCGGACATCTTTAATGTCGCCAACAAATACAATGTCGCGGACGTTAACCCGCTGTTTACGAGCGCCGGGCAGGCGACGGCAGCATACGATCCCCGCCAGTTTCAGTTCGCCCTGAAGGTGAATTGGTAGGCAAGAGTCGGCAGCTGTTAGGCGTTAGCAAAGGCAACAGAATATTTTTGGCCGACGACCGGAGACCAACGACCATTCCCGCTCTGCTAGACTTCTTCTGCTACTCTTCGCGACTGCCGGGAGATTCCTTTCATGTCTGAAGTCCAACCTTCTACGACACGCACTCGTGTGGTCCGCGAGTCCCACCGTGGAGTCTACGATCGCGCTACCGCGTACCAAATTCTTGATGAAGGATTTGTCTGCCACGTGGGCTTTGTAGTGGATGGGCAACCATTCGTAATTCCAACGGCCTACGGACGTGTTGGTGACCAGCTTTATATCCACGGATCGGCTGCCAGCCGTATGCTGCGCAACCTGGACAAAGGCATTCCTGTTTGCGTGACAGTGACCTTGTTGGAAGGTTTGGTGCTGGCCCGTTCGATTTTCAATCACTCTATGAATTACCGCTCGGTAGTTGTGTTGGGAACTGCGGTTTCAGTCAGCGATGCCAAGGAAAAACTTGACGCCCTGATGTCAATTTCCGAGCACATCCTGCCGGGCCGATGGAGCGAGTCGCGCCTGCCGAACGAAAGGGAGCTTAAACAGACGTTAGTCATATGCCTGCCAATCGAAGAATTTTCCTCGAAGATACGACAAGGCCCGCCTATCGACGACGAAGAAGACTATTCCTTCCTCACGTGGGCAGGAGTGATTCCGCTGCAGACCGCCGCAGGCACGCCGGAGAACGATCCCAGGTTAGACCCTAAGACTCCTGTCCCCGTGTACGCCAGTAAGTACTCGCGAAAGAAATAGCGGATTGCAGCCGTTGGTCTTTGACCACGGGCACAAATAGATCAGCCACGGATCTCGCTGATCCACTCCGCCGAGACAACTTGTTTTCCGTCTTACGACTATGCGCGCAAGTCCGCAACTGAAGTTCTTGAGTAGTCAGACTGCCTACCTGCCTTGCAACCAATCCGCATAGGCGTCGAAGGAATACGGTCGTCCGAGAAAATCGTGCACCAGATCAGCTGCCGGTTTGGTTCCGCTGGGCCCCAACACGGTATCGCGATATTTCTCCGCAACTGCCGGATTCATGAGTCCGTCCTTTTTAAACTCGGTGAACATATCTTTCGCGATGACCAGCGACCACATATAGGTGTAGTAGACGGCCGAATAGCCGTTCAAGTGGTCAAAGGCAGTCTGCATGTGCGTGCCCTCCACAAACTTGAAAGGCGTATAGCGCTCCTGTAAGTCGCCTACTAGTTTGTCCTGGTCGAGGCCCTGCGGGTTGCGATTATAAAAATCCAGACTGATGGCAGCATAAAACATTTGTTGGCGCACGTTCATGGCCCGGCCGAAATCGTCGGCGGCGCGCGCCTTCTCAGCCAGTTCAGCCGGAATTGGTTCATTGGTTTTGTAATCACGGGCAAACATTTTCAGAATGGCCGGGTCTTTAGGCCATTCTTCGAACATTTGCGAAGGCGCTTCAATAAAATCGTTTTCGAGATCTCCGGTCGCCCATTTCGTGTTGCCCCGCATGATTCCGTGGATGAGATGTCCATACTCGTGGAAGAAAGTAATAACGTCATCCCGCTCCATCAACCCAGGCTCTCCGGTCGCCTTGGGGAAGTTGCAAACCAGAACGTACTCAGGAAGCCGGAAGTTTGACTTGCCGGTAGCCAGCGTGAACGTCGCGTAGTGCTTGTATTTGTTTTCACGCGGAAACATATCGAAGTAAATTCGTCCCGTGCGATTACCTTTGTCGAAGATGTCATACACAGTCACTTCGGGGTGCCAGACCTTAGCATCGGTTATCTGCTTGTATGTGATCCCGTACATCCGACCAGTGATGTCGAGAATCCCCTGCAGCACGCGCGAATATTCGAAATACGGCCGCATGATCTGGGAGTCATAGCCGAATTTTTTTATCTTGGCGATTCGCCCCAGGTGCGCTACGTCCCACGCATTGACGCTGTCCGCCTTTGGATCTTCCTGCTTCTTGTACACTAGCAGTTCGTCATAGTCCCGCTTCGAACCGGCCTTCGCCGCTTCAGTGATCTTTTCTATGAAATTGGCAGCGTTTTGTTCGGTTGCTGCCATTTTGTTCGCCGTGATATAAGCCGCCCAGTCGGGATATCCCAGGATATTCGCCAGTTCGAAACGTTTCTGTAAAAGTTGCGCAATGACATCAATATTTTTTGGATAGGCGCGCTGCCGGTAAAGAACATAGAAGGCCTTTCGCGCGGACTCACTGCTGGCATAGTCCATGAACGGAAAATAATCGGTATTGTCGGTAGCCAGTGTCACCTTGCCGGACGCATCGGGACGATGAGAGCGTTGGAAGTCTTCCGGAAGTCCGTCGAGATCCGCGGCATCCACCTGGAGTTTGCGCACATCTCCAGCAATGTTCTGCTGAAACTGCTCGCCAATTTTTACCAATTCGTCTTGCAGGCCGCGAATTTTCTCCCGGGTCGGATCATCACGGTCGACGCCTGCCAAATGGTAATCGCGCAAGGTGGTGTTGAAAAAATACGTTCCGGCACGGTCTAGTTTGGATGCATCGAGCGAAGCCAGAGTTTTGTACAGATCCTTGTCGAGCGAGACATCGGTAAGCACCCTGCTGCCTTCTTGTTCGCAGACCTGAGCGGCATCACGAAAGGACTTATCAGGATGCACTTGCTCTGCGAGTCCTGCGCGATTTTCTGCGTCGCCTGCGACTAGCACAGCGGTGTCGAATGCCTGCAGGGTCGCCATGGCGTCGCGGGGCGACGGGTTCGCCTTGATGGCAGCGATTTGCTTCTTGGCATCTTCGAGGTCGCTTCGGCAGGAGGCTAAGAATGCCTCGGTAGTCCCGGCAAGATAGTTCGACGCTCCAGGAGTTAAAGTTTGACCTGGAGCATTAGAAACAATCGACACCAACATCATCGTCAACAACCAAGCCAGAAAACTACGACGCATACTTTTCTCCAGTCAGTACGAAGAGAGCTTGACGCAAATGCGTCAGCTTAAACAGGACACCTGATCGCGTCAAGAAAAACCCTTATGCCCGTGGCAAAGATAGTTGTGGCATTCAATTTCAAACCAACTAGGTGAACGGCTAACTCTGGATGCATGTTATGTTGAGTCAGGATCCTGGTGCGGCTGGCGGTTCGTCCTAGTCAGAGCGCGCCTCTTCTCACACCCTTAGTTCCACAACAGTTGCACCACCGCCACCTTCATTCTGCGGTGGCTCAACCA
Organism: Terriglobia bacterium; assembly: GCA_963786325.1. GTDB lineage: Bacteria > Acidobacteriota > Terriglobia > Terriglobales > Acidobacteriaceae > JAIQFF01. Next base: position 157,415 of record CAWAYW010000002.1, read on the forward strand.
CGGCTTCCACGTGGGGGTGTTTTTGCAGATATTGACGCAGCGCTTTTCTTAAAATGCCCATACCACTGCCATGAACGATGCGAACTCGCGGCAGACCGGCCAGGAATGCTCTATCGACAAACTTTTCCACTTCGCGGGTGGCGTCGTCAACGGTGCGGCCAATTACGTTGATCTCTGAAGGTACGTTGACATCTTCTCTCTCAAGCGATACGGATACCCCTCGCGCACGGGCAGCCTTTACCGGCGAGTCGGAAGCGCGTGCCAGCACTTCGGCGATGTCATCGCGAGCAATTTTCATTTTCATGACGCCGATTTCGACTTCGAAGTGCTTGTCATCGAGCCGGCGGGTCACCGTCGCGAGGCGTCCTACAGATTTAAGCTTCACGGTATCGCCTTCCGACACATGCTTTACCATCTGGGGCTGCGCATTGGGGTCGTCTTTGTCGGCGCCCGTAGTGTGCGCGACAACAGTAGAATCAAACTGTTCCCGGAACTCGCGACGCAGCTTTGAGATGCGCCGGTCGGCGTCTTTCGTTAGTTTTTGCGCCATCGCGCGATCTTGAATAGCGCTGATGCTTTCGCGAGCCTGATATTCGAAATCGCGTAACACGGTTTCGAGCTTCTTTTCCATTTCTCTAATTTTGGATTGCTGATCCTTGCGGCCTTCAGTTTCCAGACGGGCCTTGTCGCGTTCCAACTCCGCTTCGCGCGTTTTTAAGCGAAGACGCTCACCCTCGGCTTCACGCAACTGTTCGTGCAGTCGATTCAGAAATTGGCCGACATCCCGCGCCTGCGTTCCTAACCTCGACCTGGCGGCGTCAATGATGGTCGCATTGAGCCCCAGACGTTGGGCGATATTCAAGCCGGCAGATGCTCCTGGCACGCCGATCTTCAACTCGTACGTCGGTTGCAAGGTTACTTCGTTGAATCCAACGGAAGAGTTCACGACTCCCGGTGTATTCGCCCCGTAGACTTTGAGCGAAGTATGGTGCGTCGAGATTACGGTGACACATCCAATACTCCGAAAGTGCTCAGCGATGGCGACTGCGAGTGCGGCTCCTTCCTCAGGATCAGTAGCCGAGCCCAACTCGTCGAGTAAAACCAGTGATAACGATGTCGCAGTGCGGGAAATGAGGTCGATGTTGGTAACATGAGCTGAGAAAGTCGAGAGGTTCTGCTCAATAGACTGGTAATCGCCGATGTCGGCAAGCACGGCGTCAAACACCGGTAGCTCCGCCCGATCTGCGGGAACGGGGATACCCGACTGCGACATCAGAGCGAGCAATCCGACTGTCTTCAATGTAACCGTCTTTCCACCGGTGTTAGGGCCGGTAATTACGAGTTCGACGCTGCCGCCTTCCAGCTCAACGCTGATCGGAACAACCTGGCCCTTTCTTCCTTTCAGATTGCGCTCCAGCAGCGGATGACGGGCGTTGTGCAGCACCAGGCGCGAAAGGTCATGGGTATGGGGTTCGTTTGACTTCACTTGCTGTTGATCTAGCAGAATGACGGGCACGCAATTGTATTCATCGGCGAATCGGGCCTTCGCAAATTGCAATTCCAGCGCGGCAAGAGCGCCTGTCGCTTTCAAGATCGACTCGGCGCTGTCTCCGATCCGCCGCGTCATTTCCAGCAGAATGCGATGTATTTCAGCAAGCTCTTCGTCAAAAAGACGGACTAGCTCGTTGTTCTGTTCGATCGTTTCCAGTGGCTCGACGAACACAGTCTGACCGCTGGAACTGGCTCCGTGCACCACCCCTTGCACTCGGCGTTTCTGCTCTACTTTTATGGGGATGACGTATCGCTCTCCGCGAATCGTTACAAGTTCGTCCTGCACTGCACCGCCTTCGGACAGACGCTTTAAGTAGCCACGGAGAGATTCCTGTATCTGGCGCTTTTGCCTTTCGGATTCTCTGCGAATGCGCGCGAGTTCTGGCGACGCACGATCCTCCAAGGTGCCGTCAGGCCGAATTTTGTTGTGGAAAGTACGGAGGAATTCGCTGAAGTCGCCGATGTCCGAAGAAAGCTTTCGAACGGTAGTCCATTCCGCCTTCATCGCGGCGGGCGGGCTCATGGCAACCGCTCGCCACTCGGCAGCACGATCGACCACAAGGATCACGTCCCGAATTTCGGTGGCTTCCAGGACCGCGTCCGCAATGCGGGATTTTTCAACCGCGACGGAAACATCCAGTAAGCCGGCGAACTCGAACCGGCCGCCGACCCGACGGAACTCACGAATCTCGGTAACCAATTGATGCTGATGAGAAATCCAAACTCGGTCGGTAGACGGACGAAGCGCAGAGATTTGTGTCCGCCCCAGCGGCGAAGAAGCGTATCCCTGGATGAGGTCGCGCAACGACTCAAATTCCAGTACCCGAGCACTGGTGTGAGTAAGCAGAGAGCTCATCAATTCATGTTACAAGATGCGGAGAGATTGGCTAAGTGCGGTTTGTCCGGATTGTTAGTTGTCTACTTCGAACCTGCAGCCGTGGAAGCCGTCGCCGTGTTAACAGCCGACACTGGTTGATTGGCAACCGGAAGACGAAGCACGAAGACCGCGCCACCCTCCGGCAGGTTGTAGCACGTGATCTTTCCCTGATGTTCCTGAACCACTCCATAAGTAACGCTGAGGCCCAGTCCCATGCCCTTTCCAACCGCTTTCGTGGTATAGAAGGGATCGAAGATTCGTTGCGGTTCGCGAACTCCCGGACCCGAGTCGGAAAACTCCAGCACTACGTCGTTTCCATCCTGGCGCACATCGATCTTAAGAATCCCGCCACCAACCTCATCCAAAGCGTCTGTCGCGTTACCCACAATCTCGGCGCAGCACTGAAAGAGCTGATTGATGTTTCCCCAAATCTGCGGAAGGTTAGGCTGGATCTTACTCTCTGCGCGGATGTTCTTATTGGCAACCCGCAACAGTTTCATCTGTAGAGCCCGTTGCACTAATGAGCCCATATCCAGCAACGTCTTCTCTCCTGGGGACTGGCGCGCAAAGCTGAGCAAGCCAGAAACCAGTTCCCGGGTGCGACGTGCCTGCTGCCCAATCTTACGTGCCATAGTGGCTTGGTCCGGCTGCAGGCCAACGTCCGCTGCGAGCAAATCGGAATAACCGAGAATCACCGCCAATGGATTATTGATCTCATGCGCCGCCCCGGATACAAGTTGTGCGAGTGATGCCAGCTTTTCCCTCTGTACCAGTTCCGCTTGGAGGCGTTGTAGATTCTCCAGGCTGAGCCGGGACTCTTCCAGGAGTCGTACCAGTTCCCGGTCCAATAAATACTGACGAAGGAATACGAAGAGACCGAGAACGAGCGTGGCAGCCAGCGTCACCAGGAGTCGGAACTGTCGCAAGTTTGGTGGCGCCGTGTCTCTGAACCAGGCCCAATATCCCATCAACGGGAGAGAAAGCATCGCGAGCATGGCCAGACGAGGAGCCAGCATCCTCCAGCGAGAACTGTGAGGCACTACCGGGTCGGACGCAGGCTTCAGCTCCCGAGCCAGTATGGTGGCCCAAATTAGCCAGCAGACAGATGTTATGAAGGGAACATCATAGACACTACCAGTATGATATTGTCCACTGGCAATAGCGGCATTAAGCGCCATTGAGCTAGCCGTGTATAGCCCGATTGCAACGAAAAGGTTCCAGTAGACGGTCTTCCATGAACCTCTTGTGCTCGATGCCAGGATGCCCAGAACACTGAGCAAGGCCAGATTTTCGACCAGATAGAGGAGGTCAAAATGTGGACTGTATACCGCCAGATTGAGCATGACAAACTCGTCTGGAAATACGATGAATGCATACAGAAAAACCCACCACACCAGCAATACCAGGAAGTTCAGAGTACTGAAGTAGAGCTTCTTCTCTTCCGATCGATGAGGACGTAAAGCCACCGCCGCGATAAAGGGCACTACGTGAACGAAAAGAATCACATCCCCTATAAAAGGATCGGGGATGGTTTGCCGCAGAATGACTTCGTACCACGTCCATAAGGCGAGGGTGGCCGACCAGAGCAGCCCACCGGCAGCCATCAGACTCCAGAAAAGGCGAATCTGGCCCCTGTTGGAGATGGCATTAGCCGCCATCAGCAAGGAAGCGATAAACAGCAGTACAAACTGAGTGATGTCACCAAAGGCGAGCATGGCAAACCCGGCAGGTGCGCTGAGGGACACGACCAGGTAGGCCAGGACTAAGACGCCTAACCCTCCTATCCACAATTTGCGGCTTGAGCTCATGGGTATTCGCATTTTAGTGTGCGGTGTTAAGGCATGAGGGTTTCATCATGGCAAAACAATTACTTAAGTACCGGAGACCGATGACCCGCAACCACCCGCGTCTCAATTGGATGCTTTTTCCGGCTTCTCTCTTGGCGCTTGACTCTCTAATCGGCCACTCATGCTCTGCTAGAATCACCTTATGACCTTTCCGGTCACTCGCCTCCGACGCCTCCGCCAAAACGATCCAATTCGAGGATTAGTGCGCGAAACCCGTCTCACGCCCGACGCCTTCGTTTATCCGCTATTTGTGTGTCCCGGCGAAGGCGTGCGTAAGGAAGTGAAGTCTATGCCCGGGGTGTTCAACCTGTCGGTAGACGAAGCGGTCAAGGAGGCACGACGAGCGCATTCGCTGGGTGTTCGGGCCGTCATCCTCTTCGGCTTGCCCGAAACCAAAGACGAAGTTGCCACCGGCGCCTGGTCGGAAAACGGTATCGTGCAACAAGCCACTCGCGCGATCAAGAAAGAAGTCTTGGATTTAATCGTCATGGGCGACGTCTGCCTTTGCGAATATATGTCTCACGGACATTGCGGTATTGTTCGCAAGGGGAGCGTGCCGCAATCACTCGGAGCGGCAGCCTTTACCGCTGTGACGCGTGACGCTGCGACACCGGAACATAAAAAAATGGCGATCGAGGTTGCAGCCCGTGCGGCGGGCGAATTCGAAATCGTGAACGACGCTACGCTCGAGTTATTGGCCCGGACGTCTGTGTCACTGGCTCGCGCTGGTGTAGACGTTATAGCTCCGTCCGACATGATGGACGGCCGTGTAGGCGTGATCCGCAAGCAACTCGATGAGGCTGGCTTTATCAACACGCCCATTCTTTCGTATGCAGCCAAATTTTCTTCCGGCTTCTATGGGCCCTTCCGGGAAGCCGCCGATTCGGCACCGCAATTTGGAGACAGGCGGTCCTATCAGATGGATGGCGCCAACTTGCGCGAAGCCATGCGGGAGATTGAACTCGACATCGAGGAAGGCGCCGACATGATCATGGTTAAGCCCGCCATGCCATACCTGGACGTCATTGCCGCTGCTCGTCAACGCTTCGACTTGCCCCTCGCGGCATATCAGGTTTCGGGTGAGTACGCCATGATCGAAGCTGCTGCCCGCAATAATTGGATCGATCGTGAGCGGGTGATGATGGAATCGCTGCTCTCGATTCGACGCGCCGGGGCGAGCATTATTGTTACGTATTACGCTAAAGAAGCGGCCCAACTGCTGGGTTAATAACGCTGTGCGTTCTGAACATAGACCACCCGGTCGTTTTTGCAAGCCCAAACCAAAGCGATCACCCATCCAATCAGACTCCACCCTAAGAAGAGATTAAGGAAGAAGATAGAGAGTTTGTCGTGCCTTTCGCGTATCAGGGCGACAATCGAGGGCAGGAAATAAAGCACGAAACCACAGCCAAAAAATGGGAAGAGGAAGAACCCGAAGACTTGATGGGCCAAAACGTGCATGTCAGCCTCCTATCTAATCTAATGTTACGCTCAACGCACCCCGCAAGTTCCCTATTACACGTTTTTGCATGCAGCAATAGTGGCCCGGGTTCGATAATTATGGTCCAGAAGAGGAGTTACTGGACCCACCGCGCTATCGCAACCTGCCGTCAGTGTTCTAGAATCAAACGTTTGCCTGAGGTCATCTTTATCTATTAGAGGTCTGCAGACTTGCCTGAAACCATTTATGACATTGCCATTATTGGCAGCGGTCCGGCTGGATATACTGCTGCGATACGAGCCGGCCAGTTCGGCCTGAAAACTGCCCTCATCGAAAAGGACAATGTGCTGGGCGGCACTTGCTTGCACGTGGGCTGCATCCCAACCAAAGCGCTGCTATTCAACGCCGAAATTTGGGATCACCTGAAAGACGCGAAAGAATTCGGCATCGAAGGCGTGGATTCCCGCAAGCTGAATTGGGCCGCCATTCAAGAACGCAAATCCAAGATCGTGGCCAAGCACGCCAAGGGTCTTGAGTTCCTGATGAAGAAGAACAAAGTAGAAACGATCCGAGGCTACGGAAAATTGACGGGGCCAGCACAAAACGGAGTATTGACCGTCGACGTCACAGCTGACAGTAAGGCCTCTCAGATCAAAGCGAACAGTGTGATTCTATGCAGCGGCTCTGAGGCTCGCATGTTGCCTGGTCTTGAGCCGAGTGACCAGGTGCTGACCAACATTGAAATTCTTTCGCTCAAAGACATTCCCAAGTCACTTGTGATCGTCGGTGGCGGCGCGGTCGGCGTCGAATTCGCGTCCATCTTCCGATCGTTCGGTTCGGAAGTTACGATCATTGAAATGCTGCACCGGCTGGTCCCAGTCGAAGATGAAGAGGTTTCCAAAGAACTCGCACGCGTCTACCGCAAGCGCGGTATCAACTTCCACACCAGCACCAGAGTGGACAAGGTTGAAAAGACAAAGGCTGGAATATCGGTCGCATTCACGGCGGAGGGCAAAGCTCAAAAAATTGAAGCTGAGAGAATTCTGATAGCAGTGGGACGCAAGCCGCGCACGGAAAATATCGGACTGGAAAAAACCAAAATCAAGCCCGACCGCGGTTTTATCAAGACTGATAGCTGGATGCAGACCAGCGAACCCGGCATCTACGCCATTGGCGACATCGTGCTTGGGACACCACAACTGGCGCATGTCGGCGCGATGGAAGGTATCGTCGCCGTAACCAAAATAGCAGGCAAAACCGTCAAGCCGATAAATCCGGAACACATTCCGAACGCAACCTATTGCCATCCCGAAATAGGCAGTGTTGGCTTGACCGAAGCCAAAGCTGAGGAAGCCGGGTATAACGTCAAGGTCGGTAAGTTCCCTTTCACCGCAAATTCCAGGGCCTCCATAGTGGGCCAGCACGAAGGGTTCATCAAGATCGTTTCCGACGCCGATTACGGCGAGATTCTAGGCGTGCACATCATCGGACCACAGGCTACTGAGTTAATTGCGGAAGCAGTCGCCGCGATCGAACTCGAAGCCACGGTGGAAGACTTAATGTGGACAATCCATGCCCACCCGACTCTCGCCGAGGCAATGTTGGACGCGTCGAATAGTGTGTATGGCATGGCAATTAATATGTAAGACCGAGACGCGGATCATCGATCAGTGAAATCTGCGGTAGAGCTTGTGATTTCCATTATCCAACTCGGTGCGATTGACTATGCCACTGGCCTCCGTCTTCAGCAGCGGCTCGTGGACCTGCGCAAGGAAGACCGCATTGGCGACGTTCTTCTCTTAGTCGAACATCCTCCTGTGATCACTCTTGGCCGGAATGCGAAGCGCAATAACATTCTTGCGTCCCCCGAAGTGCTCCGGCAGCGCGGCGTGGAAGTGTACGAGTGCGACCGGGGCGGCGACGTTACTTTTCACGGACCTGGTCAGATCGTTGGATACCCCATCTTTGATCTGCGCGGCTTTACCGCAGCCAACGGCATGCGTAAAACTCTGGGAGCCATCGAATACGTGCGCCGGCTTGAGGAGATCCTGATTCGCACCTGTGCCGATTTTGCTATTCCGGCGAAGCGAATCTGTGGGCTCACTGGCGTATGGACCATCCCCAATGGCAATCAAGAAGAGGAGTCCAAAATCGCAGCCATAGGTGTCCACATCTCGCGAAGCGTGACCTCGCACGGCTTGGCTCTCAATGTGAACATCGACCTGGACTATTTCAACCTCATCGTCCCCTGTGGAATAACCTCAAAAGCCGTGACTTCCATGTCCAGACAGCTTGGTCGCGAACTTTCGCTGGAACAAGTGGCGCACTCGCTCTCGCGAAATTTTGGCCTGATTTTTGAAAGTCAGATGCTTTGGTTGGAAAATCTAGACGCACTGCTGAGTCATCCCGTCGGGGTGCCGCTAAAACGTCCTGATGAATTGCGTCAAATGAACAAAGAAGAAGATACTTTCTGGGCGTAGGGTTCATGGCCAAAAAAAACAAACGACAAACCCCTAAACGTGCTTCGGACCCAGCGGGCAAGCCTAGAAATACCAATCCCAAAAACACCAATCAGCGCACTTATACAATTTTTGATTATCGCCTGGAAAAACCTAGCTTTACTGTGCGACAGGTTCGTAAAGACGACACCGTTCGATATGAAATCTTCGGCGATTTTAGTGCTCCCGTACCGCCCATCCGCGAGTCCAGGTACTTAAATCGCCAGCAACACATCGACATCTATCGTTGGATGCTGCTCAATCGCAAGCTTGAGGTAGCTCTCGAGAATCTCTACAAGCAAGGAAAGGTAGTAGGCGGAGTTTATTTCGGCCTCGGTCAGGAAGCGTGCTCTTGCGCGTCGGCTTACGCTCTGAAGAAAGATGACTGGATCGGCCCGATGATCCGTAACCAGGGTTCGACCCTGGTTCGCGGCTTTCCCCCACGCGACATCATGATGCAGTACATGGCCAAGGCTGGTTCACCTACCCACGGCCGTGATGCCTCGTCGCACTTCGGCGATATTCAAAAACGTAATGTAGTTTCGCCCATTTCGATGTTGGGCGATTTGATTCCCGTGCTGGCAGGCGTGGCGCTGGGTGCGCGTCTTCAGGGACGCAATATCGCGGTAATGACCTACATCGGCGATGGCGGCCAATCCACTGGTGTCACTTACGAAGGCCTCAACTTCGCGGCCGTGCAGGACCTTGGCCTGGTACTTTTCGTTGAAAACAACGCCTGGGCGTATTCCACACCTGCGGACATGCAGTTTCGCGTGAAAGACCTTGCTGAACGTGCCATCGCTTACGGCATTCCGGGCGTCATCGTCGACGGAACCGACGCTTGCCAGGTCTACGATGCCGCCCACGAGGCTTGCGAACGGGCACGGCGTGGCGAAGGTCCCACGTTCATCGAAGCAAAGATGATGAGAATGAAGGGACATGCTATCCACGATGCGGCTGAGTATGTCCCCAAAGCGCTGTTCGAGTTCTGGAACAAACGTGACCCTGTGACTCGCTTCGAGAATTATTTGCTCAACGTAAAGAAATGGATCGGCCCAGTCGAGCATCGCGAACTGATCGTTGGAGTTGAACGGGAACTGGAGGCGGATCGCGAAGTTGCCATGGCCAGTCCGGTTCCGAATCCTGAATCGGCAGCCGGCGGCGTCTATTGTGAAAACGGATGTCACCAGATCAAGCCGAAATATGCGACCCCCAAAATCACCGTGCGCACGGTGTCCCGTCTCATGCGGACCGAAGCGGCAGTGCATTTGAAGTAATAATATCTACTCATGCCTCAACTCACATATCTCGAAGCCATCCGCCAGGGCATCTGGGAAGAAATGGAACGAGACCCTACCGTTTTCTGCCTGGGAGAAGACATTGGTATCTACGGTGGGGCGTTTAAAGTGACGGATGGTTTCATCCACCACTTCGGTGCGGAACGCGTGATTGATACTCCCATCGCGGAGTCCGCCATTGTTGGCGCGGCCTTCGGAGCATCGCTCACTGGCATGCGTCCCATCGCCGAATTTCAGTTCATGGACTTCATTGGCTGCGCATTCAACCAGATCGTCAATATGGTTGCTAAGTCCCATTACCGCTGGGGCACGCCGGCGCCACTGGTCATCCGCGGCCCCAGCGGGGGCAACGTCCATGGGGGGCCGTTTCACTCGCAGAACCCCGAGATGTGGTTTGTGCACTCTCCCGGACTGAAAGTGGTCTGTCCGGCAAGCGCTTATGACGCCAAGGGTCTGATCAAGGCTGCGATACGAGACGACAATCCGGTGCTCTTTTTCGAGCACAAATATCTCTACCGTCGCATCAAGGAAGAAGTTCCGTCTGAAGATTACATCGTTCCGCTCGGCACGGCCCGTGTTGCGCGCGAAGGCCGCGACATCAGCATTATCACTTTTGCGGCGATGGTGCATACAGCGATCGAGGCTGCGGAAGTTTTAAGCAAAGAAGGAATCGATCTGGAAATCGTGGACCTGCGAACTCTTTCACCTCTTGATCGCGAAGCCATTGCTCGCACAATTCGCAAAACTAACAAAGTTATCATTCTGCACGAGCATTCCCGCACGGGAGGGATTGCTGGAGAAATCGCTGCCATAATTAACGAAGAAGCATTCGACCATCTCGATGGTCCGATTGTACGAATCGCAGCGCAGGACTCTCCCGTTCCGTTTTCTCCTCCGCAGGAAGAATACTTTCTACCGAAAGTCTCAGACGTCGTGCGAGAAGCTCGCAAACTGAAAGCGTATTAACCGCTCGTCAAGTGCGGGACCGGGGAATCTGTTGCCATTGAAGTTAACTTTTGACCCTGTAGAAAAAATTACGTCCAGGACAACGACTCCAGACTCAGGCTTTCGAAAGTGGTTATGCACGACGAACTCGTTACTATCGCCGTATTTCACAACCAAACCGAATTCTTGCTGGCTCGAACCCGTTTGGAATCGGCTGATATCGAGTGCTTCGCGTATGATGAAAACATGCTCCGCATCGGTGGCTGGCACTCACACATTCTCGGTGGAATCAAGCTGCAAGTGCGCAGTTCGGATGCGCAGGACGCAATCGCCATCCTTCAGCATACTGCTCCGTTGGAAAATCTTTAGTCGATCTTCTAGCAAGCTCGCGTAAGGGAGGAGCCAAAATGCGCAATTTTATCCTTGGCGTCGTCATTACACTTCTTGTACTAATTCTGGGAGGGCTATCGGTCGCCATGCTCGGTCTATTGCCCACGAAGGCAGACTCACCTCCACCACGAATTGAGCGACGCATAGCGATGACGGCAATGGACGCCTCCATGGAACGCCATGCCCCGCGCGTGACTAATCCTGTTCCGCCCACCGACGACAACTTGATCGAAGGCATGAAAATCTACACTATGAACTGCGCGCTGTGTCACGGCACCCTCGACAATAAGCCCAGTCCACTCAAAAATTCTTTCTATCCACCTGCGCCGCAGGTGATTATCCATCCGATGGACGATCCTGAGTGGCACATTTACTACGCAGTGCGAACCGGTATCCGCTACACCGCTATGCCGGCTTGGAGCAACGCTCTGACAGAGCAGGAGATGTGGAAGGTCACCGCATTTGTCTCGCGAATTGAGAAGCTGCCTCCCGCGGTGCAAGATTATTGGAAAAAGTCCGTTGGAACCCCGGCGCCGGCCCCTACTCCTGAAGGTCAAGACCACGATCACAGTGACCATTAGATCGTTCAGGCATTAGCGCGAGAGCATACCAGTGGGTGGAATATATATAATGAAGGGTTGCGTGTGCCCGGGATTTGCTCATGGTGGCCGCGTGGAAGGAAACTATGCCGACTGATATTGTCATGCCCCAGATGGGCGAGTCGATTTTCGAAGGCACGATCACCAAATGGCTCAAAAAGCCTGGCGACAAGGTGCAGCGAGACGAGCCCCTATTTGAAATTTCAACGGACAAAGTGGATGCGGAAATTCCCGCTCCCGCCGCAGGGATTTTGCAGGACATCAAAGTCGCCGAGGGATCTACGGTTCAAGTGAATACGGTCGTGGGCACAATTTCTGCCGATGGCGAGAGCGCCCCCCCCCAATCCCAGGCAGCGGCCACTCCGTCACCGGCGGCTCCTGCAAAAAAAGATTCCGCACCCGCAAAACCCTCGGCCGCGCCAAACGAAGCCAGGCAGTCCCCGCCGGTTTCATCGGGGTCGGTTTCGCAAGAGCATGAACATGAGGAAGAGGATCATGCCCGGTCGTCGCCCCTGGTCCGCAAGATTGCTCGTGAAAATAATATCAACCTTGCTGATGTCTCTGGAACGGGCCTGGGTGGTCGCATAACCAAACAGGACATAACCGCGTTTCTCGAGCGAAGTGAACCAACCTCAGCCTCATCAACGCCTGCTACATCCGCACCGCCGGTGAAGCCGGCTACTGCGGCGAACGTTCCTACCTCAGGGGCGATTCCCGGCGACCTCGTTCCCATGACCCAGATGCGTAAGATCATCGCCCAGCGCATGATCGAATCGCGTCGCACCAGTGCACACGTTCACTGCATGTTCGAAGTGGACATCACCCGCATCGTGCAAATCCGCAACAAGAACAAGTCCGGGTTCGAAAAACGCAATGGTGTCCGGCTCACCTTCATGCCTTTTTTTGCGCGCGCTGTCATGATCACGTTGCAGCAGTTTCCGATCGTCAATGCTTCGATTGAGGGCGACGGTATTCGCTACCATCGGCATATCAATCTCGGCATCGCAGTGGCACTCGATTGGGGCTTGATTGTTCCCGTATTGAAGAATGCCGACGAATTGAATTTCCTCGGTTTACAGCGCGGCATCAGCGATCTTGGGGAACGTGCCAGAGGTAAGAAACTGAAACCGGAAGAAGTGGAAGGCTCGACTTTCACCATCACGAATCCTGGTCAGTTTGGGGCCGTCTTCGGATTGCCCATCATCAATCAGCCCAACTCAGCAATTTTGGGGGTTGGGGGAATTACAAAAGCTCCGGTGGTTGTCACCGACGAGGATGGAAATGATTCCATCGCAATCCGCACGCTGGTGCACTTGACCCTGGGCTATGATCATCGTCTTATCGATGGCGCGGTCGCCGACCAGTTTATGGCGCAGGTAAAGAAAACGCTTGAAAATTGGAGTGAAGAAGTCGGGTGAGGTTATGGCTGGGCTAGCTTCGACCAGGTCGAGGCGTTGAGAACATAAAACGACCCCGGCGATAGCCGTACCCAACCCGCTCTTGAATTTTTCTTCGTCGACGATATCGCGCGCCGTCACCGCTGTAAACGATATCGCTCACCACCGACGTTGGGGACTCATGCGCTACCGCCAGCGCCGCCAAAAATACCAAATAAAAAAGCCGACCCAAAGGGCGGCGCCTGTCGAAAGATATTCGGCTTCAATATCCCGATGCGCTCTCTTGAATTGGCAGCTGACAAATGTTCTTTACTTCTCCGCCCTCACCTGCTCATCCAGAAACCTTTCCACGCTGCGAACGTACACATCCGCAAAATCCACCACCGGGCGCTTGTTCTCTATCAAATCCTGCGCCGCTTCCTGCGCCCAGCCCATCGAACACAATACCGCCAGCGCCATCATCGGAGCCCGGTGAACTCCAGCCGCGCAGTGGATAAACAATTTTGTACCTTCGCTTTCGAGCGCTTCGTTCGCAAAAACTACTCCACGCTGAAATATCTCCGGCGGCTTCGGCTGAAAATCATCGTCAATCGGATTCCACAGCACCTCAATTCCATAAGGTGCCGCCAGGGCGGTATCGTCAAATTCGATCTGCATGTCGATAATGTGCGTCACTCCCGCTCGCGCCACCGCCGCCATGTTATCTTCTCGCCAAATTCCCCCTCCGACCGCGATCCGGTCGGTCATCCACGTCATATCCATTCTCAAGGTCCCCATGTGACGAACACTCATGTCCGCCCCGCGACTGTCGGGTCTGACCTGCCAAAGACAAAACAGGCTTCGACTCGATTCGGAGGCGCCTTTATTCTAAGCCCTGAACATCCGAAACCACCTGCGCCGTCTCCTGATCTTTGGTAACGATCGATTCCAGCGGCGGGATAGAGTCCGATCATCTCGAACAAATACTTCATTCCCAGATCGTGCCTTTTCCCTACCTCATCCATTCATGATCTCGACCATCCCGACTGCTCATTGCCGCAGTAGCCGCTGCATGCCAGACGAGAGCATTTCCGCGGCATGGCCTTTCGCCGGAATTCCACGAAATTACTTTCCTTCCCTTCTGAATGGTGTCGTTTGGCGTCAGCTCGAGACTCTTGAGATGAATTCCCCCTGGCGGACAACAGCTATATGAGGCGCTGATCGTATAGCTGACTTGTCATCAAGTCAAATAGATTTACTTTTAGTTGCTACTAGCACATCCCGTATAGCACTGCGCTATAGGGTGCAGTATACTTCGCACATGAAAATGCGCACACTCCAGGAGAATCTGCGCAGAGCACTGCGCGAGCGGATCAAGGAAGGTAAATTGACCGGCTTGGGTCTGGCGCGCGAAACCGGTTTCAAGCAGGCGCATATTTCCAATTTCCTGAACCGCAAGCGCGGCTTGAGTGTCGAAGGCATGGACAAAGTCTTAGATGTGCAACACCTGTCCGTCCTCGATCTGCTCGATCCCGGCGAGATCAATAAGCGCGCCAGCATTACGCCTCCCAGCCACGATGATTTCGAGAACGTTCTCGTCGTCGACGCGGCGGTGGCCGCTCTTCAGCCCGTGATCACCAGTATGAAAGTAAAGGACATCATGAAACTCAAGAAGCGCTTCCTGCACAAACTGCGGCCAGAAATGGAAAGTGACCGCGAACACTGGGAGCGTTTTGTGATCATCCGCGCCGATGGCCGCGAAGGTTTGAGCATGTACCCCCGCTTGCTTCCCGGTGCCACCATCCTTCTCGATCGCCACTACAATTCGTTCAAGTCTTATCGAAAAGGCAATTCCAATATGTACGCCGTTGCAAAAGGCGGCACTTGCACGGTCAGGTACGCTGAGGTAGCCGCAAACCACCTGGTGTTGCGTCCGCATAACACTGCCTACCCTGTCGAGGTGATGGCAATCGAGCCTGGTAAGAAACCGCATGACTATCTGATCGGCCGCGTTTGCTACGTAGGAATCGAAACCTGAAATAATCCGATGTGGTCGGGCACCCTCGCCGCCGCGTTTGACCAACTATTAGGTTCCAAAACAGTGGAGTAAGAAGGGGGCCTCTGGACCCGGTTCTCCTCGCGGCGACGCGAAGAAGGAACCACGCCCAGAGGCTGGGGAGAAACTCAATTCCAACGTCAAACCTCAACCATCAAAAAGCAGAAGGTCGACGTCCAGGGTCCGCTTACTGCTGGCTGTCACCGGATGGCGGGGCGGCATTTCCGCCACCTTTATGCCAATTCTTCATCCGGTCTTGCTGTTCCGCGCGCATTTTGTCGAAGTTCTTTTGCTGATCTTCGTTAAGCACGCTTCTGATCTGATCGTCCGAGCTCTTGTGCAGGTCCTGCATCTTGCTCATTCGATCTTCGCGTGAGAGCGACGAGTCGTTGTGCACTGCTTCCATCTGTTTGTGCTGATCTTCCAGAATGGGTTTCAGCTTCGCCTGCTGGTCGCTGCTCAAGTTCAATTTCTTGGTGAGATGCTTCACCTGATCGTCGACACTCGGCATCCCGCGACGACCCATATGCCGCCCCATCCCAGGTTCAGCCTGCCCTGCCTGCTGGTCCGGCGCCGGTGGTGGCGCACTCTGATCGTTCTGGCCAAAAACCGTAATGCCCAGGCTCAACAGAGCTGCCAGAGACCCGGTCGCTATCAAAGACTTGAATGCCGCCCTTCGTTTAAAAAATCCGTGGGGGATTTGTGATTTCATACGTACTCTCCATTTCATTCTCGCGCGTGACATTCGGAAACCTCGCGGCCCCCGATATGAAAATCTCACTGCTAGTTAGAACACCTCGCCTTCACGTCGAAGGTAAAGACTTCGTAAATTCAAGTAAAAGTTCGTAAAGCGGAGGTTCAGACCTTGGAGCACAACCGCGGTCCATCAAGCCATCGGCCATTGGCCTCGCAGACCTAACCGGCCCCTCTTGCCCTAGGAAGCAATCCAACCCCTTGCCGACGGACGAAGCTGCGGTCTGAAACACGCCGCCCACTTTTACAACTCTTTACCTCTCTTGACTGACTCTTTACCTACCGCCTGCAACTTCGAGGTGCATGCTTCGCATCAGTCGAAGTCTAGTGCCGTAGTTTCCAATTCTAAAAACTTAAGGGGTGAACAGTGGGCCGATTGTTGCGCTTCGTGCAGTTGTCTGCCGTGACGGTTTGTGTAGCCAGCATTCTTCTGCTCGCAGCATGTGGCGGGGGAGGCAAAACTCGCTTTCGCTTCATGAACGCTGTTCCAGACCAAACCAACCTCGACGTATTGGTAAACGGCACTTCAATTGGCAGCAATGTCGCCTATGGGACCACCAACGGCTATCAATCCGTTCAGTCCGGCTCGCAGCAAGTTGCCATCGAGCCCTCGGGTTCGACCACCGCGCTGCTGACCCAGTCAATCAGCTTCGGATCTGGCACGGATACAACTGTAATTGCGTCCAACTTCTCTTCGAATATTTCCGCGTTCGTGCTGACTGACGACAACTCGGCGCCCGCGTCCGGCAATTTCAAGCTTCGCGTCGTCAACTCCGCCCCCGGTCTGGGACCAGCCGATGTATACGTGGTTGCTCCTCTGACTGACCTGAACACGGTAAGTCCCAACATCAGCAATCTCGGATTCAATTCTGCCTCCGGATACCAGTCGATGACTGCAGGCAGCTTCGAGATCGTTCTCACCCCGGTCGGTCAAAAATTTCCCGCAGTCGACACCGGTTCGCTCACTTTCAGCGCTAGCCAGGTGCGGACATTTGTCGGCCTAAACAGCCAGTCCGGTGGCTTCTCCTACGCCATGCTGCAGGATCTCAACTAGTCATCGCTGCTCATGGGTGGGGCGGGCCGGGGTCGCCCGCCGCAATTTGGAGTTGGTGTTGATCTTGCCTGGTTGTGTAGATTTCGAACCGCCACGAACCACCTTCAATTCTGAAATACAGATTCGAATCGGATTCAGCCGAAGACTCCCGCACTTTTCGCGGCTGTGTGATTTAATGCGAATGACCCGGGAGACCACATGCTGGCCGCAACCAAACCGATCAGATGGGCATTACGGACTTTAGCGATCGCCGTTTTGCTGACGAACTGTGCATTGGCTCAAACTCAATCCCTTACCGCCCGTCAGGTAGTCGCTCGAATTCAACAGCATGTCGGCTTACCCTGGCAGAGCGATACGGTAGACACTTTCAAAGAGGGTGATCCCGACGCCGCCGTCACCGGCATCGCCGTGACCATGATGGCCACTCTCGATGTGCTTCAACGTGCTGCCGCTGTCGGCGACAATCTGATCATCACCCACGAGCCTACTTTCTTCGATCACATGGACGTATCGGACCAACTGCCGGAGAAAAATGAGGACCCGGTAATAGCGGCAAAACGGCAGTTCATCGCCGGGCACCACCTGATTATCTGGCGCTTTCACGACCACTGGCATGCCCGCAATCCGGATGGCATCGAGGCAGGCATGGTTCATGCGCTGGGCTGGGAAAAGTTTCAGGACTCGCAAAATCAGTACTTGTTCAACATTCCAGACACTTCACTCGATCAGTTGGCGTCCGACATCAAGAGTCGCCTCGCAATACGAATCGTACGAGTTGTCGGAGATCCCAATCTTCGCATTACCAAACTTGTACTTGCTCCCGGCGCCGCCGGACTCACTAAACATGCGCAAGCCCTTGAGATGTCCGGAGTCCAGGCACTCGTTATTGGCGAAGCGCAAGAGTGGGAAGCTGTCGAATACGTTTCCGACGCGGTGAGCGAGGGCAAACAGAAGTCACTCATCATGCTCGGGCATATTCCGTCCGAACAAGCAGGCATGGCAGAATGCACCAGGTGGTTGAGAACATTCGTGAGCGAGGTTCCAGTTCAGTTCGTACCCACGCGCGAGCCCTTCTGGAGCCCGAAGCCATAGTGCAATAAAACCGGCGAAATTCTCGCGCGAGTGCGACGGTCTACCCCGTCCTGGCGCTTAAAGCCTTCTGCTATCATCAGCTTTAGCAGAATCGATTCGCATGTCGCAAGAATCTCTCCTAGGAGGCACGCATGGACGAAACACCTGCCGCAACATCCGGAAGCCGGCGTAATGAAGATATCGCTCTCGACCTCATGAAATTCGTCGCGATGACCACGGGCTACGGTCGGACCAGTTCAACCGGAGTCGGCTTTCAGGGAAGCGGCGCCGCCGCCAAGCCTGAAGAGTACGCATCCCACCTGCTCGAGCTATATGGGAAGTGTTTGCAAGCAGTTGCAGCCAAGAGGTAGCCGGTCTTTCACACCTCGGATATTTTCTACGACCTCTGCGACCTTTTGCGGCCCAAAGCCTTGTCAGGCTGTTCACCGCAAAGGACGCCCAGAATCCCATCCTTCCCCTTTCTCGCTGAGGCCGATCGCGTCTGTGCATTTGCACAAAAGCCTTCCTAAGCGCAAAATGTGCGCGTCGAGAAGTTCACGTTCCGTTGGTTCCATAAAATTCTGATTGAGGAGGCGCGTATGACATCGGAATCTCCGGTTTCGGCGGTGCACGCAGCGTCCGGGTGGTCGATCGCCTGGGGCGTTCTGCTTATCGTGTTCGGAATTTTGGCCGTTGGCTTGCCGCTTATGGCGGCTGTCGCGGTCAATGCCGTGATCGCGTGGCTGATTGTTCTGGCCGGCGTGGTCCACCTGGTTATCGCGTTCCATTCGCGCGGCGCCGGTAGCGTTATTTGGAAATTGCTGGTGGGCGTCGCTTATATCGTGTTTGGGGGATACTTACTAATGAATCCTCTCCTGGGAGTCGCTTCGCTCACACTTTTGCTGGCGTCGCTGTTTCTGATCGAAGGCGTACTGGACATTGTGTTCTACGCCAGAGTAAGGCCGGCGAATGGGTCAAGCTGGTTATTGATCGACGGCGTTGTAACCCTACTTCTCTCACTGCTGATTTGGGTCCACTGGCCATCGAGTTCGGCATGGGCGATTGGCACACTGGTGGGAGTGAGCATGATCATGAGCGGTGTAAGCCGCGTGATGATGTCGGCAACGATAAGGCGGGTAACCTCAACTCCGACACTGCGCAAAGCAGCGTAAGGCGCGACGTCGAGAACGCGGAACTAGTAGCCTTCAAACGGAGGCAAAGAAAGTCCGCGCCTCTCCGGTTTTTACCGGTGGGCGCGGATTCCCAACAGCTTTGTTTTAGCGGCGACCCTTGCGCCGCGAAGCTTTGGCAGCCTTGCGGGCAGGTTTTTTCTTGGCTGCCTTCTTTTTCGCAGCCGGTTTCCGAGCAGGCTTCTTTTTCTTAGCCGGCTTGCGGACGATTTTGGGTGCGGGTTTCTTCTTAGCTGCCTTTTTCGCCGCGGGCTTACGTGGTGCCTTGGGCGACCCTCCACCTCCACCCGGCGCGGAGGGAGCGGGAGCGGGCTTGGGTTCCGACTCGGTGATGGCTGGCAGTTCAGCCGCTTCTTCTTCCTCTTCTTCTTCCTCGTAATCTTCTTCCAGCGAATCGCCGTAGGCGCCGCTGTCTCCAAACTCGTCCATCTCGTCATCGCGTGCGTAGAGGGTCTCGTCGAAAATCATTCTTCCTCCTGGTTTCGGCTGCGCCGTGATTCTGGGTAGGCGCTGCGAGTACTCGGGAATCAAAAAGAAAGCTAAAAGACTGATGCGTTGGTTGAACGGGGCGCGATTATAGCACGGCTCTTTTCGCGCGACCGCATCATGAGACGACTGCAGCCATCCGCAGGTTGCATATTACACCGAGAGGTCAAAATCGAGTAGAAAGACCAAATTATTTTGGCAAGGATCGACTCAGGGGAGGAAAGTGTGCGGACAATCACGTCGTAAAAATCGGCTCCAGGAACGACCCTGGGCAAAAGCCAGTAACCCAGCAAGGAGATTTACTGTCCTGCCCTGATGATCAGGATCATGCCAGGACGCAGCGTCGCCAAATCGCCATTGTCCCGTTTGATAGCGGCGACGGTCGTGTGATGGAAGCTTGCAATGGAGGTCAGAGTCTCGCCTTCCTGGACCTTGTGGCGTTGGAGAGACGTATGGGCGACCGGATGCAAACCTCTCTTGGGCTTGGATTTAGGTTCTTCTTCCGGTAAGTCTTTCGACATCGGATTGGGGGTGACTGGGAGATGAACGTAAACAATGCGGCGTCCCCGCAAACTGTCCCCGCGCAGGTGATTCCACCGGCGCACCATAACAGGAGGCAGGCTGAAATTGTCGGCAACAGTTTGGACTGTGTCACCGTGACGCACCTTGTAACGGATGGCCGCCCGGGCATAGCTGCCGCCGTCTTCCGTGGCTGAATGTCGGCCCGCCGGAATGGGAATAATCAGCTTGGTCTCAGGCTTCAGCTCGTCCGACTGCTGCAGATGATTGACCCTTTCGATGGCGTCTACGCTGGTGCGATAGGTGCGGGCGATTGAGGGTAGAGTATCGCCCTCAGCCACCGGATGGTATCGCCACCACTCCCGCATCGCAATCGGAATGGGCTCAATCGCCGACAAATACAGATCTCGAGTTCCAGCCGGCAGGTGGAGTTCGAAGGGCTGATCCTTGGGCGTGGTCAGACGCAGCAGGCTGGGATTCAAGTCCTGTAAAGTGGTAGGCGGCACGTCGATACACTGCGCTACCAGCCGGATGTCTACTGAATAGTCGATCTTGACCTTGTCATAAGAGACCGGCGGTTCAGGGACAATGCTATCCAGTCCGTACTGCGCTGGATTTTTGACCATGATGGTCATTGCCAGAATGATTGGAACATAGTTCCGTGTCTCTTTGGGCAAGACATTCCGTTTGTAAAGCTCCCAGAAGTCGGCATATCCGGTGCGCTTCACCGCGCTCTGTACCCCGCCCGGGCCGGAATTGTAAGCGGCCATCGCCAGATACCAATCGCCGAACTGGTTATAAAGATCTTTCAAGTGATGAGCGGCGGCCAAGGTGGCTTTTTCCGGATCCTGACGTTCATCCACCCATAAGTTACGCTGCAATCCATAGCCTCGGGCGCGGCTCGACATGAACTGCCACATGCCGCGAGCTCCTACCCGTGACAAAGCCAGCGGATGGAAACCCGACTCTGCCTGAGCAAGATAAATCAGCTCTTGCGGAACGCCTTGCTCCCGCAGCGTCCTTTCGATCATTTCGCGATACCGTCCCCCGCGTTCAAGCGCGCTCTGAAGTATTTCGTGTCCGTGGGGCGTGGAAAAATAATTGATGTAGGCGGCCACCGGGTCGGTAAGCATAAGCGGCAGCTCGGAACGCGTGGCTTTGACTTCGGCTTCCGCTTTGGCCTTCACGTTAGGGTCGACCGGGGGGGTGATCTCGTTGGTTTCGTCGATGGGAGCGGGCTGAGTCTTTTGCTGAGGCGGAGGGGTATCTGACTGCAAGGCCGCCAGTTCGGGACGGTTCAAACCTTCGAGCACGTGCTCCAATTCGTGTTGGACGCGCTCATCGGCGCGAATCTCAGGAGGACTCTGCAGCAACAGATCCGCGGCGCGATCGAAATTTTGCTTCGCCGCTTCCAGATCTTTGGCTTGGAATCTTTCCTCTCCAGCCGCGTATTCCTTTTCGGCGCTGGCAATCAAGTCGAGGACCGGATCGGCCTGGGGCTGGGATTGCGGCCTGGCTTGACTTTGCTGTTCCGGCGCGGGTTTCGAATCCGCCGCCACCGTTGGCGCCGGAGCGGGGGCTGGCGTGAGTGCCGGCGCATTGGCCTGCGGCGCAGGCAGCTTTGCCTGTTTCTTGTCGCTGTGGCAGGCTGAGCCAGCCAGGCTCAAAAACACCGACAAGAACGCAACCGGTAGGTTGGGCTTCCTGATTGCCATTTTTATCTGTCAGTTACATCCTTGCCATCGCCCAAACTCAAGACATTGCAAAGGTTGCGTGCAGCTTCCCCCCTTGGCACGCCCAGCCGTTCCCTAATTCAGAATCTTATGGTCCTATGAATCCTATCCCCATCAATTTGAAGGGTCAATCCGCAAAGGGGGTACGTCCCATTACTTTGGACAACTCAGGTAACGCACCTCACGGAACGCCAGTACCAGATTTGAAGCTCGAACTTCCGTGCGGGGTTGCCGGTATTCGCAGGAGCGGGACGTGGACAGGAGGTTTATACTCAAAGTGTCGATTGTCCTGCAGGTCGAAAGGGATCCGGTGCACACCTGCCCGTCGCTGTTTCGCTGTCACCCCAATCTCGACGACGAGGTGAATAGCAACATCGTGGCCTCGGAGATTGAAGGGGGAGCTTTTCTCGACGACCTGCCGGCACGGACCACCCTGCAAATACAAACGCAGCATCGCCGCTATACCGTGGTGCATTGCGGGCAGGGCGAGGCCTGGATTTGGGGGCATCCCACGTTTTGTCCTGAGCCTTTGCTGGTGCGGATCGAAGGTTCTTCCTGGGGCGGATCGATGTTGAAGATACGTTTTGTCGGCCGCGGCATGCATTTGGAATTCAGACATCCTTCCTACCACACTCCGATTGTGACCTCGCGCATTGTGGAAATAAGGCAGTGCGAGGAAAGCCGGGTTCCTGAAAAAGACACAGCCGAATTCCAAACCAGGCCGGCGAATTAGATCGGCACTGGCTGGCGCAACCTCCTCTTTTTCCTTCTGAGTCAACTGCTAAATCACGATTCCCACAACTTCTCCACAGCAATCTCCATCCGGTATATTCACATTAGCGATTCTCAGCCTGACAATTCCTGCGAACAGCAGTATCCCCAACCATGACCGAGTCCGGCGACTTCAAGGAAATCGTCAAACAACAGGCGGACATCGTTCGCATCGTCGGTGGCTACGTCAAACTGAAGAAGTCTGGGGCGCAAAACTATGCGGGGCTTTGTCCCTTCCACAACGAGAAGACGCCATCATTTTCGGTGCATGCTACCCGACAGTTCTTTCACTGCTTCGGATGCGGAGTATCGGGAGACGTCTTCACCTTCGTTCAAAAACTTGAGAACATCACATTTCCTGAAGCGGTTCGCGCGATTGCTCAAAAGCTAGGCATTGCCCTTCCTAAAACCAGTTATTCCAGTCCTGAAGAAGCCAAGGAAGCTCGCCTCAGGACTGTGCTGCTCGAAGTTCACGAACGGGCTTGCAGTTTCTTCCAGGAATTGCTCAAGCGGTCGGAAGGAGCTCACGCCCGGGAATATTTGCTGGGGCGTGGTCTTACCGATGAAATCATAAAAACCTTTCGTATCGGATTTGCGCCGGAATCTGGTTTTTTGTTGCGTGACCGGTTGCGCGGCGAATTCGATGAAGAAGTATTGCGAGAGAGCGGGTTGTTTTCCTGGAAAGAGGAAGGCAGCCGGCAGGCTACCGCCACCAGCCCTCAGCAAAACGCCAGATCCCTCGACCCGGTTCGGGATGACAAGAGCGGGAGGCTGCCGCCAACGGCCAATGATCAACGGCCGACGGCGGCGATGTACTCGAAATTCCGCAATCGCGTGATGTTTCCCATCGCCAACGAAGCTGGACGTGTGATTGCATTCACCGCCCGCACTCTTTCGACTGATGAAAAGGCCGGACCCAAGTATTTGAACTCACCCGAAACCGCGATTTATTCCAAATCCCGTATGCTGTTCAATCTTGACCAGGCTAAAGAAGCGATCCGCAAATTGGATTACGCCATTCTGGTCGAGGGACAGATGGACTGCATCGCGGTCTATGCGGCTGGCTTTCATAACGTCATCGCCAGCTCGGGAACAGCTTTTACCGAGCTTCAGGCGCGACTTCTGGGACGCTTCACCAGGAATGTGGTGGTCAATTTCGATCCCGATACCGCGGGCGCGAAGGCGACGGAACGGACTCTTGGTTTATTGGTGGAAGAGGAATTTCAGGTTAAAGTGCTGACTCTGGAGTCCGGGTTCGATCCGGACTTATATATCCGGCGTAAAGGAAAAGAGGCGTACGCCCTCGCGCTGAAAAACTCGCAGAAGTATTTTGACTACCTGATCGAACAGGCTCGCGCCCAGTTCCCAGTCCGCAGCGCCGAGGGAAAAGTGAAAGCGGTGAACTATCTGCTGCCCCACATCCAGCGGATTCCAAGCCGGATCGCGCGTGACGAGCTTGCCCGGGAGATGGCGCAGAAGCTGGGAATCGACTCATCCGTGTTGCGACAGGAGCTGAAGCATGCCGCCTCCATCCGTTCCACGGCGACTTTGAAGACGCGAGTCGAAGTTCAGGTCACCGATGCGGAAAAGATATTGATCCGGGCGCTGGCCTCAGCCACAGAAGTGCAGATGTCTGAAGAACATGTCTCCGCCCGCGACGGAGCCGACGAAGAGTTCATTCCATGCCGCCAGGCGCAATTCGCGCTTACCAGTGAAGGCCTTCACGTGGGATTGGCCACTGAATCTCTGATCGAGACGTTGCTCCGCGCGGACGTTACAACCCTGCACATCACCGAATTACCACTGCCCGAAGCGGACCGTGCCCTGCTGGCGTCGGTCCTGATGAAAGATGACGAAGAACTCACGCCCGAAAGGCTCGACGGGGCAGTGCGGGGGCTCCGCCGCATCCAGCTGCGACGTAAGCTCGAGCGGGTGCAGACTGAATTGCAGACTACACGGGGCCAGGAGTCGAGCAGGATGCAAGCTCTATTGCAGGAGAAAATGCGCTTGAAGCGGGCGTTGATGGACCCGAGTCTGGCTGACGAAGGGCCCGCTGCCAGGCCCGCTTGAGGATGCCAAAACAACCTGAAACTAATGGCAGCGCGGCAACATCTAATTTGTTAAGTTGACTAAAGCATGGGCAGGGTGCGCCAAAAAGCTGCCGGATGCTATAATTCAAAGGTTTGTGCCCGGCGCGCAGGTCCGCCGCTCCACGTTCCCACCGCTAAAAAACGTTTCCAGTCCTTTCCATGGGACGAATAGAAGGGTAATCCGTTTTGGCTCTTGACGACAAGTACGACGACATCAAAAAGCTGATCGACACAGGTAAAGAGAAGGGATATCTGACCTATGACCAGGTCAACGACCTTATCCCGCACGACGTGCATTCTCCCGAGGACCTGGACGATCTGCTGACTACCATTGGTACGCAAGGAATCGATGTGCTGGAGGGACCAAAGCTTCCCTCCTCCGCGCTCGATAAAAAGTTCGAAGAAGAAGGAGAAGCCGGCGAGGATGTAGAACTCGATCTCACGCCCGGCGCTCTGGAAAAAACCAACGATCCCGTCCGCATGTATCTGCGCGAGATGGGAACTGTTCCGTTGCTTACTCGCGAAGGCGAAGTTGAAATCGCCAAGCGCATCGAGCGCGGACAACTGCGCGTGCTCAAGGCTCTTTCCCGCTCTCCAATCGTTATTAACGAACTTCTGGAGATGGGAGAAGACCTCAAGAAGGGCGTTCGCTCCATCAAGGAAGTGGTCACCTTCGACGAGGAAGAGATCACCGATGAAATTCTGCAAAATCGGCTGAAGGAATTCACCGGAAAGATCGACGACCTGGCCAAGGCTTACAAGAAATCGGAAGCGATACTCGAAAAGTTCGCTACAGTTTCTCAGAAGAAGCGCCCCAAGGACTATCGCCGCTATCGCATCAGCCTAGCGCGGGCGGTGGTGGCTGTTTCTTTGTGCGTCCGCAAGCTGGGTTTTACCAACGCTGAGCGAAAGCGGTTGATCGACCGGGTAAACAAGACGGTCGACACGTTGCGGTCGCTGGACCGGCAATCCCAGAATCTGGAACGCAAAGCGGAAGCCACCCGCAGCGACGAGCAAAAAAAAGAATTTCGAAAGCAGTCGCGCGCAGTCCGTTCCGAGCTTGAAAAACTGGAGGGCGAAACCGGTGTTTCCTTCCAGGAGCTCAAGCGAACCCAGCGCGAAATCATCCAGGGGGACATGGATGCGGAGCAGGCCAAACGCGAATTGATCGAGGCCAACCTTCGCCTGGTGGTTTCCATCGCCAAGAAGTACACCAACCGCGGTTTGCAATTTCTGGATTTGATCCAAGAAGGCAACATCGGATTGATGAAGGCGGTGGACAAGTTCGAATACCGCCGAGGCTATAAGTTTTCGACTTATGCGACGTGGTGGATTCGGCAGGCCATCACTCGCGCGATTGCCGATCAGGCAAGAACCATTCGTATCCCGGTGCACATGATCGAAACGATCAACAAGCTGATCCGTACTTCGCGGCAGCTGGTGCAGGAACTGGGACGCGAGCCGACTTCGGAAGAAATTGCCAAGCGCATGGACATTCCAGTCGCAAAGGTGCGCAAGGTTTTGAAGATCGCGCAGGAACCAATCTCCCTCGAAACCCCGATTGGCGAAGAGGAAGATTCTCACCTGGGCGACTTCATCGAGGATCGGGCAGTGGTTTCACCGGCGGAAGCCGTGATCAATGTCAACTTGAAAGACCAGACTTCGCAGGTGCTGCGCACACTCACGCCGCGCGAAGAGAAAGTCATCAAGATGCGATTTGGCCTGGAAGATGGTTCGGAACATACGCTTGAGGAAGTCGGTCAGTCGTTCGCGGTGACTCGCGAACGCATTCGCCAAATCGAAGCGAAGGCGCTGCGGAAGCTTCGGCATCCGTCACGTTCGCGGAAGCTGCGGGCATTCCTGGATGGGGTTCGCGACTAGGGCTTCACCACGGAGACAAGAGAGGCACATCGAAAATCCGGGCAAAAAGGGCACGGCTTCGGTCGTGCCCTTTTTCTTTTGCCTGAGTAGCCTCGGAAGGCACAAAGTCACTATTCAGCGTCGGCTGGCGAACGATATGCTGTCCGTCAACCGCCGTGGGCATCTACGTCGAAATTCCGATTTCCGGCAGCATGGAAGAGCTTTGGGAGAAGACTCAGAATCCTCAGCTTCATCAGAGATGGGACCTTCGCTTTAATCAAATCGAGTATCTTCCCCGGGAAGCTGACCAACCCCAGAAATTCCTGTACCGCACTCGAATCGGTTTCGGTTTCACCATCGATGGAAATGGAGAGAGCACAGGTGCTAGAGACGGCGACGGCGGAGCGCGCACCTCGAGTTTGAAATTCTGGTCCGCGGATCCAAAGTCTTTGATTAAAGCGGGCTCGGGTTATTGGAAGTACGTGCCCACAGAAGCCAAGATCAGTTTCTTTACCTGGTACGACTACGAAACCCGGTTTAGCATGTTTGGCAAGTTAATCGACGCCTGCATCTTTCGTCCGCTGCTGGGCTGGGCTACGGCCTGGAGCTTCGACCGGCTGCGCCTTTGGATCGAGAGAGGTATTCCGCCGGAAGTGTCTCAAGCTCGCGCGCTCGTCTATCTTGTCGCACGAGGAACCATCGCATTCATTTGGTTCTATCACGGTTTAGTTCCGAAGCTGCTCTATCACGATGCCATCGAACTGGATCTAATCGGCAGAATTGGCACGCCAGCTGCTCGCCTGCACGCCGCGGTAGCTCTCGCCGGGTGGGTCGAAGTCTTGTTCTCATTGCTGGTAGTGGTGCTATGGCGACATCACTGGCTCTTATGGGTGACTTTAGGGGTTATGGTCGTAGGCATTCCCGTGGTCGCAATCACCGCGCCAACCTATCTCAGCGCGGCATTCAATCCGCTCACACTAAATGTCGCGGTCGCAGCCCTGGCGGTTATCGCGATCATCGCTGGACGAGATATGCCTAGCGCCGCGAACTGTCGCCGCGTTCCGGACAAATCCAGATGAGATCGATCTATGAACGAGCACTAGGCGAAGAGTTCAGACTCCTGCACCCGCGCATCCAGGAACGATTCGGTTTCAACAGTAAAGACGGCCGCGCATCGATCGGCAAGGGCACAATGGATGAAATTTGGCGTGGCAAGTTTTTCACGCTGCCCTTCCTTTACGTGGGAAGCTGGCGACGCATCATGTTTCCGGAGCACGGGACGGCGATTCCTTTTACCATCCGAAACTTCGCGTACGTTGACCCTTTCGGCAGAGAAACGGTCACATGGATTCGAAATTTCGAGACACGCCATCCTCGGCGCTTCGATGCCTACATGATTTACAGCGAACAGCGCCGCTGCATCGTTGATTACCTGGGAACGCACCAGCATCTCGCGGTAGATATTGGTTTGCGCGTGGACAGGCGCGGAGGTCTTTGCCTGCGCTCCGCCTCGCAGCGCTTCTACGAGGGCCTGATCGGATTTACCTTCCCGCTGGTGTTCTCAGGTGTGGCTGACGTTTGTGAGTGGTACGAAGAAGGCGACAACAAATTCCATATTGAAGTAAACGTGCATAACGACACCTGGGGACCTTTGTTCGGCTATCGAGGAAAGTTTGACTCCGGATGGGTCGAGGTTAACGATGGCAACATTCCTCCGGATCTTTTGCCGGCGCGCCACGAGCATCGAGAGTAGAACGTCCACCGGCAAGAATCTTGAACTCGGCCCTGCGCGTTACCTTCACTCTGGAGCGCTGGCAGATGCGGCCCAGAATTTACTCCGCCTTTTCCTTCCCTTTCCACAAGCAAGTCTCATCCTCCACAGTTTTCGCACAACTGTAGTGCGATTTTCCGTTGCGATCACTCCGGTATTCACGCAAAGTGCTCACAGTGCAAGCGTGAGTTGCATTGAGCCTGCTGGTGACTGCGGCAGACTGGCGGTAACCGCCGACTCTCGAGGGTGAGTCGGCGAGAGGGTTTTCAAAAATGCGCTTCGGCGCGTTCAGGAAACTCGGGCGATGCGGCCTCCTCAGACGGTCCTGCATAAAAGCTGGACTCGAGCCGCCCGCTTCCGCAGTTGATGCGGATTGAAGTTCATTGATCAATATCCCGGGATTGCATCCTCGGATGGGATCGTGGATGGTCCGTAGTGCACGAGAAATGTGCGTTCCTTCGGGAATGCGGTTTCGGGAGTGCACACTTTGCCGCCGAGTGCGGCGAAGCGTCAGGCACAATGCTCACGACCAATGCGGTCCAGGTGGCTGGCCTGGGCCGCATTTATTTTGGACTTCTTCAGTCATGACGACATGGGGCGCCAAATTCCATCATCATGAATACCTTGAGTCACGTCTCTTGTCCTGCGCTTGATTATTCGCTTTTTGTTCTCCTATACTGAGACTGCACTTATGCAGCCGAAAAAAATCAGTTTGAACTTTGTTTTCCGAAGATATTTCAGAACGTCCACAAGTTGCACGCAGCTAATATCGCATTCACGCTTTAGAACCACCTTCCCCCATAGATAAACAAGCTTTGGCTACTACTGACTACAGTCTCGCGCACACTCTCCCGGCAAATGTGGAAGCCGAACGTTCCATTCTCGGCGCCATCCTGCTGGATAATTTTTCCTACAATCAGGCAGCAGAACATCTCAAGCCGGAGGATTTTTCTCTCGACTCTCACCGCCGTATTTATTCCCGGATGATGGACCTGGCGGAATCCGCACGGCCGATCGACATGATCACTCTGGTCGAGGAGTTCGACCGGCACAAGGAACTCCAAGCGATCGGCGATGTTGGATATATATCCAGCCTGGTCGATGGCGTTCCCGATCGTCCCAGCATCGAGCATTACATTAAGATCGTTCGCGATAAGGCCTTGTTACGCGGACTGATTCATACCGCTAACTCTGCCATTGCCCGCGCCTCTGACCAGAGCGATCCAGCGGAAGAAGTCCTCAACGATGTGGAAGCTGCCATTCTGGAGCTATCTGAAAAGCGCATCGGGCGCGGGTTCATGGGCGTGCAGGATATCGTCAAGGAATCGTTCGGATCGGTTGACGCGCTTTTGCAACGCGGCCAGCGCATCACCGGGCTGGCCACGCATTACCCCGACCTCGATGAAATGACGAGCGGACTACAACGCTCGGATTTGATCATCATTGCCGCACGCCCGTCGATGGGCAAAACCGCTTTCGCAATGAACATCGCCGAGAATGCGTCGATCGAAGATAAGAAAGTTGTCGGCATGTTCTCCCTGGAAATGTCGCGCGAGGCACTGCTGCTTCGGCTACTCTGTTCCAAAGCCCGGGTGGACTCGCACAAGATGCGAACCGGGTCCCTTTGGCGTGACGACATGGACAGAGTAGTGCAGGCCATGGAGCAACTCGCACATGCGCCAATTTTTATTGATGACACGCCGGGCATCAGCCTCAGCGAAATGCGGGCCAAGGCGCGCCGCCTGCAACAGTCGCAGGGGAGCCTTGACCTGATCATCGTCGACTACTTGCAACTCATGTCGGGCGGAGGCCGGCGGTACGAAAACCGCACCCAGGAAGTCTCCGCCATCTCCCGGGGCTTGAAGGCATTGGCGAAAGAACTCAAGGTCCCGGTGATTGCTTTGTCCCAGTTAAGCCGGGCCCCAGAAAGCCGGGGCGGCGACCACCGTCCTCAGCTCGCTGATCTTCGTGAATCGGGATCTATCGAGCAGGACGCCGACGTCGTGGCCTTCATTTTTCGCGAGGAAGTGTACAAACCCGACGAGCCCGAACTGGAAGGTAAAGCTGAACTCATCATTGCCAAGCAGCGTAATGGTCCCACGGGTAAAGTCCATCTCGCTTTTGTAAAGCGATCTACGAGGTTCGAGTCGATGGCATTTGACGGAGCGGAGCCAGAGGGATAGTGAATTTCCCAAATCTCTCAACTACATATAGTGTTCCGCCATCCTGTGGAAAGCTTGTGGAAGGGACGGCAGTCCGTCATTTCATTCTCAGAAAGCACGCTGATATCGATTTGGCGGACTATGGCTAAACTTTTGTAAGTCTCATGGATACTGTCAGTTAGTTCGAACTTGGGTGCGGAGTTGTGGCAGGTTGGCAGTTTTCGCCAAACTTATGCAACCTTTGGGATTTGCACATCCGGAAGTACACTGACCCGCAATTTTCGTGGTTTGCGGAAGAAAACGAAAACGTCCCAGACCCAGGTTTGAGTCTTGGGACGTCCGTCGAACAGCCCTCCCCCAGAACTGCCCAAAAATAGGGTAGATTTCCCAGTTAAAAAGGTAAATGGCCCCGTCGTGCCAGCGAATCTGGCACTGCAGGGCCATAGGTTCATCCTCGTTACTTCAAGCAAGGTAACGTGGGGGAGGGCTAATTGCAGGTGTAAGCCGGGACCCCACATCTCCCAGCTTCTTTCATGTGGGGCCCAGACAGAACCACTGGACGTGATTCTGTCATGAGTCCGCGTCGGCTGAACAAAGTCGTTGTCTAGTCGGTTTACCGACGTATGGTTCGCGGCGAACTAGGCGCTCGCGGAACTTCGGGACAAAGGCAGCTCGCGAATTCGCTTACCCGAGGCCGCGAAAATTGCATTACACAAAGCGGGCGCAAAGGGGGGCACGCCGGGCTCGCCGACGCCCGCCGGAGGCGCTTCGCTGTCCACGATATAAACGTGGGTTTTGTAAGGAGCCTCGTTGATGCGGGCAACCGGATAATTGTCAAAATTTGATTGCTCGATGACTCCGTCCTTGGCGGTAATTTCTCCACTCCGCACGATGCTGGTTCCGAATACCGCCGCCCCTTCGAACTGAGCGCGGGTAGATTCCGGATTCACTACCAGTCCCGCATCCACTGCGGTGTGGACAACGGGAATTTTCACCTCGCCTTGATCGTCCATCTCCACTTTCACCACAGTGGCGACATAGGTCAAAAAACTGCGGTGCACTGCGATCCCCATACCGGTGCCCTTCGCCAGTTTGATTTTTCCCCAGCCAGATTTCTCCGCGGCGATTTCGACCACTCGCCTTACTCGCGCCGTATCCAGCGGGTAGACATCCGGCGACTCGCCGTAGTTGTCGTAGTCAGGGGCTGTGGATTTGACATCGACAATGCGCGGCGACCCAATCAGATCGAGCAAATATTCGACCGCATCCCGGCCGGAAGTGTGCGCCAGTTCGTCGGCAAAGGATTGAGCGGCGAAGGCGTGGTAGATGTTAGCGACAGACCGGAACCAGCCGATGCGGACATGGTTTTCCGCCGGCCCGTTCTCGGCGCGATGGTTCGGAATATCAAACGGCAAATCCGTCCAACCCTGCCCTAGATCGCCTCCGTCGCCGTAGGTTGTGTTCAACGCGAAAGTGGAACCGATGGGTGGAAAGACGGATCGCTGCAACCAGGCCGTGGGCTTGCCCTTGGCGTCCAGAGCCGCTTTCATATACATGGCTGAGACAGCGTGGTAGTAGCCGAACTTAATGTCGTCCTCGCGGCTCCAAACCACTTTCACCGGCCGGCCGGTTGCCTTCGAAAGAATCGCCGCTTCTGCCGCGTAGTCGGGCTTTGACTTGCGGCCGAAGCCCCCTCCTAAAAGAGGCACGTGACAAATGACACTTTCCTTCGGAATGCCCAGCTCACCCGCCACCGTTTCCTGCACCGCTTGTGGATTCTGGGTGGAAGCCCAGATCGTGACCTTGCCGTCCCGGTAATCGGCGAGCGCCACCGGAGGTTCCATGGGAGCGTGCGCGAGCATGGGAACGTAGTATTCCGCCTCAACGATCTTCCCGCCTTTGGCAAATGCGGCGTCGACATCGCCGATATTACGCGCCACCTTGCCAGGTTTACGGGCGGTCTCCTGCAATTGTTTTTTATACGGGTCGGAGTTGTAGCTGGCATTCGGACCGTTTTCCCAAGCTACGTTTAGTTTTTTGCGCCCTTGAAACGTGGCCCAACTGTTGTCGGCGACGACCGCCACTCCGCCGAGAGGCTTAAAAAGATGCGGAGGAGTGAACGACTTGATGGCAATAGTCTGTTTCACGCCCGGTATCTGCAGGGGGGCCTTATCGTCGTAGGACTTAACCTTGCCGCCGAGCACGGGCGGATGTTCGACCGAAGCGTACAGCATGCCATCAAGGTGCGCGTCCATTCCGTAACCAGCTTTGCCAGTGCAAATATCCGCAAGGTCATACGTGGGGACGCCTTTGCCGATATAACGCCATCCGCTCTTCGGCTTGAATTGCAATTCTTCTTTTTTGGGCACGGGAAGTGCCGCGGCAGCGGCAGCCAATTCACCGTAACCGGCTTTGCGGTTGCTGGCCGGGTGCACGATCACATGCAAATCCGAATGACATTCCGATACCGGTACCCCCCATTGTTTGGCGGCAGCTTGAGTCAGCATCACTCTCGCCGTGGCTCCGGCCAGACGCATGACTTCGAAGAAGCTGCGGACAGAATGTGATCCGTCGGTGTCCTGGTCGCCATAACGGGGATCTCCGATCGCCTGCTCCAGCTTCACTCGCTTCCAGTCGGCGTCCAGTTCGTCGGCCAGAATGAGAGGGACGGACGTACGGCTGCTGGTCCCCATCTCCGAGCGGTGCGCCACGATGTATACAGTTCCGTCGGTATCGATTCCCACAAACGCGTTGGGGTGTAGAGTGGCCTTGTCGGCGCTGGTGGCAGGGGGATTTTCTGCGGCCCACAACAGATCAGGCACAAGGCGAACGCTTAAAATCAGCGCACTGGTTGAAACCACGCCTTGCAGAAACCCGCGACGGCTTACGTTAAAAATTTTGTCGCTCATGCGCGCCCTCCCTCTCCCGCAGCGGCTTTGATCGCCGCTCGAATCCGCTGGTAGGTGCCACACCGGCAAATATTGCCAGCCATGCCAGCATCGATGTCCTGGTCGGTGGGCTTGGGTTTATCTTTTAAGAGCGAGACCGCCTGCATGATCTGTCCCGACTGGCAGTAGCCGCATTGCGGGACGTTGAACTCGATCCACTTCTGTTGAACGGGATGCAAGCCGTTGTTGGCTAGTGCTTCAATAGTGGTGATTTCCCTGCCCGACAGCGTGCTCATTTTCGTGACGCATGCCCGAACCGCTTTTCCGTCCCGATGAACCGTACAAGCACCGCAAAGAGCCATGCCACAACCGAACTTGGTCCCGGTTAATCCGAGGACATCTCGCAAATACCACAACAGCGGCAAATCAGGGTCGCCATCGAAGGAGCGTTCTACTCCATTCACTTTTAACGGAATCATGTATAGCCTCCAGGTCGCGCTTCGGCCATATTGTTCCAGAGCGGCTCTTACAAGTCCAATCGCCCATACAAAAATCGGAGGGACATTTAGCGATTCCCGAGGGCGCCAGCCAACCTCAGTTGTGATTAGAGGAAGATGGGCGAGACACG
Source organism: Terriglobia bacterium (assembly GCA_963786325.1). GTDB lineage: Bacteria > Acidobacteriota > Terriglobia > Terriglobales > Acidobacteriaceae > JAIQFF01. The sequence continues at coordinate 191,269 of CAWAYW010000002.1, forward strand.
TCGACTACTTTAGTCGTAGTCGATCGAGGATGAATTGTGCTCTGGCGCTCGGCGTCAGCTTCGGCAAAAGAATCGATTCGTAGCCGCACCGCCGATAAACCTCAGATACCTGCGTGAAAGTCCGCTCCGCTTCATCAAAATCCTGCTTCCGTTCACTGTCTGTCTCATAAATCTCTTTCCAGGGCGGAGCCAGAAAGACAATCGGCGCATAACGATATTCCAGACATGCGTTGGTGATTTCCTCAACCAGTTCGTGGTCGCAAAGGCCGATCAACTTCGCGTATCCAAGCGTGTCCGGAATCCCGCGATCAGAGAACATGGCAGTTTCGATGCGGGAGTGCTGGAGATAGGACTCTATCGAACGCTTCAGCATGAGGCGGGTGTAAGCCGTCCGGTCATGCCAGGGGAGAGCCGTGCCGTTGATTTGCATCTGTTCTTGAATGATTTGCCTGGCAACCTCGGATGCAGGTTTAAATCCGAGTTTGGCCAATTCCATGAGAACAGTTGTTTTGCCGGAGCCAGGACCGCCCGAAATGACAAAGAGTTTGGGATTATTACGAGGCATAAGCACAGAATCTGCAACTTTGTCGATTCTGAGTCATGGCTGGCGTCTCGAGTTATTCTCCCGGACCCGGGTGTCGCAGAACCGTTTGGCCACACCGGAAAACGCCCACTTCCTGCAAATCAATCAAAGTTCCCCGAGACTAGTAAAACTGCTAGTTTCACGCTGGGACTCTTACTAGTAGCTTAAAACCGCCGTTTTTACCAGAGAATGGCAATTCCGTAAAAAGAGTGAACTAATTGACAGGGCGTACAGGAGGAAACGTGGCGTGACGGTCCCCCTAACAGTCGCGTATGTCCAATTCCATTCAGTTGCGATTTTTCCAAGATCGATGCGGCTGCCTGCATTCAACGTTTTACGTTCCCGCGCTTCCCATTATTTTTACATTGTTAGTTCTGCTCCAGAACACTCTCCTGGCGCAAGCTCCAGAGGGAACTATCCGAGGTGTAGTCAAGGATGTCACCGGCGCTGTCGTGACGAAGACGACTCTGCGAGTCAGGCAGCCGCAGTTTGGGGGCGGACGGGTCGTGGCGACGAATGTTAACGGCCAGTACTACATAACTAATCTCGAGCCTGGCGATTACGAGATCGAGGCTTCTGCCCCTGGCTTTAATACGGAGGTGCAGAATGTCAGGCTGCTTGTCGGGGACCAGTTGACGGTCAATTTTCTGCTGCATCCGGGATCAGTCCACGAACGAGTCCTGGTAAGCGGTCAAACATCTGGTATTAACACCAGCGAGTTTGCGGTAAACGGCAGTGTGAGTCAGGTTCAGATTCAGAACCTGCCGCTTAATGGCCGCAACTTTCTGGAACTCGCGCGTCTTGAGCCCGGCGTAAGTGTCGTGTCCGTGGCGAATCCCGGCACGTTCGCAAACAATTATTCGCGTGTTTCCATAGCAGGAGCTCAGTACTTGCTGACCCAGGTTTCGGTCGATGGGGCTACAGTGGATGATCGTATGAACGGGGGGACCGCTCAGAACTTCTCCCAAGAAAGCGTGCAGGAGTTTCAGGTCGAGCGATTTAGCTTTGATCCTGCATCAGCAATGAGTGGCGCTGGTGGAATCAATATCGTTAGTCGCCATGGCACCAATGATCTCCACGGCTCGGCGTTCTTTTTCTATCGAGATCACAATATGGCCGCCTATCCTGGCCTTCATCGAGACCTCAAGAATCCAGACCCATTTTTTGCACGGAAACAGTCGGGTTTCAGACTTGGTGGCCCTCTAAGAAAAGACCGAATGTTCTGGTTCACGAACTTTGAGCACGATTGGCAAACCGCCGCGCTTGCAGTACAGAACAATCATCCTATCTTTTCCAAGCTCGATGTCATCTATCCCAGCCCGCTCAGGTTCAACCAGTTCAATGTACGAGTTGACGGAAAGCTCGACAACGCCAATAGCGCATTCGTCCGCGCTAGCCAAGACAAGAACAGCAACGCAGCTCCGGCTTCCGTAGGCATTTTCATGCCTTCGAACTGGGTGTCAAGTCACAATTCCGCTTTTCAGATTGAAGGCGGGGAAACATCGGTGCTTAACTCGCGGACGGTGAATGATCTGCGCTACGCCTACAGTTACCTGCACAGCCATTCTGATCCGGTTACCTCGCAGAACTGTTCTGATCCAGTAGTTTGCATTGGTGTGGGGGGACCTGAGATCATCCCCTTTGACGATCCCGCGTTTCACATTGGGAATCGCCCCGCCGCTCCTCTCGCCATATTCCCAACTACGAATCAGCTGCTCGAAGTACTGACCTGGCAACATAACCGGCATCTGCTTCGTCTTGGTGGGGACTGGGAGCACGTCTCTTTGCATGGGTACCGCGAAATCTACGAGCCGGCGCAAATCACTCTGTGGGGACCGACAGACCTGCTGCAATCACCGTCTCTTTATAACGCTTTGCCGGCAAGCTTGAGAGATGCCGCAGCGCCCGCCCCCACTCTGGAAGACATTCTGCAACTGCCATTACGCAGCTTCATAACGGGAATTGGAAACGCCAGTTTCCCTGGGCTATACCACTCGAATAGCACATCTCACAGCAATTTGTGGCGATTTCATGCGCAGGATTCGTGGTCCGTGCGGCGTGGCTTGACTCTTTCTTTCGGAACGGCCTTTTCCTATCAGACGAACATCTATAACCAGGATCTGACACGACCCGCTTATTTAGCTCCCATATTCGGCGGCGACTTGCGACCGCCGCATCGCGGCACGAGCGTGATCGATCCTTCGGCCGGCTTGGCCTGGAATGTCCGAAACAAGAGCAAAACCGTAATCCGAGGAGGTGGGGGTATATACCACGACAAAGTCGATTTCTTTGTTCCCCTTCTCGAGCGTGGCGCGCTCGGACCGTCCGGCAACGAACGCGTTCCGGTCGACGGTTCAGTCGTCGGACTTAGTTTTCTAAGCACGCCTTCGGCTTTCCGTGGGCAAGATCTGCTTCCACTCCTCCCGGCCATACGTTCCACGCTCGCGTCCAAGGTGGGCAATGGAACCGACCCGACGGTGAGCACGGTCCAAGTCATTAAACAGGCTGACCAGCTATTCGGTCCTGATCACACCACGGCCTACGCAATTCACGTAAGTGCGGGGATCCAACAGGAACTGACGCCCAGCCTGACTTTGAGTGCTGACTATGTCATGCGGCGTTACGTGCACATGGGCGGTTTTCAGGGTGTGTTTTCCGTGGATCGAAACCAGTTCAATCGCCCGCGGGTCACCGGGGTGGATCCAAATACGGGTGCTGTTTCTTTCGTCCGCGATCCTGTAATTCCGCTTTGCACACCGGCGCAATCTGCCGCACTTAACCCCCAAGACCAATGTTCTACTGGGGCCATCACTGTCTATGGCGGTGATGCGAACTACCGTTACCAAGCGCTCCAGGTAAAACTGGACAAGCGATTCTCTTCACGATTGCAGTTCACTGGCAGTTATGCGCTAGCTAAGAACACCGGTTTCGTTGCGGTCACGCAATACAACAATCCTGCCCTCGATTACGGAAATGTCGGCACACCAAGGCACACACTGATCGTCAGTGGCGTCTACGAAACCCCGGACGTGCATGCTCAATCGCGTATTGTGCGCGGTTTGTTGAACGCGTGGACGGTAGCCTTTATTTCGGAGACCGACAGTGCGCCTCCGCTCGACACCACATTATCGGGACTGGATCTTGACGGTGACGGCATCAGCACGACCTTGCTACCGGGAATCAACGGTCACAACCTGCTTGGACAGGGTCTCAGCCAATCCAAATTGCGAGCTCTCGTGGCTCAATACAACGCGACGGTTGAAGCGCGAACGAGAATTGTTACTAATCCCGATGGCACGCAAAGCGTGATCAGGCCGCGTACGCCATTTAATCAGATCATCAGCCCGATCGTGCTGCCTGGAAAGATTTCGGCAGGCGACAGCTTCATCTCGCAGGACGTCCGTTTGACTAAAAAATTTAATATTAAAGAAAAGGTGACGTTGTCCCTGATTGGCGAGGTCTTCAATCTTTTTAACGTCGCAAATCTGACTGGCTATAGCAGTGTGCTGAATCAACCAAATTACGCTCAGCCAAGTGCACGTGCTGGACAGGCATTCGGAACCGGCGGTCCGAGGGCCTTCCAAGTTGCCTCACGTGTGGAGTTCTAGTATGTGTTTTAATCAAAAACAAATAGAACGGCTCGGTGCTTTTCTGTTTGGCGTGTTAATCGCCTTCTCGGTCCCTAGTAGTGCTTTAGATGTGCCTGCGACAACTCCGCAGACAGTTGTCTTGGCTCTATACGACGGCAGACCGGACTTACCTGCCAATGTCATAGTCGATGAAATCATTCGATCGACTTTAGAACGTGAGCTAGGCCCTCGGCTGGACTTCTATGCTGAGTTTATAGACACAGCCAGATGGCCGGAGGCTGAGACACAATCTGCAGTTCATGATTATCTTCGGCGCAGATATGCGCACAAAAAACTGAGCGCGGTCATTGCGGTTGCCCAGTCGGCAATCAACTTCGTACATTTATATGGGGATGAATTGTTTCCAGGTGTGCCAATCGTCGTATACGGACCCGTGGACGCTCTACGCGGCTGGGAACCAGGCCGATCCATTACGGGTACACTCGCCAAGCTTGACCTAAGCGGAACCGTCGAGCTCATATTGCGCCTGCAACCTGGCACCCGAGAAATACTCGTTGTTTCGGGAGCCTCCTCCGGCGATCAGTGGCTCCAGTCCATTGCGCGGCCCCAGTTCGAAGAATTTCAGAAGAGAGTGAAATTTACTTACCTGATAGGAGTTGCCGTCGACGACCTCGTGAGAACCGTCACACAGGCTCCCGACGGAACTGCGATTTTCTTTCTCTCAATGTTCCAAGATTCAGCCGGAAACAACTTACTCAGCCATGAGGTGCTTAAGCGCATCGCAAGCGTGGCACGGGTTCCCGTTTACAGTCAGAGTGGCATGAATCTCGGTAGGGGCATTGTTGGGGGAGTTGTTTTCGATCCGCAGTCACTGGCCCTGGAGACTGCGCACCTTACATTGCGCGTTTTGCGGGGAGAACGCCTTCAAGATCTTCCTGTCCAGGAGAGCAAGTCAACAGTTCCCATGGTCGACTGGAGGCAACTGCGGCGCTGGGGACTCGACGATAAGCGGTTGCCAGCAGGAACTGTTGTGCGGTTCCACGAGGCCAGCGCCTGGGAATCCTACAAGTGGTACATGATCGGCGGCGTTGTTCTGATCTTGGCTGAAACGCTACTAATTTTCGGGCTCGTATGGCAGAGGGCGAGGGCAAAACGTGCAGAAACCCGGCTGCGCGAGAGCGAGGGGCGTTTCCGTCTGGTTGCAAATACCGCACCTGTAATGATCTGGACGGCCGGAACGGACCGAAAGTGCAGCTATGTCAACAAGACCTGGTTGGACTTCACAGGCCGCCCACTTGAGGCGGAACTTGGCGATGGTTGGTTGGAAGCAGTTCATCCGGACGATTCAAACCGCTGTCTGCAAACCTACACCGAAGCATTCAACCGAAGAGAGTCGTTTGAAATGTATTACCGGGTGCGGCGAAAAGATGGAGAGTATCGCTGGGTTCTCGCCGATGGTGTACCAAGATTTAACCCGGATGGTACTTTTGCTGGCTACATCGGCTCTTGCATAGACATCACGGAACGGAAGCTTGCAGAGGAGAGTCTCGCCACCATTGGGCGCAGGTTGATTGAGGCGCATGAAACGGAGCGTACCTGGATCGCGAGAGAGTTACACGACGACGTGAATCAACGGATGGCACTTTTGGCGATCGAGCTGGATCGATGGAACCAACAACTTCCGCCCTCGGCAGTTGAACTTCACGATCACATCCGTCACGCCAGTCAGCGCCTTTTGGGCATCGCCGCGGACATTCAGGCCCTGTCGCACCGCCTCCATTCTTCAAAACTCGAATATCTGGGCCTTGTGGCAGCAGCCAAGAGCTTCTGCAACGAGTTGGCCGAGCAACAGAAGATAGAGATTGACCTCAGCCATACGGCCATACCGCAAAGTGTGCCCAAGGAAATCTCGCTCTGTCTCTTCCGGGTCTTACAGGAAACTCTGCAGAATGCCGTGAAGCACAGTGGCGTGCGGCACTTCACCGTGGAACTGCGCGGTACAGAGGGAGAAATTCAACTGACCGTGAGCGACCTGGGAATGGGCTTTGACCCGCAGGATGCCATCCGCCGGCGCGGCCTCGGGCTCATCAGCATGCGAGAGCGAATTCAATTGGTGAGTGGTGAGATTTCCATCAAATCACAGCCCGGCGGTGGCACCACGATCCACGCTCGCGTTCCGTTGAAAACTGTCGGATATCGGGCAATGGCTGGATGAGGCACTCCAAGACTCTATCCGTGCGCTTGCGCAACGACCTGAATTGCGGAATGTAGGATTCTGGATACAACCGGCAACTAGAGTCTCAGAGTCGGGTTGGCGTTGTAAAAGGGGGCTCCTTGGAAACGTCATCAATCCGGGTTCTCGTGGTCGAGGATTCGGAGAAATTTCGCAAATTTATCTGTTCAACGCTTGGGGAAAGACCGGAATTGAAGATCGTCGGCGAGGATAGTGACGGACTACAAGCGCTTCAGAGCGCGGACAAATTGCAACCGGACTTGATTCTGCTCGACATCGGGCTTCCGTCGCTAAACGGGTTTGAAGTCGCTCGACAAACCCTCAAGCTTTCACCCAAATCCAAAATACTGTTTGTAAGCCAAGAATCTTCTGCCGATTTGGTACAGGAAGCTCTCGCCCTGGGTGCGCTGGGCTATGTCGTTAAATGGGATGCGGGAAAAGAGTTACTGACCGCTGTGGAAGCGGTCGTTCAGGGTAGACAATATCTCAGTAGTGGACTCTCGTCTCACAATCGCGCCGACGCGACTGGACTACGATCTTGGTTACATCGATCTGGAGGAAAAAACCCTGCAGCCCTTAAACAACCCTTTTGGCCCTAAAGTGTAAACTATGTCTCCGGAACGTTCTGTAAAGGATCTCTTCGGACCGTACAAGGGTTAGTTGGTCGGGGCGATAGGATTTGAACCTACGACCCCCTGCGCCCAAGAAAAACTAGCTATTGCTATGTGATTGGCCCGTTTAGGTCGGCTCTGCGTCTTGTACTCTAGTTTTCGACCCTATTTGGCTGTTATTGGACCCAAATCGGACCCAAGCAGCTGGGGTGAACCCGTCAGATGTCAAAGCAGCACGGGTTTTGACGCAAGAGACAAAGAAAACGCATCCGGACAGCGTGGTTGGAATCGGAGTGGAGATTTTCCAGGCTCGTTTGCACGCCCGGAGCAAACATCCAGGCAGTCTTTTACCGAACCAACATGATTGCGATGCTTCAGCTTGTTACACCCGAACTCGTAAGCCCTTTGGTCCAGGATAAGTTGGACGCGGTAATTCAGACAGCCGCAACGATTCCGATGGAATGGATGGTAGAGGGAATTGTGCGCCATGGCTTGCCGTTTGATCCGGACGACTTTGTGCGTCGGGTGCGTAAAGCCGCTTAACAATTTCCAGACTATTTTCCCGCCTTCCACCCAACAAGTAACAGGATTGGCGAAGTATCTCCTACTTCTTTCCGGGGGGAGATAGGGGTTGACCTTCCTTGAGCGCGATAAATCGGTCGACTGCAATGTTCTTGATGGTATCCACGGTCCCCGAGGGCCAATGGACTTGGATGTCTACAGGATGGGCATTCGATCCAAAACCAAAATGGGGACGAGGGTCACTCGCTGACACATAGCTGAAGTTGCTTCGAACTTCGCGGGTTTGGGTGGCGCCATCCTGGGTCACTGTCACCCGAGCCCCAAAACCGTCCCGATTCGACCGTGTGCCTTCCAGCTTCATCGCTAACCAGTGATACTGCGTCAACTCGCCCTCGGCGCTCACATTGTGAAGTAGCGCCGGCGAGGCATCCAGACGTGTAAATATCAGGTCCGTGAATCCGTCATTGTCGAAGTCGATCAGCGCGAGGCCTCGATTAACCGCCGATCCGCTGAAACCCGGGCCAGCATCTCGTCCACTTTCAACAAATCGGCCATTTCCAAGATTCCTGAACAAGAAGTTCCGTTCGGCATAACTTATCCCCATCGGCTGACGGTCGACTTGCGGATTCACGTGCCCGTTCGCCACAACGATGTCAAGAACGCCGGAATTCTCCAGATCCGCGAAGGCAATGCCAAAGCCCAGCGATGTACGGCTGACTTCGCCCAGTCCCGATTCAAACGTGAGATCGGTGAAAGTGCCGTCACGGTTATTGTGATAGACATTCGGCGCATCGTCGGAAAAATTAGTCTTGATTAAATCCATCCATCCATCGGCATCGTAATCTCCAAAATCAACTCCCATTCCCGCTTGCTCATGTCCCTCAGGGCTGTAAGCCACGCCAGCCGGGAGTGCGATCTCCTCAAACCGTGCGGGACCACCCGGAGGCGTTAGGTTGTGATACAGAAGGCTCGCGGTGGAATCATTTGCGATGTAGAGATCGAGACGACCATCGTTGTCATAATCTCCCCAGATCACACCCAACCCGTAATACTGCTTGGGATCAATTCCCAATTGCGCGCCAACTTCCGTGAACGTTCCGTCCTTATTGTTGTGGTACAAGAGATCGCGCTGGCCAGTAAGGCCACGAGGGCCACAGTAAACCGGCAGCCCGCGGTACGAACAGAACTGGCCTTTTCCGAATGCCGGCGGATGGGCCGGATCTACATCGACGTAACGCGCAACCACAAGATCAAGGTATCCATCGTTATCGTAGTCGCCGAAGGCAGCGCTCGTGGAGAACCCCGCTCCGCGCACCCCGGCGCGGTCAGTTACGTCGGTAAAAGTCCCGTTGCGATTGTTGTGGTAGAGACGATTCCCCTGAAGACAGCTGATAAACAAGTCGTCGAAGCCATCGTTGTCGTAGTCCCCTACAGCAGTGCCGAAACACCAACCGGCCACGGAAATGCCTGAACGCACCGTAACATCTTCAAACGATCCATCATGGCGGTTACGGTAGAGTCTTCCGATTGGTGCCTGGGGACCATTACCCAACTCCATAGTTGTACCGTTAACAAAGTAGATGTCAGGCCAACCATCGTTGTCGAAATCAAAAACCGCTACGCCACCTTCAACCGATTCGAATATGTATTGTTTTTCTGCGCTTCCGGCGGTCAGGTGAAAGTCAATGTTCGCCGTCCGTGTCACATCGACGAATTGCCGCGATAACTTCGGAGCCTGCACAGCCGCAGGGACTGGCCCGCTCGACCCAGCGTTTTGAGCTACGGCCGTCAACGTCACCGTAGCACCGACCCCAAACCCAAGCAGACCCAACGCTAATACCGCCAAGAGATCCGCGGGCAGTGACATCTTCAGCAACGGCGACACTCTTTCCCGGCGAGCACTACCCCGCGCGATCTGAAATCACTTCAACGCTTCGATGATTCGCTGGAACGCAACCATACCCGGATCCGCGTTTCCCACGCTTCGCTCGCCTGCCACACGAGCCCGGCCTTGGCGAGAGGGCTGATGCTTATAATGTTCGACGGCTACCGTCACCGCCCTATCCGCAGACGCTACCAGAAGCTGCGGATTCTGAATGCCTTCCACGGCCCAACGGGCCGCTTCGATAGCATCCAATATGGTCTTGTCGCCAAGACTACAATTTCCCCGGCGAGACATACCTTCCATCGCAGTGGCCAGCATGACTGACATCTCGGACCACGGAATTTCGCGTCTACCTTTGCTGGTTTTCGCCACGCTCAAAAGGCCGGTGGCGAATAGCGTGCCGCAGGTTGAACCCGAAATTCTCGTAATAGCCTGTGCACATTTTCCAAGCGCCGCGCCGATGTCGTCATCAGGAAGATTAGGCAGCTCGGCAAGCAAGGTACGCCCGCCACGCGTGAGAGATACGCCCAGATCCCCGTCGCCCAGAACGGCGTCGAGCGAATTCAATTCCTCCTCGGAATCCTCCAGTTGTTTTACGATTCGAGTGAGCCCGTCTCTTAACACAGCGGTAGTCAAAGCAGACATTCTTGATCTCCAACTAGGATCGTGATTCCATTAGAGGCATTACCCTAATGACGTTTAACCAATTTGAGCGCGGAACAACGCCTTTACGCAGGGAAGGCGAGTTATTTCATACCTTGAGGAACGGAGAATCGCACGGCGCCTTTACTAAGGCCTCGAGCTCCTCGTCTAATTTACAGAAAGTCAAAGACATGCCAGCCATCTCCATCGAGGTCGCATAGCGCCCAACCAAGGGCGCTACAACTTCCACTCCGATCGCCACCAACCGATGAGCAACGTACCGATAGACGATGAAAAGCTCTTCGACTGGTGTAGCGCCCAGGCTATTCACCAGAACTGAGATCCGATCACCAGTTTCCAACGGCATATCCGCCAGCAACAGGGACAGCATTTCCTCGGCGATAATGTCGGCGGTTAGTAACTTCCCTCTGCGCACGCCGCGTTCGCCGTGGATGCCCATGCCAATTTCCATCTCGTCATCGCCTAAGGTGAAAGTAGGGCGGCCGACTGCGGGAACGGTACAAGAGGTGAGTGCAACGCCGATTGACCTTGTGGCGGTGGCTGCCTTCGAAGCGATGGAAGCAACCTCATCCAGGCTGGCCGCGGTTTCGGCCTTCGCGCCTGCAATCTTATAGGCATAAAGAAGTCCGGCAACGCCGCGCCGCTTTGATCGCTCTTCAGAACTAGCGCTGGCCACGTCATCAGCGACTTTGACAATTCTGGTCTCTATGCCATCTAGCTCCACGATCTCGCTCGCCATCTCGAAATTCATATTGTCGCCGCTATAGTTACCCTGCAGTAGCAACACACCAGAGCCTGAACTCACAGCGCGGATTGCATCGACGATCTGATCAACCGAAGGCGAGGAGAACACCTCTCCGATCGCACAAGCATCAGCCAGCCCTTTGCCAACGTAGCCGGTAAACACAGGCAGATGGCCCGATCCTCCTCCCGTCACAATCGCCACTCTGCCCTTCGGCTTTTTCGACGCCCGAACGATGACGCGATTTCCCGTTCCCGTTTGCACGTAGTAGTCTGGATGGGCGAGGCACAACCCTTCCAGCATCTCTTCTACATAGGCTGTTGCTTGATTGAGAATTTTCTTCATTTTTGTATTAGTTCCGCGGAGGAAGGCCTGATCCGAACCCGCCATCTACCACCATTACTGCCCCGGTAACGAATGACGCGTCGTCACTCGCCAGAAACGCCGCGAGCCGCGCGACCTCTCCGGGCTTTCCTATTCGGCCGAGAGCATGCAATTTGCCAGCCGCTGCTCGAGCAGCTGCCGGGTCCGACTGAGACTGAAAGTATCCTTCCGCCAAACCGGTATCGATGTAGCCGGGACAGATGCAGTTCACGCGGATCCCTTCCCTCCCGTGATCAATCGCCATCGCTTTTGTTAACGCGATGATCGCGCCCTTGGTTGCACAGTACCCGGCACAGTTCGGCTCGACGAAGAAACCGTTTACGGAACTCATGTTGATGATGTTCCCACTGGCTCTCCTCAGTTCGGGCAGGAAATATTTCGAACAGAGGAACACTCCGCCGAGGTTTACTCCAACCTGCCGATTCCACTCTTCGAACGTCGTGTGCTCCACGGTCTTATCTACTTCGATAGCCGCATTATTCAGCAGCACATGAACCTGCGAACTTACACTTAGCGTCTGGCGAACAAGCTCTTGCACAGACTCGGGATCAGCAACGTCGACTTGCGCCGCATGACCGGCCCCTCCAGCTTCACCGATCAATTGAACAGTGTGACGTGCGGCGTCAAGATTGATATCCGCCACCTGCACAACGGCGCCTTCCCTGGCAAAGTGCACCGCAGTGGCGCGTCCTATACCTGAACCCGCACCCGTTATGACCACCACCCGATTCTCAAGAAGCATCGTTTTTGCCTGGATCACCTAAACGGTCCCAAACACGACTTCCGTCGCAGTATCCCTGATCTACAAGTTCCCGCGTCGGCTCGTCGCCGCCATACACCCAAAGCATTGCCATCATTTCTTTGGAATCGTTGACAAAACGATGAGGGTGGCCACGCGGAATGAACGCAGTGTCGCAGTCACTTAAGTGGTAGTGCCGGCCCATTACCTCACAACGCGCCGTACCCTTGACTATCGTGATTGATTCTCCAAAATCGTGGACATGGCACGGAAGAGAGGCACCCGGCGTGAATTCGCCATAGCCGCCGCATATTCCAACCGCCCCCAGATGCCCGGCGAACAGATCGCAAAATTTCGTTCCACCGGCCAACTCATATTTCTCGGCCTTGTCGAAGCGTTCGATGTGCTCCGGGTCGGTGGCCTGAGGATCGTTCAATCCAAAATCGCGGACCGGAAATGAGCCCCCTCCGACCAGTTCTCTGGCTGGGGTGGACGATCCAAATGCTGCTAACAACAGCAGCTCTGCATCGCTCGAAAGATTGATTGCGGAATGTGGCACTCCTTTTGGAACGTGGATACAGTCACGAGGTCGAAGCAAATACGACCTTCCCTCGACCCATACCGACGCGGTACCTGAAATAACGGTGGATGCTTCGCTGTATTCGTGGATATGGTAGGGAAGGGTTGCTCCGGGCGCAAATGTTGCCATAGCAGTGCTAAACCGATCTGCACCACACTCTTCAGAAGCAAACATACACAGTGAGACACCCAGCGCGATTTCGACCCAAGGCTTGCTTACTCTTCGAATAATTGTTTCCGGCAGTAATTCTTTGGTTTCTTTCATTGAAGTAGAGTTCCCATTACGTCGGCCGCCTCAAACTCGCCGCACATCTTCATTGACTGCTATCCTTCAACTTTCTCTCAGCCTGCTCGCGCGCCTCAAGTTCGGCAAGGACCCCTTGCTCTCTCTTCATTCCAGCGGCGTTTCCGGAACGTCCGTAGACTCTTACTAGAAGCCGGTGTGCCCTTGTCAGCCCAGGATTGACGGCCACCAGCCGCTCCAAAATGTCTTGTGAATCCGCGATTTTACCTTGCGATTCGTAACATAAAGCCGACTCGAACAACATCTCAGTATTTTCCGGATCGAGGGCCAGTCCTTTCTTGAGAGTCGCCAGGGCTTCAGCCTCTTTCCCCTCGTACCGCTGGACCTGCGCCAGCGCAGCGTAGTACGGTGGCCGGGTGGCATCTAACTCGAGGGCCTTTTCAAAGTGGCTCTTTGCCAGATTTAAATCGCCCAACGAAACCTGGCAATTGCCTAAGAGAAACTCGGCTGGCGCAAAGGTCGGATTCTGATTTAGCAATGCCGTTGCGATCGAGACAGCCTGCTCGAAATGGCGCAGGCCGTAATGCGCATAACCAAGGTCGTACTGAAATTGGGGCAGAGTCTCGAAGCGTGCCTTCACTCCATTCAAAAAGTCGAGTGCGGTCGAATAGTGGTGCCATCGTAACAATACTTCGGCGACACCCATGGAATATCGAGCCGACTCCGGTTCTATCCTCGCCGCCTGGCCGAGTTCCCACACAGCACTTGGGAATTGTTCCTTCTCCATCAACAGCAACCCTAATTGGCCATGGGCTTCGGCTAGATCAATATTTGACTTCACCAATCCTTCCAGAATCTCTTGAGCGCGATCCCCGTGTTTCATGCGAACGAGAATTCTAGTCAGCTCTAGTTGCTCCTGGCTGGTGGAGAGCGGCAATACCTCTTCTATCCTCGCCGCAGCATCGTCGGTTTGGCCGGTCTTCAAATAGGCCTCGATGAGCGCAACCTGCGATTGTATGTTTCTAGGTTCTTTCCGAGTTATCCTTTCGAGTGGTTTTACGGCTGCTCCGAAGTTACCGGCTTGCACCAGCAGTTGCGCGTAACTCTTGTTTGCGATGAGGTTTGCCGGATCGACCTCCAATCCACTCCGAAAGCTCGCAAGGGCCTGCTCGGATTTGTTCTGCGACTGATAAATTCCGGCCAGGCGAAACCACACATCCGCAGCCTTGGGATTCAGCGAAAGGGCTCTCTTGCACTCATCTATCTCGGTTTGCTGCTGTGCTGGACCTTGCCCCGGATCTGCCTTCAGTGTTTGTTTTTTGTTGTCTTGCGCAACTAAGGACGGATGAGATACCAAGGTCAATAGCACGGCGATCAGGGATACCGTTCTGGGCCGTGTTCTTACTTCCACGTCGCGACCTCGCCATCGACTCGCATAAGCCCGTATGGAGGCAAGTCGAATTTCAGTTCGTCGTTGGCGTTCGCAACCCCATCATCCATCTGAGCTCGATATTCCTCGGGCGAAAACATGGCTAGAACAGCGTTGGTTTCATCCAGGGGCCGAAGACGCACGGGTCCCTTAATGCCGTGTACCGTGACCGATTCTTTGGCTCCCGTGAAATTTGCGCAGATAAGCCGAAAAGCTCCATTCCTGACCAAGCACAAGGCATTTACCCGAAGTGGCTCAGTGGAGCGAGTGCGTACCACGCTTGCTCCATGGAAACCTTGCACATCTGCCAGCATATGAAAAATCGGAAATACCATGCCTGGGTGAGAATGGAACTCATTGAGATTTGGACCGCTGACGCTTCCCTGCACCCCGCGCCAACCCTGTGTTTCGAAGTAAGTCAGACTACTGGCGCCACTCTCTGCCAGATACTTCAAGCTTCCCAGCGTCCAGCCGGCCGCGAGCAACGACGCCTGCCGATCATCAACATTCAGCGGCACGGAATCGTGGTTTGGGGACAATTCGGCCTCTCGACGGTAGGGATTGAAACGCGCCTTCAACGTAATCGGTGTCACCGAAATAGGACGCCCTTCGGCCCACTGCTTTGTGCTGATCACCGTCGAAGCCTGGGCCTCGAGCGCCTCGACCAGAGTCGAATTGTCGCATCCATGCACCTGAGGATTGACCGAGTAGCACAGAAGATCCAAATCCTGAGGACGCGGCCTCGATCGGTTCACCTCCGCGAAATTGGCGTTCGTACCGCCGCCAATTACCGCACTCTTGTCGTAGCGGCACAAATGTTTGCGCGCGATTGCAAGAGAATCAGCGGAACTACAATGCGTTGCCGAATCGAAGATTAACCACCTGGAGACCTTCGGACTCACCGTGCGCAGGACGTCCAGCAGATCCTCGATCTCCTTTTCTGGGTTTCCTGACAGCACGAGTGCGACTTCCAAACCTGTACCCAGCGCCTCAGCATCTGACCACGCCCTTTTCAGATGGAGACTGTAGTCCGGCTCGAACAATTTAAGATCCACTCGCAGATGGCTGAGGTTCAATTCCTTAAGATGATCCAGCTGCTTCGCGCTCAGGGGACCGTATTCCGCGGCATACCCCAATCCGATATTCGGACGCTCACCTTCAGTCTCATGGTCCAGGGTCAACGAAACTTCTGATTCCATGCCCTGAACTACATAGGGTCCCATGTAGCCGTCAAGGCTGAGTCTCACTGTTTGATCAACCTCCACATCGGGCGCGATTTCCCTGGGATAAGGAACCACCAGCGGAGGGCAGTAAGTTTTGTAGGAGCCGTCGGTCCAGTTTCGCTGATCCTCGATTTCAAACACGTCTCCCATAAAATCGAGGCTGGCCCATACATCGGAACCCACTTGTGAACGTATCGCCTGGATGTCGGTAAATGGTTGATGGGGAGAGATGTATAAAGGAAATTCATGCTCGCCGGTCGTCCCGTCCGGATGTTGAACCGTACAGCGTGTTCCTGCCAGTTCACGAATGGGATGAAGCACGCACAAACCAAGTCGGTTCGTCAGAAAGCTCGATCTCGCCCTGCCTTCCATACGGAAAGTGACGGTGCCATTGGCATCGCCGTCAAGTCGTCCCCGCCAACCGAAATTAATATTGTCTTGGTGATACTCCGCATCGAAACTGAGTTCAAATGAACCGTTCACACTTTTGCAGCGAACATTCTCGATCCTTGGGACTAATGTTGCCCAGTTCTCGTCCCGCAGGGTCACATAAATCCGCCGCACGATTTCGCGGTCTCCCATTCTGATGTAACGGAGTTCGCCAGCTTGGTAAACCATGCGCAAGGGCCCGGCACTCAGAATTCTTCTCTCCGGCTCAGGTTTATCGACCCCGTAATACAGCACGGCTGCCGGCAGACGGACCGCTTCCGGCGTGGCGGCGTCGGAATTCTGGCTAGCTCGCGACATTAAGACCCTCAGGTCTGCGGATAATGCGCCTGCTCATCTTCAAAGACTGCCGGTGCCGTAAGCTATCGACCAGAACCGTCAGGAAAATTACAATTCCGGTTGTGAGCGGGTAAATGTAGGGATTTGCGTTCAACATTACCAGTCCATTTTCGACGGTTTGGATCAGAAGGGCGCCGATGATCACACCAGGAAAAACCTTGCCTCGGCCTCCGAATAGACTCACTCCGCCTAAAACGGCAGCGGAAACAGCCGCAAATTCACGCTGGTATCCGAAGGTTTGCGAGACCGTTCCCAGCAGCGCAAGGGAAACCAGTCCACCGATCGCAGCGCAGACACCACAGATGATGTAAGTCGAAGCGAGCGCCCGCCGAGTCTGGATGCCGGCCTTGCGGGACGCCTGGATGCTGCCACCAATTGCATAGATCTGCCGGCCAAGTGAAGTTCGGCTCAGCAGCAAGTGGACCGTCGCCAAAACAATGGCAAGCGTTACGATCGGAAGCGGCACTCCCAACAGCCTCTCAGAACCGAGTCGTGCAAAACCTTCCGGAAGATTGAGAGATCGTGTTTCGGTTATCAGCAACGCAAGGCCACGGCCGAGGAAAAGCGTGGCCAGCGTGGCGATGAACGGCTGCATTGAAAGATACGCTACTAATATCGCGTTAATGAAACCAGCGGCGAATCCCACGCCCAGGGCAGCGGCTATTGCCGCTGGTATAGACATGCCCGCCAGGACCATTTTTCCCGCTACAGCAGCAGCCACAAACATCGTAGAGCCTACGGAAAGATCGATGCCTGCCGTGAGAAGTGTGCAGGTCATTCCCGCGGCAACAATTGCAATAGAAGAGGACTGGACAACAATATTCGCGAGGTTGGTCGCACTTAGAAAACGAGGCGCCAGCAATCCAAACGCGCCCAATACGACAATAAACATCAAGGCCCCGTTTCCGAAGCCCCGAAGGAGAAGGTGTTTGTCCGGGAATCTCATTGAACGCTTTGCGCTCCGAAGGCCGATCGCAGGATTCTCTCTGCGTTGAATTCCGCCCGCGTAACCGAATCGCACATTTCTCCGGCGCGAATCACAAGAATACGATCGCAGACGCCGATCAATTCCTCAATTTCCGATGAGACAAACAGAATCGCCTTGCCTTCCTCGGCACACTGGTTAATAAGCCGGTAGACCTCATACTTAGCCCCCACGTCGATGCCTCTCGTCGGTTCATCCAATATCAAAACATCTGGATCAGACAGAAGCCATTTCGCCAGTACAACTTTTTGCTGATTGCCTCCGCTTAAGGTCTTGACTGGTTGATTCCGAACCGCCGCAATATTGACGCTGACGGCATTCCCTGCGTCCGTGACGGCTTTACGGAGTCGGGATTTGTGAATGACGCCTGACGATGCGAATGATGAGAGAGCCACCAGCGCAATGTTCTCCTCAACGCTGGCGTCCATGCACAGGCCTTCAACCCGGCGGTCTTCGGTTAGAAATGCCAGACCCCGGCGGATACTCTCTCTGGGAACAGGCTGCCGATCCACGGAACCTCCCAATGCGATCTCTCCCTGCTCGAACGTGTCGAGGCCAAAAATCATGCGAACCAGTTCGGTGCGTCCTGATCCCATGAGCCCAAACAGGCCGACGACTTCACCGCGGTACAGCGTGAGCTCAAGATCCTGCACGACACCCGGTTGACTCAGACGTCTAACTTCCAAAGCGGGCTTGTCCGAAGGAGTCGTATCGCGGCGTGGGTAAAGATTCTCGAAGCTGCGCCCGGTCATGAGCGAAATCATTCTCTCGGATGAGAAATCATCTTTCGGGCCGTGTGCGACAACCTGACCATCTCGCAACACGCAGATTTCGTCGCAAAGCTTCACAACGTCGCCGAGGATGTGGGAGATGTAAATCATGGACATCCCCTCAGAGCGAAGACGGTTCACAAGCAGAAACAGTCGTTCGACCTCGGGACGCGACAGAGATGAAGTAGGTTCATCGAAGATGATGATCCGTGCATCCGCATTGAGTGCCTTGGCAATCTCTACCAGTTGGCGTTCTCCCGGATTGAGATCTGCCACTACGCTGTCGGGAGAAAGGTCGAGGCCAACTGAGCTCAAACACTTTTTCGCCCGCTCTCGCATTTCTCTCCGATTGATAAGTCCAAGGCTCGTGATCTTGTGTACCGGGAAACGAGGTATGAACAGGTTTTCAGCGATCGTAAGGTTGGGAAACAGATTGAGTTCCTGGTGGATAAAAGCTATACCGTGCTCGGCCGCTTGTTGCGGGTTTTTAAGAATCAGCTCCTTACCGTCAAGTCGTACTACGCCTGCGTCGGCGGTGATTACGCCGCCGAGAATATTCATGAGCGTAGATTTGCCCGCTCCGTTTTCGCCGACCAGTCCCAAAATCCGACCGCGAGTAACGGGAAAGCTCACGTCGCGAAGCACCGTGACGTTAAAAAATCTCTTCCCGACTCCATCGAACTCCACAATTGATTCCATGTGGTGCGTTTTATCCGCCTACGTATTTACCGACAACGCGTTGCGAAAGACATCAAGAAGAGCGGCAAAGAGAATAAGACCGCCCTTCGCCATCATGATCACGAAAGACGAAAGCCCCAGCAGGTTGAGGCTGTTATCCATCAAGGTAACGAAGACGGCACCCAGAATGACCCACTGAATCTTCCCTCGGCCGCCGAACAGGCTGACTCCCCCGATCACAGGTGCGGCAATCACGTCGAGCAAAAGCCTTTGCCCGATGATCGGCGACGCGGTTTCAAGCCGTCCCATCAAGAGAATTGTCGCTAAGGCAGCGCAGACGGCACTGGCAACGTAGGCGAAGATCGTAGTTCTATCAATTGGCACACCGGAAATCACCGCGGCCTTCACATTGTAGCCAGCCGCGAACAACCACCGTCCAAGGATGGTGCGGGTCAGAACCCAATAGGCCACCCAAACGACCACGAGGGCTACCAGCAAAGCATATGGAACAAAGCCGACCGAACCCTTTCCAATCGTCAATAGAAACTTGGGTAAGTGATAAATGTTGCGGGATCCAACTGTCCAAAGTGCCACTCCAGAAAAGAAAGTCATCGTCGACAAAGTAACAATGAAAGGAGGCATCTGGAATTGTGTAATCGACAATCCATTGATCAAACCGATCCCGACCGCAACCGCGAACATTGCCAAAAATCCTGCCGCGAGCGACCACCCGCTTCCCGCCAGCGGGCCGACGTTTGACGTCATGATCCAGCCACCCACAACGCTGGAGCAAGCAAACACCGAGGTGACGGAAAGATCGATGCCCGCTGTAATAAGTACAAAGCTTTG
The DNA here is from genome assembly GCA_963786325.1 of Terriglobia bacterium. GTDB lineage: Bacteria > Acidobacteriota > Terriglobia > Terriglobales > Acidobacteriaceae > JAIQFF01. Next base: position 210,764 of record CAWAYW010000002.1, read on the forward strand.
CCCGATTGCGGCGATGAGAAGGGGAAACAAATTGGATAGAACACTTCTGAGATTTGCAGAGGAGAGCAGACCCGGGACTAACTGCGTAGCAACAACAAGATATGCAGCAGTGAGATACAACAGAAGATATTCTGAATACAACAACTTAGTTACGATAATTGGAAACCGTCCCCCAACGGTGTGTCCAATCTGCGGCTTGCTGGAACCAACATGTGCCGAAGGGTCGGGGGCAAAAGCTTTCACGCCAACATCTCCCGTTCCTTGCATGGTCTGAATACCCCCGCCCCAGGACAAACTGAACCGTTCTCGACACGCTCTAACTCTTAATTTGTGGGCTGGATTTTCTCGTTCCTTGCTTCGCCACTACCAGGAGCCACTCCACCATTTCTTCCGGGACCGGGGGCACCCAAGCTCCGTCCATCCCAACCTTTACATCACTGATCGGCTCTTCTTTCGCGGTCGACGGGCAGAACCAGAAAGCTTCGTACGCCGTTTTCGGATCGAGGTTCGTCAGTGTAGGAGACTTCCACTGATGCAAAGCTCCCTCCTTATCGTGCAAAAGTCCGGGCAGATAAACTATGTACAATTCGCCAGGGATGGCAGCCGCATAGGGCAATCTGAAGTTTTCACTTGAGGCATGGGGCTCCACCCATTCCGGGTGCGGCTCGAGGCGCCACCACTCAAATTGGGACAATAATCGTTTTCCCCAGGCGATCTGTTGTGCCCCTGGAAATTGAGCCGCCACATCCCATGAAGGATCGAGGTACGAATGCCAGTCGCCGTCCGGAGTAAGGCCATAGGTCTCATGCGCCGACTCCATCTCGAATATGCCCCCAGCACCATACGTATGTCCGGCCGCGCCGCTTAGCATCGCTGTCCAAAACGCAAATCGTACAACCTCTTGCCGATTGTGCTCCTGCAATCCTTCGTAGACGATCTCTCCGATCAGGACCGGCATCTTGGGAGTGCCTTGCAGGCCTCGCTTTAGCAACTCAATCGAAGCCGGCATACCCCACCAATCATCGTGACTGGCCTGCAGCATTTCGAAATCAAGCAGGGTCGATTCCTCGATCTGTTCCCTTCCACTGTGCATGGCTTGTGGATGAAGCGTAAACGGACGGCGATACGGATCGGTTTTATGGATGTACCGCGCCACGTCAGTCCACCCGTGTTTTTGGAACGCAGAGTCTTGTTTTCTGCGATCAGCAATGGTCAAGCCACGCTTTTCAAGATCTTCAAGTTCCCTATCGGTTCTGGGCGGCCAGTAAGGCATGGTGAGTTCGCCGGCCAGGCACCACACAACCGGCATAGCGCCCCACCGAGCAATCATGTACCTCCAATGCTGGTTCATCTTTTCGATGCCCATCGTAGGAAGATGATAGCCCCAGGCACCCACGATGCACGGCACCAGTCCGTTTTCTACGAGATACTGCACGCGTTGATCGGCAAGGTCGAAGTATTTGGAGTTTATGCGAGCGTAGTTGTCCTCCCACGGGTAACCCGCCTCATTCATACTGCGGGCATCGAATGGAGGTGCACCACCCCCTGAGTCTTCAGGATTCAACCCAGAAGTAATCTGAATTACTGTGTAACCCTTCTTTTTGCGGTCTTCAGTCAGAGCATGGAAATCGGCCGGCCAGCCGAAGCGCTTGCAAAGCGCAAACCACCAGGTGTCACCCAGCCAAAAGAAAGGTGCACCGTCCTCGTGTTCAAAGTGACGGAGATCGCTGCTCACGCGCAGCGGTCCGTGGAGCAGAAGCTGATTGGTTCCTCTATAAGGGGAGAATTCCATCGTTCCCGACCTGCCGTGCAATCTTGAATTTGACGTGTCGCTGCAAATCGCTCGATAGCTGTACCGCCCCGGCATATGAGAGGCATAACGCACTCTCCACGCTTGCCCTCCCGCCCAGAAAGCCGGAACGACTTGCTGTTTCCCCTGCGAGTCAGATACCACAACGTCAACTGTAACTTCGTTGTAGGGATCGTGGTACTGCTTGGTCGATGTGAACGTCAGCTCAAGAGGTTGGTGATTGATACCGGATAAATTCTGCTGTGACGGAGCCTGGTCTGTACCTTTGTCGCCAAAAATTGCAGCACTGGCTGACCTTCCAGTGAGAACCGAGGGTGTCAATGCAAGTGAAGCAACTCCCACTGACTTCAGGAACGAACGCCGGGAAGTATCGTCCATGCTGTTTTCTCCTCCAGAGTTTTGGCTCTCTGCCTAATCTTGTGCGTTTGGATCGGGAGGTCCTGCGCTAGTCGTAGCAGGTAGGGCCTCGTGTTTGAGGCCCCCGCCTGGACAGAATGGCTGCGTTGCGACTACCAATCGAACTTTGCTCCCAACTGCATAACCCTGGCGGGTCCGGCACTGACAATTTGTCCGAAACTGTCGGAGGATGGGTCGTTCTGCGGCAAGCCAAAGTGTGTTCGGTTAAAGGCGTTGAACATTTCCCATCGAAGCTGAAGCTTGTAACGCTCACTGAAAGGAATGTTCTTCGCGATAGACAGATCGACGTTATTGTTCCCGGGTCCAGCCAGGACATTTCTGGCTGAATTTCCAAATGTCCCAGGTGCGTTGGTAGTGAACGCAGCCGGGTTAAAGTACTGCTGAAGCCAGTGAGCCTTGGAGCCGGAATGAACCTGGAAAGCCGCTCCGGTCAAGTCCGCACGGTCTCCGCCGATTTGGGCCAGGGAATTGTTGTTCCCGAACCCGCCGACGATACTGAACGGCGTTCCTGAGCTCAACTGCCATACACCAGAGATCTGCCAGTCGCCGAGCACTTTCGAACCCACCGTCCCGAGTCCGCGGAATGACGGCAACTGGTAGACCCACTTGTTCGACCATATATCAGGAAAATTCAGGTCTGACAGTCCTCGATTGTGTCTGAGGTCAAACGGGTCGCCAAGAGCTGAAGAATACGCTGTTGTACCCAGGGAACTCGAGTCGATGGCCTTGGAGTGGGTGTAGCTCGACATCAGTTCGAAACCGTGGGAGAAACGGTGCTCCACCACTGCCTGGAAGCCGTTGTATGAAGCCGTACTCCAGGCCACGTTCGACACAATGGTGCCGAAATTAGGTTGTCTCAGTCGCGCACCTCCGGCCGAGAAGAATCCAGGGTTCAATTCAAACGGGCTCTGCAAGTGGTACGACTCTCTGCCTACGTAAGACACCCGAACGAGGAGGTTGCCTGCAAACTGATGCTCCAGCGAAAGGTTCCATGCCTGTGTCTTGCCCAGCGTGAAGTGCTGTTCAAAGTTATCTTGCAGCGACACTGGTAGTGCGAAGGTTGTGGTAGACGGTGGAACAAACGTCGGAGACGCAAAGGGCGGGAAAGGAGAGACGCCGCCCGTACCTGCGACATTTTTGAAAGGATCGGTCAAATCGATGTACGGGCCCAGGTCAGGTCCGGGGTTGAGTACGAAATTGGGAGAGAAAGGCGCGCCGTCGGCACTGTGAGGATAATCATTCAAGAGATTCGGACTGATGAAGATTCCGTACGCAGCTCTCACCGCGGTGTTGGGGAGCCTTTTAGGTTGCCAGGCGATGCCCACCCTGGGTTCGAAATTAAGAAGTTCACGCTCGAACCCACCCTCCGGAACACCTTGGTCACCCGGAAATACCAGTCCGGTGGGCGCATTCGGATATCGGGAGCTTTGCAAACCCTGACGGAACAACGTCATTCTTCCTCCCACGACAGTTGGAGGAAAGAAGGGTTCCCATCGCAGCCCTGCGTCAATCGTGAAGTTAGGAGTTACGCGATAAGTGTCGCCCACATAAAATCCATAGAGATTTCCTCGTGGATGCGTAGCTTCGCCGCCGGCTTGTTGAAAGAAGCTGGCTTGTCCGAGCAGAAAATCCGCAAAGGAACTTCCGGACACTTCGCCCGTGAAGGCAACAAGGGGACGGGCCAGAAAGTCAGTCTCTTCAGACATATCCTGCCTGATCACGTCCACCCCGGCCACCACCAGATGCTTGCCCTTGGTCCAGTTGACGGACTCGCTGATCTGCGCGTTCCATCGCGGGTCGAAGTTTGTGTTGCCGACGATGGTAAATCCTCCCGACACGGAGAACAGGTCGAGCACTGGAGGGAACTGCGGAAAATCATTGATCTTCGTTCCGTAGCAGGGGAGGCACACCGGCTTGCCATCGGCCCCGATCTGATCGCCGAAACTAGTGACATTCAATTTACCGTACGAAACCACAAGGTGACTCACTAAGTTGGGGTTAAGCGTCCAGGTCCAATTGCCTGTGTATGACTGGAATCTCGTGGCCAGACTATTGTGTGACCCGATCAGATCTCCAGCACCATCGAAACCAGGTTCGTCGAAATCGTCGAAGAAGGTCCGAAAGCTGATCTGTTGCTTCTGGGTCGGATAGTAATCCGCCCGGATTGTAAACTCCTTATAGTGATCGTTAAAAGGCACCGCGGGTAGATTCACCAGTCCGTCCGGTGAAGTAGTTTTTGGGATGCTCTCCTCGATCTTCAGCGCAACAGGATTGAATGTGCTGGGATCAATAAAGTTATTTGCGTAGGGCAAACCGGTGTTCGCGTTGACTAACTGTGTCGACGTGGAGCTGAAATCGCCGGCCAGTTCTGCATCGGTCGGCACAAACGCGGTCTGACCGGTCTGACTCACCCGTTCGATGGTTCCCTGAATATTCCCGAACACGAATAGTTTGTCGCGAATTAATCTTCCTCCGACCGAACCGCCGAACTGGTTTCGTTTTAGCGGATCAACCTCGTGGGAAAAGTAGTTCGATGCGTTAAACATATCGTTGCGGACAAATTCGAACAGATTGCCATGCCACTGGTTCGTCCCGGACTTGGTCACGATATTCACGATGCCAGAAGAGGAATACCCATATCGAATGTCGTAATTGTTTGTCGCAACGCGGAATTCCTGGGTGGCATCGGCATTCGGAAAGGGAGCGGGGGCGTAGGTATAACTATCCATGTTGAGACCACCGTCGAGCAGATAGGCGGTCGTCCCCATGCGCCCTCCATTTATCGTGGCGCCCGTGGGTACAGGCCAGGTACAACAAGTGTTCTCAAATACGAAGGCATTGCTTTGGGTGCCGCTGACTGCGCCCGGGGCTGTATTTACGAGAGCTGCCGGCTCCCGCCCGTTCAATGGAAGCTCCTGAATCGCCCTTTCACCTACAACCTGGTTGAGCGTCGGACTTGTGGTCTCAATCAGATCCTGGTTTCCAGCCACCGTCACGGATTCTGTTACGCTCCCCACCTGCAAGGTAAAGTTCACCGTGGCAGCCTGATCGGTAGTGAGGATCACCCCTGCCAGATTCTGGGTCTTGAACTGGTTCCCTACAACACTGAAGTCATAAGTGCCGACCGGCAGGTTGGGTAGAACGTAGGAACCGCTCTCGCCTGTCGTCGCCGTTCGCTCCAACCCAGTGCCCGTATTCTTGGCCGTCACTCGCGCTTGAGCAACCGAGGCTCCGCTCTGGTCTGTAACCGTGCCCGAGATTGTGCCCTGACCGGTCTGGCCATACCCGATTTGACACACCAGGCACAAGAAAACTGCCATTAGAGTTATTTCTTTGCACGGCTGCGAACGTACTCCACGGCTCCTGAGCGACGGCATAGGTCCCTCCTCAAAAGTTAAAAGCTCGGTACTTGATCACAGGCGCGCCGTCAACGGCGACTCGCCCATCCAAATTCACTGTCCCACTTCTTCGGGTGGCCCGGATTTCGGCCGGCCTGGAGCGGTCGATGGTCTGAACTCAGGAGCGCCTGGGCCCCATCTGCTTTCGAGAGCTTCCCGGCGAGCGAACGCCTTCTTCCCGACTTGTTTCTTCTTGGCCAGCGCAAGCCGTTTGCCCATGGCTTCCAGATGAAGCTCCATCGCCTCCCCGGCCAGACGCTCATTGCCCGCTACGATCGCATCCAGAATTACGCGGTGCTGCTCCAGGGCCTCGTCCGCAACTCCACTTATGCCTTGAACCAGGGCGACCCACTGGCGCATCAAGTTTCGTATCAGTGTCAAGAACTGAGTTAGGACAGGATTCTGGGCGGCGTCCGCGATAGCAAAATGAAATTCAACATCTCCCCGTAAGTACTCCTCGGAGTTGCCCGACTCTGCCCCTCGCCGCATAAGTGCGAGTTGTTCTTCCATCACTCGAACCGAACTCTGATTGGAACGCTTGGCGGCCAGTCGCGCGATTTGGACTTCGATCAGCTTCCTGGCATCGATCAACGAATCCAACGGCAACGTAGAATCGAAGCCTAATGCGATCGGCCCCACGAGAAACTCTGAGCGCTCTGCGACGAACGTCCCTCTGCCTCGCTCCGCGCGAAGAAAGCCCACGATAGCCAAGGCTTTGATGGCCTCGCGGATCGTTCCTCGGCCCACGTTGAACTGGCTTGCCAATTCATGTTCCGACGGCAATTGCTCGCCAGCTTTGTAGTGGTTGTCCATGAGGAGTTGGATCATCCGCTTTGCAACGGAGTCCAAAAGCGTTTCGCGGCCCCCGACGGGAAAGCCAACCTCTGAATTGAGAATTGCTGACATGTATGATGTCCGACAACTTGTTGATCGAATGTCGTGCATTCAATCTGAACACAGCCTTACTTGTCAAGATAAATATACGGAGGCAACGCAATACTTGAATTCAGGCGAAATATCCTTCCAGGAACTCACTCGCTATGACGAGACCGCAGCTCGCAATCAGAACTACTCGTGACCACTTGCGTGCATCGCCGTCACGATGCCGAACTCTCGATCGGCGTCTTCCCCTCTCCCAATCTTCCGGTAAAGCCGCGCCAGAGCGTAATGCGCTTCGACTCTATTGGGTTCGGCGGCGAGGGCCTTCCGAAATTCAGACTCTGCCTCTAACCCTTTCCCTTTCCTCGCCAAGACTCGAGCCAGACCATAATGCGCGGGAAAAGCTTCAGGCTTGCGTGCAATCGCCTGGATAAAAAGAGTCTGCGCGGCATTGAGGTTTCCACGGTCAAACTCAATATTACCGATCATCCAATAGGGATCTGCAAAATCCGGGTTCACTTTGATCTCTGCCTCAAACTCCGCGACAGCCGCCCCCCGATCTCCCAATGACAACTCTGCGTAGCCTAAGTGGAAATGCGCCAAGGGAAGCGTGGGGGCGATGGCCAGCGCAGCTTTGAATTGCTCGATTCCGCGAAGTGGCTGGTTCAAATTGTGGTAGGCGCGGCCGAGCAGCACGTGTGCCACCGCATCCTTCGGCTCATATTGCAGGAATGTTTCCAAGGAAGTTATTGCTTCCGGCAACCGGCTAAGACTCAAATCGACTCGAGCCAGGTTGTAATAGTTCACGCTGGCCCCGGGGTCAAGCTGGATCGCGCGCTGAAAAGCCGAACGCGCCTCTTCCATTTCGCCCTTCTTGAAGAGCGCGCTCCCTAGGAGTTGGCAGATCGTAGGCGATGCTGGATACTTCGCAACCGCCGCCCGAGACTCCGACACTGCGGAATCGAACTGGCCCGCTTCGAGTTTCGCGCGAATGCTCGCTGCCAATTCGCTTTCCGCGTTCTGCGTGGCAGCCAGGCAGACCACACACCCGAACATCAAACATACGACCAAAAGCCCGCGCACAAGGCTCTTCTTATCCATACCGATTCACACGTGAATTATTTTCTACCGCGCTCCGGAATACTGCGATCGATCATCCACAGTCGTTCGACACAGCGCGAACCGTCCCTTGTCTGGTCAGAGTTTTTGTGTTAACAACGAAAGCCATGAGGAATATTTTTCGCGAGGCGTTACCGCTTGCACTCGCCACACTCTTCATTTTCGGCGGCTGCACTCGTAGCTCCAAGCATCAACCCATTGTCGGCGTCGCCTTTGAGTCTTTGCAAAGCGAAGGATGGGTAGTTGGTTTCGAAACCATCAAAAAAGAGTTAGGCAAACGCAATTTCGAAGTTCTTGAGGCCATTGCGAACTCTGACGCAAATCGTCAATACGAGCAGGTGAATACTTTCATTTCCCGCAAGGTCGATGGAATCATCATAGCGCCAGTCGACGCTCAAACTGTCATTCCCATGATCAAGGCCGCGAACGAGGCCAACATTCCAATCGTTCTTTACAACCGTCCTCCTGCCGAAAATGATGCTAAATGGGTAGCTGTTGTCAATGACAACTACGCTCTCACCAAAGCCACTGTGGAAGCAATGGCACAGTTGGCGTTGAAGTCGCACCGTAAGTATAAAGCGATGGTTCTCATTGGCGGCCTCACTGATTTCAATGCAGTGCAACGGCGTGACGGCTTCGAGGACGCACTTAAGCCGTACGCGGGCACCATCGACGTGGTAGCGCGCATATCTACCGAGTGGAACCAGGAAAAAGCGCTGGCGGGTGTAACCAATGCGCTGCAAGCCCATCCGGACATCGGATTTATTTTTTCTTCGTCAGACTTTATGTTGCCTTCGGTGGAGTCGGCGCTAATGGCCGCCGGAAAGTACAAAAAGGTCACAGAAGCGGACCACATTCTGCTGGGCAGCTTTGACGGCGACGGAACGGCTTACAAGATGATGGTCAACGGATATTTGGATGCCGATGGCGCCCAGGATCTTCCTCTTGAAGGCGTGACCTCCGTACAGGCCGTCGCGGATCTGCGGGACGGCAAGAAAGTCCCCCAGACCATCGTGGACAAGGGCCTTGTAGTCACGCAAAGCAATCTACACGAGATCGGATCGCAAATGTGGGGCTCGCGTTTCGGGCAAAAATAGAAATGGCTCGCGGGTTCAGTGGAGAATCTTCTCCCAATCCGGAGCGCAACGCGTTGCATAATGCGCCGCTTCACTGACCTTTGCTGGCGTACAGCGCATTTTGATGTCCCACCGACTTTCGTGACGGCAATCGTGTGATTTATGAGTTCACAGAATTTCTGATTTTACCTTTGCCCTTGACAGTTCCATTCGAGTCCAGTTAAATGCGATTCATTGCAGGGTGATGTTGTCCGACATCCTACAAGTTCAGTTTTTGGGAAGGTCACGCCTTCCGCAGCATAGTGCCGAGCCTTGGTAGCGGATGGGGCCAGACTATTTCGGGGAATGAACGGCAGACACTAGCTCAATTCTTCTGATCTCCATGCCCGGCGTTGCCGAGCCGGACAGCCTGAATTTAGATTTCGAATTTTTGTAAATTTCTCAGATCAGAGTCGCCTGGCGCAGCTGCGGAAACCGGTGTCTGCTGGATCACCGGACACGAGTTTGGTCATGGAGAGCCGAGATTGAAAACTGAAGCGCTACAAGAGTTTCGGCGGAAGTTGCGCGCGGACATTCCGGTGTTCGGTCTGTGGAGCACTCTCCCGTCGCCGAGTATCACCGAAGTAGCGGTTGCAGCGGGCTTGGATTGGGTAGCCATCGATGCCGAACATGGTTCGTTCGACTGGGCCACGATCGAACGGCACATACGTACGACCGTACGAAGCTCGACCGTATTGATCGTACGTGTGTCCGAATTGAATATCAGTCTCTTCAAACGATCCTTGGACATCGGAGCCGACGGCGTATCCGCGCCTTTCATCAGCACTGCCGCGGACGTTCGTCGAACCGTCGACTACGCTCTGTACCCGCCCAAAGGTATCCGAGCGGTCGGCGGCGACCGGGCAACGGGATGGGCCCAATGCCTCGCCACGCATGTCGTAGAAGCCAACGACAACGTATTGATCCTGCCGAATCTAGAAACCGTGGAAGCATCCAGGAATCTGGATCAAATGCTCGAAGTGCCCGGTGTCGACACTTACTTCTTCGGCCCCGCTGACTTCTCGGCCAGCGCCGGTTACCCTGGCCAGTGGCAGGGTCCGGGCGTGGCAGAGGCTTTGCTCAATATGAAGGATCGTATTCGCGCTGCCGGAAAACATTGCGGCATAATCGCCGGGAGCCCCGAAGACGTATGCCTGCGCATCAAGCAGGGCTTTCGCATGATCGCCGTCGGATCCGATAGCGGGTTGCTGATCAAAGGATTGCGGCAGACTTTGCAGTCGATCGGCCGAGACACCGCACTCACCACATCGCTAAATCCCGCCGAACAAACTGAACGGAGTGGCCTCAAACAATGACTGAAAATCGAAACCGACGATTCCCGGTTGCCTTTACCGCCGACTTACTCGCTAGTGATGGAAAACCTCGTTTCGCCGATATCGGTCTATCCGTTCTGACGAGTCTGCCCGGGATTGAGGCTGTTCCGATGCGGGAGTTTTTCCCTGTCGTTCGTCCGGAGCAACTTGAAGGAGTCTACGGGGCCATCGTTATGGACGCCGGTATCGACAGCAACAGCATTTCTCAATGCAAGGATCTCCTCGCGATAGCACGCTTCGGTGTTGGATACAACGATATCGATGTCCAAGCCTGCACGGCCGCAGATATCGTCTTCTTCAACGCAGTCGGTGGAGTCGAACGGTCGATGGCCGAAGCGACAGTCGGGTGGATGATTGCATTGAGTCACCATTTCCGGATGAAAGACTTGCTGGTGCGTAGCGGTCAATGGAATCTCGCCTCACAATATGTGGGAATCGAATTGCGAGATCGTACTTTCGGATCCGTTGGTTTCGGCGGCATCGCGCGAGCGACGGTCGAACTACTCAAAAGTTTCGGAATGTCGCAACCAATTGCCTTCGATCCCTTCGTCGACCCAGTATTGGCCCAACGGCTCGGCGTTCGCATGGTTTCGCTTGAAGAGCTCATGCAACAAGCGGACTTTGTCTCCATTCATTGCCCGCTGAATGCCAACACACGCAATCTGGTTGGCCAGCGAGAACTGGCTCTGATGAAGACAACAGCATTCCTGATCAATACCGCGCGGGGTGGGATCGTGAACGAAGACGCTCTGTTCGCGGCGCTCGAAGGAAATCGTATTGCCGGGGCTGCGCTGGATGTTTTTGTAGGTGAGCCGTTTGATAAACCCCATCGTTTTGGCGTTTTGGACAACGTCCTGTTGGCGCCGCATGCAGTCGGTCTGACCCATGAAATCCTTCGCGATATGGGACGAGTTTCCTGCAAGGGAATAGTAGACATCGCTTCGGGACGGCGACCGAACCACGTCATCAATCCTGAAGTCTTCGACAGCCCCGCCTTCCAGCAAAAATGGAAACGGCTCCAACTTTGAAGAAAGGCCATGGCTCCGCACCTGCTGGTTGGCCTTTTCGTAGAAAAGAGGCGACGAAATGAAATCTACTGCATTGCATCGCTTTCGACGCAAGCTGCAGGCAAACGAACCCGTGTATGGCGTATGGGTGACTCTCGACACGGCTGCCGTCAGCGAGATCGCAACTGGCCTGGGATTCGACTGGATTGTGATTGACGCTGCCCGTGGACATGTCGATTGGGCCGAGGTTCTTGAACACATAAGGGCCACAGCTCGCAGCGAGACTGTCGCTCTGGTGCGGCTGCCCGGGGCAAGCCCGGAACTCATCAATCGCACTTTGGATCTCGGTGCCGATGGCGTCCTTATACCGGGAGTGGAAACCGCAGACCAGTTGCGATCAATCGTCAAAGGATCAAGACCCTCGAGGAGTCCTTCCGGACAATCCTCGGCGAACGACACACCAGAGTCCGATGCAAGCAGCCTGATTGTGCCGGTCATCAATTCGAAGTGGAACCAAGCAAAGCTCCGCGAGATGACCTCAATTGACGGCGTCGATTTTTTCTTCCTCGACGTCCAGGATTTCAACGCTCCAAACTCCACCAGTGTCAGGGCCAAGCAAGACGAAATGCTTGTCGAAATTCGAAATCACGGGAAACACGCAGGCACTATTGCGGAGAGCGATGAGACTCTTAGGGAATACCAGGACCGAGAGTTTCGGGTCCTGGGAATAGGCCCTGATACCGCAATCATTCGAAGAGGCATCGCATCTACGCTGGAAACCGTCGAACAAGCGACTAAGTCCTGATCGCGACGTGACCGCAAATTCGATTCGAGCCAGCCTGAAGTTTGTAGAAGTTGAGCTTTTAAGACTATAAAAAAGGAACCAGTCATGAACTCGGCAGCAAAGGGCAATACATCCTCGGCGGTTCAATTCAGCGATACTCCGATTCCAGCGGCACTCGTAACCGAGGGCACGCCGGTAGCACGAACCTGGACTGCGGCTCAATCGCCAGATCAACTGGTAACGCAAGGCGTTTGGGAGTGCACTGCCGGCAAATTCAAATGGGATTACTCATGGGATGAATTCGTCATGGTTCTTGAGGGCGAAGCAACCATTACACCCGAGAGCGGAAAACCCCTAACCCTGCGCGGGGGCGACTTCGGATATTTTCCTTCTGGTTTAAAAGTTGAATGGCATGTGCCCAAATATATGAGAAAGACGTTCGTCTTGAGGACTTCAGAACCGCTCGCGGCTTAAGTCTCCAAGGCGGGGGGAACCGGAGCGCGAAACTGAAGACAACCGCAACACCCAGCGTGTGAGCCGAAAGAGGTTCGATTGACTTACTATCCGGACTAGACCGTCCTGGTCAAAGAACAATGAAAAGCATCATCCTGGGTTGCATTGCAGACGACCTCACCGGCGCAACCGATCTCGCGAATAATCTGGTGCGAGCGGGAATGCGCGTAGTACTCACCGTCGATGTACCTGACCAGGACGACGCCATCGATGCGGATGCGGTTGTCGTCGCATTAAAGTCACGCACCATTCCAGCGGCAGAAGCTGTCGAGCAATCGCTTCAGTCCTGCCGCTGGTTGCGTAGGCAAGGCGCCCGCCAAATCTATTTCAAAGTTTGTTCTACCTTCGATTCGACAGCGCAAGGCAATATCGGCCCGGTCATCGAAGCACTGATGGACGAGTTGGATTGCGACTTCAGCGTCGTAGTTCCAGCTTTCCCTGATAACGATCGCACTGTATTCAAGGGACATCTCTTTGTGGGCAACGTCTTGCTCTCGGAGAGCGGGATGCGAAATCATCCGCTGACACCGATGACCGACCCCAACCTTGTGCGTTTCTTGCAGACCCAATTAGCTCCTGATAGTGGCAGGACGGTGGGGTTGATTGACTATCGAACTGTCGCACAGTCAGCAATTGCGATTGCTCAACGGATCGACAAGCTTCGTACTGAGGCAGTCTCGATTGCCATAGCGGACGCAGTCAGCAACGAGGACCTCAAGAGGTTGGCAGCGGCTCTACACTCGGCACGCCTTGTGACTGCCGGCTCTGGACTTGGCATTGGCCTGCCGGAGCAATGGGGATTCATTCGCTCCCCTAAATCCAGCGAACTGCCTCGGGCATCCGGACGGAGAGCCATTATTTCCGGCAGTTGCTCTGCTGCCACGAGTGCACAGGTGCTAGAGTTCCTACATAGGGGCGGGGCTGCACGCGCTTTGGATCCCGTACAACTCGCATCCAACCTCGATGCGCAAATTGAGGAGACGCTCTCGTGGGCGGATTCTCGCTGGAGCGCCGATCCTGCCCTGCCGTTGCTCGTGTACTCTACAGCCGAGCCCGCTGCCGTCCAATCTACGCATGCCGCATTAGGAGTTGAGCGCAGTGGGGAAATTGTCGAACGTGCGCTTTCCGTTGTGGTCCGTGGCCTCGTGGCACGAGGAGTCGCGCAATTGGTGGTCGCCGGCGGAGAAACAGCAGGGGTATGTGTCCGGGCACTTAACGTTCAGCAGATGCAGATTGGCCCGCAAATCGATCCGGGCGTGCCGTGGTGCTATGCGACTTCAACCGCAAACAACGCGATTGGTCTGCACATAGCTTTAAAATCTGGCAACTTTGGATCGCAGGATTTCTTCAGAAAAGCTTTCACGCTGCTCAAATAGATCTATGATGACAGAACAGGAACTGAGAAAAGAAATCTGCCGTGTCGGGCGCTCACTATTCAATCGCGGCTACGTACACGCCACTGCCGGCAACATCAGTGTGCGCCTGTCGGATGGTTATTTGATCACTCCAACCGATGCCTGCCTGGGATTTCTCGAGTCCGACAAACTTGCAAAAGTGGGCAACGATGGCGTCCAGCACAGTGGTGATCGCGCCAGCAAAACTCTGGCGCTTCACCGGAAAATCTATGCTGCCGAAGAAACTGCATCTTGCGTTATCCATTCTCATTCCACGCACCTTGTTGCCCTTACACTTTCCGGTGTATGGAACCCGGACGATATCGTGCCGCCCATCACTCCCTATTACGTAATGAAAGTCGGACATGTGCCGCTCATCCCATATCATCGCCCGGGCGATCCAGCCGTCGGCGAAATCGTGGCCCAGATCATCGAGGTAATGAAAACGAGAAAGAAGCCGATCCGAGCTGTCATGATCGACCGCCTTGGACCCAATGTCTGGCATGATTCGCCGACATCCGCGATGGCTGCTCTGGAAGAGTTGGAAGAGACAGCGCGCTTATGGCTAACCTGCATGCCAAAACCCGAGCCTCTGTCGCCGGCACAAATCGAAGAATTACGTGTACACTTTGGCGCGTCCTGGTAAACCATACCCCTTTGCTGTTGTGGTCTCGTGTTGGATTTTCCGCGGTCGAGTATCGGCTCGCATTTAAACGTTGCGCGACTTCGTTAAATTTCCTCAGTAAGAGATCGCCTAGAGCAAGCGTCGTTCACGCGGATCCGAGAGAGTATTAGGTCGCAGCTAAAGACTAGTGTTCCCCCGCGTTTACCATCGATTGGTTGTGCAAAGCCTTCGGGTGTAGTGGCGGCTCGTGCAAACCCGAACGGCAGACCTATACCCTGTCGAGGTAACACTCTCCACTGTCCAGTATCCGCGGGCGCCACCGGACGAAAGGTCTAGCTTGGGAGACAGTCCATCACTTGCAGTGTGCTCTCAGCAAGATACTGGGAACGGCGGTTGAGTGGGGATACATCGAGGCCAATCCAGTGCGAATGACCAGACTTCCCAGGCGATTGCGAAACCGTCAAAGAACGGTGCTTACACCAGACCAGCTGCGACAGTTGCTGTCGAGGCTGCATGAACCGTCTCGGTCGCTGGTTCTCCTACTGGTTGTCACGGGACTTCGGATCGGCGAATAGCTGGCCCTGCGCTGGCGGCACGTCGACTTCGAAGCCTCGCTGCTCCGCGTGGAACAAACGGTCTACGACGGGCATTTCGATGAGCCCAAGAGCAGGCACGGCGTGCGTCTGATTCCGTTGGGATTCCTTGGCGTTGAACTGTTATCGGGCCGATATGCTGCGGCTCGGTGCGATTCGGAGGCCCTGGTCTTTTCCAGCGGTAGAGGCACGGTGCTGGATCGGCACACGCTCTTGTCCAGGCAGCTTAAGCCTGCGGCAACGGCGTTGGGATTCGGCAACGTGAATTGGCATTTGCTGCGCCACTCGAACGCCACATTGCACGATTCGATCGGAACTCCGCTCGGTACGGTGCAGGCACTGTTGGGTCACTCGTCAAGCGAGATCACCCCACAGGTTTACCTGCATTCGCTGACAGAAGACCGACGATCGGCAGTGATGAAACTGGAAGCGCTGCTAATTGGACCCAAATCGGACCCAAGTTTGGGAATCCAGCAGTTGCTGCTTCCAGAATGTGCTGATGCTGCAGGGGATATTGGTCGGGGCGATAGGATTTGAACCTACGACCCCCTGCGCCCAAGGCAGGTGCGCTACCAGGCTGCGCTACGCCCCGACTTCAAGTGATTCCTCATTCTAAACCACTTCCACGAAGCTGCGAAAACGCTGCTGATTGCGAGAGCTTTCGTCTTGCTCCGTTTGGCCAGCAAAACTGTGTCAGGACTCTCCGGGCCTTATGATCGACGAGGTCAGAAGCTGCGCAAGAGAAAATCTCTGGCGCTTGCCAGCACAATCTGTCGCGTTGCGGGATCGGGTATCATGCGAGCAATTTCAATTGCTCCGATCATTGTTGAAAAAATCGCAAAGAAAGCACGTTCCTTATCCACCGTTCGCCGGCCAGGCATGAACGGCACCATTCGATTTCTGTAGTTCACGAGCTCCGCCACAATCTGAGGCTTCATCCTCTCGTCTGCCCGCGCTAGTTCCGGCGAAAGTGCCGCCAGGGGGCAGCCGTGCTCGGGACGGTCGCACATTTCCGGCCGTAAGTAAGTTTTCACAATTGCCGCTTCATCGGGTTGGCGTTCCTAGTACCAGGTGTCGTATCACCTCGCCTGCCATCAACCTTCGCGCATTCCGCGGCCTATGGAGACGTCATGGCGGCGACACTCGCGTTGCTTTCGCTACCATTGCTGCCAAGCGTGGCGGGTGTTGTCATCGCGTGGGTCTTCAATCTTTGGGGCACAGTCGATGTCCTGAACGCTTTCTATCAGGCCAACCACGCGGGTTTGTTGGCGGGGCAGTTGGGAGCCACTTACTTCATTCCGACTGTCATTGTGTCGCTACTGCTGATCACTCACATGCTCGCCTTCCGGATTCTTGTGCGACATCAAGACGAATCCGCATTCGAGAAAAGCGTGCACCGAGAATAAGGCGGCAGTCCGCAGTTATCTGCTTCGTCATCGCTTTCCCTTTCGCGCGGTGGTGAGATCACGGTGGGCCAAGATATCTTTTCTGAGCGCATTGTCCTGAATGTATCGTCGGCAACTCTTTCCGAAAGCTCCTCTGCAAAGCATTGACGGAAGGTTTGTCGATGATGCGGGCCGGAGCATTAGACATATGCCGTCCGATGATGGTCAGATAAAGAGGGTAAACTCATGAAAAAAAATACATGCTCACCTTCTTTGGCGGCAACATGTCGCTTCGGTACGAGAATCTTGATAGGGCAGACCAAGAGGCTCGGAAAAAGCATATGGCGGCCTGGGGAAAGTGGATGGCTGACCTTTCAAAGGCCAAAAGGCTGGAGATCGGATACCCGTTGGCGCCGGACGGGAAACGGATCGACCAGAGTGGCGCCGAAGACTACCGCTTCCCCGATACTACGGAAGGTGGCTTCATCATCATAAACGCGGAATCATTGGAAGATGCTGCGGAAATCGCGGCTGAGGCACCCATTATCGGGAATGGCGGACATATTCTCGTGCGCCCGTGTGGGGAGATAAAATAACTTATCAATGAATTGCACTTAGCCTGGAGGGAGTGGAAGCTCCAAGCAGGATTGCCGACGTTTTGTATAGGACAGATGAGAAACGCGGGAAATGACGACTATGAAAGCGACCAGAGCGCGAAGGGTCAATAGCCATGGAAAACACTTGTCACTGCAACAGCGTGAAGAACTACTCAGGGCATTGAAAGCCCGTTTTGAGAAAAACTTGAGTCGGCACAAAGGTCTTGATTGGGCCAAAGTACAAGCAAAGCTGGAAGCTAATACGGAAAAAGTGGGGTCACTCAACGAAATGGAAAGAACTGGCGGTGAACCCGACGTAGTTGGCTATGACAAGGAGACGGGCGAATACATTTTTTATGATTGTTCAGCGGAAAGCCCCAAAGGCCGCAGAAGTATTTGCTACGACCGTGAAGCGCTGGAGTCGAGGAAAGAACTTAAGCCAAAGGATAACGCCATGGATATGGCAGCTGCCATGGGCATTGAGCTTTTGACGGAAGAACAGTATCGAGAGTTGCAGAAGCTTGAAGATTTCGATACGAAAACGTCGAGCTGGGTGAAAACACCTTCTGCTATTAGAAAACTCGGCGGCGCCCTCTTTTGTGATCGCCGGTTCGACACTGTGTTCCTGTATCACAACGGTGCGGAATCTTACTATGCTGCCAGGGGGTTCCGTGGCTCGCTAAGGATCTGAATTTTGCATGCCGGTATATCAAACAGTCGATTGAAATCTCCGGAACGCTCCGGTGGCAAAAGCAAGCATTAGAGAGCCCAGCGCGACAACGCGTGTTCTCTTTCCCTGGCCGATTGATGCTAAGACTTTGCGGTCGACTTTTCATGGAACTTTAACAAAGATTATCGTTTTGTCGTCGCTTAACTCCGGTGTAATCCTCACTCAGTCCTCCTTCCGCAATTTCACAGTCTTTTTCATCTCTGCCCTGCAGCGCCTGATCAAGCGAATCATAAACGTAGCGTGCAACGAGACAAAGGTCTGCCGGCCCCCAACCTTTGTTTTCGCCGGAGGCTTGTATGACATGACGACCAATAGTGATCGGGCCTAGTTTTTTGACCCTGATTGACTTACCTCGCGAGCGGCTTTCGATTGGAGTATCAGTTTCTTCTCAATGCGTTCGATGAGCTTTTGAACCTTATAATCTTCGCGAAACTGAGGGCGATGTTGTTGGTTTGGTTGCTCGTTTGCCATGCATCACAGTCTGCCATACGCGGACGCGTTTGGCCAGTTTTCAGCTGGACAGATTTGTGGCAGGTCGGGCACTCAATGTTCGCGAACTCTCAGGTAAAATTCAACCGGATCGATGCTAGGGCGCTTGGGACAACAATCCTTACCGTAGGTCCGTGGCCCGTTCTGTCTTTTGCATTTCGAATTGCTTGTATGTGCGGGATCTATGGGCTGCCTCCTGACCTCTTTCTCCCGGTGTGAATTTCACGTCTTTTTCATTCGACCGTCATCAAGGGTGATACTCGAAAGAGTTACTTTCCATCGGAAGGTAGTCCCGCCGAGTTGCGCCCTTTTATCAAACGCGCGTTTGCCCGCTGGGCGAAATTAGCCGCTCTAGGAGACCCGAGTGCGAAACAATCACGAAGGTAGCCGCATACTCAAACAGAGAGATGAGAGGATTATCGATCTTGTGTCCCAAGGCTTGAAAAACAAGGAGATCGCTCGAGAGATCGGCACCACTGAGCAGGTTGTGAAAAATTACATTCGGGAGATCTATGACAAGGTTGCAATGTGGAACCGAGTCGAACTCGCGCTGTGGCATGTTTCCCGTCACCCGGCGAAAGCCATTGAAGATTATCCGGCAGTTAACTCGGCGGCTTCTATCCCGACATCACGAACGCGAAATATCGCATAATTTCGTCTCTCCACGACCAGTCCACGGATGCTTGCAAGCAACGCCGACCTGTGGCCCGCAATGGGGACAAATACCCGGAAGAAATTCACCTCTTGGTCACATTGCGATCATCGCCATTTGATAGTTCTGGCTTATATTTCTGGGTCCCCGTAGAGCTCTTCCTCAGACAGTACGGGGCGCTGGCCAAATTCCTTTTCGGCCCGGGCTGCTGCGCCAAACATCGGTCCGCGAGCCGGCACCACGGGTGCGAAGGCCATTAAACCGATGGTTTCCGGGACATCGTCGTAAACAGCCTCGATGCCCCCGCGTCGAAGATACGTTTCGTGCCGGAACCCGGTTCCGCCGGAGTCTTTCAAAAAACTCTGCCACCACTGCCGGTGCGGGTCCGAGCGGGTCCACGCCAAAAGTGAGCTTAAGTCACGCCAGTATTGGCGCATGCCAACATGCATTGGAAATAACGAGTAGATGATTGTCTCGTGCCGAAGCAGTCCCTCGGGCTGCGCCGCAGCAGAGGAAGAGATCTTCGGCCCAAAGCCTAGCAGTGTCTTGATTCCGGTGATGCGATTAACTCGCATCCCAAGATAGATGACTGCCAGATCCGGATAAGCAGCCAGATTGACGGTGCGCCGTTCCACCTGCGTGCGCATGGCGAAATGTCCTCCAACTCCATGATAGCCATTACGCGGGCCGGCTGACAGATCGTGCCTCCTGCACCCAATCGGTACGGGCTCTGTCAAAATAGTGTCGGAACCCCTCTGGTTCGAGGCACTAGGGATGTGCTTGAGCGAAGAGCAAACTCCCAAGTTATTGTTTTTTCGAGAGGTCGTCAGAATGAGGAGAGCGTTCAGACCCGCCGTACGGACTCAAGGCCGGTGCGCCAACAGGTCTGCAACGCCCTGACTGTTAGAAGGTATCTTTGATCAATAGTCGATCGCCGGCTCCCAGATTTGCCAACCCCAGGCAAACCTAGGGCACCCATTCTCTTAGCGGATTGGAGCCCAATTCCGCTCCCGTTAACGGCCACGGCGTATAATTTGCGTGGGATGATTCCAACTGCGCGCTACGCTTTGGTGGCCTACCTCAAGAATCCAGTCGGGGAGTTTGTCGAAGACCTTCGACGGCGGCTACACCCTGAGCACTCTCACCTGGCCGCGCACCTGACAGTGCTTCCGCCGCGAATTCTGTCCAGCACGGAATCGGCTGCCCGTGAAACCCTGGAGGAAATCTGCAGCCAGGTTGAGCCATTCACCGTCACTCTGGGAGAGGTTGAGACCTTCTGCCCGCTCACGGCCACGGTTTTCATCCGCGTTGCCAGCGGCGCCTACCGGATGCGCGAGCTTCACGACATGCTCGCCACAGGGGCTCTGACGTCAAAAGAAGAATGGCCTTACATGCCGCATTTGACCATCGTGAAAATGGGGACAGAAGCGCAAGCGCAACAGGCGTTTCAAATCGCCAGCCAGCGCTGGAATCACTTTACTGGCAGTCGGGATATTCGAGTACGTGAATTGATTTTCGTGCGAGAAGAAGAACCCAACCGATGGGTAGACCTGGCGGAAGTCCGCCTGGGCCGTCAACTCGTCATGCGCTAGAGTCGAAGTGCGGAGCCAACAGGCACGCCAAGTGCCAACGTAACTTCTCAATCTGCCGACGTGGAACTCGCAGGAATGCACTGTCCGCAGCCTGTGGTACATGACCTTCCCGTCTATTGCCAACGCTTCCCGCAGGATGTACATAAGATGTTGGGTTGCTGCGTGGACGCCGCTTCCCGTGCGGGTTCTGTGAGATCCAGGCAGGGAGGCATATGCAGACAGGGGTTTACGGATCAGGCTATCTAGGCACAATAGTTTCAGCCTGTTTGGCCGACTTTGGCACTCCGGTAACCTGCTGCCATCCCGATAGTTCGCGCATGGTCGAAATGGCCCAGGGAAATGTGCCCTTCTTTGAGAAGAATCTCACCGAGGTGATCAAGCGGAATGTACGATCCGGACGTCTGGCCTATTCCACCGACATTGAATCCTTTGCGCGGAAGGCGCAGGTAATTTTTCTGGCTGAGGATACGCCCGACCATCTGGCGGACCTGGCGATTCGAATTGCACGCCTCGCTCCTAACCCACCCATTCTTTCCATCATGACGCCGGTAGGAGTAGGAACCGCTACCTCCGTCGAAAAGCGATTGAAAGAGGCGGGATTAAAAGCCACTATCGTGTCGCAGCCGGTTTTCGTCACTCCGGGTTGTGCCATGGAAGATTTCAATTGGCCTGACCGCATCATTCTGGGAAGCGCGTCCAATGACGCAGTGCTGGCGCTGAAACAAATTTTGCACCCACTGGTCATGCGGGGAGTTCCGGTTATCGTGACGAATCACGAGACCGCGGAACTAGTACGCGAGTCGGCCACCGCTTTTGTCGCCACTAAGATTTCGTTCATCAACGAATTATCCAGCTTGTGCGAGCACGTGAATGCCGACGCCGTCAGCTTGTCCCTGGCGCTCGGTCTGGACAAAAAGATTGCGCCTCGCTGCCTGCAACCGGGCGCCGGAATGGGCGGATTATTCGCCGCATCTGACATGGATTCCTTGGCTGAACTGGCGCGTGGCAAAGGCGTTTCACTGAAAGTGCTGACTGCGGCCCGTGAAGTCAATCACGGCCTGGCTGACCGGATCATGGAAAAGATCTCCGCCATCGTGCACTCGGTACACAACAAAGACGTCGGAATCCTTGGCCTGGCTTTCAAACCCAATACCAACTCGGTTGCGGGTTCTTCGTCATTACATCTCGCAAAGAGTCTGGTCGCCAAGGGAGCACGGGTACGCGCGTATGACCCGGTCGCGATTCCCGAGGCCCGCATGGAATTGAACGGCACGGTTCATTACTGTGAAACGCCATACGACGCCGCCGAGGGTATGGATGCACTGGTAGTCGGAACCGGGTGGCCGGAGTTTCGCAGCCTCGATTTCGATCGCATCAAACATCTGCTGAAACGTCCAGTAATTGTCGACACAAAGAATCTACTCGATTCAGTACGTCTGCGGGCCATGGGCTTCGAATACGCAGGCGTCGGCCGTCCCTGAAATCTTCTCCAGCTCTGCAAGACGACGCCGGATTTAACATCTCTCTCTTTAATCGGCTCCAACCTCCAGCTTGCTATAATCGTCGAGGTACGGTGGGAGTAGCTCAATCGGTAGAGCACCGGACTGTGGCTCCGGACGTTGCGGGTTCAATTCCCGTCTCCCACCCCAAGGTTCTACTTTTCACCTCGGTTTCCCATCGTTCCCGATACCCACACACAGTTCGGACTTCCTACGTTTTCCTGTTTGATCCTTACATCGGATTCTCTGCATCGCGAATCTTAGCGAGATTGGAACCGTCAGGAAATATTTCTGATCGAAGACGAGCCGAGGGCTCGGAGTCCCATCGGGAATGCTCTAGAAAAAGCTCGTCATGTGGTCCTGATGGAAGAGAACGGGACTACGGCGTCCCGGCGCTACAAGTAAAGAAGACCCTTGCGACCTGGTTCTGACTGATAATGAACACCGAGGGCTGGAACGACGTTGAATGAGTGCACGATATTTGCAGGGAAAACCTGAAGCAGAAGACAGGGACTGGCACAAGACCGGCTACTTGACTTTATCGAGACGCCCTAAAGGCAACGGTTAATCTCGGAACGCACAGTTCAACCGGGTCTCTGCTTAGCGGTATGCGGGCCCTTCTTCTCTTTCCCTGAACGCAAAAACCTCCTCCCGACGTCCCAGGGCTGGCTTTCGAGCTGGATTGGGGGCAGTTCGAACAAACGTGGGTCTGAGGTGCCGCCGCATGCAGACGTGACATCTCACAAGTCGGAGAAAGAAAAGAAGTAATAACCTATCCCCGAAAGTACGCAAAGTTGATGAATATATCTTGGAGCAACCACAATGAGGACAGTTTTTTAAGCTAATACGTCGCATTACACTCCCCGGACTCGAAACCCACGTCTCTGGCTATTAGATGCGTCTGCTAACCCGCGTAGCGGCCCGGCTTCAAAAGCGCAACCCCTTACCATTTTGCTGTTCGGGGATTACAGCGTCAGGCCGACCGGGAGACCATCGTCGTAAGTGGTTATTTTTGTTAGACTACGTCGCGCCTCCCGGACCTGTAAATACAGGAGACTACCGATGAGTCCCGAGTTTCCCCTGCTAGCGGAGTTGATTGCCGAGTTCCTGGGAACCTTTGTTCTCATAGCGTTGGGAACAGGAGTAGTCGCCATGGTCGTGCTCTTCCCCTCCGAGGTGCCGGGTGAGGTGGTTCACGGAGGCTTTACCAACATCACCGTGGCATGGGGGCTGGCGGTGACGATGGGCATCTATATCGCGGGCAAAGTCTCCGGAGCGCACCTCAATCCCGCTGTCACTCTGGCTTTGGCCGTTTTTCGGGGATTTCCCTGGCGTAAAGTCCTGCCCTACTGCTTCGCGCAAACTGCGGGAGCGTTCGTGGCCGCGGCGCTGGTATACAAAAATTATCTTCCCGCTTTTCATCAGGTCGACCCTCAATTGGAAAGAACTGCGGGGGTCTTTACTACTTTTCCTGCTTTTCCGGCGATACTTCAGGCGGGATTTTTGGACCAGGTGATCGGCACCGGCCTGCTATTGCTCTTCATTTTCGCCATCACAGACGAATACAACACGCCCCCGGGAGCCAACATGGCTCCATTGATGATCGGACTAGTGGTGGTCGCAATAGGCATGAGTTTTGGGGGCATGCATGGGTACGCAATCAATCCAGCGCGTGACTTCGGCCCCAGGTTATTTACGGTAGTGGCTGGCTTTCGAAATAATGGCATTACCGACGGAAACCGTATTTGGTGGGTTCCGGTATTGGCTCCGCTTTTGGGCGGGCTGGCGGGAGCGGCTCTGTACGATTTCGGAATTCGGCGTTTCCTGCGAAAAGCCTTCGAGTAGGCCGCGGAAAACTCGAATCAGCAGCAATGTTTTGAACCGGGGGCGGCTTTTAACCGCCTCCGTTAACCGCAGGGGATCGCGGCCGCGTGATTCGCGCGATCGCCACCACTACCACGCAACTCAGCGCTGCGATTCCCAGCAGGGTCAAGTTACCCGGCGTCCGTGGTCCACCCTGCGGCATATCGGTCGCCACCAGAACCGCCGCGCTCTGGTTGCGGGGTCGTAATGCACTACGATCGGCGTCCCCTTGGGATGCGCATCCACCCACTCTTGCAGTCTCTCGAACTGCCCCGGCGGGTATTGCCAGATGACCCGTCGCGGCGCCGGCGTGCTGTGCGAATGAACGTGGGACACAATTCCCTCGCCGCCAACCCTGTAGCTGATACTGCAATCGATCCAGTACGACTCTGGCTTGTGCATGTAAATATCCAGGCCGCATCGCTGAACCTGCGCCGTTGCCTCCGGCCACTGTGCCCGGGTGTGTTCCTGCCAGCCCTGAGCCGCGGTCACAACCAACACAAAAACCGTGCACAGCCCGGCAACCAGGCCGAGAAACGACGCGAGTAGCAGAACAATTCTGCGCCATTTCGGCAGATTCTGCAGCTCTCCCAACGTCGTCATCTCCAGCCCCAGTTGTCACGGTCGCCTATTTCTACACACACTATGCGCCCAGGCTGCTACTGCGCGATTTGCGTACGCGGTTCCGGGCGGCAAACATGTACAGCCGGAGGTTCGAATGCGGCTCTCGAGGCTCGCGATTTCGTTGAGAGTATTGCTACTTTCCATTCCCTCGTAGGATCTGAAAAATCCCTCCTGATCCGTAGCCTGGGACGGTAGAAGAGGGCAGGCGAGAAGCCGATCAGCAGCGGAATCACATCTTTAAAATTATTTGTCGCCAAGTTATTTGTCGCCGGAGGAGCGAGGGCGGAAGGATATCCGCTGCGCGCATCCGTGGACATGGTGGACAAAGTACTGAAGCAGTTGTCGTGGCGTTTGACGCAACGTACGCCAGCACGGGCCACCGTCGATACCGTCGGAGCAACTGCTGCAAACGCAGTTGTTGCAGATGCTTGCTATCTTTCAAGTGTCGGAAATCGGGCTAGAAGCCTGGTCCGAAGGTGTAACCGAGAGAAATGCCTACCCGTGTCGCCACCGGAGAACTGAACTCCTGGTTATTTTTGATCAGGTACAAATGGGCTTCTGGGCGGACAAAGATGTGACCGTGGATGTAGTAACGAATGCCGCCTCCAAAGTGACCCATGAAGTGATTGCTACTAACGAAGTCGGTACAGCTGAAGGTGCCGCAACTGGTGAATCCCTGATAGAAACGAATGCTCTCCCATCCAAGTCCGGCTTGGAGTTCGGCGGCCGCGTGATTGCCCAGTTTGGGAGCATAGATTCCGTTGAAGTCATAAAAAAGCGGACGCGCCGGGGCGAAACCTCCGTAGATAATCCGGCTGGCCCTCCAAGCCAGCTCGCCGCTCACGCCGAACTGATTTTTCAAAAGAATATCGGCACTGAAAGCCGGATAAGCACCGCCGCTCAGAGTGACCGGATTGTGGTTTCCAGTCGCGCTAGAAGCTGACGGTGCCAAAATAGTACCGACGCCAAAGGCAGCGTCAAATTGTTGTGCATGAAGGGCATTGGGGACAAGCAAAGACAAAATGAACGCCAGGCCTAAACTGAGCTTTTTCAAAACGATCCTCCGTCCGGGCTTTCTTTAGTCGTTTAGATGCAACAGTTTCCCTCTCGGAAGGCAAAGTTTTGTAAAGCGGATGGCTCTTAACAGGTCCAGTGTCCCTGAAAAGAATCGTTTGCATCTATAATCCCGCACCTGGAATCAAGATAACTTATTGTATTGATTGCATTCCGCCCCTCTCCGCCATGGAAGAACTGAATTTCACGAGATTCTCTCCACGAAAACCCGGGCGGATCGCCACCGTGATGACGGCAATCCTCTGTCTGGTCGCAGCTTTGCCCGGATTGGCTATCGCGCAGACACCTACCGCTGGATACTCGCAAACGGCACCCGACACGGGATCCTCCGGCGCGAACGAGATCAGCCTTCCGTCAGGCCAGAGTCCTTACTCGGGTAGCGTTCCGCAAGGCAAAATCAGCTCCGAAGCGATTTCCCTCACATTTCAGGACGCAATTGATCTCGCTCTCAAGAACAACCTGGGAGTTTTGCTGCAAAGCTACAACACCATTTCCGCGCGCGGTGAGAAGTGGAAGGAGCTCAGCGCCCTTTTGCCCAATTTGAATGCCGGAATCAGCGAGAACGCAGCACAAGAAAACCTGGCAGCCGAGGGTCTGCGTTTTCCAGGATTCCCGACCATCGTCGGCCCCTACGGATACTTCGATGCTCGCGTGTACCTTACCCAATCAATTTTGAATCTTAAAGCGCTTTATCGCGAACGCGGAGCGTCGGAAGACGAGCACGCCGCTCATTACAGCTACAAAGACGCACGTGACCTGGTGGTGCTCGCCACCGGCAATGCGTATCTGCAGGCCCTGTCTGGCAGTGCTCGAGTGGAAACGGCGGAAGCGCAACTGAAGAACGCGCAGGCGCTCCATGAAAAAGCGACGGACCAGCAGAACGCAGGCTTAAGCCCCGCCATTGACACACTTCGAGCTAGAGTGGAAATGCAAAACCGGCAACAACAGTTGATTGCTTCTCGCAACGACTTTGCCAAGCAAAAGCTCGCGTTAGTGCGCGCCATCGGGTTACCTGTCGGCCAGGAAATCGAACTGGTTTCGAAAGCTCCATACGACACCCTGGCGACGCTCGGAGTGGAACAGAGTCTGCAGCGCGCATACGCCTCCCGTTCCGATTACCTAGGAGCGGTTCAACAGGTACGCGCAGCGGAATACTATCGCAAAGGGGCATCAGCCGAGCATCTCCCTACGATTGACCTGAACGCTGATTATGGTGACATCGGGATCAACCCGGGAAACTCTCATGGCTCGTTCGAGGTTTCGGGCAGATTGAATATCCCCATTTTTCAGGGTGGAAAGACGCAGGCTGATGTTTTGCTTGCGGACGCTACCTTGAAGCGGAACCGGGCGCGTCTGGAAAACCTGCGCGGCCAGATAGAATACGAAGTCCGGACTGCGCTACTCGATCTCCAGTCTGCCGCCGAGCAGGTAGAAGTCGCGCGCAGTTCGGTCGATCTGGCTGAGCAGACTCTTACTCAGGCTCGCGACCGTTTTGCCGCCGGCGTTACCGACAATCTGGAAGTTGTGCAGGCGCAGGAAACAGTAGCTTCGGCACATGAAAGCTATATTTCTAGTTTGTATTCCCATAATCTGGCCAAAATCGAACTGGTGCGCGCCATGGGGTACGCCGAAGAAGGCGTAAGAAATTATCTAAAAGGCAAGTGATATGGAATCAAGCACAGCGACGAAAGTGAACGACACGCCTCCGGTTGCAACGCGCGAGCATCCACCCTTGCCCGCATCGGACCAGGACCTTCAATGGAAGCAAGCTTCGCGCAACCCTCGTTTCCGCCTGGCCATGATTGTCGGGGCAATCGTTCTGCTGGTGGCGGGCTTCTTTCTCTGGCGCTATCTCGGAAGCTACGAGTCGACTGACGACGCCCAGATTGATGGTCATCTGAACGCGATCAGCGCGCGAGTTTCGGGACATGTGGAAAAGCTGCTGGTTAATGACAACCAGTACGTAGCGGCGGGAACTCCCCTCGTCGAAATCGATCCCAAGGACTATGAGGTTGCCGTCGCCAGCGCACGGGCCGCCTATCAAGATGCTTTGGCGACCGCGGAGTCGCTGCAAGTCAACGTTCCGATCACCACAGTGAATACCGGCAGCCAGCTGTCTTCCGCGCAGGCTGAATTAGAAAGCGGCCGGGCCGGAGTGGCGATGGCGCGCCAGCAATTGGACGCTTCACGAGCGCAGCTGGAGCAGGCCATCGCCAATGACATTAAAGCGCAGAACGATGTGGGCCGCTACAAACAGCTTGTGGATAAGCAGGAAATTTCACACCAGCAATATGACCAGGCAGTAGCAGCGGCCCGTTCAAGCGCGGCCGGAGTGGCAGCGGCCCGCGCCACTGCATTGGCGGCGGAGCAACAGGTCACTCAGGCACAGGCCAAGCGCGAGCAACTGGAGGCTAACCTTCGCGCCGCCGAAACCGCCCCCCAGCAAAACGCTCAAACGCGTTCGCGAGCCCAAGCCGCGGTAGCCCAGGCGCAGCAGAAGAAAGCTGCGCTGGAACAAGCCATGTTGAATTTGCAATACACCAAATTGGTAGCGCCTGTGAACGGAGTCGTCAGCAACCGCACGGTCGAAGTGGGCCAGAACGTCTCGATCGGACAAGAGTTGATGAAGATCATCAATTTGGACGACATTTGGGTTACAGCCAACTTCAAGGAAAGCCAGCTGCGGCTGATGCGGCCGGATCAACGCGCGACGATCTCCGTCGACGCCTATGGCAAGAAATACAACGGCCATGTGGAAAGCATCGCTGGAGCCAGCGGCGCGCTCTTCAGCCTGTTACCGCCGGAAAACGCTACCGGCAATTACGTCAAAGTGGTGCAGCGTGTCCCCGTGAAGATCACGTTTGACCAGGGCGAGACAAAAGAACATATTCTCCGGCCGGGGATGTCGGTCGAGCCAAAGGTTTGGGTGCGATGAGCAGTGTGGTACTGACCGCTGAGGGCGCTGCTCTGGCGCGCCCGGCGGTCAATCCCTGGATCATTGCTCTCGCTGTCACCCTCGCCACCTTCATGGAGGTGCTGGATACCAGCATCGCCAACGTTTCCCTTCCGCACATAGCCGGAAGCCTCTCCGCAGGTACCGATGAGAGCACGTGGGTCCTCACGTCCTATCTGGTATCCAACGCGATCGTCTTACCGTTAAGCGGCTGGATCTCCTCGATCATCGGACGAAAGCGGTTCTATATGAGCTGCGTGGCCATCTTCACTATTAGCTCGCTACTCTGCGGGTTGGCGCCGAATCTGGGGATGCTGATCTTTTTTCGCGTGCTTCAGGGTGCCGGTGGCGGGGGATTACAGCCTAGTGAACAGGCGATTCTGGCCGACACCTTTCCCGCCTCAAAGCGCGGCATGGCCTTTGCTGTATACGGTCTGGCGGTGGTGTTGGCGCCAGCGATCGGCCCAACTCTGGGCGGGTGGATCACCGACAATTTCACCTGGCGCTGGATTTTTCTGCTGAACATTCCGGTGGGGATTCTGTCTTTGATATTGACCTCCCGCCTCATTCAGGACCCGCCCTTCCTAAAGCGCAAGAAGCTTTCAGAAACCAAAATCGATTACATTGGCCTGGGTTTGGTCGCTCTCGGTCTAGGGACATTGCAGGTTGTACTGGATAAAGGACAGCGCGATGACTGGTTCGAATCGCACTTCATTCTGACACTCGCAGTGATTGCGACCGGTTCCCTGCTATTTCTGATCTACTGGGAATGGACTCACGAAGATCCCGTCATCGACCTGCATCTATTCACAAACCGGACCTTCGCGGCGTCCAATCTCTTGATGTTCATGCTGGGATTTGCATTGCTGGGCAGCACCGTTTTGCTGCCTCTTTTCATGCAGAGCCTGCTGGGCTACACCGCCGAACAATCGGGATTGGCGCTCCTACCCGGAGGTTTCAGCCTTATGCTGCTGATGCCGCTCGTGGGTTTTTTGCTTTCTCGTTTCGACGCCCGCAAACTTATGGTCTATGGACTGGTTGTGCTTTCCTTCTCCCTCTTCCATATAACTAACTTTACCCTCGGAGTCGATTTCCGGACGGTGGTGTATGCCCGGATGATCCAGACCATGGGGTTGGCGTTCCTGTTTATCCCCATAAACACTGCGGCCTATGCGTTTCTGCCCAAAGAGAAGAACAATCAGGCTGCGGGACTGATGAATCTTGCCCGAAACATCGGGGGCAGTGTAGGCATTTCCATCGTGACTACGATGCTCGACCGGAGGTCGCAATACCACTTGAGCCGGATGTCGAGTCATCTTTCCGCTGCGAATCCTCAAATGCAGTCTGCTCTCCAGGGCATGGCGCGGACGCTTCAGACTCGGGGCTTTTCCCCTTCAGAAGCCATGCATCGGGCGTACGCTTTGTTGCAGGGAAATGTTATTCGCCAGGCAGGCATGCTGGCTTACATTGACAATTTTTGGTTGTTGGGAGTAGCTATTCTAGTGATGGTTCCTTTGGTTTTTCTAATGAAACGTCCTCCCACCGGCGGCGAGATGGCGGTGCACTAGTAACGCGTCCGCTCCACACGTGGGTTAGCGGGGAGGGGTACGATGTTTCGAGTTATAACCATCGAACGCGAATTTGGAAGCGGGGCTGCCGAGATCGCTCGCGTAATTGCTGACCGCCTCGGATGGAAGCTTTGGGACCAGGCCCTCACCGAGGAAATCGCCAAAGAAGCTCACGTCGATCGGTCGGCCGTCATGTACTGTGACGAGCGGCTGGACAGCACGTTTCATCGCTTAGCTAAGACATTTTGGCGAGGCAGTTACGAGCGCAGCATGCCGATGAGAGGCACCGAGCCTTTTGATGCAGACAGTTTTGTGGCTATCGGCCAGGAAGTCATGTCGCGTGCGGCTGCAGCCGGAAAATGCGTGATCGTAGGACGCGGTGCCCCGTATTTTCTTCGCGCCCAGAGCGACACCTTTCACGTCTTCCTTTACGCTCCGCGGACCGAAAAGTTGCGCCGGCTCCAGAGCATCGGGCACAGCGAGAAAGAGGCCGAGGAGTTAGTGGATACAGTCGATCGCGATCGCATCGAATTCGTGAAACACTACTTCGGCGCCGATTGGCCTACCCGCTGCCTGTATCACATGATGATCAATACGGCGGTTGGCGATGAGAATGTCATTTCGATGATCCTCGACAGCATGCATCAGTTGGAGAGCCAGCCCCTGCAGCAGCCTGAACCCTGTCTCCCGACACCTCACTCGTAACTCTTTGGTAATAAGGGGTTGCACCTTTTCCGTTGCACTTTAACATTGCTGAAATATCTTCGGTCTAACATTTAAGTGTGCCCGCACAGGCCGTGTTGTCCGGGCGAGGGTTCTAGTTATGGGCGCAGCCAGAGCTCCACAACAGGCTCTTCCCCTCCAGGTCGCAGCCGTCTGCTACCGAAGACGAGGCGCATCGATTGAATTCCTGCTGGTCAACACCAACGGCGGGAACAAGTGGACATTTCCTAAAGGCGATACCGAACTATCTCTTTCACATGGCAAGGCGGCAGAACGTGAAGCCCGCGAAGAGGCCGGAGTCAGCGGCATTATCGAGTCGCGACATTTTTGCCTGTACCTCCACTCCAAGGGAGTTTTCTGGAAGCCTCCGGGAGTCCGGGAGTATGTGATCAAGGCGTTCCTGCTTGAGGTACAGCGTGAAAATGGTCCCTGTGAAAGTGCACGGAACCCCACGTGGTTCGCTCCGGAAGACGCCCGAAAGATTTTGGCCAAAGGCCGCGAAGTGAAATACGCGCATGAACTGCAAACCGTGATCGATCGCGCCCTCGAAAGAATCGGCACGGCAAAAACCGCAGTCGCACCCTAGCGGTCCCTCCGCACACCTTCAACAAAACAGCCGTCTCATGAGACGATTGAGTGAATGCTTCAGTTATCCTCAGCCGGCAAACGCTATGGTCATAAGCTCCTCTTCGAAGGAGCGGACTGGATGATCACGCCCCGCGACCGGGTCGGACTCGTGGGCGCGAATGGAACCGGCAAATCGACGCTATTGAAAATCTTGGCTGGGTCCGAAAGTCTAGACTACGGCTCGGTAAACCGGGCCAAAGGAATCAGCGCGGGCTATCTGCCGCAGGATGGCTTGGCACTCTCCGGGCGTACCGTGTTCGCGGAGTGCATGTCGGTTTTCTCCAAGCTGCGTTCCATGGAACAAGAGATGGAAGAACTTACCGGCCGCATGTCGGAAATCGACCATGCCTCTCTCGAATACACTCAGGTAGCCGAGCGCTATCAGCGGCTGGAGCACGAATTCACCAGCCGTGACGGATACGCCATTGAGGCGCAAGTCGGCGCTGTGCTCTCCGGCCTGGGGTTCCGTAAAGAAGACTGGACTCGGCAGACCGAAGAATTTTCCGGCGGCTGGCAGATGCGAATCGCGCTGGTCAAATTGCTGTTGCAACAGCCCAACCTGCTGCTGTTGGATGAGCCGACCAACCACCTTGATCTCGAAGCCCGAAACTGGCTGGAAGAATATCTCAGCAATTATCCATATGCCTTCGTGCTGATCTCTCACGATCGATATTTTCTCGACGTGACCATAAACAAGATTGCCGAGCTCTGGAACAAGCGGCTTCACCTTTACGCCGGCAACTACGAAAAATATCTAGGAGCGAAAACCCAACGCCTGGAACAGCTGGAGGCTGCGTACCGCAACCAGCGGGAACGCATTGAGCAACTGGAAGTCTTCATCAACCGCTTCCGCTATCAGGCCACGAAGGCCAAGCAGGTGCAAAGCCGGATCAAGGAGCTGGAAAAGATCGACCGTATCGAGTTGCCGGAAGAAGAAAAAACGATCCACTTCACTTTTCCGCAGCCCAGGCCCGGTGGAAGGATCGTTGCCGAGTTCGCTGGCGTAACCAAGACCTATGGAGAGAAACTGGTTTTCCGCGACGTCCATTTCATGATCGAGCGTGGCGACCGCATCGCGCTGGTCGGGGTGAACGGGGCGGGAAAATCCACGCTGATCAAATTGCTATCTCAAACCGAGCCCTTGACCGAGGGCGAATACAAACTGGGCCACAACGTTCAGGCCGATTATTTCGCGCAGGATCAGTACAAGGAACTCGATCCTGATGCACGCATTCTAGACGATCTGGGGGAAATCTCCCCGCGCTCGACACAAACCGAGCTACGCAGTCTGCTGGGTTGTTTCCTTTTTTCAGCGGACGATGTTTTCAAACGCATTGGCGTCCTGTCAGGCGGTGAGCGAAATCGCTACGCCTTGCTTCGCATGCTAATGCATCCCTCGAATTTTCTGCTTTTGGACGAGCCCACCAACCACCTCGATATGCGCGCAAAAGACGTTCTGCTCAAGGCATTGAGCGATTACACCGGCACCGTCGTCTTCGTTTCGCACGACCGCTATTTTATCGACAAGTTAGCGACTCGAGTATTCGAAATCGGTGATGGACGGGTCGAGGTCTATCCCGGCAACTACGAGGACTATCACTGGCGCAAAGAAGGCGGAGCCGCCGAGTTGCAGAAAGCTGTCACTTTAGAAGCACATGCGGTGGCTAGTCAAAATGCAAACGGAAATTCAGGTGCTCAAAAACCGGCTTCCGAGGACGCGGGCAAGCGTTTGAATCCCATTAAACGCAAGCAGATAGAAGACCGTATTCACGAACTCGAAGCAGAAATTAACCGGCTGGAAGATGCAGTCGCGGAATACGAGGCATCCTTGCAGACCTTCGTCAGTGCCGAAGAAACGCAACGACTTACCCACGAACTCGGCACCGCCCGAACTGACCTGCAGAGCCGGATGGCCGAATGGGAGGAGTTGGGACAGGCCCTGCAACCCTGACGTCCAGGGAACTTCGACACCCGTACAGGCTCTTCCGTAACCTGCTCCGCCGCACCTTCCCGTGCGATATTCAAATTAGAAATTGGCTAGATTCACATACCCGCATGCGGAGCGCCTGAACGCACGTACGCGGACAACCTTAAGGAGCGCCGCACCCGATGCTGCAGCCATCAGATTCCCAAAAATCGCAGTCTTCTTCAAACCAGACTTTTGCGCCGGCACGAGCCGTCACAGTCCCGGTAGATCAAGCCACCATCGGACGTTCGCTGGTTGTAAAGGGCGAAATCAGCGGATCCGAATCACTTTACATCGACGGCAAGGTTGAGGGAACGATCAGCCTCACCGACAGCCGCGTCACCATCGGCCGCAATGGCACCGTCGCCGCCAGCATCAGCGCCCGCGAAGTCATCATCCTGGGCAAAGTTCATGGCAACATCCAGGTCACAGACCGCCTGGAAATCCGTAGCGAAGGTTCGTTGACGGGTGATGTCATCACTCAGAGGATCAGCGTGGAAGATGGAGCGATTCTGAAGGGCAGCGTGCAGGTTCGCGCGGTCGAGCAGAAAAACTCTCAGGCCAAGCCGGCGTCGGCTGATCCAGCCAAGCAGCTCGCCAGTGAGCAGCCGAAGGCAGCGGCTGCCGTCGCAGGCGTTTAGTTCGTTTCACTTAATTTGAGTGGGGGCGGACACTCTCCTTCGCCCCTACCCTCTTCGTTTTTACTTCTTGTCTTAATTACTTCTGGTCTTTCGGCTTCAAATCCAACGAAGCGGAATTCATGCAGTAGCGCAGCCCGGTAGGCGTAGGGCCGTCTTCGAAAACGTGCCCCAGGTGGGCATTGCAGCGCGAGCAACGCGCCTCCGTCCGAGTCATTCCGTAACTCTGGTCCGTGTGATTTACGATCGCACCCTCCTCCAGCGGCTGATAGAAACTCGGCCAACCCGTTCCGGAGTCAAATTTAGTATCCGAACTGAACAGCGGCTGCCCGCAGCAAACGCATGCATAGGTGCCGGGGTCTTTCGTCTTCCAGTACTTGCCGGTAAATGCCGGCTCCGTTCCCGCCTTGCGAGTCACGTAATACTGCTCTGGCGATAACTGTTTTTGCCACTCTGCTTCTGGCTTCGTGATCTTCTCTTGATCTTGCATTTCACTCTCCCGATTGTTGGTCGCGCGTATCGCGCGTTAAATTTCGATAATCATGTCTTCCAGCCGCGTGGGATAGCTGTTCAGTATTTCGCCCTTGTTCTTACGCACGACAACCGTATCCGAGTGCCGGAATCCGCCCCAATTGGGATCGTAAACCCCGGGCTCGCAACTGAAAGTCATCCCCTCAGTCAGCACGGTTTTGTCGCCTTCGGCAATCCAAGGTGCTTCATGAGCTTCAAGCCCAATTCCGTGTCCGGTGCGGTGGCGCAAGAACTTCTCGAACCCGGCTTTGCGAATTTGATCCAGACTCAGCTTGTCCACGTCCTCGGCAACGGCACCTGCCTTAAGATTTTCTGCGCCAACATCATGGGCGGCCAGCATCGCGTCAAACAGCCGCTTTGCATAATCGTTCGGTTTACCAAGGCAGAATGAACGTTCACATTCAACGGTGTAGCCGCCCACCTGGGCTCCGAAACTCAGGATCAATGCATCCCCTGACTTCAGCCGGTCCTTGCTCGGGACAGCATGCGGAATGGCCGAGCGCTTCCCGAACGGTACCAATCCGCCGAAAGGAGCATCAATCCCGACCCCCACAACGTCGTTGAGCTCTTTCGACATCTTGTCCGCGACCGCATCCGCGCTGGCCTTCAGGATTTGGTCTTCGGTCACGCTGCCGTTGCGTTGTACGAAATCGCGGCCGGCCCCCACGTTGAAGTCGGCGAAATACATCGCCCGGCGCATGATACGTAATTCATCATCGTCTTTGGCCCAACGCAGTTGCTCGATCAGGTCTCCCGCATCCACAATCTCGGCTTTCGGAGCTCCCTGCTTCATTTGATGCAACCGGCCGGGTTTAGGCTCCTCCACTCCAATGCGAGCACTTGACAGACCCCGCTTGGCAACGCGTTCGAAAATCCAACGCACGCGGTTCACGGGTCCCGGAAAGTCGAAATACGATTCGTAGTCTTTGACCCACCAGAGCTGAACTTGATCTACTTCAAGCTCAGGGATAAACAGCACCGGATCACTGGACTCTGGAATCAACGCGGCGACAGGACGCTCGGTCGAAAGATGGAAATATCCGGTGGTGTATATGATGTTTGTCGCATCCAGAAGAAGCATAGCGTTGAGCTTGCGCTCCTTCATCTTTTGCTGCAATTGCGCGATTTTGCGGCGATACCAATCCGGCTGTAAGCGGTCGTGCGATCCTGCATCCGGCATGGCGGTGGCCATGCGCAACCATCTCATTCTGCCTAGTTTGCTTACGTCAGTGGTAACGCTCAGCGCCGCCGTGCCTGACAGCGTGCGGATAAACTCTCTGCGATTTGCCATATGTGTTCCCCCGGGGACGACTAGCGCCTTTGCGGTAGCGCAAACTGCAATCCCTCAATCAACTCCATCACATTTTTCTTGGCCGCCGGCTCCAACAGCGGTACTGCCATCGCTGCCAGTCCGCCTGACATCTCCGCCTCTCCCTGCCAGGCGACCTTCGTGCCAGTCCCCGCAAGCAAAAGATCAAAACCCGCGGTCAGAGCGACATTCGTTCCGGCAACGCTTCCCTTTCCAGCGTATTGGGCGCGCACCGGACGTTGGGCTTCCGTCAGCACCATATTCATATCAACGTTGCCGCTCAGGTATGCGATCGCCACCTTTACGGTGACCATGAAATGAGTCGCATCCCGTTGCGTCATGCCTTGAAAATCAGGAAGCAGCGTTGCAAAATTCTGCGGGTTGGTAAGAAAGTCGTACAGCTCTTCCGGGCTGCGGTTGGTTTGAAACTCGCCCTCGTACCTGAATCCCATTCCCGGCAACCTTCCATCTCGCGCTACCTAATCAGCGTCTTCGATGCTCCGGTACTGGCCGCGGTAATAAAGCAACGGATCGCCCTCGCGCACTACCACTTCCTCAACCTCAGCAATAAAAATCGTATGATCGCCAGCATCCTGCGATGTATGTAAACGGCATTCAAGGTAAGCCAAGGCGCCATTCAGCACCGGGGTGCCGTGTGGCGTACGGTCGAAGCGGGCGTCCGCTTCGCGCTCGGCATGTCCATGATCCTGCGCGGCACGCGCGTAGTATTCCGAAATCTTTCTCTGATCTTCCGCCAGCACATTCACCCCAAACCTTTTCTTGGCATGCAGATGAGCGTGGGTACGGGCGCGCTGGTCCACGCAAACCAGCACCAGCGGCGGATCGAGGGAAACCGAAGCAAATGCATTGGCGGTCATACCTTGCACTCGCCCTTCATAATCCACCGTAATGACAGTCACTCCAGTCGCAAAACATCCCAACGCCAAGCGAAAATCTGTTGAGGAAACGCTCATGAAGGCCCTGGTATCGCTATCGTCTTATATCACTCAGGCGAGGTCTGGGAAAATAGGCTCCAGCCTCTGATGAAGTGTTTATGTTTGACCTCATGTATCATTCTTGTGGAGATTTCTTGCTGGTGGCCGCTTTCCGATTGTCATCCCGACCGGATCGAAGCGCAGCGAGCGCAGTGGAGGGACCTGCGGTTCACCGAGTGGCCCGCTCGAAACCAAACTTTGATCGCACGAGAAAACATCACGCGGCCAGGCGATTCGTTGAGCCCTCTTCTCGACGAATTGCGACACGGGCTTCCGCTCTCTCGCGACAGTGCATGCCAGCTTATTGGCTGCGCCGAGAATGACCTTCCCGCCCTGCTCGCCACGGCTCTGGCAGCGAAGCAGCGCTTCAAACCCGGCATCATCACTTACTCGCGCAAAGTCTTTCTTCCCTTAACCAACCTCTGCCGCGATTATTGCGGCTACTGCACGTTCCGTCGCGATCCGGGAGAAGCGGGCGCTGACACCATGACTCCGGATCAGGTCCTGGAAGTGGCACGAGCCGGCGAAAAGATGGGTTGCACTGAAGCTTTGTTCAGCCTGGGTGACAAGCCGGAACTGGCGTTCCCTGAAATGCGCGCCACTTTGCGCAAGTTGGGATACAACTCAACTCTGCAATACCTCGAAGCCATGTGCGAACTCATCCTTCGAGAAACCACGTTGCTTCCGCACCCCAATCCCGGCCTTTTGAGCGCGGAGTGGATCGCCCGTCTTGCGACCGTCTCTCCCAGTATGGGCCTGATGCTTGAAACCACAAACATGGCTCTGCTCGGCCCCGGTCGCGCCCATGACAATGCGCCCGACAAAGTTCCAACCAAGCGCCTGCGTACAATCGAAGAGGCAGGAAAACAAGCCGTTCCCTTCACCACGGGCCTGCTGATTGGGATTGGCGAAACTCCGGAAGATCACGTAGACACGCTTCTAGCCATCCAGGAACTTCATCGCCGCTATGGCCACATTCAGGAAGTGATCGTGCAGAATTTCCGCACCAAGCCTGAAATTCCCATGCGCAATTGGCCGGAGCCCAGTCGCGGAGAACTGTTACGTACGGTCGCGGTCGCGCGCCTTTTGATGCCGGAAGTCAATCTGCAGGCGCCGCCCAACCTGTCGGCACCCTACTACGAGGATCTTCTGGACGCCGGAATCAACGACTGGGGCGGAGTCTCGCCACTGACCCCGGACTTCATCAATCCGGAGAAGCCTTGGCCTCATCTCGCGCAATTGCAGGCTCGCACCGAATCAAAAGGGTATCGTTTGCGCCAGCGTCTGCCGGTGTACCCTGAATTTCTTTCAGGCATCACTTCACGTTCCAGCCTGCTTTCGGAAAGAGTGCAGGCCGCAGCGGACCGCGAAGGATATGCAGGGAGGATCGAAGCTGCATGATCGTCGTGCTCACCGGAGGTACTGGCGGCGCCAAGTTTGTGGACGGCCTGCGCCAGGTCGTTCCAGCGAAGGATCTCACCGTCATCGTTAACACCGGCGATGATCTGGAATGGTGGGGACTTTACATCTCTCCCGACCTCGACTCAATCACCTACGTGCTCGCTGGAGTTCTCAGCAAGGAACGCGGCTGGGGAGTGCAAGGTGATACCTTCCTTTGCCTGCATGCTATGGGCGAGTTAGGGGAGCCTATCTGGTTTCACGCTGGCGACCGCGATCTCGCGGTTCATCTGCTGCGCACGAAATTACTTCGTGAAGGAAAGTCTCTCACCGAAATTGCCGCCATTATTGCTACAAGAATGGGCGTTGAGAGCCGCATCCTGCCTATGAGTAATGCTCGAGTTGAAACACGGGTTGACACTCCTATTGGCGAACTTAGTTTCGAAGAGTATTTCGTACAGCGCTGGTATCAGGACCCGGTGAAATCGGTTCGCTTCGCGGGGGTTGAACAGGCGAAACCTGCTCCCGGTGTGATCGACGCGATTATGTCGGCAAGTGTTGTGCTGCTGGCTCCAAGTAACCCCATCACCAGCATCGGTCCAATCCTGGCCGTCCCGGGCATCGTGAAGGCGTTGAAGGAGACCAAAGCTTCGGTCGCTGCCATCAGCCCCATCGTTGGCGACAAGGCGGTCTCCGGGCCGGCCGGCATTCTGATGGCGGCTCAGGGTTTGCCTGTCTCCATCGTTGGCGTGGCCCAGGTGTATCAGGAATTTCTGGATGTTTTAGTGGTCGACAAAAGCGACGCTAAGGCAGCCCTGGAATTACAAAGTGCCGGGCTTCGAGTCCACTGCGCGAACACAATGATGGGGACATTGCTCGAGAAAACCGAACTCGCCCGTCAAACTTTATCTGCGGTTTCCACCCAAGCCGCTGTCCACGCCGGATCGGATCCGTCATGATTCTGGTTCCCGTCAAAAATCTTTCCGGCGCCAAGCAACGTCTCGCCGCCATCCTCGATCAGCCCGCTCGCATTAAATTGGCACAGGCTCTGTTATCTGACGTGCTTGAAGTCTTGGCCGCCTGGACACCCCGCCCCGAGGTCGGCATTGTGACCAGCGACCCCTTTGCTCTTCAATTAGCGACGCGATATCACTTCACTGTAATTCCCGACAACGCTAACCGCAGTGAAACCGATGCTATCGAGATAGCAACCCGCTTCTGTGAATCCAACGGCGTTGACAGTTCGCTGGTGATACCCGCCGATATCCCTCTCATCCAGTCTTGGGAACTGGAAAAGATTATTGCAGTCGCGCCCACTGAAGGTTCCGTACTGGTTCCAGCCGGTGACGGTCGTGGCACCAACGCAATTTTCCGTCGTCCAGTAAACCTTTTTCCCGCACGCTTCGGCAACGACAGCTTCAAACCTCACCGCGCGGCAGCCCGCGCAACAGGCAAGCCCTGCGTCGTGATCCCACTCCCGGGCATTGCGATCGATATCGATAATCCGGAGGACCTGCGAATCCTGGCCGCTGCCCCGGGTGAAACCCATTCCCAAAACCTGATCCGGCAATGGGAACTCTCCGAGCTGCCCTTGGCCGCGAATGAGTAAGACGTCAACTCCACGCCATCACACAGCGCCACAGGGGCGTAGGCCGGCCCCCCCGCAAACCGCTAATCTTCATATTATCCCGATCCCGATCGAGGGCGAGGTCAAGCCCGGCGACTCGCTAACCGGGCTTCTCCAGGAAGCTCTGAAGCATCAAAACAAGCGACTGCGCAAGGGCGACGTTCTGGTCATCAAGCATAAGATTGTTTCCAAAGCGGAAGGTCAATTGGTGGACTTGAAAACAATCAAAGCCTCTGCGGCGTCCCGTCGCTGGGCGCGCCGCTATGATCTGGATCCGCGCGTGATTGAACTGGCTATCGCCCAGAGCCGCCGCATCGTTCGTCGCAAACGCGGCGTACTCATCACGGAAACCCGGCACGGCCTGATCGGTGCCAACAGCGCGGTCGACGTTTCCAACGTCGATGGAGGCCGGCACGCTCTTCTCTTGCCGGAAGATCCCGACCGCTCGGCGGCAAAAATTCACGTTGCACTGAAGAAACGTCTGCGTCTTTCGATTCCCGTCATCATCTCAGATACTTTCGGGCGGCCCTGGCGTGAGGGTCTTACCGAAGTCGCCATCGGCGTGGCCGGGATGAAGGCTTTGCACGATTACCGGGGTCGTCGCGACCCTCACCACTACAAATTGCAGGCGAGCGTCGATGCCGACGCCGACCAGCTCGCTTGCGCAGCCGGCCTGGTTTGCGGCAAGCTGTCTCGCACACCGGCGTGTATCATTCGAGGATTCGCTTATCAGCCGGGCAGGGGTACGGCCCGCGATTTGATTCGCCCGGCCGCGAACGATCTATTTCGCTGAACGCTGCACGAAATTCGAGGAGGAATTGTGATTCGCCTTTTGTCCGATGCCGAACTGGAAGGCTTTCCCGCGCTGGAGTGGCCCAGAGCTGCTGCCAAGGCGTCGTCAGAAATTGCCAATGCGCTGGAGCAGGTAATGGCGTCGCAGGATGGCAGCGTACTCACTCACGAGCAGTGTCTCCTGCTGGCGAATGCCGAAGGGGACGATCTGCTGGCTTTGCTAGTGGCAGCGGATCGATTGCGCCGCGATTCGGTCGGCAATCTGGTCACATACGTCGTTAATCGCAACATAAACTTCACTAACGTGTGCTTTGTAGGCTGCAAATTTTGCGCTTTCAGCCGCGGGCCGCGGGAACAGGATAGCTATTTTCACAGCCTCGAAACGATGGCGCAAAAAGCCACCGAGGCATGGGCACTGGGCGCGACTGAAGTTTGCATTCAAGGCGGACTACCGCACGGCTTGCCGCCTTTTTATTATCGCGACATTCTCCGCGCCATCAAGACCGCTGTGCCCGGCATGCACATCCACGCCTTTTCTCCCATGGAAATTGTCTATGGCATAGAACTCACCGGTATGAGCTTGCCCGACTATTTGCGGATGCTTCGTGACAACGGCCTCGATACTCTTCCTGGAACCGCCGCAGAAATTCTTGACGACGAAGTCCGCTTCGTTCTGTCCCGCAACAAACTCTCGACCGCGCAATGGAAGGAAGTGATCCGCACCGCCCACCAGTGTGGCATCCGCAGCACCTCGACCCTCATGTACGGGCACGTCGAAACGCCCGCCCACTGGGTCAATCAGCTTTCGCTTCTGCGCGATATCCAGGACCAGACCCACGGCTTCACCGAATTCGTACCCCTGGGCTTCGTACACCAGAACACCCTGCTGTTTCATCAGGGAATCGCGCGGCCCGGGCCGACTCTCGCTGAACATCTTAAGATTCATGCCCTGGCTCGAGTGATGCTGACGGGTTCCATCAACAATATTCAGGTGTCGTGGGTTAAGCTGAACCGGCGACTGTCGCAGCTTTGCCTCCACGCCGGGGCTAACGACTATGGCGGCACGTTGATGGAAGAAAACATTTCCCGCGAAGCTGGAGCTACGGCCGGACAGTACACCAGCGCAGAGGAGTTTCAGTCGCGGATTCTCGAAGCGGGACGCATCCCGGCGGAGCGAAACACTACCTACACTCGAATCAACATCAAATTGCAACCCGAGCACATCACTTTTGAAGAATCGCTCGAGCCCGAGTTTGCGTAGCAAGAGTCTTCTCCGATAAGTCTGGTGAGGTTAGCTCAATAATGGCCCGCACCATCGCAATCCTCGGCGGCACCGGTCCTGAAGGCTTCGGGCTGGCGTTCCGCTGGGCTTGTGCGGGTGAGACTGTCATCATCGGGTCACGTGACGCCCAGCGTGCCAAAGACGCTGCCGCGAAAATTGTTGCCGCCGTTCCCAATGCAAAAGTATCGGGAGACGAAAATCTGGGAGCCTGCTCCGCCGCAGATATGCTTGTGCTTACCGTCCCTTTCGAAGGTCACGCCGCGCTCCTTAAGCAAATCAAGCCCGCAATTCGCCCCGGCACAATTGTCGTTGATACCACCGTGCCTCTGGCGGCAAGCGTGGGCGGCCGCGCTACCCGCACAATCGGTGTCTGGCAAGGCTCAGCCGCGCAAGAAACAGCCGAACTGGTCCCGAAAGAAATACCCGTCGTCGCCGCCTTTCACAACGCTTCAGCCGAGCTTCTCAATGCGGACGGCCCGGTCGACTGCGACGTAATCGTATGCAGCGACGATCCCACTGCAACTCAGGAAGTGAGAACCTTGGCCGCAAAAATTCCCGGTGTGCGGCCAATCGATGGCGGCAAACTGGAGAGTGCGCGCATCGTCGAATCGATTACCGCGCTCCTGATCGGCCTCAACATCAGACACAAGGGCCACTCCGGAATTCGTATCACTGGCTTGCCCGCAAAAGCATACGAAGTCTCGTAATACGGGTTAGCGTCGTCGTCTGGTCAGCCGTCGTGGAGGCGTCTCGCCCTGGCAGGGTGCCAGCTAAGACCTTTAGCATGAACGATTCTTCCGACCATCGCCCGGCCATCGAATTCCGCAACGTTTCTTATCGTCTCGAAACCGGTGACGATCTTCTGCGCAACCTGAACCTCGAAGTCCAGCATGGCGAAACTCTGGTTCTTTTAGGACGCAGCGGCTCCGGTAAAACCACGACCCTCAAACTCATCAATCGTCTATTGCTGCAAAGCGGTGGCGAGATTGTAGTAGACGGCCGGTCCCTTGCCGACTGGGACGTCATCCGACTGCGCCGCATGATCGGATATGTCATTCAGGAAATCGGCTTGTTTCCGCACTTCACGGTCGCGCGCAACATTAGTGTGGTTCCTCAAATCGAAGGCTGGTCCCCTGATCGCATCCATGGCCGCGTTCAGGAGCTGCTGCAATTGGTCGGACTCGAACCTCAACTCGCGTCGCGCTATCCCCGCGAGCTTTCCGGAGGGCAGCGCCAACGAGTTGGCGTGGCTCGGGCTTTGGCAGCCGATCCCTCGTTTCTGCTTATGGACGAACCCTTCGGCGCGCTCGACCCCATCACTCGCGCCGAATTGCAACGCGAATTTCTCGCGCTGCAACAACGCCTTGGAAAAACCGTTGTGTTCGTTACTCATGATCTGCGCGAAGCTCTGTTGCTCGGTACACGCATCGCCCTCATGGAAG
The DNA here is from genome assembly GCA_963786325.1 of Terriglobia bacterium. Classification (GTDB taxonomy): domain Bacteria; phylum Acidobacteriota; class Terriglobia; order Terriglobales; family Acidobacteriaceae; genus JAIQFF01. Next base: position 254,107 of record CAWAYW010000002.1, read on the forward strand.
CAGGTCAACTTATCGTCACTCACACGCCCGACGAGTTTATGTGCTCGACCGCCCCCATGGTTGCGGCGTATGTAGACGCATTCAAAACCGAAGCATGGCCCAAGAAACTTCAACATCATGAGACGCAACCAAAGTAGCGCCAGCCTCTCGCCGGTTGTCCCGTGCGCGGCGCGAGGAAAGTGTTAGAAAGAAAACTATAAACCCGATCGACAAACCTTTTCGCGAGGCCCATCATGAACGTCTTCCAGTTCATCGCAAAAAATCACACAGAAGTATTGGAACTTACCGGAGAACACCTTTGGTTAGTCGGGGCGTCGATCACTCTCGCAGTTCTTATAGGCATTCCCCTCGGCATTCTGATCACGCGCTCTCCGATACTCAAGAAACCGGTACTCGGCGGAGCGAACATAATTCAGACCATTCCCAGCCTGGCTCTGTTCGGATTCTTGCTACCAGCGCCCTGGATTGGCGCGCGCGCCGACCGTCTGGCGATTCTTGCGCTCACGTTATACGCGTTGCTGCCGCTGATCAGCAACACTTACACAGGGATCAAGGGGGTGGACCGCGCAGTTGTCGAAGCTGGACGCGGCATGGGAATGACTGACCGTCAATTGCTGTGGCAAGTTGAGCTTCCGCTGGCGCTGGGCGTGATCATCGCCGGCATCAGAGTCGCCGCCGTTATCTCTATTGGTCTTGCCACGATTGCCGCTGCGATCGGCGCTGGCGGCTTGGGGGAATATATTTTCCGGGGCCTCGCCATGGTTAACAACCAGGTAATCCTGGCGGGCGCAATCCCCGCCGCAACGCTAGCAATCCTCGCAGACGTGAGCCTGGGCTGGTTGGAGAAACGCCTGACCGCGCACTAAGCTATAACACCCATTGTCATCCTGAGTAGCCGTCAGGCTGCGAAGGACCCATGCATTTGGTGGCACCGCTATCTATGGTCTATCGAAGTCTAGCGCTGTTGATCGTAGTGGTAGCGCTGGCAGCCTGCGGTCCCTCGCGCGAAAATCGCATCGTAGTCGGATCCAAAAATTTCACTGAGCAACTCGTCCTCGGCGAAATCATCGCGCAGCAGGTCGAAAACACAACTCACTTGCCGGTAGAACGTCGTTTCTACCTTGCGGGCAGCTATATCTGCCATCAGGCAATCCTCGGCGGGCGCATCGATATTTATCCCGAATACACGGGAACGGCCCTCACCGCCATTCTGAAAGAACAACCGTCGAGCGATAAAGATCGCGTTTACAACCAGGTCAAAACCGCCTACGCGACGAGATTTAATCTGGAGCTCGGCCAGACCTTCGGATTCAATGATACCTTCGCGATTGAGATCCGCGGCGAAGACGCCCGCCGTCTCGGTCTGAAAACGATCTCGCAGGCCGGCGCCTACTCCCCGAAATGGCGCGCAGGTTTCGGCTACGAGTTCATGGAGCGCCCCGATGGCTACCAAGGGCTTGTTGCGACCTACGGCCTCCGCTTCGCAGAATCGCCGCGTATCATGGATCTCGGTCTGCTCACCCGTGCACTCAAAGACAAGCAAGTTGACCTGGCGGCAGGAAACACCACCGATGGCTTGATTCCGGCACTGGACCTGTTTGTTCTCGACGACGACCGCCACTATTTTCCTCCGTATGAAGCTGTGCCGGTTATTCGGCGAGAGATGCTCGCGCGTCATCCTGAGGTGTTGAAGACCTTGAACGATCTGGCAGGAAAGATTTCCAATGATGACATGCGCGAACTGAACTACGCGGTAGACGGCCAGCATCGCGACGTCAAAGAAGTAGTGCAGCAATTTCTCTCTAAGAAGAATTTACGGTAGCGCCAGCCATCGACCCGGGCGCCCTCCGCCTTGGCCAGCAGGGCTGGATACGCCGGTCACATTAACCACACAGCATCCACATCCACAATCACCTGCGTACGCGGGATCTTCTGTTCCGCGGCATAGTTCAACATCGATCTAAGCAGGGTATTCAGCTTCTCGCGGCTGGCCGACTTCACCACAAAGTGATAACGGTAATCCTGCTTCAGACGAAGAATGGGAGCAGCCGCCGGTCCCAGTACCCGGACGCCTTCATGCCGGGTCGTTGCAAACCACTTCCCCAGAATGCCGGACCATCGCAGCGCTTCGTCGAGCTTGTTACTCCGCACCAGCACGTTGGCCAGGGCACTGTAAGGCGGATAGTGCATCCAGCTTCGAAAGCGCAGCTCCTTGTCATAAAATCCAGCGAAATCGTGTTGCGCCGCGTACTGCACCGCATAGTGACTTGGAAAATATGTTTGCAGTACCACCTTCCCGGGCGTCTGTCCGCGCCCAGCCCGGCCCGCCACCTGAGTTAGCAGTTGAAAGGTGCGTTCGGCGGCGCGGAAATCTGGCAATCCCAGGGCCATGTCCGCGCCCACCACGCCCACAAGCGTAACTCCGTGAATGTCATGGCCTTTAGCGATCATCTGTGTGCCCACAAGCAAATCGAGTTCGCCCGCATCAAGCGCGTTTAGAGTACGCTCGAAATCTGCGCGCCCACGCACCGTATCCCGGTCCAGACGTGCGATGCGCGCTTGTGGAAACATTCCGTGCAGCAGCTCTTCCAGTTTTTCCGAACCCGTTCCGAGAAAATAGACGTACTCACTTCCGCACTGAAGGCATGTTTTCGGCACCGGCGCAGTGAAACCACAATAGTGACATTCCATCCGCTGTGAGCGTTTGTGATGCGTCATGGCGATCGCACAGTTCTTGCACTCCAATGTCTTGCCGCAGGCGCGGCAAAGAACAAGAGGAGAATATCCCCGCCGGTTCAGCAAGACCATGACTTGCTCTTTGCGCTCCAGTCGATCCTTGATCTCTTCCGTGAGTTTGCGCGACATGACCTGTTCGCCTCCGGTCTCCTGAAACTCCTGCCGCATATCGATGATTTCAACCTCCGGCAGCGGACGCTTTTCAACCCGATCTGGCAATTCGAGCAGCGTATATTTATTCTTCTTCGCGTTGAAATAAGACTCCAGCGACGGGGTAGCCGAGCCGAGCACCACTACCGCATTCGCCATCTTGGCTCGCATGACTGCGACGTCCCGCGCGTGATAACGCGGCAGTTCTTCCTGCTTATATGACGAATCCTGCTCCTCGTCCACGATGATGAGCGCCAAATCTGACACGGGGGCAAATACCGCCGAACGCGTGCCCACCACCATGCGGGTGTCTCCGCGTTTGATCCGGTGCCACTGCTGCGCACGTTCTTTGTTTGACAACCCGGAGTGCAGGATGGCGACTTCATCGCCAAACAATTGATGCAGATCGGCTGCAACCGCCGGAGTCAAGCCGATTTCAGGAACCAGCAGAATAGCGGATCGTCCAACCTCAAGCACTGACCGCATCGCGGCGAGATAAATGGCGGTCTTGCCTGAGCCGGTGATCCCGTGAAGCAATATGCCCGCGAACATTACCGCGTTCACACGTTCCTGGATGCTCCTGAGGGCCGCCCGCTGTGCGGGATTGAACTGACAATTAAAGAGCTTTGGCCGCGCCCGTAATCCGGAAAGAGTGAACCCAGCCGCCTCTTCAACGATCTCCACGATGCCGCGCTTCGCTAGGGTGCTCAGGGTAGAGCGCGGCACCTCCAGCGATTGCAACGCATCCACCGGCGTTTTTCCCAAAGCGGCGAGAGTATCAACCAGAGTTTGCTGGTTGGCGTTGAGCTTGCCTTCCACATTTTTGAGGACCGCCACTTTCACCAGGCGAGATGCGTCCTGCGCGTCCGACCAATCCTCGCGAACCACCCATTTCTTGCGAACCATCCCGGCGAGTATTGCTTTAGACGCTCCAGTGGCAGTTCGCAACCTTCGTTCGCGCACGCTGTCGCCCTCGGCCAAATATTCGAGCACGCGAAATTCGGCGAACTGGTCCTCGGGAGTTTTCTGTGAACGCGCCGACGATCCCGACATTCCAGCCAGGTGCATTACCGTGTGTCCCTGGTCTGCGATCCGGTAGCCGATGGCTGTCTTGAACTCCGCGCTCAGGGGCAGCATGGTGCGAAACACTTCACCGACCGGCGCTAGATAGTAGTCGGCAATCCATTGCCCCAGATGGATCAATTGACAGTCGAGGACCGGAGTGGGATCGAGCACGCTGATGAGATTTTTGGTAGCGACTACCGGCTTACGATCGTGCAACTCTGTCACGATACCCGACTTGCGCTGCTGACGAAACGGCACGAGCACACGTCCGCCCACCACCGGTTGCATCCCATCAGGAATGCTGTAGGTGAAAATCGTGTCCAGCGGTACGGCAAGAGCTACATTGCAAAATTCAGGCATCAGAAATTTGGCGCGTGCACTCAGGAGGCACAAAAGCATCGTAACATCTGAAAATGTCGAACCCCGGCAATTGCGGCTCGCCAACTGGCGCAGTGTTCCACGTGAACCGCGTTGTACGGTATCAATTGTATGTACAATGAGGCTATGTCTATGAAAAAGACACGAAGAGTCAGAAAACCAAAAAGTGGCAGAAGCGCGCGAATCAGAGCGGCGGCTGATGAATTCCGCAGGTCTCCTGAAATGGGGGGGATGTATCGGCCTATCAAGAAGCCGGTGACACTCCGGTTGGACGCCGATGTGATTGCCTGGTTCAAGGCTCAAGGGCGGGGTTACCAGACACGGATCAATCGGGCGCTGCGCGATGCGATGCTGAAGGGTAAAGGCTAAAATTCAGTCGACGCGCTTCTGGCCAGGAAACTGCGGAGCCTTCACCGGAGTCATTAGTAAGGATGTTGTTGACTTCACCCACGAGAATCACGGCACACTGACCTGACTCCCCCCGCCCTCCCCGAGCGGAACGCTCGCGCCTGCATTACGTCGTTGGAGCTGGCGCCTTCAGGCCCAGTTCTTTCATGACCATCTGCAGATCTTTCCAGGCTTCTTTCTTTTGGCGCGGGTCGCGCAGCAGGAAAGCCGGGTGATATGTAACGGCGAGCTTGGTTCCACGGAAGTCGTACCACTTGCCGCGAAGCTCGGTCATCGGGGCATGGATGGCCAGCAAGGTTTTTGCCGACACCGCACCCAGCGCCACGATTGCCTTCGGTGCGATGGCGGCAATCTGACGCATCAGAAACGGAGAGCAAGTGTCGCATTCCTCGCGCTCTGGAGTACGGTTACCTGGCGGGCGACACTTGATAATATTCGCGATGTAAACCTCTTCACGGCTCAATCCCATGGCTTTGATCATGTTGTTGAGCAACTGTCCCGCACGGCCGACAAATGGTTCGCCTTTGGCATCTTCGTCGGCGCCCGGGGCTTCGCCGATGAACATTAAGTCGGCGCGAGGATTGCCCACCCCAAAGACAATCTGTTTGCGCCCTTGTTTGTGCAAAGGACAACGGGTGCAATCGCCGATATCTTCACGAATGGCGAGCAGCGCCTGAACCGGATCGGAAGGAGGTTCAGACCGTTGACTCTGGACTGTGAAAGGCTCGGGCTCTCGAATGACTGCGGCAGCTTTGGCTCGGGGCAAGGGTTCTCGCTCTTCTGAAGGGATTTGAATTGCTGTCTGGCTGTCGCGGCGGTAGAAATCGTAGATGCCGAGTTCGTTATAGTATCGAATACGGTCGGCCAGAGCACGTTTCATTTGCGGGTTGAGAGTGGGGGGCATGGGGAGGCGTCCGCAGTATTCAGGTTTGAAGATATCAGATTCAGGATTTGGAAATCAGTGGGTTGATTCGTAACGCTAAGTGGTTTGCGCTACTTTGCGCAATTTGGCCACCTGGTCGAACACCCGTTGGGCAACTTCCCACTTGGTGGTTTCTGGAACTTCGATCACTTCGCCGTGGGTGATGATGGCGACCGCGTTGCGATCGGAATCGAAGCCGATTCCCTCCCGAGATACATCATTTACGACAATGGCGTCGAGCCCCTTGGCCACCAGTTTCTTGCGTGCATTTTCCAGCACATTCTCAGTTTCCGCGGCAAAACCAACCACGATTTGGGAAGTCTTCGCGCGAACCACCTCCGCAATTATGTCAACCGTGGGTTCGAGTTCCAGAGTCATCGCGCCTTTGCGCTTCATTTTTTGTTCGAGTGTGGTCTTCGGGCGATAATCGGCAACAGCCGCAGTCTTGATGACGATGGTAGCTTCCGGCAACAACTTTAGTGTAGCCTCACGCATTTGCTCGGTAGACTCAACGCGGGTAAGTTCAGCCCCACCCGGCAGAGTCAGGTTGGTTGGTCCGCTGACTAGAAGAACTCTCGCTCCGCGACGCAATGCCGCTTCTGCGATCGCAAATCCCATGCGGCCACTCGATCGGTTTGTAAGGTAGCGAACGGGATCGATTTTTTCTCGAGTAGGACCAGCAGTAACCAGAACGGTTTCGCCAGCCAACTCCTGCGAAGAGCCGAGCGCCTCCATGGTCGCCGCGACTATCTGTTGATTCTCAGCGAGCCGGCCGGGACCGGTCATGCCACACGCCAGATAACCGTCTCCGGGTTCGACAATCCGTACGCCGCGCTTGCGCAGGATTTCCAGGTTGGCCTGGGTCGCAGAATGATTCCACATGTTGACATTCATTGCCGGGGCAACAACGACGGGCGCGGTGGTCGCCAGATATAGCGTGGTCAGAAAGTCGCTGGCCATACCCTGCGCAAACTTGGCCAGCAGGTCGGCAGTGGCGGGAACGACGAGCAGCGCGTCGATGGATTGCGCGACTGCGATGTGTTCAATGGCAGAGTCAATGTTGGGCTGCACATCTCCGCCGCTTCCCGCGGCGAACATTTCAGTGATGACTTTTTCGCCGGAGAGTGCCGCAAAGGTGAGAGGTCGAACAAACTGCTGCGCGCCCTGAGTCATGACAACCTGTACCCGGATGCCGCGCTCCTGAAGCAGGCGCACTACCTCTGCCGCCTTGTAGGCCGCGATACCGCCACTGATACCGAGTGCAACTTTCATGTCATACCCCAAGGCGCTTTGCAGATTTCAGCTTGACGATTTCAGATCGGACCCTCCGGACCACGCGGGTTCGCCTACAGAATCTGAAATCGACAATCCAAAATCAGCACTATGATTCTTTAGCCAACGCCTTGTCCAACATTTCGCCGGCAACCTCCGCCGCGGTGCGCGGCATTTCGGGGATCACCCATTTCACTTTGCCCGCCCTGATCTCATCCTGGGCGATCCGGCAAGGCTTTCGGGAAGGGGTTTCGATCGTTGGAGGCGCACCACCCTGCAACTGCCGTGCACGCCGCGCGGCAACCAGGATGTACCGGTAATTGCTGTCAAACCCTTCAATCAACTTCATGGTGTTCTCCCCTACTAACGTCCACTCGCTGTTTGAGCGAATGAGGTCAAAATCGGTTGCAACCGTTCCCGTACATTTTCCAGACGACAGCGTTCCGCCGTAGCTATCAATCCGATATCGCCCGTGGTGGTCTGCCTCTGCCCCTGGGCTACCGCACGCTGCAGCCGTTCCGCCAGGAGGATCGACTTCAGCGCTTCCACAGATTCGTCCAGGCGGTCGTTCACCAAAATATAGTCGTATTTCCAGTAATTCTCAATCTCACGAGAGGCCGTGACTAGGCGGCGCTGTATTACTACCTCGGTGTCCAGACTACGCGTCCGCAGGCGCTTCTCGAGTTCCTGACGGTTGGGGGGTAAGATAAAAATGCTCACTGCGCGGGGGAGTTTTTCTTTGATTTGCCGTGCGCCCTGAACATCGATGTCGAGCAGGAGATCCTTTCCTTCCTGTTCCGCCTCGCGAAGAAACCTGCGCGCCGTGCCGTAGTAGTTCCCGAATACTTTGGCCCATTCGAGAAAATCGTCCTGGGTAATCATTTCTTCAAATTTATCACCCGACACGAAGAAGTATTCGAGACCATTCTTCTCATTTCCGCGCGGTTCGCGCGTGGTGTAGGAGATTGAAAACTTCAGTTCAGGCACAATGGCGCGTACTCTATTTACCAGCGTAGACTTGCCCGAACCTGAGGGCGCCGAAATTATGTACACGCCATTCATTCCAGGTTTTGCACCTGTTCACGTGCCTTCTCAAGTTCGGCCTTGATGGCCAGACCCATCTCAGTAATGTTCAACGCATCCCCCGCGAGGCCTGAGGTCTTGGAGAGCAAGGTGTTGGCCTCGCGATACATTTCCTGCAGAAGAAAATCCAGTTTCTTGCCCACTTCGCCGCCCTGATCTAGCAAGCCGAGAAAGTGCTTCACATGCGTGTCCAGCCGCACTAATTCTTCCTGAATATCGCTGCGGTCGACCAACAAGGCTGCTTCCTGCAGGATTCGCTCCGGCTCGACCTGGCTTCCTAACAATTCCTGCATTCGAGATTTGAGCTTGCCAACATAGGTCTGCAGCACCGCCAGGCGATGTCTCTCTACTCCCTTGGCCGCTTCGGCCACCAGATTCATACGGAGGCGTAACTCGCGATCAATACCGCGGCCTTCTTCCTCGCGCATCTGGTTGAGGCGATCAAGCAGTTCTTCCACTTTAGCAAGAACCGAAGCCTCAAGCGCACCATCAGCGGGAAGCGACCCGGCATCCAATGCACCCGGCATTCGCAGTACGGCGTTCAGGTCCGGCTCGGCCGCTAAACTGAACTCGGCTGCGGCCTCTCGAAACACCTGAATGTATCCGCCCACGATTTGCCGGTTCAACGAAAATCCCTCCGCACCACCACGATCCAGATTGAGCGTCAACTCCACGTGCCCACGTCCCAACTTTTCCTTGAGGAGACGTCTTAATTTCATTTCCAACGAATCGCTGTCTGAGGGCAAGCGGAAGTGCACGTCAAGAAAACGGTGGTTCACCGACTTCAGGGAGAGGGTAAAAGTTAGCGGGTTTTGACCGGGCGAGGCGTTGCGCTGATTGGTCAATTGACCCTTCACTTGCGCGAAACCGGTCATAGAGCGTATCGGCATTTATCTTTTCGCTGGACCAGTATTGGTCCGGACTGAACTCTGATCTTGCGTGAGCTGGCGCGCGCCGCAAGCTAACAGCAGGTCCCCCCACTTCGTTCGCTTCGCTCCACTCCGGTGGGGATGACAAACTTGTAAATCATTTCTCAGTTTTTTTATCTGGCGTTCACTTTCGGCGGTTCTGAATCCGTGAACTGAAGATCATACAGCCGCCGATAGGTTCCGAGCTTTTGCATTAAGGCTTCGTGCGGGCCGATATCGGCAATGGTCCCGCCCTCGAGCACGACGATGCGGTCAGCACGGCGCACGGTGGAAAGCCGATGAGCGATCACAAAAACGGTCCGTCCGGTCATCAGATTTTGCAATGCCGATTGCACTAAAGCCTCGGATTCGCTGTCCAGCGCCGAGGTCGCTTCGTCCAGAATGAGGATTGGAGCATTTTTCAACAGAGCCCGGGCGATAGCAATGCGCTGGCGTTCGCCCCCGGAGAGGCGCACACCGCGTTCGCCGATCACGGTGTCATAGCCCCCCGGCAATTCCATAATAAAGTCGTGGGCCAGAGCTGCTCGAGCAGCAGCCTCCACCTGCTTTTGCGAGATCGCGGGCTGGCCATAGGCAATGTTATTACGCAGGGTGTCGTTAAAGAGCACGGTTTCCTGCGTTACCACGCCTATTTGCAAACGAAGCGAGGAAAGGGTGGTATCGCGTACATCGCGCCCATCGATGAGTAGGCGGCCTGCCGTCAGATCGAAAAAACGCGGGATCAGATGAACCAGCGTGCTTTTGCCGGCTCCGCTCGATCCCACGACGGCCAAAACTTCGCCCGCCCGAACCTCCAGATTGATGTCTCGCAGAATCTCTCGCGAGTCGTCGCCGTCGGTTGCGTACGAAAAACAGGCATTCTCGAAGCGAATAGTGCCCGTAAAAGCGGGCAAGGGCCTGGCCCCCGGCTTCTCTCTTACATCGTCTTCGCTGTCCATAAACTTGAATATTTCCGACGACGCACCCATGGCCTGCTGGAAATTGTTGTTGAACAACGCAAACTTTCTTACCGGGTCATAAAGCTTGAACACCGCGATGATGAAGGCGAGAAAGGTCCCCGCGGTAAAGACGTGATGATTGATTTGCTCGCGGCCAAGCAGGAGAAGCAGGGCGATCGCGATGGCGCCGAAAATATCCATCAGCGGAGAACTGATCGCGGCCGCGGCCACCGAACGCAGGTTCGCCTTGAACAAGCGTTGCGCCGCCTTGGCGAAACGAGCAATCTCCCACGACTCCATGCTGAAAGCCTTCACGATGCGATTGCCGGTGATGGTCTCGTGAAGAATGTTCTGAATGTCGGCCAGCTTGTCCTGGCCTTTCCGGGTGGTTTGCCGTACTCGTTGACCAATGCGTCCGGCCGAAAAAATGATGAATGGCACGAATAGCAACAATACCCAAGCCAGTTTTCCGCCCAGCAACACGACCACAAAAGCGGTGAAGATCAAGGTAAACAGCTGCTGCAAGAATTCGGCAAGCACACTGGACATGGCGAACTGCACGCGCTCAATGTCGTTCACGATCGTCGAAATGAGAGTGCCTGTGGTGTGTTTTTGATAGAACGCCGCTGACCGCCGGAGAATGGAGTTATACAACTCGTTGCGCAGATCGGTAATCATGCCAAAACCGGCATAATTCACCAGATAGGTCCCGGCGTAGTCGAAAATGCCTTTCAAGATGGTTGCCGCTACCAGAGCGAAAGCCACCACCGTCCACGGATTGCGGAAGTGGGATGGAACAAATTGCTGCAGATATATCGCGTTGCCGCCGAAAGGCATTTTGAAAAGTTGCATTTCGCGTTCGGGGGAACTGGGATTCAACACGCGATCGAAAATGGGCCCGATCAGCAATACCCTGAAAGCATCAAGCAAACCCACCGCAGCCATCAGCAAAATGGAAGACAAAAGCTGCCACCAGTACGGGAGCACGTACCGTGTTAGGCGGGTCAGTTGGCGCATTGGGGGCTCGCGCGGCGCGGCCGGCAAAAGCCCGCATCGGATGGGATTGGCATAGACTGCAAGGCTCTATTCTACTGAAAATTCGACCCCATACCTCAGGCCTCGGTCTCGGGCTTCTACGCGCCAAACCTCTTGTGCTGGGTCCGGGAAGAAAAGCCGTTCAAAAGCCAAATCCATTCACCCCGGTTTGAGCTCCGACGCCGATGCGGTTACTTCGGACTATCCCGATGCTGAATCTTTAAACGGTACTTGGCTTGGCGCAGACGTTTGCCAACCTCTTCAGCGATCATGACTGAGCGATGCTGGCCTCCGGTACAACCGAAGGCGATTGTCAAATAGCTCTTTCCTTCCTGGATGTAATGAGGCAGCAAATAGATCAGAAGATCAGAGATGCGCTGGATAAATTCTTTGGTCTGAGGAAACGACCGGATGTATTTCGCAACCTTTGGGTCGCGTCCGGTAAGAGCACGGAACTCGGGGACGAAGTGAGGATTAGGCAGAAAACGAACGTCAAAGAGCAGATCAGCGTCGTCGGGTACTCCGTGCTTGAATCCAAAACTGACGCATGACACCAGAATGTTCTTGTCGGACTCGTGTTTGCGGAACCGGTCGGTGATGTGGGACCGCAGTTCATGAACATTGAATCTGGAAGTATCGATAACCAGGTCGGCGATCGCGCGGATGGAACGAAGATGCTTACGTTCGGCGATCAGTGAAGCTTTTACGGGCGCGTCGGTGCCCAGAGGATGCGGCCGGCGAGTTTCGCTGAAGCGCCGCAACAGGATTGACTCGTCCGCTTCGAGGAAAATGACTTTGGTTGGCAGCAATCGCTTGACCGACTTCACAATGGCGGGCAGGGACCCCAGTTGCGTGCCTTCGCGAACATCCACGACCAGGGCGGTGCGGTTGATTTCGGAGGATTGCCCTACCAGTTCTGCGAATCGAGGAATGAGTTCGACCGGAAGGTTATCCACGCAGTAAAAGCCCAAGTCCTCGAAAGCCTTGAGGACAGAGGCCTTACCGGATCCACTCATCCCTGTAATGATCACCAGTTCGCTCGAACCGGGTTTTGGAGGAAGAACGATGGCTTGCCGCTTCACTTGAATTCGATGATTCTTCTTTGGTTTGGACCGGACCATCCTTTGCGATGTTAGCAGGCAGGACCTGGAGTCGCTAGTCGCATTCGAGTTGCCTGACAGCGTTCCGGAAAGGTTCGCAGACTAAAAAAAGGGGCACACGATGTGGTGTGCCCCTCTTTCTTCGACGATAGACAGGTGCGCCTCCCCCGAGGACGCATCTACCGCAGCGTCGCAACTACAACAACATTCTGTGTCGGATAGTCCAACGCGAGTTCGTTTTCGAGTGGACTCCGGCGAAGTTCAACTCCCCTGATCTTTCCCTCTGTCCATATCTGCGACAGGAAATACCGGGTACCGTAACGGCGGAAAATCAGTTTGGTTTTCGCTTGCGGGTCCGAAGACTGGCAGGAGTTCGGCAGAATCAGCTTTACCACCTCGTGCTTCGCATTTTCGAGCGCCAAAGCGGTTCCGGCAGAGCCCATCGGTTGGATCACATATTGACCAGCGGGAACTTCCGTTTTGTCTACGACGAAGTTGAACGGAACATTCGCCTTCACCACGCCTGTCTGAGCGTATGCCGATGCAGTGGCCAGCAGCAGGCCCAGACCGATAAGAGCAAACAATTGGTTTTTCATAAATCCTCCTCCGTGTCGAGACGGTGAAACCCGCAGAATCAGCCTGTGTCGCTCGCGCCGTGCTGCTTTGTTTCGTTATCGGTCGTCTCCAACATCTCGCAATGGTTTTGAAAACCGTTGTCGCAGTGGTTGATTGCAGGTGGGGTGCCAAAGGCGTTGCGTGGACTGAGAGCGATTAGCCGTGTTACAAGTTGTTGATTTCCTTGAAAAGTTTTGATGGATCTTCGGAAGAGAACAGGTCTACATCGATTCAGGCTTCCATTTACTAACCCAACGGTTAGCGCCGGTAACCAGTGCGTTATTTTGCTCGTGTGTTGGGGTGGGACAGGCCGCCGCCTGCTAGCTGGTTGGGAGGGCTCCAAACCGAAACCTGAAACTTCAAACCAAGTATGGATAGAATTCAGAGCTCAAAGCTAAGACCGCGGGCAACCGTGCGCACTAGACGCGCCGTGTACATAACGGCACCATCTGTGCTAAACAGGCGAGGTACTGTGACGGAGACCAATCCCAGGCTTATCGGTATTAGCGGACCGCTGAAAGGAGCTGCCTTCCCTTTGCCAGCCGGCGAGGTCTCCATTGGACGCGATTCCTCAAATCATCTTTGGGCGGCCGATCCGGCGTTATCGCGACGGCATTGCGTATTGATTCCCAACGGGGATGGGAGGTTTGCCATCCGCGATCTGAAGAGCCGGAATGGGACCCTTGTCAATGGTGTGCCCGTCGAAGAACAACAAATACGGCACGGCGATCAGATTTTTATCGGCGACTCCGTATTGATCTTCCTGATCGAGGAATCCGGAAACCAGCTTCAGAGAAATCCGGTGGAACTTGCGGATACGACCGGATTCGATGGCTCTCCCCTCTTGCTCCGCGCTGAAGATTCGCTTTACTTGCGTCCGGACAAAGTGGTTGCCAGCCTGCCCCCCACGGCTCGGTGGACCCGCGATTTAAACGCATTGCTGAAAATCGCCACTGGAATTGGTGGCATTCGGGATCAGGATTCCCTGCAATGGCAGTTGTTGGGTTTTATCTTCGATGTCGTGCCGGCAGAGCGCGGAGCTGTTTTGTTAGGTGACCGTGCAGAAGAATTTGCTTCGACAGCCGCATGGGATCGAGTACGCGGCCCTGGACATCCCGTAAAGGTGAGCCGTACCGTAGTGGAACGGGTGCTGCGAGATCGCGTCGGGATGGTGGCAAGTGATATTTCTTGCGATGAAGCGCTGCGGCGGGTCAAAACGCTCGCTGAACTGAAGGTAAGCAGCCTGCTTTGCGTACCGCTGACCGCCGCGGGGAAGGTGCTCGGTGCAATCTACGTCGACAGCTGCGACCCCGCGGCAAAGTTCGACGAAAACCACTTACAAGTGATGGCCGCCGTGGCGGGAATTGCCAGCCTGGCTTTTGAAAACGTGCGTCATTGGGAACAACTGCGGCTTGAAAATCAGGAGTTACGTGCCGAAATCGAGTTGGAGCACAACATGGTCGGCGCGAGCCCCAGCATGCGTAAAGTTTTTGAGTTCATTCGCCGGGTTGCGCCGACCGATTCGACCGTTCTGATACTGGGAGAGAGCGGCACAGGAAAAGAGCTGGTAGCCCACGCCATCCATCGCAATAGCGCTCGCGCAGATCGGCCGTTTGTAGCCATCAACTGCGCTGCCATCGCCGAGACTCTGTTGGAAAGCGAATTGTTTGGCCACGAAAAGGGCGCTTTCACTGGAGCCACCGCGCAAAAAAAAGGCAAAGTCGAAGTGGCGGAAGGGGGCACATTATTTCTCGACGAAATTGGGGAACTTGCGCCCGCTCTGCAGGCGAAACTTCTTCGCGTCCTACAAGAGCGTGAATTCGAACGCTTGGGTGGCACGCGCCCCATCAAGCTCAACATCCGTCTGGTTGCCGCAACCAACCGCAAGCTGTCAGACTCTGTGAAGGCCGGTACCTTCCGCAACGATTTGTTTTACCGGCTCAACGTGGTGACTCTCACCACGCCAGCTCTGCGCGAGCGACGCGAAGACATACCGTTGCTGGCAAACTATTTCGTGACCAAGGCAAGCCGCAAATGCAATATGCGGATAAAACTTTTGGCGCCGGAAACTATCGCTTGTCTGACTCAATACGACTGGCCAGGCAACGTACGCGAGTTGGAGAACGCACTCGAGCGCGCCGTCGTACTGGGTTCGACAGAAAATATTCTTCCCGACGATTTACCTGAGACGATCGTGGAAGGCGGTCCCGTGTCCCCGGCATCGACCGATAAATACCATGGCACGATCAAGGAAACTAAGAAACAATTAATCCTGCAAGCCCTGCAGCACGCCAACGGAAATTACATCGAAGCCGCGAAAACACTGGGAATGCACCCCAACTCTTTGTTACGGCTTATCCGCAATCTCGACTTGAAGGATGTGAAGGCGGGGATGCTGGGAGCGGAGTGAAGAGAAAACGGCGCACCACCAATCGAAATCGTTAACCGCTTGTACCGCGAACGCCACACTCAAACCCGAAACGGGGCACTGAGCAGCCGAGCCGGCAGCATAACCACGGCCCATACCAACTCCAGCACACCATGAACCGCAATCCCTACTAGTCGAAATGGCAGCAGCAGAATCCAGACCAAGGGATAAAGCACCAAGGCCAGTAACGCCAGGGGCCAGCAAACCACGAACAGGATGCACCAGAGCAGGAAAGTAAACATGACAGAGCCTCCCTCATTGCTCCTGAGGTTATTTACGAAAATGCACTGTGAAAAGTTCAACTCACGAGGGGAACGAGCCTACTTCAGACTTTTCAACGATTCGCCATAGGGTGCGCGTGCAATACCCTTCTCGGTAACGATTGCCGTTACATACTTCGCTGGGGTGACGTCGAAGGCTGGGTTTTCCACATCCACGCCAGCGGGTACCATCTGCTTGCCTGCGATGTGCGTGACTTCTTTGCGGTCGCGCTGTTCGATGGGTATGCCGCTGCCGTCGGCGGTGTCGAAATCGACAGTGGATAGAGGGGCGGCCACGTAAAACGGAATGCCGTGTTCCTTTGCCAGCACCGCAACCGTATAAGTTCCAATCTTGTTAGCCACGTCGCCATTGGCAGCGATGCGATCTGCGCCCACCACCACGGCGTTGATCTTGCCTTGCTTCATGATGGCTCCGGACATGTTGTCCGAAATAACCGTCGTTGGAATGCCGTCCTTCATGAGCTCCCATGCGGTCAAACGTGAGCCTTGCAGGAAGGGACGTGTCTCATCAGCGAAAACGTGAATCCTCCTTCCCTGCTCTACTGCGGCACGGATCACTCCCAGAGCCGTTCCATAACCGCAGGTGGCAAGAGCTCCGGCATTGCAATGGGTGAGCACACCGCCGTTCGCTGGCATCAGTACCGCGCCGTGCTTGCCCATGGCCTGATTGGCCGCGATGTCTTCGGCATGCATGCGCTGGGATTCTTCGATCAGCGCCTGCTTAATTTGTACCAAGGGTCTGACCCGTAGCAACTCAAACTTGTCCTGCATGCGCCGTATTGCCCAAAAAAGATTTACTGCAGTAGGCCTCGTCTTGCCGATGACATCGCAAACGTGATCAAAGTCCTTTTTGAGCGCACCCACAGTTTCTGCCGTGGAATTTTTAACGCCTAGAGCGATGCCCATGGCGGCGGAGACGCCGATAGCGGGCGCGCCTCGCACCACCATATTGCGGATCACGTCAGCAACCTCGATGTGAGTTGTGCAGTTGACGTAAGCCTCTTCCATGGGAAGCCTCGTCTGGTCAATAAAGCGCACACCGGAATCGGTCCATTCGACAGTTTGAATCATGGTTAGTTATCGGCTTTGCTGAGGCGTTGGCCGTTGGTCACCCCCAGCGTCAACAAGGACTTGAGGATGAATCACACTGAGCATTTTTAGATATCGCCGGATACTCTCACTTAGCTACCTACCCACCGTCTTGGATCGAAAACAACGATCGAAGACCAAAAGGCATCGCAGCTAAGTTTTATGCTCTTCGCAGCGAATACGCGGATTATGCACCACCGCTGGTCGTCCACAAATCTCGCAACCCACACCCACGGCCGGCATTCCGGGTGACGTTTCGTCGTTCTGCAACAGATGCTCCTCCCTTACGTCCGCAGCCTTGAATATCGAAATAAATGGCACAGGCGAGGCTGCTTTCTCCACATTCGGGCGCCCTCCGGCCTCCTGACGCTCAACCAGGCACATTACGCCGACCACTTCAAAACCGAATTCGCGTGCCGCTTCAATCGCCTGCACTGTGGAAGACCCCGTGGTACAAACATCGTCCACAATTACGACTCGCGCGCCTTTGTCCTGAAAACCTTCGATTCGCCTTCCGGTACCATGCTGCTTCTCGGCCTTACGTACCAAAAATCCGTCAATGTCTCCGCTGGCCAGGCTTACCGCAACCACCACCGGATCGGCACCCATGGTCAAACCGCCGATCGCTTTGGGCTTCCATCCTCGTGCGCGAATCTCGTCCAGAAAAACTTGCCCGGTAAGACGCGCACCCTTCGCTGCCAGCGTTGTGGTGCGACAGTCGATGTAGTAATCGCTCGTTCCACCGGACGAGAGCTTGAACTGTCCCAACCGGAATGACTTAGCTGCCAACAGACGCAGCAGATCTTGACGCGCCGAAGCCATAAAAATCTACGATATCACGGCCAGCCTGGGCACCTTGAGACGAGACATCCATCAGAACATCCTCACGCTGATCACTGCGTCATGCGCTCCAAGTGGCGAAAATGATCAGTGCCCACGTACAGCAATGTGAAGAGCGCCAGATTGTATCCGACATGCACCAACAAGCCAGGAGTGATCGAGCGCGTGACGACTCGTGTAATGGTCAGAGCGAGTCCCACCACGAACAGCACCAGCAGCGGACCCCAGGCCTGTCCAAGTTGTTCGCTGTGCACCATGGCAAACCCGGCGCTAGTGATGAGCACGGCAAGAACTCGTCCCCAGCGACCGGTCGCCGAGGTGCCAGCCACCGATGCCATGCTAACCAGTCCGAGAAAAGTGGCCAACGTCACCAATGCGATCGTCGTGGATTCGAAAGCCTGATGGCTTAGCGCTCGCGATGCCAGCCCCCATACCACCAGAGCGGCGCCCGGCAATAACACCGCGCTTGCCGGCAATCTGCCTTTCATGCTTCGCACCAACAAGGTGGCTGCCGTGGCGAGAAACACTACAACGGCAAGCAACACCGAAATCGTCACCGGCACCCAGTGTTCGATGAATCCCCATCCCGCCAGGATCAAGATCCAAACACAGGCCTGGCGAATCTGCCGCGATGTCATAAACAGAGTTTGCAGCCAGCGATCCAGCACGGGATAGAGGAAACCGCGAAAAAGCATTTCCTCGGCGAACGGGGCTACCGCCACGCCGAAAATCATCATGAGGTACGCGCCTTGCTGGTCCTTGAAGAATTGATCCATCGGCAACGACTTGGGGATAGGTAACAGGCGCGATAGCAATCCCAACCCAAGAGCTAACGCGCCTCCACCGAACATGTAAGCAATCCACCATTCGCCCGGCCACCGCCACCGCACGGCTTGCCAAAACCTGTGATCGTGGTGACGCTTCACCAGCACATACATGGCTGCAAGCATGGCAATGTAAGCCAAGGTCATGGCAGGAACGATGACCATCGGGCCCGGGGCTTTGCTCAGATCAGATGGAGTAACTCTTGCGGGAGATGAATTAAAGCCGTGCAGTGCAACGACCAGAAATATCGAGCTGAAGAGAAACAGCGAGAGCACGAGTACCAGGATGATGACGAACAGATCGAGCCCGCTCCAGGGTGGATTTTCAGCTCCCGGATTGAGCGGAACCTCAGCCGGCGGAATCACCAGTTCTACCGCAGACTCGATCGGCAATTCGGGAACAACATGATCAGGCGAAGACAATTCCTGGACACCTTCTCGAACTCATTCAATTTAGATGCGAACCCGCCAAAAAATTAATCATTCATTTCGTGTTCCGGCAACAAAGCAGAGTCAAGCCGATTGTCACTAAGCGATCGAAGTCTTTTCACGCAACCCTTGACCGTTAGCAAAGTATCCCGCCAGCGCCTGTCCAGTGTAGGACCTCTTATTCCGCGCAACCTGCTCCGGAGTGCCCTGTGCAACGATACGGCCGCCCTCCTCGCCACCTTCCGGCCCCAGATCGAGGATCCAGTCCGCATTGCGGATCACGTCCAGATTATGCTCGATGATCATAACCGTGTTGCCAAGGTCGGTCAGACGGTGAAGAACTTCGAGCAATTTGTTCACATCGGCAAAATGCAGGCCGGTCGTTGGTTCGTCGAGTAAATATAGGGTCTTCCCGGTCTGCCGCTTGCTCAACTCCCGAGCCAGTTTGATCCGTTGCGCTTCCCCACCGGAAAGCGTGACCGCCGACTGTCCGAGGTGAATGTACCCGAGACCCACATCCACGAGCGTTTGTAACTTTTGCCGGACCTGCGGAATATTCTCGAGAATCGGCAGCGCATCCGAGACTGGCATCTCCAGTAAATCAGCGATGGATTGTGCTTTGTATTTCACCGCCAGCGTTTCATGGTTGTAGCGGTGGCCGCCGCAGACCTCGCACAAGACATAAACATCCGGCAGGAAATTCATTTCGATCCGTCGCTGCCCTTCTCCTTGGCAAGCTTCACACCGTCCGCCAGACACGTTGAATGAAAATCTTCCCGGCTTATAACCTCGCTCGCGTGATTCCGGCAGCATGGCGTAAAGATCGCGAATTTGCGCAAACACTCCGGTGTAAGTCGCTGGATTTGATCGCGGGGTGCGGCCTATCGGGGATTGGTCGATGCGGATCACCTTGTCGACATTCTCCGTCCCGGAAATTGCTTTGTGCGTTCCAGGTTCCTCTCGCGACCGGTAGAGTTTCTGGGCCAGCGCACGATAAAGAATGTCATTCACCAGCGTGGACTTCCCCGAACCCGAGACTCCCGTCACCACCGTCATCACGCCCAGGGGAAAATTGACATCCAGATTTTTGAGATTGTTTTGCCTCGCCCCCAACACGGTGATGGCCGCCCCATTTGGCCGACGCCGTTCGGAGCGCATTTCGATCCTCATCCTGCCCGAGATGTACCCTCCGGTAAGAGATTCGGGTACCTGCACGATCTCATCCGGCGTTCCATGCGCTACCAGCCCACCGCCATGCCGCCCCGCGCCGGGACCAAGATCGATCACATAATCGGCACGTCGAATCGTTTCCTCGTCGTGCTCGACCACCAGCACGGTATTGCCCAGGTCGCGCAACTCTTCAAGTGCTTGCAGTAGCCGCCCGTTGTCGCGATGATGCAATCCAATGGACGGCTCGTCGAGAACATAGAGGACACCGCGAAGTTTCGATCCAATCTGAGTGGCCAGACGAATGCGTTGTCCCTCTCCTCCAGAGAGCGTGCTGGCCGAGCGTTCCAGCGAGATGTAACCCAATCCGACAGCATCCAGAAATTGAAGGCGCTCCACAATCTCGTGTACGATCCGCCCCGCGATGATCGCCTCGCGCCCGTTGAGCTTGATCTTCTGAGCAGTTTCCAGCGCTCGCGAAACGGGTAGCGCCGTGAAGTCAGCAATGGACATGCCGTTCACTTTCACCGCCAGGCTTTCCGGACGTAGCCGTCTGCCTTGGCACGCCTGACAGATCGTCGCGGACATGTAGTCCAGCAGAGATTCCTTGTACGTATCCGATGAGGTCTCGTCCACCGCCTGCTGGAGATAACCCAAAATCCCCCGGAAACCGGTTTTGCCGTTTTTGCCGGATTCGCCATGAAGCAGCAAGCTCTGTATTTTCTCGGGAAATTTCTCAAATGGCGTCGCCAGGTCGAATCCGTGAGCTGCGGCCGTAATTTGCAAATGGTGAATGAGATTCTGCGACGCTGAGCCCGGTCCCAATCCGCCTTCGAGCAACGGTTTCGACCAGTCCGTGATCACTCTGGCGGGATCAAACTCGTAGCGGCTGCCCAGTCCGTGGCATTCAGAGCACGCTCCGTAGCTGCTATTGAACGAGAATGATCTTGGTTCCAACTGTGGCACGCTGATGCCGCAGTCCGGACACGCCAGTTTCGCGGAATACAACTGCTCATCACCGCCGACCACCGCCACCTGAACCAGCCCTCCAGCCAGCTTCATGGCCAGCCCTACCGACAATTCCAATCGGTGTTCGATCCCCGGCTTCACCAGGAGCCGGTCGACTACCACCTCGATGGTATGGTTCCGTCGTTTGTCGAGCGAGATATCGTCTTCGAGATTGACCAGCTCGCCATCGATCCGCGCCCGGGTGAAGCCATGTTGCACCAACTTCTCCATCTCCTTTTTGAACTCTCCCTTGCGGCCGCGGACAATCGGCGCCAGCACCATCACCCGATCTTCAGGCGTAAGGCTCATGACTCGCTGGACAATTTGTTCGGCCGACTGGCGCGCAATGGCTCGGCCGCACCTAGGGCAATGTGGTATGCCGATCGAGGCAAACAATAGGCGAAGATAATCGTAGATTTCGGTGATGGTTCCCACCGTCGATCTGGGGCTGCGGCTGGTGGTTTTCTGTTCGATTGAGATCGCCGGGCTCAGACCATCGATTCCGTCAACGTCCGGGCGTTCCATCTGATCCAGAAATTGCCGAGCGTAGGCAGATAGCGTTTCGACGTAGCGGCGCTGGCCTTCAGCATAGATGGTATCGAAGGCTAGAGAGGACTTGCCTGATCCGCTCAATCCGGTAATCACCGTCAGGGTGTTCCGGGGGATTTCGACGTTTATATTCTTGAGGTTATGCTGCCGAGCCCCGCGCACCGAAATCTTGGTAATAGGCATGAAAAAAGCGAAAATCCAATTGGTCTTCCGTAATATGGACGGCCCCACAGAAATGTTGGAAAGTGGGTTTGCGCAACTCTACGTATGTATCCTAGTTGCTAACAGCAATTAGCGTCAACGCAGGTAGAGTGATTGATCCCGGTACGATTGATCGCGCAATACGGGTTCCGGAATGTTTTCCGGCACTTACAGGGAAAGTAGGCCGAACTTGGGAACGCTGCTGGTTGCTCTCATACTCTCGTTGACCGCTGTGACGGTTGTACTGATCGGAATTGGCGCTGCGTACGGTGCCGTGACCGGCATTCTGTACGCCTTTGCCTATGGGTCGCGGCAGCGCACCACCCGTCCGACCATGCTGGTACCGAGCCAGAGCCAGGCTAGCGGAGACTAAAGGCCGAGGCTAGACGTTCGGGTCAGCATAAGAGTACAGGCGTCAGACTTTAAGCCGGGGCTTCATTCTCTTCCTTTTCACAATCTTCAAATCCACTCCACATAGCTCCTCAACGTCCTCCTTCCTTTTCGTCGATGAGCCCGTTTGTTTTGACGACTGAGACGTGTCAAACGAGGGTTAAGTACCCGCCTATCGCGGCGGCGCCTGCGGAGGGGGTTGCGTTTGCTGCTGCTGTTGCTGCTGTTGCTGCTGTTGCGCTTGCAACTCGCGTAGCAACTGTTCCGGTGTTTTCACTTGCGGTTGTCCATTCGGTTGCGGCGGATCGGTCTCGGCTGTCGGAGCCTCTTCCGTAGCGCCCTCCGCGGGTTGTTCGGACGCATCTGGCGTAGGTTGGGCCTCCTGGTCATCGCTGGGAACTTCCGCAGCATTGTTCTGGGGAGGAGGTGTAGGCGCTGCTCCGACCGCCACCGCTTCTCCCGACTTTGAGGTCAGGATAATCTTGTCGACCTGATTGGGATTCGTCGGCGAGCCCAACATGACGTAATTAAAGTGTGATCCATTCAGAAGGGACGTGATCACGTCGCGCGGGACACCCGGCCCTAAATGGGTGACCACGCGCTCGGTCGCGTTCGCGGGAACGTCTACCGTCGCACCGGTGCGGCTCCGCACAGCTCGCAGAATGTCGCTCAATGTCGAGTTTTCCGCCACGATTGTCAGTAGCCCATTTGTAAAAGTCACGATGGGCGGTACAGCTGGCATTTGCTGCAACGTCGGGGGTGGCGGTGGGGGAGCCTCTGGCGGCGGAGGCGCTGGTTCTGTCTGCTTGGGAGGCTGCTTGCGCGCAGTCCGATGCTGCGGGTCACTCGCTCCATGGGCCACGTCAATCAGCACCAGCGAGAGTAATAGAACTCTGGCCAGGACGATTTTTGGATGCGGGCGTGCCATTGGGAATCGACCACAAGCGGCGCTCGCTTCGCGCCTCTCCAAAGGGTTGGATGCCGGATCTACGCTGTTCGGATTGTAGCATTGCGGGCGGGCTCTGCTGGCTTTAAAACCATCATTCGCTGACGGTTGCGGCCGCAAATGACCACACGTCCTGACCAGCTCAGTCCACAGGCTATGATTATGCTCGTTCAGGAGGAATTCACATGAAGGGTGCAAATACCGTATCCCCGCTCGCGCCAGGGTTTGTCGTGATCGTCTTGACGATTGGCGGCGTACTCGGAATTCTGCTTTTTAGTTCGCTTGGGTCCGCCCAATCGAAATCCATGCCTTCAGCAACAACCGCGGGAGCCGAGGCGCCACCGTTCTCTCACTCGCTTCCACAACTTGATGGCAGTCACTTGCGTGCAGTAGTTGTGGAAGTGAACTATGCACCTGGAGAAGCGGACAAGCCCCATAGTCACCCCTGCACAGTTATCGGATATGTCGCTCAGGGTGCGATCCGCTTTCAGGTCAAGGGAGGCGCGCCGGAAACCGTCTACAAGGCCGGACAAAGCTTTTACGAGCCGCCCAATGGGGTTCATCAGATATCGGCGAACGCCAGCGAAAATGAACCCGCGAAGCTGATCGCTTTTTTTATCTGCGACCATGACACCAAACTAACCGTGCCGCCAATCGACGATCACACTGGACACGAGGCAAAGTAACTCGGTGACAACCATGCCATGTTCGTTCTGTGGGAGAAAGCGCCTACGCTTGTCTTTTTGAACCATGGGAACGCCACGACTTCAGTCGTGCAACCCAAAAGGTCTTGCAGGATATGCTTTTAGCTTGAGGTTTGGGGTCTGGCTACTGGCGGGGCGCGTAATACCCTTTTCGGGCTCGTACCTGAAGGTCTTTCTTTAACGCGGAAATCTCTATCGACCGATAACGTCCATCTGCATCGAAATCAGCCGGATGATACGAAACCACGTACTGACTGCGCAATTCGTCTTCGATCGCGGCGAATGAATTCTTGATGTCCTTCATCTTGAAAGGGAAAAATGCACGGCCGCCGGTCGCATCCGCCAGTTGCTGCAAAGCCTTATCGCCACGCAAGATCAAACCGCTGTCATCCGTTGAAATCGCGTAGACGATCACTTCGGCACGTTGTGCCATTTCGATCGCCAGCGTCCGGCTGACTTCGCTCTGATTATCTTCGCCGTCGCTCACGACGATAATGGCCCGGCGCACGGGACGGTCGCCCCGATCCGCGCTTAGCTTTTCTCGGCAGGCGCGGTAAATGGCGTCATAAAGCGCCGTGCCTCCGCCATTGTGCAGCCTTCGCACCCCGGTTTCCAACAGGCGGACACTGTCGGTGAAATCCTGTGTCACCTGGCTGTGGCTGCTGAACCCCATCACGAAAGCTTTGTCGTAATTCACTCGCAAAGTGTGTTGCATGAAGCTGACCGCAGCCTCCTGCTCAAAATCAAAGCGGCTGTGCACCGAACCACTGGTGTCTATCAGAAGTCCTAACTCCAGTGGCAGATCCGTTTCCCGGCGGAAATTTATGATTGATTGAGGCGGCTTGTGGTCGTCGAGAATCGTGAAATCGCCCTGATTCAAGTTGCGCACAAACTTGCCATGATGGTCAGTGGCGATGAACAGGACGTTAACTTCATCGACTCGCTTCTTGATGGTCAGAATCGAGTCTGGGTCCGATCCTGTCGATGGCGAGGCATTCGCCGACGTCATCGCGGGCGAAGGCGCAACGAAGGAAGACTGCGCCCACGCTGGAAGTGCCACCAGCCATGCGATCATCGTGATCAGGCACAGAACCCGCTTCGTGTAGTTCATTCCCATCCCATCCAAATTTTTCACGCCTAAAGGCAGCGAACAGCGCTCCCACCTATTAGATGCATCTACAACTGCACGCGGCGGGCCGAAAACCGCGTCGACGCCTACTGGTTCTAATGTCCGACTCTAGGGGACTTCCCGAGGAGGTGCCAAGTTACAAAAGGAGCACACGTTTCGTCACGACCCGTGTTTAGCTTTCTCCCATCGTAGCCTCTCACTTTGCTGGTCTTTCGGCCCCATCTTTAGCTAAAGCTAACCCGGCAAAACTCCTGAAACCCATCACAACGCTCGCTTGACGGGAAGTGCCTTGTCTGTAAGATAAAGGCCACCGGTATAGCTGGAGGCTTCATGAAAACTTGGTTGGCCATATTCCTCGCGTGTTTGGTCTCGATTCCTGCTTTCGCCGCGGGCGATGAAAAAGAAGTGGACCGCGTAAAAGAGTCCGGCGTGGTTCTGAAAGAGATTCTGAACATCCCCGACGATATTCCGCAGGATCTGCTCGACAAAGCAGAATGCGTGGTCGTTCTGCCTTCGGTCAAAAAGGGCGCGTTCGGCGTCGGCGGTAGCTACGGCCGTGGGGTAATGATCTGCCGCGGCGGAGCTCACTACACGGGACACTGGGGACCGCCTGCCCTTTACGCGCTGGAGGGCATCAGCATCGGATTCCAATTAGGCGGCCAGGCCACGGATTTCGTGCTCCTGGTGATGAATCTCAAAGGAGCGGAATCCTTGTTGAGCAGCAAAGTGAAACTGGGCGCCGATGCGTCCGCCGCGGCCGGCCCGGTAGGACGCACTGCGGAAGCCGCGACCGATGTCGTCATGACAGCCGAAATTCTTTCCTATTCGCGCAATAAGGGTTTGTTTGCCGGAGTCTCGCTGGAAGGTTCCACCTTGCGTTCTGATGGAAGCGCCAACGAAAAATTTTATGGCCAAAAACTCAGCGCGAAAGATATTATCCGAGGCGGCAAGGTGAAAGCTCCAGCGGCAGCTCAGGCTTTGATCGCGCTGTTGAACAGCAAAACACCCAAGAACAAGTCCGAACCGAAGTCATTGCAATAGCTTCATTCGCGGAAGGGCGGGCTTCGTCGCCCCCTCAAATCCGATCTGACTAACCAAACTCGGTTTATGAAGAAGACACCCAGGGAAGTTGTTCGTTGCAAATGGCCGAGCAACCCGCTCTCCATCCGGTATCACGACGAAGAGTGGGGCCTTCCCCAACATGACGATCGCGTCTTATTTGAGTTTCTTCTGCTCGAAGGTGCGCAGGCGGGCTTGAGCTGGGATACCATCCTGCAAAAGCGGGAGAACTATCGTGCCGCCCTTGACGGCTTCGATCCCGAACGCATCGTGCGATACGATCGCCGTAAAGTGCAAAGCCTGCTGCGTAATCCCGGCATCGTCCGCAATCGTTTGAAGATTGCCTCCGTGACAAAAAATGCCAAAGCCTTTCTTAGTGTTCGAAAGGAGTTTGGCTCGTTCGACCGCTATATATGGCAATTCACCGGAGGAAAGCCGCTCCTTAACACCCGCACCTCGAATCAATCAATCCCCGCGAGCACGCCGGAATCAGATGCCATGAGCAAAGATTTGAAGAAACGCGGTTTCAACTTTGTGGGTTCAACGATTTGCTACGCCTTTATGCAAGCCGTCGGCATGGTGAACGACCATGCGGTGGAATGCTTTCGTTATGCTCAGGTCGGCAAAACGCGGCGGCGTGCCTGATTCTGCTATGGGCTCTCTATTTCCAGCATAGCCATTCTGCCGGATAGCTTGGCAGAATAAATCTCCTGACAAAAGAATGTCTTACCGGGCATGAGCCCATTTTCCCCTCTTGACCTCGGGGGGACGAGTACCCTCACCGCGCTATCAGGTCGTTCAATTTTGTCTCGGACTTGTCCAGCACGAGAAAAAGAGAGTAAAAGGGGGACATTAATTGACTAAAGCAACTATATAGTTGCCACAGTCACATAAAGCGGACTATTCTTTCGATATGCCAAAACTGGTCGATCAAACTATCGATCGCAATATTTCCGCCGTGCGCGGTTTCAATCGTTTCTATACACGGCAGATTGGAGTCTTGCACGAAGGACTTCTGCAGAGCCCGTTTTCCTTGACTGAGGCTCGCGTTCTCTATGAGATCGCCAATCGGCCAAAGAGCACCGCCACCGGCCTCTGCCAAGATCTGGGGCTTGACCCCGGTTACCTCAGCCGTATCCTGAGCGAATTTGCGCGGCAAGGGCTGATTCGGCGCTCGGCCTCTGCCTCCGACCGTCGCCAAAGTCATCTTGCGCTGACCGCGAAGGGCAAAAAGATTTTTGCGGCCCTTGATGAGCGCCAGCGTGAGGAGATCGCAGCCCTGCTGCACCCTATCCCTTCAGCGGGACAGTCTCAACTGGTGAAGGCGATGCAGTCGATCGAATCGCTGCTCGGAGGTTCGGCGAACTCCAAGACCGCCTACGTGTTGCGCTCGCATCAGCCCGGCGACATGGGTTGGGTGGTCCACCGCCACGGCGTTCTGTATTCGCAAGAGTACGGATACGACGAGCGCTTCGAGGTCCTGGTGGCAGAAATCGTGGCCAAATTCATTCAAGATTTCGACCCTAAACGGGAGCGCTGCTGGATCGCGGAAAAAGATGGCGAGGTGGTAGGTTCGATTTTTCTGGTAAAGAAAACACAGACGGTCGCCAAGCTTCGCCTGCTCCTGGTGGAACCCTCAGCCCGGGGCTTGGGTATCGGCAACCGCCTGGTCGAAGAGTGCCTTCGATTTGCTGGTCAGGTGGGCTACAAAAAGATTGTCTTATGGACGCAAAGCGAATTACCGGCCGCCCGGCATATCTACGAAAAAGCTGGATTTCAACTGGTCGAAGAAAAACCTCACCGTAGTTGGGGACGTACCGACCTGGTATCGCAGATTTGGGAATTGAAACTGTAAGAGTAGCCAACTTCCAACCGCGCGCTGCATCGAAAGAAAACTCCCATGGCTCTTGGTCTGCAGATGGCGTGGCTGTTCGTGCTTGCGATTCCCATCGCCTGCGTCGCCTGGACAGTCACTCAAGAAGAGATTTTTCGCGAGCCGCGAGACTACTGCAAGCGTCAGTGCACCGCCGCTCCCAGCCTGCTGGAGCGCGAATTCTATTATCTGTTCACGTGCGAATTCTGCTTCAGCCACTACATCACAATCCTTTTTCTGTTTCTCACCCGCTACAAACTGTTGATGGAAGATTGGCGCGGATCTGTGCTAGCCCTCTTTGCTCTGGTGTGGATCTCGAACCAGTACATGAGTATTTATGCCCGCCTGAGGCTGGACATTTAAGCACGAACGTATCGCGATCAAAACCGAAGCGAAGAAAGAAGCCCGTGTTTCCAGGAACCGCGCCGCATAGTCGCGGCCGAGCACCATTCTGAATCAGGGGGGACGAGCGGTTCGATGGATCTGGGCCGGACACCTGTTTTATGTGCCCGACTTCATAGTCTCTTTACCCAACTTCTGCGGTACCTGATACGTTCCCGGCACGACTCGGAACGCGATGCTTAACCGGTTCCAGGCATTGATCGTAACCACGGCAAGCGTGAGGTCGGCGAGTTCTGGTTCGCTAAAATGCTTGCGCGTTTCCTCGTACACCTCATCTGGCACGTGACCTTCGGTGACATTGGTTACCGCTTCGGCCCACGCCAGCGCGGCGCGTTCCTTTTCCGTGTAGAACGAAGTCTCGCGCCAGGCATCGAGCGAGTACATGCGCTGCTCATTTTCACCTTCCGCCTTAAGGTCTTTCCAATGCATGTCGAGACAAAAAGCGCAGCCGTTTAGCTGCGATACCCTAAGCTTGATCATGTGAAGCAGCCCCTTTTCGAGCGTGCTGCTCCCGAGATAGTGCTCGAGGCCCAACATTGCCTTATACCCGCCGGGAGAAAGCTTGTGGTAATCGACTCGTGACTGCATCAAAACCTCGCATGGTAAGTGTGTACAACAATTTCGATCCGCAAAACTACACAGGAGCCACACTTTTTTCCGGGGGATTGTGACCGGATTAGCGGCGCAAAAGATTCCTGGCGACGAAGAGTGCATTCGCCGGCCGTTCCGCCAAACGACGCATGAAATAGGGATACCACTCGGTGCCAAAGGGAATGTAGACGCGCATCCGCCATCCTTCGCGAACCAGACGCTGTTGCAGATCGCGGCGTATTCCGTAAAGCATTTGAAACTCGAAGGCATCACGAGGAAGATTTTCGCAAGAGGCGAAGATTTTTGCCTGATTGATGATTTTTTCGTCGTGCGTTGCCAAACCGTGATAGACGCCGCTTTTCATCAGAATTTTCATCAGCCTGACGTAATTGGCGTCTACTTCTTCTTTCTTCTGAAAAGCAATTTCATCCGCCTCTTTATAGGCCCCCTTACATAGGCGCACACGGATGCGGTCCGCCAGCAGTTTCGCGATGTCATCCTCGGCGTGTCTCATGTATGACTGAATTACGGCGCCTACAGCGCCTTGATGACCGGGCCGGCGATGCAACTCGTGGACAAAATCGAGCGTACGCTGAGTGTAAGCGGAACCTTCCATGTCTACCCGCACAAAGCTGCGTGGATTGAGCGTTGCGGCTTTCGCAACTAGCGCCGATACCAGTTCGCGGGCAAGCGTTTCGTCCACATCCAGGCCCATGTGGGTGAGTTTCAGACTAACGTTGGCATTGAGCTTGCGCCTGGCGATTTCATCCAGCAATTGATGGTAAAGCTCAGCGCTTGCACGCGCCTCTTCGGCGTTGGTAACGTTCTCTCCAAGATTATCGACTGAGACGCTTAGCCCGGATTGGTTGACGGCCTGGGTTACACGAAGAGCGTCGTCAACTGCCGTGCCGGCAACGAACCGGCTGGATAAACGCTGTCCTATCGCAGAGCGCTCCGCGATTCCGCGCAGAGAACGACTCTCAGACAATGAAATAAAAAGCGCCCTCAACATGGAAATCTTTCACAGCTGAAACCTGAGAGACAGGCGCTTTGCACCCACATGAAGATCACAGGATTTTGTATCACAACCGGTAATTTTGGGGCTGGTGATGAAAGCAGTACGCAATATCGAAATATTCAGGGCTGAAATTTGACTTCGATCGGCTCACGAGTCTCGTGAGTCGATGGTGCCCACTTCCATTTGTAAATCGCATCTTGCGCTGCACGTACCAGTACCGGATGTCCGCCCTTTACTTCCACGGTTTTGACCATGCCATTGGGTTCCACCAGAGCTTCCGCTCTCACACTACCTTTTAAGTTCAGGGTGCGAGCCATTTCCGGATATTGGGGCGTAACGCGATTCACAATCTTGCGATTGCCTTCGCTTTGCGGCTGGCTGAACGCAGCCGGAAGCAAGACGGCCGAGAAAAGCAAAATTATGAAGATAACTGGCGAGACGCGCTTCATGAGGGCAGCTTATTAGGCTGCGGGAATGGTGGGAAGATGACCGAGGTAACTAAGAGGGGCGGCGGACTTTAAGGCTGAATCGAAGAGCCGAGTTTAGGGGAAATCAGAGTTTCCGCGCCGCAAGATCGGCCTTACTCGATAAACACCTCGTCCACATAGCACCAGCGCCAGTTCTCGCCCGGCTCGAAGGATTTCACGATCGGGTGCGTGGTCTGGTGAAAGTGCTTCGTTGCGTGCTTGTTTTTCGACGAGTCGCAACAACCTACGTGGCCGCAGATGAGGCACTCCCGAAGATGCACCCAAGTGTCTCCCATCTCCAGACATTCTTTGCAACCCTTGCCGCTCGGTTTCACCTGTCGTATTTCCCCCAGGTGGCTGCAACCAGCTTCTTGACGCGCCATGTTTTGCCCCTTCTATAGCAACGCAACCCTGCTTCTATCGTCTGTTTTGTGAAGAGTACAGACACGAAACGATCGCGCCCCAACTTTGGCTTTATGCTTCCAGGAACCTCTCCGCTTCCAATGCCGCCATGCAACCCGTTCCAGCTGCCGTGATGGCCTGACGATAACGCCGGTCCTGCACATCGCCGCAGGCGAAGACTCCGGGCACCTTGGTGAAAACGTTGTTGGTCGTCACCAGGTAGCCGTCGGCATCGGTTTCGAGTTGCCCTTCAAACATCTTGGCATTCGGTATGTGGCCAATGCCTAAAAACATCGCGCTAGCCGAAAGGTCCCAGACCTTGCCAGTCTTGGCGTTACGCAGCTTCAGGCTGGTGACTTCGCCCTTGGAAACGTCGTTTACTTCTTCGACCATCGTGTCGGTCAGAAAATCAATCTTCTTATTTTGTTTGGCGCGATCCAGCATGATTTTGGAGGCTCGAAATTGATCCCGGCGGTGGATCAGCGTTACCTTGGTGGCAAACCGGGTAAGAAAATTCGCTTCCTCCATGGCTGAGTCGCCGCCGCCAACGACCGCGATATCCTTCCCGGAGAAAAAGAAACCGTCACAGGTCGCACACGATGACACACCATGCCCGATCAGCGCCTGTTCGCTGGGCAAGCCCAGCCATCGCGCAGTCGCTCCACTAGCAATGATCAGGGTGCGAGCATGGATGGTTTCCTTGCCCAGATTGATGGCAAACGGGCGTTTGGAAAGGTCGGCGCTCACGACGTGGCCCAGCTGGTACTGTGCTCCGAAGCGTCCCGCCTGCTTGCGCATGTTCTCGATAAGTTCAGGACCTTGAATTCCTTCGGGGAACCCGGGGAAATTTTCTACCAGTGTTGTGAGCGAAAGCTGCCCCCCGGGCTCATGTCCTTCGAGCACCAGGGGTTTCAGTTTGGCACGGGCTGTGTAAAGCGCCGCCGTCTGGCCAGCGCAACCGGACCCGATAATTACGACGTCACGAATATTCTCCATAAGTTGGTTAAAAAGATCGCCAGACTTTAGATTGCAGAATTCCCATTTGGATGCAACGCGTACCCCAGCCTCTCTTTTAAGGGATCGGCGTAGCGCTGGCAAAGAACACAGCCGAACAACCGCTATCTTTACTGCTTCTTCTCCACAGGCTTCTTGGGAGACTTCGAGGCAGAAGATGACTTTGGCCAGGTCTCACCGCTCACTCGTCCCAACTCTTCCGGAACCGTGGTACGCGCGCCCAGCAGTCCGCGATAATTCGACATCACTGCCGACGCACTTTGAAATAACGGTTCGTAGGCACTTTGGTCAGGCCCAGGACCGGCCTCCGTGGCGGGACATCGCGCCAGCACGATCGATGACTTGCCGAAACGTTCCAGCTTCACACGGCTGGCCGGAGTGCTGGTCGAGAGCATCGCCACGGGCAAAGTCACGGTCGATGCACTGTCTTCAATCGAAACCTGCAGGAGGTCTTTGGGATCCCGTACCCGGAAGACGAGCGTTTCGACCATGTTTTTCGGGTCGCTGCTAAACGAATACTGCACTGTCGAGAATAGGGCTTGCACTGAGAATTCACGCCGAATGCGAACCCAATCGCTTACGCCCGGATCGGAAGATACCTGCGACCCGGATCCTGGCTGAAGAAAGCCCGGTCCCACTTCCAGACTCGACCTGCCGCGGTCAATTTCAAAGTCGGCACCAAACAAAGGCTGCTTGGGGACTCGAGCGAGCGCCGAGGCAATTTCCTGCTGCTCCGCGGAGGAAGGCGAACAAACATTCAACATGTTCACTTTGACCTTCGGCTGATCCGGCTGTTGTTGCGCCGCCGCCAGCGAGCCGAGACCAAGAGAGAGCAGCAGGACAAGCTTGTTTCGTAGCACATAGGGATTTTAGCAGGTGGAAAGAACAGGGTGTCGGAGTGCGGTCTCAGACGTCAAACCTCAACTATAAAAGCGCAGTGTAGGCCTCCCAAGGTGGGTGGTTCAGGAAGCGTGCGGCACAATGAGGCAAGGTCGGTGTCTGAAGCCGGCATTGTCAGGTTCGGAGTCCCCCAGTCGGCCTTAGAATAAACTTCTATGGCAAATCTAACTCTGGTCTATGGGATGCGCCTCCTGCCGTCGGAGGAAGTTTCCGAGGTGGGAGACGCCACGCTCAAGCTGAAAAATGGACGCGAAGCTCACGTCACCATGCACGTTCTCGAAGGTAGTAAGGAAGAAATCGAGAAGCAATTGAAGACCAGCCTTGAAGCGTTCTTCGATTTTTATCCTGAGATCTGACCGGCGGTCGGCTTACGGGGATACGGTCATCATCGAACGCCGGTTAGTGAGGTCAGGATCGGTTGAGAGGGGTCCGGAGTCAAGGTCCCAAAACCGACGCCAGAAATCCGGGGGTCTGACGCCGGAAGTCCAGCGCTAGCTCTCCGATCTATAATCCTTTCTTCGCCATGCAGCTTTTCCTCCGCACACTGCGTTTTCGATTGCGAGCAGCGGGCCTTCTGCCGAACACGCGCCTGGCCCGAGCCGCTTGCTACCTCCTGGGCGTCGATATATTGCTTTTCGCCCTGCAAAAGTTATTCAAGCTGCTGAGAGTTTCCTGGGGCCAGGCTTTGAGCGGATGGGTCGGCATTCTCAGTTTTCTCGTCATTGTTCTTTTGATTGTTCTCGCAATACGGTGGCTGAAGGCCAGACTCTTATGGCGTTTGCGTAACCGGCTGATCGTGACCTATATGTTCATCGGGGTGATCCCGGTCGTTCTGGTGATCGCAATGGCGTTCATCACCATCTATCTGTTTGCCGGACAGTTTGCAAACTTCATCGTGACCTCGGAACTGGAGTCACGATTGCACAGCCTGCAATCGGTGAATGCCGCGATCGCTCATGAACTGGCGGCTCGACTGGAGCACGGTCAACCGGCCGTAGCCGAATCACTGGAAGGATTGAAACGGCACGACAATGCCTGGTCCTCGCGCCGGATCTGTGGCTGGAAAAATGGACAACCGCTCGCCGTATGCAACGGCGCCACGCCTGGACAAACGCCGTTTACCCTACCCGCTTTCTTGAATTCCAAGTTCGCGTCCATTGTCCGTGACCACGGCCGGCTTTACCTGCGAGTCGCCATGGAGACGGGGCCCGATCTGCAAAAGCTCACTGTTGTTACTAGCGAACCGCTGGACCAGAAACTGCTTGAGCAAGTAACAAGCAATCTTGGTGAAATCACCTTGTACTCGCAGGGATTTGATTTCGGCACCGGCCAGCCATCTTCAGCCACTACGGCGAAAAACTCGCCTGAGTTCTTGGGCATGGAGGAACAGAAGAATGCTGACGGAAGCGCATCTGGCAGTTCCAACCGGCGCAACCAGGACGGGGTTGAAGTGGATGAGGGCCGCCGCGATCTGCGTCCCACATTCACAGCGGGATCGTTGCCTGCAGCCGACAATGGGTTTGATCGAGTGATTACCTTTGGAACTCCTCTCCCTTCGGTCGACTGGTCAACTGGCGAGCTAACAAAGACGGGAGCGCTGCTGCGGGTCCAGACTCGTCCCTCGATTCTTTACGGCCGCATGTTCGCTGCCTTAGGAGACTTCGCCACTGGCGTGGAATACATGCTGTTGTTCGTCGCAATCATCTTCGCCATCATCGAACTACTGGCACTGTTCATCGGGACCCGGCTTACACGCTCCGTAACAGGCGCGGTTGCGCAACTTTACGAAGCCACGATGCACATCAATCGCGGGGACTTCAGCCATCGCATTTCAGTCAAATCGAACGATCAACTGGCTACCCTGGCCAATTCGTTCAACTCCATGACCGCGTCAATCGAGAACCTGATCGAGGAGCAAAAAGAGAAACAGCGGTTGCAGAACGAACTGACGATCGCGCAAGAGGTACAAGCTCAACTCTTTCCCCAACACATTTCCCAGTTGGCGTCGCTGGAGGTTTACGGCTTCTGTCGTCCTGCACGCACCGTGAGCGGGGACTACTACGACTTTCTGAGATTGGATTCGGAACGAGTCATCGTCGCGGTAGGCGACGTCAGCGGCAAAGGAATCTCCGCCGCATTGCTGATGGCGACGATTCATTCCGCGGTGCGCGCCTACAGCATGGAGAGCATGCCCAGCCTGCAGTTGCCGGTAGCCGTCGGTCAAGTATCAAATTCCGGATTGACGCTGGCCCCGGGGCCCGACAACGCGGAAGTTTCGTCGAGCGCACTCCTTTCGTTGCTCAATCACCAGCTTTATCAAAGCACGCCATCGGAAAAGTATGCGACTCTGTTTCTCAGCGTCTACGATGGCCGCGAGCGCAAACTTACCTACAGCAACGGTGGCCATCTTCCCCCAATCATTCTGGCTGAGGACGGATCCTTGCGTCGGCTGGAACGCGGCGGCACCGTTATCGGCCTTTTCGACCATCGAACTTTTGAAGAGGGTTCGGTAGCATTACGCCAAGGCGAACTGCTTCTTGCTTACAGCGATGGGGTGACGGAACCTGAAAATGATTTTGGCGAATTCGGAGAACAACGGCTGATCGACCTGGTCTGGAAAAACCGCGATCTGCCACTGCATCGGATCTGCGAGGTCGTGACCGCGGCAGTCGACGATTGGATTGGTGCCAACGAACAACCTGACGACATCACCCTCGTACTGGCGCGAGGCCGGTAGCCTTTCTGTGCACCCTGAGCCTTCCCTCATGCAGAGACAGGACCTCAGAGAATACGTATTCGGAGGCGGCAGCCGCACAGCGGCACAGGCCCTTTCCTCAAAGCCCGGCAACGCACGCCGGAGCCGCCACCCCCGAAGCTCCGCGCACCCGAAAAGAAATCAGGCACGCCCAGCGCGGAGCAAGCTTATACAGGATGAGCAGGAAACAGGGTGAGTTAGCAGATCAGAACGCACAGCCGCGATAGGCGGGAATGGAGGCTGGCCGGAGCAAGACTTCCTGCAACCTCACCGGTTTCAGTTACTACCGGTTCGGGAACCAGAGTCTGACGCGCGGCTGCCATGGCAGTCCCAAGTGTGGGGTGGCAAACGCGCGAATGCGCCGCAACCGGCGCCGTCCCACCATGAAATGTGAAATCAGGAAGCGCTACCTGGGGCAGGACCAGGATCACGGCAAACAACACCAGCTCGAAGACCAGAATAACCAGCTGCCAGCGCTTCATCTGGATGGCACTACTAAACAAAAAGTACGCGCGCCGCCGTGCCCTGTCAATCTATCTGATTATTAGGTGGGCACCCCTCCCCGCCACGATTGATGCGGTGATGTGGCCTTTGGTCCTGGTTTGGCTTATTGTGGAACAGCGGGCCAACGTACTAGTGTTCAGGTCACAAATCAAGCTCAACGGCGGCGAGCGAAGGCACCGGACGGCGCAACCTTAGTTATTTTTCTTTTGGTTGCTTTGAGAGGACTGCCACTTTCGCCGTCACCTGCTGGCCCTTTTCCATACCTCCGGCGACCACCAAGCCTTCCTGTATCGCCACCAGCCCATGGTGATCCATGGTTGGCTCTGGCGTATTCAGGTTCAATGCCTCCCACTTGCCGGTACGAACATTGAAAGCGAAGGTGACCGGGGACGGCTCTGCTGGCTTGCCGTTGTATCCCTCACCGTTGTAGTTGTAAGGATTATCGGTACCTCCAGAAAAATAAATCTTTTGATCTTTCTCGGAGCCGCCGGCGGCAATGCGATAGCGGGCGTTTCCGGGATGGCCAGGCAATTTAGTCCACTGAATTTTCGTGAGGTCGTGATGGTCAATCTTGCCCATCCAGCATTCGTCCGAGGCGACGTACTTCGGTTGATCTCCCGCCGGATTTTTG
This sequence comes from Terriglobia bacterium, assembly GCA_963786325.1. GTDB lineage: Bacteria > Acidobacteriota > Terriglobia > Terriglobales > Acidobacteriaceae > JAIQFF01. The sequence continues at coordinate 290,339 of CAWAYW010000002.1, forward strand.
TGAGCGCCGTCGACATACACAATCGTGTCGCCGACCAGACCGCCCGCGTGCCCAAATACCGCGGTTCCCGGAATAGAAGTCGCCTTCGACCACTTGTTTTTTTGCGCATCGTACATCTGGACGTCGTTCACAGCGTCTGTCTTTGACCATCCGCTAATCAGATAGATGTAACGGTCACGGTGAACGCCGACGACGGAATCATCTACCGGAACCGGCATGTCTTCTGCGCGAAACCAACGGTCAGTCAGCGGCTCGTAAACATTGACGTCCGGCACGGTGGTTTCGTCCCCCTGACCGTCGACCACGTATCCGCCAAATAAAAAAATATGTTCCCGCGCGCCCGCAGCGGCAGCAGCGAGACGCCCAGCTGTCCCCGGAACCGAACGTATCTCAGCCCATTTCCCGGTATCCGGATCAAGTGCGTAGGCCGCGTTCGAAGTTGCGTCCCATGTCTTCTTCGGCCCGATTCCCATCATGGAATACAACATCAGCGTTCCGCGACTCTTTACGCTTGCCAGAGTATTGTTAGAAATGGGAGCCGGAAGAGGCTCGTATTTCGGTAGTGGAACCGCGAGAAGAAGTCCTGCGAAAGCAATCAGCACAAATAAACCGAGGCGCTTTTTCATCGTCTGAGATTGTAGAACTCATCCTGGAAACAAGCCATCGAGGACGCCGCCTCGCAGGCGAAGGCCGAAGTCGGGGCAAACATAATTGCACCATCGCCCAATGAACCGTTAGCATTCGAATGACGATGTTGATGCGGCGGAAAATCTGGCCGTCTGCAATCCGGCGATTTCTAGGCTTGCTGTTGTTGGCAGGCGGCACCGCCGTCTGGGCGCAATCGCCTTCCGTACAAACTTTGCTCCGAAACGGCCAAGCTGCCTTGGACAATAACGACTATTCCCGTGCCGCCGCAAGTTTCGAGCGAGCCCACCAACTTGCGCCGGACGATTTGCAAGCCAGCCGCGGGTTGGTTCTGAGTTATCTGCAGTTAGGTCGTCTAGCTGACGCCATGAGTATCGGTAAAGAATCTGCGGGCCGGTGGCCTCGTGATGCCCAACTTCAGCACTGGCTCGGGCTTGCCTACTTTAAAGCCGGCCAAATCTCCAGCGCCCGCGAAGCATTGCAAAGATCTGAAGCGGTTGATGGCACAAAATATGACATCCATTTTGATTTGGCGCTGGTTCTGCTCCAGATGAATGACTCCGCCGCGGCGGCCGACGAATTGGAAACCGCGATCAAGCTGCAGCCATCGCATGCGCTGGCCCACGTCCTGTTGGGGCGCGCTTATCAGAACACCAATCGGACATTGCAGGCCGTGGAGCAATTTCAGACTGCACTGCGCCTGGACCCTAACACTTCGCTCGGACACTATCATCTGGCATTCGCCTATGCCAGCCTGGGGCGCAACGATGAAGCCATATCCGAGTATGAAAAGGAGAGCGTCCGGGCACCTGATAATCCTAAGGTCCTTTACCAACTTGGACACTGCCTGTTGGAGACTGGAAAGCTGGAAGATGCGATTACCCGGCTGAAAAAGGCCGCCGAGTTTGACCCGTCCAATGCTGACATCGCTTACGCTCTGGGAAAGGCTTTTCTGCTTTCTGGCAATTGGGAGGCAGCCATTGCGGCATTGCAGAAAGCCATTGCTTTGAAACCTGGAGATCCAAGCCCGCACTACCAACTGGCTCGCACCTTCGAAAAAATGGGAAACCGCGACCAGGCGAAGCAGGAATGGCAACGTTTTGCCGAGCTGAAAAAGAACCAACCGGAAGTGGGTGGCATGGCCACGGGCCGAACACAGTGAACCAAAGCCTTGGGAGTCTACCCAGGTTCGTCCTGATCGAAGTCCTCCTCGTCACGGCGCTCATGTGCGCACCCTCTGAAGGACAGCAGTCGTCACATCGCGCCAATCGAACGCTACTTAAGACGACAAACACGGCCTCCGTTTCGTTCGCCGACGTGACGCGCTCTTCGGGCATCGATTTCCACCTCACCTGCGGAGGCCCGGAAAAGCGCTACATCATGGAATCTATGTGCGGTGGTGTGGCCATTTTCGACTACGACAATGACGGATGGATGGACATTTTCCTGGTGAACGGTTCGACCCTCGAAGACCTTCGCGCTGGAAAGTGCCATCCCTCGAAGCTCTACCACAACAACCATGATGGAACGTTTACCGACGTCAGTGCCACAGCTGGGATCGCACATTGCGGTTGGGGCTTTGGGGTGGCGGTTGGCGATTACGACAACGATGGACGGGACGACCTCTACATCACCTATCTCGACGGTGCGGTGCTCTATCACAACAACGGCGATGGCTCGTTCACCGACGTTACGGCAAAAACCGGAGTAGGCAACACCGGCCGGTGGGGAACCAGCGCCGCCTTTGGCGATTACGACAATGACGGCAATCTGGATCTTTACGTTGCCAACTACGTTGACCTCGATCTGAATCGCCTGCCCGCCTTTGGCCAAGGCCCTTTTTGCACCTATCGCGGAATTGCGGTCTCTTGCGGACCTCGCGGATTGAAGGGCAGCCGCGATCGCCTGTATCACAACAATGGCGACGGGACTTTCACTGATGTTTCCGACAAGTTGAACATCGATCCTGGGGCTTATTACGGCCTGGGCGTTTTGTGGCTCGATTATGATCTGGATGGTTGTCTTGATCTGTACGTTGCTAACGACTCCTCGCCCAGCCTGCTCTACCACAACGATTGCAAAGGGAATTTCACCGAGGTGGGTGCGGAAGCGGGAGTAGCCTACAGCGCCGATGGACGGGAACAGGCGGGCATGGGCATAGACTCCGCAGACTTCGACCACGACGGCTGGCCTGACATCGTCAAAACCAATTTCTCCGACGACACCAACAATCTCTACCACAACGATCACAACGGCCAATTCACCGACCTGGCGGGAAGCACTGGATTTGGTCCAGTCAGCGTCCCGTTTCTGGGGTTTGGCGTAAAGTACTTCGATTTCGACAATGATGGTTGGAAAGATATTTTCGTGGCTAACGGGCACGTCAATCCCCAAGTCGACCAGCATTCTTTTGGCGTGACCTATGCCGAACGGCCGCTGCTATTCCACAATCTTCAAGGAGCAAAATTCGCGGAACTCGCCCTTAAGGCCGGAATGCCCTTGTCCCGCCGTTATGTCGCGCGGGGGGCGGCCACTGCCGATTTTCTAAACAACGGCCAGGAGGATCTTTTAATCACCGTCCTGGACGGCTCGCCAGTCTTATTGCGTGCACAGGCAGCGCCTTCAGGCCACTGGCTCCGCCTCAAGATGGAGGGCAAAAAATCGAATCGTGATGGATTTGGGGCGCGGGTTGAGGTTAAGGCCGGTAACCTGGTTCAAATCAGCGAGACCCGAGCCAATAGCAGTTTCGAATCCGCCAGCGATCCTCGATTGCATTTTGGCCTCGGAACGAGTCAGCGAGTCGATTCGATCACGGTGCATTGGCCGTCGGGGCAGGTCGATAAGATCGGGAGCCAACCGGTCGACGGGGAATTGACGATTGAAGAGGGCAAGGGAGTTGTAAGGAGCCAACTTGCCCCACACTCTCGCGTGCAGGCTCGATCTACAACAGCTCGCCAATGACTTTGTTATGTCATGACAAAAAACAACAGCACCGCTGGAAGTGGTGCCATTTACGTAAACTGACAATCTTCCAATTCTTGTAGGGCTGTTGTATAACACCTACCGATCGCCATAGCCCCCCTTCAAGGGACTTACTGTAAGTGCTTGACGCTCCTATCTAAATGGTTTTGGAGAGCCACGTGCGACTTAACTGTCTAGGTTCCCCACTGGCCGGGCGCATCTCGGGGCCTGGATGCCGGTGAAGGAACAATCCCAGGGGCTTCACAAAGATAGATTTAACAGACCTTGACAGTCTGCGTTGTTGAGCGCAGAATGGCGCCCATTTTCAGCCGCGTGCCTGTTGTTCGTGCCGAGACGCCGAACTGGTTCGAAATGTTTCCGTTTGAAAGATCTCCACACGAGAGGGTAGGTCAATAATGAAGAGACTTGGATTCTTCCTCATGCTGTTGTCGGCTCTGTCGCTGGGCGCGTTTGCGCAGATCCAGAATGGCCAGTTCACAGGAACGATAACCGATCCATCGGGCGCTGCAATTGCCAACGCCAAAGTTACCGTGACCAACGTCGGGACCAACCTGTCGGTCACCGCTACCACTAATGCCACTGGCTCTTATGTAGCCAAAGAGCTTCCAGTGGGCACTTACCGAATCACCGCTGAAGCGGCGGGATTCAAGACGACCACCAACAACGATCTGCAGCTTAACGCTGGAACCATCCAGCGCGTTGACTTCCCCATGTCAGTGGGTCAGACCCGGGAAGTGGTCGAAGTGACGGGAGAAGCGCGGACGGTCAACACTGAGGATTCGAAGCTGTCGTCCACGGTGAATTCAGACCAGGTCGCGAACCTGCCGCTGAACGGCCGCAACATTTATGACCTGATGCAGCTGGCGCCGGGCGCCGTCAACGTGCGCGGCGTGCTCAGCGAGAACGGCGCGAACACTGTCGTCAATGGTTTGCGCGAAGACTTTAACGGCTTCTTAATCAATGGTGCCTCGAATAAGGGCCTTAGCGGCGGTTCCGTGAACCAGCCGATCGAAGACACGGTGCAGGAATTCCAGCAGCTGACCTTGAACATGTCGGCCCAGTACGGCAATAGCGCCGGTTCGGTGACCAACTTGGTGACTAAGGCTGGTACGAACAGTTACCACGGTAGCGGCTGGGAATTTAACCGTAACGACGCTTACGATGCCAACGCTTTCTTCCTGAATCACCAAGGCGTTGATAGGCAGGCCCTGCGCTTCAACCAGTTTGGTGGAACCTTCGGCGGACCGATCATCAAAGACAAGCTGTTCTTTTTCTTGTCTTATCAGGCAGATCATTTCCGTGAATCTGCTCCGCCCAGCACTCTGACGGTCGAGTCTCCCGAGTTCGAGAAGGCCGTGATCTCTGCCTTGCCGAATTCGGCGGCCGCCCTGCTGTACAACAACTTCAAGCCAACCCATCCAGGTGCATCCACCGGAGATCTTACCTCCTTCCTGGCGGGTGGCGGCTCCGGTTCGGGATTCTCGAGCTTTACCAATTATTTGTGTTCCACCAACACCACCCCTCTGATCGCCAGCCGGATCGCAGCGGTTATCGGAGTCACAGCGGCGGATAACACGAGTCTAGCCGCCGCCGGCTGCCCCACCTTGCCGTTACAAGCGGGCACGTTTCCGCGCACCGGAGTTCCGTTCGAGCTGAGCGCCATTTCCTTTAACGGATCCCAGAACCAAAACAACGTATCTGAAGGAAACCTCTTTAATGGCTGGGAAGGTTCAGCGCGGCTGGATTACAACTTCAGCCAGAAGGACCGCCTGTTCACTCAAATGAACTGGAACCGTCTGAGCGATAGCTTCGGTTTCCCCAACACCGTGAGTCAAAGCAATGGGCGCGGTCCGGCTTTCCTTAACCCCGTCATTCAGAAGTTTCCCAACGGCCAGATCAGCTACATCCACACCTTCAGCCCCGCAGTGTTGAATGAACTGCGCGCTGGGTACACACTCAACGAGACCGGCGACGTAACGACCGCCACGCCCGGCGTGCCTGACTTGCGCTTCGATGACGGCAGCATGGGCTTTGGCTCTTATGCCGGTTACCCGCAGACCTTCCACGAGAACATTTACACCTACTCGGACATGGTTTCGATCTCTCACGGCAAGCACAGCATCAAAGTGGGCGTTGACTTCCGCAGAAACATTGAGAACAGCGAGTTCAACGTAGCCCGGCCGTCGTACTACTTCTTCGATCCGCTCTTCTTTGCCGCTGACAGTCCATATACACAATCCGCCGGAGTCGATCCCGGAATTCTGTCAGGGACGCCGGCTCATCTGGCGAGCAACGTCCGCCACTGGCGCAATCTCGAAATGGGCGCCTACTTCCAAGATGACTGGAAGGTCACCCGTAACCTGACTCTGAACCTCGGAATGCGTTACGACCTCTATACCCGGCACAACGAACTCAACAACCAAGTCACCACCTTTATCCGCGGACCGGGAGCCGGGATTATCGACAACATCTCGACCGGCGCCGGCCAGATTCAGAGCGCCAGTATCCCGGCCGGATTACCTGGTTGCGATACGCCCACCGAAATGGCGCAAGCGCAGCTAGCTGGCGTTTGCGGTCCTGGTGGATTTACCAAGGCCAGTAGCTTAGGCAAGGGAGACCACAACAACCTCGGACCTAGGGTGGGATTTGCGTGGGATATGTTCGGCGATGGTAAATCATCGCTACGCGGCGGCTTCGGTATCTCTTACGAGGGCACCTTGTACAATCCGCTCTCCAACTCGCGCTGGAACCTGCCTTTTTACTCGTTCAATTCCGCCACCAGTTCCATCAACGGCGGAACTGACACCGTGATCTACGGGCCTTACGCTTGCAACCCCACTTGCGCGCCGGACCCAACTGCAACTCCAACCTTCTCCGGTCCGGCGACCAATCCAAACCAGGGCGTGGGAGCTCAGGCAGTCGGCAATTTGACTGGCTGGGATCCAAGCAACCCGAACACTGCGATTCTGACCGGAATCGTCTATCCGCAAGGAATTCGCGATCCATATGTCTACAACTACTTCCTCGGTTTCCAGCGTGAGATCATGCCTAGGCTGGTCGTCGAAGCCAACTACGCCGGAACGACCGGCCATAAGTTGTTTCGCGCCGAGAATGTCAACCGCATTCCTGGCGGTCGACTGCCCGAAGGATCATGCGTAACTGACAATTTTGGACGGCAGCTCTGCGGGCAAGTTAATGCTGACAATCCGCTCGGACGTCTGAACCCCAACTTTGGGACGTTGCGCGTCTGGGAAAACGTTTCGAACTCCAACTACAACTCACTGCAGTTGTCAATCAAGAAGCAAGCTACTCACGGCATGACGTTCAACGCGAACTATACCTACAGTCACGCCATTGATGAGGGTTCTACCTGGCACAGCGGCGCCACTAGTTCTAACGGTCCTGCCGCCGGCGAGGGCTACACCACGGATGTTACTCAGCCGGGCTTGGATCGAGGCAACTCGATCTTCGACGTGCGGCAACGCCTGGTTGGCAACTATGTGTACGAGCTGCCCTGGTTTAAATCGCAACAAGGCATCCTCGGTCACATCCTGGGTGGATGGAGCAATGTCGGCGTGATCTCGTGGCAAACGGGAGCACATTGGGAGCCATTCCGGGCGTCAAGCCGCAAGCTGCTTGACTCGGCCGGAAACACTTGCACCGCCGCCGATGTGAATGCCGGTGACTGTACCAACCATGGCGGGGACTACAACTTGGACGGTATTGCTAATGACCGGCCAAACTCAAACGTTTCCGGGTTTAGTGGCGCTACCCACGACCAGTGGGCAGATGGATTCTTCCTGGCGCCGCAACCCGCAAACATCACCTTTTCGGCTCCCTGCCTCGGCTGCACAGGCAATCTGGGCCGGAACACTTTCGTTGGACCTAGCTTCGTAGGCTGGGATACTTCAGTCCACAAAGCGATCAAGGTTACCGAACGTGTGAACATGGAATTCCGTGCGGAAGCTTTCAACACGCTCAACCACACGAACTTCCAGTTACCAGGCGCACACAGCGCAACTAACAACCGCATCACCAACGGTAACTTCGGTCAGGCTGGTTCGACCTTCAATCCTCGGCAGATGCAGTTGGGATTGAAGATTTCTTTCTAACCTGATTTTTGGCAAGAATGGGGTCTGCTTCGGACAAACGGAGTAGGCCCTTTGTTATTGGTAATAACAACTAAGGATCAGTCATGCGCAAGTTATTTCAGGCACAAGCCCTGTTTTGCGCAATCTTGGCACTGCTGCTCTGCGCTTCCCTTCCAAAGCAAAGTCTCGCACAGGCCAGCGGAAGTATTGTCGGCCGGGTCCGAATCACTCCGGGTGACGAACTCAAATCTCCGGTGTTAGTTAATCTGAGCACCCGTGGCGCGCTGATAAATTCGGTGTACACCGACAACGAAGGTAATTTCGGATTCGGCGGGTTGCCGGGAAACCTTTATCGCGTCGAGATCAACGAACAGGATTATTTGCCAGTACAGGAAGAAGTGGTTATTGATCCGGTCACGACCACGATGCGGATTCTGACGCTCTACCTGACCCCGCGCGACGCCAAGGCAAAGACGACCAGTTCGATCAAGGGTGGCAACACACGGCTCGCCGATTCGGCACAGTACAACAAGCAGGTCCCCAGGCCGGCCCGCAAAGAATTTGAAAAAGGAGTGCGCGCCGACAAGGAGAGCAAGCCCGACGAGGCCATCAAGCGCTATCAGAAAGCGGTCGAACTGGCGCCGGATTTCTACGAAGCGCGGAATAATCTCGGATCGGATTTACTGGCGAAGTCCCGCTTTGCCGAAGCCCAAGAGCAGTTCCAGCAAGTGATCAAGGTCAATCCCAGCGATGCCGCTGCCTATTTCAACTTGGCAAATCTCTTCCTTCTAACCCAACAGCTCGAAAAAGGACACCAATGGGTTGAGCAGGGTCTGACAAAACAACCGGACTCGGCCTTCGGACATTTCCTGCAAGGGTCTCTTTACGCTCGAAGCGGACGGCCAAATGAGGCGGAGGTTGCCCTGAAGAGGTGCCTGGAACTGGATCCCATCATGTCCAAGGCCCACCTGGCACTGGTAAATCTATATGTGCAACAGAAACGAAAAGGCGAGGCTGTTTCCGAACTCAAAGCATTTTTGACTGCTGTCCCGGAGGATCCGTTCGCTGCCCATGCTCGCGAAGTCCTGCAAAAGCTTGAAGCCCCACCCCCATTCCCGCAATAGAACTTTCTCGATGGGACACAATCAAAGAGAGGGAGCAAACCGGCAGAACTTCTGCTCCAGCTTGCAGGCCAACGCATATTCTTGCTGGGCTGCCTTGATTTGATTCACTCTCTGGTACGCAAAGGCCAAGTTGAGATGAGCTTCAGCCAGATTGGCATCAAGTTCAATCGCCCGTTTATAGCTCTCGATCGCTCTGGCTAGGCGATTCGTGTGGCCATAAGCGATGCCTAGAAAATTGTAAAGAGGCGCATCGCTGATGCCAAGCTCTGCAGCTTTGGCGAGATGCTCCGCGGCATCTGCGTAATCCTGCCGCTGAAAATAGAGCATCCCCAGGTCACGCCGCAGAGGGGCAAAGCCTCCCTGAATCGAGACTGCTTTCTTATAATCCTCGATCGCTGAGTCTTTATTTGTCTTCGACTCAATGAGGCCCAGTTGATACCAGGCCCGATAGTTCGCTGGATTCACCTTCAGCGCATTCCGTGACCATTGGACGGCTTCGTCGTCCTTACCGAGAAAAGACAGCGATCGGGCAAGTCCCGTCATGGCCTGATCAAAATTCGGGTTCAACTGCAGGCACTTTTGGAATGCGGCGGATGCCTCTGCCCATTTCTGCTGGCGCGCTGCACCTTCTCCCAGCATGAAAGGAACAATGTACATTTGCGGATCTTTCTCCTGCACTTTTGCCAGCAATTCTTCGCCCGCGGAAAAATTGCCCGCGTGAAACGCGTCCCCTGCTTCGAGGATGGCGTTAAACTCCCACAGTTTGCTCTTAGGATCTGGCAGGCCGGCCGCTAACGCCTCTGGAGAAACCGGGGAGCGATAGGCTACGTAACCCAACGCGCGAAGCTTTTCCAGGGCGTCCGCATTGAGCGCTGCGTTTCCAGTTTCTGCCGGCTTATATGGATGCTGTCGCAGCAAGGACTGCAACTTATCCTCTAGTATGGCGAGGGTGGCATTCCGTTGGTGAGCCAGGTTATTTTTTTCTGCCGGATCTGCAATTACATCGTAGAGTTCGGGTTCAGGCGCCTCGATGTAATGGAATTGGCGAGTTTGCAATGCATGCAAAGGACTCCACCCGAACGAGCTGAAAGAATAAAAGCTCTCGCTATAAGAAGCATCTTCCTCCGAGGTGTCTGCCGCCAGATCGCCCAAAAGGCTCCTCGCCTGAAACTGCTTTTCGCTCAACCCCTTGCTTCCAGCAAATTGCGCCAGGGTGGGCGCCACCGCAATCGTCTCAACCGGTCTGGTAACTCGGCCCGGCCGAAACCCCCTTCCCGCGGGTGGTTTGACGATCAGCGGGATATGAGTGGTCGAGTTGTAAACAAAAAAGCCATGTTCCTTTTCGCCGTGGTCGCCCAGAGACTCACCGTGATCGCTGAGAAACACGATCAAGCTGCGCTGGTAAAGCTGGCTCTGCTTCAGCCACGAGATTAAGCGTCCCAATTCATGATCGGCGTAAGATATCTCGCCGTCGTAGAGATGGCTGCGATATTGCGTTCGGTAAGGCTCAGGAGGATCGTAGGGGCTGTGGGGGTCGTACAAGTGCAGCCAGAAAAAAAATGGACGCTGAGACGCCCCCGCCCGGTTGAGCCACTTCAAAGCTCGCGTGACGCTTTCTCCTGCTTTGCGATCGACCAGTCCGATATCTTTTTGCTGAAAAGTAGTGGCCGGAAAAGTATCGTCGTAAAAATCAAATCCTCGCGCCAATCCCCAACTGCGATCCAGCACGAAGGCACTGACTACTGCACCCGTCGTGTAACCTTGCTGTTTGAAAACCTGAGCCACTGACCGAAACTTCTCATCAAGAGGCTGCCCCGTGAAGTCCTGCACTCCATTCTGAAATGGGTAGGTGCCAGTCAGGATGGCAGCGTGGGAAGGCCATGTGAGTGGCACCTGCGAAATGGCGCGCTCAAAAACTATGCCATCGCGGGCGAGGCCGTCGAGTGTCGGAGTGTGGACGTCTGTGTCTCCGTAACACCCCAAATGATCGGCGCGAACGGTATCGATTGTGATGAGAATCACATTGGCTGCTGTGTGACCAGAGGGTGACGACGCTGCCAGAGTACAGTTGGATCCGGCAAGAACGAGGATCACTAGTTGGAGAAAGTGTTTCAAATGAAAAACCCGAAACCAAGATCCAGAACGATGTCGCCGCAGCAATGCGATTATTGTGGCCGGGCCTGCTGGGCTCTGCGCATTTCTTCTTCAGCTTCGCTGTTCAAGCCTTTCGCCGATAGCGCTTTTGCCAATGCAACATGATTTCCGGGATCGTTTGGAGCAAGTTCAACCGCACGGCGGAGCTCGGCTAGAGAATCATCCACTTGTCCCTGGTACAGCAAAGCTTCTCCTAAACCACGGTGACCCAATGCATAATCGGGAGAAATAGTCAGTGATTGACGGAACGCCGCCAGAGCCTCGGCCACCATTTTTTTCTGCGAATAGGCGACTCCCAGATTGTACGCGGCTGAGAAATTGCTCGGATCCAGTTCCAGCGTACGCTTCAAAGCTGGAATGGCGTGATCGAAGTCACCTGCCCTCGCATAGGACAGGCCCAACTGGAATGCTGCCAGGGCGTACTCGGGGCTTAGTTGCATGACTCGCTCGAGTTGCTCCACGGCATTGGAAAATTGACGCATCCGGTAGTAATTCAGCCCCAGCAGGTAGCGCACAGATACGGAATCAGGATCGGTTTTCAGCGCCAAATTGAGTTTTTCGGTGGAGTCTGAGTAATTGCCGTGCTGGCTCTCGGCCATCGCGTCAGAAATAAGTTCGTAAACCTGGATGCGATCTTTGGGATCAGGTAGTGAGTTGCCGCTACCCGTCGAATTGCCACCGCCAGAGAAGCCGGCATAACCGAGAGATTTCAATCTCTCCATGAGTGCGGGATCGAGGCCCGTCTTCTCCGCTAATTCCTGTCCCGCGCTATATTGCCGGATCAGAGCGGTCAGACGAGCTCGCATTTCCTCGCCAACCGCCTTTTTATTCTGATACAGATTTTGGGTCTCGCCCGGATCGTTAGTCAAGTCGTATAGCTCGGGTTGGGGGGAATCGATGAAATGGTAATTCTTGGTTTCAACGCCACGCAGTTCACTCCAATTGAAGTGCAAGCGCGGAAGAAAAGTTTCCGCATACAAGCTTCGTTGTTCCTCCATCTGCCTGGTCTTGATCAGCGGGAGCAGGCTATGACCCTGCACCTGTGATGGGACCTCTACTTGCACAGCGTTGAGAACGGTCGGCATCAGATCCGCCAGACTGACGAGTTCAGATATGCGGTTTGACGACGGAGGGCCTGGCGAATGACTTCCTGGTAAATGCACGATGAAGGGAACATGCAGCGTTGCGTTGTAAATGAAGAAACCGTGAGTTTTTTCTCCGTGCTCTCCCAGACTCTCACCGTGATCGCCACTTAAGACGATCACGGTGTTGTTGTACAAACCTTTGGATTTGAGAAACCGGATCAGGCGTCCGACCTGCGCGTCGGCAAAAGCAATTTCCCCATCGTAGGGGCGGTCTTTGTATTCAGTGGCATAAGGGGCGGGTGGGCGATAGGGATAGTGCGGATCGTACAGATGCATCCACAAAAAAAACTTCTTACTATAATTCTTGCTTAGCCAATCAAGCGTGACATCCGCCACGACGTTGCCCGGACGTTCCATCTCTTCCAGGTTCGACTCCTGCAGGCGATTAAAATCAAAGTGATCGTAGTAGAAATCGAATCCGTGATTGAGTCCGAAACGTGAATCGAGCACCGCCGAGCCGATTACGGCGGCGGTTGCGTATCCATGCTCCTGCAACACCGACGCGAGAGTCGGCTGAGTGGGGCTCAATTTGTTCGCGGCGAAATCATGCATGCCGCTCAGCATGGGATACGTGCCTGTAAACATCACGGTGTGTGAAGGCAGGGTGACCGGCACGGCGGCGTAAGCGCGCTCGAAGCGCGCGCTGTCGCCCGCTAGCGCGTCGATGTTCGGAGTGCGGATGTGTTGGTAGCCATAACACCCAAGGTGGTCTGCGCGAAGCGTATCAATCGTGATCAGTACTACGTTGGGCGGCGCAACCGGCGCGCCCAAGACTGAGGATGTCCAAAAAAGCAAAGTAGCGGTCAACAGGAATGCGCGAGACCGGAAGAAAATCATTGGAAGATGAAATTATATCCCAGCAACGCCGCGGAGCCGCGCCGTTACCGGCGCTGGATATGCTAGGCTGGCAGGCGTGAAGGCTGCTCGAATCCTGCTGATTTGTGCCCTGGCCGGTTATTTCATACCGTCGAGATCAGCGGCCATTCAGGCACGCACCAAACCTCAATCGGGCTCCCCTCGTCCTGAAGTTTTTCTTGTCACCATCGATACGCTCCGGGCCGATCACGTTCACTGTTACGGCTACAACTCTGTTCGGACGCCGGCGCTCGACGGCCTCGCCCGAGAGGGCATCCGTTTCACCCAGGCATTCACCCCCAGTCCCATCACCAATACATCGCATACCAGCATTCTGACAGGGCTGTTGCCCAGCAGTCATGGCGTAACCGATTTTGCGGTTCCGCTGGCGGCGACGCATGCCACGCTGGCCGAACTCCTCAAGAAAAGCGGCTATCACACTGCCGCTTTCATCGGCGCAGTCATTCTTGACAGCAAGACCCTGGCGCCGGGACTCGATCACGGATTCGATTTCTACGATAACTTTCCCGAGCATTCTCAGACTAAATCGCGCTGGGGCCGTGTGGAACGGCGCGGCGTGGATGTTGTGCAACATGCAGAGACTTGGATGTCCACGCATCCGGCGGGCCCGCATTTTGTTTGGATTCATCTATACGATCCCCACGATCCTTATGAACCACCAGCGCCTTTTTCGCAAACTTATAAAGATCACTTGTACGACGGCGAGATCGCATATGCCGACTCAGCTTTGGCAAGCTTTGTTGCTTACCTGAAAAAGAGCGGCCGTTATGAAAACGCTCTGATCGTGGTCGTCGGAGATCACGGCGAAGGGTTGGGCGAACATCACGAAAACACACATGGAATTTTTCTTTACGATTCCACCACCCACGTGCCTCTGATCGTTAAGCTGCCTGCGAAGGGGGCGACGCGAAACCGCGATGCGCAAACGGTAGAAGCCCAGGTGCGCACCATTGACGTTTTACCGACGATTACAGAATTGTTGCATGTGACGCCGCCCGAACGACTCGACGGAGAATCGCTTCAACCGTACTTTGGAGGTACGGGAACCAAAAACCTAACCGCTATTGGTGAAACGGATTACCCTTTGCGTTTTGGCTGGGCGCCATTGCGTTCAGTGCGAGCCGAAGGATTCAAATTGATCGAAGCGCCCCGGCCCGAGTTGTACGATCTGCGCGTAGATCCGGGAGAGATCGCAAACCGCTACCAGGCGTCCAACACAATGGCGAAGCAGCTACGCGAGGTACTGGTTAAAGTCGAAGAGAAAGCGGACCACCCTCTGGCTACCGACGCAAACAATCAGTCGGCTCCGGTTGCGACTGAACAATTAAACGCTTGGGGATATGAGAATCGGACTGACGCCGGCCACGCAATCGAGCCCGCAAAACTTCCGGATCCAAAAGACAAGATCGAAGAGCAAAACCTGTTGCATACGGCGATGATGGCTTCGGATGACAACCGGCCGGATGAAGCTCGCAGTGCACTCGAGAAGGTACTGCAATTGGATCCCAAATCACCCACGGCGCTACGACAGTTGGGGGAGATCGAGCTGCAGGCGGGCGACTACAAGAAGGCGGCTGAGCATCTGAGACAAGCAAGAGAAGTCCGTCCCGAGGATGCAATGGCTGCATTCTACGAAGGGCAGGCGCGGGAGAAAACTGGCGATCTCGCGGGCGCACGCGACGCGCTGGAAGCGAGCCTGAAACTTACTCCGGGACAGTTCCCTGCCCGGTTGTTGCTGGGCCAGGTTTATCTCGCACTTAGGGACGCAAACAACGCCACAGACCAGTTTGAAGCTGCGCTGCTTCTGCAGCCGAACAACAGCGAAGCGAAGCTTGGCTTGACGCAGGCGCGGCAATTGCAAAAGAACCAACCATGAGATCGGTACTGTCATGTGCCCCCGTGAATTTGTCGAAATATTTCTTAATAGGATTCAGGAGACAGAAGTGATCGAAGAAGCAATTGAGATTCGCACTCCCGACGGCACGGTCGATGCTTTTCTTTACCGCCCCGAGGACGGCACCCGTTATCCAGGCGTCCTGCACTTGACCGACATTGGGGGGATTCGGCCCGCTTCAAATGATATGGCAAGGCGTGTAGCGGCGGAGGGTTACACGGTCCTTCAGCCGAACGTTTTTTATCGCACTGGAAAGCCGCCGATGTTTGATTTCCCTGTGAAGCCTGGCGACGAGCGCATGATGAAGCGTTTCGCCGAGCTGTCTGGTCCGCTAACCCCGGACGCTCAGCAGCATGATACCGCTGCCTATATCGACTTCCTTGCCGGTAATGAATGTGTCAGTGACGGGGCCATGGGTGTGGTCGGCTACTGCTTCACCGGCAAAATGGCTCTCTACGCCGCGAAGGTTCGTCCTGGAAGAATCTCTGCCGCTGCTTCTTTTCACGGCGGGCGCCTGGTGACTGACGGCCCCGATAGCCCACATCTTCTCCTGCTCGAGATCAAAGCCCGGCTTTACTTCGGGCATGCGACCAATGACCAAAGCATGCCTCTGGAAGCGATCGACAGGCTCAACCGGGCGCTGGAAGCCTGGGGCGGGAGCTATGAGAGTGAGATCTAGGAGGGTGCCCGTCCACGCCTGGACCATGCCCGACAGTACCGTATATAACCAGCCACAAGCAGAACGCGCTTTCGAAAAATTAAAGGAATTGTTCTCGCAAACGCTGAGGTAGGTGAACGGGCGCCCACCCAACAGCGGACGAGACGCCGGCGCTACTATCGGCCACCCTTAGCGATCGCTTGCACTTGCATGAGATGGTTCACGTCATGCCCTGCGACCAGATTCACCAGATGTTCTACGCTTTCGTTTCCGCGTTCCTGGTGTTGGCCGTAGTTCTGCCACAAACGGCGCGGTACCATCTTCAAGACCTTCAAATTACCCTCTCGCAGGGTGCGGAAAGTCTCCAACGAGATCCTGGCATCGCCTCTGCGGTAGTGGAAGGCTTGCGCCCACGCATCCTGATCGAAGGCCTGAATAGCGGTACCGTTGGAGGTCAGGATAAGGCGGATGCGATAACCGATCACCAGTTCCGCATCAGCTAAGTGTGACAGTATCTCAGCGATCGACCACTTATCGCGGACGGGCCGCCTGCTGAGTTGCTTTTTGTTTAGCGGTGCGATCAGTCTCGCTAAGGCTTTGGGAGTGGATTCTTGCAAACGTAGCGGGTCCTTGCTCCGGCGGTAACTCAGCAGGCGTTTCGTATATTGCTCCGGGCTTTCCTGCATAATTTTCTCCTCGAAACAAGACAGTGGTTTGTTAAGGCAAGCTTAAAAGTGAAAGAGCGCCGCAAGGGCGCTCCGGTAAAGCCAAAAATGTGGTTACTGGAGAGGAATATACTCCACTAACGGACGGCCATCACCAGAATTCGGATGTGCATCATATTCAGGAGTTCGGAGACGTCGGAACTTGGTGCGCCACCCCGGTGGGGACTAGTTCTTCGCGTTTAAAAATCTTGGTCCGGGAGGACCGTGTGTTCAGATTGACCACAAAATCTTCACTGACTTTACTGCTGATCACTGCCAGTCTGATTCTGACTGCTTGTCCGACGCGCACCAGCATCGAAAGAATCAATCGCGACCCCGGACGGTATGTGGGGAGAGAGGTAGCCATCGCGGGACACGTGACAACCTCCTTCGGCGCTCTCGGTTCGGGCGTCTTTGAAGTGGATGATGGTTCAGGCCGGATGTGGGTATTCAGTCAACGCTACGGAGTGCCCGGCAATGGTGCCAGGGTTGGCGTACGGGGTCGCCTTGAGCAAGGATTCAGCTTCGGGGGACGCAGTTTCGCCACCATCCTGCGCGAAACTGAACGCCGGCATTAATCCAATCAATGGGGGGAATACTCCTGTCCGCCCCCTTGAACTACACTGGCTGCGGATAGGTCTTTAAGCTTCAGTTCTGGCGCGGAGGATTAGCGAGAGGGGTCTGCTCGGGCACCGCTTGCGATTCCCGAATTTCCAACTTCATTTGTCTCAGGTTGGTGGCTTCGGCAGGGTCCATTCCAGCCTTCAGATCGGATTTCTCTACAAAATACCGCCAGCCGGCGTGACGATCTTCCGAACTCTGTCCGGTTTCGAAGTGTTTAACTCTGATCTCAGCGTTCTCCCGGCCCTTGACCACTAGTACAACGCCCCCGGACTCGTAGGTCCGGATATTGTGTCGGATGATAGCGTAGGAAGCTTTCGATTCGTCGCGTGTCAGAGGTTCCTCTTTAACGGGGAAGAAACTTTTTGCTCTCGCTTTTACTTTTGTTTCCAGATTGCGTGTCCGCCGGTTGGTTAACGCGGCGAACACGCTTTCTATCGAAAGTTGCCGCTCCAGCTCTTACAGCGGACGAACGTTCTCAGCTTGCCAGCCCTTTGGCCCCTTTGTCACGTCGAACTCCACGCTCTGGCCCTCCTGCAAGCTCCGGAAGCCGCCTGCCTGGATCGCCGAGAAATGGACAAATACATCTTCGCCACTCTGACGGCTGATGAAGCCGTAGCCCTTGGCGTCGTTAAACCACTTTACTGTTCCTTGTTCTGCCATTTTGTTACTGTTTCCTTTTCAATCGATTTACGCTGTGAGATCGGAGGTACTAAAGGGCGGTTCAAGCTGGTATGCAAGAAGCTGCTCAACAACCGATTCTAATCAAACGCAGCTATAGTTTACCAGAAAACGCTCGATTCGGGTTGATAAATCGGGTCCCGCCGCAATGGCGACGGTTTCCTCGGTAACCTGCTTGTCCCCTCTCAATCCAGCGTCGCAATCTCCTGCTCAACGGTAGTTTCTGTATTTTCTTTCACTTCGATGGATAGCGGGTATAATTGTTGCACCCTTAAACACGAAGACCTACGCAAACTGCCATCTGCGCCTTCGCGATTGAGAGAAGCAGTCTCCGGCCGGGCGCTATATCCAGTACCGAGGATAGCCTTTTCCGGCTCGGAGGCGCTTCGTCGGGTGATTGTGTCTAACCAGCCTTAGAGCTTTTCGACTGCGCGTTTTCGGACAGTGGGTCGTGGAGGAGCAGAACTATGTCGCAGTTCAACGGAGACAAAGCCAGATTCAACCGGGAACGCAAGCAGAACATCCAGCGCCGTAAGCGGAATAAAGCGCTTTTTGAGGCCGCCACTGCGAACGGCGGCAGCCCGGCAACAGCCAAAAAACCCGCCAGCGTGGCGGATGGCGGCAAACACAGGGATTAGACCGGTCAAATTTTCTGGCGCTCGTTGCCGATCTCCTGCACCGCTGACAAACAGCGTGCAAAAGTCGATCTGTGAATTTTGAGTTACACTTAGCTGGCAGCAAGAGGAACTATATGAAGAAGCTGTTCGTTGGCAACATACCCCACAGCACCACCGAAGCAGAGTTGCGGACGCTGTTTGAGCCCCATGGCGCAATCGAGCAAGTCAGCATCGTGACTGATCGCGACACCGGTCGTTCGCGCGGCTTTGCCTTCGTCGAAATGACAGATTCCGCCGAGGCTGAAAAGGCCATCGCTGCGCTCAATGGCAAGGAATTAGGCGGTCGCGCACTGAATATCAATGAAGCCCGTCCCAAGACCGATCGTGGCGGTCCGCCACGCGGCGGTGGTGGTGGTCGTCCCGGTGGCGGTGGTGGACGTCCTGGTGGCGGCGGGCGCTCCAGCGGTGGTGGCCGTTCCAGCGGTGGCGGTGGACGCGACGATTATCAGGGTCATGCGCGGCAGCCTCGCGAGCCTCGCTGGTAGCGGACGAAAACCAGTTCAAGATTTACGAATATCGATTTGTAGAAATTTGTTCTGTCAAAAAAATGCCTTTTGGAGGTGTCTATGTCTGGTCGAGGCCGTTCCAGCTTCACCAAGCGTCAAAAAGAGCGCTCACGGCAAGAAAAACAAAAAGAAAAAGCCGAGCGCAAGGTTCAGCGAAGATCGGAAAAGCCCGCAACTGGATCCGACGAACTTACCCCCGAGGACTTCGCCGCGGCCGCCGAGCAGTGGGCACTGCCGGGCGAGTCGAATATGGAAGAAATGGAATAGCTCCCAGGAATCTTCATCGAGCATAGAAAGGGCGTGGCTTTTGAGCCGCGCCTTTTCCATTTGTCACCGGTACAGCGTCGATTGCGCTTTCATGGAAAAATGAACCCTTCGACGTGCCAATAAAGTCTAAAAACAGTGAGTTCATCTCCCATACCGAAACCCAAGCCGACCCTAACTAAGCAACAACTGCGCACTGTGTTACCTGCGGTGTGGGAACTGATGCGTCCTCGGCGTGGCCTGCTTGCCTTGGGTTTTTTGCTAATGATCGTCAATCGTGTTTCGGGCCTGGTGCTTCCCTACTCCACCAAGTTCCTGATCGACAGCGTCATCGCCAAACACCATATTGAATTGTTACGACGGTTGGTTTCGCTGGTCCTGTTTGCCACGATCATTCAGGGCATTACATCGTTTGCGCTGACTCAGTTGCTCTCGAAAGCTGCCCAGCGTTTGATCGCGGAGCTGCGTCAAAAAGTTCAAACTCACATCTCC
Organism: Terriglobia bacterium; assembly: GCA_963786325.1. Lineage (GTDB taxonomy): Bacteria > Acidobacteriota > Terriglobia > Terriglobales > Acidobacteriaceae > JAIQFF01. The sequence goes on from CAWAYW010000002.1 coordinate 309,853, forward strand.
CATCTTCCCGTCGCTTTTTACGACTCGAATAAAACCGGCACGCTGGTGTCGCGGATCATGACCGATGTGGAAGGTGTCCGAAACCTGCTGGGGACAGGTCTAGTCGACTTGGTTGGCGGCCTGCTTACTTCTGGAATCGCACTGGTCGTGCTGTTCCGCATTAGCCCGGTAATGACTGCATTGGCTTTCAGCTTTCTGCTGTGTTTTGCGATAGCGCTAAACAAAGCGTTCAGCACGATCCGGCCCATCTTTCGGCAGCGCGGAAAAATCAATGCCGAGGTGACGGGCCGCCTGGCGGAATCTCTGGGCGGCGTTCGCGTGATTAAGGGTTATCACGCGGAGGAGCGCGAAGAGGCTGTGTTTGCCGGAGGCGTGCGTCGCTTGCTCGACAACGTGATGCGCACCCTCACCGCGACCTCCGTCATGAGCCTTTCGGCAAGCCTCTTGATGGGTGTGGTGGGAGCCATCATCATGTACATGGGCGCACACCAGATTATGGCTGGCAGCCTCACCATCGGCAGTTTCTTTACCTACACCCTCTTCCTGGGATTTTTGGTGGCGCCCATCATTCAGATCGTTTCCATCGGAACTCAGCTTACCGAAGCCCTGGCGGGATTAGAGAGGACACAGGAAATTCTGCACGAACGGCCCGAAGATCAAGATCCCCAGCGCACCGTAATGCTGCATGACATTTACGGAAAAGTAGAATTCGACCACGTGATCTTCAGCTACGATAGCAGCCGCACCGTATTGCACGATATCTCGTTCCAGTCTGAGCCGGGAACGGTAACGGCTCTGGTGGGATCTTCCGGTTCGGGAAAGTCGACCATTATTGGATTGATCTCCGCTTTTTATGTACCCACCAAGGGCAACGTCTTGGTTGACGGAGTCGATCTAAGCACGGTCCGCCTCGACTCCTATCGCACGCGGCTCGGCGTGGTATTGCAGGAATCATTTTTGTTCGACGGCACTATCCGCGAGAATGTAGCGTTTTCCAGACCCGAAGCCAGCGAGGATGAAATCATGCGTGCTTGTCGTATCGCGCGCGTGGATGAGTTTGCCGAAAGCTTTCCGGACAAGTACGACACCATCGTTGGCGAACGGGGCGTCAAACTTTCTGGCGGGCAGCGACAGAGAATTTCGATTGCGCGTGCCATCCTCGCGGAACCGCGCATCTTAATTCTAGATGAAGCCACGTCCAGTCTTGATTCCGAGTCGGAAGAGTTGATCCAGCATGGCTTGTCTTACCTCATGCAGGGACGCACTACCTTCGTGATCGCGCACAGGCTTTCCACGATCCGGCGCGCCGACCAGATTCTGGTGATCGAGCAAGGACAGATTGTAGAACGCGGCACCCATGAACAGCTGTACGCTCTGCGCGGCCGATATTTTGATCTTTATACCAAGCAGCAGGGCTTGCAAAACAACTTGTTCCTCGCCCCTGGCGAGGGCGACACGGTGGTGGCGCCTTCGGAAGACAACGCCCGAGGTAAAAATGGCGATGGCGACGTTACTCCTGCGGACGCCTTACGATTGATCAGGGGGGAAGTACGTTAAGCAGGGTTTTCGCACGCAAATCTTTTGATGACCGAAGCCGTTAATCAGCCAAGTGCCCCTTCCGCAATCCAACTTGTGGATCTGTCCCGTCATTACCAAATGGGCGAGACGCTGATACGTGCCGTGGATGGCCTTTCCGTTCAAATACCAGCTGGAGAATTCGTGGCTTTGCTGGGGAGTTCAGGCTCCGGCAAGTCTTCCCTTCTGAACCTGATTGCAGGGCTTGATCGCCCTACCTCCGGTGCTGTGTTAGTGGAAGATAGAGATCTAGCGAAGCTCTCGCGCGAGGAACTCGCCAAATACCGGTTGCGTACCGTCGGCATGGTCTTCCAATCATTCAACCTGGTTTCACGAATGACGCTGGAAGAAAATGTTGAACTGCCTCTGCGATTTGCTGAGGTTGATCGCGGCCAGCGGGACGCCCTGGCTCTCCGCGCGCTGGAACGGGTTGGCTTGGGCAAGCGTGCCACTCATCGTCCGGCTGAGCTTTCCGGCGGAGAGCAACAGCGGGCCGCGCTGGCGCGGGCATTGATCAATCAGCCAAAGCTGCTTCTCGCCGACGAACCCACGGGCAATCTGGATAGTCATACGGGGACCGAAATTATGAATTTCATTCGCGAATTCAACCAGTCGCTGGGAATGACAATTGTGATGGTGACTCACGAGCGGGCCCTCGCCGAGCGATATGCCAAGCGGATGATTTTTCTGGCTGACGGTAAGCTGATTGACGATCAACTAAACTCGATCGCGATCACCACAGAGACACACGAGAACCACCCATGAAGACTTACGACCTTACTGAGCTAGCTCTGCGCAATTTGCGCGAATCGTCACTAAGAAATTCCCTGACGACTATCGGCATTTCTGTAGGAGTGGCTTCTTTGGTCGCAATGCTTTCTCTGGGTATCGGCTTGCAGAAACTGGCGACCCGTCGACTGGTAAGTTCTGGTCTTTTTGACACTGTTGTCGTAATGTCGCGGCGCGATCTTCGGGGATTCGGGCGTGATGATGAAAGAAATACCGCCACCGCCGCCGAAAGCCGCACTCTTGACGAAGCTGCGCGCCAGGAGATCGAGCGGCTGCCGGATGTGCTGGAGGCTTATCCGGACATCCGGTTCATCACTGAGCTTCGCTATCAAGGTAACCCACATTTAACCATGGTGTCGGGGATTCCAGATTCGGCGAGATCGAACGACGCATTTTCGGGAATCCAGGGCAGTTTCTTTTCTTCTGATAGCGCGCCCGAGGTAATTCTGCAGAAGTCATTCGCCGCCGAACTGTTGGGCAAGAACACCAAGTCTGGCCAGGATGATGAGATACCAGTCGCCGATCTTGCCAAACCAATCTTGGGTCAGGAACTAGTTATGCGCTATGCGCAGCGCGTTGCGTCAGCGGAAACCCCTCAGAGAGCCAAAGCAGACTCATCCGCAACCGTCGGCAACGTCAAACATCCGACTCAGCAACCATCAGATTCAGCCTATTCGGTGATTTCCCGTGAGCAAGAATTCAAGATTGTCGGAGTCTCCGACCTCGATCCAGACAGTATGCGCGGAGCGGCACGGGCACGCGTCTTCCTGCCGCTGAAAATGGCTGAGAGTTTGCACGTAATGCAACCTTCCGACCTGCGGGACAGCGTACGCGGCTTTAACAAGCAGCCCAGCTATTCCACGATCAGCGCACGTGTAAAAGGCCCCAAGCAGATCGAATCGGTCGAGCAGGCTATTAAGAAGTTGGGCTTCAACACATTTTCCATCCTGGATGCTACTCGCAGCTTGCGTCAGTTCTTTGCGGTCCTCGACCTGTTCCTGGGAATTTTTGGCAGCCTGGCGCTAGCTGTGGCGTCAATTGGAATTGTGAACACGCTGGTGATGGCTATCCTCGAGCGACGCCGCGAAATTGGAATCATGAAAGCCATTGGGGCCAGCGATGGTGACGTGAAAAAGCTCTTCTTCGCCGAGGCCGGAGCCATGGGAGTGTTGGGCGGCATGGTTGGAGTGACGTTGGGCTGGCTCATCGGGCATGTGATCAACATCGGAACCAATATCTATCTGAAACGCCAGTCATTGCCACCCGAAAGCTTCTGGTCCGTGCCTTGGTGGCTGGTGGGCGCAGCCGTTGTTTTCGCCCTTGTCGTCAGCCTGGTCTCAGGACTGTACCCGGCAGCTCGTGCCGCCCGGCTCGATCCCGTGCAAGCACTGCGCTACGAGTAAACTCAAATTATGGTTCGATTTGGCCGGGTCTGCTTACTACTCCTCACTTTATTTTTGCTTCCCCTAGCGGCCAAAGCGCAAGGACGAATTGATTGCGATGCCGTAAACAGTCGCATCCTCAAGCAGCCGGTTCACTACTGTGTGCAGTTGCCTGCCGGCTACGATTCAACCGACGTGAAACCGCGCCGCTATCCGGTGCTCTATTTTCTGCATGGTCTAGGCCAGAACGAACAGACCATGTTCAGCGCGGGGGGCTGGAGCCTGATCGAAGACTTGCGCCGGCAACACAAGATCGGCGACTTTTTAATCGTCGCCCCGGAAGGAGGACACAGTTTCTACATCAATTCGGCGGACAATTCCTTCCGTTACAGCGATTTCTTCGTACAGGAATTCTTACCGCATATCGAGGCCCGGTATCGTGTTCGTCCAGGCCGCCAAGGCCGGGCGATAACGGGGATTTCAATGGGAGGTTATGGAGCATTGCGTTTCGCCTTCGCGCATCCCGAGTTATTCTCGGCGGTCAGCGCCCAAAGCGCAGCCCTGATTACCCAAACTCCACAAGAACTAAGCGCGGCGGGGGGATCAGAGCGGAGTGTCGATCGCCTGCTGGGGCCAGCCTTCGGACAACCCATCAACATGGCACATTGGAAACAGAACAGCATTTTCGCCGTGGCCAAGGCGAATCAGTCCAATTTGCGAAAGCTGGCAATTTATTTCAACTGTGGCCAGTCCGACGACTTTGGATTCGAGGACGGAGCTGCTTCCTTGCACCGGCAATTGCAGGCGGAAGGCATCAGGCACGAATACCATTCCTACCCCGGTGACCACAGTTTTACCTACTTTCTCGCGCATATGGGTGAGGTCATTGAGTTCCACTCACGCGTATTTGCAGAACAAAAATAGTCCACCCCTTTCAGTTGTTGTGACCAGTCTATTTATGCCATCCTTCTGGACGGATCGGGGTTCATCCCCTGCACCTGTGATTTACTCCTGGCAAAGAGGTGATTGATGGCGTGCAGTCCAGCGATGTTAAAAGGCGTTCCCCTATTTGCTCTACTCGATGATGACGAAACCGCAGTGTTGGCAGCTCAAGTCGAGCTCAAAACCTTTGCACCACGTCAGCGAATCTGGAAGATTGGCGATCCGGGCGGACAGGCCTACGTCCTCGTTTCCGGCGCGGTACGGGTAACCATGGTGGATGAAGACCACCAGGAAGTTGTGGTCGACCAGCCGGTACAGGGCGAATTCTTTGGCTTTGCCTCGATGCTGGAGCAAACCGCCCACCAAACCGAGGCGATCGCACTGGTGGAAACAGTTTGCCTTGAAGTAGACCGGGACGATATCGCCACTCTGCTGCAGCGGAAACCTCATGCTGGCATGGATATGTTGACTGTGTTGGGCCGCCAATTTCATGCGTCCCAGCAACTGGTAAGACTGCGTGCCACCCGCAATCCCAATGACATTATTGAAGAAGACATGACTTTCGGTGAGCGAATAGCCGATGCGGTAGCCAGTTTCGGTGGCTCATGGACATTCATCATCACGTTCGCCGTCGCGATTTGCGGTTACACCGCCGTCAATGTCCTGGTCCGCCACATTGCTTGGGATCCCTACCCCTTCATCCTGCTGAACCTGTTCCTCTCGATGCTCGCGGCCATTCAGGCGCCGGTCATCATGATGAGCCAGAATCGTCAGGACACCAAGGACCGGCTGCGGGGTGAACTTGATTACGACGTGAACCGGCGCGCCGAGTCTGAAATCCAGGGCCTCGCTCGCAAATTGAATTTATTGGGGGACAAGATCGGAGATGTAGAAGATCTTATCCGGCGAAAAATATGACGTTACAGCGCCTGGGGACAGCCGCCCCCGGCTGTCCGGCGGAGCGAAGGTCGGCAGTGTTCTCGAAACGATGGCCAGCTGATGCTGCCTTCGCGCTATTCACGCCCTCTCAGGAGTAGCCGCAGTTATTTCAAACTCTAGTTGTTGCTTACCTAGCACTGGATGAGTAGCCGTAAGCCGTACCGTTCCGGCCTTTTCTTTGGCGCGAATCCACACAGCGCCGGTTCCTCCGATTAAAGCGAAGGGGTTATCTCCAATCATCTCGGCGGGACCTTCGAGTTCAAACTTGACGGCATCGTTGGCGAATGGCCGGATGGCGTCAAACTCATCTGTCACGCGTAAAACTACTCGAGTTGTGTCCGCTCCGTCGGCCATGAGGCTGGTGTCATCGGGCAGAAGGGTAAATTTCTGATCCACTCCCTTGCCGGAATACCTCTTCACAATGACTTGTTTGCCTTGAATATAGCCCTCGAGACGTAAATCCCCCCACTTGTGAAAGAGTTCGCCTAATTCCACGACGAACGGAGCATAGCGGAGATGCGGAAAACTCTTCCGGTCGGGGTCAAAGTCAGCCACTAACTCGTCGGCAATATAGAGCTTCAGGTGGTCGCAATTGGAGCACACTACGACATTCGAGAATCCTACCGATGCATCCCCCCTTGCCCAATGGAACGCGGGCTCTAGCACAATTTCTTCGGTCGGGTCGCACTGTGACTTGTAGAAACCGGCCGCAGGTTTTGGTTCCCGGAAAATATCGGTTACGCCGTGATAGCAAATGCGGTCGCCGGAACCGAAGTCCCCGTGAGTATTGTAATCAAAGGCACACCACCCTATGCCACCGGCATATTGCGGATTGGAAGCCAACTGATCGTGGATGCGGGCATGACGCAGCGTGTGTTCAGTAAGCCGCTCCACTTGATCGATCGTCTTAGTGGGATAGGTATGGCCCACGAACTCCGTATTCAAGTACCGGGGATGATTGGGAGGCTTCAGCGGGAACCCGAAATCGTTCATGGTGAAAACATCTTCGATAAACTCCGATTCCTGGAAATAGCGGATACCCCCCGTCTGACGAGTGGGATCCAGTTTGTGAGCGAGAGCGTTGGTGCGCACGTAAAAATCGTGATCGTCTTTGGACTCGTTAATACGTACACCCCACAGAATGATGGAGGGATGGTTCCAATCACGGCGAATCATGCGGCTGACGTTGTCAATGGAGATCAGCTTCCACGACTCATCGCCGATGTGCTGCCAGCCTGGAATTTCTTCAAGTACTAACAGGCCGATCTCATCGCAGGCATCGAGGAAGTGGCGGGACTGCGGATAGTGTGAAGTCCGAACGATATTGCATTTAAGTTTGTTGCGCAGGATTTGCGCATCTCGGCGTTGTGCACGCCCCGGCATTGCCTGTCCGACGAAAGGAAAGGTCTGGTGTCGATCCAGTCCGCGAAGCTTGATAACTTTACCATTGAGTTCGAAACCGTGGTCGGTGAATTGAGCCTCGCGGAAACCGATGGTTCGCGAAACCTGGTCCAGGGGACGAGGAGGTGAGCCGCTCGATAAGAAGACGTCCACGGTATAGAGATTCGGATTCGTCAAGTCCCACAGCTTGATGGAGTTGAGACCGGTGAAGTGTGCTGTATGCACGACAGGTTCCGCCGCGGACGCCGATGGTGTGAGATGGTCGTATCTCTTGTCGATAACGCGATCACCTTCCCGGAGAACAACCTGGACCGTGAGCCTCTCGCCAGACGATTCCAATCGCTGAATGTAACAATCAACGTCAAGACTTGGATGTTCGGTCAGCACTTGTTTCGGCTTGGCAAATACATTTTCAATGAAAGTTGAGGGTACGATGCGCAAAGAAACCTCACGGTAGATACCGCCGAAAGTCAGATAGTCGATCTGATAACCGAACGGAGGAATGTCGGGACGTTCGCTTGAATCGACGTCAACCGACAATACGTTCTCTCGCTCGAAATCGACGTGCGGGGTAAGGTCGAAAGAGAAAGGCGTATACCCGCCCTTATACTCTCCCAACCTTGTGCCATTGATCCAGACGGTCGACGCAGTCATGACCCCTTCAAAATCCACGAATACATGTTTGCCCCTCGCCTCCGGCGGAAGCTTGAATCGGCGCCGGTAGCAAGAGACAAATTCATAGCTCTTTTCATCAAAACTGTGCCAGGGCAGGCGAACGTTGGTGTGCGGAATGACGACCCGATCAAAACCGGAATCGTCAAAATCACGCGCGTGGACGCCGTCAACGCTAGTCGGGCTATAGCGCCAGTTCCGGTTGATGGGAAGGTTGATCCTTCCCGCTGGAGTATTCGGTCCGTCGGCGGCGCTGGAACGAACAGAACGTGCCACCGTCGCGCCGGCGATAAGTGTTCCGGTAGTTTTGAGAAAATTGCGTCGATCCATGAATTGCCTCCGCGAAGTCGCCAAGAGGTCGCGGGCTGATTATCTACCAAGCTCGCCGTTCCTGTAAACGCTTACATTGATGCCCTTTATGAGCCGCGTCCCTCGCCCGCCGCTCGTGATATCGGGCATGGCATTTTAATTTGTCGATGCTACCCTTACGAAATATGAAGAAATCGACTGTCGCAGACAGGCGCGTCCCCACGCTCTGGCTGGAACGGCACTTCTTGCTAGAATCGCTTTCCTGCCGTAACCTGCCCGTGGAAGTCCATGAACATTAAAGAGGTAGCCAAGAGAGCGAGAGTTTCAACCGCAACCGTCTCTCGCACCATCAACAATTCGGAAAAGGTAAAGCCCGGCACAGCGGCGCGCGTGCGCAAAGCAATCGAAGAACTGAATTTCTATCCCAATACTCACGCTCGCACGCTGGTATCGGGAAGAAGCCGGATGTTGGGACTGATTATCTCCGACATCACCAACCCTTTTTTCCCTGAACTCGTGAAGAGCTTTGAAGACCAGGCAGTGCAGGGTGGACAGGAAGTTATCATCGGAAACACAGATTACAATCCCAAACGCATGGCGGGATGTATCCGGCGCATGGTGGAACGCAAAGTCGACGGCGTCGCCATCATGACTTCCGAGGCCGACCCTGCGTTATTCACCGAACTTACCCGGCGCAACATTCCTACGGTCTTCATGGACACGGGCAAACCGGGGCCCCACAGCGCCAACATTAGAATTGACTACGCCCAGGGAATCCAGGAAGCCCTGGATCACCTCTTCTCCCTGAAGCACCGGCGGATTGCATTTATTACCGGGCCGATGGACCTCGAATCGGTAAAAATTCGGCGGGCCGCTTTCGTTTCCGGACTCAAATCGCACGGAATTTCCGAGCGTCCATTGATCGAAAAAGGCGACCATCGTATTGAAGGCGGGGCGATCGCCATGAAGAATCTGCTGGCTTTACCACTGCCACCAACGGCAGTTATTACGTCAAACGATCTCACTGCCATCGGGGCACTGGCAACCATTCATGAGGCGGGATTGAAAGTTCCAGAAGATATTTCTCTCGTTGGTTTTGACGATATTTCCTTCGCCCACCTGACGCAACCACCGTTGACCACCGTCATTCTCTCCCGCACCCAGCTTGCTGTCACCGCTTTCGCCGCCCTCGAAGCCTTGATCCGAAAGGAAGAAGGACCGCATGTCGATTACACAATTTCCACTCATTTGGTGTTGCGGGGTTCGACGCGGGCAATCTGAAGAACTTCGAAGTGATTTAGAGTTCGATGCCAGCGTACAAACCGATTAGGCGGGGCTTGCGCCGTTTGCGGCCGAACAGACATAAATATCGGGTTTAATACCTGTAACTGATTGGTATCGCTCCGCCATGTGAGAAGCGAAGGTCTGCGCACTTTCAGTCTTTACCAGGTTCACCGTGCACCCACCGAATCCGCCACCCGTCATCCTTCCGCCACAATATCCTTCGAGCGATTCGGCAATTTCGACCATGATGTCGAGTTCCCTGCAACTCACCTCGAAGAGGTCGCGCAGACTGCCATGCGATTCGCGCATCAGGTCTCCAAAGCGATTGACATCACCGGCGCTCAGGTACTTGGCGCCCTGCTGCACCCTGAGGTTCTCGGCGACGACGTGCAAGCAGCGTTTATAGATGGTCGGAGGCATTTCGCCTTCGTGTTGCTGCAACTGTTCCAAAGAAACATCACGGAGGGCACGGGATTCCGGATACCAGCGAGTCAGGATCTTCACGCCCTCGTCGCACTCTTCGCGCCGGCGATTGTAACCGCCGCTTGCGTGCTCGTGCTTCACCATGGAGTTACAGATCACCAATCGAACTGACTCGGGGATGGGAATCAACTTGTAATCCAGCGAACGGCAATCGAGCATCAACGCGTGTCCCGCTTTGCCAAGGCACGATATGAACTGATCCATGATCCCCACGCGCGCGCCGATAAAAACATTTTCGGTTCTTTGACACAGTTTCGCCACCTCCAGCAAGGAAAGCTGCGCTCCATTCAAACTCATCAGGGCAAGCGCGCTGGCCACTTCAATTGCCGCCGAGGAACTCAACCCTGCACCGATCGGAACCTCGCCATGGATTAGCAAGCTGGCACCCAATGATTGATGGCCCATTTGCTGAAGCATGACGGCCACCCCGACGACGTAATCGCTCCAGACCCCTTTGCCGCGAACGGGTAAGTTGTCGAGGTCGAATTCGAATCGCTCCGAAAACCCTTCGGATTGAATGACCAGCTTCTGGTCTTGCCGTGGAGAAATGGCCACTCGCGTGGAGAAACCGATGGCACACGGCATCACAAATCCGTCGTTGTAATCAGTATGTTCTCCGAGCAGATTGACCCGGCCTGGCGCACAAAAGATTCTGGGTTTGGTCCCAAATGAATCCTCAAAGCGCCGGCTCAATTCAGAGGCTTTCATTTCATGATCCCACATGGAGTGAAGGTCAAAGGCCACCAGCAGGGTGAACTTGAATCTGGGGATATGAAATAATCCATATGTAAGCGATTACAACAGTGCAACGATAGGCCGCCGTTCTCTCCCTGTCAAATTAACGTTTCGATAAATGTTTTTAAGGTTTGGCGTACATTGTAAACCGACGGTCGGAGCCACTGATTGAAGCTTACCGAAGAGCCGCATCGCAGACTGAATCCGCTTACCAACGAATGGATCATGGTATCTCCGCATCGAGCCGGTCGTCCATGGCAGGGTCAACTGGAAAAGATTCCCCTTCACAAAGAACCCGCGTACGATCCTACGTGTTACCTCTGCCCCGGAAATCCCCGCGCAGGCGGGGTCCTAAACCCCTCCTACAAAAGCACTTTCGTTTTTGACAACGACTTTGCGGCCTTGAAGCCGGAAACCCGTCCCGACCGTATTGACCTGGAAAATCGCGGCCTAGTCGTGGCCCATGGCGAGCCCGGCCTTTGTCGCGTAATCTGCTTTTCTCCCCGCCATGATCTGACCTTGTCCACCATGCAGGTCGACGATATCGAAAACGTTGTCCGCACCTGGACTTCGCAGTTCGCGGAACTGGGGGCAATACCTCAAATCAATCATGTACAGATCTTCGAGAATCGTGGCGCTGCCATGGGAGCCAGTAATCCCCACCCCCACTGCCAGATCTGGTCCACTCTTTCCATTCCTGATATCCCGGCAAAAGAAAGTGCTTGCCAAAAATCTTACTTCGACCTTCACCAGACGTGTTTATTGTGTGATTACCTCAGCTTGGAAGAGCGCCAAAAAGCGCGAATCGTTGGCCAGAACAGACATTTTGTCGCGCTCGTTCCCTTTTGGGCTGTCTGGCCTTTCGAACTGATGATTTGCAGCCGTCGCCACTTGGGAGGCCTTCCCGCACTAAACGATGAAGAGGTTGAGGGGTTGGCGCAAATTTTGCAACGAGTAACGGGCGCCTACGACAGAGTTTTCGATGTGCCCTTTCCTTATTCGATGGGATTTCACCAAACTCCCACCGATGGCGACCCCCATCACGAATGGCACTTTCATGCCCACTTTTACCCACCGCTCCTGCGGTCGGCCACGATTCGCAAGTTTATGGTGGGATTTGAGATGCTGGGCATGCCGCAGCGCGACATTACTCCCGAGAGTGCAGCCGAACATCTGCGTTCATTGTGTAGCTGAGGACATGGTTCGCTTAGCCTTTGACTCAAGATTCGGATAGCCTGATGCTTTGAGGTCCGTTTCTCATACTCCTCGTCGTCCAGCACGATCCACCACAAGAACGAGGGACTCCTCGGTGTAGACAAATTCTCCCGTTCGATGTCCACAATGTGACATCTCCACAACCGAGTAGACCGAGATTACAGCAATCAGGACCAGCCCACTCACGGTCCCAATGACCCGTAGCCAGGAGATCTGGGGGCAAAATGCGTTGACAAATTTGCTGCCGGGCTGTAATCGTTTACACCGCGGTCGGGCCACGGAGGTCGGACCCGCCCACGACGGCTGCGAAGGAGAGCCATCCATGTTGAGGACGATCGATTGGACCATCATGGTCGTCTACTTCGTGTTCGTATTAGGTATTGGCGCGGTCCTGAAGCGATATATAAAAACCAGCACCGATTTCTTCCTGGCGGGACGTTCCATCCCCGCATGGGTGGCAGGCCTGGCATTCCTCTCCGCGAATCTCGGGGCGCAAGAAGTTATCGGGATGGGCGCATCCGGAGCAAAATACGGTATCGCCACCAGTCACTTTTATTGGATCGGCGCTATCCCCGCAATGGTCTTCGTAGGCGTCTTCATGATGCCGTTTTATTACGGCTCACGAGCGCGCTCCGTTCCCGAATACCTTCGTCTCCGCTTTGATGAAAAAACACGTGGGCTGAACGCAGTTTCGTTCGCCGTGATGACTCTTTTCTCCTCCGGCATCTCGATGTATGCGATGGCGAAGCTGATCCTGATCTTGCATATCTTTGAGGCCCCATTTGTATGGATGGGAGTGCCGCAGGCATGGATATTCCATTTCTCCTTAGTAATTTCAGCTCTGGTGGTGTTGGGTTACATCCTGCTCGGCGGACTGACCAGCGCTATCTACAACGAGGTGGTGCAGTTTTTCTTGATCGTCGCTGGATTTTTACCCCTGGTTTATCTTGGACTGAAAAACGTAGGTGGTTGGACCGGACTCAAAGCCAGCCTCGATCCTTCCTACACTCACTCTTGGGTGGGTATGGGAAACGCGCACACCAACCAGCTTGGCGTCGAATGGTTCGGTCTCACTATGGGGCTGGGATTTGTGCTTTCGTTTGGATACTGGTGCACGGATTTTCTGGTCATACAACGCGCGATGGCAGCTAACTCCATGAATTCCGCGCGATGTACCCCTCTGATTGCGGCCTTCCCCAAGATGCTCTTCCCTGTCCTGGTCATCTTGCCTGGCTTGATCGCCATCGCTCTGCCAACTCAAAATCTGGCTGGCCTGGCCGGTTCCAAAGCGACGGTAACTGTCCAGGGAGAAGGACTTGTCCCCGCCAAGATTGATTCTTCAGGCAAGCCCATTCGCGACAAAGACGGCGTGGTCCAGCTCGACTATGACCTGGCGACTCCCAACATGCTCCTGCATTATTTCCCGACAGGCATGCTTGGCCTGGGCCTCACCGCTCTACTGGCAAGTTTTATGTCGGGCATGGCGGGAAACGTAACCGCCTTCAATACAGTTTGGACCTACGACATCTACCAGTCGTACATCAATAAGACGGCAAACGATGAGCATTATCTTTGGATGGGCCGGATGGCCACGATCTTTGGCATCACGCTCTCGTTGGCCGCAGCCTACATGGCGACACGTTTCAATAACATCATGGATATGTTGCAGCTGGTATTCGCGTTCGTGAACGCACCGCTGTTTGCCACATTCCTTCTTGGCATGTTCTGGAAGCGCACCACCGGTCACGGGGCCTTTACTGGACTGTTAAGCGGCACCGTGGCCGCCGCAGTGCATCAGGGACTGACGCTCCCGCAAGGTGGAGTTTCTGGAGTTAAGGGCGGATGGCTCGCGATCACGCACGTGTATCCCAGCGAGATGGCACAAAATTTCTGGACCGCGATTTATGCCTGGACAACCTGCCTTGTAGTCACCATGCTGGTCAGCCTCCTTACACGGGCGCACCCAGAAAAGGAACTTGTTGGCCTCGTGTACTCGCTGACTGAACGCCCGGCCCAGCAAGGCCTGCAATGGTATCGAAGACCCGTGGTGCTGGCGATCGTTGTGGTGGCGGCAACCGCATTACTGAACATTGTGTTCAGATAAATTCTGGGAGCGAGGCAACGATGGGACTCGATATTCGGCTGCCGATTGGTTTCCTGTTTTCCATCTTTGGAGTCTTGCTCATCGGTTATGGCGCGTTGAGTGACCCGGCCATCTATCAACACTCCCTGGGCATCAACATTAACCTCGAGTGGGGGGGCGTTATGTTGGTGTTTGGCGTAATCATGCTTGCCTTGGGCAGGCGAGGAACTCATACTTAGCGGCCCAAGCGACGAAGCCGTCAGCGGGGAATGTAATTCTTGAGAAGAGGATCTATCTCTCCCGCGAAGGCAAGTAGCCGTCGTTCGGCATCTTCCGGCTTTTCTACATCTCGCAGTTCGGTATTTATCCGAATCAAAGCATTATCGGTGCGATTCAGCCGCAGCGAATCAAGTGTCAGGTAGAAATCCATCTTAGTTTCACTGGCCTCCCGGTGGCCATGTGCCGTATACCAGAACATAACTAACTGACGTTCTTCTCCACGGACGATCAGATACCGATTGACAGGAAATGGGGTGTCTGCCGAGAGTGAGAGAGTAGTAACGCGGGAATCTATCGGCAGCCAGCCTGAGCCGGCAAGACAGTCCTGAGGTAAATGGTGATAGAAGGCCGAACGGTTGGAGAGGTACGCCACATACAAATCAACATCGCCACCTTCAGCCGTCGCATTCGTATATGTACGCTGCAAAAAATTCCCTGGACCGAGTCGCTTCAGGTCCGTCGCGAGCAACGGTACGTCTGTTCCCACCCAGTGGCTCACTTCCAATGGAAATGACGCCAGCGCGACGGTCGGCGGAGCAAATTGTTCGGAGCGGGCCTGCAAAAACAGCGCCGTTCCGGCCAACAGTACAACCACCGTAACAACACGTGAATTCCACGAGATCACGCATACTCCTTTATTCCGATTCGTTTATCCGCGAGCAATGTCCGTGAGCCATGATGCAGAAGGAAAATCAAGAGCAACGATCCGGCGAAGATGAGCCATCCCGAAAGCATATGCAAGGTACCCTCCGCCCCTTCGAGACCCCAATACTGGATTACCAGCCCGGTAACAGCGATCCGCAAGGCATTCGCCAGGATCGAAACTGGAATCGCAATCAAACCCAGAAGAACACGCACCACCTTCTTTGTTTCAGACAGGTATCCGTAAATAACGGTCAAAGTCATCAGAGAGAACATCGACCGA
The DNA here is from genome assembly GCA_963786325.1 of Terriglobia bacterium. Classification (GTDB taxonomy): domain Bacteria; phylum Acidobacteriota; class Terriglobia; order Terriglobales; family Acidobacteriaceae; genus JAIQFF01. Next base: position 324,866 of record CAWAYW010000002.1, read on the forward strand.
ATTCCACTGCAAGCCTCCGCGACTTCCAGGCGAGCGGTAGGCAGCAGAATAATATTGCCTTCGCGAATCGCCGAAACCCCCGCCACATTTAGAAATGCGGTGGCTGCCTTAGAGGCGAAGATTTGAAGCGGTAGGGTAATCTGATCCACCAACGTTGACGAGGGGATCATTAAGACGAGGAAGAGCAGGGGAAAAGAGATATTTGCCAGATGCCTCCAGCCGGCAAGAAAGACGACCATCCCGCAAACCAATAGCAGAAGCGAAACTCGGGAGAGGAAAAATTCGGAACTAACTGTGCCTAGAACCAGCGCAAGCAAAGCGAATATCAGAATTACCAGACCCCACCACGACGGATTGCTTGGGATCGCCGCCAGCTTCGCGCGCCGCTCCCAGAGCAGGAATAGCGAAAACATCGGAACAAAAAATCCGTGAGTGTAATTGGGGTCGCGCCACCATTGCTCGGCCAGTCGAACCATCAGCGGCGCGTACAGCCAAGCGGCCAGCAAAACCAGAACTCCACACTGCCAATAAACCAGAATACGACGGTTGAAAACGTCTGACCTAGGCCCAATAACCCTTTGCACTTATCGCTTCCCTCTCGATTTGCGCACTTTCCAAAGCACGCCGGCCAGACCGGAGGAAAACAATAAAATTGTTCCTGGTTCCGGAGCAACCGCTAGCGGCGGGTGAGGAGACGAAGACCCTCCGGGCAATCCCCCAAGCGGCACCAGGAACGGCGGGAAAAAGCGTCGGTTACCCTTGACCGGCTGCAATGCGTTCCCCACATTGGGCGTAGCTTCTGGTAGCGATGTCGGATAAGTCTCCGGCTGAGGTTCGACGGCACTTGTCACCAATTCATCGGAGAAAAGCGGCTGATCGAGATCCGATATCAAGGGATCTGCGAGTGACGGAGGGCCCAGTGGCGCGACCGCTACGCGATTACCGCAACGCGTACGCGCGGTAATTTTTCCATCGCTGATTAGTGTTTCGCCAGGGTGGAGCGGCATCTTCTTCCGAGTCCAGTAAACATTGTCTCCCTTCCGGTAAGCCACATAGACCAGCTGCTTTTCGGCAACGGTAATCAGATGCGCATGTTGATAGTCAAAGCCTAGAAAGTGTTGCGCGACAACCGGATCATGATCAGCAATCTCGCGCAATTCTTCCCCGCTCCCGACGCCGCCTGGAATGACCGAATACGCATAGGCTGGGCGGATCGGTCGAGAACTAACAAACAACGGTTCCCTAAGATCCTCATTCGGCGCTATCAACCCCGATTCACGAACAGCGGACGAGCGAGCCAAGCTGGCTACCGGTTGCTGGCGGGCAAATTGCCAGGTAACCACGACTGACGCTGCTAACAGCAGCGCCATCAGAAACAGATTTCTGCCGTCTGATACCCACCGCCAGAGATTTTTTCGAAACGCACGCACAAGGGGATTCTTCTTCAATTGCGCCTCACGAAAGATTCAAAGTGGACTTTGCGGGGAGGGAAATGTTTTAGAACTATTGATAAGAGCACATCCCATTCCAAACCTAAAAGCGGCCTTTGACGCGGTTGACGAGCTTTGTGGAACCCGGATGTGAAGACTTTTGCACAAAAGAGACTTTCACTGCGCAAAATGAAGGTCAATAGGCGAAACTAGGTGCCATCTGATCATCACAAATAACACCGACTCTGCACGGTCTATGGAAGCCGTTGATTTGAAGGGGTTTTGCGGAGCAAGGCTTTTGAAGCAGGAATGGACGTAAATCAGCTATCACCGTCTATCCATTAGTCCTCGTCGGATGGTATTGGCTCTCCCACAATGTTGTAGTAAACCTCTTTAGGTTTTTTCGGTTTCGGTTGTTCAGCCTTTGGCGCAAGGGACGGAGCTTTCGCTCCGGACGACATGACTCGTGGAGCGGCGGGCGGCACTTCCACAGGCTTCGCTGTCGGACCTGGGTTTACTTGCGAGGCCGGAGCGGGCAAAGGGCTTGCAGCAGGAATGGCAGCCGGAGGCGCGGAACTGATCAAACTCGGCCTTCCCACCGGCACTGCTGGACTCGTATGCGAAATGACTTGCGCTGTTGGCGCAGGCGCGGGCTGTGAAACGACCGGCACACCGTCGGCCTTCTGCGAAACTGGCGTTCGGACTTTTCCACTGCCTCGACGCTCCAGGAAATAGTTGAATATTGCCGCCACGAGTCCGGCGATACAAAACTCCACCACCGAAACGAATAGGTCGGGATAATTGTAGGGTCGTTGGGTAAAAGAGGTTGGCAATCCCGACGATTGACCAAAGAAATCACCTAACCAGGGCACGATCACATTGTTCATGATCGAAACAACCAGGTTCCAGATTGCCTCTCCTAAAATTACGGCAACAATAATTCGGCCAACCCATTTGCGCCCGTCCGAGCCGTAAAAGGTGAATGCCTGTCCCGTCTGATCCATAATTTCGCCTTCAATCAAGATTGTTACACACCCGCCAAAGTGACGAAAAGGAGCAATCCTGTCGATATATCACCCGAAAACTCACGGTCATATTTGAAAGGCCGTCCAGCCTGGCGCTCGCCCGGCACTGTCTAAAGATTTGACACCTACATGCCGATATGTCGCGGGCACCGACTAAATGGTGAACGATGGCAAGTTGTGTTTAGTCAGTCTGAGATTTGTCATTAAATATCAGCCAATAGTCACTACTACCTGTTGCCAGCGCGGCGTAGCTCCATCATCCGCCATATTTTGGGTGCAGGATACCGAACCAGGAGATTTGAACGGTGATTTCCTTGAAGAAGTATCTGGACATGGATGCAAGCCATCCTTACATCAGTGAGCCAGACTCCAACGAGCTCCTTGCGGCGACTCTCGAATCCTACAGCTCGGCCCTGTTAGCTATGGGGAAAAGTGGAGTTCGCGCCTGCCCTGCTCTGGGCGCTGACTTGGAACAAGGCCTGGCAGGTTTGGAAAAACGGCTGTCCCACCAGATCACCCCTTCTCTCGTCAGAGGAACAGGAAAACACGTAGAAGAACAGTTGCAGCAATGGGGCGGCCGCACCGCCGAATACTTTAAAGCGAAAACCAATGACGTGAAAGAGCTGCTGATTGTATTGGCCCGGACTGCAGAATCCCTGGGCGAGCGCGATCAGCGCTACTCAAAACAGTTCAGCGAATTCACCATGCAATTGCAGACCATCGCCAACCTGGAGGATCTAGCGCAAATGCGTTCTTCGATCATGCGCAGAGCAACAGAACTGAAAAGCTGTGTGGACCAGATGGCCCGAGACAGCAACAAGTCCGTGGCGCAGCTGCGAGCGGAGGTTTCAACCTATGAAACGAGACTCAAAACTGTAGAGGAGCTTGCTCTACGCGATGCCCTGACCGGCCTGGGCAATCGTCGCAACGTGGAAGAACGGATCGAGTTACGAATCTCGCATCAGCGGGTTTTTTGTGTGGTAATTCTTGATCTGGACGGCTTCAAGCAAGTCAACGACACGTACGGGCATGGTGCCGGTGACAGTCTGTTGAAGCAGTTCGCCCAGGAGTTACGGTCGAACATCCGTCCTACGGATGTCGTCGGCCGCTGGGGTGGGGATGAGTTCATCATGGTGTTGGATTGCGATCTTGCCGGGGCGCGATCCCAAATCGAGCGGGTTCAGAAGTGGGTGCTTGGTGACTATACGATCGAGCCCAGCGTCAACAGTGCGAACGTCAAAGTAAAGATCAAGCTGAATGCTTCGATTGGCCTGGCTCAGTGGCAACCAGGCCAAACTACAACCCAGATCACCGAGTACGCCGACGCTGCCATGTACAAAGAAAAAGAACAGTCCCGAAGCAAAGTTCGCGGCTAACCTCGAGCGAAAAACTCCATCCAATTCAGTTTCGTTTCGCAGGATAATTTTTCTGCCCTAGCCATACCGTCAAACTTCGAACATCCTGTCTCCGAAAAATCCGCCGGATAAAGCATTCGTCTCCGACTGAATGCTCTGACCGGCTTCTGGCTTTTGATAAACTTCTCCGCGTCAGATGGTTACTCGCACCTCCCCAAAAGCACGGAGAAATACCAAACATGCTTGATCGCCGAACCTTCCTCATCGCCAGCGGACTTACCGCGCTAGCCTCAACCCGAGTGCTTGGCGCCAACGATACCTTGCGCATCGGAGTGATCGGAGCCGGCGCTCGCATGAAAAACCTGCTCGACTATGCCGAACAAGTCGCTCCCTACCAGATCGTGGCCGTAAGCGACGTATATGCTCCTCACCGTGATGCCATCAAGGAGAGGTCCAGCGGCGTTGCGACTACACATTTGGATTATCGCGAAGTGCTCGCGCAGGACGTCGACGCGGTCTTCATCGCGTCACCGGACCACTGGCACGTTCGTATGGCGGTGGACGCTCTGGCGGCGGGCAAGGATGTCTATTTGGAGAAGCCCGTCACGCACACCCTCGAGGAAGGCGCCACGCTCGCGCGCGCGGTCCATTCCAGCAAGCAAATTCTGCAGTGTGGTATGCAGCAGCGTAGTTGGCCTCACTTTCGTGATGCCGTCGATCTTATCCAGGGAGGTAGTCTCGGGCGCATCGTGCAAGTGCGAACTTACTGGTGGCAAAATTACCAACGCAATTGGGTGCCCAAGCCTATTAACTTGCAGGCGCTCGATTGGAAGCTTTGGCTTGGAAGCGCTCCCGACCAGGCCTTCAGCGAAGAAAAATATAATCACTGGCGCTGGTTCTGGAATTTTGGCGGAGGCGCCATGACCGATTTATTTTCTCACTGGATTGATGTCGTCCACTGGGCAATGAAATCTGACCAGCCGCGTGAAGCACAAATGCTGGCCGACAAATATGTTTTCGATCAGTGGGATTGCCCCGACACGATTCAGGCTGCATTCCGTTACCCCGGGTTTGATGTGATCTACGAGGGCATGATGAATTCATCCATTGACGATGGAGGCCTTGAATTCCGTGGAACGGAAGCAACTTTGAAGATTGATCGCAGTGGCTTCAGCGTTTATCGTGAGGGCGTGCAAACTGGACAGAATCCAGTGGTCACGGCCCACAGCTTCCGCGACGGCACCATCAGTCACATCGAAAATTTCTTCGAGTGTATTAAGACACGTAAAGAACCGAACGCACCCGTTGAAACCGGAATTGCCGCGGCCCGCGCAGGTCATATCGGGAATCTGGCCTACCGTCGTGGTGGTCAGGTCGCATGGCCTCCGAAGACTTCGAGTTGAGTCTTTTCGGCCGTTCCGGCCTAGGTCGGATCTTGGAATTTATCGGATCGCATAACCGCCGTCGACCCGGATCGTAGTACCCGTGACGAAGTCCGAAGCCCGCGAGGCTAGGTAAATGGCAGTTCCAGCAATTTCCTCCGACTGCCCCCATCGGCCGGCGGGAGTCCGCGCAAGAATCTCGTCATTCATTGGCGTTGAACGGACAGGTGCCGTCATATCCGTCTCAATCCACCCGGGGGCGATCGCATTGACTTGAATGTTGTGCGGGGCGAGTTCGATTGCCATGGACTTGGTCAGTTGGACGATCGCTCCTTTGGCTGCGCTGTAAGAAGGGACTAGCCCGGACCCAAAGAACGAATACATGCTGCCAATATTAATAATCTTTCCGGCGTTACGACTAAGCATCGATCTGGCCGCGAGCTTCGAAAGAAGGAAAACTGCGTTGAGTTGGGTCTCGATGACGTTGTCCCAATCTTCCGATTTTTCGTTCAGCACGCCGCCGCTTAACGACACGTTGCCGGCATTATTTACCAGGATGCCGATGCCACCAAGTTCGCGCTCGACCCGGTTAAGGGCGGGCTCCAATCCCGCGCGATCGGTCATGTCAACCCTCATAGCGAGCGCAGGAACACCGACTGCTTTCAATTCGGAGAGCACCCGTTGATTCTTTTCGTCATTTCGTCCAAACACTGAGACGGCAGCCCCAGCCTCCGCCAATCCGAGCGCAATGCTGCGGCCGATTCCGCCATTACCGCCGGTAACGATCGCAACTCGTCCGGTCAAGTCGAATAATGCTGGAGTCTTCATCGGGCATCCTGATTTCAAATTAGAGTTCTACTGCCCTTCGCCGAGCTCCCGAACCCAGATACTCCGAAAGTGCACAGGATTGCCGTGATCCTGCAGACTAAGCGGGAGCTTGTCTGGCGTTGGCTTGTAAGGAGGCCGCACGTGGTGACCCGTCGGTCCCGACAACTCTACATTGTCCTGCACCAGTACTCCATTGTGCAGCACGGTCACCCGCGCCGGGCGCAGAACTGTCCCATCTTTAGCGAAACGCGGACCGTGAAAAACGATGTCATAAGTCTGCCACTGTCCCGGCGGCCGTGAGGCGTTCACCTGCGGAGGAAATTGCGCATACACCGCTGACGCTTGGCCGTCGGCGTAGGTTTTGCTGTGATACGAATCCAGCACCTGGATTTCGTAAAGGCCCATCAGGAATACCCCGCTGTTCCCACGTTCCTGGCCTTCGCCAACCGGAGGCGTGGGCTCGGTGAACTCGACATGCAACTGGCAGTCGCCGAATGACTGGCGCGTATGGATCAGGCCACTATGGGGTACCACTTCCATGTATCCATCCGCGACTCTCCACTTCGCCGGCCGCCCATCTTCGCTCACCCATTGGGAGAGATCTTTGCCTCCGAACAGTACGACGGCGTCAGACGGCGGGCGCCCCGGCAAGTCTTGCGTGCTCGCCGTTCCAGGCTCAATCACCGGTGGAACGGGACGGTCGGGATCATTGGGTTTCCAGCGCGAATCCACCTGTGCCATGCATATCTGAAAAACGCAAAGAGTTAGCGCCAGTACCAAAAAAACTGTTCTCACGATAAAACCTCGTTGCCCAAGATACACGAGATCGCAATTCCGATGAACTCGTGCCGCCACACAGCATCCAGACAGGCAGGAGGCAGAACCAGTGAGGGATATATGAGAATTTGGTAGCCCTAACGGAAATCGAACCCGCGTTCCCGGTGTTATACGCAAAGGCTCTTCATTCCGGCGTGCTCGGGTGCTGGTTACGCAACTCGCTGGCCGCGCGATTCGCGACTTGATCCATTAGCCGCGATACGAGCCCATCCTCGGTAACGGTATCTTTCTCAGTCACGATACCGGATGCCCACGACTGCGGATCTCCATCATGCATAATCCGATAGTTCACGGTTGCATCGTGGATCAGTCGACGCATATCTGGAGACTCGTATACCTTCCCGATCGTCACCCCGGCGCTGATGGCACCTGGTGGGTTGGTACCAACCCTGGCCGTGCCGACCGGCTGAACCTCAACTAACTCGGTATAAAGCACGAAGCCGCAGCCTTCCTTCTGCACCTTGGGATCAGGATCGCTGGTGGAGTCAAGCGCAACAGGCGTAATCCGCGTTGCCGTGCCCTTCTTAACCTCTTTCTTAGTGTTTGTCCTCTCCAGAGCCCTAATCAATTCCTTCTGCTGCCATTCGGTAGTTACCGCTGCATGGGAGCGGTTTTCGAGCACGGCGACACACAGCCGGATCGGATCGGGGTTCTGTGCGGCAAGCGCGAAGGAGGATGAGAAAACAAATACGGGCAAGAGGAGTAATAGGTGCCTCATGGCTTTGCCCTCATATACGCATTAGAATCGGGCACCCAAATTGTACCCCCGGCGACCAGCCAGTTAGATAGCTCCACATGCGATAATGCACGTCGTCATCCGATTGCGTCCCGGAAGACCAAGCGTACCGATCAATGAAACTCCGACAAGTGAAACTGTTCACTGTGATGGTGCGCTTACTTGCATCGCGCAGTCGGCCGTTCCGGAACCGGAGATAGCAGATATCTTCTATCGTCTGGACGGAGACAAACTCATTCCGCTTGAGCGTCAGGCCGCGGCCTTCCACACCAATTGCTACCGACATACAGGTTTGCAGTCGACAATGTGTCTGTTTTAGGAAATTGTAAATGGTTTGTGTTTCTAACTGGTGTCGGGAGTCGGCTTGTCGAGGGCTTTGATCCGATTTTCAGTTGTTAACTGAGTCGTAATTCCACTAATCTCTGGTTGCTGGCTGTTTTGGTATTACAGGCAGGAGAAAAGCAGGGTCAAACGACGGAAGGGGTTATACCGTGAGGGAAAAATTGTCGACCCCCCTCCCCGTTGCGGTTATGGCTCTGGGGCTGGAATGCGGGCGCGTGTGGACCGGATCAACTGAGGGTTGAGAACATAGCGGGACGGAATATGCATTGGGCGAGATAGTAAACCAGTTAACCAACGAGTAAATATGGGGTTGAGCGGGCGACTTTTCGCTAAGAGCAAGCAGTGACAGTACACTTTACCCGGATGCATCAAAGTAGAGGGGGGCAAGAACGTAGCACCTTTGAGCGATTGACGCGGATAGTGATGCAGGAAATACAATGGCTCATCCAGCCAAGATGATCAGAGAGTGCAGTCTGACCGAGGAAAGGTTGGCTCCGCGTGGCATCTGTCCGCGTTGTGGTAGTGGAGGATCACGAACAGTTTCGGCGCTTCATTTGTTCGACGCTGGAAAAAGCGCCTGAATTGCAGGTCGTTGCTATCGTCTCAGACGGACTGGCAGCGGTTCAGAAGGCCGAGGAACTGCAACCGGACTTGATTCTGCTTGATATTGGCCTTCCAAACCTAAATGGCATCGAAGCCGCCCGACGAATCCGCAAGCTCTCCACCGAATCCAAGATAGTTTTTGTAAGCCAAGAATCCTCAGCCGATGTGGTACAGGAAGCTCTCGCCTTGGGGGCACTGGGCTACGTGGTTAAGGCGCACGCTGGTAGCGAACTGTTAGCGGCTGTGGGAGCGGTTCTTGAGGACAGGCTGTATATCAGTAGCGGATTATCGGGACACCGTTTCACCGACGCGTCGGATTCGAACGCCGTTGATCGCATTTCCCACGATGAGGCTCTCCCAGCGCTTGCGTTGGGGAAAGCGGAGATCGCTCGCGACCACGAGGTTCAATTCTATTCTGACGATGCATCCTTTCTTGTTGTCCTGACTCGCTTTGTCGAGTCCGCTCTAGAAGCCGGGAGTAAAGTTATCGTGGTTGCGACCGAGTCACACCGGAACGGTCTTCTTCAGGGATTGCAGGCACGTGGTGTGGATACTCCTGCTGCCGAGCAGGAGCACCTTATCCTTTTGGATGCCGCCGAGCTCCTCTCAACATTTATGGAAGACGCCGGGCCTTGCCGCGAGCGATTCCTGTCCACCATTGCGCCACTGATTCGCTGCACTGATGCTAAGCACACGAGAGTTGTATGGTTCGGGGAGATGGTTGCGCTTCTTTGTGCTGAAGGCAGAATGAAGGCAGCCATTGAACTTGAACAGTTGTGGAATGAACTGCTCCCTCAAACACCAGTGCTTCATGTGCGCCACGCGTACCCAATCACCGGAGAACTCAAAGGGAAACCATACACAGCGATATGCGCAGAGCACTCCGCTGTCTTAGCCGCCGACGCCTGATTCTCCCACCTAGAAAAGGTCGATCTTTACCCGGCTGCACGCATCGAATCGCCTCCCGAATCGAGAGGCACGCTAACGTGGACTGTGGTGCCTTTTTCGGGTTGCGAATCGATCGAAAAGGTTCCCTTCACCAGTTTTACTCGCTGCTCAATTCTCGTCAGACCAAGCCCTCGGCCTTTTCTTGCTGCGTCGGTGTCGAAGCCTGCTCCGGAATCCCGAACCGTGAGACGAATCGCATCGGACGCACCCCACAGTTGCACCTCGAACTTCTTCACCCCGCTGTGCTTCACCCCGTTGTGCAACGCTTCCTGTAGAACCCGGAAGAGGCAAATGCCAACGTCCGGCTGCACGAGGCTGGGAACACCGTCGTTCCTGAAATCAATCTTCACGTTCTTCCGCTCCCCGAATTCTTCGCAGAAGCTTCTCATAACCGCAGCGATGCCGAGATACTCTAGTCTGGGAGAGTACAATTCGTGCGCCGAAGCTTTGACATCGGTCAATATCTCCAAGGTTTGCTTCCATACTGCGTCCATGCGGCCGAGAAGTTCAACAGCCTGATGGGGAAGGTTGTTTTTGAGCTGTTCGATCGCAATCGCTAGCAAAGCGAGACGCTGACCAACGTCTTCGTGAAGGTCCCACGCGATCCTGCCACGCTCCCGTTCTTCTGCCTCAATCACTCTGCGGTTCATGTCGGAAAGGGCTTCTTCAGCCCGCTTCCGCTCAGTGATATCGTTGGTAATTCCCACAAATCCAGTCGGGCTGCCGGAAGCGCCCTTCAATAGAGCGAAAGAGAGTTCGCCGGGAAATTTCTCGCCATTCCCTTTCAGCCCGGTAAATAGAACATCTCTTACGATGCCCTGGATCATGACGTGCCGCTTGATTTCCTCAGCACGCTGACGGTCTTCCTCTGCTATCAACTCAAAAACGCTCTTTCCAATTAACTGTTCTACTGACGAAAAACCGTGAATATGAGCTGTGACTTGATTGCAGAGTTCGATTCTTCCGTCTAAATCCACAACCGTTATGGAGTCAGGGGTTGAGTCAAAGATGCTGCGGAGCGTTTCCCGAGATTCCTTGAGCATATCCTCGGCCCGCTTGCGCTCATTGATGTCAGTGCAACTGCCACGGTAGCCCCGCAGAGTTCCGTCGGCATTGAAAAGGGGGATGCCGTTGGTGGAGGCCCACACGATGCGGCCATCCTTCGTCTCCACGGCATGGACTACGTCCCGGAACGGTTGCTTCCGCTCGACGACCGCGAAGACAGTCGCCTTGAACGCCTCGCGTCCTTCTTCGGGATGAAGGTTGTAGAAGTGCATCCCGCCCACGACTTCATCCGGACGGTAGCCCCAGGAGGCTTGGGACACATGGCTGACATAGGTGAACAGACCCTGTGGGTCCACTTCCCAGTTGGTGGTGCGGCTCTGCTCGGCCAAATCCCGGAACCGCGCCTCGCTCTCGCGTAGCGCCTCGCCTGCTAGTAGTTGCGCCTCCATCGCTGCTTGCTCACGGACAAGCCGCTCTCGCTCACTCTCGGCTTTCTCCCGTTCGGCGATTACCGCCGCCAATGTTAGACCCGACACCGAAAGGACCGCAAAGAACACATCTAACAGAACAGCATTCGTGAATGAGGTGTTCTGCGCGAACGGCCCGGAGCCAAATGCGGTTGCTACAGTGGCTATGGCGGCGACAATCAGAGTCGACAACGCGGCTCCGCTCACTCCAAAACGTATGGCTGCCCAGATTACGAATGGGAACACTGCGAAAGCCAAGAAATGCAGCCTGACCGGAATAAGAGGCAGGTCGCCAACAACGATGACGCACACTAGCGTCAGAAGCAGCAGAAGCGCCACAAATTCTGCGATGCGAACTCGAGTGCGAATCCTCAGGAGAATCGGGGCGGTCAACACGAGAGGCGTTACCAGCAGCACTCCCGTGCTGTCTCCAAGCCAATAGATTAACCAAGCAGAACCGATTCCCGCATACGCCCGCACGTGAGTTGCGTACAAGGCGGAAACACCGATTGATGCACTCACCATGGCGCTTCCCAACGCCCCGAGAACAATCAATGCAAGCGCATCGCGCAAACGCGACAGCGAGGAGTCAAACTTGGCTGTGCGGCGGAGGAGGAACGCGCCACTCAGCGCTGCAAGCGTGGCTCCTGTCGCCTGACCAAGTGCGGCCAGGTGAGGAACTGGACTCAAAAATGCAACGAGAAAAGCCGCGGCCGCGATCCCAACCCAAACCCGATACCCATAAAGTAGGAACGCGGCAAGGGCGATCCCGTATGCAGGCCATACAGGCCCCAGGTTACTGCTCCTGATGTTGGCGGTGGCTTGACCGAGTTTACCCGCAGCAAAATAGGCTACAAAGACAATGGCAATCTGGACGAGATATTTCCAGACGACACCAGGCGGGACTCTCACATTCTCAGCGGCTTGGGCCACTTGGCTTCATCTCTTCCGAGGCGCAACACATCTTCAAGGTAGGAACGACGATAGCAGCTCACTTACAACTTTGCGATCCAGAGCCGCTTATACTACCTCTTATCAATAGGCGCAACCTGAAAATCCTCATTTTCACGGTCTCTCGCCGCGCTCTAGCTCTGCTATCGCTTGGGCGAGGCGTACGCGAGTTTCTGGATGGAGCCGAGCGCCACGGCGGGCCTGAATGATAGTGTCGCGACTTAAACCTGACTGTGTCAGTTGACGGAGTGAGAATCGGATGAGTCGCTTTTGAAGACCCGGTTCGACAGCCCGAGTATTGGCCGTTTTTCCAGATTGATACCGGATGGGCCCGGTGTTTTCGAGAATACTTATGTCTTCACCCTCTTGCGCTTTGCGCTCCACTTCCTTTCCGATTGTGATGAACGGAATCATTGCGTGGATTGGCCGCCGGAGTAGCAGGCCGCTCGTGTACGGGCCACAACCACGGATCCCACGAAACTCTGCTCAGTGGCTGACCGCGCCATGTACATATCGAAAAACGCCGGAGGTAATCGGGTCAGTATGGCCGAACCGGAAGGCATCGACTAGCAAGGTTGTGCGCTTACCAACCGGGAGGGGGTCGACAATTTTTCCCTCACGGTATAACCCCGTCAAACGACGGAAGGGGTGAGAACATAGCGGGATGGAATATGCACTTATCGAGATGGTAATCCCACTTAACTAGAGAGTAAATAGCGGTTCGGGGGCGCAAACTCTGGTTTCCGCGCGCCTGGCGAGCGTTAGCGGACTGGATCAAATTGATGTGTGAGAACACCACGGGGATGGAATATGCACCCCACAATAATTCGGTCCTAAAAGGTCCGTCGATACTGACACTACCCTGATGCATCAAAGCAAACTCGCCAAGAACATAACACTTTGGGGGGATTGACGCGGATGGCGATGCAGGAAATACAATGGCTCATCCTGTCAAGACGATCAGCAAGCGTAGTCTGACCGAGGAAAGGTTGGCTCCGCGTGGCATCAATCCGCCTTGTGGTAGTGGAGGATCACGAACAGTTTCGGCGCTTCATTTATTCGACGCTGGAAAAAGCGCCTGAATTGCAGGTCGTTGACTTCGCCTCAGACGGACTAGCAGCGGTTCAGAAAGCCGCGGAACTGCAACCAGACTTGATCCTGCTGGACATCGGCCTTCCGAAGCTGACGGGCATCGAAGCCGCCCGACGAATCCGCAAGCTCTCCCCAGAATCCAAGATACTTTTTGTAAGCCAAGAATCGTCCGCTGATATCGTGCGGGAAGCGCTTGGCACGGGAGCCTCTGGATACGTCGTCAAGACTGACGCCGGGCGAGAGCTACTGGAAGCTGTGAGCGCTGTCCTTCGAGGCGAGTTGTTTGTCGGTGCAAGATTTTCTGGTCAGGATTTCGCCCGAGATTCGAACGTAGTAGCCTCCCAAGAGTTCCGAACCGAGAGCGCTGTTGCACCGCTCCAGCGGGGTACGGGGTTCGCCCGCAACCACGAGGTGGTGTTTCATTCTGCCGATGCAGGTCTGCTTGATGATCTTACGCGGTTTATCGGGGCTGCTCTAGAAGCCGGGAATGCAGCTGTCGTTGTCGCGACCAAGTCACACAGGGATAGCCTTCTGTTGAGATTGCAGGCACACGGCTTAGATATGGGTGCCGCTATTGAGGAGGGGAGATACATCGCGTTGGATGCTGCTGACGCGCTCCCGACATTCATGCTCCGTGACGCGCCTGATCCGGTTCGATTCTTGAAAGTGTTAGGTGACCTCATTTCGACAGCCGCCAAGGCGGTTAAGGGCAAACAGGCACGCGTTGCGATTTTCGGAGAAATGTGCCATCTCCTTTGGGCACAGGGTAACGCAGAGGCAGCGATTCAGGTCGAAAGACTCGGCAACCAGCTAGCTAAGAGATACGCCGTAGATATTCTGTGCGGGTATGATGTAGGCAAGGTTCAGGGCGGGATGGACAGCCACATCTTCCAACGAATCTGTGCAGAACATTCAGCCGTTCATTCCCGGTAAAGCCCTTGCTGAACTTGTCGGCGAACTCGCTATTCCTGACCTGCCGCCCGTGCAGAATCGCTGATTGAATTGAAAGGAACGCGAGCGTGGATGGTGGTGCCACCCTTCGGTTGCGAGTTGATGGAAAGCTCTCCACCCACTAACCGCAGGCGCTCCTGCATGCTCGTGAGGCCAAGCCCAGTACTCCTCATTGCGGCTTCTGCATCAAAACCCGCCCCGAGATCGCTGACGGTGAGGTGAATCTCTGCCGTGCTTCCCCACAATCGTACTTCGAAGCGTTTTATCCCACTATGCTTCGTGGCATTGCGCAGGGCTTCTTGTAGAACTCGGAATAGAGAAAGAGAAAGTTCTCTTGGCAAACCTGTAGCTAGATCGTGACTCTGGAAATCAATTTCCACCTTGTGGTGCTCGCTAAACTCTTTGCAGAAGTTGTTCGTCGCTCCAACGATGCCCAAGTATTCCAGCTTCGAAGAGTGCAATTCGTGCGATAGCAATTGAACATCGTTCGTTATCTCAGTAGCTTGGTCTCGGAGTGCTCCGATCCGGGTGCGGAGTTCCGATGCCGCGTCAGGAACTTGCTGGACTGCTTCGAGTTCTATCGAGAGAAGTGCGAGCCGTTGGACAACGTCGTCGTGAAGGTCTCTTCCAATCCGAGTACGTTCCTGTTCGTGTGCTTCAACCAGCTTTCGGCTCATACCTAAGAGTGCCTCTTCAGCGTGCTTGCGGTCACTGACATCTACCCCAATCCCGATAGCCCTCAGCATCTTGCCTTGAGCGTCGAAGAAGGCCCGACCGCTCTCCTCCAGCCAAATTACGCTGCCGTCGGGACGTAACACACGATAGCTGGTTTGATAAGTGGGATTTGTTGCAGTAAGCCCAGTCTCGGTAGTGGCAGTATATCTCTCGCGGTCGTCGGGGTGGACTCGGGCAGCAAATTGCCTCCCAGTATCGTGCGCCGAGTCGTCAATCCAGCTAAAAATGTCTGAACACTCTCCGGATCGCTCGATGAGATCGGTAGTCGGGTCCCACTCGAACGCATACATCCTCCCAGTTTCTACCGCCAAACGTAACCGCTCCTCGCTTTCTCGCAGATTGTCCTGCGTCTGCTTATTTTCAGTGATGTCGCGAGCAATCTTGGAAGCACCAATGAGCCTTCCTGTCGAATCCTTGAGTGGGCAGATCTTTAAAGAGACATTGACTTTCTTCCCTTCCTTCGTGACACGGATCGTTTCATAGTGTTCAATACTCTCACCAGCCCACAACCGTTGCAGAAGCTTGTTTTCTTCCTCCTGCAGCTCGGGCGGGATGATGATTGTAATCGGCTGGCCAACCGCTTCTGCTTCCGTAAAGCCGAAGATACGCTGCGCACCTCTGTTCCAACTCACGATGACCCCCTCCAGGTCCTTGGAGATGATCGCGTCGTCGGATGATTCGACGATGGTTGCAAGTCGAAGCCGCGCCTCCATCGCTGCTTGCTCACGGACAAGCCGCTCTCGTTCACTCTCGGCTTTCTCCCGTTCGGCGATTACCGCCGCCAATGTTAGACCCGACACCGAAAGGACCGCAAAGAACACATCTAACAGAACAGCATTCGTGAATGAGGTGTTCTGCGCGAACGGCCCGGAGCCAAATGCGGTTGCTACAGTGGCTATGGCGGCGACAATCAGAGTCGACAACGCGGCTCCGCTCACTCCAAAACGTATGGCTGCCCAGATTACGAATGGAAGCACTGCGAAAGCCAAGAAATGTAACTTGACCGGAATAAGACGCAGATCACCAAAAACGGTGATGCACACTAGGGTGAGAAGCAGTAGAAGCGCCGCAAATTCTGCGATGCGAACTCGAGTGCGAATCCTCAGGAGATTCGGGGCGGTCAACACGATGGGCGTTACCAACAGCACTCCCGTGCTGTCGCCAAGCCAATAGATTAACCAAGCAGAACCGATTCCCGTATACGCGCGCACATGAGCTGCGTACAAGGTGGAAACACCGATTGATGCACTCACCATGGCGCTGCCCAACGCCCCTAGTACAATCAATGCAAGCGCATCGCGCAAACGCGACAGCGAGGAGTCAAATTTAGCTATGCGGCGGAGGAGGAACGCACCAATCAGTGCTGCAAGCGTGGCTCCGGCCGCCTGACCAACTGCGGCTACGTGAGGAACTGGACTCAAAAATGCAACCAGAAAAGCCGCGGCCGCGATCCCAACCCAAACCCGATACCCATAAAGTAAGAGCGCGGCAAGGGCGATCCCGTATGCAGGCCATACAGGCCCCAGGTTACTGCTCCTGATGTTGGCAGTGGCTTGGCCGAGTTTGCCTGCAGCAAAATAGGCTACAAAGATAATGGTAATCTGGACGAGATACTTCCAGACGACACGAGGCGGGATTCTCACATTCTCAACGGCTTGGGCCACCTGGTTTCATCCCTCCCCGAGCGGCGCCAACACATCTTCAAGGTAGGAACGACGATAGGAGCGATCACTTACAACTTCGCGATCCCCGAAGCCGCTTATACTCCTTCTTATCGACAGGCGCAACCTGAAAGTCTTCTCGTGTCGTTAGCAGATGATATGTCCGGTTGAGATAGTACGTGATCTGTCCGCTTGGCGGGCGGTGAGGGTAAGAGATCATGCTTCGCATGATCGGTTACCGGAAGGCCGCAGTGGAGCGGGCGATGAAAGTACAGGAAGTAAGTTTGCAGGCCATGGCGAAGAAGATCACGTGGTGGCAGGCCGCCGAGATCATCGGCATCAGCGATCGGCAGATGCGACGCTGGCGCGAGCGTTATGAAGGGTTCGGCTACGACGGACTGTTCGACCGGCGACCGGGCCAGCCTTCGCCGAAACGGGTGCAGGTGGCGGTGGTAGAGCAGGTGTTGGGACTGTATCGGGAGCGGTATTTCGATCTGAACGTGCGCCATTTTCACGAGAAGCTGGCGGCCGAACACGGCGTCGATCTCAGCTACACCTGGGTGAAACTAGCCTTGCAAGGGGCGGGGCTGGGACGCGGGGGCGCAAGCGCGGGGTGCATCGCAAGCGGCGGCCGCGGCGGCCCTTGCCGGGGATGCTGTTGCACATCGATGGCAGCCATCACCGCTGGTTTCAGGATGAACGTTGGTACGACCTGATCGTAATTTTGGACGACGCCACCAGCGAGATTTATTACGTGCAGCTGGTGGAGGAAGAATCGACGGTGACGGTAATGGCGGCACTGCGGGCAGTGATCGAGCGCAAGGGGCTGTTCTGCGCGTTGTACCGCGATCGAGGCAGCCATTTCTGGCTCACGCCGAAGGTGGGCGGTAAGGTGGATCCCACATCGTTTGACGCAAGTAGGACGGGCTTTGCGCGAGTTAGGCATTCAGATGATTCCCGCCTACTCCCCGCAAGCCCGCGGCCGGAGCGAGCACAACTTCGGAACCTGGCAAGGACGTTTGCCCCAGGAACTGCGGCTGCATCGCATCGTCGGCGTGGAGAAGGCGAATCAGTTTCTGCGTGACCACTACATCACGGAGTTCAATCGCAGCTTTCAAGTGCGCGCCGCGGAACGGGGGACGGCCTTTCTGCCGCGGAGAGGTTTTTGAGGGCACCGGTAACTCTGCCGTGGTGTTCGACAGCATGCAGGCCCTGGGCAAGAACGGCGTGCTGGTTCTGGCAAGTGTCACGGTTGGAGACAAGATGATTCAGATCCCCGCGGACCGGATCAATCTTGAGTTTGTTCTCGGCAACAAGGTTATGGTCGGCACCGTAAACGCCAACCGCGAATACTTCGAAATGGGTGTTGGCGACCTGGCGCAGGCAGAAGCGGAGTATCCGGGATGGCTCAGCAAGCTTCTCACCGACCCCGTGAAGGGCCTGGACAACTATACTGAGTTGTTCCAGAAACTCACCTCGCCGAATCGCGCCATCAAAGTGTTTTGCGAGGTGGCGCAAACGAGAACAGCCGGGCTAGAGCCAGGGCATGCTAAAGCATGCCCTTCCTTTTTGTCACTTTCGGGCCTGAACTGCGTCTTACAGAAGGAAGAACAATGCAAAGGGGCGGCGACTCATGATTCAATTTGGTAGAGAAACATGCGGCCACCTAGACGCCGCACTCCGCCGGGAGTGGCTTGAAACCAACGCACTCGGGGGCTTTGCTTCGTCGACAGTCATCGGGCTGAACACACGCCGTTATCACGGATTGCTGGTGGCCGCCACGAAGCCGCCGTCTCCGCGTTTGTATTCCACAATTGACTCATCAAGAATTTCGTTCACTGAAGTTCGCAGGCTTGACGCCGAGTGCAGTCGCAGACTGTCAATTCTGTCAGTTTCGACACTTGAACGGCGCGTTCTTACTAGCGAGAGCAGAGACGATCACGTTCGCTGAAGCGAACTGTTCTCGGCCGTTTCTTGAGCACAGTGTAGTGGTGGACCCTTGGGGCGGCCGTTTGCATGAGGAGACATCACTATGAGTGCGGCCGTTGTTGAGACAATGACGGTGCCAGCTGCCATGTCGGGATGGCCCCAATATCCCACCTTGTATGAGATCAACACGTGGGTCTGGCTCTCGGAACTAAGCCAGAAGTACAGGAAAGCCGTTGACCTGTCTTCTGTACCCGCGGCCGAGTGGGATGCCATTGCCGCCTACGGCTTCGATTCGGTCTGGTTCATGGGAGTCTGGGAACGAAGTCCTGCGGGTATCGCGATTGCCAATCAGAACAAGGGCCTGCTTGATGATTTCCGGCGGGCACTGCCTGACTTCCGTCCGGAGGACAATGTTGGATCCCCATATTGCGTAAGACGCTACGTGGTCGACGGGCATCTTGGAGGTCCTGAAGGTCTGGCAGTTGCACGGCAGGAGCTCTCGAAGCGGGGAATCCAACTGATTCTGGACTTCGTGCCCAACCATGTGGCGTTGGATCATCCCTGGGTGGTGGAACATCCAGAGTATTTCATCCGAGGTAGTGCCGAAGATGCGAAGAATGACCCCTCTTCCTTTCTGGGGTTAAGTGGAACGGTTTTTGCCCGCGGCAGGGACCCCTACTTTCCAGCTTGGCCGGACGTCCTGCAGCTGAAAGCTTTTGAGGCCGGCCTTCGACAAGCTGTGATCGAAACCATCTCCAGCATTGCCCAACAGTGCGATGGCATCCGCTGTGACATGGCGATGCTTTTCCTAAACCAGATTTTCGAGCGCACCTGGGGCGACCGTGCTGGGCACCGACCCGCGACGGAGTATTGGGTCGACGTGATCTCCGCCATTAAGAGCAGCTATACCGGATTTCTGTTTATCGCCGAGGCCTATTGGGACCTTGAGTGGGAGCTCCAGCAGCAGGGCTTCGACTTCTGCTACGACAAGAAGCTTTACGATCGGATGGAACACAGCAATGCAGAGCGCATCCGCCTTCATCTCTATGCTGATCTTGCTTACCAAGGGAGATTACTTCGGTTCATCGAGAACCACGACGAGCCACGGGCCGCGGTGACATTTTCACTCGCAAAACAAAGAGCCGCTGCCCTGACCACAGCTACCCTGCCGGGAATAAAGCTATTCCATGAAGGGCAGTTTGAAGGTCGCAAGGTAAGGCCGCCCGTGTTTCTGGGCAGGCGTCCGGATGAGCCGGTGGATAAGGATCTGCGCGGCTTCTACGGGAAGCTTCTGGAAGCCGTCAATCGCAAAGCGTTCCGCGAAGGCCAATGGAGTCTGTGCGAGCTAACGGGTTGGCCGGATAACGCGAGTTTTCAGAATCTGGTGGCTTGGAGTTGGGTGCACGATGACGAGCGACATCTGATTGTAGTCAATTTCAGCGACTGTCCCGTGCAAGCTCAGGTTCGTGTCCCGTGGAATGACACCGGCGGGGCAAGGTGGCGTTTGATTGACGTCTTATCAGCTGCGACCCACGAACGTGATGGAGATGAAATGCTGTCGCCCGGCCTCTACGTGGAACTGGGACCCTGGCACTATCACTTCTTCCAGTGTCTACGCACGAGCGGTCATTAGGTGAATCGTGAATAAACGGAAACGATGATCTGGGAACCATCTGGCCGATGTTGATTCACCTCTCAACGAATATTGTGGGTGATTATTGTGCGTGCTGTTTGCGTGCTACTAACAAGATTAAGAGTGTTTTTTGGGGACTTGCGTGTCATCTGTCGCTCTGTTTGTTGTTAGAACTACGTTTCTTTGTGGATTCGATTTCTTCAAGGAACCAAAGAAGAACAACACCATTAGACCTAACGTGGTTTCTGATAGCGGCCAATTCGGCATCGTTCTAATCACCATCAGGATCGACCTTCGTAGGTGATCGGCCCCTTGCGGAACATGAGCACCAGTCATAGCAGTGAGGAGATTGTGCAAGCTGTTGATTTCAGGACCGGACATAATTTTGGCGAGGCACCGCTTTGATGTACGTGGTTTGCAATCGGCTGTTCCTCCTGTCGCCGGCCGCTATGCGGCGATTCTGCGCTTGGGACTCGGCTCACTTTGCGGCGAGAGGAGCTGGAGTGTGATGGCGATCGCTGGAACGGTGTAAACAAACGTTCCGAACACCCACATGAGAGCTCCCGCAATCACCTGGTCTTCCAGCGGTGATACACCGAAAACCCGTGGCGCTGCGGCATACGAGGGGTAAAGAACTCGATCACAAAATGTGAGAAATGCTCCCAGCGCACCCCCGGGCAACGTTCCCAGGAAAAGATAGAGCGGAATAGACCACCGAGTCCGGGTAGAGCCACTCGGGAACGGTTGGATTGCAGGCGACCAGAATAAGAGCGAGGTCGCAAGAAAACAGATGTGTTCGACATCGTGCCAGGCGTCCGAACGCAAAGCCAACTCAAAGGCAGCGGGAACGTGCCATCCGATAAGAGCGATGGTTGCTACAAGCCAGCAAATTGCTGGGTTAGTGAGAAAGTGTCCGAGCCATTTTACCGGGGCGCACCGGAGAAGGGGCCCGACTGCGCGGCGGACGATCCATTGCGGTAGTCCCCGAAGGAATGGAAGAGACGGGGAGCCTAGCAAAACGAGAGGCGGAGCAACTGCCATAAGCAGAAGGTGCTGAAGCATGTGGGCCGCGAGCGACACATCGTCGAATGTCTCAAGAGGTGAGCCGATGGCCACCCAGAGAGACAGCAATCCGCTGAGGAATGCAGCCAGGCCCCAGATCGGAATCACTTCCGGAAGAAGACTTCGGATGCGGAGCCATCCTCTTACATAAACCAGCGCCATGAGGGTTAGGGTCACGTCCACCCATATCGGGCTTGACCAAGATTGCAGAATAGCGTGAGCTTCGGGCGACATGGCGGAGCTATGGTTGAGTCGAAGGAGTCGCTCCGGCCTTCGGCTTCACGCCTACCGTACGGGAAGCATCTCCCGCAGCCGGTTGGTCGGCGGGGCGCAGTGTCTCTAGGAACGCAACCAGAGCCGTCGTTTCCGCAGGACTCAGATTCTTGCCGTAAGCCGGCATGTTTCCTCCGCCCTGGATCACCTGGCGAATGAGTTGATCCTGGGTGCGCCGCACGGCCACTTCGTCGAGGGCAGGTCCCCGCTTTCCGCCAACTTCATCAAGGGAGTGACAGTTGTGGCACTGCTTGCCCTGAAACACGAGCGCGCCTTGCCGCTCCAACGCGGACCGGTTGTGCAAGAACTTCGGCGGAATCGAGTCGGCACTCCAGGCATCCATCGCGGGACTCCACGGTGTGTATTCAGCAAGGTGGGTAAAACTTCCCAAAGCGACTGCGATCAGCAAGATCGAAAGCACGGCGATGGGCCTTCGGCGCCAACTCTTCTCGCCCTCGCCGAATGCGAACGGGAGGATCAGGAGGACGCCCAGAACGACTAAGGGTCCAATGAGCAGAACCGGAGTCTCCATCGAGGGGGGCAGCAGCGAAAGCACTGCATAGAGCCACAGAAAAAAGAAGTCCGGATGAGGAGTCGTCTGAATGATCGTTGGATCCGGCCGGCCAGACGGGCCGAATGGTCCGAAGTAAACGGCGCAGGCAGCTACAGAGAACAGGATTAAAGCGCTGAAACAAAGATCCTTCCAAACCGCGCCAGGTACGAAGGGAACCCCATCTTTCCTCGTGAGCTCATGGTATTCCTTGACGTACGTCGCCTTGCGAACCACGCGACCAGGCATCGGCCAATCGTTAATGCCAAGCTTCACGACCATTAAAAGATGAATCGCAATGAAAGCGACCAACAACCCGGGGATGACGAATACGTGCATGGCGAAGAATCGCGACAAGGTCGGTCCCGCGATGATGGGGCCACCTAGCATAACGTTGACGATCGCCGGGCCAACAACCGGCACGCGGCTTGCGATCGATGCGCCAATTCCCAAGCCCCAGTAGGCATCCTGGTCGAACCTCAATACTTGACCGGTGAAGGCCATCCCGAGCGTCATCAACAAGAGGAATACACCCACAATCCAGGTCAACTCTCGAGGATACTTGTAGGCGCCAAACATAAAGACCTGGACCATATGGAGCAGAACGATCGCGACCATAAACTCCGAGCCCCAGCCGTGGAGACCTCGAACAAACCAGCCGAGCTGAATCCCGTGGTTGAGAACCTGAAGGCTGTTCCAAGCCTCACCGGCGGAGGGTACATAGATCAACGCGAGCAGAATGCCCGTAAAGATCTGAAGAACAAACACAACCGAGGCGGCGCTCCCGAAAACGTAAAACCAGCTTGCGGTATCCCGCGGAACCGGATGCTCTGCGGTCTCCCGGATGGTTTGAGCAACCTGGAGGCGCGCATCCAGCCACTCCCCGATCTGTCCGATCAGCCGCATCGCCGCGCCTCCAAAGTGACTAGCGATGACTGTGTTTTCTGGCCGGGCGTCGGCATCTCTCCCGCCTTGATTAAAAGCTTCCCATCTTCAATCTTGTAGTGATACTGGAACAACCCGCGCTCTGGGGGTCCGGAGGCCCGGGAACCATCCTGGTAGTAGGCGCCCCCGTGACAGGGACACATGAACAAACCCGATTGCGGAAACCATCGAACTGGACAACCTAGGTGCGCGCAGTTGATGGCAAAGACCTGAAAGGTCTGGCCGTCCACGTTGCGCACCCAGCACGCAATGTCTGCCGTTGTTCCGTCCCAGGGGTTTACGACCGGATTTCGATACGTCGCAAATCGGGTCTGGCCTGGGGGGAACTGGTTGAGTTCCCCAAGTGGGAGCCAGGATTCAAAACCCTCCTTACGCTCGTGGGCGACGGGAGACAGGATGTAACGGATGATGGGCACGGCCAACACGGCAGCGACGATGCCGTTGAACAGGATGCTCATCTTCATCAGGAACTTGCGTCTGGAAAGACTGTCCGGAACACTCATCGAAATTCTCCCGCTGGTTCGTCGGAATGTACATAAGGTTGGCCGGGGAATTTCGTGCGCTGAGAAGCGAGCCACGCCACCACATCGGAGACATCTTGCGAGGACATTGATTTTCCCGGCACATTGCCCCGCCAATCAGGAGCGCCCAATTCCGGACGTCCAACAATCACCACTGTTCGAAGGCCTTGATCGCTGACTAGCGCAAGATAAGATCCATCCACAATCGAGCTTGCCTTGGGCCCTCCCCTACCGACAGGGCCATGGCACGAAGAACAATAGGCGGTATAGACTCCGGATCCATGCGACGCATCTCCGGGAATCGGCGCGGAGTAAGGAGGCGGATTCTCCTCGCGCAAAACATCTGGCTTGGACCAATGATCGCGAATTCCCCGGACGATGACATCAATCTGCTCGTCCGTGAGCATCCCTCCGGCACTTTTCGCAAAGGCCGGCATTTGAGTTCTGGCAACCCCATTTGTCGTTACACGCCGCAGAACTGAATCATCGGCGATGGCGAGGTAGATCGGGCCCGCGAGGGCAATCGCAGCCCCACCCTTTCCGTTGGGCCCATGGCAACCGGCGCAGTTTTGCGAGTACAAGGTGCTGAAGTCCGAAATATCGTCCGGGTCGACTGGAACAGCATCGGCCCCATGCCGGCCACGTGAGGTACTACATCCGGAGCACACCAGTGCGAGCAGCGCCAGTACACCGAAGGTGCGCCGGCAGAGGTTCATAGCCGATCATTCTCCGACTCCGGACGCTTTTCTGCCGCCCGGGGAGTCTCAATCCCCGCGCGCATGGCGAATGGCACGAACTGCCTGACACGCACACGTTCCTGGCGAACAACCACAAGCCCGGCAACGATACCAAAGGCGAATTGCGAAGCAATAAACCATCGCCAATCAATTAGTTCGTCGAGCAGTGGATTTATGAGTCCGAGAATGCTGTGCAGTAACCCCGTCCACATGACGGGAGCGATGACACCTCCAAGAAGAATCGGCCGGCGTGGAAACATCGGCAACATCGCTCCATAGAGAAGGCCCACTAGTAGAGAAGTGATCAGATGAAGCACCACCGCGAGCAGAAAGGCACCGATATGGAATTGGTTGAGCGACGCCGATTCCAACCTCATGGATTGGGAATAAATTGTCGCCGAGAGAAGATTGATGGGATACCAGATACTCCCCTGCTTGAGGATCCCGTAAAGACATGCGAGGACCGCCATAGCGACACTACCGGCCAGCCCGCCCTTGATGCCAGCAGAGACGGGATAGGTTTCGAGTGGGAGCAGAGCCCGGGGAAGATCCGGAGCGACGGGCAGCCGCGCCACTTGCGGGTGTTGAGTCGTGATGGGAGCATATTCCTCAACAATTGGCACCTCAACATGTTTTTCGTGCGGCAAAACATCGCGGAACCATCCAACGCATCCAGCGATGACCAATATCGTCCCCAGCAGGCTGACGGAAGTGCTCGTGACCAGGCCGGCAAACAACAATGTGACGCCGAAAGCGAGGACGATCGGCCAAGCCGTCGGTGCGGGTAGCTTCACGGATTGCGGCTGGGGTGCTTCCGCTTCTAAATCGGCACGGGTCATTTGAGTCCTTCTTCTTAGCGTCCGATGATGTAAACGACGATGAACACAACTATCCAGACCAAGTCGACAAAGTGCCAATACAATGAAAAGACGTCGGCGCGTTCACTGTGCTCCTGTTTTACTTTGCCGAGCAGGGTCAAAATCATGGCGATAGTCAGGCCGATGAGACCCACGACCACGTGGAAGGCGTGTAGGCCCACCAGCGAGTAATAGGTTGTACCGAAAAGATTCGTGCTGATGGTCAAGCCCTTTTCGAAAATCAGGTGATGCCACTCGCGGCCTGTTTCTACCAGAAAAATGAAGCCGAGAGCCATCGTCACGGACCACCATGCCCCGAAGGCGCGCACCCTTCCATTCTGCAGAGCCTTCACCGCAACATGGATCGTCCAGCTGCTTGAGAGCAGGCAGATGGTGGCGAAGATCGGGACCTCCAGCACATCCTTGGGCATCGGACCAGTCAGACTTTTTCCGATATAGAAAAGATACGCAACGACAAAGATCGTGAAGATTGCGAGTTCGGCTGCAATGAGAGAGAGCATCCCCACGTGTCCGCGCGAGGGGAGTATCCACTGCAACTCGATCGACGGTGCCGTGGATGAAGTGCCGCTCAAGAGGCTCTCCTAATCATTCATACTTCCAATCGGGATCTTCGGGATGCTTGATATCCCAAAGCGGGCGCCGGCTTTTGACGACGGGTATTTTGGCAAAGTTGTATTCCGCTGGAGGAGAACTCGTGGACCACTCAAGCGTCCATGCGTCCCAGGGATCATTCCCGGCGGGCTTGCCGTTGAAATAAGACCACAGCAGATTTCCGATGAACACGATGATTGCAACGGCCTGAAAAAACACTCCCACAGTGCAAATCAAGTTCCAGACGTCCCATCCGAGCCCGGGTTCATAGGTGTAAATCCGGCGCGGCATTCCCATTAAACCGGGGATATGCATGAAGTCGAAGGTCAGGTGAAAGCCGATAAGAAAAAGCCAGAAGTGCCACTTGCCGAGCGTTTCGTTGTACATCCGTCCGCTCATCTTGGGGAACCAATAGTAGAAGGCGCCGAAGAGCGTGAAGAGAATCCCTCCTACGATGACGTAGTGAAAATGCGCGACCACGAAGTAGGAGTTACCCAGTTGCCAGTCGAACGGCGCGGCGGACAGCATGATTCCCGTCAGGCCCGCAATCAGAAATTGAAATAGGAACGCGATACAGAAAAGCATGGGAGTCTTAAGAATGATCTTCCCTCCCCACATCGTCCCAATCCAATTGAAGATCTTGATGCCAGTGGGAACGCCGATGACCATGGTTGTGATCGTGAAGAAACTGTTGGCATATGAGTCCATGCCGATCGTGAACATGTGGTGGGCCCAAACACTAAAGCCCACGAATCCAATGCCGACTGTCGCCGCCACCATCACGGGGTATCCGAAGATGGGCTTGCGCGAGAACACCGGGATGATTTCCGAAGCAAACGCGAAGGCCGGGATGACCAAGACATAGACTTCCGGGTGGCCAAAAATCCAGAAGAAGTGCATCCAGAGAACAGCGGACCCTCCTGCCTGAGTGTCAAAAAAGTGGGCGCCGAGAAAACGATCGAGCGAAAGCATCATCTGGGCCGCGGTAAGAGGCGATATAGCGAGCAGCACCATTGCGGCCATGACCAAATTCAACCAGGCAAGCAAGGGCATCTTGCCTAGCGTCATCCCGGGACAGCGCAGGCACACAATTGTCACTAGGATGTTGATCGCCGTCCCGATGCTGCCAAATCCGGAAACCAGCAAGCCCAGGGTCCAGAAATCGGTACTGTGGCCTGGTGAGAACGTGCTGGAGGTGAGCGGGGCGTACGCAAACCACCCGACGTCCGGAGCATTTCCGGCTCCATAAAGCCCGTTGCCACCAATGAAGCTGAAGTAAAGGAGCAGTCCGCCGAAGGCGGTAAGCCAGAAGCTCCAGGCATTCAGGCGCGGAAATGCCATATCGCGAGCGCCAATCATCAATGGGATCAAATAATTGCCGAAGCCAAACAAGATCGGCATGGCCACGAAAAAAATCATGGTCGTGCCATGCATAGTGAACATCCGGTTGAAGATCTGCGGGGAAACGAAATCGTTGTGCGGAACAATGAGCTGGATCCGCATGATGGTAGCTTCGATGCCGCCAATAACAAGGAATACGACCGCGTACAGAATATAGAGAATCCCGAGCTTCTTATGATCAACCGTGACAAACCAATCGTGAAGCGTCGTGCCAATCGGCTGTGGGGCTTCGTGAACGGACGTGAGCGGGATGGATTCTGACGCCATACGGCTTATGTCCTCTTCCTCATCGAAGGGTCTCGAGATAGGTGGTCAGGGCGCCCAGATCCTGCTCGTTCAACTTCATTGCGGGCATCAGTGAGCCTGGCTTGATGGCATCGGGATTCTGAATCCATAGCCTAAGGTTTTCGGCGGTATTTGGCGCAGCACCGGACGCAATCGTGTCGCGGCTCATCAAATGAGTCAAATCAGGGCCGAAGCGTCCGTCCGCAACGGTTCCCGCGACGGCATGGCAACTGATGCAAGCGGTCGTTTCAAAAACCCGGCGACCTTCATTCACTGCAGCACTCACTTGCGCCGGTTTTGTCTGTCCCTGAACCCACTGGTTGAACTGATCCGGCGAGTCAACGTAAACGCGGAGGAGCATTTTCGCGTGCTGGGTGCCGCAATACTGAGCACATTGGCCAACAAAAATGCCCGTTTCATTCGGATCGATCCACATGTGGTTGACTCGGTTTGGAATCAGGTCGGTCTTTCCAGCTAGACGTGGGATCCAAAAGCTGTGGTCCGTATCCGCAGAAACCAATGTAATGAAGGTGGGCGTCGGATGCGACGGGTCGCTGCTCGGCACATGCAGCTCGTTTGCCGTGACCACACCCAGTGCGGGATACCGAAACTCCCACCAGAATTGATGGCCGATCGCGATGACTTCGATCGCCTCTGGAGGCTCGCGGGCACCCTGGATGGCATGAATCACGCGGGCGGTGGCAAGGAACAGTACCAACACGATGAGCACGGGAATTACAGTCCATGCGAGTTCTACCTGGTTGCTGCCGTAGACGGGCACAGGTTCGCGGCCGTCGTCGTCGGCTCGCTTGCGAAACCTAATAACGGAATATACGAGGAGCGAGAAAACGACGACAAAAATCACGGCCGTAATGATCAGAACGAAGGTCGATAGCTGGAGAATAGAATGGGCGGGCGTTGACTCCGGCTTAAACATACTTGGGTGCGACGGGGCTTCGCCGAAAGCGGATTGCGCCGCCAGAACGCAGCTCGCGACCACAATTGAAACCCGCCAGATCTTCCTGCGGCGGTCGTTTGCATCCGTATTGTGGAGATTTTCGCTGACCATCTTTGAATCTTCAGCTACGCCCGTACCGGTCCTTATCATGCATCATGCTACGGTTCGCTTTTTTTCCTTTTCACCCATAGTTGCAGTCGGTGCCGCGATGAGGGTTCGTTTCCCCAACTCCTCCAATAACCAGTAACTAATCGCTTCCGCTCGAACCGAACCCTTCAGACGGCGATCGCTCTTGCTTATGACCACCGGGATCCACTTCAACCCGTGCTCGAGCATGGTCGAAGCGGCAAGCAGAGAGGAATCGTCCGCCGAAATCGTGACCGAATCCGCGGCCAGCAACTCGCGCACTCGCACTTGCGTAGCATCCCGGCGGCTTTCCCCCGGAGTTGAAACAATCAATAAAAGCGCATTGGCGACGTCCTCAGTCTTCAAAACGCCGAGCAGGCGTTGCTCCTCATCGAGGACGATCAAGAAACCGAGGGTGTTCCCGGTTAACGTGGCAAGCGCTTGCCGCAGAGTGCTATCGGGTTTGAGGGTCTGCGATGGAGGAGGCTCGATGAAAGACGAGAGCGGTCGATTGCTTAACGCATCCTTTAAGGCGGGAAGGTGCAGCCACAAGGCCTGAGACCGCCGCCTCACGAGTCCCGCGAGGATGTCCCGCGACGGCGCCATGGTGCCGGCCATTTTCGCGAATGCTTCGCGGCTCATAGCCATCACCCGCACCACCGTACGCGCCCGGACACCTACCTGGTAGCAGGGATCTTGAGTCAGTGCTGCCTCGCCGAAGAAGTCTCCCGGACCCAGAAAAGCAAACGCTCGGTCGTCTTGGGAGCCATTGACCCTCCGCAGCACCTCGACTTCGCCCTGTTCAATCGCGTAGAAGAAATTTGCTGGGTCGCCTTGACGGTAGATGAAGTCGCCGGGGCGATAGTAGGCACCTGCCAGTGCTTGAGGCTGGCCTACTCGCAGAGTTCCGAGATCGCGAGGAAAGATCAGATCCGAGAACCAGTCGAGGCCCGTTTTTATCCGACGCGACCAGGTGGGTAACTTGAGGAGATAAACGCTCCGCCATAGAAGCCATGCCGAGAAACCGGAAATACGGAATCCGAACATCTCCGCCACCGCCAGGCGGCCTCCGAGGGAGCAGAGTTGGCCAAGCGGCTTGAAATAGAAAGGATGCGTAGGCTCACCTCGAAGCACCCGTACAATGTTCGCGGCCGCTTGTCGTCCTTGCCTTTCCGCAAATTGGCCGGTTGTCGGAGAAGGCTTATCGTCGAAGGCATTCTTAATGTACGCACAGTCGCCTACTGCCCACACATTTTGCAGGCCAGTCACCCGCATATCCGCGTCGGTGACGATGCGCCCCCGTTCCTTTCGAACATCGAAATGTTCGACGATCTGTGTCGGCGTCGTACCGATCGTACAAACTACAGTGGCGGCGCGAATCAGACTGCCATCTAGAAATCCGACCCCTTCGGGGGTGGCAGCCGTGGCCCGAGTATTGAGCAGGACTTCAACTCCCACCTGTTCCATTTTCTTCAACGCAAAATCGCGCAATGTCGGACTGACTTCCGGGAGAATCTGGTCTCCACTGTGGACCAGAGTGACCCGGATTTGGTCGTTCGTAAAATTTCTATAGAAGCGGGTGCTCTCCCTGATTAAGTGATTGACTTCACCGGCTAGTTCGACCCCGCTAAATCCGCCTCCAATGATTACAAACGACAAATGAAATTTTCGCCGCTCTGGACTGTCTGATGTTTCCGCTTTCTCCAGTTGCCGAATGACGTGGGCGCGCAGAAGTATGGCATCTCTCATCGTTTTGAACGGGAAGGCATGGTCACTCATTCCCGGGATCATGGCCAGATTATTGTCCGCCCCACAGGCAATCACCAGATGGTGGTAGCCCATCCGATCGATTTGGCCTTCATCCTGCTGATACTCGATCTGGGCTGCCTTGACATCGATCCCGTTTACGACATCGGTTCTGCACTCGATCCCGTGCAACATTTGGCGAAGGGTTGCCGCCGCGGAATCGGCGTGGAGGGAGGCTCCTACAACATCCGCCAGGAGGGGGTGAAACACCATGTGGTTTTCCCGGCTGAAGAGAACAATGCGGCAATTGTCCAGCGACAGTTTCTTTCTCAGGGTTTTTGCGCACTTAGTCGCGGCAAACCCGCCGCCGATGATCAGCACGTTGCTGTGTTTGATCGTCATCACCTTTGGCTACCGGTGCACCCGTCAGTGTTAGCACCAATTGTCTTCGCTCCGTGAGTTCAACGGTTTTAGCCGTTTCAGAGAAAACCGCTCTGAAAAACGCATGGAGAGCCCTTCCCTCTAACGAAATGCCGAAGTGACAAATTTCCCCTGTCGTTGCCAGATGTGAAGATCCAGGTTTCCAACTGTTGAATTTACTGTGGTGCTCGCTCGTTTTAAGGTTTTGGAAGTTAGTAATTTGCCGGCGGGCACTGACCGCGCGATCTTGAGATCGATGCTGACGACCGGCTACGCATCCTATTACTGGAATGCAAGCAGCCTCAACGCAAGAAGCCCGACACAAGGATTATGCTTCTCATAGTCCTTTTCCTTGTCGCACATGAGTGTGATCCCTAAAGGCCCAAGGGAACGACTGCCAGAACTAACAGGGCCTTGAAGATCCTGACCGTCGAGGTCCACAAGTGGCTCACTCTTCCACAGCTGATCCACCTTTGACGGCGTGGGGCAGATGGCCCTCGGCCCCAATATGATGATGATGATCGTTTCCATCGGACAATGGGCGGGTGGATTGCTCGGGGCTGTTGCTGTACTGATTGCACCTTTTTCGGGCCAACGGCTGTGTTCGCCTTTATTGGCGCCCGTATGTGTAAGAAGCTATACGTCCGCCCCCAGTAAGAGTTACTTTTCAAGTTTCGGCAGCCCGCGACTGAGTGATGGGGTTCGGTAGGTCGAGCCTACGTACGACCTTCGCCTGATGGAGTCGTGCGCAAGAGCACGAGACTTCCTCCCAGCCCCGCCGCCAGAGAAGCGGCGAGCGTCCCGATCTTTGATACGTCTAGGAACGGGGTGTCGGCGAGTGCCAACGTTGCAATGAACAAGGACATCGTAAAGCCGATTCCACACAGGCAACCAGCGCCGAACAGCCTACGCCAAGAGAAAGAGTCGGCTTTAGAAGCCAACCCACTACTTACCGCCAGCCAGGAAAACAACGTAATTCCGATGGGCTTGCCGATCCACAGGCCAAGTCCAACTCCCAGCCCAGCCGTGCTCGTCAGAGCGGGCCCGACTTTTCCGAGAACGTGTACTCCGGCATTGGCAAGGGCAAAAACGGGCATGATCACCAGCGATACCCAGGGCTGCAGCCCGTGTTCGATGCGCCACAGAGGCGTCTGCAATCGTTCACTCTGCCGTTCGAGCTCGTAGGCAGCGCTTTCCTGGCGATGCCGTGCTTCAAGTTCTCCTTCAGAGATCCCAGCGATTCGTTGAAAGATCTCCCGTCCGCCTTTCAGGAATTCAGAAATCCCAAGAGATGTCTCGGCGGGAATAGTGAAGGCCAGAACGATGCCGGCGACGGTTGCGTGCACCCCAGATTTGAGCGTGGCTAGCCACACAAAAATTCCGATAACGGCATACACGAGAGGCTTGCGGACGCCAAGTCGGTTGGCGAGAAACGAAGCTCCCACCCCGACTAGGCCGAAAATCAAGCTCTTGAACGACATCCCGGATGTATAGAAGATGGCGATTATCAGAACGCCAACAATGTCGTCGACGATAGCCAATGCCGTCACAAAGATCTTAAGCGTGATGGGAACTCGCTTGCCGAGCAGGGCCAGCACTCCAAGAGCGAAGGCAATATCGGTAGCCATCGGAACGGCCCAGCCGTTGACGGCTTCAGATCGCCGATTCAGTGCGAAATAGATTAGGGACGGAACGACGACGCCGCCCAGGGCTGCGGCAAATGGCAATGCGGCCCGCTTCGCCGACGAGAGTTCCCCCGTGAGAATCTCACGCTTGATCTCCAGGCCGACGAGAAAGAAGAAGATGCACATCAGCCCATCATTGATGAAGTGGTGCAGGTCCTGCGCCAAGGTGTATTTGCCGAAGCCGACGCTGACGGGCGTGTGCAGGAGCGTGTGATAGCTCGCTTCCCAAGGTGAGTTAGCCCAAACCAGAGCCGCAACGGTCGCGAAGAGCAGGAGGATGCCACCGGATGCCTCGAGACGAGCGAATCGGAGGAACGGCCCCATAATCGTGTCGATTGGGAGCGGTTTCGTCTGAATCATGTAAACCTTTTCTCCAGAGATCTTAGATTCCGAAAGTGCGAGGGTGGGCGCAATCGTGAGCAAACTACCATTCGAGGGCGAATTTAGTTTTCACCCAACCAGTTTGACCGTCCAGTACGCAGGTCATACACCGTACCCACGACGTTCACCTTGCCATCCTTGACACGAGGCGCCAGGATCGGCTGCAGTACCTTGAGACGTTTAACTGCGATTTCCACATTCTTGCGAATGGCGTTTTCCAGTATGTCGAAGCAGTGTTTGGGTGTCGAGCGGGCCTGCGTTGATCTCGTTCAGCGTTAGGCCATCCAGGTACTCCATGACAATGAACGCGTGGCCTTCATATTTCCCAATTTCGTGGATAGTGCAGATATTCGAATGATTGAGTCCAGAGGCACCGCGTGCTTCGCGGCGAAAACGTTCGAGCGCACTTGCGTCCTCAACTACTTCTTCAGGAAGGAACTTTAAAGCGAAGAACCGGCCTAGTTCGGTGTCCTGCGCCTTGTAAACCACCCCCATGCCACCGCTCCCAAGTTTCTCTAGAACAGAATAGTGAGACCGGTAAGAGGATCGTCAATATTAAGACGTCTACTCCACAACGCCTACTGACAGTAATGTCAGGTACGTCAGGTCGTTAATTCGAGGCGGAGTTTTTCGGTAGTAGCCCATCTTTCTCCATCTGCTTGGGGACCTCTTTTACTAGGCCATCGGCCACCTTCTTTGCCGACTTTGGATTGAACGAGTCGCTGACGCCGGTCCACACTAGGTCACCATCTGGCTTGCGGGTGGTGTAAACATTGGTCTCGACTCTTACTGTCGTGTCTTCCCGCGTGTACCCCGGATCGTAAACAACGGGATACACCGCGCCCAGGTAGCCATAAAAAGAGTAGTAGTAGGGAAACGGGGCTACGTACGTCGAGCTCGGGATGGAGGTCACTTTCTTGTCGACCTTCAAAAGACGCGAGACAACCACGGCATCGACATGATTGCTGTCGATCTGCGCGCGGAGGTAGTCGAGATCAAGTTTCACGTTGGGGTCTGGGCGCAGCAGGATTTGATTACCGGGAATTGTCTGGATGCCAGGACGCACCATCTGTGCGGCCATTTCATCTTCGAAGTCAGCGCGCACTTTCAGGTCCTGAGCAATGCCGATGACGAGGATCTTTTGGAACTTCTGTCCTTCGTACTTGGGATTGAACCAACTCGTGACCATCTTGATGGATTTGCCGCTGGCGGCAGTGAGAGCGAACAGGAAGACGCTGAGCATGGTTAAACGGGAGAACAGCCCGCGGCGGAATCCGGATATGCCTTGGGTTCGGCGGAGCCGGACTCCGGCTCTGGCTTCACGGGTTCCTTCACTGATGGCTTTAGCAAGCGCTTCTACGGAGCCGTCACCAGAGTAAAACGCAACGAGAATGTTTGCCATAGCGGATGGCATCGACAGGTCAGAATCGGATCAAAACAGACTCGGTCGCCTCCAACAAACTGACAGAAATGCCAGTCCTCACCGAAAAGCTGAAGAGTTACAGCCTGTTGCGGATGCTTTGATTGGACTTTGTGGGTGTGGTGGTGGAAGTATGAGCACGCCTGCACCTATGGCTGTTCCCGCGATTCCCGCGGTCAAATTGCCAAATCTGCCGACGAATTGGACGGCAACGGATCTGCCACCCTTACCTAACGTTTACTCCCAACTAGTCCATGGGCACAATTTGGCTTTCGGGCTTGCCTTTTTTATTTTGTTTTCCAAATCGAAGAGACGGAAATCGGTCGGGGCATTTGGCGCGATGGCCTTGTGTTGGACAACATGAGTGGACCAGCCTCAGGTCTCGGGAGTTGTCCAGTTGCGGGCCTCGGCGCTCTTGCGTCCCAGGAGGCTTGCTGCCTTGTTCAGATCTGTCACGTACAATATTATAACCTAGCGATAGGTTACTTGCAGCAAGAGAATTCCTTGGGCAAATTCGTCGTGCCGTGGCTAGGCGGGCTAGGCGGGCTCGTTGACTTGCTGCCGCTGTCCGCCTAAGATGAGGCGCCACTGCCCTTCGTCGATGATCGGCCAAACCATCTCGCACTACCGCATTGTCGAGAAGCTCGGCGGTGGTGGTATGGGGGTGGTGTACAAGGCCGAGGACACCCGGCTTCATCGCTTTGTCGCCCTGAAATTCCTGCCTGACGAAGTAGCCAAAGACACCCAAGCTCTTTCACGTTTTCAACGCGAAGCGCAGGCCGCATCGGCTCTCAATCACTCCAATATCTGCACGATTTACGACATCGGCGAGGAGAGCGGCCAGGCGTTCATCGCCATGGAGTTCCTGGATGGCCAGACTCTGAAGCACTTGATCGGCAACCGGCCTCTTGATCTGGAGACGCTGCTGTCCCTGGCCCTAGAGATCGCGGATGCGCTGGACGCGGCGCACGCGGAAGGAATCGTACACCGCGACATTAAGCCCGCTAATATTTTCGTGACCAGGCGTGGCGGACACGCAAAGATTCTTGACTTCGGACTGGCGAAAATACGCGCCACAGTAGGAAAACCCCCCGAGGCGACGGAAACCGGAGCCGGAGACCCTAACCTGACCACTCCAGGTTCGGCGGTGGGTACGGTCTCTTACATGTCTCCAGAGCAGGCCCGGGCCAAGGAGTTGGACGCGCGCACGGACTTGTTCTCTTTCGGCGCAGTGCTCTATGAAATGGCCACCGGCCAACTGCCCTTTCGCGGGGACAGTACAGCAACGATTTTCGAGGCCATTCTCAACCGGGCTCCGGTGTCTCCTTTGCGGCTGAGTCCCGATGTTCCCGCCGAGTTGGAACGGATCATTAATAAGGCGCTGGAAAAAGACAGGGAGTTGCGTTATCAGGGCGCGGCAGAGGTCAGGGCTGACCTGAAGCGCCTCAAGCGGGAAACGGAATCGGGGAGGCCTGGAGTAGCCAGTTCGGGCACGATGCCGGTGGCGCAGGCGACGAGTTCTCAGCCCATGGCTCAGCCGACAGCTCAGGCATCGGGTTCAACCCCTGCGGTGGCTCGCTCATCGTCCTCCGCTGCGTTGAAGATTGCCGAAGTTCCTGTTGCTGGCGGAAGGAGGCTTTGGAAGATTTTTATTCCCACGGTCGTGGTGGTCGTCGCTGCTCTAATTGCTGGGGGTTTCTACTTCCACTCGCGTCCAGCAGCGAAGCTGACCGAAAAGGACCCCATCGTTCTGGCGGATTTCGAAAACAGGACCGGAGACGCGGTCTTCGACGGTGCTCTCAAGCAGGCCCTGGCGGTGCAGTTGGGACAGAGTCCGTTTCTTAACCTGATCTCGGATCGCAAGGTCGAGGAAACTCTGCGCCTGATGGGCCGCCCAACTAGTGAAAAAATCACGCGTGACGTCGCCCACGAACTCTGCGTTCGTACTGGAAGCAAAGCGTTTCTTGTGGGTTCAATCTCTAAGCTGGGTGACCATTACCTGGTAGGCGTCGACGCGATCGGATGCAATATCGGCGACACGCTGGCGAATGAGCAAGAAGAAGCTTCCACCAAAGATGACGTGCTCAAAGCGCTGGGAAAATCTGCGTCAAACCTGCGCACCAAGCTCGGCGAGTCCCTGTCTACAGTTCAAAAGTTCGATGTACCTGTGGAAGCCACGACCTCGTCCCTCGAAGCGCTGAAAGCTTTCAGCATGGGGATCATGACCTTCCGAACCAAGGGAAATTCAGAAGCGATTGCCTTCTACAAGCGGGCCATCGAACTCGACCCCAATTTCGCCGTCGCCTATGCCAGCCTAGGTGTTGCCCATGCCAACCTCCAGCAGGCGAGCCTGTCGGCTGAGAATATCAAGAAAGCCTACGAGCTGCGCACACACGTCAGCGAGCACGAAAAGTACCGCATAGAAGCGTTGTACTACAGTTACGTGACTGGGGAACTTGAGCAGGCGACCCAAGTCTACGAGCTATGGTCCAAAAGCTACCCCCGCGATCCTATTCCGACCGGCAACCTGGGATATATCTACACCGAACTGGGGCAGTACGACAAAGCTCTTGCGGCAACCCTGGACAGCCAGCGTCTCGAACCAGATGTGATCGGCTACTTCAACCTGATGGGGTGTTTCCTTTCACTGAACCGTCCTGACGATGCCCAAAAGGCCCTCAACGAGGCCCGCACCGTCAATTACGAAGGTGAAGTACTGCACTGGGGCATTTACCTGTTGGCGTTTTACCGGGGTGACGCAGCCGAAATGGAGCGCCAGGTCGCTTGGGCCGCAGGCAAGCCCGGCAGCGAGGATCTCCTGCTCGCTTCCCAGGCTGACACCGAAGCCTATTTCGGTAGAATGGTTAAGGCGCGAGACTTTTCCCGGCGTGCAGTGGATGCCGCGGTCCGGGCCAATTCCAAAGAAACGGGTGCGTTCAGGCAGGCCAGCGCGGCTCTCCGCGAAGCCGAGTTCGGTAATCAGTCCGAGGCCAAACAAGGCGTTGCCAAGGCCTTGGGCCTTTCTCCAGGAAGGGATGTGAAGCTGTTTACTGCCCTGACGCTGGCCCGCACAGGCGACTCCGCGCATGCGCGCGCCCTTGCCGACGAGTTAGAAAAAGCACAACCATCGGACACCATGCTCAAGGTGTATTGGTTGCCCACAATCCGCGCGGCGGCCGAGCTCAATGCTCACAATCCCACGCAGGCAATTATTGATCTCGAGGCCGCTGCTCCGTATGAACTCGGCCAGCCCCCACAATTGCAATTGGGGACACTCTACCCCGTCTACGTCCGTGGCCAGGCTCAGCTCATCGCGCATAACGGACAAGCCGCCGCGATCGAGTTTCAGAAAATTCTCGACCACCGCGGGGTCGTACTGAACTATCCGCTCGGCGCGCTTGCCCATCTCGGCCTTGCCCGTGCCCATGCGCTCTCCGGGGACACAGCCAAGGCCCGCACCGCCTATCAGGATTTCCTCGCCCTCTGGAAAGACGCCGATCCCGACATCCCCATCCTGAAGGAAGCCAGGGCGGAGTACGCGAAGCTGCAGTGAACCGTTCTGAAGCGAGCCCTCTGATGGCTAACTGTGTCGCCATGACAAGTACGCATAAGTTTTCATGGCACCTACTGGCGGGCCTCTGGGACTGTCGACCCATTCACCGAAATGCACGGAACACGATACGGTAGCCCCGTTGGCTGTGTTGTCGCCGCCTGAAAGAGGTGAGGGGCGGCGTACCTGCCGGATCGGAGGAGGTATGGCAGGAGGCGGCGCTCTCTCTTAAATACTAGCCAACTCTTCCCTCCAACTGCTTAGGTAGTCGTTTTACGCGTCGTGAAGACTTGCTGAAAGCCCGATTTAGTGAGCGAAGTCCTGCTACTTGGCTGTTTCCGCGTCATATAATTTCTGCAATCGGCTAGGGTCGCTCCCGAAAAGCGGTTGCATCCCGCCCCGCCTGCCGATTTGTCTCTCGATTCGGGATGCCATGCGGGAGTGGCCTTTTGACTTTCACGAGCCCTGAGAAAGAACTCAAGAAGTTGTTAGCCAGGTATCCGCCTTGGATGGAAAGAATACTTTGGAAAGCCCCCTCGCCCCAAAATCTACTCCCATACGCGGGAGTCGTCGAAGAATACGAATCCGTCCTAAAGCGTATTCCCGACCGATGGACCGCTTATTGTGAGGAAAAGCGAAGGTATGCAAAGCGATACGCAAGACGCGCTATAGGTCCGCTACCTGGAGGCGTGGGGAGACCAAGGAAAGACGCCCTGGCGGAAGAGGCAGGCCAACTGAAAGCCGAAGGCAAATCTTACGCCCAAATCGCCGTTATCCAGCCTTGCGAGTGAGGCCATCATGCGTGCGCCGATGGATCAGCGAGTCCAAGGTCACTTCAATTCGCGTTGGCAGGTTAGTCAGGCTTTCTT
This sequence comes from Terriglobia bacterium, assembly GCA_963786325.1. GTDB lineage: Bacteria > Acidobacteriota > Terriglobia > Terriglobales > Acidobacteriaceae > JAIQFF01. The sequence goes on from CAWAYW010000002.1 coordinate 363,174, forward strand.
CCACGGAAGTCGACCGGATTATCTCCGTCGGCACACGCCCGGCAAAGAACAAGGGAGCCAAGTCGTAACTGTCTTGCGAACCGTTCGTTTTTCGAAGAATATGGCCGAACTCGAGGACAAACTAGCTAGAGTCGCCGAACTGATGCGGGATTCGTTATCGGTCTCAACAGGTCATAAGGGCCTGGATCAGAACGTAATTGTTTACTGGACGCTGGCTACGCGATCGCTTCCATATGTTGACACCTTTCCAATACTTGACTTGCTCGGAAGGACCGCCGCCGGCAAGACCCAGACGCTTAAGATCGTCGGAGATTTCGCTCATCGGCCGTGTGCGTTCGGCCTCAGAAACAGGACCAACCCAACCATACGGGACACGCTGGCTGATTGTGCTGAAGGCACTGCGATCATCGAGGAGGCTGACCAAGCTTGGAAGGATTCCGGGGCGGAGTTTGAGCGAATGCTGTCCGACCGATACCAAAGAGCCTCCGCTGAAGCTTCATACAGAGCGCCCGCTGGCGAAAAAGGATGGGGGACAGTGAGGAAGAAATTCTTCGGCGCGACCGCTCTTCACCGCCGTTTTCCATTCACCGATGTAGCCTTGGACGGCAGAACGATTTTTGTGCGACCCAGGCCCGATTACACGCGGGAATACGAGGAATATAACCCCGAGAATCCTCGGAACGTAGAAGGTAAAGAGCTGATATCTAATTTAAAGTTTGAACCTCCTCGCATAGAGCAGCCCAGTGGAGTGGCAGGACGCATTTTCGACACTTACAGACTCCTCCTGAGTACCGCTGCGCTATGCGGAGACCAAGACTTCGCGGAGCAACTCTATTCGAGACTCACACAAGAGACCCTGAGGTTAAGAGAGGCTCAATCCTGCGAGCCGGACGGTCTTGTTCTGAGTGCGATCGTAGAATGTGTGTTCGCTGAAGGAGACGCCGAGTTTGGAAATATCAAGTTCAGCACACTTACCGAAAGCATCTGGAAGAATCACAGGCTTCCCTTGCAACCTCGGCAAATTGAGCCAATTACGCGAGACTTGGGATTTACGACCAAGACGTCGCATGGAGTAACGGTCGTCGTCCCGACCGCTGCAACGCTGCTCAAGGCGTGTGACGAATGCGGATATTCCGATGAGGCAGTCGAAGAATTTCGACGAACGGTTTTCGATCAAAAGTGAATTATCCTCACGCGCGGCTTTCGAGCACTATAGGCGCTTCAGGAAGCCGAAAGGGTCGAACGGGTAGATTTGGTAGATCTCTACCCGTATGGATGGGAGGGTATTGAGCGCAGAATATCCGTATCCACAAGAGAGGGCGTCTACCCGCTCTACCCGCTCTACCCGCTCTACCCGCTCTACCCGCTCTACCCGCTCTACCCGCTCTACCCGCTCTACCCGCACTACCCGTTCTACCGGGCGATCCCCCGAGCCGGAAGCTGATTTTTCCGATGACGTTCGACCATGCGGGAGGCGATGCTAGGCAATTCCACGAAAGAGTTCAGTGATAATCATGATCTCGGACCGTTCGGATCATGACAGGATTTTGTTCGCTCCGAGCGGCCCGACCTGCCGCGCGGGTATTGACGATGCACTCTGGCGTTAGGTATTAAGTGCGGTCTAGCCGCGCTATACCATCCTCGGTGCGCCAACTATGTCTCGCTGGGGAGTCATAAAACGAGATGACGGACTATGGCGAACCGTTTGCCAGAATGTTCAGTCTGCTGTTGAATCCGGCTCATCAGCGATTTCGTCGAACGCAGAGGCAGATATCTTGCCCCTCTCTAGAAGCTTGCCAAGTCTCGGCAGAGCACTGGAGGCCAGCATTTGCCATTCCAGATCGGCACTGTGCATCGCTGCGAACAAAGCCGGATTTCGGGCGAGTAAATCCACGCGTTTGTCGTGTTCCCGGCAAGATCTGTAGGTCAAGTTGAAGCAATTCCGGCACCGGAAAACCTGCTGCCCTGGCGGCAAATATAGGTTTCGGACGCGTTGTCCGCATGCGCACCTGAACCAGAATCGCTGCCCCCCGAGATGCGGCTTGGTGGTTGTCGTTTGTATCATCTGCCCAGCCAGTTGAATTTTCGAGGCTCCTGTTATCAAGCAGGTATCCAGCCGCACCACTATCCCGCATATCGAATTCTTGCCAACAGAGTAGTTCAGCCAAGCCTCAGCGATGCCACCTAAGCCGTTCCACGTAGCGCACCAGGAACGATCGAGCTCGCCGATGAACACTCCGTCCCTCTGCATGCTGGTCACGGTCAGCCCTCGACATTGTTCGACCATAAGTCGTGTGCTCCACCGACGCCTGCCCACTGCAGAATTCACCTCGTTTTTCCTAAATCATATTACGGCGGACGCAAAACATGATGAAAACAAAAGGGATGTAGCCTCGGGGTCGAGATCTCCGCTGAAAGACCCTTTGAAGGGCAATTCCAAGAGTCTAAAACATCGTCAACATCGTCCTTTTGGGGCCTATCTGACCTGGACGGTGCAGGAAATCGAAGGGGATTCACCGCGAGACCCTCAGACTCGATAACTCGACTTCAACTCCAACCGAAAGATGAATCGGGGTGGTTCCTATGCCAGAACCAAGCGCAGGCTGGTACTTCACAACAGTTTGATGCATTCGCGAGTTTCGCTGAGCTCGTTTGGCCGAGTTTGCACATGTGCGAGTCATCTAAGCCAAAAATAGGGCAGCGACTGTGTACTATTTGGTTTTCTTATTACCTGTTTGTTCACTACCTTCCTGAAATCGCCTGCTTACGGAGACCGCGCGATCGGGCAGTCACTAATTTCTCGGTTGGCTTTGGGGTAAGCCGATCCGCCTCAGCAGGGAAACAAAACGTGGGTCGGATCGCAGCTCATCAAACATCGGGTTAACCGCTAGGTAAGTTATTCCATAGCATCGCGCCTCAACGGCCCTCTCAAGCGATCGCAGCGCCATGTCGGCATCCCCGGCATATGCATAACCCACAGCTGCATCAAAGGGTTCTAGGTTTCCGTTGGCGACGTTTTCGGGCAGAAACGGGGTCAGTGCTTTCCAATAACCTTTTAGCCCAGAGTCTCTCGCACCAGTCTTGGCGGCTGCGATCATGCCAGGTGGAGCGCCCCCCAGTTGCATAGCTTGCAGAAACGTCGACACGGCTTCCGAATTCATTCCTTTAGCTGCGTAGACATCTCCGATGAACCAAAGTGCACGCACGGAGTTCGGGTCCAAATCCAGGTTTGCTTTGCACTGGGCGAGCGCCTCGTCATACCGGCGCGCGAAAAACAACATCGTGCAGAGGTCGGAGTTCACTATCGAGGCTAGCGGGTCCAGCTCTCGGGCGCGTTCCACTTCCAGGACGGATTCCTGTAGCTGGCCCATGGTAGCGTAGTAGTCCCCCAGTCCCTGATGGCCTTCAACTCCATTCGGGTTCAGCTCAACTGCGCGTTTGAGTTCCGCGCCAGCCGTGGCAAAATCCAGTTCGTACAGTAGCAAGCTCCAGCCCCGTACGGCGTGTGCCGCGGCGAATTGGGGATCGAGTTCAAGAGCCTTAGTTACGAGGACCTTAGCCTTTAGATATGCCACTTTCTTGGGGATGGCACCCATGCCTGCCAGGATTTGATAGCAGCCAGCCAACTTGCTGTACGCAGGGGCATAGTTAGGATCTTTCTCGATTGCCTCTTGGAAGTAATCGGCGGCCTTGCGTATCGAATCGGGTGTGAACCTGTTCAGAAAGTACTCGCCCTTCAGGTACGACTCGTAAACCTCAGGGCTGGTTGGCCGCCCGCTCCCCAACCGTATCTGGGGCGGAGCCAGCGTGCTTCCGACGTGCTTCGCTATTGCATTTGCGATTTCGCGCTGCAACCCGAGTACATCCTTCAAGTCTCTCTCGTAGCTTTGGGCCCAGAGATGTTTGTCAGCGGAGGCCTGAATCAACTGAGCCGTAATCCGTACCTGCCCACCGGAACGCACGACCGTCCCTTCGACGATAGTGTCGACATTCAACTCGCGCGCGATCTGCGGCAAGGGTTTGTGAACGCCCCGATACTGCATTACCGAGGTACGGGAAATTACGCGCAATGAACCCATCTGCCCGAGATTGGTGATTAACTCGTCGGTCATGCCGTCAGCAAAGTAGTCCTGGGAGGGATCACCGGAGAGGTTCTCCAAAGGCAGCACAGCCAAAGATTGAATGTTCGTTTGAGAATTAGTCTTGGCCGAGGAACGAGCTCGCCAATCGAGCCTCCAAACGACGAGAATGGCTGCGGCGGCAGCTAGAGCGATCAAGGACATCTTCGCTGCCTGCGGCCACGATAGCCCGCCGGCCCATGCGGGTCCAGATCTGCTAACTAAATCATCAGATCTGCTAACTAAATCAACTGTCACCGGTCTTACGGCCGCAATGAACCGGTAGCCTCGCCGAGGGATGGTTTCAATGAACGTGGGACTATCAGCAACATCTCCCAGGGCATAGCGAAGCTTCTTCAACGCGCCGTTCAGGCTGAGGTCGAAATCAACGAAGGTGTCGGCCGGCCAGAGTCGTTGGCGGAGTTCTTCCCGCGTGACCACCTCACCAGGACGCTCCAGTAGGGCCGCTAAGACTTGGAAGGGCTGATCTTGCAGTTTGACTCGAAGGCCAGCCTTGCACAGTTGCCGGGCTTGCATATCGACGTCGAATACCCCGAACCGTACTACTCTCGGCGCCTGGGCTGACTCCGACATCACCTGGCCTCTGAGCTATGAAGTTTAGCATCCTCGGTCCAGTCCCACCTGCCGAGTTCAGGTCACGCCCCGCTCTACCCTCCGGAATTCCGGCTACTTACGAAGTCATAACCTGCCCTCATACCGATCACTCGCAGCACATTGTCAAATTCGCGCGGTTGGGAGAGAGTTCGCTTCCGAAGTAGGAAGCGGACACGTCCCCAAGAGGTCGGTCCCTTGAAAACGGGTCCAATTTGCCGGGCACCCCAGTCAAGGACATGGAACACCGCATCCCGGTGCGCCATAGCCGTTGCTTTGTCAGTGGCACTCGGGATTCCTGCTTTGCCGCAGCCCTCAAATCAAAGAGAAATCCCCTTCGAAAACAGTCACATGTTCGGGTTGGTCCTGGTCAAGGTCGAAGTTAATGGAAGGCCAGCGGTCCTGATCGTTGACACCGGCGCGAATCAGACGATCATAAGCTCAGAGCTTGGAGATATCCGACCGCGTACTCTGGAGAGCGCAGTCTCCCCCAGTAAGGGTTCCGGTTGGAGCGGCACAGGAGTCTTCGCAACAGCCACGCTGAGGGTTGGACCCATCAGCTGGCGGAATCACAGAGTTGTGGTCATGGACACGCACGACCTTTCAAAGAGCTTCGGGCAAACAATAGACGGTCTGCTGGGCATGGATTTTTTCAAAGAGTTCGAAGTTGTGGTTGTTAACCTGAAGAATCACAAATTGATCCTCGAACCCTGAAAGCGTCGTGCCTCAACGGCGCGCCTGCCCGCCTGCGTTCCGACCCTGGGGGCTTTCGCTCGCGCCCGCACCAAAGAGCCTCGCTTCGCCCCGCCCCCGCCGCCGGTTTTTACGCACTTGTGGTGCTCGAATCTGCGACCACTATAGGTAGAGAGGGCAGTTTCGGAGTGCTCTGTCTCCTAACCCCACATTCGTTTGACCTGCTTTTGTACCGACTGTAATATCGGTCACACTTCAATTCGTATATTTTCTGCCAAACAATGGAACTGTTGTTCTGCAAAATTGCGGAACCACTCCGCCTGAAAATTTCCAAAAAAGTGTACGAGAGCCCAGCCATCGCAAGGGGTACTCTGGGAAGCACCCCACCCCCTTGAACGTGCCCGGCCCCCCTCGGTCCCCTCCGGTTCTGAAAAGGCCAGTGCGAATTACGATGAGCGGTGCGCATTCGTTGTGCCTCAAATTGTGCCCCCTACTTGCTGCTATTGTGCCCCACCACGCGATATTGGCGTTTCTTGCCAGGATGGAAGTAGCGCAGGAAGTACAAACAGTAGTATGGGATAGCAGAAGGTAGTTGGTAGCCCTAACGGGTGCGAGATGGAACCAGATCGTTACCTGGCTGCGCCAAGTGGACCTGTTGAGGCGCGGAGGTGAACTCCGTGCAGCCTAAGACCACACAAGAGTACGCAATCAACCTAATAGCGGAGCCTATGAATGGTCCCAACCCGTTATGGAACCGCGTGCAGTGTCTAGCGGACGATCCGCGATGTTGGCAAATGTTGGCAGAGTAATTCCGGCATGGGGAAACTCGAGCGCCTCTCCATCTATGGAGAAGCCAAGGTGTTGCTTTTGGGGATGGGTTGCAAGGGAAGGGGGCAGTTCCCCTTCCTTTGCATTCACGTCGAAGAAAACTGGGTGACGCCTCGCGGTGGGCAGTGAGAATTCTTGCGCTAAGTTTCAGATCACTGTGGGGACATTCATGACAGTGCACAAAATGGCAGGAAATGCGTCATTCAGCCCCTTTGAGCCACGAGTGACGCATGGGACGCTCAAGGATATCCAAATCGGCACGAGGACTTGTAATGGGTGCGGATTCCCATTCCAGCCGAAGAGATCATGGCAAAAGCAGTGCAGTGACCGTTGCCGGCAGCGAGCCTATGTTCGTCGCCAGCCGATAAAGACCGTTTCATATTACGGGGCGTGAACGTAACCCTAGAAGCGCGGGGCGATTTGGGAGTAAATCGTGTTCACCTATCAATTCTTTCGGTCGCAGTCCCACTCGATCGCGCTGAAATGCTCCCGCGGTTAACCGCTAGAATAGCGACCAGAATCGGAGAGTCATCGTGAGGCGAATAACAGAATTGGTTTTGCTCGTTTGCGGCCTGTGTAGCGTCGGTATTTGCCAGTACGCCACTGTTTTCAGCAGCTACCATGGAGACAAACGCTACGACTTCCCCATCACGCCCGAGCGTTTAGCGAAGTCTCCCCCGTGGCTGGAGGAGCAACCGAATCCTCCGCTTCCTGCCCGAAGCGCGCTGGCGACCGCGGTTGGGTATCTGGGGACGCTTTTTCCCGATGCCGGGCAATGGAAGCCTGCCGCCATAACATTAGTTCCGGTGCGTGATCGATGGGTGTATACGATTGAGTTCAACGAACCGTCACGGAGCGGATGCGCCGAGTGTTTTTCTACGTCTTTCAGGGTCGTGGTGATGATGGATGGAGCGGCGGTAACGGCAGTGCAGCCGATGTAACGCGTTAGGCGTTCGCCGATGTCATGGTCTGCCACATAAGGGCAAAAGTCTTGACAGTGACCATAGTAAAGGCGCAAACCTGCGGTCTTGAATGTCGGTGACGTGTTGCTGCCCGACCAGCAGTTATGTCCGTTTGTTATCGTGCCCTATCGCCGCGCGTGGAGGAAATCCAGCATCTGGAGAGTGTTTGACAACGGTTGCGCACAGGCCTAGCATTCTAATTGAGCAAGCCTCCTCTTCTTACTCGTTCAGATTCCTGGACTAAGTCAGCTCATCTGGAGTTTTTCCTCTTAGCGGCCCCAACCTTTAAGGAGGTTGCCATGTTTGCACGCAATGTCTCTACTCACTTGAAATCCAATATGCTTTCGGACTACACGCGAACATTCGAGAAGGAAGTCCTTCCTTTACTACGTAAACAGAATGGTTTTAAGGACGAAATCACCTTCGCGAGTTCCGGCGGTACAGATGTCACTGCAATCAGTCTGTGGGACAACAAAGCCAATGCAGAGGCTTACAACACGAAAGCTTATCCAGAGGTGTTGAAGACTTTGGCGAAATTTATCGAGGGAACGCCGAAGGTTCAGACCGGTGAGGTGGTCAACTCAACCTTCCATAAGATCGCAGTTGGAGTAGGAGCGTAAGAGCTGTGAGCTTTTTCGCACGAGAGGGTGGATTTAGTCCGCCTTCTCGGTCTCCTCTCACTCGTTCGGATCTCTCGATCTACAAATCAGCAGATCCGAACGTTCGGTTCACTCGCAACCCAAGCAGCACGGGCCTGGCAAAGAAGAAGCTGGGACCCTGGAGCTGCGGTAATTGTGAGGGAA
>CAWAYW010000003.1:0-71961 GCA_963786325.1 Terriglobia bacterium
GAAAAGCGCACGAAGGTGAAGTAATAAAAAAAAGAAAAGCGTTCATTCTTATGGCTCGTAAGTGCTGGATTCTGCTCTATCAGACTACCTCTAGTGCTTTCGCATCGAACAACCGTAGAGCGCCACTTTACATTCGAGCCTTTTTGTTCGTAATATCTGGTCACTGTCATACCCCTTTGACAGAAATTTAAGGATCCCGAGTACCACTGGTTCATTAAGCGCGGCGAACCGGTCGATGCTCGGCTTCTTCAAAATTTCAAGGAGGGGGAATGACAAATAACTCTGCAGCAGATTTTCCCGAACAAGAACCGATACCCCCAGCGAATTCACCAGAAGCGCCAACGGCATCCGCAGAATCGCCAACCGTATTATCCAAAACTCCCGTGGAAGGCCCCGCGGCTTCAGAGTCCTCAGCGAAGCGGCCTCCATCAGCGCGCAAGATTCGAGCCAATCAGGCGAACTCTAAGAAAGCAACGGGTCCGAAGACGCCTCGTGGCAAAGCTTGGAGCCGGCGTAACGCGCGACGCCATGGGCTCCTTTCTCGCGAAATTGTCTTACCTTCGGACGAAGAACGTTCAGAGTATGTTCAGTTGTTAGCAGATTTGCGGGAGGAACACGAACCTTCTGGCATCACCGAAGACTTGTTGGTCCAGAAAGTTGCGAACGCGTTTTGGCTTATGAAACTGACCTGTCGGGCCACCGTGGGAGAAACACGAAAACAAAAAAACGCGGCGGCGGGAGGGTTATTGAAGTTACCGCCACTTCTTTTCGAAAAGAGCGGACATAGGTCGGCTACCGGCAACGTTGACATCAACTTCATGCTACGAGGAGGCGCGACAGCGGCTACTTTCAAGCACCAAAGGCATCCAGGCCATCCTGGAGGGTTTGAGGGAGATCCGGGCTTACCTCGAAGCCAACGGAAAACTTTCGCAAGAACTAAGGAATGAATTACGGCAGTGGTGCGGACCGTGCGCGGAACAAATGTTGTCAATCCTGTCCGATGAAGACGAAGATGATGAAGATGAAGAGGCTGAGGAAGAGAAAGAGCCCAACACGCCGGAGCAAATCGTGGAATTTCTGCAAGAGTTGGAGAAGGAAGAACAAATGCTGATGACTCGTTTCGTCTGTTTGCAACACGATGCCGACTTGCATCAGTCAAGTTTAAGTATTCCCGATCGGAGGGCTGACATGTTAATTCGTTACGACGCTCACAATTCTCGGGAAGTCTATCGCGCTCTCGACGAATTGGAGAAGGTGCGTAAGCGATCGGCCGAAAGGGAGGCACGGCGAGCGAAGCGCGGACCCAACTAAACGGGGAACTGCATTTTGCCAAACGAAGCCAACAATTGCTTTGTTTTCAGCAAATGATAGGCGCGTAGAGGTCGGAAATCACCGATTTCCGACCATCTACGACGCTCTGCACGGTTAGGAGCAGATTTCACGATGCAGGTTTCGAGCGTCGATCTTACCGTGGATCAAAATATTGCGAGAGAAGGGAATTACTCAGTATCGGCAACCCTGCAACACAACAAGTTGTAGCGGGCAACATTTCAGCCTGTTTTTCCATCTTCAATGTACGCGCTGCCTCGATCATGGAGAAAAGGCTATGGCCCCGGGAGCGAGCGAAGGTCGTCAGAGACCGCCGAGGTGAGGAGTGACCATTTGCTTTCACATATTCACTTTTATTAGGAGAACGCGTTCACACGCACAGAAGTTCAGCTTTGAGCAAGTCGAATGAATGACGCCATCGTTACGACAAAAGGCGGGATAAAATCAGGGCTGGCGACAAACTGGGCGATGTACGCCGACGCGGTCGATAGGTTCACAAGATGCGTCGGCGCCTTCATGGAACACCTCCATCTTCTTACTGACGCTCGGAATGCATATCAAGAAGCGATGGCAGCTAGCCTCGCGCTGCACTCCACCTTGGAGGCTGGCGACCAGACCCTAGAGTCTCTGCGGGCTGAACTGGAACGCTTAGTCAACCCGGAGCAGCCTAAGACCGCCGGAAAGAAACCGGAACTGCCTGAGAGTACGGGCAGTATGAGGGTTTTTCCGTGAGATAAGTATTCTCGAGACCCTCCAACTCGCGTGATCGGATTGCGGCTGAGCGACATGTTAACTTTACGGTCGAAGGATATGCGGACCGACGAAGCCGGCACATTCGTGGCCGATGGGTTCACGCAGAACGATGGAAGGACCAGATAGATCAGCACTTGGGACCGGGATATTACGAGTTGTTAACCCAATGGATCCCGATGGATGTTACTGCCCTCCAAGCCGCCACGCAGCTTTCGGCTCACGCGAAGAATTTTGGTATGCCGCTACCCCCTAATTTAGTGAGCGATACGATTACCGTTGATCCGACCCTTAGCTGGCAGATGGGCGTGAAACTTATAGATCTCGTAATGCTGCAGCTGAAAGAGAGAGCAAGCGTTTTGAAGCTGGGCCGAGATTCTCCTGACCACCAGCGCGGCGGAAACGCCATAGATCTGGCGATGCGCTATAGCACATATACCGCGCGCGAGCTAGAACGTTCATTCGCGTGGTTTGAGGAACTTAAGGAGAAGGGTCTGTAAGTTTAGGCAATCGGGCGGCCGTCCGCGAACCTGCAAACCGACCGCCCGCATGTGCAGGCTGTCCGCAGAATCCTTTGAAGGATGGTCATATGGGACTGCTCAATCTGGCTCCAGATAAACCGTTCTGGGATTTTCCGTTGCCATCCGGAGCGATGGACACCTTCGGTTTTGCCGGAACGGACCGGCGCCAATTGGAGAAGCGGGTGTTATCACACGATAAACGCGCATGGAGCCATGCATTTCCCGGCACCCATCTGATGCTGGAATTGTGGCGCCATGCCGACTTCACGTTAGTAATCCCGAATGATGCATGAGGCTATGAGTCCGAGAGGATGCTCAAGAGAATGCTTTGCGAGCGCCGTTGACCGTAGCCATGGCCGTAGGCGCTTGAAGTGATGGCGATCACGAGGTGCCGGGATGGTACGAGGTAAATCTTGTTGCCTCCGTTTCCAGAAGCAAAGTGGACGGGAGTAGGGTCCGCACCCGTTGGCTCACTGCGGAAATACCACATATATCCGTAAAAATCGGCGGACGGGTTACTATCGGAGATGGGCACCAGTTTGGCCCAGCTCTTCTCAATCCAATCGGAATCCAGGACTCGTTTTTGGTGGAAGGTGCCTTGGTCGAGGTACATCTGTCCAATCGGCCAAGAGTGACCCACTGATTACAAACATGACGCCGCTCGCCGATCTCCGCTTCAATCGACCGAATACTCGGCCGGTTCTAGTGGGCCAGTTGATGCATCGTCCGGACATTCAGCGCCGCGGCTAACCCGTGGCCTGCGGTGGCGGCGATCAGGGGAACCATCCACGACTTTCGGTTCGGCATCTGTCGATGCATCCAGGCGCTCGCTAACAGTTGACCAGTGAGCATTGAGAAGCTGACCCCGTAGAGTTTCGCCTGTGACGGATGCGAACCGAGCAGCGGATTTCCCTCCTGGCAATTCGCATATGTGGCCATGCAGTGAGATGTGGTAGCCAGATCCAGAATCGTGGCGGCCGTTGCTATTCCTGCCAGGACGAGAAACTTGCGATCCACGATTTTCGGCTTCGCTTCTTTGGTCGACGTATAGAGGTAAAACTGTTGCGGATGTTCCGCGATAGCCCTATTGGTGCCGAGAACGGTTGACGCCGGGGTGTTCTGCGCTGAAGCTTGTAGGGCTGTGAGCAAGATCAGAATCAATGTGATGCGCATAAATCGTGGCCTCCCAAATCGATCGCAGTGCATGTCTAGGGGAGGACTTTCTTTCGTTAATTCGACCGCGCGAGGCCTGCAACGGGAACCGGGGAAAAACGGGAAGAGATTACCAGCCTCGTTCCTACTGCTTAGAGCAGACTGAGTTCCAAATGGGAATCCTTATTTTGATGCACTTGCGAGACGGTATTCGGCGGCGAGAGGAACAACTGTTCCACCAAGATGATTCGGTTGCTCTCATACCGCGTGACGGGTATTAGCAGCGACGCGATCCGATTTCGCTGCTACACCGCGCAGCAGCTTTGTATTGTTTGGTCTGACGGCGTATGAAGTTACTTCGAGGCACGGAGGTAACTCTTCAGATGACGGTTGAGCTATTACGAAAGGGCTTGGGGTCCGGGTTTGGGTTCTCTGGCACACTCGTCGTAACTACCTTTTCTCAGCCACTTAATCCAACGCGAGATCATTTACCGCATCCTGAAGACCCCACAGGGCGTGCGGCTCCGCACTATTGCGACGACGGGCGACCTCGGTAACAGGACGGCGAGAGCGATCACTTGGCTCAGAGACAACTATGCGAAGCGTTTGCACATGGACGAACTTGCGGGGATCGCACGGATGGGAGTTTCAACGCTTCACCATCAGTTCCGCCCATTGACCGCGATGAGTCCCCTTCAATACCAAAAACAGTTGAGGCTGCAGAGGGCAAGGGAGTGGATGCTTATGGATGGTGTGGACGCTACAAGCGCAGCTTACGAAGTCGGCTACGAGAGCGTCAGCCAATTCAACCGATAGTACAACCGTTTCTTTGGCCCAGCCACCGATGCGCGACGTCAAAGCTCTTCGAGCGACTAGTATTGTTGCTGCATAATCTGGTGGCGGAGCGGACGCGCAGGAACGACTGGAAAGTATGACTGCGTCGTACCCTCAATTGACGTGACGATACTCGAATCGGGCACCGAAACAGTCCGTCTGAATCGGAAAAATAAATAGCTTTGCGCTGGGTTAGATCAACGACGAAACGCTACCGGAAAAAGCTGTACAACGCTGTTCGGAATCGTCGCCCACAAAAATTGACATCCCGACGAGATCCGCTTAGTATCGAAGATGAGTGAGTTACCTCCTTTCCTCTTTCAGGTTCCCTGAACTAAGTCAGCCCATCTGAAGTTCGCTCCTCTTAGCTGTCACAATCCAGGAGGATGACGTGATTGATCCAAAAATCAACATTCGCTCGAAACCCACCCCTTCCGCGCAATCGGAATCCCCAATTAAGGGTAATGCCGCTATCGCCCGTGCGGACACTGACGTGCAAAGCCGCGCTTACGAGCTCTACGAGCTTCGCGGAAGATCAGATGGCCATGCGGAACAAGACTGGTACCAAGCCGAAACGGATCTGAAAGCCCGCAGTAAAAAAGTATAGTGGGCAGATCGGCCGAGTTTCTTTGTCACGACACCGCTGTCACCATTTTTCGGCCAATGCGCACAAATATTTGGAGCACAACTAGGGAACTGTCATGGACGAGTCCGAGCACCGTAATGCAAAGACCGCAGCGGCCGTACACAACGCAGCCAAGCAGCGTTTCGAAATGGATGTAGACGGCCAGCTTTCCGTGCTGGAATATACATTCAAGAATCACCGACTATTTCTGACGCATACAGAAGTTCCGCCGGCTCTTCAGAGTCATGGCTTAGGTACGAAGCTAGCTCATGCAGCATTGGAATATGCGCGACAGAACGAATTGACGGTGGTTGCAATCTGTCCTTTTGTTAAGGAATACGTCGACAGCCACCCGGAATACCAATCCTTCGTAACGACTTCGGTGGCTTGAATCTAAAAAGAACGACCACAATTTCGCGAAACGGTTTTTTGCCATTCCCGATTACCCGCGAAGCCCCAATCCGTCTTCCCGTTGTCGGGCGAATCGCGGACGGGTTGCACACGAGGCTGCCCACGTTCATACTCCGACCATGACACTCAAAAATGTCGCATTGCTAGCACTGATCGGGACGATTCTGGCAACCGTTCTCTTGGTGTGGACGTTCGTCTCGACCGTAAGCGTTTAAGCTGATGCAGGATGCCAACGATCAGAGTGTACCCAATATCTCAGTAGAGTGCTCCATTTACATGGCCGAGGCCATGATCAGAAACCACGATAACGTGCACGCGCAGCAGGAACTCGAGCGCGCTCTGGTACGGGCAGACAAAATCGGACTAAAGCCGTTGAGCGTCAAAGCGCATTACCTGTTAGCCACGATCGAGCGAGGTTCGGACAACAGAAACGATGCGCGGGACAATTATCGCGAGGCCCTCCGTCTCCTGGATGCGATGAAGAAAGATCCGGGAGCGGAGAAGCTGCTACAGCGCTCGGACTTCAAGACCATATACGACGGTTCCACCAGCGGTTTGCAAGCAGGCAAGAGTTAAGAATCAGAGCCGCTCGAAACGAAGAATAGGGTGCCGTGTCGCGGTGCTCCCTCGTTACAACCGCAGTGACCATTTTCGGTGCTCGGCTACAGGCCACTGGCCTGGTTGGTCCTTGTCGGCTTGTCGGAAGTAATCTCCGCACTTGGCATCGATTCTGGGCGGATTACGGGCAAACCTTCCATTACGGGAAGAGTTACCGACCATCCGACCGGGAACCGCGTACTGGCATCTGGGAACACAAGCTATGCTCCTGTGAATCCGCTATGCAGCTTTCAATCGTCTTGGACTTGAGTGGATCTCCTGACAATTTTTAATCTTTTGAGGACGCGAAAGATTGCCTGTGCGCTATCGAGCAGGCGGACTCCCAACCCCATCGCTGTCACGGGGCGCTCGATGTATCGAAGCTCAGATTGCCCAGTGCCTACTGGTTTCCGGCTGCTCTGCGCCGTTTGCCGGTCATTAGATAGACATTCGCCCGCGGCTCAAAGAGAGGATCGGCCGAGGCCTCGATGCCATCCACTCGAGGGATGGGATCGAAGATGATGTGCTGCTGCTCGCTGGCACCGTTCGGAGTAATCGCTTGCAAACTGATTTCTCCGAACGTAAGTTGTGGATGATGTTCAGGCCAGCGGACAGTGGCATCATCAACGGTGTCGCCGTCTTCAGCAAGCTGTACGGTAATGCGAAACTTAACCGGTTCCTTCGCGACCCGCTCTTTGATCTCGTCGAAGAGGAAGTTTGGACTCCGCGCGGCCGCTCCCGCCTCGTCCAGATATTGATTGCCTGCTACCGGCAGCACCCGATAGCGCCCGTAGCGACTCACTCCGTCCGCGTTGGTGAACTTGAATGCAGACACAGCGAAAAACGACTCCTTCCCAAAGCTCGTCGGGATCGGCTTGGGAGTTTGTACAAATGTCAAAGCCGCAGGATGCGCGCCAAGATACCTTTCAATCGCATTTGGGTGCGGCCCCGTTGGGTCGGTGGCAATCAGCGCATTGAGGAACTCCAGGAATCCCTCCGCAGTACGCGATGGAAAGTTGTCGACTGAATGAGCGACGATGTCCGTGTGACTATGCTCGGCAAGATGGAACCGGATCGCGCAACCGCGAGGGCTCGCGTTCTGAGGGTCGTTGTCGGGAACGGTCGGAATTCCTGCGAAGTCCGAAAAGCGCACCGTCACCGGAGTGGAATTCCGCTGAATATGCGGTGCACGCGTAAGCGCGACAGCCTTTGACGATGGCGTAAACCCGCCTGTCAACAGGATGCCTTTCGCATGGGCGGGTCTGAACCCCGGATGTATACCACCATCAGCCTTGTCGAATGCTTCGATAATGTCATGGCTGAGGGTCAACAGTTTTTCGTCCGTAGTCAAGGGCATGGCTCGGATTCTCCCTTCAATGTGATTCCGCTTCCACTATTACTGTACCTGCGAATCGCGCGCTCTGCTGCTTGGTTGATCAATTTGATTAAGTGCGGTGGATCACCTCGCGACTCAAAGGCCGCGTCGGCTGGTTTGTAAGCCAGGGAATTCCGAAGTGAGCAGTTTAGTTTCAACGGTCTGGTTCAATCGGCGGATGTTCGCTTTCGTTGTTGCCGAATGCGGGCGAGTGAGGGGCAAACCTTCCATTACGCCTGTAAGGGAAGAGTTGCCGACAAACCATCAGGAGTACGCGGGTTCGAGAATCGTACACGGGCCCAGGCCGTCGACCACCAGGCCCGTGCGATGTTGCGCGTGTTCCGAGGTTGCGGGCCTAATGGACTGGCGCTGCTCCGAAAATCGGGCCGAGACTTGGGTCGAGATCGGCGATCTTGTGGGTTTTGCCGGTTTTCAAATCGAGCGTGTCCAACTCAGCATGCGCGATGGGGACATCAATGCTCCAATCGAAGCCGTCGATCACGGCTTTGAAAGCATAGACTTTTCCATCTGCCTCGACGATTGCGCTGAGTTGCCAGTCTGTGTCTGCGAGAACTGTCGTGGTCCCAGTGAAGGGGTCGACTTCGTATACCCGCGGGGAAACGTACTCATGGGCTATGGTCGGCGGAGTCTGAGTTGGATCAATCGCGTAGGAGTCGAATGTTGCATACAGCTTTCCGGCAATTCCGTAGAGACCCTCGTCGCAGAGGTTGAACGTACCATCATTGTTAAAGGTGAGAGGAATGTTTGGATCGGGCGGCATGCCAGTGCTCGCAGTTGGAGTGGCAATGCCAGTTAGCGGGTCAACAGAATAGAGGTTGTTACTGAAATCAGTCAGGTATAGTTTTCCTCGCACTTTGGAAAGATCGAAGGCATTGAAGCTCAGTCCCGTTGCGCCGATGACGGTTTCCTCGCCCGTTGCCGGATCAATTTTCGCGAGACTGCCTAGCGTAGGAAAGGTCGTGAGCGTCCGCAGAGAACCCTTCCACCACACCAAATTGCTCAGGCCGTCGGGCGTTCCGCTGCCGATCGCTTGAAATTTCCCGTTCGCAAGATCTATCGTCCCGAATTGCTGGCTGAGTGTAACTACGTAAACAAATGGTGCAGCATTTGCGGATGCGGCAAGCAGGCCGCATATAAAGAAACCGATCAGCGATAGTCGAGCAAGCCTGACCAGCGGACCGCCTCCGGGAACCCACCACAAGATTTTGGACTTCATAATATTTCCTCCTTTTCACACTTGCGCGAGACGCGCTAAGCGGTTTTCGTTTTTTGAACCCGTTTCAGCAGCGAGTTCAGGCAAATCAGTTGCGCACCATCGGCCGTCTGTGAACGGTGGATTACCTCGGACTCAAGCCAGGTCTCCACCTCCAATGGCGCCAGGTTTGAGATGACGCCGACGCCTTCTATGGGAACCATTTCGGCTTCGGCTGCGCACTGCGGGCACCATGAACGAAGTGGGCTTCGTCCTCGCAGGACCAGCAAGGAGTCGGTTTCGATGGTGATCTTGGTCTGCTTTGCCATAAGCGTGCTCTGCCTTTCCACCGCACGCCTCGCTGACGGCGGCTTCGTGTTCAAGCAGGGCGGAAGATTGCCCGAAAGGTGGCCAGGAAGTCCTTACAAGACTCGTGATAATTTCTGATAATTTCTCGCAATCGTGTAAGCGGCAGAAACGAAAGCGTTTGTTTGGTGACTGTGAGCTAACGCCAATAACGGGGCTTGGTGCCGAGGCATGCTAAAATGCGCCTCCAAGCTCGACTCTTCGATCTTGGAATAGGTTCCCCGATGGCCGCCGGCGCAGGTCAGAAAGTTAAACAGCTGTACGAATTCGGCTCTTTTCGAGTTGATCCGGATAAGGAACTGCTGCTTCGCGGCAGTGAAACCGTCCCGCTCACGCCCAAGACATTTCAGATCCTTCTTGTCCTGGTGCGGCACAGCAAGGAGATCGTTACCAAGGACGACCTGATGAAGATGGTCTGGCCCGACACTTTTGTCGAAGAGGCCAACCTAAGCCGGAATATTTTTCTGCTGCGGAAAGCTTTAGGGGAGAGCCCACAGGATCACCAATACATAGTGACTGTTCCGGGGCGCGGCTACCGGTTTGCTGAGGACGTGCATTTGGTACCGGAGCGGGAACTGAGCATCATTGCCGCGAGTCACTCCAAGCTGGAAGTGGAGGTCATTGAGACAGGGAGATGGCGATGGATAGCCGTTGGAGCGATCCTCGTGTTTGTTGCGACAATGGCTACGTTGCGCCTCATCGTTCGCCGCCCGCCTGTCCTCACCGAGAAGGACACGGTTGTGCTCGCCAATTTTGCGAACTCGACTGGGGATTCAGTGTTTGACGGAACACTTCGCCAAGGCTTATCGGTTGAGCTCGAACAATCGCCCTTCCTGAGCTTCGTTTCAGAGCAACGCATTCAGCAAGCGCTCCGATTAATGGGCCGGCCAAGTGATGCACCGCTTACACCCGAAATCGCGCGAGAGGTTTGCGAGCGAACGGGAAGCGCCGCCGTGCTGGAGGGCACGATTGCCACTCTGGGAAGCCAATATGTGTTGGGACTTCGCGCAAAAGATTGCCGCACTGGGGACGTTCTCGACGAAGAGCAGGCGCAGGTACCTCGTAAAGAAGAGGTGCTGCATGCACTAGACCAAATAGCAACGAAGTTTCGGACGCGCATCGGTGAGTCACTCACCAGTGTGCAGAATCACGACACGCCGCTGGCAGAGGCCACAACTCCATCCCTGGAGGCCTTGAGAGCCTACAGCAAGGGGTGGCGGTTAGTCTATTCCAATCAGCCCGGTGCGATTCCGCTTTTCACTAAGGCCGTCGAAATCGACCCACAATTCGCAATGGCACATGCTGCGCTCGGGCTCATGTACGGCCACACTGGCGAATCTGGACTCGCAACAGAACACACAGCTAATGCCTATGCCCTACGCGATCGCGCCAGCGAGAAGGAAAAATATTTCATCGCCGCTTACTACGAGGGGAGAGCCACAGGGAATCAGGAGAAGGCTGAGCAAATCTGTCAGGCCTGGTCACGGTCGTATCCTCGTGACGTGACGCCGCACGCATTCTTATCAGGTTTCATTTACACCGGTCTGGCCAAATATGAGCGAGCAGTCGAAGAAGCACAACGGGCCATCGAACTCGATCCTGATGCTGATATCGGATATTCCAATCTTGCGGACGACTATCTTTACCTCGGCCGTTTACCCGAAGCTGAAGGCGCGCTTCGAAAAGCCGCTGACCGCAAACTGGAAATGCCCGATTTTCTCGTCCAGAGATACGATGTGGCGTTCTTGAAGTCCGATGATGCGGCGATGGCGAGTGCGGCGACATCGGCTCAGAGCGACTCTGGAGCGGAAGACTGGATATTCCATCACCAGAGTTTTGTGCTCGCATACGCTGGTCGTTTGCGAGAGGCACGGAAAATGTCCTTGCAGGCTTCCGAGTTGGCGCAACAGGGAGGACATCGCGAACGGGCAGCTCTGTTCGAAACTGGATCGGCGTTGCGGGAAGCGTTCTTCGGGAACGCCGCCATGGCTAAGCAGCGCGCATCGCTAGCACTTCAGCTCGCGAGAGACCGCGAAGTAGTGTATGGCACTGCTTTGGCTCTTGCTCTCGCCGGGAATTCTTCTAAGGCGCAAAACATGGCTAATGATCTGGAGAAGAGTTTCCCCGAAGACACATCGGTAAAATTTAGTTACTTGCCGGTGCTTCGTGCATCGCTTTGGCTAAGGCGGCGCCAGCCTTCACAAGCGCTTGAACTGCTGGAAACCGCGAGCCCTTATGAACTTGGCACCCCGCGCAGCAATCTGCAGGGATTTTTCGGAGCACTTTATCCGGTGTACGTAAGAGGCGAGGCCTATCTCGCGGAACATCGGGCTGCCGAGGCTATTGCCGAGTTCCAGAAGATTCTTGACCATCGCGGAATCGTGATCAGCGACGTGATTGGCGCACTAGCGCATCTGCAACTGGGCAGAGCCTACGCGATGGCTGGAGACAAGGCGAGAGCGCAGGCTGCTTACCAGACGTTCCTCAACCTTTGGAAAGATGCCGACCCCGACATTCCAATCCTGAAACAAGCTAAAGCCGAGTACGCCACGCTGCAGTAGAAGGTAGTCTCCCGCCGCTCGCGTCGACCGCTGTAGCTAAATGTGTAACGGGCTACTCTGACATAACGCGATTAGGTAAGGGTTGCCGACGAACCAGACACAATGGGTAGTGATCTAGTCGTAGTACAGGAGTTGCTCTTGTGAAACCAGCGTTGCTCGGCAGCTGACTTCGGACCTAAAGATCATAAGGAGTTGCGTCAGCAACTCGCCCTTGCCGGGATGCGTCAGCCAAGACCGACGCGGTGGAGCAGATCTGCAAAACGCGGGTCGCCACGCAGCGGGTCGAAGGGGGGATGTACCTTCAGGATTTGCAGAATACTGGAATGTTCCCGATATGCACGATCAAGCCAGGCAAATGCCTGGTCGCGCTCTCCAAGACCGAGATAAGCATCCACAAAGGCCGCAGCTGGAACATAGTTTCTCTGCTGCCGCCGCTTCAATTCATCAACCAGGCGAAGAGCTTCCGTGCGACGCCCGCTTTGCGCATATGCCCCGATCAACGTGCCGATGACGGCGGGACTACCGCCGGAGAGAGCAACCGCCTTGTCCAGCGCCGTAATCGCTTCTTTAGATTGCCCGTTGGCGATCAGCGCGTATCCGAGGAACCAGTGGGCGGTTGCATAGTCCGGGTGCACGGCCAGCACGCTTCGCAGTTCTCCGATAGCCTCGTCGTAGCGTCGGGCTTGAAACAGTATCCAGCCATTACTGAGGCCGGTAACTCCAAGCGGATCAAGCTCTCGGGCACGCCGGGACCAGGCGAGCGCCTCCTCCGTCCTCCCTTGGCATAGTAGCCAGTTAGCGAGTCCGAGGTGTGCGACAGCGTCGTTCGGGTTCAACTCGAGGGCCCGTTTGTATTCCGCCTGCGCCTCGGCCCATTGCCACTGTAGCTGGTACATCTCTCCCAGGAGGGCGTGGGCGTCGGCAAGACCTGGATCCAGTTCCAATGCCTTCCGGGCGGCGCTGATCGCCTTTGGCCCCACTTCCTCGGGGGGAAGGACCGTCCCAAGGTCGTCGTATGCAAATGCCAAGCCCACATACGCCGGTGCAAACGTAGGATCCTTCCTGATCGCTTCCTCAAAATAGCCAATACTCTTTTCGATGTCGGTTCTCCTGTTGTTCTTGCCGAATGCACCTTTGAGATAACTCTCGTAAACTTCGGGCGCAACAGAACGTGTGGCGGCAAGCCTGGCGCGCTCATCTCCCGTGAACGTAACCTCAACCTTACGGGCGATAGCCTGGGCCACGTCACTTTGTAGCGCAAGCACGTCAGGCAGTTCCCGATCATAAGTCTCCGACCAGAAGTGTTCGTCAGTTGTGCCGCGAATCAACTGGGCAGTAACGCGAATGCGATTGCCTTCTCGAATGACGGAGCCCTCGACAACAACGTCCACCTGCAAGGCTTTTGCGATCTCCGGAACCGAGAGATCGGAATTCTTGAGGTGCATGGATGAAGTTCGCGAAATCACCCGAAGATCATGAATGCCGGAGAGGCGAGATACCAAAGCTTCGGTCATTCCGTCGGCAAGGTATTCCTGAGCGGGATCGCCAGAAAGGTTCTTCAGTGGCAGAACCACGAGCGACTTGATGCCCGGATGCGCCGAGCTTCCAGTGTTGCGAACGTGGATCGCTATCCAGCCGGATGCAAAAATTGCAAGCACGGCCCCTATGCCCGCCAGCAGCATTACAACAGGAGGCCGCCGGTGCATCCGCTGGGCAGTAGCGGCTGCAATCGCTGCTTTTTGGCCCGCTTGGGCAGGCTGCGGCAAGGCCGGCAATCCGGCCGTAGCAGGCACAGTCGCTTCTCCGTTGACCGCCACCGGCGCGGCGAAGCGATATCCCTTCCCGACCACTGTTTCGATGAAACGGGGCTTATCAGGATCGTCGCGCAGCACCATTCGGACCTTGCGAACGGCTGTGTTGATGCTTTGATCGATATCAACGAAAACGGTCGTGCCCCAAAGTCGGTCCGCGACCTCTTCACGTGTAACCAGTTCTCCGCGTCTCTCTACCATTAGGAAGAGCAACTCCATGGGCTGCCTTTCGAGGCGCAGAATGCGCTCGCCCTGCTGCAGCCGATACCGAGACTGGTCAAGTGTGAAATCCCCGAAATGGAATACCTGGGCCGTACCTGCCCCCAACCGCCACTGGGTCCTGGCACCCAAGATGATGCGACATAAAACGGCTAAGTAGCAAGTGGTCAGTGGTTTGGCGCTTCACAAAAACTTCATACGACTTTCATTCGATCTCCATTGCACGAAGATGGCCTCTCTGAGAGGGTCCTCTCGGTTCCAATATTCTCGGAGGTCGAAATGAAGGGAAAAGTTTTGAAAACTGCTGCAACAGCTGCTGTCCTGTGCGTCTTCGCGATCGGCGGGTACGTGCTCAAGATGTGGGCAAATCCTGCGATCGGCGTTCACCGCACCTTAATTGGCAGAGGGACGTATGGCCGTTTCATGGTGAATACCGACCAGAACCAAACCTTGAATCCCCTCGACCCAACCGTAAAACCGTTCCAATACATCGCAAAAGCGCAGGCTCTTGATAAGACGGATCCCGCTATTGATGTCGAGGTAGATACCCACCTCTACGATCCATTGGGTTCCACAGGCTGGCATAAACATCCAGGGCCGGTGTACATCACCGTAACCTCAGGTCAGCTCACGTTCTACGAATTTGATGACCCCACGTGTTCGCCTCATGTGTATAGCAAGGGTCAAGGCTTTGTTGACTTCGGGAGCGGGCACATCGGCATTAACCAGGATGCTATTAGTTCGGCCAGCGATGTTACGGTCGCAATTACTTCGGTCGGGGGTGTGTTCCGCACCGAGCTTCCGGCTGGGAATCCCAATTGTAGCTTCTGACGACCGGCGGCGATCACATCTGCGCCTCCGAGGTCATGATTCGTCGCCGCCCGCAACTCGCTTTGATGTCGGCACTGCAGAATTGAGCGGTTCACAATGTAGAACCAGTTGACTCCATGCTGCTCTAAGAAACTGTTCTAGCGAGTTGCGGGCCTGGCCAGTTCCCGAGGATGGGCGGGAGCCCACCACGCTCCCTCTAACCGCGGCGAGCACCAGTTCCAGTGCCGCTCGATCTCGGGTGTGACAAAACGACCCTATCCAAAGCTGATCTGGGACGTGCCATTATTGGTCAGAAATCGGCGAGTGTGGAGTAATTGCCGATGATCCATTATTAGCGGATAACGGGCGATCCAGAAGTCAAGTTCCCAATTGCCGACGATACACGAACGATCCTTGATTGCAGGATGGAACTCAGGCAGCGATTACAAAATACGTAATCAAACGGTAGGCATCGTGCCGCCATCAATGATGTAGTCTGCACCATGAATTGAAGCGGCACGATCGGATGCCAGAAATGCCGCCAGTTCGGCCACTTCCTCCGGCCGGCCGGGTCGACCAATGGGAATTCCTCCGATCATATTCATGATTTGTTGCCGAGCAGCGTCCTCGCTGATACCGCTGCTCTGGCTGAGTTGCACAATCATGCCGTGTGCGCCCGAAGTCTCAATGAATCCAGGCGAGATCATGTTGACGCGGACGCCCTTCGGGCCAACTTCATTTGCAAGGCCCTTATTGTAGGTATTGAGAGCACCTTTCGCAGCAGCATACGCAAGCGTCGCGTCATAGAGCGGCAGACGGTGCTGGATGGACGAGATATGAAGAATGACACCTGATTTGCGTTCGATCATACCGGGCAGGAATGCTCGGTCGAGACGAACGGATGCCAGCAAGTTGACGTTGAGCGCTTTCTGCCAGTCGTCATCAGAGAGGGCTTTATATCCGCCGTTCGGAGCATCTGATCCCCCCACATTGTTCACTAAGATGTCGAGTCCACCCCACTCCTGCTGAATGCGGCTGATTACTTCTTGCACGCCTGCAGCCGTACCGATATCCGTCTGCACGAATAAAGCAACTGCCTGCTCTTCCGGCAACGGCGAGCGCGCAGTCGTTGCGACGGAAGCGCCGCTCAGAGTAAAACGGCGCACCATCGCTTGTCCCATGCCTTTTGTGCCGCCGGTTACCAGAACCCGCTTGCCGCTAAATTCATCTTTCGAAACCGGGAAAGGGTATGTCGCCGTCATGATCGAATCTCCAGGGAAGCAATCTTGTCGCCCGAAAGTTTGAAGATGTGGTCTAGTTCAACGGGACTCCCAGGAAACTCACCGGTGAGTCGGGCACGCACGGTTACCAAGTCTCCGAAGGTTTGAACGTTAATCGTCTGAAAGACGTATCGGTATTTCGCGTCCGCCGCCTGCTTCCACTGGCGGATCGAGTCACGACCGTGATAATCCTGCCCCTCGTCGTGGACAGTGCCATCTTCGGTGAAGCAACGGGAAAGCGCATCAGCATCCTTCGCCTCTTCGGCGGCCAGGTATTCAGCGACTGGTTCGGGCACATCAAGAACCATGCTCGTCTCCTCCGGGCAATTGCACAGCCAGAAGTTTCGCAGCATACTGGCAAGATGGGAAGTACGCACAAAAAAGTGCGTTAGGAGAAACATGTATGCCGAAACGCTACACACCCACGTCCGCCGCCGCAGACGTAGAAGCAGCACTCCGTCTCCTGGAAGGAAGATGGAAGCTCGTCATTCTGTTTCATCTATTCGGAGGCAAGGTGATGCGCTTCTCCGACCTGGAACGCGCGATACCCAACATCACTCAGAAAATGCTGGGGCAGCAACTCCGTAGTTTGGCAGCGGATGGAATCGTGGTGCGGACGGCCTATCCCCAGGTGCCGCCGAAGGTTGAATACTGTCTGACACCATGGGGCCAGTCCCTTTGTCCTGCGCTTGACGCCATCCTAAAGTGGGCCGATCGACGGCCAGCCGAGAAAAGAAAGCGCAGCCCGCGCTGACCGTTTGGCCTCCTGAATCACGGGCTACCCTGAAGTAATCCCAAGGTAAGGTTTGCCGACCACTCTCTAGGTAACAGCAAAACATGTATTTAATGCGATTTCGCAACTATCGTCAGCGACACCTGTGATGGTGTGCGCAAGAGCTTGTGATTTCAAGAGTCACAGGGACTCAAGGGCTACTGCACGTTGTCGATGATGCCGATGTTTTCTTGAAGAACTTGCTGCGCCTGAAAGGCGATATGGAGGCCATCCGGAGAGACATCGAACTGACTTATGGTACGCGAATGAAGGTAGTTCGGATTATAGAGAAGCGGGAGGATACCCGAAGTCCGCGTGAGACCTGAGCCGTCCCACTTCACCTTCCATATTTCTCCGTCCAGGTCGCGCTTGCCTTTCAGAACGAAGATGTCACCCTTCGCATCCGTACCGAACCAGCACGCCCAGCCACGAAAAACCTGCACCGGCGCAGTCCTGAAATCCGTAACCCAGACGCCCGCAGCAGGATCATTTTCCCGGGACGCGCTGATCACGTATGCAATAGATTTTTCGTCTGGCGACCAGCGGACCAACCATGCGCTTTGGGGCAAGTTGCCTAGGGTCAGCCCCGGGCCATCACGAGGGTCATAAGCCACTACTGCACCCCGATCTTTCTGATAGAGCAAGCGACCGTCTCTACCCACATCAAAAATGAAGTTGCCCCCGTTTCGAACGATCGTTTGCGGCGCTCCGCCCGAGATTGCCACACCGCGATAGTCAGCATCTCTTCCTTGATCATCGCGCGAGAAATACAGAATACGGTTTCCATCAGGCGACCAGCGCGGAAATACGTTTATGCGCCCATCTCGTACCAATTGAGTTGCATTTGTGCCACTTGCATCGGCCATGCCGATACTTTCGTTCTCGACCCCTTTGAGATTCGTGAAGAATGCAAGGTGAGTACCGTCAGACGAATATGCCGGCCCGAACTCGTTACGTGCGGAGTCACTCGTCAGAACTTTTATGCCCGACTCCTTTGCTCTTACCTGCGTGTCGAATTGGGACAGCCCGATGTTCAGGCGCATGGTGGCATAAACCAGCCGTTTGCCATCACTCGACACATCGAGTTCGGTATCATCGCCTTCGCCAGCAGTCACCTGCTGCAGGCCGTTTCCATCCACGCTAATTCTCCATATATTCAGCGTGCCGCCTCGGCTGGATGCGAAATAGACGAAGCGGCTATCAGGCGACCATGCCGGAGAGAGCGTGGTTGCGCTGTCGTGTGTGAGCAGTTGCACTTTTCCGGTGCTAAGGTCCGCAATGCCAAGCATGCCGTATGGTCCTCCGCCCGAGTTTCGGACAGCCATAGCGACCATCTTGCCGTCCGGGGACATCCGCAACTCAGTGGCTACTTCGTCAGGTCCCATGCGCACCAGCAAGCGGGCGTTTTCGCCCGAAACGCCGCATATCCAAATTCCCCCCTCTGCGTAATCCTGATATATGAGTGAGTGCCCATCGGGCGTCCAGGCCGGATCAGTTGCGTTCAGCATGACCTTGCGCGGTGAACCGCCGAGTGCCGCGACTTCCCAGACATCCATGGTCCCGGACTCATTCAGTTGCGCGTAAGCGAGAGTGCTGCCGTCCGGTGACCACATGGGCCGCGACTTCATGGCCGCATCGTGCGTGATCTGTACCAGCTCGCCGCCGCGCACCAGTCCCACATAAATGTTGTAGTGACCGTCACGATTCGAGATGAATGCCACGGAACGACCATCGGGCGAGAGCGCCGGCTGAGCCTGCACACCTGCAAAGCTGGTTACGGCGCTGAAATGCATCGCGCCGGGCCTTGAACTGGGGCGCACGATCCACCAACCGATGGCTGCAACGAGGACAGCGCCGGCAACAAATCCTAGTATGGCAGCTACAGCAGGGTGGCTCTTCTGTGTTGTCGATACCTTCGCAAGGGCATCATCGACGCCAGTTTTTCCCGCCAGCACCTCTTCGATCACTATCCGTGCTTCGCCGATCGCTTGCAGCCGTTGTCTAGGATCTTTCTTCAAGCAACGTTGGAGAAGTGCTCGGATTGGTATTGGCGTGTTGGGAGGAAGGCGGCTCCAATTGGGTTCAGACTTCATTATTTCGGCGAGCGTATCGGTCACGCTTTCACCGCTAAACACCATCTTGCCCGTGAGCATTTCGAAGAGAACACAGCCGAAGGCCCAAATATCGGAACGGCGGTCAATTTGCCGTCCCTTCGCCTGCTCGGGAGACATGTACGCCGCAGTGCCCAGGATTAATCCAGCCTGTGTAACGTGCGAAAATGTGGGGGAACTCAAAATATCAGTGTTCGTGCCCAGGCTCTCGAGCGCCTTCGCTAGCCCGAAGTCGAGCAGTTTCGCTGTGCCGTCGTCGGGGACTTTGATGTTTGCCGGCTTGACGTCACGATGCACGATGCCATGCTCGTGCGCATACTCCAGCGCCTCGCAAACCGCTTTCGCGATGTTCAGCGCTTCGTCGAGGAGCAAGGGGGCGGCAGTTATACGATGGGCGAGTGTCGGCCCCTCGACTAGCTCCATCACCAGCCCAGGCTTGTCAGAATCCTCAAACCCATAGATCGACGCGATGTTCGGATGATTGAGCGACGCAAGTACCTTGGCCTCGCGCCGAAAGCGATCTAATTTTTCGGGATCTTTCGCGACATCAGATGGCAGAACTTTGATCGCAACTGAGCGGCATAGCTTTGAATCGCGCGCCCGATAGACCTCTCCCATGCCGCCAACGCCAAGCAGTGAGAGGATTTCGTACGGACCGAGTCGAGTTCCCGGTGAAAGCCCCACCCGCCCTCCCGTGAAACGCTCAAATTGTAACAGCTTGCGTTAAGGCTAAGAGATGGAGGACGACATGGCTGGCGAAGGTGTTGGCAGCTCTGCCCCTGGTGTGTCGCGGAGTTCGCGCGGACTACAGCCATATCTCGTGGACTGCCAGCGACAAGTTTCTTCCGGCGTTCTTGGGACAGTGGGTGTTTGGGGACTGGCTGCTGGAGAGGTGGAATGACCCGAAGAGCGTGCTCGCCTGGGCACGCTTGCCCATGCTGCTGTTGACGCTAGCCCTCGGATGCGCCGTGTATTTGTACGCGCGCCGCTTGGGCGGAGAGTGGGGCGGGCTGCTCTGCTTGAGCGTATATGTCAGCACGCCTGCCTTTCTCACTTTTGGTCCACTTGTGCACACGGACTTGGCGGTGACGCTGTTTTCTCTGCTTGCCCTGTGGACCTTTGCCGAAATATGGCAGCAGCCGAACCGAAAGAATGTTGCGCTATTCGGGTTGAGTCTCGCAGGAGCGCTGCTATCGAAATTTTCCTCTGGCATTCTGTTCTTTGCGTTCGTCGCGTTTTTACTGAGCCTGCGCTGGCGCGCCGTCCCCGTGCAGCCTCGGAGCCAGCTTGAGCTCCGCCAGTGGAGGCGCACCCGTCGGCGGGCGACGCTTAAGGGCGCCTTTTATGCCGCGGTGGCGGTCTACGCGTTTTACTTTGTCTTTTCGTGGCATCAGTCAACCGGCGCTCTCGAGCGCTTCGGAACGGGACCAGCGGCACTCTTCCTGCGCCGCCTTCTCATGCCTGCTTTGTTGTATTTTGGCGGAGTGCTCTGGGTTGTGCTCACCGGGAGACGCGGAACTTTTCTTCTCGGCCATGCCTATTCCCATGGCGTTTGGTTCTACTTTCCGGTTGTCTTTGCTCTGAAATCGTCGCTGGGATTTCTCGCCTTGTTGCTGCTTGCAGCCACAGTGGGAATCAGCAGGAAAGCACGCGACGGAACGAGCGTCGCAGTTATACCCACTCAATTCGCGCTGCATTGGCGTGTTCTCTGGGTGAGCTTGCTGGTCTTCACGGGCGCGTGCCTGCTTAGCCCACTTGACATCAGCATCCGGCATTTTAGTGTGCCTCTCGTGCTACTGGTTATGCTGCTCGCGCCGCTGCCTCGAATGCTGGCCAATGTGCAACGGCGCTCCGTAGCGCTGGCGGGAACTGCGACGGCTGCAGCGCTTGCGGTGAGTTGTCTGTTCGCCGCGCTCCACGCCTATCCCTACTATCTTCCCTATGTCAACGCCTTGAGTTTCGGCCGTCCCACCTACGCGCTCCTCAACGATTCGAATGTAGATTGGAACCAGGGACTTCCGGAAGTTAAGCGCTTTGCGGAACAAAACGGATTACAGGAAATTCCATTGGATCAATACGGATTCTCGGATGTCACGACATTCGTGCCGCAGGCATACCCTTGGAATTGCCAAACGCCAACTCAGGAGGTTGCAGGAAAGTTGGTGGCGCTCTCTGCTGCCAATTTTCTAGAGGCGCGTAATTGTGCTTGGCTCCTGCAGTACCCGCACGAGGCCCTGGCCGGCGGGAGCATTTATGTCGTGCGCCTGCCCGCGCAGATCCCGGCGGTCGGCAGTGCAGGCGGGCCGCCGCTTCCCTCAGCATATCGCACGTTTGGCGGCGTCCCGTTTGAGACACGCGGCTTGTTCTCGCACCTGATCCAAAACCCGGACGACCTTCCCCGCGCCGTCGAATGGATGCAAACCGCATTCAGCGACCCAGGCAAATCGCAGGGCCCTCCTCCCAAGTTCCCCTGGGAGCGCTAATCGGATTTTCCACCTCGCTATGGATACCTATTGACGCGTTACCTAGTTGTGGGCGGATAACGGGCAAACGTGAAGTAATCCCAAGGTAAGAGTTGCCGACCACTCATTCAGAACGGTCGACCCGCTGCGCCCGTGTCGCCCGAAGCAAGACTGAATTGCCTGACCTATTCAACTTTCAGAATCAGAGTTTGTGACTGATTGAGGGCGCCGGATGTCGCGGTTACGGTTAGTTTATACATTCCAGCCGGGGTGCCGTTCGAGCTCTTCTGGGAATTACTCGAACCACCGCAGGAGCACAAGAACACCAGCAATGCCGGTAGCAAAAGGCAGGGCCGGCGTGACCGTCTTGGACCCACTGCTCCGGGCAGTACGACCCACCCGAAGGCTAGGGCCCACAGCCAGGGCGACCGCGCGAAACCAGATGGATGCAACGCTACAGCCGTGCGTGATGTTGTCGTCACGCCGACATTGAAGGTTGAGGCAGCAGTGGCGCTGATTAATACGGTGGCGGGTACGGAGCAAGTTGCACTGGTGGGTGCCCCAGCGCAACTGAACGAAGCCGTGCCACCTGTTCCGGCACCCCCAATCGAAAGTGTATAAGTAGCGCTGCCTCCTGCTTGCACTGTAGCTGAACTAGGAGCTCCAGGGGCTACACTGAGGCCTAAGCTGGCACCCTGCCCAACCAGCAGTATCGTGCGCGGACTCCCGGCTGAATTGTCGGTCAAAGTAACGATGCCGTTGCGCGCGCCCAACGTTGTAGGAGTGAACGTTACGGGAATCGTACAGCTCCCTCCAGATGCCGCAACTGCAGCGGGACAAGGATCCGTCGGAATAGCAAAATCTCCTGAGATCATTACGTTCGAGATAGTCAGAGGATCCGTCCCCAAGTCCAAAATGGTCAGGTTCTGCGGTGCGCTGGTGGTCCCGACTTGCTGGGCGTCCAGGAATAGGACTTCTCCAGGCGAAACCGCTGCAGCAGCTCCCGATTGCGGCGAAATCTTTACGATCACTGCATCGCCATAAACACAAGAGATCGGACTAGAGCTATAAACTCCCGGATTGTCGCAGGTTGTCGAGCTGCCGAAAAACGGCTGCAATGCATTGAAAACCGGAAAGAAATCAATCTTGGGAGGTTCAGGAGTGAAACCTATGAGTTGTTGTTCCACACCTGAGCCCCCGGCTGCGTAGATGTTCCCGACGCTGTCAACCGCGATTGGTCCGACGCCTCCGCTTCCTCGACCGAAAAATGTCGAGAACAGTAATCGACCATTGAGATCGACTTCACTGATAAACCCTTGGCCCGCGTTCTGTGAACTTGCGTTCACTCCATCAATGGGATTCTTGAGCGGCAAGGCATCGGTATTGTCGCCGCCACTTACAAAAGCGTTTCCCGACGAGTCCACGGCAAGATTCGCGATGCCACTGCCGAGGCAGGTGGCGAATGTGAGCGTGTTTGCTGGATTAAACGCTGCGACAAAACCTGAATTTAGACCGCATGGCTGGAGGGGCCTAAGAACGGGGAAGTCGCTTGAACTGGAACTCCCAGCCACATAGGCGTTTCCTGCCGCGTCTACAGCAACAGCTCTGCCAGTTTCGTCACCTGCCCCTCCCAGACAAGTCGAGTACAAGAGAGATGACGGGTTGGTCATCAATTTCATCAGAAAGGCATCATACTTACTGGCATCGCAAGTCGATTGAAATGCGTCGGGCGTCGTCGGGAATCCAAGCGTGAATCCTGGAGTCGTGCTCCCAACAACGTAAATCTTGCCGGCGGCATCCACTGCGATACCGTCCGCCGAAGAAAAGCTGTCCAGCCCCAGATAGGTGGAAAAAAGGAGCGCACTGCCGCTGGCGTTTATCTCGGAAACAAACGCATTCTGCTGGCTCGCTCCAATCGTTCCTTGAATGGGATTCACTGTAGGAAAGTCGCTGGAGGCAGTGGTCCCCGAAACATACAAGTTTCTTGCGGCATCAAGAGCGATGCCACCGGAATATTCAACCGCGCTTCCGCCCAGATAGGTGCCGTACAGTACTGCATCTCCAGTGGAGTTCAGCTTGAGAATGCCTATATTGTTTCCTTTTGGACTGGCTTGAAATGGAGTTGAACCATTCGGAATCGGAAGCGCGGACCATTCCACCTTGTTCCCCGACAAGTAGACGCTTCCAGATGAATCCACCAGCAAGGCATTCGGGAGTAATCCGGAAACATAGGTGGAGTAGAGTAGCGTTGCGCCACTGGGATCCAACTTCGAAACGAATCCAGCATACTGAGGTTGCGGTGCTGGAGTGGATGACAGCGCCCCGGGCGTGATGGGGAAACCCGTCGAGGTAGTAACTCCCGCAACATAAACGTTCCCAGCTCCATCCACTGCAATGGCACTGGCCCCTTGGCTCGAGCCTGCAGAACCAGGTGGTCCGCCGAGAAAGGTCGAATAGACGAGTACTGGGTCAATGATCAGTGTCTGGTTCGGATCATGAGGACCGACACGAAACCGGACCTGGCGATGACGCAGGATGTACTCGGATGGCACGTCCACTTCTCTGCGCTCGATCACCTGATAGGCCCGAGGCTTCTTCAGACGAAGTTCGCCCGCGCTCACATGCAACACAAGTTCACCGCTGCTGTCCAACTCGGTCCGCTGCACTCCTGAGAAGGCCAGCCGAATCTGTCCCGCATCGGTCCCGGGATGGACCACAAAGTCGTGTTCAAGTCGGCTCTGATTGCCGTAATAAACTACGTCGATGCCGGGGTACACATTTCTGTAACGCACCTTGCCGTATTGCATGACCTCGGTAATCCACTTGCTGGGATCCGTTCCGAGCAAGTAATTACTGCGACCTGGCAACTTATCTTCCGGCCGAAGCTCCGGGTGGGGGCTTGCATTCATGAGGTCGATGCCCACCTCGACGTCTACAGGCGCCTTCACCTGTGCCGCCCTGGATGACCCCAAACGGTTCAGATGTAACGTGGCACGACCCGCACTGAGATATGAGCTGTAACCACGGCCGTGTGCCACGAAATCGATCCCTTGCCCCGCCTGTCCGCAATTGACCTCGAAACTCATGGGCGGACCCATCTGGTTAGCCTGAGTTGCCGAGTCGCTGGCCGAAGATGAAAGCATCGGCGGGGCTAGCCCCTGCCCAATCGAGGGAGCAGCCAAAGGGACTAAAAGCAGTAGCAGTAGAGAGGTAAGCTTCATCCTGAGCATGCCTCCAACTGGTTGCTAGTACAATCGTGACTTCGATGGGTCACAGGTAGCGATTGCAGCGCGCCAATGGTGCTCTATCGGACCTCGAAAATCAACCGAAATTCTGCCAAAGTTGTTCCCCGGGATTTGGCGGAGAAACCGCCCAGGAACATCAGTCGGGTTGGCGTAAACAGGCAGTCCATTAATGCTTGCCAACGATTCTGGGCGTATCACGGGTAACCGGAAGTAATATGCTGCCCAGACCTTTGTGGAGTTCGATCCAGACCGCAAAAATCGCCCAACACCCGGCCAAGACCGGGGACAGATTTAGTGAGGCATAGTGTGTTCTCATGTTGTGCATGAAGATAAACGATACAAGCGCGAGTGGAGCTAAGCAGATTGATAGCACTGGTGCTACAGATGTGCCGACTCCCGGGGGCTCAAAACCAACGTTGAGACCGAGAGTTCGTGTAGGTCGGACAATCCCATTGTCGGTCGTAAAATGTTTGGCAGCATGGACGATTCTAGATGCAGAAATCCTATGGGTCGGGAGCACCGGTTCCTCTTACTCACAGATACCCACAGTAGCCATCAGTGCTATTCTCCGCGTACAGAATGACCACGCTGGTTACGAGCAGACTTCCGGAGGAGGGCAGTTCGTTGGGCGTCCCAAGACTTGAATGAATTTGGGACGCGTTCAATTTCGGACTGTGTGCAACCGTGAGTACTAGGTCGGAATGGAATCGATCGAATGAGTAGGGTGTTTTTCGGCTTTTTGGTATTGTTCCGTCAACCACTGCTCGAGTTGCTTTGGAAAATCCTTGGAAGTATCGACGAATCGCAGGCCGGCCCGGCCAGAGTCATCCATCCACGCCACCTGCACCTTGGCTTCCAAGGGATCGGCGATCGTAGGCAACTTAAAATTCGCCGAGACACTACCCCGAGGGAATTTGCCATGGAAGAAGATGGCCATGCCACCTTCACTGATGTTGGTGATCGTTGCCTTCAAATGGCCGTCGCCAGATTCGAACATCGCGGGTATTTCGACCGGTTGACGGAAATAACGTCGTTGCTCGCGAACCATGAAATTGAGAGCGGCGCGGAAACAACGCACAGCATTTAAAATGGAAATGGGTTTCTGCAAGACAAAGTTCGCCCCTACCTGGAACGCTTGTTTTGTGGTGGTGTTTCCATCCAGGATCGCAAAGGACACAGAATTCTTGGTCTTACGCAGCCCTTCGATCATCTGTAGGCCACCGTCTAAATCGTCACAATCGACAATCACAGCGTCGAACTTCTCTTTAGCAAGGATTTCCTGGCCGGAGTTGATTCCCCGACAGACTTTTACATCGATGGACATTTTTTCGAGGGCAGGCTGGAGCACACGGATGATGTCAGGATCTCGAGTGAGCAGCAACGACTCCAAATGCATGCGATTGTGATTGTGGCTTTGCTATCGACCTGAGAGCAAGTGACTAAAGTAGTTATGACCCCCGGCCACCCCAATCGCGCATCTCTAGCCCTCGCATCACCATTTCAGATCCCTTTCCTCGCTGACTGCGGCGGGAAACCATTCCGCTTGCAACCGAAAGTCGCGGCACCCCGGTCATCTTTGCACTGACCTGACCACTAAAAATGTTCGCAATGTCTGAGCGAAATCCCGATTGACGCCCACCCGCTGCGGTCATTGCGCCAAGCCGCCTGATGATGCTCCATCTTATGCAGACGAGGTCCCGGATGACGGAATAGAAAAGGCGCGCTATAAAAACGCGCGCCCTTTGGTTGTGCTGGCAGGTTAGTAATCTAAGCCGCCGCGGCAAGTGGTTGGATATGCCCAAGCTGAGTCAAAAGCGTGTACTGATCGTAATAGCAACCACCCGACACGACCCGTCCCTGTTTGTCGAGTTGACAAACCTCGCAGAACGGCAGGGATATCCTGCGACCGGTAGGCGGCATTGGACCCAAGGGCCCGTCATTCGTGCCTTCGACGGTAAACTGGGTGACGACGATGTCTCCCGCATCAATGTATTTAGGATCGGTAATTTTTCCATCCGAGAATGCCTTCGCCCATCCTTCCGTCCATTCTCGGAATCTGTCTCGCGTGCTTAAGGTGAGACCGCGTCCGTGATCGGTGTAGACGAGGCCCTCGGCAGAATCACGGACTACACCTAGGAAATCCCGGCGGTTCCAGCTTTCGTGTGCGGCACGAACTGTTTTGATGTTTCTTGCGGACATAATGTCTCCTTTCTCACAGAAGCCCGAAGTATGGACGAGATATGCTTGGCCGATGATTTGGCTGCGAAGCATCTACCTAGCGCTTACGGCGGCTTTGCCCGCAGCGATCTTGAGGTTGGTTGAACTGTGGACGGTGAACGTGCGAATCACTGGTTCGGTTTCCAGCAGGTGCCGAATTGTTTCATGCACCTTGTGGTACTCGGCGCGGTGATATTGTTCGGCATCCTCTTTGGTGTTCCAAAAGCCCTGTGCGAGAACACGATTGTCTTCTTTATCCGAGACGAAAACTGTCTCGTCTATAAAGCCTTTCTGTTTCTTGAGTATTGGGAGAACTTTTTCGTCGATCGTGTCGGCGAGCTGTCTGTTTTTGCCTGGCTTAGTGGTTAGTTCGACTATACGGGTGAACATTCGTGCACTCCTTTCGTGGGTTGAGGGTAAAGGAAGCCGTCGGAGCGTACCACGACAGACCGAGTTATGAGTGTTTTCAATGAACGGTACGCCCGGTCACAATTAGCGGTCAATTACCCAAATAAGGTGCAGTCTTGGCGGTGTCACCCGGCTCTTTTTCGCACGGTCAAGTGGCTCTAAAGAACTGTACGTTTCTTCCGCTTACTTCGGCGGATATGTGGCCCGGCGGACCTTCAGGCCAAAAACGAGCCCGGGTAAGGAACTTAGGCACACAGCCCGCCACCGTGCGGCGGTACGTGGAAGAAAACTTTCCATCAAGAAGATGGTCGGCGAATATGGGCCCTACCAAGAGGCACTTAGCGAAAACGACGTGCCTACGGTGGCTTTCCGCCCGATACCGAGTACCTCGTATGGTTACAGGACTCAACATCCGCTGTCATCGTCGACCTGGAATCCGAATGCTCCTAGCAATTCGGGCGGTATATACCCTTTTATCTGTTTTGAAATACCCAATTCTTCAGCTCAAACGAATTTCGGTAATCCTGCGGTGACAGTTTTAGCGCCTTCACGATCTGCTCAACGGAAGTTGCAGCTACAGCCGGGGGTCTGAGTGCTTCCGAATTAGTAAAATTGCGATTGATATGACGTCGTCGCATGATGCCCTCCATCCGATTTCTCAACTATAATCGGCAACTCGTCCGCTCTGTAACGGACGCCGAACCAACCTCCCTTCGCCAGACAGAGCACTCTTAGGCACTTAGTGTCATGGGGGCGGGTGGATCCTCTTCCTTTTGCTGTACCGGCCCTTCTTTCGTACGCTTTGCCAGTTCGGCATTCAGTTCCGCCCCCACCAGCATGGCGAATCCGGTCCAGTACAGCCACACCATTAAGGCGATGCCGGCTCCTAGAGTTCCGTAAGTTTTGCTGAAGTGTGCGAATGTTCGGAAATAAATACCTAGAAGGTAAGAGAGGCCAAGCCAAAAACTGACCGAAAGAATGGCGCCCGGAAGGGTGGCAAGGAAGCGCTGCTTGACATTCGGAGCGACAAAGTAAAGAGCTTCAACCGCAAGAACCGTAAAGCCGATCGAGATCAACCAGTGGATATACGGCCAAGCAAAGAGCCAAAGTCGCGACAAATGCATGTGGTTCGCCAGCCACTCCCCAAAATGTGGACCCAAAATCATTACCGCCAGCGCAACCAGAAGTAGTAAGCCGATCAGCAAAGTGAGCATCATTGCGAGAGGGCGAGTTTTCCAGAACGGGCGCGTCTCCTCCGCATCATATGCAATATTGAGAGCTTCGATGGCTGCCGCAAATCCTCCCGATGCCGTCCAAAGGGTTGCCAGAAATCCGAAGGATAGGAAAGTCCCCCGGTTAGGTGTCACGACATCAGCCAGGACTTTGCGGAGGATGTCCATGCCGTCCGGCGGAACAAATCGGCCTATCAAGTCAAGTAATTGGTCGAAGAGACCGACGATGGGCAGAGAGGCGACGATGGCGGAAAGGAAGATGAGCGCTGGAAAGAGTGCGATCACAAAGTAGTAGGAGAGCGCCGCCGCCATTTGCAGTGTGTGATTGCTTTGAACATCGGCATACGTCCGGAGCAGCACCGATTTGAGTTTCCGAAGTTGCACAGTGCTTAGATGCAGTTCCTTTGCCCGCGAGCTTACCGCAGGCAGGGGCGTGAGGTCGCAGCGAAACCCAAACGGCAACTCGGCCCAATGCGGAGGAAGCGCAAGCCGAGAGTGGAAGCGTCAGTCCAACGACATTTGCTTTGCTTGGAAGGTTTGGGGGAGAGTGCTGGGAAGTTGAAGTCGCACCGTTACGTTGCACATTGGCTTGGTTCGAACAACAAGAAGTGCAAGTGCAAGAAAGACAAACACGGGGATGAGGATTGCGAGGAAGATTAGCAAAATCCCCTTGTAATCGTCGCCTTACAATTATCTGACGCGGGCTTGGGGTGAAAGACGGGCAGAGTACAATACTATCCGGTTATTTTTCCGGCAGAACTCTGAGTGCGCGCCATGGACGACATCCTTCATCGTGACGTCATTCGCGCGATTCGCGAAAGCTACGACCAGATCGCAGACGAGTATGCCCTCCGAATTTATAACGAGCTTCAGCATAAGCCGCTGGATTGTGCTTTGCTGGATGGCTTTTATGCCGATGTTGGTCCGGGCGAGCTGTGTGACATGGGCTGCGGACCAGGTCATGTCGCACGTTACCTGCGCGACAAGGGCGCAACCGTCTTTGGCTTGGATATTTCCCCGGCCATGTTGGAGCAGGCTCGTTTACTGAACCCCGACATCTCTTTCCGGGAAGGAAATCTCCTGGGCTTGGATCTCCCCGACCAGTCGCTTGCAGGAATCACGGCTTTCTATGCCATCGTTAACCTTCCTGCAGAATGTCTTTCGCTGGTACTTCAGGAAATGTGGAGAGTCCTGCGGGACCGGGGCTTGCTTTTGCTCGCGTTTCACACCGGCGAGGACATCATTCACGAGAAGGAGTTGTGGGGCCGGCCGATCTCCATGGATTTCTTTCTTTTTCCATTATCGAGGATCCGACGCTATATAGAGGATGCGGGTTTGGTGATTGAAAAGATCGTGGAGCGCGAGCCGTATGCTCCGGAGGTGGAGTACCAGAGCCGGAGGGCGTATATTTTTGCACGGAGACCAGGTTCTTTATAAACCGCAAGTTGCACTCTGGCTCGGTTGAATCAGATTACACGGTACCACTTCACTGACCGCCCCACGATTGATCCGAGAACAGGGTAGTGTCTTAAATGTGCGTTGAAGCCTAAAGTGGCGTGTCTGCCGAATTAATAGCGCAAAAACCAGCAACATAGTGTTTTAAGACACCGCATAAGTTTTCAGGCACCAATGGGGACGCAGACTAGACCGTTGAGCCATTCACGCGAAACATGAGAACCGATAGGGTGTGCAAGGCGGCTTTGCCGTCAGAATGGGGCGCATCTAGCGCTCGGAGGAGGAGCGTTAGAGAGTTAGGGGAAGCGCCCCATCTCTCAACCTGCGCGCACTGGTCTGTGAAGGGGATAATTCGGACTGATGGCGCTAGGAGGAAATTGACGGTATGCTAATGGTAGATTCTCAAGAAGCGAAGTAATGGCGAAGCCGTGATTTTGAATGATCGGCAAATCGTGGAAGCCTACAAGAAGGGCGACATTCTCATTGAGCCTTTCTCCGAAGAGCAGGTTCAGGCGGCCACTTACGATCTGCGCGTGGGCGAAGGGCCAGTACCAGTTCCAAAAAAGTTATAAATATTCGGGCGAACGGTTACTTTTTGCTGAACCCCGGAGACTTCGCCGTTATTACGGTATTGGAGATTATCAGGCTAGGTCCACAATATTGCGCTCGCTTTGGTCTGCGATCAAAGTTTGCAAGAAAAGGTTTAATCGCTACAACTGGACCGCAAATTGATCCTGGATATCACGGACGCTTGATCATCGGAATTACCAATCTGCCTCCGAAGCCGGTAACCCTCTCACATGGGGATGATTTTTTATCGGTGGAATTTCACCGTCTGGAAGAACCGTCCACCAAACCATATTCCGGACCCTATCAAGATAGGCTAATGCTCGGCCCGGAGGAGATCGAGGCGATTACCGAAAGTGAGGGCATGGCATTATCGGAGATGCTGACAACCCTTCGTTCTCTCAGTTCTAATGTCGGAGAGTTGGCGTCTGAGGTGAAAACTCTAAAGTGGTTCCTTCCCCTCATCATCACAATCGGTTTTGCAGTAATCGGACTTGTGATTGCGCTTAAGAAGTAGCTATCAATTCTTCCAGCGTCCAAACGTGATCTGTTAAACCAGCTTCCATAGCGGGTGTAACACGTAAGGTCTGATGCACCCGAGGGCGGATACCGCCTGATACCCCATTGCCCGAAATCCTGTTGGCCTGGAAGAACGCTCGCTCTGACCCTTCGTCCCCAGAAACGACGGCGGCGCTGATCAAAGCGATCAGTCAAATGCAGAGGGATTAGTCTCATCCGGCCAGGCATAGCAGACCATGCGGAGGAACGTTCTTTCCGGCAATGATCTTCAATTGTTATTACGGAGAGTGAAATTGGGAAACACAAAATACAAAGTCCCTACTCCGCGAGTATGTTCCGCATTGGCCGTTGAGATTTGTTTCGAGCCGAACCAAATACGTCATTGACCACGCAAATACCTGGTCCTATGATAGGCGAAAGTGCGGAGGCGCCCGATGAAGAATTGGTGGCCTGATCAACTGCTGAGTATCATTTTCCTGTTTGCCCTTGTCTCCACCACCTTAGCTGCCGGACCGAGCACACCGGCGGCGGTCTTGCACGCTAAGGGCAAGGTGCAAGTAAACGGCGCTGAAAGCCGTAAGACAACCACTTTGTTCTCGGGCGACTTGATACAAACCGACGCCAACTCCGTGGCCAACATCATTGCTGGAGGATCTTCGGTTTTGGTGATGCCCAATGGGTCTGTCAAATTCCTCGGCAACGCGGTAGAAGTCGATCAGGGGGATATAGCGATTGCGACTTCAACGGGGATGGCCGCCGAGGTGGATGGTTTAACGATCACCCCGGCGGGGAAAACGCAGTCGAGATTCGAAGTTGCCGACACCGAAGATTCCGTACTTATCGCTGCGCGACAAGGGAATGTTGCCGTAAGCGACGGGCAACAAACCTCGACGACTGCGGAGGGACAGGAGACCACACATAAGAAGAAGAAGAAGGAAGGGGGCGCGGTTCCCGCGGCGAGCGGCACTCACGGGCTTCCTGGAAAGACGATATGGTTAACCGCGGGAGCACTCGGGGCGACGGCCGCGGGACTTGCGATCGTCGAGAGCGACAGCGGCAGCAAGAAGTGTGTCAGTCCTTCGGGCGGGAAACAATGCTGTACGCAGAACCAGCAGGGAAACAACAACTGTCAATGAAGACTGGGATCAGCGGCGTGCGATCATCGCAGCCCCCACGCGGCAAGTTAACTTGACGCCGCCTGGCTCCGCTCGTACTCGATCGTTGTTCGTACTGTCTGCTCCGACTGAATCCAAGACGATAAAGATCAACTTTGTGAAAAGCGTGGGGCCCTTTTCTAGGATAAGCTTCTGCGACTGAATCTCCTCGGTGCGACACTAGGAGTGTCCCAGGATGAAACGCTGCGGTGGTCAGCTGCTCGCTCTCATTCTTCTGTTTTCGTTCATTGATGCTGCTTTGGGAGCGGAAAATTCCAGCACACCCGCGGCTGTCTTGCACGCAAATGGGAAGGTGCGAGTGAATGGCGCCGAGAGCACAGAGATCACGACCATATTTAGCGGAGACTCCGTTAAAACCGACACCGACTCGGTGGCCAATATCATTGCCGGAGGATCGTCAGTGCTGGTCATGCCGAACGCTTCGGTCAAATTACTGGGCAACATGGTAGAACTCACGCACGGCGCGATGGCGATCTCGACCTCAGCCGGGATGTCCGCGATGGCGTTCGGTCTGACCATTACGCCGACGGGTCAGAACCTATCGAAGTTCGAAGTTGCGGAGGACGAAGATTCGGTAGTAATCGCGGCGAGGCAAGGGGAGGTGGCCGTCAGCGACGGGCGACACACCTCGACAATTCCGGAAGGTCAGCAGACGACCAATAGAAAAAAGCGGGGCGCGGGTACCGTTCCGGGTGCCACCGGTAGCTCCTTTCCCACCAAATCCGTTGCTATCGCGGGGGCAACAGCAGCAGCCATCGCTGCCATGGGAATTGTGCTCGCCAACAGCAGCGGTAGCAAGAAGTGTGTCAGTCCCTCAGGCGGCAAGACATGCTGTACGCAGAACCAGCAGGGAAACAACAACTGTCAATGAAGATGAGCGACCTGGCACGGCGCGCGTCCATTACTGTTTTTTCGCGGCCCGACTTTTTTCGCATCGCCGCCTGATGAGGATAGTGAACGCCGGGAGTTCGCGCTACTCCAAGTCGGTCCAACCGGACCTCCCGAACAATTTTGGCCACCTTCTGCTGGCGATGGCTGGAGCCTACGGCACCCGCTGAATACAACATGACGCCGCTCGCCAACCTCCGTTTCAATCGACTGAACACTCGGCCGGATCTAGTGGGCCAGTTGATGCATCGTTCGGACATTCAGCGTCGCCGCTAACCCGTGACCTGCGGTGGCAGCGATCGAGGGAATCATCCAGGACTTTCGGTTCGGCATCCGTTGATGCATCCAAGCGCCCGCTAACAGTTGACCGGCGAGCATAGAGAAGCTGACCCCATAAAGTTTTGCCTGCGACGGATGCGAACCGAGCAGCGGATTTCCCTCCTGGCAATTCGCATATGTGGCCATGCAGTGAGAAGTCGTAGCCAGGTCCAGAATCGTGGCGGCCGTTGCTATTCCTGCCAGCACCAGAAACTTGCGATCCAGGATTTTCGGCTTCGCTTCTTTGGTCGACGTATACAGGTAAATCTGTTGTGGATGTTCCGGGATAGGCGCATTGCCGAGAACGGCTGACTCCGCAGTGTTCTGCGCTGAAGCTTGTAGGGCGGTGAGGAAGATCAGAATCAATGTGATCCGCATAAATGGTGGCTCCCCAAATCGATCGAGTTCATGTCAAGGGGAGGAACTTACCGGTCTCTGGTTCGACCGCGAGAGGCTCGCAACGGGAAAGGGTAGAAAAACGTGGAGATCACCAGCCTCGCTACTACGCGAGAGCAGGCGAAGTTCCAAAAAGGAATCCTCATTTTGATGCACTTGCGAGGCGGAGACTCGTAGGCGAGAGGAACAACTGTTCCACTGAGATCATTCGATTGCACTCATGCCGCGCGACGGGTATTGGCGGCACACACGCGAAATGGTTTTTCGCTACCACTTCGAGAAGCAGCGCTTTGTAGACTGTTCGGTATCAAACCGGCTAATAGTTACTTCGAGGCACGGAGGTAACTCTTCAGATGACGGTCGAGCCATTACTAAGTGGGGGTCGGGGTCTGGAGTAGCGGCCTTGGGTCTGACTTGCTTCGCACGCCGACGACGAAAGTGAGAAACCAAACCATGGCCATCTGCCTCATTATCCATTGACTCGCAGTCACCACCTATGCCACCCAAGGCAACGAGCCATCCCAATCACACCGCTCCAGAAGATGTGGGGACCCCAGACTTGGACGGCCGTCAGCGGTTACTCACCGGTTACTTAGGTTCGCCTCAAATCGGCTTGCTCGCAGCAACGAGAACCGATTGTCATATACTGCGCAAAAATAGGGGGCACACTGTGAGATTCATCAAGTTGGTCATTGTGGTGATATTCGCGACGGTGTTAATTGTTTCGGCGCAGGACGATGCCGAGCGTGTTGTGCAATCGAAAATTATTGCCCTAGAGAAGGCCTGGAACCAGGCCTATAAGCTCGGGGACAAGCGGGCTCTAGACCGAATCCTCGACGATCGGATTGTGCTGATTAACGATGACGGCACCCAGCAAACCAAAACAGACTTCCTGGCGAGCGTAAAGAAATCCAACTCCCAAGAGCAGCAAGTTGCCCCGGAATCGATGAGCGTGCACGTATTCGGAAATACTGCAATCTCCACCGGAGTATTTCGAGCCAAGGGAGTCGAAGCGGGAAAGGCTTACGTCCGACGGGAGCGCTTTGTTGATACATGGATCTACAAAGGCGAGAACTGGGTCTGTGTCGCCACGAACGCAACGCCAGTCCTGCAATAAAGCGGAATAGTTGGTTTTGGCCCGAGTGCTGCGATGAAAAAGTGGATCTTGGCTGTGATTTTACTGCTTGCTTTCTGCGTTATTGCCCAGCAAGTTCCTCCTTTGCTGCAAGGAAGCTGGATCGCCACAACAGGGCCAAATCGGTACCTGCGAGGACGTTGGTATGCGCAGGTTCTGCCTTCCACCAGAAACAGCGCTAATGGTTCCTGGACGCTTTTCAATGAAAGCAATCAAACTGTTCTGGAAGGCACCTGGTCAGCGCGAAAGTCAGCGAGCGGCTGGCAAGGTACCTGGTCAGCCCGAATTCAGGGCGGGAATGTTTCAGGTACGTGGAACGCCGCGATGGAAGACTTCAACGGCAAGACTTTTGAAGACATGCTGAAGCGGACAGCCGAAAAGCAAATTGGCGGTTCCTGGCAAAGCGGTCATGCTCAAGGGAATTGGTGGCTTCAGCGTTGAGTACCTGCCGAAGAAATTAATGACAATTTGTCCAAAACCTTACGACCCTGTGAACATCTTCAGTTGCTGCTAAATTGCGCGCAATTTTACGGGAACTCTTAGCAAACAAAGCGAAAATGTTCGGAATTATCACCTTCACAAACCAGAGGGGAGAGAATCAGCCGAGTGGGAGCCACGCCCACCAGAAAACTAGGAGTGCTCTCACGGGTTTTTAAAATAGTTCCCAATATGATGTAACTGCCAAGGGCTTTTAAACACGCCATACGCGGGATGGTTGAGGGTCGCCTGAAACCCTCCAGTTCCGGCGAGCTCTTGCGCCTGCGACATGGATATACCGCTGGAGGCTTGAGGCGTTCTAAGAGGAATTGCAGATTGATAAAGAGCATGCGAAGCTCGGCGAGTTCGACAAATGTGGCGAACCCGAGGCATATCTGAGATTCGGCGAAAGAGTGAAGACGCTAGATTGTTTGGATGAGGGTTACAGAAATCACACGCTACGGTGGACCGGCTGAATAGCGATGCACAGTTCGATCCGCTCCGTTCCGAGCAACGTTTTCAGAATCTACTGCGACGAATCGGTTTGCCAAAATCGTAATTAAAGGCGTCGTAAATCGCCCTCGGGACGGCAGCGAAGAGGACAGTGCCACCTCTCCGAGTGGTCGGCAACCCCTCTAAAACCGTGCACCCAGCTCAGAGATTCGGCTCGATGCCGATGCGATCATGACGGCTGATCGAATCCGCTACTCGAAAACAGCCAAGATGAGTGGCAGAGTGTATCCGGATTGTAAACAGAAGCTGGGTAGTTCGGGTCAGAGGGAAAATCGAATTACCAAGTTCCTGGCCCGCCGACGGTCGGAGTGGGGAGCATACTGGGACTGTACTGGATACTCCAACCCTTCAGCCTGGCTGGTCCGAAAGACTGATTCCCGGGCGATCCGCATCCCGTTACCAAGAATATAAGAAAAGCGATACCAACACGCAGCGGTTTCATGTTCTTCCCGATGGCTCGTCAGTAAACGCAATTTGGTTCGGATTGTTACGTGCACAAATCGGCTACGCGAGGCCCGCGTTGTTCATCGGTATTGCTCAGCCTGAGCATCAACGCTTTTCAACCGCGGGAATGTAACGAACGGGCAATGCGCCTTTGGGGAGTGCCAATTAACGAAAACTGAGGAAGAAAGTCCAAGCAGAGGCGAGTACCGAGACCTTCTGAGTGCGAGTGGCTGGCGGGAACAAGGGGCCGATTTCGTGACCGGGCCCCAAACACGACTGATCGCGATCAAGGTTATGCGCGTTCCCGGGCGAATGTGCACTCGCGGTCTGCGTACTCCCCCACGCTGAGTTTGAAACAGTAATCATGATCGCGGTTGGAGATCGAAGAGATGCATGGGTCGGAC
The DNA here is from genome assembly GCA_963786325.1 of Terriglobia bacterium. Taxonomy (GTDB): domain Bacteria; phylum Acidobacteriota; class Terriglobia; order Terriglobales; family Acidobacteriaceae; genus JAIQFF01. Next base: position 36,593 of record CAWAYW010000003.1, read on the forward strand.
TGACTTCCAGAGCTGAATACTGATTGCGGGTTGGCACCACCGGCCTATACTGAATTTCGTCACGGTTGGTGTATTTGGAGTGATGGCTTATTCAGTGAGCCGCCGCACCCGCGAGATCGGAGTGCGAGTGGCTCTGGGCGGCCGCTCCCGGGATGTTCTCACGATGGTCCTAGGTCAGGGATTGCGCACCGTCCTCATTGGGATCGCCGTCGGACTTGCCGGTTCCTTCGCCATCACACGCACGCTGCAGTCGCTGCTTTTTGGCGTGACGGCAACCACTTTTGCTGCGGTTATATTGCTTTTGGTGACGATCGCGTTGCTCGCTTGTTACATCCCCGCACGCCGCGCCGCTAAGGTCGATCCCATGGTGGCGCTGCGGTACGAGTAATCGCTCATACATACCTGAGCAAGATTTGCATACACCCCGGGCGGACCATACCGAAGAAGTTCTCGACGTAGTACTCCCAGCGAATCACGAGCCGACGAAAATGTGGAGCCAAGCGAAAAATCGTTCCACACGCCAACGTCGGCGGTAGCGACGAAGAGGACGGCTGTCTTGGGTCGGTGTCCGGCGCACTCCGCGATGCGGAGCGATCATCTCAATGCCGTAGCGCGCTGCTAGACTACGATCCAATCGGTCGCTGTCATAGGCTTTGTCGCCGATCAGTCGCGCTGGGAGGGTGTCGAGGAAGCTGTGCCCGAGGAGCCCTTCGACAAGTTGGCTTTCGTGCGGCGAAGCGCTTTCGACAGTTTAACCTCTTAGAGATTCGACTTGCAAAAGTTCAGCAACGGATCGATTCACTGTTTGGTCAAGGATTAATCGAGCAAGTCCCGGGTCCGCATTGGCAGGAAAGAGCGCGGCGAGGTTGGAGAACTTGTGATCGGCGGACAACGAGGCCAAGCGGTTAGTGGTGCCGTCATGCACAGAAGCGGGAATTCCGCGTAACCCGCGAACCTTGTGGCGCCATATTTTGGCTGGACGATGTGAAACTCACCTTGACCCAAACCGCTGCCGCCGCTCACTAGGCATCGCGTCACTTTGGAAATTTTGACAATATCTGCGTCTTCCGAGTTGCCGGCCAACTCGGATCTATTCCCTTCTGACTACATGCGCGTTTCTCGGGACCCACCTGACGAGACTTCCTCGAAGCCGACTTCTGGGGATCAATATCGGGAAACGTAAGCCGTGGAACTTCGTTCCGAAATATTGACCGACGAGTTCGCTGATAATCATACGTTCTGATGTGCTAGGGTAAAGCGCTTAGCCGACAAGCTCCTAGATCGGAAAGCTCGCTTCTCTGGCTCAAACTCTTAAGCGACGTAGCAAACGATGATTCAATCCCGTCGATTCTGCGACTGGGCGACGGGCAAATGCCATCCTCGGTATATCGCCATAACTCGCAGCCAGAAGCAAAGTAGTGCGCCCACGGTCAACACCACAAAAGCCGGGTAACGCAAATCATATCCGATCACCACTACGACGCCAGCGGCTAGCGCAGCAACAGCATAAATATCCGCCTCGAGCACCGTCGGCGTTTGGTTGACAAGCACATCACGCAATATGCCACCACCAATCCCAGTTAGCACTCCCATAAAAATCGCCATCACCGGATTGAGTCCCGCGATAAGAGCCTTTTCTGTGCCGGCGACGGCGAACAGGCCGAGTCCCGCGGCGTCGAATAACAACACCAGCCTGCGACGTTTATCGATGTTGGGATACCAGAAGAACGTCACCAATCCTGCCAGAAGAGAGACCCCGAGATAGCGCCAGTCGCTGATGGCCGCTGGTGGCACCGCGCCAATCAGCACATCTCGTGTGATCCCGCCGGCATTACCGGCCGCGAACGAGAGGGCCATTAGACCGAACAGGTCAAACCGGCTTTTGACACCCGCTGCCGCGCCGCTGAGTGCGAAAACGAATGTGCCAAGCAGATCTACCGCATCCAGAAAAGGACCCGCTAGTTGATGCCCGTGCATCAGGATGTTGTTCACGAGGCCAGCCATGCATGCGCCGCAACAACCAGGGCCTTCACACCTGTCTCCAGAGTTGGGTGGATCAGCGGTGCAAAGCGCGGATTGTGGTTGGTCGGCAGCGAATTGAGGGTGCCATCCTTCTTCGCCTTGTCATATATCTCAGGATCGTCACCGCCAAAGAACCAGAACACGGCCGGAGCGTGCCACTCCGCCCCAAAGCATCCGAAATCCTCGCTCGCCATCGTAGGTTTAGTTTGCTCTACGGAGCCGTCAGGTAAGTTTTGGCGAAACGCGTCAACGACCTTCTTTGTCGCATCGACATCGTTTGTTACCAATGAATAGCGGTCCAGTGGAGTGATCTCCGGTAGCTTCGGCGCACCTGAAGCTGCTGCTTCGGCATTCACAATTCGTTCAATCGCTGCAAGCACATGTTTGCGGACCCCCTCATCAAAGGTGCGCACGTTTAACTTGATAATCGCCTCGTCAGGAATAACATTCTCTTTCGTGCCCGCCTGCAGCGCCCCAATCGTCACCACGGCGGAATCTGTTGGAGCGACTTCTCGCGAGACAATGGTTTGCAGCCTCATGACGGTAGAGGCAGCCATGACAACGGGATCAATGCTCGCCTCTGGCATCGAGCCATGCGCACCACGCCCAAACAAACGAATTTGCAGGCTGTCAGCAGCGGAGGTCACAACTCCTGTTCGCCAATCGAGGTGCCCGGATGGCAAGCTCATGACGTGTTGCCCGAGTACGACATCGGGCTTCGTAAACCGTTTGAAGAGCCCGTCATCAATCATGGCTTGAGCGCCCTGTGCCGTCTCCTCCCCTGGTTGAAAGACTGGCATTAACGTTCCATGCCAGCTATCGCGGTTTTTGGCAAACAGCGAGGTCGCTCCAATCAAGCACGCCACGTGCATGTCGTGCCCGCAGGAGTGCGCCACTGGCACGGTCTTACCATCAGCGCCTGTCGCTGTAACTATGCTCGCATAGGGGAGTCCAGTAGCTTCCTTGATGGGTAACGCATCCATGTCAGCGCGCAGCATTACGGTTGGGCCGTCTCCGTTGCGCAATATACCGACAACTCCCGTCTTGCCGACTCCTGTGGTGACCTCAAAGCCGATGGCCTTGAGATGATCCGCCGCAATCTGAGCGGTTCGTGTCTCCTGCATGGACAATTCGGGGTGGGCATGGATGTCTTTATAGACAGCCTCTAGTTCTGGAAGCAATGTGGCTAGACTTGCAAGGATCGCTGTCGGCTTCTTCTCGCTCATGAAAGTAGTCTCCTTTGAGTCAAATCGCCACAACGTGAGTCGGGTCGCGAGCTAGCGACAACTGCTGTTGCTAGCGTTGGGAATTGCCAGGAACGTAATGCTGGCTGCCGCGAAACTGATGCGACCTGAGGGCGTTGGCTGACCCACGAATTCCGGAACGTCGCCATCACTATTCAGCTGAAGAGTCTTCCCGTTGAGCTGCACTTCTCTGTCTTGAAGTTGCTTGGCAGTCAGCGTGTAGCGCTCTGCCTCGGGGACCAATGTGACTTCATGGACTTGTTGTGCGTCGGCATTGATGACCAAGAGCGCGACGCCACCGGAATGGTTCCGCAGACAGTGCGCATAAGCATAGAGACTCGGAGTTGATGCTATCTGTGGATCTAGAACTGTCGTACCCATGAGGCGTCGCCAAAGCAAAGCAGCCCAGTAATTCGGGCGTGGTGCGAATGTATTTTCGTCTAACAAGCCATAGTCGCTTGATGCCAGTGTGTTGTGCATAATCACTTTCACGCCACGCTGGGCGAGGCTTGCATGTTGAACAAGATATCGGAAGGTGTCCAGAAAAGTCGACGCCCAGGGGTTTCCACCGCAGGCTGCATCGGCGGTTTCCGTAATCCAGAGTGATTTGCCCGGTTCGAACTGGTCTCGAAGGTCCGAGTAGAATGTGCCAATCTTTTCCGGTCGCGAGAGCCAGTCTTGAGAAAGTGCCGCTGCTGCCGTTGTCTGTGATGATGCGCCCATGCTTGCACACCGCTGCGAAATAGCGGCATAGAGATGGTACGAAAAAACGTCGAATACCGGACCGGCTGCGTGGAGCAGGTCTTCGGATTTCAACACTCCGCCAGCCATCGGTATCGCGAACGGTCCCTCGCCAACTGAACCTGGACCGAGAAATAGTGTATCGGGCGCTGTTTTCCGAAGGAACGAACGGAACACCCCGACGTCGCGGCCATAGCTTGCGGCATCGTATCCTTTCGGTGCGCCGCCCATCGCTGCAAATGTCGGCTCATTCATGAATTCGCTTGCCGCGATTCGTCCTCCAACAGATTTTGTGTACTCAAACAATTCCCGGGTACAACGCTGAGACCTACGAGGGCTTGCGCTTGCCTGGCGGCAGTAACCTGGCCACGCTTCTGGGTTCCTACTTGTCGACATTGACAGATAGCGTGATTACGCGGAACGACAACAGGCCTTTTGACGCCATCGACGTGACGCTGGAACTGCTGGGAGCCGCATTTCGTGCACAGCGGCGATCGTCAACGATAGCGCCGCGCGATCGGCTATTTGCGCGCATCAGCGACGATATCGAAGCCCGCCTTAATGACGTCAATCTATCGCCGACGAGGATTGCCGATGCTAATCGCATCTCGGTTCGATATCTTTATAAGCTGTTCAGCGAACAGGGCGAGACCGTATCAGGGTGGGTGCGAAGACGACGTCTCCTGCGGTGCCGAGCCGAATTCGACGGAGCGAATACCGAGGACTCCATAACCGAGATGCCTATAGGTGGGGATTCAATGAATCCGCCCATTTCAGCCGGCATGTGGCGCGTGTCAAAGCCTCTTTCGGAATGTCGCCGACATCATGATGCGGTCATCGTGGCGGCTGGGCGTCAGCCGGCAAGTATATTGCGTATTCCCTGGGCGATTGACTTGTCGGCCCAGATTCTCACGAGGCGGTAACGGCGGCGCCTCGGTCGGTTCTGCGATGTCGGCCATGCGGATATTCCGGGCGACTCCGCGTTGGGCGACCGCCCTCGTTCCGTACGATCGGACGCCTTTGGAAACTCATCTGGAGGGCAACTTGTGGAAACCTGCAGCTATGCTTACGGCAGCTCCCGAAGCGGGGCTATCGGCTCAATTGCACTGCAAAATCGCCGAGTCACTCATCGAGCCCTGCTTGCGTAATGGGAAGTCGGCAAGTCGGTTTACGTTGCCGGCTGACACCGTGAGCCGCATATCGTGTGAACATTCGGTCCGTCGGAGTGCAAGCGGGCTGACCGGAAACTGGCGGAGTTGGTTGACCGCGATGTCAGTGATCAACGGCACCAGTGATTCTGGACTGGCTCGCCGAGCACTAACCGGGCAAGAAACTCGATTCCTGCTATAAAATCCTTGCGCTGGGAACCTCAGGAACCGAATGCCTGAATGCTCGCTGAATGCTGACTGCCATGACTACTAAGTGCTGAATGCCAACTTCTGATACCCAATCCGTTGCGACGACTCTACCGGCCCGCTACTACAAAGACCATGATCTTTTCCGCGACGAGGTCGAACGCTTCTATTGCCAAACCTGGATCTGCGCCGGGCGCGCCAACCAAGTCCCGACGCCGGGCGACTATTTTTTGCGCGAGGTCGCGGCTGAAAGCGTCATCATTACTCGTGACGGGACTAGCTCGTTGCGGGCGTTTTTCAACGTGTGCCGTCACCGCGGTACCCGCATCTGCGCTCGCGCCGAAGGAAGTTTCCCCGGACGCATCCAGTGCGGCTATCACGGTTGGACCTACGGACTCGACGGGAGCCTCATCGGCGCTCCCCACGCACGCGACGGCTTCTGCCGCGAAGATTATCCTCTCAATCGCGTTCACGCTGACGTCTGGGACGGACACATCTTCATCCACCTCGGCTCAGAACCCGTCCCGCTTGCCAGTCAGTTAGAAGATCTGCCTCAGAAGTTCCTGCATTGGCAAATGGCTGAGCTGCGTATGCATCGGCGCATCGAGTATGAAGTGAAGGCCAACTGGAAGCTGATCATGCTGAACTACAACGAGTGCCTACACTGTCCCATTCTACATCCGGCGCTCAATGCCATCAGCGATTACCTCTCGGGCGAAAACGATCAGCCCCATCGCGGATACATCGGCGGTTCAATGGAGTTTAAGGGTGGCGCCAAGACCATGAGCAAAGATGGTAAGCTGCGGCGCGGTTACCTTCCCCGACTCACCGCCGACGAACGCAAGAAAGTTTACTACTACGCAATTTTTCCTAATCTGCTGCTAAGCCTTCATCCGGACTACATAATGACGCACACGCTATGGCCGCGTGCCGTGGATCGGACTAACGTTATCTGCGAATGGCATTTCCACCCTGACGAAATGGTCAAGCCTAACTTCGAAGCCGAAGATGCGGTTGAATTCTGGGACATCACCAACCGGGAAGACTGGGCCATCTCAGAGCTCTCGCAGGCCGGAATCATGTCCCGCGCTTATAAACCCGGCCCCTACTCCCGCTGCGAGTCACTGCCCCACGCCTTCGACCAAATGGTGCTGGATCGCGAAAAGCAGGGACTCAGGACAGGCACGCTAAACGGCTGGGTAAAGTGATTCCAGGAGGCCCGATCGCGTCATAACTTCCGGGTAGCCGACCAACGGAGAACTACTCAATTCGTGGACACAAGCGTGTATGTCGTTACTAATCCGACCGACGAACCGATAACTTCCGAATTGCCTGTAAACCGGGCAGAGCTGTCGAGACTAAGGAGGCAAACGCGTTTGTTGGACGCCCGCTAAACGGAATCCCTTATCTGACGCCTCGCTTTAAAGGCGGCTGTTAGATCCTCACCCGCATAAATTACTTGTGCATTTGTGCGGACCAGTTGAGCAGCAAGCTGATCGAGCTGGATTCGGCACGGGCAGGGGTTACTGCAAGGAAGCGCTGGCCGTCCGCGGTCACGTCGAACAAAGGCGCGGGCGTATCCACGAGATTCATCTGAAACAGAGGGCGGAGAGCTTTCACCTGCAAAGATTGTCCGGTCAGATTCAATTCCGCTTTCATCAATTGGTTGCCAATGGTCAAAAAGAAGAGGTCGCCCTTCTTGTCCCAGCGAACGATCCATCCGCCGCCATGTGAAATCTGATATTTGCCACCCGGCCCCGGAAATGGAACAACGTAAACTTCCGGTTGTCCGGTCTCATCGGAAAAATAGGCTAACCAGTGACCGTCCGGCGAAAAATTTCCATCGTACTGATCGCCGCCAACCACCGGAGCGCACTGAAACGGTTTTCGGTCGCCGAACAGCGGAAGGATCCAATGTGCCCTCCGGCCCTGATTGATGTCGAAAGCGTCGAAGGACAAGTACCGGCCGTCCGGCGACCAGTCCACAACCGACGAGGCCGAGATCTCTGGTCCCTGAGTCAGCAGCGTCTCTTCGGCGCCCGACCCGTCCGATGGCTTGCGCACGATGCTGACTTTACCCGGAGCTTCCACACCATAGGCAATGTATTTTCCATTGGGTGACCATACACTCCAACCCTTCCAGAACGGACCGAAGGTCAACCGCCGGCTGACTCCGCCGGCCGCGGGAAGCGACCACAAATCCGTTGCGGTTAGATTCTGGAGGTCCTCCGCCAGAAACAGAATCTGCTTGCCGTCCGGAGCAATTTTCGGAGCAAGATAATAAGCAACCTGGCCGGTTGTACCCGTCGGATTCCCACTCGTATCAAACCATTGCAGGCGCGTATCATGTGAAACAGATTGAAACGCCAGCACCGACGGTCCCGCCAGCGAATACCAGTCGGCATCTGCCACAGGAGTCGCCGTGCCGGAAACTTTCCCGGAACCGGGGTCAAAAGGTTGCGCGAATATTTTCTGGTTCCGGATGAAAAACAGAAATCCGCCGGCATATGCGGGTTGCCGCGCATCCTCGAGGACGACCCCGGCCTCTGACGACGTTAACGACCGGAGTTCGATGCGCCTGTGTTGTGTTTTGTCGGTGACCACAACCAGAACGTGTTTCCCGTCCGGCAATATCGCGGGATCGCTCTCGGCATAATCGTTTGCCTTTAGAGCCTGCATCGGGACGGCCCGTCCGCCGGCCGCGGGAACACGGAAAAGTGGCGAACTCGACGCTGGTTGGAACAGTATGGTGCCGTCCGCGGCCCATGCCGCTATTCCAATCGAGGAACTGTCCGCCACGGTCTGCGGGTTCTCGCCATTCAACTCCACGGTTTTCAATTTGCCGCCGGCGAAAAACCCAAGCGAACGGCCGTCTGGAGACCAGAACGGTGCCGCTGCTCCTTCTGTCCCCGGAACCGCTGTAGCATCGTTGGCTTTCAGCGACCGCGTCCACAGCTTAATGGAACCACTTTGATCAATCACCGTGAATGCCAGTCTTGTTTCGTCGGGAGAAACCACCGCAGGCCCCGACCCAAAACCAAATGCAAGGAAACGCGTGTCGCGTGGCGGAGGAACAAACGCCAATACCGCCCCGGCCCCTGACCCGCGTGGATGCGCGAACGCCCAAACCGCAAGAGCCGCGGCAAGAGTCGCAAATCCGCACATCAGCAACCACGCCAGCTTTTCACGGTTCTTGCGCCGGGTGGCGACTCGGACGGGCACTCCGGCTTGCGATCCGCCTTCCGCAATCCATTTCAGTTGTAGTTTTACGTCGTGCACATTCTGGAAGCGTTCGTCGGGATCCTTGGCCAGACAGGTTTTCACGACTCGATCCAGCGCCGGTGGCGACGCCGGCTGCACGGTCGAGACGGGTGGAGGATCCCGTTCCAGCACCGCGGCAATTACGCTGGCTGTGGTTTTGCCTTCAAACGCCCGCTTCCCCGTGGCCATCTCATAGAGCACCGCACCGAGGGCAAAGATATCGCTGCGCGCGTCGGCCTCCTTGCCTTCCACCTGCTCCGGTGACATGTACTGGAACGTCCCGAGCACCGTGCCCTGCGCCGTCAACGGCTGAGCGGGCGATGGCCCGGACGAGGTCATTGTCAAACTTGAAGCGTGAGGCGCTTCGGCTGGCAGTGGCCTTGGCCAATCCGAAGTCCATGAGCTTCGCGCCGGTCTTGGTCAGCATGATGTTGCCGGGCTTCAGATCGCGATGGACGACGCCGCGTCTTGTGGGCTTTCTCCAGACCCTTCGCAGATTTCGATTCGCGTACTTCAGCAACTGCTCCGGCGGCAAGCGGCCCCTTCCGCAGACGATCGGCCAGAGTCTCGCCTTCGAGAAATTCCATGACCAGGATAATCGACTCCATCCTGGTGGCCGACATCGTGAGCGTGCAGATATTGGGATGATTCAGCGACGAGATGGTGCGCGCTTCGCGATCGAAGCGCTGCTTTGGCTTCGAGGTTTTCGGACAGATGAGAAGGCAGAATCTTGACGGCGACGGTGCGGTCGAGCCGTGTGTCGCGTGCGCGATACACCTCACCCATTCCGCCCGCGCCTAGCGGCGATTGAATTTCATAAGGACCGAGTCTCGTGCCAGCGGTCAGAGCCATTCGTGCGCGCCATTATAGCCTTGCGCGGCACGTTGGAGAATGCAAGGATTCTGGATATGTTGTCGGCTATCTGGAAGCAGTCCGGTCAGCCATCACGTGATTAGTAACGAGAAGTCGGCTAGGCTGGAGACAAAATTCTGGGTGCTTATGCGTTTTTCGCTACTAATCGGCCTAAGAGGGGCAGAATTAGTTTTGTCCGATGAAATGGCTCAGGCCGGATTAGACCGGTCCTTACGCAACTCCTGCTGCATACCACTCACAGTTTCCCTTTGCCGACCACTCGGAAGTGACGCGGTATTGGTAAACACAGGCCCTTAATTGCTACCATCGAGCGGATGGTAACTGCAGGAGTTCAATCCGACAGTCGGAGTGTCTCAATCAGGGCGGCCAGCGCGGCAGGCTGATTTCGACGGCTTGGGTAGTAGAGAAAATAGCCCTGGAAGGTTGGGCACCAATCTCGCAAGACTTGAATTAAGCGTCCTTCTAAAATCATGCCACTGAGAGTCTCTTCCATCGCTGTTCCTATTCCTACGCCCTTCAACACTGCTTGGATTACCAGGTCCGGATCATCGAAAGACGCGGGACCCTGTGGGCTAACTGTGAGTGCCTTACGGCCCTTCTCGAACTCCCACCGATAGAGACCGTTGCTAAAGCGAAAACCTATGCAGGAATGTTCTTTGAGGTCTTGAGGTTTTCGCGGAATATTGCGTGACTTGAAATACTGCGGCGATCCGACGACCGCGAGACGCATCTCCCGGGTCACCCGGACGGCAATCATGTCCCGTTGGATGAACTCGCCTAGCTGAATGCCAGCGTCGTACTGCCCGGCTACAAGGTCGACAGGGTCGTTGGATGAAGTGATCTCCAAGATGATTTCCGGATAGGTGCGATTGAATCGAGCCAGCTTCGGCAGAATCACCATCTGGGTCGCTGTTCGAGGGATGATGAGCCGAATTCGGCCTGCAGGATTTTCCCTTTGCTTGCGGGTCTCCGCGACAGCCCGCTCGATTCGCTCCAAGGCAGGAGCAAGTTCTTGTAGAAGCGCTGTGCCTGCCGCCGTTGGAGAGACGCTTCGCGTGGTTCGCGCGAGCAATTGAAGACCTAATCGCTTTTCGAGCCCGCGCATGGAGTGGCTCAACGCGGATTGAGAGATGCCAAGCCGGCTGGCAGCGCGTGTGAAACTGCGCTCTTCCGCAATCGTTGCGAACGCCGAAAGCTCCGCCAACTCACTTCTTATCATTCATGAATGATACTCATGACGCCTTGCGCCGGAAAGCGGATTGTTTCATGAGCAACGGCATCTTATTCTTTGTGTGTGCGAATCGATCTATATCGCACAACCTGGAGGACGTAATGCAGACACGCACATTGGGCAAGAGCGGTCTTAAGGTATCGGCACTTGGTCTTGGATGCATGGGATTGAGCTTCGGCCTTGGGCCCGCAACGGAAAAATCGGAGGCAATTAAGCTCATCCGCGCAGCCGTCGAGCGAGGCGTGACGTTCTTCGACACTGCCGAGGTCTATGGCCCGTACGTCAACGAAGAGGTTGTCGGCGAAGCGCTCGCTCCATTCCGCAAAGACGTGGTCATCGCCACCAAGTTCGGCTTCGAGCGCGATCCGAAAAATGACGGCAAGTGGACTGCCGTGAACAGTCGTCCGGACCACATCAAGCAGGTCGTCGAGGGGTCGCTTAAGCGCCTTCGAACCGACACCATCGATCTCCTTTATCAGCACCGCGTCGATCCCAACACGCCCATCGAAGACACTGCTGGCGCCGTCAAGGATCTGATCCAATCAGGCAAAGTAAAACACTTTGGGCTCTCTGAAGCAGGCGCAAAAAACATCCGCCGCGCACACGCGGTGCAACCCATCACCGCGCTGCAGAGCGAGTACTCGCTCTTTTGGCGCGAGCCCGAGCAATCCGTCATGCCCACGCTCGAAGAGCTCGGTATCGGCTTCGTGCCCTTCAGTCCGCTCGGCAAAGGCTTCCTCACTGGCAAGATCAACGCCTCCACCAAGTTCGACAGCACGGACTTTCGCGCCATCGTCCCGCGATTCAGCGAGGAGAACCGCAAAGCCAATCAGGCGCTCGTCGATGTCATCACGGAATTCGCCGAGGAGAAGAAAGCGACACCCGCACAAATCGCGCTCGCGTGGCTCCTGGCCAAGAAGCCGTGGATTGCGCCCATCCCCGGCACCACCAAGCTTTCACGCCTCGAAGAAAATCTCGGTGCGACATCCGTCGAACTCAGCATCGAAGACGTGCGCGCACTGGAAGAGGCCTCATCCGCAATCAAGGTCGAAGGCGAACGCTACCCCGCATCTCACGCGAAGCTGATCGACCGTTAAACGAGAACTTCCTAACTCAACTGAATTATGGAGAGAGCCATGAATATCACATTTGAAAACAAGGTCGCCCTGGTAACGGGCGCAGCATCCGGCTTAGGTCTCGCGACAGCAAAAGCTTTTGCTGAAGCTGGCGCATCTGTCGTCCTCGCTGACTGGACCGAGAACGAAGTTCAGGCTGCGGCGAAGGAACTCGGTGACAAAGGTCACAAGACGATGGCTGTTATCTGTGACGTGTCGGATGATGCGCAGGTTGAAGCCATGGTGAAGAAGACCGTGGCTGAGTTCGGGCGACTGGATGCCGCCTATAACAACGCTGGCATCCAGAATGTTCTTGCGGAAACCGCCGACTCTCCGCGCGCTGACTATGACCGCGTGATGGGCGTCAACCTGCGTGGTGTCTGGAGCTGCATGAAGTTCGAGCTACAGGTCATGCGCAAACAGGGCAGTGGCGCCATCGTGAACTGCTCTTCGCTCGGAGGTCTGATCGGCGGTAGCCAGCGTGGAACGTATCACGCCGCGAAGCATGGCGTGATCGGCTTCACCAAGAGCGCCGCGCTTGAGTACGCGACCCGCGGCATCCGCGTGAATGACGTCTGCCCCGGCATGATCCAGACGCCGATGTCCGACAAGATGATCGCCGAAGGCCAGGGACCAGAGTTGGACAAGATGCTCCAGACCCTTGTGCCCATGAAGCGCCTCGGCCGTCCAGAAGAGATCGCCGACGCCGTTCTGTGGCTCTGCAGTGAGAAAGCGAGTTACGTCACCGGCCAGTCCATCTCCGTCGATGGCGGCTATGTAATGCGCTAGGGAGGGTTCCGTTGGGTCATTCCGAATTCGGCGATCCGACCGAGCACGTCGGCTCTGTAGCCGGAGCGCCGATGAATGCTGGACGGCGCTCTGTGATCAAAGGCGGTCTGACCCTCAGCATCATCGCATTTTGGCGGATCGAGCCGCTTGAGACTCGGGAGAAGAATATGGCTGACAACAAGAAGAGCGGTTCGCTACCCACGGTTTTGACCTATAACGATGTTCGCTCGGTGTCGCCCGCACTGGAACTGTATACGAGAGGACCACTCCTCGATGGTGTCTGGAAGCGCCATGGGCTTTCTCCACGTGATCGCAGCGTCGTCACCGTCGCGGCGCTGATCGCCCGCATTCAGACTATCGAAATGCCGTATCACTTTGCTCTTGCCTTAGACAACGGCGTGAAGCCGGCCGAGCTATCGGAGATCATCACGCATCTTGCCTTCTATGCCGGATGGCCAAATGCCATGTCCGGTGTTGCGGTCGCGAAAAACATCTTCCATCAAAACGGTATTGGCTCGGACCAGCTACCGCCGGCAAAGGAGAAGCTTTTGTCGCTGAATGAGGAAGCCGAGAAGCAAAGGGCTACGCAGGTGGAAAGCAACTTCGGTTCTGTCTCGCCGGGCCTGGTGCAGAACACGACTGATCTTCTCTTCCACGATCTCTGGCTGCGTCCTGGCCTCTCGCCGCGAGACAGAAGTCTGGTAACTGTAAGCGCACTGATTGCCAACGGGCAGACCGGCCAGATCACGTATCACCTCGGGCGCGCTATGGATAACGGTCTGACGCATGAGCAAGCCTCCGAGACATTGACCCACATCGCCTTTTACGCGGGCTGGCCTTGCGCTTTTTCCATCTTGCCCGTGGTGAAAGAGGTATTCGAGAAACGGAGGAAGTAATTCTGCCATCGGCCCCGTTGATAGAGGAAGTGGTCTCCGCAATTTCTCGGCTAGTGGCAGCAACACTGGCCCTACTTCAGCCTTCCCATCCTCGGGCAATCCAAGAGACAACGGCGGATCGGTCCCGATAAGTCGGCTTTGCTTCAGTCAAACTTCGGGAGCGCCTGTCCCCCAGGGAAATCCCCGTCATCCCAATTTGGAAAATAACTCAGCCTGAGTACGAAGATTAGTGATCGTTCTGTGACTTATGTAACGGCATGCCGCTGTTTCCTCTTCGCAATGTTCCATACCCTTGTGTCCAATTGAATGTATGGTTGCCCGGTTATTGATGTCGCTAGTGCTCTTGTCTGCGACGGTGGCGGAGAATCCTGCTGTTGTTGCGGCCCGGCTCGACAGCCGGGAAACGCAGTTGGAGAACCTATATGCCGACTACTGGAGGACCGAGTACAAAATCGCTATGGGAGAGCACGAACTCTCATCACGGCCCATTCAAGAGGAAATTCGTACCGTTGTCTCCGACGATACTTTCCTCCGAGAACTCAAACGCACGAGTTTTCCCGATGCGCTCTTGAAGGCAAGGCGCAAGCTGTTTCTCAATGAAGCCATCTACACTGGGATCACAAATGATCCCGTTTTGACGGCAGTTGTGGAGCAGATCACCCAGCAAGAGAACGCCTTTCGCTATAGAGTTGGCGATCGGCAACTGACCCGCGCCGAACTCACCGATCTTCTGGCGCACAATTCGGATCGGACGCTGCGTGAGCAGGCATGGAGGGCCACCAGCCAGATTACTGCTGCAAACAGCGAGCGCATTCAAACCGCCATCAAGCTACGCAATCAGCTCGCGAGAAAATATTCCTCCGAACTTTTCTCCACGTTTATGTTGCAGCGCAAGGGCATGGAGGTTCAGACGCTGTTTGAGTGGTTTGACGTCATTAGGAAAGAGACTGAGCCCGAATACCAACACTTGCTGGAACGGATGCGTCGCGAACTTGGTATTTCCAAGATCGAGCCCTGGGATCTGGAGTTCTACTTCTCCCACTTAACCAACGAGTTTGAGTCCCGGAGGTTCTTGATCGAGAATGGTTGGACCAAGGCTAAGGAGCTCACGGCAGGACTAGGGTACAACCTCGATCCCGTGGAGATGCACGTCGCCGACCTGAGCTTTGGCGGGGCCGCGTATCCCGTGCTCTACGGGAGGGAAGTAAAGGTCTTGGCAAACCGATACTCAGGGACCTACTTCTATGACCGCTTGTTGCACGCCACCGGCCATGCACTCCATTACCAGATGATGGCAGAGCCTTCGTTCCTACTGCGTAACAATTATGCCGAACCGATGGACGAAGGCATGGCACAGGTGATCGCACTGATGCTGTATCGCCCAGAGGTGAACACGAAACTATTTGCGCTAACCCCAGAGCAGGCAAGCATCGTCGGGGAAACCTATCGACTCAAGTCGCTCTTCACTGTGCGAAATACGATAGCTGACTCTCTTTCGGAGTTTGAGGCGTATGCCGATCCCGACCAAGATCCCTCCGCTGTTTATAACCGCATCCATGCCAAATACCTTGGCGTCGACATGCATGACGCCGCGGTGTGGGCTTTCAATCCGATGTATGGTTCCGATCCCATCTACCTGCAAAGCTTTGTCGTAGGCGAGATGGTAGCGCACCAGATTCAGCACAAGACTGACCAAGAGTTTGGAACAGAATGGGATAAAAGGGCAGGCAAATACCTGAAAACCAACTTCTACTCTCACGGGGCAGCGAAGACCATGGATAACCTGATGCGGGGTGGGACGGGAGAGCCACTGACTCCCCGTTACCTGATCCATTTCTTGCAGAACTCGCCCGAGCAGGCGTCTTTCCAGGACCGAAATGCTGGTGCTCGCAAAAAGGCTGTCGAGTAAGAACCTATCCTGGGAATCCCCTCCGAACGTTCTAGGACCATCTATCCTTCGGGATTTCAATTCGAAGCCAGCATTCGACTTCCGAATTGTTTGAATGCTAAGTCTAGTGAGGAGCGCGTGGTGTACAAAAGGCTGAACTCAACGGGAACGTTGATTCAGAGAACAACCACGGAGGCTCCTCAATGGACATTATGTATTACATCGGGATGGATGTGCACAAGAAGACGATCAGCTTTTGCGTCAAGGATGCGAGCGGCCAGGTTTACCAGGAAGGCAAAATCGGAGCCACCCGACGCGAACTGGACCACTGGATAGAAACTCTTCCGCGACCACGGATAATCGCCATGGAAGCAACGATTTTCACGGGCTGGATCTACGATCATCTGCTCCCGCACGCGCAGCAGGTCAAGGTGGCACATCCCCTGATGCTGCGCGCCATCGCAGCCGCCAAGAAGAAGAACGATCGGATCGACGCCAACAAGATCGCCGACTGTTTGCGTTGCGACTTCCTGCCGGAGTGCCACATGGCATCCACCGAGATACGGGATCGACGCCGAACCCTACGCTACCGACAGCTGCTGGTGCGCCAGATGGTTCAGATGAAGAATCGGGTTTCGGGTCTGCTGATGGAAACCGGGGTGAGCTATAACAAGCAGCGGCTGCACAAAGTCGGCTATTTCCGTGAGCTGCTGTCGAGCCACGAAGAGGTCCATGAAAGTATCCGGCCTTTGTTAAAGCTCAGCCGGGAGACCATCGTACGATTGCAGAAAACGGAATACGGCCTGGTCAGTTCTCTCGAGCGAGATCCTTTGCTGGCCGACAGAATCAGACGGCTCAGGACGGTTCCGGGAGTGGGACCGATCACGGCTCTGACCTGGGCGCTGGAGGTAGGGGATGTTTCGCGCTTCCGGTCGATCCGACAAGCCATCAGTTACTGCGGGCTCTGCGGTGCGGAAAAGAGCTCAGCCGACAAGGTGATGCGCACACCGCTGTCCAAACAGCGCAACAAGCATATCCAGCATGTGCTCGTGGAAGCCGCCAAGCTGGCGCCCCGACAAGACCATGATCTGGCCCTGGTCTATGAAAACGAGAAACAGAAAGGGAATGCCAATCGAGCGACTCTTGCGGTAGCTCGAAAGATGGTGGCATATCTGCTGGCCGTGGATCGCGGGAAAAAGGATTTCGTGCCTGCAGAAGACCACAGGAGCGCGGCGGCCTAATCGCCGCCGGCAGGAGAAAACATCAGAATCACACAGAGCGCAGGCTGCCAGGTCCTGCCGTTTGCCGACTGAGCGACGGAGATCAAACTCCCGAGGCTCTCTTCGAATTGTTTCAGGACTGGCAGCGAACACAGACTCAATCTTCTGTGACGGCCCTCACCGGCCCGAGACAGCGAATGGATGTCCGGTTCTGCGAAGGCAGGAACCAACCGCCGAGAGGCACACGTGCGGGCTGCGGGTTCTGGCAGGTTCGGTAGTGCGCGCTCCTCCGTAGCGCGCGTCAGGAGAGTTCTGTTTTCTCTTGACAAAGACTTACATGGATGTCGGCAAGCCGACTATCCATACAAATGGAAGCAATCCGGCTGCCCCCTTGAGATTTGTACCGACAAGTCGGCTGTGGGAAACTTTTCTAAGAGTGCGGTGGTTAACAGAAAACGCGAAGTAATTTGGCCTGTGACGTTTTGATAAACAAATACGGCGCCGATTCGAAGAATTGGCGGGAGCGACGAGACTCGAACCCGCGGCCTCCTGCGTGACAGCCAGGCGTTCTAACCGGCTGAACTACGCCCCCGCATACCGACGATCGTCTCATTCCTTCTCGTTCCCTCCGATGCCCTCTGCTTCCCAGCCGTCGTACCATCTGGCCGTGCCGTGCCAGCGACCAGTTCGGTCGCAAATGATTAAAAATCCGCGACAAATTCGCCAACCGTGCCAGACTCTCCCGGGCTTCCTCTTCTGTTGTGAAATGCAGCGTTAGCTTGGGACGGTCCGCAAGGTGATACCAACCAAAGTCCCACAACCCTTTTAAACTGCGGCGTCGTGACTTCCCCCACCGCGTAGGCTTCGACCTCTTCTGCGCTCATTGCTCGTTCATTTGTACCTCTCGCCAAAGAGCGCACGGCTAGAACGGCTTGCTTGTTATCCTTCCTCTTCCCTGACTAACCAGTCCAGCGCTTCCTCCCGCGTCTCGAACCGGAGGAATTCTCGCTGGGAAAAGGTCTTCAGCGCCTGGTAGAAAACTTGAGGTAGGCTCTCGGCACCCACAAACGCGGTCCGCTTGACATACGGCCGATCAAATACGGCAACTTCCTTCATGCGGGTGACCGCGGCGCGGCTGAACTCGGCACCCGTGAGGTCGCCCAGGGCGAGCACCGAGTTGCGCGGTTGCGCCGTCACAATGCGCTGGACTTCGGATAGCAATTCGATTACCTCCTCCGCGCTACAGTTGGTCAGATCAACGAGAAGGATTTCTTTGCCGCGGTGGGTTGTGAAGCGAACGCGATCCATACGGGTTCCTCCCGCTGGCTGCGCCGAGAACGTCCCCAAACTGAGGTTCTATTAAGGATATAGGCGTTTGCTTCCGCAACATGTGTATTCCGTCAGGCTACCTGTTTGCGGAAGGCTGCGACAGCCTCGTCGTTGTTTGCGTACACCCTAAATATTCTGTCCAGATTTGTGTTTCGAAGCACATCCTTGACGCGCTCGCGGGGAGAGACCAGCGTGAGTTCGCCACCCCGGTTTCTAGCTGAGACCAACAGTCCAACGAGGATGCCCAGTCCCCCGCTATCGATGTAATCCACGCCCTTTAGGTTAACCACAACCTTCGCGGTTCCCTGCAGCACGTTCCCGATTCTTTCCCGCAAGACAGAGCCTTCATCGCCAAACACAATACGACCGTCGCATAGGAAGATCAACACGTCACCGGATACCTGTGTCCTAACTCTTAACGCCATTTGATGCTCCGTTATGGCTGCACAAAGACGTCAAGCAGCTGCCAAAAACCGTTTGACCGTCTCTCCCCACTGTCCACGTGAGGTGTCACCCTCGGCGATTTCACCGGGCCAGGTACGCGACACGTACTTTGGGGGTCCGGTGAGAAAGACGATTCGCTGGCGTGGGTCCGCTGCCCTAATCTGCTCGTAGAATTCGAGCGCTTCCTCGCGGGAGTACCTGCGAATGTCGAACATCACGAGATTGTAGACATTAGGTTGCCAGAGAAATCGTGCTGTCGAGAGGTGCTCGACTTCATGCACCTCGACTCCGTGACTTCGCAGGACGGCAGCGCGGGCTTCGCGCGTAGCTTGGCAGCGGTCGATAAGGAGAACTTTTTGGTTGGCAAGAGCCAGGCGGCCACGAAGTGGTGGGCGATACATAGGACACCCCGAGACGAGCGCGCCCTTTTTCAGGAAGGGTGATTCGAACGAAGTCTGCTCCGAAGCAGGGTCGGGAGTCAACATAAATTAAAAAGCCCCAACGGCCAGTCGGGGCTCGAAGCTGCGCTCTTCCAGCCAGCGCTGCACCTGGTGTTTCGAGAAGCGGACATTCGATTCGATCCGCATGTGCGGGATGAGCCCGCACCGCACCTAACTGTAAATCGTCTTCACGTCAATCCGTAAGAACGCTTCGAGCTTTTCGGACAGGGCCTCGGCTCTACACGGGGTTCAGGTTCGTCGCCGTGATGATCGCATCGGCAAGCGCGGCGCGAGATGGATCTGCGACAGTGCCGGACAGCTCGGCTGTCTGGGCCGAAGTAAGCAGACATAGCCCCGACAACAGGAAGCCTCCCAGCAAGCAGCGACTTCGTTTTCTTGTAACCACGTCAGTTTGTACTACGGGTTTAGGCTTGAGGTGGCGGTACACCCACAAGTCGCACCAGATCTTGGAAACGCGGATCGGAATGCAGCGAATTAAAATTTCACTTAAGACCAATCATCTGTGCAGCACGCTCGTCGTAGGCTCTGTGCAGCCATCTCAGTGCTTCCACGTTGCGGCCTAGCGCGGCCCAGATTTCTGCAATGGCATAGGAGACGTAACCGGGCCTGCCTTTCTTTTTCAGCTCGCTAAGAATTCTTTCCGCGGAGCCACAAAGGCCATCCAGACAGGCGACATACTACGGCCCTTGGTAGTGACCGCTTCCGGTAAGCGCTGCACTACTTCCGGCACGGACACAGTCCCGGAATCCACCGCGGAGACGCTATCCTGTTTGGCAGAACCATTGACGGTCCCGATGAAACGGTAACCGCAACGGGGCAGAGTCGCAATAAAGCGAGGGATGTCAGCGGAGTCGCCCAAGCCTCCCGCAGGCGGTTCACGGCGTTTTTCTCACATCCGATGGTACAGCATCAATTTCTTCGTCCGCCCAGGCAAGTTCAACTCCGTACTCATGATTCAAAGTCGCAAACAGCGAACTGCGTTCAAGCGGAGCTTGCACCAACCCGGCAAACTCTTTCGCTGAAAGAAAACAGGTTTCCAACGAGAATGGTTCGTCCACTACCAGTCGGACGCGCTCTATCTTAATTAATGGGCACGTAGAAGGGAGAGAAAGACGTGTGGCAATCCCATATTCGTCATTTCGAACGCCTGAGTACACCACCCTTGAGCGCGCCGACAAACCGCGGCTGACCATCAGGTCCATGTAACACATCAGCTTATTGATTCCGGTGCTCCAGGAAATGCTTTTGGCACGCAATGCCTGACGAGCGTATTTCCGCAAACTCCGGCAGGGCACGAATCTTGGCCAACAGAGGATCTGTATCCATCTGGGGATAGGCGCAGTAGTTTTGCCCAATGGCCCGGCGCAATGCAGGATAGGCGAGATCCGGTTGACCGCAAAGCGAGTACCATCCCGCGAGCGAATATTTTGGGCCGGGATCGTCATCTGCCATCAATCCCGAACTGAATTTTCGTGCCGCAGCGGTTTCTCTAGCTGTGGGCGAACGGTGCAGCAGGCACGGCTCCAAAAATTGCCGCCCGTTGAAGGGAATTGTTTCCGGTAATGACTTCAGAGTCCGAAGTGCTGCATCGTACTTGCCTTCGTGGAGGAGGATTTCGACCTCGCCGTCCCGTGCCCGATACCAGCTGCAGATATTCCCGAGCGCGCTCATATCTGCTCAGGTCCATAAAGACATAGCCGCACGACGCTAAATCCGTAGTCCCGGCACCAGGGACCGTGTTTTCTCGCATTCGTTGGCCGCCTCCTCCAGAAGGCCTGCGTACCAGAGCACATACGAGTGCACCAGATGACCTGCTCCGCTATCGGGACGTTGGTGAAGAAGCTCGGTAATGTCATCGAGCTTCGAGGCTTGGCAGGAAAGCCGCAGCCGCCAAGAAAACCACTCTGGCAGGTATGCAGTACAGACGGTCGCCTACCGTTTGTGCGTGATTTCTCCCAAAGGTACACGGCGGAACCCAGACTGCAGGTGCCCGATCTGCTCGGTGGCGTATCGAAACAGCAAGTTAGCGCGGTTCATGCAGAGGGCCATTCAAATGCAACGGTTAGGTGGAGTGAGCATCGTTCTCCTCTTTCAGGTTCCCTGAACTAAGTCAGCCCATCTGAAGTTTTCCCTCTTAGATTATTCCAAGGAGGAACTGCGTTATGACCCTATTGACCCGTTGGGATCCTCTCCGTGAGTTTTCCGTCATGCAAGATCGCCTGAACCGTATGAACCGTCTTTCCCGTGAGTCGTATGGCTCCGAAGGCCCGGAAGAAGCGTTGACAACCACCAGCTTTGCACCGCCGGTGGACATCTACGAAGACGAGCACAACATTACTCTGAAGCTTGAAGTCCCGGGCATCGACGAAAAAGACATTGATGTCCGCATCGACAACAATACCCTCACCGTTCACGGCGAGCGCAAGATTGAGAAGGAAGAGAAAGAGGAGAACTTCCGTCGCGTCGAGCGGCAGTACGGAAGCTTCACCCGCTCGTTCACCTTGCCCAGCTCGGTGGACCCGCAGCAAGTGAGCGCCGACTACAACCAGGGCCTGCTGAAGATCAAGCTCGCCAAGAAGGCCGAAGCCAAGCCCAAGCAGATCAAAGTTAACCTGGGCGGCGAGAAGACCCTCGAAGCCAAGGCTCCCGGCAGGGCCGCGTAAAACCGGTAACAAGTGAGAGAGATGGGAGGCGGCTTACATCGCCTCCCCCTCACACTGCTTCTGTGCATCGGATAGACGAGAATTGTGCCTTGACATGCTGAATTTAGGGAAAAGCAGCGGTTTCAGCAAATTCAGAAAACTACTCTCCCAGCGATACCGTTACTGCACACCACCTGATCGCCCCAGCAATTCCTTCAGATAATTTCCCCAGACCGCCGGGAGGGAGTGCGTACCGTGGCCACGAGTCGCGTCGGAGATCGGCAACAGCACGTACCTCCCTTGCTTGACCCGCTGAATGTCCACGTCAATGATCTTCAACTCCGAAGGGTTGATCTGGTCGTCGGCTGAGTTGACGGCGGTGAGCGGTGCGGTGATTTTGTCCAGCTGCGGCTCCGGGTTGTAGTTTCTTGACGCGTCAAAGTAGTAGAGCATGTCATTAGCATCAGTAGTCTTCGAGTGCGTGGAGATGTAGTTTTCCAGAAAATCATCCGCCTTCTCGCGCGTAGGCGCTTGCTTCTGCATCTGCAGCGGGCTGCTCCCCATAATCAGGAGCACATCCAGCGCAGCGGCCAACCCGCGCGGCTGCTGGGCATATTCACCGTTGTTCCAATCAGGCGAATTGCGAATGGCATCCATAATCATGCGCCGCATCATGCGGTTGCGCCCCGCGATCTCGATCGGCTGGCTGGCCAGAGGCATGGCCGCGTCCATGAGATCGGGATGTTGTTCGGCCCACAGCCAAGTGTGCATTCCGCCCATCGATGTACCCATCACCAGCCGCAGATGGTCTACCCCTAGCCCCTGCGTGAGTAGGCGATATTGCAGCTCGATCATGTCGTCGTATTCGTAATGGGGGAAACGCATGTGCAGGCCGTCGCTGGGCTTGCTCGAATCGCCGTGGCCCACGTTGTCAGGCAGAATGATGAAATATCTGGTGGCATCTAGAAGCTGGCCGGGACCAAAGAGCACTCCCGCAAACGTGGGCGTCAGGAATTGGCGGCCAGAACCGCCGGTGCCGTGAAGAATCAAAACCGCGTTGCGTACTTTTCCGCTCGCGTCTTTCTGTGGTGCGCCCAGGGTGTAATAGTGCAGCTTGACCTCCCCTAACCTCTCGCCGGACTTAAACTGGAAGTCTTTGACAATAAAATTCCCTGATTGGGGCGCGGGATAGTCGGCTGCACGAGCCACCAAGCCGGCAGAAGTCAGGCACAGCATGAGCACAGCAAGATGGATTTTCACGACGCCTCCTGTGTCGGAATAATATGCCCGCTGTCCGACGAGTGGCGACTCGTCGGCGCTGTCTGTAATGGTCGGTTCATTTGAAACAGGTCGGTGTACCAGAATCAATGTTTCCAATCGCTCGGACCCACGCTGCAAAGACGCCGTTTAGCGTTGCTTAAAGCGACCTCCGGCGCTGTGCCGGAATCTACACTTTCAAGCACACAGCGTAAAGGGATCTGGCAGGCAGTACGGTGGTACAGCCGGACTGGCAAGCCCGCGTGCCGGGAACCGCGCGATGTGGAATGGTTCAGCTTGTGACTGGATTGTTGGAATAGGTGCTTTTCTGGAGGAGAACCTGCGATGGTCAGGCGTTGTTCTTTAACCGATTGGATAATCTCTCGAAACAATGTCCCAACCTCACGGAGAGCGGATGCGAGTGATTAGTAGTTTCCGAGTCGTGATACGATTCGCTACCATTAAGCAGGACGATGCTCTGCGAAGTTAGTTACAACCCCTCCGCTACAGCCTACAGTTGCCTTCAGTCTTGTCCTTGGCTTTGCCCGCCGCAACTGTTTGCCATTGCATGTTGCTCGGGGCGTCCGCTCCGCCGCACTCCAACGGCTTCACATGATCGACCACGTAGCCCGGGCACCGACCACTCGATCTGCCAGTAGAGGGGCATGGATGCTGACGCTCGAAGGAGTACTTGGCGGCGGCTGATCTCCTTATCCGTCCGTGCCTGTCTCTGGTGACCCCTGATGACCTGCCGTGTCTCCTTCGATGGCTGCCGACGTGAGATGAAGATGCAGAATGGCTTCGTCCCGTACTATGGCTCGCACACAATACCGTGGCGGGCATCCCTAAGGACGAAAGGAGCAAAAGCGCAATTACTGTCCTGTGGATCGCTTGCGTCCAGCCATGTCTGTTGCGTGACCTATAGGGAAGCGTATTCGGAGGGCTATTCATATCGTTGCGTTCTAACGAGGTATCAATTAACCCTATATAGCTTCATGAACTCGCAAGATGTCTTCCTCAGTAAAATTGTGAGCCAGTAAAATTTCTTCTTTGGGAGGTTTCATGCTACCAGCATTGTATCTCCACTTAGTTAGACCCCAATCTTCAGGCATCGAAAAACTCGGTCGGCTTACCCGCGATGCTAGGATCAGACTCGCTATCGCGAACTCTTGTCGTTTTCTCCCAGACTTGCTTATCTCGTATGGCTTGACTCTTGCCATTGCTTCGTCAATCACATCCGCCGTGTATAGTGCCTCGATCCTGCCTCCGGACGCCCGTGCCTGCTCAGCCTCCGCCAAGGTAAGGCAGAGAATCCAGCCGCCCGACAGATCGTCGGTACAAAACGCAGTTGGCTGGGCACGTTTAATCATCCCTTCCTTATCCTCGGGCAAGCCGTAAAGACTGACTCGCGAACTTGCCTCGTCAAAAACGTCGGTTGTGTATAAGGGCTCTAGATCAAGCTCGATGGCAGGGTCTTGACAGAGTTCAGGGTATTGCATGGCTAGTTGCTCGATTGAGGGTTCGACCTCGGCCCGTTTATGGCATAGAACCGAACCACCCGGAATGTCACCGCTTATGCGAAAAGCCACTGGTTCGGCCAAATTAAACATGACTTCCACCCATTACGTGCGAAGACTAAGCAGCCTTACCCATAGTTTTCTCGACTACTGAAATTAGCTGGTGGATGAGAAAGGGTTTTTCTATGCAGGGAGCACCCGTTTTAAGCAACAGGGCAACTGTTTCCTCGTTGGCGGCGGCGTCCAAATTCACGGCAACGGGGTCATTCAGCGATGGAACCAAACAGAACATAACGCTTACCACACACTGGAGTTCGTCTTCGGCCAGTGTGGCGACGATCGCGAATGCGCCGAGCGTGGCGGCGTAGCAACAACTCTTGGTGCCGGGACAACGTCAATCGGAGCGAATGCCAAAGGAGTGACCGCCTCAACCACCATGACGGTGCAGTAAACCGATTGGTGAATGGAAAGGTGACGTTAGTATGCGTCGCCGCAAATAGGAGAGACCGCCCCTGAGAACTCGATTGCCCCTGGCGAAGACGGCATGGAGCACGCGAGCACTGTCGAGGACCGTTGGCGGGGAATTTGGGATCGCGATCGTCGGTTTACGGATCCAGCTGCATAATTTTCTGCTCGGGTTATCGCTAGTTTGCCGAAATACTGCGACGTGGGCTCCTTCCGGATTTCGCAAAGGCTCTCGAGCGAAGAGTATTGAAATTCCAGGTCATCCCAACCGTCACTCCGCGTCCGAAGTGGGTGTTCGTACCTGCAAGGTAAGTCACGTAGCTCAGTGAGAGATCCAGCGACTCAGTAAGGGAATAGTTTGCACCAACCCCAAGATGCCATACATCAACTGGACGAAGAGACTCGAAATAACGAGCTTTTTGAAAAATACAACCAGCCTCTTGGTTTATCCCTTCCTCGAAATACATCAGCCGCTTGCTGAGCAGCGTGGCTGAGAAACTTTGGAAAAGGGGGCTTCCCGAATTAGCTTCGGGGTCAGCACATCGCACTCAGGTGGCCACAACGAGGCCGCCTGCGGCCCGAATGACCTCTCCCGTGATCCAGGCTGATTCGTCTGACGCCAGGAACACTGCCAGCGGGGCGATATCACTGACGCGGCCGAGCCGGCCGAGCGGCGTCTTCTCAGCCAGAACGGCGCCCGCCCCACCCGCAAAGGTTCCCGCCGTTACATTGCCTTCGGTTTCTGTATGACCCGGAGAGATGGCGTTGACCCGGATCTTGCGCGGTGCGAGTTCAAGCGCCAATCCCTTTGTCAGTGTTTCGATAGCGCCTTTCGTGGACGCATACAGCAGGGCTCCGGCCACGGGATGCGAGCCCACAATGGAGCTGAGGTTGATGATGCTACCGCCGTCGGCGCCGAACTTCTTGATCGCCTCCTGCACGGTGAGAATCGCTCCGAGAACGTTGATGTTGTAATGCAGGTGGAAGCTCTCTTCGGTGATCTCCGCGAAGGCGCCGAAACGGAATACTCCGGCGTTGTTGACCAGAACGTCCAGCTTTCCGAACGCAGAATCCACTTCTTTGAATAACCGCGCGACCTCTTTGGCCTTGGACACGTCCGCCCCGACCGCGATCGCCTCGCCCCCGCTGTCGATGATCGCCTGAGCTAGCCGCTCGGCGCCTTGCCGGTCGGAGGAATAGTTCACGGCCACGCGCGCGCCCGCCGCTCCCAAGGCCGTTGCAATCCCAGCGCCTATGCCTTTGGAGGCGCCCGTCACTATTGCCACTTTCTTGGACAGTCTGCTCATAATTCACCATTGTTCTTTATCCGACTCCCTGTACCCCGAACCTCCATCGCGAATCGCGGCCTCACGCGTATAAAAATCTCGAGTTGTGCTTCTTATGCTAAGAAGCGTTTCGAAACAGCGCGTCAACATTCAATTTTGCATCCTGAACGAATCGTTCGGCAACTCTTAGCCTTGGGAATTTGGCATCGATTCTGGCCGGATGACGTTAGTGCTTTATCGGAGGCGCGCCTCACAAGAAGAGTGGAGCGGAATAGTCCCGTCTGCACTATGTTCGTTCCTCCCTTTTTGAATCGTACCTGCGAACTATCGACTACTCTTCCTTTTTGATCGTGTCTTTCTTGTCCGCCTCGATAGTCACGTTGACCGACGCTCCCTCCTTCATCGCTACCTCTTCGCCTTTCTCCCCTTTCAAGACATTCTTCACACGAATCTCACGGTAGAGGTCCTCACCTCTTTCAATCTGGATCTGTGCCTTCTCTGGTTCACTCGGAACGACTGGCTTAATGATCTTCTCAACTGTTCCAGGCAGGGTCGTACTCGGCTTATCTTTCTTCGTCGGGTGGATCCATCCATCTGGTCACCTCCCGTACTCGGTCAGCCCAGCCGCTGCGCCAAATATGTCTACGCCTAGGCAGCTTTCTTCCCTGCGATGACTTTATGGCTGGAAAACGCATCAACGTTAAAGGTCCTCGAGACCGGTGCGCTTTCAACCAAATGAGAGATCAGTTCATTGACTCTCGGGAATTGTTCATGCGTATAACGCTCCGCATCTTCCTGATTCTTCCAAAAGCTCAGTGCGAGGATCTGGTCAGGTTCGGTGTCAGAAATGAGAACGACCTCATCCACAAAGCCCGTTTGGCTTTCCAAGATTGGCAGGATTTTCTCCTGAATAGTTTTTGCGAGCTGTCTGGCTTTTCCTTCTTTGGTCCGGACGGCAACAACCCGGCTGAACATGACATTGCTCCTCAAAATGGTTTTCGCAGTCAAACAAATGCTAATACTCGCGTGTTTCAAGGGTCAATTGCTGAAAAATGGTGCTGGTTTTGGATCGCTGCAAGAAAAGCGGCATATGGAAAAAGGCGCGCACGTAGCACGCCTTAGTGTTGATGTTACGTTGATTTTGGTTCCCGGGCCTATGTTGAAAGGGGGGAAGCGTCCACTCAGTGCCTCAGGCGGCTTTGCCCGCGGCGATCCTGAGGCTGGTCGAACTGTGGACGTTGAAGGTGCGAATCACTGGTTCGGACTCAAGTAGGTGCCGAATCGCTTCGTGCACTTTCTGGTACTCGGCGCGGTGATATTGCTCCGCATCCTCTTTGGTATTCCAAAAGCCCTGTGCCAGCACGCGATTATCCTCCTTGTCTGAGACGAAAACCGTCTCATCCACGAAGCCTTTCTGTTTCTTCAGGATCGGAAGGATTTTTTCATCGATGGTGTCGGCGAGTTGTTTATTTTTGCCTGGCTTACTGGTTAGTTCGACTATGCGGGTGAACATACATTTTGCTCCTTTCGTGGGTTGAGGGGTGAAAGGAACCCGTCGTCGCGCCGACGACGGACAGTTTTTTTTTGACGTTCAAAGTTAGGCTACGCCCGATCCAGCTTTAGGGTCAACTGCCCAAGAATACCGCTCCCCTTCACTGGGGAGTTCGAAGTAGTAATCATGATCGCAGCAGTTCATTAGCGAGTCCGAAGCCTCCATCCCCCAGTGCAGGATTCTGATCTTTCCTAGCGCGGCTGGCACGATTGCCGGAAGATAGACGGGATCAAGGACCAATAGCGAACGCGTGAAAGTAATTTTGTAACAGACGCCTACACCAACTATGGGTCAATGAGTAATTGGCGATTTTCCGCCAATACTCCCTTTTGAGACACAATTAACCCCACGCTTTTCATTGACTTGCCCTTTCGGGACCCGTAAGATTTCGCCCCATTGATCGGGAGAACCCTCTTGCACTACCGCATTTTCGAGAAACTCGGTGGCGGGCCGTGACACTCACGGTTCCGTGACCAACAGGTCCGTATTGGAATCGGAGGCGCTCCGCTCAGTATGGAGGTTCGCATGTTGCGGCTTACAAAACTGCTCTGCGTACTCTCAGCATTGACGCTCCTGGCAAGCTGCGGAGGTGGCACGAGCACTTTACCTCCTCCACCGGTTCTGTCGATCGCCACTCCTTCCTTGCCCGATGGGTTCGTGATGTTCGCCTACGGTCAAACGATCCAGGCCAAGGGTGGAGTCACGCCGTTCACTTGGGCCGTGAGTTCAGGAAGCCTGCCTCACAACTTGGCCTTGGGAAGCAGTTCGACCAGCTCGGTGATCCTTTCGGGGACGCCGCACGCCGCGCAGTCGGCGGCAACGTTCACCATCCGCGTGACCGACGCGAAGAACCAATCAGCAGCCAAGTCGTATTCCATCGACATCAATAGTGTCGCCTCGGCGCAATTGCAGGAAGTTCCCGGGCCGGTTCCCGCCGACACGGTTGAAATCCAGGGTGTGGGAGCCGGCTCATTCAATCCCGGCTACTGGCAGCAAAACACACTGCATTGGGTGCCCGACACCCGCGCACCGATGTTTGCGCCTCTCACCACAGGCCCTTACCAGAATATCTACGCTCCGTGGCCTCTGGAACAAACCGCGGGATGGCGAATGTTCTACGGAGGATGGGACGGAACGGACACTCCCTTTGACCAGGTCAACAGCGTCACCACCACCGATTTCCTCACCTTCGACAACCGCGACCACGTGATCGCCAACGGTGCGTTTCTCAATGTGAATAATGTGAATGTGCGACAGTTGTCTGACGGTTCTCTGCACATGATTTGCACCGGCGGGCAGCCGGGCAATAGCGGAGGAGACAAACCTGTTTACTTCTCGAGTCCCGATGGAATCAAGTGGAATGGCACACCCGAGCCCTACGCCGCACAGTTGACCGACGTGATCAGCATCCAGGGCTACGCCGCATTTGACACCGGCAACTTCAACGGGGCGAATGTACTGCTTCGCGACAACGGAACCTGGGTACTGTACTTCAGCGATTGGCAGAACGACCCCCAAACCATACACCGCGCGACTGCTGACACGCTGCCCAATTTTCAGCTGCAAGGGTCGGCCCTCAACACCGATCACGCCGTCAACGATGTTAAGAAGTTCGTCGTGAATGGAACGAGTTGGTACCTGATGGGACTCCACCACAACGAGCAGTCGTTGTGGTACAGCCTCTCCAACGATGGCATTACCTTCGCTTCCCAGCAAGTCCTCTTGCATAATTTGTCTGGGCAAGACCAGTACATCGTCGCCGTGGGTTTTGTGACAAGAAGCACTCAACTACTGGGCATTCTCTACGGTGCAAGTTCGGTCGTAAGTCTGGACCAGAATCAGATCTTTGCTCGCTGGCTGCAGAAGAAAGTGTTGATTACAGATTCCTCGAACGTGCAATATTTGCCGCAAGGCGGCTACGGTCCCGATCGTCAGTGGTTCCGGGCACCGGGATCGGGTTCGATCACGGGGACAATAAATGTATATGCGGAGGACGCTGTCACACCGCTCGCGAGCGGTTCAGTAAACGTCATCGCAGGAAAGGCGTACCGGTTGGTTTTGAGCGGCGGCCCATAGTTTTTTGCTTTTGCGGCTGTGCAAGCTCTCAAATCGATTTGTGCAGCATCGCCCTTGCCGAATGTGTCCGCGGGGTCGACCCCAAAAAACTGTAGTAATCGCATTGAATCGTATTGGGCTGCCATCAAGCTGACTATCAACTAATCCGAAAGTGCATCGTACCGATGGAAAGTTTGCCGACGCATGTTTCGACGTTTTCGTCGAGGACTTTGACCGGAATCGCCGCGTGTTGTGCGGCTGCTTTGGCTCAGCTGCCAGCAGCAAGAAAATCCCCATCGTGACATCGAGACTAATCGCCATCGGCTCGGCGACCTCTTTATTCGCTTGCCAACCACTGCGTACAGACGTAAACAAGGGATACACGCCAGCCACAAATATCAATCCAAACAATACCAACAGGATTCTTAGCGGCTTATCTCGATACACGGTGCCCTCCGGCTACATCAGGTAAAGTGCAAAAGACATAGAGCCTCTGCGTCAACCATCATTCCCCCCCGGCTGGGCACCCCTCAGCCCTTCACATAGGCGAGCTTTGCAGCTACCTTTCCATCTCGAATCGTAAAAACGTCAACGCCACGTAGGTGCCATGGCTGACCGTTGCGCATCTTGCGATAGACCCAGAGCACGGTTGCCCTACTTCCGCTGACGATCACCTCTTCGGTCTCAAACCGTGCGTCGGGATTGCGGGCGAACCATCCTCGCCAGAATTCGACCACGGCGGCCTTTCCCTCAATACGCCCACCGTCCGGAGCGGGCGACGTGTCCTCAAACACCGTATCCTCGGTCAGAAACGCTGCCAATCCGTCGGCGTCGTGCCGATTGAACACCTCGTTGAAGCTGTCGATCGTCGTCCGCGTCGTTTGCTCCTGCGACTGCACATTCCGCTTGGACCTCATGGAAATCTCCCTTGGTGAACACAGATTTCCCAGTAGGAAAATGAAACAAATTACCACCAAGACATGGCGATTTGAAGAGCGCATATGCATTTGATCCTCGCTTCAGGATGGGAATGTCGTTGCAAGCAACTCGTCATGGGGCCTGCCAGTGGGGCATAGATTTCGTCTGTCCCGGCGTCGCGCAACCACGGGCGAATCATCGAGAGCTAATCCCGTCCAAGCGAACGTTCCGGTTCGTACAGTCGGTGGCCCAAACCCGAAATACTCGTTGATTCGTTCTGTTCGTTTGAGCGAAGTCGTGGAACTCGTGGGCAGCAGTATGGTTTCGATCGCTCGCTCGGGTCAGGGACGTTTAGCCTGGCAAAATCGCTTGAGGAGCGATCTGTAGCGTTCTCCAACCAGCGATATCACAGATAGCTACTGTGATCAGGGTGATTTCGCCAACTGAGTTAGTTAACCGGAAATTACTCTTTCGGGTCCTCGCCCGTGATCCTCAGTTCATACTTCGATGACGGTTGGCAAGTCGAATAGCCAACGAGCTTTGTGGAATCGGAATCCCGGTTTTCTCGCGACACAATATAGCTGCGCATCGTGTAGCAGACGTTATCGCGGTCGTCCTCGCCGAGGGTTGAGCCGAGATTGCGGAGATTGAAGTTATGCTGACGCTCGCTTGCGGGATGGGACTTGCCAATCGGCATCGGCTCTGCTGCGCCGTTCAGCAAACGAGACTCGACAGAGGCCGCGGCGGGATTGGGTGTCGGTTTGGAGTTGTCGGTTACTGCCGCAGCGCCTAAGGAGCTCAATCCAAACAGGAGTGCAAGAAGGATGCTAGGGATTCGCATACGTTTCTCCCTTTGCGTGATTATAGCTCCTGAGCAGGTAACCCATTACAATTCGGAGCCGCGGAATAGTGAGGGCATGCGTACTACGTTATGGTTTGAGGAACTTAAAAGAATCGAGCGCTTTTCTAAGCCTACCGTGTACTTCTCCAAATCGAAGTTTCGCACGGTGCCGGGATCGGAAAATCCGGTATGCGAATAGGCGATTCATATGTCTAGTTCACAGCACTTCTTTTCGTGGAAATTTCGATAAATATCTCCGTCTATCAGATTGCCCGCTGCTACGCCATCAATCTTGCCGGAGAGTGCGAAGAGCTAGCGCGTGGACACTATTGCCCGAAGCTTTATACGATAGTTTGCTACGCTAGGCTTTCCGCACCGAAAGCGATTTGAAGGACCTGCTGAAGACGCTTGTTGCTTTTGCGAACTCGGTGGCGCCAGGAGATACTGCCAAAATTTTTATCGGAGAAAAAGACGACGGCACAGTTCAAGGCGTCACGAATACCGATAACATTCAGAAGATCGTTGCGAAGGATGCTGAGAAAAACTACCCCGAAGTCTACTATCGAACCGAAGTCTACGAACGCGAGAGAAAGCAATGTGTCCGTGTCGACATCAAGCACAACGGGCTCGCTCCGCACTTTGGTGGCCCTGCGTGGGCGCGACGAGGGTCGACGACGGAAAAGGCAACCGAGCAACTCTATCAACGGATGGTGGACCAAGCAGAGCAAAGTTCATGAGCTAACGAAATGGTTGGACAAACGGTAACGGTCTCTTGGTCAATGGCGGCCCACGGGATCATGCGCCCAAACTGGACTGCGTTTCCCTGCGAAGTAATTATCGTCACAGGACACTTCTGCACGTTTAGAGACAAGACTCAGTTCTGGGCTGTCGCGCTCAAGTCGCCTTCGGGTTACGCACCTAGCACCAAACTTGGAGGGCGTGGAGACTATGGGATGGAATATTCGAAATCCCTGCCGAGATTTAGCTCTCTATTCTGGTAGTTGGATTATTGGAGACTCGGATCGGCAACAAAGACCATACCGCTGCCAGAGCCGAAACCACGGGCTGTGCGCGAGCATTTCGTCATGTCTCCGATTCGCAGCCGCAAGGTCGCTGGGGCTTAGCGGCCTAATATCCGGCGCTTCGAACATTTCCTGTATCTGCTCAATCTCGTCAATGATGCGTTCAACGTCCATGCGTCACAATCATCTAAGAAAAGGCGCGGAGCGGTCAACCCCGAAGGGGCAACGAGCCTGAAATCCCTCGCTTTGTGACCAGATAAACCGCGAAGCTCCCCAGCCAATGACCGCCCTCGTAATGCTCGCCTGTCACAGCAGCCAAACCAGACCGCCTGTGCGCCTTGGCAGTCGCCATGATCGACGGCAGCCGTTTGTCGTTCTTCGGTAAACCAGCAGCGATTCCCTCCAGCATCCATGCTCGGCTGAGATTGAGCCCGTCTAGGTGCGCTAGCTTCGGATCGCTAGGGTCAGGCGACACCGCTGGCTGTAGCCAAGAGCCACTCTTTGCGCGGGAGATTTGAGGCAGAAACGTGCGGAGCCAACGAGCAAACTCAGGACCGGGCAATACACGTCGCATCAGGTCTGCCTCGCCGAGGCACGGAGAAAGGAAATCTTCGCCCGAAGGCTCATAGGATAGTGGACAACTTTTGTCTCCGAAATAGAATTGTCGAGCTTTCGATACCAGCAGGTCGGCAAATTTCGTGTCGCCAGAGGCCCGTGCGTAGTCCAGCATGAGGCCGAGAGCGAAGGCGGTCTGATCATGTTCGCCGACCCGTACCGGATGCGAAAGCTTGGGCAGCCAACCATTCAGACGTTCGAGCGCAGCCTCTTCCAGCGGGTGTAGGTTCGCCGCCATCTCGCGGGCCTGAGGGTCGTCCCACTCGCGCAGTTCCGCAGCCAATTGAAGGAGCCAAGTCAATCCATAAGGACGTTCGAAGCTGGCACGTCCCTCACCCCGGAGGTACGCCGCCTCCTCGCGCGACGTTGTCTGCGGTCAGGCTTTGCCGCAGGGCTTCCCGCGCGGAAGGCACAAACGGCGCACCGGGGAAAGTCTCGACCGCCGGACGAGCAGCCAATGCCCGTGAACCGAAGAATGCCAGTCATAGCAACCGAAGAACGCGGGCGTCAGTTTTCGGGGTGGGGCCACATCCGCATCGCTGTTCAAGCTGTGACTAAGCTTGTTCGGATATTCCTTGTGGAGGCACGCAAGGGCAAGATTGGCGAACCGCTCAGCGGCGTTAACGTCAAACTCGGCAGGTGTGGCAGTGCTCTGAGCAACCATCACGTTAGCAGTGAAGAACAAGAAAACGACGCAGAGAGTGCATTTCATTGAATGATACTTTAGACGAACAGTGCCGAAGATGACGAGACTTGCAGATTGCGTGAACCTGAAATTGCAGCCCTCCACGTTGATTAGCCCTTGCGTGCCTATCGCGGTAGTGGGACCCGCAGCAACCAAAGTCCGTGGTTGCTGCCAATGTCCTCGGCACCCGGCACCGATACAGCGTAGGCGTAAGACATGTACATCAGGAACAGAAGCATAGCGGGCGGCACTCACCATGAGATGTAAGGACTGCGGGCATGAGATTAGCGTAAACAAGATTTGCGAGAAGCCCATTCAAGCGGCGACGGATATGTTGGAGCCTATGGCCGCCCACAACGCCTCACGCGCCTTCGCTACGGTTGAACATGACATGCGACCGGAACCGGATGCCATTCTCGCGAGTTGAGCCACTCCCCGTGATCCATGCGATTCCGTGCATCCCTCGATCCCCCAATCGCCCAACTAAGCCAGTGACCATTAGAGAGGGGACCCGGCTATTTCTCTTTCTGTAAGTTACGGAGGCGAGACTAAGATGCCCGAATACATCCAAGCCATCGAGAAATTCTTGAGCGATAACCCGAATCTCGGGAAATCCGCCCTCGTGCAGTTGTTGACCGCCTGGTTTCCCAAGCTGAATAAAGCTGAAGCGTCAACGTGTCGCTCACTATTGCAACGAGAAGAGGTCGTTGAGCACCTGAAGAGCGGTGCCGAGGAAGCATTACGAGGTGTAACCGTGACATCTGAACCGACTGCCGGTTCTGACGCTTCTTTCGACCCTTGAGCAAGCCATAGTGGAGCTTCAGCGGCTCCATGACATCCTTGGCTAGCTGGCGATCTGGAACCTCGCGTTCTGGCGGACTTCCGGGATGCGGTTAATCGAGTCAGAACCGCAGCATGGGCTGCCCAGCAATATGTTATCCGCAAGGAGACTGAACAGGATTCGGGTAGCGTTCTGGCATTGTTGGTTCAGGAAAGGATTCGGGGTAACCTGCCGCTTTGCCAAGCGATCAGCGACGATTTGAAACGAACGGATGTCGAATTTCAAGCAGGCAGCCTCGTTCAACTCTACGAGGCCACGAAGGCCTTGACAGAGCAACTGAACGGCGTTCTCAACAAACGAGGATGACGCTTGCTCAACGGCGTGCCCGGCCGCCTTACTATGTCCAGCGATCGGCATGGAACAGCCTTCCGTTTCCGAAATTGGCTGCGGTAATGAGTTCCGCAAAGCAACAAATCGGCAGCCGTCTCTCCCCAAATTTCTGCTCGCGAACCGATCCTTATTTACTAAGGTGTTTGCTAATGGCCTTCGTCATCTGGAACATATCCAATCGGGCTTTTCCAAATACCGGCTTCAGCTTTTCATCGGCTACAATCTCCCGCCGCTTTTTTGGGTCTTGCAGCTTATGCTTTTTGATGTAGGCCCAGATCTTCTTCGCGACCTGTGGTCGGGAGATGGGAGCGGTTGATCCCAACACCTCGGCCAATTGTGGAGAGGGCTTTAAAGGCGCTTGAGCCATTTTTAAAAACGCGGTGTTTGTCTTTTTCTTCGTGGGCATTCCGTGATCTCCTTAAGTTTTACAAACGTGGCGAATTCTACCGTTATCAGGCCAAGCGCAAGCTCTTG
>CAWAYW010000004.1:0-704151 GCA_963786325.1 Terriglobia bacterium
TCTTTCAATGGCTTACAGCGGCATAAATCATTTGCAAATCAGTTGACGTGGTTCAGAGCGAGCCCTACCACCCGGGAACTGGCACTTTCCATCTCATCGGTCACGACAGCGCCGTAGATGTTCATGGTAGTCCGGATGTCCGAGTGCCGCATAAGCTTCTGTTGCACGGCAATAGGAGTTCCCACCGCGTCCAGCCATGAACGATAGGTGTGCCTAAAAGCGTGAGTACCGAGAGGCCCGATACCGGAATCCGCAGCGGCCCTCTGCAGCTCCCGCCAGAACCCGGTATAGCTGTAAGGCAGGCGTCCGAGCTTAAAAGGACTAGCGAAGATCCAGTCCGTATCAGCCACGAACTGCGAGTTTTGTTTCCATGTTCGCAGGATTGCCAGCAGCTCTTGATCGAGCGTCATCAGTCTTCGGGATCCATCAGTCTTCACGTCGTCCACGATCTGATTCACGATTCCCCGCTCAACGTTGAGCTTACGGTTGAGCCAATCAACATCGCGCCATCTGAGAGCCAACAGTTCACTCACTCGAAGCCCGAGGCACAGCGAAAGGAGAGCCATCGTCTTGAACGGTTCCCTCAGCTGTGCAACCAGCTTCTGGAACTGATCGACATTCAAACTGCGAGGTTGCCGGGTACGCTTGGAGCAGCCTCTCACAGTGACCAACGCGATGGGGTTGGCCTGCACAGGAACCGCTCCGCTCCACATTGCGTAGTCCCAAATGGTGTGCAGCAAACCACGAAGATGTCCCCGCGTCTTTGGAGCCAAGTTTAGGCCTGAAAGCCAAAGCTCCACGGGACGCGGTTGTAAGTTCGTGATCGGCTGTTCACCCCATTCCGGCAGGATGTAGTTTTTCAGCCACAGCTTGTAGACCCTGCGAGTGCTGGATCGGGTTGGCATCTTCTCAACTTGATATTGCTCGATCGAGTGTCCTTATCTTGAGTGCCGAAGTCTGAGGAACAAATTTCAACTCCTGCCTCAAGGCATCGGCCTTCTTCACAGCTTGATCCCGCGATAGATCAGATAGATTTCCGAGCTTGCGGGATCTTCGCTTCCCGACGTCGTCGAACCACAGAAAGTTCCACGCGCCGAACCGTTTGTTGCAGACCACACTTCCGTTGTTTATCCGTGCTCTTTTCAAACTGTTCTCCTTTCGGAGAGCACGGTCAGCGGGTTGGATGGTATCACGGGGCAATGAGGAGAGCAGAGTCCAGATCCTCCTTGCGGAACCTCCAACTCGCCGTCTTCGTACCGGAGAGTGCATATGCCTGAAGTTTCCCTTGGCGAACCCACAGCAGAAGGGAGCGCGGCTTCACCTTGACGTATGCGGCGGCTTCCAAAGCCGTGAGCCAATCGGATTGAGGAAGCGTGTTCATTCGGGTGTCCGGTGCTTTGTCATAGTTAAAAGTCTCTTTCCTGCGATTCACGAGTATCTCGAACAAGAACCCCGATAGTCGCGCTCTTCATGGCGAAGTGAAAGCATTTTGCTTGTCCGGCTATGGTTTGGACACGAAAATACTGGAAAAGGTGGGATGGAGCGCTTTTCCTCTGTCATGCAAGACTCGTCCGATAGCGGTGACGACAAAATTCGTTTGGGTACCCTTGCCGTAGAAGCCTAGCGAACGCATAATCACTCCAAGGCCAAAGATTTTCGCCGATCCCGTGCATTCAGGAAGAGTTTGAAATTGTATTGGCCAAGGACAGCCCTGGACACGCGAAGAGAAGATTGAGGTCTCTAGATACGAAGAACTCGCTATCCAAACCCAGTCTCGTTCGCTGGAATCATTTGCCGCATGAAGCGCTCTCCCTCGAAATAGACGCCCGCATCGTACGTCGTGAGCCATCGGAAGCAGATGCGGAAGTGACTCGGGAGCATCTTAGGGGACGACTGGGGCTGCTCGAACCAGAGATCATGACGCGTACATTAATCGGGTCGCTGCCGACCTGAAGCGAGAACTCCGGATTTGCCGTGATGTATACCGGGAACACCTGCAGACCCTGAACAACAAGTCCATCACCGCCAAGGCGAGAGCGGCTCTAGACTTTGCGGTCGCTCCGATGGCGAGCAGACGACTCAGAGAAGAGGTGATCACCTATGTCCGCCAGGTCGGTGTGAGCGAGGTAATGTTCGGCACACTTTTCCACCGACTTGCCGATAGACTGCTAACCCATCCCAATTTTGATCCCGAGTGGATGACATTTGAGAGGGTTACTCTCGGCCTGATCCCGGATACTTGCTTTCAAGAACTGAAAAAAGCGACATCGCGCGAGATTGAGTCCTTAGCCACAGGTCCTTTCGGTAACCCGACACAGCCCTTCGAACTACTAATCATCGATCTTGGTGGAACTGGAGCCCAATGGAAGCCAAATGCGATTTGGGACAACAAGAATATTCTCATAGGGTGCGAACTTTGGCGGCTGTGGGATTTTGTATTCCACGAAATTTGTGACCAGCACTCAGCAATTGATTGCGAGGAGCACAGCAACGTCGCACGCGCACTCATCGCTCTCGATCCATTCGAGCGTCTGGCCGGCAAGATGTTTTACGAGGCAACCGAGGAAGACTCAAATCGCGTCCCTGATGACGTTTTCGTCACGATGGGCCGACAACTGGACAGAGATCATATACCCCTTGCCAACAATCTTGACCCTAAAGGAAGAGAGATTCTGAAGTCACCTCGCTCGGAGGGGAAAATCGATAACAACCTGGGAGACTCGCTCTTGCCGACAGGCGTGAACAGGAATTTTTGCCCGTAAGGACATCGACACGCGAGGAAGCGACGACCCTGAAACAATTTGGGACGCTGAGTCGAACTGCGAAACGAGCTTTCTACCGGGCTAAGAACGAATACGTTCAAGCCCTGGAACGAGTCTACGAAGCAGCGAGCCCAAGCCCCCATCAAGAAGAATCCGTTTGGCTCGAGGGTGTAGTTTCTTCCGAAACCTACTCACGTCGCTATGCCCCTGACCACCGACTTCTTCTCGGAGTGAACCTCTATCAAGAATCCCACAAGAAATATCGATACTTTGCGCGAGGTATTTTGTCTAGGGTCTTGAGCCGACGAAGCCTTCAAGTATTTCAAACCTCAACTTTTGTCTGGTTTTCGCTTGATTTTGCGTCTTGGCGAATAAGCCGACAATCGGAATGCTTTTGCGTAATCAATGGCTTCCAACGACAATTGCGCTTTCGTAAGGAGATTCGCAATGTCTAGTTTATCAGTCGATGACGCGCACGGACACGGAATCGAACGCGCGAAGCTACTAAACCTCGAGAGCGTGAGGCATGACGAGAAGGGGATTGCGCCAGCACTTTGCTCGGCAGCCGCATAGCCAAGACACTGTTCTCCACCACAATGCCAGGACAGAGAAGCAGTCTTGCGCAATATCAAGCGCCGTCCGTTTGGTGGAGAGTCTAGGTGAGCGTCAGCAGCGCAGTTACACAGAGTAACTCTCCGGTGATGGCGGATGGGAACGATTCCCTGGCCTTAATCAAAGGATCGCAATTACGATCTCCACTCAAGCCCTTAGTTCCTACCGCTACGAGACTGCTGCAGGAGCGTCGCATTACAGGCTCGCCAAACGAACTGCGGCTTCACAGAGCATTCGAGGAAGTGGACTTCAAGGGCTTCGTCGACGACATCAGCCGGGCCGCGCGACTGAAGGATCTCTCTCTACCCGGCCTGATTCTCGCCACACCGAAGGGGACGATCCTCGCTGGCATTGGATACTGGTGGTTTGCCGTATGTGAGGGGCGCGCAGACATTTCGTGGATCGAGCACCCAATGGACGAAGCCGATGCCTTGCAATTCATACTCAGCCATTATCAGCGCAGCTGCGGAGTTAACGATTTCCTTCGCATTCGTCTGGCCCTAACACACGAATCCTGTTTTGCACAGAAGGCGCACGAAAACATGCGCGCCGGAGGCAAGCACAAGGGGTCGACAAATTTGTCGACGGCTGGCCACATCGAGGTACGCCGAAAAATTGCCGAACTCGCTGGCACGGGCGTGGGAAACGTCGCCAAGGTCAAGGTCATCGTGCGCAGTGCCCACCCCAACGTCGTCGCCGCCGTACAAAATGGTTCACTCTCAATTCATCGAGCTTGGCTGTGGTGCAAAATGTCCAAGTCCCAGCAAAGAGAGGAATTTGCCCGTCATGAAGAAAATTGCACCGAGCGCATCATCTCGCGTGCGCTCCCGTCCAGACACTCCGACGTATCGCTCAGCACTAGCGCGGTCATCAGGGCCACACTAGGATTGGACAATCCTCTCCCAGGCTCAGTGGCCAACCGCGTCAGCTTAGGCGGCCGAACCCGCTGTCAACCTTGGAAGGGCATCCTGCAGGCACTAAACGCCCATGGGACGCTTAATTTGCATGGTTAAAGTCTCAGCTATTCCTCGTCGCAGCCGTTCGTGGAAGATCCTCATAATGGGTCGTGAGCATTGGGATCATGATGGTTATAAGCAGGATGCCCGCTATGTCTTCCTCCGCGCTGTGCAATGCAAAACCCCTGCGCTTGGTGGCCGCCAATACGGATCGGAGAACGAGGAATGGGAATTCTCTAACACATGCAAGTCGGGAGTGGCATGCACGGGCTGCGGCAACTGGTCCACCACGCAGTGGCAACGCGACCGGGACTGGGCTCTCCCTGACGTCCCTTACGTTGCCGTTACCTTCACGATGCCAGACACTTTGTGGCCCCTGTTTAACGCCAACCCACTCCTACGTCGCAAACTAGGAGCAATTGCTGCCCGAGTCATCATGAGCTATGCCAGAGTGCGCAAGGGAATCGAAGTCGGTGCCATGCCGATACAGCAGACATTCAACGGGAAGCTCGAATTTAACCCTCATGTCCACATGCTAGTCACGGCTGGCGATCTGCTAACCGTCGATTCGGGCTCGTCGAGCATTTACTTCGAGGGCTCTGAGCTGACACGCAGCTGGCAGCGGATGGTGATTGCGCTCTTGCGCTGTGCGTTAGAGGCGGGAGAGGTTAAGTCAGCGTTGACTCGTGTTGGTGTAGAAGGTCTGCTCCAGAAAGAAGAGAAGCGGACGTGGCACAGGACGCATGTGAAGGCGGAAAAAAAAGAACACTTTCTGAGCTATGGCGGGCGTTATTTGAGACGTCCGCCAATCACGGAGCGACGCATCCTTGGTATCACCGACGGATTTGTCAGGTTCTGGTACAAAGACAAGCGCACAAAACGACGAGAAATAGTTGTGTGCTCAATCGAGGAATTCATTGATCGGTGGGCGCAGCACATCTCCCAGCCGTATCGTCATACCGTGAGCTACTTCGGGCACTTCGCTCCACGCCGTTGGGCCAGGGTCGGCGCAGCAGTTTTCGCCATACTTGGCAAGCCCCGGGGATGGCGACCGAAGCGTCGGCCGTGGGCATTCGGTATCCAAGCGATGGGCAAGCCAAATCCTCTATTGGACTCTCAGGGCCGACCCATGAAGTTTGTCAGACACGTAGCGCCAATCAGAACCTAATCACGAACAAGCTCAGAACAGGCTCACAAGTTCCAACTACCCGATTCAACCCGAGACGTTCCGCTAATAAGCGATCAAGCCGTTAGATTATTACGATTACGAACCCCGTGGTCCCACAATTCTCCCATTGGTCAACTCTATCCTTACACTCAGCCGATCTGACAGGAGTGCCGACCTAAAACATACAGTCCAGCCGTGTCAGCGGCCGAGACGTATGCCTCACGATCACGCAATGATAAAAAACTAGGAATATTGGTTTTTGATTTTCCTATTGATCAAGCTGGTGATACCTACACTGATTCCTAGTTGAATCGGGGGTGGCGAACACGCAAAGCAAAGACGTAAACCTCACCAAACGCGTCCAAACCAGCAAGGGGCTGCGCTACCGCCCTGTCGCTCTGTCGGCAAATGGCCGCGTCAAGCCCGATTTCGTCATGGTCAACGGCCAGCAGGAACGTCACCCCGAAGGTGCTTATTACCTCGAGTGGCGCGAGAACGGCAAGCGGGTGCGCCTGTCGGTGGGCAAAGATGCAGCCGATGCCACAGCGAGACGGCTACGCAAAGCAGCCGAGTTGAATGCGGTGAACCACGGCGTCGGCGTGGTACCGGAGAATGGCAACGGACAACAGTCACTCTCTACGACCGTGGCCGAGTACCTTGAGGAAACGAAGCTCAGCAAGAAACCGAAGACGTTAGCAGCGTACAGCACGGCCCTCTCGTACTTCGTGGAGTCCTGCCACAAGATCAATCTGGCAGACGTTGAACGCAAGGACCTCTTGAAGTTCGCTGCGTTCCTGCGCGACGAAAAAGACCAGGCCCCTCGATCTGTCTACAACAAGTTTGAGAACGTGATGACGTTCCTCAAGGCGCAAGGGATTCGCGGACTCGTAGGAAAGAGCGACTGGCCGCGATTCGTCGAGGAAGAACCGGAGGTGTACGAGAAAGAAGAACTCGACACGCTGTTCGCAAAGTGTGATGCCAAGGAGCGGCTCTGGTTTGAGTTCTTTCTGATGACTGGGATGCGTGAACAGGAGGTGATGCATTGCTCTTGGGCAGACGTTAATCTTTCCCGTGGAACGATCACCGTCCGGTACAAGCCGGAGTATGGGTTCGGTCCGAAGAATTACCGGGAGAGCGAAATCCCCATTCCTGCGAAACTCGTCACAAGCCTCAAGGCCGAGAAGGAAAAGCGTGACAAAACGTGCGGGCTAGTCTTCCCGACAGCGGGCCGCAGACCCAAACTCGATTTCCTCGACGTCCTAAAAAATGTTGCTGAGCGGGCCAAACTCGACAAAGAGAGCTTTTGGCTCATAAGTTCCGGGCTACATTTGCGACGTGGTCGCTTTGGGGCGGGCGTAGATCTACGCACGGTGCAGCAGTGGCTCGGTCACTCAGACATGGAATCGACGATGCGATATTTGAAGCCTTCACGCGGCCAGCATGTACGGAATAAGGTGAACGAGATTTTCGCTTAATCAAATCGTCGTTCGACCGCCGACCCTGGAACGGGCGTTGCGCCAGGGCAATCGCGGCACACGGAAGATCACGATGACACATGCCCGTCATCGACGCGATTCTCGTTCCGCGCGCGGGACTCGGGCCGAGCGCTTGCGCCCGCCAAACTCAGTCCACGCATGTAGAAATGGGTTTTCGATGAGGCTACGGGACGCGATGTCACACTCGACATTCGCTCTGTTGGTACGGCTACCCTCTGACCCGCGAGAGCTATCTCTCAGGTGTCGATGATCGTGGACACAGTCCGCGCTTTGGGCAATCGGCTGGGATCTTTCAACCCGCGCAACCTGCAGTTTGGGCAAGCTGAGCTTCTGATTTCCAGGACACACGACGCCAGCTTACTGCTCAAACCATGCCGCGCGGACTTGGGTTCACTGGACCGGGCCTAGGTAGCGATCGAGCCAGGCCAGAGTCTCTTTGATGAGTTCATTTCTCGGTGGGAGGTGGTCGGTTTCATACAATTTCAGTTGTTTGTCCGGGGCGGGCGTTCCCAAGAGGTCGTACATCGGCTGAATGGTCTTCTCGGGACGATGCATATCGAACTTCCCGTTTAGCATCAGGGTCGGTATTTTCACCCGGGTTACGTAATTGATTGGACTCACTTCGGGACGTAAGGCAAGAGACATGCTTGCTCCTAGTAAGACGCTGGCTTTGAGACGTGGCTCCACCGCAGGAATGATGGCTCCGAAGCGCCCCCCCCAGCTCATTCCGTAAAATGCAAACTTTTTGCCGTCAATATCCTGCCGTGTCTCCAGATAGTCGACGCATCTTCGGAAATCCTTGATCTGCTGAATCATCAATTCCGCGGACTGATGAGACTCTCCCCATCTTCAACGAGGGCAGCCAGGCTGTCGTTTCCGCGTTCGAAGGTCCCCTTATAAACGGGATAGAGAACCGCACGGCCATTCTTGATGATGAAGGAAAGCACACCCGAGTACTGGGTTTCAAGGTCCTGGCTCGATCTGCGGTAGCAGCGCCGCGCCGCCGGGAAAAAAAATGACAGTTTGGTACGGGGGGGGCGTGTTCCGGGGAAGAAACAGGTAGGCGATGACCCGCTCGCCGCCATAAGCGGCTTCAAAGGTTACCTTCTCCTGAATCCAGCCTTCAGAGTTTTCCTTCCTCCACTCGACGCGCGCCTGAAGGTCAGTCTTGTCATAGGAGAATTGCTCCCGGTAAGCCTGAAAGACCGAATCCGCCACCGGCCTTTGCTTGTATAGGTCTGGGAATTCGTCTTCGGGAACGCGTTCTTCCTGGAATGCCTTCTTCGGTATCTTCTCCGGAGAGGGATAAAGAGCGCATCGAAACCCGTTCTTCGGTGACCGGTCCATGGGAGGAGCCTGGCTTACACCGTTGAACATGTAAGGGGGATCGCTCCAGGCGCCGCCCCGAAGCGATCTTCCCTTCGGGGTCTTGTTCCAGCACCACTCCCTTACGTTCCCCGCCATATCAAAGGCGCCGTAGGACGTAATGCCCGGGAGGCTCCCCACAGCGACCGGTCCCTTGCCACTGAAATTGCTGAAGGGAGCAATGTTTTCGAGCCCACCCCACCTAAGCATTGGATTATATTCACCCCGTGCCATACCCCAGTGAACTTCTGTGGGCAGGCTCTTTCCGACAAACTCCGCATAGGCGGCCGCTTCATACCAACTGATCCCTGATACGGGAAAATCGCCCTGTTGCTCTGGATAGTTCCCGGCCTGCCAGGTGGCCGGGCCAGGCCTTCCGGTCTGATCAACAAACCTGGCCATGGCTTTCTCCCAGGTCAGCGCTTTGCTGTCATCGAGAAACTGGTGCTTCCAGTATTTCTTGTCTCTATATCCGCCGCTGTCGATGAATTTTTTGTATTGTTTGTTCGTGACCTCATATTTGTCTATGAAAAAGTCACTCACTTCCCCGATGTCTGTTTTCGCTCCCGGCACCCGCACCATGTCCGGCGAGACGCTTCCCTTCTTGGGCAGCACTCTGACAATGTTGTAAGGAATTAGCGGATTTCTTGCGGAAATAGCGAAATCATAAGTGGAAGAAGCTGCCAGCACGGTCTCGTAGCCCTCCTTTTCCATCTTCCAT
Organism: Terriglobia bacterium; assembly: GCA_963786325.1. Lineage (GTDB taxonomy): Bacteria > Acidobacteriota > Terriglobia > Terriglobales > Acidobacteriaceae > JAIQFF01. The sequence continues at coordinate 9,081 of CAWAYW010000004.1, forward strand.
CGGAAGATGCCAATCGGCACTCTGATGTTTTCGAGGGGTGAGATACCGAGGTATTTCCATTCACCGTCTGGATCCTTGTACTCCTTGAAATAGATCCTGGCGCCTGGAGGCTCGGTCGTGATGTTGATGCGCAAAGAGCATTTTGAAAAGAGTTCGGTCAGTGTGGGGTCATGCGGGATGAATTTTTCCGCCTGTACCGCAAGCTTATAGGGATCATTCAAATCATCGTTTTCCGCGATAAGTCGCGCAATCTCGGGCAGGGCCTTTTCCCTCGCCCAGCGGATGTTGGCCTGGCGGCGCAGAAACCAGTAGCCGAGGAGGCTGACAACAAGAAGCAAGACCAAAGCCGGAATGGCAATCCGGGGAGTTCGGGCCCGTTCGAGAATTATTCCGAGATTGAACGGCCTGGTTTCAGCACTTCGCAGAGCGTCCCGATATTTCTTAAGATCTTCCAGCATCGCCTCCGCGGAGGAGTAGCGAGATTCCGGCCTCTTCTCCAGTGCGCGATGGACGATCCGTTCCAACTCCGGCGGGACTTCCGGTTTCACAGACTTAAGCCGTTGTGGCTTCTCATAAATGATGGAGTGGAGCAGGGAAATGTCGTGCTCCGCTTTGAATGGCAATTTGCCGGTCAACATCTCATACAGGACTACACCCAGCGACCACAGGTCGGTACGCTGGTCAACCTCTTTCCCCTGGGCCTGTTCCGGCGACATATAGGCCACCGTGCCCAGAGTACTTCCAGTTCTGGTCAGGTGCGTCTTACCCGCCAGCTTCGCCAGTCCGAAGTCGACGATCTTGACCGTGCCATCCTCGGTGATCAAGAGGTTGGCAGGTTTGATGTCCCGGTGAACTATCCCCTTCCGGTGAGCTTTCTCCAGCCCCCGGGCCACCTGAATTGTCGTGTCGATCGCGTCTTCGACTGCGACAGGTCCTCGCTTGATCTTATTCCTGAGGGATTCCCCGCCGTAGAAAGCCATGACAATGTACATCTCCCCGGCTTCCGTCTGGTCGAATTCGTGGACAGTACAGATGTTGGGATGATCCAGCTCGGAGATAGCTTGCGCCTCGTGGATGAAGCGTTCACGAGACTCTTCCCCTAGGGTTGATGGCGAAGCGAGAAACTTGAGGGCGACCGTTCTCTCCAGTCGGGTGTCCTGCGCCTTGTAGACGACACCCATACCGCCCCGGCCAACTTCTCCGATGATTCGGTACCTCCCGTTGACCGTCGCTCCGGGCGTCGATTGTCCCGGAGAAGTCGAGAGACTCACAGTGGGAGCGCCGGAGCCTCCCACATCTGCATCCGCCGTCATGGCGCACAATTCGCAGAACTGGGAACCCGAGGGAAGATCGGAATGACATCGCGGGCATTTGGCTGACATGATGACCCCGACTCCTGAGTTCTAGCGGACCTCGCCTTAATCGGGTCTCGGATCAGGAGGGATGCTAATAAACCAAGGGTTGGCTTCGACAATACCTTAAAGATCCGGGGTTCCGGAATTACTTATTGAAGCCCAGAGTAGCGTCCCAGTTCAGCACCACTGTTTGGAGCCCGAAAACTGTCCCACCGGTTCGTTGACCAGGAACTTGCCTTCAGCCAGAACCTCGAATTCGGAATCCTTGGACAATGAAAATAGAAAGCGGGGAGCACCCACTTGGACAGTAGCACCCATCGTCACCGGCACTACCATGAGCTTCCAATCCAACGTCAAGTAATAGATCTTCTTCCCGTCGTCGCTCCACCTCGGAGACTGCCCCCCGCCTGAAGAGATCTGCCACTTGCCGCCCGGTCCAGGGAATGACCGTATGTAGATTTCACGCTTGCCTGATTCATCGGATCTGTACGCGACCCAGTGACCGTCTGGAGAGAAACGCCCTTCGCGTTCGTCAAAGCGAGTCTGAGTCAACGGAAAAGGTTTCCGATCACCTTCCATGGGCATTACCCAGAGGTCGCCTGTCTCGGCGGTATCCTCGGAGCTGCTCGTAAAGTAGGAAACGCCCGTCGAGAGACCAGTCGGCCGGGAACTGGTTCAGCTTGCTTTCCGGCAGCAGCTCCGCGTCGCGAGAGCGGTCGGCGGGTCTGCGATAGAGTTTAAAGTTGCCTGCACTTACAGCCGCGTAAACGATGGTTTGACCGTCGGGGCTCCAGACGCCAACATCGTTCGCTATGGTCGATTCGGAACTGAATCTCTGCCAGTCCTTATGCTGGAGGTCGTAAGTCCAAAGATCTCCCATGTGAGTCTGGTTATTGTCCTTGCTGGCCAGCAGTTTTTTGCGGTTCGGTGCCAATCGGACGCCGCTCCAGGTAGAGGACTCCCCGGGTTTAGACGACTCCCCAAGGGCTTCTAGTTGGGTTCCGGTAGAGTCCCGCAAAACCAGCTTGCTGCGAACTTCCCCCTGTGCCCGGTAGGTCAGCACTCCGTTGTCGGATACGTCATAACTGGCGATTCCCCCCAACCCTGCATATAAGAGTTGTTGCGGGACCACCTGCACTGGGTCTCCCGTGAGGCGCAGCTTGCTCGGGCTGAAAGGCTGGACGAACAAGTAGCCATTGCGTTCAAAGAAAAGGTATCCGGGCGGCGCGTACTTCGGATAAGAAGCGTTGTGCACCAGTATGTCACTCACTTCCGATTCCAAAGTGCCCAGCAACACATCGTGTTTCTTGTCGCTCCTCACTCCGGCATACAGGAAGTGCTTACCATCGGGCAGGAAATTCGGCCACCTGTGCCCGAAGTCATAGCGCGCTGAGTCTAGTTTAGTGACCGGCTTGATGCTGCAGTCGTCCAGACTTAGCTGCCGGATCAGGACCGGCTGCGGAGGATCGAGAAATTCAGCACTGAGCCACTTGAGCTCCAGCTTCCCAGGAACATCTCTTTCGCGTCGCACAGGGTGTCAGGCAGCCCGCCCATAGCATCAATTTTCTTGAGTTTGCCGCCAGCGATAAAGAGCAAGAATCGCCCATTTCTAGACCATACCATCCGCTCGGCCCCTTCTGTTCCAGGAAGCTCACGTGCGGATACGGAATCGAGAGGACGGAGCCACAAGGAAGTGTTACCTTCCGAATCGCTGGTTCGAAGTGCTAGCTGATTCCCATCCGGGGCAGCGGCGAAGAGCTTCTGCAAAGAGTTGTCCGAGCAACAGAAGGTAGAGATTGACTTCAGCCATATCGCCATACCGCGAAGTGTGCCCAAGGAAATCTCGCTTTGTCTGTTTCGAGTCTTACAGGAAACTCTGCAGAATGCGGTGAGCACAGCGGCACGCGACAGTTCAAAGTGGAATTGCACGGCACCGCGGGAGAAATTCAATTGACCGTGAGCGATCTGGGAGTTGGCTTTGATCCGCAAGACGCCATCCACCGTCGCGGCCTCGGGCTCATCAGCATGCGAGAGCGAATACAATTGGTGAGCGGTGAGATTTCCATCCAGTCGCACCCCGGCTCTGGTACTACGATCCACGTTCGTGTGCCGTCCAGAGGAACTGACTCCCTCCTGGCTGTGGGGTAACATCCAATTTGATGTTCTAAGCTCACCCAGTAGTCTGTTTCACTGGGAATGAATAGCTGAATGCTCTGCACAGATTCGTTGGAAGATGTGGCTGTCTTGCTCGACGTGAAAGCTGCCTAGTGGATAACCGCACAGAGTGTCCAGATCGTATATTTTTGCTATTTCGTCCCAGAGGTGTTCGACTTGAATCGCCGCCTCTGCATTGCCTCGCGCCCAAAGTAGAGGTGCACATTCTCCGCAGGCGACAACACGGGGACGTTCTCCCTTTGCAGCCTTCGCCGCTGCCATAATAGTATTGCTCACGGCTTTCTGGAATCGAAGCGGATCAGGCTGATCGTTCACCATGAATGTCGAGAGCGTTTCGGCAGCGTCCAAGGAGATATATCTCCCCTGCTCAATCGCGGCACCGATATCCAACCCATGAGCCTGCAATCTCAACAGAAGGCTATCCCGATGTGACTCGGTCGCGATAACAATCACTGCACTCCCACTCTTGAGAGCGGCCCCGATGAACTGAGTGAAGCCATCCAGAAGACTTGCATCGTCAGAATAGAAGCTCACATCGTGGCAGGGGGTGATCTCTCGATTTTGCTGGTGTTGTTTGCAACTACCATTGCTTAGGAAGTCGTTAAAGCCTGCTCTGTGCGAAGCACCCACGAAATCATGGCCAGAAAATCTTTGACCGACAAACTGCTTGCCCCGAAGGACGGCACTCACTGCTTCCAGCAGCTCGCTTCCCGCATCCGGCTTGAAAACGTAGCCAGATGCTCCCGTGTCGAGCGCTTCCTGCACCACATCGACTGAAGATTCTTGGCTTAAAAAAAGTATCCTGGATTTTGGGGAGAGCTTGCGGATTCGTCGGGCGGCTTCGATGCCATTCAACCTTGGCAGCCCGATATCCAAAAGAATCAAGTCGGGTTGTAATTCCCCGGCTTTTCGAACCGCATCCATTCCGTCCGAGACTTCACCTACGATCTGCAATTCGGGTTGTTCCCCCAGACTCGAACAGACGAATCGCCGAAACGGTTCGTGATCCTCTACGACCAACACCCGCACTGCTGCCATGTTTCCACTGTCGTCACAGGACACCGTAGCCATGACGTTCTCTCTATTCTCACCATCAAACTTGATTAGGGATCAAGGTTGAGCAGGTCGCTCTTTTGGGCGCTTATATAGCCGACTCGATTGTAAAGCTCAAGTCCTTTGCTTTCTGTGCGCTAGCGTACCGTCCCGAAAGTTTCTGGAACTATCTCAACCGCGATGGCCCGCAAATAGCCTAAGTGATCTCTGATGGCGGCGTTGAGTTCCGGCAGGATGGCGTCCACTTCGCGCTGGGTCTTGGCGGCGATGTGTATCCTCTCTGACAGAGGGTACTATTACATCAACACCTGGCTAATCGAAACCGTGTTCGTCACGATCGGAAAAGCACCAATAGTGCTGTAAGAATCGGCGTCGCACAAATGATCAAACCTGCTGGATTTATCTCCAAGGTTGGAGCCCTCGGCGTAGCAATAGGAATCGTAAGCCTTCACTAGTTGTTTACATGTAGCAGGATTGATCAGCTTGCGGCGAACCCCCAGAGAATTGCAGAACAGGCCATTAACGGTATTGATCTTGTCGCTGCTTGTCCGGAACTGGGGAATGTAAATGTCCGACTAGGTCCGGCATTCCAGTCGTAGGCATCGGTTGCCATGGTAAGAGGAAATGGCGCCGGTCCCGGTGGTGGAGTTGATTGTGAAGGCAGCGGAAAAGGGAGCCTATTGGGACAAGTCCAGCGGGTTTGACCATATGTGCGATGCGGATGCGTACAGCACTATTGGCGCTTTTCCCAAATACAGTTTCGATTACCCAATGACCGCTCAGTCTCTCCTCATATGTGATAGCCAAGACTTGACCTTGCATGCCGTGCTGTCGGGTGGGGACACTACTGTCAGGCAGACCCTTTGGGGGGCCTGACTTCGCCAATCATACTGCGTTCAGAATGAGCCCACTAATCAAGTGGTACAACATTCAATCTTTTGCCCGAGAAGGTTCCGTCATCCGAAAACAGCAAGTTTCCGTCAGTGTCGATGACTTCGTATCGGAATGGTCCGCTGAACGAATCTCCTCCTTCATTAAGCGTAAGCTTCAAACGACTCCTTTGTAATGGGGCCGCCGTGTCCTGCGAGTCGAAAAAAAACTCAGTGACCGCGAACTCTCGCGGTCCAGTTCTGATCCATTCACCCAAGCCTCCTACTCTGGTGTCACCTACATTCGGGCCTGAAGCTCCAAAGGGAAGCAATACCGTAGTGCGACCATCTCGCGTAAAACTGTGAAGAACCTTGAAGCTTGATCCCTCGAAGTTTATGGTAACGACAAATGTGCCTGGCAGATTCATACTAGTGGGAGACAATTGCTCCTGACTGGCAACAACCACCGACATAACCAACAACATCACGGCAGTTGCAATTCTCTTGGCATTCATAAGCCCTCCTCCTTCGGAAGTGACCTGCGCGGCGTGGAATGCGCCTGTGGCATGTAAAGCTACTGCTACGTGTGCCCTCATTTTCTGAGTTTTTGCTGATGGTTTTCTGATGCGCCGGTACCGCCCGACGGGAAGACCTCGGATATAATGCTGATCCAAGGTGTGAAGGGGCATGGAGTTACCCTTCTATGTGGGGAATTGGCTCGTCGAACCTCTCCTGAATAGGATTTCGGCGAACGGGGCGGTTGTGCATCTAGAGCCGAAGGTGATGCATGCGCTATTGCACTTGTCTGAGCATGCTGGCTCAGTGATAAAAAAGCAGGATCTCCTCAAGGCCGTTTGGGCCGATGCCTTCGTCACAGATGACGCCCTCACTCGCTGCATCTTCGAACTGCGAAAGGCACTAAACGACAATCCTCGAAGTCCCACCTACATCCAGACGGTTCACAAGCGCGGCTACCGGCTCGTTGCACCTATCAGAGAAGCGGCCGAACCCGCACGCATGCAACGGCTATCCAATAGCACACGTCAGAAAATACTGCGTTGTGCGCTTGTGGCAATGTCGCTGATTGCCGCAGTTTTCCTCGCCCTTGGAATTAATCACCTGTACAGGGAGCGAATTGCCGCCGCAAAGTCCGCCCGCGCTCACGATAACTTCCTGAAAGCGCAGCAATATTGCAACGAAGCTACCCTATCTTTATGGGATGAAAATGGTGGCAAGGCACCCCCTCGTGCACTCACGTATTACGCAGAGGCGCTTCAAGACGACCCCTATGGCGCGGAAATTCACGGTGGCTTGGCCGCATGCTATGACCATCTCGTAGACCGTGCGAAGATGCTACCCACTCAAGGCTGGACTAATGCACGAAGAGCCGCAGAGAAAGCGCTGGCAATCAATGCGCGCTTGAGTGGTCCCCGGATGCTACTTGGGAAATCTAAGCTGTTTCTGGATCACGATTGGGTGGAGGCGGAACAAGAGTTTCGTCAAGCCGTAGCTATGGATCCGGAAAGCGCTGAGCCACGTTTGACCCTCGCCGAGCATCTTTGCCGATTGGGCAAGAGGGATGAAGCGCTCCTACAAGCCAACAAGCTTCGGGACTCCGACCCTGTAGCACCCGACATGGTAGGCAGGATCGGAATGCTGTTCTTCCATCTGCACCATTATCCTGAGGCAGAAGCCGAGTTGAAGAGAGCTATTGGTCTGGATGCCAATAACCCTCTTCCGCACTATTGGCTTGCAATCCTGTACGAGACTCAGCATCGCTATTCAGAATGGATTGACCAGCGACTCCGAGCTTTCCAGTCCAGTGGAAGCGCTCCAGAAAGCATTGAAAAGTTTCGCCGGGCGTACTTGAAAGGTGGATACCTGGGGTTCTGGAGGATGCAATTAGAAATCGGTCGCGAGTGGGGAGAAACACATCCCGAAACCGCTTTGACCCTTCCTTATGCCAATATCCTTGTTCGTTTGGGTGAAAAAGACCGAGCGCTAAGTTATCTTAAAATGGCTCTCGAGGAAGGGGATCCTGATCTCTTTGATCTTACCGTCGACCCACTCTACGACCCGGTTCGTGGTGACCCCCGTTTCAGGGATGTCCTAAACCGGTTGGGGTTGAGAAGTCCTGCTTCGTGATTTTATCCAACTCTTCGGAATGCCCGAGCTACTGGAATGTCGGTGGTTTGCGAAACCGCCAGTGGTCAAGCCGTATTTGTGGTTCATAGATGTGCAGCATCCAATGATTTCGGAAATATAGTCGCTACCCGGATTGTTGAGGGGTCTCGCCTCATGTCGCAAAGTCGAATCACAGTGGTGGTTTGGGCCATGACCATGGCGCGACCGACCCGACGTTGGAGCAGCGCGACACAACATCTGGAGAGCACGGGGCGATTCGGTTCCCGGAATTGACTTACATCAAGACCTGGGTAATCGAAACCGTGTTTGTCACGATGGGGAAGGCACCGATAGTGCTGTACGCGTCGGCATCGCACAAATGATCAAACCCGCTGGATTTGTCTCCAAGATTTGAGCCTTCCGCATAGCAGTACGAGTCGTAGGCTTTCACTAGCTGTTTACATGTCGCAGGATTGATCAGCTTGCGGCGAATCCCGAGAGAATTGCAGAACAGGCCATTCACAGTATTGAACTTGTCGCTGTTTGTGCGGAACTGCGGCACGTAAATGTCTGCGCCAAAAGACCGGATAATCGAGTGATCAGTTTCCCCCACATTGGCGCTTGTCGTGTGCCGTGCTGCCCCGCTCGGATCGGGAAAAACAATTAGGTGTCGATTCGGAAAATCTGCGCGAATTGTCTTCATCATGGTCGCCGTGTTGCAGTTCGGAATCATGTACTCCTTGAACCCGTGCATTTCGTAGTGATGACCGTTCTGGCATGTGCGTGGATCAACCGGCAGGAACGGACGCGACATGTCTACCTTCTGCGAAATCGTGAAGCACATCGGGTTGACATTGAAATCAGCTCCGACCAGTAGCGGTCCTCCTATGTCATGCACGCTCGGATCCAAGTTGCCACGATTGGGTTGGCCCATCTGCGAGTAATAATCACGCAAGAAGGCGTGATAGATGCGCCCCTCAACCGACTCGAAGGTCGCCATATATTCTTGGTTGAAGTCGCGCTCAGTCAAGTCCATGCGCGCTTGGGAAAGTTCGGCAGCGGAAATATTCTCACCATCGAGAGAGGTGAAATGCCAAGCCTGCCAAGCGGGACCTTTCCCGCCGGTACGCGCTTCGTCAAATAAGTCCTTAAATCCGCCGAACCCGGACGGCGTACCAATGAACAGCGCATCACCTTCCTTGCCAAGGTCGGACAACTGTGGTCGGATAACCAGCGGCCACAGCTTTGGATCCATGTTGGCGTACTCGTCGAGCACAACGAGTTTCAGGTTGCGACCGCGCAAGGTCTCGGGTTCGCTGGCACCCTTGAGTTGTATACGAGCTCCGTTGATGAAACGGACCGTCAGCTCAGTTTCGAGGACCTGCGCCACCATCGGATTGCCGATGCAATCTCGGCCGACACCCAGGAGATCCTTCAGATCTTCCCAGGCTACATCTTTGGCCCATGGACGCGTCGGCGCGACATACCAGTTTCGGGAACGTGGATGCACGAGCGAGTAGCGGATCAGCAGGTAGAGCGCTAGCCGCGTTTTGCCGAAGCGCCGGCCAGCCACGACGACTTTGAAGCGGGCAGGGTGGTAAAAGACTTCCTCCTGAACCGGCTGTAGCTCAAAGAGGACACGACGGGTCATGGATATCGTAGCCATTTGTTCAGTCGCCAGGAGCGGGCGGTTCGTCCTCAACAATCACCGGCTGTCTCCGAGCAAAAATAACCTCGATCTTGGCAATCTGCTCTTCGTCGTTCTCCCCACGGGCTCGCCGTTCGGCTAGAGTACCGATCTCGAAGAGCTTGGCAATTTCGCCAGCAGACAAGGTGAAGCTGACGATCTTGCCGCTTTTCTCGTCGAAGACACCATTTTCCAATCGCTGGCGCAACTTGGCAGCTTCTTCCACGGCGATGTCCTGAAGCAATACTGCGGTCTTCGCATGGCGCTCGGCCATTCTGCGACGCTCATGAACCTGCGCTTCCTGCACGATCTGATCCTGGAAAATGTCCCAATCGTGCGCCCGGCTGGACCAACTCCATCGTGACGACCAACGACGAACATTAGCCCCGCTACAACGTAACCGGTCGGCTACTAGCTGTAGACGTCGATCGCCCATCAATTCTCGATAGATGATGAAGGCATTAAAGGCTTTGCCCGATTCGTTGGGCTGTCTATCCCACACTCTGCGTTTTGGTTCTGGATCGTGCAGCAGTCCATTCCGGGCCTTCAGTATTTCCATCGATACCGTCCTCGCAACCGTGTTACGTGGGCAACTTGAATCTGACGACTAGAGACCGCTCGTGTCTCGAAGGGCGGGTGGTTAGTCTAGTGCAACTTTTCGGTACAACTTCGGGACATTTCAGAGAGGAAAGAACGACGCATTTAACCCGTAAGCGACACCAGAGAAACGGGTTAGATTTTCGCTCAGTTGGTTCGTAGCCAGACGCTCTATCCAGCTGAGCTAAGGGCGCAATAGCGATGGGATGGTCCGCTGCGAGTTCGATTATAGCGAAACTTGGGGACCTTGATAAGAACGAGGGCTCGTTTAGACATCGCCGCAGATGGCGATTTATTGGATGAATCGGCGTTGTTGTCGGAGCGCTTAAGTTTCCTTTCGCGCTCATCAGGGATTTTTCCGCGAACTAGTAGAAAAATCTTGGCCCAAAGCCAGACCGGGCCTTGGTGGCGGCTTACAAACGATTTCCACAGAAGTTCGGCACGCATCTTGCCCATGTCTTACTCAAAGGTAAATCTTGCTCCCCGGCAGGCAAATCCTACTCGATCTGTGGAAATTAGCCACTGTAGTTTCAATAGGTTGGGAGTGGCATGGAGGATGCTTTAGTGGAGAACAGACGAAGTGGCGCGCAATGGGGCGCTCCAGAGAAAAAACTTCGGCCAGAGGTTTTCTTGAGCGCCCCTTGCATTTACGCAGCAACCGCCGTTCCGCCCTCCCCCAAACACTCGATCTCTCACCTTGTCCCGGACTAAGCTAACGCCAACTGTTCTCCCAAATCCAAGCCTGTACGTCGCAATAAGCTTGCTATGACGGGCTCCTTAAAACGCGATGCGTCGAATTCGACGCGAATTACGCGCTCACGCTCGACGAAAGTAATCCGCCGTATCCCATAGACTTCGCGTACGTTATCCAGGGCCCGCATGGTCGCTTCAGTTGGGGGTACGACGTAACGGTATGCCACTTCTAACTGCGTCATGAATTGATTTCCTCGCCCGTGAACTACTCTTCCAACTTCATTGAAGAAGATACAACAATCGACGGCATAAGCGAATGAATCTAATATGTATTGGTAATGACGCTACTGACCGACCTTCGTCTACATGGATAATTCTGCGAAACTTGCTGCTTCAGAAACCGACCACGTTTGCGGGATGTCAGTGATTCCCGCCACCGCGAAGTTCAAGCTGGAACATGAAGGGAAAGACTATTACTTCTGCTGCGCCTCCTGCCTGGAGAAATTCCGCGCCGACCCAAGCCGATACCTGTTGGCGCCCGGTGAACCTGGCTCCGGGACGCACTTGGGAATCCAGCCGAAGCTGGACTCGCAATCCCGGTCCGAAATGATCAACATCATGCCGGCGTCCGCCCTGAAAACGGAAGGGAGTAAGAGCGAGGCGGGGCCTCAACCCTCTTCAACTCTGACTAGTTTAAGCGCTGAGCAGCAGACTGGGTACATCTGTCCCATGTGCCCTGAGGTGCTAACGGACAAGCCTGGCGCCTGCCCACGTTGCGGAATGGCGCTTGAGCCTGAGATGCCGACGTCTGCGTCAAGAACGGAATATACCTGCCCCATGCACCCTCAGATTGTGCGTTCGGGACCGGGGAGTTGTCCGATCTGTGGCATGGCGTTGGAACCGCGCATCGTCACCGCACAACCGGAAGAAAACCCGGAACTCCGAGAAATGACCCGACGTTTCTGGATCAGTCTGGCCTTGACGGCTCCGATGCTGGCGATTGCGATGGGCGACATGTTGCCCGGGATGCCGGTGCATCGTGCGCTGGCAGGGATCTGGTTGCCGTGGATCGAATTGATCCTGGCGACGCCGGTGGTGTTGTGGGGAGGCTGGCCATTCTTCCAACGCGGCTGGGTGTCGGTGGTAAACCGCTCGACCAACATGTTCACGCTTATTGCGATGGGAACAGGTGTCGCATATTTATACAGTCTGGCGGCCACGATTTTCCCGCAAGCGTTTGCTGCCGCCTTGCGGGATAGGGACGGTTTTCCTCCGGTGTATTTCGAGGCTGCAGCGGCTATCACCACTCTGGTGCTGCTCGGCCAAGTGCTCGAGTTGCGAGCTCGCAGTCGAAGCGGAGCGGCCATTCGAGCGTTACTCGATCTTGCGCCAAAAACCGCCCGCGTCTTGCACGAGGAGAATGGCGTGCGCAGGGAGGAAGACGTTCCACTGGATCAGGTGAGAACTGGAGACCATCTGCGGGTTCGTCCGGGTGAGAAAGTGCCGGTCGACGGCGAAGTCCTCGAGGGCAAGAGTGCGGTGGATGAATCGATGATCACGGGCGAATCACTCCCAGTCGGTAAGGAGCCTGGCAACCGTTTGATCGGCGCCACGTTGAACGGAACGGGATCGCTGGTGATGCGTGCAGAACGCGTCGGGAGCGAGACTCTTCTGGCGCAGATTGTAAAGATGGTTAGCCAGGCGCAACGAAGCCGGGCTCCCATACAGCGGTTGGCTGACCGAGTTGCTGGATGGTTTGTTCCTGCAGTGATTACGATTGCAGTTCTAACTTTCTTGGCATGGAGTTTTGTCGGACCTGAACCTCGCTTTGCTCACGCACTGGTCAATGCAGTGGCCGTGTTGATCATTGCTTGTCCGTGCGCGCTGGGTTTGGCAACTCCCATTGCGATCATGGTGGGAACCGGTCGCGGGGCGCACGCCGGAGTGTTGATCAAAAATGCGGAAGCGCTAGAACTCCTCGAAAAAGTCGACACGCTAGTGATTGATAAGACGGGGACAATTACTGAGGGCAAGCCGCGCGTTGTATCGGTGATCGCCATGCCAGGCCAGAACGAAAACGAACTGTTGCGACTGGCGGCCAGTCTTGAGCAGGCAAGCGAGCATCCTCTAGGCGCGGCAGTCTTGAGCGCGGCCAAAGAACGAGGGCTGGTACTTGCCCGAGCTGACGCGTTCCAGTCCGATACTGGCCGCGGAGTGAGCGGCCGAATTGATGGCAAGCAAGTCTTGATCGGGAATTCCGTGTTTTTAAGAGAAAAGGGAATTTCTTTTTCGGGGTTGGCGAAAGAAGCCGAAGCGGTGCAACATGCCGGACAGACCATCGTCTTCGTTGCCGTCGATGGCCAAGGGCTGGGACTGATCGGTGTTGCCGACCCGATCAAATCCTCAGCGAGGCAGGCCTTGCGAGACTTAGGAAATGAAGGTCTGCACGTGGTGATGCTTACGGGCGATAGTCGCACAACCGCAGGGGCGGTCGCTAAGGAATTGGGCATATCCGATTTCGAGGCAGAGGTTCTGCCGGAGAAGAAAGCGGAGGTGGTTCAGCGGCTTCAAAAGAAAGGGCATACAGTTGCGATGGCTGGTGATGGGATTAACGATTCTCCAGCTCTCGCGCAAGCTGATGTAGGCATAGCGATGGGTACCGGAACGGATGTTGCTATGGAGAGCGCAGGCGTAACCCTGGTGAAGGGCGATCTCGCAGGCATTGTACGGGCGCGCAAACTCAGTCAGGCGACGATGCGGAATATTCGTCAGAATCTGTTTTTCGCATTTGTCTACAACTCGCTGGGAGTACCGATTGCTGCAGGCGTCCTGTATCCGTTTTTCGGTTTGCTGTTAAGCCCGGTTTTGGCGGCTGCGGCTATGAGCTTAAGTTCGGTTTCCGTGATTACCAATTCGCTGCGGCTGAGGCATATTAAGTTGTAAAAGTGACAGCGCTCGGAATTCCTATGGAGTCTAGACCCGGTGGCCCACTGGGAACACGAGAATGATTCCGATACCAAGTGCGGAAGATGTTCGCATCGGCTTTGAGGGCGCACTCGGACGGATCAGCATTCGTCACAAATGAGAAAATTGATTCTGTGAGTGCTCCCGTCAGCACGGCTGCCAATCCTCCCGCACCCAAGCCCGATATTTCGCATGCATGGCGAGCCCTTCGGTCTCGCAACTTCCGGTTGTATTTCAGCGGCCAGACTATCTCTCTGATCGGCACCTGGATGACGCGACTGGCCACCAGTTGGCTTGTCTACCGCTTGACAGGTTCGGCCCTTCTGCTTGGGGTCGTTGGTTTTGCGGGCCAAATCCCAACCTTCTTGTTTGCTCCGTTTGCCGGTGTCTGGGTTGACCGCCTTGATCGACGGAAGGTTCTGGTGGTGACGCAAATTCTGGCGATGATTCAGTCGCTGGCACTGGCGGTTCTTACCCTCGCCCGGCACATCAACATTCACGAGATCATCTGGCTCAGTGCCTTTCAAGGCCTGATCAATGCGTTCGACATGCCGGCCAGGCAAGCCTTTCTGGTGCAGATGGTGGACGATAAGCAGGATCTGGGCAACGCGATTGCGTTGAACTCGTCCATGGTCAATCTCGCCCGACTTGTGGGTCCTTCGCTGGCTGGCGCAGTAATTGCCATTTCGGGGGAGGGCTACTGCTTTCTGATCGACGGGCTGAGTTATCTGGCCGTGATCGCGTCGCTTCTGGCAATGCGATTGGCGACTGCGGAAGCGAAGCGCACGACCGATTCCATGCTTGCCCAATTGCGCGAGGGATGGGTGTATGTTTCGGGCTTCGTGCCTGTGCGGACGATCCTGTTGTTGTTCGCAGTCGTCAGTCTTATGGGTTGGCCTTTCACGGTGCTCATGCCCATTTTTGCCGGAACCATTCTGAAAGGCGGTCCGCACACTCTGGGCTTTCTGATGGGAGCGGTGGGGGTGGGCGCGTTGATATCCGCGATATCTCTGGCCATCAGGAAAACGGTGCTGGGATTGGGCAAGATGATTCCGGCGTCCACGGCTGCGTTCGGTGCGGGCCTCATACTGTTCGGGTTGTCGCGCAATTTGTGGGTGTCGCTGGCGCTTATGTTGGTTTGCGGATTCGGAATGATGCAGCAAATGGCGGCCAGCAACACCATCATTCAAACGATCGTGGAAGATAATAAACGCGGACGCGTGATGAGTTTTTACGCGATGGCCTTTGTGGGTATGGCTCCCTTCGGAAGTCTGCTGGCCGGCACTCTTGCTCATGCCATTGGCGCCCCTCGTACCGTGATGGTGAGCGGCGTCTGTTGTCTCGCGGGGGCAGCCTGGTTTGCAGCCCAATTGGGAAACATTCGAAAGTTCATTCGTCCCATTTACGTGAATCTCGGCATTATCCCGCCGGTCAACGCCGTGATTCAGGACAGTGTCGGCCGTTGACCTTGGGTGCACCATCCCAGCAATTGACACTCCGGGCCATGTATTCAACAATAAACTTAACATCCCATCTAGACTTGGCGGAGGAGTACCTATGGCTGACGACGGCGTACAAACGTCGGAGAGCAGTGCTGGAAAATGGATCTTACTGGCGTTGGCGGCGCTCTATGTCGTGGGCTCGCTCTACTTCATCTTCGACTTGCGCGGGCGTCTAGACAAGCTCAGCAAAGATCAAACTGCGAGTAGCACCCAGCTCGCTGATCTGGGCAAGCGAATGCAATCGGCCGAAGCCGATGACGAGACTCTGGCCCAGCAGGTAGGACTGACAAAGAAGGAAATGGCCTCGCGTTCGGCCGAACTGGTGCGCCAACAGAAAGCCGCGGAAGCCCGCCTGGCGGAGCAGCAGAAACAGCAGATTAGTGCGGTAAGCGGGGAAGTGGCTGGGGTAAAGACCGATGTGGGCGGAGTTAAAACGGACGTCGCATCTGCTAGGGCCGACCTGGAAGCCACGAAGGCGAAACTGCAAAGCACGATTGGCGATTTGGGTGTCCAGAGTGGACTGGTAGCCAACACCCGCGAAGACCTTGAAGTGCTGAAACACAAGGGTGACCGAAACTATTACGAGTTCACTCTGATCAAAGGGGCAAAAACTCAGCCGGTTGCCACCGTCGGACTTCAATTGAAGAAAACCGATGTCAAAAAAGGGAAATTTACCCTCAACGTAACATCGGACGACAGAACCATCGAGAAGAAAGACCGCAACGTCAGCGAGCCGATCCAGTTCTACAGTGGACGCGACCGCATGCTTTATGAACTAGTGGTGTGGACCGTCGATAAGAATAAGGCCACCGGATATTTGAGCACACCGAAGAACGCACCAACCCCAGTTACGGCAACTCCGCCAGCCGCGAACCAGTAAGCTGATGTATCCGGGCGGACATGTCCTAATCGGCATTGCCCTGCGGACGGCGATGATTTATGGCGTCGTCCTGCTCGGTGTAAGGTTAAGCGGGAAGCGTGAGGTGGGTCAGATGACGCCCTTTGATCTGACACTGCTTCTGCTCTTGAGTAATGCCGTCCAAAATGCGATGACCGGCCCGGACACCTCAGTTTTGGGTGGCGTTATTGCGGCGACGACTCTGCTGGTACTGAACTACGTGATTGCGGAAGTCTCCGGAGGAAATCGCCGATTTCGCAGGTTGGTGCAAGGGCAGCCGAGTCTGTTGATTCACGACGGTCAGATTATCGTCGCGCATATGGCCCGCGAGCACGTCACCATGGATTCACTCCAGCAGGCCCTGCGGGAACACGGAATTGCCACTTATCACGACGTTGCCTTAGCCGTGCTGGAAGTCGACGGTTCTATCAGTTGTATGAAGTACGACGACATCAAGCCCACGGCTTCGACCCATTTGGCTCGGCGCAAGACTCTCAAGAAGCACGAGTGATTATTCGAACTGCAAAAGAACAATCTCCGGCTTTGTTCCTACGCGCAATGGCGGGCCCCAGGTACCGGCTCCGTAAGAGGTATAAACCAGAAGGTTTCCGAGACGCTGAAGCCCGTAAACGAATTTTCCGTACAAGCGTGAAGTGATCCAGGTGAACGGGAAAAATTGGCCACCATGGGTATGACCGGAGAGTTGCAGCGAAAAGCCTTCCTGCTCGGCGATGCTGACCCTGTCGGGGGCGTGGGTAAGGAGGATGCTGGCGCGATTGCGATCGACGGCAGCGCCCCTTAACGCGGCGCGAAAGCGATCGTCGTTAGTCGAATCGCGGTAATGAACCCCGACGATTTGCAGTCCGTCAACCGTGACTTTCTCGCTATTTAACACCCGAACGCCGCTTTGTTTGACCGCATCAAAATATTTGGTCGAGTCAGAAAATTCTTCGTGGTTTCCAGCGACAAAATAAGCTCCCCACGGCACCACGAGCTTTGCCAACGGAGCGGCCATCTCGTTTACCTTGGCGACGGTTCCGTCATACATGTCGCCAGCGATGAAGACGATGTCGGGTTTGAGGCGAGTCAAGGTTGTTACGATTCGTCGCAGAAATCTGGCGCCACGGATGTGTCCAAGATGGGTATCGCTAATCAGTGCAGCTACCCTTCCCCGCCAGGATTCCGGCAGGTTGGGCAACTTGACCACGACCCGGCGCACACGCGTCCAGCCTGCATTGACGACTCCGTACAGACTTGCCAGCAGGGCGAAAGCGAAGCATATGCCCACCAAAAGCGGGCGGTTCGGGTGCAGTCCGAAGAGGTGGGCTCCCGCGTAAACCGTCCAGCATAAACATGCAGCCAGGAAACAGAAACTGAGGATTCCGAGCCATACCGCAGAAATCCGGTACAGGATGCGAACGGCCAAGTTCGAACTGCGCCATGCCAACAAAGATGAAATCACGAAGCTGACCGACAACAATGCCAGAACCACTTGTAGCTCCGAAGCGTTAGTGGGAAGTCCCCAAAACTCAACCCAGGTTTCATAGAGGAACCAATGGGCCAGGAACAAGACAGCCTGAATGATCACGACAAACACTGCGATTCTTGACCGCACCGTTATGTTTTCTCCAAACCAATTAGATGAGGTTGGACGGTAGTTGGACGCAGAGACCTTCTCGACGCCGGGCGGGCGTCAAAAATGGCTATTTTGTGAGAATGAGAGGCAAGGGTTGATCGTAAGGCTGGATCAATACGCTTAGCGACTTTCGTTTTTCAAACCCATCCTGCGTGACGGGAAAACTTACGATGATCGTGCCCTGGGCCTGTTCCCCGGGCGGAATTTTGGTTTCGGGAGGAATTGGTGCGATGGCGTGCTCTTTCAAAGTGGGGAAAGCCTGAAAGTAACGATTAAAATCCATAGGCGAGGCAGCTTCGTCTGTAAGTTCGCCGCTGTCGGTTTTGATCGTGGCTTTGATGTCATGGATCCACAGTGACTTTTTGCCTGTGTTATGTGCGGTCACGTTTATCGCAACCAGAACTGAATTCTGGTCGGGCACTTCAACCGAGACAATGTTATCGACCGAACCGCCGCCTTGTGGTTTTGCCCGCTCGAGAAATGCCAACAGGCCCACAGCGACGGCTACAACGGCCAGCACAATTCCAACTACCTTCACGGGAGGCAGATTGCGTTTCGCGGTTCCGAATTCTTCGCCGATATTTATCCCGGGGCCTGGGCCAAGGTCCATGGATGTATTCGGGGTGGTTTCGGAAGAAGGGTCTGGAGTCGGTTCTGCTTCGGGAACGGCTGGTGGTGGCGCTGGAGCATCTTCCGGCATGGTAGCCTCGTCTCCAAAGATTCTATCTGGTTTGCGACGGCAGCATAATCAGGTTTTTCCACTTATTGCGAGCGACCCGAAGAAGCTACCTTTGTCTCACGGAGGGATTTGATGGTCAGACCTGAATTGCGCTGGCAGTTTGTTTTCGCATGTACTCTGCTCTTTCTGGTAGTCGTAACCGGTTCCGCACAGCAGGGCTCAGAGAAGGTCACCGCTGCCATTCTTGCTGGCCGTCTGATCGACGTCCGAAGCGGCCGTGTGACTACCAATGGATATATTACGATTGCGAAGGGCAGAATCGCAGGCGTCTCGGAATCCGCTCCCGTGGGTGTTCCGGTCGTCGATCTGTCCCGATTTACCGTGCTGCCTGGGCTCATCGATTGTCACGCCCATGTGTTGGGGAATCCGAAGGATCAATCTTCTGCCTCGGGTTTGCGAATGTCATCGCCCCAAAAGGCCATCTGGGGAGTACACAACCTGCAGACCTGGCTGGATCACGGTTTCACTGCAATTCGTGATGCCGGAGAGGACGATTTGGGTTATGGGCAACTCGCACTGCGTGACAGCATTGAGAAGGGATTGATTCGTGGACCGCGCATGGTTTCGGCGGGAAACTTTGTTTCGGTAAACGGAGGACACGGCGATGCCGACGTGCTGGCGTCGGATCAGGAATTGCCGCGACGTCCTAATATTGCGGACACGGTTGATGCGGTAAGCGTTGCGGTGAGGCGCGATATTAAATATGGTGCTGACTGGATCAAACTGATGGCTACCGGCGGGGTGATGGATCCGATCAGCGATTATCGGGTTCAGGAATTGAGCGAGGAGCAAATGGCGAGGGCGGTGGAGGTTGCTCATCGAGCCGGGAAGAAGGTCATGGCCCATGCCGAGGGAGCGGAAGGTATCAAAGCGGCGGTGCGGGCCGGCGTGGATTCCATCGAACACGGTACGGTGATGGACGAAGAAGGTGCGCGCCTGATGGAGCAACGAGGCACGTGGCTGGTTCCAACCCTTTATTGCTTTCAGCACGATCTGCAGACCGGAACTTCACAAGGACGCGATCCCGTCAGCTTTGCCAAAGGAGTGGCGATAGTGAAAGAACAAGGGCCTGCTTTTCATCGAGCCCTGGCCCATCATCTGAAAATTGCTTATGGCGTGGACGATGATGTGGACTTTGTGTCCAAGGAATTCGGCGCGCTGGTAAACGGAGGCATGACTCCCATCGAAGCTCTGCGTGCCGCTACACTAAATGGGGCCGAACTGCTCGGACGTGCGAGTGAAATCGGAACTCTGGAACCCGGCGAGTTTGCCGATATCGTTGCGGTGGACGGCGATCCCCTGACGGACATCACCGTGATGGAGAAAGTTGTGTTCGTCATGAAGGGTGGCGAAATCTATAAAGACGCGACCAAATAAGCCTTTTTGGGAAGGTCTACGAGACAAGAGAAACCGAAGCGTCACAGCTGGCGTCAAATGTCTTTGCGGTAAACAACAAAGCCGGATTTGTCAGCTACCTGATCGTAAAGCTTCATCGCGGTGTGATTTGACTCGTGAGTGTGCCAATACACTCGCGTCGATCCGGTCCTTTTTGCCTGCTCGTATACAGCGTGAATCAGTTTCCTGCCGATCCCTTGGCCGCGGACGGATTCCTTGGTGAAAAGATCTTGCAAATAACACGTCGGCGCTATCGAAATAGTACTGCGATGAAAAACGTAATGCACTAGTCCGACCAGTTGTCCTTCATGCTCCGCAATCATGGCGTGCACAGGCTCGCTGGAATCGAAAAACCTTGCCCACGTGCTTTGAGTAATGGCCTCGGGGAGAGCGGTTTTGCTGAAACGCCCATAAAACTTGTTATAGCCCTCCCACAACGGAAGCCATTGCCAAAAGTCCGAAGGGAGCACGGTGCGTATGGTTGGGACTAGCGACATGAGGACTCCAGGTTGTAAAGTCTAACGATGCTGCAAGACCACGTCAGGAGTTTGCCAGTGTCACGGGAAACGGATTGCGCTCAGCAAATTGTTGCTGGTGCCAATATGGATAGATGGGCCTGATTTCACTGGCACGATCCAGGGCGGCGATCTGATCCGAAGAGAGTGACCATCCCTCGGCGTCGAGATTCTGCCGCAATTGCTCTTCATTTCTGGCGCCGACAATAATGCTGCAGACACTCGGACGATGGACCAGCCAGTTCAAGGCGACCTGTGGAACAGTCTTGCCGGTTTCTTTGGCCACCTCATCCAAAGCATCAATCACCTTGTACAAGTGTTCGTCTGAAACCGGCGGGCCTTCATCGGCGGTCTTGTGCAGTCGGCTGATCGCGGGTAAAGGCTGGCCTCGGCGAATTTTCGCTGTCAAACGACCCCAGCCGAGCGGGCTCCAGATCAATGCTCCGACTCCCTGATCAAGCGCCAGGGGCATGAGTTCCCACTCGTATTCTCGTCCGATCAGGGAATAGTAAACCTGATGGCCCACGTAGCGAGCCCAGCCGTAACGCTCCGATGCTGACAGCGACTTCATCAGATGCCATCCGGAAAAATTTGAGCAGGCGATATAACGAACCTTGCCGCTTTCAATCAGATGGTTCAGGGTGCTCAGGACTTCTTCGACGGGAGTGAGGGCATCGAATCCATGAAGGTGATAGATATCGATGTAATCGGTGCCCAGTCGTCGAAGGCTGGCATCGCAAGCTTGCAGCAGGTGGTGGCGCGATGATCCGACATTGTTCGGACCGTCGCTCATGCGAAATGTCGTTTTGGTAGAAATCAAGACATCCTGGCGTCGGCCTTCAATTGCTTTGCCGAGGATTTCTTCAGAAAGACCTTTCGAGTAAACATCGGCCGTATCAAAGAGATTGACACCGGCCTCCAAACAAATGGAGACGAGCCGGCTTGCTTCGGCTACGTCGCTCGAGCCCCAGGCGCGAAAGAAATCGGTTCCGCCACCAAATGTCCCAGTACCAAAACTAAGGACGGGCACTTTCAATCCAGAACGGCCAAGCTGTCGAAATTCCATTTTTCAGTAGATGCTACCTGCCAGGAATGGATGCGAATGTTGCAACCGGATAAAACCAGGCCGGCAAGGAAAGTGTTAGTTGTTCGCGGGATGAAAATCCAAGGCAGCATCCCAGAAAACGTAGAAGGAACAGCGAGTCTGCGATGTGCAAGCCATGCGTTGCAACTGGGTTGATGGGAGATAGGCATAGCCGCCCGGCTCGATGAGGCGTTGAGCATCGCTATCCTCGATGGAGAGACGGCCCTCGAGGACCACAATCCGTTCATTCGCAGTATGCCAGTGCGGCGGGAAAACGTGGCCAGCGGGGTAGCGTGCGAAAAGTTCAAGAGCCCCGGTCTTAGGGTCCTCGCGAAGAGTTGCACTCTCAGAACCGTCGGAAGAAGCTTCCCATTTCACGCTACCCGGATTGGCCAAAATTCTATTCACTGTGTGAGAAGTCTCGGCATGTGAAAAGAGCAGGGCGCCGAGGGCGAACGAACATATTGGAATCCAAAGCTTTGCCGTCATAGCTAACCTTTCAGGTCTTGCGGCGATAGCTTATTCAAGAAATGACCATCAGTCAAAGGCGTCCCATCTGAACAAACTGAGCGGCAGTTCGGGCCCGCAAGCCCGGCTACCAGGCATGCTTCATAGCTTCAGCGAACTTGGGCAAAGGCAGGGTGTTGAGCACGTCATCTTTTGTCAACCAGGCGCGACGCGCCTCCAGAATCCCAAATCGAATTTTGTCCAGATGAGAGGTGTGATGAGCATCGGTGTTGATCACGATTTTGACTCCGTGTTGCTTGGCCAGCCTCAAATGACGGTCTGACAAGTCCAGGCGATCAGGATATGCGTTCAGCTCCATGGCGACTTTGTTCCGGGCGGCTTCTTTCAGTATGGCGTCGATATCAAACGCATAAGCATCGCGTCGAAGAAGCAGCCGGCCGGTTGGATGGCCAAGTAACGAGACATTGGGATTCTGCAAAGTCTTCAGAAGGCGATCGGTCATTTCTGTCGGGCCTTGGTTGAAATGAGAATGTACGCTAGCGATGACAATGTCCATTTGTTCGAGCACAGAGTCTGAAAGATCGAGCGATCCGTCAGCCAGGACGTCCACTTCGATGCCGGCGAGAATTCTGATCTTGCCATTCGCGTCACTCGCGGCGCGAATACGCTTTATGTGTTCAACGGCTCGCTTGTCGTCGAGGCCGTTGGCGAAGGCCAGGTTCTTGGAGTGATCGGTGATGGCCATGTACTTGTAGCCGTGCCCGGCGGCCGCCTCAGCCATCTCCTCAATGGTGTTACGCCCGTCGGTTTCGACAGTGTGCATGTGAACGTCGCCCTGCAGATCCACTCGTGAGATGAGGGCCGGAAGCGTATGGCTTGCGGCGGCGTCGAGTTCGCCGAGATTTTCACGCAGCTCAGGCGGAATGTAGTCCAGATTGAGCTTCGAATAGATTTCTTCTTCGGTTTTTCCTGCGACTGGTCTTTCAGTGTCAAGTTGCGCCAGGCTATATTCGCTCAAAGTAAAACCCATTTTCAGAGCACGCTGGCGCAAAGCGACATTGTGAGCCTTCGACCCCGTGAAGTATTGCAGAGCGGCTCCGAATGATTCTGGCGGCAGAAGCCGAACGTCCACTTGCATCCCCGCACGCAGACGAAAGCTGACTTTGTTCGCCCCGCTGGCAATGATCTCCATCAGTCCCGGCAGTTTGATGATGTGGTCGATGAGTGTTTGGCGGGCCTGGTCGTCGCAACAAGCTTTTCCCGTGACCAGGATATCGAGATCACCCACGGTTTCGCGGCCGCGCCGCAGGGAACCTGCGGGCGTGACTCTCTCCACTCCGGGATACTCACGCAAATGGTCGGTGATCTTTTGCGCTTCGCGCTCGGCCGCATCGAGCAGGAACCGTCCGGCAATTCTTCGGTAGTCTTCGATCGCCTTAAGCAGTTTCTGTTCCTGCTTTTCTCCCATTCGAGGAAGCTCTCGAATTTTTCCTTCCTTCGCCAATTTGGCGACGCCTTCGAAATCACTTACCTGGTAGGCACTCCAAATCAAAGCAATCGTCTTAGGTCCGAGGCCTTGTATTTTCAAAAGCTCCAGCATCGATGGCCGGTACTTCTTTAACAGTTCGGCGTGCAAGGGGAGTTTGCCTTCTTTAAACATTTCCTGGAGGTTGAGTAACATGCCTTTGCCAATGCCCTGGATCGCCAGAACCTTCTTCGGCTCATTGATCACGTCAGCAATCTGGAGTGTTTGGGCTTCGATGGCTTCGGCGGCGTTGCGGTACGAACGAATGCGAAACGAGTCTGCGCCGTCAATCTCGAGCAGGTCGGCAGTTTCGTAGAGGATTCCCGCGATGGCTTTGTTATCCATGCGAGATAAAGCTTAAACAAGTTGGGCCTGGAGGGGAAGGCGGGCTCGTTGTTGGAGCGTCAGTCGCTTGAACCGGGGTGAGCTTGCCCCGGCGGAAGCCGGAGAGATAGGCTCGCGACCTCCGGTTGAATCTCGATGGTGAAGAACCTCTGTGAGGCTACGAGGCTTTTGTAACGTTTGCGGCTTGCGGTCCTTTCTGACCTTGCGTGATCTCGAACTCTACCTGATCGCCTTCCTGCAGGCTCTTGTAGCCTTCCGAGGTGATCGCACTGTAGTGTACAAAGACATCGGCGCCATCGTCCCGTCCGATAAAGCCATAGCCTTTGGCGTTGTTAAACCACTTAACCGTACCTTTCAGTCTTTCCATGTACGCCCCTTGGGGCACGTGCTCTTTCGCCGAGGCCGTACCCTTTCATTTGAGGCAATTGTGCTGCTACTGGCGGGAGGCTGTCAAGACAATGTATCAGGAGAAAAGCCGCCATGGACAAGGGTTTTAGTCCTTCTGTGTTTGACTCAGCCAAAGCACACTGGCGATGGTTTTGGCGTCACGAATCGTGCCCTTCATTACCATTTTTACGGCCGTGGAAAGCGGGACTATGCGAATGCGAATCACTTCATCGGCTTCGGGCTGTGCTTTGCCACGACCCAGACCATGAGCCGAGTAGACGTCCATGGTTTCAGCCAGAAAGCCAGGACTGGCGTAAAACCGCAAAATACACTTCCACTGCGAAGCGGTGTAGCCAGTCTCTTCCAGCAACTCGCGTTTGGCGGCAGCCAAGGGTTTTTCACCATGATCGATCCTGCCGGCGGGCAGTTCCCAAAGCGCTTGTCTGGCGGCGTGTCGATACTGCCGTTCCAGCAAAACCATCGGTTCCAGGCCATGGTCATCGACGGCAAGAATTACGACCGATCCGGAATGATGCACGATATCGCGGCGTGTACGCACTCCGCTGGGCTCAAGAACCTGGTCGGCAGTGACGTTAAATGCAGGCCCGCGATACACAACGCGAGAAGAAAGAACTCTTGCCTTGCCCCCGTGGTTTTTCTTGCGAGATTGTTTTGGCATGAACACACTATAAAACAGCCATCGACGAGGCGGTTTTGGCATCGCGCGCCGTGAGGTCTTTTGCCGTTAACGGAAACGCCCTGCTATGCTGCCGCCATGGCGTCAAAGCCAACGATTGCGATCATCGGACCCGGCAGACTGGGCGGTGCGCTGGGGCAGGAACTACAGCACGCGGGATATCGCATCACCGAGATTGTGGCGGGAAACAGCAGTGCTTCCCGGCGAAAGGCGCGTGCATTGGCCAAAAGATTTCATGCCATGGCGGCTAAGCCAACCGCGCGACTGGGAGCCGATGTAGTTTGGTTTTGCGTGCCGGATCGTGAAATCGCCAAGGCCGCAGGCGAGATGGCGGGCGCGTCCCAGTGGAAAGGCAAGGTTGCTTTTCATTCCAGTGGAGCCCTAGCCAGCGACGAACTGTCTGTACTGAGGCAGCGCGGTGCTGCCGTTGCGGCGGTGCATCCGCTAATGACGTTCGTACGCGGCTCGGTTCCTTCGCTTCAAGGAGTTCCGGTTGCGTTAGAAGGAGACGCAAAAGCCGTGGGAGCGGCACGAGACCTCGCGCGCAATCTCGGCGCGAAGGCTTTTTCAATTTCTAAGACGAAAAAGTCTGCCTATCACGCTTGGGGAGCGTTCGCGTCACCGCTATTGATTTCTTTGTTGGTCAGTGCTGAAAAAGTTGCGCAGGCGGCGGGCATTTCACGAGTCGACGCCCGCAAGAAGATGTTGCCCATGGTCCGACAGACGCTGGCGAATTATGCAAAACTCGGCCCGGAGGCGGCTTTTAGCGGACCGGTCGTGCGCGGCGATGCACATGTGGTGGGTCAACATCTGAGAGAGCTGAAGAAAATTCCAGAGGCGAGGGAAGTGTACGTGGCAATGGTACGAGCCGCGCTTCGATACCTGCCTGTTCGCAATCGGAAAGATTTAGTAAGGATTCTGAGGGATTGACGTTTTCGGGACAAGGTTTCATGACGACACCGGGTTTCAGGAGCGCTTACAGATCGAACAGTTTCAGCTCAGCATCACTCTTTCGATTTTGCGCGCATGCCCAGTGACATCGTCGCAATCCACGACCACGGCACAGAGACGAACGTCGCCCGTCGCCGCCTCAAAACGGGCAGGCATGTTTGTCAAAAAGCGGGAGATGATGAGTTCTTTCTGTACACCGATGACGCTGTCATATGGCCCGGTCATGCCAACGTCTGTAATGTAAGCCGTCCCGCCGGGTAACACGCGTTCGTCGGCTGTTGGGACATGCGTGTGCGTTCCTACGACGACACTAACCCTACCATCCAGATACCAAGCGAGAGAAAGCTTTTCCGATGTCGCTTCCGCATGCATGTCAATAAAGATTATTTTTGCTTTGATTTCTTTCAACAATTTATCGGCCACACGGAAAGGATCGTCGTTGGCGGCCATGAACACACGGCCTTGCAGATTGATAACTGCATAGGAACTATCGTTCTTTTGTCCCTCATAGACGCCCCATCCGGGCAAGTCGGGCGCGTAGTTGGCTGGGCGCAATAACCGCCGCGCCATGCTGTGCTCATTCCCATCTGCCATCTGGAAGTAGTCGATGATGTCCCGCTTGTCCCAGATGTGGTTGCCGGTGGTAATTACGTCGATGCCCAGTTCAAATAGGTCTTCCGCGAGCGATCCGGTAATTCCAAAACCTCCAGCGGAATTCTCGCCGTTCGCAATCACCAGGTCGATGGAATGATCTTTCACCAAGCCAGGCAGGCGATCCTTGACGATATTACGTCCGGGCCGTCCGAAAATGTCACCGATAAAAAGAATTCGCATGGATAGTTGAGGTGTTTCGATGGTAACACGCACAAAACTGTCGCTGTCCTACACAGCGACGATTGCAAACATCTGGAAACAAGGCCGCGCGCTTAACGACTAGATCCCATCGTCTAAGCGCGCAGTTTTCAGGAAGTCGTAATTTCCGGATGGATTCAGGGTTAGATTCCTTACGCGCTTTGAGTGAACCAAAACGTTGTCGAAATACCACAAATTGATGTAGGGCAGCTGGTCAGCCAGCGCGCGTTGGATCTCGGCATAAATTTGTTTGCGGGTATTTTGGTCCAATTCGTGTCGTGCTTGTTCGATCAGAGCGTCCACGCGCGGATCTGAGAAGTAACCGCGGTTGGCGCCATTGGGAGGGAACTTTGCCGAGTCAAAAACGTATTCGAAAATGTCGGGATCTTCGTTGCCGCCGATCCAGCGCAGAGAATAAAGTTGGAATAACCCATGTGTGACGTCGGAGAAAAAAGTCGCGAACTCAAAGGTTCGAATATCGAGCGCGATTCCTACATCGCGGAGTTGTTGCTGCAGCACCGCCGCCATCAACCGCGTGCTTTCTTCGGTCGACGCCTTCATGGTGAGATGAAAGCGAATCCCGTCTACCAGCGGGTAGCCGGCTTGTTCAAGCAACCGCCGGGCATGTTCAGGATCGTGGTTGTAAGTAGGAACATCGCCGTTGTACGCCCAGCTTTCCGGCGGCAGCACGCTGTTGGCCGGCCTGGCGAAGCCGCGTTGCAGATATTCGATGAGGGGGCGGCGATCGATCGCATAGGCTAAGGCCTGTCGTATCCGGGCGTCTTTCAGAATGGGATCGCGCAAATTGAATGACATGTAGGCGAGAACAGTTCCTGGAGCGTGCAGGACAGCGAGTCTTGGATCCCGCTCCAACGTCAGGACCATGTCCGAAGTCAGCGCGTTGATGGCAAGATCGGCGCTGCCTTTGCGCAATTCGAGAGCGCGCGTGGTTGTGTCCGGCACAACGATGAAGCGTACTCCTGGCAATTGTGGCTTTGCGCCCCAATAGTCTTCATTGCGCGCGATTACAACTTCCTTGTCCTGCTCGGCGCTTACGAAACGAAACGGTCCCGAGCCGATAGGCTGGCGGCTAATCTCGTCGCCGCTGCCGTAAGGTACGATACCAATCGCACCGTCGGATAGATTCCATAACAGCGTGGCGAAGGGCTCTTTCAGATGGAAAACTACGGTGTGATCGTCGGAGGCGTCAATGTGGTCGACGAACCGGTACACTGCCGACTTGGTACTGCGAACCACGCCGTGCATCAGGGAATCGAATGTCCATTTCACATCGCGGGCGGTTAATGCCCGGCCGTCGTGGAATTTCACACCCTGGTGCAAGTGAAAAACGTAAGTCAGGGGATTGGGGACATCCCAACGTTCTGCCAGCCCGGGTGCGACATTCAGGTGAGAGTCCCTCGTAAGGAGGTCGTCGAAAATCAGGTCATCGATGCGTTCCGATTGAGCGTCAAGCCCAACACGGGGATCGAGGTTCGTCGGACTACTCTCGATGATCATTACCAGTGTGTTCGGATCCGGCTTACTTGAGCACGAAACAGTAAAGGCCAGGCAAAGCAAAAATGCGGAGATGTGAAGGGTCTTTAACCGCGTTGAAAACCTTGTCGTGCCGAGCAAAAGAATGCGGGCGGCGGGGCGGAGAAACGAGCCGAAGAAACCGCTTTCAGTTGGTTTACTCACCTTACACATACGAAATCTTCCCTAAAATTGCCGGCCGTTTGGCCCCAGTGGCGGCGGGTACGTTCGATGGTCTCCGATTCCAGGTCTCAAATGCCATCAGGGCGAAGGCGGCGGCTTCTTTCGCTTCCGAGGGCAAACCAAATTCGTCTGAGGAGCGGAGCTTGATTCCCAATGGGCACAGCTCATTGGCTAGCATGGCTAATAACGTTGGATTATTGCCTCCCCCGCCAGACACGACGTGCTCTGCAAATCTTCCACCGCCGCGTATTACAAAACGTTGCACGGCGTCGGCAATGGAGCGAGCCGTCAGAGCGGTGGCGGTCGCTACAATGTCCTGCTTCGGTACGCGGCCGCAGCGTTTTACAAAGCGCAGTACGAATTCGCGTCCGAACTCTTCGCGCCCCGCGGTCTTTGGCGGTTTGCGAAGGAAGAATGATTCGCGCAGCATTTCGTTAACAACATTTTCCAGCACGATACCCGAAGCAGCGAATTTTCCGTCGCGATCATAACGCTTGCCAAAAAACTTATCAGTGACCGCGTCGATCACCATGTTTCCCGGACCGGTATCGAACGCGATTACCTTTTCGGCAGGGGCCCCCGCTGAAATGGCCGTCAGGTTGGCAATGCCTCCTATGTTCTGAATAATTCGACCGATACGCGGGCTGCGGTATAGGAAGTAGTCCAGAAAGGGAACCAGAGGAGCGCCTCTACCTCCTGCCGCCATGTCGGCTGGCCGAAAATCAGACACTACCGGAACTCTTACGCGTGCCGCGATCACGGCACCCTCGCCGATTTGCCACGTCACCGAGAGTTTACGTCCAAGAAAGTCAGCGGCGATGCCCTGATGGTAAAGCGTCTGCCCGTGGCAGCCGATCAGTTGGATCTTTTGACCGAAACGTCGCTGTGTCGTAATGACACTTTCCGCATACAGCTCTGCGAGCAAGAAGTTTAGTTTGGCCAGTTGCGCCACGCTGATCTGCTTCGCGTTCATAGCATCCAGCACAGCCCGACGCACTGCTTGAGGATAGGGAAATTCGGCGTGCGTTACCAATTTGAAAGAAAGATTCTCCGTTGTGAATGGACGCGAGGAGCCCGGACGTTCCACGACACGTATCACGGCGACGTTGACGCCATCGGCGGACGTGCCGCTCATTATGCCTGCGACAATCATGGATTGGCTTGTTTCAGCCGGACGAGCCGGACTTTTTCGCCAAGTTCCCAGACTTCTCGGGAAAGCTTGTCTAACCTGGAAGGGCCGGGAGCCGACGATTTTCGTCTCAAGTGAGGCGACCTGTTCTTGAATGCAAGCACACGCGCCACCGATTCCTTAACCCGCCGCGCAAACTTCGGCTCGTGTTCCGCAGTTTTAACGAGTTCCTCATAAGAGCGCGTAACGTATTCCTCGATGTGACAGATCAAGCACAAGTCGCCCCCAGCACGTATGTGCTCGACCGCCGCCTGCTCAATGGGCGCCGCTTTCAAAACGCCGCCCATTTCCAAATCATCCGAGACGATGACTCCGCGATAACCTATCTTCTTCCGCAAAATATCAGTGATCCACTTTTTGGATAACGACGCAGGGTTGCGATCGTGAGTGACTAATGGATAGTTCGCATGTCCGACGAGAATCATCGGCAACTGGCGCCGCATGGCCCGATAGGGAGAAAGATCCGCTGCCCAGAGATCTTTCCATGATTTAGTCACGGAGGGGAGTTCGTGGTGCGTGTCGAGATTGGCCTCGCCTAGACCCGGGAAGTGTTTCGCTGAACCTACGACGCCCGATGATCGCAGTCCGGCCAGAAATTCTCGAGCGTAGATAATAGCCTGTTGGGGATCGGCAGAAACCGCGCGCGAGCCCATCACTGTCTTCGAAGATTCGAACGCGAGGTCAACCACCGGGGCGAAGTCCGTGTTGAACCCCAGGGCTCGACAGCATTCGCCGATCACTGTGCCGTGCTTGCGAAACAGCTTGCGGCTGCCAGTAGCGAAGACATCGGCCGCAGAAGGCGTGGATCCGATCACGTTGCGAAATCGGTCCACCCTTCCTCCTTCCATATCTACGCATGTAAAAAGAGGCGTGGAAACGCAGGTTTGGCAATCTTTAAGCAGCCTGTAGGTTTGCTCTCCGTTGGTAATGTTGCGTGCGAACAGAATTACGCCGCCCGGCTGTAAACGCGTCAGCAGGGAAGAAAGCCGCGGCGACATCTCCGTCCCGTCGAAACCGATGATTAGCAACTGCCCGATACTGGTCGGAAGAGAGGAATCTTTTTGTTTTCGCACGGATGCTTTATGCATAGTGGCATCAGATTTCAATCGATCTGCTTCTTCAACTCCGCCAGTAAGTTGAGCGCCTCAATCGGCGTCAGGCAATTTAAGTCAATTTCACGCAGTCGCTCGACCACGGGCTGCGATAACGGCGTAAAGATGGTGAGCTGTGCCGGCAAAGGACGGCCGCCCGAAAGATGTCCGGTTACCAAGCGCTCTGCGCTCTCATGCTCAACCAGCACCTCCCTCGCCCTCACGATCACTTCGTGGGGCAATCCTGCGAGTTTGGCCACCTCAATACCATAGCTGCGGTCAGCGGCTCCCGGCTCAACTTTACGCAGGAACACAATGCCGCCGCCGGTTTCTTTCACCGCTACGTGATAATTCTTCACACCCGACAGTTGCTCGGCCAGTTCGGTCAATTCGAAGTAGTGAGTTGCAAAAAGAGTCTTGGCACGAGTGCTTGAATGGATGTACTCGACTGCGGCCCAGGCGATGGCGAGCCCATCGTAGGTCGCGGTGCCGCGGCCCACCTCATCAAGCAAGATGAGCGAGCGCGCCGTCGCGGTGTGCAAGATGGCTGCAGTCTCGGTCATCTCAATCATGAAAGTAGAGCGGCCACGCGCCAGGTTGTCGCTGGCGCCGATTCGTGTGAATACACGGTCCACCAGCCCCAGGCGGGCTGAACGCGCCGGAACAAACGATCCCATTTGCGCCAGGATCGCTATCAACGCAGTTTGTCTCAGGTAAGTGGACTTGCCGCCCATGTTCGGCCCGGTTAGTACCAGGATGGTGTGGGTGGTCGAGTTTAGATAGAGATCGTTCGGCACGAAACGCTCGCCGCTGCCCAATTCCAGTTGTTCGATCACGGGATGCCGAGCGGACATAATTTCGATTTCGCTGGAATCGTCGACCGTCGGCCGGCAATAATTCCGCAGGGCGGCGATCTGGGCGAGCGACGTCAATACGTCGATCTCAGCCAGAGCTAGCGCCGTCTGCCGAATGCGACGGGCTTCTCCGGCGATAGTGGAACGTAATTCCGCAAACAGCCGGCGCTCGATGTCTACGATCTTTTCTTGCGCATCAAGAATGCGCGATTCATATTCCTTCAACTCAAGTGTGGTGAAGCGCTCGGCATTGACCAACGTTTGCTTCCGCTCATAATCTGGCGGAGCCAGGTGTAGATTAGCTTTCGAAATCTCGAGGTAGTAGCCGAAAATCGAGTTGAACCTTACTTTTAGTGACCCGATTCCAGTTCGTTGCCGCTCCCGCTGTTCGATTTCAGCCAGGAACTGCTTGCTGTTGCGGCTAAGGTCACGCAGTTGGTCCAGTTCAGCATCGACACCCGCCTGGATCGCACCTCCGTCGCTCAGCGAAACCGGAGGCTCTGGAATGATGGTGGTTTCAATCGTCCGGCATAAATCCTTGAGCTCATCGACCGATGCGTGCAGTATTTTCAGCCGGTCGGCGGGAAAGCGAGCCAGGGCCGATCGCGCGGCGGGTAATTTTGCCAACGACGCGGCAAGCGCGAGCACGTCACGCGGGTTTGCTGTCTCCAGCGTGACCCGGCTCAGTAAACGCTCAAGGTCAAGAATTCCATCGAGGGCACGGCGCAAGTCTTCGCGTGCGACTGTATCTTTAACTTGCGATTCAACCGCATCCAATCGTGCGTTGATCTCCGGGATATCAATCGACGGACGCAGCATCCACGAACGCAGAAGACGCTTCCCCATGGGTGTGACGGTCGCATCGATCGATCGGAACAGGGTTACGCCGGCATCAGCTCCGGCGAAAAGCGGCTCAATCAGCTCCAGGTTCCGCACGGTGACCGCGTCGAGCACCAGACAAGTCTGCCGTTCATAAAATCCAATGCGATCTACGTGGCTTAGTGTTCCGCGCTGCGTTGACCGGACGTAGTAGAGAATCGCACCGGCTGCTGCCGCCGCTGCTGGCTTGCCCGAGAGGCCAAAACCTTCCAGGGAAAGCACGCCAAAATGATTCTCGAGAAGAGGAATGGCATGGTCGGGAGCGAAGATCCAATCGTCGAGCGCTGTTTCGGCGTAACCGATAGCCGACGATGACTGCATCGGCGCGACCGCATGCTGACCAAGTCGAATGGGTGTTCGCGCATGGTTGGAACTTTCAAACAGAGGTGCGGTGGACCCGTAGAGTACCTCTTTTGGCCGCAACTGCTGAATTTCTTCCTGAATCCTTGTAGCCGCATTCTCCCCCTGGAACTCGGTGGCGCGAAATTCACCGGTGGACAAATCAAGGGCCGCAAACCCGACTCTCTCCCCGGCCTGCGCAATGGCCGCCAAAAAATTGTTTTCCTCTGAACCCAAAGACGAATCGGCTGCCGTGCCCGGCGTGACCACCCGCGTTACTTCTCGTCGCACCAACTTTTTTGCCACGCGCGGATCTTCTACCTGCTCGCAGATAGCAACTTTAAATCCCTTGCGAATCAATTTGGAAATGTAGCCCTCGGCGGCGTGATGGGGAACGCCGCACATGGGAATCGCCACGCCCTTTTCCTTGTTGCGTGAAGTGAGTGTGATCTGCAATTCCCGTGCGGCCAGGACCGCGTCATCGAAGAAAAGCTCGTAGAAATCACCGAGGCGAAAAAATAGCAAAGCGGTGGGATGCTGTTGCTTGATGGAGGCATACTGCCGCATCAACGGAGTGGACGGCTCGCTCATCTGAGGTGGGTTCGTGGGCGGATTATAACAAACGAAACGCCCGCTTCCGCTTGGTGGAAATCGCAGTTGACGGTTTGTCGTGCCGATGTTTTCCTTGAGCGCATGGAGTTACGCAAGGATCCCATCACCCGCTCGTGGGTCATTACGGGGGACGACGTACCCGACAGTACACCGCGGACCGAATCTTTCTGCAGATTTTGTCCCAACTCACCTTCGCCAGCTCAACTGGTTTCCAATATGCCCGGCCTCGGCGGCGATCCGTGGTCGGCCCGGGCGGTGGTTCACCCCACTGCCTTGTACCGCATCGAAGGCGAACCCGCCCGGCGCGCAGACGGCATTTACGACCGCATGTCTTCGTTGGGTGCACACGAGCTCCTGGTGGAAAATGTTCGCCATGACCGGCAGCTGTGGGATGCGACTGATGCCGAGATCGAACGGTTCCTCCTGCTGGCGGCTCAGCGCATCCAGGACTTGAAACGTGATCCCAGATTCAAATACGTAAGCGTTTTCAAAAATCACGGCAGCAATGCCGGCCAGGAATTCGAACATCCCATATCACAGCTTACAGCCACAACATTCGTGCCCCGACGTGTGCTGTACGAGCTACGGGCGGGTCGGGACTATTTCAAGGCGAAAGAACGCTGTGTCTTCTGCGACATTCTCTCTCAGGAATTGCAGCAAAATCTGCGGGTGCTCGAAGTGAGGGGTGACTTTGTGGCGCTTTGTCCTTACGCGCCGCGTGTTCCGTACGAAACCTGGATCGTTCCCCGCACTCACGACACGGCATTCGAACGTTTTGGTCTTTCTCGCCCGTTGCTCGACCTGGGTGGGCTTTTACGCCGCACCCTGCAAAGGATTCGAACTGTAACTAGTGAATTTCACCTGGTTCTACACACCTCGCCGAACACCCAGCATCAATCGAAGAGTCTGGACTACTGGAGAACCATCGATGACGACTATCACTGGCACATTGAGATTCTTCCAATTGTCGGCGGAAAGGCAAAATCGTATACCTTCAAAGAGGTTTATTACTCGCCAGTGACGTCCGAAACTGCGGTAAAGCGTTTGCGCGATGCAAAGATTGCCGGGTAACTGGAGCGTCGGCATATCGTTGTTTGTCGACCGGAAGTAGTTATAATGACTCCGCTTTCGGAGAGTGACGATTGGCTCGTTTGATAAGCGTAATGCTTCTTCTGGCGACGGCCCTGGGTCAGACGGCTACTGATACCGTGACAGCGAAGCAGACGGTGCTCTGGCAAAAGCTGGAATCCACCGTCAGTGAAGTGGACCACAATCTTGATGGCGTACTTGGAGTTTCCATCCTCGACCTCGCCAGCGGCCGAAAATATGGTTTGCATGCTGACGACGTTTTCCCTCAAGCCAGTTCCATCAAAGTGGCCGTTCTGGCCGAGCTGTATCGACAGGCGCAGACAGGTAAGCTGAAACTCAGCGATCTGTACACGGTGCAGGCAATTGACTTGGTGGCCGACAGCGATATCATGAACGGTCTTACGCCTGGCCTGACCCGGATTACCTTGCGTGATCTTGCCACCATGATGGTCGCTGTAAGCGACAACAGTGCTACCAACGTGCTGATTGATCGCGTCGGAATGGCGAATGTGAATTCACTGATGGATTCGCTGGGGCTACCTCACACCCGTCTGCGCCGCAAGATGATGGACGTTAAAGCCGCGGGGGAGGGCAGAGAGAACATATCGACCCCCGCTGAGATGACGGCGCTGCTCGAAGATCTCTACCGCGGCAAAATTCTCAATCCGGAAATGACTTCCGATTTCTTCAAAATGCTCAGCACCCACAAGGGGAGTTTTATCCCTCGTGATTTGCCCGAGGGCTTGAAGATTGCCAACAAGCCCGGAGAGCTCGAAGGCGTGCGCAACGATTCCGGCATCGTATTCGTGGAGAACCGCCCCTACGTGATTTGTGTGATGACAACCTATTTGCGACACGAACGCGACGGTGAGGAGGCGATCACGAAGATTTCTGCGACTGCCTATCGCATGTTCGACCGGTTGGCGCGGGCCAGCGAGTATGGCCGTGTGGTTTCGACAGCAAATGGTAAGTAAGGGCGGTCGTCGGGTTTGGTCGTTCGTCTTTGGCCGGAGCCCTCCAATTTGACGGCATCCGACTACGCTGGCGTCGTCCGTGAGACCGAAAGTCAAGACCAACGACCAAAGATCAAAGCCATGACCCTTCGCCGCATGAAGACATACACCGGTGGACAGGGCTACGTATATCAATATTACTTTGTCGGAAGGCGCGCTGCACTGGAGGATGCCCCCGATGCTCCCGGGAGCGAATATATTTTTGACGTCACTTCCGACCGAAAGATTACCTTCGCCGTAAGCATCTTTCTCTCGGATGAGGCGTTGCGCGGCTGGGCAGGGAAACACGGACGCAATCTGAATGAAGCTGAACAGTACGGTGTCGCCAAGATCCGTCTTTTTGATGCATTCGACGAAATCGAAGACATGATGAGTGGCGGTCGCAGGCTATCGCTATCTGGCGATTTGTTAGAGGACGCGACGAAGCGATTGAGCCTTGAATAAGCTTGCGGTCTTCTCGAACCACCGGGTAACCTGGCCGTCTCTGTACTTCTTTCGATTTCTGCCCCACTCGCGGTGCAGACTATAATCGATTAGAACGGATCGTGTAAACGCGGGTCCGGGAGTATTTACTTTCTATGCCTATTTTGTGGCTCCGAGTGGCACTTTGCTGCTACGGCGTCGGACTGCTTTACGCACTTCGGGCCCTTACGCGGACCAGTTCGCTTCTGAACCGCGTGGCGCTACCAGCCATGAGCCTTGGCATGGTGCTCCAGTTTGTGTCGCTTACCGAAGCGGTGCTCCTTTCCGGACAGTTAACGCTAGCCTCGGTGCACAACTCCGAATCCCTTCTGGCCCTGCTGATCATGATTGCCTTCATGATCGTGTATCTGGTCTACCGCACAACCTCACCTGGGATTGTGGTATTTCCGCTCGTTTTCGTTTTGACATTCGTCGCCGCGACGACGCAACAGCCTTTCTTGCTAACCTCGCCGGCCATGCGTCGGGGCTGGTTGTTTGCCCACATTGCCCTGATCTTTGCCGGATATGCGGCTCTATTTCTCAGCTTCGCCGCCAGCCTGCTCTACCTCGCACAAGAGCGGCGCCTGAAGTCCAAGAAGCCTTCTGGAATCATGCTGCGTCTACCGGCGCTGGAGGTCATCGACGAAATTGGCTACCGATCGCTGCTCCTCGGTTTTCCCTTCATGACTCTCGGACTGGTGGCTGGCACGATCGTAGCTCAGGCTACTTATGGCCGCGTGGACCTGCTGGATCCAAAGATTTTTCTGTCGCTGTTGATGTGGGTGGTTTACATGGTGATGGTTTTCACGCGCTGGAATGCGGGATGGCGCGGGCGACGGGCGGCTTATCTCGCTACCGGGGCGTTAGTCGCCGCTGTGATTGCCTGGTCGGCGAATTACTACAGTACGATTCACGGGTTCGTTCAGTCATGAAGTTTCAGCTCATCGGGGTAAACCACATCACGGCGCCGGTAGAAGTGCGTGAGCGTCTCGCTATCCCCGAGTCGAGGCTGCCGGATGCACTCAAGCGCCTCGCCGGTCATCCCGGAGTGGATGAGGGCCTGATTCTTTCGACTTGCAATCGCGTGGAAGTTCTGGCGCAAACCAGGAATGGCATGGTCGATCTGCGCGGATTTCTGCGCGAGTACTTTCAACTAGATCCGGCGGAGTACGAAACCCATCTATATGAGTATCGTGAGAGCGATGCGGTTCGGCATTTGTTCCGCGTTACTTCAAGTCTCGACTCCATGGTGGTCGGCGAGCCGCAAATTTTAGGGCAGGTGAAAGAGGCCTACGCCACGGCGCGTGCTGTAGGCGTGGTTCACTCGCAACTCGACTTGTTGCTGACACGCGCGTTCGCGGTGGCCAAACGTGTGCGCACTGAAACCGCCATAGGGTCGTCGGCGGTCTCTGTGGCTTCCGTTGCGGTCGAGCTGGCCAAGAAGATTTTTGGATCGCTGCAAGGCAAGCATGTCTACCTGGTCGGAGCCGGCAAGATGAGTGAACTTGCAGCTCGTCATCTGTTAGCTCACGGTGCGGAAACTATTTTTGTAGCCAATCGAACTCATGAGCGCGCCCAGCAACTGGCCGCCAAGTTTGATGGGCAAGCGATTCTTTTTGAGCAGCTCTATGAGACCTGCGACCGCGCTGACATCGTAATCACTTCGACCGGCGCCCCCCACGCCATCTTCCGGCGAGAACATGGCGAGCTCTTTCTGGGGCGCCGGAAAAATCGGCCCATGTTCTTTATTGATATTGCTGTCCCGCGAGATGTTGACCCAGAGATGAACAAGCTGGACGGGATCTTTGTCTACGATATTGACGACTTACAGCAGGCGGTTTCCTCTCATGTGAATGATCGCCGGAAAGAAGCTGAGCGGGCTGAGTTGATTGTCGCGGCGGAGGTGAATCGCTTCCAGATTCGATTGCAGTCGCTCGATGTGGTCCCAACCATCGTGTCGTTGCAAGATCATCTGGAAACGATCCGTCAGGCTGAGATCGACCGGGTGCGCGGCCGATTGGGAACTCTGTCGCCCGAACAAGAGATGGCAGTTGATGCTCTCACTCGCGGGATCGTGAGCAAAATCATGCACACTCCGATCAGCACCCTAAAGACGGCTGTGCGCGAGCCGGAAGCCACCACGGTGATTGATCTTGTCCGGCGCCTGTTCAATCTGCGAGAGAATGTGCAAGAAAAAGAGCGGCAGGAAAAACAAGCTTCAGCGGAAGACCAGAAGGCTGTGAAATCCGGCGCTGGGGATAGCGGAGCAAAACGTTAGTGGCGCTGCTGCGTATTGGTTCTCGTGGATCGCAGCTCGCGCTGTGGCAAGCACACCACGTCAAGGCCTTGCTGGAAGCACGAGGGCACAAAGTCGAAATCGAAATTTTCAAAACCACGGGCGACAAAATTATCAACGTCGCCCTCGCGCAGGTGGGCACCAAGGGAATGTTCACCAAAGAGATTGAGGAGGCGTTGGCGGAAAACCACATCGATGTCGCGGTTCACAGCCTGAAGGATTTACCCACCGAGCTTGCTCCAGAGTTTGAGATTGCAGCTATTCCTAAGCGGGAAGACGCACGGGACGCCTTTTGTTCCCAGCGATATCAGAGTATTGAAACCTTACCAGATCAGGCGCGCGTTGGAACCAGTAGTCTGAGACGGCAAGCCCAGGTGAGGGCATTGCGGCCTGATGTTAAGGTTTATGCTTTGCGAGGAAATGTCGACACACGCCTGGGTAAACTGGAAGCTGGTGAGTACGATGCCATAATCCTCGCCGCCGCCGGCCTGAACCGCTTGGGGAAGAAAGAATCCGTACGGCAGTTGATGCCGCCGGGTCTTATGTGCCCAGCTGCCGGACAGGGCGCGCTGGCGGTTGAAATTCGAAGGGGCGATCAGACCGTTCGGCACCACATCGCATTCTTGGATGATCGCGATGCCCGGAATGCGGTTACCTGCGAGCGGGCTCTGCTGAATAAGATGGGCGGAGGGTGTCAAGTTCCAATCGGAGCATTTGCGACGACAATCGAAGGAAGGTTGCATATCGAGGCGGTTGTTGCCCGTCCTGATGGCACAAAGATACTTCGAGACTCGGGTGATGGAGACGATCCCGTGAAATTGGGGGAGACGGTCGGCGGAACACTACTGCTACGCGGCGGTGACGCCATTCTTCAGGAAGTGTACGCCGAGAAGGTAGCAGCGCCTGAACAGCCGTAGTCAGGGAGCGTTAAATCTTTAAGTTAGCGTGGAGCGGGCGCGCGCGCTACCCTTTCGGCTCTCATTGAAAAACTTGGTTAAACGGCGGAAAACAGTTCGAAAAGCCGAATCCTCATCAAGGCAATCCCCGGGACGCGTCCTGTCGGGCCTCGCCGTTGTGGTAGGCAGGGCGCGGCATCAGGCCAGCGCATTGACCCACCAGTTGCGTGACCTCGGTGCCGAGGTTCTCGAGATCCCATTCATTGAAATACGCGAACCGCGTTCCTATCAAGGCATGGACGCGACTTTACGAAATATCTCCGAATATGACTGGCTCATTCTGACCAGCGTCAACGGAGTCGAAGCATTGTGGGCGCGAGCAAGCAAGTTGCGTATTAACCAAAAACATTTTAACCATCTAAAGATTGTTGCCATTGGTCCGGCCACCAGAAAGGCTCTGGAAAAGCGAGGTCTGAAAGTGGACGTGGTGCCGAGGCAATATGTTGCCGAATCGGTAGTGGCCAGTCTGCGGCGCAAAGTAAAAGGAAAGCGCGTTCTCCTGGCCCGCGCCAAGATCGCCCGCGATGTGATCCCACGGGAGTTGCGAAAACTTGGTGCACAGGTCGACGTCGTTGAGGCTTACGAGACGATTGTTCCAATGTCTTCACGCAGACGACTGCGGGAGGCACTTTTGAGGGCTAAAAATCGTCCCGACGTCATTACCTTCACGAGTTCCTCCACTGTGAAGAACTTTGTGGCGCTCCTGGGAAAAGGCCGCGGGCGGGGACGCCAGCGCCACGCAACCCAATTAAGTGATGTCAGCCTTGCTTCCATTGGGCCGGTTACTTCGTCTACTCTTCGAGACTTTGGCTTATCCGTTGCGATCGAGGCCAGGGAATACACCATGCCGGGGCTGGTTAAGGCAATCGTTGCTCATCAGAAAAAGCGGCTCTGGGTGTAGCTATCAGCCCAGTTCGTGGCAATCCTTGCGGTTACAAGGCAATTATTCTGTCCCTTGGAGGTCGTTTTTGGCGCATGCGCGTATGCTCGGTCTTCTTTGTCTGCTCCTGCTGGCATGTTTCTCGCCGACCCAGACCGTTTCTTCTGATTTTCCTCCGCAGGAATTCCTTCA
This sequence comes from Terriglobia bacterium, assembly GCA_963786325.1. GTDB lineage: Bacteria > Acidobacteriota > Terriglobia > Terriglobales > Acidobacteriaceae > JAIQFF01. The sequence goes on from CAWAYW010000004.1 coordinate 49,160, forward strand.
GCAAATTCGCCCCGAGGCGCTTCGCGCGCACGTCGAGTTCCTCGCCGACGATCTTTTGGAAGGGCGCGGGACCGGAACTCGCGGATTCCTGCTGGCCGCCAACTATGTACGGGCACAATTCGAGGGGATGGGCCTGCAGCCAGCCGGTGTGAACGAAACTTATTTCCAGAACATTCGATTTCGAAAGAGCGAGCTTGTGCGGGACCAATGCTCTCTGAGCGTCAAGGGTAACGGCTCCGAAAAACAACTCCTAATGGACAAGGATTACGTGATGTCGGGCGATCCTCTTCGGCAAGATGCCAGTGTTGAGGCTCCAATGGTATTCGCTGGATTCGGCGTTACCGCGCCGAAGTTCAATTACGACGATTACGCCGGAGCGGACGTTCACGGCAAAATTGTTGTTGCGCTCTACGGTGCGCCGCCCAGCTTTCCTTCTGCGCCAGGCGCGCTGTATTCCGACTCTGTGGTCAAGCTGCACAACGCCGCCGCCCACGGAGCGATCGGCATGATCACTGTTTGGGCCGGGAGGGTTGAAGAGCGCACGCCTTTTTCCGAATTCGTCCGCTTCACACATCCACCTACCATGCGCTGGCTCGACCGTAAAAATATTCCGAATGATGTGGAGCCGAACATTCGCGCCCGGGCCACTATTAGTGGAGCTGCGGCAAGCCATCTGTTGGAAGGTTCGGGGAAATCCTGGAAGGAAGTTTTAGCCAACGCCCTGGATAGCAAGCCGCAGTCGATTCCGCTTCAAACAACGGCTGCGATTCACGTGGTAAGCCGACATTCGGAGGTGGAGAGCCCGAATATCGCCGCGATGCTTGTGGGTTCCGATCCACAGTTGAAGAATGAGTTTGTCGTCTTTACGGCGCACGCCGACCACCTTGGAATCAGCGATCCCGTCAACGGAGATAATATTTATAACGGGGCAGCCGACAACGCCTCAGGTACGGCCTCGCTGATTGAAATTGCCCGCGCTTTTACCCGCCTGCCACAGCCGCCTCGTCGTTCGCTTCTTTTCGTCGCGGTGACGGCGGAAGAAGAGGGCCTGCTCGGTTCTGACTACTATGCCCACAATCCCACCGTTCCGATATCGCAGATTGTCGCCGACGTCAACATGGACGAAGTCTCTTTCCTCTACGATTTCAAAGACATCGTGCCGCTCGGTGCGGAGCATTCGAGCCTGGGCGTTGTCGCCGACGATGTAGCGCGCCACATGGGCCTGGAAGTAAGCCCTGATCCCGCACCGGAAGAAGTGTTTTTCGTTCGCAGTGACCAGTATTCTTTCGTCGAACAGGGTGTTCCATCGATCTATATCGGGGAAGGATACAAAGCCGTTGATCCAAAACTCGACGGCCGGAAGATGCAGGAGAATTGGGAGAGCACACGCTATCACCTGCCGAACGATGACATAGCGCAACCGCTCGATTTCAACGCCATGGCAAAATGCACTCGGGTGGACTTGGCTGCCGGCTACGAGATAGCGCAGCAAACCGGGAAACCGCATTGGAACCAGGGAGACGTCTTCGAGCAGTTTGTGAAAGGCAGTGATCGGTAGTCAGTGATCAGTGGCCGGTAGGGCCGGCTGAAACCTAAATTAACCGTTAATCGCCCCACTGCCCACTGCTCTACTCATTCAGCGAGCATCCGCAGTTCGCCGGAGGCACGCGGGCTTTGAGGAAATCGGATACCCGCCGGTAGGCATCAATCTGATTTTCTACGCGCGCAAAGCCGTGGCCTTCGTTTTCATAAACTTTGTACTCGGCTACGCCCCCACGCTCTTTTACCGCTTCTACAACCTGTTGGGCTTCTTCTTTGGGGCATCGCGGATCGTTGCCGCCTGCCAGTAAAAGAAGAGGCGCCTTTATTTGGTCAACGAAAAAAATGGGGGAGCGGTCATGGAACAGATCTTTGTTCTTTTCCGGATCGCCCATCGTGGCAAGGTCCATCTCGCGTAATACCGGATCCTCGTTGGCAATCTCGGTGAAGTAGTTGACGAAGGGCACGATCGGAACCCCGGCGGCCCACAGATCCGGCGCTTTGGTTACGCCCATCATAGTCATATAGCCGCCGTAACTGCCGCCCATCAGCGCAATCTTCTTCGGGTCAAGATAGCCCGTCCGCTTGATCCACTCTGCCGCGGCGATAACGTCCTGCAAATCGCCTCCGCCCATGTCGAAGAGGTTGGCCTGTTGGAATTCCTTGCCGTAACCGGTCGATCCCCGATAGTTGGGCGCGATCACCATGTAACCCTGATTCACCATGTGTTGAATGATGCGGTTGAATGAGTTCACGGTCTGGGAGGTCGGTCCCCCGTGTACATAGACGACGGCGGCGTTTTGTCCGCTGCGCGCCATGTTGTATGGCACGTAGACGAAGGCTGAAATGGTCCACTTGCCATCTCGACTCGGGTAGTGCACCAGAAACGGCTCAACCATATCCTCCGGGCGAACTCCCCCGACCAGCGAGTTGGTTATCTGCTGCGATTTACCTTCGGCGAGTGAAAATACCCAGACATCATTCGGAGAGGTTGCGCCGTTGTGGTAGTACAGTAGGCGCGACCCGTCGCGGGTGAACGCAGATTCAGATCCACCGAGCCCGTTCATGCCCTTAGGAAGAGGCAGGGAAGTGGACTTACCGGAAGCGAGATCGCCCAGGTAAATGTCGGTGTTGCCATCGACGTTGGCGATCCAGGTAGCAGATTTTCCGTCCGGCGAGAAATTGCCTCCGCCAATTTCCCATTTGTCCTGGGTCAGCCAATCGATTTTCTTCGAAGCCACCTGAAGCAGACCCACATTCTGGTAGCCGTTAGCGGCATTGGAGGTGATGAGTAAGTGCTTTCCATCGGGTGAAAAATCGTCCGCTGAATAAATATGCTCGTCCTCATGGGGAGTGAGTAGCGTGCTCTTGCCGGTATGGACATCAGCAACAAAAATATTGGAGTCTGTACCTTTAGCCTGTTCTTGTGTGTATGCGATCCACTTTCCGTCACCCGACCATACGGGATCGACATTCATCCTGTCTTTCGGCGTGCCGGTGGTGAGATGTTTGGTGTCGCGCATCAGAGTGTCGAAAATATCGATTTCAAATACTGACGATGTCTTCGCTTTCACTGTGTAGGCGAGATAGCGTCCGTCCGGCGACCATCTGGGATGTTCCTCTGAGATCTCGCGTGTGTTCGTGATATTTACGACCTGTCCTGTTGTCGGCGAGACGAAGAAAATATCCCACTGCTCATCGCCGTCGTAGTCGGACATATACGCGATCCATTTGCCGTCCGGCGACCAGGCAAGGGAAGTCTGGCGCTGATCGCTGACGGTGAGCTGGGTTGGCCATCCACCACCGGCTGGAACCAGCCAGATATTGTTGCGTCCGGTGACATTGGAGACGAAGGCAATGGTCTTGCCATCCGGCGACCAAGCCGTGGCTCCGACGGAACGCGTCATGTAGAGTCGCTCAATCGACAGGCTCTGCTGATTCTGTTCCACCTGGGCGTTCGGTTTGCTGGTGATCTGTTTGGGATCGGTGATCGCTTGAGGCGCGGACAGCGTCTGCGCCGAGGTGAGGGGGCTCAGAGAGACTAGGACCGTGAGGAAAATTAATTTGAGGGTGCGCATGTGATGGTGAACGAAAAGTTTAGCAGAGCGTCAAATTTCAGATGTCATCCCATTCGCTCCGCTTATACCTTACTTGGCTCCCTTATGAATCTCTACCGTGCTCCAGGTCTTGTCCGCGGCATGGCAGATATTTTCCAGCAGGCAATCGGCGCATTTCGGACGCCGGGCAATGCAAAGCTTGCGCCCGTGCCAGATGATTTGGTGGGAGAACAGAGTCCACTTTTCGCGCGGAATGATCTTGATCAGATCTTGTTCGATTTTTTTCGGATCGTCGTTGCGGGTCAATTCAAGCCTGCGGCTGATGCGGTGAACGTGAGTGTCCACAACCACACCTTCGTTCTGATGAAACCAGGTTCCCAGAACCACGTTGGCGGTTTTGCGGGCCACGCCCGGGAGGGTGAGAATTTTCTCCATATCACTCGGTATTTCGCCGCCGAATTCGGCCACCAGCATTTTCGCCGCGCCTACCACAGATTTTGATTTGTTGCGGAAGAAGCCCGTAGATCGGATGTCCGGTTCGAGCTGTTCGGGCGTCAGTGCTGCAAAATCCTGCACCGTTGGATATTTCCGAAACAGCTCAGGTGTCACCAGGTTCACGCGGACGTCCGTGGATTGAGCGGAGAGTATCGTCGCAACCAGTAGCTCCCACGCCGTTTTGTGATGCAGCGCGCAAGTAACATCCGGATACAACGTATCAAGCCGCTTCAGTATTTCCTGAACCCGCACAGCATTGGTGGGATTCAAAGTCTTCTTGCCGCGAGACTCTGCGGGAGCGCCGCCCGCGATGGGCCGGGCACTCTTGCTCGTTTTGCTGCTTCTGAGGACTGCAGTCACCTTTTGAGGGGAGGGCTTGCGTGCGCCTTCTTGACGTCCGGAACGAGCAGATTGGCGGGGAGCGGTGCCGCGTGGCATGAATTCTCCTCAGAATCGAAGGTCAATCTTAGCAAACGCCTGGTATTTAGGAACGAGAGGTTCAGCGCCACGCTGGCTCCAGCCCTCTGCGTATTTCGAAAAGCCTTTGGTAATGCGCGGTACCCTGGGCGCAATTGACGGGCTTCGCACCTGCGGGTACTCTGAAAGTGCAATTTATCAAATTTAGGGAGTGTTACGTGGCAGTGAAGTCCATCCAACTCGGACAGGTATGGCGCAATGATACCGACGGCCAGGATTATCTTGTCACCAAGATGTATAGCGAGGTTTTCACCCAATATGCCCTGTTACGGCCGGCTGGACTTTCGGCGCCAGATGTGCCCACCGTGAAGGTGAAAGTGACCAAGGGCGCTGATGGAGCCTCCCTGCCTGGTTATACCTTTACCCAGGAAGGCGCATTCTGAGTTTGGCGGTCCCGGTGGGTAGCTAATGACTCGGAACCCTGATCCGGCACAGTTTGTACCTTCGTCGAATCTGTTTCTTGCATGACCGAAAAAATTCTAGGAATTCTGTTTGTGTTCATAAAATCCGTTGTGGCCATGACTGGCTACGGCGGTATCGCCCTTCTGATGGCGATTGAGTCGGCGTGTATTCCCCTGCCCTCAGAGCTGATCATGCCCTTCGCCGGATACCTGGTTTATGAAGGATCGATGAAGCTTTTGTGGGTCGCCACCGCAGGCGCTATCGGGTGCAATCTGGGCTCGCTCGTAGCGTATGAAATTGGCTTTTACGGTGGACGACCTCTGGTGGAAAAGTACGGCCGCTGGATTCTTATGGGCCGTCGCGAGCTGGATTGGGCAGACCGCTTTTTCTTGCGTTGGGGATACCTCGCAGTCCTGATTGCGCGTCTGTTGCCAGTAATCCGCACCTTTATCGCATTGCCGGCCGGAATCGCGCGCATGCCTCGTGGACGCTTTCACCTCTATACATTCATCGGATCCTGGCCGTGGTGCTTCGGCCTGGCGTTGCTAGGGATGAAGCTGGGCGAAAATTGGCGTGAACTGGGGAAATACTTCCATCAATTCGATCTCGTAATCGGAGTGGCTTTGGCCGCCGGAGTCATCTGGTTTGTGAGGTCGCATTGGCAGAATAGAATGCGAACGGAATAAGGTTGCGGCTCGCGGAGAATGCTGATCGAAAATTTTCCGGCCGTTATTCAGCCTGTATTTCAAATCTTCCGTTTAATCAAGTCCAAAATCTTGCGTAGGAGAGCTAACGATGAAACCGATTCTGGTTGTGCTGGTCGCGCTGCTGATGCATGCCGTTGCCGTCGGCCAGGGTCCATCCACTGGCTCGGAAAAGCCGTTCGTGGTCGAATACTATTACAAGGCCAAGTGGGGTCACGCCGACGAATTTCTCAAATTGTTCAAGAAAAATCATTATCCGCTTCTGAAGAAAGAAGTGGAGATGGGACGAATGCTTAAAGTGTGGGTTGACCAGACGCGTTATCACGCAACCGAAGACGGGCGTTGGGACTACCGCGTCACCATCGTATTTCGCAATGCCGCCGTAGCTAATGAGCCCTTTGACGAGGAAGGGTTGAAGAAGCAATTGTTTCCCGACCAGCAGGCTTACGAACGAGAAGAACAGCGCAGGTTCGAAATCCTGGACGCCCACTGGGACGTCCCCGTAAGAACGCTTGACATCGAGGGCAAATAAGAGCGTTCAGCTACACGGTGCATCAGGGTTGCGGAGAAATAAGCGTCGTATAAACTCCGCGATCCGGGTTATGTTTTGAGTTAAAGAAATTGGTGTCGGGAGCGCACCGCCCCCATTCACCCTATCCAGGCGACCGTTCGCTGTTGCATGAGTTGCAAATACCGACTCAGTACGAGAACATATCCGTTTGTTCCACATCCCTCGGAACTCATAAGGAAACTGCCGGAATGCCGAAGCGCGCAAACAACCCCAGGACCAAGAGCGACAGTGGGCCGAAGCATCAGAATGAGCAGATTAAGCCCGCAAAAGGCAAGCTGGGGATAATGATCCCGGGCATGGGGGCGGTGGCTACCACGTTTGTTGCCGGGGTTGAGGCCGTCCGCCAGGGCTTGGCTAAACCCATTGGATCGCTCACCCAGATGGGCACCATCCGGCTGGGCAAGCGGACTGACTCTCTTTCTCCCAAGATCAAAGAATTCATACCGCTCGCCTCTTTGAATGATCTTGTTTTTACTGGGTGGGACATTTTTGAGGACAACATGTATGCGGCCGCGTCCAAAGCCGGAGTACTAGAGAAGCAGCTGCTCGACCAGGTAAAGCCATTTCTCACTTCTATCAAACCTCGCCAGGCAGTTTTCGATCACAACTACGTCAAGAAATTGGATGGGCCCAACGTCAAGAAGGGCAAGGACAAGATGGACCTGGCGGAACAGGTGCGAGCCGACATTCGCGAGTTCAAAAAAAGCTCGGGAGCGACCAGGCTGATTACCATCTGGTGCGGCTCGACAGAAACTTTTCTGGAACCCACTTCGGTCCACGAGTCGGTGAAATCATTCGAGAAAGCGATGACCACCAACGATGAAGCTATTGCGCCTTCGATGATCTATGCCTATGCGTCGCTGATGGAGGGTGTACCGTTTGCCAATGGCGCCCCCAACCTGACCGTGGACCTTCCGGTCATGCGACAATTATCGCGCGAGAACGAAGCCCCGATTTGCGGTAAGGATTACAAGACCGGCCAAACGCTAATCAAGACCATCCTCGCTCCAGGATTCAAGGCTCGTATGATCGGGCTGAATGGATGGTTTTCGACCAACATTCTAGGTAACCGCGACGGCGAAGTGCTTGAGGATCCAGGGTCATTCAAGACCAAGGAAGAATCCAAGCTTTCGGTCCTCGAGCACATTTTGCAGCCGGATCTCTATCCCGAACTGTACGGCAAGTTCACGCATAAGGTTCGCATCAATTATTATCCGCCTCGTGGTGATAACAAAGAGGGTTGGGATAACATTGATATATTCGGTTGGCTGGGATATCCCATGCAGATCAAAGTGGATTTTCTCTGCCGCGACTCAATCCTGGCTGCCCCGATTGTTCTGGATTTGGTCCTGTTCCTGGATCTTGCCCAGCGCAGTTCCGCATTGCGGGGATTGGGAATTCAGGAATGGTTGAGTTTCTACTTTAAGTCGCCGATGACCGCGCCGGGACTTTATCCGGAGCATGACTTGTTTATTCAACTGATGAAACTCAAGAACACGTTGCGTCACTTGAAGGGCGAAGACCTGATCACCCACTTAGGGCTGGAGTACTACGATTGATCTAAATCCATCAATTATTTTCAGTCTCAAAAATCTCATGGTTCGAGATGTCTAGATCTCAGCGCCACCGACCCAAGCTTAAGGAGATGCGTAAATGGCAGTAAAGATTGCGAAGACAGCAGACCGTAAGAAGGTGATGGACACAACCAAAAGTACCGATTGTCCCAAGTGCGGGAAAGCCACGCGCATCGTAAAGCGGGTGAAAGATCGCGAACGCGGCATTCCGGGCGGCATCTTCATTTCGTGCTCCGCCTGCGAATTTTACGAAAAGCTCTAGGAAGGCGAATTTCTCGCCAGTGGATTAGAAATTAAAACGCCAACGGCTATTTGCCACCGTTGGCGTTCTTGATGTGCTGCCGTCTCAATGACAAGAATTTTCTTCCTGCCCTACAAACCGTGCCTACAACGAGACGTTGACGGCGATGGCGATGCCGGGATGCTGGCGGTTGTACATGTAATATCCGTCGTTGACGTAATCAACGTAGACGTCGTCCGTACGATACCAAACCGGTGACCAGTTTTCCGGGCACGGATCAACCACACCGAACCAGAAGCCTCCGTATTGGAAACGCGGGGAGCCTTCTACCACCATGACCGGTACTTCGTGAACCCGGAACCAGTGTCCACGGCCAAAATGGGCGCGGAAGCGATCCTCAGGAATGCGGTATCCGTGATAGCCGCCACGTTCGTGCCATGGGCGATGCTCACGTTGCCAGTTGTGAGCGCGCTGCCGCTGCCAGATATCCTGGCGTGAGTAGCGTGCTTCCGGTTCTGATCTATGCACTTCGTGGTATTCTGCATGCCCTCCGTGCGGACCACGTTCGATGGCCTCATGGGACTCGTGAAACGATTGATGCCCGCGATCCGATCGATTTTCCTGGTATCTCCCGTGCTGCGACGGTGCTTGATGGTTTCTTTCGTTCTGATGGCCATTTCCTTCCCGCCCGTGCGGACCACCATCGTGATCATCCGAGTGGCCATGCTGAGCGTTGGCCACAGTTGCCGCCCCCAGCAACACAGCCAGTATTGAAGCACCTAAGAAAGCTTTTGATTTCGTCATTATCTAGTCCCCCGATACTTAAATCTAGATTATCGGCTCATCCGTTTCCCAGATTACGGAAGACGCAATGCTCTCGGGGAGGGTAATGAGGTCAGCTATTTCACAGGCAACCCAGGCTGGAGGCCAAGCCGCATGACAGCGGACAAGAGAGCAGATTCCTATTGACGCTCGGTTTACGAGGAAAGACGAAAGTACGAAAAAAATCTATGCGCTGACCGCCAGGCTCATCTGATCCAGAATCGCTCGCGCTTCAACGCCTGGATTGGTCGCTGCCGTAATGGGCCGGCCGACCACAATGTAGGTTGCGCCGGCCGCGATGGCTTCCGATGGCGTGACCACCCGGGTCTGATCTCCGTGCTCCTTTCCGGCTGGACGCACACCCGGTGTGACGATCAGAAAATGGGCGCCGAGTTTGGCGCGCAGTTCAGAAGCCTCCCGTGCGGAGGCCACTACGCCTTGACATCCGTTAGTGATGGCCAGTCCCGCCAGACGTACCACTTGCTCCCCAACCCGTCCTCGAACACCGGTCTTGTCCAAGTCCTGGTCATCCATGCTGGTCAGCACAGTCACTCCGAGAACCATCAGCGCAGGGTTTACGCTACGCGCGGCGTCGGATGCGGCGCGCAACATCTTCCCACCACCACCGGCATGAACCGTAAGCATTCCCACTCTCAAGTTTGCCGCTTCGCGGACCGCCGAAGCCACAGTGTTGGGAATGTCGTGGTATTTCAGATCAAGAAAAACTCTTCGGCCGGAGGCGATAAGGTCGCGGACCACGCCAGGTCCTTCGGCGGTGAACAACTGCATTCCGACTTTGTAGATCAACGCGGAATCGCCGATGGCCGCCACTATTTTTTGTGCGGCGGCCGCGGACGAAACATCAAGCGCAACGATCAGATTTTGTCTGGGGTCGTACATCCGATCGAGTTTAAGAGATTTACCGTGCGGAGGCTAGTAGTGCAGTGACGCAGCTACTAACCGCGGCTCTGCAGCTTTAACTTGGGCGGACTCTGCCGACGGAGTTTTCCCCCGGACGACGTCAAGACGCACGCGCTGCAAACCCTGTGATTCGAAATGAAGCACGCGAGCAGTGTTGTACGACAAATCGATGATTCGTCCTGGGACCACTGGCCCACGGTCATTGATTCGCACCACGACGGCCCGGCCATTGTGCAAGTTGGTTACGCGCACCCAGCTACCCAAGGGAAGGGTAGGATGTGCGGCCGTTAGGTCATACATGTTGTAAGGCTCGCCGCTTGCAGTGGCCTTACCCTGAAAGTAATCACCGTACCAAGAAGCAGTCCCAATTTGATACGGTTTGGTCTTGGCTAACTTATCCGGAGTGACGGTGTTTGCTGTCTTTCCGGACTCCGAGCTGGCTGGTCGCTGGGCCGCCCCTAGGCTGACGACCAGTAAAACGGCCGCCAGTGTGTGAGCAATATGTCCTCGCATTCAGTCACCTCTCATCGTAAACAGTTCCACCACCTCGGCCAGGGATTGTCACAAGGCTAGCCCCCGATGACAGAGGCTGTCAACCCGGATTTCCCTGTATTAACGTTATCATCTAGTAATAGATATCTTACGTAACATACTGTTAATCTTCACGGTTGCAGTGGATATTGCTGTAGTCAATAGTCTTAGTTGTTTACTAAATAGTAAATAACGTATACCGGTCGAAATGGTGCAATTCTTACCTACCATTTGTTTTCATGATGTTACCAGGATTACGGTAGTTTGTTCCAGGGTAACAGTGTGCTCGAAATCCGGGAATCCGAGCCCTCATTTGCATCCGCGGTGGTTTCGATTACATTGCCTAAATGGCCCCATGTCCGCCCGTTGTTCTCAGCATTGCCGGATTTGACCCGTCATCCGGGGCTGGGGTTACGGCCGACATCAAGACCATCGCTGCCCACGGGTGCTACGGAATTTCTTGCATAACTGCTCTGACTGTCCAGTCGACGGGCGGGGTACGGCGGGTGGAATCGCTCAGTGCAGCTACCTTATTGGAAACACTCGATGAACTCAATCGGGATTTTGTGATCTCGGCAGTTCATGTCGGCATGTTGGGCGCGGGGAAAGTAGCCCGAGCGGTAGCCGATTTTCTTGAAAAGGCGGGCCTTTCCAACATCGTTCTGGACCCAATAATAAAATCCTCCTCGGGTGCCGATTTGATCGATCCTGGCGGTCGAGCTGTGGTGATCGACCGCCTGATGCCACTTGCAACTGTTCTGACGCCTAATGTGGACGAAGCTGCGGCGCTTACCGGTCTGGCGGTCACCAACCTTGAGGAAATGCGTCTGGCAGCCGAGAAGTTGCACGAAATGGGTTGCCGGAGCGTTGTTATTACAGGGGGGCACTTGGACAAGGCGATTGATCTCCTTAGCTTTGTTAATTCGAAGGGAGTCCAGCAGGAAGTCTTCAAGTCTGACCGGGTCCGGTCGAATTCTACGCATGGGACCGGTTGCGCATTTGCCAGTGCGATTTCCTGCCACTTGGCTGGAGGCCGTGGGCTTCCCGAGGCGGTTCTTCTAGCCAAGGCTTATGTAGCCGCTGCCATTTCCAATGCATATCCCCTGGGACGCGGCGTCGGCCCGGTTCATCACCTTTACCGCATGTACCAGCAGCGGCGAGTCGTGATCAACGATCCGGAAAAGGTAAATTGATGAAAGGCAATTCGGCTGGGCAGGTGTTTCTACACCTTTGTGTCAGGACCCTTTTTCAGTAAAACGCCGGCGACGAAAGCCGCTATCGAGCCTAGCAACCATTGCATCCGGTAAAGCTGGAGAGCGTGAAAATCATTGAAGGTCTGAACGCTGTAGATCATGCCGACGGCAACACCGGCCATGACCAGACAGACCATACCCGCAAAGAAGGCGATCAGCGAAGCGGTTGGGAGTCCGAGAGCGCGCTTGATGTTGTGGAACTCAAGATAGATGGTCCAGCGTGCGGCATCCGACCGTGTGGCGCGAGGTGTTCCACAAACGTGACAGAAAAGAGAACCCACCATGAACTCTGTCGCACATCCGCTGCAAACCCCTACCATGCCCGGCCTTGCGGCCTCGACTTGTACCGCTGGAGGCCGCCAAAACTCCTGTTGCGCTTCGCGCACAACTTCGGACATAGGAATACCTCGTAAGTTAGGTTCGCAAGCCAATAACCAAAAGCTGGAAAACGTAACTCGTTGAAACGCCGTTTACTTCGGGCCGGGAACGCACAAACGACAAGCTAAACTCGGCAAGAATTACCGTGTTCACTATGAAAGATGGGCACGACGAGTATGAAATTATAAAGATGAGAGGACTGTTACGAAGAGGGAGTATAACGCCCACCATCGGTTGACGCCGATGACTTTTTTGGTTCGCCAAGGATCAAGTTGCGTCGGGTACACTACAGTACAACGAACTTCCAGTTGAAAACCGATTGCTCTACCGCCTTCTTCAACGCGTGGTCTACTTCTTTTTCCTGGCTGTCGTCGTCGCTGGGTTGACGCTGGCGTCAGGAGAGACTCCACGATCGACTTCCGGGCCTGACTCCCTGGCGTACCGGCCTCGCGATCCGCTCAATGCAACCGCTTTCAACCACTTTTATAACCTCGATTACGACCATGCCGCACAAGACTTCGCGCAGGTTTTGACGCGCCATCCTGACGATCCGTTTGCCGTCAATCACTTGCTTACCGTGACTCTTTTCCGGGAGCTTTATCGCATGGGTGTGCTCAACACGGGCGAGTACGCCAATGACAGTTTTATTTCGGCGGCTCATCGTCCTGCTGACCCGAAAATGAAGCAGCAGATTCAAGATCTGGTTACAACCGCTCTTCAATTAGAGGAAAAACGCCTAAGCGCGAATCCCAATGACCTTGAGGCGCTGTATGCCCGGGGTGTGACCCGCGCGCAGTTTGCGACCTACACGGCTCTGATCGAACGGGCGTGGTTCTCGGCGTTGCGCAATGCGGTGGAAGCCCGGCACGATCACGAACGCGTTTTGGAACTAAGCCCAGGGACCATCGAAGCGAAACTCATCGTGGGGGCACATAATTATGTGGTGGGAGCCCTCCCGTGGGGAATCAAAATAGCTGCCTCGATGGTTGGATTAGGTGGAAGCAAAGACAAGGGCATTCGGTATCTACAAGATTGCGCCCAAGGCAACGGCGAAACCAGTATCGATGCGCAAATTTTATTGATTGTGTTTCTTCGCCGAGAGCACCGATACGACGAAGCCTTGCCTATCGCACGATCCCTGATTCCCCGATTTCCGCAAAATTTTTTACTGGCGATGGAAGAAGGGAATCTGCTGAGGTCTGCAGGCCGCAACGAGGAGGCGGCCGGAGTCTATCGAAGAATCTGGCAGGCTGGAAAAGATGGTCGTTACAACGCGCATTATGAGGGGGCTAGTCTTAGCCTTGGCGATCTGCTTCGCAGCCAGAAAGACTACACCGGCGCGGCTGCTGCGTACGAGCAGGTAGGCCAGGCACGTCAGCCTGAACCGGAAGTGTTGCAGCGCGCCGATCTGGGTGCCGGAGAGATGTATGACGTACTGAAAAAACGAGACGTAGCTCTGGCTCGATATCAGGCCGTCATTGCAAATGGGGCTGCTACCCCTTTCGCCGACACCGCACGCAAACGGATAAAAGAGGCCTTCCATGAGTGACCTTCTACGGAACTTTTTGGGCGATCCCACCGTATTCTGAATGGAACACAGACCGAAATTGTTGAGCTTTGGAGGCACCAATGTACTGCAACTTCTGTGGAAAAGTAATTCAGGATGACGCCAACCATTGCGCCTACTGCGGGAAACGCGTAGGGAATGTTGCCGCACGCCAACGGTTGATGCGTCCACGAGCGGGCCGCAAGATTGCCGGAGTTTGCGCCGGTGTCGCCGAATACTTTGACTTGGATGTCACCTTGGTACGGGTGGTGTGGCTGATCACTGCGGTGATGACGGGCATAGGCGTTCTTTCCTATCCCGTGGCATGGGTTATCATGCCCGAAGAACCGGCGATCGTCGAAGTACCTTCTGCCTATCCGGCCACGCATTAGCGGATAATGTCGATGTCAAAGCACGTACGAGAGCGCGCTTTTGCGGCCTAAATACCTCCAGTCTAAGAATGATTCACCTCAAAAGCGACGATGCCGATATCGCGTACGAAGTCCTGGGAGGCGGGGCTCCGCTTGTGCTGCTTCATCCCTTTCCGGTGCATCATGAATTCTGGTGGCCCGCAGCCCGGCTGCTGCTACCCCGATATCAGGTCATTCTTCCTGACCTCCGCGGTCACGGCGAGTCCGGGGCTGGCGAGGGCCCAGTCACCATGGAAAAGCACGCGACGGATATCGTCCGTGTTCTGGATCACGTTGAGGTTGGACGGGCTGCCTTCGCCGGAGTTTCCATTGGCGGCTACGCGCTGTTCGAGTTCTGGCGTAAGTATCGGGGCCGCGTCGCGGCTATGGCTCTGTTCAATACGAAAGCTCCGGCAGATGATCCCGAGGCGAAAACCGCCCGGCTGCAAGCCGCCGCCGACGTTCTGGACACTGGGACCGAACCCTTTTTTGAGAGCCTGGTTCCGAAACTTCTGGGTAAAACCACGCGGGAGAGCCGACCCGATCTCGTAGACGGCGCTCTGCGGATGATGCGCAGGATGTCTCCGGGCAATGTCGCGCAAGTGCAAACAGGTATGGCGGAGCGTCTAGATTCCGTGGCTGACTTGAAGTCGATTAATGTGCCAACCCTGATCGTGACCGGAGACGAAGACATTCTCACAGGCCCTCCCGAAGCTGAACAACTGCGGCAAAATATTCCGTCGAGCGAGTTGAAAATCATACGGCGGGCCGGGCATTACTCGGCATGGGAGCAACCTGCCGAGGCTGGCAAGTTGCTGCGTCAGTTCTTTGACTCGGTCCACGGAGTATAGGAAGGGCTGAGCTTTGCTACAATTCTCTCGCCATGTCTTCTCCTGCGACGATTGAAACTTTCCTAGTTCCCTCAACGACGGTGAATGCCAAAGGCGACGGGCCCGTCCTCGATATTGGCGCCTCCACCAGCCCGGTATTCTTGCTTACCCTCGACATTACCAACATCCTGGAACAGCAGGCATTGGACGTCAGCATTTACGGCTCTGCGGACGGTACGGCCTGGAGCCCAAAGCCTCTCATTGCATTTCCACAAAAATTCTACCGGGGGCAGCATCCGCTACTGCTTGATCTCACCGCTCATCGAGAGACAAAGTTCATTCGTGCGCACTGGGAAGTGAATCGCTGGGGGCGGGGGACCGCCATACCGATGTTTGAGTTCAATCTCGCCATCAGGGAAGTGCCGCTAGACATCCTGAAAGAAGCTACAGCCGACGCCAAAGCCCTGGCTTAGATTCATGCTCCGAACTGAAGGCGCTCTTCTCAACGAATTGGCAAAATCTTTTGAGTACCCCAACTTGGAACCGGAAATGAAGAACGACTCCACCGTGATTGTGCGTCCGGCCCGAAATGTTGCGGGATCGGTGCGACTGCCCGGCGATAAGTCCATTTCGCATCGCTATGCCATGCTGGCCGGGATCGCAAAGGGGGATTCGCGTCTGAAGAATTTTTCCACGGGCGCAGATTGTGCCAGCACACTGACTTGCCTGCGGGCTCTGGGCGTGGATGTTCAACGCACGGGAGATAGTGTCACGATTCGGGGTCGCGAGGCACGGCTGCAACCGCCCGGCGCGCCACTGGACTGCGGCAATTCAGGTTCGACCATGAGAATGCTGAGCGGCATCCTGGCGGGTCAAAATTTTAGCAGCCAACTGGTCGGCGACGCGTCTCTCTCGCGGCGACCGATGGGACGTATCATCGCACCGCTCGAAATGATGGGTGCGCGGTTTGTGGCCCAGAACGAAGGGCGTCCACCGCTTCGGCTCACGGGAGGCGACCTGAAAGCGATTTCTTACCATGTGCCCGTGGCGAGCGCGCAGGTGAAATCGTGTCTGCTGTTTGCCGGACTATTTGCAGACGGTGAGACCTCAGTCGGTGAGACGGTTGCTACTCGCGACCATGGAGAACTGGCTCTGCGCGCGTTTGGCGCAGAGGTCGACCATTGCGAAAACAAAATACGTATCAAGGGCGGCCAAACGCTGAGGGGCATAGAGGCGGAAATCCCTGGGGACATTTCGAGCGCGGCTTTCTTCCTGTGTGCGGCAGCTCTGTTTCCGGGCGCGGAACTTGTGATCGATAATTTGTTGATGAATCCGACACGAGCGCGATTGCTCGATATTCTGATGTTACTGGGGGTGAAAATATCGGTCACCCAGCTGGAGCAGCAGCACGGCGAGCTCAAGGGTACAGTCAAGGTAGAAGGACGGGATCTAGGAACCGTAACAATCGCGGGAGCCGACGCCGCAGCACTGATCGACGAGATTCCGGTGCTGGCAGCGATTGCACCGTACACTTCCGATGGTATTGAGATTCGCGACGCGCGCGAGTTGCGGGTGAAGGAATCTGACCGTATCGCCGCTGTCGCTGGCAACCTTCGAGCGATGGGAGCCAAGGTAGAAGAGCGCGATGACGGGTTAAAGATTCCGGGCGGACAGAAATTACACGGCGCCGAGATTGATTCTCAAGGCGACCATCGCATTGCGATGGCCTTTGCCGTCGCTGCTCTGTGCGCCGAAGGTGAAACCAAAATTCGTGGTGCCGATGCAGCAGTGATTTCTTATCCCGGATTCTTCGCTGCGCTGGAGAGCGTACTGGAGCGCTGATGTTTGCAGAAGTGCTGCACTAACGGACTTGGCGCCTGTCAACTCGCTCGCGTATATTAGACGCCTTCAAACGACCAGCTTCCATGAATCAGACCATCCCTAAATCGGTCATCATTCGCGATCTCGAAAGCATCGATGATCTGGCGCAGGCTGAAGTTGTCGAAAAAGAAGTTTGGGAACTCGCTGATCGCGACGTCACTCCTCTGACGTTGATGATCGCCACCAAAGAGGCTGGCAGCATATGGGTCGGTGCGTTCGATGGGGCGAAGCTGGCCGGATTTGCCTTTGGATTTCTGGGGATGGAACATGGAGGATTGATATTGCACTCGCACATGCTTGCGGTGCGGGCACCTTACCGTGACCTGGATTTAGGCAGGAAACTTAAGCTGGCACAGCGGGAACGCGCCCTGGCAATGCATGTTCAGGAAATGACCTGGACCTTCGATCCTTTGCAAAGCAGGAATGCGCATCTAAATTTCAGCAAGCTGGGTGTCGTCTCCGATATCTACAGGATCAATTTTTATGGTTCAGAAACTTCTAGCGTACTGCATCAAAACGGAACGGACCGTTTGTGGGTGAGGTGGCTCCTGTCCAGCCGACGAGTGCGGGATCGTATGCTAGGAAAAGATAATCGAGCTGAGGTTCTGGATGCATTTTCACGCTTGCAGCCCCTGGTCCAATTCAATGGAGATGGCAGACCTCTTCGGAATGATCTTGGCGCGGCCTTGGGGCGGCAGCGGATTGCAATTCAAATTCCAAGCGATATTGGAGCTGTAGAACAAAAAGATTCTGGTCTGGCGCGCGAGTGGCGCGAGGCGACACGCTGGGCGTTTACAGAAGCATTGCAGGCCGGGTTTTTCGTTGCAGAGTTCGGACGCACAGTGCGCGGTCACCAGGGGCCGGGCAACTATTTGCTGGAAAAGGGAACTCTTGCGGAATACGCCCCGGAACTGCAGAGAAAACCGGAATTGCCTCGTTGAGCCGCGCTGCCGATTCCGCAAACCCGATTCTTCTCTATGACGGAGTTTGCGGACTTTGTAACCGTTTGGTGCAATTTACACTCAGGCACGACGTAAAACGGCGTTTAAAGTTTGCTGCTTTGCAGAGTGATTTTGCAGCGCAGATCTTGACTCGGCACGCTCTTAACCCTGAAGATTTGGATACCGTTTATCTCGTAGAAGCCTATGGTCTGCCAGGCGAGCGGCTCGCGGAACGTTCCGACGCAGTAATTTCCGTCTTGCGACAGATAGGCGGAGCGTGGGCTGCCGTGGCCGCATTTCTATGGATCATTCCTGGGTGGTTGCGCGATTGGGGATACAGAATAATCGCCCGCAATCGCTATCGCATCTTCGGCAAGAGCGACACTTGCCTTTGGTCTGAAAACCAGAATCGGGACCGATTTCTGGACGTCTAATTGATCACGCTTGGAATATGGTTTAAAAATGAAGCTTCGGTTGTGACGTTTTCGCGATTCGCAAAGTCATGCTTACAGGGACGGCTGGTTGCCTTGACCGTGTCTCGGCCGAATGTTAGATTTCGATTTCCAATACTGAGGGGGAAGAAGTCTGAATCGGAAAGAGAAGCAGCGTCCCCCGAGCGACTCTTTCTCTCCCGATTCTGTTACTAAACCAGATCGCCGAAACTTCCTGATTCAATGCTGTCAAACAGCTTCTGCAGCGCTTGTCCCCAAAACTCTTTACAGGATCGGCCTTTCGTCGCAGCCTGCTTTCAGTTCTGGCGGTTCGGTTTCACTCAATAGCGACTTCCATTTACATCCGCGGTACCGAGCCCAACTGCCACTGGAGTCTACCCTGCTCAAGACTGACGCAGGCGTGGATCGCTTCGTCACAGAAAGGTATCAGGACCGAATTGCAGGGATTCTCTCGGATTGGGCGGTCGGGTTGCGCCAGTCCCCGCCAGCAATCCATTCTATTGAACACGTTCTTAGTTCTGAGTTTTCAGGATTCTCGCCAGGTTCGGTTGACTCGCGCATACTTCGATCGAGCGCTGCGCTGGAAGTTCGCGAAAACATGTTTACCCGCCAGAGCGGTCTTCGGGCCGACCAATTTGTTGGGGAATTCCGGTCGCTCCTCGGCTCACTTTCGAAGGTTGAAACAGCGGAATTTCAGATTGTGACAATTGGGGCTTCCAGTTCAGGGGCGAGTACAAGTTTACACACTCGCGTTCGCTATGAATTGGTTGGCTCGGGCCGTGATTTTCATCGCGAACAGCGGGTGGGCGAATGGCAACTTGAATGGGCATCATCTTCCGCCGGCCTGACTTCAGCAGAGTCTTCGAAGCCAGACGAATTTCGCTTGAGAACATGGCAGGCCTCGCGCGAAACAGTTAGTCGTTCCCTCGCTCCGGTATTTGTAGACGTTGCCCCGACCGCTCTTGCAAGTTGTCCTTCCTTTTCGGCCCAACTGCAGCACGGCGCCGATTATTGGCGAACCCTTCTCGATGGCGCTTGCGGCATCGATATCTACGGGCATAACGGAGTCTCGGTCGGAGATTGCGACGATGATGGTTTCGATGATCTCTACGTGTGCCAGCCCGCAGGACTTCCTAATCGGTTGTATCGGAATTGTGGCGACGGAACGTTCGATGACATTACTGAATCGGCTGGGGTCGGCACTCTGGAAAATACGGCATGCGCGCTCTTTGCCGATATCGACAATGATGGCAGCCAGGATTTGATCGTAGTCTGTACCAGCGGGCCGTTGCTGTTTCTCAATCAAGGGGGTGGCAAGTTTCGCGAGAAACCAAACGCATTTCAGTTCGCGAATCCTCCGCAGGGAACTTTTACGGGCGCAGCGATTGCCGACTACGACCGCGATGGCTGGTTGGATATTTACTTCTGCCTTTATCTTTATTATCAGGGCACGGATCAGTACAAGTATCCCTCTCCCTACTACGGCGCGGAAAACGGTCCCCCTAACTTCATGATGCATAACCAGCGTGACGGAACTTTCCGCGATGTAACCGCGCAGACCGGACTCTCGAAGAACAATACGCGTTACAGTTTCTGTTGTGGTTGGAGTGACTATAACCTCGACGGCTGGCCTGACCTTTACGTAGTCAACGATTTCGGTCGGAAGAATCTGTATCGAAACAATGGCGACGGAACGTTTACCGATGTTGCTCCGGAATCTGGTGTGGAGGATGTGGGTGCGGGCATGAGTGTGTGCTGGTTTGATTACGACAACGACGGTAAGGAAGATCTCTATGTTGCAAATATGTGGAGCGCCGCCGGTAAGCGAATTTCGACTCAGGAACTGTTTCAGAGGGACGCGCCCGATGCGACGCGAGCGCTTTATCGTAAACACGCGATGGGCAATTCGCTGTTTCGCAACAACGGAAGTGGCGGTTTCGAAGACAAAAGCGTCTCTGCTGGAGTTGAGATGGGGCGCTGGTCCTGGGCTAGCGACGCGTGGGACTTTGACCATGATGGCTTCCCCGATCTGTATGTTGCCAATGGCATGGTGTCAGGACGATCAGGCGAGGACTTGAACAGTTTCTTCTGGCGGCAGGTTGTCGCAAACTCGCCTGTTGAGGCCAAGCCTGCTCACGATTACGAACGGGGATGGAATGCGCTGAATGAACTCATTCGCTCGGATGGCATATGGAGCGGGTACGAACGGAATACGTTCTACGCAAACAATCGCGATGGTACATTTTCCGATGTGTCGGGCCCGGTAGGCCTGGATTTCCTCGAAGACAGTAGGTCGTTTGCCTTGGCTGATTTTGATCATGATGGACGATTGGAAGCTGTTCTTAAGAATCGCAACAGTCCGCAATTGCGGCTGTTGAAGAATGTATTGGGCGATCTCCCTCCGTCGATTGCCTTTCGTCTGCGCGGTAGCAAGAGCAATCGTGATGCTATCGGTGCTGCGATCACGATAGACACAGGGACCATGCGCCAGACCCTCATGACCCACGCTGGATCGGGATTTCTTTCACAGCACAGCAAGGAAGTGTTGTTCGGGTTAGGCGATGCCAAAGGCCCGGTGCAGGCATCAATACACTGGCCGAGCGGGCTCATGCAGGAACTTCACGATCTTCCGATCAACCACAGAATATGGGTTGAAGAGGGTTTGGAACCATCGCGATTTGAAGAGTTCAAAACTCACGCACGCGGCAAAACACTGGGGCACGCTTCTATTGTAGATTCGCGGGCTTCGGAATCGCTTCCTGAAAGTTGTGAGACTTGGCTGCTGGCGCCGATTTCCGCGCCGGAATTCTCTTTACCTGATCTGAACGGGCAAACGCGGACCCTATCAGCTGTTCACGGTAAGCCAGTGCTTCTTAACTTCTGGACGACCGAATCGCCCGGCTGCCGAGAAGACTTGAAAACATTTAATCAACTCCACAGGCGCTGGGCCGCTCAAGGCTTGCAACTCCTCACAATAAATGTGAATGATCCTGCCGACCTGGAAAGAGTGCGAACCTTGGCTCGGACCGGCAAGCTTTCATTCTCCATTTTTCAAGGCTCGGACGAGGTCACGGGTGTCTACAACATTCTTTATCGATATCTGTTTGATAGACACCGCGACATTAGTTTGCCCACTTCTTTTCTGATTGACGGCCAAGGAGACATCGTCAAGGTCTATCAGGGACAGCTCAATCCTGATCATTTGGAACAGGATTTTCGCGATATTCCAGGTACTGATGCGGAGCGCCTGGAGAGAGCTTTACCTTTCCCCGGGGTGACCAGTAATTTGCAATTTCGGCGCAACTATCTCAGTTACGGTTCCGTCTATTTCCAGCGTGGATACTACGATCAATCGAAAAAGTCGTTCGAACTGGCACTGCGGGACGATCCTTCGAGTGCCGAGGCGCTTTACGGGATGGGCAGTGTTTACCTGAAACAACAAAAGAACGATCAAGCGCGTGAAAGTTTCGAACGAACGGTCAAGCTGCATGCGAACTATCCAGATACGCTGGCCGATGCCTGGAACAACCTGGGATTGCTCGCCACACGTGAAAACAAAACTGTAGAGGCGATTCCGTTGTTTCAGGAAGCTCTCCGGATGAACCCCGACAATGCGGTTGCACTTGAAAATCTCGGCAACGCGTACAGACAACAGAAAGATTGGGGAAAAGCACAAGAAGCCCTGGAGAAGGCTGTCCAACGTAATCCGGAGGACCCGGAGACAAACTATAGCCTCGCGATGGTCTTCGCGCAGACCGACGACAATGCAAAAGCGTACGAATACTTACAGAGGGCATTAAAGCTTCGCCCCGGCTACCCCGAAGCCCTCAACAACCTTGGCGTGCTCTACTTGCGTATAGGCCGCCGCAACGAAGCGGTAGGCAATTTTGAAGAATGTATCCGGGTTGCGCCTGTCTTCGATCAGGCTTATCTGAATCTTGCCCGGGTGTATGCAATTGAGGGCTCAGACGAAAAAGCCAAAGGCCTTTTGCTCGAGCTGCTCAAAGAACATCCCGGCCATGCGCAAGCGCAGAAGATGCTTGAGGACTTGGCTAAATAATATTGTCTCTATCCGTTAGCCCGAGCTACCAGAGCGATTGCCAGCGCGTAGAAGACAAACATAACAAACAGATACACGTACGCTGTACTACCTGCTCCTTTGAATTCTTTCCAGGCCAGAACCCCCCAAAGTGCGGCGACCATGGGCGCAGATTGGCCGATCGCATAGGAAATCGCAACGCCGGTGAAACTAGCCGCCACAAGATTGAACACCATGCCAGTTCCCCAGATTGCTCCGCCCAGCAGGCCCAGCGCATGGCCTGAAGCCGGCCCGCTGAAATAGCCGGAAAAGTTCACCGGCTCTCCCACCAGCGGCTTCTTCATGAAATACACATTCCAGATCAGGCACGAAAGCAGCGCCCCGAGGGTCAGAAACACCGCGATGCTGTAGGGGCCGAGCGTGTTTCCCGTGGTCATGGCGTGAGCCACGAACGGAGCCCACAGGCCCATCAGCACTCCGGAAACGATGCAGGTGACAATGCTCTTGTTCGAAACGCTTCGTCCGGCGCTTGCCAGGCTGCCGTAGGCTTTTCCGTCCAGCACCACTGCGATGACGGCGCATACCACTCCCGCCGCCAGCAGAACGGAATTACCCTTGGGCTGAAGTATGTAGCTCGAGATTACACCCACAACCAGGGCGATTCCGATCGAAACCGGAAAGGCAATGGCCAGGCCCGCCATGTCGATCGCCGCCACCAGCAGCAGGTTGGCCAGGTTGAAGATGGCTCCCCCGACCATGGTGGAAACGATGTTTGAAGTATCGGCCGTGTGGACGTTGTTCAGGAAGCTGGAAGCGTCGTGCCCCGTGCTACCCATGGTCAGCGCCAGCACAACTGAGATCAGAAAAATGCCTAGCGCGTAGTCCCAATAGAAAAGCTCGAAGCGGTAGTTCTTCACGCCCTTGAAGGTGTTTGCCCACGATCCCCAGCAGATGGCGCTGGTGATCATCATCAACAGAGCAATCGTCAAACTACTCGGTGTGAACATTGGTTCTCCTTGAACACCAGAACAACGAATAGCTGAACAATGAAACGTGAAGAACGAACAGCTTTAGTTCGTACTGAGTTTCCGCGCTGTTATTCTTCTAAGGAAACGCTCCCAGCCCTGAATGTCATCGACAATCTTATCGCGCAAAAGAAGATTCCGGTGATGATTGCGGTGTTTATCAATCCCGGTTCTCCCGGGACGCCGACCTATAATTTCGTGAAGGCCTATTCCGACAAATGGCATCGCACGCTAAAAGATTCAATGCGTAGCGCGCTCTACGACACCGTGCGGACCGTTATGCGCATTTTCTGCGTTCTGGCCGACGTTCAGACTCCGCTACAACATTCGAAAAGGTACAGTTTGGCCATCACCGGACTATTGTCGGACGGCATCTGCTCATTCAATGCAGCCTGGCAGAAGCCGGACCGTTTCAGCCGGGTGATTTCGTGGATCGGCAACTATACCAGTATTCAGAGGAAAGAAGATACGAACCTTCCGGACGACGGGCAGGACTATCCGAGAAAATCCTGGCCGAACCCAGGAGAAATATTCGAGGGGTCGCAGGACCAGGAGAACGAGCGCTACGGAAGCTGGCCGCTGGCAAACATTCGCATGGCCAACGCTTTGAAGCTGAAAGGCTACGATTTCCATTTGAATTTCGGGAAAGGCACGCACAACTCCGGCCAGGGTGCGGCTGAATTTCCGGAAGAGATGATCTGGTTGTGGCATGACTGCGATCCGGCGAAGACCGAACAGACCTACGAAATGGATCCGGCCGAAAAAGCAACGCCGGTCTTTCGAGTCTCTATCAGAAACCGCGCGGCCGAATAGACGCGCGGTCAGGGCCGCCCACCAGCGCCTCCCGCAAGCTGTGCCGCTTTTTCTTTTTCCGCCGCGGCTTCGGTGGGACGGCCGGTCGCGGCGTAGATTTCAGCCATCAGACGATGAGGTTCGGCTTCCTGCGGCTTCAGCGAGGATGCTTCATTGAGATACTTTAACGAATCGGCGGCTTGGCCTGCGGTCTTGCTCTTCTGCGCCAGCCCGAGTGTGGTGGCATAGAGCAGAGTCACGGTGTCGGGTTCCTGCGGATTGAGCTCGTGAGCGTGGTGCAGAGCTTTGTAGGCGGCAAGGTCCTCGCGCAGCTTGACCAAAACGGCGCCGTACAGGGCGTTGAGCTGAAACAAATCCGGCCAGCGCGTGAGTGAGTCAGCCAGTGGCGCGCGCGCCTGCTCGAACTGATTAAGTTGGTAGTAGGTCAGCGCGAGGTTGTACTGCATCTGCGGCGACTGGGGGGCAAGCTCGGCCGCCCGGCGCAGGGGTTTGAGCGCGGCTTCCGGATCACCGTGCTGTCCATATATTGTGCCGAGTTCAGTGAGCTTGTTGGCATCGTTGGGATCATAGAGCTGCTCACACACTTCGCGAGCCTCCTGACGGACACCCTGATCGAGCTTCTGCCTGCACTCCATCCTGAGGCGGCTCTCGTTGGAATCCTGGCGGCGCAGGTCTTCTGAAAGAGCCAAGGACTTCGTGGCCTCCTGCTCGCGGCCCTGCTTGCGATAGGCCAGTCCAAGTTGATAGGGCACACGAGCGTCGCGAGGCGTGACCTTAGATGCCTCCTCTAGCCATTTTTCGGCCGAGGGTATATCGCCAGCCTTGAAATATGCGTAGCCCAGATAGTACGCAGTATCGGGAAAAGGCGGCTTCGCCGCGGCCCGCTGCAGGTTGTGAATTGCACCTTCGTACTGATGGTCGTCGAGATCGAGCCTTCCCAGATAGTAGAAGACGTTCGGATGATCCCCTACCTCGCGCCGTACCAGTTCAAGTTCCTTGCGGGCTTCGTCGGAGCGATGCAATTCGAACAGAGCCACGGCAAGCGGGAATCTGGCGCGCACACTCAATTCGGGAGCGGCTACGAGCGCGGCTCGGAATTCGCTGACCGCAACATCATAGCGGTCGAACTTGAGAGCGTCATATCCCTTGCCCAGGTGTGCTTCCGGCGTGTGGGGCGCAGCGCTGGTAGCTTCCTGAGGCTCGGCTCGGACGAGCGCCACGGCAATGACGCTGGTCGTCACGGCGACCAACGCTCGCCGCCGAAAACCTTTGGCTATCACTCTTTCATTATAAGAGGAGCCGCTGACTATCCGAAACCCGTTGAGCTCCGCTCGAGCACGAGCGATGGCTCTCGCGCCTACGTGGTCGAGAACCTGTCGCGAAGAGTTGAAGGTTTTCGACCGATCGCACAAACGCTGGGCCGATTAGGGTCTTCAGGTCCTTACCGTCAATGTCGATGATCCGGAGAGGGTCGAACCCGCACGAGCGTTCGTTCGCGACTCTCTCGGTCCCGATGCTGGAGGTCTCGGACGACATCGCCGGAATATACAACGCCGTCTATCGCTATCTTGATGACTGGCAGCGCGACTTGAGCCTTCCCCCCTCATTTCTGATTAGCGGTGGTGGAGACATCGTCAAGGTTGATCAGGGATCGGTGAATCCGGAACATGTCGAACAAGACTTCCGGCAGATTGCGCAAACCCCGGCGGAGAGGCTTGCGAAAGCCTTGCCATTCCCGGGGGTCAGCGCGACTGTGGAATTTCAGCGTAACTATCTCAATTACGGATCAATTCAGTTTTCAACGTGGATATCTGGATCAGGCCGAGGCGTCATTCCGTCTGGCTTTGCGCGACGATCCATCGAGTGCCGAAGCCCTCTATGGGTTAGGCAGCGTTTACCTAAAACAGGAGAAGCTTAGCCTGGCTCGAGAACAATTCGAGCGCGCGACCAAACTGCAGGCCAGTTATCCGGACACGTTGGCCAATGCCAGGAACAACCTCGGCCTTTTGGCCACGCGGGAGGGGCGCACGGCCAAAGCAATCCCATATTTTCAGCGGGCGCTCAAGCTCAGCCCCGATCATTTGATTGCCCTCGAGAATCTCGGCAACGCTTACCGGCAAGATACGAATTGGGACGAAGCGCGCAAAATGTTGGAGCGTGCCGGCTGTCGGTCCCCAGGATCCGGAAGGGAATTGCAGCTTGGGGATGCTCTGCGCTCAACTGAACGACAACGATCGAGCCTACGAGTACTTCCAGCGAGCGTTGAACGTTCGGCCGGAGTATCTGGGAGCTCTGAGCAACCTGGGCGTGCTTTATTTACGCACCGGTCGGCACCATGAGGCAGTGGCCAGTTTCGAGCAGATCATCCGTGTGCCGGCCTTCGAGCAGTCCTACATGAACCTGGCTCGCATCTATGCGATCGAGGGATCGACGGACAAGGCAGCGGGCGTGCTGCTCGAACTGCTCAAGCAGCATCCTGATTATCCGCCAGCTCGACAGGCGCTCGACCAATTGCAGCGCTGACCACCCTCCACGATCCGCTTAGGGCTTTGGGGTCGGCGCAGCCAGCAGGTCCACGAACATCTTGTAGAACCGTTCGGTGTCGAGATCGACTTGTATCTCGGCGGGTTGGACATCGACTTTCGGCATGTCCCGATCTGTCCAGGTAAGCATGTTGCCGTAGCCGGCGCCGCGGTCGAGGTCTACATCCAGGAATCGGGTCTCCCTCTTCGTGATCAGCGTTGGATCGAGCCAGGCAGCCGCGGCGAGTTCATCCCACAGATAGTTGTATTCGCCGAATAGGCGCGAATACCTGCCAATGTATTGCGCGGACGGCGTCTTTCCGGCCTTGATCCGGTTGATCAGTTCGCTGGTCATTCTGGTCTTGACCGAAATGTCCACCGGCGTGCAGACGATTTTTTTCCAGGGTGCGCGCAACACGATGTGGGCCGCTTCCGGATCGAACCAGATGTTGAACTCGTGCCGGGGTGTGTTGACGAATTCGGGATCGGTGGTTTGGGGATTGAAACTGGCGCCCATGAAGACCAGTTCCTTGGCCAGCGCCGCGAACTCCGGGTCGATGGAAATGGCAAGGGCGATGTTTGTCATGGGGCCGCCGGCATAAATTGTTATGTCGTGCGGATACTTGCGGACCATGCGTACAAGAAAGTGAGCGGCGTCTTCCTCGATTGCCTTGGTGGTGGGCCTGCCTTCCGGCATGTCTCCGAGTTGGTCTGGCGGATGATAAAACCTCGGCGTCCACGCGCCCAGCCAGGCGATAGAACCATAACGTTGTTGCCAGAGTTCGGTGTCGATTTTTGTGCGCACCAGCGGATATTCCGCCCCGGCTATGACGGGTATATCGGAACGACCGACAAGTTCGAGCATGCGCAGAGTGTGCGCCACTTCAGACTTGAGCCACGCGTCTCCGGTGACGACCGTGACGCCCAGAACTTCTGCCTGCGGAGACTGGACGAGGAGAAGGATCGATTGCTGGTCGGTTCCGCCGGGGCCGGCGGCGTCCTGATCGATGATGATCTTGCGCCTCTCTTGTCCCCAGCATGTCAGGCAGGTTATGAGGATCGCTGCGACTACCCAGATTCGGCCGAATTTCATTCCTTCACCTCGGAGTTTTGAAGAGATCGCTTGACTAAACCTAAATCACCGGACTTCGACCGCCCGTGCAGATGAAGGACACCTGTCCCTACGCGGGCGCCGACAGGCGGCCTATCAGCAAGTTGAAGAACTTTGTGGAGTCCACGTCCAGCGCGACTTTGGCGTTGGGTACGAATTTGTCTCGTAGAACCGGCGACGTCCTTGTGCTGGCCAACGTTGGCGCCGATCCGCGAATCGACATGTTATTGGCGGCCTGCTTCTCCATCTCTGGTTTGCGCCGCAAATCGCCGGCGCTCGGACTGTAGCCCAGCGTTTCACCCGCAGTCAGTTCGCCGGTAGTCTCTACGTCGACGTAATACTCTTTGAGCTTCACAATGGACGGGTCGAGGAACGTCGCCACGGCAAGTGAATCGTGCATGTTCGGACCGATCAGAAAGCCTTGCTCGCGATTATGGTTGATCGCGTTACGTCCGATTTTCCCTGCCGCCTGGCTGACCGGATTCTGCGATGCCTCCAGCGTACGAACGTGCTCTTCGGTAAGCGACGTTTTCCGGGTGGCGTCAAGTCCAACCATGGTGATGGGGATGCCGGATTGAAACACGATGCGTGCCGCTTCCGGATCAACGTAAATATTGAATTCGGCCGCCGGCGTGATGTTCCCTCCTGACAACGATCCTCCCATCAGCACAATGCCCCGCACCATGCTGGCGAGTTGTGAATCGAGATCGAGGGCCGTTGCGATATTGGTAAGCGGGCCAATCGGGATCAGCGTTAGTTCGCCAGGATACTTGCGAATGACATCGCGAATAAATTCGGCGGCGGGTTGAGCAATCGGCTTGATTTTTGGTTCGGGGAAAACGGCGCCACCTAACCCGTTTTCACCATGTGCATACGCCGCAGTGACGAGGCGGCGCACCAGAGGGCCCTTGGCGCCCACCGCCACCGGAATATCCGTCCGTCCGGCTATCTCCACCATGCGCAGGGCATTGGGAAGGGTCAGGTCGAGCGGAACGTTTCCCGCGACCGGGGTGATGCCTTCTATCTTCAACTCAGGCGAGCGCATTGCAAGCAACAATGCCAAAGCATCATCCACGCCGGGATCGGTGTCGATGATCACGCGGAAGGGGCCGCCGCCGGCCTTCTGTCCCGGCTGTCCCTGATCGGCCGCTTTCGCAAAAGGAACGAAGCCTGCGGCGAGGCCCCCCGCGGCCATTGCAGCCGCGGAGGTGGTCACGAACTGACGGCGAGTCACGCGAAATGGTGCCTTCGAGTCCATTGTTTCTGCTCCTTCGGAACGTTGCTAGTGTGCCTGCCGGGCCGGTTGCGTCATCAGCTTGATATAGAGATCGTAAAGCTTGGTGGTGTCTACATCGAATTGAACGGTCGCTTTTCTTTCGTAGGGAGGGACTTCCGTCGTTGTGTCCCAGAACAAGGTTTCGCCATAACTTGGCCCGTGGTCAACATCGATATCTACGTAGAGTTCCTTCTGCCCGGTGACGATGGACGGATCAATCATGGCTGCTGCGGAAAGTTCGTCCCACATGAAACTTTCCACAGAGTATTCGGTGAGGTAGCGAGCGATTGGAGTATCGGACTTGGCGATGGCAGCCTTGAGCCCCGGATTGACCGTAGTCTTGACTGAGATATCGATCGGCGTAATGGTGATCTTTTTCCATGGGGCGCGCATGGCGATACGGACAGCCTCGGGATCGAACCACCAATTGAATTCTCGTCTGCCGTCGATGCTGTTGATTCCTCCCGTCGTGGCATACATGCCGCTGCCCATCAGAACGAGCTCTTTGGCCAGGGTCGCCACTTCGGGGTCGAGTCGTAGCGCCAGCGCAATATTGGTCATAGGACCGCCCGCCCAGATCACGATCTCCCCGGGATACTTATGCACCATGCGAACAATAAAGTGTGCCGCCGTTTCGTCGAGGGGTTTGGTGTGCGGCGCTCCTTCGACTAGCGTCGGAACTACATCGGGGTCGTGATATCCGGCACGAAACGCCGGCGGAATGTTTCCCGGCCGTTTGGAGAAGTCGCTCCAGCATCCTTTGTAACGAAATTTGCCGTAGAGAGCTTCCCATCGCTCCGTCTCTTCTTTGGAATTGAGAAGAGGGAACTCAGCTCCCGGAACAACTGGGACGTCAGTACGCCCCGCAATTTCCAGCAGCCGCAGCGTACGTTGGGTCTCCTCTGTTACCCACTGATCACCGCTCACTGTGGTGATGCCCAGCACATCGAACTTCTCCGATTGCAAAAAAATTAAAATCGACTGCATATCGGTCGTGGCCGGCCCACGCGCATCCTGGTCCACGATGACTCTTATCTTTTGTGCTTGTACTGTGGTGCAGATAGAAAGAATTAGTAAGGCGGTCAACCGTATCGCGAAGATTCGTGGCTTCATTGCAATGCCCTCCTCGTTTGTTGATCTTGCTTCGCAGGACTTGCTGGAAGACTGCACGGATTGTTCCAACGCGACCCAGGCTGAAAGAACAAGCATTCTAACGCCCGCCAGGGGAATGCCGCCAGAGTTTTAGTGCTCAACCGGTGAGAGTCGGTGTGGCTCCTGCAGTCGATTGCGATTGACTATTGCAGCGGCTAGAATTGCTCTCGCGGGAAGGATCCGGTTGTGACTTTGCCCTGGTTGGGCGTCCCCTATGCACCGTCCCTGCGTGATCGTGAAGCGTTTTGAATCACCTGTGACTCGCTTGTTGCTGGCCTGCCTTCTGGCAGTGGCGGCATGTTTCGCTCCGATCATGACCTGGGGACAAGATCAGGGCTCGTCCAACACGGCCAGTTTGCAGGGATCGGTGCGAGATTCGGCCGGCCATCCCATTGCTGGCGCGGCTGTTTACTTGCAGACCGAGGATGGCGGGCAGCCCCGGTTCATCAAGGCGGACACAGCTGGGAGGTATTATTTTTTGTCGATTCGCGACGGCATTTACATGTTGCGAGTGGAGATGAGCGGATTCAGCCCTGCCACCTTCGGTCCTTGTTCGGTCGTCGCTGGAGAGACGAAGGCGCTCGACCTTACGCTCGAATCACCAAAAAAGATTCCATCGCAATCGTCTTCCCCACCTCCCGGAAAGGCAAGTAGCGGACCGCCGGAATTCTTCGATGAACCCCAATTCACAGTGGCTGGCGTAACCGATGGCACCAATCTCGGCGGACATGGTTCAAACACCATCGTGCGCACCAAGGACGCCCTGGCCAAGGATATTGTGTCTCTAAGTGTTTCACCCGACAAGGAATCGCGTCGTGAACCAGCTGAGACGACATTGCGCGCCGAAGTAGCGCGTCAACCGGACAGCTTCGATGCAAATCACCGCTTGGGCAAATCACTCGTCGACAACGGAAAGGCTTCGGAGGCGCTCGTCTATCTGGAGCGCGCTTCAAAACT
Organism: Terriglobia bacterium; assembly: GCA_963786325.1. Taxonomy (GTDB): domain Bacteria; phylum Acidobacteriota; class Terriglobia; order Terriglobales; family Acidobacteriaceae; genus JAIQFF01. The sequence goes on from CAWAYW010000004.1 coordinate 80,080, forward strand.
CAAGCCTGGCGACTATCCGAATTCCTACCTGCTGGCGATGGCCTACGCCGATGCCGGTCAATATCAGCGCGCACGCGCCAATGCGCGAGCCTTGCTCATGGTTCAGAATGGAGATAAGAAGAATCAGGCTGACCTGCATCACCTGTTGGGCGACCTCGAGGAGAAAGCTGGAAATCCTCTCGACGCGGTGCGCGAGTATCAACGCGCGGCGGAATTGAATCCGAGCGAGTCGAATTTCTTCGATTGGGGAGCTGAACTTCTGCTCCACCGCGCCATTGAGCCTGCCATCGAAGTGTTTGGCAAAGGCAACCAGCTCTTTCTGCATTCGGCCCGCATGCTGGTCGGCCTCGGAGTGGCCTGGTATACGAATGGCTCGTACGATCAGGCGGCACAGCGTTTATGCGAGGCTTCTGACTTGAATCCCAACGACCCTAAGGCCTACCTGTTTCTAGGGAAGATACAGGCTGTCGAAACCACGCTATCAGACTGCTCGTCCGAACGTCTCGCACGGTTCGTGAAACTCCAACCTGACAATGCCCTCGCGAACTTTTACTACGGCGTCAATCTGTGGAAGCGGCGGACGAAAACGGATGGCGCGGGAACTTTGATGCAAGCTGAGTTTCACTTGAAACGGGCGGTCGAACTCGACCCCAAGCTTGGGGTTGGCTATCTGCAGTTGGGCATCCTCTATTTCGAGCGCAAGGATTTTGCCAATGCTGTTTCCAGCTATGAGAAGGCGAACAAAGCCGCTCCCGAAATGGAAGCGGCGCACTACCGTTTGTCGCAGGCGTACAAGCGAACTGGTAACAAGCTGAAGGCCGAAGAGGAGTTGCAGCTCTACAACCAGATATCGAAGAAAAAGGACGAAGAAGTAGAACGTGAACGGCGTGAGAGCCGCCAGTTCGTCTATACTCTGCGAAGTCCGGCTTCAAGCTCGCAGTCTCAGTAGACCTGGTAGTACTCCCGAGGGTGCCCCGTCCAAGCTCTGCTTGGCGGGTTTTTGATTTCCATCACGCTGCCATTCTCGGCGAGGGTACGATGTTCTGCACGGGAAAATCCTTGCCCAAGCAGAGCTTGGACGGGGCACCCTCGGGAGCGATTAGGTTCTTCTAGTTTTTTAGTGAGTTGTTGTGGGGGCGCTCATCAGGCCGATAAACTTGCGGTAAAACTTCTCCGCATCCAGATCATCCTGGATTTCAACCGGCTGGGCGGCGATCGTCGGTTTGTCCTTCTCGGTCCAAGTGATCGTGTTGCCGTAGCCGGCGCCGCGGTCGAGGTCGACTCCCATATAACGCGTCTCCCGTTTGGTGATCAGGGAGGGATCGATCCACGCGGCGGCAGCGAGTTCATCCCACATGTACTCGCCGCCTTGCCCAGTCTGATAGAAGCGGGCAAGGTAACGGGCCAGGGGAGTGTCGCTGGCGCCGATCTGTTTGATCATTTCCGGCGTCAGGCGGGTCTTGATGGAAATATCCGTCGGGGTGCAGACGATTTTCTTCCAGGGTGCGCGGAGAACGACCTGCGCGGCTTCAGGATCGAACCAGAAATTGAATTCGTGCCGGGGATTGTTCAGGAATTCCGGATCGTCCGTCTGTGGCCCCAGGCTTCCTCCCATGAACACCAGTTGTTGTGCCAGCTTCGCAAACTGCGGATCGATGGAGACCGCGAGCGCCAGATTGGTCATGGGCCCGCCCTCGTAGATCGTCACCTGGTTGGGAAACTGGTGTACCTTGCGAATCAGGAAATGAGCGGCGTCCTCGTCGGCAGGCTTGGTCGTTGGCTTTCCCTCGGGAAGTGGCGGGACCACAAAGGGCTCGTGCCACCATCTCTGATCCCAGGCACCCGCAAAGGCTATCTTGCCGAAACGCTGCAGCCAGAGTTGAGTCTCTTCACGGCGGCGTACCAAAGGGAAGACTGCTCCGGGCACCACTGGGATGTCTGTGCGGCCAAGGATCTCCAGCAGGCGCAACGTGTGGGCCACTTCTTCGTCACGCCACTGGTTTCCGCTGACCACCGTGATTCCCAGGACCTCGACCTGCGGAGCCTGGATCAGGGTAAGCAGGGCTTGCATGTTGCTGCCGCCGGGACCGGAACAATCCTGGTCGACAATCACCTTGCGCCGCTCCAGCGCCCCGGCAAAAAAACTCGCCAACAGCAGGAGTGCGACCGCAATGCAGAACCTGCCATGCTTCATCGTTATCATGTGCGTGGAGATCGTTGGCGCGGGAGCCGGGTGGCACGTTTCATCACCAATCCTGTTACAGGCACGTAGCATTCCCAGTCGCTCCTCATGCTGTGCGAAACAAACCCACTAAGTCATTTTGTTTTCAACACCCTTGTGATTCGGAGGTTCCGCATGCTAATCCGGTAGGACTATGCCCTAGAGGTGGCTATGACGAACCTACTGTTCATCCTTTGGGTGTGTAGCCGAGTTGCCGCTCCGCGCCGGTCGGGTCATCAGGTTGATATAGATTTTGTAGAACTTTCTTTCGTCGATATCGAATTGGACGTTGGCCAGACGCAAGTAAGGCGGAACTTGTGCTTTGGTATTCCAGAAAATGGTCTTGCCGTAACTGGCTCCGTGATCAACGTCAATGTCCATGTAGAGCTGTTTTTGCCCAGTGATAATGGACGGGTCGATCAAAGCCACACCCGCGATTTCGTCCCACATGTAGCCCGGCAGGGAGTACTTATCCAGATATTGCGTGACCGGAGTGTTGGCCTTGGAAATGATCGCTTTCATTTCCAGGGTAAAGCGCGTCTTGACCGAAATATCGATGGGCGTGATGGTAACCTTTTTCCAGGGTGCGCGTAGGACAATCCGGGTGGCCTCGGTATCGAACCACCAGTTGAATTCACGGCGGGCGTCAATGGCGCCGGGATCAATCGCCCCCTTATCGGCGTAGAGACCGCCGCCCATCATGACGAATTCCTTGGCCAGTGTGGCCACTTCGGGATCGAGTTTCAACGCCAGGGCAAAATTGGTCAGAGGGCCGCCGGCCCAGAGAACTACTTCGCCCGGATACTTGTGCACCATCTTGACGATGAATTCCGCCGCCGTTCCGGGTGTCGCCTGAATGTGGGGCGCACCCTCCTTCATGGCAGGAACAATGCCGGAGGCATGATACGGCTCGTCGTAAATGGTGGAGCGGTTGGCTTCGAAGCGGTCGGTCCAGCATCCCTTGTATTCCAGCTTGCCGTAAACAGCCTCCCAGCGTTCGGTTTCTTCTTTGGAATTCAGAAGAGGGAACTCAGCACCCTGGACCACCGGAACGTCGGTGCGTTCAGCAATTTCTTCCGTACGCAGGACGTGCTGCGTTTCTTCCTTGACCCACTGGTCGCCGCTGACCGTCGTAATGCCGAGCACGTCAAACTTGTCCGACTGCAGGAAGACCAGCAGGGCCTGCTGGTCGCTGGTACCGGGCCCGCGTGCATCCTGATCGACGATGATTTTGATCTTCTGAGCGGAAGCGGCGGTCGCGACCCCCAAGGCCAGCAGGAAGGCAAGAACCAGTCTGTTTTTGCGCCTGGGCACTGTTCCTCCGGGGGGCGTTCGATACTTGGGTTGAGGAAAAGAGCGCGGCTGATTTGCCGCGCTCCTCTATTCTTGCCTGCATTGTTCCCGAAGCCTAGAAACGAAGCTTAAGGGCAAATTGAACCAGACGTGGATTGTTTACCGTCTGGGTAATTGCACCGAACCCGAAGGAGCTGATGTCCGCGCCCGGCGTGAAGAACTGAGGATGGTTGAAGATGTTGAAGAATTCTGCCCGGAAATCAACCATCATGCCTTCTCGCCAGGGCAGGGGAAAGTGCTTGATGGCGGAGAAATCAGTGTTCACGAATCCTGGTCCGTAGAGCGGAGTTCGCGAAGCATTTCCGAGTTTCCCCGAACCTGCGGAGACGAAGCACGAAGTGTTGAACCATGCCGTGATTTTTGGGCTGCCCAAGTTCGGATCGCAGACTTGATCCGGACGGTTGAAGGTAGTTCCGCCGCTTGAGATGGTGGAACCTGATCCGTTGTTACTGTCGTCAATAAAGACAGGAAAGCCCGAAGTGATTTTTTCAATCACGTCAAGTTCCCAATTTCCCAGCACGGCATTTACGCCGTCGTTCCAGGTGCTGCCGAAGCGTTTGCCTTTACCGAAGGGCAGGTCGTAGATCACGCTGGCGGTGAAGTTGTGGTTCAGCTGAATTTGTGAAAGTGCCCAATCGGCCTTTCGTGTATTTGGCAGAGGATAGTAGGTCGCGCCCGAGCTGGTTCCGACGCCATCCGGGAATCCGCTGTCGAAGTTGCGGGCGTAGGTGTAGCCCACCAGAGCATAGAGACCGTGGCGTGCGCTCTTGGTCTCCGCCTTGAACTGCAGCGAATCATAACGGGCGTCGCCCTTGTCGCCAATATTCGCAATCGTGGTGAAGGGGCCAAAGGGAGCCACCGGAACCCCGCATCCCAAATGGTAGTTAGGGTCGAAATTGGCGTTGGTTGGATCGCACGCGGTGGGTGACGAGACGTTTAGGTTCAATCCGTCGATCAAAATGTGATGACTGCGAGAGCCGGCGTATCCGGCAGTGACCACCAGGCCGCCAGGTAGCTGGTGCTCGACGTTGAGGTTGAACTGCTGGACTCGACCTTGTTTGAAGTCGAGATTCTGGGATTGAATGGTGCCTTGGAAAAGTCGCCGGGTCAGGTTCGGCGGTAAGAATCGGAGTGAAAGCCTGTGAGAGGCCACAACCTGGCGCCACCGTCCCGAAGGCGCAAGGTGCCGACGGGAAGTTTGCCGTTTCTGCAAAGAACGGTGGATTCTCCCAGAGACCCTGTCCGCCCTGGTTCCACGAAGAGTCGTGGAATATGGCATAACCTCCGCGAACGGCTGTGTTCTGGCTGCCAAATGGTTTCCAGGCAAAGCCAATGCGGGGTTCGAGAGCAGTCTTGTCCATCTGGATACCAACTCGACTGTCGGAGTTCACACCGGGGATCAGATAGTTGCAGCCCGGAGGCGATCCGCACTTGCTGTTGAAATCAAAGTTAGCCTGGCGATTTTCGGCCTCGGTGATTGGAGTCACCAGCGCGTAGGCCAAACCCAGATTCAGTGTCAGATTGCTGGTGACCCGCCAATCGTCCTGCACGTAAGGTCGGAACAACTTCCAGCGGCGGCCGGTAGTGGCGCCCTGGAAGGTCTGATCGTGAAGGGCGCCGCCAATCTGACCCAGAAGCAGGTCTGCCGTAGCGTCCCCGGTGTAGCCACCAAACATCAGCAGGAAGCCATCCTGGAAAGAATTGGTAAGCACATTCATCTGCTGGGCGCGAATCTGTCCGCCGATGCGGATGTTGTGTTTGCCCCGATTCAGGTCGAGAGAATCGGAGATGTGGAACACATTGGTGCCACCCTGGAACGGCGCAAACCCGCGATCTCCTAGAGACCAGTAACCCCCGAAGATGCTGGTGGTGGTCAGGCCGCAGCTTACGCAGTCCGTCTTGGACTGCGAGAGCCCCGGCGGTGCGCCGGGACAGCTGCTGTCCAGATTCGCGCCTGCGATCCCGATCTTCGCGGATTCGCAAGTACGATCTCCAAAGGAGAGAATGTGATTGAAAATTCGGTTGAACCCGCCGCTTACCTGATTGACGGTGCGGTCGGAAAAGATATGAGTTTCAGACAGGGCGACATTGCGTCCGTGGTTTGTAATGTTTTGCGTGCTGGCAAAAGCGCTCGGAGCGGCAAAACCAGGTGAGCCGCCAGGCACGAAGTTTGTCGCCTGATCGTATGAGAAACGGGCAAAAGCCGTGTCCTTTCCGGAGAAACTGTGATCCAGGCGGACATCGAATTTGCCTTCGTCCAGGGTCCGGACCGGCACACTTGTGAAGTTGACGGCGAGGGCCTGGATGTTGGCATTCGTGGCAGGGTAAAAGTCGATCATCGCCTTACCGGCGGGATTGAATAGCGCCTGAGGAATGATGTTGCAGTCTGCTCCCGGGGCCTGGCTTCCGTCGCCAAGGACGGGACTTGGGTTTCCTGCGCCATCGCACTGGAACGCTTTATCAGTGCCGGTGGCATAGGGATTGGTTAAAAATCCGACTCGCGGATTGCCGAGTGCGTCCTCCGAATAGTCACCGTTCTTCATGGCTGCGGTTGGAATCAGCCCCTGGAACGGAGTGCCTTTGCGTTGCCGTTTGGCCTCGTAGTCGATAAAGAAGAAAGTTTTGTCTTTCTTGATGGCTCCGCCGACCGCGCCGCCAAACTGATTGAGGTTGAATTTTTCCTTACTCGAAGCGAAGAAGCTGCTGGCGTCGAGGGAAGTGTTGCGGAAGAACTCGAACAGTGATCCGTGAATCTGGTTCGATCCTGATTTGGTGGTTACCAGGACAGTCGGACCCGCGCGGGTTCCGTATTCCGCGGAATAGTTGTAGGTGAGAACCTTGAACTCCTGGATAGCATCGATGGAAGGCAGAATCGCGATGCCGCCGGCGGTCAATTCGTTATTGTCATTGCCGTCGAACAGCCAGTCAGTGCTCTGCGCGCGCGAACCGCCAACCGACAAGGAGAACGACCCGCGCGTGGAAACTTCGCTGCTGGGTCCGCCGTTGAAGAAGCTGTTGGGGTTGGTCTCCTGTGTCGTTCCGGGAGTAAGCGTGGCGAGCTGCACGAAGTCGCGGCCATTCAACGGAAGCTGGGCGACCTGTTGGGACGTAATAACCTGACCAAGGGTTGGGTTCGAAGTCTGTACCGCGACTTCCGTAGCACTGACCTCAACGGTCGATGTGACCGAGGCCGGCGTGAGGGAGAAATCCAGTTCACGATGCTCATCCACCTGCAGCCGGACGTCTTTCTGCTCGGCAGGTCCGAACCCCGGAGACTCGACGCGGATGGTGTAATCCCCAATCGGCATCAAAGGCATGAGGTAGTGGCCGCTATCGTCCGTCTTGGAGTCGCGGAAAAAGCCGGTGCCTTGAGAAGTTGCCTTCACACTTGCCCCGGAAACCACGGAACCGGTTTTGTCGGTGATCGTTCCGGAGAAACTGCCGCTGGCCTGGCCGTACAGAAGTGGACAGATAGGAAAGACGAGACAACAGAAAAAGACGAGTAGCACTTTCTTGGTCAGCATTAAAAATTCCCCCATTTGCGGTCCCTCTGTCGAGTGGCGATTGGGACGCGGCTTTTACCCGAAATCCAACACCCCTAGTAACGTGACGATACCGGGACGCGAAGTCGACCTTCAAGACTTTTCATGTCCTGCTTCACAAAAACTGCGCGGTTGAAGAGTTCTGGTCGTCGTCACGGACAACCGATCAGTTGACTTTGCGGAGTCACCCTAACTTCTAGTGCGCAGAACGATACTTCCATTCGACGGCAAGTGTCAACCACAGGCCTCTCCTTTGAACGTTCAATCTGAACGTTCAAAGGGACATAACCGACCTCGTTATCAGGGTTGGGCCTCGTCAAGCAGGTGGAGCGCCTGCTGTGTGGAGATTAATTTCGCTCCCATAGTCTCTAGTTCCGCAATGGTACGATTCCCATCCTCGGACTTTAGCGTTTCAATCGCATCGTGCACCACGTAGACTTTGCGGCCGCGCTCGAGCAAACCCTTGGCGGCGAAGCCGACGCAATATTCTGTCACCACTCCGAACACGACGAACGCCGCCTTCGGTCCCAGACGCTTTACTACTTCATCGGCATGACAGCTCTCGAAGATGTTGAGGGTTTGCTTCTCCAGCAGGATCTGCTGGTACTGCGAAAAATTCTCCGGCAGAGACGCGGCCTTTTCATTCGGGACCGTGAACACTCGATCGGTGAGCGCCTCGGGAACGAAGGCGGAGCCCGGAGTGCCTTTAACGCAATGCGGCGGAAAGATCGCGAATTCAGGATCGTCGGGAACGTGATAGCAGCCGTGCGAGACCAGGAGTACACGTCCCTGGCGGGCGGCATCGGTCAGCCGGCGAATGTTGGGCAATAGTTTCTCCGCGCCGGGCACATAAAGCTTGCCTGCCGGCAACATGAAGTCGGCTTGGGTGTCGACTTCCCAGAACACGAGATTGGGAGATACCATACGCGTTAAGAGCACTCGTCGGTCTTCAGTAGCTAGTCTTCGGCCAGACCAGCTTATAACATTGTTGGCGGAGAGCGGAATTCCCGACTTTGCGTCCTCCGCGGCCTTGCTTTGCGAACTTTGCGGTAAAGCCTTTTACCCGGTATAAATCAAAATCTAACCGCAAAGTTCGCAAAGCAAGTCCCCGGAACTAGGGCGACAGATTTAGATACCAAGAGGTGCGTTCCATGGCCCAGGATGAGACCGTCAAAAGCAAAACCCAAGCCCGCCTTGTGATTCGGAATATCGGCCTGCTGCTCAGCGGAGATCTGGAGCGGCCTATCCTCGACGCTGACACCGTGGTTGCAGTCGACGGAAAGATTACCGAGGTCGGAAAACAGAAGGACGTCGACGTCGAAGGCGCCACTCTGGTCGTCGATGCCAAAGGCACCACGCTGGCCCCCGGCCTGATCGACAGCCACGTACATCCAGTCGCGGGCGACTGGACGCCGCGCCAGAATCAGATTGGTTGGATTGACAGTTATCTCCACGGCGGAGTCACGACCATGATTTCCGCTGGTGAAGTGCACACCCCCGGCCGCCCCAAAGACGTGGTCGGTCTCAAAGCCATGGCAGTCTTTGCCCAGCGCGCCTTTTCGGCCTTCCGTCCTGGGGGCGTCAGAGTTCACGCCGGCGCGCCGGTTATCGAGCATGGAATGGTCGAGGAAGACTTCAAAGATTTGGCTGCGGCGGGCGTGACCATGCTCGGTGAAGTTGGATTAGGAAGCGTGAAAGACGGTTCTACTGCGCGACAGATGGTGGCGTGGGCGAGAAAATATGGAATGCAAAGCACGATCCACACCGGCGGCCCCTCGATTCCCGGTTCGAGCTTGATTGATAAAGACATTGTGCTTGCTGCCGACGCCGATGTGATTGGCCACGTCAACGGCGGCCATACTGCGCTTCCCGACGATCAGATCGTGACACTTTGCGAAAAATCTGCGCGAGCTTTGGAAGTCGTACACAATGGCAACGAGAGAGCGGCATTGCTTACGTTGCGCACGGCTGGAGATCTGAAGCATCTGGGTCGAGTAATCGTGGGAACCGATTCGCCCGCCGGATCGGGGGTACAGCCACTCGGCATCCTACGAATGATTTCCATGCTGTCCTCTTTGGGAGAGATACCCGCAGAAACGGCAATCTGTTTTGCCACCGGTAATACCGCCAGAATTCGCAAGCTCGACTGCGGCTTGATTGCAATCGGTCGCACCGCGACGTTCGTGATGATGGACAAAGCGCAACGCTCAGACGGGAAGACGATCCTGGATAGTATTCGATTGGGAGACCTACCCGGCATCGGCATGGTGATCATCGATGGACTGGTAAGCGCACAACGCAGCCGCAATACTCCTCCGTGCACAAGAGCCCCCGAAGTGATAAATACGCCGTCCTCGCACTGACAGATATCTTCATCACCCACTCCGGAGAATCCGGCAAGATACTTCATTGGAACGCAAGAGGCTCCCAGTCCGCGAAATCTATACTTGGTCTTTCGGCATCTCAAGATGGGCGGGATTCGCTGCATTGGAGAAATAGTGCAAAAGCGGGAACTCGGAATGGAATCAAGAGTCAGCTTAGCTCAGCACTTAGGCTCCAGCAAACATTTGAAGCAAACATCGGCTCGGCGCTACTCTAGAGTTACGGCTGGCTGTGGCTTGGGAGGGGTCGATCAAAAATAGTTGGCCGGCCCGGGTGCTGTTCTCGCCGGTAAAGTTATCGGATGGAACAAGTCAGCAATGAAGAATACTGAGTAGGGAAATAAGGGATACAAAGGATGAGGTATGAAGCGAACTCAGAACGATGCTTTAGGAGACCGCCTTTCCCGGTCTAGCGAAATCAACGTTGCCGTGACCGGTAGAAAGTCGGGACGGACTATTTCAATTCCGGTTTGGTTTGTATTGGACGAAGATCAGATCTACCTCTTGCCGGTACGTGGATCGGATACGCAGTGGTACCAGAATGTCGTCAAGAACCCTTCGATTCGGATCACGGCGCACGGTGCAGAAAGTGAGGTTAAAGTTGTTCCTATCACGGATGCCGCAGGAGTCTCCGCCGTGGTCGAAAAATTCCGCAAAAAATACGGGGCAAGCGATATGAAAAAGTACTATTCAAAGCTCGACGTCGCCCTTCTCGCTCAAATGCCGTGAGTGCTGTTGATAATTGTAGAGGGATGGCCCGTAGTCTGAGAACCAACAAAAAGGCTTCCTCTTCGCGGAGACGATAATGCAATTTTGATGAAGAGCGAAACACTGGTATCAACCCCCGACCGCGCTCTTCACGGAAGTCCCAGTGACGTGGCGATGGTCTTTCTATATTCGCGCGCCTTCGCGATAGCTTCCGCTTGATTCACGGTAAGCAGTTTTCGGTTGCGCATCACTACGCGGCCACCGATCACAGAGGTATCAACGTCCCGGCCCTTTAGGGCATACGCCAGTTGCGCGTAAACGTCATACATGGGAACGGCGTTCGGTTCGTCCAGACCGATAACGATCAGGTCGGCTTTCTTGCCCGGTTCCAGCGAACCGATTTCTTTTTCCATGTGCAGGGCTCGGGCGCCATCAATGGTCGCCATTTCAACAACCGCTTTCGCGTTCAAGGCCAACGGATTCATTTTTGTAATCTTTGCGAGCTTGGCCGCCAGATCCATTTCTTCCATCAAATCCAGATCATTGTTGCTGCCCGCCGGTCCATCGGTTCCCAGGCCAACCGCGACCCCGGCCGCCCGCATTTCCGGAACAGGAGAAACGCCACTCGCAAGCATCATGTTGCTTGAAGGGTTATGGACACAGCCTACCTGCCGCCGGGCCAACGTGTTGCGATCGGCTTCATCGACGAAAATGCAATGCGCCGAGACTACATCCGGGCCAAGCAATCCGATCTTCTCGAGGTATTGCACCGGCGACATTCCGTTTTGTTTCTCGCTGTCTTCCCATTCCTTTTTCATTTCAGCGGTATGAATAAGAATTGGCGAATGATATCGCCGCGCCAGCGCTGCGGCGTCTTGAAGTGTTTTTTGGGAACAGGTGTAGATCGAATGCGGAGCCACGGCGGCGTGAATCAGGGGATCGCCCCGCCACTTCTTTACGAACTTCTCTGTGTACGCAAATGCCTCAGCCCGAGTTTTATTGTCGGGCGCGGGAAAGTCAATGAGTGTCTCTCCGAGCACGCCGCGCATGCCGGCCGCCTTGGTCTCCTCCGCGACGGCATCCTCGAAGTAATACATATCGGCGAAAGTCGTGACGCCTCCGCGAATCTGTTCCGCCGCGGCTAAGCGGGTACCCCAGCGTACAAATTCCTCGTTAACATTCTTAGCTTCGGCCGGGAAAATATATTTGTACAGCCAGTCGGCAAGTGTTACGTCGTCATGCAAACCACGGAATAGCGTCATGGGCACATGAGTATGCCCGTTGATAAGGCCCGGAAGAATCAACTTCCCGGTGACGTCAATGGTTTCTGAAGACGTATATTTGCCCTCCAATTCGTGGCGTGCGCCGATCGCGACAATTGTGTCGGCTCGAACCGCGATTGCTCCGTCTTCGAAGATAGTTCGATTTCTATCCATGGTGACGACAGTGCCGCCCACCATTAAGAGATCGACTTTGTTTCTGTGATTTTGCGGTCTCGCCAAGACCGAAGCCAAAAGCGAAAAGGCAAGAATGCGAATTGCAAGACGTGGAACAATCATGGCCGTCCTCGTGAATTCCCGACAAATTGTCAACGAATGTATAGACAAAAGCGATGTAAATATTCCTACAACTATTTTGACAGTTCTTTACGGTAGGTCGAGATTCTAAGAATGTTAGCCAGCGATTCTTCCATTTCTCGGAATGCTCCATCCCAGTTTTTGTAGGCCACGCGTCGCATTTCCGCACTCATCTTGGTTCAGCGTGCGTAAACCGTTCGAAGACTAACACCATCTCAACAACATCCGTTTGGCCCGCTGAATGCACAACACCACTTGTTATTTCATGGGGCTTCACTAGCAGGACTCGGGTTTCTTCATCGCTTGGCAGATCGGCAGGACTCTCCAAACGTTCTCCGGTCTCTCCATCTACCGTTTTTCCTGTATTTTCCCTGATGCGTTTCGTTTTTGGTTGAGTTGTTTTGTAAAGAACAGTCAATAGCGAATTGAAGGGAGGACGATTGTGAACATCCGCGCCTTATATTCATTTGCAAAGAGACACATATTGGTTGTCATGTCCTGGTGTTTGTTGTTGCCTCTGACCACGGTGACATTCGCCCAGACCACAATCTCGACAGGAAGTATTCAGGGAACAATTACCGACCCTTCGGGCGCGGTGCTTAGCGGGGCCAAAGTTGTTATCCGCAGCAAGGACACCGGCCAGACCGCCGAATCCACGACGACATCTACCGGGACTTTTGCTTCCGGAGCATTGATTCCTGGAAATTATGTGGTTCGCGTCGAAGCCACCGGATTTAAGACTGTCGAGATGCCGGTGACCGTCCAGGTGAACACGACCTCATCAGCCAATGTAAGGCTTACCATGGGACAGAGCGCGGAAGTGGTCGAAGTACAAGGCTCGGAACTATCCGTAAACACCGAGCAGGCGACGGTCCAGGGAGTTTTGACAAGCCAGCAGATCGAGAACCTGCCGATCAATGGCCGCAATTTTCTTGACCTGGCGCAATTAGAGCCAGGGGTTCAGATTCAGGATGGAGGGACGTTCGACCCCACAAAGAACGGGTTTTCATCGGTTTCGTTTGGCGGCCGCTTCGGCCGTACCGCACGCATCGAAGTAGATGGTATCGATATCAGCGACGAAACCGTCGGTACAACCACACAAAACCTTCCACTCGGAGCTATTCAGGAATCCGCGCTGCAACAATCATCCTTGGATCTCTCAACCGAATTGACTTCCTCCGGTTCAGTGAATATCACCACCAAATCGGGAACCAATGGTTTGCACGGTGACGCGTTCTACTATTTCCGTGACCAGTCCCTGAATGCGGCACTGCCGGCCGATTCCACCAACCCATTTCAGCGCAACCAGTTTGGTGGCAGTCTGGGCGGTCCAATTATCAAGAACAAGTTATTCTTCTTTATTGATGCCGAGCGCAACAAACAAGACTTGCTGGATCCAGTTCTTCCCGGCGGCGCATTTACGAGTTTGACGGGAAGTTTCAACTCCCCGTTTCGTGAAACTCAGACGGTGGGAAAACTTGACTGGCAAGCCGGGCGGTTCAAACTCTTCTACCGCTTTTCGTTTGATCAGAACCGGAGCGCACTACCGTTCATTCCCAATTCCTTTCAGCCTTTCGCCAATGTGAACCATGCGCGTGATCATGTTGTCGGCGCGGACTTCAACACGGGCAGTTTTACTCACAGCATCCGCTTTGGTTACACAAAATTTCAGAACGGAATTGCCGACGCAGTAACGGGATCCAGCATCTTCGATCCTGCGCCCGGGATCGAGCTGGCCATCGGAGGCGATCCCAACTGCCTGACGGCGGGAGCGGACGATTTTTGCTCCGGACCCAATTTTCTTGCTCCGCAGGCTACGGTTCAGTCCAACAAACAGATCAAGTACGACGCCAGCAAATCGTATAAGAACCATCTCTTTCGATTCGGCGTAGGTTATAACCACATCTTGGGCGGCGGCTTCGCCGAATTTCTGGGGCTGGCTCCCGCGGTAGGTGCGCCCAGCAACGCTACCCCCTTCAACATCTTTCCGGGGGGAGCGGCCAACCCGCTTAACTATCCCGTCACCAACGTTACATTGGGCAACGGTCAAGGATTTTCATCGGAGAAGCCGACCTTCGGCTTTCCTGGGGGCGGGCTCGGCCCCGACAATCGCATTTCGTGGTACTTCGGCGATTCATGGAAAGTACAGCCAAACTTTACTTTAACTTTGGGTCTGCGCTACGTACGCGACACGGGGCGTACGGACAGTGATCTCGGGCCAATTCCAGCACTAGACCAGTTCAACAACCAGTTCTATTCCGGCCTTGGAAACCGCGTGAACCAGCCCGATCGCAACTTTGCTCCTCAGGTCGGTTTTGCATGGGACCCAAGAAGCAATGGAAAGACGGTGATCCGCGGCGGACTTGGGTTGTTCTACGAAAACTCGATTTGGAACAACAATCTTTTCGACCGTCCAGCCCGTTTAGCGCAGGGGTTGTTCCTTGGCAACACGCCAGTGTGCTCGAACGGCTCTCCGCAAACTTTGCCATTTACCAGCACGATCAATCCGGCTACCGTTTGCGGGCAGGCGATTGGAAGTGTGTCTTCGCAGATCATACAACTGCAACAGGAATATCAGGCGTTTACCTTGGCGCAAGGTCCTGCGAACAACGGCGTCTATATCGGAAACATCTTGGCCGACGGGATTGACGTCACCGGAACAAATCTATTTGCGCCGCAATATGTTTCTCCGCGATCAGTGCAATTCAATATCGGCCTCCAGCACGAGATCCGCCATGGGATGGTCCTGACTGCGGACTACCTCCGCAATATTTCCACCCACAACTTGCTGAGCATCGACACGAATCACATCGGTGATGCCCGCTTCTTCAATCTGGCAAATGCCCAGGCGGCGATTGCCACAACCAATGCGGGATTCGGGTGCGCAGATGTAGACTGCGCGATTGGCAAGGGAGCCACCATTACAGATTATGCCTCGAACGGGCTTGATTCGGGCTATTCCGTTTGTGGTGGTCTGGCGTGCCCACAACTCGATGCTCCCGGTGCACCCCACGCTCGTGCGGCGTTCCCCGGTATCAACCAGAACCTCGGTACGAACCAGATGCTGTTTCCGATTGGCCGCTCTGTCTACAACGGTCTGCAGATGTCTTTACGCCAAAACGTAAGCAATCCACTGCCCGGCATTCGTTACCTGAACCTGGAAGTCTCATACGCGTTCTCCCGGTATGTATCGACGGCACGGGACAACGATTTCATCAACTTCCCCACGGATAACGCCGATCCAACCAGGTACATCGGACCAAACGGGCTGGATCGCACTCATCAGCTTTCATTCGGCGGCACCATGGATTTGCCGGGACGCTTCCGCATGAGTCTGATCTCCCACTTTGACAGTCCTCTGCCGTCCAACGTAACCCTGCCGGTTACCGGGGCTCCAGGCGGCTTGTTCCAGACTGACCTCACCGGAGATGGCACCGGTGATGGCACCGTGGGGTCCAACGGTGGCGTCGGCGACCTTCTGCCGGGCACTAACCTTGGCGGCTTTGGCAGGTCGTTCGGAGTGGGTGGCCTGAACACGCTCATTTCCAATTACAACAACACTATCGTTGGGCAAGCGACGCCGGCTGGTCAGGTACTGATTAACAATGGCCTTTTCACTCTCTCTCAGCTGCAAACGTTGGGAGGAGTGATTGGCGGACAATCAACCGGGGGTTTTACAGGCTTGCCTCTGGCCCCCCCCGGCGCCGTCGGTCAGGCGTGGCTCAAAACATTCGATCTCAGCTTGAGCTGGGGATACAAGTTCAAGGATCGGGTGGAATTGCGGCCAGGCGTGTCCATCTTTAACCTGTTCAACTTCGCTAACTTTGACGGTCCTGCTGCTCCGTTCAGCAACATCCTGGATGGATCCCAAGGTTCGCCCAACGGGACCACGAGCCCTCAGCCGAATGATTTGCGCCTGGGCCTTGGTTCTGGCGTGAACGCACTCGGCTCGCCGCGAGTGGTTGAGTTCTCGCTGAAGTTGAACTTCTAGAAGGCAGTTGCAAGTTAAACTCATGGGCCGCCGGTTAACTAGCGGCCCTTCTTCTATCAAAAGAAGGTCTAGCGCAAGCCGTCCTCGCCTTTAATTTCGTTTTTGGTTAGTCCGCCGACTCGCGGCAGGGGACGTCCGCTGTCGGTCACTGCGACTGCGACCATGATTTCGTTGGCGCGGGGAGCGTCATTGATTCGCACTTCCATTCCATCGAAATGACTGCGGACGAATGCGGCATCCTTGTGGCCGAGCGGAATATCCAGCACCACACCCAGACCGCCTCGCTTCTTCGATGACGGAATAAGCGCGGCACCCTTTCCGAGAACTTTGCGAACTGGCGCGCCCAACCTGGGGTGGAGGATCGCCGCGGCATGTTCGAGTTCGCCGTTCTCACCGACCGCCGCTGCCTTTCCGTAGCTCTCGACGGATGTAGCGGCCGCACCGAGGGCGGCGACCGCACGTTGCGTCAGGAGTTCTCCGAGTTCTTCACCGATCAGCATCAGCTCGGACAAGTCCTCCACGTATTTTCCGGCGCAAGGATTTTCGATCACAGCAACCGCAGCCGCGCGTCGAGTTGGAGGATTAACAGCGCGTCCCATCTCTGTGCGCGTCTCTTCCAGAAATGTCACGATCTTACGAATGCTGGCCCTCATCGCAATCCGTCCTCTCCCTTGATATCCGAAGCTTTCAAGCCGCCGACGCGGGCATGAATACGGGGGCCGGTCGTCATGACCAGAGCCAGCAAAAGTTCATCGGCGCGGGGAGCGTCGGATAGGCCAACTTCCATCGCGTCGAAGTGGCTTCGCACGTATGACGCGTTAATGTGCGTGATGGGCACATCGAGGCGGCTGCCTGGTGCGCCGACTTTTTTTGTCGACGACACGATAGCTTTTGCATCGCCGAGAACTTCACGCATGCCGTAACCACCTGGAACATGCCAAAGGGCCCCGTGCTCAAGTTCGCCGGCTGCACCGACGATTGCGCCCTTGCCGTAACCTTCAATAACATTCGAATCCCCACCGAGCACAGAAACCAGCGTTCGGGCCATGTCCAGTCCTAAGGGCTTGAGATCGTCCATGAATCCGGCAATATCTTTTACATAGGAACCGGCAAAAGGGTTGCAGATGACCGCGAGGGCGGCCGCGCGGCGAAGTGGTATCCCGGAAACTGGACCGCCTTCGTGGAAGATTTCTTCGACCGCCGTGAACTTCTTGCGAACCAGAACCTCAGGCATGAATAAGGACCTCGCTGGACTGAATAGGATCCGCGTCCAAGGCTATGCCGGACGGTGTCGCTTCACGGATGACGCCGGTGCTGCCGCGCAAACGCAAAGCGGCAGCGCGGATAAGTCCGTCCGATAAAATTGACCTCGCAATGACCGCACCAGCGCGGAGGGCGTCGCTGATCTCGCCACCGGAAAGTTCCCCGACCTGCCTCGTCACTAGCCGGTCGCCAAGGTCGCTATCAGGATCAAGTTCGCATGCGGGAATGCGAACAATGCTGGGATGTCCTGGCAGGTCGACGTTGTTCGCGATAATGGTGGCGGCCGCATCAGCTGCCGAGGCACGGTCGGCAAGAACCGTTACGGCGTCAGCTATGCCCAGCGAAAAACTTCGTCCGCGCCAGCCGCTGGTGGCAATCCCTCGCACCGCATGAGCCGCATCCAGACGAAGAGTGCCGAACAGCGATGGTTCATCGGGCCTCTCAACCATACCCACTATAAAACTCTCCCCAGTTGAGAGATGCAGGGCAATATCGCCGCCATTATTTACATACGCCCGCGACAGCGTTGCTACAGACATCATGCTTCTCAATATTTCCTCCGCCACTGAGCCGGCGACTGCCGCCATTGGAGTGACAAACGTGTGCTGGCAGTAGGGAAGCACGGCGTCGTACATGCGCATTGCGATAACGCCTACCGGACGCGGGCCGTTTTCGGTCGCTGACTGACGCAAGAGCGGGAGCTCTCTGCAGAGTTCATCAAGCACGCTTTCGAATCGTTCGGCAGCCACGCGATAGGCTTTTTTTATTTCGCTTTCGGTTCCAAAAGCTTCGATGATGAGATCAATGGGCCCGTCATGAAGATGAAGCCGTCGTCCGTCGGGTAATAACGTTGCCTGCGCTCGGCTCTTCATCGGCCTGACCTCGGATTCTCGTGGGAGGATTTCTTCCGCGACAGAGGCCAGGGATTTTCGGGGCGAGCCGACAGATGACGGTGACCCTCTCCTTGCATGATCGAATCCAAGGGGCGAACGTGTTCCATGTATCCACCCAACGCTGCGTAATCGCTAATTTTGAGAGTGAACTCTACTGGCGCAACGAGCGCCGGTGTAGGTACGTAACCGAAGGCGTTTTCCGGCATGCGGGTGACATCCACCATAAAGGTGATACCCCCTCCCGGCCAAACATAGACGGGAGCGCCGCCACACGTAACACGAGTCAAGGCATCCCTTACGGAGTGGGTAAGGCGGACCGGATTTTCTGTCACTCCCGCTCTTAGCGAACCTCCTGCTCCGCCCATGAAGAGCACCGTGCAGAGAGCTGGTTCACAATTTTCCTTGATCCGGGTGACCGATTTGCCAAGCGAACGCGGCAGTTCCTTTTCTACCGGCCGCAACGCTTCGTCGAGTTCGAAGTAGGCGTGATGCTCTCCGGTGGTGCTGACCATCAGCAATCGAAGATTTGGCCAGGCGAACTTCGGATTGAAGGCTTGCAGAATGGAAAGTGGATCTTCGATATTTGTACCACCCCAGGCAGTTCCGGGCTCGGCTACGCGGAAGTACCGGCCGGGAGTGGAGCGACGGCCCTTCATTTTGATCCCCGTCTCGCGCACGCCGAGTAGTTTCCCGGCCTGATGTTCAGATAGAACGCCTGTGATGTGGTCGTCTACAACCACTACTTCATCCACTTTGCCAAACCATTGTTTTGCAAACATGCCGATGGTGGCCGATCCACAGCCTACTCGCATACGTTCTTCCTGCGTGCCATCCACGATCGGAGCCTTGCCCGCCTGGATGATTACACTGGCGCCTTCATCGATGGTGAGTTCAACTGGCTTTCGATTACAGAGGTTCAGCAAAGTCTCGCAAGTAGCGGAACCCTCCTGGCGACTGCCGCCCGTGAGATGTCGGACGCCTCCGAGAGAGATCATCTGGGAGCCATATTCGCTGGTGGTAACGTGGCCTACGGGTTCGCCCTGCGCGCGCACCGTATTGGTTTCTGGTCCGAGGTGACGGTCGGTATCGACCTTCACCTTGACGCCGCAATAGCTAAAGATCCCTTCGGTGACTACCGTGACCATATCCACGCCCTGCACATGGGAAGAAATAATGAATGGGGCGGGTTTGAAATCGGGATAGGTTGTGCCTGCGCCGATTGCAGTTACAAAGTTTTCCGGACCGCTTACGATGCTTCCATCCCATTCACGATCGCGATCGAGGAAGGGAACTACGGAATCACCACGGGTGACGGCCCGGTCAAGAACCACGTGGGGATCGATCCGGACCAATTGACCACTGTGATTACCGTACCGGTCGCATGCACCCGTCCTGCCTGGCTTGATGTAGCAAAGCACTGGACAGGCATCACACCGGATGGGGTCATCTTCAGGCATGCTGTTCATTGGTGCGACTCGCGAGAATCGCTGCGCGTATGCGATCAGGCGTAGCCGGCACGCGGTGAATCCGGATACCAATCGCGTCATGGATAGCGTTAAGAATCGCCGGTGCGGTGGGAATCACCGCTTGTTCGCCGATTCCCTTGGCGCCAAAGGGCCCAATCGGTGATGGATCCTCAATCAGAATTGATTCGACCGGCGGCATATCTCCAGCCGTGGGAATCAGGTAATCATGAAGGTTCTCGCCCTTGCCGGGAAAGAATTCCTCCATCAGTGCCATGCCAAGACCCTGAGCGGCACCACCTTCGATCTGTCCTTCAATCAGAGTCGGGTTGATTGCGCGGCCCACATCGTGCGCAGCCGTTATCTTCAAAACTTTCACCGTTCCCAATTCTGTATCCACAACGATTTCGGCAAGATGCGCCCCAAACCCATAAACTGCGTAGGGATTTCCCTGACCATTTTCGTCGAGTGGACTGGTGGGCGGATCGAATGTGGCTTCCCCCGTCAGCACGTAGCCATGCTTATCGAGAGGCAAGTCGCGAAGGTTGACTTCATGCAGTTTGTCCTTGTCGCGCACGGCGATTCGTCCATCTTCAAAATGAATCTGGGCGCACTCGCAGACATTAGCCAGCCGCAGAATTGACTGCCGAAGCTGTGCGCCTGCCATGTGAGCGGCCTTTCCCGTGACGAATGTTTGACGTGATGCGGAAGTCTTGCCGCAGTCGGGCGTAATCGATGTGTCCCCTGAGATCAAATCAAAGCAATCGATGGGTGCGCCCAGCGCATCTGCGCAAATTTGGGTGACGATCGTGTTCGAGCCCTGACCGATATCGACCGCTCCCTGGTGAAGCGCAATCCTGCCGCCTACCTTCAGTCCCACACGAATTGTAGATGGATTGGGAAGAGAAGTATTGCCGCATCCATACCACATTCCGGCAACTCCAACACCGCGCCGTAACGGACCGGTGGTGGTTGCGTTGAACTTCGCAGACTCATTGCGCGAGGCCCTCCATTTCGTTTTCAAGGCTTCGAAACATGCGCGGATCCCTACCCCTTCACCGAGCACCTGTCCCGTGACGGTGGGCGTCTTGTCGTCCAGGGCATTCGTGATTCGGAACTCGAGGCGGTCCATGTTAAGTTTGTCGGCCAGATCATCGTAAAGCTGCTCCTGGGCAATTGCCGTTTGCGGAACTCCAAACCCGCGGAACGCCCCGGCCGGCACCAGGTTCGTATGTATGGCTCTAGTGAGTGCGCGGTAGTTCGGAATAAAGTAAGGTCCCGAGGCATGGACCGGAACTCGCGCCGCAACGGTCGGTCCCCACGAAGAATAAGCTCCGGTATTGAAGTCGGCAGCAAAATCCATCGCGGTCAGCTTTCCGGTGCGGCTCGCGCCCACCCGTAGACGGATGCTTGAAGGATGGCGTTTTGTGGTGGAAATGATCGATTCCGAACGCGAATAAACCATTCGCACCGGCTGTCTCAAGATCCATGCCGCCAGGACGATGAACGGCTGCACCGATAAATCCAGTTTTGCTCCGAAACCGCCGCCGACGGCGGTCGGAATCACTCGAACGGCTTCTGGCGCCAGCCCCAGAATGGCGGCGATGTCGGCGCGGTCCATGTAGGGTGCCTGAGTGCAAGCCTGAACCTCAATTGTGTCGCCAACCCTACGCGCAAAACCCGCTTCGGGTTCGATATAGGCGTGCTCCACGAAGCCCGATTGGTATTCATCCTCGACAACGACGTCGGCGTCCTCGAGGGCTTTTTCCACATCGCCCCGAACCACCCGGCCGCGCACCAGGATATTGTTTTCGCGATGGGGATGAATTAGATGAGCGTTCGACGCAAGGGCATCGGTAATCGTGGTAAGCGCAGGGAGCTTTTCCCAGATGATGGGAAAGGTTGCGAAGTCCAATTCTTCCATCGCCTCGGGTTCCCCTACCACGGCCGCCACCGCTTCACCTTTGTGTCTGGCTTCGCCTTCGGCGAAGACGGGTTGGTCTGCAAACCGAGGAATCACCCCGTAGCGATTCTCGCCCGGAATATCTTTCGCAGTCAAAACCCGAACGATACCTGGGTGGGTAGCGACGAACTCGTCAAGGTTGCCGAAGCGGAAGCGCGCCCGCGAATAAGAGCTGCGGATCGCTTTTACAACCAGCGCTCCAGATGGAACCTCGTCGGCGCCAAAAATTTCGCAGCCCTCCACTTTTCCGCGACCATCGAGGCGGATGAGCCTCTGACCGACCGCGCTTCCCGCTTGAGGCGAAGGCTTAGAAGTTGGGGCGGACCCAGCATCGAGCACGGCAGAAATGATCTTGCGATAGCCGGTGCAGCGGCAAAGCACGCCGCCGATCGCGTCCATTACATCGTTTTCGCTCGGGGCTGCATTGCGCTCCAGCAATGCCGTTGCTGATAGCAGCATTCCGGGCGTGCAGGCACCGCACTGGGCGGCGCCATGATGAAGGAACAATTTCTGCAGCCGGTCTCCTAGGGGGGCTCGACTGCTCAACCCTTCGACCGTCGTTATTTCGCGTCCTTCAATCTGTCCAGCGGCGACCAGACAAGAGCAAACTGGCTCTCCATCCATGAGAACTGTGCAGGCTCCGCAGTCGCCAGCATCGCAGCCCACTTTGACTCCAGTAAGCCCGAGACTCTCGCGCAACAACTTCGAAAGACGAGTCGTCGGCGAAACGCAGGTCGTTAGTCTGCTCCCATTTATCGCGAAAGTGATCGAGGCTTGGATGGTGTTACGGGGAGAAATAATCGTAGCCACGTCAGGAACTCCCAACGCAGGCGTCGAGTGCTCGGCCGATCAACGTCAAGGCCGCATCGTTGCGGTAAATGGCAGTTGCACGGACGTCATCGATCGGGGAGAGTTGCGCAAGGTGTGAGGGAGATACGAGTCTACCCAGTCCTGCTCGTGCTGGCGCACCGACAAGCGCAAGCTCGAGAGTTGTGAGACGTTGCGCTCGCGCCGAGCATGATCCTACCGCGACCCGGGCTTCGGCTACGGATCCGTGGGCGTCAGTTTTTACGATGACCGCAACCATGACGATCGATATCACCAGATAACGCCGGGAGCCAAGCTTCAGGAAGAACGATGCTGCATCATCGAGGCTTCTAGGGACGATTACACTGCTGAGAATCTCGCCCGATCGAAGAAGGGTTTTGCGATTGCCAACGATAAATTCCGCAAGACTAACCCGGCGAGATCCCTCGACAGAAAAAAGTTCGACCTGGGAATCCAGGGCGAGGAGAGGAGGCACGCCGTCGGCGGCCGGCGATGCGTTACACAGGTTGCCAGCTACGGTAGCGCGATTCTGAATTTGGATTGCGCCGATTTCTCGGGCGGCATCCTTTAGCGCGTCGAAACTGCGAGGCAGTGAAGCAGCGATAATCTGACTCCATGTGGTTAGGCCGCCAATACGAATTTGATCCGGCTCAATCGTGACCCCTTTCATCTCGGAGACGCCGGAAACATCAAGTATTGATTTGGGGAGGGGTCGATCACCTAGAGACGGAAAGACATCGGTGCCGCCCGCCAATATCTGACCCCCATGTGCGGCCAGCATATGAACGGCCTCATCGAGCGTTCCGGGCCTGAGATACAAGCTTTGCTCCCCCCTTGCAACCCACAGACCCCGCCATACGAGCGGGCTTTTGTGGTTCATTGTTATACGAATGATCTGCTTTGTACAGAGGAACCGCCGCGATACGTTAATGTCAAAATGTGAAACGCGGGCTAAACTTCGGAGGGCTCTGGAATCGGCTCAATACGTCTGAGAAGGAAGGCGTATCCCGCGATGCCCAGGAGCAAGATCACGGTTGCGGTTACAAACGCTGACGCGAAAGAATGGGTGGCTGACACAATATAGCCGGTGATGATGGGTGCGGAAATTGCGCTCAACTGACCGGCCAAATTGACGATGCCTCCGAGAGTGCCTACGCTTTCACGAGGTGCGATCAGGGAGGGTATGGTCCAGGCGACAGGTGCGGCGGCGGCCAATCCTCCCAACGCCAGACTGATCCAGACCAACGCCGACGTCGGACTGTGGGAATGAGCAGCCCCCACCATCCCAAGCCCGAAGCTAGTCGCGATAATCAAAACCGACAACCGTACCCGATGGGGATTCCACCCGCGCTGGATCAGGGCATCCACCAGCCACCCGCCAACCACCAGATCGGTGAGGGTGGCAAACAGCCATGGGACGCTGGTGTAAAGAACTGAGTGCCGAAGGTCCATTCCCATTGAAATTGAAAGATAACTGGGAAGCCAGCTCAAAAGGAGAAAGAAAGTGTAGTTGTAAGCACCCCATCCCAAGGCGAGCCCGTACACCTTTGGTTGGCGCAATAGATAAGCCAACGAGGCTCTGTTTTTCGCTCTGACTTGATCTTCCGGCTGTGCCCCGCCGCGAACGATATAGTCGAGTTCTTCCGGCGACAAGCCTTGGTCCTCGCTGGGGTTGCGATACAGTCCGTAAAACAGCACGAAATATATAAGACTGCCAAAGCCGGTGGCTGCAAAACTCCACCGCCAACCAAAATGTAGAAGCAGTAAGCCAATCAACGGTACTCCGATGGCAGAGGAAAGCTTCGCTGCCGCGTCCGTGATCGCGGTTGCCAGGCCTCGTTCTGCATTGGGAAACCAGTATCCCAAGGCCTTGGCGTTCCCGGGAAAGGTTGGAGCTTCGGCCACGCCCAATAAGAATCTTGCTGCGATAAATACTCCAAGTCCCGGCGAGACAGCGGCGGCGAACGAAGACATGCTCCAGATAAATGTTCCTATCCGGCCAATTCGTTTGACTCCAAACCGATCCAAAAGGACTCCTGACGGCATCTGCATCGCCGCATAGGTCCAACTGAATGCGCTGGAAAGATAGCCGAATGCAATCAGGGAAATGCCAAACGAGGCATGCAGAGCATTCTGGGAGACGGACAGGTTAATACGATCGAAAAAGGCAATGACGACGCCCAAGGCCAGCAGGAACGCCATCCGCCATCGTCTGCGAGCTACGCGGGGTGTCGATGGACCGGACTGCGGCAACTAGACTCCCGACTTCATTTTCTGGCACAGGTTATTGTGCGTCTACGACACAGCGAAAGCCAATTGTGCCGGCGCGATCCCGTCCAGGCGACATCAAGAGATACTTCTGGTGCTCGTCCAGGCGGTAGGTCTGCGGGAAATACCAGATTGAGCCCAGAGGTTGATAAGACGCTCCTCCTCGGACGATCGCGGCTCGAGTATGTTCGTCGCGGTATTCATCCGTCCATTGGGAAACATTTCCCACCAGGTCCAGCACTCCCAGTGCACTTGCCGCCTGGGGAAATGCATCAACATTCGCGGGGCCACGTCTGAGGTGCGAGCGATCTGGCTCCGGCATCCTCTCCGCGTTCCAATCGTTTCCCCAGGGATAGGTTCTGCCATCGTTCGATTGCGCGGCGAGTTGCCATTCCCACTCATGAGGCAGACGCTTACCAGCCCAGGCGGCGTAAGCTCGTGCATCTTCAATAGATACCCAAGTTACGGGTTTCTTTTCCCATCCGTCGGGATAGCTACCGTTTTTCCAATCACGTAGAAAGTTATGATCGTCCTTGGGACGATAGTGTGTCGCGTCCACAAAGGTCTTGAACTCTGTATTCGTTACCGGCGTACGGTCGATGTAAAAGGTTTTGACATGCACGCGATGGCGATGGGTCCGCCGCGCGACATTTTCCCAGGGATATTGCACGTCGACCCCGGGATCGTTTCCGCCCTCAATTTCAATCCCGCGGACCTGAAAGTCAATATCCGTCTCGGGAATAAGGATCATTCCTTGCGGCGCACTCAGAACCGGTTTTGTGGCTGAGATTTCGACTATTTTCTGCGTAACGTGCGTCCATTCTCGCGAGTAGCTCGACAGCGGCCGCCGCGACCGCTCGGCCATATAAGTAAGGAGGTCTTTAATTGGCACTGGGACGGGATTCTGAGGGAAGGCCAGTATGGCTGCGAACCCGAGTCCTTCGACGTCAAACACAAGTGTGGCTTCATTTCCCTTTACGGTAGGGGTCAACTCCTTGCCATGCCACAAATCGAAGTAACCCATTCCTGCCCGGTAGGGGACGCGCAATTGCTCCCCAGCGGTGTCGTACTCATTGCGATTGATGATGGTCCAAAGCGTGCTCGATTTTGTAGGAAAACGGCTGGCAAAGACGCCGGCCTGTAAGGTCGGGGAATGTGGTTCCCAATCCGCGCTCCGCAGATTTTCGGCGACAGCCCGCTCGATTCGAGTGAAGCGAAGAATAGCTTCAGCATCATGCGGCGTGGTTCCATACCAGAAGCCCCAAAGGTTCTCGAGGGTGGCATACCCCTGCCCGTTAAAGAAAGCGTGTTGAAGGCTGTCGGTTTTGTCTCGGGTGAAGCGGTCGGTGACATTTACCATGTGCCGTGATTCAAGCCACTTGGTCTTGCTCACCATAGGCACAAACGGATATTCCTTGCCTTCCCACGTGACCCAATCGTTCCATCCAATGTTGGACCAAGCAATCGACTCGTCGCGAATATCAAATTGAGGTTCCAGTGCCAGCGGGTGTCCGATGGAGTCAGAGGCCGAGCGAAATTGTTCTGGAATACTCTCGAGTGTGTCGAAGTTGATGCCGTCAGCGCCAATATCCTTCAGCAACTGAGAGATGGCAGTAGAAGCGGGCACCCCTTCCTCACGCGTCCCGGTGTCCCAGGCAATGATAGGAAAAAATACTCTAACGCCACGATGGTGAAACTTCTGGACCATTTCTCGCAGAGCAGAAATTCCGCCGGGCAAATCGCGCAGAAGATCGAATTGATTCCGGTCATCCACACCCAGGTTGGGGTAGACATGCCAGATGAGCACGGCGTCAATGGGACCAATTCGGCCTTCGGTGTCGGCAAGAAAACGGTCGACCGTATACTCGCCGGAGTCAGGGTCATAAAAAGTTCGATCCCAAATGAGCAGCTGCACTTCGGAAAAGACCTGCTGCGTCCACGCCAGCTCCGGGCGGTCGTATTGTGAGCCTTCGTATCGACTGCGGGTAAGCCGATCATTGCGCCAGGCCGTTAAGTCCGCACGCCAGGCGTCGACATCGCCAGAAGGCCCTGGGAAAAATATTTCTGCCGGAGCGGGAGGCTCGGAAAGATTCATAATTCCGTTCGGTGAAACGAGGGGATGTCGCGCTCTCCATTCATCGCCAAAAACCAAGCTTGCGACCAACACCAAGGAGACCACCACCGTGAACGCAGCAGTAGACCGCGTCGTGCGAAAAGTAAGAAGTCGGTATTTCATTTTCTGCAGGGCCCGAAATTTCGTGGTTGTGATCAATCTTTAGTACATGATTGTTCTGGTTAGGTGATGCGGCCATGACGTCGTGTGGTAATGAGTCCACAGGCGAGCATCAATCTGCGGAATAATGATTTGCTGATCCTTTGGGCGAAGAGTATTAATTTCTTCGCACAACAGTGCAGTGGCGTAAATACAATGAGCTCGAATCTCAACTTCCTGATGGCTATCGCGCGCGATCATCTGGTACGTGTTGATCGTATGCTCAAGGTCGGGCGAGTAGCTTGTAATTCCGAGAAGCCTTAGTCCCACGGGAACAATATAGTCAGCAAATGCGGTCATTTTATCTACGTCGGCAAGAGGGAAGTGACCCGTATTCCTCAACATGGAGTAGACAAACCACGTTCCTAACTGGGGCAACTTGTACAGTTTTATAGTTGCGCCATCGTACGGACTCACATCGTTGAAGCGGGGAAATTCCTTAACCAAGCGGTCTATTAATCCCGCACCGTGGTCGTAAAGACGAGGCGGGCATGATTTGAAGAAATTGTGAAATCGTCCATCGTACTTATCAGCCAAGACGGCGCCTACCTGATGCCATATTTCCATTTTTTCGTCGAGCATAGGCAGTTCGATGTTGGCAGCAAAAATCCGCTCCATCTCGGGGCGAGTAACGTGCGCGAGGAACTTACCGTCCAGAATGGGGATCCCACTGTCCATCGCCCGTTTCATGCAAGCGAAAAGTCCGTCGGAATCGGACCAGTGCCGCCCTGCATAATCCACTTGAAATTTAACGTGCGTGGAAAAGTCGGTAAACGCGGTGTCGACAGAATCAGCGGTCATAATAAAATCGACCACGTCGTCAGGACTGCCTTGCCCTATGCCGAAAGGCATTTGGTAATCCGGCATAGGCAACTCCTCGTACCCCATCCAGCCGGCTACCTCAACGATTTTGTCGATATTGGTACGCACATCGCGGGAGTTTTCAATTACCGGATGAAGGCTATCCAGTACCGGGCTGCCCGTCAGCTTTGGCCAGCGGACCGAAGTACTCCCTGACTTTGCCTGAAATGTTTCGCCTTTGGCTGCGGCTGCCATTGCTCCGATTGTTGCCATTGCTCCTAGAAATTGACGCCGATCCGAAAGCCCTGATGCCATCGTTTTCGCTCTTCCTCGCTACTCGCTGTTCAACCTGAATTACTTACCCTTGATTCTGGATACGTAGAGCTCAAGGAAACGCTCCGCGTCGACGTTGATGCAGACTTTCGCATTGGGTGTGACCTTGTCGACACCTTCAATCACGTACCTGTTGCCGTGAAGTACGTTGCGTTCGACAAATCCGTTTCGATTCGCCACGGTTTCTCCCCGGGTAAACTCTCCTCGAGTTTCGACGTCGACGTGCATCTCGGGAGCCTTTACGAGAGTAGCGTCAATGGCGACGCCAACCGCCATGGGATCGTACATCGGAGTGCCTTGGGAACCGAATTGTCCGGAGAGATCGACCAGATATTTGGCCACTGCATAAATAAAATCATTTTCTGGACCATGGGTTTTTCCCAATTCATCGAGTTGCTTTTGGGAAAACAACGCCTTGTCGCCAACATCCAATCCGACCATGGTCAGGGGCCATCCCGCCTGAAACACGATCTGAGCTGCTTCGGGGTCGTTATAGATATTGGCTTCTGCGGAAGCATTCACGTTGCCACCCTTGATTGATCCACCCATAAGGATCACTTCTTTGACCAGCGGAACGATCGACGGATCCTTTTCGACTGCGAGCGCGATGTTGGTCAACGGTCCGACAGGGACCAAAGTGATTTCGTGGGGAGTGGCGTGTATCAATTGGATTATGAGGTCAGGGGCAAAGCGTGCATCGACCTTACATTTACTTGTTGGCAATTCGACATTGCCAAGCCCATTTTTACCGTGCCAGAACTCTGCGGTGATCAACTTTTGAAGGAGGGGATGTTGTGCTCCTGCCGCGACCGGAATATCGCAACGATTGGCGAGCGAAACCATTCGCAAAGCATTTTCCAGGCCCTGGCTGGCGGTTACGTTTCCTGGGACAACCGTTATCGCGCGAACATCAAGTTCCGGTGAGTTGAGCGCGAGCATCAGGGCCAGTGCATCATCTGTGCCGGGATCCGTGTCGAAGATAATTTTCTTCACCGTGGCCGAGGCAGGAGCTTCCAGAATCAAGGAAATTAAGGCCAGAAATATAGCTTGCCCGATCAAAAACCTGTGCTGCATCAAATGTTTCAGAATTGGTTTTCTCCGAAGGTGAAGCAACGCACGAGCCTAGTGGCGAGAACGAAATTGTGTCAAGGCTAAACTGAACTAGGAATTCTCGGACCTTCGATCCGACACCAAAGTCAACACACGACTGCTTCGGCGTCGTGTGTACCTTTCGATCTCATCTGCCATATAATTGGGTCGGAAAACAGCGCGAGAATCCGCAACACGCTGTTTGCCTGTCCTTAGTGCTTTTTGTTGGAAACCGCCATTGTCAGCCGAGAATCAAACACGTCTCAATATGGAAGGTGACCTTCGCCGCCATGCCACAACGAACGCGCTGACCGCGCATTCTGCCGGAGCCATCGCGAGCCTTTCCGGACGCCCATTGATTTCCAACCGCGGCATTCCCCTCAATCTCGACTGGGTACAGCAGGTCCGAGTTAATACAAGCGCGGTTGAACGCCGCGCGCAGAGCCACGTGGCGCGCCGAACTGTAAAGAAAGACTGGCAGGCGGCGTGGCTGCTGCGGTCCATCTCGTGTATGGATCTCACAACTTTATCCGGTGATGACACCGAGGAACGGGTGCGTCGCCTGTGCGCGAAGGGCCGTCATCCGTTGCAGGGTGATCTGGAGAAGCGGCTTGGTATCGAAGCATTGGATATCAAGGTAGCCGCCGTTTGCGTTTACCACACTTTTGTGGAGACTGCCGTACGTGCGCTCGAAGGCAGCGGAGTTCGCGTGGCTGCGGTGTCGACTGGATTTCCTGCCGGTCTTTCCCCCCTGACGGAGCGAGTTGCAGAGATTCGCCGTTCAGTGGAGGCCGGAGCCGACGATATCGATGTTGTGATAACGCGTGCCCATGTTTTTGGCGGTAAATGGCAAGCTCTTTACGATGAAGTTGCCGCTTTCAAACAAGCTAGCGGGTCGGCGCACATGAAGGTGATCTTAGGTACCGGTGATCTGCTCACCTTGCGCAACGTGGCACGCGCCAGTTTCGTCGCCATGATGGCGGGCGCGGATTTTATCAAGACTTCAACCGGCAAGGAACCAACCAATGCGACGCTGCCCGTCGGTTTTGTGATGACGCGTTGTATTCGCGTATATGCGCAGGAAACTGGGATGGCGGTTGGTTTCAAACCGGCGGGCGGGATTCGTACCGCGAAGCAATCCATCGAATGGCTGGCCTTGATGAAAGAAGAGCTCGGCTCCTCATGGATGAAGGCGGAGTTATTCCGCTTCGGAGCCAGTGGCCTGCTGAATGACATAGAACGTCAATTGGAACACCACGTGACTGGACGGTATTCGGCGGACTATCGCCATCCCATCGCGTGAAAGCTGAATGAAATCGGAGGGACATGAGTATTGCCGAGAAATTCGTCGCCATGGAGTATGGGCCCGCGCCCGAGGATCCGAAAGAGGCTTTGAGCTGGCTCGATCGCCACGATCGCAAGTTCGGACATTTTATTGGTGGCGTCTGGCAGCAGCCCTCAGAGGGCACTTATTTTGAAACTTCGGACCCCTCCAACGGCGAAAGATTGGCTGAAGTGGGGCAGGGGTCAGTGGCGGACATCGACGCTGCCGTCCACGCGGCCCACACGGCATTGTCGAAGTGGCAAGCGCACACACCTCATGTGCGCGCCCGTTATCTTTATGCGTTAGCTCGAACCATCCAGAAGCACTCTCGCAGGCTCGCTGTTCTTGAGACCATAGACAACGGCAAGCCCATCCGCGAAAGTCGTGATATCGATATCCCGCTGGTGATTCGTCACTTTTATCATCACGCCGGTTGGGCGCAATTGCTGGAGCAGGAATTTCCCGGCTACGCCCCCTGTGGTGTTGTTGGACAAATCATCCCGTGGAACTTTCCGTTGCTCATGCTTGCCTGGAAGATTGCGCCTGCATTGGCTACCGGAAACACTGTGGTTTTGAAACCGGCGGAATTCACGCCCCTAACCGCTTTGGCGTTCGCTGAGATTTGCCAGGAGGTCGGCTTGCCGCCGGGCGTAGTCAATATCGTCACCGGTGACGGTTCAACTGGCGAGTCGTTGGTGAAGCATGATGGAGTTGCGAAGATTGCATTTACCGGCTCGACGGAAGTTGGCCGCGCGATCCGCAGGGCCACCGCCAGCAGCCACAAGCGGCTTTCCCTCGAATTGGGTGGTAAGTCGCCTTTCATTATTTTCGAAGATGCCGACCTGGATAGCGCGGTTGAAGGATTGGTAGACGGCATCTGGTTTAATCAGGGACAAGTCTGCTGTGCGGGCTCACGTCTCCTTATGCAGGAGAGCATCGCGGAACCCCTCATAGCCAAAATTCGCGATCGCATGAGTACGCTTCGCGCTGGGGCGCCCCTCGACAAGTCCGTCGACATCGGCGCGATCGTGGATCGAGTGCAACTGGATCGCATCAAGCGTCTTGTAGACCAGGGCGTTGCGGAGGGTGCGACATGTTGGCAGCCGAAAATCGATCTGCCATCGCGCGGACTTTATTATCCGCCAACGCTGCTTAGCAACGTGCATCCCACATCCATGGTTGCTCAACAGGAGATCTTTGGTCCGGTTTTGGCGACGATGACATTTCGTACGCCGACTGAGGCCGTTGAGCTTGCCAATAACACGGTCTATGGTTTGGCCGGGTGTGTTTGGAGTGAGAGTTTGAACGTAGCTTTGCATGTTGCCTCACAAATCAAGGCGGGCGTGGTCTGGGTTAACTGCACCAACCTGTTCGACGCAGCCTGCGGATTTGGCGGATATCGCGAAAGCGGCTATGGACGTGAGGGTGGAAGGGAAGGGCTGCTGGAATATTTGGAACCCGTGTGGTTCAAGAATGCGCCTGCGCTTCCCACTGTCGAGCGAACTCCTCGCCAGCCTTTAAATCACGATTCTGATCCAGGTTTGCCAGCCATCGACCGGACCGTGAAACTTTACATCGGTGGGAAGCAAGCTCGGCCTGACTCAGGCTACAGCATGGAAGTGCGGGGCACCGATGGCCGCTTTTTGGGCGAGGCGCCACTCGGTAACCGCAAAGATATTCGAAACGCAGTTGAGGCGGCACACAAAGCTTCCTCTTGGGCCAAGGCCACGGCACACACCCGCGCGCAGGTTCTCTACTACATTGCCGAGAATCTCTCTGAGCGCAGCGAGGAGATCGCCCGTCGGCTTGCGGCGGCGGTAGGAGAAACTCAGGCCGCCGCTGAAGTGTCGCTTGGAATCGAGCGCATCTTTTCCTACGCTGGGTGGGCCGATAAATATGATGGTGCGGTGCACAATCCTCCCTTCCGTAATGTCGCTCTCGCTATGAATGAGGTCATTGGAACAGTCGGAGTCATCTGTTCGAACCAGGCTCCCTTGCTCGGCTTCTTGTCTCTCACTATGCCGCTGTTGGCCGCGGGGAACACGATCGTGGTGGTTCCCTCAGAAACGTATCCCTTAATCGCGGGCGATCTGTACCAGATTTTCGACACCAGCGACCTGCCGGGCGGGGCGGTTAACATCGTAACGGGATACACTTCTCAGCTTCTAAAAGTTCTCGCCGAGCACGACGATGTCGATTCAATTTGGTGCTTCGCCGACGGAGAGAGCGCGACCGCCGCGAAGGCTTATTCGGTCGGCAACCTCAAGCAGGTGTTTACCAATGAAGGTCGCTCGATCGACTGGTTTGACGCGAAACAGTCCGAGGGTCGATGGTTCCTTCAGCACGCCACACAAGTAAAAAATATTTGGGTACCTTACGGCGAGTGATTCGTGGCACTCGTTGACACAGCCTGGACGACTCAATACACTCGCTTTTCTTTATCTGTCAGGTCATTTGTCGCGTAGTAGCTGAAATCAAATCTATCCTCAAGGTTTCCTTAATATGCCTAAGATTCCCCGAATTGCGGTGGTCGGCAGCGCGAATATCGATTTGACAACATTTACCAGTCGCTTTCCCAAGCCTGGTGAGACCATTTTCGGCGACAAATTCGATCTCGGATTTGGTGGTAAGGGAGCTAATCAAGCTACCGCTTCACGCCTATGCGGAGGTGCAGTCTTCATGGTTGCGCGTGTGGGCAGCGATTTGTTTGGTCCGGCAACCATCGAGAACTTCAAGAAGCTCGATATCGATACCACTCACGTTAAACAGGTCAAGGGCGTTTCCAGCGGCGTGGCCCCGATCTTCGTCGAGCCCAGCGGGCAAAATCGCATTTTTGTAGTTAAAGGTGCAAACGACGAATTGAAACCAGCCGACGTGGATGCTGCGAGCGACTTGCTCAAAGACGTCGATTGCATCGTCTTGCAATTCGAAATCCCTTTGGAAACGGTTTATTACACCGTTGCGTTCGCGCGCAAGAGTGGGATTCGCTGCATACTGAATCCGGCTCCAGGGCAGCCGATTGACGTCACAGCCGTCGCGGGTCTGGATTACTTCGTGCCTAACGAAAGCGAAGCCGAAACGATTACCGGAATGCCCGTAAAGAATATTGAAGACGCGAAGAAGTGCGCGGAGAAGCTGCTGAGCTATGGCATCCGGCGTGTCATCATTACACTGGGGGCCAATGGTTCGTTGCTTGCTGGCTCCGACGGCATGGAACATGTGCCGGCGTTTCCGGTGAAGAGCATCGACAGCACCGGTGCGGGAGACGCTTTTATCGGGAGCTTCGCCGTGTTCCTAGGCGAAGGACTTCCCGAGCGCGAAGCTGTAAGTCGCGCGAATCTTTATGCGGGACTTTCAACCACCGGGGTGGGGACCCAAAAATCTTTCTACGATCGCGGGCGTTTCGACGCCGAGTGGGCGGCACGAAGCAAATCTTAGCCTGACCCATCGCTACTTTCCTTAACTTTCAGACTCTTTAAGTTCGGACGAAGTCGATGAATCCACGTTGTACATCCGTGCGGATAAGCTTCACTCTGAGTCTGTCCCCCACATCCACACCTTCACTTTGAGTGAGAAGTCCCTCCACATGCGGTTTTGTTATCCGGACAAACGTCCCTTTCGGAGTGGCGCCGGTAACAATCGCATCGAATACCTGCCCAATCTGATGGCTCATTGCCACTGCAGCCAGCCTTTTTGACATCTCTCGCTCTACTTTTCGCGCGGCATCTCCTTTTACTGTGCAGTTACTGGCGATGGCGGCGAGTTCATCATCCGAATAAGGTGCAGGCGCGTTGCAGAGAACCGCCTTGATGAGTCTCTGTGTGACCACGTCCGCGAACCGGCGGTTTGGCGCCGTTGAGTGGGTGTAGTCCTGAACCGCCAGACCGAAATGACCTTGCTCCGGATCGCCCGGCCGCTCAAGCACGTACTCTCCGGGCCCAATGAGCTTGATTACAACCAGGGAAAGATCCGCAAAATGATCTGGATCAGTCGCACGATGTTTGGTCAGAAAATCGTTCAAAGCTTTGGAGTCTGGTTGTGATGGAAGTTTGTCCCCGTCGGCAGCAGCCAACTGTACAATCCGGTCCCACCGCTTAGGGGTCCGCACGATGCGGCGGAGGGACGACACCTTTTCAAGCATCCGGGCAACAACGCCGTTGGCTGCGATCATGAAATCTTCGATCAGATCGGTGGCGTGATTCCTCTGCTGGTTTTCTACTCCCACCAATTCCTGGTTGAGTATGACTGGAAGCAACTCGGTGCTTTCAAGATTCAATGCCCCTTGCTGCTGGCGTTGCTTTCGAAGCAGCTGTGCGGCTTCACTTTGTAGTTTAAGTTGCATTTGCAAATCATTTGAAGCGGCAATCTTCGAAGGAGTCGTCCCAGTCGACTCGAGCCAGGCTCCGACGCCTCTGTAAGTAAGCTGTGCCTGATTCCGCAGGAGTGCACGATACACATTGTCGGAACCAACAAGGCCATCCGTGGCTACCGCGAACTCGATCACCACCGCGAATCTGTCCCCGTTTTCCAACAGAGAAGACTTGCCGGTGCTAAGCTGCTCCGGGAGCATCGGGAAATTTCTGACTCCGGCATAGACCGTCGTGGCCTCCCTGGCAGCATGAACGTCAATGGGTGATTGCTTAGCCACGAATGCATCCACATCTGCGATGCCTATCAGTACGCGAATGCGACCGTCTGGCAAGCGCTCGGCGACTTCAACCTGATCCAGATCACGCGAAGTGTCGTTGTCGATGGACGACCAGAGCAGGTGGCGCAAATCTCGAATATCATTGTTCGGAGCCGCTTGCGGAGGATCCGCATCGAGTTTCGCTAGCTGTTGTTCAACCGCGGCAGGGAAGTCCGGATCGAAACCATGCGCCCGCATAACTTCTTCCGCGACTTTTTGCAGGTCGACTGGCGATGTGTGACCGTTCGTCATTCGTCTCCGCACAACGTGTAAAGGTGCCCTGCCAGCCTAACATGCCCATATGGCGCTTGGTGTTGGGCGAACTTCGGGGACGTAAAAACTTATGTTAAGGTGATTTGCAGTCAAGACTTGGACTCGTTTCATCCATCCGCCAACCTTGACGACTTTCGATCGAGCCAGCTCTTTGGAACCAGTCAAACCGCGGCAACTACTAGGGGTGTTCGACGCTACCATGATTGTTATGGGCGGCATCGTGGGCTCCGGTATTTTTATCAATCCTTATGTGGTTGCCATGCGGGTACATACCCCGTTTCTTATTATGGGTGTTTGGCTGCTTGGAGGGTGTCTGGCATTGTTGGGCGCATTTATCTGGGCGGAACTGGCGACTCGGCTCCCCGGCGCCGGAGGGCAGTACCTCTACCTGCGCGAGGCCTACCATCCTTCGGTCGCGTTTCTTTATGGATGGGTGCTGTTATTAGTAACGCAAACCGGGGGCATGGCCGCGGTGGCTGTTACGTTCGCCCGGTACTACCGGGAGATTACGGGCTTTTCGGCGGGCGATGGTCCTGTGGCCGCCGCGACATTAATGGGATTGACGACCATCAATTGTTTTGGAGTACGCGCCGGAAGTAATGTGCAAAGCGCGCTCATGGTTCTCAAAGCCCTGGCCATCACAGTGATGGTGGGCGCTGGCCTCCTTTGGGGAGGCGGGGCGGTGCACTTTTTTCCGCTGGTTGATCGCCCAGCCATGCCCGGACTGGCAAGCTCGGTGGGCGCGGCCATAATTCCGGTCGCCTTTGCTTATGGTGGTTGGCAGACCGCGAGCTTTGTCGCGGGGGAGATGCGTGACCCACGGCGAGACTTGTCTCGGGGGTTGGTGATCGGTGTTCTCGGTGTCGTGATGCTTTATCTCGCGGTCAACTTTGTCTGCCTGAGGGTACTCGGTCCCGGTGCATTGGCGGCGACACATATTCCCGCATCTGCGGTAATGCGGGCAGCGCTTGGCGAGCGGGGCGCCAAATGGATTGCGTTCGGAATCGCTGTATCTACGCTAGGTTTTCTCAGCCAGGGTATTTTGACTGCTCCTCGGGTCTATTACGCGATGGCGTGTGATGGCCTATTTTTCAAGAGCGTAGGTTGGCTGTCACCAAAGGCAAGAGTTCCTGTGGTCGCCATTATTTTGCAGGGTGTAACTGCTACCGTTATCGCGCTCTCAGGACATTACGAGCAGATACTCAACTATGTGATATCGGTTGATTTTATTTCCTTTGGCCTGACCGCAGCGTCTGTTTTTGTCTTCCGGCGTAAAGCATTGCCCGCGTCGCCGGGACTCTATCTCGTTCCCGGACATCCCTACACCACTGGCGTGTTCGTGATGGCTTGTGTCGCGATCGTGGTCACTACCATCGCGACCTTTCCGGCGAATTCAGCTATCGGACTGATCATTGCCCTGGCCGGAATCCCGGTATATTTGTGTTGGAGCCGGAAATCACGCGCAGTCACTAGCAAGTAAATTCATGACGACCAGACTCGTTAGACACCGACATTCGGACTATATGCTGTGGGCCAAGACGAAGGGTCAAGCTAAGTTCAATCTTGCTACTAGCGGCGTGGCTTCCTTCCCTCTGCGTGATCTTCCTGTAAAAGTCGAACAGTTAGAAATCAATGGTGATAGCACTTACGGTTATGCGCCTTTGCAGCACGCCATCGCAAAGAAATGTGGGGTTGATCCCGACTGCGTGGTCGCCGCAGCGGGGACCTCAATGGCGAACCACCTGGCGATGGCGACGCTTATCGATCCAGGAGACGAAGTGCTCCTCGAACGGCCTACCTATGAGTTGCTCACTTCCACACTGTTGTTTCTGGGAACCTCGATCAAACGTTTTCGTAGAACCGAAGAAAGTGGCTATGCTCTGGATCCGGCTGAAGTGCGCCGTGTCGTCACTTCAAAGACGAAATTGATTGTCATCACCAATCTCCACAATCCCAGCAGCGCACTTGCATCGGAATCTGCGTTGCGCGAAGTAGGCGATCTGGCGCGCAGCATAGGTGCGCGGGTTCTGGTAGACGAGGTCTACCTTGATGCGGTGTACACCAACACTCCGAAATCTAGCTTTCATCTGGGGCCAGAGTTCATCGTCACGAGCAGTTTGACGAAGGTGTACGGGCTCAGTGGTCTACGCTGCGGTTGGATTCTGGCGGAACCGGAGCTCGCGCGTGCGATGTGGCGCCTCAATGATTTGTTCGCATCTATTCCCGCACATCCTGCGGAACTGCTGAGTGTGTTTGCACTTCAGAATCTCGCACAAGTCCGTGAGCGCGGCCGGAAGGTGGTGGAGGCTGACCGCTTGCTCCTGGCCGATTTTATTACGCTCAACAAATCACTATCGGCGCCGCCGACCGACTTTGGAACGACGTCAGTCCTCCGCCTTCGCAAGGGATCGGTCGAGGACTTCCTATCCCGTTTGCGACAAGAACAAGAAACGTCGGCCGTTCCCGGACGTTTCTTCGAACTCCCCAATCATTTTCGAATCGGCATGGGAGTAGATACGGAAATGTTTCGCCAGGGCCTACAAAGAATTGGCCAGACTTTGGGCAGACAATAGCCGACAACAATCAGTCGGTATACCGCCTAATCCAAGATTGCCCTCCGGGTCGGATATTCCTTGGTCTTATTCGTCCGGGAATTGAACACTCCAAAACTTCCATCGGGTCGCGCTACTAGTTCCAGATAGTTTCCCGCATCGGGGCCATCCGGATTGGCGATAAAGTCCGCCTCTCCATTATGAGCATTTCCGCCCTGGTCGGAATAATGCAGTTGCCAAAAGCCCTCGAGGTTCGGCGATTTGCTGATAGTGTCCCAGACTGACGGTGTGCCGCCTTTCTTGGCCCCGTTGTCCATAATGGCAACCCGCGGCGCGATTCCATCCACGAAAGGCCGGCTGCCGCTCTGCAGCCAACCGTGATGGGAAACGATATAAACATCGATCTCGCCGATTTTGTTGACGGGACACATCAATTTCATTTCTTGATCGTGTGTGAGATCTCCCAAATCAAGTATTCGTAGCTTGCCAAATGTGATAAGGGTCCCGAGCGAACGGTAGTTTTCCGTGTTGTCTGCTGGATATTGCTCCGCGTCCTTGCAGGCGGGATTATCCTGTCCGCCGCCTGGCAGAGGCTCACTGATTAGATCTCCGTCCGAGCTGATGACACTGACATTCAGCCTTTTAATAGGAAGTGTGTCGCCGGGTTTCGCAACGATGTGCTTATATTTTCCAGTCGACATGACTTTCTGGTAGGCATCCCATACTTCGGTCGTATCCTTATCGCCGGTCTCACGATTGATGCCGTGGTCGATAAACGTTCCCACCGGAATCCGCGACATTAATTGCGGTACACCGCCGACATGATCCATGTGAAAGTGAGTAATCAGAACGTAATCGATCTTCTTGAGGCCGGCTTGTCTGGTCGCGGCTACGATCCGGTCGGCGTCACGCCCATCATTGCCAGGCCATCCCGCGTCGATCAGCAGCGATTTGTGTGCCGGAGTGACGAACAACGTTGCCTGTCCACCCTCTACATCAATAAAGTAGACATGCAGGGCCTTTCGGTCGGGTTTGGTTTCGGTCCATCCGCTGGATAAGAGGGTGAACAGCATACAAACGCTCAATGCGGTATTTAGTATGTGACGCGTCACGTCAGCCTCACTCTCAACATTCAATGTAGGCATGGGCGTTCCAGTTGTGCAGACTCCAGCGGGAACTCAAGGTGCATTACAGTTTATTTCTTCAGAAGCGCATCGAGTCCCGCCTGCGCAATCGCTTCATCAATTTCAGATTTCGCTCCGCTGGCAGCGATACCGCCCAGAGTTTGGCCGTCTACCTGGATCGGCAAACCACCCTGGTTAGGGAAAAAGTCAGGGAAGCGCAAAACTTCGACATTTCCTTTTTTTAGCGCATCGGCACCATCTTTCGAAGGGCTTCGATAAAAGGCGGCGTGACGGGCTTTTCTCTGAACAAACTGGATTGTGTTTAACGACGCAGCGTCTGCCTTTTCCAGAAAAAGCAGGTTCCCGCTTTCGTCGACAATGCAGATGGTCACTTCAGCGTTCTGCTTTTTGGCTTCAGCCTCAGCACCGGCGACCATGATTTTAATCGCCGTTAGGTTCAAATACTTTTTCGACGGCAAATCCGCAGCGTAGCAAGAAGACACGAGCAAGCTAAGCATCATCAGGGATTTGAACATGCGCAGGATGCTACCAGTTGGCACGGAGGTTTGCTAGATCAAAGGCGACGTCGAATCCCTCCGCGCGGATAACGATGCTCGGTATGCAAGTTGCCTTTTCATCGTCGCGTCGATGCATCTTGCAGAGCTTGCGCTCTGATAGATGCC
This sequence comes from Terriglobia bacterium, assembly GCA_963786325.1. Taxonomy (GTDB): domain Bacteria; phylum Acidobacteriota; class Terriglobia; order Terriglobales; family Acidobacteriaceae; genus JAIQFF01. Next base: position 119,669 of record CAWAYW010000004.1, read on the forward strand.
ACCGGGTAGAGCTTGCCGCCGAGCACGACTGCATGGATTTTCCGGGTGTGGCTGATATCTTCGAGCGGATTCATGTCGAGCAATACCAGATCCGCCACGCGACCTACCTCTATCGTTCCATAAGTATCGGTTTTGTTAAGGAACTTCGCAGGGTTTAGCGTGGCAGCCTGCAACGCCTCCAGGGACTGAAATCAGCTTCCACCAACAGCGCTAACTCATTGTGCAGATCGACGCCTGGCACCAAGGCCCAATCGGAGAAGTCCGAGCCAGCCATAATCTGGACACCTGCCTTGTGCATCATCCGGACAAGTTCGATTTGCTTTTCGTGAACAGCCGCGGTTTCAGTGATTCCGGATGCACCACTCCAAAGCACGAAACCTTGTTCATAGGCGATGAGAGTCGGCACATACCAGGTTCCGTTTTTCAGGAAGCGCTGGAAGAACTCCTGCCCAAACAGCCCTTTCCGGTGGCCCTCGTGGGGCTCTCCCTGATTCACTTAGATGGCCGCCGCTGTTCAGTTGACCTCGGTCGCACGGTGTATGTGGCGCGACACTTCCGTAACCTTGAGCATCGAACATGCGGCGGGGGACACTCTACTCGTAGGCGTTGCCGCTCCTTCGTCGACGTCATCGTTACGAAATTGAGGGGGTATGAATGTCCCGTTCCTTCCTGATCGGATTGTGCGTGACGATATTTACTATCGTCCTGATGCTAGTAGCATGCGGAGGAGGCACTAACGCCACTTCACAGACCGCGTTCGTAAATGTATCGACCAGCGATCCGCCTACTTGTTCGGCACCTTCTGGTCCCTACAGCCATGTCTTCGTAACGGTAACTGATGTAAAAATTCACACGAGCGCCAGTGCCGGATCGAATGACTCCGGCTGGGTTGATCTGATCCCTAACCTGAAGAACAGTCCGCAGCAGGTGGACTTGCTATCACAGGCCAGCACTGAGTGTTTTCTGGCCATGCTGGCTTCAAAGACCGAAATTCAGGCTGGGAGCTATCAGCAAATCCGCGTTTTTCTGGCGCCCGACAACACCTCTATCTCCGGCAATCATTGCTCTTCAGCGCCCGGCAACCCCGCAAACTGCGTCGTACTCGCGGCTGACAACAGTGTCCATGCATTGAACCTGGCGAGCGAGGCGCAGAGCGGCTTAAAAATACCCTCGGGCCAGATCGCTGGCGGTAAGTTCACCATCGCGGCCGGAGAAACCAAAGACCTCGACATAGATTTCAACGCCTGTGCCTCCATCGTGGCTAGTGGCAACGGCCAGTTCATCTTGAAGCCGGTCTTGCATGCTGGTGAAGTCGGTTTGTCCTCGGCGATCAACGGGACTGTCATCGACAGCTCGACCGGAAAGCCGATTGTCGGCGGTACAACCGTCGTTGCTTTGGAGCAGCAGGACGCCGGTGTGGACCGGGTGATGTTGTCTACACTGGCTGATGCCAATGGAAACTTTGCTCTCTGTCCGGTGCCTGCTGGGACATACGACCTTGTGGTTGCCGCTGTCGATGGATCGGGCGTCTTCTACTCCGCCACCGTGACCAGCGGGGTCCAAGCCAGCACGGCTGTCGGGAACATTCCTTTGACCCCGCAGCCTGGTTCAGGAGCGAGCGCCGGACCAGCCTCCTTGACCGGCGTGGTGCAGACGGGTGGTACCTCCGGTGCCATGGCTGAGATTGTTGCGCTTTCGGCTTTGCAAACGATCAGCCTCAATGGTTCCAGTGTTCTCGTAACCATTCCGCTCGTGCAGCAGTCCGTTGCGACCTCGAACGTCACCACCGCAAGCGGCGCATCCTGTTCGGGCGGATTCGACTGCATTGACTTCACGCTGGCTGTGCCTGGTGTGAACGCCTTTGTGGGTTCTTTCATTGGGTCGGGTACGCTGTACGTACAGAGCACTGTCGGGAGCTACACTGTCGATGGGCAACCCGTACCCCACGCGGACGGCACTCCGGTCTGCGGTCAGACCGACCTGATGAGCAATTCCCTCACCGTAACGCCGGGGAACCCCTTTCCAGTAGGCACGCTATCGTTCACGGGATGTAACTAGTTCCAGTGTCCGGGAGCATCCATACTCCCTCCCACGCCCCGGCAGACCCCTGAGACTTCGCTCCGGGTGAAGGCCGCTTGGTTGCCTGTCATGTGGACCATCACGAAGCTCTTGAAGCATGTCGTCGGGATCACGCACGGGAGGGCGCCGACGACCACGACGAGCACCACGAAGGAGCAAATACGCCATGGGCTGATGGGGATCAGCCGATTCATGAGCGAGCAAGCGATCGCAGAGCAGGACGCGGCGAAAGGCGCGCGAAGCGGAAGAAGCGAAAGAAAAAGCAGGCGTCGGAGTTCCAGCAGCTCGGGCTCACTCCCCGACTGTTGAAGATGGCGCAAAGTACATGTCGATGTCCGTCGTGAGATTGCGATGGCTCGTCCAGACAGGCGAGCTGCGCGTGGTCAAGGTCGGCGAGAAGACCTGCCCGTGGCTGCTCGGCACCGTCGAGCTGAACGCGTGGGTCGAGCAGGAACCGGCCACGTTCGGTAAGAAATCACGGTAAGAATCGGCTCGGCCGTCGTCGATGCCGACGCCCTGCTCATCGGCGTATCAGCGCTTTTCGCGATAATGAAATGGCGCTTCCTGACTTAGGGTACGATCAACGTTTCAATGGTCTTTTTCGCCCAGTATCCGATTCGGCACAAAACGGAATTTCACTTGCAGTTACCTGATGCTGGCTGCACTTCGAAAACCAGGAAGACAGGCATTGGTTCCCTCGTCCCTTCATCAGTGCTTGGGGTCGCGGATACATCTCCGACGAGGGTGACAGACTGTCCGACGTAGGGACCAAGGTCAACCGTCTTACTATAGGCTATGTTTTTGTTTCTTTTTTGATCCACGAGTCGGTATTCCTTGCGTTTGCCCATGGTCGTGCTTGTCAGGCAACCGGTAATGGTGTTTTTATGTTTTGCGGTCTGACTGAAGGCGAAGGCTTGCGTAACGACTAGAATCGCTAGTACAAGCAGATTTCCTCTCATGACTCACCTCGATTGGTCATTTAAACCTTAAAAAGCCTCTGGTAGGCACAGAAGCATAGTCCCGGCACCAGCTATTTGGAAAGTCGAATTTGCTGCCAGTGACGTTTTTTAATGTGGCTTTAACAATCACCCGTGAGCGCCTCAAAAACTTAGTTTCACTCGTAATCGGCAAGTTCGTAGAGCGCGAAAGCCATTACCCGTAGGGCCGACGACACCTTCTTACCATCGTCCATCGGGATCACCACCAATGGCCAAATCCGCCGGATTGCAGACATCTCCGCTACTCAGGGACACATTGTTCCCACCACCGTCGCATATCACGGCAACTTCTACGTCGGAAACTTGAACACCTTCCCAATCCAGGAAGGTTCATCGAAGATCCTAAAGATCACTCCGTCGGGCCAGGTCAAAACGGTCGCTACCGGGTTTACAACGGTCCTTGGACTGGCGTTCGATCACATCGGAAGGTTGTACGTTCTCGAAAACACAACCGGCAATCCCGGCCCCACCCCCGGTACTGGAAGGCAAGCTGATATATAATTTCTGCCCGGCTTGCCTTCAGACGGTCCCAAGCACTTTCGGGCCGCACCAGCACAGGAGGAAATCTCATGCGGTTATTCCAGTTTGCGTCCATCCTGCTTTTTACAAGTTCCGCTCTGTTTGCGGCTGACGGCGCCAGTGCGCCTCCTTATCTCGCTCTTGGTGATAGCGTCAGTTTTGGTTTCATCACGAACGCAGGTTTTGAATATGTGAATCCGGAGAATTTTGTAGGTTTTCCAGACTACGTCGGCCAGGCGTTCAAGTTCAGGACCAACAATGCGGCCTGCCCTGGCGAAACCTCCGGCAGCTTTTTATCCTCCACTGCTCCCGATGCCGGATGCCGTTTTTATCGCTCGCAGGTGCCGCTACACGTCAGCTACTCTTCCACGCAACTGGATTTTGCTGTCTCTTTCCTGAGGGCGCACCCGAATACAAGACTAGTCTCTGTCGGCGTCGGCGCCGATGATGTGCTCTTGCTGCGGACGCAATGTGCAAATGACCCAACGTGCATCGCACTGGGGTTGACTCAGGTCCTCGCCGCTCTGGAAACAAACCTGGCGACTATCCTCGGCGACCTGCGAGCCGGTGGCTTTAAAGGCGTTATCGTGGTCGTGAATTACTATTCGGTTGACTACTCGGATGCTAATCAGACCGCAATTACGGCAGCTCTAAATCAAACCTTGGACACCGCTGCTTCCACGCAGACCGCGACTGCTGTTGCTGATGTTTTTACCGCGTTTCAAGGTATCGCTGCATCCGCTGGTGGGCACACATGCAATGTGGGACTCCTGAATGCATCCGCACAAGATCAGTTCGTGTGCGACATTCATCCCAGCCAGTCCGGCCAGAAACTCATAGCACGCATAGTCGAACAGACCTACGTTGCAGCCAGGGAGAATGCACAGTAGCAAATTCTGCTCATGTAATTCAGCAGCGTCAGCTCATGGAAATACAGGCACAGTTGCGGTGAATCGTAAGGAGCCAAGAACTTTGAGCCTTTAATAACAAAATCTCCGATTCGGACATCTGGAGGGAGCGCACCCGAGATAGTTGGAAAGCTCTGGACTTCCCGCATCTCAGCCCTCGCGCACCAACTCAAGCACCGTAATTTCCGGCCGGGCGCCGAGGCGGAAGCTGGAGCGTGACGCGGGCGCCGCGGACGGCGGCTCCGTTTTCATCGAGCACGGCGACAGAAAGGCGACGTGAAGTTTGCGTAGCTTGCGCGAGCGCCACGAGAAGGGCGAGCGCCGGGACTAAGGATGGGCGAACGCGCATGTCGGGGATGCGACTATTGTCTCGCAAGTCGGCGAGGATTGCCCAGTACCGGGAAGACAGTAGTCAAGGAGTGTTTCCGAGTAGCCCGTTCGGAGACAATCGCAAAAGGTGACAGGCATTTCCCTGCTTCGGGCGCTCATATGTCGTAAACAGGCTCGCGGTACGCGTTTCCGATGAAAGCCTTCAGAGCGTAGCCACGCCGCTGCCAGCCTACCGATAAATCGGCTATTCCCGGTCTGCGATGGAAAGGAGCCAATTGAGGACCAGCGCCAGCACGGTCCCCAGGGCAATTCCCGCGATGTTCATCCCCGCGACCGTCAGACCCTTCACGCCTAATCCCGTGGCGACGATCAGTGGTGCGCCGGCCACTGCCAGATTCTTGTGGCGCGTGAAGTCGACCTTGGCATCCATCCAAATGCGAATGCCCATCAAGGCAATGATCCCGTAAAGCAGGAGGGTAATGCCACCCAGAACCGGGTTGGGGATCGCTTGAATCAGGGCGCCGAACTTTGGGCAGAGCCCAAGCAGGAGCGCAATCACCGCCGCTGCGATGAAATTGTGTGTGCTGAATACCCCCGTCATCGCCATGACCCCCATGTTTTCCGCATAGGTCGTTTGTGGCGTGCCGCCGCCCAAAGAGGAAACCAGTGTTGCCAGCGCGTCGCCGAGATATGCGCGCCCAAGATATGGATTCAGATCCCGCCCCATGTAGTCCGAAATGGCAGCAATGTGACCCTTGTTCTCGGCGACCAGCACGACAAAGACAGGCGCGATGGCCGCCAGCGCGCGCCAGCTGAATGCCGGGGCTTGAAACGGGGGCAATCCGATCCACGGCGCACTCTCGACTCGCGCGATGCTCTGCGGATCCAACACGCCGCATATCGCAGCGACCGCGCAGCCGACGATCACACCCACGAGAATCGGCACCATCTGAAGAAATCCTCGGAGGCGAATGGAAACCAGGGCGGCTGTCAGAAAAGTGACGGTGGCAATCATCACGCGGGCCCAATCCGAGGCAGCGTTGATCGCCAGGTCGTTGTTGACGGCGTCCGAGACGGCCGTACCGGCCAGATTCAAGCCAATGATCGCCACCACTGAGCCGGTCACGATAGGAGGCATCAAGCGGTCAATCCAACTCGGCCCCCAGCGCATTGTGGCCACAGCAGCCACAGCGTAAAGGACTGCAGCGCCCGCAACTCCGCACAAGGCGTACGGGATCCTTGAAGCATTGCCGCCGGTGATGGCCAGGATCGGGCCGATGAAGGCGAAACTCGAACCAAGATAGCTGGGGACCCTGAGACCGGTGATGAAGAGGAAAAGAAGGGTCCCGATACCAGAGAAAAAAAGAGTGACCCGCGGATCGAATCCCATCAGAATGGGCGCCAGCACGGTACCTCCAAACATCGCGATCACGTGCTGTATCCCCATCGGGATGAGCTTCACGAGCGGGAGTCTGTCTTCGGGATAATAGATACGGCGCGGGGACTTCCTCGGATATTCCTGTGTAACTTGCATGGTTATATCCCCTATTTCTCAGCTCCACGGAAGGCGATTTTATTAGGAGCAAGACCGAGGTGCAAGATGACTGGCGCACAAGGCCTTCAACGTAACTCTGCTGAATGTGAAGGAAATGAGCGAGGAGTGCGGTTTGCGGGCGCAGGTTGGGAGCCTTGTGGGTCATACGAAAGTATTCTCCGACGCGACGATGGTCAGGCGAAGCACCGCCGACTGAGGACCTCTCCGATTCTCAGACCCGCCGCACCGCGCAATATGAAAATCATACAATGACAACACCCCTCAGCACGACGCCAGGAGCCGATCTACCTAGTCCATTCGGCTGGGGACGAGGGTCTCTCAACGACTCCTTCTGGTAAACCGGCTGGCTGCTCACTTTCCTCGCCGCCGGTGATCAGACGCAGGGACGATTCGCGCTAATCGATGCACTCGCCCGCAGGGACAATTGCCCGCCTCGCCACATCCACCGCAACGAGGACGAGAGCTTCTACATCCTTGAAGGCGAGATCACCGCGTGGATCGGCGATCAGACCATCCGCAGCACAGCCGGCACGCTGATCTTCAGTCCGCGCGGCGTCCCGCACTCCCTTGATCCATTCTGATGAGATCCATTCTGATCGGGTGCGCATGCCGATCCTGCTGACCCCGGCTGGGCTGGAAGGATACTTCAAACAGTTCTGCACGCCCGCGCCCGCGCTGATTCTGCCGCCCCCTGCCGAAGTTCAATACGCGGACGTTACAGACCCAAATTCTGTGGTCGCTTTTATCTCCAACGCTCACGATAGCACTTAAGCCAAAAACGGGCTTGAGTGGTCTACCCATCGATTTGTGTCGAAGCACCCTGGTAAACTAGCGACCGCAATGAACACAACCGATCTCAACCACGAATGGATTCGGCTGTCTCCGGCCTGGATTAAGCAGGCCCGCACGCACACCATGCCATCTCGCGATGGCCTGCTCGATAAGCCGATGCTGGCCGCCTGCGGCGACGTTCGCGGGCTCAGCATCCTCGACAGCGGGTGCGGCGAGGGGCGCTTCTGCAGGATTCTCCTCGACCGCGGCTCGGAGCGTGTGCTCGGTGTTGACCTGTGCGAGCCGATGATCAACGCCGCGCGCGAGCTGCAATCCGGAAAAGACACATATCGCGTCGCGGACGCGGAGGACTTGAGCTTCCTTGACGATCACAGTTTCGATCTTGCCGTTTCTTATTTAAATCAGTGCGACCTGTGCGACTTCAAAGCCAACACGCGCGAAGTCTTCCGCGTGCTGAAGCCGGGCGGACGATTCGTGATTGCGAACGTGCATCCTATGCGCTCCGCAGTTGGCGAGTGGCACACCACCTGCGAAGGCGCGAAACAGCATGTCATTCTCGACCACTACTTCGATGAAAGCGAGCGCCACTGGAGGATGCTGGATTGCGACTTCACGAACTTCCATCGCACGCTTGCGACGTATGTGAACGGCTTTCGGAAATCCGGACTTCTAATTGACGACATCATCGAGCCGAGTTTGGATGCGGAAGGCCTAGCGCGTTTCCCGGAGCTTGCGGACGAATTGAGGGTGCCGAATTTCATTATTTTTGTGCTAGAGAAGCCATGAGTGAGAATTCTAAGTTCTGTCGCGCTTCAAATTCAGCGAACGTGGCGTCCCGCGACGGGAGAACAGCCACTCGACTGACCGAAGAGTCGCCGAGAAATTGCTCAAGCGCCGCCTGGCAGAAGTAGAGACGAAAACGTACATCCCTCACGAAAACATCCGAGTCGACGAGCTGGTCGCCGATCTCATGAGCGACTATCGCAACAACGGACAGAAGAGCACAGACCACGTCGAGCGCCGCCTGGAGGCTACATCTGATGAAGGTTTTCACGCGCATACGGGCGTGCGACACAACAACGGACCGCATCCGACGTTACACAGAAACCCGACTTGCGGAAGGCGCGCAAAATGCGAGCATCAACAGGGAACTGGCTTTGCTAAAGCGCGCTTTCAACCTAGCTCGCGAATGCACGCCGCCTAAAGTCACGATCGTGCCTCACATCCCCATGCTCAAAGAATTGAACGTCCGCAACGGCTTTCTTGAGTCTGACGGATACTCTCGACTGGCGGACGAGTGCGCGGGCGTTGGGCTCTGGATGCGTGCAATTCTCGAATGCGTACATACCTACGGATGGCGCGTCGAAGAATTGCGCGGCCTCCGCGTCCGCCAGGTTAATTTACTCCTAGGAAGCATCCGACTCGACCCCGGCACGACCAAGAACGACCAAGGTAGGGAAGTCGCCATGACCCAGCCTGTGCGGGAGTTGCTGACCGAGTGCATTCACGGGAAACGGCCGAATGATCGCGTATTCACTCGCGACGACGGCAAACCTGTCATCGATTTCCGCACGACATGGGCAATCGTATGCTGTGCGGCGGGAGTCGGCGAGCTGGTCTGTCCTGAGTGCGAAGAGCAATTAGTTCCGAGGGTCGCTGCAACGCGTGCTCTCGCAAATGGAAACGAAACGACCTGAAGTATGTCGGCTTGATCTTCCACGACCTGCGGAGAACTGCAGTGCGAAACATGGTGCGAGCTGGCGTGCCCGAGCGTGTGGCCATGGCGATTAGTGGCCACAAAACGAGGGCCATCTTTGATCGCTATCATATCGTCGCCCCGAGTGATCTTGAGGACGCTGCGCGTAAGTTGGAAATTAACCAACAACGCGAGGTGGCAGTACTCGGCGAAAAATCGCAAAAGCCGGACTTTGGGCAGAGTTTGGGCAGAACTGCACCAACACGGAGAACTCAGGCGACCGACCCCTCCGCTTCGCCTCTGCCTAACTAACTCTTACTGAACGGGTTGGATGGTGCCCGGGATCGGAATCGAACCGATACGACTCTTTCGAGTCTCGGGATTTTAAGTCCCGTGCGTCTGCCAGTTTCGCCACCCGGGCATGTTGGTCATAAGCTACTGCAAACACGCACATTAGTTGACCGCATTTGAGCCGCTTTCGGAGCGCCTATTTTGCTTGGTGGCACTTGAGGTGGCAGTTGGTTCCCCGATTGGGTCTCTTTAGCGTCTCCATGCTCGGCATTATACGAAACAAGGCGCTCCACCGCTGCCAGTTGATGAGAATGTTCCAAGTGACTATACCGGCAAGTCATGGAGATGGTTTTGTGACCCATCCCTGCCGCAATCCCACCCCAGCCATCGTCAACCGGCTGCCGAAGGTGTGCCGAAGGTCGTGCCAATGGAAATCCTTAATGCCCGCCCTTTTCACCGCATCCTCGAACCAGTGGCGGTTCGCGTTTACTGGGGAGACTGGGGAGACTGGGGAGACTGATGCTTGGGGGGGCTCCAGAATACATTTGAATGAATGTTAGTTATAGGTGCCAGTCTCCCCAGAGTCCTCAGTCTCAGTCAACTTTATTGTGCTAGAGACTGGAGGTTGAACCCCCAAAAACAAGTTCTGGGGTTCACATCCAGCCAAGGCCGAAGGCGTTCAACCATTGATAGCCGAAGGCAGGCACGCATAGACAGTTAGTTACATCACCACTCAAGCAAGCCAACCCTTGCGAAAGCGAAGGACGAATGAACTGCAAACCACGATACATTGATTGGCTACCGTGCTAACCCCGCCCAGCCAAGCCGAGCTGGACTACTGGCAGAGGCTTCTACCTGACGTTAAGGCACCACGTGATTTTCTGGCTGATGACAAAACGTTGGAGTACCTTGACTACCTTCGCACTCCCGCCGCACAAGCACATGCGCATAAGTCACGGCGGTACAAAATGGGTGACCGGGTGAACCATCCGCTACACTGCCAGCGTTGCGGCAAACCCTTCACATCTAAGCGGAGCACGGCGAAGTATTGCACGACTAAATGTCGCCAGCGACGGCCCGCGCTACCTATGAAATCGTGCAGCAATTGCCCAGAGTTGTTTCAGCCTCTGCGCAGTAATGCCCGATACCATCCTGAGTGTCGCCAGCGTGCCTATAGAGTGAAATCGCTAATATCGACGGCTGAGCCCGCATATGTATAGGGTACAAGAGCGTTCACGGATACTTTAGCTCACCCGCGTTAACCAAACCAAAGGATCAAATGAAACTACTTAGCCTTGAAGAGGCTGCTACGCAGCTTTCCGTTTCTACGATGTCTGTACGACGTTGGATCAAAGACGGCACGCTGAAGCATGTACGTCTTGGCCGCTGCCTTCGTGTCGTTGCTGATGATGTGAACCGAGTAATCAAATCGCGTGTCACGGTGGGCCAATGACAAGTTGCCTTTGTCTTGGTGGGTGCGCTGGTACCACCACATACATCATGTGGGATGAATCCACAGAATCTTACTCAGGACAGATAACACTCTGCACACTGTGCGAGGCCCTGCTCGACCGTAAGCCCACACTCCGCGAAAAAATGTACGAACAGAACACACTGCGATGGCAGGACGGCAAGACACCCGCCGTTGTCGAACGCATTGAACCGAACATTGAACTTGCGGCTGTAGCTTAGGCCGCCTACCCGCTGAAGCTTCAGGGTGTTGCCCAGCGGGTCAGTTTGCTTCCGATTCGGAAGCCTTGCCCCTAGTTTTTTATTTACTGGATGATGATGGACTAGGGGCCAAACTTTTAAGGAGAACCATGCAACCATTGACCGCAACACTTCCGCAGTATCCCACCGAGCTACGCAGGCAGCTACAGACTGCCGAGCGCAGACTCGAATTGCAAAATTGCTACATTGCACAATCGCAGATCATGATTGATTTGCTACAGCGTCTCACTTAACAACCGCAACAAAGCCTGCGTAAAGGCTGCAAAGGAGCAACATTGACAGACGAATTGGAAGTACCCACAGTAACCGTGTTACCAGATACCACAGAAAAAGTTGAATTCACCCCGGCGCAGCAAGCCGTCTTCGATGCCGCTCTGAAGCGGGGAATGGGCCGCGCTGGTGCCGATGCGCGACAAGAAGCAGAACGCCTTCGCACCGAAAATCAGCGGCTCAAAGAAGTCGCCGCTGGTCAAGGCTCTGCCGACGAATTGGAACGTGTGCGCGGGGAGCTGGCCAGTTCGCGTTTGGAACAGCAAGCGATTCTTGAGACCAGCGTTAAAAGCCAGCGTGATCTAATCATCGCGCAGGAATCAAGTAAGCACGGATTCATTGACGTAGACACCTTACAACGCCTAACTAGGAGCAACCTTCGCCACAATGCAGCGACAGGATCATTTGATGTAATCGCAGATGACGGCACGCCAGTTCTCAACGCAGCACAAGAGCCGATCAGCGTTACTGATTTCTTTGCGGACTACGCCAGCAAAAAACCGTGGCTTCAGCGCGGACAGGTAAAATCTGGCGGTGGCGGAACAAGTTCCGGTGGCGTTCCAGTACCTTCAACAACCTTGCCGCTCAGCCACTACTGGGGGCCTAATTCTTCGGCCAAGGATTGCAACGCGCTCTCGATTTTACGGCCAGATGTTTACCGCCGCATGAGGTTGGAAGCGGTCAAGCAAGGGTTGTGCGTCTAATGGCATACAAAATGTGTTCCCACCTATACGCGGAGAATCGTTGCCCGACCTTGGGCTGTAAGTTCAATGACACACGAGAGCTTGCTGTTCAGATTTTCGGACACGATAGCAACAGCGCGCTCGCTTCCAAGATATTCCGCGAAAATCCTGAACAGTACAAACAGCTTCAGGAACGTGGACGCGAATTACAGCTACTGCCTCCGGCACCCAAAGTGCCGACGTGGCTACAGAGTTCATAAAGTTTCCACGCTGTACAAAACAGGTGGGGTCAATGTGAATGCCAGCCCTGCCGACTCCGGTTTAGCGTGGATCAACGTCCTTACAGGGTCGCTACCGAATAAGGACGGCATGCTGCGCAGCGGACTAATTAACCGCTGCCAGCTTAACGTTTGGGACGCTGCTTCCGTCCCCGCCATGAAGCAGGTGTTTTCTCGCCTGCCTCATTGAAGTTCCCGGCACAATCGCCGGGTAGTTGGGCGGTAACAGAACTTGCTATTCCGCCCAGCACTAGCAAAAACGGTCGTTTTGTTAAGTGACGGGTCAGGCATTCGTGCCCTAACACCCGATGGAGAGTGAAATGACGATTTATCTTCAGTTGACTCTAACCCCTCTCGGGGCAATCTACTGGGTTCATGCCACAGGAAGTAGCGAAGTAGCGAAACCGGAACCAAACGACGAACGGGGTGAGAATTGCGGAAAAAAGAGTGTCCGCATTTCGTCACTTCTCAACGGGCTGTTCGACACGCCGAAGCAAGGAGCGCAGAGCTGCTCGGATGAGCTGCGACTGTTTAAGCCCCGTAAGATCAGTAAGTCGTTGCAAAACCTTGCGGTCAGCCTCAGTCAGCCGGATCGTGGTCTTCGCCAAATTCGACAGATGCCGCATGACAATAGAGCAGTTGCAAGACAGATACCAAATTGTGTGGCGTACGTATGGCGGAGGCAAAATCAGGCGTGGAATTTAGGCTACGGTACGTAAGTCCCTCTGATTTATCAAACGCCTTGATCGGGGGCTAGCCTACCCACTGTGGTGAAGGGAAGCGTTCAAATTTAGGTAGTCAGGCAAATCGGTTTTTAGAGGAGGACTGTCGCCCGTATGTCTTGCAAATTGTGTCAATCGGAGAACCGGCGCCATTTTGGCGCGGAAGTTGCGATCCACTTTCCCGGGCTCAAGGGTCTGGACAAACCCATAGTTTGGGTTTTTCCAAAGGTTCTGGTCTGTATGGATTGTGGCTTTACGGAATTTGCGGTTCCCGAATCCGAGTTACGACAGCTAGAAGCAAGCGATGAGACGACAGCGTAACGTGCCGCGCGGGTTTGGCCGTCTATTTTGAGTCAGGGGATACGCCTCCTCGGTTTCACCAGACTTACCCGCCTGAATTCCACTACTGACAAAGTGCGCGCCCCGTAGAGCAGCTTCTACCGCAGGCAGCAGGTCTATGCCCGCATCCTGCTTCCAAACGTATCCTTTCGCTCCGTTGCTTAAAGCTTCCTGAACCACATCCGCATCGCTGATCTGACTTACAAAGAGGATTGTTGCGGTTGGAATGAGCCGGGATATACGATGCGCAGCTTCGATCCCATTTACACTGGGAAGACCGATGTCCAGCAAGATCAAATCTGGTTTCAGTGCTTGGGCTTTCTCAACCGCTTCTAACCCGTCTGAGGCTTCGCCGATGACCAGTAAATCAGGTCTGCTTTCCAGTGTTGAACAAACGAATCGCCGAAATGGCTCGAAGGCGTCGACGACGAGAGCTGTTAACATGTTAATCCCCCATCAGCACCGAGGATAAGAGGTACAAGGTTTTTTACCTACCGCGATATTGGCTAGATGTCAGTACGCTGGCGCGCTGACGAATTGTTTTGTGCACTGGCAAAAATGACAGGGGGGACGAGGGATCACACAGGAGAGGCTGCTTCGTCTGCCGAGAATTTACCGGAGTTGATGTACAGGCGATTACACTCACAACTCAGAGTCCCAGAAGGCTGGGCAGTCCCGGCCTACTTCCGCATGGCGTAATCCAACGCCATAATCATCATGATGATCAACAAAGGAGGAACAATCTTTTCGTACCAGTATTGCCAGACCGGGTGCGTGAGCGCCATTGCACAAGCAACAAGCATCACGAGAACAAAAACGGCTTGCCTGCCCGACCAGAAGAACATCTTCGCCTCGGATACTAATCCTTAAAAGCAAAACGCCCCAGACTCGGTTAAGTCGTGGGGCATCCAGTAGAACAGCCCTCCCCCCAGAGTTCTGCTCACAACCAGCCTAACGGCGGGGCGGTTGCATGTATATGGCACTGACGTGCTACTGGAAAACTAGGAATCCGAGGCTAGCATGACTGAATTGAGCAAAGACCGAAAGAAAGAACTAACCGAACTGGCGCGCGCCATTGACGCGAAGATGAAGCCGCTCCGCAAGCTGGCGATGAGTGATGAATTGGTGGAGCTGAATACAGAGCGCGGCAAAATCCTCAATGAATTGTATGGGCAGAATTACCAATGAGAAAACTTGACCTTGAGGGAATGAAACAGAAGATCAGGAACGAGTCGGGTGACGCCGTTCTGGTGCTGGCACGTTTGCAACTACAGTTCGATGAGAACATTGCCATGCTGAAAGCCAATATGGCCAAGTGCAAGGCAGGTTCGCAGACCCGATTGAATTATATCAAGGCGATTTCGCGGACTACGTTTGATTTCATCAGTACCTTGCAAAGCCTAGGGTATGTTGGAAATGTTGCTCCAAGCACTATTTCGGAATACCTGTTTATGAGTAGCAGCGGGCTGGGTAGTTCCAAACCAGTGTTCACATCGGCAGAGTTCCCAGATCGCCCACGGCTTAAGGAATGACAACACCATTCGGCAAGATACTGGAAAAGCAGGCTGCCTGCCGTGAGCGACACGCAGCCTTGAGGACACTACAGCGCAGAAAGAAACGGATAGAGCGGGCATTACAGAAGGCGAAGCAGTTCACTGTGGCGGGGGCACTCCGCAGAGCTAAGATGTGATAGCCAAGACTTAACCTTGCACCGCGTGGCTGTCGGACTGGCCACAGTCAGACAGACCCTTGGCAAGGGTTTCGAGCGCAAACGCTGTTATCGTCAAACATGCTTTAAGCAGGCGGCACGGTGGTACACTGCTGCCGGATCTCTGGAGTGCAAGCATTGAAAGCCTTCTAGATTTTATCGGATCGACGCGCGGGAAATTAGCAGTCGGTGCGGAGTAACCGTCATGTCGGTGTTCTGGCGCATAGCGGCGCAATGTTCAGTTGCCACTGTAGCCCTGCTATCACTTACCGTTGTCCTCTACCGACTGCACTTGAATCTCGCTATTGCCAGTCTCCTCTTTGTCATTGTCGTCGTGGTGCTATCCCGCACAGGGAGCGTGGCTTCATCAGTCTTTGCCTCCATCATTGCGACTCTGTGTTTAGCACACATTGCTCCTCCTGCTTTCTCTTTTCGGATTGACGATCCGCTCGATGTTGTGGCCGTCATCGCTTTCTTGATCACTTCGTTGATCATCGCTCGCCTGATGTCAACAGTGCGCAAGCAGGCGGAAGAGGCGCTTTCCAGCGTGAGCTACAGGGTGATTGAAGCAGAAGAACGAGAGCGTCAGCGGATCGCCCACGACCTTCACGAAAATATTGGTCAACGGGTGACTATGTTGTTTCTTCAGATTGAGAAACTCAAGCGAGACTCTCTCAATGCGGCTGACGCGCAAAGCCAGCTTGACGCGCTACTGAAGCAAAGCTCAGAAATACTGACCGATGTCAAAGCCTCGGCACACGAGCTGTACTCTCCAAGACTGGAATATCTTGGCATCGCAGATGTCATGCGCAGCTTCTGCCACGACTTCGGTGAGCAGAAGAAGGTGGAGATTGATTTCAAGAGCGAAGGTTTACCAAGCTTGGTACCGCCGAACATTACCCTTTGTCTCTTCCGCGTATTACAGGAGGCCGTGCACAATACAGTGCAACATGGCGGGGTACGACAGCTCGAAGGACGATTGTGGGCAACGTCGGATGAGATTCATCTCACGGTCAGGGATTGCGGCACAGGCTTTGACCTCGAAACGGCAAGGAAGGCTAGAGGGCTGGGTCTCAACCGAATGGAGGAGCGACTGAAACTAGTGAAGGGGAGCCTTTCCATCGATTCGCAACCCAAGCGGGGTACCACAATCCACGCTCGCGTTCCTCTCACTTTGGAAAACGATTCCAAACATGAAGCTGAGCGGCAACTAGTAACTACAGCTAAGACTTCTTGAAGTAGTTGGGCTGTATCGCTGCGCAGGCTTCTGTGTCGGACACCTTGAGATACATCCCAGTCGAACTAAGGTTCTTGTGTCCCAAAAATTTCTGGACATACACAAGATCCCGCTTGGACGAGTCCAGCGCATAATGTGCAGCGGTGTGCTTTAGCACGTGCGGATGCCGCAGTGCCTTCGGGATGCCAGCGTCTTTCGCGTACCGCTTGAACAGATGCCGCAGCATGCCCGTCTCGATGTCGAACAGCCTACCGCGCTTGGGTATTCCATTCTTGTCCAGCAAATACGCTTTGACTGCGCTGTATTCATCGAGCAAGGGATCGTCGCTGCGCATTAGCGGCTGGGTTGTCTTTAAAGACTTTTTGCCACGGCGGACTGTGAGAGTACCGTCCTCCATGTCAAAAGTCGCTGCCGTGAGTCCGCAGATTTCCATGTTCCGCAGCCCATGGCATACGCCGATCAGGATCATAAGGTAGTTGCGCTCGCCGTTTTTCGTATCCGATTTCGCGCGCAGCAGCAAAGCCTTGAGCTGATCCAGCGACAACTTGTGGTCAAAATGTGTGTCGTTCATTTGATCCTCCGATTCGCCCGTAGCTGATTCTTGCGTCCTATGACCTGATCGAACGTAAACGTGCGCGGCTGCATTTCCACAATCTGCTGTAGCAGAGCCACGTCAGCCTCGTTGTAATCCCTCCGTAGGAACCTCGTCCGTCCCTGTTTGTCCTTCGGGAAGTCAACAACCTCGCCATTGGCTAGTTGCCAAGTTCCACGCCGTTTGTGCCGGGGAAGTACCTCGGGTTCGGACGCTAATGCTTCACGCATACCATGCGTTAAGTTGTGCTTGATTTCCTGAACCAGCGAGGGGGAAGGCAATCCCCTCTGCGCCATAAATCGCGCCTCCACTTGGAGGATGGCTGCTTGCATAGCCTTGATGAACGGATGGCTCATGCTGCCCTCCGATCCGCCCGCGCACCTGGCAAGCATCTCTAAAGCGCTCTGGTTTGAAGTTCGGGTTAGTGGCGTACAGGGCAGAGCAGAAATCCGCCGTCAGCGTGAGCCGATCCGCCGTCCAGATGTGAGCGTCCTTAATGGTGTCAGCAATCAAACAGAACGTTGCGCGAGTGAGCTTTGGTATCCTGCGGTTAGCCATTGCGTGCCCCTCCAGTGGGCATCTTGGTTAGGCGTGGCGTCTGCTTCCAACAGGCGTCACGCTGTTTGTTTCAGCGGGAAAAGTACGCTTGTTTAATATAAACGTCAATCATTTTGTTTGAAAACATTATATGCATTGTAATCTGTTAGTTACATCGCACGCGGTAGCGTACAGATGAATCAAGTAGGATGTGTAGACGCATATCGATGTACTTTTAGTAATGACATCGTGGGTATGTTGCCTTATGAGTACCCGCATCGTGATTAGATTTTGCCCGCGACCTTGACGCAATAAATAAAGCGCACAAATCACGAAAAGTAGCGTCATCACGAGGTCTTTACTGTCCAGACCGCTGGTAATGTGCACATCTGGTGGGAGTTATTGCGTTTATTGACGTTAATAGCATATTCGTCAAAGCATGGTGTGGCGGTACTGCTACTTTCGGAGACTAGTGGCACCGTATGGCAGGGAAACGAGTTTCAATGGTGGGCGGATCGAGGCGACGTAGAGACGCGGTACTTGAAAAATCACATATGCCATTTTAGAAATCCAGAATCATTGACGTTTATCTGGCAGCACGTCAATGTCGGCCTTCTGCGTTTGGCTCGCGGCGTCACGAAAGTAACGATCCTATACAGCAAGAACTGTATCGACGAGGCCAGCGCTGCATGGCAGTCTTTCGCATCGCCCTGTTGCCATGCCACCGTCAAGCCTAGAAGACCGCGTTCGTGAGTTGTGCGCGCAGGTCGCTGCTGCTAAGACCGACGCGGAAGTGAATGCCATCCTGCCTCAACTTCAAGCGGCCATCCACGCCCATATTCACTACCTGCGGGCCATCGCCGTTGAGAAGATTTCCGAGGCATTCGGCAGGGACAGCTACGCCGCAGATTAGATGAACTCAGTAGAAGCGCTAAGGTGTGAGGTGACATGTGCGCAAGTTGAAAGAAAATGTCGCTTCTAACATCGACGAGAAACCGACATTCGTTAGTCCGCCAACGTACAGCCCCGAGATATTGTAGATAGGATTCAGGGCATTGATGTCCAGCCAACTAGCATCTCAAAAGGAGCATGCCAAGCTATGGCTACCATCTCCCGCATTAACGACGACCGAAGTCCGTCAATTGTGAGGGTTCTCGTAGTAGAGGACTATGAACCGTTTCGACGATTCGTCTGTTCGACACTGGGAGAAAGGCCAGAATTGAAAGTCATCGGCGAAGCGTCAGACGGATTAGAAGCGGTTCAAAAAGCTGAAGATCTGCAACCGGACTTGATTGTACTCGACATTGGGCTTCCGACACTGAATGGAATTGAAGCCGCTCGACGAATCCGCAAGCTTTCCCCACGATCCAAAATACTTGTTCTGAGCCAAGAATCCTCTGCCGATGTGGTGCATGCAGTTCTCAGCTTGGGGGCACTGGGCTACGTTGTTAAAGCACATGCCGGAAGTGAACTTTTAGCCGCTGTGGAAACGGTTTGTCAAAACAGGCAGTTTGTCAGCAGCGGATTGTCGGGTCACGATTTCACTGACGCGACGAATGCGCAAGTTCCCGACCTCGTCTGTCATGGGGAGGCTTTACCATCGCTCGTACCGAGAAAGGCGGAGATCACCCCCTGCCACGCAGTTCAATTCTATTCCGATGATGAATTGTTTTTAGACGACTTTACACGTTTCATCACAGCCGGTCTAAAGGGGGAGAATGCGGTCATCGTTGTCGCGACCGAATCACGTCGCGCTAGTCTTCTTCAGAGATTGTGGGCAGGCGGCGTGGATGTTGCTGCCGCTATTGAACGAAAACGCTATATCCCGTTGGATGTTCCCGACACATTCTCCCCGGTTCAATTTGCGAAAGTTGTGGGTGATCTCGTTGTGGAAGCGGCCAAAGCGGCGGGGGGAGAGCATCTTCGCGTTGCGGCTTGTTGAGAATGCACACCTACCTTGTGGGCACAAGGTAAGATCGACGCGGCGATTCAGCTGGAGCACATCTGGGAAGAGTTAGCCAAAACACACAATGCGAATACTCTGTGCGGGTATGTGTTGGGGAAGCCTTGACCGCGAACAGGAAAGCCATATCTACGAGAGAATCTGTGCCGAACACTCAGTTGTTCGGGGTGGAATTCAGTAGCCTTGAACACACTACGCCGCAACACCTGCGCCTAGTAGACGCAAATCGGTTTTCATAATGGTAAATTCCGTAAAGCCGCAATCTAAGCAAACCAGAAGCTTCGGGAATAGGAACACGGCGGTCTTGTCCAGATTTTTCAATCCCGGAAAATGGATGTTGATTTCCCCGCCAAACTCTGTCTGATTTTGCGACCCACACGATCTGCAAGTCATACCCGCCTTCTACCCGAGCACGCCATAAAACATTCGTGAACAGTCCGCCCCCAAAGAATTGTCTACGCTAACATCCTCTCCCACATTCGTCACGTGAAATGACGATAAATTTTTCCGGTTGGTCGGATAGCAGAAACGTCCCAGACTCGGTTAAGTCGTGGGACGCTCGTTCAACCAGTCCTTCTCGGACTTAGATTGATTCGACAACGCGGTCGTGAGGGTCTAACGTCTGCATTCCGGCACTAACCCATGACCGCATTGTTGACTTACATAGTGAAACGGTACGAGGTTTACTTTCCGCTGTCACCTGACGGTTTTGACAGTTTCCCTTGTTGAGAAGCCTCACTGGGATAATCGTGCTGGTTCGACCCAGCGAACCAACATTGAGGTATTTGGGTTGTGGGAAATAAGTTTATGAATATTGCCGTGGGCAGAGGTTACCGCACGGCATCCCTACGTCGTCGTCACTGGATAGATTCGATTTGGCAGGTCAACTGCCGAAGTTTGATAGTGCGCTGTTTTGAATTTCTTCAGAGGCGATGCACTGTAACGCCAGAGCCACTCCATCCCCATACGGTTATGCTGTCATCGCTGGAATGGATTTCCAGCATGTTATTGGGGGCTGTCCCGATTGGGCCAGTTGCCTCAAGGTGAAGCATCTTCTCTGGCTCAAGCGGGTAGACCTCGCCCCACGGCTCTAAATAGACCTCTACCCTGTGTTTTCGAGAATTACGAAGGCCGATATTGAAGTGCTGCTCGCTCATGCCATCGCTCCGATCAAACTTCAAACGTGTTGGCTAGGGCCTGAAGGCTTGGTAGTGGGGTGTTTTGATTTCATGCAGGTGGTAGTCGCCGCTTGAGGCTTTTGAAAAGCACATAAAACACCGCCATTGCGACACCGAATGAGATAAACACACTAATCATTAGGCTTCCAAATCCAGCGCCGACATCGTGCTCATACGCGGCCCAACCAAAGTAAGCTAACTGCAACCGGATCGTGCCAACAAAAGCAAGGGCCATTGCGGCCAGCGCCCCGACGATGGAGAGTGTGACTCTTAAAGTTGCCCTCATGCCCTTGGCCACTTCGTTGCTCAACAGTCGCCGGTCCCCTTGCGTGACGGCATGCTTTTCCAGCGCGACAGCAGTCCCGCTTGTTTCAGCACCCGCCATACGCTCGCCGGACTGACCGCCACCACATCTTGATCTAACATCATGAACGTCAGTCGCCGATAGCCTTCCAACGGATTCTTCAGATGGAAATCAATAATGGCCGTCTTCTCCCACATCTCCAGCCAGAAATCTCGGGGGACCCAACCGTTGTGCTCATTCACTCGCCCATAGCGCCCTCGCCAGTCGTAGAACTTACTGGTAGTCACGCCCAGCCAAGCGATGAATCGTCCGACGCCGATCTCGCTCTTCTCCGACCAGCGCCGGACGAAATCCACCACCTGATCCCGCACATCATGCGGCACCCAGGTCGCGGTCAGAGTTCCCCAAGACTTTTTTTTAACGCGATGTGCTCCGCCATCAGCTCGGCCAGAATTCGTCCTTGGTTTGCACTTTCTTCTCCAAGAACTCAATCCTCTTCTGTTTCTCCTCTACCTGGCGGTGGGGCCGTTCCGGCGTCTGGAAGGCGGACGCTCCGTTCTCGCCACCAATTCTTCGAAACTCCAAATTTGATCGATAAAATCAGAGCGCGAAGTCCCGCGTCGTTGTCACTGGATATATTCGATTTGACAGAGTGGAGTCATATAGCCGCAGAATATTCGCGTCCTGTTAGCGCCAAAAGCGCTTTTTGGGTTTTTCTTGCCACCCACTGTGGTCGGGTTGCAGAGTGGCATTTACCGCATGCTCTAATGTCAGCTCGTTGTCATTTGTCGCTTCCCCGTCCTCCGAAAGAAGAGGGGCTACCACGCGCAGTGCCTCGACTTCGTTTTCCAGCCTCGACTGTTCAATTTCTTTCTGTCTAAGAACTTCGTAAACGTCCTTCATGCGCGGGCACCTTCAAGGGCAAAACAACAATTCAGAATAGCAGGTGTTCGAGCGACGAATCCAATCAGCCAAAATTTTGGTAGTGGGCTGTTTTGAATCTAAGACATTCGCTTCTCTCTCCTGACCACACTGAGCACGCAGAAGAAAAGAATAAACCAAACGATGAGGCCGATTGTGTCCCCCGTCTGCCAACCGTTTTCCCACACTCCTAACAAACCTGCCACTAATCCCGCCGCAAGAACTAAGCCCCACATTCTAGCCACCTTGCTACTTTTAATTGTGTGGAAGTTCATGCTGCCAAGCCTACTACTTTTCCGTTCTAGCAACTCCACGAATTCTTCCGAGCTCCAAACCACATTTGACAGTCCAATTGCTATGGGGAGAGATTTCAAAACAGCCCACTACCAAAATTTTGGTAGTGGGCTACTTTGAAAAGTGAAGATATAAAACAACCGCCGTTTGGCAAGCGAGAATGGACGCGGCCAAATACCAGCCCTTCTTCGTCTTCGGTGTCCAGATCATCATGAAGAGAAATACAACAAGCCACGGCAAGCCCAGCCATTGTGGAAAATTACTCATGCCGCCGCTCTTTCCGCCCTCCGCTGCTCGTAGGCTTCCCAGAAGGGCTACCAAGTCCTCGACACTCCAAAGCCGATCTGTTACTCCAGCGGGCTCGTGGGCTTTGAAATGGGGCGGTTCCATTTGTCAACCTCAAGGCCGCACCGATCACAAGTCCACCCGCCCCAGAGCTTCTGCCGCAAGTTGTGGGGGATGCGAACTTGCGGATACATTTTGTGACAACGCGTGCATTCAATCTGGGAGGCGGGATTAATGCCCCATCGC
Source organism: Terriglobia bacterium (assembly GCA_963786325.1). Taxonomy (GTDB): domain Bacteria; phylum Acidobacteriota; class Terriglobia; order Terriglobales; family Acidobacteriaceae; genus JAIQFF01. The sequence goes on from CAWAYW010000004.1 coordinate 142,125, forward strand.
GTCTTGAAAATGGTTCCGTGAATTATCAGAAGCACGCCCACACTCAATACCGCGCCGATGATGATCACTAGATCTGTCATGCCGCCTTTTATGAATCCGTCGAAATTGTAGTACATGGCAGCCATATGTCAGTGAGGCGCGGATTTCGTGTTGCTGATGGCGAAACAAAAGCGCAGGAATCATTCAACTGCCGCGATAGAGTGCTCGCGTGAAAATGCTTCGGAGCTTGGATTACAAATTGTGTTTGGAGGGGTTTGGTTCAATTTGAAATGCGATCAGTCAGTGAGTTGGTCGCAAAGCACGCCGATTTCTGCCCGAATCGGCTCAGCCCACCTAGGGAGAAACAAATGTCCTTCCAGCAAGCACCTCTGTGATTGCGTAGGAGAGGTCGGTAGCCATCCGCATTTTTGATACATACGCGTCGCCTCCTGCTGTGAAGCAAGTGTTGATCTGATCGACATCCGTGGACACACTGAGGAAGACTATCTTCGCCTTGCAACCCTGGACCTTGAGACGCCTTACCACATCGGGCCCATTCAGAATCGGCATCGAAACATCCAGCACGAGAACATCCGGCATGAGCTTGTTTGCCGCTTCAACCGCTGAGCCTCCGTCTCCGACGAGCGCAACTACATCAAAGCCACTCTCAAGGAGGCTGGCAACCTTCGCGCGCATGGCTAGATGATCTTCCGCTACCAATAGTTTCGGTTTCATATTACTTGCGATGTTAATTCACAGCTTCATTCGCGGCTCAATGGTGTCGAATATCATGCAAATTTCAGGCGTAATAAGTAGATGTCGATCTCTCAGGCGTCGTGATGGGAACCACAGCCTCGATCTCAGCACCTCGTCCGGGAGAGGAGGTCATTCTCATCGTACCTCTCACGAGCCGCAGCCGTTCGCGCATGCCGATCAATCCCAGACCATCATCGCTTTGGACTCCTTTGGTCTCAAAGCCTCGTCCGCGGTCCGTCACACACATGAGGGCCTGACCGTTCCCGACACTAATGGAGACGGTAACCCGATCCGCTCCGCTATGTTTGGCTACGTTGCTCAGCGCCTCCTGCAAGACGCGAAACAGAACGATGGATACCGTTGCAGGAATCTGCGCTAGATTGCTCTCGTGAAGGAGTTCTACAGCGATTCCATGCTGCTCGGAAAACTCGCGACATAAGCTAGTTACGCCATTCTGGAGCCCAAGTGCCAATTGGGGATGATGCAGGTCATGGGCAATCTGCCGAACCTCACGCGTAAGCGTCTCGGCGTCGCTCAGCAGTCGCTCAAGCGCACGCGCCATGTCCGAGCCGACTGGCAGGCGGTGGCGCTGAAGATCCAATTCGACGCAATGCAAAGCAAGACGTTGCGAGAAGTCTTCGTGCAGGTCGCGGGCTATGCGCTTGCGCTCATCCTCTTGTACCGTGATGAGTCTGCCGGCCAGACTATGCAATTCTCCCTCGCTCCGTCGCAATTTCTCCTGCGTCTGCTTTCGCTCCGCGATTTCAGCGAGCAGGGCCTCCTGCGCGCTCGTACGTTCCGCGATCTCAAGTCTCAGTGCTTTAGGGCTGGGCAACTCCAGCGCCTGAGGGACCGACTGGATAAGCAGAATTGCTGTTGGAACCGAACACAAAGCGGTGATGCTCTTGACGGCGCCCGACAGCCAGTAGGTCGCATGCCAGAGAGTCCAGATCTCCATGGCATGTGTGGCGCCACAGGCAAAGATGAACAAACCAAAACACACGAAGATCCAGTTAAACGGTACATCTCGGCGCTTGCGGATGAAGTAAATGAGCGTGAAGGGGATCGAAAGATAGGCTAGTGCGATCAGAACATCGGACACAACATGCAACCATACTAGCCCTGGCCTCCACATGTAACAGTATCCGTGAGACATAAAACCATTCGAAGAAAGGAGATTTCTGAAGAATTCCATAACGCCTCCTGCTCAAGGCGCGATCTTAGATCTGAGGCGGCTTGCGATCACCGGATTCCGGGCATCCTTCTTGAAACCAAGACGGTTCGGAACGATTGGTCGGACAAGCTGCTAGGCAAGTGCTCTCGGACAGAACTGGATGATCCGTCAGGGGTGGGTCAAGCTCGATTTTGGCACGGCTGACAAAGGATTATTCTGCTGCTGTCCGCGCTGGAGTCCCCAAGCCGAGCAGGCGCATTTTTCCACCGCAAGAGACTTGTGTCAAGAATGATCGCGAGTAGTTGACGTAATATCACCATAGCGCGTTTTGACGAGCGGTCAAAACGTGAAATGGCCTGGTTACAACAGTCTGAACTAGCGACTCCAATGTACAACGGTACGCCCATCCGCGCGATAACTTGTAGATTCCCTATTCCCGATCAAACACGCGGATTTCCGGCCTGGTTTGACCCACTGACTGTATGGTCACTGTCAATACGTTGTGGTCAGGAGAAATCTTGATCTCCTCAGTGCCCGCGAGCTTGCCATCGACCTTGTCGGTTACCGCCAGGGTACGCTCGTCTACTCGGCGTATTGAAGATGCAAACTTTGCCTTCACATTTGGGCGTTCGTAGGCGTAATCTTTCCCGTCAAAGTTCAGATTTTTCACTGTCCCTTCGCTGGGATTAACAAAGGCAAGACCATCGCTCTCGTAAGGCTGGACCTGTAGCTCAAACGCCGAGTTCACTGTTTCGCTCGTGCTTTCCCATGTGCCGTCGAATCCTGGCCCTCCTGCCATTCGCTTGTACACGTAATACACGTTGAATTTCGACCCGTTGGGCTGGATCAAGGTGAAGTCGTCGTCGAGCATATTGCCGTCCTCCGAAAGCTTCCAGTTCGCGGTGAGGAGTAATTTGCCGTCGGTCTTACGGACCACTTTCCAGCTATTGGGTCCTTCGACAGTGACAGAGAAAGTTGTCCCGAAAACTCCCGGCTGATCTGTCCCGTCAGCAACAATCGTCTCTCCATAGTCGCCGCCTTCGAAAGCGAATGCATACTTATTTGCAGTGACCTTCTTAACCTTCATCTCGTCGGGAAGTCTGCTTTTCGAGCCATTGAGCTTCCACTTGCCAACAAATGCGTTGTCAGCCGCCCTTAACGAAGTCGTGATTAGGGACGCAACCAGCAGCAATTGCACGGTACGCTTCAGCATTTTTCACCTCTTAGGTTCTGTACAGAGTGGAACACGATGAATAGACGATTGTTCTCGGGGTTTAGATAGCACCGTGTCAGTGCACTTGACGTAATATCGCCATAGCGCGTTTTGACGAGCGGTCAAAACGTGAAATTGCCTGCTTACAACACCTATGAGGTGTCCAGACTAGAGTGCCCCAACCTGCGCTGGATCGTGCGTGCATCCACCCCGGCCTTGTGCTTTGGATTTGGTGCATACCCATGCGCGCAGATGCGATCAGCAACCTTGCGGAAAGCGGCGTCAGAATTGAGGTTTGCTCTTCTGTAGGGCGAATTATTATGCATAAATGCAACAATGATTATGCTTTAGCCAAAAAACTCCTGGGTCTTGATCCCGATGACGCTGCTTTTGGTCAGTGCATCGGACATTCTGGTGGCACTTGTGGTGGCAGTTCGTCTTTGGATTTGGTGCATACCCATGCGCGCAGATGCGATCAGCAACCTTGCGGAAAGCGGCGTCAGAATTGAGGTTTGCTCGAGTGTGCGCTACTGTGCGTTTCGGTGCCGGTTGGCTTGGAATGGATTTTAAGTCCCGTGCGTCTGCCAGTTTCGCCACCCGGGCATGTTGATTCGCAGGCATTTAATGTATCACCTCGTGAGTCGCTGATTCGACTGTAGCGGGATCTGTAGCGACTCCCGCGCTTTTCTCTTCCACTTCCTCGGCCGCTTTCCGTTCTGCTTCATGCGTTGCAAACTCCAGTGCCACAAATGCATTCTCCATCGTCTCCGGTGTCGGGTGAACGTAGCGTTGCGAAACGGTGATCGTTGAATGGCCCATGATCCTCATGATGGTGAATGCATCGGCGCCGGCTTCACCTAGCCGCGTTCCGAACGTGTGACGCAGTGAGTGTAAGACGAACTCGGATGACAAGCCGAGCGCGTCGCGCACTCTCTCATGCGCGTGGTTCACGGCAGAGACTGAAGCAGGTCTCGCGGGATCTGTGTCCATCACGAAAACATATTCGCAGCGACTGACCTGGCGCTGGCGCAGAAGAATTATTTGGGCGGCCGCACGTATGCCAAACCAAGCGAGAAAAGAGCGTGCGCTTAAAGCATTGGCAAAATACAGAGGCCGAATCATATCTGAGGAAAGAATCGCGAGCTTTGCGGCGTGGTTTGCAGAGCAGGAAATTGCGTGGAAAGACGTGAAGAAAGAACCACCGACGGACACAATGCTAGTGCTACTGAAAGACAGCAAGACTAACGTCGTCAGACTGGGATACCGGACGACTGGCGGAGGCTGGCAGGTTCAGGAAAAGCCGAAGGGATTTGTGCCGCTGCAATGGATGAGGATTCTCTGAACCGCTGGCAGCAAATGACTTGGACAGCGGCACATCCCGCGTCACGTTATCGGTGGGTTTTTGACCATAACAAAAGGCCACTCGATGAAATCGTGCCCAGCAAAGACTCGGCGCCTTGTGACGGGAACAAGATACTACTTATGCATCTCATCCATGGAAGCAGCTTCAGCCTTCTTACTTCCCTGGGTGATCATATTTACTTTGTCCACGTGCATTGTGCCAGCCGCTTCGTCTACGGCACCCTGGACGGCCACACGGTGTCCCATGTGATCCTTGAGCGCGTCCTGATTGTCGACGTTAAGAACTTTGTGTTTAATGTCGTCGACAAAAACCACGTGTTCACCAGCCTGAAGGCACTTGTTGCCACATGCTTCATGACCTAGACCGACTCCTTTGCTACCGCATTTCGAGTCACTAACCCATCCTTTTATCCATTTCCCTTTCGCCGCGTCCGATTTGGCCGAGGCCGCTGCCAGCGATACCATCAACGACAACGCAAAACAACACCAGATCAGCCTTTTCATTGGAGGTCTCCTAGCACCTGGAACAGGCTCTTTGAGCAGCTTTGAATGGCACGAACTATACGCCAGAGTTGAAGCTAGGTGCAAATCACAATTGCAAATACTTCCGAGTGAGCAAAGTCAGAACGATGGCCGGTGGGAGTACCGGCGGCGCCACGGCCCTCGCTTGCGTAATGTTATGCAATTTGGGAGCTAGACTTTTAATTCACTCCCATACAAGCTAAGTCGCAACAATGCCAGCCCGGGGCCGGCTCCATGTGCCGCTCCTGCTCGAACAATTCGTGACGCCCTACCATCTGGGAGTAACGGGGGTTCTTGATCTTGTACCAGGTGCTTATTGCGTGATCCGAAAGATACGGGGCAGTCTTGTGTTTCGCCACAATACCTTCCAGATCCATTTCGCACACTCGTTCGTAGAGTGCGACACCTGATCCGCTTACATCATCGGCATATTGGATTGCTGCGAGTAGCAGCCTAGAAGGGCTTGTATCGACCTGCATGTTGGGGAGAGTCGGGGCTTGCTTCTGCAATGACTTACAAGAATCTACAAAGGCGCCCAATGGGCCGGAACAGTTTTTTAAGTCCCGTGCGTCTGCCAGTTTCGCCACCCGGGCAATTGCTTAAACACTGCGTAAATACCGGGTACCTGCACTATTTTCTGTTTTCGAATCGCTACGACTTCTTGCTGGTGCTAGTTTTGGTGTCAGTTGAGTTTTCTAGCAAGATGGTCGCATTTCTAAGGTCCCACTCGCTGCAAATGTCGTAGCGGTCGAAAATGCTATGAGTTCTGTGTCCACTGATAGTCATAGCCACTCGCTCTGTCACACCAGCCATTACCAAGTTCCTGACGCGGTTCTGTCGAAGATCATGGAAGAGTACATCAGGACAGCCAGCCTTGACGCAGGTGCATGCCAAGCGCCACGGAAGTCTAGTACAGGTTCAGTGCCTCGGGTAAAGACAAAGCCCCCCGTTATTTTTCCCAACGATACAGGCCAGAAAGCAGCGCGTAAACCTCTTTGAGTCATTATAACCAGACGTGGCTCTTTGCTCTTAGTGGACCCTGCTGCAAGGCGGATGCTGCGTTGGGGGAGATTAATCTGTCCGACCTTCATCCCCAAAAGCTCCCCACGGAAGCAAACGGGTAGGCCGTTGCCAAAATCGCTTTCAGCTTTGGCTCATCGAAAATGGCACGTTATTTTAAGGCCAAGGCCGTAGGATGCTTCGGTTGATACAGGCCGACCTCGCCCCCGCCGGGAAGTCGCATCTTGGTAATGGAGCCCCATCTTTGTTCTTGAACTTTAGAGCACTTAATGCCCTTCTTTGCGAGGGAAGCCATTTCTGCGTTCAGATCTTCGCACATGAAAAAGAGTTCGTGGGAACTCTGATCGGACGGGTGGACTGCGGCTTCTCCCGGTGGCAGGGCGAAGATCAGCCAGCCGTGACCCGCATCCACGTACTTGAAATTGAGGACATCGCGGAAAAATGTGCGATCCGCTTCGTGGTTTTTACTGTAGACGATTACGTGAGCGCCAGAGATCACTTGTCCCTCCTAGTGGCCGGAATTGACGCCACTATGCATAAGCACGTACTTGCTAATTACCGTTCTCCAACTGCCGTTGCGTTCTACCCGAGCTTAGCGCAGACTTGGGAAAGACCAGGCAACCGACGGTAAGGTGCTTAGTCTTCTGCTTCTACTGGAAACATGCACTCTATGCGCAGCTCCTGTGCTGTGACGAACTGTGGTGTACCGACCGTCGTGATCAATGAAAAATATGAAAAACGTTCGTTCCCTCTTGCCAACGTGATGGGCAAAACTGGACCTTGCGTTTTCGGAATCGTGTTCAGATCCTTCACACCCGGATACCTTTCCAGGGATTTCAGCAATTCCACTGTCTTTTGATCCACAACGTGGCCAACGGATTCCCGATAAACTCGCTGCAGAAGCCCAGCCGCGACCACTTCCCAGTCCTCAACAAAAGGCCGCATCCCAGCAGGATCGAACATCAAGTCAAGCAAGTTGCGCGGTCGCTTGCGGGCCTCCAGGTCCACAAATGTCCCGAAGAAACGTGGAGCAGCCTGATTGGTCTTGACGACATTCCAAGAGCGGTCCAGGACCAGGGCGGGATGCGGTTCCTGCTGCAGCAAGACTCGATCAATGGCTTTCGTGAGCAGGATCATTTCAGGACTTCCCAGGTGCATTCGTCGTACAAAGGAGCGTACCCAGAAGCGAGCAGGAGGACATTCCGCTCCCGCAGCGGAATGTCCAACTTCTCGGAAACGACTAACAGCAAATTCCGGCTGGGCACGCTCCGGCCGCTCTCCACAAAGCTGAGGTGCCGTTGCGAGACCCCGGTATCCAGAGACAAATCGAGTTGACTTTTGCCGCGCTGTTGTCGCCAATAGCGCAGCAAATCGCCGAGTTCATGTTCTTTGACTTGTTCTTGCGCTGGCATATTTACCTGCCTCCAGCTTTTGGATGCTAGAACTGAATCGGTCCGACCGAGCCCAACCAGCTTCGCACCTTCGAAGGATCTCTCTCATCCATGTAGAAGAAGTGCGTCATCGTCGGCTTCACGACCGGCTTGCTCTTGTCATCAGGCGTCATCGTAACGGTACCGCGAACACTTTGAGCAGTCCGCCATCCCAGTACTCAACGACATCGTGCTGGGCGGTGAAACCGGTATCGATGAAGGCGCGAAGATTCTCGCGAGTCTGCTCACGTCCATGCCATTCCGCAATGCCAAGCCGGCAAGTCGCATCTTCAACAAAGCAGTTAAAACCCGCACCAAAAGTCCTGTCGTCTATTTCTTTCCAGAAAGCCAGCAGCCAATCAGGCGGCGCTGTTTTCGTCATGCTTAATGTTGTCACTTGTTTCTCTTCGAGTGTTAGGGTCGTCATCTTTTTCTCCTCGTATCAGGCATCTCGTGCCCTTAACATCAATATGGGCCGGACTAGAAATCGCGGCAATTACGTGTCAGGTAATAAAAGTGGGTGAGGGATTTCCCGAGGATTGGTAGAAACAGGGCGCACCAAAAAAGCTTCCGGCCACGCCTGACGCCCAAAAAAGAACTCGCTCCATTTCCGGTCGGAAGATTGTAGCCTTTTGACCCGGGGTGCTCGGTACAAGACCAATGCAGTCATTTTGGAGCAATCGAACCTCTCCAAGCCATCCAAGTTAAGATGATCATGTAGACGATTGAATGCATGGGACCCGGGGTCGAGTACAGTCCTCGGCCTCTATCGCGACAAGGCAGCGTTCTGCAGGTCGGCAAACCTTAATTCGTTCCACTCGACTTGCACGAGGCTCGAATGTCTCCGGCTTGAACAACCTAACGCCACACGTAAGCGCGGGTGGACGCCAAGCGCTTCTGGGCTGCGCGCTCTGTGCGGCTACAGTGTTGATATGCGTCCATTTGCTTCAATAAAAATTCTTGATAGGAGGCGTGAGAAACAGAAATCCAGACGTTTCATTTGGACTACAACTACTAGCAAGTAACAAGGATATGGCGGCCAAGGGAGGGACTTGAACCCCTCTCGCCAGGTTTTTCAGGGCTGAGCACTTACCATTTTACGATCAAATCAACTCTTTGAAGGCGAGGTTGGCCGTTACTCGGATGGAAGGGCGAACGGCAGGTTCCGGGCGTCGACTGGGATAGATTGAGCCCGGCAAAAGCCGGATCACGCTCTCCAGGTCTATCAAACCAGTGGGCTGTAACGGACACGGACTCCGGGTCCTTGGGCATCACGATGAACGGCAATTGCTTTGTGGCAACTTGATATGTAGGCTTTCACCGCGTCCTCATCGAGCGAGGAAAACCATGAGTGAATCTACACCGCGTTATACGGCCAACAAAACCGAATGGGATCGCATTGCCGAAACGCGAGAATTCAAAGACCTTCTGGCCCTCAAGAAGACCTTTATTGTTCCGGCCTTTGTATTCTTTCTTGTCTATTACTTTCTGTTGCCGATTCTGGTTGGATACGCCCCAGAATTCATGTCGACCAGGGTAATCGGCGTCATAAACCTTGCCTACCTGTTCGCGCTTTCACAATTCTTCATGGCGTGGATCATCGCCTGGCTATATGTCAAGGCGGCCAACAATTTTGACAGGCTCGCGAAGGACATCATTAAGGAAGCCGAAGGCCAAGTCCAGAACCAGTCGGAGCTCCAATAATGTCGACCCCGCTCGTGATGTTCCTAATCTTCATCGCCATCACTGTCGGTATCACGTATTGGGCGTCAAAGCGCTCCGCGGGAAGCAGCGCCTACTTCGCCGCAAGCCGCCGTGTTACCGGATGGCAGAATGGCATTGCCGTCGCCGGCGACTACATGAGCGCCGCTTCTTTCCTAGGCATTGCCGGTATCATTGCCTTTCAGGGATACGACGGTTTCATGTTCTCGGTAGGTTGGCTGGTCGCTTACCTTACGGTTTTGCTCGTTGTTGCCGAACCCCTCCGCAACGCCGGGCGTTACACCATGGCCGACGTTCTCGCCTACCGCCTCAACCCGCGCCCCGTGCGGGCCATGGCTTCGATCAGCACTCTGACCGTCAGCACCTTCTATATGATCGCGCAGATGGTCGGGGCGGGTGCGCTGGTCACGCTGTTGCTGAAGGATTCTGGCATCACCTACCACACCGCCGTCATCGGAGTGGGCATTTTGATGATCGGCTACGTGGTCTTTGGTGGCATGCTCGCCACCACATGGGTACAGATCATCAAGGCGATTCTGCTAATTGGCGGCACGATCCTGCTTAGCATTCTGGTCCTGGCTCACTTCCATTTCAGTCTGGGCGACTTCTTCAACGCCATCGGACACGTCACTTATCATGAGAAGGGGCAAGAGGTCGTCAAAGACTTCCTCCAACCCGGCCTCCGCTACAAACCGCCCTATGGAGCCCTCGAACTCATTTCGCTAGGACTCGCATTAATTTTTGGCACTGCCGGCCTTCCGCATATCCTGGTTCGCTTCTATACAGTGCCAGACGCTAAAACCGCGCGTCAGAGCGTCGTTTGGGCTATGGTCCTGATTGGCAGCTTCTACATCATGACCACCTTCCTCGGCTTCGGCGCGGCCACCATCGTCGGTCGCGACTTTATCGCCACCCACGGTGGCACCAACATGAGCGCTCCTCTACTTGCGCAGGCGCTGGCAGGCAATATTTTCTTCGCGTTCATTTCCGCCATCGCCTTCGCGACTATTTTGGCGGTTGTCGCGGGGCTCACGATCAGCGCTTCGACCTCCTTCGCACACGACCTCTGGACCAACGTCATCCATAGGGGCGTCGAGCGGAAACCAGGTGAGGAAGTTTTGGTGGCCCGCATCTCGGCCTTTGTGGTCGGCGCGGTCGCGATCGCCATTGCGATCCTGCTGGGTCCTACTGCCAATGTCGCCTTCCTGGTAGCTTTGGCGTTTGCCGTCGCAGCGTCCGCGAACCTACCGGTGATTGTCCTATCGATCTTCTGGCGCAGGTTCAACACTACCGGCGCGGTCGCCGGTCTTGCGGTTGGTTTGCTTGCTTCGATTGGACTGATTCTCATTGGTCCCAGCCTGATGGCTATCGATCCTCCCACCGTCACGGGCACTGCGCGCCACTTGATCCAGGCCAAAGCTTGGTTTCCGCTGGAGAATCCGGGTATCCTCAGCATCCCGCTCGGCTTCCTGGGCGCAATCCTCGGGACACTCCTTAGCCACGAACCGAGCTCGGAGCACAAATTTAACGAGCTGCTAGTACGCTCCAACACCGGCCTGGGCGCCGAGGCGGCCGGATTGCCATAGCGGTCGCGTTTTTATTTATACACTCGAGGGTGCAGTTCTCGCGGAGAGCGCTGATCCTTCCTGGAATTTGGCTCATAGTCGTTGGGTTTGTAAACCGACGATGAGTTGTCTGCGAAACTACACACACCCGGAATACTGTCGAAAAGAGGAGCGATCCGACTGGTATTCGTTGCCAGCCCCCCTAAAACCGAGCCTGGTCGAGGCACTCGTTTTCCCATGGCCCATGACCTTAGAGATCTCTGAAGCCAACCAGGAGGTGGAAGCAACCGCAATCAGTCGGGATATCTCGCTGTTATGTTTTGATCATTGGCGGGGTGCTTCCGCTGCAGCCGCGCAGGATTTAGACGCTTCGACGGGCTGTAGACTCTGGGCCGATCGAAGAAACAGCACGACTTCACGAGTCGTACACTCAGACTCCGCCAAAGCATTTAGCTTGTTGTCAAATTGAAGGCTCAGGATGAACGATCAACAAAAGAAGGAGCAGTATTCTGGAGTGCGAAATCAAGAGATCCGTGCGGCACTGGATCAGCATTGGGCGGCGTCCGATGCCAACGATTTTGAAACGGAGCACCGCATCTATCATGAGGACGCGGTGCTGGAATACCCGCAGTCAGGCGAGCGAACCCGCGGGCGGCGCAACATACAGAACCAACGCGCTAGTCAGCCGAGCAAAAAGCGATTTGCTGTCCGACGAATCATTGGCGACGGTGATCTTTGGATCACTGAATTCATCCTGACATATGACGGCAAGCCGTCCTACACCGTGAGCATCATGGAGTTCAGGGAAGACAAGGTTGCGCGGGAAACCCAGTACTTTGCGGATCCATTCGTGGCCCCCGCATGGCGCGCTCAGTGGGTCGAACGGATGGACACATAATCTCGAGGCGCGAGACTTCGCTAACGACACCGCCGTTTGCGGTTGCAGCATAATTTGTCGAGAACAGAGATTGACGCCAGAGACCGGTTAGGTCCTGATTAACGCAGCTATCGGAGAAGTCGAACTGTAGGATAAGGGTTACCGTAACAGCACATCTTCAGATGGAGGGACAAAGAGGTGGATTGGAAACGGTTGTTCCAGTTCGCGCTGCTGGGTAGCAGTGATTTGGAACAGTATGCCAGCTTGCTGGTGCGCATATCGCTCGGGCTGTTCTTCGCCATCTCCGGGGCAAACAAACTGTTTGTCGCCGGCAGAACGCAAACTATGTACGAAACGCTTGTTGAAGCCAAAGTCCCGTTTCCCCACCTGATGACTTATTTCGTGTCGGGTGTCGAGTTCGTTGGCGGATGCTTGCTGACCGTGGGGTTTCTTTCTAGCCTAGCCTGCGTGGCATTATTGGTCGATATGATTGTCGCCATCCTGACCACCAAGCTTTCCGCCATGCCTAAAGGACTTTCGCCTCTTAACTGGCTCGACGATTTCCTCTACCTTCCGGAAGTCCTGTACGTGCTCTTCTTTATCTGGCTGATCTGCATTGGTCCGGGAAAGTTCAGTGTCGATTACTGGCTCGCTGGCAAGTTACAGAGGTGATCGGATTCCTCACGATAGAGCCACACCAAAATCACGATATATCCGTAGTTCTCCGCCTGCAGTTGCGAATACGTCCCAATCATTGACCGTAAACTTGCCTGCCCATAGAATCAAAGCTGTTCGTTTCCGCGATCTCACCGAGAGTTGCCCCCTCGTTCAACGGTAGGACAGCAGATTCTGGATCTGCTTATCGGGGTTCGAATCCCTGGGGGGCAACCAAACTTCTCATCCTGAGCCGTAAACTCCTCCAAGGTGTTAAAGATCGAGGAACATGCAGCGGTTCGAAATCCGTCAGTTCCCGAATACTCGATTCCCTGCGGGAATAGAACCCATTGAAGTTGCACCTTCTGTGCGACTGGAGAATCGAGCCATAGCCTTGCTGTATTGCCCAAGAGGTGCTGAGCGAAAGCAAGGACCGCCTCGACGTCCAAGTGCTCTACTTTGGCGTCCTGAGCAGCCATCTCCGCCAGCGCAATATCCTGTTCAACCTTGTCAATCCGTTCTTCATAAATCTTCTGGGAGATGCGCTTATAGAGCAATGCCTCGACGAGCAGATTCTTCCGTTCGCACAGGTGCGAGGCCGCAAAACAGTGGCGGGCAAGAAGGGATGAGGTGGTCGTCTCTGCTACGCCACGAAAGATTACGGCGCATCAGACCGGGAAGTGTCTTGCTTCGCTAGAGCTATCGAGTTAACCTTCAAGCCATTCGAGATGGCTGGGAAGCAATGCCTCCAGACGCAGTCGCAATGTCGGTTGCCCATCCGCCCACAGGGTTCACGAAGGACTTTCATCGCGAATGAACTGCTGAATGTTCTTCACAGATTCTTTCGATGACGTCTCTTTTCTGTTCGTGGTCAAGACTACCCAACACACACCCGCAGAGAATGTTCACGTCGTAGACCTTGGCTAACTCGTCCCAGAGGCGTTCTCGCTGAATCGCCGCATCCGCTTTACCTTGTGCCCACAAGGTAGGTGTGCATTCTCAACCAACTGCAAACTGGAGATGCTTTTCCTTCGCTGCTTTCGCCGCTTCCACTATGGGATCACGAACAGTTTTCGTCAGTCGAACCGGGTCAGGTGAGTCATCGACCATGAACGTCGGGAGCGAATCGGTAACGTCCAAAGAGATATAGCGCTTCTGATCAACAAGGGCAGCAACATCCATGCCACGTGCCTGCAACCTCTGAAGAAGACCCCTTTGGTGTAAGTCGGTCGCAATCAGAATCACCGCCTTGTCCACCTTTAGCGCAGCCATAACGAAATCAGTGGAGTCATCCAGAAAGGCCTCATCGTTAGAGTAAAGCCCCAATTTGTGGCGACGGGTTATTTCCACGTTTTGGTCTTCACGCCGTGCGAGACTGTCATTGCGCCGAACGCTTTCAGGGTCAGGTCTATCCGAGGTTCCGATCAGATCATAGCTAGCAAATCTGCTCCCGACAAACCTCTCGCCCCGAAGAACGGCCTTCACCGCGGTCAGCAGTTCGCTTCCAATATCCATCTTAACAACGTAACCCGATGCACCCACACTGAAGGCCGTTTGGACGATATCTATAGAGGATTCTTGGCTGACAAACAGGATCTTAGATTGCGGGGCAAGCTGACGAATTCTCCGGGCGGCTTCGATTCCGTCGAGCATTGGGAGTCCGATATCCAGCAGAATCAGATCCGGTTGCAGTGCCCCTGCCAGCTCAATGGCCTCTCCCCCATCCGACGCTTCGAAAATGGCACCCAAGCCAAGATCGTTCTGAAGGGTTGAACGGAGGAGCCGCCGAAACGGGTCGAAATCATCTACTAGCAAAACGCGGATTGAGGATGCCAAACAGTCTCCTTTCTAATGGGACCCGAAGTCACCGACATCTTGCCGGAATCCAAACTTAGAAGGATCGCACAACGGAGTGGTTGGTTCTTTGCGCCAGAGCAACAATAGAGCAATAATGATGTTTGCTCGATTCAACCGCCAAATGACGGACGGGAGGTTGAGGCTGAAGACCCAGTGAATAATTTCTTGCGTTCTGCGAACGCCCTAAGTCTGTATACACACATTGTCAGAACGCTAATCCGATCTGGTCACCACCGCGAGGTTCTAAGGCTGACGACGGCCTCCATTGAGCCTATACAACTAGTCTCCCCATCCGTGGAGGCGCACAGTATGCGTATGGATGCAGGATACGGTTCGATACAGTGTGGGGAGTGTCTCTAGCCTCTTAATTCAAGGTTCGCCTGCGCAATTCCATCCCACGGGGGCAGGGAATGCCTGTGTTTGCCGCAGTGAATCCATCTTATAGAGCCAAGGGAGAATTGGTTCCAACTCCCTGATGCCGGGGGCAACCAAATCTGAAAAGAACCAACGGCGAGTTAACGATGGACAGTGACCATGATCCTGCCTGGTGGAAACGCTTGCTCCGAAAGACTGGGGTCGGGTTCGTCTGGTTATTGTTGACCGGGCTGTCGCTTTGGGCCACCGCCGCTCTCTACTTTGACCTTTCTTTTCCGCGTTTGCGGCTTCTCACCCCGATCGTTTATCTTGCGGGCCTACTAACGCTAATATATTTCGCCCGGCGACAACGCAAGCGAATGGCGGTTTGCCTGGCGGGCTTTTTTCTGGTCCTCATTTGCTGGCTTTCGCTCCAACCCTCAAACAACCGTAACTGGCAAACCGACAACGCAGAAACTCCATGGGCTGACGTCAATGGCGATCGCGTCACCATTCATAATTTTCGTGACTGCGCTTACCGTACTGAACTCGAATATACCTGCCAGTGGTTGACCAGAACCGTCTACCTGAGCCAACTTCGCGGCATCGATCTGTTCGTGACGTATTGGGGATCTACGTGGATCGCCCATCCCATCGTCAGTTTCCAGTTCGGCGACGATCACGTCGCGGCCTCCATCGAAACGCGAGACGAGGTCGGCGAAGGCTACTCAGCGCTTCGCGGATTCTTCCGGCAGTATGAACTGATTTACGTCATGGCTGACGAACGTGATCTGGTACGGCTCCGGTCAAATTATCGGACTGGCGAGGATGTCTACTTGTTCCATACCACCGCGGGGCCGGAATGGTCGCGCCAGCTGTTTCTGGAATATGTTCGCGGTGCCAACAGTCTGCGCAATCATCCGCAGTGGTACAACGCCATGACCGATAACTGCACCACGAAGATATTCACTCTGATGGCCGCAACTGGCCATCTTCCGGCCGGAAGCAGTCCGTATGACTGGTGGGTTCTTCTCAATGGAAGAGGTCCGGAGATTCTGTACCGTAACGGAAATATTGCTGGAAATATGCCTTTCGCCGAGCTGATGAAACGTGCTTATATCAATCCCGTCGCTCGCACCCTAAATGACTCTTCCGACTTTTCACAGCGCATCCGCGAAGGCCGCCCGGGGTTCGAGTAAAGCCAGGATTCAGTTAGCGGCCCATCAGTCGAACACGACTGTCTTGTTACCGTACGTCAGGACTCGGTGCACAAGGTGCAGTCGGACTGCTCTGCCTAGTACATTTCGTTCCAAGTCCCGTCCCTTGCGAATCAAGTCGTCGATGGAGTCGCGATGCGACACGCGGGCAACTTCCTGTTCGATGATGGGGCCTTCATCCAAGTTCATGGTGACGTAATGGCCGGTGGCTCCGATCAACTTTACGCCCCTAAGGAACGCCTGATGATAGGGCTTCGCGCCGACAAAAGCCGGGAGAAAGGAATGATGGATATTGATAATGCGGTTGGGATAAGCGGCAATGAAGTCTTCGGTCAGGACCTGCATGTAACGGGCGAGCACGACCAGTTCGATTCCCCTGGATTCAAGTTCGCGCATCTCTGCGGATTCCTGCCGACTCTTGCTTTCCGCAGTGATAGGAAAATGCAGGAATGGTACGCCGTAGCGGGTCGCGATATGGCCAAGCTCCGGATGATTGCAAATCACCACAGCAATTTCAGCTTTGAACTCTCCCGCCTGCTGTCGTTGCAACAGGTCTTCCAGGCAATGAGGCAGGCGCGACGCGAACAAAGCGATTTTGGGAACGTGATCGCTGAAATGCAATTCGAACTTCATGCGAAACGGTTCGGCCAGCGATCCGAACTGGGAAGCGATCTGGTCGCGAGGAATTTGAAACCCGTCAAGGTGAAACTCGAAGCGCGCCAGAAAGATTCCGGCGTCGACATCGGTGTACTGGTCCGACTGCAGAATGTTGCCGCCGCGACGGAATATAAAGCTGGAAATTCCTGACACCAGCCCTTTCTGGTCGGGGCAGGAAACTAACAGCGTGGCGGTCTCGGGCATGGATTACTTCCCGTCAATCTTAGCGTTTTTAATGTAGGTATTGACCGGCTGCTCAAGTTCCGTAAGTGGCAACGGGCCATCCAACAGCACGGCATCGTGGAATGCACGAATGTCAAACTTATCTCCCAATTCTTTTTCCGCTCGCTGCCGTAGCTCTTTGATTTTGAGCTCGCCAATCTTATAAGCCAGCGCCTGACCTGGCCATGAAATATAACGATCGATTTCGCTGCTGGCGTTGTATTCCGTGGTCGCGACATGGGCCACGAAGTAGTCGATGGCTTGTTGGCGAGTCCAGCGTTTGTAGTGCATCCCGGTGTCCACGACCAGGCGAACAGCGCGCCACATCTCGTTGCTCAATCTTCCGAAGCGCACATAGGGATCGCCGTAAAGTCCGAGTTCGTCGCCAAGCGATTCGCAATAGAGCGCCCACCCTTCCGCATAGGCGCTGTAGCCGCCGTAGCGCCGGAATTTGGGGAGGCTCTTCAACTCAATTGCGATGCCGCCCTGAAATGTGTGGCCGGGTATGGCTTCATGCAAGATCAGCGAGGTGATCTCGTATTCGGGGCGGCTCTCTGGTTTGTAGGTATTGATGTAAAAGAATCCGGGACGCGACCCGTCCGGCGAGGCACCATCCGCGTAGGCTGCTGGCATTCCCGGCGCAATTTCTGCCGGCACGGGTCGTACACCATACGGCAGACGAGGGAAAGTTCGGAATAACTTCACCAGCAGGGGATCGATTTCCTTGGCGCGAGCGCGGGTGAATTCGAGTAGTTCGTCTGAACTCTTCGCGTAAAAGCGCGGATCCGTACGCAGAAAGTGAAAGAATTCTTGGTTTGTTCCCTTAAATCCTGCTTGTTCCCTGGCCTTATCCAGCTCTGCGCCAATACGTTTTACTTCCTGCAATCCAATGTCATGAATTTCTTCCGGCGTTAAGTCGGTTGTGGTTCGAGATCGTGCCAAGTAAGCGTAGGTTGCATCGCCGTTAGGAACTTGCCAGGCCCCGACCTGTTCAAACGAAGCAGGAATGTATTCCTTCTGCATGAAATCGCGTAAGCGCTGGAAAGCGGGAAGAACATCGGCCTTAGTTTCCTGACGGGCGGCCGAGTTCAACCGCTGCTTATCAACATCGGAAAAAGCGGGAGGCATGTTTTTGAATGGTTTATAAAATCCGTGTTTCGCCGGATCCTGCCAGTCCATGCCATTCATTTGAGTGAGGATGTTTTCGCCGATAACCTTTGGCAACACGATGTGTTCCCGGATTCCTTGCCGCATCAGCTCGATATTCTGGTCCATGTAAGCGGGGAAGTTGCGCATGCGCCCAAGCCAGTCGTCGTAGTCTTTGACGGTTTCGAAGCGCAGGGAGTCGACCGTGTTTTCGATTGTCTGTATGCCTTCGAAAGTATTGGTGCGAACCAAATACCACTTGTAGAGCTCGCCCCGCAGATAGTCATTGGTGTTGTACTGGAAAACGTCGTAACTGACCTGGTCTTCCGGCGGAAGCTGGGCGCGATCGATGGCATGCAGTTGGTCGAGATTTTGACGGGCATGCTGGTAGCTGTCATGGACGGCCGCGAGAGTCAGGTCCTGCCATTTATCATTCCAGCGGCGGTCACCCAGTTCAGACGCGGTCACCGGATCGTGTGCCATGTGGTATTCCCAGTCCCGGTCGAATAATTCGTGGAGAGATTGGGTTGCGGCGGTGTCCGCCCCGCGTAGGGAAGCCGGGAAGAGCAGCATGGCAAGGGCAAGAAACTTGAGAGTGTCAGCAAGACGCATCAAAGAGTCCTGATCAAAGAAGAATGGGAAAGTTAGCAGAGCGGTTGCAAAAGGCGCAAGTTAGCAGGTGTTAGCTGTGTTGTTATAGAGAAGGCTTGAGTGTGAGTCGTTGACGGACTGCAGAATTGGCGAGTCCGTTGGCTTCGGCGTTGCGTTCGCGAGGAACGTGTGTGATGGAAAATCTCAGCGAACGGGTCAGCTTGCAACAAATCCAATGCAGGGAATAAAGACGTGAGCTTTGACAGTTGTACTCTCCTCGCATCTGCCGGACGACAACCTGCGAATCTGAATAAACGTGAAGCGCTTCAGCTTTAAGTGACAGAGCGTATTGCAGGGCTTCCAGCAATGCGACGTATTCGGCGACATTATTATCTTGGCGGCCAATCCATCGCGCTATGCGGACCGTTCCGCCTTCGCAGCCCTCGATTACAACCCCAATACCGGACGGCCCCGGGTTTCCCAGAGACCCTCCATCCACGTAGGCTACGAGTTCCGGCATCTGCTGTCCGCTGCATTCACCATGCGTCAGAAGTGATTCTTACGTCAAGATATTTATCAGGAGTGCTTGCAACGCGTGTGGAATACTTTGTGGAAAACGTGAAACGTCTGCTCACGAAATAGCGTAAGGGTCATTCATTCAGTCAAGTAGGATTTATGATTTGCACAGGATTGAATTCCACTGCTGCACCGAAAAACGGCGTTGACATTTCTAGTCGGCGGATTTAACTTCGCCAACGTCGACGGCCGAAAGGGTTGGCCCAAATTAAAACTTGGCCAGTCCGAAGTAGGCTGGGTGATCAGTCCGGTGGGGTAACCTAGCGGACAACCAGACCCGAAAAAACCGACGGTTCTGCGAGGAACAGTCGGGGTTTGGAACTGTGAAAGCAGGGATCACATCAAGGGCCGTGATGGTGCATGTCTCCACGTTGTTAAGCTCCCTCGCAAGAGCTGGCAGCTAGAGCATAACCAATGTCACGGCCTTTTCCTTTTGTGTTCTGAAATTGAAAGCATGGGTGTCCCACTCGTGCTCCTGACCTGTAGCATCCCACCCACCTTTTGATATCTGCGGCAGACAGATGATTTAATGACCTACTTGCCCGAAACCATTCAAACTCGCTGTTGTATTACTGGGGGTGGGCCTGCGGGCGTCATGCTGGGTTTCCTGCTCGCTCGCATGAGCGTGGATGTGGTCGTACTTGAGAAACATGCAGACTTTTTGCGCGATTTCCGCGGCGATACCATCCATCCGTCCACTCTTGAAATCATGTACGAGCTGGGGATCCTCGACCAGTTCCTGAAGCGCCCGCACCAGGAAGTTCGGGAACTCTCCGGCCAAATTGGCAACGAAGTTCTCACCCTTGCCGATTTCAGGCACTTACCCACACATTGCAAATTCCTAGGTCTGATGCCGCAGTGGGACTTTCTGAATTTCATTACAGAGCAGGCGAAGGCCTTTCCTGGTTTTCATCTGAAAATGCAGGCAGAAGCGGTTGATCTGTTGCAAGAAAACGGCAAGGTGCGGGGCGTGAGAGCAAACACTCCAAAGGGAGCATTGGAAGTTCGTGCGGACCTGACGGTGGGCGCCGACGGTCGCCATTCGCTTGTTCGCGAGCGCGCAGGATTAGAGGTCCTGAGCCAGGGTGCTCCGATGGATGTTCTGTGGATGCGATTGAGTCGGCGAAGCACCGATCCTGGGCAAACGTTTGGCCGATTCGATACTGGCAGAATCTTGGTTCTGCTCAATCGCGAAGATTATTGGCAGGTGGCCTACGTCATTCCCAAAGGCACGGCGGAAGAAGTCAAAAAGAGAGGATTGCCGGCATTCCGTGAGGAACTCGCCCGCTTGGAACCGTTTCTGAGCGAGAGCGTAGGCGAATTACACGACTGGGATGATCAAATCAAATTGCTTACTGTCGCCGTCGATCGATTGAAGCAATGGTTTAAACCGGGCCTGTTATGTATTGGAGATGCGGCACATGCGATGTCTCCAATCGGGGGCGTGGGAATCAACTTGGCGATTCAGGACGCGGTCGCGACCGCGAATATTCTGGGCAACAGACTTCTCCGCAGCACCGTGACTGAAGAAGCGCTATACGAGGTCCAGAGGCGAAGGACATTCCCTACGCGAGCAACCCAGCGGCTTCAGTTGGTGGTTCAGGACAATGTGATCAAGAACGTGCTGGGCAGTAGCAAGGCACTATCCGTTCCGTGGGGCCTCAAGCTTTTGGAGAAATTGCCGGTTCTACGCCGCATTCCAGCGCGCCTGCTTGGATTAGGATTTCGTCCCGAACACGTAAAAACGCCGGAAGTTCGATCCGCGCTTGTTTGAGATTGTTCAGTGGCGAGATGGTTCGGTGTCTATTTTCCCGCTTCGGCACCGGTTTGTCCGATCATGATCGCATCCTGCATCTGCCGGAACAGCTCTCCGACTGCAGCCGGGGAATGCGACACAAACAGAGTGTTGCTCTTACCCTGAGCCCCAATGTCTTTCAGAGTATCGAGGTATTGGGTGACGAGGACCAGCATCATTACATCCTTCGCCGAGGCTCCTTCAACCGCCTGAGCGAACGCTTCCACCGAGACTTTCAGCCCCTCGATGATCGCCTTGCGCTGATTTGCAATACCCTGTCCTTGCAACGCTTTGCTTTCCGCTTCGGCCTCTGCCTGTTTCACTTTCAGAATCTTCTCGGCTTCACCGCGTGCGCTGGCTGCTACCTGCTCGCGTTGTGCGGCATTGATTTCGTTCATTGCAGCTTTGACCTTTTCGTCCGGTTCGATGTCTGTCACCAGCGCCTGGTCGATGGCGTAACCATACGTGGTCATGACGTCATCCAGTCCCTCTTTGATGGCGACGGCAATGTCGGACTGCTGGAGGAACGCGTCGTCCAGAATCATTTTAGGTACGTGCCCGAGAATCACATTGAACACATAAGACGAAATCTGCTGTTTGGGATTGGCCAGTTTGTAAAAGGCCTCGTAAACTTTTTCGGGGATGACGTGATACTGCACTGAAACCGGAATCTTTACGAATACGTTGTCTTTGGTCTTAGTCTCTACGTCCAGCGCCAGTTGCTGCACTCTTAGATCGATTCTTCCGGCAATCTGGTCGAGCCACGGCAATTTGAAATTGATACCCGCAGTGGCGACTCGTAGGAATTTACCCATTCTCTGAATGACCGCTGCTTCGGCGGTTCGCACCTGAAAGAATCCGCTCAAGATTGTGCCAATTACGAAAAAGGCGATGATGGCGTACAGGACGACTGCCATACCTTGCGAAGCATCCATGGGACAAATCCTCCTAAGGCTTTGTTGGGCGAGAAGCAGAAGTGGGAGGCATGATATCGGTTGGTTGGTCTTCAGACAATCGCATTTCCTGTACCTGAGTGTGCATAACGCGAACCTGGGAGACCACAGCCTCGGTGAATGCCACGGAACCGTGTGAGTCGAGTGATCGGCATTTTATTCCATGCGCTTTTCCATGTGAACGATAGGCAGGGATTCGCCATTGGCCAGCGGAACTTCGAGCTTCTCCAAAGCAACATAT
Source organism: Terriglobia bacterium (assembly GCA_963786325.1). GTDB lineage: Bacteria > Acidobacteriota > Terriglobia > Terriglobales > Acidobacteriaceae > JAIQFF01. The sequence goes on from CAWAYW010000004.1 coordinate 164,008, forward strand.
CCGCAGGCCTGGTAAAACGGCACGCCGGTAAGGGTGGCGCCCATTTCGAAGCGGGTGAAGCCGGCAGCCTGAGCAGCGCTCTCGCAAGCATCGAGAATCAAGCTGCCGAGACCGCGTCGTGCCCACGACGGATGTACGAAAAATGCGCGAATCCTGGCCGCGTCGCGCAGCGGATCGAGGAGCGCTGCCTCGCGGCCAGTCCACTGGTCACCGCCGTATAAAGTCTTCCGTTTGCTCCAACCACCGCAGGCCACAACCGCGCCGGGTTCTCCAGAAGCCGAACTCTGGCCAGTCGGTTCAGTCGGGACTTCCACCACGAAATAAGTTCCATCCAAGATCAACTGGGAGTCAACGCCGAAAACGCTATCGAGTGCACCTTGAATTTGTGCCGGCGTGTAATCCCGAGCCTGCAATCCGCGGACCGATGCCTCAATTAATAACCGCAGTACAGAGATATCAGTAGGGATGGCCTGGCGAACACGGATCATAACGAAGTGGAATTCAAAGCGGTAAGGGTCGGAGGAAGTTTACCTTTTTTTAGACGCAGAAAGACATGTGATCGACCAACCTTGAACAGGCAGAAGCATCTATTAAAATGCACGTTTATGGAGCATGATCAGACCGATCCGGAGATGAACAGCGCCAGGGACGCTTACAGAGTCTGTAAGACCGAGAAGCCAGTCTTTTTGCTGTTTCGATTGGTGGAGTCGACGCTCGATCTGGCCGCTGGACCTGATCGAGTCAGTCATGTGAGCGTCACGGTCTGACAAAAGATAAGTTTGGAGTACACTTCAAGCGAACGGTAATCACTGACTGAATCCAGGTTTTATCTTCCGCGCAGGCCTGGCTACGGCCTGCCGGGGGGCGGCTCTCCATCTGGTCCTGCATCTTCACGATCCGGTCTGAAACCACGCACAGGCCCGTGCATAGGGGGGCGCTCTGCCTTTAACTTCAGCCACTGCTCATGATTCATCTGCCGGCGAATACCCAGAAGCATCCGTGCATTTGCTTTCTCCAACTCTGCACGAGCCTGCGCCACCCGATCGATTTGTGCGAGCAGTTTGTTCTCGTCTGGCGGATCGGCAGCGACCAAGGGCTCCATCATGGTTTCTTCTTTCTGCACCGTGGCGAACAGGTCAATCAATTTCAACCGATTGGTAGTGAAAATCTCATCCATTTTCTTTTGTTGATCTTCGGACAAATTCAGTTTCTTGATGAACTCGGGATCATCCCACCATCTACCTGGAGGGCCAATACGCAACGGCCCACCTGGTCCCCCCCCTGGCCCATGATGGCCCGGGCCTCCGCCGCGGCCTTGCGGAGCGCCGTCGGGAGCGGCAGGGGGAGGCTGCTGACCAAAACAGAGGGCCCCGAGCAAGACCGTGGAAAAAACCAGCGCGATGAGTTTATTTTTGCGGAATGAAAGCATAAAGGCTCCTCTCCCCATGATTACTTGCTCGCCGACCTACTTGCGGCCGGGGACTCTTCCAGTCGCAACGGTTGCATTGGCGAAGGAACGGCCTCTCCAAGTTCGTCGTATACCTGGGACAACAATTCGTTGTCTTTTTCGATTTGCGCCCGCGAGGCGTCATGCTTATTCAACGAGGTTGCGATCGGTACGGGAGAAGGTTTGCCAGTTCCGTAATCGCGTACGTAAAGCATCAAACCTCCAACAAACAAAATCATCGCCGCAAAAGCCACGACCCACCAGTTGACGCCCCAGGTCTGCTTCGGATTCGAGCGAGCAGCCGACAAGCTGTGATCTCTGGTTAGCACATTTTCGGTCCAGGCAAGAGCTGCCCCCCGAAAATCTGAAATAGTGTTCTTCATCTGAACAAGTTCGTTAGCGCAAGTCTGACAATTGAGCAGATGAGCATTTACGGTCAGTGAGGAAATGCCCAAGAGGTGGTCGGTCAATTCCTCATGCGTCAAATGTGCACTCATAAAGTTTCTCCCAGCCGGGCGCGGATGGTTTTCACAGCCCGATAAAGATGGGTCTTGATCGTGGGCAAGGACATTCCGGTAACCTCGGCTACTTCAGGCAAGTCCATCTCTTCTATAAAACGCATTACGAATATGCTGCGCTGTTTTTCTGAGAGTTCCTGGAGACTTTGGAAAACCTTGTTTACCTGTTCCTTCGCGATCAATCTGGTCTCAGCAGAACTGGCCGGGCTGGGAAGATGCTGGCTGATCTCCTGGGCATCGACGGCGCGGGCTGCCGCATTTTTCCAGAAACGAAACTTCTGGCTTTTAGTGTGATCACGAATCAGGTTAAAGGCAATCCGCATCAGCCATGTGCTTATGCTACAGTCTCCGCGAAATTGATTTCGAGTGAGATGTGCCTTGAGAAAGCAATCCTGAGTGATCGATTCCGCCGCGTCACGGTCGGCGACGGAAAACGTCACCAGCCGGAATACCTTCGGCCTGTAGCTCCGGATCAGGGCGTCAATATCTTCCAGCTCAGAGATACGCTGCCCTCCAGAGAACGCGATGAGCTCGACCGGGATCGTCGCTTGTGCCATCACCAGATACAGACGACGGATTTCTGTACCAGATTACAGGGTTTTCCCGAAACTATGGCTCTGCTTGAATTCACCTCTCAACTGTAGTCTGCCTCCCGCTTTTGTCGTCTATGCCATACACGGGGCAAAAAACACCAACACAGCGCAATGCGTTGATTTAGCGCTAGCTTCCAACCCTAATAATTTAAGAGGAGAAATCTGTTTGTCGCCAGAAAACAAAAGCGCGGAGATCAGTCGAAGACGGGCCATCGGGCTATTGGCGGTCACGGGAGCCGGCGTACTGTTGGGCTGCGGAGGCAGCACCGCCACAGTGTCGGGCTCCTCGGGAAGTGCCACAACGGCTGTGGGAAACGCGGCCTGTGTTTTGACTCCTGACCTCACCGTCGGGCCATACTTTGTTGACGAAAAGCTCAATCGTTCCGATCTGACTGCTGATACTACCGATACCAACGTGACCAGCGGCGTCCCTCTAACTCTTAAGATGTTCATCATGGCCTACACCAGCAGCGGTTGTAGCCCTTTGTCCGGGGCGCAAGTGGATGTGTGGCATGCTGATGCGGGAGGAGTTTACTCCGACGAGAGTTCGGAAGGCACCGCAGGGCAAACTTATCCGCGTGGTTATCAGACGACCGACGCGAACCGTTTTCGACCTCTGGCACCGAGACCCTTGAGTACACCACTCAATTGTTCTTTGATCCTGCCCTCCCCCTGGCGGTGATGGCGAAAGCACCCTACAACACCCGCGGTAATCCGGACACTACAAACTCCACAGACGACATCTATAACAGCGAGACCCTGCTGAGTCTCGCTGCTGCAAGTTCGGGCTCTGGATATGCAACCTCTATTACGATCGGAGGACAGACAGGCTAAGCCTGCATTTAAGCAGATGGCTTGGTTCCGGGCGGTTCAATGGCGAGGAAGTCTTTTGCGAAACGCGTGGCATAGTGTTCCAAAAGGCTTCGCACTCGCTCGGGATCCGGCGAGCGCAATACCAAGCCGGCGTGATGGTGCTTTTTCAGACGCACGGCGATCTCAGGATCGTTGTAGGCAGACGTATCGGGATATTCCTGGCGCGCGAGTGAAAGTATGATGCCAGCGTGATCGTTTCGCGTCGGCGGCAGTCGAAAGGGAAGCTTGCCGCCGGCAATCTCAATACGTGCCCACTCACGCCATAAGTTGATGCCCGAAGCCGCCTCTATCATCTCGCTTATGTATGCGCCGCCCACGCGCGCCGCGCATTCCAAAAAATAAAAATGCCCGTCGTCGTGGGCGCCGATGAATTCAGCGTGGGAAACTCCGCGCAGCAAACCGAGGGCATGGATAAGTTCGTGGTTGAGTCGTCGGAGGCTGACGGTTTCTGGGGACTCGTTGCCTAACAGAAAAGTCGTGAAAATACCGCCTTCTTGTGCGACCGCCATCGGTGGCGCGCCATAGCGACTGACGCTGGAAAATACGATCTCTTTTTCCGAAACTATCGAGTCTACGTGGTACACGTTCCCCGGGATGAATTTCTCAAGCAGGAAAGACGACTGCTGATCGCCGAGCGATTCCAGGATTGGCCACAGCGCGTCCGCCGATTCGATTTTCCGGATTCCGATAGCGGATGCCTCCGCGCGAGGCTTCAAGACCCACGGTCCAGGAACATGCTCGAGGTAATAGCGGATGTCCGCGTGATTCAACACAGGTATGAAATCGGGAACGCGAATTCCGCTCTCCATTGCTTTCATTCGCATTGCCAGCTTGTCGCGAAAATACCGCATCGTAGTGAGGCCCATGCCAGGAATACGCATATGCTCACGCAAGGTGGCGGCAGTTTCCATATCGAATTCATCGAGCGCGACAATGCGGTCGATCCTTTTCTCGCGGGATAAAAATGTCACCGCCTTAACGATGTCGGGGATAGGAAGTTCGGCAGGAATGTAGAAAATATCGTCCAGGCTTTCGCGAGGCCAATCGGCATCCTTCAATGTCTCAGCAGTAATCAGGAAGACGCGGCATCCCTGGCGCTTACATTCGCGCATGAATTCCTGTCCCTTTTCGTAGGTGGTGATGCAGAGAAAAGTAAGCGGAACCGCTTCCGCCATGGGCCCTCCACGAGATCAGGTCAAAAACTATACACCGGCCAAGTGGATTGATAGGTCAAACCTTGCCGTCCGACCACCCTTCGCCAGAGGGCGAAGGGTGGGGACGATGCAGCGGGAGCTGCATTAGCTAATGGATTTGTTTAACGACGCCAGCCTCGATGTTCGAATTCACGATGTTCGAATTCACGATGTTCGAATCGACGATCGTAGCGGTCTCCCCGCCAGTAAGAGTCCCGACCGTAATAACGCCGATAGCCGTAGTCGGGGCGGACGTATACCGGCCCGTAGGCATAAGGATTCGGTCCATAGGCCACATAAGGCACGGGCGCGACGTACGGGTACGGGCGAACGTAAACCGGACGCGGATAAACCGGACCCAACGATACGACTACGCCAGCGTGAGCTTGCGGGGGATTGAGACCTACAAGCATGACCATCAGTCCAAAAAGTGAAAGCGCAACTTTCTTTAGCATGTGAGCACCCTCCGTTACTCACAGGGATTAAACCCCCTCAAACTTCAAAAGTTGTTTTCTGAAGCGAAGCTTAAACCGCTGATTCGGCGAGAGTAAGCTCAGTAAAACCAGACACTCCCTGAAGCGCTTTTTAGGTGTCACTGTGAGGTCCGAAAATCTCTTCCATCTATAATGCGTTACCCATGAACTCATATGCGATGAAGCCTGCCCGGGTGAAATTTGCAACCCTCTGCATTCTGGCAGCTGTACTCCTCCTTTCCGTTTTGCACCTGTCCGCGCAAGATCGCGCTTACGGACGCTCGATGGTCATCAGTGATGGCGGCATCGTCGCGACAAGTCATACTCTGGCTTCGCAAGCGGGAGCCCAGATTCTTGCTCGTGGCGGTTCCGCTATGGATGCGGCAATTGCCGCCAACGCGGTGCTTGGCGTCACCGAACCGATGATGAACGGAATCGGGGGCGACCTTTTCCTGCTGTATTGGGACGCCAAGACTGGCAAGCTCTATGGATTAAATTCCAGCGGTTGGGCTCCGCGCGGCCTGTCGATTGACTATCTGAAACAAAAAGGAACCATGCAGATGCCGCAGGCCGGGATCGACAGCGTCACAGTGCCCGGCGCGGTGGAAGGATGGTCGAAAGCACACGGGCGCTTTGGTCGGCTTCCGTGGAAGGACCTGTTTACCCCAGCAATTTATTACGCTGAGCACGGGTACCCCGTGCCAGAATTAATCCACGATTTTTGGGACGATGCGGCACAAACGTTAAAGCAAACACCCGAGGCGGAGCGGATTTTTCTTCCGAACGGCAAAGCGCCTGAAATCGGAGAAATGTTCTCCAATCCGGATCTGGGAAAGACCTTGCGTTTGATTGCTGACGACGGACGTGACGCTTACTATCGCGGCGAGATTGCCCAGTCGATAATCAGCACATCAGCTGCGCTTGGTGGAACCATGCAGCCAGATGATCTCGCCGATTTTTCCGCCGAATGGGTTGAGCCAATTTCAACTACCTACCACGGCTGGAAAATATACGAGCTGCCCCCGAACGGTCAGGGCATGGCGGCGCTCGAAATGTTGAACATCATGAGCGCGCTCACGCCTGACAAGGCGGGGCCAGTGGCACCGATGGAATTGCATAATCGGATTGAAGCGATGAAATTGGCTTATGCGGACCTGTACCGTTACAACGCCGATCCACGTTTTGCCAAAGTGCCTGTTCAAGGACTGCTTTCGGAGGACTACGCACGGCAGCGCGCAGCTCTGATCGATCCGGAAAAAGCGAATTGCACCCCGGCGAGCGGCAGTCCCGCCCGTAGTGACACAACCTATCTCGCCGCCATTGATCGCGACGGAAACATTGTTTCTCTCATACAAAGTAACTATGACGCTTTTGGCTCGGGCGTGGCGGTGAAAGGGCGCGGATTCGTGCTGCAGGATCGTGGCGGATTGTTTGTGCTCGATCCCAGCCATCCCAACGCTTTGGCTCCGCGCAAGAGACCGTTCCACACCATCATTCCCGCATTTATGGAACAGGGCGACACCCACATTGGATTTGGGATCATGGGAGGCGCCAACCAACCGCTGGCCCATGCGCAGTTCGTCTCGAACTTCGTGGACTACGGAATGAACATTCAGGCAGCGCTCTCCGAGCCGCGGTTCACGGTGCGTCCGACTGAGGAAGGGATTGGTTGCGACATTCTGATGGAGTCGAGAGTTGAGGGGGGGACGCTGCAACTGCTCCGGCAGAAAGGCCACAAACTTAAAGTTAGAAAAGAATATTCGGCCGCGATGGGCCGCGGTCAGGCAGTGCTGCGCAATTCCAAAACGAAGGTCAATTTTGCCGCCTCCGACCCGCGCGCCGACGGCTCGGCCGAGCCAGAACCCATTCCAGTGCATTAGGGTTAAGCATGCCTGGGGCCGCAACGTCAGACGTAGTTTTCGGGGAGCGCTCCGGAAACAGTCAAACAAAGTAAGATGTAAGCGTTTGCCAGAACAAACCATGAACAACAAAAATGGCGTTCCGCTGCGCTCGACCAAGTGGTTCGGCTTGCAGGATAAAGATGGATTCATTCACCGGTCTTGGATGAAAAACCAGGGATTTCCATCCAATCTCTTCGATGGCAGGCCGGTGATTGGTATCTGTAATACCTGGTCAGAGCTGGTTCCCTGCAACGCTCATTTCAGACTGGTCGCGGAACGAGTCAAGCGCGGCATTTACGAAGCGGGGGGCTTTCCACTGGAGTTTCCCGTGATGTCGCTGGGCGAGACTAATCTGCGGCCCACGGCGATGCTGTTCCGCAATCTGGTGAGCATGGATGTAGAAGAATCGATACGCGGAAACCCGCTCGACGGGGTTGTCCTGCTCTGTGGGTGCGACAAAACTACGCCATCACTAATGATGGGAGCAGCGAGCTGCGACCTTCCGGCGCTGGTCGTTTCTGGCGGGGCCATGCTGAACGGTAACTTTCGCGGTCAGGCGATCGGCTCAGGTACAAGCGTCTGGCAGATGAGTGAAGATGTACGCGCCGGAAAAATGACCTGCGCCGATTTCATGGACGCCGAATCCTGCATGTCGCGCTCGGCCGGCCACTGCATGACCATGGGTACAGCTTCGACGATGGCGTGTATGGTAGAGGCCCTAGGGATGGGCATGCCTCAGAATGCGGCGATTCCCGCGGTCGATTCGCGGCGCTACGTTTTGGCGCAGGAGGCGGGCAGGCGAATCGTGGACATGGTTCGCGATGACGTGAAAATGTCCCAAATCCTGACCCGCAAGGCGTTTGAAAATGCGATTCGCGTAAATGCTGCGATTGGCGGTTCTACCAATGCTGTTCTACATCTCCTCGCGTTGGCAGGACGGGTTGGGGTGAAACTCGAATTGGATGATTTCGACCGGTTGGGACACGATCTTCCGCTGTTAGTCGACCTCATGCCTTCGGGCCGTTTTCTGATGGAGGATTTCTATTACGCCGGCGGAATTCCTGCCGTTGTCCGCGCTTTGGGAGAGTTGATCCATCGCGACGCACTCACCGTGAATGGAAAAACGATGGGCGAGAATACGGCGGAGGCGCCGTGTTGGAATGCAGAGGTGATTCACGGCCGCGAGAATCCCATCCGGGAGCATGCCGGGATCGCCATCCTGCACGGTAATCTCGCACCCGGAGGCGCACTGATCAAACCATCGGCGGCCACCCCAAGTCTGCTCAAGCATCGAGGGCGCGCGGTGGTGTTCTCCGACATAGAAGACTTCAAAAAACGCATCGACGACCCCGCGCTTGAAATCGACGAGAACTCAGTGATGGTGCTGCAGGGTGCGGGGCCCAAGGGTTATCCAGGGATGCCGGAAGTTGGCAATATGCCGCTGCCCAAAAAACTACTGCAACGCGGTATCACCGACATGGTGCGCGTTTCTGATGCGCGCATGAGCGGTACTGCATACGGCACGGTGGTGTTGCACGTTGCTCCTGAATCCACTGCCGGGGGAACGCTGGCTCTGGTCACAAACGGCGATGAGATTGAATTGGACGTGGAAGCGCGCAAGCTTGAATTGCGGGTAACAGAAGAAGAACTGGCGCGACGCCGTAAAGCGTGGACACCGCCTCCGCCAGTCGCGAGCGGAGGATATCAACGGCTGTATATCGAACATGTTCTTCAGGCCGACAAAGGTGCAGACCTCGATTTTTTAGTGGGCTGCAGAGGCGCAGGCGTTCCCAGAGAAAGTCATTAGTAGTCATTTACCGGATAGCAGGTGCCAATGTGACGAATGAATTTGAAGGCAAAGTCGCGATCGTAACCGGAACCAGTGGGATAGGACGTGCGATCGCAAAACGTCTGGCTGCCGGCGGTGCCGAAGTGGTGGCGTGTGGGATCGATGTGAACGCGAATCGGGAGATGGACCTTGATGTCAAGATCCATGCCCTCAGTGTGCACGTGGAAAAGTGCGATGTCTCCCAGTCACAGGCTGTCCAGGATGTAGTGGGAAAAGCCGTGCGCGAATTTGGCGGTTTGGATATCATCGCGCACGCTGCCGCTTATCATCCCTTCGGAACCGTCGTCGAGACCAGCCTGGAAGATTGGAACCGTTGCATCATGGTGAACGTTAATAGCATTTACCTTCTCGGCCACTTTGGAATTCCCGAAATGAAGAAACGTGGAGGAGGTTCGATCATTAACCTCGCGTCAGTGCAAGGACACGCGTGCCAGCGTGGTGTCGCGGCCTATGCGGCATCAAAAGGCGCGGTGCACAGTCTTACTCGGGCCCTCGCCCTCGATCATGCCGGCGATCACATCAGGGTAAATTCGATCAGTCCAGGATCGATCCGCACTCCCATGCTCGAGCGATCAGCGGGACATTTTTCTCCAGGCATGAATGTCGAGCAAGTATTCAAGCGCTTCGGCGACGCGCATCCCCTAGGGCGGATCGGTACAGCCGAAGAAGTCGCGGAACTGGCTGCTTTTCTCGCATCCGATAAGGCGGCATTTTGCACTGGAGGCGATTACTTGGTGGACGGCGGATTGTTGGCCGGCATCGGGGTAGCGTAATCTCGTCCTGTGACCTCCACGCCAATTTGCGTAGCTCCCACCGGGGACGTCTGTGGTGAAGGGGCGGTCTGGCACGCGTCGCATTCGGCCGTCTACTGGACCGACATCAACCGTTTTCTCATTCACCGCCTCACTTTAGCGGATCAGTGTGTCAGAACCTGGTTTTTCGACGAACCCGTAACCGCGTTAATCCTGACTGATCGCGATGAGGTGTTGACCGTCGTGACGGGTTCGAGTGTGATTTTGTGGGAGCCAGCGAGCGATCGCCGGTATCCGCCAATTTTCCATCTTGAGGGTTGGCCCAAGGTTCGGCTCAACGATGGGCGCGCCGATCCGGGCGGTTCGTTGTGGGTCGGCTCGATGCGCAACAATGTGAATCCTGATGGAACATCAGGAGACGCCGGCGGAAAGGACGGAATCCTGCATCGTATCGATTCGGCTGCCAGGGTGACCTTACACCGTCGAGGCGTTGGCATCTCCAATACTCTTGCCTGGAGTCCCGATGGTCGCCGGTTTTATTTTGGAGACACGATAGCGAACGTCATCTGGGTCTATGACTTTGATTCTGCTACTGGGCAGATTTCGAATGAAGTCCCTTTCCTTGAAGATTTCGATCGCGGCTTGCCCGATGGATCGACGATCGATTCAGAAGGGTATCTGTGGAACTGTCGGTATTATGGCGGGTGTATCGTACGAGTTAATCCAAACGGCAAAGTAGATCGCATGGTTGATATGCCGGTGAAAAATATTACGACCTGCACTTTTGGCGGGGCTGATCTGAAAACCCTGTTTGTGACCACGGCATCCTCGCCCGGGGAGCGGCTGTCCGGCGGGTTATTTGCCATTCAGTGCGAGGTGCGTGGGCAAGCAGAGAACAAGTATCGGGCTCAAGCGGTTTAGCTCGTCAGGAAGCCTGCGAAAGCGGAGGCTCCCACCAAAGCCGATCACGACAAGTCTGCTCACGCCGATTGACGCAGAGTGCGAAATGTCTGGAGACACTGTTTAGCGGTGTCGAATTCAGAGAGTCGGCTGCCTTCCTGTTCGATCAGGTAATATTCCACCCCGCCTACACTCTCTGCTGCCGAAAAAATCCCTTTCCAGTCTGCTGCACCTTCACCAAACAAGACCTTATAACCCTTATCTGGCCCCGGACCCCAGTCCTTACAGTGGAGTGAGCGAATGCGGCCGGGGTTGGCGCGAATCCACGCAACCGGGTCCGAGCCAGCCTCCAGGCATGTTCCTACATCGAGCTGCAGCATGATGGAAGACATCGTGTTCTTCGCCAATATTTCAATTGGCCGTTTGCCGTCCACAGGAGTGAATTCCAGTTCGTGATTGTGATAGCCGGCCTTCAACCCCGAGGGCGCGAGCTGGTCAGCCGCAGAGTTCAATGTGTCAGCAACTTGCTTCCATTCCTCCAACCCGGGCCCGGGCTGGGAGCTCGACATGACCACGTACTGGCTTCCAAGGATGAGATTCATGTCACGCGCCTTCTTGAGATTCTCCGCGCTGAAGTACGAACTGCTGTTGTGCGTGGAATAACAACGAATGCCCAGATCGTCCAGCAACTTTCGTATCTGTTTGGTCTGTGGCTCGGTCCAATCGAAATACGGCGCATAGAATTCGACACACTGGTAACCCATCCCAGCCACGGTTCGAACAGTGCCCGTGAGATCGTCTTTTAAGGCGTTGCGAACCGAGTAGAGCTCGAGGCCGACGGGCACCGAGGTGGCGCCGAATGCGCGCATCGAGAAGGGAAGCATGGCGGACAAAGTCAGAAAGGTACGGCGAGACAAAGAGTGCCTGGACATAATAAGGTCTCCGATGAACTAACTGATCGCCAGTTTTTTCTGCATCTCTTCGAGAGACAAACCCTTGGTTTCCGGATAAAAAAGCCAGACCACAAAGAACTGCACCACCATCATCACCGAGAAGAACACGAACGGATAAGCGCCGGATGTAGCGGCCATCAAGGGAAAAATAAGCGAGATCGCCGCGTTCATGAACCAGTGAGAGAAACTGCCAAGACTTTGTCCCTTGGCGCGAACCGTGTTGGGAAAAACTTCCGAGAGATAAACCCAGATTACGGCTCCCTGGGAGAATGCAAAAAAAGCAATATAACCTACCAGGAGCCAGACCAGGAGGTTCTGGTGCTGTCCGGTAAAGAAAATGATTGATACCCCTGCCAGGCAAAACGCGGTACCGACGGAACCGACAAGAAGAAGAGTTTTCCGGCCAAGCTTGTCGATCACCGACATGGCGATCATGGTGAAAAGAAGGTTCGTGGCCCCGATTGCCACCGCCTGCAGATTGCCCGACACCTTGCTGAAGCCGGCATGGTTAAAAATATCGTTCAGATAGTACAGAATCGCATTGATGCCGGAGAGCTGGTTGAACATACCGATGCTGACCGCGAGAAAAATCGGGAATGCGTACTTCCGAGTGAATAGTTTTTCCGTCGACTGGCTCTGCTCCATGTTGATGGATGCGACGATTTCCTGAAGGTCATGCTCGTAGTCTTCGTCCCCCGTGGCTTGTAATACCGTGCGAGCCTCTTCGACTCGTCCCTTCTTGACCAGCCAGCGCGGACTGCGAGGGATGGTAAAAAGCATTACAAAGAATAAAGCGGCAGGAATGGCCGTGACTCCGAGTTCCCACCGCCATTCTGTTGCGACGCCAAAGTGCTGCAAGCTGATGATGTAGTTTGAGAAGTAAGCGACCAGAATGCCGAATACCACGTTGAATTGAAAGAATCCGACTAACCGGCCTCGCAGTTTTGCGGGAGCAATTTCTGCGATGTACATCGGCCCGAGCACTGAAGATCCACCTACACCCAATCCGCCGATAAACCTAAAAATCACCAGAGCGGACCAACTCCAGGCGATTGCGCACCCCAGGCCGGAGACAAGATACAGAACCGCCATTACCCGTAAACTATCGCGACGGCCATACCGTTCCCCCGGAAAGCCCGCCAGCATTGCGCCGAGGACGGTTCCGAAGAGGGCGCTGAAAACCGTCACGCCCAAAAGGAAAGGCGTAAGCCCGTACGACTGCGTCAGTCCGCCTGTAGTACCGGAGATTACGGCCGTATCGAATCCAAACAAAAGACCGCCCAGAGCCGCAACGACTGTGCTTTTGAGCAACGTGCTATTCAATTTCATGCAAACTCCAGCCGTATGGATAGGCTAACTTTCAACTTCGACAGACAAAAAGCAGCCCACAAGTTATCACAGAGTAAACCTCAATTCATTGGACTGAGCCGGCAAGCCGGGAGAATATGAAAGGGGAGACAAAATGGGTCAGCCAGAATCCGGAAATGTAAGAGCGGTGATTCTCGACTACGGAGAAGTCTTGTCGCACCCGCCCAGCGCAAACGAGTGGGCTCGCATGGCGAGTTCTTTCCAGGTGGATGTGGATACGTTTCGGTCTCTGTGGAGTCGGAAGCGGCTGCAATATGACCGGGGCGATCTTTCGCTCGAGACCTATTGGTTAGACCTGGCCGAAGCGACCCGCTGCACGCTGAGCGCTGAGCAAATAAGACAGTTAAGTGAATGGGACGTCGAGATGTGGGGTCACATCAATCCGATCGTGTTGGAGTGGCTGAAGCGGCTGCGCTCATCGGGTTTAAAAGCGGGTCTGCTTTCCAACATGCCCCTGGACATGATTCTCTATGTGCGAAAGCGGATGGCTTGGCTCGATCAATTTAACCATCTGACTTTTTCAGCCGAAGTGAAACTTGTTAAACCCGACCCTGCAATTTACCAGCATAGTCTTGACGGTCTCGGTGTTACGCCCGCAGAAGCAATATTTGTCGATGATAAAGAGGTCAATATCCAAAGCGCGCGTGCGCTGGGCATCTCCGCGATTCGATTCCAGTCTGTGACACAACTGGCCCGGGATCTAAAAGTCCTTGCATTTAGAATTCTGCCGGATGGCTCGAAACCTTTTTAATCTGCTGGGAGTGATTTACCTGCGGCCCAGAATTTGGTGATGTCTTCTAAGGTGCGTCCCTTGGTTTCAGGAACCAACCACCAAACGAACAGCAGATTTAGAAGAGCGGCACTGCTGAAAACCCAGAATGTGCCATCGCTTCCAAAGTATTTCTGCATGAGCGGGAAGGTCTGGTTGCCAAGGTATCCGACCACCCACAACGCAGTCGTCGCAATGGACATGGCGCGACCACGCACTTTTGTGGGATAGATTTCCGAAATGATGACCCAGCAAGCGACGCCATTTCCAAAAGCGTGACCAGCGACAAACGTCATCACAAAAATCAGCACGGCCCACCCACTGCCGTGTATGTGATAAAACCAGCCCACCCATGCAAAAGAAATGGTTTGCAGAAGAGTGCCGGCGAGTATCAGCTTTTTTCGTCCTGAAATATCAACCAGCCAGAGAGCGCACAACGTGAATACCAGATTTACCAGGCTGACTAGCACCGATTGGTAGAAGGCATCGCCCGTGGCGGTCCCCGCCGATCTGAAGATTTCGGGAAGGAAAGAAAAGAGCGGAGTAATTCCGCTTAGTTGCGAGAACCCCGCGAGCGTGATGCCAATCAGTAGGGGACGCCGAAAGGTAGTGAGGAGCTCGGAAATATGACCTTCTTCAATCGACAAAGATTCTTGAATCTGCGCCGATTCCGTTACCGCCGTGGGCCTGTCGTTTATTTTTGACAGTACCGAAAGCGCCTCTTCGTGGCGGCCCATCTTCATCAACCAGCGGGGGCTTTCTACCGCAGGAATGATGGTGACGCCAAAAAGCACTGCGGGCACAATGCCAACGAAGAACATCAATCGCCAACCGGTTGACGTGTTCCAGGTTTCGTCGCCCATCCGCTGAATGAGCATATTTAAAAACACGGCGGCAAGAATCCCGAATACGATTCCGAGTTGGTACAGAGTTACCAGGCGGCCACGAAGGCGGGCGGGCGCGATTTCGGCGATGTACATCGGAGCGATGATCGATGCCGCGCCAATTCCCAGCCCTCCCATCAACCTCCAAATGACGAATTGAGTCAGGCTGGCAGCGAACCACATGCCGAGAGACGACAGCGCGAAACATCCAGCGCAAATTCCCAACCCCTTTTTCAAGCCAATTCGATCGACCACCGCACCTGCGCCGGCAGCACCGGCCGTGCAACCAATCAGAGCACAGCCGGCGGCCCATCCAATGCCCGCTGCATCAAGATTGAAGCACAGAGCGAGATAATGAATTGCACCGCTGATGACAATATTGTCGTAACCGAACAGCAGACCTCCCAGTGCTGAAACCGAGGCTGCGATGAAGAGGGAATTGCTGGAAGAACCATCCGAAGAACTGGCCGACGCGCCCGAGGCTGCCGTCAAGACAATCTATCCTTCGACATATTCTTAAGCATCGCTTGCGCTGCCAGAATAAAACCGATCGTGTGTGCCATGCCAGCGTGCCAGGGCGCGGGACAACTCATTTGTGGTGTGTGGTCGGGAATGATTACCCCATCGAAATTGTTGCGCGCGAGGATCTCTAGGATCCGGAGCATGTCCACATCCCCTTCGTCGATAAATGTCTCGCGATAGTTGGGGACTTTGCCGATCACGTTTCGCAAATGTAGATACGCAATCTTCCCCTGGCGGCTGTAACGATCAACTGCCTCGTAGACGTCCCCGGTAGTCATTTCCGCGATGGTTCCGACGCAAAGTTCCAAACAGTTGCTCGGGCTGGGAACGGCATCGATGAGTCGTTGATACATGTGGGGTTGATAGACCAGGCGTGGCTGCTGCCGCATCGTTGGCATGGGCGGATCGTCCGGATGCGCTGCCATTCTCACGCCCGCTTGCTCGGCGACTGGAACCACGTCGGCAAGAAAATGCTCGAGTCGCCTCCACAGTTCATCGTGCGAGATGGAAGGCAACGTCCCGACGGGAGCGGAGGGATCGTACACCATGTTCCAAATCGTTCCCTTTGGAATCGGCACGTCCTCGGCTGGCCCGTCCATTCCAACCGTGATGGCGTGTCCGCGCCCGCGGGGGGCGGTGACGCGACCGCAAACACCCGCCAGGCTGAAGTTGTAGCCAAGCACGGGAATGCCCGCTTCGCCCATGTGGCGAATAATTGTTCTAACTTTCTCGATCTGCCGGGGACGTTGCGGTCCATCCATCAGAATATCGTGCCAGTGTGCTGGGTCGAGATTTTCGATAGCCGAGAGGACCAAGCCAACTTCTTCAATTTCCTGACGCAGAGCTTTTAGTTGTTGCACGGTCCATAGTTTCTCGGGATCACCCGCTACGCCCCAGGGTTCGTATTTTCCGCCGGTGGGCTGATTATTTCGTGGGTTCGAACCGCCGTGATTAAAGTAATCGACCAGGTGGACCACCACATGAGTACAGCCGGCTTGTCGCGCGAAGTCGTAATATTCGCGCGTCAGCATGTGACGGTAAAGGCCCAAGCCTAGCTTCATAGGCGATTTCCGATGCCAGCTCCGTAGTCTGAGCTTAAGACCTGTCCGTTGATTTCGTTGGCTAGCGGAGAGCAAAGGAATACAAATGCGTCGGCGATAGATTCCGGACTGTTTCTTCTTCCCAACGAGACCCGTAAGACGAATTCGCGGTAAGCAGGATCCTCGTCGAAAACTTTCAGCGAACTTCCGGCCGCGACATTGCCCGGTGAAACCACATTTACTCGAATTCCGGTATGTGCATACTCCAAAGCCATGCACCGGGCAAAGGTTTCGAGGGCGGCCTTCGCGGACGCATAGGAAGGAATCTGAGTGTGAGGCATTCGAGCGACGTATGAAGATGTGAAAATAAGGTGACCAGGAATTCCGCGCTCCATCCAGGGAGCGAAAACCGCACGCGCTAGATTTACCTGAGAGAAATAGTTAAAGCGGAAGATGCGATCGTACTCGGCTTCCGAAGTGGTTGCGAAAGGGTGAAGACCACAACCTCCGGCATGACCAAGAACGGTGTCCAGAGAAGGGAATCGTCGGAAGGATTCGCCGATGACCCCGTTCAACGCAGCCGAATCGGTAATATCGATTGAGAAATAGACGTAAGAAGACGGTGGAATCTTCCACTCACCCAGAGTTTGTTTCGCACTGTGTTCTGGCTTGATGTCGACCAGAATCAGGTGTGCGCCGGCAGCGGTGAGCTTGCGCACCACGGACTCGGCGATGGCACCCATGGCTCCGGTAAGCAGAATGGATTTGCCGGCAAGGTCGATGTTAATCATTAGCTGTAAATGTTTAAGTCACGGCCATTACATAATGCCGTGCTTCTCAAATGCCGCTACTGCGCTGCTTCCGTCCTCAAGCGCTTTCCGGACCAGCTTCTCGCCTCGGACCTTTTCAATAGCCTTGGCGAACACTTCATTGGCAGCTTGAATCGGAATGAGGCAAACGCCATCAATGTCCCCAAAAAGAATATCCCCGGGATGTAGACGCACCGCGCCGATTTCCAGCGGGACACGAAAATCCACCACCTTGTAACGAGGCGAAGAATCCTGCCCATAGGGTCCCCACGAAAACGTCGGAAAATTCAAGTCGAGAATCGCCTTGGTGTCACGCGAGTAACCGTTCAACACCGCACCGGTACTACCCAGTTTGCGTGCACGGATACTCATCAGTTCTCCCCATAAGGCATTGCGCGGAGACGATCCAGTGCTCACATAAATTTCGTTGGCATGCAGATCGTCAAGAGCTTCCAGCATTAGGCCAAACGGTTTGGCCATGAGTTTATTAGCGGAACCCATTACCTTTTCCGTGAAGACATCCACAGCCAGCACCGGCATTGCGCGGCCTACCAACACCATGTCCGCCCGCAGGGGTCGAATTTGT
Source organism: Terriglobia bacterium (assembly GCA_963786325.1). Taxonomy (GTDB): domain Bacteria; phylum Acidobacteriota; class Terriglobia; order Terriglobales; family Acidobacteriaceae; genus JAIQFF01. The sequence continues at coordinate 181,438 of CAWAYW010000004.1, forward strand.
GGGGGTAAAAATTGGTGCTGAAGCTCCAACTTGTCCATCACGTCGCCAACCACGCAGGTAAACAGCTCTCGCCGGATCAAAGAGAACAGTTCGTCGTCATTTTTCCAAAGCGTCATGGCGGTGTGTGCAGTTCTAAGTTCACATCCGAAAGGAATGGAAGAAGAAGCCTATTTTTTTCGTGCCTGTTGGATGCGTTCTATGAATTGTTTCGCCGTGTCGGTGATGAGCTGGAAGTTACCGGATTGAGCACCGGCCGTCAGACTTCCACCCACGCCAACCGCGACGGCCCCGGCTTTAACCCACTCGGCGACATTTTCGACGCTAACGCCACCGGTCGGCATCAGAGAAGCTTGCGGTAGGGGTCCCTTGACTGCTTTTACGAAGGCAGGCCCTAACGTCTCGCCAGGGAAAAGCTTAACTATGTCGGCTCCGCACTCCATAGCATCGACGATTTCGCGCATTGTGCCGGCGCCGGGCATGTAAGGAATCTGGTAGCGGTTACACAGGCGAGCGGTTTCAAGACTCACCGAGGGACTGACGATGTATTGCGCCCCGGCGAGGATGGCAATGCGCGCAGTCTCGGGATCGAGCACTGTGCCCGCACCAATCAGGATATCGCCAGAGGCGTATTCTTTGGCGAGATGTTCGATTATTGCGGTAGCCCCAGGCACGGTGAATGTGATCTCAATCGCGGCTGCGCCTCCGCGAGCGCACGCCTCCGCCATACGCGCGGCCTGGTCTGAGCTATTTGTGCGCACGATGGCGACCAGCCCTGATTCAAGAACCTTTCGTAGAACTTTCAGTTTGAGCATAGGGATCGTTGCAAACCCTCAATAGGTGCAGATCTATTTTGAGACGCCATCAGGTTGAGTTGTGGGACTCTGCAGTTTCTGAAATTCCTCAGTTTCGCGCTCCGCTTCAGCCGCTTTTCCTTGCTTGCGATAGAGACCGGCAAGCGCGAAATGTGTCTGCGCCGCCAGCGGGCTTTGTTTTTCAATCGATAACAGTTTCGTCCATGCTCTTTCGGCGGCAGCAGAGTCACCCGCCAATGCTGATGCCTTACCCAGAGAATATAGCGTTTCGGGCATATCTGGCAGCAGATGATTGGACCGTTCGAGTTCTGTTCTTGCCTCGCGGGCCTTACCCTGCTGTAACAGCGCACTGCCGAGCCGGTAGGCAGCTTCTGCATTTCCCGGTTCCATTTTGCTCTGGGCGCGAAACTCTTCTTCGGCCTTTGGCCACTGCGACGAGCCCGCATAAACCAGACCAAGTTCAAGGTGCAATTCCGGAGTGTCAGGACGCATCCGCAAAGCTTCGAGGAACTCTTTCTCGGCCTGGGGCATCTGTCGTAATACAAAATAGTTTTCTGCAAGCGCCTGGTGGGCCCGCGCCGAATCAGGATAAGCTGCAATCAATGTGTCAATGGACTGCTTCGACAACAAGCCACTGGCACGGCCTAGATAGTAGAGCAGGTCAGGATCATTCGGATGTTTTGCCAATGCGGCCTGCAGATTTTCTACCGCCTGCTGCAGTTGCCCGGTACCGATCTGCGCAATCCCAAGTGCCGTCTGTTCCTGAACTTTTTCTAAATGTGGAATCGCTTCGGCGTCATAACCCTGCGAGAGTAGAGCGTATCCCAGCAGTTGGTGAGCGGCCTGCGAGTCGGGGGCAAGTTCCAAGGCACGTTTCAGTGGAGCAATGGCTGCTCCATAATTCCGGCTCTCCATATAGGCCTGACCTAAATTCACAAACCCGTCAGACAATTTAGGCTCGAGCTCGGTTACTTTCTTAAATTCCGTAATGGCAACTTCGAATTTACGTTGCTTCTCGGCCTCCGTTCCCGCCTGCAGGTGTTGCAGAGCTTCCGGAGACAGTGTTTGCCAGGCTAGACAAACTGCTAACAGAATACGAATCAAGGTTTCTCCGGTTCGCGGACTTCCAGGAATTGACTAGCGTGAACGTCAGCCAAAATCTGTTGCGCGCCTGAGGGCCAACTGACTTCTACTCTCGCCGTTTCCGCAGAGCCGAGCCCGAAATGAAGACGTTTGTCACTGGATGACAGATAGCTTCCCGCCGAGGTTGCGAAGCGAGTCTGTCCGTTGACGCGGACTCGCGCGCCGAAGCCATCGCGATTACTGCGGGTACCGCGCAATGAAATTACCAGCCAGTGCTGATCGCCACCGCGGTTAAAGAAAACCTGGGGAGGATTCCCAAGAGAGGTCATCACCACGTCCTGCCATCCGTCGTTATTCAAGTCGCCGAAAGCGGCCCCGCGGCCAGCTACGGGAGTGGTGCTACCTGAATCGGCTCGCTCGAACCGGCCGTTGCGATTCATTGCGAACAGGGGTAATTCCCAATAGTGAAGGGAAGGATCGATCTTCTCGACGTTATCCAGAACATGACCCTGCGCCACGAAGAGATCTTTCCGACCATCGTTCTCGAAATCTTCCAAGCCAACTCCCCAGCCGGAGCTTCCGCTCGACAAGACGCCGAGACCCGTTTCCAGACTGCCATAACTGAAGGTTCCGTTCCCCTCGTTATGGTAAACGCCATAAATCTCTCGAGGAAGTTCGGTCACGATCACGTCGGGCCGTCCGTCATTGTCGTAGTCCTGAAAAACCACGCCCATTCCGGATAGTCTGCGCCCGTCTTCTGACAGGGCCGCGCCGGCTTCGAGGCCGCGTTCGGTAAAAGTTCCGTTGCCGTTGTTGTGGTAGAGATACTGCTGCATACCGTCGTTGGCGACGAATATATCAGTGAGGCCATCACCATCGTAGTCTGCGAACGCTACTCCCAACGCGCGGCCTTTCTTGGCTGTAATGCCGGCCTTCTGGCTGACGTCGGTGAAAGATCCGTCCCCGTTGTTGTGATAAAGAATGCTGGTAGTCGCAGGAAATTCCTCAGGGGGACAATACGTGTGCCACTCGCCCCCGCAAGTCTTGCTGTGTTTTGTATCCCACTCCATATAGCGGGTGACAAACAAGTCTAGTTTTCCGTCATTGTCGTAATCGAAAAACCCGGCCGAGACTGACCAGCCACCAGCCGCAACCCCAGCTTTTGCGGTTACATCGGTAAAAGTTCCGTTGCCGTTGTTATGGTACAAAACGTTTTTTCCATAACTGGTGACATAGATGTCAGGAAACCCATCATTATCGTAATCCCCGACGGCAACTCCCATACCGTAGTTTCCGTCTCCGACATTAGCCAATCCGGCCTGCTGGGTAACGTCGGTAAAGCTTCCGTTCTTGTTTTGCCGGTATAGCCTGTTCCAGTAGCGTGGATTTTTGCGATCGAAATTCTCCGGCATTGTCATGGGACTGGTTATGCGGCCGCCGTTGACGAAGAAAATGTCCAGCAACCCGTCGTTGTTGTAATCGAAGAGGGCGACTCCGCCGGGCATAGTTTCGATCAAGTATCTCTGGGATGTGGGCGAATTCTGCAGAACGAAGTCCAGTCCGGGTGGCAGCCGAACCTCGAACAAAGACGCGGGTCCAGCGGCGAGGGCCAGAACCATACCGGCAAAAATTAACGATATATAAGCGATTCGGGGAATGACGGTTGGCAAACTGGGTACTCTCGCGCCTAGCATATCGCGCTTAGTGGTTGATTGCATATCAGCGTAGCTGGCAGAGGATATTCTTCGAGATCCGTGTACGTTACCGACTGCTCGAACTCTAAATTCGGCTCTTTCTTTCGTCGCCGGAGTGCGCCGACTGAAGCCGCGTTTTGTTATTCCCAATCCGCAATAGAAGATGGCTATATCCCTTTAGGGTAATCGATTACCGAGCTTCCACCGATTTGATTTCTTCTTGACAAGCTTCTATGAGCTATGACAAAACTCACGCAGTAATTTCACTGTAGACCCGGCCCAAGCTGACCGGTTCGCCACAGGCTCATCAAGCTGTGCACTTCGTGTGGGGGTGAGAAATGATTTCTCGCAAGTTCCTCTCGCTGGTCCTCGCCTTAGGCGTCGTTTTTTCAACTTCAATTTTTCTACAAGGGCAATCCACCTACGGCTCGATCACTGGAGCGGTCACGGATCCTTCGGGCGCTTCGATTTCCGATGCCCAGGTGACGCTGACCAATATGGGGACGGCGGAGAAACGTACTCAGCCGACCGGAACTGACGGACTATACAGCTTCGTGAACCTGGCTCCCGGCCAGTACCGGATCGACATCGAGAAGCAAGGCTTCAAGCATTTTACCCGTCCATCGATCGCGGTCGAGGTGCAGCAGACCGCACGTATCGATGCAGCCTTGGTCGTCGGCCAAGTAAGCGAGACTGTCGAAGTCACTTCTGAAACGCCACTACTTCAGACCGATACTTCATCACTGGGAACAGTTGTGAACCAGCGCGAAGCTAACGAGCTGCCTTTGAACGGCAGAAACATTTACAACCTGACTACAATTACTCCTTCCGTCGTCCCGCAAGGGAGCACGATGGGAACGGTGGTCGGTAAGAATCCTTTCGACTTTGCCAATTACCAGATCGGCGGCGCGTTTGCCAACGAAGGCGCGATCTACCTGGATGGTCAGCCGCTCAATATCGGCTACATCAATCTTCCGCTAATGGTTCCGACGCAGGATGCGGTTTCCGAATTCAAGGTGCAATACAGCAACTTGGGACCTGAGTGGGGTAAGTTCGCTGGCGGCGTGATCAATGTAAGCACAAAGTCAGGCACTAACACCTGGCACGGTTCAGGCTACGAATACCTCCGCAATAAGATTTTCAACTCCAACGAGTTCTTCAATAAAAATTCAGAGATTGCGCTCGGAAAATCAAACGAGCCGCCTCCGTTTACGCAGAATCAGTTCGGCGCAACTATTGGTGGAGCTGTCATCAAGGACAGGACCTTTGCGTTTTTCAGCTATGAAGGGTTCCGGCTGCGCACGGGCACTCCGTTCAATACCACGGTGCCGACGCTTGCCGAACGCGGCGGGGATTTTTCTGATCTCTGTACCAGTGGATTCAACACTGCCGACCCCGGCGGCTCGGGCGTCAACATTTGTTCCGACACAAACCCCTCGACAGGCGCGCACGTTCATCAGCTATACAACCCGATCGCCTTCACCGGCGGAAACCCTACAACGGGCACGCGTATACCTTTTGCCAACAATAATATTACCGCGGCCATCAACCCGACCTCGGCATTTCTCTTGGGCAAACTGATCGCCGATCCCACCTCGGGCGGAACCGTCCTGAATTTCCTGAAAGATTCCAGCACGGGCGGCGACACCGATACTTATATCGCCCGCGTCGATCAAACCATCAACAGCAAGAACACGATCTTCGGGCGCTTCGCTTACTGGAAGCTTCTAAGTTTGGCGCAGGATCCGTTCGGTACCGGCATGTGTAAAGATCGCTGTGCGGAAAACACTCGCAGCAAGAGTTTTGTGTTGGGATGGAATTACGCCATCAGTCCGAATACGATTTTCAACCTTAATGCCAGCATCAGTCGCTTTCACTATCTGCGCCAGCCGATCAACTCTGCCTTCGACGTGACGCAGGAAGGATGGCCTTCCGCTTATAACGCACTCGTGCCGGATATCGAGCGCACACCGCTGACTCCGTGTTTCGGTCAGAACGACAGCTTGGTAACCTGCAGCCAGGGACAAAGTTCCATCAACGATCTGAATACACAATTTAACCTTTCGCCCCAGGTCACCATGATTCGCGGGCGCCACACATTTGTATGGGGTGGCCAACTCGAAGAAGGCTACGACAATTACCTGCAAACCAATACTGGTGGCGGCCTTATCTCCTTTACCGGTTCCTGGACCTCGAATGCGCCCGGCGTTGTAGGCGCGGGCAATGTTGCCGGTACCAACGCTGGCAACGGCGAAGATTTCGCCGACTTCATGCTCGGATATGGTAATGGTCAAGGTTCCGCCTTCGGCAACCAGACCACTGGATCGCTGGTGATCTCGGGTCCGGTTTCGGGGAAACAAACTTACCGCGCCTTCTATTTCGGCGATAACTGGCGCGTTACTAGCAAGCTGACTTTGAACCTTGGTCTCCGCTACGAATTGCAAGGACCATGGTCGGAGCGGTTTGACAAGATGACGTACTTCGACCCGAAGGCTACAAACAGTTCCGTCACGGGTTGCAGCGGAGTCGCTGGAAGCCCTTGTCTGGGCGATGCCTTCCTGGTAAAGACCGGCCGCAACGACAGCCGCAACAATCTGCCGCTATCGAAGACCCAGTTCATGCCTCGTTTGGGTTTCGCCTATTCACCAGATCAGAAGACGGTAGTTCGGGGCGGGTACGGAATCTTCTTTATTCCGAACTATGTCGCATTCAACGCCAATCCTTACGTGGATCCGGTCAGCAGCGCCACTTCGAACTTCTTCGCCAGCAACGACCACGGTGTGACACCAGCTGCCTCGCTGAACGCCAATACCTGTACCGCTCCTGGCGACGGTACCATCACCTGTCTCGGAGCGGGACCATTCAACCAGGGTACCGGAGGCACCGGCGCCAACAATCTGGTTGCAGTACCGGGCCGCAACCCTCAGCCTAATGTGTCGCAGTACATTCTGACGCAGAACAACTTCTCGGCTACGGGTTATACGGTGCAAAAGTACGGGTACAACGAGCAATGGAACTTTGATATTCAGCGCGAGTTGCCTTGGGGCTTTTTCGCGGACGTTGCCTACGCCGGCGCTCACGGCGTACATCTGCCGCAATCGAACCCGAATATCAACCAGATTCCAGACCGCTTCATCAACCAGGCGAACAGCCAGTTCGCTACAGGTGGCGCGGCTGCCGTGGCTATCACGCAACCCGTCGCCATCTATCCCTTCAGTCAAGCTCTTCCCGGCGCACTTGGGCCGACAGGTCTGATTCAAGGTCAACTCGACCGCCCCTATCCGCAATACGCGGGTGTGAACCTAAACGGACAAGGCTGCTGCAGCAGCAACTACAACGCCTTGCAGGCAACCGTGACCAAACGGTTCCAGGGCGGCGGCACGCTGTTGGCTGCTTATACAAACGCAAAGTTGATGTCCAACACCGATACGCTTACCTCTTGGTTGGAAGGCGGCACGACGGGTGGAACGGGTGCCATTCAGGATTGGAACAACCTGAGCGCCGAGCGTTCGCTTTCGTCACAGGACGTTTCGCAGCGGTTGGTTATCAGCTACGTTCTTGATCTGCCATTCGGCCACGGCAAGCGATTTGCCTCAAACGTGAGCGGCGTGACCGACAAAGTGGTCTCCGGCTGGGGCGTTGATGGAACGACGACCTTCCAACGTGGCTTCCCGGTTAAGATCAGCTGGGGCGGCGCAAACGCCATGACGAACTCAGGCCTTCTAGGACAGAGTACGTTGCGGCCTGATTACATTCCGGGATGCGACAAGGGTACCTCCGGAAGCGCAGTCGATCGCGTTACCCACTGGTTCAATACGTCCTGCTTCACCGCACCGGGTGGCGTTGATGCAACAGGTGCGCAACTCAACCCCTGGACCTTCGGCAATGAGCCGCGCGTCGATGCCACGCTGCGTCAGCAAGGCGTGAACAACTTCGACTTCGCCGCATTCAAAAGAACCAATATTACCGAACGGGTCGGTATCGAATTCCGTGCGGAGTTCTTCAACTTGTTCAACCACCCCCAATTCGGACCTCCCAACGGAACACAGACAAGTGCGACGTTCGGTCAGGTCACCAACACGGTTAATCTTCCACGCTTGATTCAGTTCGGCCTGAAGTTGGCTTTCTAAATCTGGCAACGGCAATGCTTGGGCAGGCTCAATGAGCCTGCCCTTTTCTGTCTATTCTTCTAATCAAGCTCAAAATCGGTTCGGATGCGGCCTGTTGCCTGATTTACAATCCTCTGCGCTACTCCGCTCGATCAGATTTAACCGTACCAGGCTCGTTTATGAAAACAAATCACTCGCTCGACTATTCAGACGCGAAGAGAATTATTGATGTCATTGTGGACCGAGCTGTTCAAATGCAGAAGCCTGCAGTCATCGCCGTGGCGGACTCTCACGGCGAATTAATAGCCTTTGCCCGCATGGATGGCGCGCCTATCTCTTCCATTCGCATCGCCGCCAACAAGGCGTGGACTGCGGCCCGGGAGCGCAAGCCGACCAAGGAGATTGGTGAAAAAGTCCGGCACCCGGAGAAGGGCCACGATATCGCTTATTATGGCGATCCCCGGTTTGTTGGGTGGGGTGGAGGCATTCCGGTCTGGAAAGATGGCCATGTGGCCGGCGCTGTGGCCGTAAGCGGCCTCTCATCGAGCGAGGATATCGTCCTGGCCACACTTGGTGTGGACTTGGTTTCAGGACAGCACGCCAAGGGCAGCTAACGCTTTCGGCCTTCAACACTCAGGTACAGATCGAGTTGAGGCTCAAAATAGGGATATGGGAAAGATAACCGTCACGTTTGGGGAAATCATGTTGAGGCTGGCGCCTCCGGGTTTTGAGAAGATTTTGCAAAGCCCCCAGTTTGTAGCCACTTTTGGAGGCGGCGAGGCCAACGTCGCTGTCGCGCTAGCGCAATTAGGTCTGCCCGCTGCCTTCGTCACGGTGCTGCCAGAAAAGAATCCCGTGGCTGACGCAGTCATTGGCGAACTGCGGCGGTTCGGCGTGGATACGTCCCGAATTGTTCGGAGAAAGGGGCGTCTAGGTATCTATTATCTCGAGGCTGGCGCCAATCAGCGGCCTTCCAGGGTGGTCTATGACCGCGATTTTAGTGCCATCGCACTTGCTAAGACAGGCGATATCGATTGGGACCTCTCATTGGAAAACGCGGGCTGGTTTCACGTCACCGGTATTACACCCGCCATCAGCAGTTCTGCGGCCGACCTCGCGCTGGAGGCGGCGAAGAAAGCCCGACAGAAGGGAATTATTGTCTCGTGCGATCTGAACTACCGTAAGAATCTTTGGAAGTGGGGCAAGCCTACCGTCGATGTCATGCGCGAACTGGTCAAGCATATCGATATCGCGGTTGCGAATGAAGAAGATGTCCAAATGGCCCTCGGCATTGAAGCTGAGGTGGATGTCCATTCCGGTTCGTTGGATCGCCAACAGTATGAGAACTTGACGGCGAAGGTCTTGCACGAGTACCCCAACCTTAAAGCTATCGCGATCACTCTCCGGGAATCGAAGAGCGCGTCGCACAACGGCTGGTCCGCGTGCCTCAACGACCGACAATCTTTTATGGTCAGCCGCGCCTACGACATCACGCACATCGTAGACAGAGTGGGCGCTGGCGATTCTTTTGCCGCCGGCCTGATCTACGGATTCCAGGCTCTTCCTACGCATCACGAGGCCCTTGAGTTTGCGGTGGCCACGAGCTGCCTGAAACATTCCATTCCTGGCGACTTCAGCCGCACCACTGTCGATGAAGTGAATACCCTGCTCAAGGGCGGCGGATCAGGAAGGGTGCAACGTTAGGGTGTCTGTGTCGAGGGGTTTTACTCAGGCGCTATTCATTTTGTTAAAAGTGGAGGCCTTGATGATTTGCAAGCACTCTCGGCGCTGGGGAAACAAAGCCCGTAACCGTGATCCTCAACCACAGAGCTTTTTCCTACTACGACGTGAAAAAAAATGAGTGGACAGTAGAGCCCGGCGACTTTGATGTATATGTCGCACGATCGTCGGCACAAACCGAGTTAAGCGGAAAAGTGACTCTTCAATAGAGCCGCTTGAACTTCCCTCGGATGCAGGTTGATCCGAGGTTACAACTGCATCCAACGTCGCGACGCAGCCGATCGTTCAACGGTGTCCAATACTCTTTGAACCGCTACAGCGTTGTCGAGATCCTCGGTTGAGGGCTTTAGACGGTCTCGAGTAGCTAGAAAGTCTCCTAACGTGGCGATAAAGGTGTGCTCATAGCCGATGATGTGGGCCGGTTTCCAGAAATTGTCCGAGTACGGATGATTGGGGCCCGTAACACTTATGTTCCGTACGCCCTGTTGGTTTGCAGGCTCAGTAGCATCCAGAAACTCTAGCTGATTCATTTCCTCCAGATTGAAACGTAACATTCCCTTCGAGCCGTTAATCTCGAACGTCTTTCGATTCCGGCATCCCACGCCAAACCTTGTGGCCTCGAATGTTCCGATGCTGCCGTTAGCGAACTTCGTCAGCACGGTCGTGGCATCGTCTACATCCCGCCCGGGAACAAAAGTATGGGACAAGGCTGTAAGCTCGGAAATCGGGCCATTCAAATACAAAGCGGAATCGATTGAGTGAGAAAGTAAGTCGCCGGCAGCCCCCATCCCAGCCTCGGATCGCCTGTATCGCCAGGTGGTGGCTTTGCTGGGATCGTTGCCGGATTGGTTCAAATAGGTTGCGCGGTAATGATAGGCCTGCCCGATGCGGCCTTCGCTGATCAGTCTTTTGGCAAATACGACGGCCGGAATCCGACGGTAGTTGAACCACACCAAGCTTGGCACCTTGCGCATGGCTACCGCCATGTTTTCGGCTTCGGCCAGTGACGTAGCTAACGGTTTCTCGCACAGCACAATTTTACCGGCATCCGCGGCAGCGATCGCGATGGGCGCATGCAACGAGTTAGGAACCGCGATGTCGACGACATCGATATCGGGCCGACGAACGATGGCTTGCCAATCCAAGGCGGTCTCTGACCATCCCCATCGCTCGGCTCCAGCTTTGAGCTTCTCTTGATTGCGTCCACACAAGACTTTTAAGACGGGATTATAAGGAACCTCAAAGAAGTGGCCAACCTGCCGGAAGGCGTTGGAATGGGCCTTGGCGATGAAGCCGGTGCCGATCATGGCGATGTTCAGCTTTGGCTTGGTCATGGATTTAATGTAGCAGGCAAAGACGGGTTTGAGTCAGACTGAGAAATTCAACGTGGTTTGCTGCTGGAAATGCAAATAGCGGTAAATCTTTCAGAGGCCTCACCTGCGGACGTTAAGCTCCAATGAAAATGCCCCAGTGTTCGCAAGAGACGCGATCAAATGGGGCATTCCGGCCAGAAAAGTTTTAGTCACTTCGAGCTGCCTGCTGGCGCCGACTGACTAGTTGGTCCAGACGATGTTGGCTCTTTTAGCCACTTCGTGCGCCTTCTTCAAGTCCCGAGCTGAATCGCCAAGAGGAATAAGTGCGGCTGCGCTGGCAAATTCCCACAGGGGCCGCTCGCCGCGAGCAGAAGTGACACCAGATACTCCCAGAAGATTCCGTTCCATACCCATGGGCTGTTGACTCGCATGTGCGTTATGGCTTGCGAACTGGGTCACGACTGGTTCGCTGTTGAGCAATGCGGCGCCGCCTGTAGTTTGCCCCAAAGCCGCAGTGGCAAAGAAAAAGAACGCTGCGAATACAATTGTCTTCATTGAATTCATCTCCCTAAAAAGGTTGCGGCTCCGTTTCCCCGAAAACGTTGTGAGTCAGCGGCGGCCTGTCGCTCCGTCAAAACCCACCAGTGGAGCGGCATATGGGTATATGCAATACCTGTACCAAACTATGCATTGCGTAAACGCAGCTTTGCGTACGGCTTCTGGGGCGGCTGCGCAATTGTTTGCACATTGGTGGAGGAGGTCGGCTCCTGATCGGGTTTCGGCAGGGCCGCAAGTTCTAAAAACCGAGCTATTCGCAAGTGCTTGATGTTCAGATATTTAAATTCGTCTTCCCAACGTGGAAGCGCCTAGGGGAACCTCAATTTGGGGCTGCGCTGCACTTAGTGAACACGCGAACCGATGCCAGCCTTGAATGCCTGTGAGATCACTTCTTTCGATTCGCTGAAGTGTTTCCAATCCTTGAAATGAATCGGAACAATGGTCGCTTGTGGAAGACTGCTTTACGCGGCCTTGATACCGTCCGCCGTGTTTTTATTTATAAATGCATGAACCAGAGAAAGCGATCCTTGAGCTCGTCCCACTCTTATTGGTGCCTCGGTATATTCTGTGTGGCCGATGAGTTCTCCGCCGGTTAAATACGATGCATTGATTATCGGCGCCGGAGCCGCCGGTCTGATGTGCGCGATGGAAGCGGGCAAGCGCGGTAAGCGTGTCGCGATTCTTGAATTGGCCGAACGGCCTGGGAAAAAGGTACTGATCTCCGGTGGTGGGCGATGCAATTTCACCAATATTCATTGCACACCCGATAACTTTATTTCCTCCAACCCGCACTTCGCCAAATCAGCGCTCGCTCGTTACACGCCAGCCGACTTCATCGCACTCATCGACAAACATAGGATCCCTTATCACGAAAAGACCTTAGGCCAGCTTTTCTGCGATCGTTCCGCGCAAGATGTTCTTGGAATGCTCGAAAGGGAATGTGCGGATGCCGGCGTGCACCTCATCACGAAAGTCGGTGTACAAGAAGTGGCCCGCAGCAATGAGTTCGTCGTGCGAGCCTCTGACAAACAATTTCATGCTCCGGTTCTGGTTGTCGCCACTGGCGGACTTTCAATTCCTAAGATGGGCGCTACCGATTTTGGTTATGCCGTCGCTCGCCAGTTCGGCCTGAAGATTTGCGAGACTCGGCCAGGACTGGTTCCCCTCACATTCAACGACGAGGATCGACGATCCTATGCCGAGCTGTCAGGAGTCTCTACCGAAGTGGTTGCGCGGTGGGATCGCCAACGCTTTCGGGAAAAAATGCTCATTACTCATCGAGGCATCAGCGGGCCGGCAATCCTGCAGATTTCGTCTTACTGGAGCAAGAATCAACCTGTTTTGCTTGATCTTGTACCCGGTGAGGAAGTCACAGCGCCTCTTCTGCAAGCGGCGTCTCGACGAGATATCCCGACACTGCGAGCGGCATTGCGGAAATTTCTTCCGAACCGGCTCGCCGACCGCTGGCTCGAACTGCATTCTCCCAAGGCATGGACGAACGCCGCACTCAGCGATCTGGAGCACAACATCCACGAATGGACATTGTTTCCGGTTGGAACGGAAGGGTACGCCAAAGCTGAAGTCACGGTCGGAGGCGTCGACACGAACGAGCTATCGGCCAAGACCATGGAAAGCCAGAAAGTGCCCGGACTGTTCTTCATCGGGGAAGTCGTGGACGTGACCGGACACTTGGGTGGATTCAACTTCCAGTGGGCGTGGGCGTCCGGAGTGTGCGCGGGACGGGCCTTATAGATCAATCGTCAGATCTGGAGGGGAACGCACTGCTCTGCCACCCGGCTTGAAATGGCCGGGCGAGGATCAGACAGTGCTCTTTTTCTGAGAGCGGCTTGCAGACGGCCCCCGGCTTTCGGTACGCGCTGCGTCCAGTCGAGCTGCGAGCTTGGCAAAGGCCGGGGTAGGACCATTCCACCTCAATTGATCCACATCATCAAATAGAGCGATGTCAGTGCGAAGAGTGGCGAGCCTCCGGAAGAGCAGCGCACGGTCGCGCTCGCGTACCAGAGTCGCTGCAAGGGCGCCGGCGTTTGCGGCGTTCACGTGCCAATCGCGGCTGTCCGCGGGAATGGTTTCGAGGTGCAGAAACTTGGCCAGCACTGCAGCCGACGACTTCGCACCCCAGCCGGGCAGACCCGGGTAGCCGTCTGCCGAATCGCCCACGAGCGCGAGATAATCGGGGATGGACGCCGGTGAGACGCCAAATTTCTTGATTACCCCGGCTTCGTCCAGAGTGACGCGGGTCCTCCGATTCAGCTGAACGATTCGCGTGCCACTTACGCACTGGGCGAGATCTTTGTCTGGAGTACAGATGATCACCTTTTCGACGCGCGCATCTTTAGCGGATGCAACGGCCGCCGCGGCCAGCGCGTCGTCCGCCTCGAACTCAACCATGGGCCAAACAAGCACGCAGGCGGCTGAAAGGACCTCCTCAAGCAGAGGGAATTGGGCAAGTAGATCGGGCTCGATGCCTTCACTGGTCTTATATTCAGACCACAGTTCGTTGCGAAAAGACTCAATTACGTGATCGGTTGCCACCGCAATGTGCGCGGCGCCGCTCTTAATCATGCCCAGAACCGACGCAAGGACGCCCCGGACCGCCGCTACCTCGCGTCCCTCCGCATCTCGCGCAGAGGGCAGAGCATAGTAGTGGCGAAAGAGCTCGTAGGTCCCGTCAACTAAATAGATTTCCAAAGCAAAACCCCACCATCACCCTATAGAGTTTTGCCCACCCAATCAAATGTTGGGAAAAAGATGGAGGGGCGTCGGGCAGCCTCTACAACACGATTCCATCTGACCGACAGCCTTGTTAGCGGGGGAATCATTCTACGTACTCGATTGTGTGAACTCCCCGGTATCAAATAAGTGGTACTTGCCGCGCTATGGTCCGACATTTCGAACCGGCAGCCGCAGTCAGACACGGGGTGGCGCGGGGCAATTCCATCGCCACGAACAAATCTTGGACTCTCGCTGCCAAAGTGGCCCGGAGGTGCGGATTTGAATTTTAAAACGACAGGCTGTGCTTGTAACGGTCGTGACCCTGCTGGCCCCGAGTGGCGTATGGACTGCCGAACTTCCCGACGCGCAAATCAGAACGACGACCGTTGCCGCTTTCAAGAACGGCCTGGGCTTTTTCATCCGCCAGGGGCAAGTCCGCGTGGCCGGCGGCGAAGGCCGGATTCTCTCCGTGCCGGCCGCGACTCTTGGCACCCTCTGGCTCGCGCCGAATGATCCCGGTGCCACGCTCGAAGAGCTAGTGGCCTTCGAGCAACAGACGAAATACGCCGCACCTGCAGTCTCACTTGCAGAACTTCTGCACTCAAATCCGGGAAAACTGGTGACCGTCTACTCAGATGGCCGAGACATCACCGGGGAAATCGTCGGCTTCGCACCGCCCACGTCCGCCTCTGCATCCCCTTCGGGCGATCGCGGGATCGAGTCCAGCGCAGTCACCCCGCCTGCGTCGGAGGCGCTTTACTGAAACTGGCGCTCGCCGGCGCGGGAACGTGGTGGGCTCCCGCCTCATCCTCAGGGAACTGGCCAGGCCCGCAACTCGCTAGAACAGTTTCTTAGAGCAGCATGGAGTCAACTGGTTCTACCTTGTGAACCGCTCAATTCTGCAGTGCCGACATCAAAGCGAGTTGCGGGCGGCGACGAATCATGACCTCGGAGGCGCAGATGTGATCGCCGCCGGTCGTCAGAAGCTACAATTGGGATTCCCAGCCGGAAGCTCGGTGCGGAACACACCCCCGACCGAAGTAATTGCGACCGTAACATCGCTCGCCGAACTAATAGCATCCTGGTTAATG
This sequence comes from Terriglobia bacterium, assembly GCA_963786325.1. Taxonomy (GTDB): domain Bacteria; phylum Acidobacteriota; class Terriglobia; order Terriglobales; family Acidobacteriaceae; genus JAIQFF01. The sequence goes on from CAWAYW010000004.1 coordinate 196,571, forward strand.
CCGATGTGCCCGCTCCCGAAGTCAACAAAGCCTTGACCCTTGCTATACACATGAGGCGAACACGTGGGGTCATCAAATTCGTAGAACGTGAGCTGACCTGAGGTTACGGTGATGTACACCGGCCCTGGATGTTTATGCCAGCCTGTGGAACCCAATGGATCGTAGAGGTGGGTATCTACCTCGACATCAATAGCGGGATCCGTCTTATCAAGAGCCTGCGCTTTTGCGATGTATTGGAACGGTTTTACGGTTGGGTCGAGGGGATTCAAGGTTTGGTTCTGGTCGGTATTCACCATGAAACGGCCATACGTCCCTCTGCCAATTAAGGTGCGGTGAACGCCGATCGCAGGATTTGCCCACATCTTGAGCACGTACCCACCAAAGGCCAAAGCACAAACAAACGCAAAAGCCCCCGATACTCTTGCTATCCTTTTCATTTTCATTGTCCATTTCTCCTAATTGTTTGACTCCGCTTCGGCCAGTGGTAAAGGATTCATCTTCTGGTGGTGTGACGGGTATTGAGCGGCACATCCCCATCCTCCATCCTGAAGGTCTGAAGGGTGGGCAACAACACTCCACGAACAAGCTCCGGCATCATGGCGACCAGGTTGCCAGTCGTCCATAGCGGAGCGTGTGTCGGGCGTTAATTTTTATGTCGCGCTAAGTTATAGAGTTAATGTGCCTTTAACTCTGTTCTTCCGAAATGGTGTAAAATCGTGCCCTCTTCCATGGGGTACCAATGGCTTCCGAGCCAATCAGAGCGCCAGGACCGATCAGGTTCGAAGACTTCGAAGTTGACGAGAGTGCCCGTAGGCTGCGCCGTGGCGGTCGCGTGCTGAAGCTGGAGCGTATCCCGCTGGAGATCCTGGTACTGCTGCTCGATCGCCCGGGTGAAATCGTCACTCGGGATGAAATCGCCACGAAGGTATGGGGCAAAGGAGTTTTCCTCGACACTGATAACAGCACCAGGGGCGCCATCCGCAAGATTCGCCAGGTCTTGAAGGACGACCCCGAACAGCCGCGGTTTATACAGACAGTGACAGGACAGGGGTATCGCTTCATCGCACCGGTCATTAGTCTTAAGGAAAGTCCTGAGGAGGAAAACCGCGCCGACGTTTCTAAGAGCCAGCCTTCGGCCGTCCCCTACCTCATGCCGAGTGCGCCAGTCGCGAGCGACGGACAGAGCGCACAGGCCCCGGGCGTCCTGGCGGTATCACGGACGCAACGTTGGAAGATCGTGATGCCTCTGTCGTTCCTTCTGATTGCAGGGCTTCTAGCCGGAGGCTTGGTCTGGCGCTCGCGGCTAGCGCGTCATGTCACGGAGAAAGAGACCGTCGTTCTTGGCGATTTCGCCAATTTGACGGGGGAGGGAGTATTCGATGGAACGCTCCGGCAAGGCCTCTCGGTTCAGTTACAGCAGTCTCCATTTCTGAAGCTTGCGTCGGAGGAACAGATCCAACGGGCTTTGCGGATGATGGGTCAAGAGACGAATGCCCCACTTACTCCAGAAACAGCTCGGGCGGCGTGTCAAAGAACCAATAGTGCAGTAGCGTTGGATGGCTCGATCTCCTTGATCGGGACTCGATACGACCTCATCCTCAGGGCTGTCGATTGCGCCAGCGGAGAATTGCTGGCGAGCGAAGAAGCACAGGCGCAAGGCAGGAACGATGTTCTCGATACGCTCGGCAGGCTGGCTTCGGAAATGCGTAGAAGGCTCGGAGAATCTTTGGGTAACGTGCAGAAGTACGATATTCGCCTTGCGCAAGTGACCACGCCATCCCTTGACGCATTGCAGTCTTACACCCTGGGGGAGAATATACAGTCGCAAACAGGTAATTTCGCGGCCTCCTTGCCCTTTTTTCACCGAGCCATCGAAATAGACCCCAATTTTGCTATGGCCTATTGGGCCCTAGGCGATGCTTATTCAACTCTCGGTGAGACCGGCTCCTCGGCCGAGTACATGCGGAAGGCATTCCGGTTGCGTGCACGAGTCAGCGACCGGGAAAAGTCAGGCGTTGAGGGAGATTACTATTTTTACGCGACCGGCGACCTCATGAACGCGCGGCGCAGCTTTGAAGTGTACGCGAAGATATATCCGGATAGTGGTTATGCGCATAACATGCTCACTGGTTGCTCCATGATGTTGGGACAATACGGTGCTGCCCTCAACGAGGCTCGAGAGGCACTTCATCTCGCTCCCTCCAACACCTTTCTTTATCGCCTTGTTGCGTTGAATTACCTGCTCTCGGAGCGGGTCGAAGATGCTGTGGCGACAGCGAAAGAGGCGCACGCGAAGGGCCTGGATTCGGATTTGGGCGCAGTTCTCTATGGCATCGCTTTTTATCGCGATGACACTGCGGAAATGGCGCGGCAGGGCGCAAGTGCAATAGGGAAACCAGGGGAGGAGGACCTGTTACTGGCAATGGAAGCGGACACCGCTGCATACTTCGGACACGTCGGAAATGCGCGGAATTCCTCGCAGCGTGCTGTCGTTTCTGCGGAGCGAGCGGGCGAGAAAGAAACTGCCGCCGGTTACTACGCCGTATCTGCCGTCCGGGAAGCATTGGTCGGCGATGGTTACGGAGCACGGCAACTGGCCGCGACTGCAATGCGACATTCGAGGGGACGAGAGGTGGACTATGGCGTGGCGCTAGCTCTTGCCTTTGCGGGGGAAACAAAGCGGGCGCAAGTGTTGGCCGACGATTTGGCCAAGCGGTATCCCGAAGATACCATTGTGCGCTTCAATTACCTCCCAACGCTGCGCGCAAAGCTTGCGCTCAGTCGTTCAAATCCGCAACAGGCGCTTGATATTCTTGCTGCCGCTGATCCTTATGAACTTGGCCTTCCCGCATACAGCTTCTACAACTGGCCCAATTTGTACCCCGTCTATGTGCGAGGAGAAGTCTATCTTGCCGCGCATCAAGGTGGCGAAGCAGCCACCGAGTTCCGCAAGATTCTCGATCATCGGGGTATTGTGCTGAATGAGCCCATCGGTGCTCTGGCACATCTCCAACTCGGCCGCGCTTACGCAATGGAAGGCGAGATCTCCAGAGCGAAGGCTGCCTACCGAGATTTTCTTACCCTCTGGAAAGACGCAGACCCCAACATTTCCATCCTGAAGCAAGCTGAAGCGGAGTACGCGAAACTGCAATAGTCGGACCCCTTCCGTCTGTGATCAACCCATTGCCTTTGCGTGTTCGACTGGCGGTTGGTCGGCAACGAGGAACTTATAAAATAGATCCTGCTCAAGAATGGCAGTGCGAAAACCGAGCATCCATTTCTCCCCAGCTCTTCCTGCAGGAGTAATCGGTCGTAATCGGTGGAACGAAAAAGCGAGAAGCCCGGCGGAGGACCGCCGCTGCAGAAAGTTATCATGCGAAATTAAGATGTGTAAGTAATTGATAATAAACTGGTTAATGGTGGAGGCGGCGGGAGTCGAACCCGCGTCCGAAAATGTTACAGGTCAAGAGACTACATGCTTATTCGCGTTCATGCCCCAGGCATTACCCTGGGACGTTCGCGGCCCCCGCTCAGAACGGACAAGAAACGGTTTCCGCTAGCCTGAAAGTCTCGCCCTCCCCGCCCAGACGTAACGGGGAAGACCAGCCCTCTGTGTGACGTCCGCGCACAGCCCAAGGGCGAAGCTGTGGAAGACGGCTGCCTAATTAATTAGGCTGCGTATGCCATTTGTTGATTGGCAATTATCATTTTGCACGCGATTACGGGTGTGTGCACCCCGGCATGCCTCTTGGCCGAAAGCATCTCCGTCGAAGCCGTGACGCCCCCACTGGTGGGATGGCCTTGCAAAGAGCAAGAATAAAAAACTCCCCAAGCATGGCTTAAAGAGTCGCTTCCAATCTAAGTTGCTATGTGATGGAAGTCAATCTACCTCAATTAGATGCAGAAACGTTACCGAAGATGCTGCACTGGAGATTCGCATTGTGCCCTCCTGAGTACGCATCATTCTTCCCAGACTGGGTTTAAATAAGCGTGAGGAGCCCAATGGGAAACTGGTCAAAATTTGCGTTGACGGTCGTCTGCATCGGTTTGTTTTCGGCTTCCGGAATGGCAGAAAGCAGAAACGGCAATCCGGAGCGAGAGTTATTCAATGCCACTAACCGGGAGCGCATGTCGCACGGGTTGCCGGCGCTGCGATGGGACGACGCTCTGGCAGTAGCAGCCCGAAAGCATGCAAGCGAGATGGCACATAAAGAAGAACTCTCGCATCAGTTTCCGGGCGAACCGAGCCTTCCAGGGCGGGTGCGACAAGCTGGAGCTCACTTTGTCTGGCTCTCCGAGAATGTCGCGCAAGGGCCCTCGCCTTCGTTGATCCATGCTCAATTCGTGAAATCGCCAAATCACCGCGCAAATATCCTGGACTCGGACATGAACGTAGTTGGCATCGGGATTGTTGAGCGCAATGGGCAGTTGTTCGCCGTGGAAGACTTCTCCAAATCGAAATAAACAGATTTGACTGGGCGTGTGGTGTGTGCGCCTCCGCCCGCGGCTTTTGACTCTAGCCTTCCGTTCCAGAAACCTGCCCGTATTGCGCTCCGCTACTAGAAATGTTCTCGTTGCTTCCGTTGGCAACGCAAACGCTAATCCTGTTTGCAGACCTTGCTCCTTCCGTCCGCGGTATGAGCGTGGACGCTCGCACTTACACGAGTTCGCCCAAGACTTTTGCATCCTGAGGCTGTTTCTCACATCTCAACTACGGCACCTTCTGTACAATTGGGTGTTGACCAAGCCATGACTGCTTTCGTCCAAGGATGTATGAAGAAGCCTTGCCAGGGGCATTGCCGGTGAAGTCGCAGTGTCTGCCATTTCGTCAAATTCCGCATACCACGCCATTTTTTACCGATTTCCTTTCCTGGTCTCCCGCTGTCCGTCCGTTTTATTCGCGTTCCCCATACTTCTCCGAATGGTTTAAGGAGGAGGCTTCGGCGCTGAGTTATGATCTGGCGCGCCGCGAACAAGTTGCTGACATTCTGGAACGGCAGAACAAGGTATGGGGCGCGTCAGCGAAGACGCTAGAAAATATCGCACGTCTAAGAAGAGGGGCTGGCGCAGTTGTTACAGGGCAACAGGTCGGTCTTTTCGGTGGCCCACTATTTTCTCTTTTCAAAGCATTGAGTACGGTGAAGCTGGCCCAGGAAGCGACTGGTGCGGGATGCGATTGTGTGCCTGTGTTTTGGTTGGCTACGACCGACCACGATTTAGCCGAGATCAATCACGTTTCAGTTCTGGCAGGGGATGGCTCTCTGCAGGAGCTCTCCGCGGCGACGCGGGGTGCGTCAGATGCGCCGGTGGGCAAGGTGGTCTTTGGGGCTGAAATTGCGGCGGTAGTTAAAGCCGCGGCCACCTCTTTGGGCGAGACCGAGGCTACTACTTTCTTGAGAGAGTCCTATCGGCCCGGCGAAAACTTCGGCGGAGCGTATGCTCGGCTATTCGCACGCTTGTTTGCCGATTGGGGAGTGGTTTTGCTGGATGCATCCGATCCTGAGCTACAACGGATTGCCGGACCGATATACCTCGAAGCTATTCGCCGCGCGGCCGATCTAGACGAGTCTTTGCTCTCTCGCGGGAAGGAGCTAGAACTCGCGGGGTATCACCAGCAGGTGAAGGTCACTCCATCGTCCACGTTGCTGTTCATGTTGAAGGATGGAGCCCGCACTCCGGTACACCGTCGATCCGACGGGGATGCCGGTGAAAGCGAGTTCATGGTTGGGGAAGAAAAGATCTCTCAATCCGAACTGTCGGAGCGCATTTCTTCCCAGCCTCAACTGTTCAGTGCCAACGTTCTTCTAAGACCGGTGGTGCAGGATTATCTGCTACCGACAATTGCCTACGTTGGTGGCGCCGCCGAAGTGGCATATTTCGCTCAAGGCGCAGTAGTTTATAAGGCTCTTCTCGGACGAGTTACGCCGATTCTTCCCAGGTTTTCCGCGACTATTCTGGAACGGAAACCTCAAGTATTACTTGAACGTTATGCCCTGAGCCCTTCGAAGGTTTTCGAAGGCCCGGAGATTTTGCGAGAGACCTTGGCGGAACATACCCTACCTCCCGATCTCCAGTCAGCTTTCGAGCAGGCTGAAGCGGCCTTGAAAAAATCCATGGCGGCAATTCAACGGCCTCTCGAATTGCTTGATAAGACACTGGTAGAGGCGGCAGCGAATGCGGGATCGAAGATGCAACACCAACTTGAGCAATTGCGTTCCCGCGCCGCGCGGGCAGAACTTCGACAGAGCGAACTCCTGGGCCGCCACGCTGAATTGCTGAGCAATGCGCTTTATCCGAACAAGGTCTTGCAGGAGCGGGAAGTGGGCGGTATTTACTTTGTGGCGCGCTCCGGAACTGAACTTTTACGCGACCTGTACGACACGATCCGGATCGACTGCCTCGATCATCAGATCATTTCACTTTAACTTCAACTACTTTTCGCTCGTCGCCAAATACGTTCCCAATCCAATCATGATCGCACCAGTGGCCGTTCGTTGACGTTTCCTGAACTTGGCAGAGGAACGGACGTAGTTGCCGAGCGGCCCGGCCAACGCCGTCACTACTAAATCTGCTGACGTGTTTAGACCTACTGAGACACTACCCAACATCAAAAACTGCAAGAACACGTGGCCGCTCTCGCGGTTTACGAATTGAGGAATAAAAGACAGAAAAAAGAGCGCTGTCTTCGGATTTAGCACTTCGGTAGTCACACCTTGCCAAAAGGGATTCCTGCTCGGCATCGGTGACGGTATCGAGGGTTCACCGCCCTTTACATCCTGACGGGCCTCAACAATCATGCGAACACCGAGAAAACAAAGATAGGCGGCGCCCAGATATTTCACCGCGGCGAATGCCATGGCTGATTTCGCGAGGATGACAGAAATTCCGGCGGCAGCGGCCAGGACGTGCACCATTCCGCCGCCGAAGGTCCCTAGCGCCGAAAGCACGCCCTCACGTCTGCCCCCTGCCAAACTTCTTGCCAAAACGTATAACATTCCGGGACCCGGAGCGATTGCCAGAAGAAACGCTGCAGGGAGGAATACCAGTAACTTGGCATTGTCCATCATGATTTAATCTCGAATTGTTCGCTGAAATTCCTATGATTGTAAAGTTAGCCTGTCGGTTACTTCTTTTCGACAGCCGCTCGCGAATACGCAAGCGGGAAATATTTTCCTTCCCGCCAGATGGGCAGCAAATCCGCATAATGCGGACTGCCCGGCTGTCCGCTTTGGCCGGGGTCACGGCTAGCGAGTGGTCCCAGTCACTGAGGTCCAAAATCTCACGATAGCTTGCCCCGGAAACCTGGTCAAACGAATCTGCGAAATATCCGGTGGCGTTTACCGGGCGTGGAGTGGGGCCGAGATCGTGAGGGAGTCATGCGCGTGCGCTAATTCCTCAAAGGCATTACCGGTCATGGAGAAAGCACCGGTTTAGACAGTCGGTCGGCCTCCACGGCTCAGGTTGAAAGCCAGCAATTTGAAATTCGACCGGAAATCCACGGCCTCCGGGAGCTGCGCGTTTTGCGATGTAAGCGTTGATACCATCGGTGAACGCCCTTGTCCCGCCCGCTTCCAGAGTTCCATTTGGAATAGCCGGTCCTGAGCCGTTACGAATCCCTGGGCGAAGAACAGATCGTGCTGGTTGTACGCATATATGTGAGCCACACCCCATCGATCGCGCAGGACATCGACCGGATCTCTAAAGCGTTCGACCTTCAGGATGCCACGAGTTATGGAGAGAGACGCTTCGGCTCTGACATCAAGGCTCGATGGAATGGGGTCGAGATCTCGCGCCACTGACGGTTTTGTCTGAGCAGTTACGTGATATCCAGCAGTTAAAGTTAGTGAGGACAGCAGAGAAAGACAGATCCGTTTCGTTGCTGGTTTCATTCCGGCGACATTCTACTCCAAGCCCGATCAACGGGAATTGCTGTTACTGCAACAATTTGCCGAAGTTCGCCTCTTGTGATTGTTTGGGCAGAAACCGCTGACTTCGTGACTGGAAAAGGGTAATATCGTTTCCTTTGGCAACGCATCAGGCTTTGCCTGCGACATCAGAAACCGGCCCATGCCCTCATTTTTTTCCGCGCTAATGACCTATCTGCATCTACACCTGTCCGCCTCATGGCTGGAACGCGGTTTGCGGTTTCAATTCATGGCATTGATCTTGTTTGAAGACCTCGATAAGAAGAGCAACATTTACAGCATTTTGTGGGTACTGGTGTTCGGGTTCGCTACACTCAACATCCTCGGGCTGGTTGCGAGGCGTTTTGAGCCTTCCCGCAATCGCTTAAATTTCGGGGAAACCATTGCCATCCTCGTGGTCATAGTCTCGATCGTTTTGCTGGGATGGGAGATGCTTAATTTGTTCAAAATCTTCCCCATCAAGCTTCATCCGCATGATTAACGACTTGGCGTATGATTTGGTGATGGCGAACAGTGATTCTCAGTTCGAGGTAACTTGTCCTTGTTGTAATGCCGTTCTCAAAGTGGATGCTGAATCCAAGGCAGTTATCGCGCACACCGCCGCGGTGAAACCGAAGATGTTTGCCGACATTGAGGAGGCTGCCAAGGCGATGAAAGAACAGGATAATCGCCGTGATTCGATCTTCCGTCAGTCAGTCGAGGCGCAAAAGAACGCCTCCAGCCTTTTGGAGAAAAAGTTTCAGGAAGCGGTAAAGAAAGCCAAAGAGAGCCCCGACACGGGCAAACCAATCCGGGATTTCGATTTGGACTAGTTCTGGACGAAAGAACTAACCCGCCTCCGATCGGGAACTTAAAATGCGCTAGCATGGCCCAATTTCCCCTCCTCCTCGGCCATCGCGGTGCACGCTCGTACCCTGGCGTCCTTGAAAATACCTGTGCATCGTTTGATCTAGCTCTGGCTAACGGTTGTTGCGGCTTCGAGTTCGATGTTCGCAGAACCGCATGCGGCAGCGCGGTGATTTGTCACGATCCGCAGGCCGGCCGCGTGACGATTTCACGCGCGCGGGCGACCCAGTTGCCCCATCTTCCGACGTTAGGTCAGATCCTGCAGAAATATCAAGGAGAGGCCTTCCTGGATATCGAGCTCAAAGTAAGAAATCTGGAATCGATCGTTTTGACCGCCTTACATGACTTTCCGCCAAAACGGGGATATGTGATCTCTTCGTTTCTTCCCGACGTGGTGATGGAACTAAAAGCCCGCAGCGCGTCGGCCCAGATAGGAATTATTTGTGAGAATGCCGGCCAACTCGCACGATGGCCCAAGTTGCCCGTCGATTATGTAATTGCTCAACACTCGCTCGTAGACAGAGACCTGGTACGAAACGTGCACAATGCCGACCTCAAACTGTTTGTGTGGACGGTAAATGATCACGAATTTATGATGCGATTCGCTGGCTGGGGAGTGGACGGAATCATTTCAGATGAATGTGAACTGCTGGTACGCACGCTGGGCTCAAAGCGGGGCTGATGGCAAGAAGAGCCTAGTCCGCTGCAGCTTCCAGGACAGCGTTCACTTGGGCGGGTTTTTGCAGAAAAGCGGATCGCTCGCTTTCGAAGGCTTCAAGCTCTGTCGCCGCCTGCTTGTCCGTCCAACCAGCCGCAGCGCCGATACGGAGCGCCGCCTCTCGGCTACAGGTGGACGACCAACAACCACCCAGCGCGACTGGCACACGTCGCAGCAGGACATCCCCCAGAGTGACGGCGCACTCATTGGACAAGGCGTCCACCGCTTCCGCCACAATGTGTTCCGAGTGGGAGCAGAGAGGTGCGCGAAGATCTGGATTTCCCTGGGCCATGCGCGCAATCGCCAGAGAGCGTTTGCCGTGCCATTCCACGACGCTTCTAGCCGCGGCATCGGTCATGCCTCCGGCGCTGCCGACCTCGATTACCCATCGGTCAAATGTCAGATCTGCACTCTTTTCCGATGCGACAGCGAGCAGTTGAGGAGACTTTTGTGTGATTCCAACCTTTGCCACGCACTGCCGAGCTAGTTCGGCCGCGGTGGCTAACTTGCCGCCAATCACGGAAATCATGTGCTCAGCCCCGTCCTCGACATGATCATGCAGATAATGCCGGCGAGTTACAGAGGCGGCCTTGGATTTCGGGGCGAAGGGAAGAGGCCGAACGCCCGCAAACGCATAGCGAATATCCCCCGCGGAGATCTTGATCCGTGGAAACAAGTGCAGCAATGAGCTGACCAGGTAATCGATTTCGGCTTGGGCGGGCTCAACTTTGGAAGGATCACCCTGATCGGCAACTTCGGTTGTGCCTACCAGTATCTGTTCATTCCAGGGAATGACAAAAATGGGGCGCTTGTCGATCGCTTCGGTATAGACCGCCGCATCAGGAGCCCCAGCGAAGCGCGGCACTACGATATGCGATCCTCTAATTCCGCCGACCATCGGATGGGGAGTATTGATCTGCGAGCGTTGGCATATCCGGTCGGCCCATGGCCCGGTGGCATTAATAATCCAACTTCCTCCGACGCGTTCCTCTTTACCACTGATCAGATCGCGCAAGAGCACGCCCACAGCACGCCGATGCCGCACATCCACCGCCAGCACCTGAGTGTGATTGCAAGCAACGGCACCCGCGTCCATGGCTTCAACCAGCCACTCTGCCACTAACCGCTCCGGGAATTCGCACTGCGCGTCTTCATAATCGAAGACCGACCAACGTCGTCCAGAGTCGAGCAGGCGTTCCAGTTTGCGTATGTCGTCCTGGCTGGAATCGGCGGAAAGCCTCCCGCCACCCAGATGGCGATAGAGCCAAAGTCCGGTGCGAACGGCGAGGGAGCTGCGGCTACTATTCTGTTCGAGCGCCAGCAGAAAATGGAGCGGATGCACGAGGTGCGGGTATTGCTGAAGCATGCGCCGCCGTTCTAGTAACGACTCGCGCACCAATCCAAGTTCGGCATGTTCGAGATAACGTAGACCGCCATGAATGATGCGGGTGGCTCGGCTGGTGGTTCCCGCCGCAAAGTCGTGCTGCTCCAGTAATAGTGTACGGCGCCCGGCGCGCGCACATTCTCGGGCAATCGCGACCCCATTGATGCCGCCTCCTATGACAATCACCTGGAAATTTTGGCCTTCGAGCGGCCGCCGAATTGGAGAATTGTGGAGCATTTGCAATGTCAAGGCGTCGGCAGGTTATTCGTACGTTTAGGATAAAGCTGCTCATGGTCTTCTGAGCGAGAAAAAGCGCCTTGGACCATCACCCGAGTCATGGTTCTGTGGCAATCCCTGAGGCTAAGACATTAGTGGCTCCTTCCAAGTTGTTTACATATATGACCTTAACCTCGAGCCCAACTGGGCTTTGCGCGATGATGATGATCACTCAATTGGAGCACACTTGGCTGGCCTCGGCGAACGTTTTGACATAGCCCGGTCGGGTCGGCAGGCGCTTCCAGGGGACGGGCTTGATTGCCCGCAGGCAGAAATGTCGTTTACATTGATGAACGGATGCCAACCACCGGCGAACGCTTCGAACGCGCAGTGTCTATCATGGCCAAACTGCGAGCCCCCGGCGGATGCCCGTGGGACCGCGAACAAACCTTCGACTCCATCAAACCCTACACGGTAGAAGAAACCTACGAGGTTCTTGAAGCCATCGATAACCGGGATTGGGCTGAGCTTCCGGGCGAACTCGGCGACCTGCTTCTTCAGGTTCTTTTCTATGCGCAGATGGCGAAGGACGAGGGTATGTTTTCGGTCGACGACGTACTCGACCGTCTAACCAACAAACTGATCGACCGGCATCCGCACGTGTTTGGCGACGTAAAAGCCGGCACCTCATCGGAAGTGATACGAAATTGGCAAAGTCTTAAAGCTGAAGAAAGAAAGAAGAGAGAAGCTGCTTCGGGCCGAGGCCAGGGAAAATCCGCGTTATCGGAGTCGATATTGGCTGGGGTATCCACGGCAATGCCGGCTCTGATGGAATCTTACAAACTGAGCTTGCGTGCTGCGCAGGCAGGATTTGACTGGCCCGATATGAACGGTCTCTTCGGAAAACTGCAGGAAGAAACCGAGGAATTGCAGAAGGAGCTCGATGAATTTCCTGCGCCGGGGCCTAGACCGCAATCCCAAGGAATTGCCAACTCAGGCGCACTTCAGATCTCTGAAGATCTTCGGCAACGTTTGGAGGAAGAAGTCGGCGATTTGTTTTTTGTCCTGGTGAACATTGCCCGTTTTCTTTCACTCGATCCCGAGTCGGCTTTGAGAAAAGCGAACCGAAAATTCAAGCGCCGTTTTCAATGGATGGAAAAAGAGCTGCGCGCCACCGGCCGTAGTCTGCAGCAGGTTTCGATGATCGAACTGGAATCGCTATGGCAACAGGCCAAAAATCAGGAAGCGGGATGAATCCCGATTCCCTGATGATCCGTAAGATTAAAAACCTGGAAGAAATGTCGTTTTGTGTCGCGTTGCAAAAGGAAGTATGGAACTTCACCGACGCAGAGTTGGTGCCTCTTCGTATGTTTATCGTCGCGGAAAAAATCGGGGGACAAGTCATTGGCGCTTTCGACGACGGAAAATTGGTTGCCTTCACGTTATCAATCCCCGGAGCCCGCGGCGGGCATTCTTATCTGCATTCCCAGATGCTGGCGGTGCGTGCCGAATATCGAAACCAAGGGCTGGGACAGCGAATCAAGCTTGTCCAACGGGAAGACGCCATGGTTCGTGGATTCGAACTGATCGAATGGACTTTCGATCCACTGGAGATCAAGAACGCCTATCTCAACATTGAGCGTCTGGGAGCGATAGCACGTCGCTACAGCGTCAACCAGTACGGTCTTACCTCGTCACCTTTACAGGGCGGGTTGCCCTCCGACCGGTTGGTTGCGGAATGGTGGTTAAAGTCGAAGAGGGTCGAGTATCGGCTGCGCTCGGTCTCTTGGCCTGGATTCGAAATAGCGAAAACAATTGCGGTTCCAGCAGAAATCTACGGATGGAAGGCGTCGCCAGGCACTCGGCATCTCGCGCAGGAAGTGCAAGATCGAAATCGAAAGGATTTTGTCGAAGGATTTGCCCGAGGCTTGACAGTACTCCGCTATGAACGGGATTCTCAAGGGAATGGTAAATTCCTGCTGGGGCAGTGGGATGAACGTTGGAATTACGTATCCTAAACTCACATGAAAATTGAAAGTATCACTCTGCGCGAAATCCAAATGCCGCTCGTCCATTTTTTTGAGACGAGCTTTGGTCGTCTCTATGCACGCCGTATCCTGCTGCTTACGGCCCAGTGTGATGGCGTATCCGGATGGGGAGAATGTGTCGCGGGTGAGGATCCGTTTTACAGTTCCGAGTGGATGGAAACGGCATGGATCACGATCAAACAATATCTCGCGCCCGCCGTATTAGGGCGCGTTATCACGGCAGCGCATGAGAGCGCCGGGCTGATGACGAAAATACGCGCGCATCGCATGGCCAAGGCTGCCATAGAAAATGCGTTGTGGGACGCCGAGGCAATTCAAAAGAACGAACCTCTTTGGAAGCTGCTGGGAGGAACAAACCGCGAGATTCAGTGTGGTGTCTCAATCGGCATCCAGGATTCGGTCGAGCAACTGTTGGACAAAATTGAGACCGAGATTGCCGCCGGCTACCGCCGTATCAAGGTGAAGGTAAAACGGGGATGGGACGTAAATGTGCTGGAACGAGTCCGGTCGCGCTGGCCAGAAATCTTACTGAGTTGCGACGCCAACTCTGCCTACACCCTCGACGAGGTTGAGCACTTGCGAAAGTTCGACCGCTTTAAATTGTTGATGATTGAACAACCCCTGTGGAATGATGACATTTACTACCATGCCCGGCTGCAGAAAGAGTTGCAAACCGCCATCTGCCTGGACGAATCCGTTCGCCACGCCCGGGACGCAGCAGCAGCGGTCGAGACCAAGGCTTGTCGCATAGTGAATATTAAAGTTGGTCGCGTCGGTGGTTTCAGCGAAGCAAGAAAAGTGCACGACGTGTGCCAGAACAACAACGTGCCGGTGTGGTGTGGAGGCATGCTCGAATCAGGGGTTGGGCGGGCCCACAACGTTGCGCTCTCGACGCTGCAGAATTTTCGCCTGCCTGGCGACGTGTCTTCCTCGAAGCGCTATTGGAAAGAAGACATCATCGAACCTGAGGTTAAAGTCAGTCCGCAAGGAACAATTGCGGTGAGTGACGCGGCCGGCAGAGGTTACAGGATTCGCGAGGATTTGATCGAGAAGCTCACGGTGCGCAAAGAAACCCTTTTGCCGTCTTAGACAAATCAGAAAAAACTTAGGGTTTTTGCTGGCGTTGCTTTTCCGATTCTTCAATCGCCTTCTTGAACTGCTCCACGGCCTGAATCTCTGGTCCGGACAATGCGTTCTTGGCGCTGTACCGCCAAATGGGCGGCGCATCCAGCGGGTAGTCTGACCCTCCCAGGTAGACCTCAAACATATCTTCGGACGACCCGATCTGGCTTCCCAGGTGTGGACCTCGGTCGCTCGCCTGGGGATCGGGATCCGGGCTGGTGAGGTCAGGAGGGCGTCCCTGTTGGCCACCGAGACGTACTCCGGCACCGGGTATGCCGCCGCCCTGCACGACAACGGGACGATCATCCGGCAAGTTTCTGATCATCGGGCCGCCGGAGTGTCCTTTACGAATTGCGATGATTAGATCAGCAGTTGAGGACTCCATCACCAGATCGTATCTGTGCCATTTCGAGATGGCTGATTCCACTGCATCCTGCGCAATTCGGTTGGCCCTTGGATCAGTCAGAGATTCACTTGCATCGGGATGGATTACCACGAAAACTCGCTGAGCGTTTAGCACTACATCTGGTAGTTGTTGCTTCTTTTTGCTTTTCGCCGTGGCCGGAGAAATTGAAAGGGAAAATATCGAGATAACAAAAACAGCGATGACCGGAACCCGCATCGACATAACTGCCTCCGGCGAACTGATGAGTACGGCGATTATAGGCTGGGAGGAGTCGCTCCGACAGCTGATAAATCGCGATGTTCGGATCAAGGCTGATTCTGTGCCACAACCGCTGCCTGTTTTCTAAGCAGCTCTGCGCCCTGAGCGAAGGTCAAATCGTCCGGCACGCGGTGAAAGTCACTGTAAATCTCGGTTGACTTAATGTTCAAGGTTTTGAACAAGAGCATCTTGCCGGTCAACGCAAGTTCCATGCGGGTGATAGACCAGTTGTTATCTCCTACATCCGTTTGATCAACCAGAAAATGCCCGCCGCGATCCAGGTGCCCCAGAATGCCCCACCCAAAACCAACTTCCTTCATGAGAGTTCCATCGATTCTGGCCAAATGCTGGGTCTGCGGATCAACCAGTATCACCCCCTGCATCCCGGTGAGAACCTGTTCAACGTGGCTTGGCGGCTCATATTTCGGATTAGGAACAAACCTAAGGCGCACAAGTTCACTCCCCGGCTTTCCCACGTTTGGCTTGGCTGGTTCGGTTCCGTCGTACTGGTAAAGAAAGGCATCGGGCAATGCCCTCAAGATCCGTTTGACCCGTTCTGCATCTTCTTTCTCTTTACTACGCTTTCGCCCCAACTCCGCCGGATCATCGATGAAATGCTGGATCCGGCCAAATTCTCCCTGACGTTGTTCCTTACTCAGAGGCCTGTCGTTATAGGCCACGACCATCCCCACCGTGGCCTCTCGAGTTTGCACAAAGAGTTTAGTCTGCGAGCCCTCGGGGGTCTCCTTACGTTCGCGAAACATATAGTTGGAGTTCTGGTCGGCGGATCTGAGTTCGTTCGCGATGGTTTGCCTGATCAGATCGTCGGGGGGGCGCTCAGGAGTTCCTTCCGCTACACCCCTGGCACCGTCGGCGAGCGCTACCGCGACTAATAAAATCCGTGCGGCAGTGCGGTAGTGGTTCATGGAGAGGTAGTACGCCCCTGTCAGGTTAGACGAAAAACCCCCTATCGGTGTTGTCTAGATGGCCACCGGGAGACCTGGGAACTATTGATGTCAGAACCGCGAAAGCTACGGGCTTAGCGAAGGAATGCGTCCTTCAACGGTTGCCCCCATGGGAACTGTGAGATATAGTTCGATGAAGCTAATGGCATGCATGCAAGTGTTGGCTCTACTTTCCCTTAAGCCTGTTCCGGTTGTGGGTGTTTCGGACCTGATAAACGGGTAATTGGGGCTTCCGCGTAAAGATCAGTAACCCACAAGGTCGAGGAGGTCGAAAGCTATGGAGACGCCGAAAACGGCCGAGTTTGCCCATATTGGAAAATCGGTCATCATCAAGGGAGAACTTTCCGGAAGCGAGGACCTTTACGTAGATGGCCAGGTGGAGGGTAGCATCGAGCTTTCCGGGAACCGTTTGGTCATCGGCCCTCATGGGCAGGTGAAAGCGAACGTGAATGCCAAGGCCGTAATCGTGCAAGGCAAGCTTGATGGCAATATCCGCACCACCGAGCGAGCAGAGTTGACCAAGTCGGCCATGGTTGCGGGCGATATCGTCACCCAGCGGGTTGCTATCGAAGAGGGCGCGTATTTTAAGGGTAAGGTAGATATTCAAAGAGAGTCTGCGAAGACGGATGGACCGAAGGCAACCTCTACCCTGAGCCCAGCCGCTGGCGCCAGTTCTGCTTCCGCTGGAGCGGGTTCTGTGTCTGCGACGAAAACGGAAGAAAAGTAGTCCAGCCCAAGTCCACTCAACTCCTCATGCGAGTTCAGGTCGATCGTCAGCTCGGACAGTAAAATAAACCAGATGCCCGGCGGTCACCAAGGGCGTCAGCAGCGTAAAGGTTGATGAAATTTTTTCGTAGCTCATCTGACAGTGCCGAGAAAAATCCCGGGTCGGCCCAGGGAGCGAAGCGTCTCACCCGCCGGTCGAGCAGCATGGGCCAGTTGGTTAAAGAATTAGACTCAGAGGAAGCGCTCTGCGTGCTTGATCTGGGGTCGACTTCTCCTGCCAATATTCGCTATTGCACGGAACGCGGGCACAAAATCTACAGCGATGATTTGCTAGTGTCATCCACCGATCCGTCCCTCGTGACCAAGGACGAGACCGGCAAAACAATTCTGGATAGCAAGCGGTTTCTGGAAGAAAACTTGGTCTATCCGGCAGCGCAATTTGACATCGTGCTCTGCTGGAATCTCGCCGACTATCTGGATGAAAGCTTGGTGAAACCCGTTGTCGGGCGTCTCTGGTCATTACTCAAACCAGGAGGCAGCCTGTTGGCATTCTTCCACACTCAGGAAGCCGGACCCGACGCGCCCTGTTACCGCTATCACATTGTGGGTGCCGACACATTGGAAATGCAGCTGATCGATTTGCGGAGCGATACAAAAAAGGGAGCAACACGAAATTCATCGCCGAATAATTTCCGGCTGCAGCGAGTGTTTAATAATCGGAACATCGAAAACCTGTTTCGCGATTTTGCTTCCCTGAAATTTTTTCTTGCCCGGGACAACGTCCGAGAAGTTCTGGTTGTCCGCTAGCCGGCGATAAGATCAGGTTCGCCTTACCGATTTATTATCTGGTTTTCCTGACCGCGAACCGGGTAATTGCCGGAGCTCTCTCCAACAACATCAGCAAGGGTTTCCTTACCATTTGGGGTAATCGCAGCAGCTGGCGGATCTTCGAAGAAGCGCGAAATATGGGGACCAGTGTTTGCCTGTAGAGTTCGCGATATTGAGCTGTCGCGTCGGGAAGAGAAGTTTCCCCCGCGAAAAACTTGCCGAGACATTGAGCAGCCAACGATCCGCTGCGCAATGCAAGCGATATGCCGTCCCCGACAAACGGGTCGACGAAACCAGCGGCGTCCCCTGCCATCAACATCCCATCTCGCTCGGGGCGCGGATCACGGAAGATCAGCGGAGCTGTACTGACGGGATCGCTGGCCGCGATCCAATGCTTGCTGCGTTCGTGCAATGCGGGATGCCGCAAGAAGATCGCCTCCAAAGTAGTGCCTACGTCGGCACGAACCATTGCTGAGGCGTTTACCCGTCCCATGCCTAGGTCCTGGCTTCGAACACGAACTGGTTGTACTCCACAGTAACCACCATCGAAGAAATACAGATCCACCGAAGGTTCACCTGACGGTTCGGTGAAATGGCCTTTGATCCCGAGCCACTTTTCTGGTGGTGTTTCTTCGATGAATGGAAGGTTCAGGTTCGACCATCGTCCGGAGGCGTTCACCACCGCGCGTGTCTCAAATTCACCGATTGTGGTTGTAACGCGAAACGGTTCAATTCCAGTAACTTGCTGCACCGTGACTTGCTGTCGTGTGTCAACGTTGGCGCTAATCGCCGACCGCCAAAGCGCGGCATCGAGGTCGAGCCTGGCAATGCTGGCTGCGGCGGGACTTACTGTCGTCCGCAAGATCCTGCCATCGAGGAAAACGCGAGCCTTCGAAATCAGAATTGCTTCTTGTAATAAGCCGCGGTCATCCCGATTGAGCAGATTGGCGAGCAAGTCCAACGATTCAGCCGATACGAATTCACCGCAAACCTTGTGGCGGGGAAATCGATTACGTTCGAGCAACAAAACGTTGGCACCGGAGCGAGCCGCGGTGATGGCAGCGGATGTGCCCGCTGGTCCGCCGCCGATGATAATCAAGTCGTAATGCGCCACGAGTTTCAGGCCGCGAATGCCGTCATTTGTGTTTATCCGGCGTCTGAAGTTCTAGAGCCGAAGTCGTCTTTCCATTCTTCCAAACTGTTGCACCCATCCTGAACAAGTAGTGGCGGCGAACTTCAGCTCGCGCTGTGCCGGCTTTTGTCACCATGGCCCGCATTTCGTCAGTTGTATAGGCCTGACGAACCGAGGCTGGAGCGTCATGCCGGGTAAGCCGGCTGCGATATAGAGGCAGCCCGGCATACACGAGTAACAGATGCAAACGGTCACGCACCAGATCGTTAATGAGGACCGCTACCCTGCAAACTCGGAGGCCCTCCTTCACAAACTGCACTACTTCTTCTGGATTTAGATGATGAGCGAAGAGACTGCAGCTTACGAGGTCAAAACTATTTTCACGAAAAGGCAACGCCAGCGCATCTCCTGCTACCGCCCGGTGTTCGCCACCTAAATGCGATCGAGCGCGATCGAGCGACGTAACTTGCAGATGCAGCCCAAGAATTCGTAGGTGCTGCTGAGCCATCTGCGGGACGTATCCAGATCCGGCAGCTACCTCCAGAATCGAGAGGGATGACGAATTGATTTCGCGGGCAACGCGGCGGATCATCTCTACCGTGGTCATGACGCCTCCGAACCAACGATTGATTCGTCGTAAGTCAGCAATTGAATCGGAAATTTCGGAAGGCGTGCCCGAGTCAGTGTCAAGCAGTTCGGGGGTGTGCACTCGCTTCATAGGGGAAGCAGTTGTCGGTGTTCGGCAAGACAGATCCGGCACGCCACGCCGGCACACGAAGACCGACTACAGTCTCAGACTTCGGCTAGTTCCTCTTCCAGCAATTGCCTGTTGTAGAGGTCACTGTAATAACCGTTCCGCGCTAGCAATTCTTCGTGCGTACCTAGTTCCACGATCCGGCCCGCGTGCAGAACCGCGATATTGTCGGCATTGCGCACGGTGGAAACGCGATGGGAGATGAAGATGGTCGTGCGGCCGCGCATAATGTCGCGAAGATGATTGAGGATCTTGTCTTCGGTCTGGGTGTCAACGCTGGAGAGTGCGTCATCAAGAATCAAAATGCGCGGATTACGAATGATGGCGCGAGCTATTGCAGTCCGCTGTTTCTGTCCTCCCGACAAGGTGATGCCGCGCTCTCCGACCATCGTCTGATATTGCTCCGGAAATTCCTCGATGTCAGTAGCAATGCTGGCTGCAGCTGCCGCCGCACCGACGTCAGCGTCGGTGGCGTCTTCCTTCCCGAACGCAATATTTTCCCGCACGGTTTCGCTGAACAGAAAAGTCTCTTGCGGAACGAAACCAATCTGGTGGCGAAGCGGCGCAAGCGGATACTGGCGAACCGAACGTCCATCAATCAGCACGCTTCCGGGTTCAGCGTCATAAATACGTGGGATCAAACTGACGAGGGTGGTCTTGCCGGAACCGGTGGGGCCGACAATGGCTAGGCTGCTCCCGGCGGGGATGCGCAAATTGATGTCATGCAGAACCGGCACACCGTTATAGGCAAAATTGAGGTTACGAAATTCGACCGCACCTTCGATCTGCGTGGCGGCGTCCCCCGAGTCCAGAGCCCTGACTTCGGCAGTGTCTTCGATCTCGGATTTCTCCACGAGGATTTCATTGATGCGTCCCATGGACGCCGTTCCTCGCTGAAAGATGTTGATTACCCAGCCCAACGCGATCACCGGCCAGGTCAGTTGAACCATGTAGGTATTGAAAGCGACGAACCCGCCAGGCGTAATGCGTCCACTCAGAACTTCACGACCACCGAGCCAAAGCACCAGCACGATGGCTAGTCCAAGCATGGTTTCCAGAGTTGGCCAGAGCATGCCCATCAGTCTGACCAACTTCAAGCTGCGGTTGATGTATTCCCGGTTCGAGGTCTCAAACGAGACGATCTCAGCCTCTTCCTGAACATAAGCCCGAACCACGCGGGCACCGGAAAAATTTTCCTGCGCACGGGCAGAGATTTCAGAAAACATGGCCTGAATGGTTTCGAACCGTTCGTGAATGAGTTTGCCGAAGTATTGAACCACAATGCTCACCGCCGGCAATGGCAGAAAGGCGTAAAGCGTCAGCTTCGGACTGATCGAAAGCATGAAAACCAGTGCACCGGCCGTGAATACGATTGTGTTTGCCGAGTACATAATCGCCGGCCCCAGCAGCATGCGCACGGCGTTCAAGTCATTGGTGGCCCGAGCCATGATGTCGCCGGTACGAGTGCGCTGATAGTAGGAGTAGGACAGGCTCTCCAGGTGCTGGAACAGGTCATTACGTAGATCAAATTCAATTTCGCGAGAAATTCCAATCATGATCCAGCGGGTGAGGAATTGAAAAATGCCCTTGATCGCGGCTACGGCAAGCAAAAGAAGCGAGTAGGTAAGAAGCTTCTGATGATTCACTCCAAGCCGAAGATCATCAATGGCGCGCCGGAGCACCAGGGGGAAGAAAATCCAAATCCCGTTGTTGCACAGAACACAAATGGTCCCAATGATGAAACTGTTGCGATACTTCTTCAGATAAGGGAACAGGGGACGCAGGCTTTTGGGCAGCATGTGCTTCTAATAGATGTGATTCTATCAGCACAGGCTTCAAGAACAGCAAATTGACTGAATCAAATGGGCGGAACACTAAGTGATTGAGCCTTAAGCGGAATCGCCCTGGAAGGCCAATGCGCAGGCCACCAAGAGCATAACCACCCAACCCAACAAAAAGAACCCACTCCAGGCGATGAGGTAAAGGTACATTGCATCCATGCGAATTGACTCCGTCTCCGCGACGAGTTCAGCGCCCTGCTAATCAAACTCCATTTTGCCGGTGATGAGCTTATAGCTCCGGACAATTTCGTGAACGGCATTAAGCCTGGCCGTGGCGCTGAGTTTACTGTCTGAGAGTGCCGACTCGATCTGAGTCATCCAACAGTCAACCGCAGTCTCGACTCCATAGGCCATCTCTTCGGCAATCGCCCGAATCACATCTTGCTGAGTCGCTGTTGCCACGTTTACGTCCTTTCTGACGGTTATGCTGCCTCAAGACTTCAAAACGACGAATTTCAAAACGACGAACCGCACCAAATCGGTTACTGGTTCTGTGTTTGCCCTTGAGTCGGTTTTTGCATGTGGTTCATCATTCGCTGTTCGTGCTGGGTGACGATTGTGGTCAACTTGGTTTTCTGCTCGGGAGTCAGTAGTTGGAACATTTCCGACTCTACCCGAGCTCTTTGCACGGTAAGTTCAGTTACCGTCTGGGTTTGTAGCGCGGCGAGCTCGCGAACCTTGGCTTCATCGAAGGAGCCACTCATGATCAACTGCCGCATTTGCTGGCGATTTTGAGCCATTTGCAACATCAGCGGTTGAAAGTTGGGCTTTTCCTTCGCCATGATTGCCTTCACTTGAGCGTGTTGTGTCTCGGTAAGGTCCAGTTGATGGGCAAGATACCGCATACCGCCGCCGAACATGCCCTCACCGCGCATGTGCGCACGCCTTATGGTTTGCGAAAATCCGATGGCGCCCAACACCGCGACCAACAAAGCCGCCGTGAAAACCTTAAAATAATTCGACTTCATACTTTCCTCCACCGGGCCCCTGCGCTCGCTGGAACCTGGTCAATGCCTGAATTATTAAACCCCCTTCCTGCAAAATGAGCGGTAAAAAGACAGTCAAGTGGAGTAAAGTTTTGTAAAGGGTAAACTCCTGCTTTGACAATTCTTTACCGCAGGACAATCCATGCTGTTGTAGAACTTACTATGAAGCCTGTGGATCGTATCTTAGTCATCGATGACGACGTCGAACTGTGCAGCCTAGTCAGCGAGTATCTCGAGCCCGAGGGCTTCCAGGTTCAGTCAGCGCCAGACGGTGCTCGCGGTCTGGAACAGGCCCTTACCGGGGAGCATTTGCTGGTTGTACTCGACGTTATGCTACCGGGTATAAATGGTTTTGAGGTCCTGCGGCGCCTGCGCGACAAGTCTAAGATTCCCGTCCTCCTGTTGACTGCCCGTGGCGAAGACGTCGATCGCATTGTTGGTCTGGAAATAGGCGCCGACGATTATCTTCCAAAACCTTTTAATCCTCGCGAACTCGTGGCTCGGATCCGCGCCATTCTGCGACGCACCCGTTCTTTGGAACGGGGTGGCGGTGGACAGCCGTCGGAGGTCCTGCGGGTCGGCGAAGTCGAGCTAGATCCTGGCACTCGTACCGTCCTGCAAAAGGGCAAAGTGGTGGAGTTGACCTCGGTCGAGTTCAATTTGCTCCATGTGTTGCTGCGAGAGGCAGGGCGAGTGGTTCCGCGAGAGCGTCTGGTGGATATCGTTCTGAGCCGAAAATTCTCGCCTTTTGATCGAAGCATCGATATGCACGTGAGCAAGATCAGAAAAAAATTAGGTGATTCGGATTCCGGGATCGACCATATTAAGACCGTCCGCGGCGTCGGTTACATTTTTACCCGCCCTCAGGAATCCGCTTCAGAGAAGGCGGGCACGGAAAAGATTGCTCAGGAAGAGAAAACCAAGAGTGGTGTGTCATGAGACTTTTCCTGAAGATCTTTTTGTCATATTGGCTGGCGCAGGCGCTATTCGTGGTGCTGGCGATCTTGATCACGGTCGCGATGCGCGAACGCGGTGAGTCCGCCATTTGGGATGCCCAGCAGGGTGCTGTTTTGACCAAAGCGGTGCAGGCCTATCAACACGGCGGCGAAGCCGAAGTGAAGCGTTATCTGGACGAAGTACGCGAATCGCAACATGTGCGCGCCTACTTACTGGGCGATCAGGGCGAGAGTCTCTCGGGGCGTGATTTGGCTCGTTGGGCGGAATCGCTTGCGAAGGGTGTCGAGCCACCCGCGCGCGACTTTTGGCAGCGCATCATGCCAAGTCCATTCCGGCGCCAGGCTTTAGTGGCGGCTGATGGTCACCGCTACACTCTCATTGCCTTAGTGCCTCCGAGCGGGCCATTCGGTCCGAGTGGCATTCCCGGTCTGAGCATTCTAATCGGGATCATCTCATCCGGGCTCGTCTGCTATCTGCTGGCCCGGTACCTAACGTCCCCTGTGGTTCGGCTGCGAGCGGCCACGCAACGGTTGGCGGCGGGTGATCTTACTGCGAGAGCGGGCGGAATGACCGAACGCCGGCGCGATGAAATGGCGCAACTGGTGCGCGATTTTGACACCATGGCCGAGCGGCTTGAGGAGTCGGTGAACGCTCAATCCCGTTTGTTGAACGACATCTCGCATGAGCTTCGTTCACCGCTGGCACGCCTAAATGTCGCGTCAGCGCTGGCTCACCAGCGATCAGGGCCAGACGCGCACAGCGCGCTGGAACGCATCGATCTGGAAGCTGATCGCCTGAATAATCTAATTGGAAGTCTTCTCACCATCGCCCGCCTTGACAGTGGCAGCGATGCGCGACAGAAGTCCCCCGTTCTGTTGGGGGAAATGATCGAGGGAATCGCGGCGGATGCGGATTTCGAAGCGCAAGGTCATAATTGCGGCGTGAAGTCCGTTATCAAGAATGACTGCCAAGTTCTCGGAGTTCCCAGTCTCTTGTACAGCGCGATTGAAAACGTTGTCCGCAATGCCGCTCGCTACACAAAGGAAGGCACCAGCGCGGAAATTTCGCTGGAGCGGAGCCAAAACGGTAATGCTGGTGAAGCTCTCATCCGGATTGTTGATTTCGGTCCAGGAGTTCCCGAGGACGCCCTAGACAAACTGTTTCGGCCGTTCTATCGCATAGATGATTCACGCGGCCGACTCACGGGTGGCGCCGGACTAGGTTTGGCCATTA
Source organism: Terriglobia bacterium (assembly GCA_963786325.1). Lineage (GTDB taxonomy): Bacteria > Acidobacteriota > Terriglobia > Terriglobales > Acidobacteriaceae > JAIQFF01. Next base: position 220,916 of record CAWAYW010000004.1, read on the forward strand.
CCGACCGTGCGGTGCGCCTGCACGGAGGCACCGTCAGGGCCTCCAACCGGGTGGAAGGTGGCTTACAGATCGAGATTCGTCTACCTATTGCGCCAGTTGATGACAACATAACGAGGGTGGCTGCGGAAGCCAAAATTGACCCCAAGGTTGCGGGCGAAGTTCGCTCCGTGGCGGTTCCGGCAGAAACTACCTCCAGCCGTTCGACATGATCGAATTGCAGGCAACTTTATTGTTTCTAGTTGGTTCCAACCAACCAGCGCTGGTTGCTCTTCACAGATATTCCTGATACACAAATGAAGGTAGTTTGGATCTCGATCCAAGGCCACGCATATGGTCGGATGGCTCGAGAACTCGAGAGGACAGGGATAAAGAATGGGGACGAGGTTTCGTTTCCTGCCAGGTCTGCTGGTCGTGTTGTGGCTGCTTGTTTTAAATGGTTGCAGTTCCAGCAGTTCTTCGACTTCGTCGGGCACCGGACAACTTTTTGTGAGTACGCAGGGAGATTCTTTGGTCTCTCCTTACACCATTGACCTATCGACCGGATTACTGACGGCGAACGGTACCGGGGTGATGACTGGCATCACACCATCGGCAATGCTGCTCGCGTCCTCAGCCAACGCGCTTTTTATTGTCAACAGCAACTCGGCGATAACCCCAACCGTTCCGCCCACGGTATGCCAGTTGCCTGACAACACGGGGTCGATCTCCGCTTATACGGTGAAATCCGACGGCACGCTGACAGCGGCAGGGGGGAGCGCGACGGCCGGATACATTCCCCTGGCCGTAACGACCGATTCGGGAGGGCACTTCCTGTTCGTGGCCAATCAAGGTTTGCAGTGCAAACCTGAATCCGGCACCGTCTCGATATTCTCGATTCAAGACGCGACTCTCACCAAAGTCTCCGATTTCCAGGTGGTGGGAGTCTCGCCTGCAAGCAATCCCGGCCCCACAGCCATCGCGGTTACGCCCGACGGGAAGTTCTTGTATGTTGCCAATCAGTTCGATGGAACTGTAAGCAGTTTTTCGGTTGACACTACGTCCGGCGCCCTCACGCGTTTTGCGACGGTTCTTGTCGGGACAGCTCCAGCAGGGATGGCTATTACCCCGGATGGCGGATTTCTTTACGTTTCCAATTCGGGTTCCAGCAGTGTATCGGCGTTTGGGATATGCAATCAGGTGGTCAGCACCTGTAGTGATCCCAATAGTCCCGACGGTTCGCTCTCGCCGGTTGCAGGTTCTCCGTTTTCAGCTGGCCTCGGACCGTCTTCGATCGTCGCTACATCGTCGGGCAAATTTCTTTTCGTACTCGATCGCCAGTCCAATCAGATTTCGGAATATAAGATCGCCACTGGAACCGGAGTCTTGACCGCCAATACCCAACCGTCGATCGGAACCGGAAGCACGCCCGCTGGAATCGCGCTACGCGGCGGGACAAGCGTCGTGGCGGCCACGCTAGGTACGACGGATTATTTGTACGTGGCTAATCTAGGAGCCTCCACGATGACGTCGTACAGTTACGACTCGACCCTGGGCGTGCTGGGCCTTTTGGGTTCGGCCATCACTACTGGCGGCCAGCCTTCGGCGGTAGCGACAAAATAGTCTCACTGGCCCAACACTAAGTGGGAACCTTAAGAATCAGATACCCACCGGCCAGCCCGAAAATCAGATCAGGCGCCCACGCGGCCAGCACCGGCGGCAACTGGCTCACGTTTCCCATGGATTCCGACAACCGCGAGACCATGATGTAAAGCAATCCGATGCCCACCGCGGTTGCGACCCCCGCAATCGCGCCTCGTTTTCCGGCGGCCAACGCGAAGGGAATCGCCAGCACCGCCATGATCAGGGTATTCAGAGGAAACGCGAATTTTTCTTGCAACTGAACTCTGAGCCGGACTACGTCGAAACCGCTTTGTTGTAGATCGCGAATATAGCGACGCAACTCCTCGTAGTTCATTTCAGACGACTGCCGCACTTCTTTCTTGAAATATCCAGGCGGTTCGCTGATCGGCGCGAACGTGGCGACCTCGAATGTATGGTAATCGCCGATAGCGGAGCCATGCACGCTTCGTTCCCATCCCTGGGTGCAAACCCATCGCTGCAGTCTTTCCTCCCAGTGAGCCTGGTCGGCGTACACGCGGTTCGTTAGTTGAAAACTCTTGGGGTCAAATTGGAACGCGGACAGATTGCCGAATTGATTTCGATCGGGATCGAACAGTTGGTAATAGTAGATGGTTGAGTGTTGGCCGAAAATCCATTTGCGGTCGGGATTCAGGTAAGTTTGTGCCGGTTTTCCCTTGATCAGGTTGCGTAGAGCGTCCTGCCGCTTGTTGGCATGAGGGAGATAAAATTGATCGAAGAAGAATAGCCCTGTCGCCAACAGAGTGGAAACTACAAGAATGGGCACAATCACGCGATAAATGCTCATGCCGGTAGCTTTGATCGCGGTGATCTCGTTTGATCTCTGCATCAATCCCAGTGTGATCAGTACTGCCAGCAGGATGCTGAGGTGCAGGACGTTGTATAGAAAAAATGGTGCGACGTTGACCAGGTATTCGCCGACAATCAGCGGAGAAATGCGGTTGCGAAGGATATCGCCCAGCAGTTCAAACAGAGTAAATACCTGGAGCAACATTAGGAACGAGGCCAGGATGAGAGTGAGATAGAGGAAGAAATCTCGCATCACCAGGTCGTCAAGGATCATGGGGAAAGTGGCGTTCAAGACGCGCCGCCGCGTGGACGCCCGTTCAAACGCATTCTCTGGCCGATTGAAGCGGACCAACTGCTTTCCCCATTCAGCGAGCCTGGTCTTTAGCGGATTCCAGCGTGCACGGAAGGAAGCAAGTTCGAACGGTCGGCGTTCTACTCTCCACAAAAGAAATGCCCCGCACACAAATGAAACGATATCGGCCAGCCAAGCGCCGAACCACGGTGGAACTTTTCCCTGGCGGGCCAGGGACACTCCGATCAAAGTCACGGAGTAATAGGCAAACACAAGCAAAATGGTTAAAACAAATCCTGCCGACTTGCCTCCTTTTTTGGAAGACAGACCCAAAGGAATTCCCACCAGCGCCAGCACCAGGCAAGACGTTGGCAAGGCAAAACGCCGATAGAACTCGATGTAGTACCAAGGTGCGGCGAACTTTTTGGCTTTGGCAGCCTGAGCCTGCAATTCCCAAGTCGGAAGTTCAGCCATAGGCACAGGTTCCTGGTCCTTGCTATCGGTTTGGGGAATGGGAATGGGAATGTCGGTCTGATCGAAAGTTGAAATCTGATAGTGATCAGCCGAAGCCGCGTCGGTTTCGTGGGTAGCTCCGTCCGTCAAATGCAAGTGAAGCATCTGCGGCCCCTCACTAACCAAAATTCCTTGACGCGCGAGCGTAATGCGGGGCGAGCCAGGATTGCCGATGTCGGCGATGAAAACGCCCTTCCAGATTGCAGCCCCCTGCGCGGTTTTTACATCCTGTACGTAAAGCACGAGCTTGGGAAAGCCCTCGTAGAAGACGCGGGGCTGGACTTCAAATGAAGCCTGGGAGGCCTTCAGGCGGTCTTCCAGTCTCCCCAGGGCTGCCTGAGAGGCTGGTGCCAGGTATACCGCATTGAAGAGAGCCACCGCCCAGGCCGCCACGGCAAAAATGGAAACAATGCGCAGAAGCGTCCACGCTCCTATTCCGCTCGCCCGCATGGCGGTGATCTCACTATCAGCCGCAAGCCGGCTCAACCCGATGAGTATTCCCACGAGAACTCCCATGGGAATTGTGTAGGTAAAGGCAACGGGGAGCGTAAAAATGAAAATCTCCATCACGCTAGGCAGCGGCGCGCTATTGCGGACCACCAAATCGAGAATGTGCCCCAGATCGCGCGTAAAAAGCACAAACGTGAACACCGCAATGCCGATGGCGGCATGGGAGATCACTTCGCCTAGAATGTAGCGAGTCAGGATGCGCATTAGGTGTCGTGCGAGCTAACTAGAGGGAGAATAGCATGGGGAAAGACACCAATGGACGACGGTAGTGTGGGGCCATTTGTTCGCCGGATACCCGCGGTTCGCGAATGCCTCCTATGCAGAAAGGGAGCCTGTAAAATTCTTTCTCGGGTTCTTACTCAGGTTTTAGGAACAATACGGAAAGAGGGGGTAAGGTCAGACTAATGGAATGCGGCCGCCCATGGACTGCCCGGTCCTCAGAATGAACGCCTCCCAGATTTCCCATGCCGCTTCCACCATACTCCTGGGCATCGCTGTTCAGGATCTCGCGCCAATATCCCCCAGATGGCACACCAACACGATATCCCAGGCGCGGTACTGGAGTGAAATTGCAAACAATCACGACTTCCTCCGCCGGCGATCTGCCTTTGCGCAGCAGGGAAATTACGCTTGCCGCGGTATCGTTGCAGTCGATCCATTCGAAGCCAGCGGGATCGCTGTCGAGTTGGTGTAGCGCAGGTTGTTCGCGGTAGACTCGATTCAGTTGCTCAACCCAATTCTGCGCGCCTCGATGCACCGGATACTGCAAAACATGCCATTCCAGACTGGTGTCGTGTGCCCATTCTCGTACCTGTCCAAACTCGCAACCCATGAACAGCATCTTCTTGCCGGGCTGCGCGTACATGTACCCGAACAGAAGCCGGAGATTCGCGAACTTCTGCCACTCATCTCCAGGCATTTTGCCAATCAGAGATCCCTTACCGTGAACCACTTCATCATGGGATAACGGAAGGACAAAATTCTCCGTGAAGCCGTACAACATACGGAACGTGAGTTGGTTGTGGTGGTACCGGCGATGGATAGGATCCTGCGAAAAATAGGCCAACGTATCGTGCATCCATCCCATGTCCCACTTCATGCCGAAACCAAGGCCGCCCACGTAAGTTGGTCGAGAAACCATGGGCCATGCGGTCGACTCCTCGGCGATGGTCTGAATTCCGGGATAATTCTTGAAGGCTTCTGTATTGAATTGCCGTAGAAAATCGATGGCTTCCAGGTTTTCCCGGCCTCCGAACTTATTGGGGATCCACTCACCTTGTTTTCTCGAGTAGTCGAGATAAAGCATTGACGCGACCGCATCGACTCTTAACCCATCGACGTGGTACTTGTCCAACCAGAACAGCCCGCTGGCGAGAAGAAAAGTTCGTACTTCATTGCGGCCATAATTGAAGATGTACGTCTTCCAGTCGGGATGAAAGCCCTTGCGCGCATCCGCATGTTCGTACAAATGCGTACCGTCGAAGTAGGCCAATCCATGCTCGTCGGTAGGGAAGTGGGACGGCACCCAGTCCAGGATCACGCCAATGCCCTGCTGATGCAGATAATCCACCAGATACATGAAATCCTGGGGCGTACCGTAGCGAGATGTGGGCGCGAAATAACCTGTGGTCTGATAACCCCACGAACCGTAGAACGGATGCTCCATGACGGGCAGGAATTCCACATGGGTGAAATTCATTCGCTTGACGTAGTCGGCTAAGCGCAAAGCGGTCTCGCGGTAGGTTAGCGGACGGTTATTTTCCTCCGGGACCCGCATCCACGATCCCAGGTGCACCTCGTAAATTGAGATGGGCGCCTGCAATGAATCTCTTTGGGCGCGGGTTTCCATCCATTGCTGATCGGACCATTTGTATTCGAGGTCCCACACCACCGACGCGGTTCGTGGCGGCGTTTCGTGAAGAATGCCAAAGGGGTCGGCTTTATCGGCAACATAGCCCTGGTTATGCGAAACAATGTGGTATTTGTATAGCGTGCCTTTGGTGGCTCCAGGGATAAATCCTTCCCAGATGCCTGAACTTCCTCGAGCCTGAAGCGGGTGGGAATGGGGATCCCAGCTGTTAAAACTGCCTACGACGGAGATTTCTCGCGCATTTGGCGCCCAAACCGCAAAATACGTTCCCGCCCGGCCATCAACGGACGTTACATGAGCTCCTAACTTGTTGTAGATGTGGAGGTGCGTGCCCTCGTTGAACAGGTGCAGATCCTGATCCGTCAGCAAGCTCGCCTCGGTGCGAGGCGGCGACTGCAAAGTTAATGTAGGTTCCTTAGCCATCTCTAAAGTAATACTGACTCAGTGTACCGGACTTTTGGTGATCTCGCGCGCCCGACCAAAACCCTGCTAGACTCTCACCTTCGTTCGGAAAAAACTCCCTCATGCCCGTTCTGCGCGTGGTTGTCCTGTGGCATCAACACCAGCCGTACTACAAGGATCTGGTCTCCGGAGAATACCGCCTGCCGTGGGTCCGGTTACACGCATTAAAAGACTACTATGGGATGGTCAAACTGCTGGACGAGTTTCCCGACGTCCACCAAACCTTTAACCTCGTCCCGTCACTGATCACGCAAATTCAGGACTACGTGACCGGAGAAGCGCGGGATCCATTTTTAGACGTGGCCGCGAAACCAGCCCAGGATCTTACTCTCGCCGAGCGCCACTTCGCTTTGCAGTATCTCTTCCAGGCGAATCCGGAAAACATGATTGGGCGTTATCCCAGGTATCGCGAACTCTGGGACCACTTTCGCAATGCCGGCGGATCCCCCACGGCGGCCGAAAAGCTCTTTCGGTTACACGACTTTACCGATCTGCAAGTGCTTTCGCAGATCGCTTGGTTTGACGAATTCTTTCTCAATGACTCCGATATCGCGGGTCTGATCAAAAAGGGACAAGGATTTTCACTGGAAGACCAAAGTTTTGTGATCGCGCGGCAACGCGCAATACTCGCCAAAGTATTACCGGCGCATGCGGACGCGGCCAGGCGCGGCCTGATTGAGATTTCGACTTCAGCTTTCTATCACCCGATCCTGCCCTTGGTTTGTGATACCAATATGGGCGCCGTGTCCACGCCGGGTTTACCTTTACCGGAGAATCGTTTTCGTCATCCGGAAGATGCAAGCGAACAATTGCAACGTGGACTCGATCTGCATGAGCGGGTGTTCGGCCTGCGCCCCAAGGGCGTGTGGCCATCAGAGGGAAGCGTTTCGGAAGAGGTCTTTGCGCTGGCACAGAATCTGGGAGTGAAGTGGATGGCCTCCGACGAAGAAGTATTAAGCCGCAGCCTCGGCATATCTTTTTCGCGCGACGGCAAGTGTCATCTGTCTTCGGAACTGGCGTCCAAGCTTTACACAATCCACCGCTTCGAGAATCAGGATACAGAAATGAATCTGATTTTCAGGGATCACGCGATCTCGGATTTGATCGGATTTGTTTACTCCGGCATGGCCCCGCAAGAGGCAGCGAATAACCTCATTCGTAACATTAAGGTGTCGGCGCAACCAATTCTGGAGTCAGGCAACGATGCGGTCATCCCAATTATTTTAGACGGCGAGAACGCATGGGAGTACTACCCGCGGTCGGGCAGGGAATTTCTGCGTCGCTTTTATGACGGGTTGCAACGTGATGCCGGAATCGAAGCGGTCACGGTTTCCGAAGGTATCGCGCGCCATCGGAACTTTGGCAAGCTCACATCGCTGGTGCCTGGCTCCTGGATTCATGCCAACTTCAACGTATGGATCGGCGCCCCTGAGGATAATCGTTCCTGGGACTGCCTTTTTGACGCACGGAATTTTTATGCCCGGGCGGCTCCAACGGCCAGTGAGGCACAGCGCAACCTGGCATTCGAAGAAATCCTGATTGCGGAAGGCAGTGACTGGAACTGGTGGTACGGTCCCGAGCATCATTCGGCTAACGACCGTGAATTCGACGAGCTCTACCGTAAACATCTTTCCAATGTTTATCAGGCGCTCGGTAGTCGAGCGCCTGACTATTTATCACAGCCTATTATCGGCGATGCGATGCGGCCTTCCGTGCTTGCACAGACGGCATTTATCCATCCTCGTATTACCGGCGACATGGTCCGCTACTTCGAATGGATGGGCGCCGCTGTCTACACAGCGGACCGGCGTGCAGGAGCGATGCACGGTAAATCGTTTTTGCTGGACGCAATTCATGCTGGCATCGACGACGCGTTTCTTTATGGGCGGCTTGATTTCATTGATCATGAAATTCCGGCAGGAAATTTTGAGTTGGTGGCTAATGTCGAAGCGTGGTCTGTCGACCCGCAGCGACCCAAGCGCGCCCTCCGCCTCGACGTGACCGTGGAATCAGGAAAGATTAAAACCTGGAAATTAACCATGGCCGACGAAAGCCAGCCTTTAGCCGTTTTTGAACGGCCAACCGAAAAAGCCGCAGCGGCACTACGTCGTAACTTTGAGTTTAAAATCGCATTGGCGTGGCTCTTGGGGGGGCCGGTCTCTTCGAACAGCCCGAACGTCCCCTCGGCCACCAGATTGAAGTTACGCCTCAGTCTCTGGCGAAACGGCCTGCCCGCCGATTCCCTCCCAAGCGAAGGATGGATTGAACTACCCCTACTTCGGCAAGATGACATGATCAAGCATTGGTAGGGAGACTTGGCGCAAAAAGCCTCCAGCGTCGGAACTCAGGCTTTCGCTACTGAACCCGAAGGCCAAGCCAGTGTCACGCTGAAAAACCAGTGTTTCAAAAGAAATTCGGTCGGTGCGCCGAATCTTGGCTAAATCCACGGGCTGAGAGCTCCGACGCCGCTTGAGCTACTGTCCAGCAGGTTCCGGAGTCATCGCCAGCGGCCGACTCAACTCCATCATCAACTCGGTTCCGGACGGCAGCACGGCCGAGCGCTTCTTTCCGAGCCAATGTGCAACCGTCAAAGTCGCGCCGACCGCTCCCCCGATCACAAGGCCTTTACCACCCCCAGCCAATCCTCCGATCAGCATCCCGCCGCCCGTTCCCATCCCGATCTCGGTAAGGTCTCGGCCGTCGATGCCTTCGCCCTTGAACTGACCTTCAGTGTTTACGTCAGTGCCGTTGCGCAGGCTGGTGTCGACCATCGCTGCATTGAGCATGTACCGCTCACCATTCGGAAGAACGATGGCTTCGGGAAAAATCCCAATCGTCGGTTTGCCCGCGATGCGTCGCGGCTCGTTAACCTTGGTCACGCGTCCCTGAACGGTAGCTCCGATCGGAAGGATCGTCTTGCCGTCCAGGATTACATCCTGCGCGACCCGCCCAGAGAAGGCATCGCCTTCCTTGCTGGAGAATGTCGATAATGTATTTTCCAGTTTGACTTTGAATGCCGTTCCCGCGGGTAGAGCCATGTTGGTTTGTGCCCCGGCCGCGACGGCGAATAGAAGCGTGCCGATCAGTAAGCCTGTTTTCCTCATTCTGCCCTCCTAATTTGTTTCCAGTTTTTATTTCTGCGATTTGTTTAATCTTTCAACAGCCGCATCTATGTAGTCTTAAGTCATTTTGATAAGTCCCTCACGGCTTCCATGACCCGGTCGAAAGGGGCTCGATCCGTCTGACTTTCACCGCGATGGATGTAGTTCACTTTTCGATCACCATCGATCACTATGGTTGCGGGGTGAGCGATATCCAGTGCGTCCAGCCCGATCCGATGGTGCAGTCCATACGCCTTCGTCACCCTCCGGCCTTCATCCAGCAGAAACGGAAATGACACCGGATGCGACCTTAAAAATTTCGTCGGGTTCCACACGCCCTTGGCCTTCTCCGCCGCGATGTAAGCCAGTTGCGCTCCAGCGCCTTCAATTTGGCCAATCATCGGCTCCAACTGAGCCATGCGTTGAACGCAGTTCGGTCACCAGGTGCCACGCAGGAACTCCAAAATCAACCTGCCGCGAGATAGAAAACCTGAAAGTGAAAGGATGCCCTCACGATTTGCGGCTGACAACAAAAACTCCGGCGCTCTTGATCCCACGACAAGAGTCTCTGTTCGATCCGACATCCTGACTTGACTGTAGGGCACGCGCGACTTTGAGGAGCCTGTGAAAAACGTGGGGAACCACCGTAGATACGGGCCTGCTAAGTCGTCAGACGAAGTGCGCTCGGAATGGCTCAAGATTTTCGCGCTAACGCCTTTTTACTAAAAATATGACAAACCCACCGGAAAGGAGAGTAAAGACCTGAAGCGAGCCGGCAAACATCCGCTATAATCACAAGTTTCACAGACAAAAAATGCACCATCAGGTAGAAATCCGAAAAAGAAAGAGGAGTGATGGACGCACCGACCAAAATTCAGAAAATTCACGCCCGGGAGATTCTCGATTCGCGGGGCAACCCGACAGTTGAGGCTGAGATTACGCTCGCCGGCGGGGCTAGCGGTCGCGCTGCTGTTCCTAGTGGTGCGTCCACAGGCGAGCACGAAGCAGTGGAATTGCGCGATGGCGACAAGAAGGTTTATCTGGGCAAAGGTGTGCTGAAGGCGGTCGAAAACGCCAACGGTGAGATTTCCAAGGCCCTGATCGGTATGGATGCTACCGCCCAGCGAGCGCTCGACCTAAAGATGATTGACCTTGACGGCACTGAGAACAAGGGCCGACTCGGAGCCAACGCGATTCTGGCGGTGTCCATGGCCGCGGCCCGAGCCTCGTCAGCTGCTTTCGGCCTGCCGCTCTATCGTTATTTAGGCGGAGCGGGTGCCAATACGTTACCGACACCTATGATGAACATCCTCAATGGTGGCGCGCACGCTGACAACAATGTGGACTTTCAGGAGTTCATGGTAATGCCGGTAGGCGCCAAATCTTTTTCTGACGCGCTGCGCTGGGGCGTTGAAGTGTTCCACACCTTGAAAGGTGTGCTCAAAAAGCGTGGCTATAACACCGCGGTCGGAGATGAAGGGGGTTTTGCTCCTTCCGTCAAATCAAATGTCGAAGCCATCGAAGTTGTTCTGGAAGCAATCCAACAGGCGGGCTATAAACCAGGCGCGGAAATCGCGATCGCTCTTGATCCTGCGGCAAGCGAGTTCTATCAGGATGGAAAATACGTTTTCAAGAAATCGGACAAATCTACGAAGAGCTCTGACGACATGGTGCGATTCTGGGCAAAGTGGGCGAATGACTACCCCATTGTTTCGCTGGAAGACGGTTTGTCCGAAAGCGACTGGGATGGCTGGCAGAATCTCACTAAAGAGCTCGGAGGCAAGATCCAACTTGTGGGAGACGACCTCTTCGTCACCAACGTGACTTTTTTGCAGGAAGGCATCGACAAAAAAGTCGCGAATTCGATTCTGATCAAAGTCAACCAGATTGGAACTGTCAGCGAGACTCTGGATGCGATCGACCTCGCCCGGCGCAACGGTTATACCTCGATTGTTTCCCACCGTTCTGGCGAAACAGAAGACACTTTCATTGCCGATCTTGCTGTAGCGACAGGGGCGGGTCAGATCAAGACCGGTTCAGCTTCGCGCACCGACCGCATCGCCAAATACAACCAGTTGCTCCGGGTTGAGGAAGAACTGGGAGATACGGCGAGATTCCTGGGCATCAAGGCGCTCAACTATCGAGGCTGATCGAGCCGCCATCCCGTTAAGATTACGCGGCGCGGCTCGGCCCTTGTTTTTGGCTATCTCAGAATCCCATAGTGTCATCGGCGGATGGGCCGTAAGTGGCCGGAACGGGCTTTTCGTTCAAACGCAGGTAGACTCCCAGTTGGGCGCGATGGTGGATCAGATGGTTGAGGAACATAGCCCGGTAAGCAAGGAACCGTGGCCCCTCGTAGATCGGTTTTCCCTGGAAGCTTAACTTCCAATTTTGAGTCCAATCGTCATCCTTGATGTTCTTTAAGGCGGATCGAACCTTAGCGACTCCCTCGTCGAAAACGCCCAGCAACTGCTCGATCGATTCGAGCGGCACTGGTTTATAACTGCCTTTGGAAAAATCAAGTTCTGGCGTGGTTAGAACGGTCAATCCAAAGCCCGCAAGTTGGGCCACGTGAGGAGCAAGTTTGCTCAGCGGCATCGATTTTGCGTGGGGTGTGAAGTCTTTTTTGTCGATGGGTACGCGCTCCAGAGTTGTTCTGGTTTTCTTCATTTCTTCGTCGAATTCACCAAGCAAAAGTTCATTCATTGCCATAGATTCTCCATCATCTCCGAAAATGTAGCGGGTTGATTTTTAACGCTCTCACCGGCCTGCCGAATCGACTATATTATGAGCTTGCTGATTTGAAAACCTGTTCGGTCTCCTTTAGATTTTATTGTTCTGAATCTTCGATGTTTTCGCAGTCTCAGATGTTCCGCAGCGCCCCTACGCGGACTCATCGAAACACACACAGTCAGGAGCTGAATGAACCGTCCTAAACCTCTCGTCCTCGTCATCCTCGATGGCTGGGGTTATCGTGCCGAAACCAAAGCCAATGCAATCGCGTTAGCCCGTAAGCCGACATACGATCGGTTACTGCGGGATTATCCCAACACGGTAATCCAAACCAGTGGCCACTCCGTGGGTTTGCCGGACGGACAGATGGGCAACAGCGAAGTGGGCCACCTGAACATTGGCGCCGGTCGTGTGGTCCATATGGATAGCACCCGTATTGAGCTGATGATTCAGAATGGAGACTTCTTTTCCGACCCCACACTACTCGGTGCCATGAAGCATGCCCGCACTGGCGGGCGCCGCCTCCACCTTTTCGGATTGGTTTCAGATGGGGGGGTCCATTCTTATCAGGCACATCTGCATGCGCTGCTGAAGATGGCCAAACAGAGTGGCATCGACCGGGTTTTGGTGCACGCCTTCATGGACGGCCGGGATACTCTTCCCACGAACGGCGCAGAATACCTCAAACAACTGCAGCAAAGAATGCGGGAGTACAGCATCGGAAAGATTGCATCTGTGAACGGACGCTACTTTGCGATGGATCGCGACCGCCGTTGGGAGCGTATTGCCAAAGCGTTCAACGCGATGGTCTTTGCTGACGGCGAAGGCGGGAAATTTATAGATCCCGTGCAAGGCGTAAAGCAGTCGTATAACAACGGCATCACAGACGAGTTCGTCGTGCCGTTCGTGTGTGTGGACAATCGCGGCGAGCCGTTGGGGATGATCCGTGATGACGACTCGTGCATCTGCTTCAATTTCCGAGCGGACCGCGTTCGTCAGATTACCCGGGCGTTGGCTCGTAACAGCGGGCTTAATCCTCAAGGCGGGCGCGACTTGCCGGGAGCTGATAATCTCGACGTGACCATTGCGCGCGACCGTGTGCCTAACGGATTGCACTATGTTTGCATGACGCAATACGACAAGAAATTCGCCCTTCCGGTGGTCATTCCTCCCCAGTCGATGGACAACATACTAGCCAACGTCATGGGGCAGGCGAGCTTGCGCAATCTTCGAGTCGCAGAAACCGAGAAGTATGCTCACGTGACGTACTTCTTCAATGGCGGAGTCGAGCAGCCGTTTCCCGGAGAAGAGCGTCTGCTGGTGCCCTCTCAGAAAGTTCCTACGTATGATCTCAAGCCTGAAATGAGCGCCAGTGGCATCGCTGATGCGGTGGTCAATGCTGTGGAGGAGGGAACTTTCGACGTCATTATCGTGAACTTTGCGAACGCGGACATGGTAGGACATTCAGGCAAGCTTGAACCGACCGTGAAGGCGGTTGAAACAGTGGATGCCTGCCTGGATGGAATCGAATCGGCTGTTCGTGCCAAGGGAGGAGCGCTGTTGATCACGGCCGATCATGGCAATGCGGAAATGATGATCGATCCAGTTACCGGAGGACCGCACACCGCTCACACCACGAATCCGGTGCCATTCATCGCGATCGCACAGGATGGCAAACGATTTACGCTGAATGCGGGAGGGTCGCTGCGCGACGTCTCCCCGACCGTACTGGGGATGTTAGGCATCCCGCAGCCGAAAGAAATGACCGGACACGACCTCCGGCTACCATTGAAGGCTTGAGCAAAACGGGAGCGACAGCTTGGCCATGATAAGCGGAATTTTTCGAGTCAAATCTTAAGCTCTCGCCCCGACGACCCGCGAAATCTGTGACCCAGTTCTAAGCAGCCGACGCAATTCTGCGAATCAGATCTTCCTGCTCCGATTTACTCTCGGCGCCGATAGTAAAGGCGTCCAACACGCCCAGTGAAAGAGCGTATTTCAATGCTTCGTCCTGGCGATTACGAAGGTCCCCCTGACCCAGAATCTTCATACCGACAATAGCTTTTCCGGCCGCTTTCATTTGACGTAAAACGCTCAGTACGGTGTCAGGGTCGGCATCCATGTGCGATCCAATCGGATTGATTCTCACCAGGTCAACCTCTACCCAAGGTGATTTGGCCGCGGCGCGCAAGGCCTCGATGCTGTGGCATGAACAGCCATGGGCTCGGATGATCCCCTTTTCCTTCGCTTCAGAGAAAACATCCATTACGCCTCTATAGCGTTCGGTCCAATCGCCTTCGGTCAGGCAGTGCATGAGGCAGATGTCGAGATAGTCGGTGCCGAGCTCCTTGCGAAATCGGTCGAGATCGGCACGGGCTTCGGTCGGGTCACGAGCCCAGGTTTTAGTCAGCACAGTCACTTTGTCGCGGGAGACATGCTTGAGCGCTTCGGCCACGTGCGGGTGGCTCCCATACGCGTCCGCCGAATCAAAAAATCGCAGGCCATTGTCATGTCCATTGAGAAGCAGGTCAGATAGCCCTTTCACCCCTAAAGAAGTCTGGTGAGAATGATGTCCGCTGCCAACCGTTCCAGTACCCATCGCCAGACGGCTCGTAGTAATTCCAGTATTGCCAAGCGTGACGGTATCGGCTGCAGCAAACTTGCGCGGTAGGGGCGGCATGGCTCGTGCCCAGGTAGTCCAGCTCTTTGAGCCAATCCATGCGGCTCCCATTCCCAGGGTGGCACCGACGATGAATTCTCTTCGTTTCATACTGCCTCCTCGGCGACTCTGACTCTGAAGTTAGTCAGTTTGACGAATCCAAGCTGCACTGGATATCAGAATACCGATGTTCCGATCTACCCTAACTCCCTCCTTGCGTGAATTCAAGACTGGGGGAGATCTTGAGGTCGATGGTTATCGCTGTGATTGTTCTTAGATTTCTACAGTCTTTCCCTTAGAGACATGCCTAGCACCTCAAATTATCTTGTGCCTGCGTTCGCAGTAAACAACTCTTCGACCATTATTTGGATCAGAGTTGCGTGGCCGGTTTGTCGAACTCCACTCTTGAGGTGACTTGACATGCTTTGGACAATTTTTGTGATTCTGCTGGTTTTGTGGTTGCTCGGATTGGTGAGTTCGTACACCCTGGGCGGGTACATCCACATCTTGCTCGTCATAGCAATCGTGGTGCTTCTGATCAACTTGATATCAGGGCGCAGGCCAGTCGTGTAGACCCGGATTCGCCGCGAAGAACAGCGGTAAGCGATTGCGGCCACAAGCATAAAAATCGAATTTCTTGGAGGCAAAGTTGAGAAAAATATCGTTGGTTGTGCTGCTCAGTTTGGTTGTGTCACTTGGCACTATGGCATTTGCCACGGCCAAGGAAGATTCCGAAGAGCGTCTACAAAATGCCGGAAACGTATTGAAAGAAATTATGGGCACGCCCGACAAAGGCATACCTGAAGAGGTACTGAATGACGCGAAATGCATTGTCGTGGTGCCTCACTTGATTAAGGCCGGATTCATCTTCGGCGGTAAGCATGGTCGCGGTGTAGCGAGTTGCCGCGAGCCCTCCGGCTGGAGCGCTCCCGCTTTTATTTCTGTCGGCGGCGGAAGCTGGGGTCTCCAGATCGGTGCCGAAGGTGTCGACCTGGTTATGCTGGTCATGAACGACAAGGGCTTACAGCACCTGCTATCGAGCAAATTCGAGCTTAGCGGAGAGGGTTCGGCTGCTGCCGGCCCCGTGGGGCGTCACGCGTCCGCTGGCACCGACTGGAAGCTCAATACCGAGCTACTGACCTACTCGCGCTCTAAAGGAGCATTTGCAGGTCTTACGCTCGAGGGTGCTGTTATCGAACCGGACGTGGATTCGACCACCGCGATCTATGGCAAGGACATCCCGTTCCGCACGATCTTGACCGGGAAGGTTCGTCCGCCGGAAGCAGCCGCTCCATTTATGGCTGCGGTCACCATGGCAGGACATAAAGCGGCTGCACACGAGGCCAAGGAACAGGCGGAAGACAAGAAATAGCAACGTTTGATGGTATTCAGCCCCGTCTCTCAGATGGGGCTTTTTTTATGTGTGCCGAGCATGATCGACAGCTTGGAGGTGCAAGTCCTCTTCACAACCTGATGGAGGTGAAGTGATAGTGAAGCGCAAGGGCGTCGTCGTGAGGCGGGGTCTGAAAGAAGCGTGGAGCAAAGGCGCGAGCCGATGAACCAGAACCGGATAGTGAGGCCTACAGTGTGGAGCGAGCGAGCATATGATCGCGAAGCTCATTTCCATCAAGCGCACTGGTGGTAAATCCGGCGGTTGTGCGCCGAAGGCGGTCGAACTTACCTCGGGAGATCTGCCCTTGCTGTCTTGAGTGACTGGGGGCGTCGTAAGACGTTCTAACGCGGGGCAGAAGTCAGCAGAGGGCATACTACCCACGCTAAGTGGGGAAGGCCTGAACGGAAGAGAGTGGTACATAAGTCAGGGGACTCAGGAACTGATCGCGGCAGAAACCAGTACTCTCTGGCCTGCTGGCGGGCATGGGAAGGGTGAAGCCCAACTCGATCCGTCAGTCAGGGACCGAATGGCTCTTGGCGAAACCTGCACCCAACACCCGGCCTGCGCCTCGTTGACGCAGGCTCAACTCGCCGAACCGCCGTATGCGGACCCGCACGTACGGTGGTGTGGGAGGTTGTGTCATGAAGACGCGCAAGCGTCATGCTGTACGAAAGATGAAGGTCGGCCCTTCGGAGCCACCCTGTAGGGGGAGGCTTCAAACAGCCGTGAGCTGCTTCAGTCAAAAGCTGCGGTGGTGAACGTCCACGGTTAAAAGGCGTGACGCTAGATCACGTCATGTAGGGATTAGAGAGACGAATGCAAATGAACCTCCGACGACGCGTCGAAACACCACCGAGACGACATCAGAACCGGAACTGCCTGCCAGGGCCGGGAGAAGCACGGAAGCAACCTACTTACTGTCCGTGCGATGTCCGGCGTACAGGGGGCGTGACTCTAGTCCGGGCTTTCGTGCGGAACTTGAGAACCTGGGCGGTGATGCGAAGGGAAAAGGCACAAGTGGACGTCCCACGAGGCCGAAAGTACCGAAGCACCGACAGGGGCGAACTGCTTCGTAGTAGCGAGGAGGCGGGGTAATTCCCGTGGAGCGAAGGGGGCAGGTCACCCTCGGCGAGATTGAGTCAACGGGTAACCGGAGGAACTCATTGTCTTGCCGCAAGGCGGCAGCCTTTCAGGGGTGGCACGAGCCGGATGAATCGAGAGATTCACGTCCGGCTCTGTGAGCGGCTCGGGGCGAAATTCCCCGGGCCGACTCGGCGGCGAGCAGGTGACTGCTCCCCCTATCCCGATTCCTACTCTCAGTTTCTACCTGCTTGTGCTTGGCTCTACGTCGCCGGTGCGGATGGTAGATTCCGAAGGGATTTATCGGAGAAATCTGCTTCTGTCCGGACGGCAGCGCGCCTTTCTGGTAGCGCCCTGCTTGCGAACAGGTAGAGAATTGGACTAAACACTTCGTTTTTTATATATAGAAAACATGAATACTGTTGAACACTTCCAACGCCTATTTGCTTACGACGCTTGGGCGAATCGCGAGGTACTGGCCAGTTTGCGCTCCCCGTCTCAAGCCCCTGCGCGTGGATTGAAGTTCATTGCGCACGTTCTGTCGGCCGAGCGTCTGTGGTTAGAACGCCTTGAGCAAAAACCTCAGACTCTGGCGGTCTGGCCGGAGCTCACGCTGGACGAGTGTGACAAGCTGGCCGCCGAACAGGCCACAAACTGGAGGACTTATCTAGGAGGCCGCGAGGACTCCGATTTGGAAAGACCCGCGAGCTATCGCAACAGTAAGGGTGAAAGCTGGAAAAGCCGTAAAGAGGACATTCTGATCCACGTGATTATGCATTCGGTCTACCATCGGGGCCAGATTGCGAACGAAATGCGTGCCGCGCAGCTGACTCCCGCACACACCGATTTCATCCACAGCGTGCGCCAGGGCTTTGTAAAATGATGGTATGGTGACTTACGAACGAATTACTCCGCTGTTCGTTCTCCAGTTCTGTGCGGTCGTTGTCGTGATTTTGATTGTCGTTTTCCGGCCCGGCGGATGGTCCGCCGCACGCTGGATAGGGTTGGCTATCGCGATACCAGCCGCAGTCGTGCTTTTCACAGCACGCTGGCAGTTGGGGACTTCGTTTTCAGTCACGCCACAGGCACGTGAGCTGGTAACACATGGTGTGTATTCCAAGATCAGGAACCCCATCTACCTTTTCAGCGCAGTGTTAGTCACTGCCATCCTAGTCGCCTTGCAATACCGCTACGCGTTTCTCCTGCTTGCAATACTGGTTCCGGTGCAGATCATACGTGCCCGGCAGGAATCGAGAGTTCTGGAGGCAAGGTTTGGCGACGAATATCGGAGCTACAGGAAAGGAACGTGGGTTTAGAGATCGCATCCTACTCTGTAGGTTCTTTGCTGAGACGGGCTCAGCGTCATGTATGCGTAGAATGGGAACAGACATGAAACCTAATTTGTTACTACTGTTCGCAATGATATTCGTTACCGAAATTCTCTCGGCACAAATCCCGTCGGTTTCAGAATCAAATTCTCCAGCACAGGCCGCAAGTGCCAATGTGCTGGCTCCTGGAACTCTCCTGTCTGTTGAGCTTTCGAAGTCCCTCGATGCCAAAAAGCTTAAACCGAACGACAAGTTTGAAGCCCGTACTGCCTTGGACTTGCTGTCACACGGGCAGATTGTGATTCCGAGAAATACCAGGATCATTGGCCGCGTGACGGACGCCAAGGCCCACAGTAAACAATCCCCGGACTCGCTGCTGGGCATCGCCTTCGAACGCGTGATGTTGAAGGATGGACGGGAACTACCTCTACAAGCCGCTGTGCAGGCGATTGCCCGGCCATTGCAAACCTCGCCTCCAGTTTCGAATAATGAAGACGATCCGATGGGAGCATCGGCGAGCGGTGTCCCTCCTTCGCCGGGTCAGCGAGGCACTCGCATAGGGACGCCGGCCGGCGGAACACCAGTTCCGGATCCCAGTGGATACCCGGTCGGCGGCGGTTCGGGCTTGCCACCTGATCCCAACAATCCCAATAGTTCGACGGTCAGCCCTCTGGGTCCAACCAGCAAGGGAATAGTGGGAATCAAAGGCCTTTCGCTGGAGTCCACGGGTACGGCCTCGATCGTCACTTCCAAGACAGATAACGTTCGTTTGAGTAGCGGGACGCAATTGATATTGAGAGTGCAATGACACTTAGATTCGGCTGGCGCTCTAAAATTCGCTAACCCTTCGTCCTCCAGAGCTCATCAGACGAAAGATCGGTCATGGCAAATCGTCCGCGAGAAGATCGTCAAATAGAAACGCCGGAAACAGACCCTCGAGACTCTGACACGCTCTTTCTCGCTGCCGCGCGCAGTAATTTGCCCAAGCTTCTGCCAGAGTTTCTCATGCGCCGTCGCTGGTTTGGCGGGAAGGCCCGTCGCATACTCGCGGTGGAAGTGCTTGACATTGTGGCCATAGATCAGCCGGTCCTCCGAGCATATTTTGTGCTTGCCCAGATCAGATATGAAAGTGGTCCAGGTGACACTTACAACATACCTTTAATCCACCTACGCAATGGCGAGTCTGTCGGAGCGGATCCGACAACCGTCATCTCGTTTCGAGATCCAGCTTCAACCGAAGATATCGTTCTCGCCGACGCACTCCTGGATCAGCGCTTTCTTTCCCGCTTGCTCGATGCGATAGCTCAAAGCGATTCATTCCCAGGCTCAAGGGGAGAAGTTCGGGCGTCGTCAACCAGCGCTCTTCCAGCTTTATGGCAGCCGTCTGAAGGGGTACTGGAGCCCGCTCTCATCAGGGCAGAGCAGAGCAACAGCTCGGTGACGTACGGCCAGCGTCTTATGTTAAAAATAGTTCGGCGGGTGGAGGAAGGGGTCAATCCTGACTTGGAGATCGGATTGTTCCTGACTGAACAGAGCTCTTTTCGCCACGTTCCACCCGTGGCTGGTCACGTTGAATACTTGAGCAAAGAGGGGACTCGTACCGTACTCGGCATACTTCAGGGCTTCGTTGCCAATCAGGGTGATGCCTGGCAGTTCACGTTAAAAGCTCTCGAGGAATATTACGAAACAGCACAGCGGGGCCGCCCGTTGGAGGCCTCAGATATTCCCCAGACCTCGATCTTGCTCTTATCCAGCCAACCGGTTCCCAGCGCTGCAGCCAAGCGCATCGGTCCCTATCTGAACGCTGCCGCATTGCTTGGCAGGCGCACCGCCGAGCTCCACGTGGCGCTCTCCTCGGCGCGGCAGTATCCGGCGTTTACACCTCACGTTATTTCTCAAGCGGAGCAACAGGCATTCGTCAGCTCGGCGACAGATCTTGCGACCGCAAATCTTGCTCTATTGCGGCGTCTTCGAAATGAGGTGCCCGAATACATACGGCGTGAGGTTGACGACGTCCTGGAACTTGAAGAAACTGTGCGGCAGCGATTTCAACTTCTCAGCGGACGCAAGCTGTCAGCCATGCTCACCCGTATCCATGGCGACTATCACCTCGGCCAAGTCTTATTCACGGGGAATGATTTTGTCATTATCGACTTCGAAGGCGAACCTGCCCGTCCTCTGGAAGACCGCCGCAAAAAGCGCTCGACCCTGCAGGACGTTGCTGGAATGTTACGTTCATTCCATTACGCCGCCTACGCGCCGCTTCTTCAGAAATCCACCGTTGACGGGCCGGACACGCGATTTCGAGATTTGGGGCGATGGGCTTATTACTGGCAAAAGTGGGTTTCCGCCACTTTTCTGAAAGCGTATCTGGAGACTTCGCGAGATTCGGAGTTTATCCCAAAAATCGACGCGGAGCTGGTCCTTTTGCTGGACGCCTTTCTTCTGGATAAGGCAATTTACGAATTGGGTTATGAACTTAACAATCGGCCGTCCTGGGTACGAATTCCACTGGAAGGCATTTCGCAGTTGCTAACGGACACCAGTTCGGCAGTCGA
Source organism: Terriglobia bacterium (assembly GCA_963786325.1). Lineage (GTDB taxonomy): Bacteria > Acidobacteriota > Terriglobia > Terriglobales > Acidobacteriaceae > JAIQFF01. The sequence goes on from CAWAYW010000004.1 coordinate 241,842, forward strand.
ATAGAGATTTGCCCGTCATGAGTTGCCGGTCAAGCCGACTTCGCAGTCCGCGGCTTGCCGAACGCCTTCTGCACCAAGGTGTAACGCGCCGATCCCATCAGTCCACAGTCGTCATTCAGCACGATCTTGACCGGCATATCTTCCAGCAGTCCGCGCAAACGGCCCTTGCTTAGGAATGACTCGATAAAGATCGGCTCTTTCATCTTCGAAAGATTTCTGGCCGCGATGATGCCGCAGATGAAAACGCCACCCGTGGACATCAAATTCAACGCATAGTCTCCGGCCTTGGCACCGTATGCTGCAACGAAGAGTGACATGGTTTGGTCGCAAATGGGGGCCCGACCTTCATGCGCGGCTTTTGATATCAGCGCGGGAACATCATGCGTTTTTCCCATCTCTTCTTTGAGCCAGGCAGGTTCCTCGGCTTTTTTCGTGTCGCGAAGAAAGTCGTAAATCGTTTTGATTCCAGGCCCGGAAAGGACTCTTTCACTGCTTACGTGACCGTGTTTCTTCAAAACGTAGCGAAATAACTCCATTTCCAACTCGTTCCGTGGAGCGAAATCAGTGTGGCCACCCTCACAAGCGAATGGATGATGCCGGAATCCATCCCAATAAAGTCCGGCTACGCCCAGTCCAGTTCGAGCTGAAATTACCGCGCGATTTCCTTCCGCATGTTCCGCTCCTGCGCGGAGCGTGACTAAATCCTTCGATTCCAGCGCGTCGATTCCATAAGCGTAGGCTTCGAGATCGTTGAGTAGTCCGACCGAATCCAGCTTGAGTTGCTGTGCCAGTTCGCGCGCATCGATTGTCCACGGAAGATTCGAAATCTTGCTGCGGCCCTCCCGCACCGGACCAGCAACGCCGAAGCACGCACTGTGCACCGGGATGCCCTCGGTCTTGATGAAATCACTGAGGATTTCTGCCAAACCGTCATGTTCCTGGCTGGCGTATGTTTTTTCGGTTACGCAATTCAATTTGCTGCCTTGGGTTTCAAAAGCTGCAAAACGAGTGCGGGTTCCGCCTATGTCACCTGCGAGAATCATGGTTCGATTTTCCTCCACTGCCGGCCATCGCGAGCCAGCAACTCATCCGATTCCGCCGGTCCCCACGTGCCTGCCGGATAGTTCGGAAATCTTCGCGGGGGCAGCGCCCGCCAAACATCGAGGACTGGATCAACGATACTCCATCCCGCCTCCACCATGTCCGCACGTTGAAATAGAGTGGCGTCTCCAATCATGCATTCGTAAAGCAGAACTTCGTAGCCAGTGTAGGCATCCGCGCCGAAATACTTTGTGTACTCGAAACTCATGTTTACCGCTCCCACCCGTAGGACCGGACCGGGGACCTTCGCGCCAAAGCTCAGCGATATCGCTTCAACCGGCTGTATTTGGATGACTAACTGGTTGGTGTGGTTGTGGACTGGGGCATTACGGAAAATTTCGAAAGGCGTACGTCGGAACTGGATTGTAATCTCGGTGTGCCTTTGCGCCAGTCGTTTACCGGTGCGAACGTAGAAGGGAACGCCCGCCCATCGCCAATTGTCGATGTTAAGCTTCAAGGCCACGAAAGTCTCGGTCTTAGATTCGGGAGCGACCCCCGGTTCAGAGCGATAAGAAATCACCGGCTCGCCCGCAATCACTCCTTCGCCATATTGTCCGCGTACGCTGGAATGAAGCACATCTTCTGAATCCAGAGGTTGAACCGCCCGTAAGATCTTTGCCTGTTCATTACGCACCGCATCGGCCTGGAAAGACACGGGTGGCTCCATCGTAGTCAAGCTAAGCAATTGCATGATATGGTTGGGCACCATATCGCGCAGCGTACCGGCATTATCGAAGTATCCGCCGCGAAGTTCCACGCCGACGGTTTCGGCATTGGTAATCTGGACGTGATCGATGTAACGGCGATTCCAGATTGGCTCGAAGATGGCATTATCGAAGCGGAACACCATGATGTTCTGCACGGTTTCTTTACCCAGGTAGTGATCGATACGGTAGATCTGGCTTTCCGCCAATACCGCTTTGATGTCACGATTCAGGGCCTTGGCAGAATCCAGGTCCTGCCCAAATGGCTTTTCAATGACAACGCGGCGCCAATGCCCATTCTCCTGGTTCGCGAGACCTGCCTTACCCAGTTGCTGTACTATCTGCGCGAAGAATTTCGGAGCCGTTGCCAGATAAAACAAATAATTTGCTTCCGTCTGATGTTTCAGATCAACTTCCTGCAGTCGGGCGGCGAGAGTTGAATAAGTCGCAGGATCGGAGAATTCTCCTCGTTGATAGTAAAGGCGCTGCGCGAACCACTCCCATGCTTCCGTGCCACGGTCCTCGGGTTGTAGAAAACTGGTTATCTGATCGCGAAACTGGTCTCTCGTTAAATCGTCGAAAGACACGCCTACAACCGAAAAATGCTTCGGCAGGAGTTTTGCTTTTACCAGGTTAAAAAGCGCGGGGACCAACTTGCGTTTCGTCAAATCGCCGGAAGCCCCAAACAGCACGAGGACACAGGGTCCGGCCGCCTTTCCGATTTGTTCCTGTTCGCTTTGCCGGTATATCGCAGAGGTGGTTGCCATGAGGGATCGCCTGATAGATCCTTAGCAGATTAGCAATTATGTAACTGAACATTGTAGGGCACAGGAAGTTCATAATCATAATTGGAAAGAATTTGTAATTCGCCCGCTAGTCTTTTCCTGTACGTGTCAGAGAACGAGGGCCAACCTTCGCCCTCCAGCAACGATTTGTCCGGTATAATCCACAGTTCCGTTCGGCTGTTGTGGACAAAGAGGCGTAATGAGAGTTCGGTCTGGGGTAGAGCTGGCTGGTCTTAGTGATGTTGGCTGCCAGCGCTCAAATAATGAGGACCGTTATTCCTACTGGGAACCAGCGGAGGACCCTCAGTTTCTTACGAAGGGCCGGCTGGCGATCGTCGCCGACGGCATGGGCGGGTATGAGGGTGGGCAGGACGCCAGTCGTATCGCGGCCGAAGCCATTGAAGAGATCTATTCCAACTCGGCCGAAGGCGATCCCCGTGCCTGGTTGCTTGCAGGCTTTCAGGCTGCTCACAGCCGCATCATCGATCATGCGGTGAAGTATCCCGATCTTCACGGGATGGGGACAACTTGCACGGCAATTGCCCTGATTGAGCACAAGCTCTATTTCGCGCATGTCGGAGATAGCCGGCTATATCTGGTCCGTGATTCTTCCATTTCGCGCCTCACTCATGATCATTCCTACGTGACGCGACTGGTAGACAACGGCATTATCCGCGCAGAAGACGCTGAATCGCACCCCCAGCGACATATCCTCACTGCTGCATTGGGAGCGGGGAATAGCGTGGTTCCCGATTCTCCCGTCGAGCCAATTTCACTCGAGACGGGAGACGTCCTAATTCTTTGCACTGACGGAATGTGGGGCCTGCTGAGCGACCACGAGATTCTCGACCTGGCCAGGGGAAAGAATGTGGAAGAGATTTCTCAGTCGCTCGTGGAAGCGGCCAAAAAACGAGGCGGGCCAGACAATATCACGGTACAAATCTTGCGATTGACGTAGTCCTTTTCCCTGTTCCCAAACTACCATCCCCCCATGTTTTAGGGATTGCTATACCTGTCCCAGGGAACCGGGAATATAAATGGGAGTTATCAAAATAAACCCTAGTAAACTGATCGGCTTTTATGGCATTATGATCGATGTCATGAAGATCTCCCAGAAGGGGCTGTACGCTCTGCAGGCCATGATGATGTTGGCCCGCCACTATAACCAGGGAGCAATTCGTATTCGCGACGTGGCATACGAAGAAGATCTGCCAGAAAAATTTCTTGAGCTCATCCTGCTCGAATTAAAGAATGCCCGGATGGTCGAAAGTGTGCGCGGCGCCAAAGGTGGATATCAGTTGCGGAGGGCGCCTTCAGAGATTCGCCTCAGCGAAATCATCCGCTTGATTGACGGCCCTCTGGCGCCCTTCGGCGATGCCGAACAGCTGCGCAGCCTGATCGATCGCGACCGTGAGCACCGCGCTCTCTACCAAGTGTTTCTCGAGGTGCGCAACGCTGCCGCCCGGATTCTGGAGCACACGACTTTAGCGGATATCGTCAAGCCGAATTTTACCAAGTCAGGAAAGCGCTTAAGGAGTAAGAAGTCAGCCGGCCCAAACCTGCTGCCCATGGTAGCTCAGGGAAATACTCGAAGGGGCAAAGGCGAGGATGAATAATCCAACCCATCAGCGATTGGATTTACCTACCGCGCCGCCTCTGCGGAATTCGAACATCCTGTTTTCGCGCCTTCCCAAATATAACCGCAGCACTCGGTTAGCGCGTTCTGCTTTTTCGTCGAAACCTGCTCCACGCTATTGTTGTTGTCAAAACTAGTTTCTTCACATTCCGAATCAAACAAATCTGCAAACCGCTTTTCCATTCCAAAGGCTCATGGCCAGGCATACGGAACTACTACGAATTCACGAAGAGGAAGACTCGAAGATGAGACACTTCATGTGGTTTGGGGTATTTGTGCTGATGATAGGCGCGGCCGCAGCAAAAGCGCAGGTAGGAAATCCGGATCTCACCACAAAGAGATCCAATCGTACTCTGGTCAGCGTCCGGGAAGTGCAGGAACTTCGTGACGCGCTTGCAGCCCAACAAAAGCAAATCGAAGAACAGCGGCAGCAGGTGGATCAGTTGAAGTCTCAGCTACAGCAATTGCTTGATGCGACCCAACAGGCTAAGGCAGTTGTGCAGGGAGTGCAGGGAGCCGCCGAGCAGGCGCAGGGCATCGCTACGGAAGCTCGTCAGTCAGCGGCAGATGCGCAACACGCAGCGGATCAGGCCGCTTCGAGTTCGGCCGAGACAAAGACCGCGCTTTCCGTGGTCGAGAACAAGTCCAAGGACGATGATAAGAGGCTCGGCGCCCTGCAAGATCTAGCGGGACGTTTCCGTTTTGCCGGCGATATTCGGTTGCGTGGTGAAAGTTTCTTCCAGAATGGCGCGGCTGATAGAGACCGCGCCCGCATCCGCGTTCGCTTTGGTGTAGAAGGCAAGTTGAACGACGATTTTGTCGGCGGCTTCGCGTTAGCCACCGGTTCTCTGGGAGATCCCACGACCACGAACGAGAGCTTCACAAACTTCTTCGATCGAAAGACGATTGGCCTGGACCGAGGGTACATTACGTACAACCCTGTCGCACACAACTGGCTTTCACTGACGGGCGGAAAGTTTGCTTACGCGTGGAACCGCACTCAGGTGACCGGCGATCCCGACATAAATCCAGAAGGCTTTAACGAAAAATTCTCCTGGGATTTGCAAACCGCGGGAATCAAAAATTTCACCGTCCAATTCATGCAGTTGTTGTTAAACGAGGTTGCGGCGGGAACCGATTCCTACGCGCTCGGGGGACAAGTATCGGGCAAGCTGCAACTGGGCCGGCTGACCACTACGCCCTCTTTCATGGCGATCAAGTGGAATAACCCTGACTCGATCCTGCAGGCCAGCGCCTTCGCGGTGCAGGCGACCAGCACGACCGGAGGCTTGCAGGTGCCAGGCGAAGGTCCGGGTTGCGGCAAGGGCTCGGGGTTGCCAACGGTTCCTCCTTGCGCATTCGCGGCTAACGGTATGACCAATGCCACGTATAACGATCCAAGCGGCAAGCCTCATTTGTTTTCACAGTTCCTCTATGCCGACCTTATCCTGAACAACAAAATCACAACTGGATGGGATCGACTTCCTATAAACCTGCTCTTGGAATATGAGAACAACCTGGACGCGAAAGATCACCCGCTTGATTCAAAAGGGAATGTTCTAAGCGGTTTGGGCAAGCAATCTCATACCTACCTCGCCGACATCAGCCTTGGTCAAACCAAGAACAAAAACGACATCCAGGTTGGTTATGCATGGCTGCGTGAAGAGCAGGACGCAGCATTGGCGTCATTCGCTGAGAGTGACCAACGGGCTCCTACCAACATCCTGCAAAACCGGTGGTACGCGCTTTGGAAAGTACGCGCTAACACGGTCGCCAGCTATACCTTCTGGTACGGCCGCAGTCTGAACAGCTCTTTGCAACACGCGGCACTGGCTCCGGGCATCACGGTGGGCCAACAAGAACCGTATCTCAAGCGCATGCAGTTCGATCTCATTTACTCGTTTTGAGGTGGCCTCAGCGTAAAGTTCTACATCGGAGTTGGCAGGCACGACCTCGGCCAACTCTGATTGTTAGCTTAGAGCCATGGATTATTTGAGGATTGGTTTCCCCACGGACAAAGCCCGCGAGCCTACGCCAAAATCGGTATTGCGCTTCGATTTCGCAAGCCCGATGCTTCAACGACTTCTGATAAACTTTCCATTACTCGGGATCACTCAACAACATTTCAAAAACTATTAGCGCAGGAGACCTGCAGAGTGGCCGTTCTGGTTGTAGGAGGGGCAGGATACATTGGTAGTCACGCCGCACACGCGCTCAAGCGGCGCGGCTATGAAGTCATCATCTACGACAACCTGGTCGCCGGCCATGCAGAACTTGCCAAGGGTTTCGAGCTGATCGTCGGAGATATTTCCGACAAGGCGAAATTAAATCAGGTAATGGCTCGCGTTGACGCCGTAATGCACTTTGCCGCTCACGCGTACGTGGGGGAATCAGTCACCCATCCCAGAAAATATTTTCAGAACAATGTGCTGGATGGTCTTACGTTGCTGCACGCGGCGCTTGACGCCAAGCTTCGCAAGTTTGTGTTCTCTTCCAGTTGTGCGGTGTACGGAGTTCCAGCCAAGGTTCCCATCACCGAGGACGTGCCGCGTTTTCCGGTAAATCCTTACGGTGTTACGAAATTGATTTTTGAGCAAGCGTTGGAATCCTACGGGCCGGCCTACGGTCTGAGTTATGTTTCTCTTCGCTACTTCAATGCCGCGGGCGCGGATGAAGACGGCACAATTGGTGAAATTCACAAACCCGAGACTCACCTGATCCCCTCGGCTTTCGAGGCGATCCGTGGTGAGCGCCCGGCGCTCGACATTTTCGGCGATAAATATCCCACTCCCGATGGCACCTGTGTGCGCGACTACATTCATGTAAGCGATCTGGCGGAGGCGCACGTACAGGGGTTGGAGTATCTCAACGGCGGCAGTTCGGTGGCGATCAATCTGGGAACGGGGCAGGGTCATTCCATCCGAAACGTCCTTGCAACCATCAAGTCAGTTACCGGTCGCGAGGTTCCGAGCCGCATCGCCGCAGCCCGGCCTGGAGACCCACCAGAATTAGTAGCCGATCCTAGACGCGCGGAGAAGCTTCTGAACTGGAAGGCGACACGTTCATTGGACGATATTGTCGCAACCGCATGGAAGTGGGCTGAACGAACACCAAAAGGGCACTAGAAATAGCAAAGCGCTACCGACCCAGCGTCCAGCAGGCAGAGGGGACGCTACGATAGCGCTGCCTGTATTTGGCCCGAACTAGAAGGAAAGCCTAATCCCGAAAATGTACCAATTCCAGTGCATTGTCTGATACCTCACTCATTCTGAGTATCACAGGCAACTACAGGAGGGCACATCGAAGTCCCCTTGCTTGCCCGTGAAGTCATGTTCTTCTACACACGGGAGCGTGGAAACATGGCGCGGGGATCGCTCGCCACCACCGCCATAGAGCCGTGATCGCACGGAGCGCCAATGCCGACAGTCACCTCGTCACCGCCGAAACCAGAGGCCTCGAAAGGATTGTGTCCTTTCTTGGTTATGTAACCTATGTGATCATGAGAACCCAGTCTTCACGACTCAGAAGACCGTGAGGTTTCCATAGCGAGCCTGGGATTTTGGGGCGATTTAAGCCTTATTTGGCGTGCCCAATGTCAGCCCATGCACTGCATTCGTTAGCGCAGTTTCCAACTTTTGCAGATGCCGCTCCTCAGTGAGGTAGCTGATCACCATCATACGCAGCACGCTCTGGCCTTTGACGATGGTTTCTGAAATCCAGCGACGGCCATCGCGCGTAACTTCCTCCACGATGGCGCTGTGAGCGGAGGCTCGCTGCTGGGGGCTAAGTCTGTCCGACTTAATCCGGAAGATCACGATAGGAAGAGTCGGCGGAACTGCCAGCTCGAAATCACTCGAGGCTTCCAGCCAGCTAGAAAATGCCTTGCTTAGTCTGAGCTGGCGATCGATCAGTTCCTCATACGCCTTGCGGCCGTGCACACGAAGCGTCAACCATAATTTTAGAGAGTTCATGCGCCGGGTCCACTGCGTACTGATGCGGGAATTATCCGGCAAGTGAGCGTCGGCAGCCTTTGGCATATAAGGCGCGGCGACGGAGAATGTACGCTCCAATATCTCAGGGTGGCGGGTGAGGATCACCCCGGCGGCGAATGGCATTGCCAGCCACTTGTGCGGATCGATGGTTAGCGAATCCGCAAGCTCGATGCCGCGCACAAGGTCCCGATGCTGGTCAGAGAAAATCGCCGACCCTCCATAAGCGCCGTCCACATGCAACCACAGATGGTGGCGCTGGCAAATTCCCGATATCGCGACAAGATCGTCTACGGCACCGGAATTGGTGGTCCCGGCGGTTGCCACGACGGAGAACGGCTGGCAACCAGATGCCATATCTTCTTGGATTGCTCGATCCAGGTGCTGAGGGTCGAGCTGAGCGCCTTCATTCACTGCGACACGCCGCAACGCCTTGCGGCCAATTCCGAGCAGTCCCGCGGACTTATCGAGCGAGTGATGCGATTCGGCCGAAGCGTAGAACACAAGCGGAGCGCCGATAGCGGCTACCCCTTCTTCCACGGATCTTGGAAAGCGCCACGCCAACGCCAAAGCGAGGCCGCTGAAATTGGCCTCGTTGCCGCCGCTGGTAAATGTTCCATTGAAGTCCCCAGGCCACCCCACACGCTCGCCGATCCAGCGCACGGTTTCTAATTCAATTTTCGACGCTAGTTGCGAACGCGCCAAAGTAGCGAGTTGGGGATTTAGCGCCGCCACCAGGGCCTCGGCCAGCACTCCGATGTAGGTAGGGGTAGGGTTCATCAAACCGAAATAATTGGCGCTGGGGACATGGAATCCTTGCTCCACCATCTCGCGGCAGACTTCGTCCAACACTTTGTCGACATTTTCGCCGATCTCGGGAAGCGGATGGTGAGGTGGGCCATAACTTCGTTGCTCGAGAGGAAGTTGCACGGCGCGATCAGGTAGGGAAGAGAAGAAGGCGTCGATCTGGTCCACCAAACGATGACCGAGACGCCGGCGAGTTTCAGAGTCGAAGTCGAAGCGCATGAGCATTCGATTTCACATTGGCGACAAGGACGAAAGAACTCTTACTGCGGCAGACACGAAGCATCGAAGCAGAGACAATTATTTGTTGTCCCGCATTACGCTCCTATGATTACGAATGCTATTTTGCCCCTTCTCCATTTTCCGCGGCCCCTGAGATTAAAGTTTTCTCTGGACGGAGCAGTGGAAACAAAATCACATCGCGGATAGTATGCGAGTCGGTCAGCAGCATCGCTAAGCGGTCAACGCCGACCCCGACCCCTCCCGCCGGCGGCATTCCGTAGGAGAGGGCGCGGATGTAATCCTCATCCATTTGGTGGGCTTCTTCGTCGCCGCGCTCACGCTCTTTCAACTGCCCTTCGAAGCGGCGACGCTGGTCTTCGGGATCGTTCAACTCGCTGAACCCGTTTGCAATTTCCATCTTGCCGGCGAAAATTTCCCATCGTTCCGTCCAGTCCGGCTCATCGGGTTTTTGTTTGGAAAGCGGAGAAACTGCAGTAGGATACTCGTAAATGATGGTCGGCTGAAAAAGGTAATCTTCCGCAACCGCTTCGAATAGAGCCGCAATCGCCTTTCCTGCAGGCTCGTTCGGATCGTAAGCCACATGCGCGTGCGCTGCATTAAAACGCCGTACCAGACGTTCGACCGCTTCGGCGGATGCGAAATCTGAGGTTACCGGTTTCGTGCCCGCGGTTTCCGGCCAGTAAAGAATGATGGCTTCGCGCATAGTCAATCGCTGCCAATTCTCACTCGCCCAATCGATTTCGTCATCTTCCCACTTGGTCTTGGTACCGCCGGTTACGTCTTTCGCGGCCTGTTCGATCAATTGCTGAGTTAAATCCATCACGCCACGAAAATCCGTATAGGCCTGGTAGAACTCGAGCATGGTGAACTCGGGATTATGTCGCATCGAGATACCTTCGTTGCGAAAGTTACGATTGATTTCGAAAACCCGGTCAAATCCTCCTACCACTAGGCGCTTGAGATAAAGTTCTGGCGCGATGCGGAGAAATAGATCCATATCGAGCGTGTTGTGATGGGTCACAAAAGGCCGCGCAACCGCGCCGCCGGCGACAGGTTGCATCATTGGGGTTTCAACCTCGACAAAGCCGTGCGCGTCCATGAATCGCCGGAATGACTGCACCAGCTTGCCCCGCTTCAGAAAAACCTCACGCACTTCGGGATTCATCACCAGATCGACATAGCGTTGTCGATACCGCAGTTCGACGTCCGTCAGGCCGTGCCACTTTTCCGGCAGCGGCAGCAAGTCTTTGGAGAGGAACGTAATTTCTTCGACGTGAATCGACAGCTCGCCCGTACGCGTGCGGAATAGATATCCGCTTACTCCAACGTGATCGCCGAGGTCGAGCAGCCGATATAGTTCGAATCCTTTCTCGCCGACGGCATCTTTTTTCACATAAATCTGTAGTCGCTGACCACCTTGCTGAAGATGAGCAAATCCGGCCTTGCCCATCAGCCGAATCGCCATGATGCGTCCGGCGACACGCACATTAACTCTGGGGTTGTCCAGTTGCTCCACAGTCTTGTTGGAGTACTCGGCAACGATTTGCGGAATCGTGTGAGTAGCGTCGTATTTAGTGGGATAGACCTGCTGGCCGAGTGCCTCTATCTTCTTGAGCTTTTCGCGCCGTAATTCGTAGATATTCTCGTCGAGTGCCAATGGGTTCCTGTCTTAGCGGATCGCTTGGTGAACAGTGATTATAAACAAGCTCAAGAGGCAGTCGGTGAGGGAGCATCATATTTTCAGCAGTTCGAGGTAGATGGCCATCCCTACTACGGCATCTACGCCCATACTATGAAGCCGTTCCACCTCGTCTTCTTTTCTAATACCTCCGGCGACTATCAACTGTCGTTTCGTGATTTTCCTCAACTCAGCAACCACATCCAACGGCATGCCTAGCAGCAGCCCCTCAGTATCGATATTGGTGTATAGAAATGCATTGCAGTAGGACTCCAATGCGCAAATCATTTGAGCGGCGGATATTTCTGTGATTTCACGCCATCCTCTGATTGCGACCTTTCCGCCTTTCGAATCCAGTGCGAAAACCAGTTTTTCAGCGCCGATCTGATGTGCCAGGGCCTCGGCAAACGATGCGTCAATCTGCCCCTTCTTTATTAGCGATGACCCAATGATTACGCGCTTGGCACCATCGGTCAGAAGCCCCTCGGCAATTTCCGCAGTACGAATCCCTCCGCCTACCTGGCAAGGAAGACGGCGTGCCAACGAGCGCAGAAGTTCGCGGTTGCCGCCTGTTCCAATCGCCGCATCCAGGTCGATGAGTTGAATCAGAGGATATTTCGAAAATCGTTTTATCCAAGGCTCGAAATCATCAAATTCCAAAGCTTTCTTTTCGCCTTGCACCAGCTGGACGATTTTGCCACCCATGAGATCGATGGAAGGAATTAGCACGGCCACCTCATGGGGATTCCGGCGGAAAGGAGGTCTCGCTTGAGGTTTCCGATGGGAACCACGCCCAGATGAAAGATGGATGCGGCCAGGGCTGCATCGGCGCGACCGTCTCGAAAGACCTCAATGAAATGTCCTGCTTCTCCCCCACCTCCCGATGCGATGACTGGAATGTTGAGCCCACCGACGACCGCCGAGGTCAGATCGCAATCGAAGCCGCGGCGCGTCCCATCTCGATCGATCGAAGTGAGCATTATTTCTCCCGCTCCATGCCTCTCCGCTTCGATGGCCCATTCCACGGCGTCTCGGCCGGTCGCGTCCCGGCCTCCCGTCGCTTTGACCCCGAAAGATAGGCGCTTCCCGTTGCTGACTCGAAGGGCGTCGATCGCGACAATCACTGCCTGAGAGCCGTAGCGACGCGCTATTCGCGTAATTAGCGCGGGATCCCGGAGAGCGGCGGAGTTAACGGTCACCTTGTCCGCCCCGGCATCGAACACAGCCGCCGCATCGTCCAAGGATCTGATACCGCCGCCAACGGTAAATGGAATGAATAGTTGACGGGCTGTCCGCCGAACCACATCGAGTAGCGTGGCTCGCTGCTCATAAGTTGCCGAAATATCAAGAAATACAATTTCGTCCGCTCCGGCGAGGCTGTGGGCCAGCGCAAGTTCGGCCGGGTCGCCGGCATCGCGCAAACGGGAAAATTGGATGCCTTTGACGACGCGTCCGGCGTTCACATCCAGGCACGCGATTATGCGCTTCGTTAGCATTTGTCAGGCAGATTAACTCTCACAGTTCACAAAAATTCTGCAGAATCCGGCGGCCAGCCTTCCCTGATTTTTCAGGATGGAACTGCACTCCGAAGAGCTGCCCTCGCTCTACCGCTGCGGAAAAAATGCCACCGTAAGTGCATCCCGCAACCGTGGCATCGATCAACGGAGCCCTGTAGGAATGTGTGAAATAAACAAATGCATCAGCTGGCAGATGCCGCAGAAGGCGAGATGGGCCTCGAAATTGCAGCTGATTCCAGCCAACGTGTGGAGATTTCACTTCCACGGGAAACTTTTCGCATTGCCCTTCAAATATCCCCAATCCAGGTAAATCTGGTGCCTCCTGGCTGGATTCGAACATCCATTGCATTCCGAGGCAAATACCGAGCAAAGGGATTTCCCGCGTGATCGCATGGTTGATCGACTCCTCTATGGGTCCGGTCAGGGCAACCGTGGCCCCGAAATTTCCCACGCCAGGCAAAACAATCTTGTCAGCACTGGCAATGACATTCGGATCGGAGGTCATCTCTGATTGCTGTCCGAGGTGGTCGAACGCCTTCTTGACCGAAGCCAGGTTCCCCGCTTGATAATCCACGATCGCGATCATAAGAGTCCCTTTGTACTGGGCAGCAAGCGTGCCATGCGCCGGTCGAGCCAACATGCTGCGCGTACCGCGCGTGCGAATGCTTTGAAAAGGGCTTCAATTTTGTGATGGTTAGAGCGACCGTAAAGCACACGAGCATGTACGTTGGCGCGTGCCCCTCGCGCAAAGCCTTCAAAGAAGTCGTAAACCAGTTCCGCCTGTAAGTCGCCTACCAGGCGCTGCCGCACCTTCGTCTCCACCACGGCGGATGCCCGGCCGCCAAAATCGACCGCGGCCAGCCCAAGGGTTTCGTCCATCGGCATGACGAAATACCCGGCGCGCAATATTCCTCGTTTCGATGCCAACGCTTTTTGAAAGGCCTCGCCTAATACGATGCCTACGTCTTCCACGGTGTGGTGCTGGTCGACATCCAGATCGCCTTCGGCGCGCAGTTCCAGATCGAAACCTCCGTGCCTCGCAAATAATTCCAGCATATGATCGAAGAATCGAATGCCGGTGGATATTTTGTACTTTCCACGTCCGTCAATGTGCAGGACAACCTTAATGGTGGTCTCATTCGTTTTTCGCGCAATGCTGGCCTGTCTCATGCCGAGGGTTTTCCTTCCCAGCCGATCTCTTTAAGAATTGCAGGCAATTCGCTCAAAAAGCGGTCGGTGTGGGCCTGCCAGCCTGCGGTCACCCGGACGCATCCATGGCAACCCCAATCGGACGAGCGATCGCGGACCAGAATGTTTCGGGTCTTCATGCAACGCACAAAATCTACGTGCAATCGTCCAATTCGCGCCAACACAAAATTTGCGTAGCTTGGCCAGAAAGGAATTCCAATCGCACCGAACTCTTCTTGCAAACGGCTGCGGCTCGATTGCACCTCTGACACATATTTCCGAACGTATTCCTCGTCGGCCAATGCAGCAGGCAGGCAAGCCAACGCGACTCCATTTACGTTGTACGGCGAGCAGGCTCGACGGAGATCGCGAATTTGCGAGGTCGCACCCGCCAGCATGCCTATTCTGAAGCTGGCCATTCCATAGGCTTTGGAAAAAGTGCGGGCAACAAAGAGGTTGGGTACTTGGCCCACGTGTTCCAGAAGCGACTCACCGTAAAATTCGAAATATGCTTCGTCTACCAAAATTGCGGCCTGGGGAGCGCTGCGAGCGATTAACAGCAAATCGTCCGCTGAAGCAGCGGCACCCGTGGGATTGTTCGGATTTGCAATCGCAATCAATCTGGTATTGGGATTCGTGGTATGGGTCAGCACCTTTGACGTTGGGAAGCGAAAGTCCTCATCGGCGGGAACCGAAACGATACGCGCTCCCGTAGCAGCTGCACAAATTTCGTACATTGCGAAAGTGGGAACGACCACAATTGCATCGTCTCCTGGCTCGAGATACGCCTCACACAGCAAGTGAATGGCCTCGTCAACTCCATTCGTTAACAAGACCTGCTCCGGCTTCAGTCCAAAATACGCTGCGGCCACTGTCTCGACGGGAGCCCGCTCCGGATAGCACGCGAGTTGTTCGGGTTGCAATTGCCGCAGGCTCTCCATCACTTGCGGAGAACATCCGCCGGTGTTCTCGTTAAAGTCCAAACGCAATCCGGAACGATCTCCCAGGGGAGGTTTGTACTGTTTCAGTTTTCGTACTGCTGGGCGGATCTCAAGCACGGCCGCACCTCAGCCGCACCGATTGAGCATGCGCGTTCAGGCCTTCAGCCTCGGCTAAAGCAACAATGGACGGCGCAATCTTCTTCAATCCGACGCGCGAAACCTCCTGTACGGTAATTACCTTGATGAAGTCACTTACACTCAGCCCGCCCCGAAACCGTGCCGCGCCCCCGGTCGGAAGCACATGATTCGGTCCAGAACCGTAATCCCCAGCTGCCTGCGCAGAATAATCTCCAAGAAAAATGGATCCCGCGCTGACGATCTCCGGCAGATTCTGGCGCGTGGTGGTGAGGTGTTCCGGCGCAATCCTATTGGTCCATGCAACCGCTTCTGCGCGTGAGGAGGCAAGAAGTACAGCCCCATGTTTGAGCACCGCACGTCGCGCGATCGAATTTTCCCGGGCTGCTGAATCCACAGCGCGGGAAACCGCGGCCGCGAGTTTTCGCGATCTGGTAATCAACAACACTAGTGCGTCAGGATCGTGTTCGGCTTGCGCAACCAGATCGGCTCCGATGAATGCCGCGTTGCCCTTATCACAAAGTATGAGTCCCTCGGTAGGTCCTGCAAGAAAATCGATGGCACAGTCGAAAGCCACAATTTGTTTCGCCGTCGTAACAAACAGATTTCCCGGTCCTACGATCTTATCCACTTGCTTAATGGTTTTCGTACCATAGGCTAACGCTGCGATCGCCTGAGCACCTCCGACCCGATAAAACTCATTGATTCCTAACAGAGCCGCCGCTGCCAATGTCGCTTGTGCGGGACGCGGAGATACCACGCGAATCTCTTTCACACCGGCAACCTGCGCTGGTATTACCGTCATGAGCAGGGTTGAGAACAGGGGATAGCGACCACCCGGAATGTAGCATCCGGCTGCACTGAGCGGACGCAACATCTGTCGCAGCGACCGGCCCTGCCGGGTGCGTTCCCAGTCTTTAGGTCTCTGCCAATCACAAAAGTTGCGGATACTCCGGGCTGCTTCTTCCATCGCGGTTCGCAACTGCCGTGGGCAAGCCGCCAGCGCAGTATGCATTTCGGTTCGCGAAACTTGTAGCGATTGCTTTGGAAGGAGACCGTCCCAGCGTTCGGCGTATTGCCGCAACGCACGATCCCCATCCCGTCGCACACTCTGGACGATCCGTCGAACCCGGGGCTCGAGGACATCCAGTCTTTGTCCGCGCCGCTCGAGCCTGCGGACGTAACCCACGGCGGCAACCCCTTCAAGTATCCGCATTTACATCACCACCTTGTTCAGCGGATATTCGACGATGCCCTCGGCATTAGCCGCCTTCAACCGAGGGATGATTTTCCATGCGGCCGATTCTTCGATGACGGTATTCACTGCCACCCAGTCTTCGTCGCTCAAGGTCGCCACTGTCGGCTTTTGCAGGGCTGGCAGAATTCCGAGCACCCCGGCGAGCTCACTTTTCCTTACGTTCAACATCAAGCCGACTCTCCCTTGAGCCTCCATCGCGCCCCGTAGCATGACGGCAAGATTCTCAATTTTTTGACGCTTTTCGGCTTCTTTCCATGCGGCACGGTTGGCAATAATCTGAGTATTCGATTCCAGCAACGTATCGATGATTCGCAAGTGATTGGCGCGTAACGAACTGCCCGTCTCAGTAACTTCGACGATGGCATCCGCGAGCGTGGGCGGCTTCACTTCGGTGGCCCCCCAGGAAAATTCCACCCGTACGGTCACCCCCTTCGCCGCAAAATAGTTGCGAGTCACATTCACGAGTTCCGTGGCTACGATACCGTCGGTCAGATCTTCCGCCCGGTGATAGCCTGATGTTTCGGGCACTGCCAGCACCCATCGGACTTTGCCGCGGCTCTGTTTTGCATAAATCAAATCGGCGACAGTGACTACCTCCAGGCCGCTTTCCATTACCCAATCAAGCCCCGTAAGTCCCGCGTCCAGCACGCCATGCTCGACGTATCGAGCCATTTCCTGGGCGCGGATCAGCATGCATTCGACATCAGGATCTGCAGTGTTGGCCGAATACGAGCGCCCATTTGTGTAAACGTTGAGCCCTGCACGCGCGAACAGTTGCAACGTTGCTTCCTGCAAACTGCCCTTGGGGATGCCAATCCGCAGCTTCATGAATTCGTCCTCTCTGTTGCCAAGGCTTGTTTGTCCATGGCGACTTTCTGGGTGAAGCATGATCGCGTTCCTCGATGGCATACCACACCTTCACCCAGCACTCGCACTTGCAGCAAAATGGTGTCGCGGTCGCAATCGGTTGCGGCTGAGACCACTTCCAACCGATTGCCGGACGTTTCGCCCTTGGTCCAAAGCTGGTTGCGAGTCCGGCTGAAAAATGTGACGAATCCACCGAGCATCGTCCGCTCGTAAGCCTCTCGATTCATAAATCCCAACATCAGGACCTCGCCGTTCGCCGCGTCTTGCACCACCGCAGGCAACAGCCCTTGCATTTTGTCGAAATCAATTTGTTCGCCGTTAAACGCGGTCTGATCGTTCATGTAAGCTCCGATTTGTCGCTAAAAACAAAAAGCCCGCTGTCGCAAATCGCGTCAGCGGGCCGAATCTCTCTGAGTGGCTAATCTACCTCAAGACACCCCCGCCGACATGTTATGCACATGATGGTGATGGCGGAGATAGGTAGAGAAACTCATGGCCTACCAACATAGCTGATCCTCGTCGTTCATGTCAAAAAGATTTTTAGCGAAACTCCCGGGATTTCGAGAGAGCATTTGTTGATTTGAATACGATCCAACGGCGAAATCTCACCACCACAGCAAATTGATGCAAACCTTGTTGCATTGACATTCGCCGCGCCGCGGAGTAGCGTTCCGGACGCAACCTACCCGGGTACATCAACTCTCCGGCGCGCTCTCGTCCCCCAGCCGGTGACTCTTTGAGGAGAAGATTAAGATGAAGATAAAAAGGAAGCTTGCCAGGATTTTGGCAGGAGTTTACGTATTTTCAATGTTGGTCAGCTCGTCCGCAGTCGTCGGGGCGCAAGATGAACCGAAAGAAAAGTCTCCGATGTACAGCTACGTTGCGTTCTGGAATATTCCGCGCGCGCAATGGGCGGATCTCGAAAAGAACAATGCTGCCGATCAAAAAGTTTTGGACAAAATGCTCGCTGACGGGACCATTGTGGGTTACGGAACTGACTTGAACCTGGTCCACACAGCAGATGGAGATACGCACGACGAATGGTGGTCAGCCATGACCATGGCAGGAGTGCTCAATGTACTGGATAGGTTTTACAAGTCAGGTACGGTAACCTCCCCGGTGCTCGCCAACGCGACCCGGCATTCGGACGGAGTATTTGTGAGCCGCTATTACAACTGGAAGGCAGGCTCGTACAAGAATGCCTACACGCGTGTGTCCATGTACAAACTGAAGGAGAGTGCGCCGGATCACGCGATCGAAACTCTCAGCAAAAATTTTATCGTCCCGATATTGGAAAAGCTGCTCGCCGACGGCTCGATCGTCGAATATGAAATTGATACCGAGGCGATCCACACCCAAGCTCCAGGAACCTTCTGGATCGATGTAATTTCGCCCAACGCCGAGGGTCTGGACAAATTGAGTGCAGCGTTGATGGCTGCTGGTAAGGCGAACCCGTTGAATGGTCCCGCGTTCGAATCGATGGTGGACTCAAGTGCGCACCGCGATAACTTGGCAACCTCAACCGTAACTTACAAATAGCGTCCCTTAAAGTCGGTCCCACCTTGTCTGCGGCGGCGTAAGCCGCCGCTAACCCGTGCGGGGATTGCCGCCGCAGTTGATCTTGATGTTGTTTCTTTACGACGGTGGACCGTCTCGCCAATTATAGTTGCACTAAAGCAAAGTGAAGTTGAAACAATACTGATTCGCATCTTGAAGGTAGTCAGAGTCAGCGGTACTATTGATGCGGCAAGCGCTATCAGGCAGATACTCCGAGGGATTCGATGCCGCAAAACTACGTTCCCATATTTATCTTCATAGCATTCGTCGGTGTTCTGATTCCTGTGACGCTGCTCGCCGCCAAGCTCGTCCGTCCTGACAACCCCAGCAAAACAAAATTGATGCCATACGAGTGCGGTATCGATCCAGTCGACAGCTCCCGCGGCCGCTACACCGTTCGTTACTACATCGTCGCTATTCTGTTCGTGGTCTTTGATGTGGAGACCATCTTCCTTTTTCCCTGGGCGGTGCAGTTCAAGGCGCTGGGCACTTTCGGATTGATTGAGATGCTGATCTTCCTGCTCATTCTTATCGTAGGGTTCATATGGATCTGGGGAAAAGGCGCTCTGGAGTGGATTTAAGAGGCATCCGCCGGGATGGGGCGCCCACCTGCCGATTGAAGTTATCCCATTTCACGCGCCGATCATTGTGATTGACGTAGCAGAGCTATTCTGAAAATGCCGGATTCACCAATTTCTGAAACATTCACCGCCAGCCGCTGGACGAGGGGCAATTTCTTTTTTCCCGTGCGTATTATCGTCACCCCGCAACACGTAAGTCGGATGAAAACCCGCCTCTTCGGCAGCAGCGAAGAAAGCATCGCCTTAGGTAAAGTTGCCTCGGTCCAGATTTCGACCGGTATGATCTGGTCCGAGATCCGCATCGACTCCTCTGGAGGCACTGCGCCGATAACCAGCCACGGCCATCACAAAGCCGACGCCCTAAGAATTCGCGAATTAATCGAGAGCTACCAGGCCGAGCAAAGAAAGTGACGGGGCACCGATCGTCACGCGAGTGCAAACAGACCACTACCGTCCGCGCGGTAGTGCATCAGTTCCAATTTTCATAGCCTCGCTTTAACATTCCGCCTGTGGCATCATTGCCCATGACTGACATACTCAAGGCAATAAGTAAACCTGCCGCTTGGGGAAGTGGATGGACAAGTGCGATACTGTGTTTTAGTGCAGCATCCGGATATTGGATCGCTGGCGAACACAAGCGGGCAATTTTCTGGATCGTGTTTGGAATAGCAGAAGTAGGAGCCATCGTGTTATGACCATCGGCAAAGGAAAACGGCATATTTACCGTTTTCACATACTCCAACGATACCGACGCTCCATGGCCTTCCATGGCCTTTCTGTTCCGCCTGTGCCAGTCAAAAAGAACGGATGTCTGAAGGGGATTAATCATACTCGGCAGTCGCGCCTTAGCATCCCCGAATGTGGCATCATGGGCCATGATTCCAATGGTTAAGACGATTCTTATCGCGGTCGTTTCGTTTGTCCTGGGTCATCTCAGTTGCGCACTTATGCATCACATGCACCACTTCTCAAGGTAGCTATGACCAATTGGCAAAGGAGAACGTCCGCTTGATCCGAGCCATCTTGCCAAGTGGGTCGTAGATCGTTCCACAGGCAACCAGCGAGAAGAAGAAGTCCGGGCTCCCAAAGCCTCAGAATCTCCCAATCTCCCCGTCCGTTTGGAAAGTTAAAACTTTTGGCGTATAAAAGTTAGTTGCGACGGCACGCGTCATTTTCCTTCCCCGTGCGGCCACAACCGGGATTTACAAATTTTTGAGTGAGGGAACATGCCCAGCCTGACCACTACACAGGCCCCTAAAGGCTTGGAAGGAATTGTTGCCACCACCTCAAGCATTTGCTATATCGACGGCGAGCAAGGCGTCCTGGCTTATCGCGGCATCGACATTCACGACCTTGCCGACCATTCCAACTTTGAAGAAACCTGCTACCTGTTGTGGTATGGCAAGCTGCCATCGGCCAAAGAACTGAAGGATTTTCGCCAGCGACTGGCGGAAGAGCGCAAGGTCGATCCCGCCATCATCGAACTTCTCCGAACCGCTCCGAAAGAAACTCAGCCCATGGACGTGCTGCGCACAGCAGTTTCGGCGCTATCGTTCTATGACCCTGAGCAAAAGAAAAACGATCATGACGCTAACCTGCATAAGGCATTTCGCCTGACCTCGCAGATTGCGATGATCGTGGCCGCATATGACCGCCTGCGAAAGGGGAAGAGCGTGATCGAGCCCGACCGCTCGCTTTCGCATGCCGCCAATTTCCTGTTAATGCTGAATGGGACCAAGCCGTCGGAAACCGCGGAACGGGCGCTGGATATCGCCTTGATCCTCCATGCGGACCATGAACTGAATGCATCCACGTTTGCGGCGCGAGTTGTTGCTGCGACGCTATCCGATATACATTCGGCTGTCACCGCAGCCATCGGCGGTTTGAAAGGACCGCTGCACGGTGGTGCGAACGAAGCGATCTTCCACATCCTGCAGACAATCGACAAATCGGGCGCCGATCCGGTGGAACATATAAAAGGCATGCTGGCCCAGAAAAAGAAAATACCCGGCTTCGGCCATCGGGTGTACCACACCGAGGACCCACGGGCCACGCACCTCCGCAAGATGTCCGACGATCTGGGTAAGAGCAGTGGCCAGACCAAGTGGTTTGCGATGTCGCGCAAAATTGAAGATTTTGTGAAGGCCGAGAAGAAGCTCAACGCGAATGTGGATTTCTATTCGGCGTCCACGTATCACATTCTTGGTATTGATGTAGACCTGTTCACTCCGGTGTTTGCGGTGTCGCGTATCAGTGGCTGGGCGGCACATGTGATCGAGCAACTCGACGACAACCGCCTGATCCGGCCACGCGCTGACTATATTGGGCCGTCGTTCCCGCAGCAGTATGTGCCTGTCGAGCGGCGGTAAGTTGTCAGCGTCAAGGCAAGGCCCGCCCCATTTTTCCGCTGAACTTTAGATAACGACATCGCTCGCACCTGTGCGCTCGTACTAAGATCCTTCGACTTCACAGGCCCATTCGCGAGCGAATGCGCCTGTTCCGCTCCAGATGATAGCCCTTAATAATAAATCCTCGGATTCAGAAGCTCGCTACGGGGCGTCTGATTTCTCCCACTCAGGCTCGGAGGGCGGGACCAGGCCATATTCGTTGGTCTGTTTGCCTTGCAGGTAGACATCGAACCAGTTCACGATATGGTGCAGCCGCTCCACCCGGTGCCATGGCTTACCGGAGCGTGACAATTCGTGTGTCTCGCCAGGAAAGCGAACCATTGCGGTCGGAATCTTTCGGAATTTCAATGCCCGGAACATTTGACCGCCACCCGCATCTGGAGGAGTACGGGTATCGGCGTCGCCCAGGATCAGCATCAGCGGAGTCCTAACGTTATTGATGTACGTGATGGGGGAGCGATCTCGATAATCCGCGGGATCCTCAAAGGGAGGCTTTCGAAACCAACGCGGCTGGAACAACGTGAAATCAGCCGAATACCACCAGTCCGCCCAGTCGGCTATGTCGCGTTGAGCGACCGCGCCGGCAAAGCGGTTCGTGTGGGTGACAACCCAGTCAGTGAGAAGGCCGCCGCCGCTACCTCCGGTCACGCCCATATGTTTTTCGTCGATGTACCCGCGACGCACTAATTCGTCTACGCCAGCCATCAAATCTTTGAAATCGTCGCCGGGATAATGGTACTGGATGATGTTTCCAAACGCTTCGTCGTACGAAGTGCTGCCGCGGGGGTTGGGGTAGAGAACGACGTAGCCCTTGGCTGCCATCCATTGCATCTCGTGAAAGAATACGTAGCCGTGGGCGGCGTGCGGGCCGCCGTGAATGTTAAGGATGAGCGGATATTTCTTGTTTGCATCGAAGTCGGGAGGCTTTTGCACCCAGGTTTGAATCTTGTGGCCGTCAAAGGTTTTGTACCAGATTTCCTCGGGCGGGGTGAGGTTGAGTTCTGAAAATAGTTTCTCGTTGACGTTCGTGAGTCTCTTCTGTGCGCCGTCAGGGCTGATCAGGAAGAGATCGTTAATCACCGTCGGCGTAGAAATTTCGGCGACCATCTGCGTTCCGTTCGAACTGTACTGGTTTATGGCTTGATCGCCCTTAGTGAGCGGGGTAACCTGTCCGGAGTCGGCGTCGAAGCGTTCGAGATTGGCACGTCCCTGTTTCGCGACTAAAACGGTAAGCGACTTGCCATCGGCGCTCCAGACAGGCCGAGTCGCTCCCCCGCCTCGGGGCGGCTCCTGATCGCCAAGAATTCCACCTCCGATATCCCAGTCGTAGTTCGAGGTCAGGTTTCGTGGTGCGGCTCCGGCTTTGAGGTCCACTACCCACAAATTGGTTTTAGTGTGAGATTGAATGGGGGTATTGAGACTGCCAAAGAACGCCAGGCGTGCGCCATCCCGGCTAATGGAGATGGATTGTGAAGCGCCGGCGATGCGTGCGACTTCGCTCGGTTCCCCGCCGGCCGGCGGAACAGAGTAAACGACATTCTGGCCAAGTCCGTAGTACGGTTCCAGTTCGCGATCCGAGATGAAATAGATTTTCGACCCGTCAGGCGCCCACTGAGGCCCCTCTTCGTTGAAATCACCGCGGGTAACCTCTCTGGGCTGGGGCAGGTTCTGGGGATCGGAGGCAAGCGCGATAGTCCAGATGTGGCCGTGACGTGAGAAATCCAGATAGCCCTCGTCATTGTCCCGGTATTCGGCACGAGTGATGACGTGGATGTCGGGCTCGTGTTGAGGCTTGCCGCAATCGCTTTTATTTTTGTCGTTGTCTTTCTCTTTGCTTTCCTCGCATGCGGCCCTGGCTAAATCTTGGTCATTGGTGGAACTCGTGAAAGCCAGAACGGCGCCATCGGCGGACCAAGCCGGCCCGGATGCGCCTTTTGGAAGATGAGTCAGTTGCCATGCCTCTCCGCCGTCCAGGGGCAGGATGAATATTTGAGGAGGTTGTGGTTTTCCTTCTTTCTCCGGCGTACGGACGAAGGCGAGAAACTTGCCGTCAGGCGACCATTGTGGCGAAGAGTCGTGTTTGCCTGCGGTAAGCCGGCGCATCTCTCCTCCATTCACGGGGACGCTCCACAGGGAGGTCTCATAATCTTCGCGCTTAGCATCAACCACGATTCTGACGAAGGCGACTTGGCTTCCGTCGGGAGAAAGTTGCGGGTTGCCGACCCAGTTGAATTGGAAAAGATCCTTCTCGGTGATTGCCCGTTTCGCACCTGAGGCGGATCCGAGGAGAACGATCATGTAAAAAAATGGAAGAATCAGTTGCGGAAAAATCTTCTTCATTAACACTCCGACAAAAGAACTGAGCAGCCTAACACGCCTGCGCCAGGCGGTTGAAGTGTAGAATAGTGAAGTTAGTATGCGACGAGTTTATCTGGACAACAACGCTACCACGCCCATTCTGCCAGACATCCTGGCGGCGATGCAGCCTTATTTCAGCGAACATTTTGGCAATGCTTCTTCGATTCATCATCATGGACAAGAGACGCGCGCGGCCGTGGAGCGAGCACGCGAGTCAGTCGCGGCACTCTTAGGATGCAAGGCGTCGGAGATCGTATTTACCAGCGGAGGTACTGAAGGCGATAACCTCGCAATTTCAGGAACGGTTTCGGCCGAGCAGCATGTCATTACATCGACCATCGAGCATCACGCGGTTTTGAATTCGTGCAAGCATTGGGAAGCGTCAGGCTGCCAGGTCACGTATATTCCGGTGGATGGCCGCGGGCAGGTTGATCCCGACGATGTCCGCAGAGCGATACGCCCAAATACTTGCCTCATAACGATCATGATGGCGAATAACGAAACTGGAGTGCTACAACCCGTAGAAGAAATTGGAAAGCTCGCGGCCGAGGCCGATGTGTATTTCCACACCGACGCGGTACAGGCCGCCGGCAAAGTTGCCATTGATGTCAATCGCATTGGTTGCCATCTGCTTTCGATCTCAGGTCACAAGATGCACGCTCCACAAGGGGTGGGCGCGCTCTACGTAAAGAAGGGAACTGCCTTGCGCCCGATGGTTCACGGTGGAAGTCACGAGCGTTCACGGCGGGCGGGCACAGAGAACGTTCCCGGCATCGTGGCACTGGGCAAGGCTGCGGAGATAGCTTGGGACTCATTTGGGCGGGGCGATCTTGATCGTATGAGCGCGTTGCGCGACCTTCTGGAGCACACGATATTGCAGGATGTGGAGTCCACGTCAGTAAACGGCCATGGTGCGCTGCGTGTGCCGAACACCACGAGCATTGCTTTCGACTCTATCGGAGGCGAAGCCCTTGTAATCACTCTTGACCTCAAGGGCGTGGCGGTTTCGACCGGTGCAGCATGTTCATCGGGCGCGATCGAGCCGTCGCATGTACTGACGGCGATGGGCCTTCGTCCGGAGCAAGCAAGAGGCAGCCTCCGCTTTAGCCTTGGGAAGCAGAACACCGCGGAGGATGTGGAATTTGCCTTGAGCCTCATTCCACAAATGGTATCAAGGCTCCGGAACCTGTCTCCCATTTACAATAAAGCGGCGTCCAGCGACAAGGCCAGCGCCTAGCCTGTAGCTTCTGGCTCATTAAAAATGACATCTTCCAAGACCATCGCCGTCGCCATGTCGGGTGGAGTTGACTCCTCCACCGTCGCGGCTATGCTGCGCGCAGAAGGACACGAAGTCGTGGGCTTGACGATGCAGCTTTGGAACCAACGGCGCCTGGCTGGGCATGAGGGCATGCCCGAAGTGGTGCAGGGCCGATGCTGCTCACTCGATGATGTTTACGACGCACGGCGCGTCGCGGAAACGATTGGCATTCCCTACTATGTAGTCAACCACGAGGAGCGCTTTGAACGGGACGTAGTGCGTCCGTTCGTCGAGCAATACCTTTCAGGCCGCACGCCGATCCCCTGTAGTCTTTGCAACAATCATCTGAAGTTCGATCAGCTTTTGATCGTTGCCCAGCAGATTGGGGCAGACTCCCTCGCTACCGGTCACTATGCGCAAGTGGAGTTTGATCCAACGCTCGGACGCTGGCTGCTCAAGCGGCCCACGGATCGCTCCAAGGATCAGACATATTTTCTTTTTGGACTAACGCAGGATCAGTTGAGTCGAACGCTATTTCCGTTAGGCGGGATGATGAAGCCCGAAGTCCGAGAGTTGGCCCATCGCCATGGGCTGGCCTTGGCCGAGAAGCCGGATTCACAGGAGATTTGTTTCGTTCCCGGCGGAGACTACAAGAAGTTTCTCGATGCCTATCTGGCCGAGCAAGGCGAAACATTGCCAGACACCGCGGGAGAGCTGGTCACGACCGACGGCGAGGTCGTGGGTGAGCATGGGGGAATCCATAACTTTACCGTTGGGCAACGCAAGGGACTTGGATTGGCTACGGGCTCTCCACTTTATGTGATTCAGATTAACGGAGACGCTCGGCAGGTTGTGGTGGGGCAGCAGGAAGAGCTCTATACCCGGAAGTTTCGCACTCATCGAATCAACCTGATTTCGATCGCTGATCTGGTGGAGCCGATGCGAACGACTGTGAAAATTCGTCATCGCCATGAGGGGGCACCAGCGATGATTGAAAAGACTGGCAAGGACGAAATTGTGGTCACGTTTGAGGAGCCGCAGCGAGCTGTAACGCCTGGGCAGGCAGCCGTTTTCTATGATGGGGATGTGGTAGCTGGCGGAGGCTGGATCGTTTGACGATCGTAAACATCAGCACTTCGGGAAAAGCTGAATCCAGCGCGATCGAAAAGAAGGAGAAAAGTTTCGCTGAGTCCGACCAGTGAGGACTAAATAAACATTTCGTCCTGGGGGACGGTAACGTCCCGTCTAGGCGCTCGCTTCCCGCCGAAAAGAGATTCCAGCCCTACAGTAACTCCCTGGATCAATCCAGAAAGATGACGCACCGGAGAAACAACTGTACGGTGTACCACTTCGCTTGTTTCTTCGATTCGGTCCATGGTGCGATTGAGCAATTCGTCGGCGCGGATTACCTGCAGGCGGGTTCGATCAACGACGTCGGAGACAGTAGCATCGATTCGCTCAAGCTGACCACGTACCACGGTCGAAGTTTCGCTGACATTAGTCGCAATCGTGTCTATTTTCGGTCGCAAGTCCAGCATGATGGACTGGGCCGTATCTGCCGTTGGCATTACCTTGTCCTTTACTTCCGTAGCCAGGGCTTCCATCCGTGAGGTACTTTTTCGGACAGCTACATATAGAGCGACCAGAATGCCCGCCTGGATAACTACCGCCGCCGCGGTAACTCCAACGAAAATTGGTAGATAATCCATATATGAAGGTTACCCCGCTTCACTGCGTCGATCCCCAGCGGGCGGAGAAACGCAGATTTACGGGTTCTTCGATGCGCCGCCATCCGCTGCGGTAGCTTCGTGGTAGGCCTGACGGCCTGCTTCGTAGGCCGATTTGAACTGATCCTTCTGCTGTTTGGCGACTTCACGGCCGCGGTCGACTAAATCGGAGGCCTGTTCTTTGGCCTTACGGGCGCGCTCCTTGATGAATTCCCGGCCTTCATCCGCTTTGGAGCGCAGCGAGTCACGCATTTCGCTGCCCGCGCTGGGTGCGTAAAGCACTCCTACGACTGCACCAACGCCCAGTCCGGCAAGAAACCAGAGAATACTGCTGCTATCTTTGTCCGACATACCGCAGCCTCCAAACACGAATTGCAACTGTCGCGATGTTAGCACCCAGTGTTGGGAAATACAATTATCGCCAGACTTGTCGCCGACGCAAGGAAGCGAGACAATGTCCGCGCGTCACAGGAGGGCAGAAGTTTTGTCAGACCGGAAATACCGACAGCGCGGGTACCAGGATACGGGGCAGAAATCCGAAAGGCGAGAACCGACAGAGAGGCCGGTCAAGAAAGAAACATTCGGGCCTCGCGCCATTCAAATGCCCGGTACGCGGACCGTTTCGCGCTGCTCTCAGTGTGGAACGCTGTTGCAATCCGTCAGTGACCCGGTTGGTCAATGTCCCAAGTGCGCCTTCGAACTTCATTCCTGTAAACAGTGCACCCATTTCGACACCTCCAGCCGCTTTGAGTGCACACAACCCATTCCAGAACGAATTCCTCGCAAAGACCAGCGCAACGGATGTACGTTTTATTCGATTCGCGTGATGATCGAAAAAGAGACGTCGACGCCAAAAGCATTGCGGCCGAACGACGCAAGGCAAGCCTTCGAGAATTTGTTCAAGAAATAAAAATGGCACGTTTTACGGTTTCAGGGTCGGCCGTATCAGTACTTCGCTGACGAACGATTGCGCTTCCTGAGTTACCAGCATAGCCACCACGTGTGCAACATCATCCGATTGCAGCATTTTGTTTGGATCTTTCCCCTCGTGCGGACTCAAATCTGTGTGTACCGACCCGGGGCAGACAATGGAAACCCTGATGTTGTCACTTCGTAATTCCTCCGCAACCGAGTAACTCAATCCGTTCAGTCCCCACTTTGACGCGGCGTAAGCGGCACCGTTGGGCAATGCATTTTTACCGGCCAAGGAAGAAATGTTGATGATATGGCCCTTCTTCGCACCGATCATCATCGGCGCAAAGCTGCGGATGCAGTAATAGACACCTCGCAAATTCGTGTTAATAACGCTTTCCCACGAATCAGGAGGCATCTGATGGAGAGCAGCTTTAAAGCTGCCGATTCCGGCGTTGTTCACCAGGATATCGGTGCGTCCGAAGTCCCGCTGCACCCTAGCCGCGACGGACTCTACCGACCTCAAGTCGGTCACGTCGCACTGTGCGACTTGAGCCTTGCCACCCGCTCCGGTGACGGCCGAAGCCGTGCTCTCGAGTGGCGCGGCAGTTCGGCCGCAAAGGACGGTTAAGGCGCCCATGCTCGCCAGTTCGCGAGCAATGGCAGCGCCAATGCCTGTGCCCGCTCCGGTGACAACTGCAATCTGTCCGCTGAGAGAGTCTTTGGTTGCCTTGGGCATAGAAATTAATACCTCGCAATGGGTTTTCGGTTCTCGTTCCAGACCATCCGCACTGGCCTTCAAAGGCATCTTAATTAAGACTAAGGAGAGAGCGTTTCTAAATGCAAACTTGCCTTAGACGTTACACATACTTATAATCCGCCTCACCGGAAACGGGCCTTGGTGGTTTTACCGGTTTACAGGGCACGCACTTCGTTTCCGGGTGCGTCGGCAGGCTGTCGATGTATAAGTACGACCCCGGGTGAGCTGGCTTGGGTGGTGCCTGGGATTTGATGTGGTCGCCGTGTTTCCCGAAACTCTGAAGGAGCGATTCGAATGAAGACGAGTCTAGTGGCGCTTTTGCTCGCGTTGTCCGCAGTGGCATCAGGTCAAGCCGCCGCACCGGCGCAGCCTCAGGCGCAACCAGGGCAGGCATCTCCCGCACAATCCGCCTCGCAAAAGAAAGAGATTAAGGACCCCGCCGAGTACAACGCGTACGTCGGCGCGGTTCAGCAGACCGACCCCACGTCCAAGATCAGCGGCCTGGAAGCCTTCCTCACTCAGTATCCAAACAGCGTGATGAAAGAGGACGCCCTGGAACTGCTGATGGGAACCTATCAGCAGGCCGGCAATCAGGCGAAGGTTATTGACACCGCTAACCGGCTTCTGGCGGTCAACCCGAACAATACCCGTGCTCTGGTGCTTCTTGCCTACAACGAGCGCGCCGCTCAGAAGTGGCCCGATGCCAAGCAACACGCCGAGCGTGGCCTGCAGGCTCTCACCACAATGACGAAGCCAGATGGGGTTTCGGACGCAGACTTCGCCAAACAGAAGACTCAACTAGGTGGGTTGTTAAACAGTGTAGCCGGCTTCTCCGCGTTGCAGATGAAGGACTATGCGGCTGCACAAAAATACTTGCGTCCGGCGGTCGAGGCTGACCCTAATAACGTCGAGAACGTTTATCCTTTGGCGCTCTCCTATCTGACGGCGACTCCGTCCGATGATGTCAACGGGTTGTTCTTCATCGCGCGCGCGGCGAATTTGGTTACCGATCCGAAAGGGAAGGATTCGATCGTCAAGTTTGGCCACAATCGGTATGTGAAATATCACGGCTCTGAACAAGGTTGGGACGAGTTACTGACGCAGACGAAAACGACTCCCATTCCGCCGGCGGGCTTCACGATTGCGGCGTACGTGCCTCCTACCCCTGCGCAGCAGGCTGCAGACCTGGTGAAGACCAAGAAACCGGAGGAGATGAGTTTCGCGGAGTGGGAACTGGTTCTTTCTGAAGGATCGCCAGAAGATCAGGAAAAGGTCTGGACCGCGCTGAAGGGTAAGAATCTGCAGATGGCGGAAGTACAAGTCATCAGCGCCACTCCGACCAAGCTCGAGTTGGCCGCCAGCGTCGATGACATCGATCAGAAGCGCGCTGACATCGAATTGTCATTTCCTGCCGCGATTCCTGCCAGAAGCGCCCCGAAAGAAGGAGACAAGATCAACTTCGAGGGCACGCCTGTTTCGTACACCCCCAAACCGTTTGTCATGATCATGGAAAAAGGCGCCCTGCTGACCAAGGCTGCGCCGGCTGGCGCAAGGAAGCCTCCGGTCCACAGGAAGCCCCAGTAGTCAGAATTGGGAGAGCAATAAGGCAGCCCTTGGGGGCTGCCTTAATTTTTCGGAATGAAGATTGAACCTACGGGCCTCGAACACCGGCCTCGAGCTTCAGTTCTGTCGCACTGTTTTCTTCTCGTAATTCACCGGCCGGGCGCTGCGCGGAGGACGCTTAACCCCATCGCGCAGTTGGCGAACATCAATCTTCAACTCTGAGATGGTGCGGCTCAAAGTATTCCGGTGCATGCCGAGCTCCCGAGCGGCACGGCACTGGTTGCCTTTGTTCTCCTGCAATACGGTCAAAATGAACTTCTTCTTAAATTCGCGAACGGCTTCCGAATAAAGAATATTGCTTCGGTACATCTGCAGGATGAGGGCTTCGAGTTGATCTCTCACGGCGTCTCGCTTTCTTTATCGTTTAGCTTTTGTCTTCGATTTTCTATCTTCAGCGCGATCAATCTCTCTCTCGCGTATTGGAAACGCAAGCGAACTCACGACGCTCTCGACTGTTTATTTTTCCGAAGTATGCCTTGTCGAACCGCTCTGCGGCGGCTGGGGCGGATGCCGAAGCAGATCCAATCCTTGATAAAACCGTACTCTCAACTCTGCGGGCGCAACCCAAATAACTGCTCGCCCCACTGCCTGGAAATATGGAGCCAGCTGCGACCCCTCTAGCCATCTAGCGGATGGTGTGAAGGAGGTCATGCCCACCAGAACAAATGCGACGATTAGCCCCCCGCGCAAAACACCCAATGCCCCGCCCAGGAATCTATCGACTAGCCGAAGGCCCGAAGCTTTCATTGCCCAGCGCGCCGTGCGGCCAGCCACACCAAAAGCGATCGTGACTGCAAAGAATATGATCAGGAAACCGGCGCTATCCGCGACCCAGGGCGACTTCAAATAAGTCCCTAAAAGAAGCCCAAGCCGCTGATACTGCCATGCTGCGAGAAGATAGCCCACAATCAGGCCGCCGATGTGAAAGGCTTCCTGAAAAAATCCCGTGGCCGCTGCGTGCATAGCGGACATCGCTATCACCAGGATGATGATCCAATCCGCTAAATTCAAGCGGCACCATCCTCATCGGCCGTGCGGTTAAACATCCAGATCACACCCCGTAAGCGAGTGGTAAGCCTCAACATACTTGTCACTTGTCCGACGCGCCACTTCAGCCGGAAGAGCCGGAGCCGGGGGCTGTTTGTTCCAGCGAATTTCCTCAAGATAATCTCGGACATACTGCTTGTCGAATGAGTCCTGCGGACGGCCCGGCTCATACTTGTCCGCCGGCCAGAAACGAGATGAATCGGGAGTAAGAACCTCATCCGCCAAAGTAATTCCTTGCATGGTGCGTCCGAATTCAAACTTGGTGTCGGCAATAATCATTCCCTTTTGCCGCGCGAACTCCGCCGCTTTCCGGTAAACAGTCAAGCTGATCTCGCGCAGTTGCCGGCTGAGATCGGGGCCTACCAGACGGGACATGTCCGATAGAGAAATGTTCTCGTCGTGCCCACTGGTGGCTTTCGTGGAGGGGGTGAAAATGGGTTCCGGAAGCTGATCCGATTCTTTCAGGCCCCGCGGAAGTTCAATCCCACAAACCGTGCCGGTAGCTTTGTATTCTTTCCAGGCTGAACCTGAAATGTATCCGCGTACGACACATTCCACGGGGAACATATCCGCCCGAGTCACGATCATGGACCGGCCCTGCAACTGATCAGAATGCTTTTGTAAAGCGGCGGGGTATTGGCTGACGTCAGCGGTAATCAGGTGATTGGGCACGACCTCGCGCAAAAACTCAAACCAGAAAAGCGAGATTTGCGTGAGTACACGGCCCTTCTGCGGAATGCCGGTCGCGAGCACGTAATCGAAAGCTGATATGCGATCTGTGGCAACAAATAGTAAGCGCTCCTGATCGAGCAAATAAACATCGCGAACTTTGCCACTCGCATGCAACTTGAGTTCGGGAAAATCGGTTTGTAGTAGAACGGAGTCGAGAAGTTGTGAGCTCATGATGGAAATTCTACAGGCAGAAATCGTCGCGTATTCTAGTCCTTAAGAAATTTTTGTCAACGGCCTCTCCTGCCAGTCGGTTGCTTTGTTTTTCTCCGCTAAACACAAATCAATTGACATCATGAGGAACCGTCCAAACCCAAGCCGGGCAGGGTTTTCAGAGAGATCGGGTTGTGGAAAAACTGAGGGTGCCTGTGCAAAGTCGGGAATGCTCGCGACCGCCAGAGGCACGAGTAGGACGCGCGCGTCCACATGGCGGTATACTTAGGTGATAATGCCGCCCGAGGCCCAAAAGACATTCTATCTGGAAATCTTCGGCTGCCAGATGAATGTCCACGATTCAGAGAAAGTCATTGGCACGCTGCTGTCGCAAGGATATCGCCAGGTTTCGACAGTTGAAGAAGCGGGGCTGGTTCTCTACAACACCTGTTCCATTCGGGATAAAGCGGAGCAAAAGGTCTTCCACCGATTAGCTGACTACAAAAAACTTTATAAACAGGGCAAGCGCTTTGGCGTCCTGGGATGCGTCGCTCAACAAGAGGGTGAGAAGATTTTTGAGCGCGCACCTCACGTTTCCTTGGTGTGCGGTTCGGCGTCATATCGTAAGTTGCCCCAGATGCTGGTCCAGCTCGAGGCAGGGAACCAGAGGGTCACCGGTTTGGACGACCGTGAAACCGACGAATGCTTCGAAACCGAGTTCACAGCACGTACTAATCCTCACCGTGGCTACATCACCATTATCGAAGGCTGTGACAAATTTTGTGCCTATTGTGTCGTACCGTTTACGCGCGGCAAGGAGCGCAGCCGAACTTCAGACTCGGTGTTGGCGGAAGCCCGGCAGATGACGGACCTTGGATACACCGAAATCCAGCTGCTTGGCCAGATTGTAAATTCCTACAACGATCCTCTTGGCAAACTATCGTTTGCCGAATTACTGACGGCCGTGGGCGAGGTTCCTGGAATCAAACGGGTGCGTTTCACGACTTCGCATCCACGTCATTTTGGGTCTGATATTGTCGCGGCCATTGAGTCTTCATCCACCCTTTGTGATCATATTCACTTACCCATACAAAGTGGATCTACCCGTGTGCTCGAAGCAATGCAACGGCTCTATTCGCGAGAAGAGTATCTAGAACGTATCGCCTGGATTAGGGCGGCCAAACGCGAGATCAGCGTGACCACCGACGTCATTGTCGGATTTCCAGGCGAGACCGAAGCAGAGTTTGAACAAACGCTCACGCTGCTCGACGAGGTCGAGTTCGACGCGGTTTTTGGCTTCAAGTATTCGCCCCGGCCCAATACACCTTCGCTGCATCTGCCCGACGTAATTCCTGATGAGGAGAAAGTCCGACGTCTGGCACGGTTGCTGGAAAGGCAGCGTCAGATTCAACGACGCACCTACCAACGGCACGTTGGTCAAATCCTTGAAGTAATGGTTGAGGGGCAGAATGTAGCTCGCGGCCAGTGGAGCGGCCGGACATCTCAGAATAAGGTACTGAATTTCACCGTGCCTGAAGGTGCGGCTCCTGCTTTGGGGGGTTACACACCGGTGGCGATCACCCACAGTTTTCCCAACAGCCTGCTGGGCGAAATGGTGGTATAAGGAGCGGAGAGGGCGATTTTAAGAGGCGGGGTGGGATTGAAGATTTGGATTGAATGTTGATCCGCAAGTCTGAAATCTTCAATCAGCAACCCAACCGAGGGCGGTTTTAGAGGTCACATGATGGAAGTGGAAATGAAAATTCGCGGGCTCATGATGGACCCGGTCACTAATATGCCCATCGTGATCTTGAAGGACAATAACGGCGATGCCGTGCTGCCCATCTGGGTGGGAATTTACGAAGCCAATGCTATCGCCCTGGAGATTGAAAAGGTTACAACGCCCCGTCCGATGACTCACGATCTGATCAAGAATGTTCTGGTCGGGCTCGATACTCAGGTACACAAGGTGGTTGTAACGGAACTGCGTGAAGATACGTTCTACGCCGTAATCTGGATCGAGCGGCAGGGAAGCGTCATCAGCATCGATTCCCGGCCCTCGGACGCTCTCGCGCTTGCCCTGCGCGTCGATTGTCCGATCTTTGTTGAGGACGATGTCCTGAAGAACTCCAAGCTGGCGACCAATGCCTCGGACCGCGTTACCAGCGAAGAGCTGCGTAAATGGCTCGAAGGCTTGAACGATGAGGATCTGGGCCGCTACAAGATGTAATCGATACGTGAGTGGCTCGGTGCCAGCATTTAGCTGAAGGCTTGGATTTGACGTCGCTCTCATGCCTGACTCCGCCGAACAGCTTCAGCGTATCTACCTTGCCGGATTTGATCTCCAAACCTTTGACCGATTTCCGAAATGTGTCGGCGTGGTTCGGGATGGCTGCGTCGCTTTGCTCGTACCATCGGCCGACGGTTTGCAAATGCTGGGAACGCCGGGCTGGCGTTTGGGTGAAGCGATTGGGGTATTGGTAGAAACGGGAGGCCGCCAGGTTTTCCAGGCCAAGCAGGAAATCCTCGAAGCAACGCCAGAAAGGCTGCAAGCGCTCAACCGCTTCCGCGGCGATTTGCGGGAATTGCTCGCAACGGAAACCTCATAGCACGGCCTCGGCGCGTTCGTTAGTTTACATAATACTAATTATCGGACATTATGTGCGAGGTGTGCCGCAGCTCCCTTACGAGCGATTGCCGGTCATCATTTCAAGGGTTCGAGTACCAGACAGCACGATTTTGGGGTGAAAGAGTGTTCCAGCGATCCTGGTTGCAATCGCGATCAGTTCCCCTTGGCCGACGAACACCTTTACTTGCCTGGCCTGAGAGAGTTCGGGCAGGTTCACGGGGCGACCGCCGCGTATGTGGGCGGCGGTTTCCTCGGTCGCGGTCACACACGGAAACTTTGGCAGCAGCCGACGCGGGTGGATAAACATAGCCGACAAGCTGTCCGGGGGATCGCCCTTGGCCGCAGCGGTCAGATGGTCCAGTGTGTGAGCCTCGGCAAGATCAAATTCCCCCAGCAACGTTCGCCGCAATGATGCAAGATGGGCGCCGCAGCCTACTTGCTGGCCCATCTCGTGGGCAATCGACCTGATATAGGTTCCGGACGCTACCCGCGCCCGGAACCCGGCTTGGTCGTTCTCCAAGCTCAATATTTCGAATTCCTTGATTTCGACCTGCACCGGTTTAAGCGTTACCTCCTGGTGCTTACGCGCCAGCTTATAGGCCGGGACGCCTTTGATTTTCTTGGCGGAAAAAGGGGGTGGTATCTGGTGAATCGTGCCCACGAACTGCGATGCAAGGCCTCGCAGTTGTTCAAGTGATACTTGAACTGAGAGCGGAGGGCTGGCTGGTTCGCCATCTGAATCATAGGTGTCGGTGGCAAAGCCAAAGCGAATGATTCCCTCATAAGTCTTTTCCGACGAAACATAGAACTGGGCGAGCCGGGTAAGATTGCCAGCGACCAAGGGCAAAACGCCGGTTGCCAAAGGATCAAGCGTACCCAGATGCCCTACCGAAGGCTCATGCAGAATACGGCGCACCCGGTTTACCACATCATGAGAGGTCATGCCGGAAGGCTTGTCGACGATCAGAACGCCATTCATAGGAGTCGGGTAATTTGGTACTTTGAAGTTAACAGATTGTCGGACCTCCCATGATCCCCTTGCGCGACGACCAGCCCCGTTTCAGCACCCCTTACGTGACCTATTTTCTGATCGCGTTGAACTCGGTAATCTTCCTCTTTGAATCGGCGCTCACTCCCGAAAGCCTGAAGGCCTTGTTGTATCAGCTGGGAATGGTCCCTGCCCACATCACCGCTTTTGTGTCAGGAGTCGGTCATGTTGGATTCGTGCCCGCGTTTCTTCCGGCATTGACGTCCATGTTTCTGCATGGCTCCTGGATGCACGTGATCGGGAATATGTGGTTCTTATGGATTTTTGGCGACAACATTGAAGATTATCTTGGGCACTTCAAATTTCTGCTTTTCTACCTGGCTTGCGGGCTGGGCGCCGCATTCTTTCAGGTAATTCTGACCCCACATTCGCGTTTGCCCACGGTGGGAGCCAGCGGTGCGATTGCGGGAGTTCTAGGGGCTTACTTCGTACTTTTTCCCAAAGCCCGAGTTTTAATCTGGTTTCCAATTTTCTTCATGTTCTACTTGCCCGCATGGGTAACGCTCGGATACTGGTTCGCAATGCAATTTTTGAGTGGCGCCGCGACTTCACTGGCCTCCTACAGCGATGCGAAGGGAGGTGTGGCTTTTTGGGCTCACGTGGGAGGTTTCGTAGCTGGGATTGTGCTTATCAAAATCTTGCCTGAGCGAGCCCGGCGATATCGCTATGCCACGTGGTGAAACCCAGCCAACCGTCGGATTCCTGACCCCATCGTGAATACACGAAGGTACATTCTTCGGTGTAAAACCATCCGAACTCCTCGCCTTTCGCGGTTACAATCGGGAACATGCGGTTGGGGAATTTGCTCCTGATAGTTGTGGGACTGGCGGCCGTGGCATTGTGCAGCGACCGGCCCTCGACTGTGCCGCTGGTTCCCTGCTCTGATAGCCTTCCGATCGCCGCTTCCTGCAAAGCAAGCAAAAATGATTTGAAAGACGCTTCCCAGGCTTTTGCCCAAGGGATCCACCTTCAAAAACAAAAGCATCTGGATTTGGCTTTTGAACAGTTCGACACGGCGGCCCGACTGGCGCCGAAAGATATCGAGTACGTCACCGCGCGCGAAATGACCCGGCAGCAGATCGTGTTCCAGCATCTTCAGCAAGGCAATGCAGAGATGCTGAAGGACCGCCAGATCGAAGCTTTGGCCGAATTCCGTTCAGCCCTGCACCTCGATCCGGAGAATGAGTTTGCCCAGCAGCGGCTACGCGACGCGATGGGCGAGTGGGCGCCAAAAACCTCCGCTACGCCACAGGTCTTGGTCGATGCTGGGGAGATACGGGTCAATCCCAGTCCGGCGATGGCCGACTTCCATTATCGAGGCGATGGCCGCGGATTGCTTACTCAGATTGCCTCGGCCTTCGGAGTAACCGCCACCTTTGACGAGTCGGTCGTTTCGCGGGGGCTTCGCTTCGATCTCGGCCAGGCGGATTTTTATACCGCGATGGCCGTGGCTTGCCAGATGACCCACACCTTCTGGACGCCGCTTGATAACAAACAAATCTTGCTGGTGGGAGAGTCAGCGCAAAACCATCGTCTGTTTGATCGCATGCTGTTGCGAACCTACTACCTGCCAGGAATCTCGTCTCCGCAGGAAATGACGGACGTAGTCAATCTGTTACGCAATCTTTTTGAAATTCGCCTGGTAACACCGCAGCCTCAAAACAGCACCATTGTGGTGCGGGCGCCTCGCAATATTCTGGAAGCCGCCACGCGGGTAATCGAGGGCTTCGGAGACTCCCGTCCACAGGTCATGTTGGATGTCCGCGTTTTTGAAGTCACCCATAACCTGACGCGAAACCTGGGATTGCAGATCCCCAATACCTTCCAACTCTTCAACATTCCGGTCGGCGCTCTTGCGGCGCTCGGTGGCCAAAATATTCAGGACCTCATCAACCAGTTGATCTCGGGTGGAGGAATTAACCAAGCCAACTCGACGGCTCTGTCGGGCCTTCTGGCTCAACTACAAGGACAGCAAAATTCTATCTTCAGCCATCCCCTGGCTACCTTCGGCGGTGGATTGACATTGAGTGGGTTGAGTCTCGGGACAGCGGGTGCCCAGTTATCTCTGAACGAGAGCAACGTCAAGACGCTCGAGCATGCCACGTTACGAGTGAGCCAGGGAAGCGACGCCAAACTTTTAGTCGGCTCGCGCTATCCGATTTTGAATGCCAGCTTCGCCCCGGTTTTTAACAGTGCAGCAATTTCATCAGTGATTCAGAACAACAGTTTTCAGGCGCCCTTCCCATCGTTCAACTATGAAGATATCGGACTGTCGGTTAAGGCCAAACCGCTTGTGACCGGGGGGCTGGACGTTGGCCTCGACCTGGAAATTCAATTCCGTACCCTGGCGGGACAGTCCCTCAACGGCGTCCCAATCATTGCAAATCGCGAGTACAAGGGAAGCATCAATCTTATGGATGGACAACCGGCGGTGGTGGCTGGTTCAGTGACACGTAGCGAGCAACGCAATATGACAGGAATTCCCGGGTTGGGTGCCGTGCCTGGTTTGAATCACGTAATGACCAGCAACAGCAAGCAATTAGACGAAGACGAATTGCTGATCGTGATTACGCCGCGGATCGTCACCCAGCCAGAAACTCAGAACGCAGAAGTTTGGGTCAGACCGTGAAGGGCAATGGACGGGGCTAGTTGCCAGGGGCCAGGCCAACTTCGTGCCCACTCGGCCACAGCCTACAGCCTTCCCCTACTTCCCTTCTTTCGCTGCGAACTCCGTCAATCCCTTCAAAACTTCGTACGGTAGTCCACCAACGTTACTGATTTTTCTTCCGTTGATAAACAGGGTTGGTGTCCCGGTCACTTCGAGTGCAGCGCCCAACGCGATCGAACGTTGTATTCGTCCGGCAGTTTCCGGCTTGGCGGCGCACGTTGCACTTTCGGAACCCTTTACGCCAGCCTGGTCCGCCAGAGCCGTAAGCTTCTCGTCGGCGTTGGCGCTTGAGATGTCTTTTTGCGCGTCATAAACGCTTTGGATAAATTTCCAAAAGGCATCGTTCGAACTTCGTCCGACACAATCGGCATACGACGCGGCTTTGCCAGCCCAGTCATGCGAGGCCAGTGGAAAGTTCTGGAACACGAGCCGGGTATTCTTTTCCTCGGCCAGCAATTTGTCGACGGTGGGCTGAGCGTCCTTGCAATGCGGACACTGCAAATCGCTGAACTCAACCACGGTAACCGGGGCGTCCGCCGGGCCACGCGAAGGACCGTCTGCTTTCTTTGAGAGTTCTTCACGCGCTGGATCGAATGGGCGGATTCCAAAGGGAATGATGTCCCCGACCAGGGCGTGCTTTCCGTCAGATGTGACGTACAACCGGTTTGTTTGCTGCCCCTGACTGTTGCTCACAACCACCAATACCTCAGTGATTCCTTCCGCTTCGGCGGGCCTGATCGACGCCACCTTCCACGAAACCGATGGATCGTAACCGAACATCTGTTTCATGAAAGCATTCACGGTCTCTTCCGAAGGCAACCTGGTACTGAAAGTGGGAATGGGCGGCGCGGAATCTTTCGACTTCGGCGATTTCTCTTGTGCAGGCGTGAGTAACGCTGACAGAAGAATTAACGAACAGCAGAATACAAAACTACGCATGAGTTCCCTTTCCACATCAACCGTTGCAAACCAAAAGGCTTCTTCACCGTGCGACGGTTCTACTAATCCGACACAAGAGCGGCTCGCTAGGGTGCCCGCCCCTTACATTTTAGATTCCGGTTTTGGCGGCGATGGGGAAGCGGCGTCCCGTGCCAAAAGCTTTGGGCGAAATTTTAAGTCCAGGAGCAGCCTGCTGCCGTTTGTATTCGGCACGATCCACCATCTGAATCACCCTTTTCACCAGAGCCAAATCGTAGCCGTGATCACCGGCAATTTGTTCCGCGTTGTGCGAATCCTCAACGTATTCTTCCAAAATGGTATCCAAGATCTCGTATGGTGGCAGAGAATCGATGTCTTTTTGATCGGGACGCAATTCTGCCGATGGTGGCTTTTCCAGGCTCGCCTGAGGAATTACTGGCCGGCGTGAATTTACGAAATGGCTCAGACGGTAGACCATTGTTTTGGGTACGTCGGAGATGACCGCCAATCCCCCCACCATATCACCGTAAAGAGTGCAATATCCCACTCCTAGCTCACTCTTGTTGCCGGTGCTGAGCACAATCGCGCCAAATTTATTGGAGAGGGCCATGAGCAATGCCCCGCGGGTCCGGGCTTGCAAATTTTCTTCCGTGGCGTCTTCCCTGTAACCGGCGAAGACTTTCTGCAAGGTTTTCCGGTAGCTCTCGAATACTTCTGTGATGCAGAGAAGATGAAATCGAATGCCAAGATTTTGAGCGAGAATTCGAGCGTCTTCAATTGATCCACTCGAAGAGTAGGGTCCAGGCATTCCCACACCGATGACATTCTCCGGACCGACCGCATCGGCTGCAATGCAGGCGGTCAGAGCCGAGTCGATGCCTCCGCTCAGACCGATAATGACCTGCCGGAAACCGCATTTGCGGACATAATCCCGGGTGCCCAAAACCAGGGCGGCGTATGCGCTGGATTCTTCTCCCGGGACTTGTTCGTGCATCTCGCCGGTCAATTGATCGGAATCGAAGTAAATCAGATCTTCTTCGAACGACTTCCCTTGCGCGATGACCTCGCCTGCGGAATTCAGCACCAGGCTGGAACCATCGAAAACCAAGCTATCGTTTCCGCCAACCTGATTTACCAGTGCGACCGGTACTTTGTCCTGCCGGGCGATTGTCGCCAGCATCTCGCGTCGAAACTCACGCTTGCCAATCCAGAACGGCGAAGCAGAAATATTAAGCACGAAATTTCCGCCGGCCTGTACCAGCGCCTCCACTGGGTCGAGAGTATAGAGGCGTTTGGGCCAGAAGTGCTTGTCGTTCCATGCGTCTTCGCAAATGGTAAGAGCCATCTGCTTGCCTGAAAGAGAAAACAAAGCCTGGCTTTTGGCGGGAGCGAAGTTACGCATTTCGTCGAAAACGTCGTAGGTGGGTAACAACATCTTGGACTGGACGAAGGCGATCGCCCCGTCTTTAAGAAGCGCCGCAGAGTTCATGACTGACTTGCCGGTTTCGGCATCAGCCGAAGTAACCAGGCCGCAAATTACCTCGATCCCGCGAGTCGCGGCAGCGATTTTCTCTGCCGTCTCTCGATTGCGCTGCACGAACGAAGGCCGTTCCACCAGGTCGCGGGGAGGATACCCGCAAATGGAGAGTTCTGGAAAAAGAATGAGGCCAGCGCCGGCCGCTCGCGCTCGGGTGGCAAAGTCAATGATCTTGGCCGCGTTGCCGGCAAAGTCTCCCACCGTGGGATTAATTTGTCCCAGCGCGATCTTCACTTATCCAGTGTAAAGCGGGAGTGGGTTGGAGCCAAGTGACGTAGCAAAACGGATGTTGCTGCGGAATTCTCGTTTTGTACGAAAGTCAAGCGTTCGCAACTACATCCCGACCCATCGTAGTGCTTTCTCGCGGTCAGCAAATGCCCGCATGCTCACGGCTTTGCCATTGTGAAACGTGTAGACATCCGCCAGACGCACGTCCCGCCACTGCGTGCTGCCTTTGAGCCTGATGTGAGCGTGAACGAATACGACGATGCGATCGCCCGCAGGAATGAGGCGCTCGGGTTCGCTGCTACCCTCAGCCCATCCTGCGCGTGACTGAGTCAGATATTCCGCTACGCCGGATTGGCCGTGGTAGGTGCCGCCACCGGGGAACTCGGGCGGCTCCGTCCATTCGATCTGCGGATCGAAGGGTGATACAGCAGCGGCGATATCGCCGCGATTGAACGCGGAATAAGCATTACGAAGAGCCTCAACGGCTTGTTTCTGTGCGTCAGTGGGTTGCATGCTGATCTCGGTGCGTGGAGTATCGCGGCACCCGACGCTCAGAGGCAAGAGCATGAGGGTGATGGTGACCGCGAATCGATCAATGAGGGTGAAGCGATCAAGCGGTCGGCCAACAGTTCGCATTGTATCCGGCCGACTTGATCTAGTTAGGCTGTGTCGGGTTCGGCTTGGACGATGGGCCATCCTGACCGAGCGGATCTGGGGGCGGAAGGGGCGCGGGCGCTCTTCCTCCTGCTGCGGGTAAATTGGTGTCGACTTCCTCCCCTGGCCGCCGCAACGTGGGCGCGTTCGCCGGACGTACCTGAGGTTCCGCCGAACCCTTTGCAACCGTGGGGTGCTCCAGTTCTACTTCTTTCTCCGCGCGCACAATCTTCTCGCCATCGACTTTCATCACCTCCAGGCGTACAACCTCGTCGCCCACCAAGCGGACAAAGTCAACGTCCTGTGGCGGCTCGCCGTAGATCCATTCTTCGTATTCAGTTTCGCCGTCCTTCTCGCGAATCTTTTTGGGAGGACGTCCCTTGGAAGCCATCACCATATCCCGGTTCATTCCGACCAAAATCTGGTGCTGCTTGATGGCATCTCTGACTTTGGGTGGGAGGGTGTCGAGGTAGGCTTCGACCGCAGACTTGGCGTTAAAGTCAAATACCGGCCGGAGTAGATCTTTTAGCTGTTGAGGATCAAGCTCCGGGACATAGCTTTTGAACACCAAGTCAACATACGATCCGCGCGGGTTGGCGCTGGCGTCACTGGGCCCGACCGAAGTCATGCCCCCGCCTCCTCCGAACTGAATGTGCTGATACCATTTCTCTCGTTTGACCGCGCCTCCGTTAATCT
The DNA here is from genome assembly GCA_963786325.1 of Terriglobia bacterium. GTDB lineage: Bacteria > Acidobacteriota > Terriglobia > Terriglobales > Acidobacteriaceae > JAIQFF01. The sequence goes on from CAWAYW010000004.1 coordinate 284,179, forward strand.
CGAAATGAATGCGGTCGTTCTTGACTAGGATCTGGCTGATTCGAGCCTGGTCGCCCGGTTTTACTGCAGGACCCCACATGGAAAGCATGCGCTGCAAGTCTTCGCCAGTTGGACTGATCTGCCCCTCTTTGAGTGTCAGTCCGGTTTTTCCCATGGGAAATGGCGAACGGATATAAACCAATTCAGCATTGAAGGCACGAATCAGGTCCATGCGGGTTTGTTTGGAAATATGAGGTTGAGCTTTCTGATCGTCGGCGCTGACCAGCGCTACACAGAAAAGCACGGAGAAGAGCAAAGCAAGAACAAAACGTGGGTACATACGACACCCCGACCCGGCAATTGACTTGATTATAGCTCTGTTTAAAGAAGGTGCAAATCGGGAACGCTAACGATTTTTGCTAAGAGGCTTTCGCCGTAACATCTGGCTGCACCAACCAGAGACGGCGAACTCAGTTCGCGCCTGTGCCCGGTGGACGACGAATTTCGGTTCCCACACAAAGTTGTTTAATGCTGCTGACCAGTGCTACCGCACCTTCGGATTTGGAGACCACGGCATCCACACCTGCACCCAAGGCTTCGTCTTGAAGTAGCGGATCGGCCAAAGTGGTGAACATCACAACCGGGGTGCTGGGAAGAAGTCGTTTGATTTCCCGGCTGGCCTCGAACCCATTGAGGATAGGCATGACCAAGTCCATTACGATCAGGTCTGGGCTCAATGTTATAGCTTTATCGATCCCCTCCCGGCCATTTTCAGCCTCTCCGCACACGGACAACTCGGGCTGGCCTTCGATCAGCACTCGCAAGTGAGAACGCACGAGCTGGCTGTCGTCCACAATCAAAATTTTCTTCACATCGCCACATCTTCTTAGAGAGCAGTTGAAGTCTGAGCCAGAGTTCAGGCCTGTGCAATCGGGTGAAATCTGTACGTTAGCGTACATAATCATCGGACTCCCCAAGCACGTCTAAGTGACTCTGTACGCTAGCTTATCGTCGCGGCGCTTCACTCAGAGTAGGTTAATGGGTCGCATTAGCAATTTTCCGGTTGGCCAGAGTGGCAACGGTTCCTTGCGAAATCAGACGAGATTTCTACTCCCCGCCGAACAAGGAGCCGTCGTTGGCGAACAAGTCCGATCCTCGAGACATCAAGTTATCGGCTCAACCGAACATTGGCAGCGAGGAGCAGCCACTGCGCAACAAGATCTTGCTGGAAACGCCTGGCAAAGAGCGAGATACCATTTTTCACCTTTTGGACTTCGTGCGAATGGATACGCACGCTGTGTTGCACGAGGCGGGTGAACTCATTTCTCACGCGTACTTTTTGAACGATGGCCTAGCGTCGATTTTGAACGTTATGGGGGATGGAAAAAGTGTTGAGATTGGTCTGACGGGAAAAGAGGGTTTCGTCGGACTGCCTTTGATCGTGGGTTTTAGTACGAGCCCCTCGCGAGTGGTCGCACAAGTGGCGGGGAGTGCATTCAGAATCAGCGCTGGAAATTTGGCGGAGGCGCTCCGGCAGTGTCCGAACTTACAGAGACAACTGAACCGCTTCGCACAAATCATGATGATGCAAGCCGGACAGATCGCCGCTTGCAACCGGATACACGACGTTGAAGAACGACTGGCCAGATGGCTTCTGATGAGCCAGGATCGCCTCGGCGGCGATCGCATTACTCTAACCCAGGAATTCTTGGCTCACATGCTGGGCACGAGACGTGCGAGTGTTACGGTGGCCGCCGGAGCCCTGCAAAAAGCAGGTCTCATCAAATACACGCGTGGCGAAGTGAAGGTCGTGGACAGGGCGAGGCTGGAAGGTGCAGCGTGCGAATGCTATCAGGCCATGGTGATTCAATCCAGAAACTGGGAAAAAGAATCGAAACTGTGATTTCCTTCACTCCGAATAAGCACGGTGGCGTACGGACAGAACTTTCCGCGCGGACTAGCATCAGAGCAAAAGATCTTTATGAAAACGCTGACTCCTGAATATTTCGGTCTCACGGCACTTCCGGGCGTTGCGGTAGCGAATTCCACTGCACTGCCCGATCTCGCCTGCCCATTTTGCGGCAGCCCGGACCTGGCCTTCTTGGCGGGTAAAATCCGCTTTTCGGCAACAGTTGGGTCGGACAGTCTGTTCGATAGCGCTTCCCTGGCTATGGTGGGCGTGATCTGCCAGAGATCGCACATTTTCTTCCTGCGCCAGTCGGACTGTGTGCTGTCGAAAGCCGCCTAAGCGCTGGTAATTTCGGTATCTGCGTCGCCAACAATCTCTGCCAAACGTTCGTTGACAACCCCACCTCTTTCCACCAAACTCCAAGAGAATCCAAGCGGAAAAGGCTAGATTTGGCATAAGCGTCCGGCACCGTAAGGGTACAGTTGCGTCCCGGACGGTACTTCTGTCATTTTGAGCCAGAAGCCGCCAATTTGTAGCGAGTTGTAGAAAATGGCTCCTCTTCCTCCGTTAACTCCTCCACCTCCCGAGGCCCCGGGAGCCCGGCCTGTCCGGCCGACCCGTTCTTCGATCGCTGTGGATATGAACACCGGCCCTGACGGAGCCGAGAGAGTTCTGTCCAAGTTACGCGCATTGATTGCAGAAGGCACGCAGGAAAGGGATGCCATTTTGGGTACGATCGCGGTGGCGGCTCACGCGCTGACCGGCAGCAGCGGCGCAGCGATCGCCATGCCGCGGGAGGGAACCGTTACATGCATAGGGAGGAGTGGCGAAATCGCCCCGGAGTTAGGGCAACGTCTCAGCGTAGATTCTGGAATTTCCGGAGAATGTTTGCGCACCGGCACAATTATGCGGTGCAATGACACAGCCCGAGATATTCATGTCGATGCCGAAGTCTGTCGCCAGCTGAATCTGAAGTCGGTTGCGGCAGTGCCCTTGCGGGGGCGCCACGGCAGGGTCGGAGTGCTCGAGGCGTTTTCTACCCGTTCGTACGCTTTTAGTGACGACCACATGACCCTGCTGGGACGCCTTGCAGGCTTGGCAGAAGTCGCCTGGGCGCAAGCCCCGGAAACAGAGACTTTAGAATTGGAAATGTCGGAAACTCATCGGCTGGTTATTGAATACGAAGACGAGCCAGATGCGCAAGTTTCGACTGTAGCCACAAATGCTCCCCCTGCAGCAGGCGCGATGGAGCATCAGATACCGGCGCAAAACCAGGATTTCGCCGATTCCTCGGTTGCGCTCGCGCAATTTGCCCGGACCTTGGCCACCGGCCTTCATCGCGAGGAGCTAGTACAACGCAGATGGCGGCGGTGGGCGATCACGGCCTTGGGCTTTGTTTCATTTATTGTGCTGGGCATTTTTATCTGGAAAATGTGGTACAAGGCCAGCCTGCCGGTGAGCTCAGGCCGTTCGGATGGCAATTCACGACAAATGGTGCCCATGGGACCCAATGCAGCACATGGACGGGTGGGGCAAAAGGGCTCCGGTTACCGACCGTTGGCCCCTCGCTCAGGGGCAAATTTGTCAGCTCACACAATGATCCGGCCTTCTGGAACTTTGAGTGCAACAGCTTCTCCGATCGCAGAATCGACAGACCCCTCGGAGATCCCCCCCAATCTCGCTTCGTCCGGCGCCGGGGCGCAGCTGGAAAACCTACTGGCCGGGTCGCCATCGATCCCCAAGCTCCAGGCGCCGATTTCACAGGGGGTGTCGGGCGGCGTGTTGGTGCATAAGGTAATGCCTGTTTACCCGCCAGAAGCCCGCCAGACGCACGCGCAAGGCATCGTGGTTATCGAAGGAACGATCACCGAACAAGGTCAGCTGGTGGACTTGAAACTGATGAGCGGTCCCACGGTGCTCGCCAACTCGGCGATGGAAGCTGTGCGCAAGTGGCGTTATACCCCCTACCTACTGAATGGGAAAGCGATCAGGAAGACCGCGAGAATTTCCATCAGTTTCCTCGCTCCTTAATCAGCAAACTGGAAGCTTACGAGAAATTTAGCGCGCGCCGGAGGGTACCGCGCTCTTTCTGGATCTTCTCCTGCAACAAGGTGATTGCGTAAATCAATTGTTCTGGCCGCGGAGGGCAGCCTGGAACGTATACATCCACAGGAATTACCTGATTCACACTTTGCACCAACGCGTAGTTATTGAATACCCCGCCAGAAGTCGCGCACGCCCCCATCGAGATGACCCACTTGGGTTCGGGCATTTGCTCCCAAAGCTGGCGTATGACCGGCGCCATCTTATTGGAGACCCGGCCCGCGATGATGATCAAATCAGATTGCCGGGGCGACGGACGGAAAACCTCAGCACCGAAACGCGCAATGTCGAAGCGCGATGCACCCATCGACATCATTTCGATGGCGCAGCAGGCTAAGCCGAAAGTCAAAGGCCAAATGGAATTCTTACGCATCCAGTTGACTGCTGAGTCGAGTGTGGTGAGCACCACTCCCTCGGGCGTGGGATTGCCGAAGGTCAATTCCTTGACAACTTTCTTGTTGTTTTCGGTGGTGACGTAGGGACCGTAGCTTTGTTCGCCAGACATTATGCTTTTATTCTAAACCAGAGGTGGCATGTCACACACCGGTTTAGCGAAAAGCGACAGCGGCTGAAACGGAGAGTCAGTTGGACAAGTTAGCTCGACAGAATTTGAGACTAGTTCTGCTTGGATGGAAGGCCATCTGCGCCACCCATGTGCGCAGTTAAATGTGCCAGTCGCCGCTTTTGCTCAAATTCATCGGATAGAAATTCCACGCCGTACAGATAAACAGTCCGGTTACGGATTTTTCCGCGCACCTTTACCGATTCGTCGGTGGTTGGGTTCCTGAATTCAACTTTCACCTGACTTCCTATGGGCAGGTTGGCGGCGGCAAACAGACAAATCCCGCCTTCGCTGAGCCGGATGCCGCGAGCGTCGACGACCGTCTTGTCTTTCGAGTGACCGACCACCACACGCAGCTGTGCGTCGAACGGATGGCGTTGCCAGCGGCGTCGATTTGACGGGTGGTTCATTTTGATTTGGATTTTTTCTGCATGCAGCCCAAAGCTCTACCGAGCAGCGCGGATAGCACTGCGATGAGGGCTGTACTCTTGACCCTATTGCACTCTATCCATTCAGGAAAGTTACTGAGGTGCACCCCAAAATGGGATAGCGGATCGTGCAGGAAAGAAGGGAGTTATGGCTTAAGAACGATTTTGCCGAACATTTGGCTCTTTTCCAGATACTCATGGGCGGCGCGAACATCCTCCAGGGCGAAAGTGCGATCGACCACCGGCTTCAACCTGCCAGCGAAAACGTGTCCCAGCACCTCGTACAATTCGCCCATGGTGCCCATGTAGGAGCCCAGGAGCGAAAGTTGCCTGGAATATAAGAAGCGCAGATCTATCCCTGCTTTGGGACCGGTGGTCGCGCCGCAAGTCACAAGTGTTCCGGCTGGCTTCAGACACTTTACACTTTGCTCCCAGGTAGCCACGCCCACGTGCTCGACTACGATGTCCACGCCTTCATTGTTAGTGATTCTTTTTACTTCTTCGTAAATGTTCTGCTGATAGTGGTTAATTCCATGATCGGCCCCCAATTCGTAGGCTTTTTCCAATTTTCTTTCGTCGCCTGCGGTTGTGATTACACGCGCATTGAACAGTTTGGCGACCTGAATGGCGGCAATCCCGACACCGGAACTGGCCCCCAATATCAGCACGGTTTGTCCCGGACGAATGCGGGCTCGACCCAGCAGCATGTGCCACGCGGTGAGAAATACGAGCGGAACGCTCGCCGCCTGTTCGAAGTCCAGACTGTAAGGAATTGGGATCAGGTTGACGGCGGGGACCGCGATCAATTCACAATTTCCACCATCCACCCGGTTACCTAAAACACTAAATTCAGGGCACTGATTTTGAAGTCCCGCTACGCACTTCGCACAGTGATTACAGAAGGACATCGGCGCCAGCAAAACCCTTTGTCCCGGCTCAAAGCTGGTAACGTATTCGCCGATCTCAGCGATCTCACCCGCCACGTCGCTACCAAGAATATGCGGCAAGGTCACGCCCGGCAGGCCCTTGCGCACCCAGATATCGAGATGGTTCATGGCGCAGGCTTTAACTCGAACGAGCACCTGATCTTTACGAGGTTTCGCATCCGGAATGTCTTGGTAGCGCAAAACCTCTGGACCCCCGAATTCGTGAATGCGGGCGGCTTTCATGAGTCCTCCAGAAAATCAAACTATCATGCCAGATTCGAAAACTCACATTCGGGCCTAGATATGTAAAATGCTGCGGTCCGGGAGTGAGTCCTGGGCCTTCTTTTGTTTCGTTGACTCCCACCTATTAACTCACTGATAATCAATTTGCCATGGATATCTACGAAGAGATCGTCAACTTGCGCCGGTCCGGACGCCGCGGCGCAGTAGCGACGATCGTCAATGTGAGTGGTTCTATTCCCTCATTCAAAACGGCAAAGATGCTGGTTCGAGACGATGGCTCGATCGTGGGAACGATTGGCGGAGGATGCGTCGAATCCGAGGTTTGGCAGGCCGCGCGGGACGTAATGGAGAGTGAAAAGCCTCGAACCCTCACTTTCAACCTCAACCACGACCCTAAATTCGATACCGGTCTGGTTTGCGGAGGCACGTTGGACATCTTTGTCGAACCGATTTTGCCGCCGGCGTCACTCTATATCTTTGGCGGCGGTCACGTCTCCCTGAGCCTTTACAAAACTGCCACGGTTACCGGTTTTGAAGTAACGATCGCTGATGACCGTGCCACCTATGCTAATCGTGAACGCTTTCCGGACGCGAAAGAGGTTATTTGTGAAGATTTTGAGCGTGCTATCACTCGCGTGGTTCCAACCGAGTCTTCGTATATCGTAATCGTCACACGTGGCCACCGCGATGATATGCGCTTGTTGCGATGGGCCGTGCAGACTCCGGCACCCTACATAGGAATGATTGGTTCGAAACGCAAGACGGTTACGATATTTCGGGAATTGACCAAAGAAGGCCTTGCCCCAAAGCTTTTCGAACGTGTGCATGCTCCGATCGGGCTGGATATTGGCGCGGTCACGCCCGAGGAAATTGCCGTAGCCATCACCGCCGAACTGATCGCTGTCCGCCGCCGGGTGGAACGCGATTTACCCCATATGAGCTGGTTTCACCGTCAAAAGAATAGTGATCAGGGCATCTCTGAGGTTGAGAATGATGAACCCAGCGAAGACGTTACAGCGCTCGATACTCAAGATTAACGCCTATTTAAGTTTGATCTCTGGCGATCAAGAGTGCGGGCAAACGACCCACGACGTATCTGATATCTTCCCCACATGAGCAGGGCGTCAGGATGGTGCGGGGTGATATTGGCGGCCGGCGCGTCCAGCCGCATGGGCTCGGACAAAGCGCTACTCCCATGGCCTCCCGTGGCATCGGGGATCCAGGTTTCCGGAGAGACGTTTGTTTCCGCGGCAGTCCGTGCCCTCAGCGCTGTCACTGATCAAGTGATAGTGGTCGCCGGAAATAACGAAGCGGCTCTTGCCGCAGCGGTTTACGGCGCTGGTGGTTCGATGAAGAGAAATGCCACGCCTGAACTGGGTCAGTTCAGCTCTTTGCGGGTGGGGCTCGAGGAGGTTCTGAATTTAGGGCGCGACGCTGCCATGATCACCTTGGTCGATCGTCCTCCCGCGAGTCCGTCCTCGTTGAAGACTCTACGACACGCTTTTGACATGGCCCTCTCCGATGTCTGGGCTGTCGTGCCAGAGTACAACGGAAGACATGGTCACCCATTCCTCGCAGGACGCGAGATGATCGAAGCATTCCTGAAGGCTCCAGCCACAGCAACCGCTAGAGACGTAGAGCATCGACACCAGAACCATATATCGTATGTTCCCGTTGATGATCCTCATGTCACGATGAACGTCAATACTCCAGAGGACTACGCAACCTTGGTGAGCTCTCAGGTCAGATGATCACAAAATGAATACTGAAAATGCAGGTCAGAGTCTTCGGCTCGACAAAGATGCGTTTGTCGAGTCGGTATTGCAATTGCGGCCAAAGCTCGCGGTATTCGACTGCGATGGAACCTTGTGGTCCGGCGATGCGGGGGTTGGCTTCTTTGAATGGGAACTTACGCGCGGCCTGGTTTCCGACGATACAGTGCGATGGGCTCGCGCCCGTTACGCGGAATATCTCGCGGGCGAAGTTAGTGAGGATGAGATTTGCGCCGATATGGTGACCATCAACCGCGGACTGTCCGAGACCGAAGTGATCCACGCGGCAGTGCCATTCTTCGAGGAAAAAATCGTGGGCGGTATTTTTGCTGAGATACAGGGCCTGATCCAAACCTTGCACGCGAATGCATGCGAAGTCTGGGCGGTGTCTTCCACCAGCGAATGGGTCATTCGCGCAGGCATGAAACACTTCGCGATTCCACCACAGCGAGTGCTGGCGGCGGCCGTTGTTGTCGACGATGGCAAGGTCACGGACAAGGTTATCCGAGTACCGAGCGGCAAGGGCAAGCCGAAGGCAATTCGAGAAGTCGTTGGTCGAACCCCAGATGCGGTCTTTGGAAATTCCATCTGGGATGCTGACATGCTGGAAATCACGCCGAATCCATTCGTAGTGAACCCCACTACGGAATTTGAAAGCCTGGCGGGGCAGCGGCAATGGCCCATCTATTTCCCGGAGTCTGTTTCCCGCCCATAGACCTTGATGACTTCCCTCAAGGCATCGATAGCCAGATGGCTGGCGTGCAGCGAAGCCTGAGGCAATCCGCCAGCGGCTTCGATCAGTTTTTCCCGGCTCAGCTGGCGAGCTTCGTCGAGCGTCTTTCCCTGCACCATTTCGCTCAACAGAGACGCACAGGCCATGCTGGGGACGCAGCCTTGCGCCAGAAATCTAATTTCATCGATACGTCCTCGGTTTATTTTCACTGTCAGTTTAAGAACATCGCCGCACACGGGATTGTCGATCTGGACGGATACGTCAGGATTGATCACTTCTCCAGGGTTGCGCGGATGTTGGAAGTGGTCGAGGACCTGAGGGGAATACATCGAACGAATTGTATCGTGACGCGGCGGTGAGAGGTGCTGTAGGACAGCTAATCAATATCGGTCTCGAAGTCTACTTCGATGGGCTCGATCAAGGGCATCAGCCAACTCACCAACTCTTGATGCACCGGATGTGGCCCATATGCATCTAGTGACGCTTTGTCGGTGAACTTCATGACGCCGCCCAGTTCGTATCCCTGTCCACGCGGAGAAATGTTCGCTCCCACTGAGGTTTCAACCAGACCAGGGATCTGTCCCTGCAGCTTGTGTATCTCAGCGATGACATGTTGCTTCTGACTTTCTGTGACTCCTGGCTTCCAGCGAAACGCGAACATATGAATGAACATAGGTCGAGCAATCTCCTGATGGGATTATAAAGTTTTGAATACCGTGCTTTCGAGACCGCTTGAACGCAAGTGCGCTGCCGACTGCTGTGCTCAATGAGGCGACAACTGTACCATTGACTTGTGCCACCCGACTTCTATCCTCGACGCGTAGTTTGTTTGCAGCCGAGCGCCACCGTCATACTCGCGGCCATCGGCAAACTTGACCGTGTGGTTGGCTGCACAAAATATTGCGTGGATGTTTGTCCGGAAATCAACGACGGGACCCGCACTATTATCGCCGATTCATGGACCGCTCAAAGTCGGCAAATTCTGCCTGCTCGTCCCGATCTCGTGATCGCCGCTGTTCCCTACCAGGAGAAGGCGGTTGTAGAAATTCTGAAAGCCGGCATTCGCTTTCTGGGCCTCGCACCTCACAGTCTGGCCGACATTTATGCGGATATTGCGGTCATCGCCGGAGCGATGGGTGAGGAAACAAGAGGGCAAGCCGTGATTGAGGGTATGCGGCGGGAGATTGAAATTCTCCGCGAGAAAATTGAAACAATTGACCCGAATCGCAATGCTCGGCCACGTGTCTTTTGCGAAGAATGGGGCAAGCCTCTAATCGCATCACAGAAATGGGTAGCGGAACTGGTAGTGGCGGCGGGCGGCGAATTTTTGGGCGAGCCAGGAGCACATTGTTCGCCGCAATCGGTTTTGTCAGAGGATCCAGATGTTCTGATCGCTGGGTGGTGCGGAGCAGGAGATCGCGTCCCACTGAAGAAGATCGTGCATGATCGGGGCTGGCAGGAACTTCGCGCGGTTAAGACAGGTCGGGTTTATTGCGTGCGGGATGAGCTTCTGAATACGCCCGCGCCCACACTTCTGCTTGGATTAAAGGCATTGGCGGCAGCGATTCATCCCGATTATTTTCCACACCCTGACGGTCTAAAATGTATTCTCCCGCAACGCAGTCGGGATCACAGCTCCGACGGTGAAATTTAGGATCCTATGGCAACGGCTCAGAAGATCGTGGAAACTCAGAAGGAAATTGAGCGACTCAGTAAGGCGTCTGGCACGGTCGAAGATCTCATGTGGGAAATCGTCAAGCTCTTGCACGACCGTATGTTGAAATACAACTGGGTCGGCTTCTACATGCTGGAGGCCAAGCCAGCTCCGGGTCAGCCTCGCATGCTGGTACTGGGGCCGTTTCAGGGCGCGATGACACCTCACACCCGAATACCTTTGAATCAGGGTATCTGCGGGGCCGCTGCGTCCAGTGGTAAAACCGTGGTGGTTGACGACGTTAGTCTGGACACCCGTTATCTGGCCTGCTCTACGGAGACCAAATCCGAAATTGTTGTTCCGATCTTCGTTCGAAAGAAGGTAGTCGGTGAGCTTGACATCGACAGCCATTTCCATGCCGCATTCGGCGATGAAGACCGCAAACTGGTCGAATATTGCGCCTCACTGGTTGGTCAGCAAATGGAGAAAGTCCCAGGCTGAGTTGACCCGTTGAAGACTGTTATGGGAACCATCAGATATCAGAACACCTTCCCTGACTCAATCTGCGTCGGAAGGTATTGTTTTCGCCGTGTCAGAACCGCGCAGAGCCACAATTTTCAGGCCTGTAGGGGCTGCAAACAAGAGGTTCCTTGCCGCAGGTAAAAAGAGTAGTCGCGGCATTGATTTTTCGGGACGAGAAGATTCTCGTGTGCCAACGTACTCGTCACCAGACGATGCCGTTGAAATGGGAGTTTCCGGGAGGCAAGATCGAACCTGGCGAGCAACCGCGTGATGCCCTGCACCGTGAATTAGAAGAAGAGTTGGGAATCGATGCCACGATCGCAGACGAGGTAGCTCGTATCCGCCACGACTACAAGAATGGTGCCGCCGTCGAGCTGCGTTTCTATACCGTCCGGGAATATAAGGGCGAGATCGAGAACAGGATTTTTAAGGACATGCGCTGGGCCCTGCGTTCCGAGCTGCCATCCTTAGATTTTCTCGAAGCCGACCTGGGCTTAGTGCGAAATCTGGTCGAGGGATCCATTTCCTGACGGTGCGAGACTGGCGGGAAAGTTTATTGACCGGTCGAGCTGGTCCAAATCATCGCCACCGTCATCACAATCACGGTCACGCTGGTTCCCCAAGCGATGATGTTCGCTAAAAAGGAATTCCGGTAATCCCCCATCAGTTCTTTCCGGTTGATCAGGACCAGCATAAACACCAGCACGAATGGAAGCAGGACACCATTTACTACCTGCGAAAAGAGGATCACTTTCAGCAAGGGCAGTTTTGGGACCAACACTACTCCGGCGCCGACGGCAATAAGCAACGTATACAGCCAATAGAAGGCCGGCGCTTCGGAAAATCGTTTGTTCACGCCGGACTCAAAACCAAGGCCTTCGCAGACGTTGTACGCGGTGGCTAAAGGGAGAATCGCGGCAGACAGCAAGGAGGCGTTTACCAGCCCTACTGCGAAAAGGATGTAAGCGAACTGTCCTGCCAGGGGACGCAACGCAGCGGCGGCATCGGCGGCGTCAGAAATGTTGTGGAAGCCTGAAACATGTAACGTTGCCGCGCAGGCGAGAACAATGAAGAACGCGATCACGTCGGTAATGATGCAACCGATGATCACATCCCACCGGCAAAGTGCGTACTGCCGTTTGGTGATTCCCTTCTCCACCACTGATGCCTGCAGGTAAAACTGCATCCACGGCGTGATCGTCGTTCCGATCAAACCTACAAACATGATCAGATATTCGGAGCTTCGGCTTATGTTCGGCACTAGGGTGTCGTGAAAGGCTCGGATCCAGTCCGGATGGGCGAGAATCGCTGATATCGGGTAGGTGAAATACAGTATCGATAAAACAACCAGAATTCGCTCGACCGGTTTGTACGAATTCCCGACCACTACGGACCACACCAGGAATGCTCCAACGGGCACGACGATGTATTTACTGGCGCCAAATAAGCCCATCCCAGAGGCCAGACCGGCGAATTCAGCCACGATGTTTCCCAAATCAGCCAGGCCCAGGACCAGCATGGTGAAGAAGGTGGCTCGAAAGCCGAACTCCTCACGGATCAAATCGGACAAACCCTTGCCCGTGACAGCTCCCATCCGCGCTGCCATTTCTTGAACTACGATCAGAGCAATGGTGATCGGGATCAACGTCCACAGGAGCGCGTATCCGAATTTTGCCCCGGCTTGGGAATAAGTAAGGATGCCTCCGGGGTCATTGTCCACGTTCGCGGTAATGAAACCGGGGCCGAACACGGCGAAGAATGCCAGCATACGAAACTTGACGATGTTGCCAAGCTTCTGCCTTCGCGGCTTGTTCGTGATTCCGAAGGTGGACAGCAGATTCGCCAAGCTCAACTTCCTCGCTTCATGCTTCGATTCGATGAAAGAGACTGATCAGCATAAACGCATGACAGGATTTTTGGATATATGAAATCGAATAACTCGATGATCTTGTGGCTTGGACTCCCGTGGTGGTCCTGAATCTTAGGTTGGCCTCGAGCGGGGAGGTTACAGATTCGCGCGAAGCAGGCTGATGATGTCGTCGGAGGTGATCACTCCGGTCAACTTCTTGTTGTCGTCGACGACCGGCAGGGTGGACAGATTGTACTTATCAAATAACTCCGCTACTTCTTTTTCCTTAGCACTGCCATGAGCTGAAATGAGCGGCTCCTGGGTCAACGCGAGCATAGGAATTTGCGGAGTAGCTAACACGATCTTCGCCAAGGGCACGGCTCCAGCTAAGGTTCCCTGCGAATCTATCAAGTAGATGGTGCTTACCGTTTCGACACCGCCTTCGAAGTTGCGCAGGGCCTCCACGGCATCGTGTACCGTGGCGTTTACATTGACCGCCAGATACATGGTGTTCATTCTGCCGGCGGCGGTGTTTTCCTTGAACTCCAGGAGTTCGACCATCTCCTTTCGTTCCTGGGGCTGCATCTCCAACAGAATCTCAGAGGTGCGTTTCTCAGTCAGGTCTGCTAGTAGATCTGCGGCCGCGTCGGGTTCCATCTCCTCCACAATTTCAGCGGCGCGTTCCGAACTGAGCGATTCCAAGATCGCTTTCTGCACCTTGGGCTCGACTTCCTCAAGAGCCTCGGCTGCAACCTCTTCGTCGAGAGTTTTGAACACAGCCTCGCGATCATCCGGCGCGAGGTCTTCAACGATGTCGGCAATGTCCGCGGGATGAAGCTTGGCCAGGCGCTCGTGAGAAATCTTGAGCTTTACCCTCCGAGCTGGATCGGTCTCAATCAGATCGACAAAGTCCCATGGAATACTTCGCGGCGGGATTTGCCGCAACAGTGCACGCAGAGCCGCTACCGGCACCACACCCTTCAGTAAGCGGCGGATCGCACCCCTCGGCCCGACATCTACCGACCCCACCTTTAAGACAGGACGGTTGGCGACCATTTCCTGCTGGAGATCCAGATCATTGACCCGAACCACTTTTCTTCCGAAAACATCGATGACCTGCTGGTCAAGCAGATCGCGCGAAAGCAGTAGCATGCCCTCCGAACCGTCCCCTGCCAGCCATTGGGTCGTAGAGGCGTCGGTGCGCACCCCGCCGTTGATCGAGGTCACCAGACCGAACGGCAGAAGACGGCTCCCGGAGCTCGTTTTCACAATGAGCATGGCCACGCGGGCCCGATCTTCCTGAGGTACCAGCGCAACTTCGCGCACCCGTCCGCAACGGCTGCCGGTACGGTCAAAAACCGTGGCGCCCAGTAGTTCCGTCAGTGCGAACGTCGGCATCATCCCGAGAATACTCAACTAAGGACGAAGAATCCAGATGTGCGGTGGCCGGTGGTGGAATTACGGACTTGAACCAAATTCAAAGGGCGGCGGCTCAGTAGGGGTATCCGATACCACTTCGTGGCCGCTGGTCACGGTACCGCAACCAGGGTTGGAGGAGAGGATTATGGAGTCCCGCGTTGACATTTGCACAGCGGAAGGGCAAACTACCGCTTCGCTGGAATCGCATGTTTTCGGCCACGGCGAGGCGATTGCCGTTGACTGAGACTGAAACGGCGAGGTTTCTGGGTTTGTTTCGAGATCGACCGTGCTCTTCAAATTTTTACCATGACCGAACAGCGGGTCTCCTACACGTTCGATTCGACGCTGGAGACTGTGGACAGCGCCGAGCAGGCAGCCAGCCGCATCGCAACCGAGGCGGGCTTCGACGATGACGAGGTCATGCGAATCGCCATGGCCGTGCGTGAAGCTGCCGTCAATGCCGTCCTTCATGGCAACGCCTACGACCCCGGTAAAAAGGTGAGTTTGGACTTTGAGCAGACTGGCGGAAATCTGGTGATCACGATCCGAGACCAGGGTAAAGGGCTGGATCCGGAAAAGATCCCCGATCCGCTGGCGGCGGAAAATCTGATGAAGACATCCGGCCGAGGCATTTTTCTTATTCGTTCGTTCATGGACGAAGTGCAGATCAATCCGTCCGTGACCGGCACCGAAATCAAACTTATCAAGCACGTTCCCGGACCATCCGGGCACGTTAAGGAGGCTTCCCAGTGAGCATGAAGACCAGTACACGTCAGGTTAACGGCGTCACCATCGTGGATTGCAGCGGCCGAATCACCCTCGGCGAAGGCAGCGTCATCCTCAAGGATGTAGTTCGTGATCTGCTTTCAAAAGGGCAGAAGAAAATTCTGCTCAACCTTGGGGACGTGAATTACATCGACAGCTCCGGCATTGGTGAGCTGGTGAGTGCATTCACCACTGTGCGCAATCAGGGAGGCGAGCTCAAACTGCTGAACCTGACCAAGAAGGTTCACGATCTGCTGCAGATCACCAAGCTTTACACCGTCTTCGATGTAAAAGACGACGAAGCCACCGCAGTGAAGTCGTTCGGCTGAACTTCCCTCTCCAATTTCTTCGTAGCCATGGGCCGGCCAGATGCCGGCCCAATTGCGTCTATTTTGGGAAACGAGTCGTTTCTTTTTTTGGCGTTTGACAACTGTGTCTCCCCATAAGAGATTTCGGTGCCACTGGGTTCGCTAGGCCGAGAGGGGGGTGTGACGGCTGAATTTATTGGCCGAAATGATTGCCAACGCGATGAACACCACCAGAACCGCGATTTGTGCAACCAGAAATGACGGCTCGGACTGCGTGGGAGCCATTCTTTTCAGGGCGGGAACCTTCTCAAAAGACTGCACAACCAGGACAAACACATTGAGATAAAGTCCGATTACTGAGCCGATCACGTAGGTCCGGCGCCACCCCCCAGCGAGATGAAAGGCGTAGCGCGCAAGGATCGCGATCGCGAGCGCCGCCAACGATATGATTCCTACTTTGTGGGATGGCAGCAGATGATCGAGAGGAAAGCCGAAGCCCGTGAGGCTCGTGGCCACGGTGGTCAGGAGAAAAAGCCCGGTCCAGCCATCAAGGCGTTTTCCTTTTATCAGCCCGAATACAACAACGAATCCCGAACCGATTCCCACCAGACTAGTCAAGACGTGGATCAACGTGTAGGTTGCGGTTGTCATCCCCAAGATCATGCGGCGTGTCCTTTCGAAATCACTGAATTCCTACGATACGGTGAAAAGAGCTTGGCCCAGTCTTCGATGCTCAGCCTGTTGGCTAACCACGTGGTTGGTAAAGACTACCCGGCCCAGGGGAGAGCGAGATAATACCTCGGGATGTCCTTTTCGTCGAATACGTTTTATGAAGGTTTGGAGGAAGGTCGGGACCCAGAGACTGCTTGCAATAATTGCTCGACTCTCGTGTCCAGAACGAAAGAACGTTCGTACTCGTTCAACCTCAGGGTTCCCATGGAGAGGTTTGGGTTCCGATAGCGCATCGGGCTTGGCATGGTCGTCCTCAAGCTGACGTGAATCTCTCGAACGCCCGTTTTCTCGATCACGGAATGGACATTTTCAATATCAATTCCGCCACACGCCAGGACCACAATGCGACCGCGAGCGACCTCTACCAGACCGCGCAACACTTGGATTCCTTCGATCGCGGTTGAAGCGCCGCCCGAAGTAAGGACCCGGTCGGCGCCTGCTTCCATTACATCTTCCAAAGACTTCCCGAGGTCGGCGGACATGTCGAAGGCCCGATGGTATGTGGTTGCAAGAGGCATAGCGTATTGCACGAGATCGCGGGTTCGCGGAATATCAACTCGTCCGTCGACGTCCAGAATTCCGAACACAACACCATTGGCGCCCAGTTGTTTGGCCATGAGAATGTCCTTTTTCATCACGGCAAACTCATCAGGGGAATAACAGAAATCGCCACCACGAGGGCGAATGATAACGTGGAGGTTGATGGAAAGGTTCTGGCGAGCGGTTGCGATCAGGCCGGCACTAGGCGTTACTCCACCTTCCGCAAGGCTGCTGCATAATTCCACGCGTTTTGCGCCGCCCCGTTCCGCCGCCACGGCCGATTCCAGCGAGTCGACGCAGACTTCAACTGTAAGTTCTGAGTTCATTCGTGGGACGTAAATTTGGAGGAAGTCTGCCCCTGCTGGCAATACCTAGTGCGTTACCAACGAAGCAGTACATCATGGTGGCTCTGACAGATCGCGAGCGACCTATCATTATGAAATTAGCGCGCCCGGGCACAAAGCGTCAGGATTTGCCCGGGGGCCTTACGACAGCACAACCATAACGCAGAATCGCGCCCCTACTTACTTGGTCTTTTTTGTTGAAAGATCTGCCACTTCCACTCCCAGAGCAGTAGCCAGATCAATTTGATGATCTTGTTCGTTCACCAGGATTTGTCGAATCTGTTCCGCCATCGCGTATTCCCCCAATGCCTCGCACTGCCGTACCCTGTCCCGGTAATTTCTGATGGTCTCGTTTTCACTTTCAAGATCGAACCGCAACATTTCTTTCGGATCTTCTGAGGTCCGGACCGGCTGCGACTTCACGGTTGGCATTTTGCCCAGATAATCGATCTGCCGAGAAATTATCAGTGCGTGATCCAGTTCCTGTTTGGCATGAATGGCAAGTTGATCAGCAATATTCATGTATTGAGCGCCCTTGAGTACCTGGGAATAAACAACGTAGGCGATGATGGCCTGGTATTCTCTCGAAAGGTCTTCGTTCAGCAATTCCGCTAGTCGATCACGGGAGACGTCGTTTCCGGTGGCAGCAGCCTTCGGTTCAGCCATTTGCTTTCTCCTCTGGGGATGAGAAAAACCTACTACTCGCCTGCTATCTTACTACGCGGTGTTTTTCTTGAACTTAATGCAACTTAAAGGGCCGCGCCCGTTGCAGTGGCTGGCAGTGGTATGGTTGCTCCGCTCCACCGAAAACACCACGAAATGGTCATAACTGAAGAGTGACTTGTGGGCTACTTTTCTCCGGAGAAGGCATAGTATCGGGAAGGTCATGAGCGCTCCGACTCCGCTTTGCCACTCCGGATTTTCGTGTCCTGTTTGAGTCCGCGCCCGGTTTGTACCTGGTCCTGAGGCCTGATCTACGGATCGTGGCCGCAAGTGACGCTTATCTA
Organism: Terriglobia bacterium; assembly: GCA_963786325.1. Taxonomy (GTDB): domain Bacteria; phylum Acidobacteriota; class Terriglobia; order Terriglobales; family Acidobacteriaceae; genus JAIQFF01. The sequence goes on from CAWAYW010000004.1 coordinate 301,974, forward strand.
GCCGCGACTTTGACGAAGCGCGATGACATCATCGGCCGAAGCCTGTTCGAGGTCTTTCCCGACAACCCCGACGATCCCAAGGCCGACGGAGTCCGCAATCTGAAGGCATCCCTTGACCGCGTCCTACGCGGTCGCGTTTCGGACGCAATGGAAATCCAGAAGTACGATATCCGCCGTCCAGATGGTGGGGGATTTGAAGTCAGGTATTGGAGCCCGGTTAACTCGCCCGTCCTGGCAGGAGATAAGAAGGTTTCGTACATCATTCATCGCGTGGAGGACGTCACCGAGTTTGTGCGCTTGAAACAAGCTGGAACTGAAGAACACAAAGTTACAGAAGAACTGCGAATACGTACCGAACAGATGGAATCTGAAATCTATCTGCGAGCGCGCCAGCTCGAAGAGGCCAACCGACAGCGGTTGGAGGCAATCGGCCGGTTGGCCGGTGGAGTCGCGCATGATTTCAATAATCTCCTCAGCGTAATTCTCGGCCACGCGAAACTGTTGAAGGAACATCTATCTCAAGGAGGCCCCTTCTGGAATGGACTCGGGCAGATCGAGCGGGCGGCTGAGAGTGCTGCGGCATTAACCCGGCAATTGTTGGCGTATAGCCGCCAGCAGGTTCTTCAACCCAGAGTTCTCGATTTGAACGGGGTGATCACTGAAATTGACCCACTGATCCGGCGGCTGATTGGCGAGCATATTCAGTTCCAGATGCTGCTTGATCCGCAGCTTGCGCGAGTCAAGGCTGATGCCGGGCAAATCGAACAAGTGATCATGAATCTGGCGATCAACGCCCGCGATGCGATGCCTGATGGCGGCAAGCTGATTATCGAGACCTCGAATGCCGTGGTGGATGAGGTTTACCGACAGCAGCGTCCGGTGGTCGCTCTTGGATCCTACGTTGTGCTCTCGGTGGCGGACACCGGCATCGGTATCAACAAAGACGTTGAGGCACGTATTTTCGAGCCCTTTTTTAGCACCAAAACAAGAAGCAAAGGCACCGGCCTCGGCCTGGCGACGGTATATGGAATCGTTAAACAAAGTGGGGGCTATATCTGGGTTTACAGTGAGCCCGGCATGGGAACGACGTTCAAAGTCTATCTGCCGAAAACCGATGAAGCGATGCAGAACTTCCCTCGCCGCGTGCACGTGGAAGCCGCGAAAGGTTCGGAGACGGTTCTTTTAGTAGAGGACCAACCCAGTCTCCGCGAACTGGCCCAGATCATGCTCGAAAAAGACGGATACCGGGTGTTGTCCGCGGAGAGCGCATTGCAGGCGATGGCAATCGCTGGGACCTATGCTGAACCGATCCACCTGCTTGTCACGGACGTTGTTCTACCTGGAATCAATGGACGAGTTTTAGCGGAACGGCTCATCCAAAAAAGGCGAGAACTTAAAATACTGTTTGTTTCCGGATACACGGAAGATATCATCGCGCATCACGGCGAGCTGGATCCGGGGGCAAACTTTTTGGAGAAACCCTTCACTCACGAAACGCTGAGCGCCAAGGTCCGTTCCGTCCTCGATCAGATCGATTCTCGGCAGCCCGGTTCCAGCCAAAGCGAGGCCTAGTTACACCATTCCCTTCCTCAAGTCGTCCAGCGGATAAAAAGTACCGCGCCAGACCACTCCGCCGCGTCCCAAGGTCAAGAACGTCGAACGAAGCATGGTGTAGACGAATAACGCCGTGCTGATCGGGTGCAGGATAAAGTAGTAAGACGGAATGTCCGATTTCGTCGACATACCAACGTAGACCGAAAACATCGAGAATAGTGCGACGGCATAGCCAGTACGCGCCCAGCCATGCGCAAAGGCGATTCCAACGAAAGGCATCAGGTTCAAAAATGCAAGGGCTACGCAAGAGGCCAGCGCGCGCGGCCATTGGAATGACATGATGGCAAAGAAATTCTTAGTTAGATTATCCACCACTCCCATCGCGCCCTTTGCCCAGCGAATAGAAATTAGATCCGCCCCAAATACGTTGCGTTGAGCATACCCGGCATTTTTCACCACCTTACCGAGCTTCATGTCATCAAGCACTTCGAAGCGCAACGCTGCGAAGGTGCCTACCGAGTCATACACCGTTCGCCGAATCATGTTGAAAGCGCCAACGCCGATGTGGTCCTTGGTTTTCGGATCGGCAACTTTCCAGGGGCGGTGTCCGAACACGAACAAAGTTTGGAAGAACGCGATCATCATTTTCTCGCCCGAGCGTTTCATGATCATGCGCGGAAACAGAACCAGATGATCGGCGGCTTCGGCTTCAGCATAAGCCAGCGCGCGTCGAACCGACTCGGGTTTGAACAAAACATCGGCATCGGTGAATAACAGCCACTCGCCGGTTGCCTGGTTGGCTGCGCTCCACATGGCGTGGGGCTTGCCCATCCAACCGGCGGGCAATTCGGTGATTCGGATTACCTTAAGCTGTGCATGTGGCGCCGCTGCGGCGATCCTTTCCATAACATGGCCGGTGTGGTCGGTGGATCGGTCATCTACCGCGATGACTTCAAAGTTCTCGTAATCAAGCGCCAACAATCGAGTCAGTGTGGCTTCGATTGCCGGTTCTTCGTTGCAGGCAGGAACAACGATGCTGATCTTTGGGTTATGGGGAGGAACGCGGTTCGATTGAGGCAACGAAATGTCAGCAATCTTCGGAACACCGATGGCGGCGTCGAGCAGACGCCAAATCCAGGCTAATCCGAGGATCGGACCAGCAATCCAGTAGAAATAATTCATTCCACCCAAACTCCGGCGTTGCCGGGTTGATTGTCTGTGCGTACTGTTGGAGCAAAGCGCATGCCGTAAAACAGTATGGCAGAAGAAATCGCCATGGCGATTACTGGAAGGATGAACGCAGCTTGCAGTGAATGCCTGTCAGCGACATAGCCCATCAGCGCAGGAGAAGGGACGTCGCCAAGAAGATGAAACAGGAAAATGTTGACAGCGATGGCAGTAGCTCGAATATGAGACCCAACTGAGTTCACCAAGGCTGTGTTAAGGGGCGAGGTATTCAGCAAGAGCAAAAACGCAGCAACAGCGATGGCTGGCACCATCCACGGACCCTTCGTGAACAGGGCAAAGAACATTACCGGAACGCCGAGGCCCATGCTGGCAGCGGAAACAAAATAGTACGAGCCCTTCATTCGAGGTAGCAGACGGTCGCCCAGCCATCCTCCAGCCAACGACGCCAGGATGCCGTCAACCACCACAATCTTTCCGAAAATCAGGTTCGCAGCTTCCAGACTGTAGCCTCGGGCACGCGACAGAAAGGTCGGCATCCAGACCTGAATTCCGCCCAATGAAAATGTTCCAGCGGCCATGCCTAGCGTAACCATCCAGAATGCCGGGTTGCGCGCCAAGCCTTTAAGAGTTCCGCGCTCCGCGGTCTCCTTCTGGGAATCGAACTGCCCTCGGGGTGGCTCCGGAAGGAACCACACCGCCAACGCCAGCAAAAAGCCCGGGAAAGCGGCGACATAAAACGGAAAACGCCAACCCATGCTTGCGCCCAACTTGCCTCCCAGCAAGTAACCGGCGGCGGTCCCCACGGGAATGGCCAGATAGAAAATGCCGAAAATGCGACCGCGTTTGTTTTCCGGAAAAAGGTCGGCGACAAAAGTAGGCGCAATCGTCACGAAAGTCGCCTCGCCGACGCCCACCAGGGTATGGCGTAACAGCAATTCGCCGTAGGTATGAGTGACCGCAGTCAGAAGGGTCAGTCCGCTCCAGAAAACGGCGCCCAGGACGATGATCAGCTTGCGCGAATAGCGATCAGCTAAGGGTCCAACGAAGGGCGCGGCCACCATGTAGAACAGTAGAAAGGCGCTGGTCAGGTATCCAACCTGAACGTTGGTTAGCTTGAATTCGTTCTGCACCAGCGGCTGCACTGCAAACAGAACGGAACGATCAATGTAGTTCAGAAAGTTCAACGTCGTCAGGATGACGAGCGCCGTCCAGGGGTAGAGTTTGCGTTGGGTCACCTGGCGAAGGAATATAACATGCCACAGGAGGCCTTATGAGGTCGCAGACCTTAGGAGAACCTGCACCGCGGGGAAGCGCCCATGTGACTTAGATCAGGCGACAGCGCCTTTACTGCCCAGGTGTCGACACACGCCCGTGAGCATTCTGTTCCTTGGGTCTTGGCCATCGCGCAACGACTACTGTCGATATTCCGCCGCGGGGACGAAAATCGCCTTTCACTTCCGCCCATACCGGTTTTGCCCAACGCACGACATCCTCCAGGACACGGTTCACGATGTTCTCCTGGAAGATTCCCAGATTGCGATAGCATTGCAGATATTCCTTCAGCGATTTCAACTCCAGACAGTGCCGATCAGGCATATACCGGATCGTCACGGTTCCGAAATCTGGCAAACTGGTCTTCGGGCACACCGAAGTAAACTCAGGATCGTCCACGATAATCTCGTAGCCCGGGAACTGGTTCGGCCAAGTTTCAATCTCCGGAAACTTGGTCCGCAGACCGGCCTCGGCATGTCCCCGGGTATAGCGTGCTTTGGGCATATAAACACATTGTAACCAGTCCCATAACCGCCAACCCTCAGAATTAAGCTTCCCTGCTAGAATTCGCGCATCTAATTTTTTAGGTCAGTTCTTGAGGTTGAACCTTCGGCTCAGGAAAGAGATTACGTGGCGGTTTGCTACCAAGGCTCTCCGCGCATCGCAGTTTCAAAATGGCGCTAGGCACAAACCAAGTCGGGGTTCTTGGCCAGAAAAACTGGCTGTTATGGGCGGCGGCCATCGTGATTGCTGTCGTGCTGCTCGCCTCGTTCATGTCTCGAGGCGAGGTTATTCCCGTCCGAGCGGCCACTTTGGGACGCAGCACCATTCGAAGCATTGTCTCTACCAACGGTAAGGTAGAGCCCATTCAGAGCTTTGAGGCACACGCTCCGGTCGGAACGACGGTAAAGAGGTTGGCGGTGAGAGAAGGTCAACGGGTTAAGAAAGGACAGCTCCTAGCCCAGCTCGAAGACGCCGATGCCAGCAGTCAGGCTGCTCGTGCGCTGGCTCAAGTGAGGGCCGCCCAGGCAGAGATGAGCGCGGTGCAGGGCGGTGGCAATCACGAAGAAATTTTGACTCTTGAATCTCAACTCGGCAAAGCTCGTACGGGACGCGATACCGCACAGCGCAACCTCGAAGCTTTGCAGCGTTTGCAGCAAAATGGTGCGGCCTCGCCGGGTGAGGTGAAGCAGGCACAGGATCAGCTCGCGGCAGCGGAATCTGATCTTAAATTGCTCCAGCAGAAACAGCGCAGCCGTTATTCCGCGTTTGAAGTGTCTCGCGTGGAGGCTCAGAAGGTTGAGGCAGAAAGCGCTTATGCGGCAGCGGAAAGCGTTTTGCGCCAACTGAATATCCGTGCGCCGTTCGAGGGCATCGTCTATTCACTTCCAGTTCATCAGGGGTCGTATGTGAACCCCGGCGACCTGGTGCTGCAGGAAGCGGACCTCTCAAAGGTTCTTGTGCGTGCCTACGTGGATGAACCCGATGTGGGTAGATTGGCTACCGGACAGCCGATTGAGCTGACCTGGGACGCAATTCCCGGACGCACCTGGCAAGGTGCTGTCACCACGATTCCATCCACCGTGAAGTTGTTGGGAACACGCAACGTAGGTGAAACCACGTGTGTTGTGGATAATCAGGATCTCAAGCTTCTTCCCAATATCAACGTGGGTGTAACGATCGTCACGGCCGAACATCGCAATGCGTTGACGGTACCGCGCGAGGCGGTTCGGCTGGATGACAACAAAAAATTCGTTTTTCAGATCGTGAACGATGAGCTGCAACGTCGGGACATTCAGACTTCGATTTCGAACTTGACCGAGGTAGAAGTGACGTCAGGCGTGTCCGACAATGCCCTGTTGGCGCTGGCATCGACAAGTTCGAAACCGCTTCGCGATAGGGCGGCGATCAAGATCGTTCACTAGGATTGGCTGACGGAAAATGAAATTGCGAACCATCATTGTGATATCGGCAACGGTGATCGCTGCTACCCTGGCGATGGCTGATGAATCGGCACCAGCTCTGCTGGCTGCAGGCCGCGCTGACGAAGCGATCACTACTCTTCGATCCAAGCTCAGCACTTCTCCGAACGACGCTGAAGCCTATAACCTCCTGTGCCGCGCGTATTTCTCAATGGGCGACTGGGATCGTGGTATCTCAGCCTGCGAAAAAGCGATTGCACTCGCCCCTAACAACAGCCGTTACCACATGTGGTTGGGCCGGATTTATGGCGAAAAGGCGGACGGCGTGGTGTTTTTCAAAGCGGCTTCTTTGGCCGGCAAAGTAAGGGAGGAGTTCGAAACCGCGGTCCGGCTCGATCCAAAAAATGTGGACGCCCGCAGCGACCTGGGCGAATTTTATCTGGAAGCGCCCGGAATCGTCGGTGGCGGTCGTGACAAGGCCGAAGCTCAAATCCGGGCCCTCGATTCACTCGATCCGGCCAAGGCGCATTACCTGAAAGGTCGGCTTGCTGAGAAAAAGAAGGACTCCGAAGGCGCCGAGAAGGAATACCGGGCGGCCATCGATGCAAGTCACGGTAGCGCGTTAACCTGGTTTAACCTCGCTCTTTTTTATCGTCACCAGCAACGGTGGGATGAAATGGAAGCTGCCATCAACCATGCTGTTTCGGCGCAGATGGATCGCCCCGAAATTCTGATGGAGTCGGGAGAGATTCTGCTGCGTAGCGGGCGCAATTATTCCGGCGCCGTTCAGTTCCTGCGCCGCTATCTTGCGTTGAATTCCAAGGTCGAAGAAGCCCCGGCCTTCAAAGCTCACTATCTGCTGGGTACTGCGCTCGAAAAACAGGGCGACAAGCAGGCCGCCGCTCAGGAATATCGCGCCGCACTCTCTCTGGCAAAGAACTTCTCCAGGGCCCAGGAAGCGCTGGACCGTCTCAATCGCTAATTTGGTGTGCGGAGCGCTGGAATCTTTTGGGGGCCGCTCCGCAGCCCGTCTTCCCATCTCTTGTTTACAATCACTGTTTCTGTCCAGTCGATTCTTATCTCGAAGGTGAACAGATGAAGTCCGTCGCGTGTCGTGCAACCGGTTTGCCCGCTATTTTGCTAGGAGCTCTCATCGTTCCTTTAGCTCAGTTTCAACTTTCCGCGGAGCCACTTCCCCTTAAGCGCGCAGTTGAACTGGCCCTAACGCACAGCACTACCACGGCGGGTGCCGCAGCGGACGAGCAACGCGTGTTTGCTTCCTATCGCGAGGCTCGAAACCAATACATTCCGCAGCTTGTGGTGGGTTCGGGTCTGGGTAAGTCATGGGGATTCCCACTGAGTTTGGAGGGATCGGCGCCCTCGATTCTTAATGTGAATTCGCAATCCACGATTTTCAATCCCTCGATACGCGACTTTGTTCGCGCGGCTAAGACCGATTGGAGCGCCGCGACCGCGCAGACAAAGGACCAGAGAAATCAGGTGATCCAAGATACCGTTCTGAGCTACGCCGAATTGGCCAAGTGGGAAAATCTGTCAGCTCGCTTACAGGAAGAACATGCAACCGCGCTGAAGACCGAACAACTTGTTGGTGAACGCATCAAGGAAGGCATAGACAGTCCACAAATGCAGAACAAGGCGCATCTCGGTACAGCGCGGCTGCGACTGCGGCTGGCGGAAGCCCTAGGGGCGGTGGATGTGATTCGTCATCGACTCTCGCATTTGACCGGATTGCCTGCAGCTTCCATTGAGACCACGCCGGATTCCATGCCGCCACTTCCTGAAGTCAAACAGGATGACGATCTTTCCGGCCAGGCAGTCCGGTCGAGTCCGGCGGTGCAAGCGGCTGATGATCGCGCTGCGGCGGAAGGTTTCCGTGCTCGAGGTGAGCATCGCGCCATGTTGCCGTCTGCAGATTTTGCCGCGCAGTATGGTCTCCTTGCGCGATACAACAATTACGACGAATTCTTTAAGACCTTTCAGCGGAATAATGCCACCATTGGCGTAGTGCTGCGCTTTCCATTTTTCAGTCCATCGCAGCGCGCCCGCGCCGAGGCAGCGGATGCTAGTGCATTGAAGGCAAAGAAAGACGCGGAAGCGGCGAAAAACCAGGTCTCGGAAGAAACCTTACGATTACAACGCTCCGTGGAACAAATGGCGGCCGCACAGGAAGTTGCGGATCTGGAATACCGAATGGGGCAGTCTGATCTCGAGTCGTTGCAGGTCCGCCTTGATGCCGGGAGCGCAAACTGGCATGACCTTCAAGACGCGCAAGAGCAGCAAAGCGAACGTTACAATTCTTTACAGGATGCGAACTTCCAACTGGAGCGAGCTCGAATCACGCTGCTGCGGTCGACGGGTCAACTGGAAAGCTGGATTGGGGTTGGCAAATAGACATCGGGATGGTGTAGATCCCGGTCCTCCCGTTGGTCGCACGGGCAAGCGCGCATGCTTTGTCGCAAAAAACGTTGAGCCGTCAACGCCCTCTTCGCAATCTAACGGTTATGTGCTTGCAGCGAAAGGGTTTGCCCGACCAGTTGTTCCTGCTGCGAAAGTCGATCGCGTGTACCTGATTTGTACCTGTGTTCCCCGCAAAATCCATGGTGAAATGTTAGTATAAGTTACTCACAATTATGCCTTTAAAAACACTTTTCCTAAACCCGCCATCGTTTGAGAATTTTGACGGCGGCGCCGGTTCGCGGTGGCCTGCCACTCGCGAGATTGAGTCTTACTGGTATCCAGTTTGGCTGGCCTACCCCACTGGCATGCTTGAGGGTGCCCGCCTGCTGGACGCTCCTGCCCACCACGTCTCTGCGCAAGAGACCATCAAGATCGCGCAGGATTATGAATTTTTGGTGCTCTATACCAGCACCCCGGGTTTTCCGGGCGATATTCAATTGGCAGCCAAAATCAAGGAAATCAATCCCAAGATCAAGATTGCATTTGTCGGACCGCACGTGACTGTGCTGCCGGAACGGACCTTGAAGGATTGCGCTGCGATTGATTTCATCTGCCGCAAGGAATTTGACTACTCCGTTGTCGAATTCGCGCAGGGTAATCCGATTGAAGGGATTTTGGGCATCTCGTACCGCAAGGATGGAACGATTGTCCATAATCCCGACCGGCCGCAAATCCAGGATCTGGACGCGCTGCCTCACGTCACCGACGTCTATTATCGCGACCTGGATCCGAGACGTTACACGGTCCCGTTCCTGTTATATCCGTTTGTCTCCCTGTACACGACGCGAGGCTGTCCGGCGCAGTGTACTTTCTGTCTCTGGCCGCAGACCACCAGCGGTCATGCCTGGCGCAAACGTTCGACCGATGACGTTGCGCGGGAAATGGCCACGGCGAAGCAATACTGGCCATGGGTCAAGGAATTTTTCTTTGACGACGACACTTTCAACATTCAGAAGGCCCGTACGGTGGAGTTGTGCGCGAAATTGAAGCCGCTGAATCTCACCTGGTCGTGCACTTCGCGTGTTACTACCGACTACGAGACGCTGAAGGCGATGAAGGAGGCTGGCTGCCGTCTTCTGATCGTGGGCTACGAATCAGGTGATCAGCAGATTCTTAAGAACATCAAGAAGGGTGCCACTCTCGAGCGGGCGCGACAGTTTACCAAGGACTGCCACAAGCTCGGCCTCGTTGTCCACGGCGACTTCATCATGGGCTTGCCCGGCGAGACGCACGACACCATAAACAACACGATCGCCTTCGCAAAAGAATTGGACGTTGAAACCATCCAGGTTTCGGTGGCTCACGCCTACCCTGGCACCGAGCTCTATGATTACGCCGTCAAAAACGGTTTCATGGTGGCCGATACAAAGATGGTGGATGAAGGTGGTCACCAGCTCGCTCAGATCCAGTATCCGGGACTGCCTGCGGATGAGATTATGAGCGCCGTCCATCGCTTCTACGACGAATATTATTTCCGGCCCAAGGCAATCTACCGCATTCTTCGGAAGGCGGTATTCAATAACGTGGAACGCAAGCGACTCTACAAAGAAGCGAAAAGCTTCCTCAAGTTGCGCGCTTCGCGAAATAAATGGGTCAAGGAAAAACAGCGGAAAACAGATGGCACCACGGTGGCCGAACCGGTCAAAGCATAGTTTCTGAATGTTTTCGGAACAGTGCGACCTAACCGTTGCCACCCACTGCAGAAATGAATCCAGCTTGAACCGCTGTGATTCGCTCGCAAGGTTGTCGGGAAAGACAGTGTGACCTTCCGTAAGTATCTGGTGCTCGCCGGGGTAACGTTATTTGCGGCGATCGGTGATTCCTTCCTCGCTCGCGGCATGAAGCAAGTCGGGAACGTTTCATTGCATCGCCTGCCTGAAATCATTCTAACCATCCTGAATCCCTGGATCGCCCTGGGGATTTTGTTTTTGCTCGGTTTTTTCGCGGCTTATATGACTGCCCTCTCCTGGGCTGACCTCACGTATGTGTTGCCCGCAACGTCGTTGGGGTACGTATTGCTCGCTATCATTGCGAAGTTTTTGTTGCATGAGGAAGTGACGACCCTGCGCTGGCTGGGTATCGGGTTAATTTCCGCTGGAGTTGGATTCGTGACTCAGGGACCGGCCTTGACTCCGCATGCCGACGACGAGGAGTGTCTGGTTGAGTCCATCGCTTCGAGGGTGGACCGATGAAGCATATCTATACCTGGGGAGCGATTCTGGCCATCGTACTGGCTTCGACCACCGGTGATGTCCTGCTTTCGCGCGCAATGAAGAAAGTGGGGGACGTCGGCGAACTCTGGCGTCGGGCTGGACTCCTCACCGTGGCTGGTCGTATTTTTCGCAGTCCCAGTTTTTTGCTGGGGATTTTTATGATGGCGCTGGCGTTTTATAGCCTTCTCTTTGCGTTGTCCTGGGGGGATGTGAGCTTGGTTGCGCCGGCATCGGCGTCGCTTACTTTTGTGGCCAACGCAATCGCCGCCAAGATATTTCTGCACGAACGGGTGGATCACCGCAGATGGATGGCGGCCTTACTGGTAGCTGGTGGCGTTGCGCTGCTGGCGGCTTGACCGCCACTAACACAGTAACCTGATGCCATCCTCGTTAAATTGCGCTGTCCCGGACTTCCTTTACGGCACTGCCTGGAAAGAGGAGCGTACGCTTGTTCTCACGGAACAGGCGATCCGGGTCGGTTTTCGCGGTATCGACACCGCGAACCAGCGACGACATTACTTTGAAGCCGGAGTAGGTGAGGCGCTGGCGACCGCGTACCGCGCGGGAGTCGTCACGCGTAAAGATTTATTTCTTCAGACCAAGTTCACCTACCAGGGTGGGCAGGACCATCGGCTCCCTTATGATCCTGCTGCTAGTCTTGCCATGCAGGTCGCCCAGTCGACGGCCAGCTCGCTGGGGCATCTGGGGACGGAGTACGTCGACAGCTATGTGCTTCACGGTCCATCTTCCGGCTACGAATGGACCGAAGCAGATAGCGAAGTTTGGATGGCGATGCGGAAAGAGCGGGATGGGGGACGAACTCGTTTGCTCGGCGTGAGTAACGTCTCTTTGCACCATCTTGAGCAAATGGCTGCGGCTCGCATGGAAATCCCGACCTTTGTACAAAACCGTTGTTACGCCCGCCTCGGCTGGGACCGGGGCGTCCGATCGTTCTGCCAGAAACACAATATTATCTATCAGGGGTTTTCGCTCTTAACCGCCAACCTTGAGGTGGTGCGGCACCCCATGATTGTGAAGCTTGCGAATGACGCTGGTTCGACTCCAGCCCAAGTTATATTCAGTTTTGCACGTGCGCTAGGAATGTTGCCCTTGACGGGCACTAGCGATCTTGAACATATGAAACAGGATCTTGCCAGCAAGAGCCTGTTACTGCCGGCAGAAGCGGTACGGGCGATAGAGTCGCTGGCTGGATAGCGAGATTAGTGGGTGTGCGCGTGCTGCAGCCGCTCGCGGAAGTATTCCTTCCAGCTTTCGGGAAGAATTTCTACTTGCAACGCTTGCCGCACTGCTGCCAATTCTTCATCACTGTAATGTTTCGCAATGTAGAGCCGGGTGATGTCAGTAACCGGCACGGCGTTCGGATCGCGAGAGATTATCTTGATTTCGTCGCCGGCACCGACTTCCCCTTCGCGAATCACAGCGACATAGAAGCCCATGCGTCCGCTGATGAGAAACCGCTTCACCATGTCGTCCATCTCAAACTTAACACCCAATTTGTAGCAAGGTAGTCGAGGCTGGGTGACTACTACTTCCGCCGAACCCACCGCGAAACGGTCTCCCAGGTGCACCTCGTTGTCCAGTAGGCCATCGATCGTAAAATTTTCTCCGAAACTTCCCATAGGCAAATCACGGCCCGGCAACTCTTTTTTCCAATAATCGTAATGGACCAGGGGGTAGCAATACACCGCCTTGAATTCACCGCCATGAACTGTCAGGTCCGCCTGGCGATCGCCATCGAGGTTCAGTTTGCGTAGTGGGACTCGGCCTCCCACGGGATATTTGAAAATACCGGTGGAAACACTCATCCCTCGCCAGTTCACTTCACGTGGAAGCCCGACGTTCAGGGAAACTAATTTCATCTCTCGAGAATCCTTCCCGTGCCAAATTACTTCGGCGGCGTCGCCCGATCAGTGTTTCTCCTGTTTCTTCTCGTCTTGAAAATTGCTGAACAGGTTATTAAGAGATTCCGCAAATAGGGGATGGGCAAAGATCGCGCTCTGCAAATCCGAGTATTTGAGCTTGCCCATCATCCCAACCTCGATCAAGGACATAATCTCGCCACCATCCGCGCCCAGCACTGCAGCCCCTAAAATCAGGTCGGTCGACGGATCTACCAAGGCCTTCATAAAACCCCGCGTCTGCCCGGTTTCGTTGGCGCGCGCGACGGAAGTCATGGGCAATCTGGCAACCCGCACCTTCTTCCCTTGCTGTTTCGCCTCCTTCTCGCTTAGCCCAATACGTCCGAGCTGCGGATCGATAAATACGCAGTAAGGATAAATCCTGCCTGCTAACACTGCGATTACCGCCTTCCAGTAGATTCGTCTGCAGCACGCGAAAATCGTCGTACGACACATGCGTGAACGCCGGGCCGCCGTTTACGTCGCCCACGGCATAGACGCCTTGAACGGAGGATTCCAACCGGTCATTGACCTTAATGAACCCGCGCTCGTTCGTGGCGATGCCTGCCGCCGGTAGATTAAGCTTGTCGGTATTTGGCCGACGGCCAGTGGCGACGAGTAAATGGCTTCCGCTGACTTCCGTGTCCCCCTCCTTCAGCTTTACCCTCAAACGAATGTTTTTGCCAGAGCCTGTCGCCGTTTCGGTTTTGGCTTCCAGCAGAATGTCGATGCCCTCATCCCGAAGAATGGCAGTGATTTCGTCCGCGATATCCGAGTCTTCGCCGCTCAGTAGCTGTTTGCCACTGTGTATCACGGTTACGCGGCTGCCGAAGCGGCGGAACATCTGTGCAAACTCGAGTCCTATGTATCCGCCCCCCAGCACGAGCAAATGCTCCGGCACCTCCGACAACTCCATCACACTCACGTTATCGAGATAAGGAACATCCGCAAGGCCTTTGATGGGCGGCACGTTGACCGTCAGTCCCGTATCGATGACGATGAGATCGGCGGTAAGCGTACGCTCTCCTCCGTGCTTCAGGCGTACGCGTACCTCTTTCGGACCCAAAAAAGACCCTTCGCCGTAAATCAAATCGACGAATTTTGCATTCTGAAGGCGCTTTTCACTGCCCTCGCGCCATTTCGTTACCATGCCGCGTTTTCGTTCGCGCACCGCAACCATCTCGACCGAAACGCCAGTGACTTTAATACCGTACTCTTGCGCCCTTCGAGCCATATGCGCCACTTCCGCGCTGGCTACCATGGTTTTAGTGGGGGTGCAGCCGTAATTTACACAAGTCCCACCGACGGCAGCCTGCTCGATCATTGCAGTCCGCTTTCCCTTCGCCGACAGCGCCGAAGCCAGTGGTACTGCGGCTTGCCCGGCACCGAGAATGATCGCGTCGTAATAGTTGTTTGCCGGAATTGTCACGTTGACGTGCCTTCCTTCAGAGAGTTTTGATCTGGCATGAGGCGGGCGCCAAAATCTGAATGCCGACGATTAGAGGTGAGAGACGATGACCAGGCTGCCCGCGACCGCGATGACGTCTTCTACCCATGCCACAGCGAAGTCTGGAAGATGGACTTTCACGACCAAACTGTGGCGAATGTTATAACCTCCAAATGTCCCGAGTAGCGCGCCGAGAACACCAGCCATCGCGGCGATGGCCAGACTCCCGCCCGTGCTTACGGCGAGCGCTGCCGCACAGACCGCCCCCATCAACATGCGTATGATTAGAGGCGCAAGAGCAGTCCGTGGTGGCGTTTTTGGAAGCTTGTCATTGACCAGTTCGAACCCGGCCAACACAGTGAATATGATCAAAGTTGCCAAGTGATGCAGGAAAGAAAGCTTGCTCCCGGCAAAATGCAGCCATCCCAGGTGAGCGCCCCAGCACACCGCAGCGGGAGGGGTCAAGGCACGAAGTCCAGCCACGCAGCCCAGCAGAAAACAAAATAGAAGCACAGTTGTGAGCACGGCGTCTTCTTCCCGTCAGGGTCAACTCAATGTTGGCCCGGATAGCTTGCCTGATTAGGTTAACCGAATATTCGCATAAATCCCGAGGCTGGCAAATCCGCCACCATGAATGCCGCGTTACGTCGCCCCGCTACCCGTGCCACGCACTGTGCAGCGGCGTAGCCGCTTCGCACCGCACCCTCCATAGTGGCGGGCCAGCCCGTTGCCGTCCAATCTCCGGCGAGAAACACGCGCGGCCAAACTGTCTCGGGTTGAGGGCGAAAGCTTTCAATTCCAGGTCGAGGGGAATAGGTGGCGTGGACTTCTTTGATGACTGTGGACTTCAGCAGATTTGCCGTGCGGGCGCTCGGAAAAAACTCTGCAAGTTCCGTCAACCCAAGCTCGACGATTTCTGCTTTCGATTTCTCAACCAGAGTCTTCGATGAACTCACGACCAACTCGATATAACTATTGCTGTCGGAAGAACCGTCAGCCGTATTGCTGGGGGAAGGGTTTGGCGCCCGTCGGTCTGATCGATTCAGGCCGTTTGCCCTCAGCAGCTTCGATTTGTGAAACATCCACTGTATCGTGCGATCGAGCAGAACCGCGTGTTCCAGATCGGTAATCTGGCGATCAAACCACAAATGAATTCCGGTAATCGGTGAAGTCTCGAATCGTGCGAGTGCGTCGCGCAGCGGCTCAGCTGCCGAAGTCTGCGGTAACATGCGAGACAATCCGTCAAACGGCAAAGCCAGTACAACGAAGTCAAATGCTTCTTCTCCGGCGGCCGTCAACAGTTTTACGTCTGCAAAATCCGCCCGGAACGACTCCACACTGGCCCGGAATTTCAGTGCTCCCCCGCGACTGGAAATGTAGTCCCCCCCCCGGCTATAAAGATCGGTCAGAGGAACCGTTGGCACTCCCATCAGACCAGCAGCGCGCGATTTAAGAAATGATTCACGTATGACCTGGGCGGCATAAGGAATTGAAACCCGATCAAGTTCGTCATTTAGTGCGCTCACCAGGATGGTTTTCCAAAAACGTTCGATAGCACGCTCGGTTTGTCCGTGGCGACGCAGCCACTGCAAGAACGATTCGCCGGTATCGCGCGGCATGATTGGCGCCAGTGCGGCGAGCGCCGCACTGATCGCTACCTTGTCGTGCAAGTTCAGACAGGCGGCCCGCAGGAAGGATGGTGCGGTGTGAAGCGGAGCCGGCAGTTCTGACGATTGAATTACCGATGCGCGGCCACCGGGTTCAAGAAACGTCATGTGGTCGTACCAGCGAATCTTGTCTTCAACCCCGATACGCCGGTAGAACTCAATCAGATTAGTGCAGCACCCGAGAAGCACATGTTGGCAATTGTCTACCACTTCCCCCGTGCCGGGATGCTGATAAGACGAGGCCCGTCCCCCGAGGTAGGAACGTTTTTCGAAGAGAGTGACTCGCAGACCGCTTTCCGCCAGCGCACAACCTGCGGCCAAGCCCGCCAAGCCGCCCCCTACGACAGCAACTCTGGGAGATTGTGTCCAGGGCTCGGTCATCAAGCCAGGCGTTTCAGCAAACCCTTTCCCAAAATAAAGACCTTCTCGCGGACGCTGAGACTAATTTTCTTGCCGAAGACGTCATATTTTCGCTCCGCGATTTTCTCCAAAAGTCTCGCGTAGATGCTCACCAGGACCCATAAAGCAGGCCTGCTGTCTTCGTCAATCAGTTTGATGAGGTCTCGAGCGGAAGCATAATATTCGCGGGCTCGGTCTCCTTCAGCCGCCAGCAGCCACTGTAATCGCTCAGGAATGGACGGTTTGAGAAAATCGTCCACCGCAACTTTAAAACTCACCATGTCATCGGCTGGAATATAGATTCGTCCCATGCCGGCATCTTCTTTGATGTCGCGAATAATATTGGTCAACTGGAATGCCAAGCCGAGATTTTCGGCCAGCGGTTCCGCAGCCGCGTCGCGATATCCAAATATCCGAATGCAAACCAGTCCGACGACCGAGGCGACGCGATAGCAATAGACCCGAAGATCTCCGAATGTCCGGTAGAGAACTTGCGGCCCCTCCATTGTTCCCTGCGTTTCCTGGATATCCATGCCGGTTCCGTAAGCCAACTGATCGAACAATTCAACTGGAATGTGGTAGCGCCGCTGGGTATCGGTGAGCGCCAGTAGAACAGGATCATCGGTAGGACGGCCCGATTGGGAGTTATGAAAGGCGTCCAACCATTCTTCGAGCTTCCTTCGTCTTTCGTAGGGAGGAACGGTGCCATCGTCGCTGATGTCATCGCATCGCCGCATGAATGCGTACACGGCGCATAGAGCCTGACGTTTGGGCGCAGGCAAAACCAGAAAAGCGTAGTAAAAATTCTTCGCCGCCGAACGCGTGATACTCCGGCACACCGAATACGCAACGGCGATTTGCGAGGGGCTAGGAGAAAACGGAGATGGCATGGGCTGCACCGCGGCGCTCATAAGAGCTTCCCCAAGGCCGCACGAACTACCAGGGCGAACTTACGGGTCGTCGAAATTGCCGGACGCCGTCCCAGCACAGCGCAGCCTTGCCGCTCGATCGCATTCAAAATCTCCTGTCCACCGCGACTGAATAATTCCAGATCAACAGCGAGCTCGCGATCTACTTGCGCCGACAGCGGCCATCCCTGGCCGAACCATTCGCGGGTGCGTTGCACCTCGAAACGCATCAGATCGCAAAATGCCGAAGTATTTCGCCCGCCGGCGATATCTTGTTCGCTGACTTGAAACCGCCGCAGATCTTCCAGCGGCAAATAGATTCTTCCCTTTGCATAGTCAACGCTTACGTCCTGCCAGAAATTGGCTAACTGTAAAGCTGTACAGGTGTAGTCGGAAAGTGCCTGACGTTCCGCATCCCGATACCCGCAAAGGTAGAGAACGAGCTGTCCGACAGGATTCGCCGAATAACGGCAATAGTCCACCAGGGTTTCAAAGGTTTCGTAGCGGTGGATCGCCTGGTCTTGTCGAAAAGCTTGTAACAAGTCCGCGAAAGGTTTCCGTGGGATGTTGAACTGGCCCACCGTCCCAGCCAGAGCCACGAAGACCGGATGCCGCGGATTTCCCGCATAGCAGGCGTCCAGCTCTGACTCCCATTCGTCCAACAACTGCAGGGATGCTTCGGGATCGCCTACTTCGTCGCCCAAGTCATCGGCGATACGGCAGTACGCATAAACATTAAAGAAGTGCTGGCGTAAACGCTCCGGCAGGAACCAACTGGCGACCGAAAAATTCTCGTAATGACTGCGAGCGAGCCGGCGGCAATACTCCTGCGCCTCGGCCTCCGAAGGCGCCCGCAGCGGAATGGCATATTCGGATGGGAGTCTGGACCATCCCGATCCACTGGCAGGAATGGATGCCCTCCGGGAATCGTTGCTGGCAATGGATGGCATCAGTCAGTTTCGTCCCCGGTGGCCGGCTTAGCGCCAAGAATGAGGCGCTACAAGCGACGTCATTGCAGGACAGTATTTCGTGAAGACGCACTTACAGAGTCTTCACAGATTCGCGCTGGCTCAATGGCCAGGAATAATGGCCGTCTTGATATCACCATTGCGATTCAGCATGTGGCGGAGCACCTGCTGCAAGCGGGAGAGTGGCGCTTCTCCCGTGATGTAATCGGTAGACCGAATCTTCTTTTCCGCGATCAGTGCGAAGGCCTTGCGTACCGTCTCCGGCGTGTGATGGAACGTAGCCTTCAAGGTCATTTCCGAGTAATGCAGCCGGTTAGTATCCAACTGTACCTTAGTACCGCTGGCGCAACCGCCAAACAGATTCACGGTGCCGCCCTTACGCACCATGTCAATGGCCCACTCCCAGGCTTCGGGACGGCCCACGGCTTCAATTACGACATCGCTGCCGCGCTTCTCCGGGGAAATCATACGTACGGCTTCGACCGCGTCTTTCACTTTCGTGATCTGAACCACTTCGTTCGCGCCCATGCGTTTCGCTGCCGTGACTTGGGAATCGCGCTTCACTACGGAAATGACGTTGCATCCGGTAGCTTTGGCAACTTGCACAAACATCAGTCCAATCGGACCCCCGCCAATTACCGTCACCGTATCGCCGATCTCGACCTTAGTTTCGTGCAGCCCACGCAAAACGCAAGCCAGCGGTTCCACCATTGCCGCTTCTTCATACGTGACGTCCGCAGGTACGGCCAGCATGTTGGTTTCGACAATGCGCTTCGGAATGCGGATGTACTCCGCATAAGCGCCGTTGTTAAACAACAGATCTTCGCAAAGATTTTCCTGGTGTTTGGAACAGTAGAAGCACATCTGGCAGGGCGCGGAATTCAGCGCTACCACCCGCATACCCTTTTTGAAACCCCGCACGTTGTTGCCGACTTCTTCGATCACTCCAGCCAGTTCGTGTCCAAACAGGGCTGGCGGAACAATCATGCGCGCGTGATAACCGCGCTGGTAGACCTTCAAGTCGGTTCCGCAAGTCAACGCTACCTGGACCTTGACCAGCACTTCCCCGTCGCCTACACGGGGAATCGGAACCTTCTCAATCTTAAGATCCTCTTTGCCGTAGAGGACTGCTGCTGTCATCTTACCGTTCATGCTCGACTTCCTTCTCCCGAGCCGCCCGGCTGAATTACTATTTTCATTGAGTCAGGTTGGGGATGGGCAGCCAGGTTCAGGGCTTCAACGCTTTGCGACAATGGGAACCTGTGACTGATCAACCGTTCAAGATTCACTTCACGGTTCATCACAAATCGCACCGATTCGTCTTGCAGCTCAACCGAAGCACTGTAAGACCCCAACAACGTCTTTTCATCTACACAAACCGCGCCGGGGTCGAAAGTGGCATCCCCATGTACAGTCTGCGCGAACAGCAAAACTCGGCCGCCCGGACGGACCACATCCATCGCTGTCCGGACTAAACCGTTTCCACCGACCGCAAGAATCGCCGCATCTGCGCCTCTTCCCTCGGTCAACTCCCGCACCGCAACTGCCAGGTCGGTACGAGAAGCATCGATGCTGTTCCCCAAGCCGTAACTTGTAGATATTGTAAGCCTCTGAGGATACAAATCGGAAGTGACTACCAGGGACCCGCTTTTGTTGTCATCACATCGCTCAAGGTCACCGCGAACGTCCTTGCTCCGGCGAATCTCAGGCGGCGTCACCAACTCCTTTTCTCCGACCTCAGCTCGTCTTCTGCTCATCGCCCGCTTAGCCAATACACTCAACATGATACCTATCGGACCCTGACCTATCACTACAACCGTCTCTCCGGCGTGCAAGGCGAGTCTCTCGATCCCCTTCATGCAAGTGTTGACTGGTTCTAGGAAACAAGCTTGTTCAAAAGAAATATCAGAGGGAATTTGAACTGTACCCTTCCGTACAATCCAGTCCATCACCCTTACGTACTCAGCGAAGCCTCCGCCTGAGGGTTCAAACCCTGCGGTGCAGCCCACTTTCTTGTACGTCTCGCACTGGGCAAAAGTTTTGTGCTCACAATAGAAACAATTCCTGCAAGGGATGTGATGGAAAACTACAACCCGGTCACCCGGCTGAAATTCGCGCACGCCCTGGCCAACCGCCGCCACCACCCCCGAGGTCTCATGACCAAAGATCCGAGGGACGGAGTGCGACCCGGTGGCGATCTTCTTCAAGTCTGTCCCACAGATGCCACAGGTATGAACCCGCACCAGCAGCTCGCCAGCGCCGATTTGAGGCACCGGCACAGTTTCCAGGCGAACGTCATTTCGGCCGCGATATACCGCGGCTCGCATAAACTCCGGGATCGTAGCCGACCTTTCCTCAATCGCGAATTGTCCCGCCATTGCCATTAAGATTTCCGGGTCTCGTGAGTCGGATTCAGTTTCGGTTCAGCGGCCAGCCATTCATCCGAGGTGTGGTTGTACTGATCCAGCCATTGGCAAAGAGCGTCGGCCGCCGTCGCGCTGTTTCTCGCCAGCTGAAATACGCGTGTCCAAAGCCACGGACGCAGTCCTACGAACACTGTGAATGCCCCGGTACGAAACGTTCCATTACTCGTGATAAACGAATCGATAGGAGGCATTTCAAACCCGGCTTCATCAGACACCGCTTTGAGGCCGACAAACGTAATGTCGTGAACCTGGGCTGCGCGAGCCACTGCAGCAGACTCCATGTCAACCCCGTGGGCCCAGTATGCTTTCGCCAGGGCGGCTTTCTCTTCAACGCTTGCCGGGTGATCGACGCTGACCACCACCCAATGTCCCACGCCACCCTCGACTCGGCTGCCATCTCTCGCGTCGATAACGCAAATGGGGGTGAGCACAGTTCCAACCTTCAGAGTGGAATCCAACGCCCCGACGAAACCTACTGAGTGCACCAGAATCGGTGCATAGAACCTGATGATGGCTTCGGTCGCCCGCCGCGCGGCTTCGAGCCCGATCCCCCCGCAAACCAGCACTGCCCGTTCGTTTTCAAAGAATTTGTATTGACGTCCGTCATACTCGCGGACGCTCGATCGCCAACTCCTGATCAGTGGACGCACCTCGCGCTCGAGCGCGGCCACAATGGCGACTTTTGAGGTATTTGGCAAATGCCTTAGCTCGTCCTGCCCGCGGGCTTCGCTAGTCTCCCAGTTCACTATGATAAAAACGGATTCATGTGTAGCCATTAACCCGAAACCAATCGACTGCCCGTCGCAGCGCGCCCTCCACCGGCACCTGCTTCCAGCCCAGATCGCGCTCCGCTTTCCCTGATGATACGAACATTTTCTTCCTACCCATGCGCACCGCGTCGATGGTTACGCGCGGCTGGCGTCCGCGAATGTATCCGGTAACCACTTGATCTACTACGCCGGTCACGAGAGCTGCCGCGTATGGAACTTTGATCCTCGGCGAAGGCAATCCAGTGATTGCCCCCAGCTTGTCCAAAATCTGTTTCAGCGTCAGGTTCTCACCCCCCAGGATGTAACGTTCGCCGCTGACTCCCTTCTCAAGTGCGGACAAATGTCCTTTGGCGCACTCGGTGACATCCACTAGATTTAACCCCGTATCCACATACGCGGGAAACTTCCTTTTTAGAAAGTCCACGACAATCTGTCCCGTCGGGGTCGGTTTGATATCGCGTTCGCCCACTGGCGTGGTGGGATTGACCACCACCACGTCCATGCCCGAACGGCCAGCGCTGATGGCCACTTCTTCCGCCATGAACTTCGAGCGCTTGTAATGCCCGATCATGCTGGCGAAAGAAACCGGCGAACTCTCGTCAGCCAGGTGCCCATTAGATATAAATCCCATGGTCGCGACGCTTGACGTGTAAACCACCCGGCTCACTCTCGCTTCTCGCGCAGCTTCCAGTATGGCTCGCGTGCCCTCGACATTGGAGCGATACATTTCATCGGGATCGCGCACCCACAGGCGATAATCAGCGGCAACATGAAATACCACATCGCAACCAGATACGGCTTTCTTCATGGAAGCCGGGTCGCGCAGATCGCCTGTCACTCGCTCAGCATTCAATTCCTGGATATTCCGAAGATCGCTGCTGGGCCGTACCAATAATCGGAGACTGGCTCCCTGTTCGGCCAGAACATGGGCCACGTGGCTGCCGACAAAGCCAGTAGCGCCTGTGACGAAAGCTAGCATTCAGCATTCAGCATTCGCGGGTGTGCGGATCCGAGTGCTGAATGCTGAGGGCTAACTTCCGTTTCGTTCCGCCATTACCTTCTTGTACGTAGTCAACGCGATAAGCGGGAAATACTGCCGGTACATGTGGTACATCAGGTAGAACACGCGGGGGAAGCCGGTGCCGGTAAAATGCGGCTCGTCCCACGAACCGTCCTTTTTCTGCGATCGCAAGAGAAAGGCGATGCCTCGAACCACACAATCGCTTCGGGTATCGTTCGCCGCCAGCAACCCCAAAATAGCCCATGCTGTCTGTGAGGGAGTGCTCGGCCCCACGCCCTTGGTATTAGGGTCGTCATACGAGCCACAGGTCTCTCCCCAGCCGCCATCGGGATTTTGCACCATGCGTATCCATTCCGCGGCTTGCTGCACATAAGGTTCGTGATGGTCAATTTCCATCGCTTCCAACCCTCGCAGCACCTGCATGGTTCCGTAAATGTAGTTGACGCCCCACCGTCCGAACCAGGAACCATCGGGTTCCTGCTCATCGCGAATGAACTTGATTGCCTTCTTGACCGCTCGATGATTCTTGTCGTAGCCGTAAGCCGCCAGCATTTCCAGTATGCGTCCGGTTATATCCACCGTGGGCGGGTCGAGCATGGCGTTGTGATCGGCAAAAGGCACGTGCTGGAACACCATGCGGTCGTTGTTTTTGTCGAATGAAGCCCAGCCGCCGTTCCGGCACTGCATGGAGAAAATCCAATCAATGGCACGCTGGACGGATTCGCGCTGGTAGCGTCCATTGGGATGCTCGACGTGGGTTAAGCCCAGGCAAACCATGGCGCTGTCGTCCACATCGGGATAAAACTCGTTGTTAAACTCAAAGTACCACCCGCCCGGCTGTCCGGCTTTGTTTTTAACTTTCCAATCGCCAGCCATACGAACCTGTTTTTGTAGGATCCAGTCCGCGCACTTTACCATGCGAGGATCGCTGGCGGGAACGCCGCTCTCGCCCAGCGCGAACAAGGCGTAGGCGGTATCCCATACCGGCGACTTGCAGGGCTGCATGCGAAAAGTTTCGCCTTCTTCGATGCCCAGCTTCTCGAACTCATCCATGGCGCGAATTACTTGCGGATCGTCCACGGAATGACCTAGGCAACGCAAGGCGATAATTGAATTCATCATGGACGGAAAGATTGCGCCCAGGCCATCGCTCATTTCAAATCGTTGCAGCATCCACTTCTCGGCCTGCTTGAGGGCGATAGAACGCAGCGGACGAATGTGTACCCGCTCAAACCAGTGGGTCAGGCGATCGAGCGAAAGAAAGAAGTTTCGCCACGAAAAAAGCTTTTTATCCCAACGTAGTCGCATACGCGACTTGTCGCGGCCACCCACGAAAAGTTCGTCCACGCCCAGTTCGTCGGGAATTTTCTTGAAGGGCTTCTTGGCATAGCAGATCGACAGGGGCACCAGAATAGCCCGCGACCACGACGAAATCTCGTAGATGTTGAACCAGAACCACTTGGGAAACAGGACGATCTCGGGCGGGATCGCAGGAACAGCGTCGTAGTCGTACTGGCCGAAGAAGCAGAGATAAATCTTGGTGAAAGTATTAACCTCGGCGACGCCTCCCATCTCCAGAATCTTATCGCGGGCGCGCATCAGTTCGGGATGATCGGCCGCGTAGCCGGCCAGCTTCAATCCAAAATAGCATTTGACCGACGCGCTGATGTTTGATGGGCCCCCGGCGTAGATACTCCATCCGCCGTCGTGGTTCTGATGCTGCAGGATAAAATTCGCAGCCTTGGCCATGCGCTCTGGATTGCCGGTGCCCAGGAGTACATGGAGCACGATGTAGTCGGCCTCAAGCGTGGCATCGGCTTCCAACTCACCGCACCAGTAGCCTTCTTCATGTTGTTCGGAAAACAGACAGTTGCGTGCACCATCGATAGCGACGGCCACCCGGCTGATGAGATCGTCAATTTTTCCGAAACGCATCTGCGGAACGGCAGAAGCGGTTGATTGAGCACCCAATGGAGGCGCTCCAAAACTCGAGGCACCCGCGAGGGGGGAGGAGGTGTCTTCCATATTTTGTTTGTTTACTCCGCAACCGCAGGAGCGCTGGCAATAGCTTCCACGATCTCCGGCGGCAAACCAAACCGAACGTTTTCGGGCATGACTTCAACTTCCTGTACGTTGCCGAAGCCTTCCGTTCCCAAAAATGTTACAACTTCTTCAACCAAACACTCAGGAGCCGATGCTCCGGCCGTTAACGCGATCGTATTGACGTCTTCCAGCCATTCCGGCCGGATGTTGCGATAACTGTCAATTAGATGCGATTCCGTGCCCAAGTTACGCGCAACCTCCACTAAACGGTTGGAATTGGAACTGTTATCGGAGCCAACCACCAACAGCAATTCGGCGTCGGAAGCCACATGCTTCACGGCTACTTGCCGATTTTCCGTCGCGTAGCAGATATCCTGGGCTGCCGGGCCCTTAATGTTAGGAAAACGCTGCCGTAGGGCGGCGATAATGTCGCGGGTTTCGTCAAGACTCAATGTGGTTTGAGTGAGGTAGGCGACCCGGTTCGGATCGGCTACGGTCAGAGAAGCGACTTCCTCGGGCGACCCCACCACCTGGGTCACAATTGGCGCCTCGCCTAGGGTGCCGATCACCTCATCGTGGTCGCGATGTCCAATGAGCATCAGCGAATAACCCTCTTTGGCGAACTTCACCGCTTCCACGTGAACCTTTGTGACCAGTGGACAAGTTGCGTCGATTACGCGCAATCCACGATGTTCACTGGCTTCCCGCACTTCTGGTGACACGCCGTGGGCGCTGTAAATCACCCGCTCGCCATTGGGAACTTCTTCCACACTGTCGACAAAAATAGCCCCTTTGCCTTGGAGTTCCTCGACCACGAAACGATTGTGGACGATTTCCTTGCGCACGTAGATCGGCGGTCCGAAAGCCTCCAGGGCGATGCGGACGATGTCAATGGCCCTTACCACGCCCGCGCAGAACCCGCGGGGCTTGAGTAAAAGCAACGTCTTCTGTTCTAGGTCTTGGTTCGTATGTAGAGCCATACTCTGCCTTCTTAGGGTACACGTCCCCTATGGGAGGTTGACAACTAGAGTATCGAACAAGTACCCAGTTGGTCAACGTAAGCCCTAGAAATGCATAGGATTAGCAGCGATTGGGGATAATTAGGGCGCGAACGGTACAGCCCTTCAACCTTGGTTTAATGCCCCTTGCGGTTCATGGTTTGGCGGCATATTCAGGCGTTGGTCTTCAGCATTTGTTCGGCGTGCTTACGCGAGGTTTCTGTCAGCTTAGCTCCGCTAAGCATCCGGGCGACTTCATCGGTTCGTTCTTGGCCGGTGATTACATGGATCGCGGTTCGCGTTCGCCCGGCGACCGCTTTTTTCTCAATCACATAGTGCTGGTCGGCGAAGGTGGCTATCTGGGGGAGATGGGTCACGCAGAGCACCTGATTCGACCGCGACAGGCTTTTCAGCTTCTTCCCTACCGCCTCGGCTGCCCGTCCTCCAATCCCGGTATCAATCTCATCGAACACCAAGGTTCGCTGAACCCCTGCACTTTTCTTTCTGCCTGACCCGGATTCCACGCTGACTTTGAGAGCCAGCATGATCCGCGACAGTTCGCCGCCCGAGGCGATTTGCTCCAAAGGTCGTAGTGGTTCGCCAGGATTGGTTGCAATCATGTAAATCACCTGATCGAAACCTGCTGCGGTCCAGTTCGCCTCGTTATCGGTCCCGCTGACCTCAATTTTGAAAGTCGATCGCATCGCGAGGTCGTTGATTTCTGCCTCGACCAGCCTCTCCAATTTTCGGGCGGATTCACAGCGCTTCTTCGATATCACACGGGCGGCCTCCAAATATTGTTCCGCAGCTTTCGCGAGGTCGGTGTGCAACTGGCGGAGGATCTCGTCTTTATTCTCCATCTCGGAGATTTTGCGACCAACTTCAACGCCGTGGTTTATGACATCTTCAAGCCTGGGACCATACTTACGTTTGAGTCGATCAATAGCGGCGAGCCGATCTTCCACCTCGGCCAGGTGTTCGGGCGAGGCCTCGATGCCACCGGCATAATCTCGCAGACTCGCGCCCACGTCCTCCACGCTGATGCGCGCGGTTTCGAGGGTCGCCATAGTTTCCTGAAACCTCGGCTCATAGCGCGCCAGTTCTTCGATGTGCTTCTGTGCCGCTCGCAGCGAGGCGGAGGTCGATGCCTCGCCTTCATAGAGCAGGTCGAAGGCGTTCATCGCCGCGCTGTGGATCTTCTCGGCGTTTGCCAGGACCCGTTTTTCGGTTTCCAGGCGTTCGTCTTCGCCAGTTCCCAGTTTAGCGTCTCGAATTTCGCGAGCCTGAAAAGTCCAAAGGTCAAGCATGCGCAAACGGTCTTGCTCATCGCGCTCCAGTTCAATGATGCGAGCCTGAATATCTCCCCATTTCGAAAACGCCTTCTTGGTCGCTTCGCCATCGGTGCTCGCAAACAAATCCAGGAGACGCAATCGGGCGGGCGCATCGAACGACAGCAGCGATTCATTTTGCGCGTGAATGGTGGCCAGAAATGGCGCCAGATTACGAAGCACCGCGACAGTGGCAGGCTGATTGTTGACGAATACCCGCCCCTTTCCGGCGATCGCGATTTCGCGCCGCAAAATCACCGATTCGTCCTCCTGATCGATGCCGTTATTTTCAAGAATTTGCGCGACCATCTTCTCGGCTCCACTTTCGACTTCGAAGACGGCCGAAACCGTAGCTTTATCGGCACCGGAGCGAATGACATCCGATGAAGCCTTATTGCCCAACAGGAGTGCTAGAGCATCGATCAGGATAGATTTCCCGGCGCCAGTTTCGCCGGTCAGAAGGTTCAGACCCGGGGCAAACTCAACCGCCAGGTTGTCCACGACAGCGTAATTTTCAAGCCGCAGTTCGACGAGCACTGGCCGTCCTGAACCAAAAGTTTAGGTAGGTTGAGCGCAGCATAGCACGAAACCAATTTGCCATCACAAATAGTGAAGACTTGGGAGCTCTAGGTTGTCATTCCTGGCCTTACCGCGATACATCGGCTCCGCCTGGCAAGGTGAAATGGTATGGAATCACCTATAGCTTCCGGCCTACCAGGAGTGCCAGTTCGCGCCACTTCCAGCCGCAATCGACGTCGATGAAACCAATCTCGCGTAGCCATGCCAGTTGAGTTTCCATCTCGAGCAACTTGTTTGAGGGATCTTCGGTCTCGGATGTGTAGCCGATCCTATGTAGAAATTCTTTGTGAAGTTGGGGTGTGGGCGAACTAACGTGCTCGAGATTGCAAAATACACCGCCCCGATTCAGTAGGGTGTGGACCTCGGCGTAGAGCTCTCGTTTGCGCTGGTGACTGAGATGGTGGATTGCAAAGCTTGAAACTATGGCGTCGAACCTGCCCAGAGTTGGCAAGGGATGGTCAAGATCATGGGCTTTGACCCTGACTGAATGGTCGCCCTCAAAACGCTTCCGGGCAGCCTCAAGCATAGCGGGCGAGAAATCGACCGCCGTGGCATTCGCATCCGGATGGTCGAGTTTGACGAGGGCAAGCAGACGACCATCGCCGGTGCCCAGGTCCAGCACCGTCTTCGCCGTAGGCGATATGAATTCTAGAAGCGTCGCTTCACCCTCGACGCGATGGGGGATGGAGTCAGCCCGGCTGAGGTAGTCCAACGCATGTTCAGAAGATGTCCAGAGATTGATGCTCATGAAAAAAAGTATAAACTCAAGTTCCGATGAATACGGCTATCGCTGAAGATCAACGGTTTCGCGTTGTTATTCTCAATACAAGTCTGGCTTTTGTCTTTCTGCTCGCAACCGGGTGGGCGCAGACCGGAGGGCCTGTAAAACAAAAACCCGCGGGCGAGGACGCACGCGCCACGCAAGAAACAACAGAACCTCAGGAACAAAAAATCTCCCCCCAGGAGGCTGAGAAACTCTTTCGCTCAGTAGACGAGATTCTGGGCTTCGCCAGCAAAGACACGTTGTTCCCCATCAAGCACGAAGTAAAGCGCCGCTTGGTCAGTCGCGAGGAAGTCGCCGATTACGTCACCAAGAACACAACCGAGGACGAGGACGCTAAACGCCTGCGTCGCTCCGAACTGGTACTAAAGAAATTCGGCCTTTTGCCCCGCGACTTTGACTTGGGAAAGTTCCTGGTGGTGCTGTTGAAAGAGCAAGTGGCGGGTTATTACGATCCCAAGACCAAAACCGTGAACTTGCTGGACTGGCTGGGCGCTGAACAGCAAAAGCCGGTTCTGGCCCACGAACTCACCCATGCTCTGCAAGACCAATCCTTTAATCTTGAAAAGTATTTGAAGCCGGGCGACACCGATCTGGACAAGAAGAAGGAAATAACCTCGCAAGACATTGCCAACGACGAAATCGGCACTACCCGGCAAGCCGTCGTGGAAGGCCAGGCGATGGCTGTACTCGTGGATTACATGCTGGCTCCGATGGGTGAATCGATCAAGGACTCGCCGGAAGTGGTCGAGGCCTTGAAGCAAGGCATGTTGGTGGGCTCTGCGGACGCCGTCCAATTTCAAAACGCGCCGATTTACATGAAAGAGGCGCTCACGTTTCCTTATCGCTACGGCATCGACTTCATCGCGGAGATGCTGACGAAGAACGGGGGGAAGGAAAAAGCCTTTGCGGCCTTATTTCAGAACCCTCCGCAAAACACGCGCCAGATTATGGAGCCCAAGACGTATCTCGCGGGGGAGCATTTGGAGCCGCTCAAGCCGCCTGACTTCCGCCAGATTTTCAAGAATTATGATCGCTTCGATGTCGGGGCCATTGGCGAATTCGACGTTGCCGTCCTCATCGACCAGTATGCCGGCGCTGAAACCTCACACCAGATGTATCCGCACTGGCGTGGCGGTTACTACTACACCGCCCGGCCCAAAGGCGATCCTGCGGCGCCGCTGGCATTGATTTATGTATCGCGATGGTCGAACGCCGAAAAGGCCTCACAATTTGCGGCAATTTACGCCAAGGCGATTGCCAAGCGTTACACGCACGTGCACGACGTTGTTGAGAACGGGAAAGACGCCGGCATGGCGACCGCCGCCCTGGAAAAATTGTCTGGAAAGCGAACATGGCTTACAGAAGATGGGGCGGTTGTCATCGAGGCCGAGGGGGACACTGTGCTCATCTCGGAAAGCGTTGATGACCTGACAACCACTAAAGTCGACCAAGATCTGTTTGGGGCTACGGCCGCAGCCGGCAAGTAACTAGCCTCCATAATGAGCGATGTTAAAATTCCGGCTCTTGGGGACTAACTGACAACGAAGGGAGATGAGACAAACGATGGTTAGAAAACGAGGGCTCCAACTTTTTGCGCTGTTCATCATAGCCGCCTCTTTCACGAGCGCTTATGCTCGTGGACGCATGGTTCGCCTCGGGGACGCCCATGTTGACGGCTCCAGAGACCACGACTCGATCGAGGTTGGCCGCCGCGATGGTACCTTCCGGGCAATTCAGTTGCGGGTGAGCGGCGGTGCGGTAGATTTCGACCGGGTCGTCGTTCGCTACGGAAACGGTACGCAGGAAGAGATTGCCGTCCGCAATCGCATTCCTGATGGCGGCCGCACGCGCATCATTGACCTGCCTGGTGACCGCCGCATTATTCAAAGTGTCGATCTCTGGTACGGCAAAAGCAGATAGGAAAGACGACCTACCGTGACTCTGATCGGGATTCCATAATCAAGTCAATCGAAATTTTAAATTGATCGACCCAGCCCCACCGCGATCTTTTCGCGAAGAGTGGGGTCTTTCTTTGCCTAATCTTGAACCCAGTCACAGTGCCGGCGAGAAATCCGTCAAAGCCATGAAAGTAGAATCCACCCTCTCCACCAGCTTTCCATTCGCCTCGGATTTGCTTTGCACGCTGATCCATTCTGTATCCTCCTTGAAAGCGTTCCAGTTTGCGGTGGCCGCTTCCCGACTCGCGTGGGAAATCACATAGATCAGCGTCCTACCCTTTAACGGGTCGTCCGTCGGAGTCCAGTACGCGATATTCTTCATCCCGTGTTTCTCGAATATCCTCATGGTGTGGTCGCGAAAGCGGCTCAGAAGATCGTCGAGCTTGCCTTCGTATGTGTGATAGATCCGGAGTTCGAAAACTGAGTTCGAAGAGGAAGCCGTCTTCGGAGATTGCGGACTAGCCGAGGCGGCTGAATTGAGAAGTACCATGGCGGGAATCGATAGCAGTAAAGTTCGTCTGTCCATGGCCGGATATTTTATACGAACTACCGCTGTGAGAGTGTTTTCTGATCCAGAGAGATTCACAGACTCCTACGCGATGCCGTTTAATAAATAAAGAGCCAAGGGGCCTTGATCCTGGCTCGTAGCGGATCCCACCCGTCGAGTGATCAAAGATTACGTCGTCAATCTTGCCCAGCTTTTCGTCGTTCTGGCCCTACACCTTCGAGCCTCGGATGTCATCGGTAGCTTCGTCAACATTAGTAAAACGATAATCGCGGGTTTGGAATTGGAGCTTGGATGCCACCTAAACCTCTGTTGTTTTTGCACAACGGCTAGGGGGGTAATAGATGGTGTTCAGTGCGTATTTGGCCCTCTTCCTTGGTCTATAATCACCCTAGGAATCTCCGAAAAACCAATGAACCTGTATCCCTTGCTGGCAGCAGTCGTGGGCGGTGAGATTATTGACTTGGTGGGTGAAACCGGCCCGGTCGCCAAAGCCGTCTTGCTCATACTTTTGATCTTCAGCCTGGTCTCCTGGGCGATTATTCTTTCCAAGTGGAGCGTGTTGCGAAGAGCGCGCGTGCAAAGCGGCCGTTTCGTACGCGCGTTCCGCAAGGCGCAACGACTGCAGGACGTAGGTGCGGTTGCCGATCAGTTTCGTCCCAGTCCGCTGGTGGGAGTCTTCGAAGGCGGTTTTGAGGAATACCGGCGTCAGGGTGCGGTGTCGGGAGGCGTCGTCCGAAGCCCACTGGCGGTGCAGCGCGCCATGCAGATCGCGAACTCCGAAGAGTTGAGTCGCTTCGAGCGCAACCTTCCCTGGCTCGCAATCACAGGTGCGGTCACTCCGTTCATCGGCCTGTTTGGAACTGTGTGGGGCATCATTGACGCATTTCACGGATTGGGAACCGCCGGTGCCGCTACACTGCGCGCAGTGGCTCCTGGGATCTCTGAGGCTCTGATCACCACCGCTGCCGGATTAGCCGCTGCCATTCCTGCCGTAATTGCCTACAATTTAATCGGCGGTTCCATTCGCGAATTTGCCTCTCGCGGGGATGACTTTGCCCTGGAAATGCTGAACGCGGTCGAACGTCAGCAACCGATGCCCTCCTATCGCACAGCGGAAGCTCCGGGGGTACCGCGTTAATGGCCTTTACGGCTTCCAACGGACGCACTCAAACCTCACTCGCCGATATCAACATCACGCCCCTGGTAGACGTCGTGCTGGTATTGCTGATCATTTTCATGGTCACTGCTCCGGTCCTGCAGTCGGGCATAGAAGTGAATGTGCCCAAAACCCGGTCTGTGAAAGAAATCACCGAAGAACGCCTTGTAGTTAGTATCAATAAGCAGCAACGGGTTTTTCTAGGAAACGATGCCATCAACATTAATGAAATTGGGGCAAAGCTAAAGCAGAAAATCCGCGATCCGCAACATCAGTCCATCTTCATTCGCGCCGATGAGGATGTGCCCTTCGGCGC
The DNA here is from genome assembly GCA_963786325.1 of Terriglobia bacterium. Lineage (GTDB taxonomy): Bacteria > Acidobacteriota > Terriglobia > Terriglobales > Acidobacteriaceae > JAIQFF01. The sequence goes on from CAWAYW010000004.1 coordinate 333,796, forward strand.
TTTCGCCACGGTCATGGACGCCGTGAAATCTTCTGGTATCACAAATGTAAGCATTGTGACTCAACCGCTGGACGCGCATGGCAGCCAACGCTGAAATTTTCTTCGAACACGATCGCTGGGGTCGCAACCTTGCCTGGTCGCTGGTACTTCATGCTGCCGTGACGGGAGCAATTCTGCTTTATGCGGTGGTCATTCCGAGCACTCGCGGCGGAAGCTGGGGCGCAGGCGGCGGTGGCGATGCCATGGGAGTGACTCTGGTCAGCAACGTTCCGCTCCCCGCCCCGCAGACCCAGACCCAAAACGTGCTTGCGAATGATTCGAAGGGAATTACGCAGTCTCTACCCAAACCCGAACCAACTCAGGAGAAGCTGCCGGACGCAATTCCGATCCCCGACAAAATTGCCAAGACGAAGCCCGCGCCCAAGACTACCGCCACGCAGCAGAAGACGAAGCCAGAGCCGGTGCAGGAAGCCGACAACGTAATTCCTTACGGTCAAGGCGGTCCAGTCAGCGGACCCTACGGCACGTTCAACGAAAATGGCGCCAAGGGTGGTTTCGGCTTCACCGGCGGCGGTGGAGATTTCGGTTCACGCTACGCTTGGTACGTGAAAGTCGTGCAGCAGAAAGTCTCGGAAAACTGGTTGAAATATGAAGTAGACCCGCGCATAACCACGGCGCAGCGCGTATACGTCACATTCGATGTAATGCGCGATGGCCATCCTGCGAACGTTCAGATCGAGCAGTCGAGCGGTGTGCCCTCACTCGATCAGTCGGCCACACGGGCGATCCAGCGCATTGACACTTTTGGTCCCCTTCCTTCGGATTATGCGGCGAATAAGGTGTCGGTAGAGTTTTGGTTCGATTACAAAAGATAGTGGCTGGTTTTTCTCACCAGTTGCCGTCTAGTGAGGACGCATTTCATTGATGAAGCAATTCTTAAAACTGTTTTGGCCGTTGCTGATTTTAATGACCACCTGCCTGGCCCAGGACTGGATCAAGACTGGGACTGGGCTGGGGGTAGAGAAAGTACGCCTGGCCGTTCCCGATTTTACGGCATCCACCCAGGATCCCAAGAACGCAGAATTGCTAAAGGTTTTTAACGAAACCTTGTGGAACGATCTGGATAATGCCGGGATCTTCGACATGGTTTCGAAAAGCTTTTATCCGTTGGGGCAGATAGGAAATCCGGCGGATGTGAAGTTTGAATCGTGGAGCGCGGCCCCACCAAGCGCCGCCATGCTGGCTTTTGGCAACCTGGGCACATCCGGCAACGCAATGACCGTGCAGGGCTGGCTTTACGACGTTAAGAACGTGACTTCGCCGCAGGTTTTGGGCAAGCAATATCAGGATGCGGCGACCAGCGACGCGGCGCGTGTTACGGCACACAAATTTGCCGACGAGATTATTTTCCGGCTGGGTGGTGGTATTGCTGGAATTGCTGAGAGCAAAATCTACTTCGTCAGCAGCCGTAGCGGACACAAGGAGATCTGGGCGATGGACTACGACGGCGCAAACCAGCACGCCGTCACTCATCTGAATTCTATTTCGTTGTCCCCACGGGTGTCGCCTGACGGTTCGCGAATTGCTTTCAGTTCGCTGGCCAAGGGCGGCTGGGAAATTTTGATGTACTCGCTGGATCTGAGCCGGTTGGTATCGTTTCCCCGATTCGGTGGTACGAATCTTTCTCCCGCATGGTCTTCCGATGGAACCAAGTTGGCATTTTCTTCTTCGCGCAGCGGAGATCCTGAGATCTATATGGTGGATTCCTCGGGGGCAAACCTGAAGCGGATCACGGCGTTTAAAGGCCCGGATGTATCTCCAGCATGGAACCGCAAGACCAATGCTCAGATAGCTTGGGTAAGCGGACGCACCGGCTTGCCGCAGGTTTACACGATGGAATCGGACGGCACTAACGTGCAGCGGCTGACCGATCAGGGATATGCGGTCTCGCCCGCCTGGTCGCCGAACGGACAATTTCTGGTGGTTTCCTGGATGCGCAAGTATGGGCCCGGAGCACCGGGAGCACAGGACATTTACATCATGGACATCGCCAGTAAACAGTGGGTCCAACTGACTCACGATGGTGGCCGTAATGACTTCCCATATTGGTCGCCGGATGGAAGACATATTATTTTCCAGTCGAGCCGTGCGGGAAGTCTACAGATTTGGACCATGCTGGCCGATGGTACCAACCAGAAGCAGCTCACGTTCGCGGGCGCTAACACACAGCCAAACTGGAGTTGGAAGTGATTACCGGAATCATAATTGCTGTTTCGTAGTTAATTCCCGAATGAGGCGGGTCAGTACTGCCCTCCCTTCGGACCTGAGCCGGGCGCAACGATAGGAATCAATGCGCACCAAGAGTATGGAGGACGAGAGTGAAGCAACGACGAATGAGATGGACGATGTTAGTGTTCGCTTTGGGCGCTATCATGATGTTGGCCGCCTGCAAAAAGAAAGTGGCGCCACCGCCGCCACCCCCACCGCCGCCGATGGCGGCCCCGACCGCTTCCCTCACGGCTAATCCGAATACGATTGACAAGGGTCAGTCCACGACCTTGACCTGGCAAACAAGTAACGCCACCGACGCCAGCATCGAAGGGATCGGCGCCGTGCAGCCCAATGGCTCGCAGTCCGTCAGCCCCTCCGATTCGACGACCTACACTTTGACCGCCAAGGGAGCGGGAGGCACGCAACAAGCCACCGCCCGAGTGACGGTGAATTCGCCACCCCCTCCTCCCCCTCAATCCTCGGCCACGGAGGAAGAGCTCTTCTCACAGACCGTGAAGGATGTCTACTTCGACTACGATAAGAGCGATATCAACGCCGACCAGCAATCCGCCCTGCAAGGCGATATTGCATTCTTGAAGCAGCACCCCAATATCGCTTTCATCGTTGAGGGACACTGCGACGAGCGGGGGTCGACGGAGTACAACCTGGCTCTCGGCGACAGCCGTGCCAACTCGGTGCGGAATGCCTTGGTTCAGGGCGGCGTCCCTGCCGATCACGTCAAGACCATCAGCTACGGCAAGGAAAAGCCCTTCTGTACTGAGTCCAACGAGGCCTGCTGGCAGCAGAACCGGCGCGGCCATTTCGTTTATCAGAAGTAGATGCAAAGCCGGCGTCTCTGATACCGTCCGCGAGGAATTCATCCCTCGCGGCGGCTCTCCAGACGCCGGCGCTACGTTCGCACGACCTTAGTTGTTAGAATAGAAGTCATGAATGGCTCTCGTCTCCCGCCTACATCTTTATGGCCTAGGTGTTCGAGTTACTCTGCACGTTCTAGGAAACAGCTTATGAAAATGAACAAGTACCTGCTCGCACTGGCGCTGTTGGCCCTGCTTCCCGCTGCAGTCCCATCTGCTTGGGGCGTTAACAAAGACATGGTGCAACTGCAGACTCAAGTCCAGGACTTGCAGGACAGAATTGCGCATATGCAGCAGTCGTTCGATGAACGGATGGGCGTACTGCAACACCTGATTGAGCAAAGCACCGATCGGGCTAATAAGGTTGCCACGTCTGTAACCGACCTGCAGACCACTCTGCAAAAACAGCAGAGCGACAGTGGCAATCATGTGGACCAATTGTCGGGACAGATCCAGTCGTTAAACGATTCCCTCGACGAACTAAAGGCGCGCCTCGGCAAGGTAAGCAAGCAACTTGAGGACATGCAGTCTACGCAGCAGAGCATTTCAGCCCAACAGACTCAACAACAGCAGTTGGCCGCCGCTCCTCCCCCGGACGTTCTTTACAACAATGCCCTGCGCGACTATCAGGCGGGAAAGAATGACCTCGCTGCGCAGGAATTCTCAGACTACATTAAGTACTATCCCAACACTGATTTGGCGGGAAACTCTAATTTTTACCTAGCCGATATTCAATATCGCCAGGGCAATTATCAGGCAGCGGCAAAAAGCTATGACCTGGTTCTCCAAAGCTTCCCGGACGGTACCAAGGCTGCCACTGCAGAACTCAAGAAAGGAATGGCGCTGATTGAACTGGGACAGCAGGAGGCAGGGATTGCGTCGTTACGCCACGTGATTCAGCGATATCCTAAATCGAACGAGGCATTGCAGGCGCGTGAGCGTTTGCGCAAGCTCGGTGTTGCAACCACGGGGACTACGGCCCGAAGAGAGCAATAAGAACTTTAACCACAGTACGTATTTCAGGAAAAAGGGAGGCTGGCCTCCCTTTTTTATCGGGTGCCTATGCCCCTTTATGATGCCGATGATGCCGGCGGTGCTTGTGACGCTGATGCGGGCGATTGGGATTGTTGCGAGCGTCTTCGCGGTGTGCGGCGGCCCCGGCTTTAGCTTGTTCCTTTGCCGTCTGCTGTCCCCAGCCAGGTAAGATCAACATGATCATTACAGAAACGGCCATAGCTAGATGCTTCATGAAAAGCTCCTTGCCTGCTGTCTTGAACCTCTGGTGGTCTCTTTCGCCCGATCTACAGCATAAACCCTAAGCGACGATAAAAGTTTCACGATAAGCTACCATGGTCAGAACATTAAGTCTGGGTTTCGGCGAGGATACTCCATGAGCGATCTGAAAAGCGAAAAAGATCAGGACCGTGGCAAAGGTGCAGTCGAACAGGACAGACCATCACAAACAGGCAATACTTCGATGGATGGACAGATTGGGCACCGCGATCAAGATCCCCTGCTCAAATCCTCGGACAGTGACTTCCCCGAACCAGGCCTAAGCCCGGAACATTCTGGCGAAGAGAACGAATAGCTAGTGTGGGCCGGACGTTCCCATTTCGCCGCCGGAATATGAATTCAGGCGCTTACTCCCCTTTGTCTTTATCTTTGTGACGAAAGTCGAGTCCGAACGATGGGTGCTCTCGTGTCCCTGTAATCTTGATGGGTAGTTCAGTCTGACCGTTCTTACGAAAAAACGGATCGAAGGCCTTCAACATAAATGATTTCGCACCTGTCATCGTCTGTGAAAGCTTGGCTTTCATGCGAAGCTTGCCGTGAAAATCCAAGTCTTCTTCCTGTAGCGCGTACTTCCCGTTCAAAGCTACTTGGGCTCCGGTCACGTTGAAAGTCAATCCTTTGAAAGTGAGCACACCGTTATCAAGCACAAAATTTCCCTTGAGCTCGGAAACCGCGCTTCCAGCGTCTTCGTCCTCCGGCTTGCCTTGCCCTTTGCGGCTGAGCGTCTTGATCTTTCCCGTCACATCGGGATTCGTAAACTGTCCTTGGTCGACGTCGAACCTTCCATTCAGGTTTAAACGGTCGGCGATACCACCCTTTTCGTGGGGCAAATCAAACTTGGTATGAAAAGTTATTGCGCCTGTCATGGGAGGTTTGTCCGCCTTCACCGCTAACCGCATCAGGTCTTCGAGTCTTCCCTGGTTCACCGTAACGTCCAGATCGATCAGCCGCCCCTTTTTGTCGGGGGACTGCACCACGCCGCCCTGAGCGACGATAACAGTATGTAAAAGATGAGCCGTAACCGGGTGCAACAGGGTGTCCCCGTTCGTGCCGTCGACCGTAGCCCTGAACGTGGTGTCAAGCGCCAGCGGATGTCCGCCGATCTTCACCAAAAAGTCGGGAGTGGAAGTCGTACCCTCTACCTCGATCTTTTCCAATACACCGCCGAATTTACCCTTCGAAGACAAAATTCCGCTGATTCCTTTGAAGACGCCCAGATCAGCTTTGTCGAATGTGTAGTTTGCCGACAGAGGCGTTTGGCCAGGATCGTCTGGGCTCCAAGGACCAAAACTTCCCTTTGAGTCGATCTCGCCGGGTGGAACTGCATTTGTGAGTTGTGCATCGAAAGCAGCTGCACGATCAAGGCCAACCGAATGCATTACCAGGCGATGAATCGCGAATACGTGCGGGGCTTTGTCGGCCGACTTTGGTAGCAGACGCAACTCCGCATCGTCGGAGACAATTTCCCGGATGAGGACGGGGAAGTTCCGGGCTTTCGACCAATCCTGTGGTCTTCTTGCGTCTTTCGGCGGTATCTGAATAACCAGGCCCTTGAGTTTGATCTGATCAATTTTCCACGGTTTACCCAGCAGCCCGGTAATGCCGGTATCGGCGGAAAATTCGGCGATAGAAATCAAAGGCGGCACGTCGGTGCGACCTTCGTGACGTAACACCAGCCCAGAGCCCTCAATCCTCGCCCCGGGAAACAGGTAGATCTGAAAATCATTCAGTTCCACGCTGGCGTGAAACTTCTCGGCGAGCATTTCTGTCACTTTTTGCCGGAGATAGGGGCTTGAAAGATGAATTCGACCCACGATCAGAACCGCCGCGATGATCACCAGCAGTGATATCACGGCCCACCAGACCTTGCTCAGTCGCCTACTCTTGAGTTCAGTCATCGATGCAATCGGAGGATGTTCCGCCCCAGGCTACATTCTCAGACGCCCGTCATCTGTAAAGGGTTGGCGGGGGATCAGGATGCTTCCGCCAAAAATGGGCAAGAGTTGGTCGAGGGTATCGCAATCTGCCAGCTAATGTTTAAATCATCACCGCAGGTCGGCGATGGCACCAAAACCGCTACCGTAGTTCTTCCATTACCTGTTCGAGCACTTCCCTTCCTGGGCGCACCACTGATTCAGGTAGCGTGGCTAACGGCTCATCCGTCATATTGAGCAGGTCGACAAAACTGGGGGCCTCAGGATTCACGTAAAAAACGCCTGTGAGAACCTCACCTTTTTCGTGAGCTTCATTCAAGCGCGTGATGGCCTCGATACGGTTTTTCGGGTCATATTCTTCTTCTAATTTCCTCAGGCGAAGGCGGGAGCCGTCATGCATGGTGACTTCAACCGTGGTTCCAGGATCATATTCAACCGAGATGTCTTCGAACGCAGGCACGAAGCTGACCTCTTGTAGGGGCTCTTCGTGGTCCTTCATATATTTGTACGACTTCGTCGAGCCTTCGTGGTCGTTGAAAGTGACGCACGGTGACACTACGTCAAGCATCACGGTGCCCTTGTGAGCGATGGCGGCTTTAATCATGGCATGAAGCTGCTTCTTATCGCCGGAGAACGATCTCCCCACAAAGGTTGCACCCAAAGTGATAGCCATCGCGCAGGTATCGATTGGCGGGAGGTCATTGATGACACCCGTCTTCAGAACTGATCCCATATCAGCGGTGGCAGAGAATTGTCCCTTAGTGAGGCCGTATACACCGTTGTCTTCGATGATGTAAATGATCGGCAGGTTCCGTCGCATCAGGTGGATGAACTGCCCCACTCCGATCGATGCGGTGTCGCCATCTCCACTCACGCCCAGCGCGATCAGACGGCGGTTGCCTAGCACCGCGCCGGTGGCGACCGAAGGCATCCGGCCGTGCACAGCATTAAAGCTATGGGATCGTCCCATGAAATACGCCGGGCTTTTGGACGAGCATCCAATGCCACTGGGCTTAATTACGCGCTCGGGCGGAACGCCCATCTCGTACATGGCATCAATAATGCGCTCCGAGATGGCATTGTGGCCGCAGCCCGCGCACAAAGTAGTTTTGCCGCCACGATAGTCAACCACCGTGAGTCCGATTCGATTGGTCTTGGGCGGAGGCGTACTAGTCGTGGTCGCCATTTACTTGCCCTCCATAGTCATGAGTTCGTCGGTTACGGATCGCGCATCAAGCGGCAACCCGTGAATGTGTGCGATGCTTCGCAGGCGCGAGACCAGCGTAGCCTCAAGGTCCAGTTTCAGAAGACTCAGCATCTGCGCGTCCCGGTTCTGCTCGACCACGTATACCCGATCGTGCTGCTTGACGAAATCGTGGACTTCGCGGGTAAACGGGTACGCGCGAAGACGCAGATAGTCCGTCTCAATGTTGTATTCCTGTCGCAACTGATCACGACTCTCAATCAGGGCCCAGTGCGAGGTGCCGTATCCAATGATCCCGATCTTGGATTTGCCCGTGTCGACTTCAGGCCGAGGCACAAAAGATCGTGAAGTCTCGAATTTCCGGTTAAGCCGTTCCATGTTGCGCTCGAAATCGTCGGGCCGTTCGCTATATTGAGCCTTCTCATTATGTCCGCTGCCGCGAGCAAAGTATGCGGCTGCCGGATGATCGGTACCCGGAAGGGTGCGATAACCCACGCCGTCTCCATCGACATCTTTGTAGCGAGAGAAGCCACCGAGACGATCCAGGTCCTCTTTGCTGAGAACCTTGCCGCGATTGATGGGCTTTTCCGGATACTTGAAGGGATCAGCCATCCAATTGTTCATGCCGAGATCGAGATCGGACATGACGAAAACGAGAGTCTGAAATTGCTCCGCGAGATCAAAAGCATCTCCGGCCATGCTGAAACATTCCTCCGCGGAACATGGCAGAAGCAAAATATGTTTGGTATCCCCGTGCGACAGGAACGCAGTAGAAAGAATGTCACCCTGCGAGGTACGCGTGGGCAGTCCTGTAGACGGGCCCACACGTTGAATGTCCCAGATCACGCCTGGGACCTCGGCGTAATAGCCGAGGCCGACAAACTCAGCCATGAGCGAAATACCGGGGCCGGCCGTCGCCGTCATCGCCCGCGCTCCAGACCACCCAGCGCCGAGTACCATGCCGACCGCTGCCAGCTCATCTTCAGCTTGAACAATCGCAAATGTAGCTTTGCCGTCGGGCCCGATGCGAAAGCGCTTCATATATTCGATCACACTCTCGGGCAGTGACGAGGAGGGCGTAATCGGGTACCAGGCCACCATCGTCACTCCCGCAAACATACAGCCCAGAGCTGCAGCCGAGTTTCCGTCGATGATGATCTTCCCCGCCGTGTTATCCATGCGCTGGATGAAGTAGGGATCCTTTTTGACCAGGTTGGCGGCGCCGTATTCATAACCTGCCTTGACTGCCGCGAGGTTAAGATTCGCAGCTTTCGCCTTCTTGGCGAACTGCTTGCGGATGGCTTTCTCAACTTCGGCGACATCTATTTCCAACAGCTTGGCCACCACGCCTACGTAAATCATGTTCTTGACTAACTTGCGCAGCTTGGCTTCGGGACAGACGGGTGCCACCAACTTGTCGTACGGAACCGCGTAAAAGGTCAGGTCAGAACGCAGCTTGCTCAAGTTGAGAGGTTCGTCATACAACACCGCGGCACCCGCATCCAGGGACATTACGTCCTCCTGGGCGGTCTCAGGGTTCATGGCCACCACAAAATCAATTTCTTTCTTACGCGCGATGTAACCGTCTTTGTTGGCGCGGATGGTGTACCAGGTGGGCAATCCTGCGATGTTCGAAGGAAACAGGTTTTTGCCCGAAACTGGAACTCCCATCTGAAAAATGCTGCGCAATAAGACCGTATTGGAGCTCTGCGAACCGGAGCCGTTGACAGTCGCAACCTGAATGCTCATGTTGTTGATTACGGGCTTTTGTTCTGGTTGGCGGCTCTCGGCGTGGAGAGATACATCTGTGGTAGCCATTCCCGTCCTTCCTTGTCCCTTTGGCGGTTTATCCACCGGTAATTACTGTGAAGCAGAACTTTTCATTATACGGCAGAGCGTGAGTTGAAAAGTGATCGGCAATGGCTGTGGGCAAAAAGGTATCTGCTTGAGAACTAGATAGGGAGTGCGAGGTTCAGCCCAGGCGTTGGTGCAATCGTAGATTGATCAAAAAAGCGACTCTTGAGGACGAGTCGCTCCCCGGGCGGCAGGATACACGCCTCTGAGACACGGCAATCAGTCCAGTTTCGCGACTAGACACGACTGCGCGAGCCTCTGCCAACTCTCAAGCGTCATCCAGCAACGGCACCAATCTTCACCGCTGGTATCAGGCGGCTTCTTTTTCCTGCTGTTGCTCCACAATTATCTCGCGGAGGTCCTCAAACTCGGGCGGAGGGAAGATTGACCAGCCGCAGGGTTTCATACACTTTTTCGGGGGAAGCGCAGCGACAGCATCCAGTTTCGAGTACAGCGCGATTTCAAGCGCGTGGAAGACTCGATCCAATTCCGCCTTCTGGGCGTCCGTGAGATTGTAAAACACGGTGTACATGATTTCGAAATCGCCCTTTGTCAGGCGAAAGCCATATGCGTCCGCCGTGCCAAGAGGATCATCCAGAAATTTTTTTCGAAATCCCGGATCAACAGCAGCGTTTCCAACCAGCGTGACTAACAGATCCATAACTTCCTCCCCAAGCGATCAGTTTTTTATTCGGCCCTAGGTAACAAAGCCTCTTCTTTCGAGTGCTCGACCTCCCGTGTCAGTTCCTGTAATTCCCGTTTAGCCTCTGGAAGCATGCGAGGCTCATCGCCGTTTTGCCACATGCGAAGTACTTCCCGATAATGAACCCCAGCCTGCTCAAGATTTTTGATCTGCCGATAAGCGCGTGCCAGTTGCAAGTGCGCCAGAGCCACATCCGGTGGCGAGCCGTTTTGAAGGATTTGATCCTTTTCTTCAATAACTTTTTCCCACTGTGCAGCGGCAGCATCCCATCGGCCTAGTGCCTGATAAGAGCGGGCCAATCCTAGCGACGATATGAATTGTGCCAATCCCTGATCCGAAGCCGTAAATGAAACTTCCGCCTGCTGCGGTTTCAACTCTGCCAGGAAAATCTCTCCCTCAAGATTATGAAAGTTGTTCTGGTGCCATGAACTCGGTACAGCTTTCCGTCCCTCATCCAGCCGGTGGAGAACCAGTCGCGCTTTTTCCAGGTTGCCGGCGCGGGCATAAAGGATCCCTGCGCTGAGAAGGTCGCTGGCCTGGAGCCCCGAGTTCGGTACCTCCAGCATCAGATCCGCCTGTTGTGACGCCAATTTCGGGTTCGCCTGGATCAAATAAACATCGCCAAGAAGATAGCGTCGAAATAACTGTAATCCACCACTCCGGGCCGGCACTGCCTGGATTTGCCGTATCATATCGAATTTCGCCGCATTCAGTTTTCCCTCATACAGGTTTGCGATGGTGAGAGACAGCTCCTCCAGGTCTCGATCGATTCCTGCCGTCTCGCCGATTTCGTGAAACTGCTGACGTGCCATGACTACATTGCCTTGACCCAAATACGCGAGGCCAAGTCCCCAGTGCATTCGCGGAGAGGCTACACCCAGCTTTGTAGCCTCGCGCGCGGCGGCTATGGCGGCATCCGCCTGATTGTGGCGTGCCAGATAAACCACGAGATTTCCGTAAGCGGGGGCCGACAACGAGTTCAGCCGCAGAACTTCCCGCAGTTCCGCGATGGCCTGGTCGAGTTTTCCCAGGTCGTAATATGCGCTCGCCAGTTCCTGATGAGCTTCCTCATCATCCGGATAGAGACTTACCAGCACTCTCAGGGATTCCGCTTTCTCGTCATACCGTTCCTGCAAATCGTAATAGGCTGCTTCGATTCTTCGCTGCTCGCGACCGGTTACACTGGGCCTCAACTGGTAGGCGCGATCCAGTTCTCCCAATGCCCTTTCATTTTTGCCGACGAGGGCGGAATAATACTGGCCCAGCCGCATATGGGCCATGGCGAACTCTGGATCCAGCCGCAGAGCACCCTGTAGCAAGATCGGAACCTGGTCATCCTTGCCTTGTTGCTGCACATCCTTGGCCTGGGAATAGAGCTGCAGAGCCTCGAGCGATGTAGTGGTCACCTTGGCCAGCGGGCGGCTGTTCCGTTGAACCCGTTCCAGTGATTCGCCAAGGTCGGTTCGAACCTTGGTGGCCAGCGCATCCACCTTGTCGAAAAACTGGTCTTCACGATCGAACCGCTCACTTTCTGCGAATAGCAAACCGCCTCGCAGAGGATCAAGGCCCCGCACCGTAATCTGGAATATTTGGCCCGCGCGTTGAATGCTGCCGGCGAGCAATACCTGCAAGTTCTCCCGCTGGCAGATCTCGCGCCCAAGATTTTCATCGATCCGGACCGCTCCTTCTCTCTTCATGCGTTGCAGAACTTCATAGGCGCGGTTTCGTGGGAATACATTGACGTATCGCGATTGCTGTAAGGCGATAGTAAGTCCCTCGCGAACACCTTTTTCCGGAACGCTTGCGTCGCCCGAAGTATCGAAATCGGATATCAATACCCAGCCGCGTTCCGCGAGGATTGGATCGTGCGACATTCGCCGGTAAATGAAAAACACCCCCGCCGCTACCAGCGCAGCGATCAGACCAGCCATCCACAGCTGCTTCCCTCTCGGCTCTTTTAACGCGGGGACCACTGCAGTCAGGCGATTGGGGGTGGCGCCGGCGTGCGCCAGTCGTAGTTCGCCTAGTAACTCGCCTGCATTGGGATACCGTTGGGTCGCGGCCTTTGCCATCGACTTCATGACGATGGCATCCAATGTCGCGGGAACCTTGGGGTTGAAAGTGCGAATTGCCGTCGGAGTTTCGTGCAAAACCCGTTCACTGGTGGCGACAAAGCTGTTTGCCAGGAACGGATGTTTGCGAGTCAACATCTCGTACAGGACTACACCCAGCGAGAAAATATCGGAGCGTTCATCCGGTAACTTTTCGAGCAATGCCTCGGGAGCCATGTACGCAGGCGTCCCGCCGGTCGAGCCCGAGCGATCCACCGTTGAGCTCTGGTCTGAGCGCGGCAATTGTTTTGCGACGCCAAAATCCAGGATCTTCACCCGTCCCGCAGGCGTCAGCATTATGTTTTCTGGCTTGATGTCGCAGTGTATGATGGCGCGCTCGTGAGCTACCATCAGAGCTTCCGTACATTGCATCGCAATATCGAAAAATTGTTCCAGGGTCAATGGCCGCTGCAGTCGCTGGCGCAAAGTCTCGCCTTCTACGTATTCCATCACGACGAAGAGTTCACCGTGTTCTTCCAGGACGTCGTGAATTCTGGCGATATATTCTGAACTCAACGCTGACGCACGTTGGGCCTCGCGGAGGATTTGTCGCCGCGCCTCGGGGTCACTTCCTAGTCGGCGTGCTACACGCTTGAGGGCCACCACGCGCCGCAGTTGCGTATCTTCGGCGCAGTAAACTTCGCCCATCCCTCCGCTGCCCAGCTTGGACCGGATTTCAAACCGGCCTATCCTGCTGCCAGTTAGATCCTCCGGCAAGGGAAATTGCGTCGGTGTTCTGTGGAAACTGCTCATCACGGAACCTGTTGAAAAGGACGCGGACGCTACGATCTGATGAATGAAGATCAGCCTTTCCATTCGCGTTGCTCATTGAAACGGCCGGCGTTCGCGGGCTGATTCGCGACCCATTCTCTCGCAGGTCAAGAGGATTGCATAGTTATGTATAAAACGGAACTGGTCGAATACAAGGCGCATGTTTGAGGTCTCTGCCCGCTATAAAGCGATTACTCGCGTAACCCAAGTATTCACAGAGGGTTGCGCGTGACTAGGCTGCTATCGCCCGACTAGACACGCCGACACAAATCGTTAAGCTAATCCGCGGGAGGGCTGGGAAGCTGGTAGGGGTGTCGATGAAACTATAAAGGGAATGCGGGCGCGACTACTAATCGCCGCCGGAGAAGAACTGAGCCATATTACGGAATTTTGTATAGCGTGACTCCAATAAGTCTTTCACCGGATTGGTTTTCAATTCGGAAAGATGTTTTTGCAAGGCGGCATCAAGAAGCAGAGCAGCTGCGTCGTGATCGACGTGAGCTCCGCCTTCCGGCTCGGCAACGATGTCGTCGATGCATCCGAGTTCTTTCAAGTCTTCTGCGGTTATGCGCATGGCTTGGGCGGCCAGTTCTTTTTTCGTTGGATCGCGCCACATGATAGATGCGCAACCTTCCGGTGAGATCACGGCATATACGGAATTTTCCAACATCAGGACGCGGTCGGCGACGGCAATAGCCAGCGCTCCACCGCTTCCACCTTCGCCCGTAATCGTCGTCACGATGGGGACCTCAAGGCGGACCATCTCGCGCAGGTTCCGAGCGATTGCCTCGGCCTGGCCGCGTTCTTCGGCGCCGAGGCCGGGGTAGGCGCCCGGCGTGTCCACGAAGGTAAATAACGGCCTCCCGAACTTTTCGGCGATCTTCATCACCCGCAGTGCCTTTCGATAACCCTCCGGGTTAGGCATTCCGAAGTTGCGGTAAACCTTCTGCTTAGTGTCACGTGCCTTCTGGTGACCGACAATCATTACTTCTTCGCCGTGAAAGCGGGCCATACCACACACGAGCGCGGGGTCGTCACCAAATCCGCGATCGCCGTGAATCTCGCTCCAATCCGTGAAAATGCGCTCGATATAATCGAGTGCATAGGGACGCTGTGGATGTCGGGCAAGCTCGGTTTTTTCCCACGCGCCGAAATGCGACCTCATCTCTGCCCGCAAAGCCTCCACGCGATCGCGCAATTGCTGAATGTCCTGCAGTGCGCTCTCGTCGGAAGGGGAAGCGTCCTGCAGTCTCGCGATCTGCTGATCGATCTTGTCGAGTTCCTTGCGAGTACGCTCGCCGGGCTCTGGCTTTCCGCTGTCGCCGTTTCTGGACGCCCAGCGCGATTCCACCATGGAGAGGAGGAACTCCACGCCGGTCATCACCAACGCGTCATTGGCCATGGGGGGCGCGCCCTTCTCGTGCGCCTTCGAACTCCTGAACTTCGAGACTTTCATCGGATGCAGTTTTCATTAAGCAGAGTAAAAGGTCCGATGTGCCGAGCGTCAATCGAATACCCGCACAGCGCCACGGCCACACAATTCCTCAACGCGGGCGATAAAGTTGCGGTCTGGTTGGACATTATAGCCTTCCGCCTCCATCACCACCATGAAATCGCCCTGGCGTTCCACGTCGAACAATACTTTGGCTTCCCCCTTGCGTTCGGTGCAAAGCGCATACAGAGCGTCGACAGTCAGTTCACTGGACGTTTCCAGTGGAATGCGGATGCGTAACGAGCGTGGCAAGGGAACCTTCACATCTTCGAGTGGGCTGATGTCGCTCACCGTCAGTTTGGGATTCGCACCTTCCTCAATGCGCACTCCGCCGCGAATGAGTACTGGAACTTCCAGCTTTACTTTGTCCTGAAGTTTGCGGTAAGCCTCGGGAAAGACCAGCATCTCGACTGATCCCAACATATCCTCCAGGGCGCCTTGAGCATAAAAATCGCCACGCTTGGATTTTAGGACTCGAAGGCTGGTGATAATGCCGGCAGTCGTGATGGTTTCATCTTTCCCGGTTGAGGACTTCATCGCGCAAACTTCCTCTGTCGTAAGAGCATGCAAATCCTGCAGCTTGTCCCGATACTTTTCCAGCGGATGGCCGGTGATGAAGAAGCCCAGAATCTCTTTTTCATTGGCCAGCCGGGTATGTTCATCCCAGTCCGGTACATCCGGCAGCTTGTGGTTGGATGAGGAGACCTCTTCCTGTTGGAATACGCCAAACAAGCCATGTTGGCCAGACTCCGCGTCGCGCTGAGTTTTTTGTGCTCCCTCGATTGCGCGATCAAGCACCGCCATCAACTGTGCACGGCGACCCAGTCCATCCATCGCCCCGCTCTTGATCAGTGATTCCAGAACCCGCTTGTTGAGCAGCCTCAGGTCAACCTTTTCGCAAAATTCGTAAATAGAACTGTAGTGGCCTAGCTCTTTGCGCCCCGCGACGATTGACTCAATCGCATGGTGGCCAACATTCTTGACCGCCGCCAGCCCAAAGCGAATGGCGTTTCCATGCGGAGTGAAGTTGGCGTCGCTCACGTTGATGTCTGGAGCTTCTACCGCAATACCCATTTCACGACACTCGTTTATGTATTTGACGACATCATCCGTGCTTCCGGTGACTGAGGTCAGCAAGGCTGCCATGAACTCCACCGGATAGCGGGTCTTCAAATACGCGGTGTGGTAAGCGAGCAACGCATACGCTGCAGAGTGCGACTTGTTGAAGCCGTAACCGGCAAACTGTGCCATGAGATCGAAAATCTTTTCGATCTTCTTGGGAGGATATCCTCGTTGTACTGCTCCCTCGATAAAACGTTCGCGCTGCTGCGCCATTTCCTCGTGTTTCTTCTTGCCCATGGCGCGCCGCAGCAGGTCAGCCTCGCCAAGGGAGTATCCCGCCAGGCGATTGGCGATCTGCATGACCTGTTCCTGATAAACGATTACGCCCAGCGTCTCCTGCAATATCTCTTGCAGCTCAGGCAGTTCATATTCAATCTTCTTGCGCCCGTGTTTGCGGTCGATGAAGTCATCAATCATTCCGCCCTGGATGGGGCCGGGACGGTAAAGCGCGTTCAGTGCGGTGAGGTCTTCAATCGAGTTCGGCTGGTAGCGCCGCAGCACATCCCGCATGCCTCGCGATTCAAACTGGAACACGCCGGAAGTGAGCCCCTTATGAAAGACCTTCTCGTAGGTTTCCGGATCATCGAGCAGGATACCGTCGAGAACAATTTTCTCGCCGCGAGTCTGCGCAATCAGCTTGAGCGAGTCATCGAGGATGGTCAGGGTGGTCAAACCCAGAAAATCCATCTTGAGCAAGCCGAGCTTTTCGATGGCCACCATGTCAAAAGCGGTGACAATTTCGTCGTTTTTAGTCTTGTGCAGCGGAACCAGCTGGTTAAGAGGGCGTGGCGATATCACCACGCCGGCCGCGTGCACGCCAGCGTTTCGCACCATGCCTTCAAGTTTTTTCGCTGTGTCCAGCAGTTCGCGAATCTGCGCGTCGCTTTCGTAGACCTGCTGAAGTGCCGGAGATTCCTTGATCGCTTCATCGAGGGTTATGTTCAGCGTGGTCGGAACCATCTTGGCGATGCGGTCCACTTCGCTGTACAGCACACCCATCGCGCGGCCTACGTCCTTGATAGCGGCCTTTGCCGCCATCGTGCCGAAGGTGATGATCTGCGCGACATTTTCGCGGCCGTATTTGTTGGTCACATAGGTAATGACCTCACCCCGTCGATTCATACAGAAGTCGATGTCAATATCGGGAAGTGACACGCGTTCGGGATTCAGAAAGCGCTCGAAAATCAACTCATGCTGTAGCGGATCGAGGTCTGTAATTCCCAACGCATATGACACCAGTGAGCCAGCCGCGGAGCCCCTGCCTGGACCCACTGGAATGGCGCGCTCCCGGGCATAGCGGATGAAATCCCACACGATCAGGAAATACCCGGAGAATTTCATCTGCTGAATAATGCTCAGTTCCCGCGCCAGCCGCTGCTCGTACTCGCTAAGGTTGTGTTTCAGTCTTCCTTGCGCATCAAGCGCGCGCAAAGTCTCCAGGCGATGAGCAAAGCCCTCTCGCGTAACCTGTTCAAAATAACTGTCCAACGTGAAGCCAGCTGGCACATCGAAATGCGGGAATGGATTGCTCACCTTCTCCAGGTGCATGTCGCAACGCTCGGCAATTCCCAGAGTCCGGGACAGCACATCCGGGGCATCTTTGAACACCCGATACATTTCGTCATGGCTCTTGACGAAAAATCCGGTGCCCTGGAACTTCATCCGGTTGGTGTCCTGTATCGACTTGCCCGTCTGTATGCACAACATCACATCCTGAGCGTGGGCGTCGTCCTCACAGAGATAGTGGCTGTCATTGGTTGCCACCAGGGGGAGTCCGAGATCCTTTTCCAGCCTGAACAAATTGGAGTGAATGCGGTGCTCCTGCTCCAGCCCCTGGTCCTGTATTTCGAGAAAGAAATTATTCCGGCCGAAGATGTCGCTGTAGGTGGCCGCCGCGTTTCGCGCGGCATCGTAATTGTCTTCCATCAATCTTTCGGCGACCTCTCCCTTCAGGCATCCCGAAAGCCCGATCAAACCTGTTGAGTGTTCCGCAAGAAACTTCTTGCTCACTCGAGGCTTGTAATAGAAACCCCGCAGCGACGCTTCCGAAGTGATCTTCGCCAAATTCCGGTACCCTTCATCGTTTTCCGCGAGCACCAGCAGGTGATTGTAGGTGTCGCCGTCCGGCGGCGTCCGCGAGATGTCATGGTCGTCTTTTTTGCAGACGTACAGTTCGCAGCCCACAATCGGTTTCACGTTCGCCTTGTGTGCCGCGTTCACGAAGTGCACCGCGCCAAAAATATTGCCATGATCGGTCATGGCGACCGCTGGCATATTCAGTTCCTTGACCCTCTGGACGAGTTTTTCCACGTCGCAGGCGCCGTCGAGCATGGAATAGTCGGTATGGAGATGCAGATGAACGAATTGGGACATGGGGAAGTCTGTATTGATTTTACGTCGGCGTCATTCTAATGGGAAATCGAAAAGCATTTTCGCAGAGTTATCCACAGCAAACCCGGTGCGGGCGAGAGCGTTCCGCTGGTGCATTAGAGTTCACCGGTGCAAGACCCGGATTAGTTGGGCACCCGGAAATCAATCCCGCGGTTTTCGTTGGCCTTAGTGGTTGCGTCGATGTCGAGCCACGACAGCGGGAGTTTCGTTGCACGCCGTTCGTTGAAAATCCACAGAGTGCCTCCCACCACTGCATAATTTTGAACTTCCTGCGTGTGCTTGTCGCGAAATACCAGCAAGGTTGGCGTTGACGGCTCCGACCGATTCTCTTGCCCCGGTTTTGCCGGAGCCTCTTCGCGAGATTCCTTTTCTTCGCGCAGCCGCGCCACCTCATCTTCCAATCGGTCGATATCCTGTTGTTGGGCGATCAGGTCATTGGCGTTTTGGGCGGTGCCGGCAGAGTAAGTGGCGGCATCGTTATAGCCCGGATAAGAGTCGTAAGGCGGGTACGCGTAGTCCGAATAGTACGGATATCCGTAATACCCGTAAAAATATGGGGAGAAACTACGAAAGAAAAAACCCCGGTGGAAACGTCCTGAACCGTTAAAGGGCCGGCGAAATCCTGTGCCGAAGGTCGTGCTGAAGTGCGTACTGCGCGAGCCAAAATTAGGTCGGGAAAAACCCGCGGAACCTCGGAAGCCGGGGGAAGGTTGAGAAGAAAATGTAGCGCGGCCCATGGTTCCGCCGCCTCTCGAAGCGCCCCGCATCTGAGCCCACAAGGGCATCACCAGGATCACCGCGCATAACGCCGCAATGGCCCACTGACGCCGCATGCCGTCATTATAGCCCTGCCACCCACGAGCATTTGTCAAAAATCTGTTTGTCAAATATCGGCACGAGCGTCTCGCTCGTACATCCTGCAACTTCTTTCTTGCCTACTCTGATGACCACCGCTGCCAAACGCAGACGTTCCAGTGAGGTCCGCACCCACTGTCAATCCATCTTCAATTGTTGTCGCCTGCACCGTGCTTCTGCCGGCAGACCTTACAGTAAGTAGGCGGCAAACTGTTATCCACTCTATGCTTTACCGGAGGCAGCGTTTGCAGATAGGCGAGGATCGCCTTGAGGTCATCGTTTGTAAGATTGGCGAACTCTCCGAAAGGCATGATCGAGCTTAGCTTTCTAGCGTTCACGTACCCGGTGCGGAGCGCTCGTATAAACAGCGCATCGTCGTAATAACTGATCCCGGTCGGATCGGAAGTGATGTTGGGGCTGGTCACTTCTCCCCAAGGGCCTTTTAGTGATTCTCCACCGCCATACTCCAGGCCTGGAATCGGTCCTTTCTGATCCGCCGCCACGTGACAGCCGCAACCGATTGCCGCGAGATATTTTCCGCGTGTAACCGGATCGGCTTGGGGCCCAGGACCACTAACCGGCTCCGTCACGGGTTCTGGAGCATTGCGCACCAGATAGTTCACCGGAAATGACACTTCGGTGGGTGGCAAGAGATTGCGTACAGGCGGCACCGACCGCAAATACACCACGATAGACGCCAGATCTTCGTCCGCAATCTGCCGATAAGCGGAATATGGCATCATCGGAAAAATCGTCCGGCCGTCGTGGCCGATACCTTCGCGGATCGCTCGTGCGAATTGGTCATCGCTCCAGCTACCGCCCCCGGTTTCCACATCGGGGGTGAGATTGGACGCCACAATCCTTCCCGGCAAACCTGGCACAGGAAGCACCTGCCCCGCTAACTCCTTGTCTGAAACATTGGGAGCCCCATGAGTGTTCCAATCCTTCAGCGTGTGGCAGAGTTCACATCCCACCAGGCCGGTCACCAAATAACGGCCTCGCGCAAGACGCTCCGGAGTGCGTTCAAATGTTTTACTGGTAGTAGGTCTGGCGCGTGCGCCGATAAACGGACGCCAGCCCACCGTGAAACTGATCGCCGCCACCAGAAGCAGAAGGATGAAAGTCAGAGTAAAGAGCAGAATTTTTCCAGCTTTTCTCATGCCTCACCTGATCGATGGATCCGCACCCCTGATATTCCGCGCTGCGAAGATGTGGGACGACTTTCTAGCACAAACCTAATTCTGGTCTCCCGCCCCGTGCGTCTGGCGGCAAAGTTTGCAGTAGGTCGGTGGAAGACCATTGTCGACTCGGTGCTTCACTGGCTTTAGCGTTCGCAGATAAGCAAACATAGCTTTCAGCTCATCGTCGGTAAGTTTGCCAAACTCGTCGAACGGCATGATCGAATTCAGTTTTCTCGCCTTGACATATCCCGTGCGCATGGCCTGGATAAAGAGACTCTCGTCGTAATAACCGATGCCGCTGGCATCGGGAGTGATATTGGCGCCGGCCGCTGCGCCCCACGGGCCTTTCAGCATGAACCCGCCGCCATATTCCATCCCGCTCACTACTTCGCCACGGAGGCGTGGTGTGTGGCACTCGGTGCAACTCGCAATCGTGACCAGATACTGCCCCCACTTCACCGGATCGCTGCGCTCTGGACTGCTCACCGGTTCAGTAATTGGTTGTGGCACGTTGCGGATCAGATACTTTACCGGGAAAATAATTTCAGTTTTCGGCAATTCATGTCGGACCGGTGGAAGTGATCGCATGTACACGACAATCGAGGCCAGGTCTTCGTCCGACATGTGTCTGAATTCTTCATAGGGCATCATCGGAAAAAGTGCACGTCCATCGTGGCCAATGCCCTCGCGGATGGCACGCGCCAGCTGATCATCGGTCCAACGACCGGACCCAGTCTCCGGATCCGGAGTGATGTTCGGCGCTACGATGCGCCCGGGCAGATCGGAGAACCACATCACCTGACCGACACCTTCACCGCCCGCCAGAACGGGCCCGCCATGAGTGTTCCAGTCGTGCAAGGAATGACAGCCTGTGCAGCCGGTAGACGCCGTAAATAAGTACTTACCGCGCTCTAGGCGTTGCGGCGTGCGCTCAAATTGATGGGAGGTAAGAGGACGCGCTTGGGGACCGATGAAGGGCCGCCATCCGATAGTCAAGCTGATTGCGGCGACGAGTAAAACCACAAAGGCCGCCACCGCCCAGAGCAGTATTTTGCCCAGTTTTTTCAAGTTTGCACCCCCGAGAGGCCCCGCTCCGGATGAAAGGAAACCCTGAATTCGGCTCTGTTTTTTTAACGGATGATTAGCGTTTCTTCTTGTCTTTCGCTTTGACTTTTTTTCCGGCCACTTTCACTATTTTTGTTGCGGGCCTTGCTTTCGCCGGAGTCGGAGCTTTGGGCACCTCCGCCTTGGGCGCCACGGTCGTTGCGGGCGCCGCAGTTTTACCTTTTCCCTTTTTCTTGCCTGCAACCGGAGCTGCGGCTGCGAGTGCCGCAGCTTCAGCCGCTGCTGCAGCGGCAGCAGCTTTCGCCGCTCTGCCACGTTTGGGCGGTGGGGGCGGGGGAGGAGGCGGCGGTGGCGGGGCCAGCGGTTTTAGGAACTTCAGGGTTTCGGTTCGCGAACGCAGCTTGCCGTCCAGCAGCAGCATGAAAACGTCTTGCGCGATTTTCTGATATTCCGGCAACGGCGGAGTGATGTGCAGTTCCGTCATTTCAGGCAACGGAATTTTCTGCTGCACTTGGCGCCACTTGGTAAAGAAATTCTTGATTTTTTGTAATACCCCTTGCTGTCGCGATGTCACCGCGAGAAACAAAATCATTTCTGGCCGTGCTTCGGAGAGCAATTTCCAGGTGCGCGACGGCGTAGCTGCTTCCTTGCCATTCAACCGTTTCGTTAAATCTTTCGCGTGATCTTCCAGATCGCGCCACGCTTCCACCAGATCTTTGCGCGGAATCTGTTTCCGCATGTCTGCGATGTCTTTGTCCGCCAGGCGAGCAGTCAAAAAGTACATCACCGCTGGCGCGGGATCGGGAGCATAGCCCAGCTCCATCATCTGCTGCCGGGTCTTCAGCAAATGTCCCAGCTGCGCGGTATCCACCTTGGCGCTGGTCCAGTGCTGGTTCAAAACCTTAAGCCAGCCATCTTTCTCCAGCACCTTGACGATGTGCAATGGATCTTCTTCGTACGCCAGCTGCTCAATCTCGTAACCGATCGCCTTGTGGCTGATGTACTCGATGTAGTTGTTTTCTTTCGCCGATTCGAATCGAGCCTGCGTTCGCTCTTCCAGCGGCCAATGAAAACGCGCCGCAAAACGGCTGGCGCGAATCAGACGGGACGGATCTTCCACAAATGCGTAATTGTGAAGCACCCGCAAGACTTTGGCTTCGATATCGGCTGCCCCATTGAAAGGATCCATCAATAGTCCGCGTGAGCCAGGATTCAGCGAGAGGGCCATCGCATTAATCGTGAAATCCCGGCGACGCAAATCCTCAATAAGTGTGGCAGGAGTAATGACCGGTGGCTTGCCGGCTTTCTCGTAGCGCTCGATGCGCGCCATCGTAATTTCTGCGCGGACGTTTCCCGGCAGTCCGAGATAAAGCGTCTTGAGCTCGTCGTCGGTGCCGGCAATTCTGACTCCTGCCCGCTCCAAATCCCTTTGCAACTTAAAGGGATTACCTTGAACCGAGAAATCGAGATCACGGATGGGGAATCCGCTGATAATGTCGCGGACCGCACCCCCGGTCAGGTAGATGTTCATCCCGGCGGCGCGAGCGATGTCTTGTACCAGGGTGACGCCGCGCTGCTGGTCCGGCGTCAGCCGGATTTCCATAGTGTAGATGTAGTCGGCCATGCTTTCTTAGGAACGTCTCTCCACTTTTTCGAGACTGGAGGCTGCGGGTAACTTTTCCACAGGCAGAGGCCTCCGTAAACAGGCTGCTCCAGTCGCGTTCATGTAAGTGACTCTATTGAATAGGCTTAGGATACATGAGATAGGGCAGGCCAAGTTACAAAAAATAACACAAGGTTAACGATTTGGCTACTGTGAACATTACAATCCACGCGCATTGTGGCTAAAAGTGCGAGAATCGCCTTGCTTAGGCTGACAAAAACTCCGGCTCAGAGCAGACTTAGAGGCTGCTCTACGCTGCGGTCGATACGCGGCTGTGTTTACCATGCTGACGACTGACAACCGACGACTGCCCACTGAATTATGCCTTCAACCCACAAAAAGGTCGTAGTCCGAAAGATGGATCGGGATTCCATCAACGGACACGTCGCGCCTGCAAACTATATTCGGGACAATAAACTGGAACTGCTCAATACCTCCGGAACGGTCGTCGCCATCGACCTACGGGACATCAAGGCGGTTTATTTCGTCCGTGATTTCACTAGTTCGGACTCCCTCAACCGGAAGACTTTCACCACCCGTCCGCGAACCGAGGGATTGTGGGTAAAGCTCAAGTTCAAGGACAACGAAGTTCTGGAAGGCATGATGCCAAATGATCTTAGCTTGGCCATGGCTGAGGGTTTTTTGATCAACCCCCCCGACCTGCGCTCCAACACTCAACGAATTTTCGTGCCTCGCACCGCTCTCGAATCGCTGACGGTGCTGGCCGTGATCGGCGCCACTCATCGTCGCCGCAAAGGGGTGCCACTGGATACTCGTCAGGTTCCCATGTTCGGCGAGTGAGGATTGGCCAGTTCCAGACCTCAGATGAGCGAGCCCAGATGCGGACATGGATCCGGTGCCTCCCCTGGGCTACTTAACCTTGAAAAATCGGCGGTCATAAGGAAATGGCTGATGCCAGAGAACCGAGACCCGTCCGGCCTCGGGATGACGTGGATTTAACAGCAGATTGACGGTTTCTGGCAGGATTGCAGACGGGACCTCAAGTAGTGCTGACCTCTCTTCGGTCAACCATCGATCTCCCAGGTTACGGGTAGCCGCGTAGTCATTTCGCCAGTCGGTGGGCAGCGATTCCAACGTAATACGTGCCAGCACAGTCCCATTCGGCGCTTCCGCCTTGAGCATCCCGTAACTTGTTGGCAGATGTTGGGGATTCAGTTCGAGGTGCACCAACACCTCGACGAACGCACCAGCGGGGCTGGTTGCCAGGTAAACCACTGCATGTCCTTGATTGTGCCAGCGCGCCGACGCGTAAAGACCACCGCGTCCATCCAGCGTTTCGTGATTGCTTATTCGCCAAAGAAACACCGGGACGAGACTCCGTAGTCGATAGGAACCCGAGGATGTCGAAGCAAACGACAGATAGGGTCTGGCTTCCAACCGGATGTCGGCGCTTCCGAAGGCGCGGGAATCCAGTCGTGAGCGCTTACGCCGCAAGCCGCAACCCAAGTTATTACGCGAACATCCCTTCGTCGATTTGCAGCAACATCTCCTCCACCAGGCGCCCTCCGGCTTCGGTGACCATCATCTGGAGCGGGGTCCGGCCTTCAAATCGAGCCTTCGGCTCGCGCATCCATTGAAGGGCGGCGGCGGAATCTCCGAGGGTCGCCTGTGCGCGAGACAGAAGCCGGGCGGTCCGTATCGCTCGATCTGATTCCTCCTGCGAAAGCTTTTGCTTGTTGCTCTTACGGTGTTTGAATGTTCGACGATGGATGACCAGCGAATGCACTTCCTCCCGCGTAAGCCCGTGCCGCGTCATGCGGGTCACAGTCGTCAAGGGCAGCCCGCGTTCTGCCAGTGCCGCGAGCGCGAGCTCCGATTCCACCCCGGGGCCAAGCCATTCCCGTAGATAGTCAGCCAGCTGATAAACCGATGAGATCGCACTTTCCATACGAAACCTCTATGGACATTATGCCACAGTTCTATGGGCATTTTGTACAGTTAAATATTATCAAAGTCTTGGTTTGAATTAACGGCTGGGAAACGGTGCCGCCAAAAATGAGCCCCAACTGAGGATTTTAGTGGACCTCGATTGGGGCTCATCGTTTCGGACCGAAACGCTTCGGACCGTTATGATCGCTTCATTCTCTGGCCGAACCGCCTAAGGCTTCACCACCTGCAAATTGTTGGTCACCGAGAAAATTCCGGAAACACTGTTGGCGCGGATGTTGGCAACGTTCTTATCGCCGTCGTTGTCAACGACGCCTTCCAGCGTGACGCGGCCATTCTTCACGATGATTCGAATCGGCTGCTGTACCCCCAGGGCATACTTCTGCAAAGATGGGTAGCCATAGATGGCACGGTAAAGCCTGCGTCGCAAACCATCGTCCATCGGGGAAGGAGGTAAAACCTCGATCTGATTATCGACCCGTTCAACACCTTCAATCTTCTTCACCACATTTTCGGCGTCAGATTTCAAGGTAGGACGCGTAACCTGCCCCAGCAGGGTTACGTTATAGCCGTCAACTTTGTAAGCCAGATTGTCAAACACATTAAGATAGGGCAGCATCAGCAGTTCGTGTCGAACTTCCCGAGTGATTCGCTCCGTCGAGCGAGCGGGAGTTTGATTAGCTTGACCGAAAGCCGTACTACTCAAAACCAAGGCGAGGCAAGCGACAAACAAAGTGCGCAGTTTCATTTTAAGTTCTCCGTTCCTGCAAACTGACTGTTAAGCGAACTCAGGATGCACATCTTAGCAAAGGCTGTGAATTCTGTCCTTAAGGCCACCTTCTACCTCTAACCGTGCCCTGACGATCAAATCTGACGCCCAAGCCAGGATATGTAACAGTTTGGATCAGTGGCCTTCAGTTGCTCATCCAAAAAGTGCTAAAGTTGAGTTTCAAGCCTGTTCTTTAGAAGGCTCAGACTAAATGGATAACGGCCAGGATAATCACCAACTTGATCTTTTGTTACCGCCGAGTGTGACCGGCCCGCTGTGGAGGTCCCTCTTGGGTAATTTGAAAGATCGTCTTTTCCCTGAAAAGCTGCCACCGCTTCAACTCACATCCCGGCCAATGAACACCGGAATGTTGATCGGAGACTCGGTGAGCCTACCCTGGTACCGGACCGTTTTTACTAACCTCGGCAACGTCATCAATCCGGAAGTGCTGCCGCCGCTCGAACTGGAGTCGCGTCCCGAGGACGTGGGCGAACTGGTTAGCGATCAGATGGGTCACATGTGGTGGACTTCCCTGTTGCGCAATCTCGCCGACCGCGTTGCTCCTGAACGACTGCCACCTCTCCAGCTGACCTCGAAACCGATCGAAGCTGATCTGAAATCCGGCGACATGCAGTTGGCGCGCTGGTCTTCATTGATCACTCTGCCCAAGGTTCCTCTGGCAGAACGACAGTTTTTCACCAACAGTCCACTTCGGCCGAACGCCGCACGAATGGGAACAGCCGTGCCGCTTGCCGGCTTTGCCGGAATGTCGTCCGCGCAGCTTGAGGTCCCGGCGCACGCTCATCCCGGCAAATTGCAGACCGCCCTGTCGCGCTCCCGCCTTCGCGAGGCGCTTCTGATCGGATTGGCCGCGCTTGAGGCCTTGTATCTTCTGGCTACACTTTTCGGGCTCGTTTGATTGAGATCCAGTCCTCAAAAATCACAGAGTTGGCTCATTGTGGTTTCGTCGAACGACCGGTGACGACAAACTAACCACTGCCTTCGGTCACTTCTATGAAACTTGCTGAAATCGCTGGGATTCTCGGCGCGCGTCTGGAAGGCGGTTCACCCGATCTCGATATCAGCGGCGTGGCCGGCATCAAAGAAGCCGGTCCGGGACAACTCACCTTCGTCGCCAACCCCAAATATGCCGGAGCAGCCCGGACCACCAACGCCTCTGCAGTCATTGTCTCGGAGGAATTTCCATCCATATCTGCCGCTCTGCTGCGATGCAAGAATCCTTACCTTACCTTTGCGCGAGCTATTGAACTCTTTGAACGCCCGCGGCGCCGTGCACCCGGCGTGCACCCAACTGCAGTCGTCCATCCATCCGCAGTAGTCGGGGAAGGTGCTTACATCGGACCCTACGTGGTGATCGACGCGGATGTAAAGATAGGAAAGAACGCAGTATTGCTCGCGCACACAGTAATCTATCCAGGCGCCATCATTGGGGATGACTTCTTCGCCCACTCCCATGCGGTGGTGCGCGAGGGATGCCTGTTGGGTGACCGCGTGTTGCTGCAGAACGGTGTGGTGATTGGGGCCGACGGTTTCGGCTTCGCCAAAGACGACTCGGGACACTGGTACAAGATCGCGCAACCGCAACCGGTTATCCTCGAAGATGACGTGGAAGTCCAAGCCAACTCCTGCGTGGACCGTGCCAGCGTGGAAAAAACTCGCATCGGCCGCGGCACTAAGATCGACAATCTGGTGCAGGTCGGTCACGGCTCGCGTATCGGGGAGCATTCCCTGTTGGCATCGCAGGTTGGACTCGCAGGTTCAACCGACGTCGGCAACCATGTAATCCTCACAGGACAGGTCGGCGTCGTGGGTCACTGCAAGATAGGCGATGGAGCGATCGTTACCCCACAAAGCGGCGTGGCGGGCGACATTGAGCCGGGTGCGATTGTCAGCGGCGCGCCCGCGGTGGATCACAAACTCTGGCTGAAGTACTCCGCCATCCTTCCCCGCCTGCCGGAGATTGCACGAGCGGTTCGAAAGATGATGAAGGATTAGCATGCGACCGCGCTGAGCGGAAGCGGATCAAGCCGGAGCCGTGCCCTCGCCGGTAGTCGAGCAGCTTACGTCAGCGTAATTGTGCTCCTGGAATTCCGCCGGGAGTCCGCTATCGATCGCGCGCCTGACTCGTTCCATCAGGCATTCGCGGCCGCCAAAATCTTCTGGCTCGATCGGGGGGTGAAATTTCACCGTCACCGTGCCTGGCTTGATGGAAAATCTGCCTTTGGGCATCACGTAATGGGTCCCGGCAATTGTCACCGGTACCACCGCGACACCGCATTCCACCGCCAGGTAGAACGGCCCTTTCTTGAACGGCAGCAATTTGCCATCGAATGAACGATGGCCTTCGACGTAGATAATCATGTTGGTGCCCTGCCGCAGAACCGCCGCGGCTAACCGCACAGCCGCGATTCCAGCCTCCCGGTTGCCACGGTCGACGGGCACCAGCGATCCGAGGCGCATTGTCTTCCCCAGCAATGGATAGTTAAACAGCTCCTTCTTCACCATTACCGAGGTGCGCCGCGGAATCAACGGAACCATGATGGGCGGATCGATATTCGACACATGATTGGACATGAAAACGTAATTGCGTTGCGGATCGAGTTGCTCCAGCCCCACCGTTTGTACTTTAATTCCAGTGACACGCACCCCGGTCCAGGCCGACCACATGGCCACGCGATACAGAAAACGAATATCCCCGGTGATGAAGGTCCACGGAAAGCAGAGTACCGCCGCCGCCGGCAATGCGATGCTCCAGAAAGCCAGCATCAATATCGTCCGAATCACGGGTGCGCGTCCCCCGGCCTTTCGGATTCACCGCGCAACCACGCAGCGCGCCGTTTCTTTTGTTGTGGGGTCACGGTGTCGTTGTCCACCAGATTTAGCTCCACTTGTCGTTGGCTTCCCGCTTTCCAATGCAACTCACGCTCACCTTGGTTCGTGCGTACTCGTAAGCGCAGCTTATCTCCCGGACGCAACGCCGCCAGCCGTTGGTTGAAATCACTGGTTGCTGTCTGACCATCGATTTCCAAAATCCCATCTCCGACCCGCAAACCCGCTCGCTCAGCCTCGCTTCCAGCGGTGACTTGCGCCACCACGGGAGGAGCATCAAAGTTGCGTACCGCCACGAAACCAACGTCGGCTATAGAATCCACGTGCAATATCACATGCAGGCCAACCGTCTTGAACAGATCGTCCCAGGGAACTTCCTCGGTACCCGCGACATAGGACCGAAAGAACTTACTCAGGTCAGAGTGGCTAAGCGCTTCGGCGGTCTGCCGTACCCCTTGGGAATCCTCAAAGAATAGTCCCTTGTGCGCGTAATTCTGATTCATCGCCAGGAACACGTCGCGAAGACTGGTCGCGCCTCCTGTTGCTTCGCGCAACTGGAGATCGAGAGCCACCCCCAGCAAGTTTCCTTTGTTGTAATAGGAAATGCTGCGCACCGGCAGCCGGTAGTACTCGTACGTTTCGAGCCATGCATCCAGACTCGCCTCTTCCGCCGACTGCGTCAGGTGTGCCGGCCGCCGCTCCAGTTCGCCAATTTCGGCTGCCAGGCCCCTGAGATAGCGCGACTCATCCAGCAGGCCAGCCCGCAACAGAATAATGTTTCCTGCCGTCGTTGTGACACCCTCGCTGAACCAAAGTGCGGTCGTGTAATTTTCCCTGCTGTATTCGATCGGCTCAAGTGATTGTGGCCGGATCCGCTTCACATTCCACAAATGAAAAAACTCGTGCGCGGTCAGTTCACCCAGTGACAGCGGGTTTTGGGACATGGAACTGGCATTGATATCAATCGCCGTCGAGTAGGCGTGCTCCATTCCCCCACCGGCAGGGCCGTGCGGAAAGTGATAGATGAACATGTAACTCTGGTACGGACGATCTTTCATCCAGGCAGTGGCCGAAGCCACCAAGCGCCGCAATATCGACACCATCCCTGGCAGGTCGTAGTCCACCGCGTCAGCATCGACCACCACTCGGTAATGTCCTCCTCCTTCGTCAAAATCGGACTCCTGGAAAGTCCCTATCTCGAAGGGCGAGTCGACCAGGCGGTCGTAGTTCTCGGCGCTATATTCTTCGGCCGTCTGGGTCAGCGCGGTCGCGATTCGCCATCCCGAAGGAATGTCCGTAAATCGAACCTGGGCGGGAGAAGCACGGCCATCCACGGGAAACAACAGGATTTCAGCCAGATTCAAAAAGCAATGACGAGTATTCAACTGCGCGCCGAATGGACCCGACTGGTCGGCAAAAATTTCATACTCGAGTTCAACCCCACCGTCCGCACCCTTCACCTGCCACCGGCTCTTGTCCAATTTGTTGATCGCGAGCGAATGCCCGTGGACATCACGGGCACGCACCCAATTGATGTATTTCGAGAAATCGCGAATCTGGTAAAGAGCATTCCAGACTGGAAGCTGAAGTTCGCGCTCAGCAGCGCCGGCGGGCAGGAAGAGTTTTACTTTGACATCATGCGACGACGTGCCTGCCAGCGAAATTTCGTAGCGAAGCGGCGCTACGGAGGGCGATGATTGGACGGCTTGCGCTCCCGCACCTATCGCTGCCAGAAAGACAGATCCGGCGAGAACCGCAACAACCTCTCGTCTGGAGAAACGGTTCACGCTTTGGCGGACGCCTTCAGGGACTGGCTACCCGAAGTGCCCCCGCTCAGCGACTTCAACCGCTGTGGTAGCTTTTCGTAAATGCCACCAAAGCCGCCATTGGAAAGGATCGCGACCACATCACCCGGCCGCATTTCGGGAGCGATTGCCTGCACGATGCCCTCCGCATCGGCAACAATGCGCGCGTGCCGCCCTAAACCTTGCACTTCGAAGGCGAGCGCAAACACATCCATGCGTTCCCCCTCTGGAATGCTTTCTGACTTGAATACGTTGGCCACAACCACTTCGTCGGCGACGGTCAGGCTCTGCGCAAGTTCGTGCTGGAACACATTGCGTCGGAGTGTATTGGATCGCGGTTCCAGAATCGCCCACAGCCGCGTCCCAGGATAGCGTGCCCGCAATGCCTTCAGGGTCCCGGCGATCGCTGTCGGATGGTGCGCAAAGTCGTCGATAATCGTGATCCCATTCACCTG
This sequence comes from Terriglobia bacterium, assembly GCA_963786325.1. GTDB lineage: Bacteria > Acidobacteriota > Terriglobia > Terriglobales > Acidobacteriaceae > JAIQFF01. The sequence goes on from CAWAYW010000004.1 coordinate 364,368, forward strand.
CGCGCGCACTTCCAGACGACGTTTCACACTCTTGAAGGTTTTAAGCGCCGCCGCAATCTTGTCTTTCGCTATGCCGCATCCGGAAGCCATGGCAGCGGCCGCCGTTGCATTCATCACGTTATATTCGCCGGCGAGCGCGAACTCGAAGTCCGACCACTTTTCGCCGTTCTTCAATACCGTCCAAAATGTGCCGGACGGATCGAGTCGTAGATTTGTCACCTGCCAGTTTGCGCTCTTAGTATTTCCGTAACGCTCGACGGGACAGAACGCTTTTGCCAGGCAGCGCTCGACGCTCGCTCCGGTGTCAAGAGCCACCAACCGGCCGCGGCCCGGGATCAGGTTCACCAGGCGTTTGAATGCAGTTTCGACAGCGCTAAGGTTTTCGTAAATATCCGCATGATCGAATTCAACTGAAGTCAGAATCACGGCGTCCGGAAAATAGTGCAGGAATTTCGGTCCCTTGTCGAAGAACGCCGTATCGTACTCATCGCCCTCCAGGATAAAGTGCTTACCCTGTCCCAACTGAAAGCTGCTGCCAAAATTTTCCGCGATGCCACCAATCAGGAAAGAAGGCTGCATGCCTGCTTGATCGAAAATCCAGCACAGCATGGAAGTAGTTGTGGTCTTGCCGTGGGTTCCCGCGACCACCAGAACTTCCTTGCCCCGCAAAAACTCGTCGTGCAGGATTTGCGGCATGGAGCAAAATGGAATGCGCTGGTCGAGAATATATTCGAGCTCGACATTCCCCCGGGAAATTGCATTCCCGACGACTACCAGGTCCGGTCGCGGCTCCAGATTCTTCGCCGCAAACGGCTGTGCCAGAGGAATGTTCAGTGAGGTTAGAAAGTCAGACATGGGCGGATACGCAGCCGCGTCCGAGCCGGTGACGTGATATTCGCGCTGCGTCAACATGCCGGCCAGCGACGCCATCGCTGTGCCGCAAATGCCGATAAGGTGAATGTGCTTTTTGTGGCTCATAATGTTTGCAAACGCCCTTGCCGCTTCCGATCCCGGCCCTTCCTCAGCGCGAAGAAATCGAACTTCGCGTTGCCGTCTCCAATATCTTCAGTTCAACCCCGTCGCTGCGAACGTCTAGCGACGCCTTGACCCCGATCGGTAACGTAATATTCCCTCGCGAAACATGCCCGGATCGCAAGCCGTATGCCACCGGCACATCGAGGTCCCTCACTACTCGAAGCACCACTTCTTCCAGAGTGTAACCCTGGCTCGTCGTTTGAGTGCAGTCGATCATTTCACCGAAAATAAGGCCTCGAACCGTGGAAAGTTTTCCGGCAAGTTTCAATTGCATCAGCATGCGATCGATTTGGTAAGGCTTGGTCGCAATATCCTCGATGAACAGAATCGTCTCGTTCGTTTTGATTTCATATGGCGTCCCCAAAGAGGCTACAAGTATGGAAAGACAACCGCCATAGAGAATACCTTCCGCTGAACCCTCGATAAGCGACTTCACTTCTGCATCAGGCGATAGCGACCAGTTCGCAGTTCCCTCTAGCGCGGAGGCCCAACTCATCAGGTCCACTCCATCGCCATCGGCGAAATCTTTGGCCACCATGGGTCCATGGAAAGTTACAAAGCCGCCCGAGTCCGCGAAATAAGTAAGAAGTGTAGTCAGGTCGCTGTAGCCGACGAAGATTTTCGGATGCGCCTTGATCTTTTCAAAATCAAGCAAGTTTAGAAGGTAGTTCGACCCGTAGCCGCCACGGGCGCACACGATTGCACGTACATCGTCACGCACAAACATTTCTTCAAGGTCGCGGGCCCTTTGTTCGGCTGATCCCGCAAAATACAAGTCCCGCGCAAAAATGGAATCAAGGAAAAAGGGTTTGTACCCCAATTGACGTAGCGTGGCGCAGCCAGTCTCCAGCATTTCTCGTTTGAAATTGCTGGCCGGCGCCACGATGCCAACCACGTCGCCCGAGTGCAGGGCGGGAGGCTTGAGACGCGCGATTGCTCGATCAGACGCCATTCGATCTGGGCTTAAACGCTAACAGAAAAACTCTCCGCGGCAGATGAGTTGCGCGGCTCCTCGCAAAAAAACCTGTTTCTCCCATCGCACCGTTTGGACTCCGCCGGGAGCATGCACTCGAACCGGCGACCGTGCTCGTTTCGCAGAAATGGCGGCGACGGCGGCCGCGCACGATCCTGTACCCGACGACTGGGTTTCTCCGACTCCGCGCTCGAAAAACCTGACCTCAATATTATTCTCGTCTTTCACCCCAACCAGTTCGACATTGACCCCTTCTTTGAAGGTCGCATCTCGCCCGATTTCCGCAGCCTCAGCCTGCCATCGTTCAGCAAAGGCCTCAACCAACACCACGTAATGCGGATTACCCATTGATACCGGAATTCCGCGAACTCCCCGCGACGACAATTTGACGGTGAATTCCTCTCCGATCTGAGGTTCGCCCATGTCGATCTCGAACTCATAATGCGTCCCGTGATGACTGATCAGGGTGCAGATCTTTACCCCCGCGCCGGTGTGGATCGCAAGTCGTTCTCTGGGCTTTTCGGAACAGAGGTAAGCTGCGACGCCTCGTGTTCCATTACCAGAAATTTCCGCCTCCGATCCGTCCGCATTGATGAGCCGGGCAGCGACATCCGCGTCTCCGGCGGGAAATAACCACTCCACACCATCCGCCCCAATTCCCAGGTGTCGGTCACACAAACGCTTGCTTAACTCTTGTATGTCTTTGGGCGCGTCGACGCTGTCGATAATTAGAAAATCGTTACCGTAGGCGCTGGCCTTGACGAATGGAATCGCTTGACCGAAAGGGGTCATTCGGTCTGCACCGCGCCCAACGGAATGACACTCTCAAGCACGGAAGACTGCTTGAGCGCTCGCAGCACCAGTTCGTGCTGTTTGCGTGTTCCCTCAACGTCGAACTGAAGACGAACGTGCTGAGCCGTAACCGCGATTTGAACATCCTGCATCATGGCGTGAATGCACTCCAGAATGCGGTTTACTTCTGCGCTGATCACGTCGGCGCTGCTCCCGGTTGCCTCATAAGTGCGAATGGCCAGCTTCACATTGAGTCGCTGTTCCGCATTCCCCAGCAGAAACAGACATAACAGAATAAGGGCCGTCGCAAAGATGGCGGTGAGATGAAGCCCTCCCCCCACTGCCATTCCCACGGATGCAACCACGAACAGAGTAGCCGCTGAGGTAATGCCCGTAATCAGGTCTCCGCGATTGTGCAGGATGGATCCCGCGCCGATGAAGCCAATTCCGGGAATGATCTGTGCCGCAATTCGGGTGTGGTCTCCCATGTGTTGCTCCGCCAACGCGTCCGAGAGAAGAGTGAACATGGCGGCGCCAACACAGATGAAAAGATTGGTTCGAAGCCCGGCGGGGCGATGCTTGAATTCCCGCTCCAGGCCGATCAAGCCGCCCAGGATGGCCGCGAGAATCAGGCGGTACAAGAAAATCGTAGCCGAGGGCACTTCGTACTCGAGGATAACGAAAATGTGGTGGACGATCTGCATTGAAGGCGAGTGGCTGGATTTTATCACCGGAAAACTTCTGCTCTGAGTGCCTCGCGAGAGTCGAAGTTAACGCGGCTGATTACCGGGAGAAACCCGCGTTTGGTAAACGGTCGCCTTGGGTTGACCAGAGACATGGATTACGGCGAGCGAAAACAGACCCTGCTTCTGCACTTCAGTAGAGACTGGGTCGCCCTCGAAAGCAATAACATAGTCCGCATACCGCGCCGGATCGGCGAGCGCACGCTCCCACAGTCCCTCATTATCGACTGGCTGTTTCCATGTGCGATGGTTGCCCTCGTTGATAATTCTCTTCAGCGGGATACCGGCGTCCTGCACCGCCCCCACGTGACTGCCCAGATGCATAAGCAAATCGGAATCAGGCGGTAGGCCCCTTAAGAACGAAGCGAGCTCGCGCTCCAGGCCGATACGAGAGCGGGAATTGATGAAGGCTTCGCGAAAAGAAACCGGGTTCCGCCAAACCGTGGCGTAGCTTGCGATGGCAAAAATCAGGGCTCCCATCGTTACGACAATTCCGATGGTTCGACTCCGCGCCAGCTTCGCGGCGAAGTAAATAGCTAAGGCGCTGAAGACTGCGAAGGCCGGCAACAATTCCAACCCGTAGCGAACGTTATAATAAGAGAAGGGCCACCAGACTGGCATGAAAATAGGGATCGCTCCATATGCGACAGAAAGCACATAAAAAGGCAACGGAAGCCAAAGCAGGAGCAATGGCCAATAGTGCCGGCATCCTGCCGGCTCTTCTGACCGGCCGGTTTGAAGCCAGCCGGTACTGCCAGCTTTGCCAATTACGCATACCAGCGTTCCCGCCAGGGCAAACAGCACCCATAGCTTTTGGCCGTTTTCCGGTCCTAGATTCATTTCTGCAGATTTCAAAAAATAACTGAACGCGACCGGCAGATCGTGCTTGCCCGGGTGAGAAGGGTTTGAACTTCTCAATTCAATCGCTTTCGCGGAATAGGGTCCATTGGCGAATTCCAGCGGATTGCGGTAGACAATTGCGTTATAGGCCAGCCAAAACACGGGACCGGAAGCTGCCAGGAGAATAAAATTTCTCACATTGCGGTAGAGTCCGGATCTTTCCTGCTTATCCTTTGGCCTCCGCCGCATTGCGATCACAAGAACCGCCATGCACATAGCCAGCGCGACAAACCATCCGTCATAGCGCGTCAGACATGCTCCCGCCAGACAACATCCGCACTTCATGAGCGGCGATGTAGTTTTGTCACGGCGTTCGCCGGAGCAGGTGTCTTGAACGAATTCGCCGAGGTAAACCGCCGCCCAAATGAACAGTGCCAGGTAAAGCGACTCGGTCATTGCGGTGGTTTGCAGATAAATCAGATTCGGATTGGCGGCGTAGATGACAGCCGCACCCCAGGCTGCCACCGCTGCCGAGGTTCCCGTCCGAGGCCAATCGAGAGCTTGCCGAACCAAACGAAAGATGCCTAGCGTTCCAAGGACGTAGGCCACCATCGATGGAATGGACCCACCCGCCCCGATCTTCCACAAAGTGCCGGAGAGCAGAAACGGAATCATTAGCAAGTGCGGCAGGGGTAGCCACACGGTACCCAGTTGCAACAGACCCGGAGTGCGGGAATCGAACACTCGTCGCGCAATGTTGATATGCGCGACGGCATCGCCGTAAAGCAGAATGTCACCATGACGAAAATAATAGATGAAGGAAAAAACGGAGGCGCAGCCTGCAACCCAGGCCATTAAGGCGGTCTCGCGATCCCACCGCCGGATAGGCTGGGGCTTCATTCCAGGTGGGTCAGTTCGCGAAAGATTTGAAAGCGGGCTTCAATTTCTTCGCGGGTAAGCGATTGCAACCGCTCCGTTCCGAAGCGCTCAACGGCGAACGATCCCATCACGCCGCCATAAAAAAGCGCGCGCTTGAGGACTTCACGATTCAAATCCGGCTGCGCGGCGATGTAGCCCATAAAACCACCAGCAAAAGAGTCGCCAGCACCGGTCGGATCTTTAACTTCCTCTATCGGCAGCGCCGGCGCGCGGAAAGGATGCCGGCCAATGCCAAAAGCTCCTTCCCGGAAGAAAATCGTTGCCCCATATTCGCCGTGCTTTATCACCAAGGCTTTCGGCCCCAGCGCCAGGACCTTGTGGGCGGCTCGCGGAAGATTGGTTTCCCCAGCCAGCGCCTTGGCTTCGGTGTCGTTGATTAACAGCACGTCCACCAGTTTCAGGGTTTCAATCAACTCCTTGCGGGTGCGGTTGATCCAGTAATTCATGGTATCGCCGCCGGTCAGACTTACTCCATTCATGTTTCGCCGCACCGCCGCCTGCAGTTCGGGATGAATGTTCGCGAGAAATAGAAATTTCGAGTCCTGATATTCCGCCGGGATACGAGGTTGAAACTGCTCGAAGACATTTAGTTCGGTGAAATCTGTCTTGGCTTCGTTCAAATTGTCGTGATACTTCCCGCCCCAGCGGAACGTTTTCCCTTTAGCGTGTTCTATACCGCGAGTATCTACAGCGCGTTTCTTCAAGACACCTTCGTAGGTGGCATCAAAATCGTCACCCACCACAGCTACCACTCGAACGGTTGTGAAATAACTTGCTGCGAGGGCGAAATATGTCGCGGCCCCGCCAAGTACGTCTTCCACCCTTCCGGAAGGACTGGCAATGGTATCGAATGCGACGGAGCCAACAACGACTATGCTCATGTTTTCTTTACTTTCAGGTATTTACCGAGAATCAATTTTAGTTTCCGACGTGTCGCGGCGGGAATTCTCGCGCGGTCAGTAATTATCGCGTGCGCCAAAGCCGATCCGCACTTGCAGGTGCGACCGCGCGGCATGGCAGCCACCGATTCGCGCACGACCTTGGCCGCGTTCTCTGCGTTCTTCAGCAACACCGCCACGATCTGGTCCACGGTCACCGAATCGTGATGCGGGTGCCAGCAGTCGTAGTCCGTCACCATCGCCACCGTCACGTAGCACATCTCCGCCTCTCGCGCCAACTTGGCTTCCTGCAGGTTGGTCATGCCGATGACGTCCATACCCCAGCCGCGGTAGACGTTGGACTCGGCCTTCGTTGAAAACTGCGGCCCTTCCATGCAAAGGTAAGTGCCGCCGCGCTTGGCCGTCACCCCAGCCCGGCGCGAGGCACTCTCTACGACACCCGCGAGCTCTGAACAAACAGGATCGGCAAAGGCGATGTGAGCCACGACGCCATTTCCAAAGAATGTGTCGACCCGGTGACGAGTACGATCGAAAAACTGATCAGGGATCACGAACTCTAGCGGCTTATGTTCTTCCTTTAACGATCCGACTGCCGAGACGGAAACGACCCGTTCGACGCCCAACTGCTTGAAGCCGTGAATATTAGCGCGAAAATTCAATTCCGAGGGCAGGATGCGATGGCCCCGTCCGTGGCGGGCGAGGAACGCGACTTTGTGGTCTTCGAGCATGCCCAGAACATAGGCGTCAGAAGGTTTGCCGAATGGAGTCTTCAGCCGAACTTCTTTGAGCTTAGTGAGACCGGGCATTGAGTACAGCCCGCTGCCGCCAATGATCCCAATTTCTGCCTGTGACAAGGGTTCTCTCAGAGATACGTGATCGCTTATTCGAATGGGTGATTATACAGAACCAGGTGAGGTTACTGGCGGCAGAGCTGGCAGGCGACTTCGGCGGGGAAAGAGGGGAGCAAATCGGCAACACGTTCCAGCTGGAATATTGTCCGGACAAACGTCGATAAGCTATTAAGAACCAATGGCAAAGTCGTAAATATGGAAAATGGAAGAACTGAACGCTGACTCGGTCCCAAGAGTCTTCTTAAGCCAGGTGTTTCACGACCCATTCGCCGGCTTCTCTGGTTCGAAGAGGACCGCCAATGTCCTGGGTGATTTTCTTTTGTGTTATGGCCTCAAGGACAGCGGTTTCAATTCTGGTCGCTTCGTCTCCTAGTCCCAAATGACGCAGCATCATCGCCGCGGTCAGGATGGCTCCGAAAGGGTTGGCGAGGTCCTTTCCTGCGATCAATGGCGCGGAGCCGTGGACCGGCTCGAACATCGACGTTTTTCCGGGATGAATATTTCCGCTGGCCGCCATTCCTAACCCGCCCTGAAGGCCGGCGGCAAGGTCGGTGATAATGTCGCCGAACATGTTGTTGGTCACAATTACGTCGAACAGCCTGGGATCGCGCACCATTTGCATACAGAGCGCATCAACGTAGAGATGCTGGGCAGAAATCTGCGGATACTCCTTGCTTACTTCCTTGAATACGCGCTGCCACAAACCACCGGCATGGGTCATGGCGTTGGATTTGTCGCACATCAGAACGCGTTGGCGAGGGGTGCCATTCTGCTTTTTGCCCCGCTCGCAATACTCGAAGGCATAGCGAATCACGCGCTCGACGCCCTTTCGCGTGTTGATATCTTCCTGCACGGCAATTTCGTCTGGCGTCCCTTGCTTGAATACACCGCCCGCGTCTACATATGCGCCTTCGGTATTTTCACGAATCACAACGAAGTCGATATCTTGCGGCTCGATCCCCTTCAGCGGACAGAGAGAGGCATCCAGCAGCCGAACTGGCCGGACATTGGCATACAAATCCATCTTGAAGCGCATGCCCAGCAGAATTTCTTTGGCGTGAACATTTGAGGGCACTCGCGGATCGCCAAGGGCACCAAGCAGGATGGCATCAAACTCACGAGATAACATAGCAAAGCCATCCGGCGGGACTGTGACTCCGTCGCCGAGGTAGCGTGTCGCGCTCCAATCAAAGTGGGTGGTTTCAACCGGGGCGCCCGAGGCTTGAATTACCCTTAGGGCTTCAGCGATGACTTCGGGGCCGATGCCGTCTCCGGGGATGATGGCGATACGCTTTTTCTGAATCACAAGTTGGAAGATTATCAACTCGGTTGGAGCTTGTCATTTCGCGAGTGCCTCAGTCGGATGAAGAAATGCCTTTGGCTGAAAAGGCGCCGAGAAGGGCGGGTGCGATGAACGCGTCAAAATCTAGCACTCTATTTCAATGTTCACTGAATTCATAGGAGGGAAGGCGTGCGTCGTGCAGCGAAGTGTTTCGTTCTCGTGGTGGGGGTGATGCTTATGGTCGCGAGCGGCGCCGGCCAGCAATTTCAACTCATGGAAGCTTCCATCAACGAAATTCATCGCGGCTTGCTAAGCGGCAAACTGACTTGCCACAGCCTGGTGCAGCAGTACCTAGACCGCATCAAGGTGTACGACCAGCAGGGCCCCACCCTCCAGGCGATGCTTTACGTGAACCCCAAGCTGCTAGAGCAGGCTGATGCCATGGACACGCTGCTCAAACGCGGCACTAAGCTCAAACCGCTGCAGTGCATTCCGGTGGTGCTGAAGGACAACTTCGACACCGCTGATATGCCGACCACCGGCGCATCGCTGGCACTCAACGCCATGCAACCGAGGAAGGATGCGTTCACAGTGGCGCGGTTCCGTCAAAACGGAGCCTTAATTCTCGGGAAAGCGAACATGCATGAGCTAGCCCTGGCCGGGCTAACCTCGAGTTCGCTGGGAGGCCAGACCAAAAATCCCTATGAGCTGTCGCGGACCCCGGGCGGTTCTTCCGGCGGCACCGGGGCGGCCTTGGCGGCCAACTTAGCGACCGTGGGCACTGGCACGGACACGGTCAACTCGATTCGCTCGCCGGCCTCCGCCAATAGCTTGGTCGGTATTCGTCCCACGCGGGGGCTGATTAGCCGTGCCGGTGTCATGCCCGTCTCGTTTACGCAGGACGCCGCCGGGCCTCTGGCGCGAACCGTAGCCGACGCCGCCATCATGCTCGATGTAATGGTCGGCTACGATCCCGATGATCCCGTGACGGCGCTGGGCATCGGCAGGACTCCCGCGACCTATACCGCCTCGCTCGACCGCAATGGCCTGAAAGGTGCGCGCCTTGGGGTGCTGCGTACCCTATTTGGAAGCGGCCCCGACCATCAGGAGGTCAATCGCGTAATGGCTAGTGCCCTCGAAGTGCTCAAGAAGCAGGGCGCAATTCTGGTAGACATCGACGACGCGGCCTTCGATACCGGCAAGCTGAACTCGGACCTCGATGTACAAAAGTACGAATACAAGTTCCAGCTCAACAACTACCTGAAAGCCCAGCCTAATCCTCCCATGCACTCGCTTGCCGAGCTCATCGCGTCGGGCAAATACCACAAGGCCTCGCTTGAGAAGTTCCTCGCTTCGGCGGAAGCCTACGAGCATGGCCTGAACGAGCCGGACTACATGGACCGGCGCGTCAAGATCGATGACCTGAGGGTTCAGTTGGCGAACCTGATCGCGAAAAACAACGTGGTCGCGTTGCTCTACCCACACCAGAAGCGCCTGCCGGTGATGATCGGCGAGATGAATCAGGCGGAGCGCAATGGCATCCTGGCTGCACTCGCGGGATTTCCGGCCATAACGGTTCCGGCAGGGTTTTCCACGCCGACGGAGAGAGCGCCGATCGGGGTGCCGGTCGGGATCGAATTCCTCGGTCCGCCGTTTAGCGAGCCGCAGTTGTTGCAGATCACTTATGGCTTCGAGCAGGCGACGCACGCGCGCAAACCACCGCAATCTACTCCACCGCTAGATGGCCGTTGAATTGAGGGCATGTATCACAACGTTGATCTGCCTTTATTTCTTTCGTTGCATTTCAGAACGAAAAAGAGTGGTCTTGCCATCTTCCAGCCATGTCCATTCCTGACTGTAGTGATCGGAGTCGGAAAAGATGTAGATGGCGTGGTGCATGTGTCCGGCCTGCTTGCTGGGAAGATTAGTAGCATCCAGGAAATCAAAGGAGATGGTTTTCAGATCGGGAGAAACGGTCGCCTCCATCCGTGGCTGATTTCCGGAGGGGCAGAAGTGGGTCATGAGCAGGCGCCTGCCGTCGACGTAAAACAGGCTGAGCATCTCTTCGGAACCCATTTTGTCGTCACCCATCACTGCAGTGCCGCCGGCGGTCAAGGCAAAAGTATCTTCCACGGGTTCACCCTTTGCCGTCTTTCCTTGCCAGGTTCCGACCAGCGATTTCAGTTTCTCAAGCCCCTTTTGCGCGTCGGACTGGGCCCACATCCCCCTGCTGGTCATCAACAAAACGGCAATTGTCGCGATGCGAAGTATTTTCATGGCGCCTCGTTGAAGTGGAGGTCGAATAGAGTGAAACGGTCGTCTTCCATGGCCGCGATAGCGAGAGCCAGCGTCATGGCGATGCGATCAGTTCGATATAATAGACGTGGAAGCGATATGAACGTTACCGTTCAACCCAGTAGCGAAGGGACGTCCCGTCTCGGGGCGCCAGCTTCGATCCCAGCGGATTTCGGCGACGTTCGCGCGGAATTTCAGGCTATGGCTTCCGCAAGCGGCGTTTACGACCTTTCCGCCCGATCAAAGATCTCACTTAGCGGTGGTGACCGGACGCGCTGGTTGAACGGCATGGTGACGAACAATATCCGGGATCTGGCGCCAGGCCGTGGGGTGTATTGCTTTTTACTGAACCCGCAAGGTCATATTCTGGGCGACTTGTATGCTTACAACCGGGGCGGGTCCTTTCTTATCGACACCGATCAGTCGCAGAGTGAAAACATTCTCGCCGTGTTCGATAAGTACATCATCATGGATGATGTTGCGGTTTCCGACGTCAGCGCAACGCTAACCGCCCTGGCGATTTCCGGTCCTGAAGCCCGCGCTGCGCTGAATGCCGCCGGCTTTGAGATTCCTGGGCTCGAGCCATTACAGTTTGCCGAGATCAACTGGCGGCAAGTCAAAATGACCTTGGTCCGTGGCGATAACCTGTTCTCCGAAACCTTCGAATTGTGGCTGGCTCCTGAGAATGCTCGCGACGTACAGGACGAATTGGTGAGGGCTGGAGCGCGGCGTGTGGGAACCGCGGCCGTTGAATTGTTGCGAATTGCTGCGGGAGTTCCGCGCTATGGAATCGACATCCGGGAACGCGATCTGCCGCAGGAAACGGAGCAGGACCGAGCTTTGAATTTTGTTAAAGGATGCTACGTTGGCCAGGAAATCGTGGAACGTATTCGTTCACGAGGCCAGGTGCGGCGCAAGTTCAGCGGATTCGAAATTCACGGAACCTTGCCCGCGCCCGGAAGCAAAATTCAGGTGGACGGCAAAGACGCAGGCGAAATTACGAGCGCGGCTTCCCTGCCCCGATCCGGCGGCGATCATGTGGTGGCTTTGGGATATATACGGCGCGAAGTGGCAACGCCCGGCAGATTGCTTAACGCCGGCGGCAGCGAGGCGACGATTGCGTCTATACCCTTCACATCATCTTTCAGCGAAGCGTCGAAATAACAAAGGAAAATGGAACGAATATGCCTGACGGTAAAAATAAGCAAGACAGTTTTACGGTAACTGACCGGCGACTCTTCACGCCCGATGGCGAGCTGCGCAAGGAAGTCAGCGAAGAAGAAATTTCAACTTCTGCTCCGGCTTCCTCCCCGGCCACCTCTACGCAAAGTGCGCCAGGAAAGGCTTCGGCGGCAGCTCCGACCGAGGCACCGGATTCGTCCGCGCCCCCCCCACCGAGTGCCGCTGAACAAAAGGAGCAGGCCGACGCTTATCGGAAATCGTCCAAAGAGCTGGATGCACGAGTTGAGCTGAGCGGTCATTCGGCCAAAGAAATGGAGATGACTTTTGAGCGCTTCATGGCTTCGCTCTACATGACCTCCATGATGCAGCTAGGTCTGATGCAGGAAGAACGTGGCCAGCCACGCATCGATCTGCTTGGCGCGCGACAAACGATCGATACCCTTAGCTTGCTTTCGGAAAAAACCAAGGGCAACCTCACTCCTGTGGAAGAAAACTTTCTACAAAACTGTCTCTATGAGTTGCGCATGGCGTACGTCGAAGTGACGAATGCCCTGGCGCGCCCTTCGCAAGCGACAGGCACCAACCCATCGATCCGATGAGAGCCGTACTGACGGTGCTGGGTAGCGGCACGTCGATGGGCGTGCCCACCATTGGCTGCGAGTGCGCCGTTTGCCGCTCTTCCGATCCGCGCGATAAGCGCACACGGCCCTCGGTGCTTATTGAATACGGTGGGATGTCGGTGTTGATCGACACAACCCCGGACTTCCGCACGCAGGCAATTCGAGAAAACCTGCAAAGTCTAGACGCGGTGCTGTACACGCACTCTCATGCCGATCATATTCTTGGCATCGACGACTTGCGTCCCTTAAGTTATCACCATAAGCCAGGCCGCCTGCCGCTCTATGCGCATCCCGATGTGGCGAATTTTATTCGCAATACGTTCAAATATATTTTCGATTCGGACTATAAATTCGGCGGGTTGCCCCAAGTTGAGCTGAAGCCGATTGAAGGTCGGCTGGATTTATTTGGGGCGCGGTTCGAGCCGGTTATTGTGATTCACGGAGATACTGAAATTTACGGATATCGATTTGGGTCGGCCGCCTATCTCACCGATCATAGTGAGGTTCCGGAGAAATCTTTCGAGCAGTTGCACAATCTCGACATTCTTTTTCTCGATGCCTTGCGGCATAAGCCTCATCCCACCCATTCGACGGTGGAAAACTCCCTGCGGATTGTCGAGCAACTGAAGCCGAAACGCGCTTTCTTTACACACATATGTCACGATCTCGGACACGAAGAAACCAATGCCACCTTGCCTCCGAATGTGCGCCTGGCCTATGACGGTATGAAGCTCGAGTTTGAGATCTAGTTTGGGTGAAGAAAAACTTTTGAACTGAAGGGTCGCTGCGGATAGACGAATATCGAATGGACGTTTTCCACAAACTCGAAGATGTGCCGGCTGGCTTTGGCCCTACGCTGGTCAGCATCGGTAATTTTGACGGGGTGCATCGTGCTCACAGCCACGTGTTGCGTGAGATCGTGACCCGGGGACGGAATCAGAAGGCCAAGGCGATGGCGGTTACCTTTGAGCCTCATCCCGTTCGCATCTTACGGCCCGATTCTGGTCTTAAGCTAATTACGCCCACGCCGGAAAAGCTGCGATTGCTGCAGGCCAGCGGGCTGGATGCTGTTTTATTCCTGCCATTCGGACGCGATCTCTCGCTGATGACGCCGCGTCAATTTGCCCAGGAAATTCTGCACAAACGTCTCCATGCGCGAGAAGTTCACGAAGGCTTCAATTTTCATTTCGGACACAAGGCCCAGGGAAATGTGAATACGCTGATCGACTTGGGCCGGGAGATGGGCTTTGAGGTGAAGGTCTATCCTGAAATGAAATTGCGCGGAGAATCAGTCTCAAGCAGTCAGATTCGCAAACTGCTGGGCGAAGGACGGATCAGCCGCGCGCGGCACCTGCTTGGGCGTCCCTTCAGCATGCTGTCGACCCCGGGACGGGGCCGGGGATACGGGTCCAAATACACCGTTCCGACGATCAATCTGAGCCGTTACGAGGAACTTGTACCAAAGGACGGGGTTTACATCACCCGCACCCGGGTGGCCAGCGAATGCTTTAACTCAGTGACCAACGTCGGCGGACGGCCTACGTTTGGCGCAGAATCGTTTGCCATCGAAAGTCATCTGCTGAATTTTCATCCCATCGAATTGGGGCCTGAAACTGAAGTGGAAATCCATTTTCTACAGCGTTTGCGCGATGAAATTAAATTCCCTTCGGTGGACGCTCTACGCGAGCAGATTGCCAAAGATGTGTGCAAAGCGCGGAGATACTTTTGCGGATTGAACCGGTTGAGCGCAAATTCAGTGGGGTAAGTAGCCCGCCTCGGTGGGAAGTTTGCCATCCACTTTCACGACGTTGATTTGGCCATTGATCGAACGCATATCCACCAAGCCGATGGCTCCTGCAGTCGACTCCACAAAGTCCAGCACCTCACTATCGGAGCCGACCACTTTCAAAGAAGTCTTATGGGCGGCAACCAGGGCCTGCCATTCGTTATCAGAAATTCTCAGAAGGCGTTCCAGGGTAGCCTTTTCCCCAGCCGAGGCGGAATGCAGCACCACAACGACATCGCGACCGTCGGTCCACTTCCTGTTTTCCATACGAAAGATCTTTGCGAGATGGGCCGAAGTCAGGTTTCCCACCGGGTTGCTCTTATCAACGATCACAGCCATGTGATGCGCGAAGCACGGCGATACAGACGAGATTAAGAACAGCAGTAAAAATCTCAAATAGGGCTTCATAGTCGACGTATGCGTTATAGACAAGCAATGAAATTATCAGACAATTGAGACAAAAGTAAAAATTGAGTAAATGCTAATGCTCAATTGAGTTCGGGCAATTCCCGATTTGATTTGCGAATCGCTCCCCGAGACCTCACAATCCGTTCGCATGGCCGCCGGCACAGCTTTTAATTTCTCTCAAACGACATCCGCGCAACGCCGCACTCTGGTTGCCGCCGGGCTTGGATGGATGCTCGACGCGTTTGACGCGATGCTGTATGCACTGGTGCTAGCGCACGTCATGCGCGACCTGGGGATGACGAAAGGCACCGCCGGTCTCCTGAACAGCCTTACGCTGCTTGCCTCCGGCATTGGAGGGGTGGCTTTCGGATTTATCGCTGATCGCGTTGGGCGCAAGAAGGCGCTGATGCTAAGCATTCTTACTTACTCGATTTGCTCGTTTGCGTCAGGTCTCGCGACTTCGGTTCGGATGCTCGCCGCCTCTCGATTCCTCCTTGGCCTGGGGATGGGAGGCGAGTGGAATACAGGAGCGACTCTGGTAGCTGAGACCTGGCCCATCGAGTTGCGGGCGAAGGCTATTTCGATTGTGCAAAGTTCATGGGCAATCGGATATGCGTTGGCCGCGCTGGTGACGGGTGTGGTCTTGCATTACGCAGACTGGCGAATGGCATTTTTCGTCGGAATTCTTCCGGCGCTGGTGGTGTTGTGGATTCGACGGGGCGTGCCGGAATCCGAAATGTGGCGCACAAAGCACCGGGCAGATGACGTAGGGAGACGCGGCTTTACGTCGGACGATCGAGATCCGGAAACCGGATTCGTTCGTATTTTTCGACCGCCGTATGCCCAACATACTTTTGCCTTACTTCTGATGAATTTCTTTGGCATGTTTGCCTGGTGGGGACTGTTCACCTGGATTCCGCCCTATCTTTCACTGCCGGTGGACCAGGGCGGGCGCGGCTTTGGAATTATGGGAACGACTACCTTGTTGGTAGTCTTGAATCTGGCGGGAATGTTCCCGGGGTACGCCAGCTTTGGATGGGTGGCAGACGCTATAGGGCGTCGCATGTCATTTATTGTCTACACGTCGTTGGCTGCTCTTATAGTGCCGCTTTATGCCATGGCCAGAGCGCCAACGGTGCTGATGGTGGCGGGCGTGCTTCTTGCGTTCTTCGGTACAGGTTTCTTTTCCGGCTCAGCAATTATCGGAAGCGAAATTTTTCCGACTGCAGTGCGGGCGAGGGCCTTGGGCTTCACGTACAACGGCGCGCGCACCATGAGTTCGATTGCGCCCTTTGTGATCGGGCGTGTGGCGCAAACCAAAAGCTTGAGTTGGGCGTTCTGGCTGTGCGGTGCGGCATTTCTGATTGCGAGCGCGATAGCCACACAGTTGCCCGAGACCAAGGGAAAGCAACTGGAATAAAAGCGACGACGTTTTTCAACTGAACTAGTCGTTCCCAGCAGCGCGGCTGATTACACGCAACTTTGCATCTCTGCCAATCCCAAATCGCGGTCGATCGTGAGGTGCGAGGGCTGTGGCGATCAGCGCCACGCCGGGCATGTCAGGATCGCGCCGGTGCCTAAAGGAGACCACTGAACCCGATTCGGGGACGGCAGCGTCTTTGGAAGCGACAGCGTCGCCAGAGGGCACCGCAAGGAGAAATGACCGGATCCAGCGTTGCACGTTGTGTTCCTTTACGATGTCGCGCAGGACGCCCATACGGTTACGCTTTTCTTGAGCGGACATCTGGGTGGCTTCGTGTAAAGCTTCTGCTACCTGGGCGAAGTCGTTGGGATTGACCAGAATCGCGCCGCTGCGTAATTCAGGACCCGCCCCGGCGAATTCGCTGACGATAAGCACTCCGCGCTCGTCAATCTGGGCGGCACAGAACTCTTTGGCGACCAGGTTCATCCCGTCCTTTAGAGGGGTGACCAGACCGATATCGGCAGCGCGATAATAAGCCAAAAGCTCTTCGCGTCCGAGATTGCGGTGGATGTAATGCACCGGTACCCAGCCAGGCTGCGTAAATTCTCCGTTAATCTGGCTGACCAAAAGCTCTACTTCCCGACGCAGGTGCTTGTAATTTGGAATTTCCTCACGGCTGGGAACAACGACCTGCACCAACGTAATATGGCCGCGCTGTTTCGGATATTCACGGAGCAGCAGCCGGAATGACTTCAGGCGCTCCGGAATACCCTTGGTGTAATCGAGACGGTCAACACCGAGAACGAGCGTATCACCGGAAAGACGCCGCCTGATCTCGGCGGAATGCGCCTCGATCTCAGGCTGCGCCGCCTGCTTGGTGAATTCCTCAAAATCGATACCGATGGGGAAGGTGCCGATGACCGTGCGTCGTCCGGCGAAACTAACCTGGTGATGCGGCCTGCCGGCTTCGACAACGGCTTCCGGAAGCAGGCGATGCAGGCAGCTCACAAAATTTGTGCAATCGTGAAGACTCTGGAATCCGATCGCGTCAAACTGGAGCAATGCTTTCAGAATCGGTTTCTTCCAGGGAAGTTTTTCGAATATGTCGGCTCCAGGAAAGGGAGTATGCAGGAAAAATCCCATGGGGGCGACTACGCCGGCTTGCCTCATGGCTTCTGCGGTGAGCATCAGGTGGTAATCGTGCACCCAGACAAAATCCTCGTCGGTTGCGGTTTCTGACACTGCCTTGCCGAATTTGCGATTTACCCGCTGATAGACTTCCCAGTACTCGGGCTCGAAGTTGCAACGCGACGGCATATCGTGGAACAGGGGCCAGATGATTTCGTTGGCGAATCCGGCGTAAAATTTCGCGATTTCATCTTCGGTCAGGGATACCGACTTCAAAGTGTAAGAGCGACTCTGCGAAGCCTTGAGCAACAGAGGTTCGATGTGTTGGGTGGATGATGTGCCTGCCCAACCGATCCACACGCCCCGCTGGTGCCGCCATCCGGCCTCGAGAGCGGTAGCTAATCCTCCCGAGCTTCGCTCCACCCTGGGTCCACCCGCATGTTTACGAATCAGCACGGGCAAACGGTTCGAAACGTTGATGACGCGTCCTTTCACGTCCGCCATGGTTGCGAGATCCGTCATTGTTGCCCTCCTGAAGCCTGCAGCCACTCCTGAAGGAACTGGAGCAACTGCTGAGGTGGTTGTAGCCAAATATCGGCGCTGGTAGGGCGGGACTGAGTACGCACCAGAACGGTTAAGCCCTTTCCCTTCAGCGCTCGGAACGCATCCTCATCGGTTTGGTCGTCACCCAGATAAGCGACTGCAGCGTCTGGTCCCGCTTCCTTTAAGATGACGCGAACGGCATCCCCTTTGCCTGCACCAGCCACACGAAGTTCCAAACCGCCATCAAATTCAAGCAACCTTACAGGCGCCCGGTCGAGCAAAGGCTTCCAAAGTCGTGGAATCTCCCGCGCGATTTTATCGGCCCTTGCGGGATCGAGGCCGCGCCAATGAACCGCCACACCGCCAGGCTTAACCTCGGTTCGATTCTCTAACCCTGCGTCTTGTAACAAAGTAATAGCTGCCAGCAAGTAATCCTCGTGCACGGGAACTGAGCTAACCTGGTAGTGCCCATCTGTCATCAGTCGCTCCAGTCCGTGGCTCCCCCACACTTCAGGCTGCGGCGAGATTCCACTCAAAAGAAGCAATTCTTTCACCGGCCGCCCGCTAATCAGCACCACGCGGGTTCCCTGCGTCATGATGCGTCCGATTAATGGCGGAATTTCAGGATAGGGGCGGGCCAGAGTACGATCGACGACAAACGGAGCCAGAGTGCCATCGTAATCGAGAAGAAGCACGCGACTCGGCGCAGAGCGAAGCCGCTCCAGAAACGGCCCGTAAGTGGCGTTACGTTCGAGCACCTTCATGCCGGCACGCCATACCTCAGCAGACAGCAACGTAGAAAGCTGGACCAACCCGAAGTGGCGGAAAGAGCTGCTAGTGAAACAAACGGACCGGTGAAGCTGGACACCCGCGAGCGAGGTGGCGCGGTTCGCGAGTAGAGCTCTTACGCCCGTTGAATGTTTCCCACGGTTCCTGGGGACGGCACGCTCAAACGCAACGTGACCAGCAGACTTATCAAAAGAACTGACCCCGATTCTAACACGGGAAGTTGCTGGTGCAGCCCGCCGCCAGAGGCCTATTTCGGGTGTTCTCTAAGTCCAGCGGAACCAACGCAGAGCCAGCGCAAACGAAATTCCGGCCCACAACAGCAGCACCAGCAGACGCCCGCCCTGAGCCCCCAGCGGCGCACCCTGGAGAATAGTGGCGCGCAGGGCGTCGTTCAGGGCGGTAAGCGGGAGCACCTTGATGAAAGGCTGGATGACGGCTGGAAAACGCTCGGCGGAGAAGAACACGCCGGAGAAAATCCACATCGGCATCATGACTAGGTTCATCAGTCCGCTGACGCTTTCCACTTTTTGCGAACGGCTGGCGGTAAGCAGTCCCAATCCGCCAAAAGAGACAGCTCCAATTGTGGTTAGCAGAATGATCGCCAGCAGCGAGCCTAGCACCCGCATGTGAAACACTAACACTCCAAGGCTCAGCAGGAGAATAACCTCTATCACCATGAGGACCAACCGGCTGCTGATAAGCGCCAGCAGAAAATCGCTGCGCCGCATTGGGGTTGCCACAAACCGTTTAAGCAGCTTGCGCTGTCTCATGTCGACGAGGGCAAATCCAATGCCCCACATGCCGGAGTTCATCAGGTTCATGCCCAGCAACCCTGGAATCAGGAAATCGATGTAACGCGACCCGGGCTCGCTGGATGTTATGGCTGAAGTTGACACGGGGTCCCTGCGCCCCGCGCCAGATTGCAAAGCATCATCGACCAGAGCACGGGCAAGGACACTCTCCGGGCGAGCCGGGTCATAGCGGTATTGGTAACTCCCGTTTAGCTCGGAAGCGACCACCAGATCGTATTTCCCCAGCCGGAAATCCTGGCGCGCCTGTTCTTCGCCGAGCACCTCGGCGCGGACTGAAGCTCCATGGGGCGAACCCTTGATTAACGTGAGCGCATTCTGAGCACCAGGGCCGGCCACGATGGCAACTGGCGTGACGTCAGCCGGTTTATTCCGGAAGGCAATACCCAGGCCCAGAGCAAGAATGATTGGAAATCCAAATACCCAGAAAATGACTTCGGGCTCGCGCTTCAGTTCCAACAGGCGGGCTTTCAGAAGACCCATGTAGCCCGACCAGCGTCGATTGCGAGGAGGGGACGAATGCGCCGGAAGATGCTGTGTCGGGTTCATCGTGAGCCCTGCAGGTTTCTTGCGCAAAGTTCAAGACCATCGAGCTTCGGTCGACTCAGGGATGCGAAACACGCGTACCTATGTTTGCGAATAACGGGGGGCACTAGTCTTGCCTCAGGTGTCGGCCGGTCAGGCGGACGAAGACGTCCTCCAGGCTGGCTTGTCGAGTGGTGAGGTGCAGTAATTGCTTGCCATCTTTGGTTACTGCAGCAAGCAGCAATGGAATGGTCAAATGAGGCTCGCGGACATTGAGACAGACGAGGCCATTGTCCTGACGAACCGATTCGACTCCCGGAAGACCGCGCCACACATCCACAGCACTTTCCCCGGAATCACCGCTCACCTGAAATTCGACCATGTGATGACCGCCAAGCCGGTCGATTAGGTCGGCGGGCGAGCCTTCGGCAATGACTTGTCCATGGTCAACAATCGCCAGACGATCACAAAGGCGCTCGGCTTCGTCCATGTAATGAGTTGTCAGCAGGACCGTGCCTCCCGATTGCTGAAAGCCGCGAATGATTTCCCATAGTTGTCGCCGGCTTTGAGGATCAAGTCCGGTGGTGGGTTCGTCCAGGAAAAGAACTTTGGGATTGCCCACCAGTGCGGTTGCTACAGCCAGGCGTTGCCGCTGACCGCCCGAAAGTTTGCCCACCCATGCATCGGCTTTTTCTTCGAGTTGCATTTGTTGCAACACGTCGCGTGGCGCTCGCGGTCTGCGGTAGAAACCGGAAAAAAGTTGTATCGTTTCAAGGACACTGAGCTTTTCTGAGAGCCGCGTCTCCTGCAACGAAATGCCCATCGCCTCGCGCAATTCACGAGCATTCTCCTTCCAGGTATGGCCAAGAATGGTGACCTGGCCGGAGGTAGGCTCCAGTAAGCCTTCCAATATTTCGATGGTAGTAGTCTTTCCCGCCCCGTTCGGACCGAGCAGGCCGAAGCACTCTCCCGTCTGGATCTCCAAATTCAACCCACGGACAGCCTCCAGTTTGCCGTCGTAAGTCTTCCGGAGATCGAGACACTGAATAGCAGCAGCCACGCTACATTTTAACTGAGGCATGCTTGTGGAATTCGCGAGCCGGATATGGGTGCGAGCGTCTGGCTAATTTGGGTTTTGGGTCTAGTCATTACCGGGAGCCCCGGTACATACTCGGAGTTCGGCGATGCGAAATCGGTGCACCAAACGCTCGACGGTGTGAAACGTTGAGTGGCTCGAAAAAAGCTCGGTGCTCTATTACTGGTCCCACAGCCAATACCGGAGCATAGCAACTTCCGACTGGAAGACCATAGCTGTGGAAATCAGGTGGGATGAGATGACCGGTCCCTGAAGGGATGCCGTGGGCTCCAAGTTATCGGCGTACTCGAAGGCACAAGAGATAAAGCAGACCGGCAGGAAAAGGTGACGAGATTGGCTCAGTTGGTGGGTGGTGCCGACGCAAAGTTCTCGTCGCTACTCTCGAGTCGCTCAGTACACAACGAGCTTTAAGCGAAGTATACTTTGCACTTCATGTCGACAATCGGAGACAAGTACCTGCTGGGGGCCGGACGAAGTGACCACGATCGGTTGCGTGTCATCAGTGAGATTCATGATGGCCGAACTCGCGAATTGCTGCGGAGGGCCGGATTCGTTTCCGGGCACCGCTTCGTGGAGTTTGGTTGTGGACTAGGCTATGTCACTCGATGGGCGGCAAGCGAAGGAGCGCACGCCACGGGGATCGACCTGAACGAAGATCACTTGATGGTTGCTACGGAATTGGCGCAAGAAGCTGGACTGAAGACCGCGCACTTTCGGCCCGCTAATGTTTACGAACCCGGGCTAGAGCCAGACAGCGTAGATGTTTCTTACTCGCGCTGGCTCATGGTCCATCTGAAAAATCCCGTAGGTGCGATGCGCGCGATCCATGCGTCTTTGAAGCCGGACGGAGTGATGGTGTGCGAGGAAGCGGATGTGAGTGCCGTGTATGCTGAACCGCCTTCGGCCGCTTATGCGGAACTGCGAGACATTTGTATGGAAGGCGCCCGCCAGCGCGGAGTGGATTATTCGGGCGGACGCCGCGTCCACTTATGGGCGAAGGAAGCCGGCTTTGAGATCGTCCATGTAGACGCCTATCACCCGCACTACATTACGGGCGCACACAAGGGATTCTGGAACTGGACACTGCGTGCCGTCGCTCTTGGGATGGTGAAGGAGGGAAGCTTGACCGCGGCGCGGCTGGAAGAGTTGGTAGCCGATATGAACGAGGCCGATGTCTCACCCGACACACTCGTGGCGCATTGCCGGATGCATCAGCTGATCGCGAAGAAGCCTGACCTGAAGCCCTAAGTCCCGATTTTCCGTCCTGTCGCGCAAGATTTGAGAAACTCGCGATTTCGCCCGGACACTGGTCTGAATCGTGCAAATCAAAAGTAATTGTGAAACCAGACGTTTTACATCAACTATCCGTCACTCATTCAGCGTCGGTGACGTGTGAAATTCCTGCTCCCGCCTACTCATTTGAAACGCGAGGTGTTCGTCCAGAACACGGCCGCCAACCGTGAGCGCGAGGCCCCGCATCTCCGGTAGAATTAACTTCTACCCTATGCGATCCCGACGACCCGGCTTTACCTGACAGCGTTTTTCCTAAAACGCCCGTGCGTCGTTTGCATTACTGTCGAGCCACTTTGCGTACAACATTGAAAGGAATCGCATATGCGAAAGCTATGGCTGCCGTTCGTGCTGGCTGCAGTTTCCTTGGTTTCGGCGCAGGAAACGCGTCATTTCATCTTTCACTACGGTTTCACAGTGAAGAACGTGCCAATTGGAGAGAAGGTGCGAGTGTGGATTCCGGCTGCGCACTCGGATCAGTTTCAGGAAGTGAAAGTAATCTCGGCTTCTGGTGACTTGGGCTTGAAGAAAGAGCACGAATCGCGATTCGGTAACGAAATGCTTTATGCGGACGCGTCGCATGCGAAGCAGGCCGATCTTCATTTCGAAGTGGTCTACGATGTCGTCCGGCACGAGCGTTTGACGCTGGGCATCGCACGGCCTCGCCTGGCTGAAGCTGAATTGAAGGATCGCGATCGCAAGTTGTTTCTGCAGTCCGACAAACTTGTTCCAATCACCGGGTTGCCCGCAGAACTCGCCATCAAGGTGACTGGGGGCCAAGCGACGCCGCTCGACAAGGCACGAGCCATCTACGATTACGTTTTTACCACCATGCGCTACGACAAAAGCGGCACCGGCTGGGGACGCGGCGATGTGCTGTACGCTTGTGAAGCAAAAAAGGGCAACTGCACTGACTTTCATTCGCTGTTCATTGCGATGGCTCGTTCTCAGGGAATTCCGGCGCGGTTTGAAATCGGGTTTCCGTTGCCAACCGACCAGCACTCGTCTGAGATAGCCGGCTACCACTGCTGGGCGGACTTTTTCGAGCCCAAAGATGGATGGATCCCGGTGGACATTTCGGAGGCGTGGAAGCATCAGGAAAAGCGGGATTATTTTTTCGGTGCACACGACGTGAACCGAGTGCAGTTCACCATGGGACGTGACTTGCGTCTGAGCCCGCTGCAGGACGGCCCACCGTTGAACTATTTCGTCTACCCATACGTCGAGGTAGGAGGCAAGGAATACTCCAATGTCTCACTCGCGTTTTCGTTTGCCGACGTGGACACGGGAACCTCGGCGTTGAAGTAAACGAGGAACACTACTTATCCGGCGCGCAGAATTTCCTAGTCTTTGTCGCCTTTATCGCGCCCCACCTTCTGCGAAAAAACCGTGTGCTTGGGCGCAGGCATGGGTGCGTTCCCCATCCGGTCGCGCCACAGAATCTCGTTTAAGACCGCAGTATCATTGGCGTCGGGACGAGAGAAGTTCAGTTTCGCCGATACGGCTGCGCCTTGGCCTCTGGCAGCATTGGTCTGATAAATGAATCCATTCGCTCGATTTTTCCAATCGGTGGTGTAGGGTGGCTGATCTCCGGCGCCTGAAAACAGCGGCGCCATCACTGGGGCATAGGCGTCATTCTGATTCATGGGCGGCAGACCAAGAAGGGTTTCTATCGTATGAATCATATTCACGGTCGTGTAGAAGCGGCTGTCTACAAATGGATGCTCTTTTGAACCGGGTGAATATTTGCTGATGGCGAAGGCGATGGATCGGTGCGCGTCCACGTGGTCAGCGCCATCCTGGGCGTCGTCTTCGATGATGAAAATGGCGGTGTCATCCCAATAAGGGCTGTGGGACACCGCATCGACCACTCGGCCGACGGCTAGGTCGTTGTCGGCTACCGACGCTGCAGGGCGAGGTTTGCCGGGAGTCGTGCCATGCGTATGATCGTCCGGCAGATAAAGCAGGACGTAAGCCGGCAGCTCGGTACCCTTTCCTTCCTTGCGGGCTTGAACAAACTCGTCAAACTCATTGAGAAATTCGTCGGCACGGAGCTGGTCTGGATATTCGGTGTTGAAATCCGGAAAGAGGGGATCAAAGTGACCCCGCAGAGCGGCTTTGGTCGGCTTCATTCGCTCCAGCAAAGGGACCGCCCAGGGCCAAGGACTAGCGGAACCATGCGGGTCACCGACATTCGATGGCAGTGGCTCGCCCTTGTTGACTACATGCCGCTCGCATTCCGCGGTAAAAGCCGATGGCGGGCCTTCCTGGGGAGACGTGTTGGGGGGGGTTGCCGGCCTACACCAAATGCCGGCGATGTATTCGCCGTAGTCGCGATAAGTCAATCCATGGCTGGCCAAGTTATCCCAGAGGTAGCCGGTAGAAGGCGCATCCACGTCGGCCTCGCCCAGTTCCAACGGATACTCATCGGCTACGGTGCCGCCATAGTCGTATGTGCGCTCTTGTCCGCGATATCCGATCTGCCAGGTTTTCTCGTTGTAGTCGGTAGTGATGGCAGCGTTCGACCAATCGTGTCCGTCTCCGGAAACTTCGCCACTGTCATAGAAATTGTCCAGCACGCCAAACTGCAAGGCGAGTTTGTGTTCGTTGGGGGTGACATCAGCTCCGTACATGGTCAGCGACGGATCTCCGTTGCCGACCTTGTTTCCATTCACTCTCAGGTCCCCAAAAATTTGATCGTAGGTACGGTTCTCTTTGAGGATGTAAATGACGTGGCGAATGGGATTCGATCCAGCACGGAACTCGATTTTTCCGGGATCGGAAAGGAAGAGATTGCTCTCTTCGACCCTGTGGGTGAGGCTTGATAGATCCTTCTCTGCGTTGCGGAAGTTGAGCCGCGAAAGTGAACCGTACATCAGCGTCGGAATATAGGGATGTTCGCGATGCCTTTTTTCCTGCTTCAGTTCACTGATGCCGCTGTTGGCCCCGGTACTCTGCCCTTTGGCGGCCGCAATTAGAAGATCGTCGCCGCTGCTGACCAGCGCGCTTGGGTACCAATCGGTGGGGATGAACCCAAGAGCATCATGTGGTAACGGGAAGGAGATGCCGGCTGAAGAGAGAACTGCAGTATCAAATATCGCGACGGCGTTCAACGAAGCATCGGCCACGAAGAGACGCTTGCCGTCCTCCGATTGGGCGAGGGCGTTGGGATAGGTCCCGCTATGTTCCTGGTGCGCCAAATTCGTGGATGAGAGGTGAACAACCTCTCCCGACATCGTATTGACGATAGCCACGGCATCCGCATTCGACAAAGCCACGTATAGAAATTTCTCGTCGATACTGAGCAAGAGAGCTGTGGGATGCGAGCCCGGCAAGGTGGGATCCTTTGGGTCGAGCAGGGGTATCAGACGTTTGACGGTTCCATTTTCCAAATCGAGTTCCGCCACTTGGGAAGAATTCCACAAACTGCACCATGCATGGCGGCCATCGTGGCTGGCGACAACGGTATAAGGGAATGATGACGGGATCATGTGGTTGGTGCTGAGATCGAACTGTTGCAAGACTTGTCCATCGCTCGCGTTCAAGAACAGTACATTGTCTGAGAGATTGTTGGCCACCAGCAGTTCGTCACGTCCGTGAGCAGAAATTACGGCGAGTCCGGCGGGATAGGGAATCGCAGCACTTGTGGCTGTTTTGCGGACTCCAAAGCTGATCTTCTTGCCTTCGGCGACTTTCTGCAGACCGATCTTTATGAACCTTTCTGGGCTGACTTTCCCGTTTTCGAATTTATAAACCACGATGCCGTTGCCGGTGTTGCCGGCCTTTGCGCCGGTCGGGTCGGTAAGGGAGCCGACGGACGCGAAAAGACGAGTACCGTCGGAACTGAAAGTCAACCCGAGAAAATAACTCTGATGAGCGCCGTCGGAAAGGCGCGTGTCAGGAAAATCTGTCAGTTGGTTGGATGTGAGGTTAAGAATTGCGATCGATTGTTGAGCCTGAGACTTTTGGGTGCCGTATCCGTTGTTTAACAAGGCGGCGTAGTGTCCATTTGGGCTTAGCGCCATAGTCACTGGAAAGCTGTTCGTGGCTCCGATTCGTCCTGGCGAAGGCGTGTTCAGGACTTTGCTGCTGGGAAGCGGAATCTGACGGGGTAAAACCGAATCCTGACCAGAGAACGACACTACGAGAAGCGTAGGAAGCAGGAGAGAGATGAGGAACTTCACGAGGCCTCCGAAAAAGTCTGCAGAACTTTTAGCATCGCAACGGACAAAAGGAAAGAGGGGCGGGCAGGTTCATAGAACAGTGAGGAAGTGGGCAGTGGTCGGTTGCTGCTTTTGACCACCGGCCATTGCTTTACGCCACTGGGCTCACGGCACTGGCGTTTAGCCTAGTGAGGATCCGATACTTCTTGCTGAAGCGGCGTTTCCGGCGCGACGTTATGGCGAACATCTGCGCCACGCACCCAGAAAATTACATCCTCAGCGATGTTGGTGGCATGGTCAGCAACCCGTTCGAGGTTGCGTGCGACCAGCAGGGCGTCCAATGCCTGACGCGTGATATCGGGGTGCTCGTTCATGGCCTTTACCAGAACGATGAAGGCTTCATCCTTCATGCGGTCAATCACGTTGTCCATCTCCAGCACAGCCTGCGCGAGCTCAGCTTTGCCTTCGATAAAAGACTCGAGAGCGCGGCGGACCATCGCCGAAACCGCAGCAGCCATGCGCGCGATATCAACCGGAAGATCGGCTTTTGGCAGATCGACCATGTCCATGACGCGCTCGGCAATATTTACCGCCTGGTCGCCGACGCGCTCGAGGTCAGCATTGATCTTGGTTACCGCAAGAATGAAACGCAAATCCGTAGCCATCGGTTGCTGCATCGCCAGAAGGTCGAACGCCAGTTCGTCAATCTCACGTTCGGTGATATTGATTTGCGTTTCGCCTTCGAGCACTAGGCGACAGCGCGACAGATCGCGCTCGATATATGCCTGGCAAGCGCGATCCACCGCTTGCTCGGCGAGGCCGCCCATGCGCAGCAGACGTGCCCGAAGTTCGTCCAGTTCTTGCACAAAACGGGTTCGCGCCATTATCCAAACCTGCCTGTGATGTAGTCTTCCGTCCGTTTGTCGGACGGGGTGGTAAATATCTTTTCGGTCTTATCGAATTCAATCAACTTGCCCAGCAGAAAAAAGCCAGTAAATTCAGCTACTCGCGACGCTTGCTGCATATTGTGAGTCACGATCACTATAGTAAAGCGTTCCTTCAGCTGGAAAATCAGTTCCTCGATTTTTCCGGTTGAAATGGGATCAAGGGCCGAGCAGGGCTCGTCCATCAATAAAACTTGCGGTTCGACGGCTATCGCGCGCGCAATGCAGAGGCGTTGCTGCTGGCCTCCAGAGAGGCTGGCGCCTGACTGCTTACGAACCGTATCTTTTACTTCGTCCCAGAGTGCGGAGAGACGAAGAGAGCGTTCAACAATCTCATCCAGGCGCTTACGGTCGTGAAATCCATTCAGTGTCAATCCAGCCGCTACGTTATCGTAAATAGACATCGTTGGAAAAGGATTGGCCTTCTGAAAAACCATCCCGATGCGGCGGCGAATCTGTACGGCCGAGGTCCCGTTGTAAACATCCATTTCTCCGATTCGAACCCTGCCGGTAGCGCGGGCCTCTGGGACCGTTTCGTGCATGCGGTTCAGGCACCGTACGAATGTTGATTTTCCGCAACCCGACGGCCCGATGACCGCAGTAGCGTGATTCGCTGCTACCTTCATATCGATGTCGTGCAACGCCTGAGTTTTACCGAACCAGGCATTAAGCTTGTCGACTTGGATGCCAACACCCATATTTTAGTTCGCTCCCTTGAGCATTCCTCGATTAGCCACAAGTCTTACGGCACCCACAGAGAGGACGATAAGGATAATTAGGATCAAAGCCCCTGCCCACGCCTGGCGGTGCCACTCGTCAAAGGGTGAGATGGCGTAGGTGAAGATCTGCAAAGATAAAGCAGCCGTCGGCTGGTCCATTTTCCAATTCCAGTACTGGTTGCCGAAGGCGGTAAACAACAATGGCGCAGTTTCACCTGCCACTCGTGCGAAAGCCAGCATAACCCCGGTTATCACTCCGGAGGTTGCCGTTCGCAGCGTGATCGAAAGAGTGGTGCGCCATCGCGAAACCCCTAGGCCGTAAGCCGCTTCCCGAACTGCTTGCGGGACCAGAAGCAACATCTCCTCTGAGGTGCGCGTAATGGTCGGAACCATCATGATCGCAAGAGCAACGCCGCCCGCAAGAGCCGAGAAATGATGTTGAGTTAACACCACCAGACCGTAGGCAACGATGCCCACGATGATGGAGGGGACGCCATTGAGTACGTCGGCTGTAAAGCGAACCATGTTACCGAATCGAGTTCCGCGGCCATACTCGGACAAGTAAATTCCCGCCCCGATTCCCAAGGGTACGCCAAAAGTGCTGGCAATCAGCAAAATGTAAACCGATCCCCCGATGGCGTTGGCCATGCCGCCACCGGGTTCACCGGGAGGTTTGGGGATTTGGGTGAGAAACGCCCAGTTGATGGAACCCAAGCCACGGAAGAGCAGGTATCCGAAGACCGCGCCAAGCGGCAAAAGAACCAGCAACACCGCTCCAGCAGCTGACACCGTCACCAGGAGATTTAAACCGCGACGCCAAAGGCTGATCGGAACATCAGCGAAATCCGCGGGCAGCATTGTCTTCTCAGGCATGGCTCCTCGCAGGAGTTCCACGGGTCACGGTCCAAACCAGCAACTGGGCCAAAATGTTGACGATGATGGTCACGATAAAAAGAGCCAGCCCGACTTCGACCAGGGCGCTGAGATAGAGATCCCCGGTGGCTTCACTGAATTCATTGGCGATGACGCTCGCCATGGTGTACCCGGGAGCAAACAGAGACTTTGCGATCTCAGGACGATTGCCGATCACCATGGTGACCGCCATGGTTTCACCCAGGGCGCGGCCCAAGCCGAGAATCACGCCGCCCGCTATGCCGGCACGGGCATTGCGAAGCACGCCGGTGCGAATCATCTCCCACCGCGTTGCCCCCAGAGCGAGAACGGCTTCTCTTTGCTGCTGCGGAACCGCGGTAATGACCTCGCGAGTGACCGAAGAAATGATCGGAACCACCATGATCGCCAAGATGATTCCCGCAGCCAGCATGCCGATGCCGTAAGGCGGACCTGCAAACAAGCCTGTCCAACCAAAATAGCGTGCAAGAAAAGGCTGTACATATTGCCGTAGGAGCGGCACCAGTACAAAAATTGCCCAAAGGCCGTAAATTACGCTGGGAATGGCCGCCAATAGCTCAGTAGTGAAGGCCAGACTCCCGCGCAACCATCGCGGTGACATTTCGGTGATGTACACGGCAACGCCAATGGCGAGTGGGACGGCTATGAGCAGCGCAAGGGCGGAGGAAACCAAGGTGCCATAAACGAAGGGCAAGGCACCATATTGATCGTTAACCGGATCCCATTCGCTACGAAAGAAGAACTTCAGACCGAATGCATGCCATGATAGGTTGGATTTGGTTACTAATTCATAAACAATCAATGCAACCAGACCAAGCACCGAGAAAGCGCAAGCGAGCATGGCAAAAAAGAAAATACGATCGGGCACCCGGCTGTCCCCGGCCGTAATCAGGGTCTCGGCTTCGACCTGCGGCTGAGCTGTAACTCCTTGTTCGGGAACAGGTTGCGGTCCGGTCAGTCGAGGCGCTCCTAGGGCTCGATTTGCCATGTAAGGGCACGCTAGCAGAGTCGTGTTACAGCAGTGTTAAAATAATGAAGGACGCTGCCCGAGGAAAATTCACCAGTTGGTCCCGGACCTGTTTCCCGCAGTCTTGCATTTCCCGGTATTAGATTTGGCTCAAGGCTAGGTTTCACCTTCATAGGTTCTTAACGTATGCCGTTAAACCAGAACGCGGTTCGCTCTCCCTTTGGTAAGCTGAATAAACAACTGTCTAAACTCGCAAAAAAAACGCTACCCGAAAACATTCATAAATTCCGCACCTCCAGCCGCAGGGTTGAAGTCCTGGTCGAGGAATTGGCAGAGAACCGGACTCGAAACGACAAAAAACTGGTGAAACTACTCGCTCGATTGCGAAAAAAAGCGGGACGGGTGCGCGATCTGGACGTGGAAATCGCTGTACTGCGAAGCCTCAAGGTACCCGAAGAGCCGGTGCGCAAATCGCAGCTGATGCGAGCCTTGGCCGAAGAGCGCGCAGCGCGCGAGAAAAAGTTGGTTCAAGCTTTAGACCAGAAGGCATTCGCGGACCTTCGTAGAAGGCTGAAACGTACTGCCGGAAGCCTGCGTTTTTCAAAAAATGCCAACCCCCTGGCGATCGCGATGCAAAAAATCGCGGAACTGGATTTCGACCCGGGATCAATGACCAATGCGACGTTGCACTGCTTCAGGATCGCCGGTAAACGCGCGCGCTATGTTGCAGAAATGGCAGGAAAGGGTGCCGAAGCGGCGGCTTTCGTTGAGCAGCTCAACCGGATGCAAGATGCACTGGGGGACTGGCATGACTGGGCTCAACTGGCCGAAAGAGCGCGAAAGCGATTTGGCGGAGTGGAGGATTCTTCGCTGGTGGCCGTACTTCGCAACGTTACTCGTGCCAAATACCGTCATGCGGTGAATATCCTGACAGAGACGCGGACCCTGGTTACCACGAAGAAGCCGGTGGCAGTTGCGACGATGAGCCGCCGTCCGGCGCGAGAAGGTTCCGCAGGTGACGCCGCAGTGGCATAGTTCGGAGCGTATCAACCCCGGGAGCGGCCTTGAAATTTGCCAGGATCATCTTTTGGATCGCTGCCATCTGGGGCGTGCTGGTAATTACGCCCCTCTACTTCATGTTTGATGCGATAGGCCGGAACGATCCACCAGCAATCACCCATCCCGGTTTTTTCTATGGTTTTGCCGGCGCGGCCCTGGCTTGGCAAATTGCCTTCTTTGTAATTGCCAGAGACCCTCTCCGCCACCGCCCGCTGATGATTCCGTCGATTTTTGAGAAACTCAGCTATAGCATCGCGGTCATGTTTCTCGTGGCGCAACGCCGCATGCACGCCACGGATATGGTGTTTGCCGGAGTCGATTTTTTGCTGGGCATTTTGTTTGCCATCGCCTATATCAAAACTCCGTCTCGCGACGTGTAGGACTCTTCTCGACTGCAAGATTCCCTGCAGATACACTGGGCCGTGATTTCCACCTCTTTGTGACCGAAAAGATTCCAGCAGACACAAACATGCGTGAACGCCCGTCGCCGGACTTTTGGGAGAAGCATTCATGGCAGTGGATGTGGGTCTTCATTCTCATTGGAATTGCGTTGCGGGTTGCTCAATTTGCGTCGAACCGGTCGCTCTGGCTCGACGAAGCCCTCCTCGCGCTTAACGTTCTCCACCGTTCCTTCGGCGGTCTTTTAAATCCGTTGGACTATCACCAGGGAGCTCCTTTCGGATTTCTTTTGCTGGAAAAACTGATTACCAAGTTGGCGGGCGGTCGAGAACTGGCTCTCCGGTCACTTCCTCTGGGGTTCGGGATCCTGGCGCTTCTCACATTTCCACGGGTCGCAAGATCGTATGTTTCGACCAAAGCCGTACCTGTCGCCTTCAGCCTGTTCGCTCTCGGTGGCCCGCTGATCTACTACTCCTCCGAAGCCAAGCAATATTCCAGCGACGTTGCAGTCACGATCATGTTGCTATGGGTGGTGTCGAAGGTCGAAGCTGCTTCGTTTTCGAACCGCCAACTGGTTGCATCAGCTCTGCTCGGTTGTGGCGCTGTCTGGTTTTCCCATCCCGCGGCCTTTGTGTTGACAGGTTGCGGCGTAACATTGCTGAGCTTCGCTTTCTTTCGCCGCGACTGGCCACGCTTGCTGTACCTGTCAATCGTTTGCGGACTATGGGGACTGAGTTTCGTTGCCTATTATTTGATTTCGCTTCACCCATTAAGCACCGATCAAGCGTTGCTAAACTTCTGGCGAAACTACTTTCCTCCCGGTCCGTTCTGGTCGCTTACCTCCGTTTCGTTCTTAATCGATCGATTCTTCGGGCTCTTTGATGATCCTGTGCAAGTACTCTCCGTGGTGGGGACTGCATGTTTCGTGATGGGGTGTGCCAGGCTTGCCCGCAGAAATCCGATTCGACTATGGCTGCTGACCGCCCCACTTATCGTCGCGGTGATCGCTGCGTTCGCTCACCTCTATCCGCTGGGCGGGAGGTTGTTTTTGTTCGCCGTGCCCATTCTACTGATGTTGATCGGAGAAGGAGTAAGGTTGCTTGACGACAGCAAGTGGCGGTTCGTACATCAAGTTCAAATCGTCCTGGTTGTTCTTCTATTGGCAAAGCCGGTTTGGATGGACGCGCGGACGTTGGTCCATCCGCAACGACCTGAAGACATCAGGCTGGCGATTCAATACATACAGTCGCATCAGCAAGAGGATGATGTCTGGTTTGTCTATCACTGGGCGCGATATCAGTTTCTGTACTATTCCGAAGTCTATTACCTGCAGCCGCCCGCGGTGAGAATTGGAGCGGATTGTGGAGTTGATCGTACGTGTTACGTAGCCGATATCGAGGAGCTTCGCGGCCAGCCTCGTGTATGGGTGCTGTTTTCACACCTCTGGGTCGGAGACGGACTGCAAGAGGAGCCTTTCTTCATTCAACAACTCGACCGCATGGGAGTTCGCCTGGATAAGTTTCAAAGCACGGGAGCGAGAGCCTATCTTTATGATTTACGGTAATCTGCGAAGGACTCGGGCGAAGCCTCATTGCAAAGCCGAAAATAGTGCCCTTTTCCAGCGCGCCGGGTCGATTGTCCAGCACACCCGGGCTTTGCGTCCCCGTTGGACTTCGGCCCACACGACTCGATTGCGATCATCGGCACCCACATTGAGCCGATCCACTACGGTCATACCGCGGGTCAGCTCACTGTGAATTTCAACATCTACATGATGCTCGCTCCATTCGGAGCCAATGGCCGGGTCGAGTGCGATAGCCATGGCAACCGGATCGGGTAAGGAAATTCCATCTTCACCAGTTTGCTCTTTGTAGGCCTCCCGAGCGCGGCTGTTGCTCTCGATCGCGAAATCAGCCACCTTATTCTTTAGCGCGCGTATCTGTGCTATGTCGGTCTCATCGAGGACAGCTCTACCGCGGGAAGTTTGCCAACCGACGAGCTCGACCGGCAATCCCCCGAGCATGACGATCCGCGCCGCCTCTGGATCAACCCAAATGTTGTACTCGGCTGCCGGCGTCACATTGCCTTCGCAGCAAGGGGCGCCTCCCATGATTACGCATCGGCCCACCTTGGAGGCGATGGATGGATGTCTGGTGAGCGCCAGAGCAAGATTGGTAAGTGGACCCAGAGTGACCACCACAAGTCCGGGATTTGCCTCAACGGTTTCGATGATCGCGTCCACAGCGTGAAGCTGGTTAGGAGACTGTCGAGGGGCTGGATAGCCGTGGTCTCCAAGACCGTCGCGACCGTGGAACCAGGTGGCGCTTTGGTGGGCTCGCAGCAACGGCTTACCAGCGCCGACGTAGACCGGGACTTTAGCGTCGCAGAGTTCAATGGTGTGAAGGGCGTTTCGAGTGGCTTGCCGGACGTCGACATTTCCCGCGACAGTAGTGATGCCAACGACTCTGACATCCGGCGAGCGCAGCGCCATGATTAGTGCGACAGCGTCGTCAGAGGCGACGTCTGTATCGATCAGAAAAGGTCGCGGCATCCGCGTAGCATAGCAAACTTAGGTTGCGAGTTACGCGGCAGGCGGGCTGCTACTGGGCATTCTCTGCGATCTTTGTGGCTCAGGCCTGCGCGGTTCGCGAACCTCCGCCAAACCTTCGGGACTCGGTGCAACCCTTACCCCCCCGCGATACACTAATCGTGCGCATGCCGACTCTAGCCGCGGTCGATATCGGATCGAACTCCGTTCGACTAAAAATAGCGCGCCTCACCGGACGCACACTTCGCGAAATTCATGAAGACCGCCAGGTTACTCGGCTAGGCGAAGGAGTTTTTCGCACTGGCCTGCTCACCCCCGAGGCCATTGCCGATACCGTAAAGGTGCTGCGTCGGTTTCATCGCGCGGTGCAACAGCAAGGTGCGGAGACCACGCGGGTAGTCGCTACCAGCGCCTTGCGTGATGCCCGTAATTCCACAGCCTTTTTGGAATGGGTCCGCTCCACCACGGGATGGAAAGTTGAAATTATCTCGGGGCTGGAAGAAGCGCGGCTCATCCACCTGGGTTTGGTTTCAGCTCAGCGAATCGGAGCCGCTCCGGTTCTGATGGTTGATCTCGGTGGTGGAAGTTGCGAGCTCACAATCTCCAGCGATGGTCATATTCGCGAGACCGTCAGCTTGCCGCTGGGGGCGGTCCGTCTTACCAGCGAATTCCTGCAGCACGATCCACCGCGCAAGGCGGAATTACGACGTCTGCGCGGTTTTGTCGAGCGAGAGATTGGAAGAATTGCCGATCGCATCACTAGATCTCGCCCCAAGATTGTCATCGCCACTTCGGGCACCGCAGCCTCATTGGCGGCAGTCTGCCATGCCCTCTACAAAACCAGAGGGCCGCGAGCCACGTCCGTTTCCAGGGCGCAGATGCGCCGCATCGCCAAGATGCTCGCGCGGCTAAATCTCCAACAACGAATCAAGCAGCCGGGGATCGGACCCCGGCGCGCAGAAATCGTGATCGCCGGAGCTGTGGTCTATTCCGAGCTTCTGGAACGGTGCCAACTTGCCGGCTTTCGTTATTCTCCCCTGGGATTACGTGACGGTCTGCTGGAACAGATGGCAGCTGAATACGATCGCAGTACGCGCTCGGTCAAGCACATTCAGTCAGAGCGATGGGATTCGATCCGCGCCGCCGTCAGTCACTACCGCGTCGACATGAATCACGCTTTGCAGGTACGCGAAGCTGCCATGCTCTTGTTCAAGACGCTGAAAACGGTACACCGCCTGCCGCCCGAGTACGAGGAGTGGCTTTCGGCAGCCGCCATGTTGTACGAAGTCGGGGACTACGTGAATCGTAACGGACGCCATCGCCACGCCTATTACATCATTGCCCATTCTGAGATTCTCGGTTACACCCCGGAGCAAAGACGAATTATCGCGGCCATCGCACGATATCTGGGCAAGTCTCGCCCTGCGCCCGGGGATGCCGCGATGAAGGTTCTGCCACCGCCTGACCGTGAGAGTGTGAGGAAGGCCTCACTTATCCTGCGATTGGCTCGCGCATTGAACCTAGGACGAAGCGGCGCCGTGAGCCGTACGCGGGTAAAGGTCAGCGAAGCGCATGTCAGCCTGGTTCTTTTGGCCCGGCCGCGGGCCAGTGTGGATTTAGAGCTCTGGGCCGTGGAAAAAGAAAGCAGCTATTTTTTGGAAGTCTTTGGCCGGGAACTCTCGGCGGCGGCGGCGTAAAGGGTTCGCAGAATTTTCGGCGTAAGGCACCACATCAGGGATGCGGAATTTCGATTCGTCTCCACCCGGGCGATTGCCCCCTTTTTAAGTTCGATTCCGGCTTCGCAACCGGCTTCACTGATGGAGCGCGCGAGGAACTCGCTTAAGCTGGGATTGTGTCCCACTACCATGATCGATTCGCGCCGGGTGTACTTATCCAGCATCTTACGAAAATCCGCGAACGAAGCGGTTGGGCGCAATCCATCTTCGAATTGCAATTTTCCTTCGTAACCCATTTCATTACCCACTAATGATGCAGTCTGCGCCGCGCGCTTCAACGGGCTGGAAAGAATCAAATCGACCTGAGCGTCAAGCGCAGAGAGCGCCCGTCCAACATACCCACATTGCTCGACTCCTGTTTCGTCGAGGGCCCGCTTTTCGTCTTTTTTCTGGTTGGGTACCGGCTGTCCAGCACTGGCATGACGCAGGAAATATATAACCATTAATCTTTACCGTTCCTTTCCAAGCACCACCCTGCGCGCCTTGCGCGTCGAGGGCGCAGGCATCGATTCCACTGCCTGTTTGCCCTCCGCCAACCCTAACAGGAAATCTTGTGCGTTGAATGCCAGCGCCGGCGCTGGAGGCTTGCGTTTTCCCTCTGCTTGCCAGCTGCGAACGTACGTCCCGTCTTTGACCAGGACTCGAGATTTAACGTTGTCTGCCAGATAGGCGTTCAAAATCTCCTGGCGAACACGCTCTCGATTGAGCGCATCCTTCAATGGAAACATGACTTCCACGCGTTCGTAGAGATTTCGTGGCATCCAGTCGGCGCTGCTGAGATAGGTCTCTTCCTGGCCTCCGTTGGCAAAGTGGAAAATGCGGCTGTGTTCGAGGAAGCGGCCTACAATACTGCGCACCCGAATGCGGTCGCTTATCCAACGAATGCCAGGTCGCAAGGCGCACATGCCTCGCACGATTAGATCGACGTCAACACCAGCTTGGGAAGCCCGATACAACGCCGTGATGATGTTCTTGTCTAGCAAGGCATTCATCTTGGCAATGATGTGTGCCGGACGGCCGTGACGCGCGTGCTCGGTTTCGCGAGTGATCAGCGCGAGACATCCTTCCGCCAAATCAATCGGTGCAACCAGAAGCGGTTCATACTTGGGATGTTCCGCGTAGGCTGTCAGAAAATTAAATACGTCGTGCACCGCGGCGG
Organism: Terriglobia bacterium; assembly: GCA_963786325.1. Classification (GTDB taxonomy): domain Bacteria; phylum Acidobacteriota; class Terriglobia; order Terriglobales; family Acidobacteriaceae; genus JAIQFF01. The sequence goes on from CAWAYW010000004.1 coordinate 401,222, forward strand.
TAATTTCCGGGTCCGCCGTAAGCAGGCTCAGATCGGTATAGATTCGCGCCGTATTCGCGTTGTAGTTTCCGGTCCCCAGGTGAGCGTAGCGGCGGGCCACACCATCGTGGTCGCGGCGCACTAATAGAGACAACTTACAATGTGTCTTAAGGCCCACCAGACCGTGGAAAACCTGCACCCCGGCATCTTCCAAATCGCGGGCCCAGCGAATGTTGCTGTCTTCATCGAAGCGGGCTTTCAGTTCTACCACCGCGGTAACTTCCTTTTTTTCGGCGGCGGCGATCAGTGCAGGAACGATGAGGGAGTGTTCGTTGGTCCGGTAAAGAGTTTGCTTAATTGAAAGCACTCGCGAGTCCGTAGCTGCAGCTTCGATGAACGAGACAACTGAATCATAAGAATCAAACGGGTGGTGCAGCAGGATATCGTGCCGGCGAAGTTCCTCGAAAAGATCTTGAGATTTAGCGGTCAGCCTGAGTTCACGCGGAATAAACGCCTTAAATTTCAGGTCAGGGTGCGTCGTTTGTTCATAGATATTGAACAGGCGCGACAGGTTTACCGGACCGTTGACGGAAAATACCTGCCAGGGTTCAAGCTCGAAATTGGTACGTAATCGCTCGATGATCTCGGGCTCCGCGTCGGATTCAATCTCCATGCGGACCGCATCCCCCTTGCGCCGATTGTGCAATTCCGTCCGCACCGACTCCAGCAAATTACGGGATTCTTCTTCCGCCAAATAGAGATTGCTGTTTCTGGTAACGCGGAAGGCAGCGGATGAGACGACGTCATATCCGTGATACATCCGGGAAGCGTGGAAGGCGACCAAATCGGCCAGGAAGATAAAATCGTCGGTCCCGTCCGAGGGCAAACGCACCAGGCGTGGGAGAGCCCTGGGAACGGTGACCACGCCGGTATAGGTGAGAGCCGACCGACGGCGCCGGCGAAGCAGGAAGGCCACAGATAGAGCCTTATTGATGACGCGCGGAAAAGGATGTGCCGGATCCACCGTGACGGGGGTCAACAGGAGATCGAGTTCCCGTTCGCTGTATTCCTCGATGAATGCACGGGCCCGAGAATCGAGTTCGTGCACTCCCAGAACACGTATTCCATGATGGGCCAGCGCGGGACGAAGCTCTTCGTTCCAGCACCTATACTGGTCGTCCACAAATGTGTGAGTCAACTTGGAGACCACATCGCGCTCTTCGACCAAAGTGAGACCGTCAGCTCCGGCCTCGGTGTAGCCATCTTCAATTTGCTGCACAAGTCCGGCTACGCGGACTTCAAAAAATTCGTCCATGTTGCTGGCAGAAATAGAGAGAAATTTCAGGCGCTCGAGTAGAGGATTCTTCTCATCCTCAGCTTCTTCGAGAACACGGCGATTGAAGGCTAGCCACGAGGCTTCTCGATTGATGTAATTGGCCGGGTTGTCCAAGGCGAGGCGGGACATAGAAATCGGGCGCGTGGTCAGAGATGAGACATTCGCAATCGGTTGCCGACTTAGAGCGAAATTCGTAAGGCTGACTATTTTTCCTCATTCCGCACGGAAGTCGAGAGCAGTAAAGATTTTAGCCCACCAGGTCCTGCTTAGGTACAACTAGCACCCAGAACCGATAACAGCGAGCACTTCGGTAGGCCAAGACTTCAACACTCAGTATAGAACATGCAGGAATGCAATAAGGGACGGACATCTCGTCCGTCCCTTAAGTCTGTGATTATTCTTTCGGCTGGAATTTTCGAAACTAATTATTGCACCTGCTTGATCGCACCCTTTACCTTTGTAGCCACGCTTTCAGGCAGAGGCGCGTATGTGAGCTCCGCCGTCATTTTCTGTCCGTCGTCTACCATCCAGGTCAGGAAATCTGCCAGAATTTTTCCTTTTCCAGCCTCCTTCGATTTTTCGGGAATCAGAAGCCAGGTAAAGCTTGAGATAGGGTAGGCTTCCTTGCCGGGTGCGTTTGTGATGGATACGCGAAAATCCGCAGGCATGCTTTTGGCTGAAGCCGCAGCCGCCGTAACGCTTTCCAAGGAAGCCTTCACGAATGTTCCGGACGAATTCTGCACGCTGCCGTAATCGATCTTGTTCTGAACCGCGTAGATCAACTCGATATAACCAATGCCACCTTGCATCTGGCGGATCATTCCGGCGACACCTTCGTTGCCCTTTCCACCCAGCCCTACCGGCCACTTTACCGAAGTTCCCTTACCTGCCCCACTCTGCCAGTCCGGGCTGATCTTTGAAAGATAATCGGTGAAGATATAGGTCGTACCGCTGCCGTCGGAGCGATGGATCACAATAATTGATTGACCGGGTAAGTTAACACCGGGGTTTGCCTTGGCGATAGCTGGATCGTTCCAGGTAGTGATTTTGCCCAAGAAAATCCCCGCCAAAGCTTCTGGGGTGAACTTCAATTCTCCGGTGACTCCAGGGACGTTGTAGGCAGGAACGACTGCACCGAGTACGGTCGGAATGTGAAGGATCTTGGTTTTAGCCTGGGAGAGCTGCTCATCGGTCATCGGACCGTCGCTGGCGCCAAAATCAACGGTTTGCGCCAACACCTGGCGGATGCCGCCGCCACTTCCGATGGATTGGTAATTGAATTGAATGTCCGGGTGGGCCTTGTGATATTCGCTAAACCACTTTTGATACATTGGATTAGGGAAGGTCGCTCCGGCTCCATTCAATGTTGTCTGCCCTAAAGCAGGTAGGGCAAACGCGAGACACAACAGCACGATGCGGCGGATCACTCGATGGTCCTCCTTATGATGATGCGCCCAGTTTTACGCTGTGATTGTTACAGCAATGTTACAAAAGGGTGAATTTCGCGTGAACTGGTCAGGAGTTGGAATTCGAAAAAACTAAGAACGAAAAAGCGGCCGCGAAGATACCGCGTCCACCCCCTGCGTCATTTTGCAGAATCCAGGTGGGCGATTTCCTGGGCAAAGAGCGGATTCTTAGGGAATTCATCGCGCAGCGAGGCTAAAACACTTCTTGCCTTTGCCGTGTCCTTGTCGCGAACGTAAGCGATGGCTAGGAGGATTCGGGCGAACGGCCCCAGATATTGGCCACGATCGGCTGTGATTTGCAGTTCCGCGAGTCCCGCCGTTTTGTCCCCAGAGACCCCGCCTAGCCGCATGATCCATCGCAGCGGCGCGGCCATACTGCCAATGATGTACTTGCTGAACCCGGTCGCAACATGCGCGTCGTAACAATTAGGGTCAACCGCCAACAATTTCCCTGCCCAATCATTTGCCTCTCGCGTGAAGCGAAGAGAAGGTAAATTTCGCTTCTCGATCATGGCTGCGTAATCCGCCTGTAAACCTGATGAAAGGGTCATAGCAAACAACGCATCCCGATCCTGAGGGCTGGTGGCGAGACGGGCATTGGCCACATTCTGGGCCTTGACCAGTGCTGCGTTGAAACTGTCGCGGATAATCGGGTCAGGCACCACCTTTGCTCGGTTCAGGAAGCTTCTGTCGTCGGCGTAAAATTGTGTTTCCAGTATCCCTAGGCGATGAAACTCCGAAAAGAGAAGACCCGCAGCCTCGGCTGTAGGGCCAACCGGATCCCGCGGACGCTCACGCTGGTACGAAAGAAAGACCTGATGAGCCTGTTCAAAATCGAGGTTGTACAGCAAGTGGAACCCTCGATCGAGCGAAGTGTGGTTGCTTGGAAGATCTGCCACTGTCGCCAAAGCTAGGCTTGCTGGCGCGAAAATTAAAGCTAAGACGATCAGACTCGTTATTCGAGATTGATGTGAATAAAGACGCATGATCTGGGAAACCGCTGTATTGTGCCCCTCTTTTGGCACACTGGCAACTAACGAAAGGTTAGATGCCGGGAGCACTGGATCATGCCAACGCCTTGCAAAAAGATTGTAAAATTCGGGTAACCTACACCGTTCTCCTCCCCTCCACGCCGTCTTCGGCTTTTGGGACATTTGACGGTCCGACGGCCCTTTGTTACCTTCTAGGGTTTCCACCCTGAGTGCCTGCCCGATTCCGTGGCCCGAAACAGAAACGAGAGAGACGAATGGCTATCAAGTTCCGGGGAGTTGATTTCCTCGAATTCGATTCTTTGCTGAGTGACGATGAGCGCCTGGTTCGGGACACCACCCGCAAGTTCATTGAGGACAACCTAATCCCGATCATTGAGGAGTGCAACCGCTCGGCGCGTTTCCCGAAAGAACTGGTGAAGCCCATGGCGGACCTGGGCTTTTATGGTGCGAGCCTACACGGATATGGCTGTGCCGGGATGTCGAATGTGGAATACGGGCTCGTAATGCAGGAATTGGAGCGAGGAGACAGTGGCATTCGTTCATTTGTCAGCGTCCACTCATCCTTAGCTATGTACCCGATCTACGCCTTTGGCAGCGATGAGCAGAAGCAGACCTGGCTTTCAGTGATGCAAAAAGGCGAGAAGATCGGCTGTTTTGGATTGACCGAACCCGATTTCGGCTCCAATCCCGGCGGCATGCGTACCCGAGCCCGCAAGTCGGGCAACGAATACATTTTGAATGGCGAAAAAATGTGGATCACCTCCGGATCGATTGCCGATGTCGCAATTATCTGGGCCAAAGTCGAAGATGACGACAACCAGATACGTGGATTTCTGGTGGAAACTGATCGGCCCGGCTTCAGAGCGGAGGATATTCACGGCAAATGGTCGCTGCGCGCTTCGGTGACTTCGAGCCTCATCATGCAGGATGTGCGAATTCCTGCGACCAATCTTTTGCCCAAGACCGGGGGATTGAAGTCTCCGCTGATGTGTTTGAGCCAGGCGCGTTACGGGATCGCATGGGGGGGCGTTGGCGCAGCCATGGCTTGCTATGACTGCGCGCTGCAATACTCACTTTTCCGCAAACAGTTTCGCGACCAGCCCATCGCCTCTCATCAACTAGTGCAACAGAAGCTTGCCTGGATGATTTCAGAAATTACTAAAGCGCAGCTTTTGATCCTGCAAGTCGGCCGCCTGAAAGATAAGGAGAAAGTAGCTCCCCAACACATCTCCATGGCCAAGCGAAACAATGTCTGGATGGCGCTGGAATGCGCCCGCATGGCACGCGACATCCTAGGGGCCAATGGAGTGGCCGACGAATACCCAATTTTCCGCCACATGGCAAACCTGGAATCGGTGAAGACCTACGAGGGCACGCACGATATCCACACCCTCATCATCGGTCAGAGTGTCACTGGGATTGACGCATTTTGAACCTCGCGAAACCTAATCCAATCAACCGTCGGCAACGCCGTTCAGCTTGACGGCCTCCAACAGAACCGCGGGTAACTTTCGCTCACACGTCGGTTGGGGTTATAGTCTCAAACCGGTTCATACGGAGGCACTTGAATGGCGACAACCAGTAAATCGGAGCTCAAAGCCCGAACCTTTGGCCGCAATATTGAGAGCGATTTGGCTTCAAGGTTTCTGCGCGTGGTGGAGACGGCGGCTATCGCATCCGCTCATACCATGGGACAAGGCGAGCGTAAGTTGTCTGACCAGGTGGCGACCGAAGCCATGCGCAAGACCATGGATTCCATCCCCATGCGTGGCACGATTGTGATCGGTGAAGGGGAGCGCGACGAAGCACCCATGCTCTATATCGGCGAGAAAGTGGGTGCCGAGTTTCCCGACGGAACCGAGGTTCCAGAAGTAGATATCGCGGTTGATCCCCTGGAAGGTACGAATCTCTGCGCCACAGGCGCGCCTGGTGCCATCACTGTGCTGGCGGCTTCCGAGAGCGGCGGACTGCTCAACGCGCCTGACTGCTACATGGAAAAAATTGTTGTGGGCCCATCCTGCAAAGATGCGGTGGATCTTGACGCGCCGGTTGTCGACAACCTGAAAAATATTGCCAAGCGCATGGGACGCGATATTGAAGACCTGGTCGTGATCGTGCTCGACCGCCCTCGCCACGAGAAACTGATTGCCGACATCCGAAAGGCTGGAGCGAGAATCAGGCTGATCGGCGATGGCGATCTGTCTGCCGGCATCGCCGCCGCGGTCATTGGGACTGGAGTGCATGCCGTCATGGGATCGGGTGGCGCGCCGGAAGGCGTGATCACCGCCGCAGCCATCCGATGCCTGAATGGCTATATGTTGGGCCGCCTGGTGATCGACAAGCCGGAGCTTGAAGAACGGATCGCACGCATGGGCATCAAGGACAAAACCAAGATTTACGAAGCAGAGGATCTGGCCCCCGGCAAACAACTCATCTTCGCCGCTACCGGCGTGACTGACGGATCTTTGATGAAAGGCGTCCGGTTCTTTGGTGAAGGCACGCGAACATCGTCGGTTATTTTGACTCTGCGTACCGGGAAAGTACGATTCATCGACAGCATCCATCTAGAGAAAGGGCCGGATGTGAAGGTCAGATTTGTCTAGGATGGATCAGCCCCTGGGCGTACGGATCAAATAAACGGGTTTTCGATCCGCAGGTTTTCTATTTTCTGACCGTGCTGCAAGTCTTCGCTATATAGAACACTGCATTCGCCTTGAAGGGCAGCAGAGACAATCAGGCAGTCGTACCATGAAAGTCGGTATTTTCCAGCAATTCGCAATCCTTCAATGTAGAGCGCAGACGAAGAGTGAATCGCCAGCAAAGGGCGGAATACGGTCATCAGATATTGCTCCGCGTCCGCCGAATTCATGGGCTGCGGAAAACGACGAAGCGCAAGGTTGAAAAACTCCTGCACCACCTGGTAGCTGACAATCCCCCTTCCGGTATCGACAGCCTCTCGAATCAACTGCAACGACCGCTGGGCTTTTTTCGGCGCTTTTTCGTCAAAGGTGTAGGCAAAGATGTTGGTGTCGATGAAGAATCTATCGCTCATTCATCTCATCCCGCGCGTAGGGACCAGCCGAACGCACGTGTCGCAGGCGATGCATCAGGGACTCGACAGCGGCACCTGCTCCAGCCTGTGCGGCATACTGTTCAAGCCATTCTCTAAACGCCGCGTTGAGAGTCCTGCGCTGCGCCCGCGCTACCAACCGGGCCTGCTCAATTTGCGATTCCTCTGCGCTTAGAGTGATATTTTTTTTCACTGAAATAGTGTACACTGTTTCAGTGTATATTTCAATCAGGAGGGCGTTGGCGGCCACTCCTGAGAGACTCCCGAAAAAAGGCTGACTGTCTTTTCCGCCCGCCTGGTTCCGTCGTGAACCGCGATCTTGTGAGGCTTACCCGTCTCGTAGCCGTCCCAAAGCGACACGCCTGCGTAAGCCCCGTCCTTGCGGAGAACGTAATATGTCATGTCGGTGAACCGCAACCGGCCCATATCGCCGTTGTAGTTACGTACGATTCGCTTTAGAGCGTCCATGCCGGCATCGAGAGGAGACATGCCGTGGCGCATGTTCTCGACGATGGCGTGGGCGCCCGCCACTTTAATATTTTCCTCCCCGCTGCCTGTCGCGCCCGCCGAGCCCACATCCTGATCGGTATAGCAACCGGCTCCGATAATCGGGGAATCGCCGCAGCGCCCGGGAAGCTTCCACGCCAGTCCACTGGTTGTCGTTGTACCGGAAATCTCGCCTTTGTCGTTCAGCGCTGAACAGTGGATGGTCCCGGTCGGCGGGAAAAGAACCTTGCGGATCGCCATCATTCGCAGTTCGGGCGCGATGCCCAAATCGGCGGCCACCTGGTTCATCCGATCAACCCGCTGCTGGAAATTGTCGCTGTGCAATGCCGCTGGCACCTTTTTCTTCCAATTGGGATCAGCGAGTCCTGGACCCCACCAGTCCGAATGGGTCTCTTTCCAAAGCAGCCAGATTTTTCGGGAATGCTCTGTGAGCAGATTTTCACGAGGAAACCCCTGAGCCACGGCAAAACGTTCCGCGCCCTCCCCCACCAGCATGACATGTCCGGTGTGCTGCATGACCGCTTGGGCGACTAGCGAGACATTCTTGATGTTGCGTACCCCACCGACAGATCCGGCCCGTCGGGTAGGTCCGTGCATGCAGCAGGAATCCAGTTCGACTACGCCTTCTTCGTTAGGCAAACCGCCCAGCCCGACGCTGTCCTCGTTTGGATCGTCTTCTGGACCTTTTACCACCTTCAGAGCAGCATCCAGAGTGTCGCCTCCGTTTTTTAAGAAAGCAAACGCTTCGTCAAGATAATCGACTCCATTTCCGGCGGAAATGATGATTGGACGCTTCCCTGACCTGGGCGAAGTCCCCTGTTTCCCGGAAGGGGCGTTGATCGGCTCTTGCCCCTCCAGTCCGAGTGACACAGCGCCGACCACAGCTGTCGACAGAAAGTCACGACGCGAGAAAACCATTCTGCTCCTCCGAAATTAGAAAATGTTCAGGAAACCGCAAAGCATAACATGACGACCCAAGGGAGCGAGTCGCCATCGGAAGAGGCGGGGAGAGCGCGGAATAGCGGAGTCGGCGTTGCCGGCCTACGAGGCCGCGGCCAAGGTGCCCTTACTGCGGTCGGCGCGGAAGCGGAGCAACGCCGCGATATTACCCACGTGGTCGAGTGCCGGATCGGGCTTCACGAAATAAAGGTCGATGCCGCGCCGAATGGCGGCCGGAACGATAGCTTCGCAGACATCGTCCAACACACGCGTCGCTCGTCCACAAAGTGGACAATAGCGAACCATGTGCGCATCGATATGGCCGCAGCTGCCACATTCCACCGCATGCGCGGAATAATTATCGCCGATCACCAGCGTCTGTGTTTCGCCCATCTCAAGTGAACGCAAGACCCGACGCAATCCGGTAACACCGCGACCGTTGCCTTTTGCCTGGCTGAGAACATCTGTCATTAATTCACTACGGTGTTGATCAAACGATTCTCGAATAATATCTGTGGCCTGCTCCCGTACCTGTTGCTCAGTAACTTTGCCGACATCCGTCGCGATCCGCTTGAGCAGTCGCTTCTTGACACAGGGATGAAGATGAGACTCGAACTCAGGCCAATTGACGTCCAGACAGCCGACGACCAGGTTATCGAAAGCACCTTTTTCCTCACCCTGCCGCAGACATTCAGCCACATGCTTGTAGTGATGAAGGATTTCATCGTTAACGCTGCGTTCGGCATGTCCCGCGTCGTATCCTGCGAAGCCGTCCCCCCGTCCACGTCTAGGTAGGGGGTGGAACAATGCTTCGCGTTCTTTAAGCTCGTCGAGATGCAGATCAAAGATGCGCGCGCGGTGACGGTCCACAAAAACCATCCACAAATGCGGTTGCGCCCGTAGTAGCAAGACCAGAGGCTTGAGATGAAAGCGGCGATTGACGAATACCTGAGTGCAGGAGAAATGCGGCGACAGTTCGAATTCTCGCCAGATATTGCGACTGCTACAGGCGAAAACAACTTTGGCGCGGGTTTGGCTTCCCTGCCAGTCACTGGCCAATTCCAAAATACGATTCAGATCGGCTCGCGCAGAACCGTTGTGTCCATTCTTCTCGACTTGACGCTGCGCCTGCCGGAGCAGATCCTTCGCGAGGATCGCATCCTCATGATGCGATTTGTTTCGAGGGGTGGCGGGTTGAAAATAAAAGCTAATAGCGCAGTCGGGACCATTAGCCTGGAACCGTGCCAGTTCGAGGATATCTTCGCGAGTGATCATCAATCATCTCCGAAAGTGGTTGTGATTAATCCGTACCTGTCTGCTGCAGGCCTCGTCTTTTGAAGGGCGCTGCCATTGATGGGGACCGCCGAAGGTGTTCGCGTGCAGCCACGATCGAAGCGCTGATGGACTCCGGGTGGCGATCTGTGATGGCTGCAATTTCGGCCACCGAAAATCCCTCGATTGTGTGCAGGATGAATACTTCGCGATCCCCGGGCTTAGCCGCGGCCAGCGCCGATTCCATCAGATGGTTCATCTCATCTGAATAAGCAATGTCCTCGGGCGTGGCGACCCGGTCGTCCGCAATCATGCTTTCCCGGGTGAGAGATTCGTCCGGCTGATGAAACTGCAATTCCGGCTCATCACTGCCGCGAACGTTCGGCATACGCGCTGAATCTTCCAGATGGACCGATAAGACATGATCAGAACTGCGCGCTTGAAGGTCCCCAATCGCATGAATTGCCAGCCGATACAGCCATGGCTCCAGGGCGAGCTTGTCGGGCTTATCGATACCGTCGCCAAGGGCTGCGACGATCACCTCGTCGATGACCTCTTCCTTGGTGACGGAGTCAAACGCCAGTTGTTCGGCCGCTTCGCGAAAATAGAGTTCGCGCTCCACGAACCGTTCCAGCCGGGAAAGATTTGCGTTTACGTAGGACCGAATATCTTCAGCTGAGATGGTGGACGGGGGCAGAGCCGCCAGGGTCTGTTCGAAAGGAACCTGGGCCTCGATATGAGTTCTCTCCGAACGGCGGCGTGTCCACTTGTGGGAACTTCGTAGCAGATCTTTATGACGCGTGATCTGTTGCCTGACATCGTCGAAGGCGCCCTTGATCGCTGCCACCGGAGTTTGGGCGGATTGCTGGACTGCCATCTGGCCTGAGGGCAATCGCAAGTTGAGCGACACAGTCACGCCCTCGCGGGGCGAGTTCTGTTCTACCAATCCCTTGAGATGTACGAGTTCGGGCCGAAACAGCTGCAGTCTCCTGCGCAGTTTCTCGACTTGGTGACCGACTTCTTTTTCGATATCCGGAGTCTTGCGGAGTTTGTAGCTAATGTGGACATTCATGTCAAGCCTCAAGAACACGGGTAGCGGGGCCCGTGAAGCTTTTTCGTCCCTACAAACCGATTCTACAACTCGCCTTACACAACGCAAGAGGCATTTGGAGAAATCAACGTTTTAATTTGGGAATCAAATGTTTTGGAGCGCTACCCTTGGGACCATTCTCAGGTAGAAGAGACTGACCGGCTACGAGAAAAACGCTAGACCGCAACCGTTACAGAGGTCTCCGTTCGTGTGACCCGACGGTACAACGTATCGCGTTCCACCGGCTCTCTTCCCGCTTCGCGAATCAATCGCATCAGATCCTTGCGCTGCATGCCCTGCGGAGTGGTAGCGCCGGCGTCATGGTAGATCTTTTCTTCTACTACCGTACCGTCGATATCGTCAGCGCCGAAACGAAGGGCAATCTGCGCAATCTTGGGGCTCATCATCTGCCAGTAAGCTTTGATGTGAGGAAAATTATCCAGCAGGAGGCGGCTTACCGCGATTTGCTTGATATCGAGCATCCCGCTGGTCTTCGGCAAATGCTGAAGGGGTGTATTGTCAGGATGAAATGCCAGGGGAATAAAAGTCTGGAAACCTCCGGTTTCATCCTGAAGCGCACGGAGCTTGAGCAGATGATCGACGCGGTCTTCGTCATTCTCGACGTGGCCGTAGAGCATCGTAGCGTTCGATTTCAAGCCAATCCGGTGAGCCAGCTTTGCCGTATCTAACCACTGACTGCCGTCTATTTTGTGGTCGCAGATTATGTGCCGGACACGATCCGCAAAAATTTCAGCTCCTCCGCCAGGCAGGGAATCTACCCCGGCTGCCTTTAATTGTTCGAGCGTCTCGAGAATCGAAAGCTTGGCACGCTTGGAGAGGTACGCTATCTCAACCATGGTGAAGGCCTTCAGATGCACTTGCGGGAATCGCTCTTTCAAGCCGGAGATTAAGTCGAGAAAATATTGGAAAGGCAGGTCGGGATGCAAACCACCCACGATGTGAAATTCCGTGACCGCCTCGCTATAACCCGACGCTGCCGTCTCGAAAGCTTCTTCCAACGCCATTGTGTATGCGCCAGGCGTATCTTTCTTGCGGCCGAACGCACACAAACGGCATGCTGCCACACAAACATTGGTTGGATTCAGATGACGATTGACATTGAAGTATGTCTTATCGCCGTGTAGGCGCTCGCGGACGTGATTGGCCAACCACCCCACAGCCAGGATGTCTCCGGTGCGATACAAAGCCAGGCCGTCATCTGAGCTCAAACGCTCGCTGTTAATAACCTTGGCGTGAATAGGCCTGATCCGCGGATCATCAGTCTGAAATGGATGCGGTGTGGACATCCTTTTGATGATACCGCAGCCATAAATGGAAGTCACAGGGTGGAACCTGTCTCGTACTACCTCCGCAATAGCAGGTCGCTGGCGACGAAACCGAGGAACACTACGGAAATGACTCCGTTCATGGTGAAAAACGCCGCGTTTAACTTGGAAAGATTGGTACTCGAAACCAGCGAGTGTTCATAGGCCAGGAGCAGCATTACTACGATTACACCCGCCACTGCCAGCTTGCCCAGCCCGAAAACCACCACCAAACCGATCAGCAGCAACAACATCACTACATGAAACAGGCGTGCGATCCAGAGGGCGTCGCTTATTCCGAAATATCGCGGAATCGAGTGTAAGCCCGCCAGACGGTCGAATTCATAGTCTTGGCAGGCATAGAGTACATCAAACCCTCCCACCCAGAACGTGACGGCCGCGGTCAGCAACAGAATGCGAGGATCGAAAGAGCCGCGAACAGCAATCCACGCCGCGGACGGCGCAATGCCCAAGGCCAGTCCCAGGAACAAGTGCGACCACCGCGTAAAGCGCTTGGTATAGGAGTACAACAGCACCACCGCCAACGCGATCGGGGAAAGCATGAAGGCAAGATGGTTCAGGCGGAACGCAGCTAAGACGAACACGGCGCACGAAATGATTACAAAGCTGGCCACAAACGCAGGCGTGAGTGTCCCAGCAGGCAAAGCGCGGGTTTGCGTACGGGGATTGGCGGCATCAATAGAAGCGTCCGCCAGGCGATTGAACGCCATGGCGGCTGATCGAGCGGCGATCATGGCCACCACGATCCAGAGCAACTGCGGTGCGGGAGGTAGCCCGTTGGCCGCCAGCATAGCTCCACACAAAGCGAAAGGGAGAGCAAAGATGGAATGCTCCCACTTGATCATTTCCAGGGTGACACGAAGATTTCGAAGAAAAGGCACGGGAGAATTGTAAAACAGAAACCACCTGAACCCGGCTAAGCAGCGCTGCTGATCAAAGGCACAAACCGGCAACCATCCAGCAACGTAATCAGCGGCTTCCCTTCTCTCTTCCGGACCAACTGTAGTTCCTGTGCTTCGTGCGACCCCACCGGGATGATCAATCGACCACCCTCGCGCAACTGGGCAAACAACGGTGCGGGAATTTGTTTTGCCGCAGCCGAAACCACGATAGCATCGAACGGCGCCTCTTCCGGCAGACCCTGTCCCCCGTCGCCCACATGCAGAACCACATTTGAATATCCGAGGCGCGACAGGATCTGTTGAGCCTCCTCCGCCAGTTGGGGATGTCGTTCCACGGAATAAACCTGATTCGCTATCTCCGCTAGCACCGCGGTTTGATATCCGGAACCGGTTCCGATTTCAAGCACTTTGGAAGACCGTTCGAGTTGCAAGATTTCCAGCATCAGCGCAACGATATAAGGTTGCGAAACCGTCTGGCCGGCATTGATGGGTAGAGGATGATCCTCGTAGGATTGATTCCGGTAGTGCACATCCACGAATTCATGACGTGGGACCCGCTCCATCGCCTGCAATACACGCCCATCACTGATGCCGCGGTCTCGCAGTTGGGTCTGCACCATTTTTTCGCGATCAATCGCAAATCGGTCGGAATAGGTTTCGGTAGTCAAGCTTAGAAAGGATACTACGTTCTGGTCATTTCGCGCCTGTGAACGCGATTGGAAGACAGAGTATTCGATTCCGGCCGCCACGGCAATTTTGCCCGGCTACTTCTTTCTGCGGCGCACTCGAACATCAAAACTGACCACGCCGTTCTGGTCGCGCAAAGCGACGATCGACACGTTCCGGGTCAGGTTGTACTCGACTTGGATGATCTGCTGCGAGGCTTGTGCGACGTTGGTTGTATAGGTGAGCGTCAGGTTGTTTTGGACCTGTTGCTCGATGGTGACGGCTGGACCGGTCTGAGTGGGAGAGGTCTCGGTGGTCAAGCCTTGAGGATCGATCTTAATGCGGCTGACGCCGAAAAGCTTTTGTACCCGGTTGCTGACTGTGGCGTTGAGCGCCGCGCTGAGGATCGCGCTTGATGTTTCAGAGTTGAAAGCCGACTGGGATTGATTCAATTGTGCCGATTCCTGCGACGTCTGGCCAAACGCCAAGAGCCCAATAATGTCGGAGGTTGGCAATGGCGGCTCGGAACGGTATGTCACGTTGGGACGGTCGATCTGCCCGTTAAGATTCAGGGTCACGTCGTAATCCCGTATGCGGGTGGTGGCTTGCAGATCAAGTACAGGGGTCGTGGTCACAGGATTAATAAAGGTAACGTCTCCTCGTTCCAGGCTATATTTTGTTCCGTTGAAGTACACCTCGCCTTCAATAATGTCCGCACGGCCGAGAATCACCGGCTTGGCGGCGCTTCCGCGCAGCCGTAAATCGGCGTCGCCGGAAAGCCGGACGCTGGAGGTCTGCATCTGTAGCTCGGGAGTTGTGACAATGTGAACGTCAAGCCGCACCCGGTTGAGCAGACGGTTCGTAGGAGGAAGAGCGGACCCTTGCGACCGATCCAGATAGGCGCCGAAATCAAAGCCAGGAGTCATCGCCAGTTTCATCACTGTGATGTCGCCCGACAGGAGCGATCCGGAGGGACTTCCCGCGAAATGTAAATCCGCGTTCGCGGTTGAACTGATGCCAGGCGGATAACGCAAGCGGACGTCCTGACCCTGCACCGTCAAATCGAAGTTCAGTTTCCCGCCGCGATCTGTGGCGTAACCGCCAAACGTCACGAGGCCGCCGCCCGTATGTGCAGTCAGACTTTGGATCTGCAGGCGATCCTGGTTGAACGCCAAGGTGCCGTTGATATCGCTCAAGGCGCTCGGTAGATCAATGTAAGCAATGGCGCCATGTTCTACATGCACTGTGCCCTGCGTAACCGGCCGCGCAAAGGGCCCTGAAAGAGCTAAGTTTACGGTTACCACTCCGGACGAAGTGAAATCTGAATTGAAGCTTTGGATCATCTTGAGGTTAACGCGGCCCTGCGCCCGCACGTCGAGGTTACGGTCGCCCGTCAGTTGAACCGTGCCTGTAGCCGTGAGGTCGGTGTCGTCCCCAACCAGGTGAAACTGGTCAATCTCGAGCGTTTGCTTCGCAATGGAAAAGCGAATTGGCTTGTCGTTGTGGAGCGTTACTTCTTCTACCCCCGCTTGCAGCCCGTCGATACTTGCCGTCAGTTCCAATTCCCGTGGCCGGCGCAAAGCTCCGGTAAGATGTACGACTCCATCCGCGCGTGAGTGTCCAGTGACGCCATTTGGCATATAGACGCGCAACAACGAATCCACATCGAGTTGCCGAAAATGGAAATAGAGATCGGCCGGCCAGTCCTCCTGCGGCTGAATGCTGCCATCAATTTTAAGGTCTGCCTGTTCAAACTGGGATTGTCCCGTAACCTGAAGGCCCTGCCCGCGTGAAACCGCGCTGATGATGAAGTCTCCCGCCCGCTCGTGATCGAGAGTTAGATCGCGAACGTGAATCGACGCGTTGATCATCGGCGCCGGGAGAGTGCCCGAGCCCGACACTGAGAACTCCCCCAGCCCCCCGACATCAATGTGAGCGTTCTGTAGCTGAGGGATTCGGGCCAAGTCAAATTTCGTGGCTTTCAAATTAAAGCGGAGTCCCTGACTGGCAGGGTTGAAAGCGACATCGCCCGATACAGTTGCCTCTTGATGTTTTGCCAAGATATTGGTTGCGCTGATTTCTCCACCGTCAAAGCGCAAGTCGGCGCTCAATTGTTCGATCGCTTCTCCGTATACGGACCCATTACGAACTACAACTTTGCCCTGTCCTCGCGGATCGACTCGGGTGCCTTCCACTTGCAACTGAACGTCAGCAGCGCCCGTTACCGGGTATGAGTATCCGGCCAACGCAAGCATGCTCGCCACGTCTGCATCGTCGGTGTCAAGGTGTGCCTGGAATACGCTGGCGTCGGTGAATTGCCGGGAGAAGAGCTGGACATGAAACTCGAATTTCAATGAATCCGGGTTGCGGTTCAACGTTGCATTTCGTACCGCAAACACTGAGGGAGAAAGTTGGATATCGGCCCGCAATGCATTCCACGTGACTATTTTCTCGGGAGTGTGCGAGGTAGCGGGAATCAAAGTTTCGAAGTCTTGTGATTGCAGATTGCCCGCGAGAGTGATGTCGGACAGTTTTCCTGTGGCCGTGCCGTTGAAAGAAGCATGCCCCTTCAGCGTGACAGGCATCGGCCCGCTATATCCGGCGGCCGCAAAAACCGGCTGCCATTCGCTCAAATCCGTGGTCGTAACCGCAACCTTGAGCGCGGCGCTCGACGAGAAAGTCCCGGAGGCATGCACCTGCGTCGCTCGAGTTGCCGCATTCAATTGGTCAAGCTGCAGTTCTCCGGGCCCAGCTCGATAAGATCCTTGAATATGCGCGGTGATGGGTAACTGCGCATGTGTAGGTTTTGGCGACGGCACGACATCGGATACAACCTGAATTTCAGCGTCGCGAGGCGAACCACGCCAGCGCGCGTCCACGTTGCCACTCACCAGTCCAGCCAGTTTGACCTTATGGAATGGACGCGAAGGAGTAGAAACAACGGCGGCTATTTCGGCGGCAGAAAGATCCTTCAATCGCAGGCGAACCAGTCCCACCTGTCTTTCCGTTTCTTTTGTATGCGCCACCGCACTTGCGGTTTGCGGATTTAGCCATTGGGCTACATCGGCGTCGCCGCTGACGCTGCCGCCCATCACTCGCCCTTGAATCTGCGTAAGCAGAAGCCGCTTGGGACTGACCGAATACTGCGCGCTGAGAGTGGCATTGTGGAGACCCATGGGAAGGTCGCGCCAGTCCAGGCTCGATACTAAGACTTTACCTATTGACGAGAAATCCTGGGTGGACCAGGCACCATGTCCTGTCAGACGCACCGCTCCTCGTCGCACCTCTGGCCGTCGCACAAAGGCGGCGGCTTCGGATAGGTCGACCGTCACATCGTAATCTGCCTCAATTTTTGAGCCGCTGAAATCGGGACGATTGAACCCAGATATCTGACCTTTAGCCTGGAGGTGCGATCGTCCGGATGTGGCCTTGAGAGATTTCAGCAGGATAAGATTGCGACTTAACGTGAAGTGCGTTTCTGCGGTCCACGAAAAAGGGCGGTAATTTTGCAGAACTGTGTCAACTTTACCCAGCAGGATGTTGCCGTCGTAGGTTCGACGAAAGAGCGCGTAGCTCATGTCCGCGGAGACGTTGCTGGCTGCGAAATCAAGCGGAATTCTCTCGTCCCCCCAAATAAGTTCACCGTGGCGGATTTCGAGCCGGCTGATGGAAAGTGCGAAAAGGCGCTCGACAGGCGGGGATGGTTCGCTTTGCTTTACTCTAGGTTCGGGCTGGTTCGTGCTCCCATCGGGATACAAAATGATGTGAATCACCGGATGATCAAGAACGAGGTAGCTCAGTCCGGCTTCGGTCTTCAGAATCGACCAGATTTTCACCTGGGCCGTCAGGCTGTTTACGTGGGCATAGGGAACTTCGCCGGGCTGTTCTCGCCCGTGGATGGTCAGATTACGCACTTCAAATTGAAAATGGAAAGGTACGGTGTGCAGGCTGCCCAACTCTACCCGGCCGCCGGTCATCTGTTCCAACATTACCACCAGGCGCTTGCGCACCAGCTCGCGAAAGGAATCAGTGGTGCTGTACCAGCCCAGGCCGATAAGCAACAGCACACCAGCAAGTATTGTCCACAACAGCAGCGTCCAGATCTTCCGCCGTCCCGGCTTCTCGCCGGTTTCGCTCATTGGCCTGGTCCCCCAGGCGCAGTCATCATCGCTTCCGACCTGATCTGACTGCCGGCCCGAAGATTTTTCAGCCATGCAGTCAACAGTTGCGTGATCTTCTTCTGGGTGAGTAGTTCTCTGATTTTCCCTGAAACTTCAGCCAGAGGAACACTCTGCGCACCCTTTTGATGAAGTTGAGGCAACAGTTCCTGCTGGTAGTAACTCTCGATGCTCTTGTTATCGATATCGACTGCCGGGCGCAGCTTCGTATCGACAAGACTCATCAGGTCAAGTTGTGTGGCTACCCGGTTCCTAAGGTCTTTCTCGTTGAGGCCGTAGCTTTGCAGCAAAACTTGCCAACCTGCTTCGTTGTTCGCATTCGGATACTGTTTGCGAATTTCAGCAATGCGACTGTCCACTTCTTCGGCGGATGCGTGTTGCGAATCGGGAGAGCGTAATTGTTCTCGCAGCAATTCCTGATCGATCAAGTGATCGAGGGCAGACCTCCGCTCCTCCGCAGTCAGACGATCCAGGGAACGGCCGCTACTGAAGGCTTCATAGTGAAGCGCGTCATCCCAGTCGCTCTGCAGAATAATGTGGCCGTTGACCGTGGCTACGATGCGATCGATCACCTCCGCCTCGCTGCATGAGAAAGGCATGGCGACAAGCACCGCCGCGAAAATGAAAATGGAGACCTTGTTGCCCATCAGAACGTTTGTCCAATGCTGAAGAAAACATTGAAATGGCTCGCATGCTGAGGATCAAAAACGGACGTGTTGTTGACCGTCTTCTGGCTCGGGAACGCGGGCGGATTCAGATTGTATCCGAAATCGAAGCGAACCGGGCCGATGGGAGTCTTGTACCGCACGCCGATTCCGATGGCGTGCGAAATATAGTTGTAATCGCACTGTTTAGCGGTGGCTTCCTGCAGGCAGAGCTGGGGGGCCTTTTGACTCCAGTGCAGCAGGTTGTGGAACATATCGTGCGTGGTGGTAAATACGTTGCCCGCGTCATGGAAGATGGCGAAGCTGACATTGTCCTGAAAAAACGGCAGGGTTGGTGGAGGAGTGCGGAGTTCAATATTGTTTATGAACAGAGCGCTTCCCCCCAGGGGAAATCCGGTTATTGGATCACGCGGCCCGGCCTGGTTCAAGCCGAATCCACGATGCGAGTTTCCGCCACCCGAGAAAAAGCGTTCCGCCAGGGGCAGGCAGGCGGATTCCCCGGGCTGGGGTGTATTGCATTCTTCTCCTGGCTGAGGCATAAACGTTCTTCCGTATGGAATTTCGACTCCGATTCGGGTAGAACGGGCCAGCACGAATTTTCTCTCCCGGTTTTTGCCGATCGCGTGATACGTGGAGTTCTGGATGAGCAGGCGTCCGAAATCAGTCTCTGAGGCAAAATAGGTGCTCGCTACGCCTCCATCAATCGTGGTGTAGTTGCCTTTGGTGCTTTCCAGATCGTTGTCGCGTTTGTTGCGGATATAGCTGAAGTTAGGAATGCCGACACGAGTGGGCAGGGAGAGCAGTGGAATCTGGTCCTGGCTGATCTGTGGTGTCTCGGCCTTGACCCGCCGAAAAGTCAGGCGGTAAGTCATGATGCTGGTCTTACTGATGGTTTGTTCGGCTGCGACCGATCCTTCCAGCCGTTGCGAGGTAAACGTTGTAACGTCGACGGTGTTGTCGTAAAACGTAGTGAAGGTTAGCCGCCAATTGGGATCGTTGAACAGTCGGGGAGCATCGTAACTGATCAAACCCCGTTGTTGCAGCCTTCCTACGTTCGCCTTGAAGACAATTGTGTGATTCAATCCGCGGAAGTTTAGCCTGGTAATGCCAAACGAGACCCGTGGACTGACCCCGGTCTCACCCAAGGGATTGTTCCCATTAACCGTGGGCTGTCCCGTTTGGAACTCCAGTCCAAGGCCATAGTTGAAGGTGTAGCGTTTGGCTTCTTGCACATTTACCAGCACATTCTTTTCACGTTCGTTGCTCGCGGGATTCTGCACTGCAGTGTCAACCTGGCTGAGGATTCCGAGGTCATAGAGACTCTTTTGCGTGTTCAACATGTCCACCTGGCTTAATGGATCGCCGGGCTTGACCTGAATTTCACGCTGCACCACCGATGGACGAGTCTGGTTCAATCCGGCAAGGTAGACCTGGTCTACGATTACCTGCTCCCCGGTATGGATTGTATAGGTCACATCCATGAGGTTGGGCGCGCTTGAGGAAGGCTTGGCCGATGCCTCAAATGTTGCGTCGGGAAATCCATTGTTAAAATAGTAGTTCAGAACGATTTCACGATCTTCGTTGATCTTCGAATAGGCGAAAGCTTGTCTCGGAACAATGTTTAGATCGGGAAAAGGATTGTTTAATGTCTTTTCGTCCCCTGTGATCTGTAGGTTTCCTACCATAGTCTGCGGACCCTCATCGATTTGCAAAGTGACCGCAAGCTCATTGCTGTTGCCCTGGTAATTGTCCTCGATCTTCGGCGTTACCTTTACGTCGAGAAATCCGTTGGCGTGATACGGATTCGCTACGATACTGCGCACGTCCGACGAAAGTAACGACTGACTGTAACGGCCATAAGAAAGAAACCGGCCTGCCGCTTGAATTTGCAAGCGGGACCGGATCTGTTCCTGGGTAAAGTTTTTGTTTCCTACAATCGCGAGCTTCGCGAGTTTGTGCCGGTCACCAGCGTTGATGGTGTAGGTCACTTGCAATTCGTCGGACGAAATCGTGGTTTTCTGTTCGCTTACCTTTGCATCGAAATAACCTCTACCCTGCATATAATTGAGCAAGTTTCGGCGCCCTTCGTTCAGCAAGTCATCATCGAGGGCATTCTCCTCATATACAGGAACGTTTTTCTTGATCTGGCCCCGGCTGATCTTAAAACCCTCCGCCACGATGTTCACCTTCGGCCCGGGCTGGATATCAACCACATAATCGACGGTGTTGGTCTCAGGGCGATAGGTCCGGCTCACGATCACCACCTGCGACAACAAACGGTTTTGCTTTCGATACTTCTTCCTTAGCCGATCGAGGGCCCGGCTTACCCTCTGAACCGTCACATAGTCACCCGGATGTGCCTTGGCAATATCCTGAATCTGCCCTTGAGAAAATCCCGCGGGACCTGTCACCGTCACCTGTCCAATCTTGGCATGAGGACCGGGCTTGATCCGAAACGTGATTTCCATCTGCTGCGTCTCAGAGTGAGCCAGTTCTTCGTCGGTCGCACTCGATTGAAAGTAACCGTTCTGTTCCATCAGTTGTTTGATGTTAACCAGAGCCCGTTCAACTTTTTCTCGGGTGAATAGTTCTCCCAGTTGCAATTTCGAAGCATTCACCAGTTGGTTTGCGGCTGGCGGATTGGGTGCTCCTTCGACAAATATTTCTCCTACAAAAAAATTGGGGCCGGTCCGAAACGACAAAATAACCTGATTCTTCTCTGCGCGCTCAGCATCCACTTGGATATCCGCAAAGCGCCCGGTTGCGTGTAACGCCTGAATGCTTTGGCGTAAATTTTCTCGCTCTAGAGGAGCGCCGGTCTTTTGCGGGATCAGATCCAGCAGCCGGCGCTGCGCATTTCCGGGAGGCAGGTCGGCAAAATTAATTGCCTGCACGATAAGTCCTTCATAGGCATTCGACCCGGTCGCAGGGGTAACAGGCGGCCTTTCTGTCTGAACTGTTGTATCCGCGCGAGGCGTCGCCGGTGCCTGAGGTTCCTGTGCCATGGAAAGTCGTGTCCCCGCACTGGGACAAAGCGCAGCCACGAAAGCCAGTTTTATCAGGGTTGTCCGAAGCGCTCCCTTTAAATGCAAACCAGCTCCTCGCTTGTGCGGGCCATAGTGGGTTCGATGAACAGGTATCTGGCAGTGTTGCATAGGCCGCGGAAACCGGGCCGGCACCTATAATAATGGTTCGCAGGGCAAAAATGGCCTGCCTTGCGCAACCGGTAACAGGTTTGAACATGGATGATAGATACTCGCGGCAGGTTCTTTTTCCGGGAATTGGACGGAAAGGGCAAAGCCAGCTCGCAGGCGCGCGTGTAACAATCGTGGGATGCGGCGCTACGGGCTCAGCTTTGGCTTCCCTTCTAGCCCGCTCCGGAGTGGGAACCATCCGAATCATTGATCGCGATTACGTCGAAGCGAGCAACTTGCAGCGCCAGTCACTCTTCGATGAGTCCGATGCCATCCAGTCATTGCCCAAGGCTATCGCCGCCGCGAGAAAAATCTCCGCCTTTAACTCAAACATTGTGGTCGAACCACAAGTTGCGGATCTGGTCCCGGGGAACATTGGGGCGCTCTTGGACGGAATGCAGCTAATCCTCGATGGCACCGACAACTTTGAAACTCGCTACCTTTTGAATGACTTTGCCGTAGAGAATACCCTACCCTGGATCTACACGGCGGCCGTCGGCAGTTACGGTGTGACCTTGAATATTTTGCCGGGAAAGACTGCCTGCCTGGCTTGCATATTCCCTGAGCCTCCGCGCGGGGCGCTCGAAACCTGCGAGACCGCCGGGATTTTGAACTCAGCAGTATACCTGGCCGCTTCCATAGCCGCGACGGAAGCTATTAAGATGCTGGTCGGCGCCCATGACCGCGTCCGCCGCACCTTGGTCTCATACGATGTCTGGAGTAACGAACGCGCCGAAATCAGAACTGACAAACCGCGTCCGGGATGCAATACGTGTGATGCTCGGAATTTCGTTCATCTTGAAGGCGGGCAACGGCCCCACATTACATTATGCGGGCGCAACTCCGTTCAGATTCACGAGCGCCACAGACCGATTGACTTCCTGGAAGTGAGCCGCCGACTCAAACCCCATGGCGTGGTGAAGCATAACGATTTCATCCTCAAGTTTTGGCCTGACCCGTATGAAATGACATTGTTTCCCGATGGCCGGGCGATCATCAAAGGCACGACAGATACCTCCGTCGCTCGCAGTCTGTACGCCAAGTACATCGGAACCTGAGGCCGATCGGGGGCGGAGGAGAACGCTATCCCTGAACGCGGTTCACCTTCCCGGCCCAGAAATGCTCTCGCAGCTGGCGTTTCAGCATTTTTCCGGTCCCCGTCTTCGGTAGAGGACCTGCAACGAATTTCACCATCCGCGGTAACTTAAACTTGGCGATGCGCGATTTCAAAAGTGACATTAACTCGTGTTCGTCAAGCTGCTGATTTGGTTTAAGAACAATGATAGCCACCGGTATCTCGCCCCACTCGTCATCGGGAGCTGATACGACAGCGCATTCCAGTACGGCAGGGTGGGCGAAAATGGCCTTTTCGACCTCAATAGACGAAATGTTTTCTCCGCCGCTGATGATGATGTCCTTCTTCCGATCCACAATGTAGATATAGTTTTCGTCATCCCAAACGGCCATATCTCCGGTGTGCAACCAACCATTGGTGATGGCCGCCTTCGTCGCTTCGGGTTCGTTGTAATACCCGTCCATTACATTGTCGCCGCGGACAACGATCTCTCCCACGGCTTCCTTATCGCGAGGTACTTCCTGCATTTTTGCGTCGACGACGCGCACCTCAGTGCCCACAAGCGGCCATCCGGCTGATGCCAAATGGTTCAGGCGATCGGTTTCGTCGGCGTAACTCACCGTGCCTTTGCTTTGGGCCGTAGTGATAACCGGAGCGGTCTCCGTGAGTCCATATCCCGAACACACTTCGCAATGGAATGCCTGCTCGAGACGGACAATGAGTTCAGGAGAGGAAGCCGCACCTCCGGTCGTAATCACTTTCATGCTCGACGTATCAAACGTGCCCAACTCTGGACAGTTGAGAAGCGCGTTCGCCATTGTCGGAACTAGAGTCATCTGTGTTGCTCTCTGTTCTTCGATGAGCCGCAGGACATACGCCGGTTCAAAGCGGCGCACCATGACGTGCTTGATCCCACTCATCGTAATACTCTGCGGACGCCCCCAGCCGTTGGCATGAAACAAAGGAATGGTATGCAACTCAACATCTGTGTCCTGGCATGGAAACGATCCGAGCAAGTTTAACGCGTGCAGGTAAAGCGTGCGATGAGAGAGCATCACCCCCTTCGGAATGCCCGTGCTGCCGCTGGTGTAGAAAAGCTCAGCAATTTCATTTTCGTTGTAGGAAAAGATGTCCGGTCGTTCAATACGATCCCGAGCCAGAAGGTCTTCGAATAGCAGATCTGCTTGCGGCACCGACTGATCCATCGCCACGTAGCGTTTGATGGCAGGACAGGCTCCCCTCAACTGGTCGATGGCGGATGCGAATTCACTCTCAAAAAACAGCATACTGGCGCCCGAGTGATTGAGAATCGCTGTAAGTTCCGAGCACTGCAGTCGGACATTGAGCGGCATCGCGATGGCCCGAACCAGTGGAGGAGCATAGTAGCCCTCCAAAAGCTGGTGATTATTGAAACTGAGATACGCTACCCGATCGCCGGGGCGAACACCCTGAGAAAGTAGCCCCGCAGCTAGGCGTTCGCAACGTTCTCCGAATTGCGCGTAAGTAAAAACACTGCCTCCGGAAACTATGCCTGTCTTTTTGCCGTAAAGATCCACGCCTCGATAGAGGCATCGGACCGGAGTTAGAGGCACGTTCATGGATTAATCCGCCACATTGTCCCAATGTTCTGAACCACGCTGCGCATGATACACGACCTGAGAATGATCGTAGGGTGGTGCAAACCGCCGAATTCGAGCAAGCTAAATGCGTGACTTACGGATAGTAGCGAAGCATCCATTCAGCCACGCAACACGGCTTCCCCTGACCTTGATTTTCCACGACCACCGCAAAAACCGCTTGGTATCCGTCGACCACTTCAGACATCGACTGCAGTGTGAAACGCGCTCGCACTTTCGAGTCCGAAAAAACCGGAGCGGGAAAGCGGACCCGATTCAAACCATAGTTGACGGCCATGCGAAAGCCGCTTCGAATTTCCAAGGCCTGTCCGAGGAGGTAGCTAAGGAGAGAAAGAGAAAGAAAGCCGTGAGCAACCGTTGTAGCATAAGGCGATTCCAGTCGCGCACGGTCGCGATCCAAGTGAATCCACTGATGATCTTCCGTTGCATCGGCAAATTGCGCTATGCGAGACTGGCTGACCTCGACCCAATCGGTTGTCGCAATCTCACGGCCTACCAACGTTCTTAACTCCTCCAGGCTCTCAATCACCACCGCGGGCATGGCGACTCCTTTGGGGCACTACGCCTCAAGCGGGTACCGTCGTCCCGCGACCGTCTAGGAACATGTAGGTGACGATTGCCGTCCCGACCAAATTGCGTTTGGTGTCGGTCAAATCAACGCTCCCTACGCCCAGGGTGGATCCCAGACGTAACAGGTGTGATCGCACAAAGATGCGGCCTTCGCTGACCGGCCGGAAATAATTGATCTTCATTTCGATGGTGGTGATTTTCCGTTTGCCGCCGAAGTGACGATTGATCGCCATCCCCACCGCGATATCCGCCATTGCCGCAGTAACACCCCCATGGGCCACGCCTGCCCGATTCGTCAATTCACGGCGAATAATGCATTCGATCGTGATGCCATCCCGATGGACGCGGCTCAACTTCACGCCAAGCAGAGCATTGAACGGAATTTTTGGCAGGAGCTCACGGATCTCCCGAGCCGTCAGTTTGCGGGGTTTTATCTGGCGCAAGGACATGAGAAGTTATGCAGCGCTCTCGAATAACCCCGCCGAGCCCTGGCCGCCGCCCACACACATGGTGACAATTCCATAGCGGCTCTTACGGCGCTTCATTTCATTGGCAAGCGTTCCCACCATTCGCGACCCGGTCATGCCGAAGGGATGACCAATCGAAATGGAACCCCCGTTTAGGTTGAGTTTATCCATCGGAATCCCGAGGCGATCGCGACAGTAGATCACTTGCACCGCGAAGGCTTCATTGAGTTCCCACAGATCGATATCTTCCATTTTCAGCCCTTGCCGCTTGAGCAACTTTGGCACAGCGAAGACGGGACCGATGCCCATTTCATCGGGCTCGCAACCGGCCACCTGAAAGCCGCGAAAGATCAGTTGATACGGTATGCCAAGGGCATCGGCCCGCTGGCGCGACATCAGCAGTGTCGCCGACGCTCCATCGGAAAGTTGCGACGAGTTTCCCGCTGTCACTGTCCCTTCTCCGCTGTCAGGATCGAAGTGTGGCTTTAGTGCGAGCAAACCTTCCAGCGTTGTGTCCGGACGATTGCATTCATCACGATCACAACAGACTTCTTCTCTTCCCACGACTGCTCCGGTTTTCTTATCTAGAACTGCTCTGCTGACTTTCATCGGAGCAATCTCGCCCGCAAAAAATCCCTCCTGTTGAGCCCGTGCCGTGCGCTGCTGGCTGATAAGGGAATATTCATCCTGCGCCTGTCTTCCGATCTTGTACCGCTTGGCGACGACTTCGGCGGTTTCGCCCATCACCATGTACAGGCCAGGATATTTTTGTTTTACCGCCGGGTTCGGATCGTTATCACGAACAATCAGGCTGACGCTTTCCACGCCGCCACCGATGGCGGCTTCGGCACCCTCGTTAATAATCTGGTGTGCCATCATCGCAATCGCCTGCAGTCCGGAGGAACAGAATCGATTCACGGTGATGGCCGCTGTTGAAACTGGCAAGCCCGCCAGCAGTGCCGACACCCGAGCGATGTTATGGCCTTGCACTCCATGCGGCTGGCCGCAGCCAAGAACTATGTCTTCAATTTCTTTCAAATCAAGCTGCGGCGTTTTTCGCAGCACATCCTTTATACAATGCGCAGCCAGTTCCTCCGGCCGCGTCATATTAAAAGAACCCCGGAATGATTTCGCCAGCCCCGTCCGCGAACTGGCAACAATGACAGCTTCTCTCATATTCTTCCCGAGACTAACTCGCTAATTTTCCTGTGTCGAGGTCTGCGAACGTTTTTCCGTCACTGGCTAGTTGTTTGAGCAGCGGAGCAGGTTCCCAAAGTTCACCGTGGATACGATGAAAGTCGCTGATGCGATCGTAAACCCTCTTCAATCCTACTGTGTCTGCGTACCACATGGGGCCACCGCGATAGGCAGGAAATCCGTAACCGTTGACGTAAACAATATCGATATCGACCGCACGCAGTGCGTATCCCTCTTCCAGAATTCGCGCTCCCTCGTTCACCAGCGCGTAGATGCACCTCTCCACGATTTCTTCAGACTGGATCGGCCGCTGCGGAATCCCAGCCTCGGCGGACCACTGCTTTATCCACGTCGCGACATCTAAGTCCGGCGCCGCCACCCGATTCTGGTCATATCTGTACCAACCGGCTGCTGTTTTCTGGCCGAAGCGCCCAAGTTCGCAAAGACGGTCGCCCGCGAAAGGTTGCCGAATTCCCGGTTTTTCAAGGTGGCGGTATTCTTTTCGAATCCGCCACCCGACGTCGAGTCCGGCCAGGTCGAGCGTAGCCAGAGGTCCCATCGCCATCCCGAAGTCGTACAATGCTTTGTCCACGTCCTCGACGCTCGCGCCTTCCTCCACCAGAAAAGTCGCTTCCCGCACGTAATTGTGAAACATACGGTTTCCCACAAACCCACGGCAGTTCCCCACCAGCACTCCAACTTTGCCCAACTTTTTCGACAGCTGCATGCACGTCGCGATTACATCCTTGCTGGTCGCTTTGCCGCGAACAATTTCGAGTAAACGCATCACGTTCGCAGGGCTGAAAAAATGAGTGCCGATGACCGAGGTAGCTCGTGACGTTACAACAGCGATCTCGTCGATACTCAGGGTTGAGGTGTTGCTCGCTAAAATGGTCCCCGGCTTACAAACGCGATCCAGCTCCCGAAAGACTTCCTTCTTCAACTCCATGCTCTCGTACACAGCCTCGATGACGATGTCTGCTTTAGCGAAATCATCGTATTTCAGCGTGGGCTGAATAAGCTTTAAGCGGTCATCGACGTATTGCTGGGTGAAGCGTCCGCGTTTGACTGAAACGTCATAATTCTTCCGGATGTTGGCTAGTCCTCGATCGAGCGCCACTTGATCGGAGTCTTTCAGAAGAATCGGAATGCCGGCACTAGCGAACACCATCGAAATGCCTCCCCCCATTGTTCCTGCGCCGACCACGGCGGCGGCGTTGACTGAAAGGGTAGGGGTATCTTTGGGGATGTCTGTAATCTTAGCGACTTCGCGTTCCCCAAAAAATATGTGGATGAGGGCCTTGGACTGATCTGAATAAAGGCAATCGAGAAAAAGTTTGGCTTCAACCTGACAGCCTTCTTCGAAAGACAACCGAGTGGCAGCTTCGATGGCCTCAATCGCCGCTATCGGAGCGATCAGGTTGCGCTGCTTTTTAAGGACGGTGTCGCGAGCCGCGGCAAAAATCGCAGCGTTTTCTTGCGTCGTACCAAGTTTCTGATTGCGTTCTCGAGTCCTGGGGATCGGCTTGCCCGCATGCTCACGCGCGAAAGCGATCGACCCGTTCAACAAATCGCCGTCAATTAAACGGTCGATGATCCCCACGGTCAACCCTTCCTGCGCTTTTATAGGGTTTCCGCCCGTGCACATTTCCAAGGCCTTTGCGACCCCCGCCAGCCGAGGCAGTCGCTGCGTCCCCGCGGCCCCGGGAATCAATCCCAGCTTTACTTCTGGCTGGCCCACCTGCGCGGAGGATCCTGCCACGCGATAGTGCCCCGACATAGCCAGTTCCAACCCGCCGCCAAAAGCGGTTCCATGAATCGCCATCACCACCGGTTTCGAACAGTTCTCAAGCTTGAACAAAAGAGGAAGCAACCCAGGCCCCGGGCCGCCTTGGGTCTGCGTCATCTTGGTGAATTCCTTGATATCCGCGCCTGCAACAAAAGTTCTTCCGCCGC
This sequence comes from Terriglobia bacterium, assembly GCA_963786325.1. Lineage (GTDB taxonomy): Bacteria > Acidobacteriota > Terriglobia > Terriglobales > Acidobacteriaceae > JAIQFF01. Next base: position 429,726 of record CAWAYW010000004.1, read on the forward strand.
CGATAACTACCACCGCCGCTACGTCGGCATCCTTCTCCACCCTATCGATGGATTCGGAAATCCCCTCAGGGACTCCCGGGCTCAATGCGTTTACCGGGGGATTATTGATTGTGATGATTGCGACGTCGCCGCTTTTTGTGAATTGCACCAGTTCGTTCATGTGCGCTCTGATTGCAGACAACCTTGGATCATATGATTACCGCCGAAAAGGCGTCAATGCGCTGCCCGGTGAATCAAAAGCCTGCGTCATTGAGAAATCTCACCTGCAGCAAATCCCGTAGCTCGCCGTGCGCGCCCCCACGGAGAACATTGTTCCTTGCGAATCTGGTGAAACCATCCTCCTCCGAGTTATTTGCATCAGACCACTAAGAACGCGACAGGGGCGCGCGGAAGGACATTCGTGCTTGCTAGTTAGCGTGCAGCGGATTGTCACGACCAAATGGCCCTGATTAGCGAGCAAATCCCAGTTCTAACCGCCCGGAATTTCAGAATTCCTGCCCACAATACGGGCGCGGCGGAGCTCTCAGTTTCAAAGCCCGCTGGCTGGCCGAAAGTTCTACCTTCGAGAGCTGGCCGCATATTTTTACTTTTTGTAATCACGCTCTTCTCGATCGCTGTCCATGGATACCACATGGGGACCGACGATGCCGCTATCTATGCTCCGGGTATCGAGAAGGCTGCCGACCCATCGTTGTTTCCCTCGGGCTCTGAATTCTTCATGCATCACGCCGCCCTTTCCCTGTTTCCGCGGCTGGTAGCGTATACGACTTGGCTTACTCGAATCCCCATCGCGTGGAGCATGCTTCTCTGGTTCGTATTCGCGCAATTCTTATTACTGAGGGCGGCATACGAACTGGCCAAACAGTGCTTCGCGACCGAGAGAGCTCGTTGGGCCGGGGTTGGAATGCTGGCGGTATTTCTGAATGTCCCCGTGGCCGGAACCGCACTCATCATTGCTGATTCCTATCTGACGGCAAGATCGCTTTCCACCCCTCTCATCCTGATGGCGATCACATGCTTTATGGATAAACGAATTCGCTCGGCGTGCCTCTGGTTGCTGGGCGCTTTCCTGATACATCCACAAATGGCAATTTACGGAGCAGGTTTTGGACTGTTGTTAGTGTGGCAGTCTCGATCGCGCGAGCGCCTGCGTTTTTCCGAAGCTGCCCCCGTGCTTCCGATGCTCTTGTTGCCGGTACTTTTTCAAGAACATTTGCAGCCGGCTCAGGGTGCGTACCGGGAGGTGCTGGCTTCCCGCGCATATTTTCTCGTCACTACATGGCATTGGTGGGAGTGGGTCGGTGCTTTCGCTCCGATAGTCATTCTGGCGGTTTGTGCAAAGCTGGGACTACCCCGGGTCCTCCCCGTTCTGTCGCGGTTGGCAAAGTCCCTGATCGGATTGGGATTGGTCTCGATAGCAGCGGCATTGTTGTTGGCGAGCAGTGATGATTTCGAGTACCTGCTGCGGGTCCAGCCGATGCGAAGTTTTCACCTGATCTACGTAGTTTTCTTTGTGTTGCTGGGAGGATTGCTGGGCGAATACATGCTTCGCGCCCGCATCTGGCGATGGGCCCTTTGTTTTGGAGTGCTCTCTGCGACTATGTTCGCGGTCGACATGGATTCCTATCCGGCCAGTCCCCATATTGAGCGGCCGGGCGTTCGCTATCAGGGCGAGTGGCTTTCAAGTTTTCTGTGGATTCGCGACCACACTCCAAAAGACGCAGTGTTCGCGCTGGACGCAGATTACCTGTCGAAATCCGGGGTCGATCTGCACGGCTTCCGCGCCCTCGCCGAACGGAGCATGCTAGCTGATCAGGAAAAAGACAGCGGAGCAGCGTCGGTTTTTCCCGAACTAGCTGAAAGGTGGAAGCAGGAAAGCACAGCGCAATCAGATTGGACAAATGTTTCCTCCAGCCGGTTGCAAGATCTTAGAGCCCGGTACGGCGTGAGTTGGGTGCTTCTGGAAAATACCGTGACCTCGAGTTTCTTGACTTGTCCTTATCGCAACGGCGAATTACGAGTTTGCCAAATCGTTGATGAGCACCCCCAATGGCTGGTCCAGGCGTCGAGGTCGTTTAAAGCTAAACGCCGGGTAAGAGCGCGTCCGTAGTTAATCGCGATTCTCGCAGGCGTTCCGTATTCGTGGTCTCAGCCCCTGAGTCTGACCACCCTTCGAGATGAGAACCCTGCCCCCGTCTGCTTCTATCGCCTCCGCGTTCATTCATACACCTCATCGGTCGTATGCGATTAGAATAGTCAGTCACCTAATCCGAGGATCGCTCATGTCATCGTCTCGTCCGTCCGTGTCCGCAGCCGTCTCTGAAGAAATCCCTCCCGTTCCTTTGACGATCGAGGGTTACAGCGTTTTGCACCAGATGATGCGAATTCGCTGGTCCGCTTGGCGGCAATTGCCTTCCGCTCAGAAAACAGCCGTAGTCGATGAAGCAGTTTCTGTACTAACTCAGATGGAGACAAACGCCGGAGGCGAATCTGCGCTTTTCTCCCTCTTGGGCCATAAGGGCGACCTGATGTTCATTCACTTCCGGCAATCGTTCGACGAAGTGAATCGAGCGGAATTAGAGCTTGCACGCCTGGCGCTGAACGAATATCTCGAACCGGCCACGTCGTACGTTTCGGTGATCGAATTAGGCCTGTACGAATCCACCATCAAGGCCTACAAAGACCTGAAAGATCGCGGAATTATTGCCCACACGGACGAATGGAAGCGCGAAATCAGCAATGTGCTGGCGCGACAAAAGGAGGCAATGCGGCCAAGACTGTTTCCCGAATTACCGAAACATCGGTACGTTTCCTTTTATCCCATGGATCGGCGGCGCGGTGAAGCCAAGAATTGGTACACGCTGCCCATTGAAGAGCGGGCACGCCAGATGAATGAGCATGGATTAGTCGGCAGACGCTATGCCGGCGAAGTCCGGCAAATCATTACCGGATCGATTGGATTCGACGACTGGGAATGGGGAGTTGACTTGTTTGCCGACGATCCGCTGGTTTTCAAGAAATTGATTTACGAAATGCGGTTTGATGAAGTCAGCGCGGTATATGCACTGTTCGGACAGTTCTACCTGGGTATCAGGTGCCTAGCCGCTGATCTTATAAAATTGCTGGGTGGAGAGATGCTGCGCTGAAAGTTGCAATCGCTTAGAATCTTTTGTTTTGGCGAATTTGGGATGTTTGCGCAACACTGCGATTCTGAATAACGGAGTAACCATGGCAAGCCTGGGCCTTATTGAATACCAAGACGCCAGTCCTGAAGTGCGCGCAGTTTACGACGACATCATGGCCTCGCGAAAGACCGATTGGATCAATAATTTCTGGAAGGCTATTGCGCACGATCCAGCCACTCTGAAACGTACTTGGCAAGACATCAAGCAGATCATGGCGCCAGGCGCCCTCGATGCCGTAACCAAGGAAATGATGTATCTGGCGGTGAGCGTGAGTAACCAATGCGGCTATTGCATCGCATCCCACAGCGTGGGAGCAAGAAACAAAGGCATGACCGACGCTATGTTTATGGAGCTCATGGCGGTGGTGGGCATGGCCAACGAAACCAATCGCCTGGTTGCCGGATACCAGGTGGAGATCGACGAGCAATTCAAGGTCTAAACACTATGGCTCACGAATTCAGCACCTCATACCTGCAAGACTCGATAGGCCTTTTCCATTACTACAAGAAATTGACTGAACGAGCTCTTGAACAACTCACCGACGGCCAACTCTTCGCTGTTCTCGACCATGAGTCGAACTCGATCGCCATCATTATCAAGCACCTCGCAGGCAACATGCGATCACGGTGGACCAACTTCCTGCTCAGTGATGGTGAAAAGCCGGACCGCAAACGCGATACCGAGTTTGAAAATCCTTCGCCTTCCCGAGCAGCCCTGATGGCACTCTGGGAAGAAGGATGGGACTTCGTCTTCTCCGCGCTCGAGCCCCTGTCGGATGCGGACCTTGGCCGGACGGTCGAAATACGGGGCGAGCCACACTCTGTGATGCAGGCCATCAATCGCCAGATTGCGCATTATGCTTATCACTGCGGGCAGATTGTATTTCTCGCGAAACACTTCCAATGCCAGCAATGGAAGCCGCTGACCGTACCACGCGGCAAATCAGAAGATTTCAATCAGAGAGTCGCATCAAAAGAAATTAGCCAGCGCTAGCAGACTTGCGGTTTGAGCGCTCGAAGAACAGTTGCTTAATTTCGCGAAGACTTCCGCTTTACTTTCGGAAATTTGTGCGCGTGCAATTTCATGTCGACTTTCCCGCCCCGGAAGGTAACTCCCTCTGCTTCGAGCCGGAAGCGTTGTTCAAACGCATTGTCTCCTCGCAGCTTGATCACCCCTCCCGCACCTAACACACGCTGCCATGGCAAACCAACCGCACCTCGTAAGGCCGCCACTACTTGACGAGCCGCTCCTGGAAAGCCAGCGGCACGTGCGACCGCTCCATAGGTAGAAACTCTGCCACGGGGAATGCGGCGGATCGTCGCGACAATTCGGTCGCGCATCTTATCCTTCATCGTCCACCCGCACTAAACCTCATAGCGCGATCCAGCCAACCCGGATCAACCATAACGAGCCTGCCGAAATCAGTAGCCATAAAATCACGCCTTGCAGCAGGGGCCGATGTCCTACTTTTTTCAGCGTGCCCAGCGAAAGGCCAGTGCCAATTAAATATAAGGTTGCGGTGAGACCAATTTTTGCGATCTTTGAAAGCAAGGTGTAGGTTCCTGTCCCGGCTGGTAGATACGTGTTGCAAACCGCCGCCAGGCAGAATAGTGCGATGAACCAGGGCCATTGGATTCTCGCCCTCGCGTGTTTGAGCAGAGCCGTGCCGATTGAAACTGGAACGATCCACAACGCCCTCGCCAGTTTTACCGTGGTTCCTACCGCCAATGCGACCCCTCCATACTTGGCCGCTGCCCCCACCACAGAGCTGGTGTCATGGATCGCCAGCGCGGCCCACAAACCGAACTGTGTTTGAGACAAATTTAACGCCGCCCCAATGGGTGGAAACACGAGTAAGGCAATGGAATTCAGAACAAAAATCGTGCCCAATGAGACTGCCATTTCCTCGTCGGTGGCGCCGGTGATCGGGCCCACCGCGGCTATCGCGCTGCCGCCGCATATGGCGGTTCCGGTAGAAATCAGGAATGCGGGGGTTCGTTTCATCCCGAGTAAAGCCCCCAATCCCATGCCGACAAGCATGGCAAAACTTATGCCCAGTACGGTGTAGGCAAATCCGCTTCGGCCGGCGCGGATTACATCATGCAGGTTCATGCCGAAACCGAGACCGACTACCGAAGCTTGCAGCAGATGTCGCGAAAGTTTTTTAGCACTTCGGTCGAACGGGTGGGCAAAAGTAAAACCGAAAAGTAACCCAAGGGAAAGAGCCATGGGCGGCGAAACGAAGCCGCTGGCGGCAACGGCAAGACCGAGCAGGAAAACGGCTCTCGAAGTCATTCCGGCGAAAGCCGATCCGTCCGCGGCCGATCTGGCAGAATCATCAAAGCCACTGTTCCTCGGCGTGCAGCGCGGCCGAAGCGCGCTCGAGACCACTGCATTCACTAGCCGACAAGCTAAGCAGCCGCGCCTTTGCCAAATGATTTGACCGCTTTTTCCTCGCTGTCATACACCTCAAACACCGTGAGCAACTTGGTGACCTGTAACAGATCGTCGACACGCTGGGTGAGGTTGGACAACTTGACCGCGCCCCCAGCATTCTGCGCGGTGGTGTAAAGAGCTACCAGAGTTCCCAACCCGCCGCTGTCGATATAACTGATTCCGCCCAGGTTCAGCACGATCTGACTGTTTGCCTTGATCAGTTGTTTCAAGGAGTCGCGAAGTAAGGCAGACTCTTCGCCGAATACGATGCGCCCATTGCAGTCCACTATGGTCACGTCATCCACTTTACGGGTGTTCAATTTCAGTTGCATGGCGTCTCCGGGGCCTGGCGTCAGCCAGTCCAGCCCAAAAGCCTATTCCACCGAAGAATTCTTCGCAAGAGGTCATTTGACACCGGATCCCACGGCGGTGGCGAGTGAAATTTACGCCCGGTAGTGAGCACCGCCTGTGAAGCCATCACGTATAATTGAGTTTCCTCCTCGACATGAGCTACCAGGTTCTAGCACGTAAATACCGTCCCCAGAAATTTACCGAAGTCATCGGGCAAGGTCACGTTACGCGGACCCTGCAGAATGCCATTGAGCAGGGACGGGCCGCTCACGGATACATTTTCAGCGGCCATCGAGGCATTGGCAAGACTACCGTCGCACGGATACTCGCCATGGCGCTTAACTGTCGATCTTCGGACAAGCCAGTGACCGAACCATGTGGCGTTTGTGAGTCTTGCACGGAAATTCGTGCCGGCAATTCGGTGGACGTGATTGAAATTGATGCCGCCACCAATCGTGGCATCGATGAAATCCGGGAATTACGCGAAGCCACACGCTATCGACCGGCGCGTGATCGCTTCAAGATCTACATTCTGGATGAAGCTCATCAGATTACCGACGCAGCCTTCAATGCCCTGTTGAAAACTCTTGAAGAACCACCGGGACACGTTGTGTTCATGCTGGCTACGACGCAGCCTGAAGATATTCCGCAGACGATCCGGTCGCGCTGCCAGCATTTCAGCTTTCGGGCCGTGCGTTTCGAAGAAATTCTGAACCAACTCAAAGATCTTTCTGGCCGCGAGAATATAGAGGCCGATGAAGATGCGCTTGCCCTGCTGGCTGAAGCGGGTGATGGCTCGATGCGGGACGCGCTTTCTATCCTTGACCAGGCCATCGCGTCTTCTACGGGACGTCTGACTGCCGACCAGGTAAGGAATCTGGTGGGAGCGGCACCCTCAGGCGTGCTCGAGGACGTGATGCAAGGCGTGGCTCGCGGATCGAGTGAGGAGGTATTGCGGCTGGTCGACCGGCTCATTGGTGAAGGTCATAGCCCTACACACTTTGCCCGCCAGATGGTTCGGTTCCTCCGTAATGCTGTCGTAGCCAAGGTGGCGGGAAGCGAATCTTCCCTGTTGCAGATTTCAGGCGATGAACGCCAACGCGTGTCGCGGGTCGCGGAGTTGTTTTCCGAGGAGGACTTGACGCGCCATCTGCAAATCATGTTGCGGACTCACGGCGAGCTCGGTTACCGACAGGAACAGCGTTTTCACTTAGAACTGGGCTTGCTGAAAATGGCTCACGCACAGCGCTTGCTGCCACTCGAGCAATGGTTGAGCGAAGCGGGTGTCAACATGCCGGCTCCGAGGCCGCTGGGCAAGCCGTCGGTGGTAGCGGAAATTCAGAGGACAGCCACTCCTTCGCCCTCGCGAACCGGTACTGTTTCACCGTTTGCGGCGGACTCAGCCCGGAAGAGTGGATTAAAGTCCGAGCTTTCCACCGCCAACGAACCCGGATCCGCGAAGGCTGCCGGAGCAACGGCCAATGTGGTGATGGGTTCAGCGGCACGGGCGATTGTCACTCAGCCTGATCCGGAACCATCTGCTCCGCCCGTGTCCGTCGCCGATCGGGGAGTTTCGCCGATTCTCGCACCTGTAATATTCCCAGAACCGGCGACTACCCAACAGACGCAGCCAACTGACGTTCGGACAGGTGTTTTGAACGCGCTGACTGACGCTGGTCAGCGCATGCTGTGTGCCATGCTTGAAACCGGTGAGTGGCAGGTTGACGGCGGCGAACTACTTATCAAAGTTTCCTCGTCTGCGGCGGTGATCGAAATGTCGCTGGGCGCGGATGCGAGGCGACTGATCATCGCCACAGCTGGCGGAGTGCTGGGAAAGCCCGTTAGGCTGAAAGTGGCTCCGGGCGGGACGGTGCAACAGGCTTCCCGAAATTCTGGGCCATCAAACGGCGGGGGGCGCGGGCGTGCGGAACAAGATCCGGTGGTCCACCGCATGAAGGAAAAATTTGGCGCGGAAATCCGGACGATTATCGATTACACACAAAAGCGCTAGTCCGCAAACCGCGGTGATACGTTTCCGGAGCAGCGATTTACGACGAAGTCAGGACAAGAACAATGGGCGGATTTAACTTGCAAGACCTGATGTCGCAGGCCAAGCGCCAGTATGAAACCTTGCAGAAGAAGATGGAAGAAACGGTGGTTGAAGGCTCGTCTGGTGGCGGCTCTGTCACGGTCAAAATGGATGGCCGGAAACAGGTTTTGAGCCTCAAGATCGATCCCGAAGTGGTGAGAACAGACGATCTGGAGATGCTGCAGGATCTAATAACAGCGGCAATTAACGGCGCGGGCCATAAGGTGGATGAAACCATGCAGTCGACCATGGGTGGAATGTTGGGCGGCATGGGGATCCCAGGACTTTAGCATTCACTCATTGAGGAAACTGGTGAGTGGTTCAATTCGAGAGTCAGCCGTCTTCAGCCACCAGGAACGGCAGCGTTAATTATCAATTTTCTCGACTACCCATGTTCCCCTATGTCTAAATTTGCAGAGCCAATGGCTCGCCTGATCGACGAACTCAAGAAGTTGCCGGGGATTGGCAGCAAAACCGCTCAACGACTCGCCTTCCACATTCTTCGCGCTTCCAGCGATGATGCCGAGGCGCTGGCCATTGCGGTTCGCGACGTGAAAGCGAATCTGCGCCTCTGCTCCATTTGCAATAACATCACCGATATCGACCCGTGCGTTTACTGCAGTAGCCCCACACGCAATCTGCGCCTCGTGTGCGTAGTCGAAGAACCCACCAACATCGCCTCCATTGAAAAGACTAAGCATTTTAACGGCGTGTATCACGTACTTCACGGATTGATCTCTCCGCTACACGGCGTCGGACCCGACCAATTGCGGATCTCCAATCTGATGCGGCGGGTGGACGATGGTGAGGTGGATGAGGTTATTTTGGCGACCAACCCCACCGTGGAAGGCGAGGCCACTGCCACCTATCTCTCCGGCCAGTTGCGGCGGGCAGGGCTCAAAGTCACACGAATCGCAATGGGAATTCCGGTGGGCAGTGATATCGAATACGCAGACGAAATTACCATGCTCAAAGCCATAGAAGGGCGTCGCGAACTCTAAGTTTCGCCATTCGCCTGTGGGATTAGGAAACTGTTTTCCCTTGGCTCCCCTCCGGCTGTCAAAAGCCCATCTTATCGCCAGACGCGAGAAAGAATAACTTATTTATAATCAATTACTTAGTAGCAGTCTAAAAAGTTACAGATAAAGTCCTAATTGGCACGCGGCTTGCAACTAGCCAAGGCACATGCTTTACCCGTCTCCGATGATGATTTCTGAATGGCACGAGGACCGCAGTGACATTTCTGGTCAAACTGGCCAGAAATCCTCGTTGCCGATTCACCGTGCGTCGTGACTTGACCGCATCTCGACACGACACAACCAGAAACCGGGCCAACCAGCCCGGTTTTAGTTTTTGCTTTGATCCCCGGATTTTGCGACTACGCCTTTAGCCTTCGGAGATGTCCGATTCTGAGGTGACTGCTGGCTGCAGTTCCGGGAGCCCAATTTCCAGGAAATAGTTTGGCTCGTCGCGAGTCGGCTCAATGCCTCCCGGAAATACGCCTCCGTTGTACTGCTGCATGCGGTTTTTCCACTTGAGGAAGTCAGTAATCGTTTGAGGTTCTATCCTGATTTCCACGCGTCGCAGGCTTGCTAGCAGGAGGTTCATTTCATAAGCCATGCCATTTGGAGTACGCAGGTCGCGGGCCGACCGGCGCACCATCTCGACCTTGCCTTTGCGAGTTTCGAGTAGTCCCCACCCCGTCGGCAGCTCTTTCAGGTTGAGCAGTCTTGGTGGCGTGAGATAAAAACGCTCGCATCCCAGGCCCATGTCAGACTTCTGGCGAAATGGCTTCTCACGATCAGCTAGAAAGTCGCCACGCGAGACTTTGCACTCCACCAGGACGGAATGCGAGGCGCGCTTCCATCCAATGGCATCGGGCATCTCTCCACTAACGCAGGCCTGTTCCGACAGCACTACACCGCAGCGATAGCCACGCAGCCAGGCGACCGCCTGCTCTACCAGTTGCGCGTGAGTCATGTTGTATCTGTACTTGCTAACATCGAAAGATGAAAGTGCCTGACTAGGGTCTTGCGTTCTAACTTGCCTTCGCCAGCCTCTGGCTGTCGGATTTCAAAGGTCTCCGCGACCGGTGTGATTTTCTTTGAGCCTCGGCTAACAGCTTCGGTTTCCCCACTCTAAGGGGCTTCACCATCACTGGACCACGGTAAATCAGCTCCAGCGGATGCCTTGCGGCAGCAATGGCTACCGCGCCCCGATCATGCGGGGTATAGCCTTGGGCTGCAATGATCAGAAATCCGTCCTTACGAACCACCTGCAATCGTCGGATGTGGCCATCTCGTGGCAAATCAAACGCCGCCGCGAGCCGCAATATTGCAGCAAGGCGAACGACAGTCTTCTTCTCGGCGGGCGTTAGAGTGCTTAGTGGCCTATGCTTAGGGCCAGGGAGCGCACCACGGTGATATCGCGCAACGACACCTGCGATGAGTAGATCCTGTTTGCGAATTCCAAGCGGAGCTTCGATTCGACGAATTAATCGATAGGCAGTCTTATGGTGCCCTTTCTCATTTTTCGACCGCCCCACATCGTGCAGCAGAGAGGCGATTCCCAGGATCGTACGATCGCGAGAGTTGTTAGTGGCAGGTTTTTGCTGGGCCGCAAGACCGTCATAGAGCTGAAGGGCCAGCCGCGACACGTGCATCGAATGCTTGAAATTGGGGTCTAGCAACGATGCCCACAGTTTCAAGCGAAGCAAACCTCCGCCCTCAACATCCTTGTGCCTGGGTAACTCGGAGCGCCACGTCTTCCAAAGTGAATCTTCGCTGGTCGTCCTTTCATGATAGGCGTGAATTCTCTGAATGCGCTCTTGATCGATTTGTTTCTGCCAGCGTGCTTGGGCCTCATCGTCCGGAAAAACCCCCGCTCTCGCCGCCAACGCCCATAAGACGTCAAGGTCATGCACGTCTCCCAGGAGATCCTGGACATGTTTGAGATCCTCGCTCCAGGCGGAATGTTGGACTGGAAGAAAGTTTTCAACGATGTAGCGGAAACGCTTGAGCGCAATCCGGAGCCGATGTAGTCCAGTCAGAGATGGATTGCGTAAGGTTCGGCGATGCAACCGGTAAGCATCGGTCCAGCGTTCGAGGGCCAGATGCTGGAAAACAGGGTTTCCCTCCCTGAGTCTGGCCATTCTTTGCGGCAACCGGCGGCCCCAGCGCTGCCATTGCTTGCGGTCGAATTCCTGCAGGGCTTGCAGAGCTTCCTGCTGCTGACGTGTTTCCCCGGTGCTGACAAAATGTAACAACCCACTTGTGACTGGATCACCAGGAGTATCCAGGCGATGAATCCAATCCTGCATCACGTGCAGGTCGCGCAGTTCTCCCAGCTTGCGAAACAGGGCCTTTCCCGCTTTTTTCATCTCTCGCCACGCCGGATCCGGATCGACGGTGCGTACCGCATCGGCGATCGAGCAACACCTTCGCAAGGCTACACGCAAATCGTGGATGGGGTCGGGGGCAAAGGACACGCTAGCCCGGTCGCACTCCACGACCACGCGCTCCATCAAGGAAGCTAGACCGGATTTGTTCTTAATCCCTTGTATCGGCATATTTCTTTATTCCATTCGAGCCTGAATAATTGGGGGCGATCGACGACTTCACCTTGGCAATCAGGGCCGGGAACGTTATTACCTCCGTAATGTGCATCTTCTCATGCTTTCAGATTACCCTTGGCGGGTAACGGGAATTTCCAGGAGTCACGTTATCATCACGGCAGACACAAACAAAGGAAGCCGGGTCGCGTCCGCCCGGGCATTCGTCCACAGTCTAAACATACTGGTAAAGTATGTACGGCTCTATGGGCTGGATCACAAGCGAACTGAAGGCCAGTTCACGGTCGCCTGGAACGAATTGCAAGAGGGTCTGCCGAAAGGTGCTGAAGGCTCCTTCCTGCTCGGCGTTTCCGAAAACAAACTTCTGCTCGACGGTACTCCGCTTGAGACGGGACAGGCAGAACGCAGCTTCGCTCAACTGCTCACCACCGCCGGTTTAGCCAGCATCCATTTTTCGAACCAGATTACCAAAGACGAATTCGTTCATCTGGTCAGGGCCTTCGCCATGGGCGGATCCCGAGCCCAGGACGTGATCAAAGAAATCAAGAATACTTTTGGTGACAGTAAGTCGGCCTCAATCCGCATCAATGAAGTGAAGTTTGTCGCGGCTGATCCTTCTACCGGTGAGATCAGCATTGCGGCGCAAATCGCGGCGCAGACACTCGGTCCTGAATTCAAGCAATGGCTTAACGATCCCCAGAAATTGTTGCAACTGATCGCCGCCGCCGAAGGCGCAAAAAGCGGTGCACCGAGCGATGTGGCGGGGACCGTTCCAGTGGGTACGGTTCCGAACGTCCCCGGTGTAACTGGCGCAGGCAACGTGGCAGGCGGGACTTGGGCGGGCGGAATAGTGCCTTTGCAGGAAGAAGAAGTCCTCAAGACGATTCGCCTGCTCACCAGATTCGGAGAGGTTGGTGGCGACCCCAACGCCGATACCACGAAATTGCAGCAAGAACTCAGCGCCGTTGACCCTAACACGAAAGTCAATCTGCAGCAGTTGCTTGGAAGCCTTGCCGCGCAAGCCACGACCGAACAGGCTGACAACACACCTCTGCTGATGAAGGCAGCGGAGCACATGGCCATACGCTTCGCCCTCGAGCGTTTCCAGAAAGGTGAAGTGAAGGTCAACGCAGTGCACCAGATGATGGAGCACATGAGCCGGCAGATGGATACCCTACGTCAGATTCTGAAGATTCAGGAAGACAAGATGGGTAAAGCTGGAATTCTTGTTGAATCCCACGCCGACATTCTTGACCGCATGTTCTGGGCGGAAGTACCCGAAGCCGGCAAGAAGAGCGTTCTACTTTCGCACGAAGCCGCTTGTGTGCCTCCTCGTAACGTGCGCCAATTTGTTGAAGTGTTACTTGATCGCGGGGACAAGGAAACCTCAGCTTCCATTCTGCAAAACTATCTGAGCTGCCTTGATGCCAAGGAAAGCGACACGCGTCGCAAGGTTGCAACTGGAGTCAGCCAACTTGCCGACCTTTTCGCGGCCACCGGGGGAGATTCAATGGCGTTGTCCGTACGCAAAATCGGAGAAGCTATCGGACAGGAATCTGATATCGAGCTGCAAAGCCTTCTGGGTGCCGCTTTCGTGCGTCTGAGCACGGAGGCTAGCGAACACAAGCAGTTTGGCGCGTTGAGCGAAATCTGTCTTGCCATGGAAAGCATCGCTCGACAACGGCCGGTGCTGGCCACCGATTTACGGCCTCGCATCGGAGTTGAGAACCGCCTACCAGAGTTTATCGAAGAAGCTATGCAACTGCCGCAGTTGCCGGCGGACCTGTTACAGGTCTTGCAGCGCACTTCGCAGGCCGCAGTTGAACATCTTTCCGACCGGTTTTTCCGGTGTATGCGCCGCGAAGAGTGCGATCGCATCGTAGATATCGTTAAGGAACTGGGAGCGCCAGCTCAGGAACAGATTCGTGAGATGTTGCGCACCGGACAGCCGCGTCAGGGGGCCTCGGTGGTGGGATTGTTAAGTCGTCTCGACGTTCCGACACTGCTTGAACTTTTGCCCGTCCGGCTGCCTGAGTGGAACCGCTTTTATCATGACGTGGTGGTACGACAGGTCGCCTACGGGGCGGCGCACGACCGCGGACGCTCTTTGTTGGAACTCCTGGAGATTCTGGATCCCCTGGTTCTGCCACAGGCGATCGACGAAATTGGTATGAGCGGTGATCGTAGCGCAGTTCCTCCGCTGGTCGTCATGGCCGAAGCGGGCGAAGCTCAAGGACGCTCTCCACTGCTCCAGTTGAAGGCGGTTGAGTCTTTGGGACGGTTGCGTGAAAACGATGCAGTACCAGTGCTGCGCGGACTCCTCGAAGCAAAGAAGATGTGGCGTTTTAGCAATCACCGCGAACTACGCATCGCCGCAGCGCAAGCTCTGGTCAAGATCGATCCTCGTTATGGCAGCCAGATCATGGCGGAAAGTGGCCTGGAACCAGGAGAACTGGCAGTGGCTGCACTCGACGCCGCGCCCGCCTGCCCCTGGGTACGGCAACGGCGCTATGAGCGCATCGTTTTACGCAAAACACTTTCCGCCGCCATCAGCAGTTCGTGGGGAAAATCGAATATCGTAATTCGCGAGCTCAGCCTCGGTGGCGGCATGGGAACGAAAGAAGATAATCTGCGCGTGGGATCGGAAGCGAACATCGAAATAGCGTCTGGCGTTCGCCGTGTGCGAGGTCAAGTGTTGCTCCGTCGCGCGCGGGTGAACGAAGTCGGCTTTGAAATCGTGAATACCGACCTGGAGAGCCGATATCGCCTGCGTCGCATCCTGATGGATTCTCTCGATAATTCTTCGGGAACGATCGAAGGCGAGTGGGATGGGCACCGCAGAAACTAACCCAACAGAATCAAAATCGAATAGAAAAGCCTCTGCACTCGCAGAGGCTTTTTACTCTCGGAAAAGTCTGCTACTTCACTTTGGCAAAGATGATGACCAGCGTATAAAGCGCCAGTGATTCGATCAGAGCCAGGCCAAGAATAAGCGCGAATTGAATACCGGAGCGCGCGGCTGGATTGCGGCCCAAGGCCTCGGCTGCCGCGGCCGTGGCTCGCCCCTGTGCCAGGCCGCAAACCGCAGAAGCAATCGCCATCGAAAATCCGGCTGAGATGGCGACCCAGTTGACCGCGCTGACAGCTTCCCCGCCCTGTGCGAACACCGGCACCGCCAGGAACAGGAATGCCAGTGCCATAAACAAATAGCTAAACAATCTACGCATTCTTACTCTCCTCTGTATGAATTCCCGCCAGTGGGTGGTTGACGCCATTCTCTAACGGGAAAGACGCCCTCACGCTGAACGGGTAAGACAAAAGTGTTCAGTACTCAACGATCTTGCGAGCAACCAGTGGAAACTGCTCTAATGCTCTTCTGCTACCGCTCCCGACAAATACACCATCGTCAGCAGAATAAAAATATATGTCTGCAACAGTGAAACTCCGAGGTGAAGCCCAAGAAAAATAATCGGAACGCCGATCGGCACGAGCGAGAAAAATACCCACGTCACCATATCGCCAGCAAACATGTTGGCATACAGACGAACTGTGAGCGATAGCATGCGCGCCAGATGGCTGATAATCTCAATCGGCACCATGATGATGGCCAACCACCACATCGGCCCCATGAAATGCTTCAGGTACGCGATCCCATGCTGCCGGAATCCCTGGCTTTGATAGTAGACAAAGGCACAGATGGCGCAGCCTAAAGGCACAACCGGTACAGCAGTGGGCGAATCAAAACCTGGGACCAACCCCAGCAAATTGGAAATCAGAATAAAAAACGTCAAGGTCATCAAGAACGGCGTGTAGTGCGCGCTGTGATGGCCGATGATCTCCTGACTCTGACCTTCCACAAATCCGTGTGCACTCTCGAACACGTGCTGCAGACCACTCGGGTTGTCCACCGAAAGGCTCGCACGCACCAAAACAAACATCAAAACCAAGAATAAAAACACCAAAAACTGCATTGCGACAGCATTTGTGATGGGAGCCTGGGGGTACGCAGGATTCACGTGTAGGGCCTGCAGCAGCCCGGTGACGGGCCCGGCAAAAAGCCGGTTCAGAATCGAGGTGAACCAAAGCTGTTCAGGCATAAAAGAGCTGAATCGTCCATTCTAAAAATATCTGGCTGTCATCCCTACCGAAACGAAACGCGACGAACGAAGTGGGGGACCGGCTGTTTCCCGGAGAAAACTCGCTTTGCCGTAGCGCTTTAGTAGTCGCAAGACACTAAATTCCGCTGGCTAGCGCCGCCCACCCTTCATACAGTGCTTCACAGGCAATGGCCCCTACCGGCAAAAAAAGCCCGGCAAAAAGGCCATACAAGCTTGCGGGAGAAAAAGTGAATATAACATACGCTCCGAGGGCCATCAAAACGTAGCGAAGCAAGAAGCGCAACACCATTCCACTGCTCGATTGCGATTTGGCCGGCTGCGTACTGCGATCTGCCAGCGCATTCACGACTTTTTTTAGCCAATGGAAATTCAGGTAGGCGACGGCACAGCCGCCAGCAAATCCCAAAGCGACGCGCCAGCCGTAACGCCACCAACCGGCGATACTCAGGGCCACCGCCAGCGCCACCATGAGTCGTGAAATTCGCCCAAGAGCGCCCGAATAGAAGGCCTCGGCCTTGGGGTCAACCGTTAACAGATCGCCTGCGTTCATTTGGGTTCGTCGGAAAGCGCCGCCCGGATCAGTTCGACAAATCCGGCCACAATGCCCAGAATCAGTCCCGCGAGGTATAGCCAGGTCGTATGTAACCACCGATCCAGCGCAGCTCCGATTAACCATCCTGCCACCGTCGCCGCCGGAAACACAAACGCAAGCTGGCTGTACCTCGCTAGCTGCACCCATCCATTCTTCTTGTCGGGGTTGTCGTCCTGCCTGGGCATAGAGGAAGAGCCTAATTCACGAAGGCCTGATGGACAATTGCGGTTTAAAATCGCCACCCAGGCTTTTCTAGCGTATCAAGTCGGCCACCGGCGTGGCCTGGACGATCCCCAAAGACCAATTCACCATGCGAATAAATTGCTCAGGAAAAATTCCGATATAGACGGTGGCGAAAGCCGTTACGCCCAGTGCCACTCGCATCCCCGCGCTGATGGGGAGCGGAGTCTTATCCAGCGCCTCGCGCATGAACATCTGATTCGCAATCCGCATGTAGTAGTAAAGCCCGAACACCGCGTACAGGACCGCCAGCGACGCCAGCACATAGTGACCGCTCTCGATTAGACTCAGGAAAATGAAGTACTTTCCATAGAAACCAGCGAGAGGTGGTATCCCGGCGAGCGAGAGCAAAAAAATCAGCATCAGGACTGCTTCGGTCGGCGCGCGGAAATAAAGTCCGGCGATGTCGTCTAATTCGTCGCCGATGACATTGCGTTGCCGTAGCGAGGCGATCACGGCAAATGCCCCGAGATTCATGAAGGTATAGACCAGCAGGTAGAGAAGAATTCCCTTCAGTCCATCGAAGAATGCTGGTGCTGGATACACCACTGAAGCGAGTGCAACCAGGCCCAGCAGCATATAACCAACGTGGGCGATCGAGGAATACGCGAGCAGGCGCTTCAGATTGCTCTGTGTGAGCGCGGCCAGGTTCGCCCCGGTCATGGTTACGACCGAAACAAAAATCAGCAGTGGAACATAAACCGTTCGAAGCGGATAAAGCCCCCAAAGAAAAATGCGCAGCAGCATGGCCCAGGCCGCGGCCTTCACCGCCACCGACATGAATCCCGTCACCGTGGTAGGCGCGCCTTCATAGGCATCGGGCAGCCACTGATGAAATGGAATTGCGGCGATCTTGAAAAATAGTCCCGTGGATACCGTAAGCAGCGCGATAACCGCGATTGGGTCGATGTGATCCTGATGCGCTGCGGCAAGACGAACCAGGCCGCTTCTTATTCCCAGGAGACTGGTGCTTCCGGTCAGTCCGTAGAACAAAGATAATCCGTAGGCAAATATGCCGGACGAGAACGCGCCCAGCAGAAAATATTTCATCGCAGCTTCATTCGATCTGCGATCGCGGCGCAGAAATCCTACCAACACATAGGTGGAGATGGCCATCAATTCCAAGCCAATGAAAATCAACACCACGTCGAAGCCCGCGGCCATGCACATCATGCCGACGACCGAAAACAGTATCAATGAATAGAATTCGCCATGGTTCTCGTGTTCGATCTCCAAGTATCGTACCGACATCAGAATGGAAATCGCCGCCCCTCCGAGGAACAGGTACCAGAAATAAATGGTGAAGTGATCCACCACCAGCGAGTTCAGGAAAGCCGATTCTCCCGGAAGGCCGACGGTCTTGAAAGCCAACTGAATTTTTACGACTCCGGCCGCGGAGAACAAGATGCCGATCAGAGCTGTCAAGGCATTGGTCCACTTCCATTCCGCGGGCAACAACAAATCCACCATCAAGATGCCCAACGCGAACAATGTAAGCAAGATGATGGGCAGCGACATCAGGTAGTCGACCCGTCCGAAATTTTGTGCCAGATTTTCGAACACTATTTGGTTCCCTTCGCCTCAACCGCTGCGACCTGCGCCGGCACACTGGGCGTACCTTCGCCCGCCGGTTGGTATCTCGCATTCACCGCCTGCACGCCGGGGTAGTCCTTCCCTCGCACCGTGTAAACGATCTGGTTCACCGGTTGCTCCAATATCTGGAAGAAAGGCTTCGGATAGAGCCCGATCCAGAAGGCAAGAATGACCAGCGGCGCGAAAGTAAATAGCTCTCGCGGAGTAAGGTCGTGGAGTTTTTCATTCTTGGGATTAGTTACGGTCCCGAAGAATACTCGCTGGTACAGCCACAGCAAGTAGGCCGCTGCCAGAATCACTCCCGGCACTGCCCACGCCGCCCACTTCCAGTTTTCCATGAAAGTGCCCTGCAGAATGGTGAACTCGCCGACGAATCCGTTCAGCAACGGCAGCCCCATCGACGAAAGGAACATGATCATGGTGATGGTTGCGTACACCGGCATAACGTTCGAAATGCCACCGTACTCGGAAATCTCGCGCGTATGCCGCCGCTCGTAGAGAATGCCGACGATCAGGAACAGCGCACCTGTCGAGATGCCGTGATTGATCTGCTGCAGAACTGATCCGCTAAGTCCGGCGGGGTTGAGTGCAAAAATTCCCAGCGTGCAGAACCCAAGGTGGCTGACCGACGAGTACGCCACCAGCTTCTTCATGTCCTTTTGCACCAACGAAACCAATGCACCGTAGATGATTCCCACGATGGATAGAAAAATCATCCATCCCCGCACTTTGGGGTGCATGACAACATCGGGGAAAAACGGCAACGCGAAGCGTACGAACCCGTATGTCCCCATCTTCAACAGAACGCCTGCCAGTATGACGGAACCCGCAGTTGGAGCTTCCACGTGGGCGTCAGGCAGCCACGTGTGAAAGGGAAACATGGGCACCTTGATGGCAAAAGCCAGAAAGAATGCCAGAAAAAGCAGGATGGCAAACGTCGCACCATACGCCGGATCGTGAAAGATAAGCGGCGCCGTCTTGTACAAAGCCTGGATGCTGAAGCTGTACTGACCTGTCTGATGGAAATTGTAGAAGTATAGGAAGAGCACGGAGAGCAGCATCAGTACTGAGCCGATTAGTGTGTACAGGAAGAACTTGATAGCAGCGTAGAGCTTTCTCGGGCCGCCCCAGATCCCGATCAGCAAGTACATCGGCACCAGCATGGCTTCCCAGAACACGAAGAAGAGGAAAAAATCGAGGGCCATAAAGACGCCCAGCATTCCGGTCTGCAACACCAGAAACCAGATGTAATACTCCTTGACCCTGGTTTCGATGGCGGTCCAGGAGGACAGGATGGAAATCCAGCCAAGCAGCGTGGTCAGCATGATCAGCAGGAACGAAATGCCATCGATTCCCAGAACGTACCCGGCGCCGATGGATGGGATCCAGTTGTTGGGCGATCCCTCCAAGAATTTGAAGCCAGGTTCAAATCGTTGTGACCAGAACCATGGCACCAGCGGAATCGAAACCAGCAGCCCGGCCAGTGCAAAAATGTTCGCGATCCAGCGGATTGTGTCTTTCTGCTCCTTGGGAATGAAGATAAGCAGAAGGGCGCCAACTAGCGGGGTGAAAAGAATGATCGAGAGAATGTGATTATGCATAAATGCAGTCGTCGGCCGTCAGTTTCGGCGAACCTGATTGTTACCGTACTGCGTAATAGAAAACGAATCCCACCAACCCCACCACCATCACTAGCGCGTACCATTGCACCAGACCCCACTGCAACAGTCGTGTGGGATAGGAAACCATTCTCGACAGGATGGCAGGACCGTTTACCAAGACGCCGTCAATAATCCATTTATCCCACCAACTGGAGATCGTTCCGCTCAGCCGAGTCATCCACCCCGCGCCATTGACCGTCCCATCAATCACATGCGAATCGATCCACGACGACACTTCACCTAATCCCAGCACTCCCAACCTCACGTCTCCTACCTTGCGGCGGCCGGTAAAGGCGTAATCGTAACCTTCATCGACGTAATATTTGTTCAACAAGACGTTGTAAACCGGCGCGGCCTTGACCGCGATGGGCTCCACGTAACCCTTACCTGCGTGGCGATATGCTTTCCACGCCATACCGAATCCAGCCACGGCTGCGCCAATGGATAACAGCATCAGGAAATATTCGACCGGGCTCGTATGTTCTTCCTCCTTCTCACCGGCAGCCAGCTGCCCGGATTTTCCTTCAGCCTGGAACACCGCTGCTTCCCGGGCAAAAACTGGCTCCAGGAATTTTTCGAAACGATTCGATCCCCCCAGGCTGCTTGGCCATCCCAGCCATCCCGCGAAAATTGCGCAGATGGCGAGAATGATCAATGGCACTGTCATGGATTTCGGCGATTCGTGGATGTGGTGTTCGACCTCATGAGTCATCCGTGGTTTGCCATGAAAGGTAAGGAACATAAGTCGGAACATGTAGAAGGCCGTCATCAACGCCGTTACATAGCCCATCAGCCATAACCAGCGATAGGCGCCACCCTCTGATGTCCACGTCTGCCAAAGAATTTCGTCTTTCGAGAAGAATCCAGCGAACGGCGGGATTCCGGCGATGGCGAAGGTCGCGATAAACATTGTCCAGTGAGTGATAGGAATGCGCTTGTGCAGGTCGCCCATATTTCGCATGTCCTGCTCACCGCTCATAGCATGGATGACAGAACCCGAACCAAGGAACAACAGCGCCTTAAAAAATGCGTGTGTGAAGACGTGAAACACGCCCGCGGCAAAAGCGCCTACACCTAAGGCTAAAAACATATAGCCCAGTTGGGAGACAGTGGAGTAGGCCAGCACTCGCTTGATGTCGTTCTGCACTAGTCCAATGGAAGCCGCGAAAATTGCGGTAAGCGCCCCTATGATCGCAACCGTCTTCATCGAAGCCGGGGCCAGCACAAACAAAGCATTCGACCGCGCCACCATATACACCCCGGCGGTGACCATGGTGGCGGCATGAATTAGCGCGGAGACTGGGGTGGGGCCTTCCATGGCGTCGGGGAGCCAAACGTAAAGTGGAACCTGCGCAGATTTGCCGCAGGCGCCGACGAAGAGTAGCAATGTGGCCGCTGTGATGACCGGATCGCCGATTCCGAAGTGCCCGCTCCGGGCCAGATGCGTGACTGCAGTAAAACGCATCGAGCCGAAGTACCACGCGATGGTGAACATGCCGAGCAGAAAGCCGGCGTCCCCAATGCGATTGACAATGAACGCTTTATTGGCCGCTGTACTGGCTGACTGGCGATGGAAGTAGAAGCCTATCAGCAGATACGAACACAGACCCACACCTTCCCATCCCACAAACATCAGCGCGTAGTTGTTCCCCAATATCAAAGTCAACATGGAGAACATGAAGAGGTTTAGATATCCGAAAAAACGGTAATACCCACCTTCGTGCGCCATGTAGCCGGTGGAGTAAATGTGAATCAGAGTGCCGACGCCAGTCACGAACAGCAACCAAATGCCGGAGAGTGGATCGAGCAGAAATCCGACATCGGCCTGGAATGGCGCGGGAGTACCGTCGCGCTTGACGTAATTCATTTGGCCGGTATCAGTACCTAGCCAGGTGTAAACGACTCTTTCAAAAGGCTTCCCAGCATTTTCGTGGGCGTAATTTGTGTATTGCCACACGGCGCAACATGAAAAGAGAAACGCGAGAACCACGGCTCCGACACACACTGCATTGATGGTCGCCTTCTGCAGTTTGCGCCCAAAGAAAAACATAATGGCGGCGCCGAAGGCGGGAAACAGCGGAACGAGCCAGATGTAGTCGAGAAAGAGCATTATTTTCAGCTTCTAGCTTCTAGCTTTCGCTTCTAGCCAGGAGCTAGGAGCCAAGGGCCAAAAGCTGTTTTCTACCATTTCAGTAAATCGATTTCGTCTACGTTGACCGTTTCTTTGTTCCGAAAGAACGCGATCAAGATTCCCAAACCTACGGCTGCTTCCGCCGCCGCGTCGGTGATTACAAATATTGCGAAAATCTGGCCGTGCAGTCCCCATATCCGGGAAAATGCCACCAGGTTCAAGTTGACCGCATTCAAAATCAGCTCGATCGACATGAGAACAATGACCACATTCCTGCGGGTCAATACGCCGACCACGCCCAGAACGAAGAGGGCAGCCGCGACTACGAGATAGTGAAGTGTTCCGATTGGAGCCATGTTTCCGCGCTTTTAGCTCTTACCTCACCAAAGACCGCCATGACGGGCAACGGCTTAAGGACAAAACCAGCGATAGAGGCGTTTTTTCAAATTCTCTTTTTCGCCATCACAACCGCTCCGATCACCGCTACCAATAACAGCAATGAGGCGATTTCGAAAGCGAACATGTAATTTCCGTACAGCAATACCGCGACTTGTTGGGTGTTGGCTTGCTCCGGCATCTGGATTGCCCGGTCGGGAAACAGCGCCCTGCCTTTGGCGTAGACGAAAACGAACAAGGCGCCGAGCGCAACTGCTGCCGCCAATCCGCCCAGCCATTGCTTGTTGAACGGTTCCTCTTTCTGCGATTTCTCGATGTTCACAAGCATAATTACAAACAAGAACAACACCATAATGCCGCCCGCATAAAGAATAATCTGTACACCAGCGACGAAGGGTGCGTACAACATCAGATAAAGTGCCGCCTGTCCGAGCAGCGACATGATTAGAGCCAGGGCCGAATGGACCGGATTCTTACGCGTGATGACCAGCACGCCACTGATCACCGTCAGCGCCGACAGAAAATAGAAGAAAAATGTTGTGGCTACCGGAGCCATAATTTGCTCGTCACTCCGAGAAGTTTTCGTCCTCGAATATTTTCAACCTTAAAAACTATCCGCTCGTCCCCTTGCCGGGCGGTGGGCCAGGCGGGCGGGCTATTCGCCCCAACAAACGAGCCGGTTACACTTAGAAAATGATTCCTGCTATCGCCGTCAGCACCAGAACACCGATGCCGACCGGCAGTAGGATTTTCCACCCTACTTTCATCAGTTGATCGAAGCGGTAACGCGGGAACGTTCCGCGATACCAAATGTACATGTACATCGAAACTGCCACCTTCGCGCTGAACCAGAAAATATCCTGTATTCGGTCACGCACCGGCGGGATAAACAGAATTATGCCGATCAAAGCCAGCACTGCGCCGAATCCGCCTAACCCGATAGTTTGTACTTTGAAGTACGGGTGTTTGGGCATGCGGGAAGTGCTGTAAAAGGTGATGGCAGCGAGAAAAAGAAAGGTCAGACCGGGGATAAGGGAAAAGACAAGATCCCAGGTTTCGCCATTCAGGGCGTTGGGGAATGGCCGCATCCATCCGCCAAGCCATAGAGTGACGGCAATGGACGATACCGCGATCATCGCGGAATATTCCGCGAGGAAGAACAGAGACCAGCGGAATCCGCTGTACTCGGTGTGAAATCCGGCGGTTAGCTCCGACTCCGCTTCCGGCAAATCGAATGGAGCGCGGTTGGTTTCGGCGACCATGGCGATAGCAAAGATAACGAACGCGATCAATCCGAGTGGAAAGAACTTAAACGCGAACCACACATGCTGGGCTTGCTGCGCCTGCACGATACCGATCATGCTCAAGGTGCCGCTGCCTTCTTTATTGAGGCTGGTCATCAGAACGGCGGAAACTACGGCCAGTCCCATGGCAATTTCGTAGGACACCATCTGCGCGCTGGAACGCAGTGCACCCATCAGTGGATAATGTGAGTTGGAAGCCCATCCGGCCATCACCACGCCCAGAACACTTAGGGAAGAAACGCCCAACATGAATAGAACGCCGATATTCATGTCCGTCACGGCGTGCGTGGGGCCGAAAGGCACCACAATAAATACGGTGAATGCAGTAATCACGACGATAAGCGGCGCCATCCAGAAGACGAGCGGGTCGGCTTCCGCAGGCATGATGTCTTCCTTAAGTAAAAGCTTTAAGGCGTCGGCGATCGGCTGCAACAGGCCATGGGGGCCAACTCTCATCGGCCCCAGGCGGACCTGCATGTGAGCAAGAATCTTCCGCTCCAACCAATTCATCGCGATGACAGCGATGGAAAGGCCTAGAAAGATAAGCACGATGTACACAAATGCCCAAAACATGTTGCCGGCCGACCCCGGCGTGGTATCGCTCTTGAGATACGAAGTGATGTAATCGAGCATCAGCGATCCACCTCGCCCAGTACGATATCCAGAGTGCCAATGACGGCGATAACATCGGCCACCAGCGCGCCGCGCACCATCATGTCCAGTGCTTGCAAATTTACAAATGACGGGGGCCTCACACGCACCCGGTAAGGCTGCGTAGATCCATCGCTTACGATGAAAAACCCCAGCTCGCCTTTGGGCGCTTCGATGGAGTGGTAAATCTCACCCACCGGCGGCTTCATTACCTTTGCGACCTTGGCCATGATCGGCCCGCTGGGAATTTTGCCAACCGCCTGCTCGATAATCCGAAGCGACTGCCTCATTTCATGCATGCGCACCATATACCGGTCGAAGGTATCTCCGTTTTGCCCGACAGGAATGTCGAAATCAAAATCAGCATAGGCCGCATACGGCTGCGCTTTACGCAGGTCCCATTTAACACCGCTGGCACGCAGGACCGGGCCAGACACTCCTAGCGCGATGCACTCCTTGGCAGAAATTTTGCCAACATCTTTGGTTCGCTCGATCCAAATCCGGTTGGTGGTAAGCAGTTCCTCATATTCGCCAATCTTCGGAGTGACGAATTTGATGAACTTCTCCACCTCTCGCTCAAAACCCTCATACGTCTCGTATGAGCACCCGCCGATGCGGAAAGCGTGCGTGGTTAGACGCGCTCCGCAGTACTTCTCGAAAATCTTGAGAATTTCTTCGCGGTCGCGAAAGGTATAAAACAGCGGAGTGATGGCGCCGATATCGAGTGCATGCGTGCCCAGCCACAACATGTGGCTGGCCAGCCGATTCAACTCCGTAAGGATTACTCGGATGTAGTTTGCCCTGGGCGGCGCCTGGATGTTGAGCAACTTCTCTACCGCTTCGCAATAACCCAGGCCATTCGAGACCGCAGCTACGTAGTCCATGCGATCCACGTAGGGATTAAACATGGTGTAGGTGCGATGCTCGGCGATCTTCTCCACCCCGCGATGGAGGTAGCCGATCACACACTCGGTGCCTAGAACCTTTTCGCCATCCAGCTTTAAAATCACGCGCAACACGCCGTGGGTCGCAGGATGCTGCGGGCCCATGTTGATGATGAGTTCGTTGGAATCGAGAAACGTTTTCTCGTGCTGTTCCAGTTCCAGGTGGGAGGTCCTGTCCGTCATTGCCCGCTCTCGATCCCCAGGTTAATCTGCACCCACTCCTGATCCTGTTGAATGATGCCGTAATCTTTGCGGAGCGGATACCCTTTCCAGTCATCGGGCAACAAAATGCGCTTTAAGTCAGGATGCCCTTCAAAGCGGATGCCGAACATGTCATAAGTTTCACGCTCCAGCCAGTTGGCTGCGGGCCAGATCGCCACCACGCTGGGTACGGATTCCCCGTCGGCGTACGCAGCTTTCACCCTGATGCGTTCATTGAGCGGAAAGGAATAAAGAATCCAGATGACCTCGAACTGCTTCTCGCGATCTGGATAGTGAACAGCTGTTATGTCGACGCAATAGTCGAACTCTTCCTGATCCCTTAGCACCCGCAGCATCTCGGGAAGGAGGGACGAGTTTGCGACGATATAGTTCTGGCCTAAATAGCTATTGGCCTCGATGCCCGACCCATGTTGAGCACGGAGACGGGAAATCATGGCCGACTCCCACGGAACAGGGGCGGGACCTGTTGGTTTTGGAGGCGCTGCATGTTCCGCAGTCTTCGCCGGCACGGCGGAAGCAGCAGGCTTGTCGGGGGAGGACTGTACACTGCCGGGAATAGGCTCCCCTGCCGCCGGCTGGGGCTCACCACTCGGCGGCGGCGT
This sequence comes from Terriglobia bacterium, assembly GCA_963786325.1. Classification (GTDB taxonomy): domain Bacteria; phylum Acidobacteriota; class Terriglobia; order Terriglobales; family Acidobacteriaceae; genus JAIQFF01. The sequence continues at coordinate 455,812 of CAWAYW010000004.1, forward strand.
AGGGGATTTAGTTTCCTCGGGCATAGCTACGGAAGGTGCAAACCTCCGGCGCCGTGGGCGTCTAGAAGAACGTTAACTTTTAACAGCTTACAAACTAAGTGTCAATCAGGGACGCGATAAGGGGGTGGGGGCCGTTTTGAACTTTCAAGTATGACAAAAATTGGAATTGTAAAAGTTCAGATAGAAAGTTTTCACGCGCTCGGATGCGTATCTAAAATGTTCTCATGGGAGACAAGTACAAGCCAAAGCCAGGAGATACGGTAATGGCTTTGAATCATATCGGTATCTTTAAAGTGGTATCTGTAACTGAGGGAGGCCGCCTGACCGACCTTCAGCCGTTTAATCCCTCGAGGCAACTCCCTTTTGGCAAGCTTATTAAGGGTATTCCCTCGGGTGTCCTCACCCCGTTTAAAAGGGAGAACGCCAGCCAAGTCGCTGCCCAGATGGTGAGAATAGTGAGGGAGGTAGCTGAAAACAAATAACCAATGGCTCGTAGATTGAATGAAGACGAGGGGACTAGGAAGAAACGACTTGAGCAGCCTCTCGGCTCAGGACGTCGCCTATTAGCGGGTCACGATTTTCCAGGCTACCACAACGACGAAAATGACGATCCCGGCTGCGTAACCCCACAGCCGACCCTGCTGAAGTTTTTCGTGATCTATCATGTGATTCACCTGCAACCCTTGAGCCAAATATACCATTAACGCAATGATTGCCAGCGCTTTAGGTTCCGTTCGCCCGATTACGAATCAGCGACAAAAACTCGGTTCGCGTTTCCTGCTCCTGCCTAAAGGAGCCTAACATCGAGGAGGTTACCGCCGCCGAGTGCTGTTTTTCGACTCCTCGCATCATCATGCAGAGATGGCGTGCCTCAATCACCACACCCACGCCCTGAGGCTCGATCGCCTTCTGTATGGTTTCAGCGATTTGTGTGGTCAGGCGCTCCTGAATCTGCAGGCGCCGCGAGAAAATTTCGATCAGGCGCGGAATTTTGCTCAGTCCGATCACTTTGCCGTTGGGAATATAAGCCACATGCACCTTGCCGAAGAACGGCAGCATGTGGTGCTCGCACAAGCTAAACATCTCGATGTCTTTCACAATGACCATCTCATCGTAAGTGACAGTGAACAACGCTTTGCGAAGCATCGCGTCCGGATCTTCCTGGTATCCGCGCGCGAGGAATTCCCACGACCGGCGCACCCGGTCTGGCGTGCGTACCAGGCCTTCGCGGTTGGGATCTTCTCCAATGCGGACAATCATTTCGCGAACCAACTCCTCGAAGGTTGCGCTGGTCAGCGAAGGAACTTCAGTACTAGTTGGATTCATGGTTTACCTCAATTGAGCAATTTGGACATCGCGTAATCCAGAACTCGAAGCCGCTCCTCCCAGACCGCCTTTGTGCAAAATTGCCCGATTACAACATTGCCCGATTACAACATTGCCCCACTACACAATCCCCTTCTCGCCTGAGTACTCAAAAGAATTCATCATGGTTTCGGCTATCCGTACCTTTTCAAGATGAGCGTGCGCGAAGCCAAGCCGCAAAATATCGTAGACGGCGGTGCATAGATTTTCAGTTGTAGGCACGGTGTGGCTAAATTCGGGACGGGTGTTTAAGTTCTCGAGATCGAAGCGATCCAGGATTTCCCGCCGCACGAAAGTGTCCAAATCCGTGAGGTTGCAAACCATTCCCGTAGCTTCATCCACAGCTCCGCTGACTGTCACCTCAAGGTGGTAATTGTGTCCATGCCCAAAAGGGTTATTACACTTGCCGTATATGGCAGCATTTTCCGCTTCGGACAGACTGCCACTGTTTAGTCGGTGCGAGGCTGAAAACATGTAGCGGCGGGTCAGATGTGCCTTCATGCTTCACCGTAGAAATCAACAAACAGCTCAGGCGTTTCGTACACCCGCACCCGGTGCAATTGCGCAGCTTTCATCTTGGTCTCCAGCCGCTGCCAGATCACAATAGCCAGGTTCTCGGTGGTCGGAATTCTGCTGGAAAATTCAGGCACTTCCTTGTTAAGGAAGCGATGATCCATGGCATCCAGAACTTCGCGGTTGAGGATTTCCTTCAACTGCTTCAGATCGACAACGAATCCTGAACGTGGATCGACTTCACCCTTTACGGTGACTTCCAGGGTGTAGTTGTGGCCGTGACCATTCGGGTTATTGCACTTGCCAAAAATGCGCTGGTTCTCTTCCGGAGTGAAATCCGGGTTGTGATAGTAGTGCGAAGCGGCAAATTCAGCTTTGCGAGTCAAATAAACCATTCGTTATGCTCTCTCGGGACACGTATTCTGATGCCAAAACTTCACGCCGAGCGCTGTTTCACTGGGCGCACAAGAGCTCTTGCTTGCCGGCGGGTTGTGCCCGTGTCATAGGTTCTTCCCTTCCAGTTCACGCTCCCCCTCTCATATGAGAGCCAAGATCGCAGCAAAAGATACGAAAATAGTGGCAAACCCAGCAGGGACAGAAGGTTCGCATCCCATGGAAAATGTGCTTTGCGGATCCTGCTGAAAAAAACGCCGTAGAGTCCTGCCACAAGAATCGCCCCTACCATTCCCGACCCGAAGTGGCCGCGCAACAGCCCGACCACAGCCGTAACACCAGCGCCTGCTATCAGTACGAACTCCGTTAAGCGAAGCAGTGCCAGCCGCGACGGTGACAAAAACAGGACCGCAAGATTCTTGGTCCACCCTTCACGGAGTTGCGAGAAAGACCGGTACATCCGGGTACGGACAGCATCTCCACCGTAGCGAAAGAAAATTTTTCGTCCCGAGGCCTTTACAACGCGTGCCAGTTCGACATCCTCCAGCAAGCTGTCGCTGACCGCCGCATGTCCGCCAATCGCGTCGTAAGCTTCGCGCGACACCAGAATGTACTGACCGTTAGCTGCCGCGGCGGACGATCGCGGATCGCTGACCAGCGCGGGTCGATAGCTGACCGCCAGTTCGGCGAAAACAACCGGCATCACCGACTTCTCCCAGATTCCACGCACTTCCTGTTCCGGCGAGTAGGAAAGCATGGCCACGCTGCGCTGTTGCGCTTCAGAGACCGCACGAGCCAGTGAACCTGGCTTGTGCACAGTGTCGGCGTCGGTGAACAGCAGCCACTCATTGGCTGCGACCCTCGCTCCGGCCGTCATTGCATTGTTTTTTCCGGTCCAGCCTGCAGGCGGCACTCCGGCCTCCACGACACGCACTGGTCGGAATGACTGTGCAATCTCTCTTGTGCGGTCGGTCGAACCATCGTCTACAACGATAACTTCGAATGTCACATTCGACTGGCCGGCGAGGGACTCGAGGCAAGCCCCGAGGCAACACTCCTCGTTGCGGGCCGGCACGATCACCGACACCGCCGGGCCCCCCGTCACTGTCTCTTCCGCCACCATAAGTGCAATCAGCTATTATAACTTTGTGCGATGTACTCCGGCTTTGCTCGGTGCGGTCACCTTCTTTCTTGCCTTCACGCTGACAGCGTGTTACAGCGGAACGCGGCCGCCCCACATCGGCACTTCGGCCCCCCATTTTACGGTTCAAGATAGTGACCGTAAGGTAAGTCTGGATGAATTCCGGGGCAAAATCGTGGTGCTCAATTTCTGGGCAACATGGTGTCCCCCCTGCGTGGACGAGATGCCGTCCCTGGTCCAGATGCAGCAAAAGATGAAAGGTAAGGGAGTCGAAGTCCTGGCGATCAGCGTCGACGCCGACCAGAGCGCTTACCAGAATTTCTTGAAGAACTACAAGGTGGACCTGCTCACGGTTCGCGATCCCGATCAGAAGAGCAACAATCTCTACGGAACCTTCAAGTTTCCCGAGACCTACGTGATCGATCGGCAGGGTATATTGCGCCGAAAATTCATTGGTCCCATTGATTGGGGCCAGCCGGAAATCGTCGACTATCTCGGCAAACTCTGAATGCGCTCAGCCCCGGCAAATTGTCTTCTACAATCGAGCAGTGAAGATCTGGGACGTCGTCATCATCGGCGGTGGAATCATTGGGCTTTCCCTGTCGATCTCGCTACGGAAGCGCGGCGCGACCGTCTTGGTGGTCGAGCGTGGAGAACCAGGACAGGAGGCGTCGCATGCCGCGGCTGGCATGCTGGCCGACTCTCCTGTGGAAACACCGCCAGTACTCCAACCTCTTGCTTCTGCCAGCGCACGGATATATCCCGAGTTTGTTCACGAGTTGCAGGATGAATCGGGACTCGAAGTTGACCTGCGGAGCCAGGGAACCATATTTTTTCTTTCACCCGCTCTAGCGCAGGAACGGCCTGCGCTCTTGGCGGATCATCCTCTTCCAGAATCACTGGCGGAACTCGAACCTGCGCTGGCCACAACCGGCTTGCCCGCGATTTTCCTGAGAGAGCGTAGCGTAAATCCGCGCGCTCTTGCCGCCGCTGCGCTGAAAGCTGCCAAGCACCGTGGTGTCGACATTTCTTCAGGAACGCAGGTCACTTCGGTGGTTTTGTCGGAAGGAAGGACGGTCGGCGTGAGTACCGAAAGAACCACCTACCACGGTGCCAGTGTCGTGAATTGTGCCGGTTCATGGTCCGGAAAATTACCACCGCACCAGTTTCCTACCCGTCCGGTCAAAGGACAGATGTTGTCGGTTGCCGGCCGAACCCGCAATTTTCTGAAGCATGTGATTCGTGCTCCCGAAGTGTATTTAGTTCCACGCAGTGATGGGCGCATTTTGATTGGAGCTACGATTGAAGAAGCCGGATACGACAAGCGCGTCGACCCTGACACCATCAAGCGAATGCACCACGCCGCCATCAACCTGGTTCCCGCTCTAGATCAGGTTCGAATCCTGGAATCGTGGGCCGGATTGCGCCCTGGTTCGCCCGACAATCTTCCGATCTTGGGGCTAACCAAAACTCCGGGCTATTTTGTTGCCACGGGTCACTTCCGCGATGGAATCCTGCTCGCGCCGATCACGGCTCACCTGATGGCCCAGCTCATCACAGGCTCCGCTCCCGATCACGACCTCTCGCCGTTCTCCCCCAATCGCTTCAACCCTTGACTATCAATCTAGGGGCGCGAGAGCGCCGCCTCACGCCTAAGCGCTAGTTCTCCCTCGGTTATACTTGATGGGTTTCGCCGAAAGCGCGCGTTCGCGCCAGAAAGGTCACAGCATATGGCGTCTCCCGCAGTGGACTATGCCCGTGGCAATCAACAGCGTTTCCTGAATGAGCTGAAAGATCTGCTCCGTATCCCGAGTATCAGCACGCTGCAGGATCACAAATCCGACGTGAAAAGAGCCGCGGATTTTGTGGCCGACGATCTCCGTCGCATCGGCATGGAGCACGTGGAAGTCATCACCACTAAGGGCCATCCTCTCGTGTATGCCGACTGGCTTCATGCGCCCGGTAAGCCGACCGTTCTTTGTTATGCGCATTATGACGTTCAGCCGCCCGATCCGCTGAATGAATGGATTTCCCCCCCCTTCGAGCCCACAGAACGTAATAACAACGTCTACGCTCGCGGAGCGGTAGACGACAAAGGACAGTTATGGATGGAAATCAAGGCAGTCGAAGCTTTGATGAAAGGTTACGGCGGCAAGCTCCCGCTCAATGTAAAGTTCCTCATCGAAGGCGAGGAAGAGGTTGGCGGCGAATCCATCTCCCAGTATGTGCGCAAGGAAAAAGCGAAAATAAAAGCCGATTTCGCGCTGGTTTGCGATACCGAATTATTTGCGCCCAATCTTCCGACGCTTTGCGTCGGCCTACGCGGTCTGATTTACACCGAGATTGAAGCGGTCGGTGCGAAAACAGATCTACACTCCGGCATGTATGGCGGTGCCGTGCCCAATCCCCTGTTTGGACTGGTCGAAGTTATCAGCAAGCTGAAAGACGCCAAGGGGAAGATTCTCATCCCTGGCTTCTATAAGAACCTGAAGGCTCCCGCCAAAGATGAACTGAACGCCTGGAAGCGATTGCCGTTCAATCAGGAACACTATCGCAAAACAGAAGTTGGCTCGACCGTCCTGACTGGCGAGCCCGGTTACCCTGTTTTGTACCGAACCTGGGCGCGTCCTACGTTGGAAGTGCACGGCATGCCAGGCGGATTCGTCGCTCCCGGCGCAAAGACCGTTATTCCCGCCAGGGCCTCCGCCAAGGTTTCCATGCGCCTCGTGCCCAATCAGGATCCCGACGATATTCTCAAGCGCTACAAGAGCTATGTAGCTAAGCTGACGCCGAAGGGAATTCAGACTAGCATCAAGGTCTGGAGCAAAGGCCCGGCCTGCGTTGTCAGCACGGACAATCCGTATATCAGGGCTGCTACCGAGGCCATGCGCGACGTTTTCAAGAAAGATACGGTCTTCATTCGCTCCGGCGGATCCATTCCCATCGTGGCCGATTTTCAGGACGTCCTGAAAATTCCAAGTGTGATGATGGGCTTCGGGCTTCCCGACGACAATCTGCACGCTCCCAACGAAAAATTTCACATTCCGAATTTCTATCGCGGGATCGAGTCGATCTGCCTATTTTTCGAAAAGCTGGCAGCGTAGACGTTGAAAAGTAAGATCGTGGGAGCCAGACCTCAGAAACAGTGAGCAACGTCATTTTCCACAACCATCGGTGGGCCTTCCAAATAACACTGAACCTGACACTTAATATTGTTTTCTCTCTTTTTTTGAGGTAACCTAATAATGCTCGCGCGATTTTCCCGCCCACTAATTCTCCCGAAATATCTGTGTCAAAGGTCAATTCCTTCCTTAATGTTGCACTACGTGTGCAATCTGACGCGGTCGGGACGACGGCCATACCAGATATAGTGTTTTGGTGCTTGACCCCGGTGGGATTTCGCCGTTACAGTAGCTCTAATTTGTGCCTCGCCCTATCCAGCCTGGGACGGCATTCGCCGAGCAACTTGCGGAAGGAATTCATAAACTAGCCTGGGGACGTCTTGTTTATGCCCGGGTCGCTTTTACAAGTTCGTTCATCGACAACGGGCACCGTTACGCGAGCGAGGAAGCTCGCACGTGCTTCGGCCACACGGCTCGGTCATTACCTTGGCTCTACAAGGAGTGGAAGTTGCTCAAACTGAAAAGGCTCCAAATTCTCGGATTCAAGTCGTTCTGTGACCGCACGGAACTTAAATTTCATGGGGATGGGGTCGCGGCCATCATCGGGCCCAACGGATGCGGCAAGTCGAATATAGCCGACGCTATCTCCTGGGTCCTGGGCGAACAGTCGGCCAAAACGCTGCGCGGCTCGCGCATGGAAGACGTGATCTTCGCGGGGACCCGTGACCGTAAGCCCACCGGTATGGCCGAGGTTTCGCTCACCTTGATTGATCCCGAGGTTTATGGCGGTCCCGACGCCCATGAGCCGACCGAAGTAGAAATTCAAGACGAGATGCCATCCCCAGTGCAGGATTGGGATGAAGCCGAAGTGCGCGCTCAAGCCGCCGAAGAGACCGAGCGCCTCACCGATGAAGCACGACCGGGACGAGTGGAAGAGGTCGAAGGCGAGGTAGTGCCAGCAAACGCCAATCCTACTGCGAAACCCGACGGCGAGGCTCAGACCTCCGCCGAAATTTCTACTGGTCCCCACGTAGTTTTAAAGATTCGCCGCCGACAGTTCAAGCAACAGTTTAAGGCTGGCGAGATCGTCGTGAACCGACGTCTCTTCCGTACCGGGGAAAGCGAATATCTGCTCAATGGCAAGCTTTGCCGCCTTCGGGACATTCAGGAACTATTCATGGGAACCGGTTTGGGGCCTGAATCCTATGCTCTAATCGAACAGGGACGTATTGGGCAAATCCTCAGCAGTCGGCCTACAGATCGCCGGGCGATTATTGAAGAAGCTGCCGGCATTACCAAATTCAAAACGAAGAAACGCCTGGCTGAGGCGCGTCTTGAAGAAGCTAAGCAGAACCTGGCGCGTGTAAATGACATCTTCGAGGAAGTAACGCGCCAGATGAACTCCCTGAAGCGACAGGCTTCCAAGGCCGAACGCTATGCTAAGTTGCGCGATGAAATGCGCGCCAAGTTGCGATTGGTACTGGCCGGGAAATTCACTCAACTCGATGAAGAAAGCGCCGCCCTGGAAGCGCAACAGAACAGCCTTGCGCAAGAGATGCGCGAGCGCGCCGAGAGTGTGCAACAGCTCGAGTCGGAACATTCTGAACGGACGCAGCGTGGCTATGCGATTGAGGCCGAAGTGCGCGAAAATCGCGAACGGTTGAATCAACTGAAGATTGAGTCCGATCGCGCCAACGCCCAAAGCCAACACAACGAAGAACGCTGTTCGGAACTGGTTCTCCGGATCTCATCTTCTGAAGCTCAGTTGGCACAGTCTCAACACCGCCTTGCAGCGCTTGAGGCGGAGCGCGACACCAACCGCCAGATTTTGGAATCCGCTGCTGGCGACCTGGCTGCGGCCCAGAATGAATTGGAACAGAGCCAGTTGGAAGCCGCCGCCGCCGCCGCTTCTTTGACGGAACTTGAACGCCAACAGGAACAGTCCCGAGCCACAATCCTGGAAGCCGTGGCAGCGACTTCGAATCTTCGCAATCAAATTACGCAAGTTGAAGAGCGCATGGCTGGAGTTGATCGTGAGGCGCAACGTCTGCATGCGGAAATGGCCATCGCCAATTCCCAGGTAGAAGCGTTCGGCGGACAGCGTGGACAGCTAGGTCTGGAATTTGAAACCGTATCTCAACGAGTAACCAGCCTGTCTGAGGAGATCGTCCAGACGCGGCAGTCGCTCGACTCGAAGCGGGCGGAAGAGTCTGAGTGCAAGAATCACTTGGACGGCCTTCGCGCCGAGTATGCTACTGCGATCGGCAAGCGGGGATCGCTCGAAGCCGTGATCGCTGAACACGGATACTCTACTGAATCGGTCCGTCGCCTATTTCAATCCGGAGTCATGCAGGGTGGTTTAGCTCCGGCAGGTGTCCTGGCGGATTTCCTTGAGGTTGAGACTCGCTACGAAAGCGTCGTCGAAGACTTCTTGCGCGACGAACTCAACTACGTCGTAGTGAAATCCTGGGACGCAGCTGACGAAGGCCTGCGCCTTCTGCGGACTGACGTAGACGGGCGCGCCACGTTTCTTGTCCATCCCGAAGATTCTCAAGCCAAATTCTCCTTTGCGGTGGATGAAAATGCGCGTCAGGTTCAACCCGAACGTCCGATCATTCCGCTGAAAAATGCGATTCGGGTTCTTAACGGCTTTGGACGCTCTTTGGAAGTTATCCTTCCGAAATTACGCGACGGTTACATCGTTCCCGATCCCACCTTTGCCCGCGAATTGGCTCTAGAGAATCCGGAATCGTTCTTCCTTTCGCAATCGGGAGAATGTTTTCACAATGTTACTGTCACCGGCGGCAAACAGCGGGCCGAGGGTCCTCTTTCGATGAAGCGCGAATTGCGGGATGTGTTACGCGTTCTCACTGACCTCGAGCAGACTTTGCGGCACGAAGAAATGCGCGTTCTGACACTGGCTCGCGAGATCAAAGAGCTCACCTCCCTGCTGGATCGTCTCGAGAGCGACAAGCGCGACGCCGAAAAACAGGCGATGACATCAGGTCATCTGCTGCAACAATTGGAATCCGAATTCTCCAAGGTCAACGAACGGTTGCAAACCTCTGGCCAGGAGTTACAGAGGCTGGACGGCGAGCGCACCGAAAAGGGGTCCCTGCTCGATCAGTTGAAGACGCAAATCGCAGGCGCCGAGCTGAAACGCGGTGAACTCGAACGGGCGGCGACACTCGGCCAAGAACAACTCTCCAGCCTGCGAGATCGGCGCAACACGGCTGCCGAAAACGCTTCGCGACGGCTCGCTAGCGTCGCCACCCTGGAAGAACGGCACCGCTCGGCTTCGAACGTCCTCGAGCGCATTGCGTCTCTCGTGCTCGAAATGACGCAAAGGGTCGAAGGCTTGCGGATCCAGATTGAATCCGCGGTTACCGAGACCCTGCAGCGCGAAACTCAGAACCAGGAACTCGCAACGAAGTTGGTTGATCTCGATGCGGAACGAAACGCATGTGAGACCCGCGATAGCTTGTTGCGATTCGAAACGGACCAGGTGCGTGGCCGGATTACGGAAATCGACGCGGCACTGCATACTGCCCGGCAACTGCTTGACCAGTCCCGTGACCGGCGCGCCGAGCTCTCGGCATCCGCAGCAAAGCTGCAGTCCGACGCGCAGTACACCGCTGAGACCTGTCTGAACGATCTCGGCGTCGAGCGCAATGAACTGATGGCAGACACTACAATTCCCATTGCTCGCGGCGAACAACTGATTGTCGAAGATCAGATTTATCGCGAAACGCGTACCCGGTTGGACGCCATGGGCCCCGTCAACATGATGGCGTTGGAGGAATACAAGGAAACTGCGGAACGTCACGGATTTCTGGAAACCCAGAGAAAAGATCTCTACGACTCGATTGAGAACACTCAGGCGACAATTAAAGAGATTGACGTTTTTTCACGGCAGAAGTTCGAAGAAGCCTTTCACAAGATAAACGAAAACTTCCAGTCGACCTTCTTCAAATTGTTTGGCGGTGGTCACGCGTATATGCGGCTCACGGACGAGGAAAACAGCGCCGAGAGCGGTATCGATGTTGTCGCCTCGCCCCCTGGCAAGAAGTTACAAAACGTGTTGCTGCTCTCTGGCGGGGAAAAGGCAATGACCGCTCTGGCCTTGCTGGTGGGGATCTTCCAGTATCAGCCGAGTCCATTTTGCATCCTCGACGAAGTGGATGCACCTCTCGACGAGGCCAACATCGGTCGTTTCACCGAACTCGTAAGAGAGATGGCGGTACAAACCCAGTTCGTGCTCATCACCCACAGCAAGAAGACAATGAGCATCGCCCCAGTGCTTTACGGTGTAACCATGCAGGAGCCTGGTGTATCAAAACTTGTGTCGGTCAGATTCGGCGCCACCGCGTAAGGTTAGTGCCGGCATCCTGCCGGCTGTCCCGGGGGCATCATGCCCTCGAGGTGGGGGACATCAGCCACCCGTGAGTTCAACCAATTCCAAAGAAGGGGCGGAGAAGAGTCCGCCCCACGGTTCCCCTAGGCAACTTCGGGGGGCTTGCGGGTTTCGACGGTTTCTCCGTTTTCCACGAATGCTTGCATCCAGCCCAGCACGCGGGTCCAGCCTTCGGAGTGACTGCGCGCCTGCTCCGGTGCTCCGGTGAAGCCTTCCTGCCGGATTTTCACCAGCGTGCCTGTGCCAACCCTCTGTGGTCCCCTGTGCTGCAATCCATGCACACTGCGAGGTTCCAACTCCCAACGAACTACCGTCTTTGCCGAACCGCACCAGCTTGCGATCCAGGTATGAACCAGCAGTCGTGGCGGATCGACTTCGAGATATTCGCCATCGACCCGAAATTTCGTCCCATCATCGCCGATTCCGGCGCTTGACCATTTTCCCCCCGGGCGAACATCGCCTTTCCACTCAGTGATGCGATACATGCCTTTCTGTCCCCACCACAGGGGCGCCTGTTTGGGATCTGTAATCGCCTGAAATACACGCTCCGGCGGAGCGGCAATGAAAATCTCGCCAACCACTGCGTCCTCTTGCGGCGTAACACTCACGGTTGCCATAAGGCTCTCCTCTTCATCTTTCCACGAAATTCTTAAGGTACTGCACTACGCCCGGCCAGCTTCCGATGTAGTCTTTCCGCGTCTCCAGATCCGCCATCAGGCCGCTATGCGTAATTTTCAAACGGGTTTTATCGCCAAACGGCTCCAATTCCCAACGAACCGATGTAACCAGACCTGGCTGCTCGTCCAGTTTGCGACCCAGGTATAAGCCAGGAGTCGGCGGATCGTATTCGACAATCTCGCCGCTCGCCCTGAAATCCGAAATTCCGTTAATGACTGTCTTGCCAGTGGCGTCCCAGGCCTCGAAGCACCATGGTCCGCCGACTCTAGGATCGATTTCCCAGCGCTTCGCTTTCACCCGACCGTCTTCTCCCCACCAGCGAACCAGCTGCTTAGTATCAGTCAAGGCCGTGAACAGCCTTTCAGGAGGCGCGGCAATTTCTATTTCAGTGACAATCGCATCCTGATCATTCCTGATTTGGGTTGAAGACATGGCCGCTTGCTCGTGCTGGTACCAGATAGGTGCCTACTTCTTACGTCGAAGATCGAACACTTGTTTCATTTCTTTGCCGTGGTCGAGGTAGTTCCATTCTTCGATGTGATGATCTGGATCGAGCACGGAGATCACGACATGTTGCATATGTCCCGCTTCGGGACCAGCCACATTGGTTGCATCCAGGAAATCAAAAGCAATGGTTTTGCCGTCGGCCGACGAGGTCGCAGTCATGCGAGGCTGATTGCCAGCGCTGCAGTAGTGCGTCATGAGTAGACGCTGACCATCGAGGTTGAACATGCTGATCATGTTGTCATCTTCCATACCCATGATCTCGCTCATCACCGCGGAACCCCTGGCGGTTACCCGAAAACTGACTTGTACCGGCATACCGGCGGACGTCTTCCCTTCCCACGAACCGGAAAGCTTTTTGATTTGATCGAACGACTGTTGAGCATCGGGCGCGGCGAAGGCGGTCGCCGCAAGCATGGTAAGCAGAGAAACTGCAATCCACCGTGACTTCATGTTGTCTCCTTATCTGTTTCGAAGTATGGCTTAGGCGCGAGAACTGAAACTGAACCGCCCTCGCCCAGGCCTATGTTGCTAACCATGTGGCCCAAACCGAAAAGCGCAGCCAGACCCGCGGCAAACGCTGCCGGCACCGCCGAAAAATAAATCCAGCTCGGCACTACCCCGGTAAAAACACCGTCGCCTTCATATCTCTTTTGCGCTTCCTTTGCTTCGTCTACCCTTGACCCTTCGATCCGCTCTCTTTCGTATATTCGGTCTCCACAAACGCTTTTAGGCTGGCTAGATTTGCCTGCCAGAAAACACGGTACTGCTGCAGCCATGAATCTACGGCTTTCAAAGGCTCAGGATTGAGATGGTAAAAGCGATGCCGTCCCTGACGTCTCTCTCGAACCAGGTGGGCGCGCCGCAGTAGCCGCAAATGCTTTGAAATGGCGGGTCGCGAAATTGGAAACGCCTGCGCGATCTGGCCGGCGGGCTGGCTGCCTTGCCGAAGCAGATCGAGCAACGCTCTGCGCGTGGGGTCCGCCAGAGCGTGAAACGCAGCCTCAGTAGAATATGTAACCGAACGGTTCCGCATAATGCGTAACCATACCGTTACATAAAAATCCTGTCAAGTAGAAATTAACAAAAATTATTGATATGGACGCGCGCTTCCCGCTAATGCGGAACGCTAGAGATCTTCTTCTGAGGATGACCGGGATATCAAGCCTGGCGTGGAACGTACATTCGAGAAAGTATCGTTACCAGGGGCGCTTGCATCGCGCGACCAATTCTCCCCTTGTACAAGAGCAGCACACTATTCGCCGCGTCCGGAGAGTCGCGGTCCACATACTCAAGGAGACGTTTCCTGCTTGCCGTCGCGGACCATATCCACGAACGCTTGGTGTACCCGTGTGTCGTCGGAAAGCTCAGGATGGAACGTCGCCGCCATCACCCTGTCCTGCCGCACCACGACCGGGTCGTCGCCTTCAGTCGCAAGCACTTTGACTGCAGATCCCACGCGCTCGATTTTGGGTGCGCGAATGAATACCATCTCGATTGGAGCCGCGCCGAACTCGCCTTCGCGAATCGAACTATCCAGCTGGCGACCGTAGGCATTGCGACGAATACCAATATCGATCGCGCCCAGTCCCACCTGCTTGGGATTCTCCACTTCTTTCGCCAGCAAAATGGCACCTGCGCAAGTTCCAAACGTGGGTTTCGTACTAACAAACTGCTTTAGCTTTTCGAATCCGGCGGTGCCTAAAAGCTTAAGGAACGTTCCAGACTCACCGCCTGGAATAACCAGACCATCAATAGCGTCGAGCTGTTCAGGCTTTTTGACCAGCACAACCTCAGCGCCCAGCTCTTGCAGCCGTTTGCGGTGCGCGTCGAAATCGCCCTGCAGGGCCAACACTCCGATTTTCATCCTGACTTCGTCTAATCCCGTTTGGCCGGGAAAACAACTCTTCTTAAGCCTCTCCACCAACGTGAGGGTCGCTCTCGATTAGCTACCAGCCTCGCGTTTGCAACATGTTTGCCTGATCCAATCCCGCTACAGCGAGGCCTTTCATAGCTCCTGCCAGGTCTTCACTGACCTCAAGTAATACTTTAGGGTCATTGAAGTGCGTTGCCGCCAAAACGATGGCTTTCGCCCGCTTCTCGGCTTCTTCCGGATTTGCAAAAGTGGTGGAATCCTGCATGAAAATCCCCGAACCGACGAATACCGATTCAGCGCCTAACTGCATAACCAGGGCAGCGTCCGCCGGCGTTGCAATTCCGCCCGCCGAGAAATTGGGAACAGGCAACTTTCCGGCCTGGGCCACCATTCGGACGAGTTCATATGGTGCCTGATGTTCTTTGGCTTTCGCGTAAAGCTCTTCTTCGCCGAGCACCGTAAGAATCCTCATCTCTTGCACGATCTGCCGCATGTGCTTCACTGCGTGCACCACGTCTCCCGTGCCGGCTTCGCCTTTGGTGCGAATCATCGCAGCCCCCTCTGTAATCCGGCGCAAAGCCTCGCCCAGATTGCGCGCTCCGCATACGAATGGAACCTTGAAAGCATGCTTGTCGACGTGATGGGCTTCGTCCGCGGGAGTCAGCACTTCAGACTCGTCAATGTAGTCGACTCCCAACTCCTGCAAAATCTGCGCCTCGGCAAAGTGTCCGATACGGCACTTCGCCATCACCGGAATGGAAACCGCCGCCATGATCTCCCGGATCTTTTTAGGGGAGGCCATGCGGGCCACGCCACCCTCGGCGCGAATTTGTGCCGGGACTCGTTCCAGAGCCATTACCGAAACTGCCCCGGCCTTTTCGGCGATAACGGCCTGCGCGGCATCGGTAACGTCCATAATGACGCCGCCCTTTAGCATTTCGGCGAGACCGGTCTTCAAACGAAGGCTGGTCGAGTTTCCATTGTTTTGCGACATGAACGTTTCTCCTCTTTAAGGCGAGATAACAGCATACTGCAGAAAGTGGACTTGCGAAAAGGTCCATTTACTATATTCTGTCCATACCATTGAAGCGGGGCCTGTCCGGTCAACAACCTTTCCGTATGCCCAAACAAGCTACATCATTGCCGTTAAGTCTTTCATCACCCGCCTCGGGCATTCCGCTTTACCGCTGGTTTTACGCCGAGCTACGTTCCGCAATTCTCGAAGGACGAATTGCTCCTGGGGCGCGGCTGCCCGCCACCCGTGATCTCGCGCGCGAGTACAAACTCTCACGCGCAACCGTCGTTACTGTATTTGAGCAATTGAAATCGGAAGGATACGTCGAAGGTAGAGTCGGCGCGGGAACCTACGTCAGCCAGGTCCTTCCCGACGAGCTTCTTCAAGTGGCACGGACTGGCGAAAAGCAGCCCGCAGGATCCCGTCGTGTGAGTTGGTCTGCTTACGGAAGGCGTTTGCGAACCTATCGCGGTGGAGAACCACGTGTCACCCGGGCTTTTCGGGCCAACCAGGCGGCGCTCGACGTCTTTCCCACCACCTTGTGGGCTCAGGTGTCGGCTCGTCGCCTCCGTCGCGCATCTACCCAATTGCTGACAGGCGGGGAGGCCCTTGGATATCGTCCGCTGCGACAGGCAGTTTCGGAATATCTCAACACATCGCGAGGTGTGAAATGTTCGGTCGATCAGGTGCTGATCGTCTCTGGCGTCCAGGAGGCCCTGGAGCGCGCTGCGCATCTGCTTCTTGATCCCGCTGACCGGGTATGGGTGGAGGAGCCAGGCTATCCGGGGGCCGACATTGTTTTCAGAGCCGTCGGCGCCAAGGTCTGCCCGGTGCCGGTGGACACCGAAGGCCTGGATCTCGAACTAGGTCTTCGCCGCTGGAGAGATGCGAGATTGGTTTACGTCACGCCCGCACACCAATTTCCACTTGGCGTCACCATGAGCTTGCGAAGGCGCTTGGCCGTGCTCGATTGGGCACGGCAGTCACATGCCTTGATCTTTGAGGATGACTATGACAGCGAATATCGCTATTCAGGCCGTCCAATTCCCGCACTGCAGGGGCTCGATCGCGCGGGGGTAGTCATCTTCGCCGGAACCTTTAACGAAGTTTTGTTTCCCGCGCTTCGTTTGGCCTATCTCGTTGTGCCGCCCGCCATGGTGGATCGATTCGCCGCCGCCCAGTCGATCACCATGCGTCACGCCCCTTTGCTGGATCAGGCTGTACTCTGCGACTTCATCACCGAGGGACACTTCGCCCGTCACATTCGCCGCATGCGTGCGCTCTATGCCGAACGCCTCGGGGTGTTTCTCGAAGCGGCGCGCTTCCACCTTGCCGGTCTAGTCGAGATACCGGACGTAGAGGCCGGATTGCAGACGGTAGGCTGGCTGGCGCCCGGAATTCAGGGGGAGCGCGCGGCCCGGGAGGCAGAGCAGCGCGGTGTTGAAGTGATCCCGGTCAGCAACTACTCGTCCAATCGTTCTGGAAGGCAAGGGCTGTTGCTTGGATTCGCTGCGGTGGACGCACGAGAATTGCGTCGTGGAGCTGGCGAACTCGCCAAGGCGCTAGAGGCTCTGCGGAAGTGACACTCAAACTTTCGCGGTCAGACAGCGTTCAGCGAACAAATCTCACTTTACAAACTTGGCAAACATGCGTACCGCATCGACCGAAACGAATAGTGCCTGACCACGAGCCAGCACTTCGCCCTTGCGGTTGAGAATCTCGGCCGTGTTCACGTGCTTTCGTCCGCTCGAACTCACTTCCCAAGACTCAACTCGGAGCGGTTTGTTCAGTGGAACGGGACGCAGGTAATCCACCGTCATCTGACAGGTAAGAGCAATCACCTCTCGCAGTTTGTTTACCTTGCCCATAGCTTCATCGAGAACCGTCGCAATAATGCCGCCGTGAACGTGTCCAGGCGGACCCGTATATCGCTGGTCCATCCGGAAGCGACAAACGAAGCGCTTACGCTTCTTGTCGAAAACGAATTTAAGGTGCATTCCGGCTGGGTTGTCCCGCCCGCATGCAAAACACTGATTCGTGCGAAGCCTCAGCGAGTGCGATCCGCGACCGAAACCGTGAAGTTTTTTGGGCATAGGCAATTTGACTTGCAACGGAGGACATTAGCCTCGACTTCACTCAGTGCAAGCTTGTCCGCCCCCCTTTTTTACGCACGTCACGCGTTCCAACTAAGCAATAGATTCTATATCTCGGAGTCTCCAGTACCCTCCTCATTCTGCAGTCCCGTATCGCTTGTGGTGAGCGCTTCACGCCGAGGCTTGCGCCGGTCACATATGGCTGTGATAGACTTCCCGGCGTTCCGCAGATTTATTTTGCTTTGCATTCCTAGGTTTGCGAATTCCACGACCCTTTAGGAGGTCTGGTAGATGGGGCTCGCTCTTCTCGCCATTATCTGGATCATCACCTTCTTCAGCACCTACTTCTTTGTGGCGAAACCCTGGTGGCCTCACGGGGCTTCTACGGCTGCGGCGTTTATCGACAGCCAGTTCAGCCTGACGCTGATTCTAATGGGCATCGTATTCGTGGCCGCCCAGGGCGCGCTCGGACTTTTCGTTTGGAAATACCGTGAGCGTCCCGACTCCAAGGTTGAATACTCCCACGGCAACATCAAGCTCGAAGTTCTTTGGACGGTTCTCACTGCCGTCCTCTTCGTGGGCTTGAACCTGATGGGTAGCAATGTTTGGGCTCGTGAACGTTTTGCGGCCGCGGATCCAGGGGCTGTCCCGGTCGAAGTGACCGGGATGCAATTCGCCTGGTACTTCCGCTATCCCGGACCGGATGGCAAGTTCGGCGCTACCAGTCCCAAACTGATGGATCCTTCAGCGGGCAGCGAAGCCGCAGTAGGGCTCGACACTTCCGATGCCGCAGCCAAGGACGACGTTGTCACTGGGACCATGTATCTACCTGTCAACCGTCAGGTCGATTTAAGGCTGCGTGCCGTCGATGTTATCCACAGCTTCTTCGTTCCTAACATGCGCTTCAAGCAGGATGCGGTTCCCGGCCTCGAGATCCACATGCACTTTACCCCTACCGAGATCGGAGACTATGAAATTGCCTGCGCCGAACTTTGCGGCCTGGGCCATTACAAAATGCACGGTATGTTGAAGGTCGTCAGCCAGGAAGATTTTGACAAATGGTTGACGGCACAGGAGGCGGAGAAACAATAATGGTTGCCCAGGACGCTCACGATCCCCACGGACACGATTCGCACGCGATCCACGCTCACGCGGCCCCGACCGGATTTATTCGTAAATACATCTTCAGCCTCGATCACAAGGTAATCGGCCTGCAGTATTACTTCCTGGCGTTGACCGCGGTATTTGTCGGCATGTTTCTATCGTTGCTGATGCGCGTTCACATGATCTGGCCCACGGCGGTGCTGCCGCTAATTGGAGAAATCAAACCGGAAACTTATCTCAGCCTGCTCACCATGCACGGCACCATCATGGTGTTTTTCGTGTTGACGACCGCCCCGCAGGGCGGCTTCGGCAATTATTTTCTCCCCCTCCAGATCGGCGCGCCGGATATGGCATTCCCGGTCCTGAACATGCTTTCGTTCTGGACCACCTTCATCGCATTCATGGTGATTCTCGCCGCCTTCTTCGTTACCGGCGGAGCTCCTCTACATGGTTGGACCGGCTATGCCCCCCTGAGCGCGCTGCCGACCGCAGGACCCGGTCAGCAACTGGGCGCGGATTTGTGGATCGCTAGTATTGCCATCTTCTGCGTGGCATCCCTGATGGGTGCACTGAACTTCATCACCACCGTTCTCGACTTACGCGCCAAAGGCATGACCATGATGCGCATGCCTTTGACGGTGTGGTCGTGGTTCATCACCGCCATCCTCGGACTGCTGGCCTTCGGCGTTTTGCTCTCCGCAGGAATTCTTTTGCTGCTTGATCGCAACCTCGGCACCAGCTTTTACGTCCCGCTCGTGGTAGTAAATGGCCAGATCATGGGACACAGGGGCGGCTCTCCCCTGCTTTGGCAGCACCTGTTCTGGTTTTTCGGACACCCTGAGGTGTACATCGCCATCCTTCCAGGAATGGGCGTGGCGTCACAGCTGTTGTCGACGTTCTCGCGGAAACCGATCTTTGGCTACAAGGCGATGGTTTACGCCATCATGGCAATCGGCTTTCTTGGATTCATGGTTTGGGGCCACCACATGTTCATGAGCGGAATGAGCCCTTATTCCGCTTTTGCCTTCTCCATCATGACCATGGCGATTGGCGTCCCCTCCGCCATTAAGACTTTCAACTGGCTGGGAACGATTCGCGGCGGTCGGGTGCGATTTCAGACACCGATGCTCTACGCCATCGGATTCGTTTCCTTGTTCGTCTCCGGCGGACTGAGCGGACCTTTCCTGGCTCAGCCGGTGCTGGACATTCCGCTGCACGACACCGCGTTCGTAGTCGGACACTTCCATCTGATCATGGGTGTGGCCGCGATCTTCGGGATGTTCGCCGGAACCTACTATTGGTTTCCGAAAATGTTTGGAAGAATGATGAACGAACGCTGGGGACGAATTCACTTCTTCATCACCCTGGCCGGAACCTATGCCATCTTCATGCCCATGCATTATCTCGGCATGGCTGCGCAGCCCCGCCGCTACTCACAGTTCACTGAGCTCGCCTACCTGCAACATCTGCTCCCGCTCAACCGGTTCATTACTTACGCTGCGATTATCACGATTTCGGCCCAGTTCATCTTCGTGATCAATCTATTTTGGAGTATGTTTAAAGGTCCGAAGGCGAGCGACAATCCATGGGAAGCCACGACCCTGGAGTGGACTACGACAACGCCGCCGCCTCACGATAATTTTGGCGGGCAGACTCCCGTCGTGAATCATGGACCGTACGAATACAGCGTCCCGGGGGCGCCGAAAGATTATGTGATGCAGACTGATCCGGTATCAGCAACCGCGCACTAGGCATAACACGCGGGCAAAGGTGCCCGCGCCGAACGATCTGGGTATGGCGACCTTAAGTTCCTCAGTCACGATTAGCGACCCGGCGGTAACGAAGCCCAAGGCCGACGGCGGCAGTGGGAATCAACCGCCTGCCCCGGGGGGCGGTGGTGGCGATCGCGGTGGCGACGGATCTCCTAATTACGGCCAGCGTTTGCGGCGTACACGCCTGGGTTTGCTGGTAGGTCTCATCGCCAGCACCATGGTTTTTGTATCTTTCACCAGTGTGTACGTCATGCGACGAGGGCTTCCTACGCTCGACGACCACACAGGTACTTATGTTCGCGACTGGCTGCAGGTGAACTTGCCCACCGGCCTATTGCTGGTAAACAGCTTGTTGCTGGTTCTGAGCAGCATCACAGTGGAGCTGGCGAGGCGGCAGATAACAAGACAGGCGGCGTTGGCCCCCGTGCAGTCCATTCCTGGAGTTTCCATCGGGAAAGAGCGCAATTTCCCTTGGCTTGGCTTCACCGTCCTGCTCGGATTGGCCTTTCTGACTGGACAGTGGATGGCATGGCGCGAGCTGGCAGCACGGGGATTTTATCTGGCCACCAGTCCCAGCAGCTCGATGGTTTATCTGCTTACGGCAACCCACGCCATTCACCTTGCTGGCGGGCTGCTGGTCTTGTTGTACGCAGTGGCGACAGCAATGCTGCACCGCTCGGTCGAAGACCGTCGCATCGTGGTTGACGTTACCGCCTGGTACTGGCACTTTATGGCTTTCGTCTGGATTTATGTGTTCGCGCTGTTGGAGTTCGTGCGCTAGGTGTTTAGGATTCGTACTTGAACACACAAATTTTCGTTTCGACCGTAGCGGAGCGAAGCAAGCGAAGTGGACGATCTGTTGAATCTGCAGTCAGTGTCAGGCTGAATGAGTCGCTAAAAAACACATTTCAATAAACGCCAGGAGACCAATCCATGTCGGACGTCGCGGTGCAGCAAGGGACAGGCGTCTACGAACCGTCCTTGTTTGGCACCTATTCCAAGAAGATCGGGATGTGGCTTTTTCTGCTCTCCGATTCACTTACTTTCGGAGCTTTGCTGTACGCCTATACCTACGGTCGCGTTTCAACACCGAACTGGCCCACTCCGTTTCATTCTGAAAGCATCAGAAACGCCACCCTTATGACTGCGTTTCTGCTCACAAGTTCCTTGACCATGGTTTTTGCCGTGCGAGCTGCTGCCTTGCGTGATCTCAAGGCGCAACGTCTCTGGCTGCTCGCCACCATGGCTTGCGGTCTTGGATTCGTTATTCTTCACGGGCGCGAGTGGACCAACCTCATTGCGGAAGGTCTGACCTTACCTGTGTTCCCCGTTCCTCCCGGGCACGGCGGCAGTCCCGAGTTTATGGACGTGACAAAGTCCGTGCCGCAATTTGCCGCGACGTTCTTTGGGTTGACGGGCATGCACATGTTGCACGTTACTCTCGGCGTCGTGTACCTGGGCGTGGTCGCGTTGCGAAAGTGGTTTATTCCGGTTCTTCTCGGTTTGTGGTTGTTCGCATGGCTGGGAACCCCGGACTACAGCCCGTTTCACTACGCCGCGCATGTGCTGCTGATCGCTGCCGTGATTATTTCAATCAT
This sequence comes from Terriglobia bacterium, assembly GCA_963786325.1. Lineage (GTDB taxonomy): Bacteria > Acidobacteriota > Terriglobia > Terriglobales > Acidobacteriaceae > JAIQFF01. The sequence goes on from CAWAYW010000004.1 coordinate 477,400, forward strand.
TCTGTGGTTGAAGCCTAAGGTTTACGACGCCTCGGACGTTGAGGTAGCCGGCCTTTACTGGCACTTCGTAGATCTGGTCTGGATGTTCATTTTCCCGCTGGTGTACCTGATGTCGACGCGGATTGTCTAATAACCAGGTTGAAAAAACAGACCGCGAGGAGAACAACTCCCAATGATGGACGCAACTCAGTTAGCCATTGAACACCTGGTGGCCGAAGAGCAAACGCATCACCCCAAGAGCCAGTTCCTATGGGTATGGGGCGCGTTGTTGATCATGACGGGCGCTGAAGTCTGGCTGGCGTACCAGAATATGGAACTCCTCCGTATGTTGACCATCCTGATGGGACTTTCGCTGGTCAAAGCCGCCCTGATCATCGCCTATTTCATGCACATGAAGTTTGAGGTCTCCGCCATGAAATGGGTTACCATGAGTTCCCTGGTATTTTGCCTGGCGATGATGCTGGTGTTTTTGCCCGACGCATTCCGCATCCTCCATCTGGGACTGAAATGAAGCTGCGACTATCCGCCGTCATTGTCTTTCTAACGCTCTGGGCGCTGCCGGCCTTCGGCCAGGGCTGCGCCATGTGTTACAGCTCCGCCAAGGGCACGAGCAAAGAGGGGCAGAATGCGATCAGCCGCGGCGTTTTGGTCTTACTGCTCCCTCCCGTGGGGTTCATGACATTGGGAGCAGGCCTGGCCGTCCGTTACAGCAGAAAGCGCGATCAGGAACAGGGATCCACGAAATCCTGACTCGTTCTTTTGGTTTGCAACGTTTCAAACTTTCCGGCTGACCAGGTTCACGCCTGGCAAGGTTTGGAGGCTTTGTTTTTTCGCCATTGATAGATCCACTTGGGAATATTGGCCTTCCCGACATCGCACCAACTTCCCGCCTTGCCTTATAATAGAAAGATTCACTAGCCGTTTCGAAGCCTCCTGAGCCCCCTACGGAGGTGAAAACGGCGGCGACCGTCCCCTTTTACTGATGTCCACGGAAACGATAGTGGTTCGCGGTGCCCGGGTTCACAACCTCAAGAATGTGGACTTTGAAATCCCGCACAATTCATTGACGGTGGTTACCGGAGTTTCTGGGTCCGGCAAATCGTCGCTAGCCTTCGACACGATTTACGCCGAGGGGCAGCGGCGCTATGTCGAATCCCTTTCCGCATACGCCCGTCAGTTTCTGGAACGCATCGAAAAGCCTGACGTGGACGTAATCGATGGCATCGCTCCTGCCGTTGCCATCCGTCAGAAAAACACCACGCGTAATCCACGATCCACGGTCGCTACCGCAACCGAAATCTACGACTACCTGAGACTTCTCTTCGCCCGCGTGGGGCGCACCTTTTGCCCGCAATGTGGCCAGGAAGTCAAGAAGGACACGGTAGACGAGGCCACGGCCACAGTGCTCGCGCTAGGCGAAGGCGTCCGGCTGAACGTGCTGTTCCCATTGACCAGCAGCGCAGCAATCAGCCCCGCGGAACCAGCCAAGCGCAAAAAAAGCAACGCCGCCGGCATCTCGTCGGCCGGTCCCAAGGCTTCCCGCTCTCGGCACAAGGTCGTCGCCGCTTTATCGGATGATTTGAAAACCCGTCTCTCTGCTTTAAGGCAGCGCGGTTTCAATCGCCTTTACCAGAACGGTCAGATATTTGAATTCTCCACGCCCGAGTCCCTGCTTGACGTTGATTTCAGCACGCCGGTGTTCCTGCTGGTGGACCGGCTCGTCGTATCTCCGGACGCTCGCGCTCGTATCGTGGATGCCATCGAGATCAGCTATCGAGAGTCAGGTGAGGTCATTTTTGAAACGGCTCCGCGCGATGACCAGCCATCGCAGCGGCTGCGTTTTTCTCATCGCTTCGAGTGCAAGCAGTGCAATCTTCGATATGAAGAACCGGAACCGCGATTTTTTTCCTTTAACAATCCGTATGGCGCGTGCCCTCGCTGTCAGGGATTCGGCAATACCATCGACTTCGATCTTGACCTGGTCATCCCGGACAAATCCAAGACCTTAAACCAGGGCGCGATAGAGCCCTGGACCAAGCCGAAATATCGTCCACTGTTTACCGAGCTTAAGCGATTTGCCAAGCAAGCCAACATTCCCCTGGATGTTTCCTGGGCTGAACTGGAACCGCAACAGCGCCGGGCAATTATCGAAGGCGAAGATAGATTCGCGGGCGTGCGGGGCTTTTTCAATCATTTAGAACGCAAGAAATACAAGCTGCACGTGCGCGTCTTCCTCAGCCGCTATCGCGGCTACTCTACCTGCTCGGCTTGCGCGGGTGCCCGGCTTCGTATCGAAGCGCAGCAGGTCAGGATCGCAGGCAAAAACATCTGCCAGGTAACCGGCATGACTGTTGAAGAAGTCTGGAAATTCTTTGACGAGCTCAAGCTGACCGAGCAAGAGTCCGCCATCGCCGAGAAAGTCTTGCAGGAAATCCAGGAACGCCTTCGCTTCCTTGTTGATGTAGGGCTTGAATACCTCGCGCTGGACCGGCTGGCATCGACACTTTCCGGAGGCGAAGCGCAGCGCATTCAACTTGCAACTTCTCTGGGCTCTCGTCTGGTAGGAACGTTATACGTGTTAGATGAGCCGTCGATCGGCTTACACAGTCGCGATACTCACCGCTTGATAAAAATTCTGCACGGTTTGCGCGACCTGGGCAACACTATCCTTGTGGTTGAGCATGATTCCGACGTGATGCGCGCCTCCGACCGGATTCTCGATCTCGGACCAGGCGCCGGGGAGAGCGGCGGGCAGGTCATCGCCGCCGGTACTTATGATGAAATCCTGAAGACGCCCACTTCCCTCACGGGACGCTACCTTTCGGGTGAGCTTCGTATTCAGGCACCACAAACGCGGCGACAGCCAAACTCGCGACAGATCAAGATATTCGGCGCACGGGCACACAATCTCAAGAACATCGACCTGTCGATCCCTTTAGGTATGCTTGTGGCCATCACAGGTGTGTCCGGATCGGGAAAATCTACATTGCTGCACGATGTGCTGTTTCAAGCCTTGGCCGCTGCAAAAAAACAAACCAACGGCATAGCAGTTCCTTCGGAGTATTGGAGTGAACTTGAGGGCGACGACCTGATCGACGATGTCATCCTCGTAGATCAATCTCCGATCGGCCGGACTCCGCGGTCCAATCCAGTTACTTACATCAAGGCCTTCGATGGCATTCGCGATCTGTTTGCTTCCCTGCCGGAATCGAAGAAACGCGGCTTCTCGGCTGGACATTTCTCATTCAACATTCCCGGAGGGCGTTGCGAAACCTGTCAGGGCGATGGCACGGTTACGGTCGAAATGCAGTTTCTCGCCGACGTGGAACTGATCTGCGAAGAATGCAAGGGGGCGCGCTATAAACCGCAGGTTCTGGAAGTGCGGTATCGTGGCAAAAACATCCACGAAGTACTGAACCTCACGGTGAAGGAAGGTCTACACTTCTTCTCTGGTGTTCCCAAGATTGTAGAAAAATTGCGAGTGCTCGAAGAAGTAGGTCTGGGATATTTGCGTCTGGGCCAGTCGGCGACCACGCTCTCCGGCGGCGAGGCTCAGCGTATGAAGCTGGCGGCACATTTGCAGCCGGCATCCCGTGACATTGGCCGCCCCTCCGGCGCTACCGGCCAGGCTCGTCGCCGCAACCGTATGCTCTACATTTTTGATGAGCCGACGACCGGTCTGCATTTCGACGATGTCAGCAAACTACTCTCTGCGTTTCGCCGTCTAATTGAAGCAGGAGGCTCGATCCTGGTAATCGAGCATAATCTCGAAGTCATCAAGACAGCCGACTGGGTGATCGACCTCGGCCCCGAAGGCGGCGATCGTGGCGGCTACGTCGTGGGAACAGGTCCGCCTGAGGTCATCGCGAAACTGGCAAATTCGTATACCGGAACATTTCTGGCACAGGTCCTCAATGGAAACGGCTGTCACTAAAGACCCACGCGTAGGGGCGGGTGTCCCCACCTGCCGGGCCGAGCAGAGCTTGGCAACTGCGATTGGCATTGCGCGGCAAGATCGTACATCATGGGCATTGCCCGGATCGGCACGTTCGCCCAGGCGCAAAGGCCTCTGTGTGCTACTGGTCCTGATCGCCGCCGCCTTACCCTTCATCGCTGACTTCGCACCGGCGCAGAGCAGCACAAGCGGCAAAACGGTTCGCCACCACAAGGTCGCAATTGAGGATCCCTCCTCGCCTCCCGAACTCATTCAAGCAGAAAGCGCAATCGAAAAGAAGGATTACGCTACGGCTGAGCCGTTGCTGAAGAAGGTTCTCGCTGACGATCCGCAAAATTTTGCCGCCTGGTTCGATCTGGGATTCATTTACAACGCCCTTGGTAAGACCGATGACGCTGTCGCCGCCTACCGTAAATCGGTCGCGGCCAAGCCCGAAGTGTTCGAGTCCAATCTCAATCTCGGCCTCACGCTGGTGAAAGCTGGTCAGCCCGATGCCGAGCAGTTTCTTCGTGCCGCCACTCATCTCAAACCCACATCCCACGCTCAGGAAGGTCAAGAGCGCGCATGGCTGTCCCTGGGACATGTGCTGGAGAGAACCCAACCCGATGCTGCTCTCGAGGCGTACACGCAAGCCGCTCATCTAGATCCTAAAGACCCCGAACCTCATCTCTCAGCGGGACCATTGCTAGAGGCAGAAAACCGCTACGCCGATGCCGAACAAGAATATAAGCAAGCATTCGCACTCGACTCGACCTCGGTTGACGCCCTCACCGGCATGGCAAATATCTACATGCGCGGTCATCGCTTCACCGAAGCCGAGGAGATCCTCCGCAAGCTGGTGGCGATCCATCCCAATGACGCCGGCGCCCACATGCAATTGGGACGCATGCTGGCCGCGGACGGCCAGCCTGAACCAGCCATTGCGGAATTGCAGGAGGCCCTGAAACTGGGGCCTAATGATGCGAGTGTGCAACACGATCTGGCTGATTTATATCTCGACGCAAATAAGTACGACTTGGCGGAGATCCAGTTTCGTTCTTTGCTTGCCGCCAAGCCGAACGACGGGGATCTGCATTACGGTCTTGGCAGGGTCCTGCTGAAGCAGAAAAAACTTCCAGAAGCCGAGAAAGAATTGATCGCCGCCATCCAACTCAAGCCCGATCTCGGCGCTGCTTACGGTGAATTGGCCGGAGCCGCTAACGAAACCAAGAACTACGAACTTGTCATCAAGGTGTTGGATGCCCGCGCAAAAATCCTTCCCGAATTGCCGATTGGTTACTTCTTGCGGGCCACGGCGTACGATCACTTGCACCAGTACAAGCCTGCGGCGGAAAATTACCACCTTTTTCTGGAGAAAGCGACTGGACAATTTCCGGACCAGGAGTTTCAGGCTCGCCACCGCTTAATCGCCATTGAGCCTAGGAAGTAGCGCATGACACGCATCCGGATGACCGCTCTCGTATTGCTAGTCCTGGCCTCGGTGACCGCACGAGCGCTCGGCGTTGAGAGTGTCGATCAGTTGATTGCCAGGGCCAATTCCGCGCCACCCGGAAGTCGACCCGGCTTGTATCTGCAGATCGCCCGTCAGCAGGCCGACTCCGCCGACAAGTTCTACCAGGCGGGCAACGCGGAGTCCGGCAATACTGCCCTGAATGACGTGTTGACCTATTCTCAGAAAGCCACAGACGCCGCTGCCAGTACGGGCAAGAAGTTGAAAGATACGGAAATCGCGCTGCGTAAAATGTCGGAGAAGTTTCGCGATGTCAAACACAACCTTCCATTTGACGATCAGGCTCCGGTGCAGCAAGCCATCGATCGCCTGGAAAAGATGAGGACGTATCTGTTATCGGAAATGTTTGGCAAGAAAACGAAGTAACAAATAGACGGAGGAACGACATGCATCGGGTGGGAGTAGCACTGGCCGGGTTGGGTCTTGCGCTCATCTTGTTTTCCTCCGGAACGGCGCAGCGGCAGCGCGAGGCTCTGACCGATCCGGAAATCGATCAGCTGCGTGACACTGCTGTCGAACCCGACCTCCGGCTTAAACTCTATGTCACATTCGCCCGTGCCCGGCTGGCCAAGCTTGAGGAAGTGCGATCCGATCCCAAGACGGCGGATCGAGGCCGGGAAACTCATGACCGCCTGCAAGACTTTCTTGACGTCTACGACGAGATGAACGACAACATCGATACGTACGTCGGCCGAAAATCCGATTTGCGCAAAGTCCTAAAAACGGTCATTGAAGCGGACACCGAGTTCCAGGCTAAGCTTCGCGCGTTGCGCGATGCCTCCAGCCCCGCCAAGGAAGACACCAAGCAGTATGAATTCCTTCTGTCTAGCGCTCTCGAGACGGTCGATAGCAGCGCCCAGGACCATCGCCAGTTGTTAGCGGAACAGCAAGAGGCGGCAAAGCAAAAGAAAAAGAACAAGTCATGAACTCGGGTTCAGGCCGATTCGTCCTAGTTGTTTTCTAGTTTCGAGTTTCGGTACTCGGCCTCATAGCCTTCGCTATTGTGAATTTTTTCCGTGTTAACCTACGGGCGTGAGAGACGGCCTTCTTCACCTCTTCCAGGAAAGCTACCGTGGGCTCCGTCCTCGTGCCCCTATACCCGAACTAAAGGTAGACTTCTTCGCGTTTACCAGCATCAAGAACACAATTCGCATGCGGGAGGGCAAACTTCTGGTTCGGCTTTCCGATTTGTTGGAAGGAGCGCCACTTCCCGTTTTGGCGGCCATCGCCCACATCCTGCTAGCGAAAATGTACCGCAAGCCCGTGGAGCGCGAGGCGGCGGCTCGGTATCGCCGTTACGTCTCCAGCCACGACATCACACGAAAGGCACACCTGATGCGGCGAATACGCGGGCGTAAACGCCTGCACTCGGCACAGGGTCGGATCTATGATCTGGAAGCGGTGTTTGAAGATCTGAACATCAGATTTTTCCACGGGCTTCTGGCCAAGCCACAGCTGGCCTGGAGCCGCAACCATTCCCGCAACAGCTTGGGTCATTACGATCCCGCTCACAATGCCATTGTGGTGAGTCGGATCTTCGATCATCCGCGAGTTCCGAAGTACGCCGTCGACTACATCGTTTACCATGAGATGCTCCACCTGAAACATCCAGTGAGACTGAGGGGTAGTCGCCGATGCGTTCACTCCGCCGAATTTCAGGCGGAGGAGAAACTGTTCCCCCAACTGCAAGAAGTCAGACAATTCTTAAAGGATTTGTAGGTTTGGCTGTAGCTGGCGCGGAATGTTGCGACGATGCCTCGCCCTCGTAATGTTCCACACGGATCTTGCCGGCTGGCGCGTTGACGCTTAAGCTCCCGGAGACTATCCTTACCAAGGTGGTAGTGAACCTTACAGTTGCAACTGGATTGCAATAAGACCCTTATCTCCTACATGTTGCAGGCTTTCATAATTACGCTGCGCGAAGGAGTCGAAGCCGCCCTCATTGTCGGCATCACTCTCGCCTATCTCTCCAAGATTGAGCGGCCGGAACTCCGCAAAGCCGTCTTTGCCGCCTTGATTTCTGCATTTCTGGGCAGCATTGGCATTGCGATTCTGCTCTCCAGAACGCAGTGGAACCAGGACATCTTTGAAGGTTGGATCATGCTGGCCGCCGCCTTCTTCGTTGTGACCATGATCGTCTTCATGATGAAAACCGGTCGTGCGCTTAAAGGACAGATCGAAGGCAAGGTCGGCATGCTGGCCGGGAAAAACGCCGCCTTCGGCTTGTTCCTCTTCGTCTTTCTCATGGTGCTGCGCGAAGGCGTGGAGACTGTACTCATCCTGGGCGCGGTGTCCCTCAACTCCACGGAACTGCTGAGTTTTGTGGGCACCTTGTTGGGAGTGCTGGTCGCGATTCTCTTTGGAGTGATGTTTGTCAAAGGCAGTGTCGGCATCAACTTACAGAAGTTTTTTCGAGTTACAACCGTCATTCTGATCTTCGTTGCCACGCAACTGGTCATCTCCGGCCTACATGAGTTGTCGGAAAACGGAGTGTTGCCTTCTTCACGCGAGGAAATGGCGCTTGTCGGTCCCATTGTGAGAAATGACCAGTTCTTCTTTGTGACCATCGTCGCTCTCGCCGCATTGATGGTGTTGTTCGAAGTAAAACGACGCCAGCCTGCTCCTCTTCCGGAATCTGCCGCCGAACGTCGCAAAGCTTTGTGGAGCGCCCGCCGTGAGCGTTTGTGGATGGTCTCCGTTTACGTAAGTTCTTTTTTGTTCATCATGATGGTCACTGCCGAGTTCATCTACGCGAAAAGTGTGAACGCCCTTTCGCCTGCGACTGAAGTGGCCTTTACCAACGGACAGCTCAGCATCCCTCTGACGCAGGTCGCCGACGGTGATCTGCATCGCTTTGAGGCTAAGGAAAGCGGCACCACAGTTCGCTTCTGGCTTTACCAGAAGCCCGATGGCAAAGTGGCGACCGTATTTGACGCCTGCCAGATTTGCGGACCCGTAGGATTTACCAAAGGACCGAACGGTGTGATTTGTCGAAACTGCGCTGCTCCGATCAACGGACAAACGGTCGGTACCCCCGGCGGATGCAACCCCATTCCCCTGAAAGCTGATCAAACATCCGATGCGGTCGTCATCCGTGAAGCGGACGTCGCCTCGGGCGTCCACATTTTCCAACCTTAGCCATGTTTCTGCGCCTGGTTTTTGAATCTTTCCGGCGACAAAAGCGGCGCAAGCTGCTGGCCGGCATTGCCATCATGCTGGGTGTAGGCGTGGCAACCGCTATGATCGCTGTAGCCACGGACATCGGCGACAAGATCAGCCGCGAATTGCGGACTTATGGCGCTAACCTGATTGTGACTCCGCAGGAAGACACTCTTGACGTCGAGATCGGCGGTGCAAATCTCAAACCTCCCAGTGATGGCGCTTACCTCAACGAGGCTGATCTGCCCAAAATCAAGGGGATGTTCTGGCGCAATAACATCGTCGGTTTCGCGCCGATGTTGCCGGTGCCAATCAGTTCCTCCGAATTGCCGGGGCAGAGTGTATCGCTGTTGGGAACCTATTTCTCTCGACCGCTCAGCTTCGGAAAAGAGGTTTTCACGACGGGAGTTCGCAACACCCATCCCTGGTGGAAGGTTAACGGATCATGGCCAGACGACAATTCCAACGACGTTCTGGTCGGCGAACACTTGGCCTCAAAGCTGAATCGTGGGGCCGGACAACAACTTGACATCGTCGGGCGACCGCACCGAATCTCTGGAGTCCTTTCCACCGGCGGCCCGGAGGACGATGAGATCGTAGGTCCTCTCCCACTGGCACAACAGATTCTCGGCAAACCGGGTGCGGTGCGCAGGATTTTTGTCAGTGCGGTCACCAAGCCCGAAGACGCTTTCGCTCGTCGCGATCCCAAGAGCCTGTCGCCGGAAATGTACGATCGCTGGTATTGCTCGCCGTATGCGCAGTCGATCGCGTTCCAGCTACAAGAAGCGATCCCACACTCTCATGCCGAACAGATTCGGCAGGTCGCCCAGAACGAAGGCACCGTCCTGACTCGAATTCAAGGCCTGATGTTACTGATCACTCTGGCGGCGTTGCTCTCTTCTGCTCTGGCGGTTTCGGCCTCGATGGCGACGTCGGTTTTTGAGCGACGGGGCGAGGTGGGTTTGATGAAGGCCTTGGGAGCCGGCAATATCTCCGTGGCTGCCCTGTTCTTCGCCGAGGCTACGATCCTCGCACTGATCGCCGGAGCCATCGGTTTCGCTGGCGGATCGCTCTTGGCACACCAGATCGGGTATACGATCTTCGACTCTCCGATCAGAGTCCAACCTGTCCTTTTGCCGATTATTCTCGCCGTGGCAGTGACCGTTAGCTTCGGTGGTAGTGCCGCCGCGATTCGGCGCGCTGTAAGCCTTGATCCCGTTCATGCCCTTAGGAGTGAACTTTGATCTCCGAAGCTACACGCCGGCGCCAGTCTTCCCCTCATGCATCCATGTTCGTACGCATGCTTGTGCGCGCCGCTGTGCTGCGCCGGGGGCGCGCTGTCTCTGCTTTGTTGGCAATGGTTGTCGCTGCGGCGGCCACCACGGCCATGCTCAATCTCTACGTAGACATGCAAGCCAAGCTGGGACGCGAATTCCGCAAATACGGCGCGAATATCGTTGTGGTGTCGAAAGAAGGAAAGGATCTTCCAAACAATTCGCTGTCTACGGTGCAATCCGTTCTTGGCCACTCTGGCATCGCAGTTCCGTTCGCCTACGCGGTGGCTCGAACCTCTGACGGCCATTCAGTCGTTGTCGCTGGGACTGATTTCAACCTGGTACAGAAGCAGGACGACTGGTGGTCGGTCACAGCTTGGCCGAATGCGCCTCACGAAGCTCTGATCGGCCGCCGTGCCCACACGGTTCTTAACACACAAGGGAAACCATTCGACCTGAGTTTCCAGGGACGCCCGCTTCAACTAACGCCCGTGGGCACACTACAGACCGGAGCCGACGAGGACAGCCGAATCTACATTTCGATGGCGGACTTCACGCAATGGACCCAGGTCCCCTATTCGACAATCGAGGCTTCGGCCGTGGGCTCGACACAGGAAATAAATAATACTCTCCAAGGACTCACGCAGGCTTTACCAGGAGCGGACGTGCGTCCGGTAAGGCAGGTTCTGGAGAGCGAGGCGCGCGTGCTGGGCAAGATGCGATCCACCCTGCTGGTGGCCTCGTTATTGATTATTCTCACTGCCGCGGTATGTGTGCTTGCTACCTTGACGGGATGGATCTCTGACCGTCGTCGCGATTTCGCCCTCATGAAGGCGTTGGGCGCATCCGGCCGCTTGATCCAGGGATTGTTGGCGGCGGAAGCTGCCATCCTTGGAGGAGTGGGCTCCGTCGGCGGTTTTGCCATCGGCGTGGCCGTGGCGATGTGGATCGGACAGGCTAATTTCCATGCTCCTGTCAATGTTCGCCTCACTCTCTTCCCCGTTGTAGTGGCCGGTGGAATAGCCACCTCTCTACTTGCTGCGGTTCTTCCGATATCCCTGCTGGGGCGAGTGCAACCTGCTAACATTCTCAGAGGAGAATAACGTGATCAGGCTCAACCATGTCTGCCGCCTGTATCCGGCGCAAGCCGAAGGCGGGGGCATGGTGCGCGCCCTTGACGACGTCTCACTGGTGGTCGAACCTGGAGAATGGCTCGCTGTGATGGGCCCTTCCGGCTCCGGTAAATCCACCTTGGCCAACCTGATTGGCTGCCTCGATCGTCCCTCGTCGGGAGAAATCTGGCTCGACGGCGAAAACGTTGCCCATCTCTCTACCCAAGATTTAAATCGCGCCCGCGCGGAAAAAGTTGGATTCATCTTTCAGCAGTTTCACCTGATTCCATACCTCACCGCCATCGAAAACGTGATGCTGGCGCAATACTTCCACAGCATGACAGACGAGCAAGAAGCCTTGGCCGCCCTGGCCCACGTCGGTCTCAAAGATCGGGCCCGCCATCTGCCCGCGCAACTTTCCGGCGGAGAACAACAGCGCGTTTGCATCGCCCGTGCTCTGATCAACGATCCGAAAATTGTTTTGGCCGATGAGCCTACGGGAAATCTGGATGCGGTGAATGAAGAGATCGTCCTGCGTCTTTTGCGCGAATTGCATCACCAGGGACGTACCATCGTGATGGTGACTCACGATCCTATCGTGGCTCGCCTCGCCGATCGCAGAATCGAACTGCATCACGGCAAAATTGCTGACCAGGAAGTCTTTGCCATGGCAGACGAGGAACAGTTCGACGAGGTCCTGGAAGAGCTGTGGGCGGTGGAAGAACACGGAGAAATCGCTGAAATCGGGCGCATGGAAGTGCATGGAGCACTTCCGGTAAGCATCGCAGTGGAAAAAATGTCTGCTCTCGGCCTGCTGACGACCCGGCCTCATCCACCCGAAGCTCACAATCACAAACCTTTCGTGAACCCGTGCCACGACGCTCTCAAACCAGCCGGGATCTCAACCGGCGACGGCAGTATGATCGTGGAATTCACGACCCGCGGACGCCAGCGCGCGGCCGATATCATTCGCCGTCACCGCTTGGCGGAGCGCCTGTTTACCGACAGCCTCGCGCTCGACAGTGAATCGGAAATCGAACAACAGGCTTGCAAGTTTGAACATATTCTGTCGACCGAAGCGACCGACAAGATCTGTACTTTCCTCGGTCATCCCCAGACCTGCCCGCATGGCGCACCCATTCCCCCTGGCCCTTGTTGTGATCGTGAGATCGCAGTACAGGAAAAGGAGCAGATGCAGAGTATGCGCTTCAAGTAGTCGCTACTTGATCTTCTTCCACAGCACATCTTCGTAATAACAACTCTCAAAAATGAGCCTGCCCATTATGATGGTTACGTCCCTTCCATGACGATTCGTCGACCCAGCATTGGCGTTTTTGATTCCGGCTTTGGCGGCCTGACGGTTCTCAAGGAACTCATCGCGCTTGCACCCGACGCCGACTATTTTTACTTTGGCGACACGGCGCGTCTGCCATACGGCTCAAAGTCCGCAGACACTGTTGCGAAATACGCCATCGGCGCCGCTCACTATCTGGAAGAACACGGCGCACAGATGCTGGTCATCGCGTGCAACACCGCCAGTGCTCTTGCTCTCGATAAAATCACCCTGTCTTCCGCCGTTCCTGTAGTGGGAGTGATTGAGCCAGGAGCGGCCAGCGCGTCCGCCGCAAGCCAGGCTCGCAACGTCGTGGTGATTGGCACTGAAGCCACCATCAGCAGTCACGCCTATGCGAAGGCTCTGCAAGCTCGAGGGGTGCAAGCAAAAGAAAAGGCATGCCCTCTCTTGGTGCCCTTGGTGGAGGAAGGCTGGTCAGACCATACAGTCACCGAGCAGGTGGCGCGGGTCTACCTGGATGAAGCGTTTGCCGACGGTTCTGACTCTGCAGACGTTTTGTTGCTGGGATGCACCCACTATCCACTGCTCAAGCAGTTGTTGCGCCGACTGGTTCCATCGCATGTAACGATCGTCGATTCGGCCGATTCAACCGCGCGGGTGGTCAGTCAGTTGTTGCGTCAAGGCCTGCCGACAGCGTCGGTGGAGAAAGAGGAGCGCCGCGGAATGCCACGATTGAAATTCTTCGTAACCGATTCGGCGGGAAAATTTCAGCGCCTGGGAACGCGTTTTCTCGGCGGACTAATTGAAGAAGTCGAGCACGTAGAGCTGAAAGAATAGGCTCCTTGAACCCAAAGAAAGGCCGAGGAACTGCTACCCTCGGTTTCTTGATGTCCTCTGTGTTGAATCCCTGATCAGTAGAGCCGGAAACTTACTTCCACATTGATCTGCACTGCTACCGGCTTGCCATCTTTCATGGCGGGCTCAAACTTCCACGTCTTCACGGCTTCGATGGCCTTTTCATCGAGCCCCAAACCGAGGCTTCTAGCCACTCGGATGTCCCGGGGTTTTCCATCGGGTCCTACCACCAGCCAGAGAACGCACGTACCTTGGTATTTCGCCTTGCGAGCTTCTTCCGAATATTCCGGATCAGGCTGGTATACGACTCGAGGAGCGCTGACTCCGCCCCCTACGTGGAAGAACCCGCCGCCAACTCCCCCGCCGCGTCCCTCGCCAACTCCAGGTCCAGTGCCCACGCCGACTCCACCGCCCGAACCCGATCCAATGCCACCACCCGAGCCTGTTCCGTTCGACGGGGGTCCCGATGGCAGGTGTGACATCGGGTCACCCAGATTCGGCAAATTATTCGACGCGATTTTCACCTGCGGCGGAACAATTACCGTCGGTTCAGCGGTGAGCTTGGGATTCTCGTTGCGAACCACCATCATCGGAGGAGTAATTTGTTCCATCGACTGCTTGGGCAATTTGCCTTTCGGTGCCTGGAACTTGTCGCGGTCTCCGCCGCCGCCACCACCGCCGGCTTGCGTCTTGGCAGGCTGGAGCGGTGGAATGTCGTCAGGCGATACCAGCGTAATGGTATCGTGCGGCTTCACGATCTGCTGAACGACGCGCCGTCCCAAAAGCGTGATCCCGATAATCGCCGCCAACACCATCATGTGCACGACGGTCGAGCCCAACACGCCGTTCTTCTTGTAATCGTAAAATCCCCAGATTTCCTTGACTGGAATCGGCTTCGAAGTCAGAACTAGAGGCGGCTGTTTTTTGGGAAAGAAAAAGTCGTCAAGATTTTGAAACAGTGACTTCCACAGCGGCTCTTCCAACGTCGCCTTCGGCAACAACAAGTTGAGTTCGGGTGCGGGTTGAGCGGGAGGTTTAATTTCGAGTGTTGGCATAGTTGACCCGAATGAGGTGTTCTACCCGAGCTGCTCTCCTATGAACTTGATGAGCACAACACCTGCCAAGTTGCTTCCCGGCAAGAGAATACGTCCAAAATCACCTTGCCGCAAGTGACCACGAAACTCGACAAGACTCACCATCTTCTATCTTTAGATGCCGTTGCCGTAGAAACGTCAACCTCAGAAAATTGTACACTTTTCTCCGGCTTTTACGCACTGCTTTTGCGGCTTGCGCTGGCGCCGCGAACACCGTGTTCGCTGCCCGTCGATAGACAGTCCGTTCGCCCGCTCCCTATAATGAAAAAATCAATCAATCGAGGGGAACCAACCGAGTGCCGCTGGACCTGAAATCCACTATCAACCTGCCCAAGACCGATTTTCCCATGAAGGCCAATCTGCCCCAAAATGAGCCCAAGGCTCTCGCCCGGTGGGAGCAGATGGGGATCTACGAGCGCATCCGCCGGGCCCGAGCCGGGGCAAAACGCTACATCCTTCACGATGGCCCCCCTTACACGAGCGGTCCCATCCACCTGGGCACAGCACTCAATAAATGCTTGAAGGATTTCGTGGTTAAGTCCAAGACTATGGCGGGTTTTGACGCTCCTTACGTCCCGGGATGGGACTGTCACGGGCTTCCAATCGAAATCAAAGTGGATCAGATGCTGGGGGGCAAGAAGCTCCAGATGCGGCCCTTGGACGTCCGGCTGGAGTGCCGTAAATTCGCCCAAAAATTTCTCGACCTGCAGCGTCAACAATTCAAGCGGATCGGCGTTTTCGGGCGCTTTGACCGGCCCTACGCGACCATGACTCCGCAATATGAGTCGGTGGTGCTCAAAACTTTTTACACATTCTATGAAAACAATTTCGTCTACAAGGGCCTGCGTGCCGTTTACTGGTGTATTGACGACGAAACTGCCCTGGCTGAGGCTGAGGTCGAATATGAAAACCACGTCAGCTCGACGGTCTGGGTAAAGTACGCACTGCTGGACGATCCGGCAAAGTTGGATCCAGTCCTGGCCGGCAAAAAGGTCTCAACCATCATCTGGACCACCACACCCTGGACGCTTCCCGCCTCCATGGCAGTGGCGTTCCATCCTCATGAGGAATACGTCGCGCTCGAAGCCAACGGCGAGGTTTACATAATTGCGGCCAGGCTCGCAGCCGAGGTGGCGGCAAAGTGTGGTTTCAATGCTACTCGTGAGTTGGCTCGCTTCTCCGGCAACAAGCTGGAGCGGCTGAATTTTCAGCACCCGTTTCTCGATCGCAAGGTTCTCGGCGTCCTCGCGGACTACGTCACCATGGACACGGGAACGGGAGTCGTCCATACTGCGCCATCTCACGGCGCGGAAGACTTCGCCACCGGCGTCAAATACGGTCTCGACGCCACCAGTAATGTCGACGAGAAGGGCATCCTCCGAAATGGCCTCCCTGAATACAACGGCTTGAGAGTCTGGGAAGCCAATGCGCCGATCATCGAACTGCTGAAAAAACGCGGAGCCTTGCTGCACACTGAAAAGCTCGAGCACTCTTATCCCCACTGCTGGCGCTGCCACAATCCCATCATCTTTCGGGCAACCGAACAGTGGTTTATCTCCATGGAAGCATCCATGCCAGGCGGCGGCACTCTCCGCAGCCGTACCTTGGAAGCTGTCGAGAGAGTGAAGTGGGACCCTGCATGGGGCAAAGAACGCATGCACAACATGATCGCAACCCGTCCGGACTGGTGCATTTCCCGGCAACGCGTTTGGGGCGTGCCGATTGCGGTTTTCCTGTGCCAGAGTTGCGGCAAGCCCCTCAACGACAAAACCATCAATACCAAGGTGGCAGACCTGTTTGCACGTTCAGGCGCAGACTCGTGGTATACGTCTGAAGCCGATGCGATTCTGCCCGCAGGCATGAAGTGTACACACTGCAACGCCTCAGGTTTCGAGCGTGAAACCGATATCTTCGATGTCTGGCTGGAATCGGGCACGAGCTATTTGGCGCTTTGCGATGATGAGCCTACCTTTCCATGGCCTTCGGACCTTTATCTCGAAGGGGGAGACCAGTATCGCGGATGGTTTCAATCTTCTCTGCTCTGCGCCATGGGCACCCGCGGCACGCCGCCCTATCACGGCGTGGTAACTCCCGGTTGGACGCTGGACGATAAGGGTCAGGCAATGTCCAAGTCTCGCGGGAACGATGTGGACCCGGTCGATATCGCCAACCGCCTTGGCGGAGAGATCGTGCGGCTCTGGGTCGCTTCCGTGGACTTCCGCGAAGACGTTGTCGGCTCGGAGCAGTTAATGCAGCGCGTGGCGGAGAGCTATCGCAAAATCCGCAACAGCTTGTTCCGTTACATTCTCAGCAATCTCCACGACTTCGATCCTGAAAAGCACTCAGTTCCGTTCGACCAGATGGAGAATCTTGACCAGTACATGCTCCGCCAGACTGTGGCCATGTCAGCGGATGTCACGCGTTGGTATGATGAATTCGCATTTCACAAGATCTACCACCGCATAAATGACTTCAATGTTGTGGAATTGAGCGCTTTTTACTTTGACGTTCTCAAGGACCGCCTCTACACCTACGCACCGAACTCGCGCGCCCGCCGCGCCGCGCAGACTGCCATCTGGCGCATCGGCGAAGCGCTGGTTCGCTTGCTGGCGCCCATCACCAGCTTCACTTGTGACGAGGTTTGGCAGTATCTGCCCGCAGTGAAAGATCGGCAACCAAGCGTTCACCTTGCGAATTTCCCCTCGGTATCAGAGATTTTAGGCACCTCCGTGCCGCTCGACGACCCCTCCCAAGCCGAGGACTGGAAGACTTTGCTCGCGGTCCGTAATGAAGTCTTGAAGGCGCTTGAAGAGGCACGTCAGAGCAAACTGATCGGCGGAGCCAATCTGGAGGCACAAGTCACGGTCACCGCCGCCGAGCCGATCTTGTCGGTATTGAAGCGTTATCAGGCACAGTTGCGGTATTTGTTTATCGTCTCGGCGGTCACACTGGAATCGGGAGCCCCTGGCAACGGTACGGGCGGGGTCAGCGTTCGGGTGGCCAAGGCGGACGGCAAAAAGTGCGAGCGCTGCTGGAATTATTCCACTCATGTTGGGGAGGACGCGGTATATCCCACCGTATGCGAACGTTGCAGCGCGGTGCTCAAAGAGCTGGGCGCATGAGTCTGACTTTGTAATTCATCCGCTTTTGCGATCAGGTTCAACTCTAGGCAGCCATGACCACTACCACCACGCGCACCTTCCATTTCTTCATCGCATTGCTGATCGTAGTTCTTGACCGGGCGGCGAAATGGATTGTCGCCAGCGACATTCCCCTGCACGAGACCATCCAGGTGATTCCGGGATTCTTTCGTCTCACTCATGTCGAGAATCGCGGTGCCGCGTTCGGTCTTTTTGCCGACTCCCCTTCCGAATGGAAGATTACGGTGCTGGTGCTTTTTTCGGTTGTGGCATTGGCCATCGTTTCCGTTCTGCTGTGGCGCAACAGCCATTCCATGCAAAGCACCGGTATTGGTCTGGCATTGATTCTTGGTGGTGCGATCGGAAACTTGTGGGACCGCCTGCTTAGCGGACGGGTCGTCGATTTTCTGCTTTTCTACGTTGGCCAATATCAATGGCCTGCATTCAACGTGGCCGATAGCGCAATCGTAGTGGGCGCCGGCCTCCTGGTCATCGAAATCCTCTTCGCGAAAACGCCTGCCGCCGAAAAATCCGTCTGACTCCAAAAAGCGCTAAATTGCAAAGGACGCCAAGAAATCCCGGCAAGACCACAGAGGCAATCTTTGTGATCTTCGCGGATCTTCTTGGCGTCCTTTGCCCTAAAAAGCTGTTGAACTTACGTCCTCAGCATTGAAACCTAAGAACTTATCTAGGCAGACTTCTTGTGCTCCATGCTGGCGTAAAACGCCTGTGCCCCTTTTTCCATCTCTTCTTCAGACACGTCTTCGGTGTGCGTGCTCACGCCCCAGGAATGACCGAATGGGTCGGTAAATGCGCCATGACGGTCACCCCAAAACATGTCAGTCACGGGCATGGCAGATTTGGCTCCGGCAGCCAGTGCTTTCTCGTAAACCGCGTCGACGTCCTTGACATAAAGATAAATGCCACCACTGTGTCCACCCAGAGTCTGCGGCGACTTACCGCCCATGTTCGGAAATTCGTCGGATAAAAAGATGATCGAGTCGCCGATCTTAATCTCGGCGTGCTGAATTTTGCCGTTCGGATTGGGCATCCGCATACGCTCCTCGGCCCCAAAAACTTCTTTGTAGTAGTCAATGGCTTTTGCAGCGTCTTTTACCACCAGACTTGGGGTTGCGGTATGGAAGCCTTCAGGAATTGGTTTAACTGAGGTCGTCATGTAATTTCTCCTTCGTAAGGCCCGGCTGGCCGAAGTATCGATTGCGAGCGGAACCGTATTCTAACGCCGGGCCAATACCAATGTGTGAAATCTTTGTAAAAAGCGTCGATAAAAAAATGAACAGGAACAACAAGAGGATATGCGCGGGACACAGATAACCAACTAGACAACCACCAACGTACGCACTTCATCCTAGTCCACCATAACCGAATAGTTAACACCTTCCCATCGCTGCTGTTTCTCCCAGAAGAATGTGAAAACAACTTCGCGACCAGGCGGCAGTTGGTCGGTTGGCAAATCTGCTATAAATACACCCAGAGGATCGCGAGAGTTCGCATCCTGCGCGCTTTTCCAGCCGTCAGAACTCCAGTGTACAAGTGCCGGAGCCGGCAGCACCATCCGCAGCTTTTTTCCTTCCGGAAAGCTGCGGCATTTGTTATTGAAACGCCATTCGAAGTATGTCGCTTTTTGCTTTTCCACCAAATAGCGCTGTACCGTCTGCGGAGGTTGGTCAAATATCTTCCCATCGCGCAAAGACCTTCGCAGTTTGATGTATTCCGAGTGCGCCCAAACCAGCGGGCACGCCGAACCCGATGGCTTTCCTCGAAACAGTTCCAGGCCCACGATGTCGTCTGTGTCCCACACCTGTTCTGGTATCAGGTGACCTCCCTGGGTAGCCAGCTCCATCACTCTAAGCAACTCTTCGGCCACTTGTGGACGCCCCGCCGCCAGTTCGTAGTGAGCGCGCTCTCCCGCCAGCAAGGGCCATGGCCGGCCAATGCCGGTTCCGTCAAAAGGCGAGCCGTCCTCATGCTCCCCGTAGCCATCGCCGTTATAGCGGTACCAGCACGGCCCTTGCGGCAGATTTACTTTGAGTAACGAATCCACCACTTTGATCGTGGCGAGAATTCGGGGATCATCCGGAGCCCTGAGTCCGAACCGCACTAGCGCCAATGAATCCGGGCTGACAATGTGAGCCGCAGGCAACGCATTTTGCCCGGGCGGACGATTTTTGATCGGGACAAACCCTTCCAGCGGTGACGCCGCACAGTCCGCTTCGGGCGGCGCAATGCGCACGTAGTAACCGTCCACTCCAAGCTGCCGCGCCAGGTCGTTATCGGTGGCGTAGATCCAGCGCTCGATATTTTCGTTCCAGCAATCTGCGGTCTCGCGCAAATGGACACCGATCTCTCTTTTCCCTACCGCATCGGCAAGATCGGCTGCCGCTAGCAAACTTGAAATTTCGGCGGCGAGCGTGAAGGGCGAATACCCTGCGTCTTCTTCCCAGCGGTCTTGCTGGGTCACGGGACCGTTACGCATGATAAAGCCGGCCGCGCGGCTGACCATGGCCCACCAGCGTTGAGGATTCCCCAGCGCAAACGGGGAGTGCCGTCGCATGACGTCAACCAGCAGAATGGGAAACGCGGTCTCGTCCATCTGCATTCCGCTCCAGTACGGCCGTCCATCCAGCCACATATTTTGCGACCAGCGTCCGTCCGCTTCCTGGGTAGCTTCGAGGTAGCGCAGAACGCGCAAGGCGTCCCCTTCCGCCCCTGCTGCGAGAAAACCAAACGCGGTTTCCACCAGGTCTCGCGGCCACACCAGGTGATATCCGCCCAGGTCTTCGTCGCCCTTATTGAAGCCCCACGGAATGGAGAGGCTGGCGATCACTCCTCCCAGGAAATCTTTTGACTCGTGCGAGCGCATCACCGCTACGCTGGCCCGGTACAGGTCCACCTCGCGAGCCGGCTCGTCCAACTTGAGCAGGCGGTCTTGCCAGGTCTTCCAATGCCACACATAGTGGGAACGCAATTCATCGTAAGGATCGAGCAGAGTGGCGCGTGTTTGCAGACCAGCCTCAGTCGACATTTCTCCAAAGCCCAACGCTAAAACAAATTCGCCGCCACACGCGGCCAAGTCGATCTCTCCGGTAAGGGCGACGTTGCCGTTTTCGGCGCGGGTGTATTCCCAAGTCATTTGGAAGTGCTGGGAAAGGTCCTGCCATCCATCGGAGGAACCGGCGAAGCCCACCGCCATTTTTCGCCAGGGAATGGAACAAGCGAAAGCCAGCGCGCAATCGTTGCGACTCGCAAATAGCATCGGAGTGCCTTTGTAGTCGCCCGCCCACCCCGTGTTTTCCCGACCACAATTCGCCAGATGGGGGGCCAGCAGCGCGTACAGACGATAGTCCGCTAGTCTGCCTTGCAGCGGCACAAAGCGAATCTTTTGCAGAACAACGTTGCGATACGGATCGGAAAAGACTTCCTTCTCGATGCGGTAGCGTCCCTGCAATTCGGTATTCGTCAGCCTATAAACGGGGATGCCCGGTTCAATTGGTGAATTTTCAAATGTGCAGCTCCGCTTTTCTTCGGAGAAATAGCTCGAACCGTCGGTGACAATAAGGCCCAGATCGCGGGTACAGGCCTGATCGACGCGGGGAAAATAGACCTCGTTGAGAATGCCGTGGCTCATGGTGAACCACACCTGACTATGCAGGTTGAGCGCGGTTCCTATGCCGCTTTTGGCGCTCGAAGTCCAGCGCGGATCGATTCCCGGCCAGCCGGGGGCGAATTGTTCTTTTTGACTCTCGCTCACAGATAATCCTTGTGCTGCATTTATCCTCGCGGTTTGAAATGTGCATCTGAATGGAAGATTCTATCAAGCAGCTGTGGGGGGCGGACACTCCGGGTCGCCGGTCTTGAATCTGGACTTGAATTGGACCTGATCTTAGTCTTGAATTCGAATGTCTTGAATTCGAGTTCTTCGCAGATCACCCTACCGGCTTTGCAAGTTGAACAAATACAAAATCGAGGGTGGCGGACAAGAATGTCCGCTCTACACCAATTAAGGAACCATGAAACTGCAATCCAGGAACTTAGCGGTCTGCGCTCTGACGTTAATCTTGCCGGGTGTACTGCGGGCTGCGGATGCGCCCGCTCCAAAAAAGATCGATACCCAACAGTCGGTAATGACGGTTCGCGTGTTCAAGTCGGGTATGTTCTCAGCTTTTGGGCATGAGCACGAGATCAGCGCTCCGATCAGGCAGGGCTCACTCGATGAGAACAGCCGATCGATTGAGCTGGCTGTGGACACTCGCGAGATGAAGGTGATGGACAAAGACGTGTCGGAAAAGGATCGCTCTGAAATTCAGGAAACTTTGCAGGGCCAGAAGGTCTTGGACAGTGGTAAGTTTCCGGAAATACGCTTCCGCTCGAGTGCGGTGGACTCGAACGGAGACGGTCGCTGGCGTGTACGCGGCGATTTAAGTTTGCATGGCCAAACTAAACCGATAACGTTGGAGGTTCACGGGAAGGACGGACATTACCAGGGCTCCACCGAACTGAAACAAACTGATTTCGGCATTCAACCGGTCAGCGTGGGAGGTGGAACTGTTAAGGTGAAGGACTCTGTGCGAATCGAATTTCAGATCGTCGCAAAACCTTGAGGCTTTTTCATGGGCCGCAAAACCCTTCTGTATGCACTCTTTTGCCCTTCGACCGCATCTCTAACTCATATTAGATGAAAGAGCGGGGATGGATAACCTTGTAACGGATTTCCGCGTCCAACCCTATAGGGAAATCTAGGTATTTACCGTTCCGGGCGGGCGTATAATCCATACAAGTCTGGGGAGCGGGACAGAATTAGGGAGTCCATCATGAAGTTACGGCTCTTGGCATTGACGGTTGTATTGCTGACGCTCAGTTACGCGGCGCCAAGGAGTTTTTCGCAGGATCAGGGCGGTTCAAAGCCGGGAAACGACTCCTCTGACAGCGCCCCGAAGACAACCGCGCCGGTACCTCCCAAGGTAGAACCGGCGGATCCGGACAAGGTTAAACATGACGGCGGTAAGGAAGACGTGGATGCAGTTGGCAACCGCAATGTCGGGTGCAAGACTGGCTTGGGAAACTGGTATGGCGTGGAGAAACAGATCGCCATGGGCAAGAGTTACTCCCAGCAGGTCGAGTCTACGGTGAAGCTGGTTCAGGACCCGGTCGTATCGGAATACGTCAACCGCTTGGGGCAGAATCTGGTGCGCAATTCTGACGCACAGGTTCCTTTCACGATCAAGGTAATCGATTCCGACGACATCAACGCCTTTGCTCTGCCTGGTGGCTTTTTTTACGTCAATTCTGGCTTGATTCTGGCGGCAGATGAAGAGGCTGAGCTTGCCGGGGTGATGGCCCACGAAATTGCCCACGTGGCTGCTTGCCACGCGGCGCGTGAAAATACCCGCGGCAATCTCATGAACATGGCTTCGATCCCGCTGATATTCGTCGGCGGAGCCATTGGTTACGCCGGCTATGAAGCCGCTGGCCTAGCATTGCCCATGACGTTCCTCCACTTCTCGCGAGGCTTCGAAGCTGAGGCCGACTATCTGGGATTGCAGTACATGTACAAATCCGGATACGATCCTCAGGCTTTTATCAGCTTCTTCGAAAAAGTGCAGGCCCAGGAAAAGAAAAAGCCTGGAACCTTGGCCAAAGCCTTCTCTACCCATCCTCAAACTCCCGATCGTATTGCCAAGTCGCAGGAAGAGATTGCCCAGATTCTTCCTGCCCGAAACCAATATGTGGTTTCGACGTCTGAATTTGACGACGTGAAGTCTCGCCTGGCGGTAATCGAGAACCGCCACAAGGTTCTCGACAAGAAGGACGATGGAAAGAAGCCAAGTCTGCGGCGAACGTCCAGTCCCGACAAGAACGGCACAGACGACAAGACAACCAACGACGATGGACGGCCTACGCTAAAGCGGCGGGACGACAGCAGCAGCAATTAGATCAGAGCGGCCCGAGAGAATTGGACGGCGGTTTCGGCCGCCGTTTTTATTTTGCTCCTTTGCATCAAAAATCGGGATAGGGGGGAGCAGTCACCTGCTCGCCCCTCCCACACCACCGTACATGCGGGTCCGCATATGGCGGTTCGGCGAGTTGAGCCTGCGTCAACGAGGCGTAGGCCGGGTGTTGGGTGCAGGTTTCGCCAAGAGGCATTCGGTCCCTGACTGACGGATCGAGTTGGGCTTCACCCTTCCCATGCCCGCCAGCAGGCCAGAGGGTGCTGGTTTCTGCCGCGATCAGTTCCTGAGTCCCCTGACTTATGCACCACTCTCTTCCGTTCAGGCCTTCCCTACTAGCGTGGGTAGTATGCCCTCTGCTGACTTCTGCCCGGTGTTAGAACGTCTTACGCCGCCCCCAGTCACTAAAGACAGCAAGGGCAGAGCTCCCGAGGTAAGTTCGACCGCTTCCGCGCACAACCGCCGGCTCCGCGCCTTTGCTACACGCTTCTTTCAGACCTCGCCTCGCAACCCCGCCTTTGCGCTTCGCCAGGACTTGCACCTCCAAGCTGTCTATCATGCTCGGCATACATGGAAAAAGCCGCGACGAAATCGCGGCTTTCAGACTACAAGATTCATTTATTAGGTATTAGGCGGCGTGCTTCGAAGCCAACGCTGGCACCCGGTGCCTCGCTCTCTCGACTGATGACACGATCTTCATGTCTTGCCAGTTGTAAGGAAATTCTCTGCCGCAATCCAGGCATGCGACGTAGGTGCCGGTTAGCGAGGCGGCGGCAATGCGGCCCGCACGCGGCCTCACAGAAATAGGAAAACTGAAACGCGAATGTTTGCAACCGAATAAAGTGTCGAACAACCTCGCCAACATACCACCCTCCCGGCAGCACTCTCCCACCAGGCTGCCCCGGTCCTAGCTGTTTAGATTCAAAATCGCGGGGAAAGGTGCGTCGGCATGTGGAGGGGGAGCGTCCCCATCGTCCGGTCTACGGAGACGGGCGCCTATCCACATCGCAGACTAGCGGTAAATGGCTAACGGATCGGGATTTACTGACTTATTGTCTTGACCGGGCGCGAGCAGCGAGCCCACGCCACACTTCTAGACTTCCTGTGGGCCGACCTTTTTGTGGGCCTCGCATTTCGCCACGATGGCGCTGCGGAGGCGGTTCCGCAGATCGTCAGGCAACTCATAAAGCTGGGAATCGCGGTAGATCTCAATGGTTTTCTTGGTTGTGTCGCAGACGACGTAGCAGTTATGGCACCAAGCCAAATGATCCTCAAGTTCAGCCTTGGTGCGGTCGTCGAGGACCCCGTCCAAGTAGTTGGTTAGTTCCTGCAAAAACTCAGAGCACTTCACTGTTTGCCATCTCCACTATCACGCTTCTGGAAGTAACGGCTTAGCCGTTCCCGCAACTGCAACCGCGCCCGCAACAGCCGCGACTTGACCGCAGGGACGCTGAGTTCCAGCGCTTCAGCAGTCTCTTCGGTCGAAAGACCTTCCACGTCTCGCAGGACAAAAACCGTACGAAAACTGGGGGGAAGACCCTGAATCGTCTTGGTCAGGATCTCCTTCAGCTCCGCCTGGTTGTACTGTTGCTCCGGATTCGGACTCCAATCCGCAACCTCGCGGGGAACCGAATCCTCTTCGGTCTTGACATCCTCGTCCAGCGAAACCATGCGCTCCGGCCGTCGGCGCCGCAATTTCATCAGCGCTTCGTTGACCGCTATACGCACCAGCCAGGTATAAAATTTTGACTGGCCCTGAAACTGGTTCAGGTTGGTATACGCTTTGAGGAACGCATCCTGCACCACATCTTCGGCGTCTTCCCGATTTTGTGTAATGTGCTGTGCTATGCGAAAAACATTCCGGTCATAACGCCGGACGAGCTCCTCAAACTTCGATACGTCTCCGCCCTTGGCGGCCTGAACCAGCACCAGCTCGTCGCTGACCGGTTCGCTTACCTTTGGTTGGATGGCTGTCATTCTTCTTCCGATGCAACAATTTTCAAGCCCCGAGGCCCATTCAAGAAATGTTATTTTACTTGGTAACTACGGTTTCAGCTTAACTGTTTTGACCTATCTATCCCCGGCCGATTTGCGCTAAATTCCAAGAGCCGGTCATTCCACGGTAGAACACGTCCTTAGGTCACCGGAAAACATCGGCCAAGAACCCTATAATCAGGGCTTAACGAAGCCTCTATTCGGAAACATTGGCAAGAATGCCGGAATTCGCGGCTGAAGTGCTCACCTGACTATGGCAGACCAAAGCGAAATCGAGCAAGTGATCGAGAAGGTCGTTTCTCAGGTATTGGAAGACCACTTCCCGCAATTGCGTGAGGATTTGGTGCGCCGCGTCATGGACC
Organism: Terriglobia bacterium; assembly: GCA_963786325.1. GTDB lineage: Bacteria > Acidobacteriota > Terriglobia > Terriglobales > Acidobacteriaceae > JAIQFF01. Next base: position 503,119 of record CAWAYW010000004.1, read on the forward strand.
GTCTTCCGCAAACCGCGAATGCCGCCGGTAGTTCCGCGGACAGCGGCGCTGCTAACTTACTACAGGCGATTTCGGCTATCCACGCGGGCACAACTCAGCGAGAGATTTTGCGGGCTTTGCTGGACAATACCGTCCGCTACAGCGGACGGGGAGCCCTCTTCGTCGTGAAAAGCGGCGCAGCCACGGGATGGCAAGGCCGCGGCTTCAATGAAAACGGATCGGACACCATCAAGGATTTCGCGTTAAACGTCAGCACAGGCGGTCCGGAACATGCCTTACGATCGCGAACTCCGTTCAGCGGTTCCAATAGCGACATCGGCTCGGAATTTGTCTCAAAGTTTGGTGGCTCGGCGGGCGATGAATTTGTGCTTCTGCCATTGGTACTGAAGGAGAAAGTAGCCGCCTTGGTATACGCCGACGCCGGATCGGGTTCAGTCGGAAAGTTCGACCCCGCCGCACTGGAACTCTTGGTTCGGGCCACCAGCGCCTGGCTTGAAGTAGTTTCGTTGCGAAAGCAGGCACAGAAGGAAGATGCTGCAGAGCCCGCCATTGAAAAGCCTGCCGAGAAAGTCGAGAGCGCTCCGCCGCGGGCCGCTGCTGCGCCTTCAGACCCGTTTGCCGCGCATGCGCCAAAGCATGTCTCAGCCGTTGCAGCACCGGTTATTCCAACGCCGGTTCCACCAATGGTCGTGGAGCAACCTGTGGCGGTTGCACAAACCGAGCCAATCACGGTCTCGGCTGCCGCAGCGGCGCCAGCCCCCGCAACCGATCCCTTCGCCGACCTGTCGCCCGAAGAGGCCGACGTTCACCGCAAGGCGCAACGCTTCGCCCGGTTGCTCGTGGACGAGATCAAGCTGTACAACCAGGCAAAGGTCGCCGAAGGTCGGAAGAACAAGGATATGTATGATCGGCTCCGGGAAGATATCGAGAAGAGTCGTGGGACCTTCCAGAAACGCTACGGAAACAGCGTGGCTGCCGGCGCTGATTACTTCAGCCAGGAATTGGTGCGCAGCCTGGCCGCCGACGATTCTTCAGTCATGGGCGCTAACTTTAAAAGAAGTTCATAGATTAGAGTGGTCTTTAATCGCTTGCCATCGTTCCTGATTCGAGTTTTTCTGATTGGGGCGCTTCTGTGTTTGGATTTCGCCTCTCCGATGCAATCGGCAGCGGCGCAGTCCGCCACCGCAAAACCACGTTCTACTAAAAAGTCCACTTCTCGCAACCCGGCTCGACGGAAACGTTCTTCACGCCGCCTCAACCGGATGCATCAGGCTTTCGTAAGCTCAGCAAGCCTGAAACCCATGGCGCGACAGCTGCTCCAGGATCGCATTCCAGCTGCCTACGCGGGAGTAGAAGCCTATGCCCGACGACACGACAAGGAAGACGCGGGCGCGCTGGCGTGGCTTGTAGTTGGTTATGCTCATACCCTTGATCACGATTACGCCAAGGCCATCGATCCGCTGAACCGCGCCAAAGCTCGCGCCGGAGATCTCGGCGACTATGTCACCTTTTATCTCGGAACATCGTACTTTCAGGCTGGCCAAACCGCCGAAGCAGCAAAAGCACTCGTGGACTTTGACACGGCATATCCCGAGTCATTGCTGATTCGCGACGCGCATATCCTCTATGGCAATGCCTTGCTTGCCCAGGGCAAGCCCCTGGAAGCTGTAACTCTGCTTGAAAAGGAGCGGCAGCCGCCTCGAGCCGATCTGGAACTTGCGTTGGGACGCGCCTATGCAGCGGCGGGACAGCCACAAAAGGCCGCCGATAACTGGCGCAATCTCTATGTCGCGATGCCTTTAAGCCCGGAAGCGGCGCAGGCCGAGGCGGAACTGAAGAAGCTGCCGGCGGCGGGGTCTTTGCCTTCCCTGGGACCGAATAGTCTTAGATCTCGCGCCGACCTGTTAGCGAAAGGCAGACGCTTCAACGAAGCAGCCGAGGAATATCGCAACCTGCTCAGCCTCGTGGGGCCCGCCGATCGTCCGGACGTTGAGTTGGCTCTGGCAGTGGCCCTGCGTCGCTCGGGACAAAATAAGGATGCACAAAAAGTCCTCGAGACTTTACCCGGTGTTCCCGCCGATTTCAATGCCGAACGCCTGTTCAACCTTGAAGAGGCCGAACGTGCCAACGGCGATGAGCAGGGATCCATGCGCCACCTGTCGGATCTGCGGCAGGCCGCCCCTACCAGCACCTGGCTCGAGCAGGCTTTACTCTCGGTCGGAAATTTCTACCTCCTCAAACCGGATTACGATCAGGCGATCGATTTCTATCGCGAGTTGCAGGAGCGCTTCCCGAATGCGGGGCGTGCTTCATATGCACACTGGAAAGTAGCGTGGCTGAGTCTACGAAAAGGCAGGAACGCCGAGGCCAAAGCAGGATTCGAGCAGCAGATAGCCCTGTATCCCACTTCCGCCGAAATTCCCGCAGCGTTGTATTGGCGGGCACGCCTGGCCGAGGAAGACAACGATACTGCTACAGCCCGCGCCTATTACCAGAAGCTGTCAGAGCGCTTTCGCAATTTCTACTACGGTGAACTGGCGCGGCGCCGGATGCAAACACTCAAATCTTCCGAAGATTCTCCTCACTTCGCATTGCTGGATCGAGTGCCCGGCGTTGACATAAGGACGCATGTCGCCGCTGGAGAGCCCCCTGCCGACAACCTGCGCTATCAGAAAGCGCAATTGCTCGAAAACGGTGCCCTGGTGGATTTCGCAATCCGCGAGATCGAAGCCGCCGGTAAAGAGGAAAAAGGAAACTGGGTCACACCCGAAACTGCCAAACTTTATCAGGACGCAGGCCGCTATGACGGGGCTATTCAGGTTTTCAAACGAGCGGTGCCAAATTATTTTGCGGTCGACATTCCGACTTTACCTCGGCCCTACTGGGAGGCCCTTTTCCCAAAAGCTTATTGGACTGATCTTAAAAAATACTCGACACAAAATGCTCTGGATCCATATCTGGTGGCGTCTTTGATCCGCCAAGAATCCGAGTTCAACCCGGGCGCAGTTTCCCGAGCCAACGCGGTAGGGCTGATGCAACTGCTCCCCAAAGTCGGCACGGGGATTGCCAGACAGGAAAAATTGCGGAGATTCTCTCCGTCGCAATTATTCAGCCCCGAAGTCAACCTGCAACTCGGAACGCGTTACTTTCGCGAGATGGTGGATAAATTTGGTTCTTTTGAATACGCCTTGGCGGCGTATAACGCAGGCACGAATCGAGTCGACGATTGGCTTGGACAGGGAAAATATCGCGATCCACAGGAGTTCGTAGAGTCGATTCCCTTCACTGAAACCCGCGAGTACGTACAGGCCATTCTGAGGAACGCTAATGTCTACCGTCAACTTTACGGCGAACCCTGAAATCACCTTAGCGGTTTAACACCGGTAAGGCTCTTAGAGCATTTTTCAGTGACCCAGTACCCCGCTTGCTTCGACCGACGGTGCCGGACCTTCTTCCGTCCATCCGCCGCGCGAAATGTTTGAGTAAAGCGCCCCGGCGCAAATCGCCGATACGGTCAGCAGCCCAATGCCCTCCCAGAAAGGCCCGAGCAGGACGTGGCCCAACCCAAATAGCGCCAGATATACCATGACGCAACCGAGGATCCAGGAAAGCAGATTCCTGCCCAAGTCCCGAGTCGGTGTCACATCAGGCGCCATTCGTGCAATCGCCTGCCATCCCGTGACATGCGGTCGAACACTGCGGTAAAACTTGACCAATATCTCTTTCGGTTCAGGTTTAGTGGCATACGTCGCGATCAGCCAAACCAATGTGGTGGCGACGGTCGTCGCAAGCGCCGTTTTTGCGAAAACCACTGGATTGGTGCCTGAGAAAGGTTCAGTCCATCGCAGCCCTATGGTGACAACCAACGCCGTCGCCATCGCTGAGATTTCACTCCAGGCGTTGATCCTCCACCAGTACCAGCGCAGCAGATAGACTCCGCCGGTTCCGGCCCCTACTTCCAGAACCACTTGCCATCCCGAACGAATGTCCGACAACAGAACCGAAATTCCCGCAGAAGCGATTACCAGCAGGACCGTCGCCAGGCGCGAGATCAACACGTAATGCTTATCGTCGGCATCTCGCTTGATAAAGCGGCGATAGAAATCGGACACTAAATATGAAGCGCCCCAGTTGAGTTGGGTCGCGATCGTAGACATGAACGCCGCCATGAATCCTGCTATGACAATGCCGCGCAATGCCGGCGGGACGTGCTGGCTCACGATCAGCATGTATCCGGTTTCCGGGTGTTCCAAGTGCGGGTACAGCACCACGGCGGCCAGCGCCGTCAAAATCCATGGCCACGGACGCAAAGCATAGTGCGCCACATTGAACCAGAGCACAGCCAACAGTCCATTGCGTTCATCCTTCGCGCTGAAAATACGCTGCGCTATATAGCCTCCGCCCCCAGGCTCGGCCCCGGGATACCAGAAAGCCCACCATTGCAACCCGATATTCACCACAAACGTCAGCACCGGCAGAAGCCAGATTCCCTCCTGCGAAAACGGACGGGAAAAATCCGGGAAAAAAGCCGTGGCATCGCCCGCTCCGGATCCTGCAGCCACGCGCATTTCAGCCAAACGGCTTAACAGCGAATTCATACCACCCGCGGCCGCAACCGCGTACCAGGCAACCGCAATCACGATCGCCATCTTCAAGGCGAATTGAAACAGATCGGTCCACAACACTCCCCACAATCCGCCAAGCGCCACGTACAATCCGGTAAACGGAATCAGAAACAGGACACAGATAGCCAAGGCATTACGATCGCTCACGCCCAAGGTGACAGCCACGATGCTGGTCATCGCCTTCGTCACCCATCCCAGAATGAGGCAATTCATCAGCAAACCCAGGTAAATTGCGCGAAAGCCCCGCAGGAAGGCGGCGGGTTTGCCGGAGTAACGCATCTCGGCAAATTGCACATCGGTCAGCAGTCCGGAACGCCGCCACAGGCGCGCGAACAGAAATACCGTCATCATGCCGGAGAGCAGAAATGCCCACCACAGCCAGTTCCCCGCAATCCCCTGCGTGTAAACCAACCCCGTCACAACCAACGGAGTGTCGGCGGCAAAAGTGGTCGCAACCATCGAGGTGCCGGCAAGCCACCATGAGACGTTGCGTCCAGACACGAAATAATCGTCCACGCTCTTGCCCGAGCGCGAGCGGAAATAGAGGCCCAGCATTAGGGTGATGCCAAGATAAAGAACGATTGCCGACCAATCCAGAAGGGTGAAGTTCATGGCGGGAAAGAATACCACCGCATACCGGCGGATCGAACAAAAAAGTGTTATATAGCGGTTTTGTTCTAGCAGTCAGTCCCTGGATCGAGGATGACGGGCAGGATGCTGGATGCGCAACTCTCTTAATCTCGCAGGCTCGGTTTAATGAACGGGAGCGGAATTCGCGCCTTTCTGGGAAAGGTAAATCTCCGCCACGCCTTCTGCGATCTTGTCGGGCTTTGCCTCCGCGAGGTTGCAAAGCACTACCACAGTCAACTTGTCGTCCACGTAACGGGAAATCTGCGTCTCAAATCCTTGCCAACTACCGGGATGAGCAATCAATCGATGGCCATGCAGATTCGTGATTTCCCAGCCAAATCCGTAATGACCCGGATTGGGTTGACCATCGTTCAGCTTCACCACCGTCCACATTTGTTCCAGACTCGAACGCTTCAACAGCTTCTCGGTGTAAAGCCCGGCATCCCACTTCGCCAGATCGAGAATCGAGAAGTAGAGGCTGCCGTCGGCCGTGGTATTCAGAGTCGGCGAAACCCACTCCTGGTTCTTCACTTGTCCTTTCACCAGCCGATAACCGGCTGCCCGGTTAGGAACGATGTCTTGTTCGCTGATGATGCGTGTCGTATGCATATCCAGCGGATGAAAGATTCTTTCTTCCAGCACGTCACCGTAAAACTTTCCCGTCACCCGGTGGATCAGAATACCAAGCGTGAGATATCCCAGATTGCTGTAACTCCATTTCGTTCCCGGGGGAAATGCCAGTGGGATCGCCGACACGACCTTAAGGAGTTCGTCTTCCGTATAGTCCTGCCGAAAACTAAAATTCTTCGGATAGTCCGTAAATCCCCCGGTATGACTCAGCAGATTACGCACCGTGACTGGCTTCCAGGCCGCGGGCGCGTCGGGTAAGTATTTGGTGATCGAATCATCCAACCCGATCTTTCCCTCCTCAACCAACATCATCACCGCGGTAGCTGTGAATTGCTTGCCCACGGATCCGGACTGGAAGATCGTTTCCGGCTTCGTCGCCACCCGATGTTCAAGATTCGAAAACCCAAAACCCTGAGCCCGCACGACTTTGCCATCCCGTGCCACCAGAAGCGCGACGCCCGGGATATGCTGACGGTCCATCTCGCCGTTGACATAAGTTTCAACTGCTCCAAAATGAGTGACGTCGTTCTGACCCGACGCTAGGCCAGTCAGAAGGAACAGGCTCACTATCAACAGAGAGTAGGAAGTCTTCACGCGTTCAGTCATTTTTAGAAATCACTCGCCTACCACAAAACAGAAATTTCCCACGTCATCACAAGGATAGTTCAAGGGTAATCGCTGATCGCTGAAAGCTGAACGCTGACAGCGGAGACACTTCTCTATCCCGAATAAACCAACTCCACCACTGTGCAATCGTCACTTAGCGGAGTGCCGCCGCAAAAATTAGCCACGGCGGAGAAAATGTCTTCCAGTGTTTCACTCTTGGCAGCCACGGTCTCCAAACGCGAATCTTCGAAAAAGTCGCCACGAGCATTTTCGGCCTCGGTGACCCCGTCCGTAACCAGGATCAGCCGGTCACCCGCATGCAGACTGACGTGATCACTCTCATACGTAGCGTCGGCCAGTAGACCGACGGGCAGGTTACCGTGTGGCGGGCGAATCACTTCATGGTTGCAAACCAGCAATGGCGGTACGTGACCACAATTGACGTATTCCAGCTCCCCATCGCGCCGTATGCGGGCGATGATCAGCGTCGCGTACTTTTCTCCAATGTGTTTGTGAGTGAAGAACCGGTTGACCGCGGCCACGATTTCTACCAGCGGCATTCCGGCAATCAGCTGCGAATAAATCATTCCCTGCAGGGTGGAAGCCAGCAATGCGGCCGAAACTCCTTTGCCGCTCACATCAGCTAAAACTACCGCCAGACCCTGGTCGGTGTTGACCGCATCGAAAAAGTCGCCGCCGATTTCCTTACAAGAAAGGTTTCGCCCCTGCAGCCGTGCAAACGGAACTTCGGGAATGGTCACCGCCATCAGCCGCTGTTGGATGCCGGCCGCGATGGAAAGCTCCTGCTGGTAACGTCTCGATGCTTCCTCGGCTTGCACCAGTCGCGCGTTCTCGATCAGCGACGCGGCCTCTGTTGCGATCGCCCGCAAAATGTCGTTGCTGACGCTCGAAATATCGCGAGAGGCAAAACGTGAATCCACATACAGCGCGCCCATCACTTCCGCGGTATTCTCGCTAGCTGCCTGTGCGTCCCGGGTAGTCTGCACCTGCGGCTTTCGCAGTGGAATGCAGATTACAGTCCGCAGATCGTAGGCGACGATACTGTGCCGGCCTGCCAGATCAAGCGACTGGCTGGTATCGGTGATAACAAACTCGGAGTTCGACTTGAGCGCCTCGTCCAGGATCGAGTGCGAAATTGTGGTGTCATCGAGCAGCGGCTCGTCCTTGGAATTACGCCCTGCCGCTAACCGAAGGTTGCCCTCCTCGTCGCGCATGAATACATAACCGCGCTCGGCGCGCGTAAGTTTCAAAGTCGCATCCAGCAACGTCACCAGAATTTCGTCCAGAACGCCGGTGGTGTTCAGTTTGCGTGCCGCTTCAAGAAAAAGAGTCAGCTTTTCGAGGTCGGTAGCGTCAGTGGAAATTTGTATCCCGGAAATCTGGCTTAGAAATTCGCGGGCGGTATTAGAGCTGGCATGATGCGGGTGGAAGATGACATACGACACATCCCGCACGCCGAACTCGACCCGGTCGTTCCGCTCCAAAGTCTTGCGCTGAATGCGTTCGCCGTTGACGAAGGTTCCATGCTTGCTCCCTTGATCGACCACGCAAAACTTTCCATCTTCCGAGGTAATCAAGGCATGGTCGCGTGAAACGCGCGGATCGGCAATCACCAGATCTTTGTCCACTTTGCGTCCGACGGTGAACGGAGTATGGTCGAGATTGATGGTGCGCTGGTCGTTTCCCTGCACGAACACAAGGGTCGGAAAAAGCCCCGATCCGGGAGACGAAACCGGACCGGTGACAGGTTGAAAAGCCATATGGAAATTCCCTGTTTCTCTCCGCTACCTGAAAGAAATAACCAAACAACCGGCTAAATCAGGCAGCCCCTCGAGTCAAGGCAGCCAAAGCTTCCTGCTCGGTATCAAACACCTCGAAAACTGTGGCCAGCTTGGTGATTTGCAGCACATCCCGCAAACGTTGACCCAAGCCGGTAAGTTTGATGTCGGCGCCTGCGGCGCGGGCCGAGGAGTATACGCCGACAAGCATTCCCAGCCCACCACTATCGATATAACTAACTTCGGAGAGGTTCAGCAGCAGTTTTGGCGTTTTCTTCAACGCCTCTTTCAGACTGTCGCGTAGCGCCGTGGCTTCTTCTCCGAACATAACGCGGCCGTGACCTGACATGACGGTAACTCCGTCGACCACGCGCGTATCAATCTTGAGGTTCATAGCATCCTCCGGAACGTCGGTGGGCGGCCAGAGCTAGCGGAAAGATTAACATGACCGAGCCTCAATGCAAGATGATCCCCAACTGGCGCGGATTTTGGGGCGTTAGTGCTCAAACCAGGGGGGGGCCGCGACTGCTTTCATTTGGCTCCGAATACATAGGCTAAGCAGGCCTAGAACCACGACAGGAAGAAGCAAACTGCTGCGCAGAGGAAGAGTCCAGCCTCGTTCCACCGACTCCATTGGCATAAAAAAGGAGGCCAGAAGCAGTCCGCAGGAGGCCAGCCATGGCCAGAAGACCACCAGGGCGCCCACTGCGCAAGCCCCCCGCGTGAGCCAATTCCGGTTCCAGAGTTCGCGCCACGAAATTGCGATTAGGAAGACTGCCGGCAATAGCAAAATCTGGTTATAGGGAGCGAAACTCGGCACCGTCACAACCGTCGCCGCAAGGACTAGCGCCAGGGTCACCCGGAACTGCATTGAGTCATGTGCCGCGTGCCGGATGCGCCAACCCGCCACCGCGGCAGCCAGTATGATGATCGCAACCATCAATTTACCCACAGCTGGCGTGATCAGGACCTCCAGCAAGGAGCTTGCCCCCTGTGTGTATTCACGATAGGCGGAGATTGCCTCAAGAAAGCGTCCGAACCATCCCGGCAAAATGTATTCGGAGGCGGACCAAAGAAACGCCATCGTGAGACCAATGCCAACCACAAAGCCCTTCCGGCGCCGCCAGTCTGTCAACGCCCAGACCATGAGCCAAGCGGCCATGGGCAAGGTCAGCTGCGGTTTAAAGGTCGCAATGGCCAACAGGATTCCGGCAACCGTAAACTGGCCGCTCACCAACGCCGCGGCTGAGGCCGCCATGATTCCGTTTACTACCAGGCTCAACTGCTGCAACTTGATTCCCTGCACCACCCCAAAGCTGCCGAATGTCAGGATCACCAGAATCCAGATCACCGCGAATGAAGGACGCCAGCGAACCGTCTTCAACCACAGAGGCACGCTGATTAAAGTCAAAGCAAAAAACACCACCCGAAAGCAGGTTTGGGCCTGCGGAAAAGTAAGTCTAATGGTGGGCGCCATCAGAAAGACCACATACACCGGATAGGCGAAGCGTTGCTGATCTTTGGGATCCTGAGCCCGGGCTGGATCGATGGGGCGTCCGTAGTAGCCGGTCTGAATTTCTTGCGTGATCTCCAGGCTGTAAGGGTCTCGATGATGCAACAGTAATTCCCGCGCCCCCAGCCATCGCGGATACAAGTCGGAAAGATTACCTCTGGGCCACCCATGAGCTACCGCCTCCGCCCGTTGATGGGGCGCAAGCACTGTCTGCACATAAAACCACATACTCATCGTAAACAGGAGCGCCAGCAGGACACCGAGTCTAGGATTCTTCATCAACAATTTATTTTCAAAACTATGAAGCGGTCAATCCCCTGAGTCTCCGCGTCGTGCTTATTTCCCTGCCCAGCGCCCAGCACCACAACAACAGGACCAGGGCGAACAAGTCGTAGTGCCCCTCCCGCATGACCAGGACAGCATGCAGTGGGCTAAAGAACAGAAGGAATAGAACTATTATCAAAAGAGCGCGGATCTCCGGCCGCATCCCATCATTTTCGAAAAGATACTGGACGCCAATGGCCACCGGCAGAAGCAGTAAGCTCAAGTCGTAAGCAAGGGTGTGATAACTCACCAGAACCGTAACGACAACACACACCGCAAACCCCAAATCGAATGTAGCTCGATCCCGCGTGTTCCAGTTGTGGGCAGCGAATAACATCAAGGCGAACGAAGCAATCGAAATCGCAATGTCGCTTATCAGCTTCGGCACATGGGGAAGCAGCAGATTGTCCATCAGGCCCCTTAGACTGGCCATGCGTATGGGAATGACCGTCTGACGCCGCTCCATCGATTGCTCAAGCTGCCAGACGTGACTTGGGTACGACAGCATTCCTTCCCATCCGATGATCGCCACTGAAATTAATCCCAGCACCGCGGCAGTCGCGACGAATCCAAGCAGCACCTTGGTACGTCGCCGATAGAGCAGAATCAAAACCAGGGGCAGCACCAGATGAAACCGGAAGATTCCGAGGCCGAGACAGCAACCTGCCATGAGATCACTATCCCGTCTTAGAAACACGTAAACCCCGCCGAACAAAAGAACGAGCACCAGAATGTCCTGGCCCTGCAGCAATGCGAAAAACACAGGGAAAAAAGCCAGGCATCCCAACAACCACAGGGCGATGGATACCTGCTGCAACCATGGCACAGCCTCCCTTAGGACGTAGAACAAGATGGCCAGGAAAACAAGATTCAGCGCGTCCCACATAACGAACGCCGTGGGATAGGACAGCAGCGTAAATGGGGTAAACCAAACGGCTTCAAACGGTGGGTGAATATACGGCAGCGGGCCCTGGCGTATGCTCACACCGGCTGCAAACTCCTGCTGTACTTTGTATTGTGTTTGTTCGTCGTAGAGTTGTTTGCCCAACCCCTGCCGCAGGATGGCCGCGCCAGAATAGAAAGTGCTGAAATCCGGGTAGCCTTTACGGATCAGATCAACAGAATTCCACGCAATCACCACATGCAGAGGTAACATGCAGGCCAGGAACAAAAACACCAGGACCCTATAACTTTTATTCCGCGCGGGCGGGGCGTGGTCCATGCGCGAATAGACTACAGGACGAAGCTAGCTTTTCATCGCTGAAATCACTGAGCCAGAGATAGAAAGTGACCGATCTTTTCTCAACCCGGCGGGTTTTCGTAGCCGTGCTTGCCGTGGGGCTTCTTACCATGGCGGCGCGTGGCGTGACTGACCCCGACGTCTGGTGGCATCTCCGCACCGGACAGTTGATGCTTCAAACTCATCGTCTTTTTCATACCGACCCCTACTCTTTTACTCGCTTCGGACAGCCATGGATAAATCACGAGTGGCTTTCAGAAATCCTCCTCTTCGGGCTCTATCGGCTTGGAGGATTCGGAGGCCTCATCATAGGGTTCGCCTTCATAATTGCGGCGACATTCCTTCTCGTCTTCATCCGCTGCGCCGGCCGGCCTTACCTCGCGGCCCTCATGGCACTTTGGGGCGCGGTCGCCTCGGCACCAGCGTGGGGAGTACGCCCGCAGATGTTCTCTCTTCTGCTGGGAAGCGTCTTCCTCATGCTGCTTGACGCCTCGGCCGTTCGTCCTTCAGTTTTGTGGTGGACGCCCCCCCTGATGTTGTTATGGGTCAACCTGCACGCCGGATATCCGATCGGTCTCGCCTTCCTCGCCATATTCCTACTCGGCGAAACCCTGGAGGCTCTCCTCTTCGAGGGACATTGGGCTCAGTCAACCCCACGCCTCAAAAGGTTGGTCATCGTACTAGCGGCGTCGTTCGCATTCGTCCCCATCAATCCCAGCGGTTTTCAAATGTACAGCTACCCATTCGAGACTCTACGTTCCCCGGCCATGCACAAGTTCATCCAGGAATGGTTTTCTCCGGATTTCCATAATCCTATGTACTGGCCGATTCTGTTCATGCTGCTGGCGCTTTTCGCGGCTCTCGCTTTCTCTCCCCGACGCCCGCGCCTTCGCGATGTGCTGCTACTGCTTGTCACCGTTCCCGCAGCATTGCGTTCGATCCGTCACATCCCGATCTTGGTTTTGGTTCTGGTTCCCGTCCTGTCCTGGCTGCTCGAAGCATGGCTTCAGGAACTCGGCGCCAGACGCTTCCTCCAGGTCGGCCAGCAAAAGCCCACTAGCCGAATCGTGCTAATTAACGTGATCGTGCTGGTTGCCGTTGCTACCTTTGCACTGGTAAGGGTCCGCCAAGTGGTGCGTACCCAGGCGGAAACCGAAGCCCAGCATTTTCCCAAGGGGGCAGTGGCATTCCTCAGCCGTGAGCATCCTCCCGGCCCAATCTTGAACCATTACAATTTTGGCGGATATTTCATCTGGAAACTGTACCCGCGATATCAGGTTTTTTCCGACGGCCGCGCCGATGTCTACGGCGACAAGTTCATGGAAGATTTCGCGGCCACCTACTATTTGGGGGACAACTGGCGCGTGCCTTTCAAAGGATGGGGAATCCGTACGCTGATCCTCCCTCCTGACGCTCCCCTTATTACCGCCCTCGCCGCAGATCCAGAATGGCAACAGATTTACTCCGATACCGAAGCCGTAATCCTGACCAGGCGTCAATAGACCACATTGGGTATGTACCGGGTTAGTTAACAGCGAACCATAAGTTTAGGCTGCAATACTTTGCGCATTCGACTCTATGATTGCGGGACGTTTTCAAAGGGCCCGGTCGGGCCAGTTTGTGATACGCCACGAGGTCGATATGAAGCACGCTTTGCATAGAGTATTGGCTGATGATGGACAAGATGTCGCGGAGTACGCAGTGATGCTGGCGGTAATCTTGGCCGTAGTAGTGGGCACAATCCGCCTGATTGGCTCCAATGCAAACAACGTCTTTTCGTCGGTCGGCAGCGCCATCCAGTAAGACCGCCAGGCTCCCACGAATACGACCGCTTCGCCAGTAGGCCGTGGCTCTCTGCCTTGCTATCTCAGCCAGCTTTTTGTCCCGATGATCGATTCCACGCCCTTTTCGCTGTCGCCAACCCACTTTTGACCCTCTATTGCCAACCAAAAGGCCCTATCCATCAAAAGAAAGTGTCGCATCAAGCCTTAGTAGAGAGTTATTATGGGATAGATATCTGAAAATGCGGCTCCTGGCCGACGTAAGCTGTTGACCCGAAACGACAAGGCAATCGTATTCTGGCCAAAAGTCCGTGTTTTTCAAAATCGCGGAGGATTGAGAGCAGAAATTTGCGATTTGCTAATCCGATGGAGGACACAGCAATGGCAATGCGAAACAGGATTTTAAGTTTATGTCAGGACGAACAAGGGCAGGACATCGCGGAATATGCGGTTATGTTGGCCGTGATTTTGGTCATCGTGGTTGGGACGATTCGGCTCATCGGTTCCAATTCCAATAACGTATTCTCTTCCGTCGCCAGTTCAATTAAATAGCTGGAACTCCGGCAATGCTGGCGCACGGGGCGGCGTTCGCGTGGGAGCAAGTTCGGGACAGATATTCACAACTGCCGGAAAACTGCGCACAGATTGTTTCGGGGTAGGGTGTGTGCCCTCGAATCGACTTGTAACCTCGCCTATTTGAATGCAGAATTTGGCGTGCTCCCTCGCAAGGTTTCCGTTCCACACTTGCAGAATGCCGCGCTTTGGCGCGGTTGCTTCGACTCTCAGGAGTAAGGCATGAATCGCACCCGGCTTCTAATGATCGGTTTTGTGGCTCTGGTCTTGGGCGCAGCAGTAAGTTTCGCCGTCTATCGCACCTTGAAATCGGGGACCGGCGGCGATCAGCCTCCGGGCGTTGAGGTCGTGATTGCGGCTAACGACGTTCCGGTTGGCGCCAAAGTGGAAGATCGAGACGTAAAACTGGTTCGATTCCCTGCCGCTGACCTGCCGCCCAATTGCTTTCATCTGAAGTCCTCGGTGGTCGGCCGTGGCGCCGTGTTGCCGATCGCCAAGGGAGAGTTTTTTCTGCCTAACAAGTTGGCTGGGGAAAATGCCGGATCAGGTATGCCGTCTCTCATTCCCCCTGGTATGCGCGCAGTTTCGGTGCGAGTGAACGAGGTCATTGGGGTTGCAGGTTTTGTCGTTCCCGGAACCCGGGTGGATGTATTGCTGACGGGAAATCCAACTGGGGCTCCCGATCAGCAGACCAGCACGGTTCTTGAAAATGTCGCAGTGATCGCGACTGGACAGAAGCTGGAAAAAAACACAGCCGGCGAGCCACAACTTACGCCTGTAATCACCCTCCTGGTTTCACCCGACGATGCCCAGAAACTGACCCTCGCCACTACTCAGGGGAAAATTCAACTGTCGCTACGTAACCCGTTGGACACGAAACAACAGGAGCTCGCCGCCGTGAACACTGGAACTCTTTACCGGGGCGTCGCCGCGGCACCGGCCCTATCGCCGAAGCCAAAATCAGTCAAACACAACCTGATCCTGCCACCCACAGCTCCAGCGGCGTATTCCGTCGAGGTAATCAAGGGAACCAAGAAGGACATCACCAAATTCTAGACTAGTCAGTATTCCGAGGAAGATGACCATGTCGAGCCCCTCCCGCATTTGGGAGAAACGCGAAACAGAAACGAAACCTGGCGGACGGCTCCGACGAATGTCGTCCGTTTTGAGAATGGTGGTCGTCGCTCTGACGGTCACAGTGATCGCCAGTTCTGCCACCTCCACGTCGCAAGACCAGCCTGCACCCCAGACGCCGGCAACCCAGGCGCCGGAGCAGGTTCCCGCGCCTGGCCCCGAGGCTAGCTCTCAAGCACCCCAGGCCGAGGCTCAGGGTGCGGCCCCCTTACGCGTCTTGGTAGGCAAGTCTTTACTGATTAACACCACGGAACGGCTTAAAAGAATTTCCGTTACGGACGACGCCATCGCTGACGCCATTGTGGTTACTCCCACTCAGATTCTCGTTCATGGGCGCGCCGCCGGCGAAGTGTCCCTGCTGATCTGGGACGAACTGGAACGCTCCCGCAGCTTCGACCTGCGTGTAGACGTCGACGTTCGCACCGCTGCGGAAGAAGAAAAGCGAGTCTTCCCTGACGAGCAGATTTCGGTATCGCCCTCCCGTTCCGCAATCGTCCTTTCGGGCCATGTCTCCACCGAAGATGTTTCTAAGCGCGCGGGAATGATTGCGGAAGCCTATTCGAAGAATGTGGTAAACGTCCTAACCTTCGGCCCGGTCGGAGCCCAGGAGGTCTTGCTGGAAGTGAAATTTGCCGAAGTGGACCGCTCGGCAATCACCCAATTGGGCATCAACATTTTTGCACCGGGCCTCGGGAATACTGTCGCTCTTAGTCAGACCGGACAGTTCGGTTCGCTTACGATCACGAACCAGGCGGCAACTACGACCACCAACGGAGGCACCACCACTACCACCACGACCGCCACCCCTCCTACGGTCAACATCTCGGACTTCCTCAATTTCTTTGTGACCCGTACCGACCTCAACATCGGCGCGGTCATCAAAGCTTTACAGCAGAAGAATCTTTTGCAGATACTGGCCGAGCCCAATCTCATCGCCGTCAATGGCAAAGAAGCAAGTTTTTTGGCCGGAGGCGAATTTCCATTCCCCATCGTGCAGCCCGGCCAGGGCTTCACCGCAGTCACCATTCAGTTCAAGGAGTTTGGAGTACAGCTCAAATTCACTCCAGTGATTATGCCTAACGGGAACATTCATTTGAAGGTCGCGCCGGCAGTGAGTACTCTGGACTTTGCGAATGCCTTGACGATTTCCGGATTCACGGTCCCGGCTTTGAGTACCCGGAAAGCCGAAACTGAATTCGAGCTGCAGGATGGACAGAGTTTTGTAATTGCGGGGTTGTTGGATAACCGGGTAACCGACCTTTATAACAAAATCCCGGGGATCGGAGACATTCCCATACTGGGTAACTTCTTCAAGAGCAAGAGTGCTCAGAAGAGCAACTCCGAGCTTATGGTTCTGTGTACCGCTCGTCGTGTAGCACCTAGCGCTCAGCCTCCGGCCACGCCGGTAAATCCACGCCCGTTCATGGACAAAGACAAGTTCGACAACAAGAAACCGTCGGACAAGGGGAAGCAATAGAGTTTCAGGAACCGAGCCGTAAGGGCCAGAAGTAAGGATTCGGAAATGCCCGAACTTTCAGTGGTAATCGTCGCCCAGGACAATGAACAACGCTCTCTGCTTCAGGTACAGGTCGACAGTACCAGCGTGGCGAGGGTGGTGCATACTTGCGCCAGCTATCCCGCAGTCGCGACCGACCCCGTTTTGCGTCGTGTTCTAACCGCTAACCCTGCCGTCGTTCTTGTTGATGTCCCAGCTGAGAATCATATCCTGGCGCTCCGTTCTATCGAACTGATCCATCAGGAGGTCAGCGCCGCCGTCATATTTGCGGTGGGCAGCATGAGACAGCCGCAGGTAATCGTCAGCGCCATGCGCGCGGGTGCAAGGGAATATATAGAGCGTCCCACCAACACCACGGAACTTCTGGAAGCCTTCGTTCGCCTGTCAACCGCCCAACGAAAAGGTGATCGCGAAGGACCGCGTGGAAAAGTATTCACTGTGGTCAACGCAAAAGGCGGCAGCGGAGCTACGACTACGGCTGTCAATCTTGCGCTGGCTCTGCACTCGGCTCATGGCAATGTGGCTTTGGTGGACATCGCCCCCTTGGGACACGCGGCCTTGCACATGAATCTGAAGCCACAGTTCACCGTGGTCGATGCCATCCGCAACCTGCACCGCTTGGATAGCTCACTTCTGGAAAGCTTCATGACACGCCATGCCGACGGTCTTCAGTTGTTGGCAGGGGTCAATGCCCCCGAAGTGACGGACCCTCCGACCGCAGAGTTTGCAAAACTTTTCGACTTACTGGTGGGACATTTCCGCTATGTCGTGGTGGACGCGTCTTCTCGCGTGGACGCAACCACACGACTGCTCTCCAACCTTTCCGAAACCGTTCTGTTGGTGGCTCATGCCGATGTCGCCTCCCTCTGGAGTGCGACTCGCATCCAGCAGTATCTGGGCGAAACCGGAGGCCGGGAACGGGTACGTTTGGTACTGAACCGCTTCCGCAAGATTGCCGGGTTCACCGAAGCCGATGCCGAAGCAGCTGCAGGCGCCAAGCTTCTATGGAAGATCCCCAACCAGTACTTCGCAGTTTCGGCAGCCATCGATCGAGGAGTTCCGCTCAGCCAGCAGAGTTATAACGAGATTTCGAAGTCCTTTGCCGGTCTTGCTGCCGTTCTGACCGAGAATGACATCGACGTGAAGCGCAAAGCTTGGTCGCTTTTCAAATCGGTCTAAAGACTGCGAGCGGGAGCGTTTGCCTGAATGTCTCGTGGTTACTAAAGGTGATGGCACTATGGTCCGTCGGATTGACCGCATGAACCGGGCTAGTTAGGCTAGAAACATGCCGAATTTGCAGACCTTCGAAAGAGCCGAGTATCAGCAGGTTAAAGCTGACCTGCATCGCAAGATACTCGACCGTCTCGATTTGGAGAAACTGGGGCGCACCCCCAGCGCCACCGCTCGGGAAGAAGTTCTGCTGCTGATCAGGAATACGGTAAACAGCGAGGCCGTTCCTCTTAGCTTCGCAGAGCGCGAGCGTCTGGCTCGCGAGATTCTCGACGAAATTTTCGGTTTGGGCCCACTGGAGCCACTACTCAAAGACCCCACCATCTCCGACATTTTGGTCAACCGGTACAACAAGGTTTATGTCGAACGTGCTGGAAAGCTTGAACCGACTGGGCTCAGTTTCAAAGACGACGCCCACCTGATGCAAATCATCGACCGCATCGTTTCGCGAGTTGGAAGGCGTGTCGATGAATCTTCTCCGATGGTGGATGCCCGCCTGGCCGACGGTTCGCGTGTCAATGCCATCATTCCGCCGCTAGCCATTGACGGTCCCTGCCTGTCCATCCGCCGTTTCGGACGCGACCCGGTTACCGCCCGCGTTATGCTGGAAAATAAAACTCTAACTGAACCCATGCTTGAGTTGTTGTCCGGAATGGTCAAGGGGCGTTTGAATTTTCTGATCTCCGGCGGAACCGGCGCGGGTAAAACCACTCTGTTGAACGTGCTTTCCAGCTATATACCGAATACAGACCGTATCGTGACCATCGAGGATGCCGCCGAATTACAGATGCACCAGGAGCACGTGGTGCGACTGGAAACGCGCCCACCCAACATCGAAGGCAAAGGCGCCGTACGCCAGCGGCAACTGGTCATCAACAGCCTCCGTATGCGTCCGGATCGCATTGTGGTCGGCGAGGTCCGCGGCGAAGAAGCGTTTGATATGTTGCAGGCCATGAACACGGGTCACGAAGGCTCGATGACCACCGTGCACGCCAATACTCAGCGCGACGCGCTGGCCCGCATCGAGAACATGTGCTCTATGGCCAATCTCAACATTCCGGAAAGAGCCATGCGCCAACAGATTTCAGCGGCCATTCACGCCGTTATTCAGATCGCTCGCCTCTCCGACGGTACCCGCAAAGTCATGACGATCTCTGAAGTCACTGGCATGGAAGGCGACGTCATTTCCATGCAGGATATTTTCGTGTTCGAACGCGTCGGAATCGATGAAAACGGCAAAGTGCGCGGCGCATTTCGTGCCACCGGTATTCGGCCCAAATTTGCGGAACGTCTGGCGACCGCCGGTTGCCGCCTGCGGCCCGCACTATTCGATTCGCGAATGGAGGTTTGACTCGCTGATTCACGCGAATCGATTCGCGAAGCGAACTCGATTATCTGACTGATCGTATGTTCATCCTGATCGCTATCGCCGTGTTTGTAGCCGTCGCAGTAGGAGTGTTTGTCATCGCTTCCCTGCTTGACGAGCGCAGTTCCAAGGCGCGCCTGCTGCGCGAACGGCTTTCTACAGTACAGAAAACTCCAGAGCGTGAGGCCGGAGAGAGCCTCGCCCTCCTAAGGGACGAAGTCCTTAGCAAAATTCCGGCCCTCGATACTCTGCTTCGCCGCTCCAGGAGCGTTTCAAACCTTCAGACTTTACTAGAACAAGCCGACGTAAAAAGCCGCGCCGGCAACGTCGTCCTGTTGGGCTTCGTCTGCGGAGCGGTGCTCGGGCTGCTTTTGCTGCTGTTCGGATACCCTCAGTTTGCCTGGGTGGGGGTTCTGTTCGGCATGTTCATCCCATACTCGTACGCGAATTACAAGAGGAACAAGCGCTTTCAGAAGTTCGAGGAACTTTTCCCCGAAGCCATCGACACGCTGGCCCGCGCAGTTCGCGCCGGCCACGCTTTCACCACCGCACTGGAATTGATCGCCAGCGAAATTGCCGATCCCGTTGCCTCCGAATTCCGCAAGCTGTTCGAAGAGCAGAAATTCGGTATGCCGGTACGCGATGCCTTGGTCAATCTCACCGAACGCGTGCCCCTGGTCGACGTAAAGTTTTTCGTCACGGCAGTCATGCTGCAGCGTGAAACCGGCGGCAACCTCGCCGAAATTCTCGATAACCTGTCATATGTAATTAGGGAACGCTTTAAAATCATGCGGCAGGTGCGAGTGCACACTGCGCAGGGCCGGATGACCATGATGCTTTTGATGGGATTGCCGCCCATTATCATCGTCACCATGCAGATCATGAATCCAACCTTCATCAAGCCGCTGTTCGAGGATCCGATTGGACACATCCTGCTGGTGGTGGGAATTACTTTGCAGACGGTGGGTTATTTTGTAATTCGAAAGGTGATTCAGATTCAGGTTTGAATTCGTCCAACCAGCGATGCGTTGGTTTTAGTTTTGATCTTGAATCATGGCTCTCATTCTCGCAATCGTATTGTTTCTGACCATCGTCCTGGTGGTTTTTTCCTTCGGGGCGGCAGCCTATGCTCCGTCTTCACTCCTTGGATCGCGGCTGCGCGCCCTGGGATGGCAGCGCACGGAAGTCAAAGAGAAGCCGGCTTTCAAGGAACGACTGGAGCAAGCCCTCGATCCCTTAAGCAAAGCTCTGCCTCTCTCCCCGAGCGATGTCTCGCGAACACGTAAATGGCTGATTCAGGCGGGTTATCGCGAGGCCCGCCATCTGACCATTTATGGTGGATCGCGCATGCTCCTGGCTTTTCTTGGCATGGCTATCGTCGTCGCCGTCCAGGGTAGTTTCGATCTGCTCTTGATGATCGGGGTTGGAGCCTTTGGTTTTTTCATTCCACGGTTCGTGCTCAAACGCATGATCCGTAATCGTCAGCGCCGCATCACCATAGCTCTGCCGGACGCGCTCGATCTCACTGTAATCTGCGTCGAGGTCGGCCTGGCACTGGATCAGGCATTGATGCGAGTCGGCGAAGACTTGAAACATGCTCACCCGGACCTGAGTGATGAATTCCACCTAGTGAATCTGGAAATGCGGGCCGGAAAGCCACGCGCCGAAGCCTTGCGCAATCTGGTCGATCGCACGGGCGTTGATGACGTCCGTTCCCTTGTCGCCACTTTGATTCAGACCGATCGCTTCGGAACCAGCGTTAGCCAAGCTCTACGAATCCATTCGGATTCGTTGCGCACCGAACGGCGCCAACGTGCCGAGGAACAGGCCGCTAAAACCACTATCAAGATGATTATCCCTCTGGTCGTGTTCGTTCTCCCCTCCATCATCTTCGTGACGCTGGGCCCGGCCATCATTGAACTATTTCGTATTCTGATGCCGCAGACTGCGCACTGATTAAGGATTACGCCAATCGCGCCGAGGCCAAAAACGTTGCGTCCGCAAAAGGGTCGAATCTAGGAGTAGTGATGTCAGTACCAGGTCCCCAGGGATACGCAGTCAATCGAACACGGAATTCTTACCTGGCAACCCACGTGCGTCTGGCTACGACTCATTGGTCCCGCTTTCGCGGGCTCATGTTCACCGATGCCTCCAAATTTCCCGCGGGCGAAGGTTTATGGATTATTCCTTGTCACGGCGTGCACACTTTTGCCATGCGCTTCCCCATTGACGTTGTTTACCTGGATCGCGGCAGAATTGTGGTGCACATGGAAGAGAATCTCAAGCCGTGGCGCCTGGCTTCGATTCGCATGTGCGCTGCTTCCGTGCTTGAGCTTCCGGAACATACCCTTAAGTCGGCCCCAACCACGCTTGGCGACCAGATCGAAATTACCGTCGAGGAGGCCACCTAGGCTTGAACGACGCTCCCCAATTCCTGATCGAGTGGCCCTCACGATGGGATGAATTTCGCTCCGCCATTCGTCCAGCCATGGGACGCTCGGCCGAGCGCCTCGCAGGCGAAGCTGAGACCGGACTTTTTCCATACTGGGGCATTTTGATTTCGTGGACGTTCGAACTGGCGTTTCTAGTGGCGATCATCGTCATTCCGGCAAAGCTGGCCAGCATGCGGCCGTACGAGCCCCCGCGCAGGCCAAAGTACGACATCATCTACTACTCGGGCAACGAATTGCCCAAGACCGAAGACCTAGGCGGAGCACAGGCCGGAAGTTCGGGACGCGCCGGTGGGCGCGAGGCTTTTCACCCGACGCAAACTATCAAAGTAGCGCGCGGCGGCACCGTGCGTGAGGCCGTTGCCGATGCGCCGAAAATGAATCTTCCGGTCTCGAACTCTGCCGTGGCTAATCTTCTCGCGTTGAAAGCGCTTCCCGGTCCCGCTCCGGCGGAAGGCATGCAGTCATCCCAACGCGCTCCGTCCCTGTCGCAGATGGCGGTAGCTCCCGCTCCGCAGGTTCCTGACGAATTGCGCACCGCACCCACCCTGAACCCGGGGGCGATCCCTCCCAGTGCAACTGCACCCGAACGTGAACTGGCATCGCTTCACATCCCCGGATCGCAAGCTATTCAGGTGGTTCCACCTACAATCGCCGCGCCGGTGCAGATGACGAATTTGAACCCGAGGCTATCGCTACCGGCCCCGAGTGTAGTGGCGCCGACTCCTTCCGTCACACCTGACGTAACCCCCATGGGCCCGGGATTCGGTGCCGATCAATTGGAGAAGCAGGTTGTCCCCCCGACGGTTCAAGTCAGTAGCAATGCCTCAGAACGCCGAGCGGTAAGCGGTTTTGGCAGTACAGCAGTCGTGCCGCCAACTGTACAGCTCGGCGCTGGTTCGGCACAACGTTCCATGGCCGGTGGAATGGGATCGGGCGCGGCTGTGGTCCCACCGCCTCCCTCCATGGCCGCAAACGGTTCGCTGGCCGGCCAGGGACGCGGCAACCGTGGCAGCGGATTCGGTGGAACTCTCGATGCAGGTCTGGCGGCGGCGCCTCCCAGCAGCAACGGCGGGGGCAGTTCGTCCGGCGTGGTCGTTTCAAGCCAGCCCGGGTCGAGAGTCGGGATACCCGGAAACGGTGGCAGCGGAGCTTTGGCGATGTCGCCCTCAGGCGGCGATAAACCCGGTATCGGAGGCTCTGGTGGCGGCGCGGGAATCGGTCATGGCGACGGACCCGGAAGCGGGTTCGCTGGCCCCGGAGCAGGAGCCGGAAAAGCAGGCGCAGGCCCCGGATCCGATCCCAACGCCCGAGGTGGGATTTCTCCATATCCCGGCTCGGGAGGCACGGGAACCGGGACTAAAGGGAGTCCCGCCATGCCTGGCGTATCCGTGAAGGGCGGCAACAATATCGTGACCTTGCCGAGTTTCGGGTCAGGAGCAAATCAGGCCGGCGGTGCGGCACGCTCGCAGGCTGGTCACAAAAATACCGGGCCGGACATCACGGTGGTTGCGACGTCGCGGTCGGGCGGTGCATTTGATTTCTATGGCCGGCTGAAGGGTGAGAAGGTCTATACCATTTACATCGCTACCACGATGCCGACCGTAATGTCCTATGCCGATCCCGCGTCCGCAACTCATAGCTATGCGGAAGATCTGACCGCGCCGCAAGCGATGCGTTCCGAACTTCCCGCTGGGTTGCCCAAGACGCGTTTGGTGATCGAATGCGTGCTCGATCGCTCGGGCCTGCTGCGACGCCCGCGTGTGCTCGAACCCGCGTCGGCGGTCATGACCAGCAAAGTTCTGGCTGCGCTCAATGCCTGGAAGTTCAGCCCTGCCCTGCGCGGAGACCAACCGATCGAGGTCAGCGTT
The DNA here is from genome assembly GCA_963786325.1 of Terriglobia bacterium. Lineage (GTDB taxonomy): Bacteria > Acidobacteriota > Terriglobia > Terriglobales > Acidobacteriaceae > JAIQFF01. The sequence continues at coordinate 526,407 of CAWAYW010000004.1, forward strand.
ATTTTGGGATTCAATATCGACACCAACGACCAGTTCTGAGAACTTGCCCTTCGCACGGGGAGAGACTACAAAGTGGAGTCCCGCGAGAATAACACTGCTGTTTCATCCCGATAGATCACATTCCACTGAGACGTCAGCTCCAGCATGTTGGCCAACGACGATCCAGCTGGCAGCAAAACCCATCTCACGTTTCTGTCATTCAGGAAACCCTTCCACCCGGGCGTCAAGCGGATCGTCTTCAAATAATCTTTTAAGAATTGTTCTCCGTACAGATCATGCCGGTCATCTACAAACACCTTGCTCTGCGGGTAGAGCCGGTAAATAAGATAGCCGCCCCAAAGATCGGGAGCAAAGATTGCTTCTCGGATATTTCGTTGGCCAATTTGGTTCACAGCCTGCACCGGAAATCGTTTGGCATCAAAATTCGCGTTCACCCACTGGCGGGAAGCGCCCGTGCCTCCTATCGTGCAAACCATCAGCCCGGCTAATACAGCGATCAATGGCCATGCGTGCCCCCGCAATTTCAGATCAACGATCTTCATCCGCGAACCGAACGTTCCCCACCGCGACAGGAATCTTCGCAGGCGTAGTGAGAGTGCGTGATTATCGCCCGATTGGTTTATCGCTCGTGTGAGCAATGGACCGATCACAAGCGTGAGCAGGAGTGCAGAAACCGGCAGGCTCCGAGACGCATACAAGCCGCTATAAGTGGCAAAGAGAATCACCAATACCTGAGACAGCCGCGGCTTCCTGCTAACCGCCAGCGCCACAATCGTGATCAGCAGAAGCATGACAAAGCACTGTTGCGCCACCCCATGGAAGTCAGGCGAGAGAAACTCGTCAATGTGGTTCATCAGCCAGCGGCTGGATAGATACCGGTAAACATGAATGTGAAGGCGGAAGCCATACGGATTCACCAGACTGGCAACCAGCGAAGCCGCCGCCACCAATCCAAGTTGCTGCAGGCGGCGCGCTCGATTTGCGTGCATATCACGCTGCTCACATCTGTACCATCGGATCGCCGCGCTAATGATGTAAAGGCCAAGCAACGCAAACCCCACGACAAACCCGCCATGCAAATTTACCCAAAGCAGCGTCAGCCCAGGAAGCCACCACAGCCGCCTGCTGTCGACCGGTTCATTCTCTGAAATATCCAGAAGCTGAAACCAGATCACAGTGAACAACCAGCTCAAAACGTGCGGCCGCGCGAACAGATGAATCATGGACGCGCCCAGTGATAATGCCAGTAGAAGCGCGCTCACTAACAAGTCAGCGCCTCGCCGCAACGTTAGCCGTAGAGTGAGCGCGAACGTCGCCGCAATGACAATCGCACTGAAAAGAACCACTCCATTCAACCCCAGCCACTGGTGGATTCCGGCGATCACCACGTCATAAAGCCATTCCCATGCGAACCATGGTTGCCCGCCCATGGTGACCGAAAATGGGTCGGCCCGCGTGATCGCGTGCGACCTTAGCATCAGGTCGCCATTTCGTATATGCCAGCCGATACTGGCGTCTCCCAAAAGGCGCGAATTCAGGGCCCTGCCAGTCATAGCAGTCATGAGAATGATGAAAATCAGGTCAGCAACGGAAGGAAAAAGAAAACGAAACCAGCCCAGCGGACTCTTGCCTACAGGGATTTCGATCTGTGCGGCCCGCGAATCCAAAGTTTGCTCGCACACATGGTACCCGATTGGCAGAGTGAGTGGAACAACTGAGAAGCGGGGACCATAAATTGAAAAATCGAGTTATTCAAAGCCCATCTTGAATCAAGCCCGAAACCCAGGCAAAACGTCGCGCCCGTAAATGTCCAACGTCTGCTCCTCATCACCGCACATCAGGTAAATGTTGAACTGGGTGACGCCGGCCTCTGCCAGCTTCTTCAACTTTTGACGATGCGCCTCCACCGGACCTACCAGGCAGAAACGGTCTACCACTTCATCGGAAACGAAGCTCGCATTATCGCTTCCGACCTCGGCGTGGTGTTGGTAATCGTATCCAGCACGCTTCTGCACATAGGATGTCAACGTGGCAGGAAGATCTTCCGGCTTGTAGCGGGAAATCAGGTCGACAACGTGATTCGAAACCAAAGCTGGGAACCAGCGCACCTTCTGACGCGCTGTCGCCAAATCATCCGAAACCCAAACCGGAGCGGCCGCCATAATCTCCACTGATTTCGGATCGCGTCCCGCTTCTTTCGCCCCTTGCCGTACAAAGCCAAGACACCAAGCAATCAAATCGGGGTCGGCAAATTGCAGGATCACTCCGTCAGCAACTCGCCCCGCCATATTGAGAACTTTCGGCCCGTATCCCGCAATCCACACCGGCGGCGAACCCTTGGCCCAGGAAAGACGCGTTGCCTGGCCCTCATATTGCACTTCTTGTCCCGCCGTAAGCTCGCGAAACGTGGCGACCGCGCGTTCCAGCTCGGCTGGGGTTACGGGCTTCTTGCCAAGAACACGCCTTGAGCTGTCGCCCCGCCCGATGCCCAGTTCCATACGTCCGCCGGAAATCAGGTTCAGCGTGGCGAAGAGGCTGGCAGTAACAGTGAGATCACGGACTGCAGGATTCGTTACGCAAGGCCCGAGCCGCATTTTGCGGGTTGCGTTCGCCATCAAGGTAAGCAGTGGATAAGGTTCTTTCCACAGTACGTGGGAGTCGAAGATCCAGCCATACTTGAAGCCGCCATCTTCCGCCTGTTTGGTTAGGCCGACGATGCGTTCGACGGAAATATCCGGCTTGATCGTGATTCCAAATTTCATGCGTTCCTTGATGGCTTTATCGAATGATCAATTCCGTTACTTTGTACAATAGAATACAACACACCTTCGCCGAATCGGCGCGACTCTGTCTGCAGAGGGGATTACTGAATGAGGTTCGACACTGTTGTCACCAATGGCACCGTGGTTACCGCAACCGACACCTATCAGGCCGATGTCGCCATCGAAGACGGACGGGTGGTCGCGCTCGGCGCCAGCCTGCCGCGCGAAAACGCCAACCGCCTGATCGATGCGAAGGACAAATACGTCTTCCCCGGCGGGATCGATGTGCACACCCATCTCGATATGCCATTTGGAGGCACCACGAGCGCCGATGATTTCGAAACCGGCACCCGTGCGGCGGCTTTTGGCGGCACGACCACGCTGATCGACTTTGCTATCCAGTACAAGGGCCAGTCATTGCGGACCGCCTTCGACGCCTGGATGCAGAAAGCCTCGTCAAAAGCGGTGGCCGACTATGGATTTCACTGCATCATCACTGATCTGCCCGATGCTCAGCTCGCTGAAATGCCTCAATTGGTACGGGAAGGCATCACCAGTTTCAAACTTTTCATGGCTTATCCCGGCGTCTTCATGCTGGACGATGCCAGCATCTTCAAAGCCATGCGCACCTCCGCCAAAGCGGGGGCCATGGTTTGCATGCACGCGGAAAATGGTGGCGCGATTGACGTGATCGTTAAGCAGGCCCTCGCTGAAGGAAAAACCGCGCCGAAGTATCATGCGCTCACGCGCCCAACCACTGCTGAAGCCGAGGCCGTGTCGCGCGCCATCGCACTGGCGGAAATGGCCGGAGCCCCGGTCTACATCGTGCATCTGAGCTGTAACGACGCCCTGGAAAAAGTCCGCGAGGCCCGCGACCGCGGTCTGCCGGTCTATGCTGAAACCTGTCCTCAGTATCTTTACCTCTCGCTCGAAAACATGGACGAACCCGGCTTCGAAGGCGCTAAATACGTCTTCACTCCCCCATTACGCGAAAAGTGGAATCAGGAAAAGTTATGGACGGGATTGAAGCACGACCACTTGCAAGTGGTTTCCACCGACCATTGCCCGTTTTGCTTCAAAGAACAAAAGGAAATGGGCATTGGGGATTTCACAAAAATCCCCAACGGCGGTCCGGGCATCGAACACCGCATGAGTCTGGTCTATTCCGGCGGCGTAGGGCAGGGTCGTTTCAACGTCAACCGCTTCGTGCAATTGGTTGCCACTGCGCCCGCTAAGCTGTTCGGGCTGTATCCACGCAAAGGCACAATCGCCGTCGGCAGCGACGCTGACCTGGTGGTATTCGACCCCAAACGAGAACACACAATTAGCGCGAAAACTCACCATATGCGTGTTGACTACTCTATGTTTGAAGGCATGAAGGTAACCGGGATGCCAGACGTAGTGCTCTCCCGCGGACGGGTGCTGGTCGAGGGCGAAAAGTTCTTCGGCCGCCCGGGGCAGGGCGAATTCATCAAGCGAGGCGCGAGCCCAGCAATTTAAGAGATTGTAATAATCCGTAAAGCCAGTTCACACCGTTTGTCATAAAGCGACCGAATCGGCAGCGGAGCAAGCGTAGTGGAGGGACCTGCTGTCCCCATAGTCCATCGCACACTAAGGTTCGCGCACCGAATCACAACGTCGCAACTGTTAATAAGGAGAACAAATGCCCGCAGTTCTTCCCGCCCAACAAAAGGAACAGATGCTCTCCGCCGCCCGTGCGGCCTTCAGGAACGCGCACGCTCCCTACTCCAAATTCCGAGTAGGATCGACGATCCTCACCGAACGCGGCGCGCAATACTCGGGCTGCAACGTTGAAAACGCCTCTTACGGTTTGACAATCTGCGCCGAGCGCAACGCCATCTTTGCGGCCGTCGCCGCCGAAGGATCGAACATGAAGATCAAGGCCGTAGCCGTCGCCACCGAGAAGGACGGCCCCTGCGCTCCCTGCGGCGCCTGCCGCCAGGTCATCTACGAATTCGGGCCCGACGCTTTGGTTTTATTCCGTGGTCAATCCGGCACCGAAGAGATGCCAATCGCGAGGCTGCTTCCCGAGGGCTTCCGTTTGTGAACCTTTAACGCGACCCGCTCATTCGGCCACCGAAGGCAGTCCTATCTTCTCTCGTACTGCCTGCCATTCTTCTTTCACTCTCGGCTCCTTAGAAACTATCAAAGCTCTTTTCATGCCTCATGCGATGCTGCACAACTGAAAATGGCAACCCTGTGCCTTTTCTTCCTTGCGCTAAATCCTTGCGCTAAATACTTTCCAGCAGGCCACCGCTCAAGGTAAGCTTCCCTGTCCCAAGTCACGGAGCCGATGCCAACAAGCCCCAGTCCTCTGACGCCGAATCCATCCGCGATTAGCATCCGTCCCCTTGATCTTATCCGCCGGAAGCGCGACGCCGGCGAGCTCTCATCAGATGAAATCCAGTTCCTCGTTCGCGCATATACAAAGGACGAAATCCCCGACTATCAAATGGCAGCTTGGCTGATGGCAGTCTTCATCCGCGGAATGAATGGCGCCGAATTGAGCGCCCTCACCGGCGCAATGCTTCACTCCGGCGAGGTTCTCGATCTCTCGGGCCTGCCCGGCTCGAAAATAGACAAACATTCCACCGGAGGCGTGGGCGATAAAACTTCGCTCATCATCGCTCCGGTCGTTGCGGCCGGTGGAGTCACGGTTCCGATGATCAGCGGGCGTGGCCTCGGACATACCGGCGGCACATTAGACAAGCTGCAATCCATTCCAGGTTTCAACATCAACCTATCGTTGAGCGAGTTTCTTCGCGCCCTCCAGGCTAGCGGTTGCGGCCTCATCGGTCAGACTGCGGAAATCGCTCCCGCGGACAAAAAGCTCTACGCCTTGCGCGACGTGACTGCAACCGTGGAAAGCCCCAACCTGATTTGCGCCTCGATCATGAGCAAGAAACTGGCCGAGGGTATCGACGGGCTGGTGCTGGATGTAAAAACCGGCAGTGGCGCCTTCATGAAAACCGAAAAAGACTCCGTTCACCTTGCTGAGTTGATGGTCGAAACCGGCGAACGCATGGGCAAAAAGATGGTCGCCTTGATCACCGACATGGACCAGCCGCTGGGCTTGAAAGTCGGTAATGCTTTGGAGGTCGAGGAGTGCATTGAAGTCATGAATGGCGGCGGGCCTTCCGATTTGATCGAAGTCTCAGTCGAACTTTCTGCGTGGATGTTCTATCTCGCCGATAAAACGCCCAGCGTGGAGCGCGGTCGCGAACTGGCATCCGGACTCATCCGTAACGGATCGGCGTTAAACAAATTTCGCGAAATCATCGCGCAACAGAAAGGCGACCCGCTGGTCGTCGACCATCCCCAGCGTCTGCCGCATTCTCAACACCAGTCGTCTTTTGAGAGCCCATCGACCGGGTTTGTTTCCAGTATTCAATGTGAAAAGGTAGGCATCGCCAGCCTGGTGTTGGGTGGCGGCCGCGAAAAGAAAGAAGACGTCATCGACCCCGCTGTGGGCCTGGTCCTGCATAAGAAAGTCGGCAACGCCGTTCGCGAAGGCGAGCCGCTCTGCACCATTCATTACAATTCCGACGCGCACCTCGCCGACGCCAGAAATCTGTTGTGGCAGGCTTACAGCATTGCTCCGAAGCCGCCTTCCGTAAAACGGCCTTTGATTCATCGAGTAATTGTCGGAAAAGGACTGCAGGCATGACCCTCTACTCTGATTGTCGCCCGTTACGTTTGACCTTTTTTTCTCACATCGGCACGTGCTCGCAAACTGTTCGCAGCATTAGGAGTCTCACATGGGTCGTCTGACGGGCCTTCTGGGCTTGATGACCATGCTCGCGCTCGCCTGGTTATTTTCCAGCAACCGACGGGCGATCCGCGCTAAAACGGTGGTCCTTGGACTTGCCCTCCAGTTTGTCTTTGCCATCTTTGTGCTTCGTTTCAGTTTCGGCCGCAACCTTTTGGGGTGGGCAGGCCGCGGCGTCGACAAGTTTCTTGAGTACTCATTTGCCGGCTCGCAAATGGTATTTGGGGATCTGGGCCGGAAGGGTGGCCAGTTCGGCATGGTGTTCGCCTTTCAGGTTCTGCCGACGGTGATTTTCATCTCCGCATTTTTCGCCGTGCTCTATCACTACGGCGTCATGCAGTTCATCATTCGGCAAGTGGCCAAGGTCATGATCCGCATGGGCGCCAGCGGCGCAGAATCTCTCGACGTGGCCGCCAGCATCTTCATGGGCCAGACTGAGGCTCCGCTCACCATTCGTCCTTACCTTCCGTCTTTGACTCGTTCCGAACTGATGACCGTGATGACTGCTGGGATGGCGCACGTCTCCGGCGGAATTATGGGCGCGTACATTCTGTATGGCGTGAAAGCCGAACACCTGCTGAGCGCCGTGATTATGACTGCGCCCGGCACCGTACTAATGGCGAAAATGTTTGTGCCAGAAACCGAAGAGCCGGTCACCAGCCCACATGACAATACAAGTGCCGATACTACGACCGCATTAACCCCGAAATCTCAGGTCGAGATGGACATTGAGGCTCTGCCCAAAGACGAAAATGTTCTCGGAGCCATCACCCGCGGAACCATCGACGGCTTACACCTGGCTCTAAACATCGCGGCCATGCTGATTTCTTTTCTCGCTTTGATTGCGTTGGTAAATAGTATCTTCGGCGGCATCCACGATCACTTGTTCCACCGGTTCCCATCCAGCCTTGAACAGGTCTTCGGAGTAATCTTCGCGCCTATCGCATGGGTGATCGGCATCCCGTGGAGAGATTGTGGCTTGGTGGGAAATCTTTTGGGAACGCGCATGGTGATCAATGAACTCGTTGCTTATTCCATGCTCGGTGCGAAGCAAGGCGTCCTCGATCCCCGCTCATTTGCGATCGCAACCTTCGCGCTATGCGGCTTTGCCAATTTCAGTTCCATTGGCATTCAGATCGGCGGCATTAGCGCCCTGGCCCCAAACAAGCGCGGGGAATTGGCCAAGCTGGGATTCCGGGCCATGATCGCCGGCACGATGGCGAACCTGATGTCGGCATCGATCGTAGGCATATTGCTGCAATAAAGCGGTCGCGGCAGCCTTAGGGTACGAACCTTCTCAGGGACGAACTGCCGTGCTTCGCAATGCATGGCCGGGATGGTTTCCTGTCACTTTTCCCTCATCGATGACCCACTCTCCCGACACCATCACTGCGGGAATACCGAGCGGCGGCGCTTCGGGATGCTCAACAGTTGACTGGTCGATTACGGTAGCCGGATCGAAAATCACCAGGTCGGCAACGTAGCCTTCCGCGATTTGTCCACGGTCCTTTAAACCGAGTTGCTGCGCTGGCAGAACCGTCATTTTACGAATCGCCATCTCCAGTGGAAGCACTTTCTGTTCGCGCACGTAACGCCCCAGCACACGGGGAAATGTTCCGGCCCCTCGCGGATGCGCACCGTGGAGTTCGCCGTCACTGCAAAACATGATTTGCGGTTGTGCGATGAACCAGCGAACATCATCTTCACTCATTGAAGTCGCAATAATATCTTCCATGTCTTCATGCGAATCCACTTCAGCGTTGGTGGCTTTCACGATTCGCATGTAGGCCTCCACCGGCGTTACTTTCCACGCCGCTGCAATCTGGTCGAGCGTCTTGCCTGCCATCGTGGGTTCCGGTTTGTAATGCGCCAGGCGAATCGCTGCAGCCCCGCCGTTATCGGCAATCGCCTTTTCGACTTTTTGAGAATTGTAGAAATCACGATCGGTTATCAGAACGCGGATCGTTGAATGCCAGTAGGTGTACGGATAGACATCTGCCTTCAAATCGACGTGATCTCGCTCCGCCGCCGCAAAGTATGGAGGCATACGTTTTGCCGCCAAATGCCAGACCGGAGTCGATCCCAATTTTATGTGGGAGATCTCAACCGGAATCCCCGCTTCACGGCCGATGCGCAAAACCTCGTCATAGGAATCAAACACTTTGTTCGCTTCGTCGCGCACGTGACTAATGTAGAAACCGCCCGCAGCAGCCGCGACCTTCGCCAATTCCACCACCTCTTCCGTAGTAGAGAAATGGCCTTGTTCGTATTCCAGCCCGGTCGACAAGCCAAATGCCCCGGCCTGCAATTCGCTGGCAAGCAAAGTCTTCATCCTAGCCAGTTCGTCCGGCGTCGATGGCCGGTACAGATCTTTGCCCATCACCTTTTCGCGAAGCGTCGCGTGGCCAATCATGCTCGCCAAATTGATCGCGGGAGGTGTATGGTCGAATCGTAAAAAATATTCGCGCAGCGGAAACTGGGATTCTCCGTCCTGCCCTATGAAAATCGTAGTCACTCCCTGACGTGTGATCGTGGCCGCATCACGGTCTTCGAAAAGCCCCCGGTCGCCATGGCTATGCATGTCGATAAAACCAGCCGCAAGCGCCAGCCCATGCTCGTCGCGCACAACCTCGCCTGAAGCAGGCTCCAGATGAAGACCAACGGCGGCGATGCGATCGCCGTGTATGCGGACGTCGCCGACAAATGGAGCTTTCCCCGTCCCGTCATAGACAGTGACATTCTTGAGCAAGGTATCGGCTGCAAAAACATGAAAGCTAAAGGAGAGGAAGAAAATTAATAGAGCTAGCCTGCGAGTGGACATGGGTTCCGGTTAATTGCGAGGGCGAGTATACATGACGCCCGATTCTAAAGCTCCGGGTATGCTGGTGGTTCACTTGAGCGGCAGCGAGACAAAACAGATAGCGGCGGACACGGGGAAAAACACAGCGCAGCGAAGGGTTGCAGGGCGGGGCGTGGTGAGTGCCAAAATGGGGTTCGTTTTTGTTTTGACGCGAAGTGCGCTTAAACCCCGTGACTGTCGATCTTGTCGCCACTTGCTGTGGCGATGTCTCGCAGAGCCTCCGTGACGTAGTAGTCTTTCTCGATGATCGCTGGACGGTCACGCTAAAGGTCTGTGGTTTCACCTGGTCCGGGCTGAAATGTGGAAACGCCGTGCGCAGCCGCTCCGCGAGACAGCTCAGGAGCTTGGCGACGTCGCCCGGCGCGTCGGCGCCACTAATGTAGCAAGCAACATCGATATCCTTCAGCGAGCGCAACGCCGTGCCCTTTGCCAGGCTGCCAGAAAGCATCATCTTCTTGAGCGTGAAGTCTGGGTGTTCGTTCAAATACCCTTCCAGCTTCTCGCGAAGACGCCGCGCCTGCGCACGGTATTCGTCCGCTTTGTCCTTCGGCAGATTTACCCTGTCCTGCGCGAAGCGCACAATATCATCGTGACCAACGTCGTGCCTTGCCATACTCTTGCCTGTTCTTAGCAAATTAAAATGTCCGCTTTTCGTAGCGCATGATCTGTCCGGTTTTGAGTTAACCAGCCGTAGCCGGGGTTGTGGGAAAGTGGGAATCCCGCGCACTCTGCGGGATTTCCAAGCGGGATGGGAAAGTCGGTTTTTGGACTTTTCCATCCCGCGTCTTTTCCACAACCCGTCCCACCGCCATTTTCGCTAACAGCATCTTGCCTTCCGCGCTGTAACGTCCCAGGCTGCGGTCCGTGCGTGATGGTAAGGGTGCCATCGAGATGCTGATGGACCTGCACCGTGCAACCCGCCAACGTCGCTCGCCAGCGAACCGCTTCGATCTGCAAGCGGAGATGCTGAAAGCTCACCGTGTTGTCCCGATTCACCGCCCGCTCAAACTGCAAGCTGAAAATGAGATCCAGGTTCTGACCTCTCCGCGGCAGAAAGGCCGTCCCCCGTTCCGCGGCGCGCACTTGAAAGCTGCGATTGAACTCCGTGATGTAGTGGTCACGCAGAAACTGATTCGCCTTCTCCACGCCGACGATGCGATGCAGCCGCAGTTCCTGGGGCAAACGTCCTTGCCAGGTTCCGAAGTTGCGCTCGCTCCGGCCGCGGGCTTGCGGGGAGTAGGCGGGAATCATCTGAATGCCTAACTCGCGCAAAGCCCGTCCTACTTGCGTCAAACGATGTGGATCCACCTTACCGCCCACCTTCGGCGTGAGCCAGAAATGGCTGCCTCGATCGCGGTACAACGCGCAGAACAGCCCCTTGCGCTCGATCACTGCCCGCAGTGCCGCCATTACCGTCACCGTCGATTCTTCCTCCACCAGCGGCGCGTAATAAATCTCGCTGGTGGCGTCGTCCAAAATTACCATCAGGTCGTACCAACGTTCATCCTGAAACCAGCGGTGATGGCTGCCATCGATGTGCAACAGCATCCCCGGCAAGGGCCGCCGCGGCCGCCGCTTGCGATGCACCCCGCGCTTGCGCCCCCGCGTCACCAGCCCCGCCCCTTGCAAGGCTAGTTTTACCCAGGTGTAGCTGAGATCGACGCCGTGTTCGGCCGCCAGCTTCTCGTGACAATGGCGCGCGTTCAGATCGAAATACCGCTCCCGATACAGTCCCAACACCTGCTCTACCACCGCCACCGGCACCCGTTTCGGCGAAGGCTGGCCCGGTCGCCGGTCGAACAGTCCGTCGTAGCCGAACCCTTCATAACGCTCGCATAACGCTCGCATAACGCTCGCGCCAGCGTCGCATCTGCCGATCGCTGATGCCGATGATCTCGGCGGCCTGCCACCACGTGATCTTCTTCGCCAGGGCCCGCAAAATTACTTCCTGTACTTTCATCGCCCGCTCCACTGCGGCCTTCCGGTAACCGATCATGCGAAGCATGATCTCTTACCCTCACCGCCCGCCAAGCGGACAGATCACGTGCTATCTCAACCGGACATATCATCTGCTAACGACACTTGCCATACTCTTGCCTTGACCAGCCGCCCTTAATTATGTAGTTTGCAAGTCACAGTGAATAACACTACCCACCCGTCACCCATTCAACGAAGTATTTTTGGGATTCCAGGGTCACCTTAAAAATCGACATAGCGCCGTCTGGCATTGTCTGGGGCGGGGTTTTGGAACTGTCCTGGGGTTAACACCGGTCCCCAATATTTCGTTCCACACCGAGGAATTTATACAAGTTCCAAGTTCAACTTTGGCTTTCTTGTTGTTAGTCACTTTCTCATGTGCGGAAAGGTGGATCAAGGAAGCATTATCATTGTTCTCTGAAAGCCATGCCCAATCTGGCTTTCGAGCTGTTTCCTATTTCTGCTGACTTGTACTTTGCCTGGGTTTTCGTCATTTCAGGTTTCTGACTTTCCGACCTCACTTTTACTTTGCAAATCCGCAATCTCACCACCCTCGACTACCGATCGCTTCTCTCTTATGCGAATATCTCGAAGTAGCTGGTTGGAGCATTTTGTCTGAGGAATGCCTTCAGTTGACGCTAACAGGTTCCGACTCTGAATACTCTTACTGCAAGCAGGTTATGCGCGGCACACCAACCAGCAACAACCTCAATTCACGGATGGTTTCGGAGAGATTGGGAAATCACCCTCCCCCACGGATTTCGATTCTGGACGTCTGACTCCGCCCACAATGCCGATCCCCATTCCCTTGCACGTTCCGTCCGTGACCTTCACCCCTAGCTTTCTCAGCCTTTCGATTGCTGCGGACAACTTGGACGATTTGCCTTCATTCTTTGTCATCTTCCGGCCTTCACTGTACCCATCCTCCCAACCCCGAAAATCGCTTTAAGGATGGTACGCCGTAGCCTAAACTGGCAGTGGCGTCAGGAGAGATTCTGTCATGCGAATCATTCCCATATCCCAACAGGAATGCAGCGAGCTCTTGCAGCGGGTATCGCTCGGCAGGCTGGCTTGTTCGTTGAACGATCAACCGTATGTGGTGCCAGTTGCGTTTTCGTACGAGCCTGATTGCATCTACATCTTTTCGACCGTCGGCAAAAAAATTGAGTGGATGCGGAACAATCCAAAGGTTTGTCTGCAAGCCGACGAGATCGGCAACGGGTCAAACTGGACTAGCGTAGTTGTGACTGGAACCTACTTGGAACTGAGTGACCCTCGGTACCACACCGCTCAGCGGGAACATGCGCGAGAACGACTCGCGGAGCAGAACCCTGAATGGTGGCGAATCCCTCTGTCGGAAGCACGCGACAGAACGCTGGTTTCTTCGATGGAGACTGTGTTCTTTCGCATCGACATCAAGTCGATCAGCGGACTTCGTGGGATCCCGGAAGCCGAGGAGCCCGTTCATCAGGGAACCGGTCATTAAGGGGGTTTTTGGGGGTTACGGCTCGCAGTCTGACAGAACCTCGCCGCTTTTTCGATCTCAAGCGACAGCAACGGTCTCGCCCCGCATTTTGAATAGCTGATGACATAACGAGGTCGGCCTCGCGACGACCCGAGTAGACTTTGCGGTACCAACCAAAAAGGCTCGGGACGAAGGAGGCCGAGATGAAGATTCTAGGATGCGATCTGCATGCAAAGCGACAGACCGTTGCCATGGTGGACACGGAAACGGGCGAGTTCACCGAGAAGACGCTGATCCATGAAGGCAATGAGGTGCGAGAGTTTTACGCTGCCTTAGAAGGTCCGGTGGTGGTGGGCATCGAAGCCACCGGAGCCATGCAGTGGTTTTTGAAACTACTGGAAGAGTTAGGGATAGTGTGCCGGGTGGGTCATCCGGCGAAGATTCGGGCAGCCGAGACTCGAAAACAGAAGCATGATCGACGGGATGCCCGGCTGATGTTGGACCTGCTGATGAGGAAGGATGGCTTTCCCGAGATCTGGATGCCCTCGAGCGAGCAACGCGACTTACGAACCCTCCTGCGGGACCGTCATCAGTGGGTTCTATAAAAAGGGATGTCAAGAAAAAAAGCTCCGCCTCGACCGGAGGCGAGAAGATTTTGTGTCTCGACGTCCAGCCCACTGCTGTAAGTGTGCCCCCCGATTCGATCGACAGGTTTTGCTCTGGCTTGTTTGCGATCCCCTGTGGGGTTCATCTGCCGATGGTGACAATGCCAATCGAGTCTGGAAACTTTGGCAAGCGAAACCTGGTGTCTCCAGTGTCCACCATGGTTCTATCGGAGGCTCGAGGCCTATCGCTATTTCTGGTGAAACGAGGGGGCATAGCGTGAAGAGGGAGACTCGGTGCCGAAGCACACAGGGCCTAACTCACTGACTGATACTCACCCTCGAACCGAGCGTCTCCAGAACCGAACCGACCACCACCCGAGAGAATCACCCGAAGATGGAAGGGCCTGTTCAGCAGAGAGGCTCAAGCTGCTTGCCGTTGCAATTCGTTGGCGTTGAAATCCACTCCTTTCTTCCACATCGTTAAAGTGATGGTGGCAATCTTTCGTGCCAAGGTGAGCCGCGCCATGGTCGGCCGCATCCCTTTCGCCAGAAGTCTGACATAGAAATCGTAGAGCGGGCCAGGGCGAGTGCTGGCCGATAGGGCAGCAGCTTTGAACAGATTCTTCAGGTCGTGATTATGGTTGTCATTCAGACCCAGCACGGTCAGCCGCTCCCGGTTGCGGCGCAGTTTCCCTCGTACCATGCGGTACTCGCCGCTGTCATGAGTCTCGAGTGCGAAACCACTGTAGGCCCACAGCTGGCGCTTGGTACGGAAACGGTGTGGCGTCTGCAGCAGCGCCACCAGTAAGGCGGCGCGAATCGGACCGATCGCGGGAATCTGCCGCAGCAACCTCACGGCCGGATGCTTATGACTCTCCAGCAATAAGTCCCGTCGCGCTTGTTGACGCACCGGCTGCAGCAGATCCAGTTGCTGATAAAGCCGTTCGGCTCGCCGTCGAACTCCAGGTTCTACCATCTTGGCCAGCCATTCGGCGCGATGACGCGGAGCATAGACGGTGGTACCGCTACAGGGGATGGCCCAGCTGCGATACAGGGCTTTGATCCGATTCATGACTCGGGTGAGATCCTGGGTGATAGTCAGATAGCTGCGACCCAGTTCTTTCAAAGTGCGTACTCCGTGCTCTCCGTGGTACACCGGGTTGAGCCGGTTCAGTCGTAACAAATCCGCTAGCTTTCGCGCATCGATGCGGTCGCTCTTGCTGCCATCTTTCAACAACGCGTTCTTTCGTGGATCGCAAACTACCAGATAGGTGACATGAGGTTTCAGCAGGTCATGTAACCAGGCGGCAGAGGTTCCTTCTTCGAAGGTCACCGATAGACTTCCTTGCAGCCCTTGGATGAACTCAAGAATCGTCCCCGCTTTGGTCTCCAGAATGCATTCCATGATCAGCTTGCCTCTGCCCTCCATGACGGCAACCGAGATCGTTGCTTGGTGAACGTCCATGCCGATATACTTTTCCTGGTTCATAACGGCGCTCCTTTCGGTAAGTTTGGTCCGAACAATCACAATCTACCGTAGAGTGGGCGCCTTTTTATATTGCGTGAAGATACGAACGCGAGTACAGAACACATTGCAAGCGATGGCGCTCAATCACGCACTGCGTGAAGATACGAACGCGAGTACAGAACACATTGCAAGCGATGGCGCTCAATCACGCACTGCGTCGAGGCCGGGGTCTGTGGACTGCAACCGGGCAGAAGGAGCTACAAGCCTTGTCTCTGCCCAGCTACAGCAGTCAAAGGCGGGACGAACTGCTGCGCTTATACCGGCAATTGCAGCAGCGGATCCAGGAGCTGGACGGGCAAGTAGCAAAACAAGTCCAGCAACGGCCGCAGGCACTCCGCTTGTTGACGCATCCCGGTGTGGGACCCGTGACAGCATTGGCGACGGAGGTGTTCCTGGGAGACCCGAGCCGCTTCGCCAATGGCAAGAACGTAGCCAGCTACATCGGAATGATCCCCTGTGAACACACCAGCGGTAAGCGGCAACGGCTGGGGAAACTGAGCAAGGAGGGCAATTCGCTGCTGCGCTATCTGTGGACCGAAGCGACCATCCATGCGGTAAGAAAAGATCCAGAACTGAAGCGCTTCTATCGTCGCAAGCTTATCCAGAAAGGGATGGGCAAGGCGCGGATTGCAGCCGCGCACAAACTGGGTATCCGCTTGTGGATCATGTTACGCGACCAGATTGACTACCAAGAGTTCTGCCGCCGCGGACAGCAGCGGCAGTGCGGGGAAGCCCATGCGGGAATGCCAAATTACAACAGTGGTCCTGCACTGCAGTGACCGGGCAACTGAATAGGCTACTCGCCTCCCCGAATGGGGGGAGTTCGAATAAGTCATCATGATCGAACGTGACCGGAGAGATGTCTGGTGGGCAACGCCACCAAATCTGATGAAGTGAAAACGGGCCGAGCCATTTGGTTGGACACAAATCATCGACGCAAGATCGTTACTCCCTCGAAGGGAACCAGTGCGTCTGCGCTGACGTGAAGAGTGTGTTCGAAATCATGAAAAAACAACCCCAAGTACCTTGACACGGCCGACCTCGTTAGAGATGTTGTAAACGCATCATAAAAGGGCGCCCCTTTGGAGTAGGTTATGAGCGCTAGCATCATCAACCTACAAAAAGGAGCACTGGAGGCTGGAAGTCAAGTAACTCTTCTCCACTTTCAGTCGAGGGAGAAGTATTTCCCTTGACATTCCCCCTTTATAGAACAGGCGTTTGCACTCAGAACCGCTCGGTTATGAGCGCAATTGATTCCATGACAATGTCGGCTCCCTAGACCCGAGTAAACTTTGGTGGTGCCAACCAACCAAAAGGCCCGGGAGAAAGGAGCACCGGCCACCCCCTTGGGGTGGTTGTATGACTCAGAAACTCTGTCCCAGAAGTGTCGTGAGTATCAGCGCGCTGGGTGGCAAATTAAAATCTCAGGCACAACGAGGCTTGGCAGCTAAGGCCGCAAATTCGTTTGGTGCGTTCCTGCCCGATAAAGGAGCATGGCTCCGGTACTGGCGATGGTGGAGATGGTGGCGGGCGTCGTTCTGAAAAGAACAACGGCCCGACCCCGATGGAGAGACTGTGTAAGGGTCGCCGACCGGGCCGAGCCGAGTTGAATTCACCGTGGGAAGATTAGCATGAAACCCCAGCAACTGAAGAAAAGCAAAAAAGCAAGCTGCCGCCCAACACCCGGCAACTGGCACGCGATGAACCGCAAGCAACGGCGGGAGATGACGCGGAAAATCCAGAGCGAAGATCTCAGTTTAGAAGTCGTGCATCCCGACGCTGCCGGCATTGATATCGGCAACGAATCCCACTATGTTGCCGTGCCGCCGACACGGGACAGCCAACCCGTACGCCGCTTCGGATGTACTACGTGGGAACTGAAGGAGATGGCGGTCTGGCTGAAGCAGTGTGCGATTCGGACCATAGCCCTGCAATCGACTGGGGTGTACTGGATTGCGGTCTACGACATTCTCGAGCAAGCCGGTTTTGAAGTGTATCTCGTGAATGCCAACCAGACGAAGAACTTACCCGGGCGCAAAAGCGATGTGCAGGAGAGTCAATGGCTGATGAAGCTGCACACCTATGGTCTGTTGCGGAACTCGTTTCGGCCCTCTCAAGAAATCCGCCGGATGCGGACCTATGGGCGGCAGCGCAATGATCTGGTGCGGGCAGCCGGGCGGCATATTCAGCGGATGCAGAAGGCACTCACGCAAATGAATATCCAGCTAGCCAATGTGTTGAGTGACGTGAGCGGAATGACGGGGCAAGCGATCGTCAAAGCCATTCTGGCCGGCGAACGCGATCCCTATCAGCTGGCGGCGCTCCGGAATTGGCGAGTGAAGGCGAGCGAGGAAGAAATTGCGCGCAGTCTGGAAGGCAACTGGCAAGAAGATCTGCTGTTTGTGCTGCAGCAGGAGCAAGATGGCTACGAGTTTTGCCAGAAGCAGATGGCCGAATGCGATCAGTGGCTACAGCAGTATCTCCAGCAGCAAGAAGACCGAAGCCATGGAGCCAGCCTGCCCGAAGAAAAGCGGAAGGAGCGGCTCAGGAAGAAAAAGAAGGGGAATGCACCACAGTTCGACCTGCGCACAGAACTATTTCGGATGACCGGGACCGACCTGACCCAAATCGACGGGATTGACGTCACCACAACCATGACGATCCTCAGTGAAGCGGGATGGGACATGAGCAAGTGGAAGACGGAACACCATTTTGTTTCCTGGCTGCGACTGTGTCCAGACAATCGGGTCAGCGGGGACAAAATCATTGGCAAAGGGCGATTGCCCACCAACAATCGAGTCACGAATGCCTTGCGGATGGCAGCTAGCACTTTACGTCTAAGCAACACCTATTTGGGAGCACAGTTTCGCCGACTGAGAACTAAACTCGGGGCTCCTGTTGCCATTAAGGCTATGGCGGCCAAGCTCGCTCGATTGGTCTATCGAATGCTGCGCTACGGAATGCAATTCGTCGATCGAGGAGCCGATTTTTACGACACTCAGCATCGCAAACTGCAAATTAACTATCTCAAGCGCAAAGCCGCCAATCTCGGATTCCAAATCATCGAAGCTCCGGCAGCGTAGTTTCTGGAGAGCCGGACAATGACTATTATAGGATGCGATTATCACCCGGGCTTCCAGCAAATTGCGTTTGTAGATACCGAGACGGGAGATTACGGAGAGCAACGATTAGCGCACAGTGAGGGAGCAGAAAAGTTTTATCGTGAGCTCGCAGCCCAGGGCAAGAAGGTACGAGTGGGGATGGAAGCGAGTGGGCAGGCACGCTGGTTCGAGCGACTGCTGGCGGAGCTGAACATCGAGTTGTGGATCGGAGACGCCACCGAGATCGCGAGGAAGCGGGAGCGTAAGCAGAAGACCGATCGCCAGGATGCACAACACATTCTGCGCTTGCTGCTGAAGGATGACTTTCCCCAGCTCTGGGTACCGAGCTGGGAGAATCGCGATCTGCGGCAACTGCTGTGGCACCGGCACCGCATGGTGCAGGCGCGCACGCGCGTGATGAACCAGCTGCAGGCGGTGGCCCTGAACGAAGGCTTACGCTGCAAGAAGAGGTTATGGCGGGAGCACGGACGGGAACAACTGGAATCGTTCCGGTTGGCACCTTGGGCAAGCCGGCGACGGCACGATCTGCTGGAATTGCTAGATCGACTGAACCCCACGATCGCTGAACTGAATCAGGCGATCGAGCAAGAAGTAGAGAAGTGTCCTGAGGCCCAGCGCTTGATGACCCATCCCGGAGTGGGTCCGCTGACCGCACTGGCGTTCGTGCTGATCATCGAGAGAGCGGATCGGTTTCAGTGTGGCAAGCAGATCGCGAGCTATCTGGGACTGGTGCCGTTGAAGGACTCGAGCGGGAATCGGCGACGGCTGGGACATATCACGAAACAAGGGAACTCTCTATTACGCTTCCTGCTGGTGGAAGCGGCGCAAGTAACCGTGCGCAGCCTTCCGGAATGGCGCAGCAAGTATGTGCACCTGACGATGCGGCGCGGACGGAAAATCGCCAAAGTGGCTATGGCGCGAAAACTGGCGGTTCGCCTGTACTGGATGATGCGCAAGGAATTGGGATTACGAGCAAGTGAAAAAGTTCGGTTCGCTCTACTCGGAGAGAGGCGATTTTTCACCAACTACAAGCCACGTCCCTGAGAGCTGCCACTCTACACTCTGAAATGCACTTGTGTTCTCGGTGGCCCGAAAGACGGGAGACTACGTAGTGGGCCTGATGTTGTGGTTCATGCGAAAGAAATTTGACCGGTCGTATTTGTTCTTTAAGGCAACCAGGCGGTCATAATTAGGCCCGTAGGATGCCCGTGCGAACGCATCCCCTTCGTCCGAAAGGTAATTGCTATAAGAGCCTTCGATGAGAAACGGGCGCAGAGCAGCCCAGCATTCACGCGTCCATTGAATATTTTTCTCCGATTCGGATGGGCTTTCCCAGTTCGACCAGAACATAAGGTTATAAGAATATTGACGATGAGGGAATGCAGTAGATGCGACGGCAACACGGGTGGCGGCTCCATGCCAATGCTCCACGAATGGGGCAAAGCTATAGGGGGAAGGACTTTTCCCTGCGAACTCTGCGATGGCCCTGACAGCATCGTCGTTCAGAGCACGAATAAAATTCGATTTCACATAGGTGTGTCGCCCAGGCGGAAAGAATGGGTCGAACATGCTTTGCAACTCGATATACTTCATGACGGCCAAGGCATCGGTAAGTGGCTTCCCGAATTTCCGCAAGGGTTCCAAGACCTTCCCTCCCTCCGCAGGGTTTCCGCAGTAGCAAGCGGCTACCGCAAACACTGGTGTGCCATCCGGCAGTGCGAAAGAACCGCATTGGATTACCAGTTCGTCAGGGATAGTCTCGGAAAAGTCTCGAAAAAACCGAAGAACCTCGAGTGCGCTGGATGCGGGATAGAAAACACCTCCACCGAGTACTGGGCCTCGCTCATATAAACGGTATTCTAGCGACGTGACGATTCCGAAATTGCTACTCCCGCCGCGCAACCCCCAAAACAGGTCAGGGTTTTCGTCGGAGTTTGCCGTCAACAACCGGCCATCGGCGGTGACTACGTCTGCACTGATGACATTATCGAGGGCTAGGCCGTACTTGGCGTGCATGTGGCCCCAACCGCCTCCGAGCGTCAGACCAGCAATGCCCGTCTTCGACACGACTCCCAAGGTAGTCGCCAGGCCGAACGCCTGCGTCTCTCGGTCAAATTCACCGAGAGTCAGCCCGGTTTCTGCACGAGCAGTTCGCCGGGTGGGATCGACGCGTATGCTTTTCATGAGGGAAAGATCAATCATGAGACCACCGTCGCAAACCGATTTTCCAGCGACGCTGTGGCCTCCACCCCGAACCGCAACAATAAGGTCATGCTCACGGGCAAAACGCACGCACGCTATGACATCAGCGGCTCCTGTACACCGTGCGATGAGTGCCGGTCGCCGATCAATCATCGCGTTCGGAATGGTGCGCGCTGTGTCGTAACCGTCTTGGCCAGGGCAAAGCAGCGCCCCGCGCAGCTGAGTTCTCAATCCGTCAATTGCTGCAACGTCAACCATGTCAGTCCTCGGAAGCCCGACACTACTGCTCTAGCTTGCGCCACACGCCCAGTGACCAGGGTGTACCGGTGCCGCGAATGATGACGCTCGTACCCCCCGGTGTCAAGTCGCCGAAGAAGGAGCCTCGAAAAGGAGATTCTTTCCGCTTCGCCAATTGTGGCCGATTCATGGGGGATGTTTCGCCAACAACCCTTTCCACATACCACAAACTCCACCGGCGTTCATTGACTTGCACTCGCATCCCGCCTAACATACCTCGACTCCATGATTGGCCAAACCATCTCTCACTACCACATCGTCGAGAAGCTGGGTGGCGGGGGCATGGGCGTTGTCTACAAGGCCGAAGACACCTCCCTGGGACGGTTTGTCGCTCTGAAGTTCCTCCCCGACGAGGTCTCCCAAGATGCTCAGACTCTGGAGCGCTTCCGTCGCGAGGCGCGTGCTGCCTCATCGCTGAACCATCCCAACATCTGCACCATTCACGAAATTGGCGAGCACGAGGGCAAGCGCTTCATCGCCATGGAATTTCTGGATGGGCAGACGTTGAAGCATCTCATCGGGGTTCGACCGTTGGAATTAGAGACACTGCTATCGCTGGCCATCGAGATTGCTGATGCGCTCGACGCTGCCCATGCCGAAGGCATCGTGCACCGCGACGTCAAGCCCGCTAACATTTTCGTTACCAAGCGCGGACACGCCAAGATTCTGGATTTCGGGCTGGCGAAGGTAACCGCAACCGGGGCGAAGCCGGGGTCCGACGCCACCGAAACCGACGCTGCGGGGCTACACCTGACAAGTCCAGGCACGGCGGTGGGCACGGTAGCCTACATGTCACCGGAGCAGGTACGGGCCAAGGAATTGGACTCCCGGACCGACCTATTTTCATTCGGAGCGGTGCTCTACGAGATGGCCACCGGGGAGTTGCCCTTTCGCGGGGACAGTTCGGCCGTAATCTTTGAGGCCATCATGAACCGCGCGCCGGTGGCGCCAGTACGTTTGAATCCGGACCTGCCCGCTGAGCTGGAACGAATCATCGACAAAGCGCTCGAGAAGGACCGCGAGCTGCGCTACCAGCATGCGGCGGATGTGCGCGCCGATCTGAAACGGCTGAAGCGCGAAACCGAGACTGGCCGCACAGTGGCCGCCACTTCCGGAGCTGTACCGGTGGCACAGGACACGAGCAGCCAGTCGGGACCGGCGTCCGGAGCGGCTCCCCTTGCGGCAACTCGGACGTCTTCGTCGTCTTCACCAGCTGCGCCGTCTGCATCGGCATCGTCTGCTGCGGTGAGCGAAGCTCCAGTCGCGCCACGAAAGCGCTGGAAGATTCTGGTTCCGGTTTTGTCGCTGCTGGTCGCGGCCGGCATCGGTACCGGCCTTTATTTCCGTTTGCGGAATGCTACCCCGCTGACTGAAAAAGACACGATCGTATTGACCGATTTCGCCAATGCGACCAGCGACCCGGTGTTCGATGAAGCGCTCAAGCAAGCCCTGGCTGTAAACCTGGGTCAATCTCCCTTCCTGAACGTCTTGTCCGATCGCAGAGTGAGCGACACCTTGCGCCTGATGGGACGATCACCCAGCGAGCGTGTGACCCCGGAAATCGCGCGCGAACTCTGCCTGCGCACCGGCAGCAAGGCCATCCTGGCCGGCTCCATTTCCAACCTGGGCAGCCACTACGTGATCGGCCTGGAGGCAGTCAGCTGCGGAAGCGGCGACACCTTGGCGAAAGAACAAGCCGACGCGCCGACTAAAGAAAGCGTTCTGCAGGCGTTGGACAAGGTGGCTTCCAGCTTGCGTGGCAAATTGGGCGAGTCGTTGGCCTCGGTGCAGAAATTCGATGTCCCGGTGGAAGCTACGACTCCCTCGCTCGAAGCCTTGAAGACTTTTAGTCTGGGCATAAAGGCCATGCGGGAAAAGGGAGACCCGGAGGCGGCCCCGTTCTTCAAGCGGGCCATCGAACTAGATCCAAACTTCGCCCTGGCCTACGTTTCTTTGGGAATTTCCTACTCCAATCTTGGCGAAGCTACCCTCGCCGCTGAAAACATAAAGAAGGCTTACGATTTACGGGACCACGTCAGCGAGCGGGAGAAACTGCGCATTTCGCACGCCTACTTCGGCAATGCAACCGGAGAACTGGAGAAGGCGAACCAGGTGCTGGAACTCTGGGCGCAAAGCTACCCGCGAGATGCCACCGCCCGTGGCAATCTCGGGAACGCATACCTGACCTTGGGCCAATGGGACAAGGCGCTTGTCGAGTGCAACGAGACGCTGCGTCTCGATCCCGACATTATTACGACTTACGGCAACCTCGGTCTCATCTACCTCGCTCTGAATCGACTGGATGACGCCAAAGCCACCATGGACCAGGCCCGTGCCCAGAAACTGGATGGCGAGTGGCTGCACGAGGTCGCGTACGAGTTGGCATTTCTCCGCAACGACCCGGCGGAAATGGAGCGGCACATTACATGGTCCATCGGCAGGCCGGGAGACGAAGACCTTATTCTCTCCGTGCACTCCGATACCGAGGCCTACTATGGCCGGTTGACCAAGGCGCGAGACTACTCCCGGCGTTCTGTGGAGTCGGCGCGGGGCGCGGGATCGAACGAAGCCGGCGCTCTCTGGCGAGTCAACGCCGCCTTGCGCGAAGCCGAGTTCGGCAACGCAGCGGCTGCCCAGCAAGGCATTGCCGCAGCGCTGGCCTTGGCCCCGGGGCGGGACGTTAGAGTGCTCACCGCGCTGGCCTGGGCCCGAGCCGGCGACAACGCCCGGGCCAAAGCGGCTGCGGACCAGTTGGACAAGGACTACGCGCAGGACACGATGGTGAAGTTCTACTGGCTGCCGACGATCTACGCCGCCATCGCCAACAACAACGGCCATTCGGACGAGTCGATCTCGCTGCTGGAAGGTGCACGGCCGTACGAATTGGGACTGCCTCCGCAATTGCAAGTCGGGACGCTCTATCCCACTTTCGTTCGCGCACAGGCGTACCTCGTGGGGCACAACGGCAGTGCCGCCGCAGTTGAATTCCGGAAGATCATCGATCACCGTGGAATCGTGCTGAACTTCCCGGTCGGCGCGCTTGCCCGCCTGGGTCTGGCCCGCGCCTACAGTATGCAGGGCGACACGGCGAACGCCCGCTCCGCATACCAGGATTTTCTCACGCTCTGGAAAGACGCCGACCCCGACATCCCCATCCTGAAGGAAGCCAAGGCGGAGTACGCGAAGTTGAAGTAGGGGGCGTAGGTCACTCCCCACTAAACCATCGTCCAGTTCGTCTGGGGCTGAGTAATTCTCAACCTGTTGTAACCAGGCGATTTCAGTGCGCCGTGAAAAGCGCTGGTCCACAGCAGGATGAAAGGCCCGCCCGGGAACTGGATCGCTCCACCCGATAGCAATCGGAGCGGCGGTGGAGGCAACAAAGCCGTCGGAGCCTCCGGTGTAGAGGGTCGCATAAGGCGACTCGGCGAGTCTGTAGGTCGTAACGGGAGTGAACGCTGAGCAGGCCACGAAACTGATAATGCAGGAGCCGACCTGACTGAAATCTGGGGAAGGCCGAAGTCGATGGAGCAGTACTGAGCGAATCGGTTCCATCGGACCTGCACGCGAAAGCGAAGGAATCGCCCAGCTTTCGCTTCTATGCTCTGTACGACAAGGTGTACCGGAAGGACGTTCTGACTTACGCCTATGAATGCTGCCACGCCAATGGTGGAGCAGCAGGAGTGGACGGCCAGAGGTTCGAGGACATCGAAGCGTACGGAGTCGAGCGATGGTTGGACGAACTGGCGCAAGAGCTGAAGAGTCGAACGTATCAACCACTGCCCGTGCGGCGAGTTTTCATACCGAAGCCGGACGGGAAGCAGCGGCCGTTAGGAGTGCCCGCCATCCGGGATCGGACGGCGGAAATGGCGGCAGTTTTGGTTCTCGAACCCATTTTCGAGGCCGATCTGCAGCCAGAACAGTACGCCTATCGGCGAGACCGCAGCGCGCTGGACGCGGTGAATCGCCATAGCGCTCATGGAGGGTTTTGAGTGTAACGGCGATTTTTCGCCAACAACTCCGGCCTCCATGCGGCGTCGGCTTTCCGACAACCGCACATCACATCCCCGAATCATCGCAATTCGAAAGAGAAATTGCAAAATATCGGGTGCAGGAGGTAAGCTGTGTAGCACTGGGGCGTTCGCGTACAAACTCCAATCGTCCGTTCGTGGCTTCTTCGGCGAAGAAACTTCTGCGTGTGAAGTGTATGATGTCTGCCCAAAGCAGCTGTCATTGCAGGTCATGCCAATCAGCCAACCAGAGCACGTTCAATGGTGAGATTGCTATTCACTTTCCCGGGCTCAAGGGTCTGGACAAACCCATAGTGTGGGTTTTTCCAAAGGTTCTGGTCTGTATGGATTGTGGCTTTACGGAATTTGCGGTTCCCGAATCCGAGTTACGACAGCTAGAAGCAAGCGATGAGACGACAGCGTAACGTGCCGCGCGGGTTTGGCCGTTTATTTTGAGTCAGGGGATACGCCTCCTCGGTTTCACCAGACTTACCCGCCTGAATTCCACTACTGACAAAGTGCGCGCCCCGTAGAGCAGCTTCTACCGCAGGCAGCAGGTCTATGCCCGCATCCTGCTTCCAAACGTATCCTTTCGCTCCGTTGCTTAAAGCTTCCTGAACCACATCCGCATCGCTGATCTGACGGTGAGGTGGCTGTCGTCCGCTATGCGGACGACATCATCTTGGGGTTTCAGTACCAGACAGACGCAGATCGTTTCTTGGAGAACTTACAGGAACGACTAGGGAAGTTTGGATTGGAACTACACGCAGATAAGACGCGCCGGATTGAGTTCGGTAGGTTTGCCGAACAAAACCGGGAACGAAGAGGGGAAGGCAAGCCTGAGACGTTCGACTTCCTAGGCTTCACGCATATCAGCGGGAAGAATAGGTTAGGGCGATTTACGGTGAGGCGCAAGACGATTCGCAAACGCATGCGGGCGAAGCTGCGGGAGATTAAGCAGCAACTCCGTGAGCGTATGCACGATCCTGTGCGCCAAACCGGCCAATGGCTCAAGTCGATTGTGCAGGGCCACTTCAACTACTACGCGGTACCGGGCAACATCGACAGTCTCGGCGTATTCCGGGATCGGCTAACTGGGCATTGGTGGCTTACACTTCGCCGCCGAAACCAGAAACGCCGGATTTCCTGGACACGTATGCTCGCTCTGGCTGACCGGTGGCTCCCTAGACCGCGAGTACTCCATCCTTATCCCGCGGATCGCTTTGCCGCTACTCATCCGCGATAAGAACCGGATGCGCTAACGAGCGCCCGTCCGGGTCCGCGCGGGGGGTACCGCGTAAGCGGTATCCCTACCGCGATCGTTTTGACCGCTCGTCAAAGCGCGCTATGGCGATTTTGCAACAGTTACCAGAAGCACCCGACGGTCGGTGTTGCGATATCATCTTTTCCATGCTCGCCAGAATTTGGCCCCTGCTGTTGCTATTGGTGAGTGGAGCTCGCGCCCAGCAAGCCCCTGACCTACGTGTTCAGTCAAATGTGGTTCTGGTGCCGGCTCTGGTCAAAGACGCAGAAGGCCATGTCGTCTACGGTTTGACCCAAAGCGATTTCGTGATCGAGGATGATGGGATAGAACAGTCCGTTCACTTGGACGAGTCTGCGGAGTCCGAGCCAGCCTCGGTGGTAGTGGTCGTTCAGACTGGGCGAAGGGCGTGGCGGGAATATTCCAGAATGCGCGGCATCGGCCCGATGCTGACTCCTGTGTTCGATCAACTCCGATCCCGAGCAGCCTTGGTTGAGTTTGACAGTCACGTTCGTTTGGCCGAGGACTTCAGAGATGATCAGACATCCATTTATGACGACCTCAAAAATCTACAACCGGGCGACAACGGAGCGGCGATTCGCGATGCCATAGATTTTTCGGTTCGCTTGCTTGCGAAGGAACCAGCCGAGCGCCCGCGTGTGCTCCTCTTGGTTAGCGAAAATCGCGACCATGGGAGTCATATCACCAAAACAGACGATGTTGTAGCGGCCATCGGGAATAGCAACATCGTTGTGTATGCGCTTGCGTTCTCGCCATCCCTTTCGCAAGTGTTGGACACCGAGCGAGGCAGTAACAGAGATGAGGCTTACTGGGATGCACCTCCTGACATAGTTGGTACTCTTCTGATGGCCCGGAGTGCGATGAAGAAAAACATCGCGAAGACAATTGCAGCGATGACCGGCGGCGAGTACGAGCCCTTCACATCTCGAAAGTCCTTTGAGGATCGGATGGTTGATTTCAGCAACCATTTACATAGCCGTTACATGCTAAGCTTCGCACCTCAAGAACCCCACCTCGGGCTTCATCAGATTCAGGTTCGCTTGAATAAACCTCCGCTTGGCACAAGTCTCCTATCACGAACTAGTTATTGGGCTGTGGGCGCGCTACCGTGAGCGCACCGGTCGCGATAGTTGTTAATTGACGTAAACAGGCGGCCTTAGCGCTCAAAACCCGGACAGTGAGTGCTATTGGCGATTTTTCGCCAACTACTCTTTTGAGATACCGCCAACTTCTGGGCTTTCATTGACTTGCCCTCGCACCCCACCTACCATGGCTCATTCTATGATCGGCCAGACCATCTCGCACTACCGCATCGTTGAGAAGTTGGGCGGCGGTGGCATGGGTGTTGTTTACAAAGCTGAGGACGTAAATCTACACCGCTTTGTCGCGCTCAAATTCCTGCCAGATGAAGTCTCGAAGGACTCCCAGGCGTTGGCCCGCTTTCGACGCGAGGCTCAGGCTGCCTCGGCTCTAAACCATCCCAACATCTGCACCATCCACGAAATTGACGACCAGCACGGCGAAGCCTTCATTGCCCTGGAGTATCTGGACGGACTGACGCTGAAACATAGCATCGGCGGGCGTCCCATGGAAACTGAGTTAATCCTGTCGCTGGCCATCGAGATTGCGGACGCACTGGATGCGGCTCATTCCGAAGGCATCGTCCACCGCGACATCAAACCTGCGAACATCTTTGTCACCAAGCGTGGACACGCCAAGGTTCTGGATTTCGGGTTGGCGAAGGTAATGGCCACTGCCAGTTCGTCGAGCAAGGTTGGGGCGGCCAACACACAAACGGGTTCGGTGGACGCGGATCATCTGACCAGTCCCGGTTCTACGCTCGGCACCGCTGCTTATATGTCACCGGAGCAGGTTCGCGCGAAGGAGTTGGATGCGCGGAGCGATCTGTTCTCTTTCGGAGCTGTGCTGTATGAGATGGCAACGGGCGCATTGCCCTTTCACGGCGAAAGTTCGGGAGTCATCTCTAAAGCAATCCTCGATTCCGATCCGCCCCCTGCAATTCGTTTCAATCGTGATATTCCGCCCGATCTGGAAAGGATAATCAATAAGGCGCTGGAGAAAGATCGGGAGATGCGCTACCAGCACGCGGCGGACATGCGGACCGACCTAAAACGGCTGAAACGGGAAACAGAATCACGGCACGGCGTATCAGCTAGTTCTGGGGCGGTAGCTGTGGCGCAAGAAAGCGGCGCTCAGGTCGCAGCCCAGCAGCCCTCACCGGCATTTGGTTCCTCCCCGGCGCTTGCTCCGTCTCCGTCATCGAGCGCGGTGAAGGTTGCCGAAGTTCCTGTCGCGGGCAGAAAACTCTGGAAGGTTCTGGTTCCCGCAGCCGTTGTACTTGTCGCTGCAATCGCGGGAGCGTTCTATTTCGGGTTGCGCCAGACCACGACGCGTCTGAGCGAGAAGGACAGCATCGTCCTGGCCGAGTTCACCAACACCACCGGCGATCCGGTCTTCGATGGTACGCTGCGCCAGGGGCTGTCTGCGCAATTGGAGCAGTCGCCGTTTCTGAACTTGCTCTCCGATGACCGCGTGGCGCAGACCCTGGCTTTGATGGCCCAGCCTAAAGACGCGCGGCTCACGCACGGGTTGGCCCGTGAAGTTTGCCAGCGCACTGCCAGCGCTGCCAGCATCGAAGGCTCGATTTCGAATCTGGGCAGCCAGTATGTGGTGGGGCTAAAGGCGGTGAACTGCCGCAGCGGCGATGTCCTGGCGAACGAGCAGGCCACAGCCAGTGGTAAGGAGCAAGTGTTGAAAGCGCTGGGCGAGGCGGCGACGAAAATGCGCGAGAAGCTGGGCGAATCGCTGGCCTCAGTGCAGAAGTATGACGCGCCCGCGGAAAACGCGACCACGCCATCGCTGGAGGCGCTACAAGCATACAGTTTGGGCGTCCAGGCACTGGAAAAATCCGATCGCCCTGCTGCCGTTTCATTGTTCCAGAGGGCTGTCAGCCTCGATCCCAATTTTGCGATGGCCTACGCACGGCTGGGAACGAGCTACTACAACCTGGGCCAGCCCGCCCGTGCCGCCGAGAATACCCACAAAGCCTACGAGCTCCGCGAACGGGTGAGTGAGCGCGAAAAGTTCTACATCGCCTCGCACTATGAACATTTTCTTACTGGAAACCTGGAAGCAGCGCTCAAGACCTATGAGCTGTGGGCACAGACCTACCCCCGCGACGACATTCCGCCCGGCAACCTAGGCGACATCTACAAAACTCTGGGGGACTACGATAGGTCCCTCGCCGCGGCCCAGCAGTCGATGAAACTCGATCTTGGAAGTGGGATCTCTTACAATAATCTTGTCTTCGCGTACTTGGCAGTCAATCGTCTGGACGAAGCCAGAGCCACGGCGCAGGAGGCGCAAGCCCAAAATCGGGATAGTTCTTCAATTCACCTTTTCCTTTACGTCATTAATTTCCTGCAGCACGATGCGGCGGGGATGGAACGTGAGGCGGCTGGGCTGATGGGAAGTCCCGGATACGAAGACGCTATGCTCGGCCGCGAATCCGACACAGCCGCTTATGGCGGGCAGTTTGCCAAGGCACGGGAACTGACGCGGCGCGCCTCCGACTCGGCCCAACGCGCAGATGAAAAAGAGACGGCGGCGGGCTACGCGGCCGAAGCTGCCGTGCGCGAGGCGCTGGTGAGCAATATGGGATGGGCAAAAGAGCAGGCCCAGGCCGCGCTCGCTCTCTCGACCGGCAGAGATGTTGAAGCCGTATCTGCCATCGCGCTGGGACTGGCGGGGGATTCCGCCCAAGCCACGCGCCTAGCCGAAGACCTGAACAAGCGCTTCCCGGAAGACACAATCGTGCAGCTCGAATACCTGCCGATGATCCACGCGGGAGCTTTTCTGGGTAGTGGCAACGCCACCAAGGCGGTCGAAGCGCTCGCCCCGGCTGCTCCCTACGAACTCGGTTCACTGCCTCAAACGCTGAGTTTCGCTCTCTACCCCGTTTATCTGCGCGGCGAGGTCTATGTGGCAGCGCACCACGGCAGCGCTGCCGCCGCCGAGTTTCAGAAAATCCTCGACCACCCTGGCGTGGTGCAGAACGAGCCAATCGGCGCACTGGCGCGCTTGGGTCTAGCCCGCGCCTACGCCCTCTCTAGCGACGCCGCCAAAGCAAAAGGCGCTTATCAAGACTTCCTTGCTCTGTGGAAAAACGCCGACCCCGACATCCCCATCCTGAAAGAAGCCAAGGCCGAGTACGCGAAGTTGCAGTAGGGGCACGGTTCCTTTCGGTGATTTCAGCTATTTCCTGCCGTAACGCTTTGATTTGCTCTGTGATCAGTCGACCCATAATTCTTAAAACATTTTTCAACCTTGCGATACGGTATCACGCCGCGATAGGCAGCGGCGATCTGAGCAACCTCGCACTGTAATTGTCGAACGCGTTCAATCAACCGGTTGTCCATGTTGAGTCGAATCGACGCGCTATGTTGGGATGGCATGTCCTCCGATTTTGGATGGCTTTGCAAAGTGCCGCGCGGCTAGGCCCATGCGAAAGAAAATTGCAACCTCATTCAATCATCGTTGCGATGGTACGGGCGGGCCAATCGGAAAAGGCTGAGTGCCGTGCCATCCGCACCCGGCCGTTGGGCAATCAAGCTGGAAGGAAACGTGCCTAACCGGAGTAGCGGCATCATGCTCACAAACGATCGGGATACTGCCTTTGCATCGCGGGCATTGGACCTTGAGCAGGTCTTGTATGGTCATCGTTAGTTTTAGCTCCTAAGTGGGCTTTGGTGTCGCGCCAGCGCACTCAAGAAAAATGGCCCAACCCTCGCGGAAGTTGGGCCTCTGGGTTCTCGGAGTTATTAATGCGATAGTGTGGCGTGCCCCCGGGGATTGGATACTGGCAACAGTGACAGACCCTCACCGATGCGTTTCGCCCGCCGTTTCAGAGTAAGATTGCTGTCGTGATCGCCAGGCTTATTATTCTCGCCTTGCTTCTGATCGCCGCCGGATCGGTCTTCTACATCATGATCTACCCAAACCTGAGAAGAAAGTAGACCCTCATCCGTCCGGCATCGTCCAACTTCTCACGATGCATGACTCAATCATTCTCGCGATGATGCGAGCATGCTAAACGAGCCAAAGTCGCCAGAGGCGGTATTTCCTGGTTGACTATGGTGGCTCTGGGCGCGTTCCAGTCAGTAAGCGTGAGCTCGATCAACACCGCGAGAACAGGGAAATCGATTGCGAAGAACTCATATCGAAACCACCAGACTCCGACAGAGACCGGAATGCGCGGCGCAGCAGCGAAGTCGTAAGCCGTATTCAGAAACACGCCTGGATCTGGTTCCTGCCCATATCTCCCGACGCAGAGAAGGTCAAACGCCTCAAAGGATTTCGGAAAAATTGTGTGAGCGAAACCCGGACGTGCGGTTGCCTTCAACGGGCTCCGTATCGGAGATGGCTTCAAACTCGATCCCGCGGGTCCAAATTGTGAGAGCCTAGCAGTAGCTTCTAACGCAGCGATGTCGGGACGACCATTTAGAACATCAAGATACAAGAACCTACCGATTAGATTGCCGAAACTGATGATTCCATCAGAGAAGCGTGGCCGGTCTGCTCTCAGCCGTCTGGAGTAGTCAGGGGTCCATCTCGCGCGGTCGAGCGCTCGCTCGACTGCGGCACAGCAATCATCGAAATCGACGAATGTCTCAGTGTTGACTCCAATGAAGCTGAGCATTCCCTCTCGCAGAACCCCCTCCTGGTTAATGATAAGTATGCGCTCGAAGCCTTCGGCGTAGGCGATTGCCAACTCCTGATTTGAAAACAGCGATCCGCGATAGTATTTTCGATCGATAACCTCGCGACAAAAATTAACGAATAGGTAACAATCACTGTTCTTTAGCTCTCGGATGATGCCCGTATTGATTTCGAGGACCGTCTGAACATCGATTGCGATATAAACTTCGAATCCACGCTTCTCGAGCAGGTCCCCTATTTTCGCAGCAACCTGTTTCTCGCCAGGACGTTGGCCGCAACTGAGGAAGACTTTACTTCTCATGTTCCCGCTGGTATGCCCTAAAAAAAGGGTGCGGCGCGTTTTTGAAGCCTAGCTTTTTTTGATCTGCTTCCGGTTGAATCAGCGATCTGGCATAGCCCAACTTCTGACGATGCTGGCCCTGCCGACACTGAACCTCCCAGCATCGCGATGAATGCTCGGCGGTTTATTGCGGTCCCGCCCGTCTGTTGCCGCGCGAGGATTTATTGAGGCAGCACCTCAGCGAGCCTGATTTTTGGGACAGAGTGGGACAAGATTAGGTTTTGGAAGGTTTCTAAGTGACTGAAAAGATGGTGGAGCTAGTCGGGATCGAACCGACGGCCTCGTCGTTGCGAACGACGCGCTCTCCCAGCTGAGCTATAGCCCCACTTCAGGATTCTGCTGTGTAATTTTAGCAGCGTTCCCGGTCCAGACCAAGCTGCACCAACACGAAGTCGCTGTCTGTCTTCTTGCCATTCCGAGCTGATCTATATCAGGAGGATCCCTTTATCCAAACTACCACCCGAGAATGACGCATCGCTCCAATAGGTCGTCAAGGCTTCTCCTCGAAACGCCATGAAACGTTAGATCCCTCCTGCAATAATTGTGTTTACCGCGCACCCTTTTCAACGTCTAATAAACCAAGGCCCGACAGGTTGAGTGTTTACCGCGCCCCAATCCGACGCTCCTCGTTATCCCGTGGCCAAGCTGACTTCGGTCAGCCTCCACTGTGTGTTCCTGTTGTGGCTCTTGCATCCGCCCACGCCAAGGATTGTCTCCTCCTCTTTTGTTGTGAATGGCGATCATGGCA
Organism: Terriglobia bacterium; assembly: GCA_963786325.1. Taxonomy (GTDB): domain Bacteria; phylum Acidobacteriota; class Terriglobia; order Terriglobales; family Acidobacteriaceae; genus JAIQFF01. The sequence goes on from CAWAYW010000004.1 coordinate 559,131, forward strand.
CGCAAATCGCACACCTGTATTGGCCCTCCCAGCAAACACTGTTGATCAATGACGTTTCCGGAACTTCCGAGTCTGCCACCGAGCCAAAATTGAATGCGCACATCGCATGGAAACGACGGGCCAAAGTGGAGAAGCCAGCTAAGCACGATCAGGCTCGACCCAAACTCGGCTCTGAGAACCAGACCTCTGTCCCCGGACAAGCTTCGAATGTTCGACCGGCCGGTTCGCCGCTGGGCACGGTTCTCGAAGGACCGCTGAGCGGAGAGGAGGTGCGTCCCGCGCTTCCCGTTTCCTCGCCTGATCCGGACGTTCCGGCAGGCGACCTGAATGGTCTCCAGGGCGACGTCATTGTGGAGGTCACGATCGACGAAAGAGGAAATATCATCCAGAAAGTCGTTCTGCAAAGCCTGGCGCCGTCGATTGATAGCAAGGTTCTCGAAGCACTCGAGAACTGGCGCTTTCGCCCTGCCACGCGAAACGGCGTCGCTATCGCTTCCAAGCAGGACGTGTTCTACCACTTTCCCCGACTCGGTAAAGGCTAATCTCAAGCGGCAGTGCAGCGATCCATCCGCACATCCCGCTATAATGTTTTGTGGCCTTTCAGGTTCGACAAATTGCTTCCGCTGACTTTCCCACTCGATGGGGAACATTCCGCATCCACGGCTTCCTAGGAGAATCCAGCACCGGGGACCGCCAACAATATGAGGAAGCTGTTGCGCTGGTGATGGGGGACATTCATTCTTCGCCGCCCCTTGTTCGCATTCACTCGCAATGCCTCACCGGAGATGTTTTTGGATCGCTCCGCTGCGACTGTCGGCAACAATTGGAAATGGCTCTATCGATGATTTCCGAACAAGGAGCCGGTATTCTGATTTACGAACAGCAGGAAGGACGCGGCATCGGCTTGATGGCCAAGCTGCAGGCTTATGAACTTCAGGATCAAGGGCTCGATACCGTGGAAGCCAACGAGCGCCTGGGTTTCAAAGCTGATCACCGCGAGTTTGCGCTCCCCGCAGGCATCTTGAAGGCGCTGGGTGTCTCAAGCGTACGCCTGCTCTCCAATAATCCCGATAAAGTTGCTGCTTTAGAAAATGGCGGTATCGTCGTATCCGAGCGCGTCCCCTGTGAAGTCGCGGCGTCGGAACATTCAGAAGACTATCTAAAGACAAAGAAAGAAAAACTGGGCCACCTGTTCACATCTCGCTGAACCGAACACTCTGAACTGACAACTCGTGTCAGTACAACGGCACTTTCGGATCAACCGTCCGCGCCCAACCATCGATCCCGCCCCGCATCGACTGCACCATTTCAAATCCCTGCTGGCGCAGCCAGTTCGTAACACTCAATGACCGCACGCCGTGATGACAAACCACCACAATATGTTGCTCGGGATCGAGCTCCTGATGCGCCCGCGTGGGCACCTCCCCCATGGGAATATTGGTGCTCCCCTCGAGGCTCGCCTTCGCTAGCTCCCAAGGCTCGCGAACATCCAGCAGCGTGAATTTGTCTCCACGCTTGAGCATGGATTTCACTTGCCCAGCACTGATTTCAAAGTCCACAGGATCTCCTGCCTTCTATTCTCGCGCCAGGGTTTGAATTTTCCTGGCGCCACCAGCTGACCGAAGCGTTTCAATATCCAAAATCCGCCTGCGCCGCGTAAGCGTGGCGTCTTACTCCCAGGTCTTCCACTCGGCACGCTCCAAGTTGGCTCACGTATGCGAACCGGTCGGCAACTCCGTAAATCCAGCGTTGCCGCCACGCGTCGCTATCGGCTCTTGATTTCGTTTGCTCATGATACTGCCGGAAGAACGCGTCATCGCGTTTGTAGTAGCCCTGCACCGGCGAGGGATGCGCGCCGTACCGGCACTCCACCACGGCATCGACCAGAAATCCCGGAATGACTGTACGATTCGGATCGCTCGCGATTACATCCCCCTCTACAATTTCCTCGGCAACCACGATGACTCGCTTTGCGGCTCTGACCGCCTCGATCATCACGCCAAAGTTTCCCCAGCAGTGAGCATTGCCATCTCGATCCGCCCGCTGTAGGTGAACAATAGTTACATCAGGCGAAAGCGCCCGAATCGCGTGTAATTTCTTCGATCGGGTTGAAGACACCCCTCCGCCGTTCGAGCTTGCTAGAGACTTGACCTCATTCGGTTCAAACGGCGAGTCAATTTCTGCGAAGAATTCATTCCCTCGCGCCACATCGCTCCCCATTGCACTCCGTGTCGGAAGAAACGGTACGCCCATCGCCGCCGCCTGCAGAGCCAGCGCCACGGAGAAGTTGGTCATGTTAGTTACCTTAATGCTGCCTGACTCGACCGCTCGACGAAAGTTATACGCCGAGCCCATCATCACGTTCCCCACCCACGCAGCAATCACCCGTTCCACGCATCTGGCAGCGATCATTTGATCGAACAAGATGTCAGAAATGGGACCAATCAGCGTGAGCCCGCGCTTCTCCTGACGCGCGATCTCGTGGCCGGCAGCAAACGGAATCATCTGCTCCATCTGCAAGCCAAGTGCCACGGAACCTCCATCCGGAACAAGCTCGGCGATAGCGTCGCGCATCGATCGCAGCTTCGACGGCATTATCTCTACTTTCCTTTCCACACCGGAGCCCGCTTCTGCAAAAACGCGTTGATGCCTTCCTGCACATCTTCGGTCTTCATCAGTTCATCCAGATAAATCTTTTCTGCCCGCGCGAGTCCTTTATCGAAGTGCATCGAGTCCCAGCCATATATCGCCTTCTTGGTCACCGCCAGCGCCGCCGGACTGAGTTTCGCAATCTGTCGCATGGTTTCATGCACCGCCGCTTCCACTTCCACATCTGGCAGCACGCGATTGGCGAGGCCAATATCCGCCGCCTCCTCGCCGGTGATCGTTCGGCCCGTAAGGATTAGATCCGCTGCATGCCGCTGCCCGACCAACGCAGGCAGCGCCGTCGCAGCGACCGGCGGATAACATCCCAGCTGGATTTCCGGAAACCCCCAACTCGCATTGTCGGCCGTATAAACGATGTCGCAGACCATCGCGAGTTCCGCCCCTCCCCCCAGACAATGACCATGCACCGCGGCAATCGTTACTTTGTTCATTCCGACCACGGCCCGCACCACGCCATGAAACTTCGACAGCATATCTGCTACTTTGTCGGAACTATGGGAGGCGACATCGACTCCAACCGAAAAGGCTTTTCCCGCGCCGCTCAACACCAATGTGGAAATATCTTCGCGGCCTTCAAGTTCCTTAATCGTCGCCGCGAGTTCTTCCATCATGTCCACGTCGATCACGTTGAGCGGGGGATTATGCAGGCAAACCCGCGCAGCCGGAGGCCGCACTTCTACCGTGATCTTTGAGGGCTTCGAAGGTTCGGCTGTCATCTCACTTTGCCCGGCCATCAATCTGTTTGGTCCAGAATCCCTCTTTATCGTATTCGCGGATCACCTTCAATTCCTCAACACTCGGTTCCAGCGTAAATTCTAGTTGGTTAGGGATTCGCAATTTCCAACCCGTGTTGTCGACGATATCGTCAGTCCCCACTCCCGGATGCGCCGACGCCAGACAGGCTTCACCATCTTCGCCGAATCGAAGGATCCCTTTAGTAGTAATCACGGCCGACGGACCGCCGCGCGGCAATCCGACACATTCTCGCCATCCCTGCCCATCACCGTTTCCCGGACTGGTAACGTACGAAACTCGCTCCGGCAACCGCACTTTACTGTGCTCCAGCAACACCACGAAACGATGAGCAAGCGAAGCGATATCACACGCCCCGCCCGATCCTGGCAAACGCGTTATCCCCTTCGGACCCCGAACTTCCGTCGAATTCAGATTGCCGAAGCGATCCACCTCTGCGGCTCCGAGAAAACCGAGATCTACGCGTCCCGACTGCAACAGGCTCATCACCCCAAGCATGTCCAGACACAGCGTCGCCCCCAGAATATTTGGAGGATCGGCCATGGTATATATCAATTCCGGTGCCGGGCTGGCGCGAATCACGCCGTTCTCAAATAACCCCACTGCATTGGGAGCATGTGTTTTCTTCGCTACAACGAAAGCGATCAGCGGCAGTCTCATTCCGACAAACACCACTTCGCCGTCGCGTATTTCACGCGCCGCGCTGGCTACCATCAATTCGCCAAGTGTGTAAGGAGTTGCCCGTTTCTCCAAAGTAGCGTCAGGCATGGGTGGATCGATTACTGTTTCCAGGTTACAACTAATCGCATCTCACAAATTAATCGCCGACTTCCGGACCTCGCCAATCGTAGCCAACGGATCACGCGCCCCTTCTTTGGGCGCAATCCACTTCTTCTCGCTACTGATGATGTCCAGCAATAATTTCTTGTCATCGGCTGAAGGCATGTACTCTTTTACGTGCTCATCCCAGGTCCTGTCGTCCACCGCTTCGCCTGTCTGCGCGTGGAACTTTTGCCCTGCCCACTGCCCGATGTGCCGGTTGAACTTGATATGCGGCGCATACAAGCGCGGCTGGTCAGGTGCCAGTACGCTGTTGAAACGTTCGATCAGACCCGACACTTCGTCTCGATATAGCTGCCGGTTGTAATCGTTCAGATCATCCAGATCGGCCGTTTGATCGTTCTTGGGCTCGTCATATCGACCCTTGATTCCCCAAATGTAAGCCCAGTGAGCGGACGAAGAATGGTCCGTGCCGAACAAATCATAGGAACTTGAAATCCATTTGTTGAGATATTTCTGAATTAGCCATCCCGGAATCACTCCAGCCTGCACGATGCGGCGCAATCCGTCATTGCCTGTTCCCATATGAAAGGCTTCCTCCCGCAACATGTACGACATGGAGCGCCCGAGCGGCGCGAACGCGGAGTACTTGAACATCTGCAACTGAAATTTACCGTCGCGATCCACAAAGTCGGTGTAGGTGAAGAAATCCATCCAGTTATCTACATCCACATTGAACGCGCCCAGCAATCGTTTATTTTCGAATGCCCGGCGCTCCAGCATCTTTTGCGCTTCCACCTTGCCGGAATAACCAAAGTGGTCGACCAGCAGCGCGCACATTTGCCAACCGTGCCGCATCTCTTCGATCATCACCCGTGTGATGGCCCGCCGGTCCCAGTCCGTCGGAGCGCTCTCGAATAGGTAGCGTTGCTGTTCCACGCTGGCAAACTCGGTATCGCCCTGGTAGACGATCATGTTCATCATCGCATCGCGCATCTGTTGTGTCGGCACCTGCCGCAGGTTCTCCCACTTTCGCCGACCTTTGTAAGAACCGAACTGGATCTCGTCAGTTTCAATTGCGCCATACAGCGTGTCGAATTTGAAGCTGGCGATCTCGTCGTGATTGACGCCAATCTCTTTGCGCCAGTCGTCGAATAGTCCAACCCAATCGCTAAACGTTCCGATTTTCGCGACTTTTCCCGGCATAAAAACCTCTTCGCTCACTTGTAGTGCCGGCGTCTTGCCGGCAGCCCGGTGGGCGTCCCGCCCACCGTCATCGTCATTCACAGTAAAACCAGCCGCCTACTTCGCCTTGAACGTCGCCGGCCGCTTCTCCACATAGGCTGCCAGCCCTTCCTTGGCATCCTCACTCTGGAAAAGTAACTGCTGGTTCTCCCGCTCCACCGCCAGCGCAGACTCCATCGGAATTTCCCAACCGGTCTGTACTGCGCGTTTGATGCGTCCCACGGCTTTCGCCGCTTTATTCGGCGGACAGAATTGGCGCGCATATTCCATGATGTTCTCCATGAAATTGTCGCGCTGGTAAATATCGTTGACGATTCCCATCTCTTTCGCTTCTTCGAACGAAAAGGTGTTTCCTGTAACCATCAACTCAATCGCCTTGCTCTTGCCGACCAGCCGCGAAAGCCGCTGCGTGCCGCCGGTTCCCGGCAAAACACCAAGGTTGACCTCGGGCAATCCGATCTTGCCCGCATCCTGCCGCGCGATACGAATGTCGGCTGCCATCGCGATTTCCAGGCCGCCCCCCACGCAGTGCCCGTTAATTGCGGCAATCACCAGCTTCGGAGTGTGCTCCAGTCGCAGCAACGTTTCGTTGGCATGAAGGCAGAAGTAGTACTTGAACGTCGGATCCACGCTCGCCAGCATCTTGATATTGGCTCCGGCAGAGAAAAACTTATCGCCCGCTCCCGTAAGCACGATCACATGTGCATCGTTGTCCATGCGCGCCTTGAGAATCGCCTCGTCCAACTGCCGGTTCATCTCGTAGGTGTAAGTATTCGCCGGCGGATCAAACAACTCGATCACCGCTACCCCGCTTTCGACCCGATAGTTGATCAGTTGCTTTGTTGTCTCGTGGCTCGCTGGCTGTACTGTAGTTGCCATGGTCAAACTCCTTTTCGTAATCGTGATGTCGCGTTATGATTCGATTTCGCGTGCTTCTTTCCCGTTGGCTCTTTACCGGCGGAAGCACCGATCCCTTGCAGGAAAATATCTCCCATCTGTCGCGCCAATTCGGATGCGCCCGCGTCTATCCGTGGGTTGTACCAGGTATAGATCCAGTTCGTCATTCCAAACAAGGTGAGTACAGCCGTCCGGCTGGAAAATTCCAATCCGGTTTCCAGTTTGTAGTCGTCCACCAATCCAAGACAAATGTGGTAGTACTCCCTCTTGATGGCGGCGATTTCACTCCCAAATCCATTTGTCAACACGTCATCTTCATGGGAAAGCACGGTCATTGCCTTTTGGTTGGCGAGAAAATACTCCAGATGATTGAAGATAAATGCGCGAATTCGCTCCGCAGCACTGGACACTCTCTCAAGCCGGTCTCGTAGTCGCCCGATAATCGTCGTGAAAGTATCTTTCTGAATCAGGTACAGCAGTTCTTCCTTGGATTCGAAGTAGTAATAAAGGCCGGACAACGAGACACCGCTGGCGCGCGAAAGATCGCGCATCGATGCATCGGCATATCCCTTGTCATAGAACACATCGGTAGCGTGCATCAGGATCTTGGCTAACCTGCGGTCAAACCGTGACTCTGTACGCGTACCGGCGCCAGTTTGGCGACGCTCCGCAAGCGGCAAGTTAATAGGAGATACGCTGGCCATAGTTCGAACGTTCGTTCAAATTATACCCTCTCCACTGATCGTGGCAAGACAAGCGTGCTTCAATTGGCTAGGGTGGGGAAAGCAGGGCGATCAGTTCGTATGTTGATCATGTAGCCCCGTTTGGTATTGAGAGTGCGAACCGGGGATTTGCTGACGCTAATTCCGAACATCAGCCATCAACCGCTCCACCTCATTCTTCAACGCGGCGGTCAGCGGCAACAGCGGCAGCCGCGACGGGCCGCCGAAATAACCGTTCAGGTCCAGCCCGTATTTCAAACCTGGAATGCCAAGCTCACCCGAGACCCTCATGGTAGCTTCCACGATGCGCTGCTGTTTTGATTGCGCCAGCTCTCTACTGCCTTCTTTCCACGCTGCGTAAATCTCGTAGCATGCTGTCGGTGCCGCATCGGCAAAGGCAAGAATCCCGCCGACCGCGCCGGCTTGTAGTGACGGCTCAAGCTTTTGCGCCAGCCCTACCACAATCTGGAAGCCGACTTCCTTTTTCCGCGTTTTGATTCCGCTCACCACACTGACCGCAGGAGAAGATGGTTTTGTTCCGCCCATTCCTCCCACCTGCACCAGCTCTCCGCCCTGCCCGCTGCTGCCGCTAGAGGCCGCAAGCATGCGGGGCGTCACCGCATCGAAAGTTTCAGTCACCGTAACAGCTCGTTTTATATGCCGGGTGCCTTCCACCATCCCGCGGATCTTCTCCACATCGCCGCTGGATTCCTTCATCCCGATAATATTTGGGTGATCCGCCAACTCGATGACTACTTCGACTGGAATGTCGTACCCGGTAAATCCCGGAACATTGTAAATCATCACTGGCAACGGAGAGCGATCCGCCACCGTCCGATAGAAGGCCAGCATGTTGGCAGGGTGCATCACCCTTTTGTAGAAATGCGGAGTGCGGACCAACGCGACATCATAACCAAGGTCCGCCGCATACTCGGTAAGCCGGAGAGTCTCGATCACCGACTCAATGCCGCTACCGGCGATCAGCACCTTGTGCGGTGCGGCCGCTTCGCGCGCAGTTTTCAGCACGCTACGCCGCTCTTCATCCGAAAGCATCACCGCTTCGCCAGTCGAACCCAAGACCACCATGCCCGCGACGGGAGTCTTGGAATAGCGTTCGACATTGTGCTCGAGCTTCTTGAAGTAGACGTTGCCGTCCGGATAGAACGGCGTTGTGATAGGAGGGAAAATACCTTGAAGTAACATATATCTTTTGGTGGTCGACATCCGTCATCTGAATCTATATTCATAACCAGTTCTCTGGAGTCTTCTGTAATCGAGAAGCCGGGTTTCATCTCCGTCAATTCGCCAAACAAATCGTAACGAAGGCTCCGTTGGTGGAAACCTTCGCGAAGAACACCACTTCTCGCTAAGGCACGAAATCGCCCAGTTTTCCATTGCGAACCGAAGATTCGCCGAAGGTCGCCAGTTCTGATGAATACCGTCGAAAAACGCGAGCAAAATCAAATAACTAACTACGCTCTTCGCCGCTCTTCCGCCGGAGCCACAAAATGCGCCGCTGGCACTGCGCCAATCTGCACCAGCAATCCCAACTGATCCCAGTTGTCCCAACCTTCTACAATCTTTCCGCCGGCTATTCGTTGAATAGTCGTGCCGGTAATAGTCGCCTTCTTCCCGGTTGGGGCGAATCCCAGAAACTCACCCTTGTGTGTCATGGTCGACGTCCAGCGCGCCACCACTTTGTCGCCCTGCTCGATGACGTGATCAATCCTGATCTGCATGTCGGGAAACGCGCTACGCAGGGATTTCACGAAAGGTTTGAATTCCTTGAGTCCGATGTCGGTCGCATGCTGGGCTTGTCCATGACCGACCACGTCGGCTGACGCCATCTCGTCGATTGCTTCCATGCGGCCGTTGTTCCACACCTCATCGAACCAGCGCCGGATCAGAAGGCTATTCTCTTGCGCCATACCACACCTCCGCGGACGGATTACCCGCTTTGGCCTTTCACTGTACGCTCAGCGTGCAAGTGCTGCAATGCCTGTACGTGAAGTTCGCCGCGCTGCAGGAAAGCGATCCCTTCCGCTGCCGCTCGAGCCGCCGACAGCGTGGTGATCGTGGGGATTCTCGCCATCACCGCCGCTCGGCGGATAGCTTGCTCATCAAACCATGGGTCAACCCCATGTGGCGTATTGACGATCAAATGAATTCGTTCGCCTTTGATCAGATCCACCGTGTTCGGCCGTCCCTCTTTCACTTTATAAACTCGCTCCACCGACATTCCGGCTGACTCCAGTATGTCCGCAGTTCCTGCCGTCGCCACCAGCTTGAATCCCATGTCCACAAATTTGCGGCCTAACTCCGTAACGTTCGGTTTGTCATGATCGGTCACGCTGATAAATACCGTTCCTTGGGTAGGCAATTTCTGACCCGCCGCCGCCTGCGCCTTGGCGAACGCCTCACCAAAGCTGTCGGCCACGCCCATTACTTCGCCAGTAGATTTCATCTCCGGACCGAGCACGGTATCCACGCCTGGAAATTTGTTCCACGGAAACACTGGGGACTTCACGTGATAGCAGCGCCCGGTATCCAGATCAGTCTTTTTCTCGATAAAGTCCGGCAGAAACTCTCGTAGCTTGCGACCGGTCATCAACCGCGCCGCGATTTTTGCCATCGGAATCCCGGTGGCTTTCGAAACGAACGGCACAGTCCTCGACGCCCGTGGATTCACTTCCAAAACATAGACAGTGCCGCCATCCGTGTGAGGCCGGGCGGACGACCCATCGGTGATTCGCGGAATGGCAAACTGAACATTCATCAATCCCACAACCTTCAACGCCCGCGCCAGGCGAAAAGTGTAGTCGCGCATGCGTGCCAGCAGTTCCTGCGGGATATCCACTGCAGGCAACACGCAGGAGGAATCGCCGGAATGAATTCCCGCTTCTTCGATGTGCTGCATGATTCCGCCGATCACAACATCTTCGCCATCGGACAGGGCATCAACGTCAACTTCAATTGCATCTTCCAGAAAGTGATCGATCAGCACCGGACGATCCTGCGAATACTCCACCGCCTCTTTCATATAGCGAACGACCATCTCTTCGTCGTAGGCAATGACCATGGCCCGCCCGCCCAGCACATACGAAGGACGCACCAGCACCGGGAATCCCACCCGCTTCGCACCCTCGACCGCCTCCTCCACCGACGCGGCCATTGCACCCGGGGCTTGCGGAATTCCCAACTCGTCCAGCAACTTCCCAAATCTCTTTCGGTCTTCCGCCAGATCGATTGATTCCGGCGTGGTTCCTATAATGCTGATGCCGGCCGCCTTTAACGGCAGTGCCAGATTCAGAGGCGTCTGCCCGCCAAACTGGACGATCACCCCCACAGGCGCGCCCGCAGAAGCTTCGTGCTCGCAGATGGCAAACACGTCCTCCAAAGTCAGTGGCTCGAAATACAATCGGTCGCTGGTGTCGTAATCGGTCGACACCGTTTCCGGATTACAATTGATCATGATGGTCTCGTAGCCATCGTCGCGCAGGGCAAATGCCGCATGGCAGCAGCAATAATCGAACTCAATTCCCTGCCCGATGCGATTCGGCCCGCTCCCTAGGATGATGACTTTCTTTTTATCGGTCGGTGCCGCCTCGTCCTCTTCCTCGTATGTCGAGTAAAGATACGGCGTGAAACTTTCAAATTCCGCCGCGCACGTGTCCACCCGCTTGTACACCGGCATGACGCCATGCTTCCTTCGCAAGTGCCTGACTTTCTCCTGCGCTCCTTTGCCGTCAAGCCGCCAGACTCCGGCCATCCGTCCATCGGAAAAACCCATGCGCTTCGCCGCCCGCAAGACCTCGGTGGGAATCGATTCCATCGGGTGTTTCTCCACCTCCAGCTGCATATCATTTATTTCTTTCAGCTGGTACAAGAACCACGGATCGATGGAAGTCATCTTCGCCAGTTGCTTGACGGTGTGCCCTTGCCGCAATGCATAGCGCACATAAGAGAGCCGCTCCGGGTGTGGTGTCACCAGCCGCTGCGTAAGAATCTTGGGTTCGATCCTCTCCGAACCTACTTTCTTGCCGGTATCGAGGGCTCGTACTCCCTTCAGCAGCGCCTCTTTGAACGTGCGTCCGATGGCCATCACCTCGCCCACCGACTTCATTTGCGGCCCCAGGTTCTCGTCGGAGCCGGGGAATTTTTCGAATTGCCACTTCGGAATCTTTACGACAACATAATCCAAAGTTGGCTCGAAACAGGCCGGCGTCTTGCGGGTGATGTCATTCGGAATTTCGTCCAACGTATAACCTACCGCGAGTTTCGCCGCAATCTTGGCAATCGGAAATCCGGTCGCCTTCGAAGCCAACGCCGACGACCGTGAAACCCGCGGGTTCATCTCGATCACAACCATGCGGCCCGTCATTGGGTGAATGCCGAATTGAATATTCGATCCGCCAGTCTCGACGCCAATCTCGCGAATTACGGCAATCGCCGCGTCACGCATCGCCTGATATTCGCGATCGCTCAACGTCTGCGCCGGCGCCACCGTAATCGAATCTCCCGTGTGCACGCCCATGGGATCGAAATTCTCAATCGAACAAATGATGATGACGTTGTCGCGCAGATCGCGCATCACCTCAAGTTCATATTCCTTCCAGCCGAGCACCGATTCTTCGATCAGCGCCTCATGTACCGGCGAAAAATCAAGCCCCCGCGCTAGGACCTCAAGCAGTTCTTCGCGGTTGTAAGCAATGCCGCCACCGCTTCCTCCCAATGTGAACGAAGGCCGCACAATTACCGGGAAGCCGATCTTACCGGCAAATTCCAGTCCGTCCCTAAGATTGTTCACCAGCGCCGACTTGGGAACGTCCAGCCCAATCTTCTGCATCGCGTCTTTAAAATAAAGACGGTCTTCCGCCTTCTTGATCGCGGCCACATTCGCGCCGATAAGTTGGACGTTGTATTTCTCCAGCACACCGCCATCAGAAAGTTCAATCGCAAGGTTCAGCGCCGTCTGTCCGCCCACGGTAGGCAAGATCGCGAATCCCGCGCTAGGAGACATCTCGCGCTCCACGCGGATAATCTCTTCCAGATACTCTCGTGTCAGCGGCTCGATGTAAGTGCGGTCAGCGATCTCCGGATCAGTCATGATGGTCGCCGGGTTGGAATTTGCCAGCACCACCTCAAACCCCTCGGACTTAAGCGCCTTGCAAGCCTGCGTCCCGGAGTAATCAAACTCCGCCGACTGGCCAATGATGATCGGGCCAGAGCCAATGATCAGGATCTTCGATATGTCAGTACGTTTCGGCATTAGTCGTTGATCTTCACTCTTTCGTCAAAATAAACCTGCCGACCTTCTCGTCAGCCGACCTGTCATCCCGAGCGAAGCACAGTTGAGGGATATAGTTTCCCATCTCGTAGCGCTACCCCTTCCACTCCTCCATCATCTTCACAAAATCCTTGAACAAATAGTGCGAATCATGCGGACCCGGCGACGCCTCCGGATGGTACTGCACACAGAACAAGGGCAAATTCCTATGCCGCAATCCCTCCAGCGTGCCATCGTTCAAATCGATATGCGTCAGATCCACTTCGCTCTGCGGCAAAGAATCCGGATCCACCGCAAAGTTATGGTTGTGCGCGGTAATCTCAATCTTCCCAGAGTGCAACTGCTTTACCGGATGATTGCCTCCGTGATGTCCAAACTTCAGCTTGAACGTTTTCCCACCTAGAGCAATACCCGTCAGTTGATGTCCTAGGCAAATCCCGAAAATCGGCTGCCGTCCCATCAAGCGCCGGATGTTATCCACAGCGTAGTTGCACGGCTCAGGATCGCCCGGCCCGTTCGAGAGAAACACTCCGTCCGGTTTCAACGCCAGCACATCTTCTGCTAGCGTTTGCGCCGGAACGACGGTCACCTTGCAGCCCTCGCCCCGCAGCTTGCGCAAAATGTTTCGTTTGATTCCATAGTCGTAAGCCACAACGTGAAACCGCGCCGGCTCGTCTTTGAAGCCCACCACTTCATCGGGCAAATGCGATCGCTCGCCCGTTTCCCAAACATATGTGTTCTTGGTACTAACGACCTTCGCCAGATCTGTCCCATCCATCTTAGGAATCGCACGCGCCTTCGCCACCAGTTTGTCCGCGTCGGTCTCCAACGTGGAGATTACGCCGCGCATCACGCCGTGATCGCGCAAATGCCGCACCAGCGCCCGCGAATCGATCTCCGCCAGGACCGGGATCTTGAATTGTTCGAGATATTCTTCGGCCACCTGTGACGAGCGCCAGTTGGAACTCACTCGCGAAAACTCGCGCACGATCAATCCCTCAATATAAGGACGCGTAGCTTCGTTATCTTCCGCGTTCGTCCCGTAATTTCCGATTTCAGGATTGGTGAGAACTACAATTTGGCCGCAGTATGAAGGGTCGGTGAAAATTTCCTGATAGCCGGTGATGGAAGTATTAAAAACTACTTCGCCGTAACATTCGCCTTTGGCGCCGTAACCTTTGCCTCGGAAGACTCTACCGTCTTCGAGCGCAAGCGTTGCTTGCATTCCTGCTCCATGGAGTGGATTTTAGAGATTTTAGCAGGGATGCCTGAATCGCGAAACAAATCATTTCGATGGCAACGATTTTCTCTGCAGCCTCTTCGCGAACCTTTCCGTCAAAAAGCTCATGCAGTGATAGCCACGACACAACCGATCACCGCACTCGCCCCATCTTGTCCATCGGCCAGTACCCGAAAACCGCTTTGCCGTAGATGAAACCAACGTCGACCGGCCCAAAGTCCCTGCTGTCATTCGACATGGTGCGATGATCGCCCAGTACGAAGTAGCAATGCGGCGGAACGATAATGTCGGGGTAGGATCGCTGGTCGGCATAGGCCGGCGGAACGTAATCTTCTTCCAGCGGGCGCCCGTTGACGAAAACCTCGCCACCCTCAATGCGGATTTCATCTCCCGCAAGCCCGATCACCCGCTTGATAAAACTCTTCGAAGGATCACGCGGGTAGCGAAACACGATAATGTCGCCGCGCTGGATCGGCTCCAGTCGGTATACATACTTGTTGACGAAGATGCGTTCCTGATCGTCGAGCGAAGGCATCATGCTAGTGCCTTCCACTTTCACCGGCTGGTATAGAAAGATGATGATGAATGCGGAAATCGCCAGCGAGATCATCAAATCTCGCAACCACACCGAAAGCATGGGAAGCGTGTGTGGCACGACCCGAGTCTCTACCTTGCGGGAACTCGCTTCCGCTAGACTCGGTTGTTCGGGCATACTGCATTTATTATACGGTTAATCCTGTATCTCTGAATCCACGGTTCAAGCGTACCCGTCCCTCCCCAGTGGTTACGTCAGGACTACTGCCGCCGTCCATCGATCCGGGTTACAATCGTCAAACAAGGAACCCAGTACTATGCATAGCCTGCACCCGCACTCTCGACACTTCATTAAACGGGGAGCTTCCCTCGCCTTGTTAGCGCTTGCAGTCTTGGTCGCTTCCGCACCCTGGGCGACCTCCCAGCAGCAAGGAGAAACGCCCGCCTATAACGCCGGCCCGCCTGCCAAGGGCGTCACGCTGCCTCCCATCCTCGGCAAGGAGCAACTGTGGGGCGAAAATGCCCAATATCCTTACCAGACTCATGCTTATGAGTTGGCGGCGAAGATCCCCGCCGTACTGCACCAGCAGCCCTGCTATTGTTACTGCGATCGAGGGATGGGGCATAACAGCCTGCATAGCTGTTTCGAAGGGACCCACGGGGCTCAATGCTCGGTCTGCTTAAAAGAGGCCTACTACACCTACTCCATGCACCAGCAGAAAAAGACAGCGGCGCAGATTCGTCAGGGGATCATGAAGGGTGACTGGAAACAAGTAGACCTGCACACGGCAGCATCCATCAATTAGAAGAACTTGTGGGTGTTGCTTGCATCCAAGACACGGCGGGCGAGCTTCCGCGGCGGCAGGCGATGCCTGGCAAAACGGCGGGACGGTGCCTGATGCAGTTCGTGCTGGGTTGACGAATCGCCGAAACCGCGTATAACCTGCTGATTCACGTAGTCTAAGACTTTTCCACAGGGCCCCTTAAGATCGCATTGACTAACGGTCATGCCGATGGCAACTTTATCCAGCAAAGTTTCGTACCGTCGCTTTAGTAAAGTTGCTCTAAGTAGTTAAAAAAGGAGAACTTACGAAGAGTTCAGGAAAGGTTTTGCGGATGGCTCAAAAAACGACCGCCAAAAAGCCGATGAGCGAAGATCCTCGTTTTGCACAAGCTGTGCAAAACTACGAGGCCGGTTTGCGTGCTATGCAGGAGCGCAAATTCGAAAAAGCCAAGGCCCTCCTTCAAAAAGCGGTCACTGGGTCGAGTAAAGAACTTGCTGATCGCGTGTCGGTGCATCTCAACACCTGCAACCAGAATCTGGAGCGCTCAGCTAACCAGTTCAAGAGCCCCGAGGAGCACTATGACTTTGCGGTATCACTGATGAATGTCGGCGACTATGTGACCGCTCGCGAGCATCTGGACAAGCTTTCCAAGCAAGTGCCGAAAGCCGATTACGTCGCCTACGGACTAGCCGCCCTCGATTGCCTCACCGGTCACTTGGAAGACTCCCTGCGCCATCTGGATTCTGCCATCCGTATCAATGCCGCCTTGCGTTTTCAGGCCCGTAACGACTCCGATTTTCAAAACCTGGCTGAGGATCCGCGCTTCACCGAGCTCCTTTATCCTGATCCCGCGGGCGACTTTGTGCCGGAATCACCCACTCCTCAGGAAGACGGTTAGCCGTGGCAGTGGCAGATCCCCAACCGGGTTCGCACCGTCATCCGAGACGCAAGCCGTCCATGGCACGCGGTCTTAATGTTGTAGCCATCGGCGGAGGAACTGGTCTTTCTACTCTCCTCAAAGGATTAAAGCGCTACGTCATTCGTCCCGGCACCGTCTCATCCGTTGGCTCCCCTCAAATTTCCGAATTGTGCGCGATCGTCACCGTTAGCGATGACGGCGGTTCCAGCGGACGCTTGCGAAAAGAGCTGAACATGCTTCCGCCGGGCGACGTACGCAACTGCATCGTCGCCCTCTCCGAAGACGAGGCGCTCCTTTCTCGCCTGTTTCAGCATCGCTTTGTGAAGGGAGGCCTCGAAGGCCACAGCTTCGGCAACTTGTTTCTCGCGGCTTTGACCTCCATCACCAGTGATTTTAGCGAAGCCGTCCGGCTTTCTTCTGAAATTCTGCTCACGCGCGGTCACATCTATCCCGCCACCACTTCCCACGTTGAACTCGAAGCCTTGATGGAGGATGGTACTCGGATACGCGGTGAAACCAAGATCACTGCCAGCAGTGGACGAATTAAACAACTTTTTCTCGATCCACCGAACGTTCAGCCCCTGCCGCAGACTTTGGAAGCCATGTCACGCGCTGACCTGATCACCGTCGGCCCAGGTTCACTCTTTACCAGTCTCATTCCTAATCTGCTCGTACCTGGCATTGCTCAGGCCCTCGTGAATTCAGCGGCCGTAAAGGTTTACGTCGGCAACCTAATGACTCAGGCTAACGAAAGTCTCGGGTTGACCGCCTCCGATCACATTCGCGCCCTGAATCGTCACGCCCAGAGCAAGCGCATTTTCGATTTTGCCTTGATCAACCGCAGCCCCGTGCCACCTGAATTGAAGGCGAAATACGCTCTGGAAGGCGCCAATCAGATCGTCACCGACTTGGAGGCGATCGAGGAATTGGGTGTCATTCCTGTGCTCGGCGATTACCTGGAGCCCGGCATGGTAGCCCGCCACGCTACCGATCGCATCGCCGCCGACCTCATGGACCTGGCTGCGCAAGCCCCAGACGGCAGCCGCGCCGCCACCCCATAAACCCCACGCAACAATCGCGTAACAATCACGTAGCGGTAGGTGTCCCACCTGCCTAGCCGAGAAAAGCTGGGCAGTTCTCATGCAGGGCGGGACCCTTGCCCACCGCAGTAAAGTCGGTATCGGTGACAAAATCCCCATAACCCACACCAGTAACGAAAGTAATCAACCACTGCCCGCACCGAACCACTCGCGGTATATTTGAATCAAATGCCGAACACAAATAACGCAAAACCCATCCGCATTGCCGTCGCAATCATGGCTGCGGGTAAAGGGACACGGCTGAAGTCAAAGCATCCGAAAGTGCTGCATGAGGTCGGCGGCAAACCTCTGTTAGGGCACGTTATAGCCGCCGCCACCAAGGTAGTTCCGGCCAGCGATATCTATGCCATCGTCGGCCATGAAGCCGACCGTGTCCGCGCCGCCGTCGCCGCCTCCGGCATAGGATTCGTTTTGCAAAGCGAGCAGCGAGGCACCGGCCACGCACTTATGGTTGCCCGGGATGCCTTAGCTCCCTACGACGTTGTAATCGTCCTGTCGGGCGATGCACCGCTGATTACCTCCGAAACCATCTCTGCCCTGCGCGACTTCCATACTTCCAGAAAAGCGGCAATGACCATGCTCACGGCAGAATTAGAGAATCCCGGCGGTTACGGGCGGGTCCTGCGCAGGAAAGCTGGCAGTGACGACGTCCAGGCTATCGTTGAGCAAAGGAACCTTTCCCCGGCACAACAGAGAATTCGCGAAATCAATGCCGGCTTCTACGCCTTTGACGCCAAAGCGCTTTTCGGCAACATCGACAAGCTCAGCAACGACAATCCTCACGGAGAGTTCTACATCACCGATCTGGCCAAGATTCTCACCAAGGACCATCAGCGCGTGGTCGCTGTGCAGGCCGGCAATCCGCACGAAGTTCTCGGCGGCAATACGCGCGCCGAACTCGCCGAGATCGATCAGCATATGCGCATGGCTAAATGCCAGAAGCTTATGGCTGAAGGTGTTACCATTCTTTTTCCTAACACATGTTTGATCGATAACGACGTCGAAGTCGGTGCTGACACAACCATCGAGCCTTTCGCCCAGTTGCGCGGTAACACCAGAGTGGGCAGCGATACTCGTATCGGTTCCTACAGCGTGATCATCAATTGCGAAATTGCCGATCAGGTGCTCGTTCAGACAGGCTGCGTGCTGGAACACTCCACGATCAGAGCTCGTGCGTCATTGGGTCCGTATAGCCATCTGCGCCCCGGCTGCGAAATCTGTGAGGAGGCTCACGTAGGAAATTTCGTGGAACTGAAGAAGAGCCGTCTCGGCAAAGGCTCAAAAGCCAATCACCTGACTTACCTTGGCGATAGCGAAATCGGCGAGAAGGTCAATGTCGGCGCCGGCACCATCACCTGTAACTACGACGGTGTCAACAAACACAGGACGATCATCGAGGACGGCGTCTTCGTAGGCAGCGACAGCATTCTGGTCGCCCCAATCCGCATCGGCAAAGGCGCCTACGTCGCGGCCGCCACCACTGTCACTGAAGATGTCCCACCAGATTCCCTGGCCGTGGGTCGTGCCCGTCAGATCAACAAAGAGGGCTGGGCCAGGGAAAAACGCGAAAAAGCCAAAGCCCAGAAAGCGAAATAGCAGTTAGCAAAATTATTCGTCCTCCCGAGCGGAATTAGATGATTCGCTTGCGAATCATCTAACAGAAGTCGAGGGACCTGCCCTCACTCGCCCTACTTCGACACCGCGGCGAATAACGGCGACTGCATCAGCCCTTGAAACTGCTTGTCATCCGCCTTGAAGTGCATCTGCAGGTTTGAACTGTCTGAGTTCACCGTCACGTTGTCCAGCGCCAGCTTCTCGGTCGGCGTTGCGGACATCTTTTTATATAGCATCCCGGCCTTGAGCAGCGAGGACAACGTCGTCGCCGTCATCGAATCTGACGTGATCACATCCAGATCGAAATTCACGCCACTCTGAAAATTCATCGTGTAACGCGACCCCATGATCCGTTTCTTCACCGTGTCATAGTCGGCCAGGCCAGCCGCGTCGCCCAAAGCTGAGTGCAGCATGTTCTGTGTTCCCTGTTGATCGAGTACGCTCCACACCGTTCCCGATTCCACCGAACCGATCATGTCTGCCACCTGCGTATTGCTGTCCAGACTGTATGAGTACCCATCACGGGCATCAAGCGCTCCGCGCAAAGCGCCACTGTCGCCAAACAAAAGCGTGTTGTCGTCCAGAAAAGTCATTTGCATCCCGGCCGGCATCGCATAGATATCCGAGTTCCTCAACTTGATCGGCTTCACTTTCTGCAACCGCATCTTCTTCAGGAAAGCTGTCATTGGGAACTGGCCTTGCGCCACCCCCACCACTCGTACTCCCTGCTTGCCGCTGCGGTAAGAAGCGAAGGTAAGTTGCTCGACATCCTTATCCGGATCGATACCGACGCCACGCAACGCGCCTTCAAATTCCTTGAGGCTGGGCGGCAAAACCTGCTGCTTCAATGCCATCGCCGTATCCGAATTCTTCAGAGCGCGATAGTCCACTGAAATAATCTGTTGAATATCGGAAGGAATCACTGTCCGCGCCGAGCTGCCGAGCGGCATAGCCCACGCGCCGGCGCTCAGCATTAGCAGAACACAAATGCCACTCTTGAATACCTTCATCATTGTCCCTACCTCAATCAGAATTTATGCGGTTAGATGCGGTCTATCCCCTCATTGTATGTCAACGTTGAAGGCAAAAGGACAAACGAAAGGGCAGGTCTCATGACCAGGAGGGTGCATGACCGGCACGGTCAGTTCTTCAATAATGCTGCTCTTTTGCGGGTCTGCGCCACAAATGCCGCATCCTTGTCTTGTAGTGACTCCAGATTGATCTCAACATTCGCCAGTGCTCCTTCAATAGCCGCCCCGGACAATGCCAGCGCCGTCGTGAGATCGGATTTCATATTGGGATTCGTAATCGGCTTCAACCTCTCGGCAATACCCGCGACTTCCCTCGCCCGCTCTGCCACTCCCAGAGGAATGTTCGTCGCCTGTCTCAATGCGGCGCTGATCAAGTCATCCGCTCCACCCGGCTCCTTCGCTGCCTTATACGCTTTCATCACCGCGCTGTATGACTCCGCATCGCCATCGATCGCCGTCTTCAAATCTTCTTTCAAGGACGCCAGCCGCGCAATCGCCTCGCTCAATTCCCGTTCGTAGTGCAGATAAGCTTTTTTGCCGCGCGACATCGATGCCACCATCGTCGCCAACCCCGCCGCCATCGCTCCGCTCGCCGCCGCCGCGCTGCCACCTCCGGGTGTCGCGGTCGGCGCGGCCAGTTGCTCCACGAACGGTTCCACTCCCGCTCGTAGTCCGCCCACGACCATCTTCCCGCCCATCACCGCCGTCAGCCGATTCTCCAGAATTAACGACGAATCAAAATTCTCTACCTGCAGGAACCATTCCGCCGCCGCTTCGAGCGCTTTCTTCGGAATCAATCCCACAATCTCGCTGCTGACGGGTATCACCCCATACCGTGCCGCCTCTCGCTTCACCATTTCAAACACTCGGTGCACTGGCGTTTGTTCGAAGTCGGTCAGATTCATCGACACCTGCGCCTGCCCTCGAACCAGGAACCCCGCGCCCTTTACGAACCGCATTCCGCCCGTCGAAAAGCGCACGGCCTTGGCAATCTTCTTCGCCATCTCAACATCCGCTGTGTTAAGAAAAACGTTGTAGGCAATCAGCGCCTTGCGCGCGCCAACCACCGTCGCCCCCGCAGTGGAATGGACGCGCAGTTCCCCATAGTCAGGCCGGCGCACCGGATTGGTCGCGATGTCTGCGCGTATGCCCTCAAACTGCCCGCGCCGGATATTTTCCAGATTCTGTCGCTCCGGCGCAGTCGCCGCCGCTTCGTACAGATACACAGGAATCTGGTATCGCGTCCATATCTGCTGGCCCACATGTCTTGCCATTGCAACGCAATCTTCGATGGTCACCCCATCAATGGGAATGAATGGAACCACATCCGCCGCCCCCATCCTTGGGTGCGCCCCCTGATGTTTCGTCAAATCGATCAACTCGGACGCCTTGCCCACCCCTCGAATAGCCGCTTCCTGTATCGGCTCGCGCTCCCCCACCAGTGTGATGACACAGCGATTGTGGTCCTTGTCCATCTCTCGATCCAGCAAGTAGACGCCATCCATCTTCATGGCCTCGACAATCGCATCCACTTTGGATTTGTCGCGCCCTTCAGAAAAATTAGGAACACACTCAACAAGAGTTGACATAAGCGAAAAAGAATATCACTGAGGGATATTCACGATGTTCAAAGTGGAGGCGCCTTGTTGAAACCATCTCCCTGGTGAAAGCGCCGCCTTGTCATCTCGACCGGAGCGAAGCGCAAGCGAGCGCAGTGCAGGGACCTTGCGTCATCAGGCAGCTCCTAACATCACTGTCCTTTCACAAACTCTTCCAGGACCGCCCGCCGCATCAAGTCCGGTGGAAGCAATCCCTGCGACAACAAAAAATCATGGAACTTCTTCTGATTGAACTTGGCTCCCAGCTTCTCCTCGGTCTCTCTCCGCAAGGCAATGAGCTTCGTGTACCCATAAAAATAGCTATTAGCCTGCCCCGGAGCACGATACGTGTAGCGCTCCACTTCTTCCTGGGCAAATGCATGAGACTGCACCACGTCCTGCTCCAGCACCCGAAACGCGTCGGCGGTTTGGATCTTTCCCGCTTGCAGTTCCGGATCGAGAAACGCCCGCGCCGCCCGCATGAGCCGGTAGTCAAGAGAAATCAACTGGCCCTTCAGTGGCATGTAGGGAAGCATCAGATACTCCGAATAAAGTCCCCACCCTTCGACATTCGTGCTGTTAAACGCATACATATAGCGCGCCAACGAAACCCCGTGCTCCAGCATCGAGTCAAACTGCAACTCATGTCCGGGACGAGCCTCGTGTGCAGTGAGTGTCCACGCCGCGGCGTCGAACGTGAAGTCGTCGTACTTCTCCGACGTCGTTTGGCCGGGCCCCGCCGGAATATTCAAGGGCAGTACGAACTCACCTTTTTCGCCGGTATTGTGCAGAAAGGGTGGCGGCACCATATGCGGAGCCGGTTGCTGCGCTGTTTCGGCCGCGGTCGCAATCCGGATGCGCGCCGGACGGTCCGGCAAGCTGACAATCTCCTTCTCGACAATGATCTTCTCAATCTGTTTCAGCCGGTCCCGATAGAACGGAAGGATCGCGTCGCCCACCAGTTGTTGCTTTTTCAATTCCCGTATCACATCGCGATAATCGCTCGACGGTAGATGGCTTTCCTTCGCGATTCGGGCCGCAATAGGCTTCATCTCTGCCTGAAGATCGTTGAATGCCTGGTGCGCCATGGCCGCCAGTTGTGCCGGTGGGACATCGATCCCGAAATTTTCAAGATTGAGCGCGTATTCTTCCGCAGGCAAGCGAAAGTCAGCGCGGCCCTTGGGCAACACATCTGCCTTCACCCATGCGTCGTATTCGATCAGTTGAGATTTCAACCTGTCATAGGGTTCTTCCCAACCCGTCAGCTTGTACTTCTTCAGAAGTGTTGCGATTCCTTCCAGGTAATTAGAATTCCGCGACAGCTCAGTCTCAATTTGGGTGCGTGCGGGATAAACCATGTGAGGCTTAGCCATCTGCTCGATCGTTCGCTGCTCCAGAATCTCGGTCAGCGGCTTGTAACCGGATTCCAGTCCCGCATATTTGCGGATTCGAACCACGGCCGCGCTTCGTCGTTCCGTGGGCGTTTGTTCATCTAAAAGGACCCGAACCCCGCTGAAGACCATCTCGCTGGCATTAAAAAATCTCACCTTACGAGCGCGTTCAAAGTCTTGCTCTCTGAATCGCAGGTTGACCTTGCGAATCACAATCTCCAGGTCCTGTTTGACCTCTTTTTGCTTAGCCTGGCTCAACGCTTTTTTCAAGGTGGGAAGTACAGCCTCGGTTTCTCGTCGCTGTTGATCTTCATCCGCCAGTGTAGGTTGCGACACCTCACTATCAAACTGGCTCAGCCCCTCGTCAGAACCGTTTTCGGGACTGTGCTTCATTTCGATATCCAGCAGCATCTGCGTGTACTTATTGCTGACGGCAATCCAGTCAGGTGTAGGTGGTTGCGCACTCGCGGACAGGCTCATCAGGACACCTATGGTGCTCAAAACAACCCTCCAGCTTAAGATAATCTTTCTCGGGTCACTCACTACTGACCAGCCTTCCCATTCCCAAAAAACTTTCCGATACCCAGCCGCACCTGCACAGTATTAATGCCAGAGTTCCGGTCGGCTAAGCCCGCATTCGAGATGTGCATATAGCGCGCTTCAACACTCCAGTTCAGGGAATTACGCAGAATATGCGCCCCCAGCGCGGCGGAAGAAGTGAAGTTCACACTATTCGTTCCGGTCGGAACATCGTGATTAGTAAATAGCGCTCCGCCGCTCAGTTCGAGATAAGGAACAATGTGTCCGCGCGTGGCAAAGTTCCACTTCAGGTTCAGCGGATTAAATCCCGCTCCGAACGCCGTATTCGCGGGCTGGAATACGACAAAGACCGGTACCGCATCGAGCGCATATTCGAATCTGCCGTTGAGGAAGCCCGGCCCGTGTGGCCGCGTAAGGATCCATCCGTAGCGGAGTCCAGCGTTCCACACGCCGGTGTGGGAAGTACCACCTGGAACCGAGTACCCGCCCCCGGTCCACACCTGCACTTCGTGACCGCCGTCTTCAATGCGGGACTGGCCCCAGGTGAGCGCACTGCACAGCAACAACATGATCCCCAGAAATTTGTTCATCAGCGTTCAACCAGCACGATACATCGGCAAGACTGGCCACAATACAGCAAACATACGGGCATGACAAACCAGGCGCATGTGGCGCGGGCGCCCGCGCCCGCGAGCCGGCCGGAACAGGAAGGCCGCTTCAACCTAGAGGCCCAACCCGCCATCCACCGCCAATATTTGCCCGGTAATAAATTTCGGCGCAGTGGCGAAAAATAATGCTGCAGCAGCAATCTCTTCCCCGCTCCCGTTCCGCCGCATCGGAGTCTCTTTCGCCATTTTCCTCATAAACCCGGCCGCTGCCTTTTCCCCTAAATCGATCATGCCGGGCGCGATGCAGTTCACGGCGATTTCCGGCGCCAGAGCTTTCGCCATCACTTTCGTCAGCATGTGTACGGCTGCCTTCGAAGAACAATAGTGCGCATGACTAGCCCATGGACGCAATCCTCCCAACGACCCCATATTGATGATTCTTCCCTCGCGTTCCCGCAGATGCTTTAAAGATTCGCGCGATACCAGAAACGGCCCCCGCGTGTTGGAAGCAAAAATCGCGTCCCACTGTTTCACTGTCAGCTGATCGAATTCAACAGTTTCATAATTGGCGGCACTATTGACCAGGATATCGATCCCTCCAAGCTCCTTGGCCGTCTCCTTAATCGCCGTCTTCACGCTCTTCTCGTTCGTGATATCGCAGCCCAAAGCCACCGCCCGCCCGCCAAAACTCCCAATGTCGATGACGGCATGTTGCGCCTCGCGCGCGGAATTCCGAAAAGTGATGGCAATATCTGCTCCAGCCTCCGCCAGCGCCAATGCCATCGCGCGTCCCAGTCGTTTTGCACCGCCCGTTATGAGCACAGCCTTGCCGGAAAGAGGTTTGCCGCCATCATGCGCCATGCAGGAGATTGTAAATCGCCGCAACCGATCCTAAGGTTGGGGAGTAAAAATGGGTCTAGGCAGCTTGATTTTTGAAAGGTCTTAGGTGCTTTTCGCGAGTCACCAAACCTGCTAAACTCCGCCCATGGATGTCTTGCGACAAGTCGTCGTTTACTCTCGCAAAGGCTGCCATCTTTGTGAAATCGTCAAAGAAACCTTGTCCAAGCTGGAGCGCCGTGGCGGCTTCGCCTGGCGCGACATCGACGTAGAAACCGACGACGAATTGCGCCGCCGTTTTACCGACGAAGTCCCAGTCGTCTTCATCGACGGTCACAAAGCCTTCAAATACCACATGGACGAACGCGAATTCCTACGCAAACTAGCCAGCTAAAAGATATTGTCAGCCCGGCCAGAGCGAAGCGCAGCAAGTGCCGTGGAGGGACCTGGTGGTAAAAAACCGTCCTAACTCCGAGAGTCCCTCGAAGCGGGGTCCCGCACCAAAGCCTGGTGCCCCACCTTTGGGCCTCTTTTGTGGTGAAAGATGGGGGATTTTGTAATAACGAAAAACTGGCCAATCACTCCCCCGTCAAAGACCCATACTGCGGCGGCGTCGAAGGCAAAATGCTGAAGCCTAACCGGCAAACTAGCTTAAGAAAACCGTATCCTACGAAATCCTAAACAGTATTGTCACCCCCGACCGGAGCGCAGCGCAGCAAGCATAGTGGGGGGACCTGCTTTACCCGCCGCCGTCACTTTCGTCCTTCCCCTGACACACCCGTGTCCCCACTGACACAACCGCACCCCCAACTCGCGACTAAGCCCTTTGCTTCATCCTTCCCTTCCCGGGAATGGCACGTGCTCTCACCAACTAGAACCAACGAGGGAGGGAGATCATTTGATCCGCCAAATCGCCGCATTGGTATTTATCTTCATCTGCACCACTATCGCCTGGATGATTCTGGGCGCTACCATCGCGTCCCGCACCAACTCCAGCAATGAACAGCTTCAGGGCCGGGTCGCCTCGACCTGGGGGACACCCCAGGAGCAGGCGCCACCAACCGCTGCCTACACCATTACCGAGCTTAGAAACGTGACCCGAAAGGAAGACGGAAAGACCGTTGTTCACGCCGAAAAGACTCAAACCGAAATCCCCGTTCGGCTGAACTCCAGCCGGGTTCAGGTGGACTTCCATCTCGATCCCCGGCAGAAGGGTTTGCTGTGGTACAGCACCTATCAGGTCCAGTTTGCCGGCGATTACAACTTCCGTAATGACAGCGCTGAGCCTCGCACCTTCTGTCTTCGTTTCAGCTTTCCTGCCCAGAAGGCGGTCTATGACGGCCTGGCGATACAGGTGAACGGCGCCGACGTCTCTCCCACCACGGACAATCAAGGCGCCACCGCTCACGCCGTCGTTGGGCCGAAGGAGACCGCCGTTTTCCACCTCGCCTACCGCACTCAGGGCCTGAACAGCTGGAAATACAAACTGGGTGAGGGCGTAGCGCACGCCCACGATTTCACCCTCAACATGCGAACCAATTTCAAAGACATCGACTTTGCCGATGACACCCTCTCCCCCACCGCCAAACAGGAGACGGCAAATGGCTGGAATCTTACTTGGCACTATGCCGACCTGATCTCCGGCTTCCAGATCGGAATGACCATGCCGGAAAAACTTCAGCCCGGGCCTCTGGCCGGCGAAATCAGCTACGCCGCGCCCGTGTCCCTGTTCTTTTTCTTCTTCCTGATGTTCATCATCACCACCATGCGGAACATCGACCTTCATTCCGTCAACTACTTCTTCCTCGCCACCGCGTTCTTCGCATTCCACCTGCTCCTGGCTTACCTGGTGGATCACATTTCAATCCATGCCGCCATGATTATCGCTTCACTCGTGTCGATCACCCTTGTTGTGAGCTACCTCCGGCTGGTCGTCGGGTTTCGCTTCG
The DNA here is from genome assembly GCA_963786325.1 of Terriglobia bacterium. GTDB lineage: Bacteria > Acidobacteriota > Terriglobia > Terriglobales > Acidobacteriaceae > JAIQFF01. Next base: position 585,628 of record CAWAYW010000004.1, read on the forward strand.
CAGCGCTGCAGGCGGGGACTGCGCAGCTGATCTACCTGATTGTCTTTTCCTATGCCTTCTTCTGGAAGGGATTCACTGGACTGGCGATCACCACTATTTCCGTAATCACCCTCTTCGCGGTGATGCAGGCCACGGGAAGGATCCGATGGTCAGACAAATTCGCCGGTCGCGACGTGCAGAAGCCATTAGCCGGTCGCTGAGAACGGTCAGAGATGTCGGCGGATGTGGGTGTGCCCCGCACGCAGCCCCCTCTTTCGCCCGCCGCGCGAGCTCGAATTCGGGTCGGAACGAAAACGAGATCACTCTCCGGCCAAAAACGAATACTGGGCCGAAGTCAAAGGCACCACGCTGAGTCTTCCCTGACGCACCAGCGGAGAATCAGCGAACACCCGGTTCGCCTTGACCTGCGCCAGCGTCACGGGTTTCACCACAGTTCCCACCTTGATCTTCACCAGTGGAGTCTTGGGATCTGAAGCATTCAGAGAAACCACCGACGCCGTCCCTACAGCGCTCTTCTCATCGCCCGTGTGGTAGATCACCAGCCGATCGCCCGCCTTCATCTCCCGCAGATGCTTCACCGCGACCGGGTTGGTCACACCGTCCCAGACCGTGTTCTTGTCACGTTGTAAGTCGGCAAATGAGTAAACCGCCGGTTCAGTCTTCAACAAATAGTCCATACTGTGTCCCCAATCGTTGCGCAATTACCCTACCCCGAAGCGCGAAATCCGCAGCGTCAGCCGCCGATATTCGCTCACTGCGGCCTGTCTTTCGAATCGGGCTCCGCCGGCTTCTCATCCTTCGTTTCGCCCGGATGGTCTTCGTAAATCGAATACTGTCCGGCTGGGCGCTTCATCTTCACCGTGATTTCGAGCGTTGGTTTGTCGATGTCGTAATCCGCTCCGTAAGTCTGAAACCCTTGCGCCAGTACCTGCACTCGCAGTTTTCCATAAGGCGCTCCATCGAAACTGGCTTTACCCTCCGCATCGGTCTTGATCTGCAGTCCACCCTTCGCCTGTTTCCCATTCTTCTGCACCGGATGCATCACCACGCTGGCATTGCGGATCGGCTTGCCATTGAAATCGCGTAGCACCTGAAAATTCAGCACGGCCGTATCATCCTGGGCAAAGGCCGCTCCCGCGGCGAAAACCATAGTCATTGCGAAGCTCAACCAGATTTTTCTCATAACCGAGTCTCGACGAATCAATGTAGACGCGACCATCCTATCAACGCAACTTCTGACCGGGTTGGTCGTATGCATGTATTTGTAACGTATTAAATATAAACAACTTATTAGCATTTAACGAAATCCTCATTTGACAAGCAACCGCGACCTCCCTACAATTAGCACTCGTAAGCACTGAGTGCTAACAATCCAAAAACTGACCCTGGCTATCAAATCCAGGCCCATCAAAACCTAACCGAACGAAAGGAGTATGCACGTATGGCTAAATTTACCCCGCTACACGACCGCATTCTAGTCCGCCGAATTGAAGAAGGCGAGACTACCCGTGGTGGCATCATCATTCCCGACAGCGCCAAAGAGAAGCCTCAGGAGGGAGAAGTCATCTCCGTGGGCAAAGGCAAGAGCAACGATGAAGGCAAAGTATTCCCCTTGGCCGTAAAAGAGGGCGACCGCATTCTGTTCGGCAAGTATTCCGGCACCGAAATCAAACTCGATGGTGAAGATTTCATCATCATGCGCGAAGAAGAAGTTTTGGGCATCCTTACCGGCGCAGCCAAGAAAGAACTCGCCGGATCGCGCCGCTAACCTGTTTGTTGGTTGTCATCTTTAGTTGTCATCCTGAGCGAGCGCCGCGCGAGCGAAGGATCCAAGTGAGCGACCGCGCGTTCCGTCAGCGAAGCGAACGGAACAATAAGGCGCGACGCGAACATCCATATCGCAGGCGTGTCCTGCGACCAGAAAATTTCGTGAGGAGAAAAGAACTATGGCAAAGCAAATCGTACACGGCGAGGAGTCGCGACAGGCGATTCTCCGCGGCGTCAACCTCTTGGCTGACGCGGTAAAGGTCACCCTCGGCCCCAAGGGCCGCAACGTCGTCATCGAAAAGAAATTCGGTTCACCCACCATCACCAAAGACGGCGTCACCGTAGCTAAGGAAATCGAACTCAAAGACTCGCTCGAAAACATGGGCGCGCAGATGGTTCGCGAAGTCGCCAGCAAGACCTCCGACGTAGCCGGCGACGGCACCACCACCGCCACCGTTCTGGCCCAGGCGATCTACCGCGAAGGCGTGAAGACCGTCGCAGCCGGCGCTAACCCGATGGCCATGAAGCGTGGCATCGAAAAGGCCATCACCGCCATCTGCGGCAGCCTCGATAAAGAAGGCAACCGCGTTAAGGGCGAACTCGACAAGTTCTCCAAACCAGTAACCGGCGACATGATCGCCCAAGTAGGCACAATTTCCGCAAACAATGACGAAACTATTGGGAACATTATTGCTCAGGCTATGAAGAAGGTGGGCAAGGATGGTGTCATTACTGTGGAAGAGGCGAAGACGTTGGAGACGCAGTTGGACGTCGTCGAAGGCATGCAGTTTGACCGCGGGTATCTCTCTCCTTACTTTGTGACCGATCCTGAGCGGATGGAAGTCTCGCTCGAGAACGCGTACATCCTGATCAACGAAAAGAAAATCAGCTCGATGAAAGACCTGCTTCCCCTTCTGGAGCAGATCGCAAAGAGCGGCAAGCCGCTCCTGATCGTGGCTGAGGATGTCGAAGGCGAAGCGCTCGCTACCCTCGTCGTCAACAAGCTGCGTGGCACGTTGCAAGTCGCGGCCGTCAAGGCTCCCGGCTTCGGCGATCGCCGCAAAGCCATGCTGCAGGACATTGCCACCCTCACCGGCGGCAAGGCCATCACCGAAGACCTGGGCATCAAGCTGGAGAACGTCCAGATCGGGGACCTCGGCCAGGCCAAGAAGATCACGGTGGACAAGGACAACACCACGATCGTCGAAGGCAAAGGCAAGCATGCGGACATCGAAGGCCGCGTAAAGGAAATCCGCAGCCAGATCGACAAGACCACCAGCGACTACGACCGCGAGAAGTTGCAGGAGCGGTTGGCAAAGCTGGTCGGTGGCGTAGCTGTGATCAAGGTCGGAGCCGCGACCGAGACCGAAATGAAAGAGAAGAAGGCTCGCGTCGAAGATGCGATGCACGCAACCCGTGCGGCCGTGGAAGAAGGAATCGTCCCCGGCGGCGGCGTGGCCCTGGCCCGTTCGGTCAGTGCCCTGGACAAGCTGAAGCTCGAAGGCGATGAGCAGATCGGTGTGAATATCGTGAAGCGCGCCCTAGTTGAGCCGTTGCGTCAGATCGCCGAGAATGCCGGAGAGGAAGGCGCAATCGTTCTGGGCAAAGTCAACGATGCCAAGGACACGAACTTCGGCTACAACGCCCTGACCGGCGATTACGAAGACCTGGTCAAGGCGGGCGTGCTGGATCCGACCAAAGTAGTGCGCACCGCACTGCAGAACGCCGGATCGATTGCATCCCTGATGCTGACCACCGAGGCCCTGGTAGCGGAGATCCCGGAAGAGAAAAAGGGAGCTCCCGCGCCCGGCGGCCACGGCGGCGGTATGGAAGGCATGTACTAAGAAGCTGTCAGCTATCAGCCAGATCAAGCCCCGAGCACAAGAGTCTGTTACGAAACACTAGGCGGGGCGAGTAAGGAATGAGGAAATGCCCTCGCGGGAGCGAGGGCATTTTTTCATGGCGTATATCCGGGGTGAGGCGCGGGGCTGTTGCTTTGTGGCCGAACATGTTCGACAGCTTGGGGGTGAAAGTCCCTTGCCAATTTGGTGGAGGTGAAGGGCTAGAGAAACGCAGGGGCGTCGTCGCGAGGCGGGTCTGAAAGAAGCGTGGAGCAAAGACGCGAGCCGATACAAGAACTGGATGAATCTTGCCCCTCGCGCTCCCCCATCCCGGCTTCAAAAGCGGAACTCTCTATCTTGCACAGAACCGGAACTTTCTACTTTGCGTTGACAGTGGGTGGGTTGCCGAGCTTTGCTGGGGCCGCCATTGAGAAGCGTGTTGAGATCATCTTTCCTTGTAAACGACTTTGCCGTTACGGATCGTGAAACGCACTCTGGAGTATGCCGTGACGTCCTCGGCAGGATCGGCGCTTAGGATAACCAGGTCGGCCTTCATGTCCTTCGCGATGTGGCCGGTACGGTCGGAATCTCCGAACTTTTGCGCTGGATTTGTCGTGAGAGAAGCGAGAATTTGCTTATAGTTCATGCCTGCCTGCGACATGAAAGTGAATTCCAGCGTCGTGTCGTAGTGGTCGGTGTAGCCGATATCCGTTCCAAACAAAATATCGCCGCCCGCCTTTGAGTAAGCTCGGAGTTGGTCAACCATTTCGCCGATCCAAGCCGTGCGTTGCTGGTCGGGGATGTTTTGCCTGCGCCCCTCGACATCGAACAAGGTTAAAGTTGGGATCAAGCTCAGGTTCGCATGCTTCAGTTGCTGGGTGAATTCGGGAGTCCATGGTGGTGATTGCGGCAGAGTATGGGCCAGTACGTCGACGCCGCTATTGATAGCAATACGCACGCCCTCTACATTCGTGGGATGGGCGAAGACCGACATATGGTGACGATGTGCCTCGTCCACCGCAGCCTTGGCAGTGGCAACGGGTAGGAGGGCCACTTGGCCGTGTCCCTGGTCGGAGCCGGTAAACAACTTGATCCCATTTGCACCTCTTGCGACATGAGCACGCACGAGAGCGATCGCTTGTTCCGGGGTCTCCGTGTTCTCGATAAGGATATGATTTTGGCGGAGAAAATCACGAACATACACCGGCTCAATCGTCCAGATGGGCTCTCCGACCGTGAGAATACGTGGACCGCGCAGTTCACCGCTTTCGATGCGGCGCCGCAGTGCGAGGGTATTGTCCAGGGCTGAGGCGATGTCGAATACGGTGGTAAAACCCCAACGGTTGAACATCGTGTCCAGTTGTTGATCAAGCGGCTTGGCGTCCGCGTCTTGTAGGGTGAAGCAGAGCGGGAGCGAGGATGTGAACGTGACTGTTCCAGAATCCTGCCGTAACGACGAGTCCTTTACAGTCCATGACTGTCGCCGATTGCGGGATTTTGATCGTCGATCTGGGACCAACGGAAAGAATGCGGCCGTCGCGTATCACGATCGATCCGTTTTCGATGGGTGCATCGGTGGGCGAGGGATAAATCTTTGCTCCAGTCAGTGCCAGGTCGGCAGTCCGCGCCACGCTGGCGATAAGTATGACACTCAGAAGCAGGGCTAATCGGATTTGCATACCGGCAATGTACGATTTCGGCACTGGTATTGTTTCAAAATAGTTGCTCGGAACGGCCGCACGGACACGCTAGCGCTAGAGCCCGGCAATCTACCTCTACGGTGCTCTGGTGTTAGCGGGAGAAACACAGGGTCCCTCGACTTCGCTCGGGATGACAAGGCACGGGAGATTTGGGCGGCGGGTGGCTCAGCCCTAGCAAATCTCGAAGCACACGAGGCGCACCACCTTTGTGTCATGAGACCCCCCCCACCCAGGCGGAGCTTGGACGAGGCACCCTCGGGCATTCTTGGCGGAGTCACTGAAGTTACCTGGGAATTAATAGCGCTTGTGTTACAATGGTGTTGCGTCTAATACCACGGTTGTGGTGCGGTTGCTCTGGTTGTATCTGAAATCCCGCCTTTCGTCCCTCCCGTTTGTTTTCGGCGTAAATTAACTGGCAATGCAAGTTGCTGTGCCCGCCCGGAAGCTGGTGTGTGCGCGGCGATGACTTCCGCCAACAGAAAAAGAGAATAACTATCAATGCAGAGTTTCACAGAGTTGCCCCTCTCCGCCTATGCGCAGGAGAGGTTGTCGCTGGCCAAGTTTTTAATGCCAACCCCCATTCAAGCGGCGGCCATTCCGCAGGCGCTTGCCGGCAAAGACGTACTTGCTACGGCGCAGACCGGAACCGGCAAGACGCTGGCATTTTTGATCCCGGTGATCGAACGGCTGGTGGGAAAAGCTACGCCGGGAATTTCAACGTTGGTACTGGTTCCCACGCGCGAGCTTGCCATGCAAGTGGTCGATCAATACAACGCACTTCGCGGAAATAAGCTGACCCCCGCGGTACTGGTGGTCGGCGGGCTGTCGGAAGGACAGCAGTTAACGGCGCTGCGCCGAGGCGCGCGCATGGTGGTGGCTACGCCGGGACGGTTGGAGGATTTCCTTGATCGAAGGCTGATCGATTTCCGAAGTTTGCAGATGCTGATACTGGATGAGGCTGATCGCATGCTCGACATGGGATTTCTTCCGGCGATTCGACGCATTGCGTCGGTGCTGCCGAAAGAGCGCCAGACGTTGTGTTTTTCAGCAACGCTGGAGGCGTCGGTGGTGCACCTCGTGAATGACTACATGAGGAATCCGGTACGGCTGGCGTTTGGCTCGACGTTGAAGCCATCGGAGAATGTGCGGGTGCAGGCCTATGAAGTGGCTGTCGATCGCAAACAGGAAATGCTGCACCGATTGCTCTCGAAGGAGACGAATCGCTGTCTGGTATTTGCGCGTACCAAGCGCGGCGCGGAACGGCTGGCGAAGACTTTGAATCGCGAGGGATTTGCCGCGGCCATGATTCATGGCGACCGCTCGCAATCGCAGCGGACCGCGGCTTTGACGGGATTCCAGCAGGGACGTTACCAGATTCTGGTGGCAACCGACCTGGCTTCACGAGGTATTCACGTCGAAGATATTGCTCATGTGATTAACTACGATCTGCCGGAAGTGGCGGAGAATTTTATCCATCGCGTGGGCCGCACCGGACGCGCCGGGAACCTGGGCGTGGCGTCTACCCTGTTCACCAGAGACCAACGAACCGACTTGCATCAACTGGAACGTACGCTGGGCATTCGAATGGAAAGAATGCGCGCGGATGATTCTCCCATGGCAAGTCGCGAGCGGAAACGAAGCGAGGAGCGTGCGTCGGAAGTGCCGGTGAGAAGCAGAATGACCCGGCTGCCGGGCGAGATGCTACAAATACAGATGCAAAACTAGGGGTTGGCCCGCTAGAGAGCGCTCTCGTGGACGGCCAAGCTGGCCATCCATTTTTTCTGTGCGATTCAGGTTCTTCCCCGCATAATCTATTCCATGCCATATCACGTGGTGGCTCTCACCATGGCGCAGGTCCGGACTGGAGCGCTCGAATTTCAGCGCCGGTTGGGCGCCATTGTGCGCGAAGTGAAAGACGTCAAAGTATATTCGGCGAGCCCGTTCGACCTGGATGAACGGCGGAGGCTGAAGGATCGCTTTGGAGGCGACGTGGTGTACTTCTTCAACGAAGTAGCTTTTGCGGAGTGCGAGCGGCTAGGTCTCCAGGTGCCGTTCGCCGCAGAAGTGTCGGACGCTGAATTGCCTCGCAGGCGGACGCTGGTGGTGGGGATCCCTGAATAGGAGACCTTGACGCGAAGCCGGGTATCGACCTCTATAATCTCATTACATTCTTGCTTGGGAGGTACCATGGGCAGTTCACCTGAAGCATTCGCACAATTGAAAAACAATTTGCGCGCTAGCTGGATGGCCGGAGACTTCGGTCAGATTGCGCGGCTCAACGCGAAAGAGGCACAAGGCTTCGTCGCCCGACTGAATCTCAAGCCGGGCATGAAGGTGCTGGATGTGGCTTGCGGCACCGGCAACCAATCGATTCCTGCGGGTCGGACAGGCGCGCAGGTTACCGGTCTCGATATCGCGCCGAATTTGCTGGAACAGGCCCGGCAACGTGCAGCGGAAGAAAATCTCGAAATCGAATTTGTCGAGGGAGATGCGGAGAAACTTCCCTACCCCGATGGGCAGTTCGATGTTGTGCTCTCGATGTTTGGCGCAATGTTCGCCCCGCGTCCCGAGGTTGTGGCTTCTGAACTCAAGCGCGTGTGCCGTCCAGGGGGCATGGTGGCGATGGGTAACTGGACGCCGGAAGGCTTTGTGGGTCAAATGTTCATGATTACCGCACGACACGCGCCGCCTCCGCCAGGAATGCAGCCGCCGTCGCTGTGGGGAGTGGGGAAAGTTGTTGTTGAGCGGCTGGGCGCGGGGGAAAGAAAGATTGCGCGTTTTGAGACCACTAAGCAAGAACTTCTGTTTGATTACCCCTTCAGCCCCACTGATACCGTGGAATTTTTCCGAAAATATTTTGGCCCCACCCAGACCACGTTTGCGCGATTGGACCCGTCCGCGCAGAAGGCGCTTGCGGACGAACTTGCGCAACATTGGGCTAAAAATAATCTGGGTGATGTCAATCACACAATCATCAAGGCGGAGTATCTCGAAGTTCACGCCGCGCTGGCTTAGGGGCAGAATGGTTGCGATCGATTCGCCGCGACTGTATGGCATCTAGTGAGTGAACCCCGAGGGCATTCGCCGGCGCACCACTATTTGGCAGCCATGTCGAACGTCGCCGGATCCACCTGCTGACATGCGGTACATGGTGGATCTCCCGAGGACGCGCTGATCTTACCGAACCGTTGAAGCGGTGGCGAGATTACGTCCGTGTCGGGCCCGCTAACCTGTCCGTCGAGGCAGTTGATGGTCCACTCCTTCTGATCACAGGCAAAGAGCTGCGACCGGCGACCATGATTGCGAATCAAAAATAGTGCGGTGGCTAGTGACCGCGCCAAGGCTTGCCCATGAAACTTAACCACCTGAATCTCACCGTCTCCAACGTTCCTGAAACCCATCGCTTCCTCGAAAAGTACTTTGGCCTGAAGAGTATTGCAGGCACGAAACCAAGCGAAGCGGTGAGCTTCATGTCCGACGACAACGGCCTGGTACTGGCGCTGTTCCGCGTAGCAAAAGGCGCCGAACTGAAATATCCGGCGGGCTTTCATATTGGCTTCATTCAGGAGAGCGCTGAACGGGTAGATGAGATCAACCAGCGTCTACATGACGATGGTTACAACGTGCCAAAACCGTCTCGCCTGCACGGCTCCTGGACGTTCTATTTCAACGGGCCCGGTGGGTTCATGATAGAAGTTGTGCACTAAGTTTCCCCGGCGCTGCAACCTAATTCGTCCCTCATGCCCTGACAGCCGCCCACTCGGCACACTCTGAAAAGCGAAGCTCTGTCTCCCGGACCAAGCCGCCTAAGCCGAGCTTAAAGGGGGGACCTTCAGCGGAAACGTCTGTCGCTCAAATGTTATGATAAAGGTTTCGTCCCAAGGGTTCTTGATCCTCTATTTCCCGGCCTCCTTGAAGAAAGGTGCACTAAGTTTCCTACCCTAGATGAAATCTAGATTCTCCATCCTTATTCTTCTTGCGCTCTCCCTTGGAATTTACGTCGCTACCGCCGCTCAACCGGCGTTGCTCGATGATGCCGACGCCTCACATGCGCTGGTGTCGCGCGAGATGCTGCAACGAGGCGATTGGGTTGTGATGTATCAGGATGGGATCCGTTACCTCGAAAAGGCGCCGTTGCATTACTGGATGGTTGCGGTCAGCTACAGGCTTTTAGGACAGGGCGCGTTCCAGACCCGGCTACCACTGGTTCTGGGAGTTGTTGGCCTGGTGTTGATGGTCTATTTTTTTGCTCGGCGATGGTTTGGCGAGACCGCAGCGTTTTATTCCGGGCTGGTTATTTGTACCAGTGTTGGAACCTGGCTATTCACCCGAGTGATGGTGCCAGAGGCGATCTTTGCGGCAGAACTGACTGCCTTTTTCTACCTTTTTCTGCGCGCGTGGACCGGCACCCTAAGCCCTCGGATTGGATATTGGGGCGCATCCGTGGTGATGGCGCTGGCCGCGCTGACGCTCGGATTGATTGGGGTACTTTTCCCGCTGGGCGTGGTGTTCTTCTTTATTCTGTTCACGCGAAGCTGGGGACGCTGGCGCGAACTGAGAATTTTTTCCAGCGGGCTGATCTTTCTTGTGATCGCGGTGCCTTGGCATGCGCTGGCGGAACAGCGTTCGCCCGGATTTTTGTGGTCTTACTTTATCAATGAGCATTTGAAACGCGCGCTGGGCACGCGTTACCCACCGGACTACGAAGCTGTCCCGCTAGTGCTGTGGTGGGCGCTGCATCTGGTTTGGTTCTTTCCGTGGAGTTTCTTCATCCACTATGCATTTCGTGAATTTCCGAGTCCTAAGATGTGGGGACGCTCAATGGAACCGGCACAACAGGCGCGGCTGCTGCTTTTCATCTGGGCCGGGTTGATCCTGTTTTTCTTTTCTCTCACTAGCGGCTCACGGATGGAGTATTACAGTTTTGGGGCGTGGCCGGCGATTGCAATCCTTCTGGCGGTGGGTCTGGCTGATGCCGAAGCCTTACGTGACCGTTGGTTGCCACGCCTGCAATCCGGGCTGGCGGTGGTGGGAGCGCTGGCGACGATTTGTCTCGGTTACCTGGTGATTTCGTCGCTGGATATCTCGTCAAAGGGGGGCATTTCGCACCTGCTCCAATATCACGACCTCGATACGTATCGCCTTTCTATGGCGCATATTTTCGACCTGACGCCACAGACGTTCGCCGCGCTGCGCGGACCAGCTATTTTTGCCATGCTGCTCTTCATTGTAGGATTTGGAAGAGCGTGGCTGCTGCGCCGTAACTGGAAGAATTCCGCGGCGACTTTGACGCTGGCTTTCGCCATGGGACTATTTTTCTTTGCGGCAAACTGGGCGTTTAAACGCTTTGAACCGAGAATGTCGTCGCGGGCGCTTGCCGACGCGATACTTCCGTATTTGCGTCCACAGGACCAGATCATTCAGTACGGCGATTTCAATTCCGGGTCAAGTATCCCGTTTTATACGCACCGTCATGTGTGGATTTACAACGGGCGTTTCGGCACGAATCTTGAGATTGGATCGAACTATCCTGACGTGCCACCAACGTTTTTGGACGATAAGCAGTTCCCTGCTTTCTGGAACAGTCCGAATCGAATTTTCATCTTTGTTCCGGAAGAATTTCGCAAGGAGGCGCTTTCGCGGCTGCCTCCGGATTCCACTTATCTTCTGGCGGAGAGCGCCGGCAAATACATTTTTGTAAATCAGCCATTGCGTCCGAACCTGCCGCTGCTGGCGTCTCTACTTGCACAGCATCGGATGGAATGAAAGCTGAGGAATCACTTAATTTGCATGCTGATCACAAGCTGACCAACCTTGGACTCCCCCGCGACCAACCCGTTTTCACCGAACTCCGGAAACCACGCCGACGAACTTTTCATGGAAGAGGCTCTGCGCGAGGCTCGACGCGCGCTCGAAGCGGGAGAGGTTCCAGTAGGCGCGGTAGTGGTTTGCGGTGCCAAGATTGTTGGGCGTGGAGGCAACCGGAACCTCGCGAAGTCGGATCCCACGGCTCATGCCGAAATTATCGCGCTTCGTGAAGCGGGCGCTGCCATCGGCAACCACCGCCTGGAGGGCTGCGAGCTGTTTGTTACGATTGAGCCGTGCGCGATGTGTGCCGGGGCTTTGGTTCATGCCCGACTGAAACGGCTGATTTACGGCGCGGATGATGTGAAGGCGGGAGCCGTCCGTTCAGTGATGCAGGTGTTGAACCACCCCAATTTAAACCACAGAATGGAGGTTCGCGGGGGCGTACTGGGAGGCCGTTGCGCTGAAGTGTTGCAGGAATTTTTCAGGCAGCGGCGTTAGACTGCGCGTTTCAGCTCGACAAAGGAGCGCGCTTCGTGAGTTGATCTCCGGAATCCATGTAACTGTTCAGCCGGACTGGACGAGAAATCATCGCAACCCAACTGAACAGTTACCAAGGCTGTCGGCACTCCGACGGAAAGTCAATGGGGCTTCCGCTGCTACCGTGGCTGTTTGAACCGCTTTTGCGGCGCTACGGACTACATCAATCACCATGTCTGGGTGGGAGAGCTGGGGACATGGATGCTTTGGGAGGTGCTCCTTCGGACCGTACCGAGTATTCGGACTGGTTTTCGCAGGCATTCGGTCGTTACGTGGTAAACACCACATCTTCCATTTTGCCACCCTCGACTCGAGGAATTTCAGAGGTTCTCTGTTTTCACCGAATCCCTCAGGGCGAAGATATTCGCCAGCCTGTGGGAAACAAACCCGAAATCGCATTGACTATTGCTGAGACCCAGGAATAGCCTGACTAGGCCGTTTTGCATTTTTAGTTCCCGAAATTAATAGTGGAGGTTGACCTATGACCCAAGGAATGGAATGGCTGCTAATTGCGTGGGGCGTTGTGACTGGAATTCTTCTCATCCTGCTCTTCTATCGCAGCACCCTGACTAGGCAAGAGGACGACCAACTTTTCATTGATGAGTCTTCCTCATCACGGGCAACGGAACAAAGCCAACTCATCGCCAAGGTGAATAAAATAAATCCTCTGGTGAAACTGGTAGGCGCAACTTCGGGCCTGATGATCTTGGTAATCGCGGGCTGGGCTGTCTACCTTGGATTGAACTCAGTACAGCCGTAAAGCCGAAGCGCCCCAGAATAGAACGATTGTCCAGCGGAAAAACCTTGCCCAGTGAAACGGAAGGCCGCTGCTTAGCAGCGGCGACCATACTCTGCAATTTAGTCTGATTCTTTCCGGCTCTTTTTCCGGGCACGCTTTCGCGCTAACGCTTCCTTGACGCGCTTCTTCTCGCCCGGCTTCAGGTAGAAGGAGTGGCGCTTGACCTCCTTGATAATGTCTTCCTGTTGCACTTTACGCTTAAAACGACGCAATGCGTTTTCGAGGGATTCACCCTCTTGCAGTCTAACTTCTGCCAATCTCATCACCCCCTACCAGTACCCAATCGAATACACCCAAGTTTACCTCATCTGTACTGCTCTCCTCGCCGGACTGAATGCTATGGGCGCTGAATCGAGGTATGCGCTCTCGGAGATCGAGGGACGCTCATCGGCGTATAATAAAAACAGCGAAAAAACTATGAAAACCACAAAGTTTGTTGTGAAAGTGAACCGTGGAGGTATCCACAAACCTAAGTATGTCCAGCGGATTGATCGAACCCCTATTCAGATGACATCCGACCGTAAGCTAGCGCTGTTAATGGGAAGATTAACGGCAGAAGATGCCGTCAAATCTATCCAAACTCTTCGGTGCAATCCGGAGTTGGTATCGGTTCAGGTCAGAGCCTAATCTGGCATCGCACCAGCGAAGAAAGGGAATGCCCGAAATCCTCTCGGATCACGGGCATCCTTTTGGTTGCAACTTAGACAGCCTGAACATTTTCCGCCTGCCAGCCCTTCGGGCCTTTGGTCACGTCGAACTGCACGGCTTGCCCCTCTTGGAGGCTGCGGAATCCGCCAGCCTGAATGGCGGAGAAATGCACGAATACATCCTCCCCATTTTGACGGCTGATGAAGCCATAACCTTTGGCGTCGTTAAACCACTTTACTGTTCCTTGTTCCAATTGATATTCCTATTTCTATATCTTGAATTTCGGCTGAGAAGAGTCGCTGCGGTGAGAAGGGGTGACGCTGGTTGGCGAGACCGACTTTTAACTGCGGGTGAATCAAACTTAGCTGATAGCCATTAGACTATCATATAAATCCGAACGACTCAGAAATTTGGTTTGCTAAAGGAATGGTTCGCGATGAGAGTCCTGCCGAGGTTCAGGCGGCGTGTTCGCAAAACAGGTAGGGCGTTAAACCGCTTTGTCGGGAAATCCCCGTCCCACAGCGAATTCAAGCGACGCCAGTCCTCACATCATACGTTCGGCTTAGGTGTTCGTGGCTTCATTCTCACCCCCATCCCGCTGTTCCAAAAATAAACGGGCCTGACCGCACGTTGTTACGATAGCCTCTCCGAGTCCGAGTACCAGCAGCTTTGTTCCTGGGCCGTTGGCGTGGGCCGCTGCTTTCATCTCATGCAGGTTGTGTATGGTTACCATCTTGGGTGAGCGCTGAGCGCCAAAATCCGGCATGCATCGAGAATATCCGTCACACGGCGAACACCAAAGTTACTGAAGATGCGGCTTGCGCCCTAAAGTTTAACTAACGACATCGACGCTCGACTCTTCCTTTTTAACCGATGCTCTCTCTGAATCGGGAGAACCTCCACGGGTCGCAGAACATTCCTCCTCATGCGATTGATCCGCGTGCTCACCGGGAAGTAGCGCATTAGTTGGGCACTCTGCGGCTGGGGCGGGCAGCCTAGTTGGCGTTGTTGTCACACGAGGAGTTTGTACGCGTAACGGTTGCCGCTCCCTCTATGGCAGGATTTGGCAGACGACACTGGTGTCTGGAGCGGGGACGGTGACGTTTTGGTAGTCGGTGATCTGGAAGTCATTACATCCGCTCTTTGTGATTGTGTCGAGCAGCGTTTGCCACGATCTGCTTCTGGCACAACCCCATCGAGAATCTCGGCCATGACTTCGCGGTTGCATGTATTTTGCTGGCTCATCACGTGGGATTATCGAACGCCTCGCTGTACCACCATCTGGCAAGTGGCCTGATCCGTGCCGTAGGCGACCATCAGCGTAGCGGCGTTTGCCCTTGACTACAACTCTGACGTACAGGCTCACGGTCATGATGTTCTCCTAGGGTCCAATACCGCGAACTCAAGAAGAGCAGAGAATTTGGTAGCCACTCTTGGTAGCCACGCCGCTAAGATGTTGTGTTTAAAGAACTGGCGGAGAGAGAGGGATTCGAACCCCCGATACCCGTTAAGGTATACACGCTTTCGAGGCGCGCGCCTTCAGCCACTCGGCCATCTCTCCGTGTCGCGTGGTTTCGCAATTATTTTATCAGGGAAGCTCGCCAAACCGACGTCACGTGGCGGCACCAGAGGCACGCAGAGCTTGAGTTCGTACAAACCGAGCGCAACCGCTCGATGGCACATCGCACCTTTCTGGAATGCCTACGAAACGGCAGGTGATTCGCCAAACAGGCAGGTGCTTACATAAAAGGATTACCGGCCTGCGGCCTTCTGGTCGCGAAGGACCATGCAAGTGGAGGTGGCTTTCGCTACCAATCGGTTCTGCTCGTCGGTGATGGTGCACTCCACATAGCCGATCGTCTGGCCCCGCCGCACAACTGTTCCTTGCGCTTTGAGTTGCGCTTGCCAGACGGGTCGAAAGAAATTGATTTTCAGTTCGACCGTCGTGAAGGATTCCTCCGGCGCGAGAGTGCTTGCAAACGCTATTCCCATTGCCGCGTCCGCTATGTCGCAAAGAATCCCCCCGTGCAGTGTCCCCATGGGATTTGCGTGCTGCGGTCCGGCTACCAAGACGACCGTAGCCCGTCCATCGGCAATGTCTTTCGCCTCAAATCCAATCAGACGCGCGATTGGAACGTCGTTCGTTTTTGCTCGCTCCCTAAAGTCCGCCTGCGGGGGAATTTCTTGCGTAGTCATAACTAGCCGCCTCCGGTCTTCCCTTTCTCGGCCCGAACCTTAGTTTCGAGGTATTCCTCCAGATGACAGACGACAAGGTCACGAGGCGATTCCTTCCTCTGTAAACGGCCCACCATTTGACTGCCTTCAAGAGTGCTGGCGATCAGGGTGGCCAAATTTGCCGGATCTATATCGGAACGAATCTCGCCTCGCCGTTGGCCCTCCTCGCACTGCACTATCTCCCTTCGTCTGTGACGAGTCGTCCTCTGAAGGGATATACGCCAACTGTCGATCTGGTGCTCGGCTACAAAAAGTCAAACGAGTCTCCGATTCTGAAACTCTTGCTTTCGAGATTGGATGACTTGATGGCTCGTGTCTCGAAGCCCCGATAAGACGCAAGTGCTCCTCGAGCGTGTTATCGACTCGCCTCTAGTTGCCATCCACCAGCGTGACTTCGCTCGCGCGCTTGAAGGAGTCGAGCTTCTTGCGCTGTTGCGGATCAAGTACATCGTCAATTCTTCGTTGAAGTCGTGAGTTGGCTCTCATTAACTCGGCAAGAAGCTGTAGTTGCCGAGCCGCAAGACTTCTCTGAATCGTGATGCGCGGCTCTCTGGTAATTGTTCGCAGTTCATCCATCAACGGTTCTGTTGTTGGGCGCTCCCGATCCATCAATTTTTGGATATTTTTGGCTTGTGTTAGGGTCAAACCCAGGTATTCGACCAAAGTGGGACTTAGCTCCAAGGAGGAAAATGGCATGGCGATAACTGCCACCTCACCCCCGGCGGGCGGGGCAGGCTCCGCCGGCACGGCCCGCCTCCGGGCGGTATCTGCCTCTGGTATTGGGTGGAATGCACCGGACGAGACGCTAGCGTAGTCGGCGGAGGGGCGCGCGATCTTCACCTGCGGCGGTTCGTCTCCGGGAGCCTTACGTTGCGCTCCAGTGAATGCTGCCTGTGACGAGGTAGCAATACATAACAGGACAGCGACAATTGTCTTGGCTTTCATGATACGGTTCCTTTTCGTGTCGTACGTCGGGCAGCCGTTACTGCAGAATCCATGCCAGAAGCAGCTCCGCCGAGAATCATGTCAGGTGTTTGACTCAAGAAATACTCTGCCGATCTGGCTGGATATCAGCTCCGGATCGGTGTCGTCGATTCCAACAGTCTTTTCGCCAGGTGACGACTTGACAACGACACTGCCGAGGGATGCTCACTTATTCTTGGCTTTGGTAAGGCGGCGCAGGACGAACTCCTGTGCCAGGTTGGCGGCTGCCCGCTGGCCGGTGTCGATGAAGAAGTTGCTCAGGAATAACCCTACGCCACGATTCGATGGAGGATAGTAGGCATTCGACAGGGCGGCCGCGCTCAGATCTCCGCCCATAGTCGAGTAGTTCGGCTGCCACTTGCCATTGTCGCCTTTGCAGACGAATGGGCTGGTTAATGCGTGGAAAGCGCGAGACTTGTTCGTGCCCGTGCCCTGATAGAAGTAGCGTGGGTCCTGATGCAGAAGCGATGGTAGGATAGCGCCGCCGATCATAATGTCCGTGATGCCATCCGCATAGGCAGCACCATAGCGCTCGCCGTAACCGATTGCCCCTTGGCGGTAGTCGGGTGTGTCCCCTGCCTGGTTGGCAGCAGCGAACACACCTACCCCGACGAGGGTGATTGGATCGAAGGCGACTTTGGCGGCAAGTTGGAACTTCAGCTTCGTCGTAAGGGGTGCGGCGTTCGGATCGTACTGCACATAAAAATTGGGAATGAAGCCGAAAATGCGTTGCTGTTCTTCCGCCTTGACTTGCTCGGTGGCGACTTCTACCGGAGAATAACCCACGGTGACCTGGGTCAGGGCCGTTGCGATACGGAGTTTGGAGACCGCCAGGATTAGATACTGGCCTGGCTTGAGGATAAGCTCGGGTGAAGTCCAGCTAGCAAATCCCTCGGCGCTGATGGTGACGTGATAGGGGTTTGCCGGCTCCAGACCCTTGAATTCAAAGAATCCGTTGTCGTTCGAGACGACCGCGCGTGGATGACTGAGTGGGCCCTCAAGAGTTACGCTGGCGCCGGAAACGGGGTCGTTGTTCACATCGACTACAGTGCCAACAACGATTCCTGACTGGGGCCTAGGCGCGTCGGGCAGCAGAGCCGGCGGCTCCTGCGCCTTAGACAACCTCGATCCGCAAAGGCAGAGTAAGAGTATAAAGATCCGCCAATTCATTCCGCGCTTTCCTCCAGATCACAGCAGACTTGAACGACAGTCTTCCAAGAACTCCCTTTGAAAAGGCAACTAAACGACCACAGTGGAGCCGCGATGGACATCTCGTAAATCATTGGATCTAATGAAAAACCGCGAATTAGGCGAGTGTGGTGTCAACGGATGTCGAAGGATGGCTTCGACACTTTTGTCAGAGTTGTTCAAAGTAAGGCTAGGAATCCTCAACTCGGCGAAAAGCCACGAAGCGCGGATCTCACCAACGGCAGCGTACCCGGCAGACTATCCAAAGACTTCCCTTCACCCCACCGCGCTGGAAAAGAGGTCTCGACAAGTGTCCGGATTTCGACACCCCCAAGAAGCTGACATGCGATTGACAGAACCTGAAAATTGGCCCGCATGGTTGGCCCACGATTCCCATCGGGCGGCAATGCTGCTGAACCATATCGCGTTGAGGATCTACCAGCTGGTGGATCTGAAAAGCAAGGTGCAAGGTGAAGATGTCGGGCAAAATGGACCACCTGGTGCCGGAGAACAAGAAGTCTGCCTGAGTCTCTTCGTTTACCTTGGGCTATAGTTGAAGGTCGATCGCATTTCGAGCTGCTGCAACGCCCGAATTCGTCCTGTAATTACGTTCCGCCGGGTGCAGCCAAGGAGCAGCGAACAGTCCAGATCGGAATAGTGTTCAAGAACCGACATGACATAGACAAAGCGTTCGAAGGGTTCGAGTTTAAGAACTGCGGCAGTCTGGGCCAAGTCCACTTCCGCTGTTGCGTCAT
Organism: Terriglobia bacterium; assembly: GCA_963786325.1. Lineage (GTDB taxonomy): Bacteria > Acidobacteriota > Terriglobia > Terriglobales > Acidobacteriaceae > JAIQFF01. The sequence goes on from CAWAYW010000004.1 coordinate 603,890, forward strand.
CAGTGTCGAAACTCGAAGAGTCATTTTGCTCGGTAGGGCGTGGGCGGATGGCTCGTATCGCGCTTTGAATGATCGTCCGCCGTGCCCATGAGCGTGCCCAGTCTTTGAAAACCGGGTTCCGATTCAGGGAATCCTCAAGTCCGGAGACAAAGCACTGCTCAGACTTTTCGCGATCTGCCGTAAGGAGAAAAGACAGCTGGTACAGGCTGTCCTTCTCTTCCTGAAAGATTCCGCGGAAATCGTCGCCGCTTGCGTATGGAGCAGAGCTAATGCTGTGCTTTGCCTCCGGCATGTTCACCTCCGTCGTGATGCCTTTTGTTTCTTCCGCGCAAGGTGTTTCAGCACATGCCTGGTGAGAACGCCGCCAGAAAAAAAGTTCACACCTTTCTTCATCAGATCGAAGATCGCGTCTTCTCCCTCGCGGCTGATGACGGTCACGTTAGTCACGTCAATGACCAGTTCGCGCCCATCTAAATCTTCGCATGCATTTCTCCAGGTTGTGGCAAGCTCAGCAACCCAGGCTCCGATAAGGGTTCCTTCCACGAGCAGCGTCCGCCGCGACGGCGTATCGGCGATGGATATCCTGAACATATTCTGTTAGTACCGAACCTATCTACAGCAAGGCGTTTGCCAAACCGCATTGCTGCTGCCCTAGCAACCTATTGAATCTATTGGCGCCCGCTAAACCGGCGACAGGTGTGTCAACGATTGTCGAGTTAGATCGACAATTGTCGAGAGCAGGACCGACAAAGCCCCGAGGCTGAAACTCTTCTCACAAAGTTGCGCAGGAGCGGTATAGATGCTGGGCGCCGACGGCGAAAACGTAGTTCTGCCAGCACAGCTCAGGTAGAGCCACAAAGAATCACTGAGGTCAGCGGGAAGCCTCGGTCGTGCCAAGCCTGAATTCCCCCGGCAAGGGGTCGAACGCGTTCAAATCCATGGCGGCGTAATTGGAGCGCTGCACGGGCGCTGGTGAGCTCATGCACCGTAGTGCAGTAAAGGACGACATCGCAATCGCGAGGGATGGGCGTTCGCTTTGTGGAATAATCGTGGTGTCCAAGCCTATGCGGATCGATGCACACCGCGCCGGGAATACCCTCGTGGCCTCGCCGGCCATCCCGGCGGCCGTGTAGATCAACAATCATGACTTGTTCGCCCGCATCCAGCTTTCTTTTGAGCTCGTCTGGTGTGATTCGCGCCATTTGAAATTCGTGCAAAAAGCGATGCCATCGAACAAGTCTGCGGCTGGCGTATATCGCTAGTGCGGCAAACGCAAAAAGAACCCAAAGCATGCCCAGTCTGGCCGCGTACGCAGCAGCACGATCCAGGTCTTTGCCGAAGAGATATCCGAGGCCGCCATAAACACCTGACCAGAGAAAAGCTCCAACGGCGTCAAAGGCAATGAAGCGGAGCCGGCTTGTGCCGCAGAGCCCAGCCAGGGGAGCCATTGCCGCGTCCAGTCCTACTACGAACTTTGCCAGCATGAGAGTCCGAGGCCCATGCCGGACGAAGTTCTTCTTCGAGCGACGAGCAGCTGCGTCCGGGTCTTGCGTGAGGCCACAGATCAAATGCAGGATGCTGTCACCCCACCGGCGACCCGCTTCATACCACATCATGTCAGCCAGCAAACAGGCAATTACGGAGAGGCAGAGGGCGACTGCCAAAACCAATCGGCCGGAGCCTGCGAGTACCCCAGCAGAGATGAGAAACAGGACTGCCGGCACCGGCAAACACATTTGGCGGGCGAACACCGAAGCGAACAGGACTGAATAGCCGTGCTTCACCAGAAGCTGGACGATCGCGTTCACAGCGATGCCGCCCGTTCCGCCTCGGCCGCTGTATAGGTTTTGTAGTGCTTAGTCAGATTCTGGGGCGATCTTGTGTTCTGCGTTGGCCTCGCTGAGCGACTTTCCCAAACGTCGCGCCAGTCTCTAAGGCATTCGCCCTGACACTTGAATTCCTTTTTACGACCGCCCATCGGTCCTCCGCACTCAGGGCAGACGCAGTTAAGAATGCCGGAAATGATGTCTTCACTTGGTTGCAACATTGCGTGGGGCATGCGCGATTCTCCTCATCGGACTAGACTCTCGTACCTCGTCAAAACGAACTACTTAGCTTCACCAAGTGAAACGGCTCGGGACCGCAATTTGACAGGCTTGACCCGTATCATTTCAGCAAGCTTCTGGCAGGCTCGTGCGTGACGCGTTTTCACTGTCCCTTGCGGAACACCCAAGACAAGCGCAGCCTGTTTTGTCGATAAACCGTCGATATCACGTAACAGAAATGCTTTACGCAGCTTTGGTGACAGCTGTTTAAGGCCCTCCACCAGCCGGTCTCGGGCTTCCGCTGTAGAGCAGACTTCCTCTGGGCTTGGCTTCGAATCAGGTAGCCGCTCTGAGAGAGTGAGCCCCTCTTCCCCGTGTTTTTCGTCAAGCGACACGTAGCCATCGCGACGCCGTCGTAGCTGCATCCGCGCGGCGTTGTTGACGATTGTCGTTAACCAGGTGGAAAGCTGCGCTTGCCCTCTGAACTGCCCTAAATGCCGGTAAGCGGAGACGAGAGCATCCTGCACGGCATCTTCCGCGTCAGCTGCGTTCCCCAAGAACCGGAAGGCCCTCTTGTAAAACATAGGCAGGTAGCGGAACACGACGCTGTCCAGTTCCTCAGCACCTTCGCCAGAGTCGCCGGGGCGAATCGCTCGCTCTCCTTCGACCAAAGTTGCTATTGCCGACATACCGCGTCTCCTTTGTGAGCTACCCTGAGTTCTTGAGGGCTATTCACTACCTACAGCATGGTCGGATTCCGTTGCGGCCAGGCGCCGCCCCAGGATCCCGCCAACCGGCGACGACGAGACTAACGTCTCTCCCCGCGAAGAAAACTCAATAAGCTCTCCTGGCTGAGTCTGAGCAGCACGCACGAACTCAAAGTTCTTCGGTCGGTAAAACTCAATTACTTTCGCCATGACAAACTCCTTGATCCCGTAAATCTCAGTGGGATCGGAGGCGTTCAGTCAGGTTTCACATCCTGACTGCCCTGCCAACCCCCTCCGCAGTTCGAGTTCCCGAAATCGCAACGGCGGCGCTTGCGCAAAAGTGTTTTGCAGTGCGGCGATCCATTGTTCGAGTCTTGCTCCTGAGATCTGCAACTTCTGCAAACTGGAGCAGTGCAATCGAAGGACCAAAGCAGAGTGGTTGAGAAAGTCTTGCAAATCGCTGCCTTTAGAGGAAGAGACTAGTCGGGAGCAGGATGGTGTCGGGAAGTGTCGAAGCCAATCTCGACACGTGTCGAACATTGGTGACAGCCGGCCAAAAAACAGCGCCTGCGATTCAGGGATGAAGCGGAAGCCCTGTCTGGTGGGTATCCGGGTGATAGACGGTCATGACACTTTGCGCGGGTCGATGCCCAGTTTCTTCATGCGGGAGATCAGCGTGGTGCGCTTGATATTCATAAGTGCCGCGGCACCGACCGGCCCTGCCACTCGTCCGTTTGTGACTTTTAGGATGCGGACGATCTCATCGCGTTCAGCGGCTTCGCGCGTATCCATCACAGGAACGTTCCTGCTATTGCTGCTCAGTTCGCTGATCGGGGCGTGCAACGCGGTGCCATGTGTGAGGATCACTGAACGCTCGATGAAGTTTTCCAGCTCACGAATATTTCCGGGCCAATGCCAGCTGGAGAGCTTCCGCATGGCCACCATGGGAACCGATTCGATCAGCTTCTGCATGCGGCGGCCGTACTTCTGCGTGAAGTACCGGACCAAAAGAGGAATATCTCCGGGCCGTTCTCGCAAAGGTGGGATGCGGATCGGAAATACGTTCAGGCGGTAGTACAAGTCGCTACGGAACTGGCGATTCTCCATCATCGCTTCGAGATCGCGATTGGTAGCCGCAACCAGTCGCATATTGACCTGTTTTGTCCGGTTGCTCCCCAGCCTTTCAAACTCCCGTTCCTGCAAAGCGCGCAGGAGCTTGGGCTGGACCTCGATCGGTATATCTCCCACCTCGTCGAGAAATAACGTACCTTGATCGGCGAGTTCAAGCCGGCCAATCTTCTGTGCAATCGCGCCAGTGAAAGCGCCTCGTTCATGTCCGAAGAGCTCACTCTCGAGCAGGCCGGTTGGAATTGCGGCGCAGTTTAGCTTTACGAAGGTCCGCTCCTTACGATGGCTGCGCTCATGAATGGCCCGCGCAATCAATTCCTTTCCCGTGCCGGTTTCGCCCAGAAGCAACACGGTCGACTCGCTGGGAGCCACGGTTTCCACCAGATGCAAAACGTGACGGAGAGCCGAACTCTGTCCCACAATTCCTTCAAAGTCTATCTCCCCACGGATTTCATCTTCCAAATAGAGTTTTTCCTGTGCGAGCTTGTCTTTCAATTCGGCTACCTCGCGATAGGCCAGGCGATTCTCGATGGCGATCGCCAATTGCCCCGCGGCGCGCAGAAGGAAATCGACGTCTTCCGAAGGGATTGAGTTTCCGACCCGACTGCCGAGGGTGAGCACTCCAAGCGTCCGACCACGGTTGATCAAGGGGAGAGCACATCCCGACTCGATGGCTTCGGCGCGAATTTCAGTAGTGACATAGGAAGCCATCTGTTGACTAGTGAGATCCACTACGACAGGCTTGCCAGCTTTGAATACCCCGCCGATCAGAGATCCTTCGATCGGTTGCAGCGTATCCTCCCTAACGAATCCCCTACTCTGAGGAAAGTCCATAGCGAGTTGGCGCAAATGCAAACGCTCCGCATCGGGTAGCCACACCCCAACGATGTCGCAATGCATGACTTGCCGAATGCTCGCCGACACCGTGCGGAGGAGATCGCGACAGTCTAAAGTCGAGACCAAAGCAGTCGTCATGTCTAGGAGCAGCTTCAGCCGGTCGCTCTCGCGTTCCGATCCCGCTCTTGCGTTTGGCGACTCCTGAGAATTGGCTGAGCGGTCCAGTATCATCGAAGACGTGCTCATTGGTTCAGCCGCCCGAAAGGCAATGGCTCGATCGCTGCGCGTGCCAATCCCATTGGCCCCGCGTAGCGGCGCTTCATCCTGTTTCTTGTTCGCTCGTGAGAGCGTTGCTGACAAGGGATTCATAGACTTTCGTTACGATGGTTGGCCCCAATCTGCTGCAACCACCTCGGCGACGAAACGACCAGTACCCACTTCGTGGATATGTTGATCTGATGTCAGGAAGTTGTAGAAGGCTTCGACAAAATGTTGCGCCCCTCGTCACCCGGCAAATCGGGTGCCGAACGCTCGACAGTGCCTTCCGGCCGTCTCCAGCTCGCGAGATTGTGCGACTGCCGGGCTCGCCCAAAAACGCTGGAGCAACGGCCATCGCGGCGTAAGTGCTAGGGAGCGGGTAGAAACCTCGCAGCAGGGTCAAGAGGAAGTGTTCGAAGCCGCTACGAGAAATGCGTTCAGGAGCTTAAAGATGCGTTCAGGAGCTAAGCTTTTAGTTCATGATTCTTCTGGGTTGATTCGACTTGACCCTGCAAGCAGTTAGGAACGGACACGTCGGGTTCATGAGATGGCTGTGCATCATGCAACAGCAGGAATGACAGTCCAGATTGCATTTCCATTCGCTAAAAGCGGTCGGCGATCGGCCTCAAGTTTCGTGCATAAGAGGGAGGTGTTACGGAAAGACTGGCGAGGGCAGAGCGAGTGAAGTTCGGGGCTCGTGCTCCGCCCTCGCCAGCGTTGGGGAGGGGTCGGGCAGCTTGTGCAAAAGTTTGTGCAGAGGCGCATCCAGCCGAAATGACTGCGTCACCAGGGTGGGTAACAACTGGACCGGTTGGGAAGTCAAAGTCGGCATAGAATCTTCTCTGCTCGGTGGAGGCACTACATCTCTGTTGCCTGATTCAGACCGGTGTGCAGGTTCCGCCGCATTGCGGGCATCAACAGTTTTCCCATGCGATACGGGGGATTCGTTCTGCGCACTTCACAGTGCTGGTTCAAGTTCTACAGCAAACCATATTGCAATACTCCTGCCAAAGACGCGTTCTAACCGTGAAGACGACAACTCACTGAAGACAGAAGAACCTCCGCCTTGTGAGACTGCCACCCGTTGAGGCAGGTGTCAGAACTTCGACATTTCTCTCGTCAAGTGACGAGGTTTGCGACACTTGAATCTGTACTTCGCCCTAAATTGTTTCCGCGACCACTCGTTGATTCAGTCAATTACAAATTCATCCCGTTTCGTGCAGGTCAGTCTTCTGGCCCTGCGTTTGCGTGTAGAAGCACCCGGGCAAGTTCATCGGTTTTCAGGGCTGAGCGGTTGGCTTCATTCCTAGTTTCGGCGAATGAAAACACAACGCAGAGCCACCGAAAGCAACATACGAGCGGAGGAGGGCCAGAGGCTATGTCACGACACTATCGACGAATTGGATTCGTGGTCGTCGCTTTCATCTTTGCGGTGGCTTGGGAGGCGCCGCTTGCCGAGAGTCAAGACGGCGTGGGCCAGATGGCGCAGGAGATGGCCCCATCGAGTTATAGAGCTCCGGCTGGTCTCACCGGGGACGTCGTGATAGCGCACATGCTTCAGCGCAATCTCTTGCGAAAGCAACAGCTACAGCACTACTCGGCAATCCGAACGTACGAGATCAGAAACCTTGAGGGGAAAGTGGCCGCGCAGGCGGTGGTGCGCGTAGAGTATGAGGCGCCCGACAAGAAAACGTTCAGCAGGACCTCCGAAAAGGGTTCGAGTATCGTGCGTCACCTTGTATTCGATCATTTGATCCAGAGCGAGAGTGAAACTTCTTCCGGCCGGGAGCATCACGACAGTGCGATCACAACAGCGAACTATATGTTCACGTTGGCGGGGGAAGAGCAAGTCGGCCCGTATCATTGTTTTGTTTTAGAGGCCATTCCGAAACGCAAAGATAAGTATCTCTTCGAGGGAAAGATATGGATCGACGCCGTGGACTTCGCGGTTGTGAAAATCGCAGGCCAACCTGCTAAAAAACCGTCCTTCTGGATCAATCGAGCTGATTTTGTCCGGCAATATCAAAGAATTGATGGTTTTTGGCTTCCCTACCGTGACCAGACGTTCGTCGACGTGAAGATCTACGGGCGAAGAGTATTTACCGTCGATCATCAACACTATGTGATCGCTCCTGTGAATTATCTTCGGGCGGAGAAAGAAGATATGCGCGATGCGGACTAGCGACTTTGTCAGCTCGCACATCTCATTTTGGACTGAAGCCAGCTCGAAGCTCGATCAAATCCTCGACGCCAACTCAGACAATATCCGCGCAATTCCCGACATTTCGTTACCGAACAGGTCTCGCAACTGGCGGTGAATCAACCTGCGTAGCAAAAGAGGGGGATATATGATGCTCAGTAATTGCGCCAATCTCGACTGCAGGCGGGAACTCCACTACTTGCGCGATGGCAAGATTTATCGGTTCGTTTGTCGCCGAAAACCGGTCGCAAGCTGATCTTGACTTGCGTGCACTGGTCTGAGGTAAAAATCATGAGGAAGGACGGATAAGCCATCAACTCCGAATTGAATCCGGCGTCAGTCTTGCACCATCTTAAGAAACGAGCGTTATGAACGACAAAGCAGGGAAAGTCCTGGTGGTGGAGTCTGCCGATAGTCTCAGGGAACAGATCGTCACGCTGCTGAGCGATGCGGGATATGAGGTGTCAACCGACTGGCAAGGAGGAATGCAGGCCGTCGCTGCCTTCAACCCTGACGCAGTTGTGCTGGGCGCCGATCCGCCCCAACTCGATTGCTGTGATCTTCTTTCTGAAATCAAGAGTTCCAACCAGACTCATAACATACGCGTTGTACTGTTAGCCCCGGGAGGAGCAGCCGAGCGAGCTCGGGGACTGGATCTCGCGGCCGACGATGTGCTCTCCTTACCGTTCGACTCGCACGAGTTGCTGTCACGGATTCGTTCCCAACTACGCGACAAATCCATCACTGATGAGCTTCGCGATCGGCTGCGCCTTGCCGAGGACAATCGAAACTCGGCTCAGCAGGTGGTGACAGCGGTCAACCAGGAACGCCGGACACTTCGGGTGGGCGGTGTGGCGAGCGTTACGGTGCTTATCGCCGCTGGTCTGGTGTTTTTCTTCTTCTACCGTCGCACACAGGAACAAAACACCCGGGTCTATGCTGCGATCACTCGATTACAGACTGGCGTGCTGACGCAACAACAGTTGGTGGAACGCTCACGTCGCGCCCTCGAAGACCGTGACCGTGGTCCATCCCCGGCGGGCGATCCACAGACCTTTCAGCTTCAGAAGAAGAGTGAAGACCTGAGAGCACAAATTAAAACCAGCAAGACAGAAGATGTTTCAGTTTTGCAGGGTCAATTGGCCGCGGTAGAAAGCCGCCTCCAGAAGATTGAAACCGACGGCAAGTTTGCTGAGAGAATTATCCAGGCCTACGAACCCAGCGTTTGCCTCATCCACGTTGTGCTTGCTTTCCGCGAGCATAATACGGGGTTGCGACTCCGCTATGCTGGAGTGACGAGCAGCGGCGAGCCTGCAACCGACGAACACAGCAATCCGCTCGTGGGCCTCACCGGGGATGGTCCGGAAGTACACTTGGATGTCTTTGGCACCGGGTTTCTCGTCTCGGACGCTGGACGGATTCTCACCAATCATCACGTCGCCGAGCCTTGGTGGCAGAATGAAGATTTGAAGGAGATGCTCAATCAAGGTGTTGAGCCGGTGATAGCTGAGATGACAGCCTATTTTCCCGGCATTGCCAACGGCATTCCGGTCAACACCGAGAAGATTTCATCTGGTGCGGACGTTGCTGTGGTGAAGGGAAATATTTCAGGGCTGGGAATCAAACAGGTTGCGCTGGCAGATGGCCGCCGCTCGGTTGTAAGTGGCGGCCCGGTCGTGCTTCTCGGCTATCCTACAGCTCTTGATGCAATTCTGGCTCGAGCCGGTGCAGAGACGCTCCAGTCCATTGCGAATGCCACGAAAGGCGATCCGAAGCAGGTGATGGGAGAACTCGCGCGCCGCAATCTAATCAGGCCCATTACCACTCAAGGACACATCGGCGACGTACTCCCCGACAAGATTGTCTACGATGCTCAAACCACTTCAGGCGGGTCTGGCGGTCCTCTATTCAACGGCGAGGGCAAGGTCATAGGGATTAACTTCGCCATGGTGCGTGAGTTCGGTGGCTCGAATTTCGCCATTCCTGTTGGTTACGGCAAGTCACTTCTGAAGCCTTAAGCCGAAACCGCTCGGCATATGAACCAGGTGGGCTTCTATGTGAAGCGAGGAGTTGATGAATGTTTGAGAGTATTCTCTGCCATGTAACAGATCATGATCCCGATATTCTTGAGTCCCTGATTGGGCTGGCAGTCGAGATTGCTCGCGAAGGTCGCGAGGGACGGCGAGTTGGCACGCTATTTATTTTGGGGGATGAGAAAGCCGTGCTCGCGAGATCCAGGCCTTTGATCCTGGATCCGCTCCTAGGACATCCCGAGCCTTCGCGACATGTCACCAATCTCGATCTCCGGGGAACCATCAAGGAATTGGCGCAGCTGGACGGTGGGTTCGTGGTAAGTCGCGAGGGTATCGTTCTTTCCGCGTGCCGCTACCTCGATCCCGGCGCGACACAGGTGGACGTGCCGCTGGGACTGGGCAGCCGTCATATTGCCGCCGCCCACATGAGTGCTGTGACCAAGGCGGTCGGCATTGTGGTTTCTGAGAGCTCCGTGGTGCGACTTTTCTGCCAGGGAAAACTGGTCGGTGAAATCATTCCGGAGGTTTGGATGATGGACCATGCCGCCCACCTGGGTGGTTCCGCCAAGAAAGAGCGAGTCGGCGACCTCACGATTCTGACCCCGAATCTGCGACGAGCCTCGATCGCGAGTGGGAGTGACTAACCACCGATAGATAAGGAGCTGGGCCATGACAACCCTGCAGGAATTCAGGTGTGAGGTCTGTGGACTCCTGACTACGAATCCTACCCACTGGTTCGTGATTCGGTGTGGAGACTCCGACCTTACCGTGTACCGTTGGAATTCTGAAAGCGCAAACGCGCCCGGAGCCCGGCATTACTGCGGTGAAGCTCATGCCCAGGTGTACATCAGTCGCTGGTTCGAATCAGTGTGCACACCGCCGAAGCGAAGTTTTGCCTAGCGCCTTGGCAACCGCAACCCCGCAACGACGATGTCACAATTCCCCTCCGACTCCCGTGCTCATGAGGCATCGACGCCAGCTCAACATAGTATGCTCGAACCTCGCTACCAATAGCTAACCTGGGAATCTAACCATGTAGTCTGAGCCATCCTGGAAGCAGCTGTGGTGTCAAGAAAGATTGACCGACTCCGCAAGAGAAAAACAAGGCAGGGAGGTAAGGAAGAATGACTGCACTGCAAGGTAAAACTGCGTTGGTCACAGGAGCTTCACGAGGGATTGGGCGGGCCACAGGGTCGGCCCTTGCTGAGGCCGGTGCGCATGTTCTGGTTCATTACGGCCGTTCCGCCAAGGACGCGGAATCTCTCGTCGCCAGCGTCCAGGGAAAAGGGGGACGCGCCGACGCAATCAAGGCGGACCTGGAAACTCCAGACGGAGCAACACTACTGGCGAGAGAAGTTCGCTCGATCGTTGGAGACCGATTGGATGTGCTCGTTTCCAACGCCGGAATCAGTAAGGCTGCAACCATCAAGGATCATACGGTCGAGGATTTTGACAAACTCTTTGCAACGAATGTGCGGAGCGCGTTTTTCCTGGGGCAGCAACTTCTGCCCGTCCTCGGCGAAGGCTCGAACATTGTCGTGATTTCCTCGCTCGGAGCGCACGCCGTAGTTGGGAAGCCCGGGTTGGACAACCCTTCGGTCCTTGCCTACGCCTCGACTAAGGGAGCGTTAGAGACTCTGGTCAAAAACTGGGCTGCTATCCTGGGGCCTCGGGGCATCCGCGTAAATGCGGTCGCTCCAGGGGTAATCGACACTGACATGTCAAATTTCACAAAGACCGAAGGAGGTCGGGAGACAGCGATTGGAATGCAAGTATTGAAGCGAATCGGCAAGCCGGAGGATGTCGCGGACGTCGTTGCGTTCCTGGCGTCGAACGCAGCCCGCTGGATAACGGGAGCGAGTATCCCGGTCGACGGTGGGTCGAAGCTCTAAGAAACCGCGTCTTGCTGACATTAAGTGGGTGGCTCGACTGGACACAGCTAGCAGCTACGTAAAAGTTATGTCTAGCCGATTGCTTCCGTGCGATAGTTCTGGCAAGGATAGGCCATGCACATCACGCGACGGACACCGCAGGAACTTGTCGTCGTGGCCGGAACCCGTTGGGTCTCGGCAATCTGCGCTGCTGCTGCACTCTTCACTCTCTACTTCGTGATCACCCGGCGCGAACCAGATGGCCTTCTCCTGGTTGCGTTCTTGCTGCTGTTCGCCCTCATCATGGACCTACGGAAAACCTTTATTTTTAACGCCACGGAGCGCATGGTCCGCTGGCACAGCCGCAGAGTCTTCAAGGCCGAATCGGGCGAAATCCCATTCGACGAGATCACTGGAATCGACACGGAAGCCAAGCGTGCGGGGCAAAGGGACGTGCCAGTCTACCGCCTCACCATCGTCACACCACGAGCCACTATCCCCATGGCGTACGCTTACAGCGGGCAGAGCGATCGGTTCTCCACTCTGCGCGGACAAATCCTCGACTTCGTGAGGCCCGGCTCGACGATACAGTCCCGCGAGCCTGGGCGGCGGCCGCCTAACCCGAAATAATCAACCTTTGGCAAGGGTGCGTTGAATGCAAGTTTCGTTTCCGCTTCGCTCAAGCGGACATGATCTAGAGTTTGTTTAACCCGTCCAGTGCCGCGACCTTGTAGGCTTCCGCAAGGGTGGGATAGTTGAATACTGCGTCGCGAAAATACTCGATACTTGCTCCCAAAGTGAGGACGACCTGGCCAATGTGGACGATTTCGGCGGCCCGGTCGCCAATCGCATGGACACCCAGCAGTTTTAGAGAATCTGGATCGAATACCAGTTTCAACAGGCCCTGGTCATCTCCAAGCATCTGGCCCTTGGCCAGTTCCGCATAGCGGGCCAAACCCACCTCATAATTGATGTTCTCGTGCGTGAGCTGTTCTTCCGTGTGCCCGACCATCGAAATTTCCGGGATCGTGTAAATGCCGTACGGAATAAGGTTGGGGGGCATTTTGCCGGGCTTGCCGAACATATGACAACTGGCCAAGCGGCCCTGTTCCATGGAAGTGCTAGCCAGAGCGGGAAATCCAATTACGTCTCCTGCGGCATAAATATGAGGCACTGAGGTTTGAAAGTGCTCGTTCACAGAGAGCTTGCCCCGGCCACCTGCACTCAACCCTGCTGCTTCGAGGTTCAGGAGATCGCCGTTGGCCTGCCGTCCGATAGTGTAGAGCAGTCCCTGGCCGTGAACGTTCTTCCCGCTCGTTAACTTGGCAAACACCCGGTCGCGTTCCTTATCGAAACCTACAGAAACCACTTGCTCACCGAGCCGAAACACCGTTCCCAGTTGCCGCAGCTGGAAACACAGGCTTTCCACGATCTCGCGGTCCACAAAATCAAGCAGTACCGGACGTTGATCGAGCAGCGTCACTTTCACGCCAAGGGCCGCGAACATGGAGGCATATTCCAGCCCGATAATGCCCGCCCCCACGACAATCAGGTCTCTCGGAATCTCTTCCAGGCAATGTACCTGGTCGGAGTCGAAGATGCGATGACCGTCCATGGGGATTTCGTCGCTGTGGGCGGGCCGCGTTCCGCAGGCGATCAGGACGTGGTGACCACGAATCAACTGCGAACCTTCTTCACTCTTCACTTCGAGAGTGTGGGGGTCAAGGAAACGCGCGTCGCCCTCCAGAAGGGTCACATAGTTGCGACGCAGTTGTGCCTTGATCACTTCGACCTCACGCGCCATGACCGCTTGCGCGCGGAAGACCAGGTCCGACATTGCGATCCGATCTTTCAGTACATAGCCGCGGCCATAAAAAGTCCGTTGGCGGAAGCCGCTGAGATACAAGACCGCCTCGCGTAGAGTCTTGCTGGGGATGGTTCCAGTGTGGACGCACACGCCGCCAACACTCTTCTTCCGATCAACGATTGCCACCTTCTTGCGCATCTTGGCGGCACAGATGGCGCCTTTCTGTCCCGCTGGACCGCTGCCGATCACTATCAAATCGAATTCATTTACTTCCATAGGCGTCGAAAGGTATCACTACCCGACTTGAAACAAAAGCCCAATGCGACGCAGTAACAATCTATTAACATTTCCAAGCTAGTATCCTTGCGGGAGGATCCTGCCGATGGCCCGCCCTAAGCTGAACGATCCGCGTTATTACTTCAATCGCCATGAGTCCTGGCTTGCATTTAATCGGCGTGTGCTCGAAGAAGCGCTGGACGAAAGCAACCCTCTGCTGGAAAGAGTGAGATTCCTGGCCATCACCGCCAGCAATCTGGACGAATTTGTCGAGGTACGAATCGCCGGCCTGCTGCAGCAGGTGGAGCACGGGAATCCCCTCACTGGTCCCGACGGACTATCGCCGGAAGAACAACTCCAGCGTCTCGCCAAAGAACTTCACGCGTTTCTGGAGGCGCAATACGATTGCTGGAACCAGCAGCTTCTTCCCGCACTGGGGCGCGAGGGCATACGAATTTTGTCGGTGGCTGATCTTGACCGCGCCGGTCACGATGCAATGGACCTGTTCTTCACCCGCCAGGTGGACCCGATCCTGACGCCGGTAACGATCGATCCCTCGCATCCTTTCCCTCACGTCCTTAACAAGGCTTTGTGCGTGGCATTCCAATTGCATCGTAATTCCAAACCAGGGACAACCTATCTTGGCGTGGTGACGGTGCCACGCAAGCTTCCCCGCCTGGTCCGTGTTCCAGACAAGAACGGCGGTATCGATTACATATTTCTGCACGATCTCATCGAGACCCATACCCGCAATCTCTACAAGGGTTACAAAGTCCTCTCGTCAGCGGCATTTCGTGCGACCCGCAACAGCAATCTCTATCTCCATGAGGAAGAATCGCGCAATCTACTTGACCTTGTGGATAGCCAGCTACACAGCCGCCGCAAGGGCGACGTGGTGCGACTGGAAATTGAAGCCAACTCGCCGGCCGAAATCGTCGATCCCCTTTCGCGTCAGTTCGGGTTGCATCCTTGGCAGGTATTCAAGACCAGAGGACCGGTAAATCTGTCCCGTCTGTTTTCGCTAGCGGACCAGACGCCACGTCCTGACCTCAAGTTCAGGCCCTTCACCGCCCGGACCCTGAGCTTCGCCCCAAAGGTGTCGAATCTGTTGGAATGTATTCGCCAGCAGGACATTCTGCTTCATCATCCTTACGATTCCTACGAGCCGGTTGTTGCTTTTGTCGAGACCGCCGCACGAGATCCGCAGGTGTTGTCGATCAAGCAAACGCTTTACCGGACGAACGAGAATTCGCCTATCGTGCGGGCGCTCATCGAAGCCGCCCAGACCAAGGAAGTCACGGTGGTGGTCGAGCTCAAGGCCCGCTTTGATGAAGCTTCCAACATTCGCTGGGCGCGATCGCTCGAAGAGGCAGGGGTGCAGGTATTTCACGGACTGGTGGGATTGAAAACTCATTGCAAGCTGGCGCTGCTGGCCCGGCAGGAGGCCAGTGGAGAGATACGGCAATACGCTCATCTGGGAACGGGCAACTACAATCCGTCTACCGCGCACTTTTATTCCGATTTGAGTCTGCTCACCTGCGATCCAGAAGTTACGTCGTCGGTGCATGCGGTGTTCAATTTTCTAACTGCCCGTTCGGAGCAGCGGGATTACAAACCCTTATTCGTCTCGCCGATCGATCTGGCGCGGAACTGTATTGAACTGATCGACCGCGAAGCCAGCCACGCCCGGCGCAAGCGGCCGGCGCGCATTATTGCCAAGGTCAATGCCCTGCTGGATCCGCCAGTGATCGAGGCGTTGTACCGGGCTTCCCGGGCGGGAGTGGAGATCGACCTCATCATCCGCGGCGCGTGCGCCTTGCGTCCGAATGTGAGAGATGTGAGCCACAGAATTCGGGTGCGCAGCATCGTGGGAAGATTCCTGGAACATAGCCGGATTTTTTATTTCGCCAATGGCGGCGAACCTGACATTTATCTGGGAAGCGCCGACTGGATGCCGCGCAATCTGTACGAACGAGTTGAGGTGATGTTTCCGGTCAAGAACGCCACGCTGCGCAATCGAATATTCGACGAGATCCTGCAGGCCTACCTAAGGGATACCGATAAGACTCGCAACCTGCGTCCGAACGGAAGCTACTATCGCGCCGTGCAGGCCAACGGTTCCAGACCGAGCCGAAACGGGAACCGCTTCAGCGCACAGGCGTTCTTTGTCAAACTGGCACAAGCTAACAACGAGACGGAGGCCATAGCCAGTGAGCTGGAGATTCAAAGATCACCGAATGGAGTGGCCGCCGCGAGTTGGTGAACAGTTTGCCGGAACTGGGCTGGAGTTTGTTAGATCTGGATCCGAAAAGCAAAAAACTTTAAGCAGCAGCGGGCTCGGAGGCAAGGTCTTCAGTCTCCTTCATCTTCTTTCGAAGGCGAATCGTAAGTCGCTCTAACTGCGAGTCTTCGCTTCGGCGCTCGCAGCTGATCAATGTTGCTTTGGTTTCATAAGACGTCCATTTCGTACTCGCGCTGGTCGAGTGCATGGGGGCTCCCTTGATGGAAAAACGGAACCCAAGTATACCTACCAGGCCTGGGGCATACAACCCAACTATCATCCGATTTGTTCTGCCCTTCGAGCCGCCAAGATCTGCAGGATGTGACGAATTACTCACCTAATACCCCGTCATTGCTGTCGTACACGCGGATCATGCAAATCTGATTCATGGCTGTGTGGAGGGAACGGCAGCCTCGCCTAGTGTCCCGCGGTCAACTCCCTGATCGTCGACCAAGTGAAGTGAGATCCGGGATGGTTGAGATCGGAGGGCGATTTCTTTCCGTAGGTCTACGCGCGTACGGGGATCGACGGATCCGACGTCAACAGTCTGGCGGACGGTTCCATCGGCTTCGAGCAGATGTGCGCGAAGCTTGCCGGGAAAGAATATTCCGAATGAGCCGCTGAGCAGGAGTTTATCACCAGAAGGTGTCACAGAAAATGGCGCTAGGATCACGCCAGAGCTGGTGACATCGCGTAGTTGGCGATCCGCACGGGTTGGGAACCAACCGGTGTCCATTGCATAGGTCTGGCCCGGCGGCAATGCGACCATGGGACTGTTTATCTCGGCCTCCATGTAGTAGGGGGTGGTCTCGACGCCGGCGGATCGCAAGATTGGCATTCCACTTTGATCGAGTTCCAGTGAAGCGCCATTCTTGTAAAAGATGGTCGTGGCTTTTCCTGGATATTCTGCGCCGTTAAAATATTGAGAGCGTTCTACCATCGCGAATTGGCTCGCTCCATCGACCACCGCGACCCATCCGGCATTGGTATCGAGCCAAACCTCATTTTCCAAATATGCCCAATGCAGTTTGAAGAGGCCATCGCTCACGGCGAAGGAAGGGTCATCGGCGAGACCACTACGGACCTGGTAGCCGTTGAAATATGCGCTGAGGGGATTGACCGGCGTCAGCGCCCAGAAATCACGGTTGTATTGGCCCGGGTTGTGGACGTCGGAGGTATCGTACTGGGTAACGGATTGCATGGACCATCGAATTGGATGGGTGGTCGCGTTCTTCATTACGGCGTGGAAAAGAATCTGAGGAGAGTTCCTGGTGATACTGATTTGACGCGAATACTGAAGGCCGGTACGAGGATCCGGAGGGCCGTCCAAACGAATGGCACAAAAGGGAGCCCGTGATACCGTCGTCAAGTCGTAGGCGCCGTCGTCGAGTTGATCGGCAAGTGGACCAGGCCAGTGCTGTTCATCGCCATGTCCCTCGGGCAAGGGCCAGATCTTATCGCCTCCGTAATTGAACCATTGGCCATTAGCCTGTTCGGGAGGAATGTATTGTCCCTTGTATTTGGGATTCACAAACAGGTAAGGATGGCCGGCAAAAGCGACCTGCATTAACCGTCCGCCAAGTCGCTTGACGATCGTAAGCTGGAGCCATTCGTTAGAAAGCTCTTCCGCGTCCCAGCCGTCGAACCTGGTGCTGCGAATCTGACAAGCGTGGTGAACGACCTCGGCGGCGACGAGAGGCCGGGACAGAAACAACGTTCCGATCAGCCCAACGATAAGCAAAAGTCGTTTCGTGGAACAAAACCATCTGTCAGGATGAAAACCGTTTGTTCCCGCGATCACACGACTGCTGAGACCTGACAGCCTGAAAATCAGCGGCAGAACGGAATAAGCCATGGCGGTATGCTATCAAGCTTAGTGGAATCGTAACGGGGAGGGGGTTTCGTGGGGCCAGCCGGGAGCGATCGATCCTCTTGCGAATTAAAACAATTTCAGAACATCGGCGACAACGTGGCGGACCGGCTTGTCATCTCAACGCTATTAATCTAACAGGCTGCACGGGTTGTTATGAAACGTAGAGAATTTTTTAAGGCGGCCGCAATTTGCGGGGCCGCAAGTACACTGTCAGCAGCCTTGCATCAAGCAAAACCTACTTCATCGCAGGAGAACGCTATGAACCAAATTCCCCTTGCCTCATCCGCTGGAACCAGGAAGGGTGACATGATTTACCGTACGCTTGGGCGCACCGGGGAACAGGTTTCGGCCATCGGTATGGGCGGTTACCACATAGGACACCATGGACTGAGCGAGGATGACAGTGTCCGGCTGGTCCGGACCGCGATCGATGGCGGCATTACATTCATGGATAACAGTTGGGATTACAACGAGGGGGAAAGTGAAGCGCGAATGGGTAAGGCCCTGAAAGATGGGTATCGCCAAAAAGCATTTTTGATGACGAAGATAGACGGCCGAACGAAAGAAATGGCGGCACAGCAGATTGATACCTGCCTAAAACGCCTGCAAACCGACCACATCGATCTGCTGCAACATCACGAAATTATTCGCTTCGACGATCCCGACCGTATTTTCGCGGAAGGTGGGGCAATGGAAGCGGTCCTGGCCGCAAAGAAAGCCGGCAAGATTCGATACATCGGATTTACCGGCCACAAAGATCCCCACATCCACCTGTATACGCTGAGAGTCGCGGCAGATTACGACTTCCATTTCGATACGGTACAGATGCCTCTCAATGTAATGGATGCCCACTACCGGAGTTTTGGGCAGACGGTTCTGCCCGAACTGGTCAAGCGGGAAATCGGTGTATTGGGTATGAAGTCGATGGGAGATGGCGTGATTCTGAAGAGTAGGGTGGTGTCGCCGATGGAATGTTTGCACTACGCCTTGAGCCTGCCGACTTCGGTGGTAATCACGGGAATCGATAAGCCTGAAATTCTGGACCAGGCATTGGAGGCCGCTAAAACATTCAAGTTGATGGGTCGAGACCAGATCGCGCAACTGCTGTCGAAAACGAAAGAAGTTGCGATGGCGGGAAAGTATGAATTATTCAAGACATCGTCTCACTTCGACTCGACGGCGAAACATCCAGACTGGCTGGGCGGCGATACGCCGGCGGTTCAGAGGCTTGCTCCGAGCGCGTAGTTTTTTTGCGGGAGCGAGAGATATTACGGTGTTGATCGCGCGTACTGATGCCTGCCTATCAATACGAAGCAGAGGCACGCGACCGAAGCAATTAGGAGCAGTTTGAGGTTGTTCGGGCTACGCGGTCCCGCATCGGGCATGTCGGTTGAGATGAGGATTACAATTTTGGGGTCGGCGGGATCGTAGTGGACATCCATCCGACTGTCCGGAGGATGCTCCGCCACCCACTGGCGCATAAGGCTGAGGTGCCCGCCCCAGCCTGAACCGGTGCTACGCGAACGAATGCTGGTCTCGATTGAACTTCCGCTCGCAAGGTAATTGATACTACATTTGACATACCAGACCGGGCCTCGATTCCCCCTATCTAACGGAATGTGCTGATCGACCCTGCAATGCTCGATCGTTGCGACCACAGCCGGCCAACTTTGCTGTGTATGCTCTCGCCATCCATCAGAAACGGTAACGATAAGGACGAAGATCGTGCACACTCCGGCGAACAACGCCAATAGGGCAACCATGCCTTGCGTGGACAACGGCTTGCTCATCGCGAGGATTATAATGGCCCGGACAAATGGCGCTGATAACCGGCACAAAACTTGGACCTTACGAAATCCTTGGCCCACTTGGTGTGGGAGGGATGGGCGAGGTCTATCGCGGAAAAGATATGCGGCTCGGGCGCGAAGTCGCGATAAAGATTCTTCCCGGTTCTTTCGCCCGCGACAGCGACCGGCTGCGCCGATTCGAGCAGGAAGCGCGGGCGGTGGCAGCTCTCAATCATCCTAATATTCTCGCCGTGTTCGACGTCGGTCAGCATGACGGTGCGCCCTTTCTTGTTTCCGAACTCCTGGAAGGCGAGAGCCTGCGCGTCGTACTGGACCACGGGGCCGTGCCGCAGCGGAAGACAATCGAGTACGGGGTGCAGATCGCGCAAGGGATGGCGGCAGCGCATGAAAAAGGGATAGTTCACCGCGATCTGAAACCGGAGAATATTTTTGTCTCCAAAGACGGGCGTATAAAGATCCTTGATTTTGGACTAGCCAAACTGGCCCAGGCTCCGGGCTCTGGTCCGGACGAGGTCACCATCGCCGGATCGAATACGGCGGTTGGGGTGGTGGTGGGGACGGCGAGTTACATGTCGCCGGAACAGGTGCGAGGCGAAGTCAGCGATCCGCGCACCGACATTTTTGCGTTTGGCGCAGTGCTCTACGAAATGCTCTCTGGAATGCGAGCGTTTCGCCGCGATACGCCGGCCGAAACCATGACCGCGGTCCTGAAGGACGATCCGCCGGAGTTGTCTGACTCGGCTCCGGTGATATCTTCCACGCTTGAGCGAATTGTACGGAGGTGCCTGGAAAAAAGTCGAGACCAGCGCTTTCAATCGGCTCGCGACCTCTCTTTCGCGCTGGGCGCGCTTTCGGGAACTGAGGCTAGCGGAGTCGCGCGGGCCCCCGCAGCAAGACGACGATTCCCACTGTTGTTCGGGGTCGGCATGGCACTGGCTCTTGCAGCGGTCGCTGCCGTGACGTGGATGTTGGCGCGACGTCCGGCAGTAACCGCTCGTCTGCAATTTGCCATTGCAGTGCCGGAGGAGATGAGCGTGAGCCACATGGCACTGTCACGCGACGGTACGATGCTGGCGTTTGTTTCGCCCGAGGAAAACTCAGCGCTGCCGATGCTATTCGTGCAACGGATTGGATCGCCCAACGTGATGGCCCTGGGTGGAACGCAGGGAGCGAGCTTCCCTTTCTGGTCGCCGGATGGTACGTACGTCGGGTTCTTTGCCAACGGCAAATTGCAGAAAATAGCGGTGTCGGGTGGATCGCCCCAAGTGCTTGGCAACGTTCTGGCTGCTCGCGGCGGAAGCTGGGGAACGCGTGACATCATTATTTACGCGCCCGACTCTGGAAGTGCAATCTGGCGGGTTAATGCGGACGGTAGCGGCGCAGCAGCCCTGACGCAGGACTCTCTTCTCGGAACCCAACATTTTGATACCCATCGTTGGCCCGTGTTTTTGCCTGACGGCAATCATTTCTTATTCTGGGCCGGAGATTTTGGCGACACGAAGGACAACAAGACGAGCGGGATTTACGTCGGTTCTCTCGATAACAAAAACAGCCGTCTGGTGACGTTATGCCATTCAAGCTTTGGCTACGACTCGCAACATCTGTTTTATGCGGATGATCAACATCAGTTGGTGAGCGTCGACTTCGATACTTCTGCTGCCAAAGTGTCAGGACGCACAACCGTGCTTGCAAATGCTGTCGGTTTTCAGCCGTCCACGTTCTGGGCAGCTCTAGCAGTTGGCGGCGACAGCGAAGTCGTCTACAACACCGGCGTAGGCGCCGTACTGTCGGCTCTTACCTGGGTCGACAGGTCAGGCAAGGAGTTGGGGCGAATCGGCGAACCTGCCGTCATTGCCAATCCTACGCTTTCGCCTGACGACAGCCGAGTCGCAGTTGATATTACCGACTTGAAGAACAACAACGTTGACGTATGGCTTCTGAGCACGATCGGCGCCGGCAATACGCGTTTTACATTCGATCCGGTAGAAGAAGTTGCGGGCGTCTGGTCGCGTGATGGCAAGACAGTCGCGTACCGATCCATTGCCACCAACGGCACATCGATATTTGCCAAAGCGTCCAGTGGACTAGAACGAGAAAGATTACTGATAGAGGCTCAACCGAAGGAGGACCTCGTGCCCAATTCGTGGTCGCTTGACGACCGGCAAATTCTTTGCACGAGTCAATCGGTATCACGTTGGTACTTGAAACTAGGGTCGACTGCCGGGGGTAAGACTCTGACTCCGTTACTGACGAGCCGATCTAACGACACCAACGGACAGATTTCTCCTGATGGAAAGTGGGTGGCTTATGCGTCTGACGAGTCAGGCACATGGGAGATCTATGTAACATCGTTCCCAGGTTCTGCTGGAAAATGGCAAGTGTCGCGCGGTGGCGGAAGCGAGCCACGCTGGCGTGGCGATGGTAAGGAAATTTTCTACATCGCGCCCGGCGGCATGCTGATGGCCGTACCGATTAATGCCGAGACGATTTTCGCCACTGGGACACCCGCGCCATTGTTCCAGATTTATGGACGCGCCAGAATTTCCTCTACTGATGTTTTTACCTACGACGCAGCCAAGAATGGCCAGCGCTTCCTGGTGAATCGTTACGTCAAACCGGAACACGTTCCTCCTCTGACGATTCTGTTGAATACGACAACGGGAACTCCGCGGTTGTAAGGTGCTCCGCTCCGGTTCGCTGTCCAGATGGACTACGCATCCTCGGAGGAATCTTCAGCACAATTCCTTGCCGCTGAATTGGCGTGAAAATTTTCAACGAAGCCTCCAGCGCGGCTTGCAACCCACGTAAACACGGAATAGTATCAACACAGAATAGCCCAGGCAGTTGCAGGGACGGTGGTTCCAAGTCCCTTCCTCTCCTTAAGAATTGATTGGTGCCGATGACCTTCCCCCGAACCCATCACGTGCAAACTCCGTTCGACAGTGTGGAGAATGCGCAGACTTACATCCAGCTGTTGATTGAAACCCTGATTGAAGCGAAACGAGATATTGCGGCCGACGCCGAATCGGCCAGCAGGACAAAGTCCCACCGCAGGCTGCAGGCACTGCGTCTGGTAGAATATAAGTTACACCGGCTGCAACAGCATCTAACTACCAGCAACCGCATGCTTAACGATTTACGCCGCCTGCGCCGCCTGCTGCTGGATGAAGGAACGGATTTAAGCTTGCCTCCCGCTGCCTGACCGCCAGCGCTCTTGAGCGAAACATTCATTGCCCCACAACGCCGGCGCCCGCTATTTCGACCGGCGCGTGCTCTCAGCGCTTCTTGAAATACTGCACTTCCTGCTCGTGCTTTGTGGCTGCAGCGCGAGTGGAAAACGTTCCTAAATTCCGACGCTTGCCAGTCTTGGGATTTTTCTTTCGAGAGTAAAGTCGGTATTCTCCGGGTTTCAATTTGCGAATCATGACCACGTGAGATGCACATTCGACCCCACCGGTTTTCGCACGGAGCGGGTCGGTTTGTAGTTTAGACTGTGACGGATTGATGTCACACCGCATGGACTTCCGACGGCTTACCCAAGAAGACGCCGAAGCATTCTGGCAGCTGCGCTCCGAGGCCTTGGAATTTGAACCGCAGGCGTTTACCGAGTCGATGGCCCAACATCTGGCAATGCCGATCACAGAAGTCCGAGGTCGATTAGGTTCGGGAAGTTCCGATGACAATTTTGTCCTGGGCGCGTTCGATGGCGAACAGCTAGTAGGCATGGCGGGATTTTTCCGCCGACAAGGCGAGAAGATCTGCCATCGCGGCGAGATTTGGGGACTGTACATCGGGAAACAATATCGCGGAAGGAGGTTCGGCCAATCGCTGCTGGCAGAACTGATAATCCAGTTGCGATCGGTGGCAGGATTAGAACAGGTTGCTCTAGGGGTAAGCGCGGGAAATACGGCGGCTAAGCGGCTGTATGAATCGCTGGGATTTGAAACTTACGGCCGCGAAGCGCGCGCGCTGAAGATTGGCGAGCATTACTTGGATGAGGAATTGATGGTGCTGTATTTGCGGAATGCAACTCAATGAGTAACTAAATTGATCGAAGTTCAGTTCCCCGGTACTGGTAACGGAGGCGCGCCACCTGCGACTTCATCGCGATTGAAAATTGAGTTGGCACCCATGTGTGCCGGCCTGGCGGCCAGCATCTGCTCTTTACGGTAAATCAGATTGCTGGCGTTAAACGTCGCAATTTCGAATCCGTGGCCGTGGGTGATAGCGTCGGTCGGGCAGGCTTCAACACAGTAACCGCAGAAAATACAGCGGTTGTAATCGATGTTATAGACCTTGGCGTAACGTTCGGCACCGCTCACGCGGTTTTCGGCAGTATTTTCGGCGGCTTCGATGTAAATACAATTCGACGGGCACGCCGCCGCACAGAGAAAGCACGCCACGCACTTCTCCAGGCCATTTTCGTCGCGCTGGAGCACGTGGACACCCCGATAGCGCTCCTGAAACTTAGCGCCGCGAAGGGGTCCCGGGCCGTCAGGGTAGTTCTCCACGATGGTAGGCTGAAAAATCTCCCGGAAAGTAATGGCCATGCCCTTGGCGATGGCGGCGATATTTTTTATCACTGGCATGCTTGATCAGTATACCGAAAGCGCTGGATCGGCGCAGAGCCCGGAGTCGGCGAGGCTTTGACTCCGCCAGGGCTTTTTGGGGCATCTTCTTCTTCTCTAGGTCAATCTCTGGAGATCGTCAATCTCTGGAGATCGCAAGCAACCGCGCCGTCCGGTTGTATTGCACAGCGGTCCACGTATATCCTTGGGCTCCTGCGAAACGTAACGATTGCGCAGGCTCTCTGCGTGCCAACCTCGTTTAATTCTTGAAGGAGAAATCTCAATGCCTGATCAATTTGAGCAACTAAAGCAGAAATATCAACCAGTCCTGGCCAAGATTCAGGAAGAAGGCGCAGAACTGCAGAACGTAAATATGGATGGCAACCAGCTCTATTTGAAAGCCACCGCCCTCTCGGAAGCCAGCAAGAACCGTATCTGGGATGCCATCAAAGCGGTTGACCCGAATTTTGCCGACCTGAAACATGACATTGAAGTACGTCAGGGCGAGCAAAGCTACACCGTACAACCTGGCGACAACCTGTCAAAAATCAGCAAGCATTTCTATGGCGACGCCAATAAATATCCTGCCATCGCCAAAGCCAACAACCTGGCTGACCCCGACAAGATCAAAGTCGGTCAGAAGCTGGTCATTCCCGCAGCCGCTTAGGATTCGGGCGTGGGGCGGACACTATTATTCGCCGCGTTTGAGGTTGGGTTCAGTCTTAACCATCTTTGGGGACAACGTCTTCAACCCCAGATCAACCCCAACTGCGGCGGGCGAGGGCGCCCGTCCCTCATGATTTGAATATGAATAACCTTCCGACCGATCTTGAGATATACTGCCCGCCGCGTTGACCGGTGAGTCATCTAAGCATTCTGGAGGACGACAGTATGCACCTGATATGGACGCTGATTATCGGTTTGGTGATCGGGGCCGTGGCGAAGTTTCTCATGCCGGGTAAGGACCCCGGCGGCATCATTATTACCATGTTGATCGGAATTGCCGGATCGTTCATTGCCACATACATTGGCCGGGCAATGGGCTGGTATCAGGAAGGGCAAGGCGCGGGTTTCATCATGTCGGTGCTCGGTGCGATCTTGTTGCTCGGCATTTATCACCTGATCCGGCGCAAGACAGCTTAAATTACCGACAGAGAGAAATATCCATGCGATGGTCACCAGGCGGAAGCAGCGATGACGTTGAGGATCGCCGCGACGAGAGTGGCGGCGGTGGCGGGTTTCAGGTGGGAGGGATTCATCTTGGACTGGGCGGCGTGGTCGTTCTGTTCATCCTTAGCCTGATTTTCAAACGCGATTTCCTGTCGCTGCTAAGCACGGGTTCGGTTGGAACGACGGGCACGACCATCAGCCAACCTGATGCGGCGCGCGACCAACAGGAAAAGCCTCTGGTCCAGTTCGTCACTTTTGTTTTGAACGATGTGCAGAATACATGGAGCCAGATTCTTCCGGCGCTAGGCGTGCCGTACCGGCATGCCAAGCTGGTCCTGTTTCGTGATGCGATCGATTCCGGTTGTGGAGAGGCCCAATCTGCCTCCGGGCCCTTTTACTGTCCCGAGGATGAGAAGGTTTATATCGACTTGGGCTTTTACGATGAACTGAAGCAGCGGTTCGGAGCGCCCGGAGAGTTCGCGGAGGCTTATGTACTGGCGCACGAAATTGGCCATCATGTGCAGAAGTTACTGGGCATCGAGGGCAAGGTACGGGCAGCGCAACAGCGGAATCCGCAATCCGCAAATCAACTTTCCGTGGGACTCGAACTGCAGGCAGACTGTTTTGCCGGAGTTTGGGGTCATTCCACACAGCAGCGCAACATTCTGGATCCAGGTGATGTCGATGAGGGATTAAAGGCCGCAGCTGCGGTGGGTGATGATCGTCTCCAACGCATGACAAGAGGCACGGTGAATCCCGAGACTTTTACCCATGGAAGTTCCGCCCAGCGCGTGCAGTGGTTTCAACGCGGCTTCCAGGATGGAACGATCACTTCCTGCAATACCTTCCAATAAATAGCAATTGGTGATGCAGGCGAGCGCCCCGCTCGTACAGGTTCATTGTGGCCGCCGACAACCATGGGGACAGCCCGCCCTCGGCTGTCCGGTGCAACGCCGCTCCGCTATTCTGAGCCCAATTTAAAGACTCTCGAACTGCGCTCGACCGATTGCGAGGTTCCCGCCGTAGAAATGCCTAAAGCCCGATCGGGCGAATAATTATCCTATAGGAGGCATATGAACTCAGAACGAGGCGGCTGCCGATTCGTTGTCACCAAAACGGATGATGGCAAACCCATGATCCAACTGGAATTGCTTCATGACAACGTGTCTGTTCTGCGATCCTTAAAGGTCGAATTTGAGGTCCTTGGCGGAACGACCACCGAACAGGCCAGAATACTTGTCGGAGCGATGAATGAGATGATCCTCTGAGTGATCGTTACGCCAAAGGGTTAGGACGGTTCCCACACCCATAGTTCCGACCTTGGTCAAAGCCGCTGACTCAGAGCGACTCCTTTCATGCAGCGGCTCTGCTAAAAACCCCGCCGAGGAGAGCTCCTGCCAAACTTGTCTTCATCAGTGAGACAGTTGAAAACGGAACGAGATCGGATTGCAAAACAACTTCGGGTACGGTCAGTCGTCCTATTCTTCATACTCGTCCCCTCTTTCAGGGAACTCGACGCCCCAAATGTCCTTTAGCGGCTCGACGCACTCAGCACCGAGGTGCTTCTCCCTGCCCTCTGGCGTGGATGCCCAGAGGACTCGGAATAGCGCTCGCTTGTGGCGATAGTGAAGCTCAATAATATCCCCAACTTTCAACTCGCATTTATAACCAGCCAACCTTATGCCTTGATGGCTGACATCTAGCGTATGTGCTAGGGACACTCTGAATAAGCGCTCATGCTAAGTCGACTAACAACAGTGTTGTCAGGAAACCGCACTGCCGGTTCGAGTTTCGGATGCCGGAGCTGGTCAGCACCGCCGTTGCAACCGCGCGTACGGGGGAAATCGGACGAGCCTAGGCGACGGCGAGCAGCTTTCTGCGGCTCACAAACAGATTCACAAGCGCACAGGTAACGAACAGCCGGTGCGCGTTTTTCTTCAGCCCGCGGTAGCGCACTTTCACGAACCCGAACTTCAGCTTCATCACTTGAAACACGTGCTCCACTCTCGCCCGCACCTTGGACTTCGTTCGGTTCTTCGCCCATGCCACTGCATCCACGATCTGGCCCTTGTAGCGACAGCGCCGCTGGGTGAAATCCCGCGCTCCTGGCGCGCACTCGCGGATCACCTCGGTCTGTCCCTGATACGCTCCGTCGCCCCACACCCGCGTTTCTTCGCCATGCAGCAGGTCCGGCAACATAGCCACATCGGAAACATTGGCTGCCGTCGCCACCGCTGTGTGGATGATCTTGGTCTTGCTGTCCACGCCCACGTGCGCCTTCATCCCGAACTACCAATTCTTCCCCTTCTTCGTCTGGTGCATCTCTGGGTCCCGGCTCTGCTCGCGGTTTTTGGTCGAGGAAGGTGCGTGAATCAGGGTCGCGTCCACAATCGTGCCCGTCGTGATCCGAACGCCCTTCGCTTGCAAATGCAGGTTCACCGTCCCCAGAATCTCTTCTCCCAGACGGTTCTCTTCCAGCAGGTGCCGGAACTTGCACACCGTCGTCTCATCCGGCACCGGCTCGGCTCCCAAATCAATTCCCACGAACTGCCGCAGGGTCGCCGAATCGTACAAAGCCTCTTCCACCGCCGGGTCCGCCAGATTGAACCACTGCTGCAGAAAATAAATCCGCAGCATCTGTTCCAGTTCTTTCGGCCGTCGCCCGTTGCCCGGCTTGGGATAGTGCGGCTCGATCAGCGCACACAGTTTCCCCCAGGGCACCACCTGCTCCATCTCTTCCAAAAACATTGCGCGCCGAGTCTTCTTCGTGTACCGCTCGAATCCCGTCATCATCGCCAGTGTCCTCTGCTTGCGGAACGAGTCCATGCTGGCACGACTTTATCTATACTCGCTGTGGAAAGGGAGGACTTAATCAGAGTCTCCCTAGATGGCTTTCTCGATTTCCATCTGTTCCAGTGATCCAGAATCTCACTGGTGCGACCATTTTGGTTCGCTGCTGCTGCCGCTTGCCTTTGATGAATCGAGCCACGTCAAACTCCGCATCCGCCCGCCCGTTGGTTCAGGGAACGGAAACCAACATCAACCGCTTGGAATCTTATCCGCTATAACGCAAGCGTGTTTGAGAAGGGGGAACCTTTAGCCCTGTCAGGCAAGCCGAATGTACGGCGTACCAAGATCGTACTGCCCTTAGCCAGTCTTCGAATCGAATGGCCGTGAGTCATTTTTCGACTTTGGGCTTTTGGCGAAGGGCAAGAAGAAACACGACGATTGCCACCAACACAAATACGATATCAGTTTGGTAACTGTCCATACGTGCCTCCCTGCATTGGGCCCGTATCCGAACCTCCCCTTTGATGCCAGTTTTCTACGACCGTTTGTATGTCAATGATTCGTCTAGGAGAGGAATTGCGTTCGTTCTGTACGGGCTTCCTTACGCATGAATGAGTGACGTGGTAGTCATAGCACTGACCGCAGAAGGATTCTCCGCAGCATTCCGTGCAACAGTCAGAACAAATTACAGTACCGCAATCGGAGCACTTCGCTACGGCAGTCTTGCCGCACAGCACCTACGTCGCTGTCACTACGTACGTACTCGATCTGGCAGTTCATTGTCAGGCCTTGGTCTGACCGTCCTCTTGCAGGTGTGTTCATCGAATCGGACCCTGATTTCCCACTCGGCGTGATCCGCCTGGGGCAGGTATGATTTGAATTTTGCAGCACAGGCTTCGCAGACAGCAACCGTCTGGCGAGGATATCTCCTTATGATCCGAAGCGCACGTGCAAGCATGAAGTCACTTTCCTGAGCATGGAGCAGTTTTACCAGAAATTCACATGGATAATTGAGGGATTGCGATAGTCTGTGGGTCTTATGTCATGTCATTCATGCGCGGCAATGAATCAGAGAGATTTTTCTACTGAGATAATGGTCCACTTCTCCGGCCTCGCGAATCTGGACAAGCCTGCCGTTTTGTTATTTCCCAGAGTTCTAGTCTGCTTGGATTGTGGCTCTTCTCAGTTTACGCTTCCAGAAACTGAATTGAGTCAGCTAACGAGACTTGCTGCGGCGTAGCGTTGTTTTCATCGCAAGCAAGTAATACGCTACTGACAAAGTGCCTGCCTTCACGAGCTGCCTCAAGAGCACGCAGTAAGTCAACTCCAGCCTGACTCTTCAGCACGTATCCCGAGGCACCTGATCGGAGAGCTTCTTGCACGATATCGGCGGAAGACTCCTGACTCAGGAAGACTATCTTGGACTGGGGTGAGAGCTTACGGATTCGTCGGGCGGCTTCGATTCCATTCAACGTTGGCAGCCCGATATCCAAAAGAATCAAGTCGGGTTGTAATTCTTCGGCTTTTTGAACCGCTTGAAGTCCGTCTGAAACCTGATCGACGATCTGTAATTCCGGTTTTTCCCTAAGTGTTGAGCAAATAAACCTCTGAAAGGCGTGGAGTCCTCGACGATCAGAACCATCCCCGATGACATTTCCATGCAGCCCCCTTGGCACTTCACACCGACGGGCAACAATTTTGCTGCCCGCTATTCTGAGAATCCTATGTGCTACAACTCGAATCGTTGCGCACGCGTGGATACATCATCAACAACGTTGGCTGGGGACTGCGAATGAACTGATTTTATATACAGTAAAAACTGGGGACGCCACTGTCAGAATTGACAGGTCCTAAGATGTAGAATACAGCGGAATGTGGGAAGTTCTCCCGCACAGCATTCCTACGTCCTGCCACTGGATACTTACTCGATTTGGCAGATCATTATGCCGCCTTTGCCAATTGCGCCAACTCTGCGAACAATTCCCTAGTGCGCTCACGCCACCGTTCGTATTCACTGACTTCCTCAGGTGTGGGTGCAGTCTTACTCAAAAACTCGGTCTGCTGATCCAAAAGTCTCATCAGTTCGTTGCCGATCTCGGTGCTGCGCGTACCCATGAGCCACCTCCGCACACGCCAGTTCACATGAATGCCAGCCAGCGACTGGTTCCTTATGACGCTTCCGCTCGAATAATTCTTCGCGGCCTTGCATCTGAGAGTAGCTACGATTTTTGATCTTGAACCACGTTGTGCGCTCAGTCGTGTACGGTGCGAGGCTGTGCTTCGCAATTTTCCACAAAACCCGCTTCCCGCTTGACTTCTCCTTCCTCAGCGGCCACAATTCCCCCGTCACTTTATCCCGGAATTATGCGGCCCTACCCTGGTCTGGTACCGAACCCGAATAGATAGACAGACTTCTTTCTTCAGCTCTTCGAGCATAGACCGACCGTAATCGCGCCATCAAGGCGGAACAATTTCTCCACCGCCCGGGTCGCCGCGGTTATCATCGTGCGCTCTTAGGCTTACTTGCTGCCTTCGGCGTTCTGGCTTTTATTTTCTCCGCAGTCTCCCCGGGTGACGACGAACTCCAGCAAGAGTTTTTACTAAGTAGTAAGTCAAAGCAATGTATTCTTGCCAACTATAAAGCTGTATCCAATCTCCGAGCCTTCCGAATTTGCACAGTTCCTACTGCACATGCTCCATCAGCGCCGCAATTTGCCCGTTTTTACGTAACAGCACGCGTCTCCGTCCCCGACGACGAGATTAAGGCAAGAGTTTGCAGCAGCAGGACCGGCGATCGTTCGCCTCCCACCACATCATCCTGAAGCTCCCTCGACTCTTTACGCTTAGAGCAAAAACGCCCCGGCCTCGCGCGGACCAGAAAACACCCGATCTGCAGCGCGGCATGCCAGCGTGAACTCTTGTAACCCGCATGGCGGAGTTACGCCGGATTCAGAAAGGGATAACTACTTCAAGGAGAATTCTATGCAGCGACACAAGTTTGTCTTAGCAGCGTTGGTAATTGGCTTAGCGACACTTATCATGGCGTCGTCAATCGCGCAAGCCGATGTCGTGGCCGATTGGAACGCGATCGCCTCGCAAACAGCAATTCCTGTGCGTCCCGGACCGTCGGCAGTACTCGATATGGCTATTGTGCACGCGGCGATGCACGACGCTATCCAGGCGTTTGAGGGACGATTCGAGTCATATGGCGGCTCGATCCCGAACGCCTCCGGGTCGCCGGTCGCGGCTGCCGCCACGGCTGCACACGACGTGCTCGTTGCCCGCTTTCCGAGTCAGTCAGGAACCCTAGACACCCTTCTCGACAACTACCTCAACGGCCTCGGGCTCACGGAGGACGCGGGTATGGCCATAGGCCACCAAGCCGCCGCAAACATCCTCAACCTGCGGGCCGGTGACGGGAGCTTCCCTTCAAACCCGGAGGTCTTCATAGGCGGCACCGAACCCGGCGAATGGCGTCCAACGCTCCCGGCGTTCGCGCCGATGGCGACTCCATGGTTGGGCGCCGTGACTCCCTTCACCCTTAAAGACGCCACACAGCTTCGGGCTTCACCGCCTCCGCCGTCCTTGGGCAGCGGCAAATACGTCCACGACTATGACGAGGTCAAGGCCTTGGGGAGCGTAAACTCCACCGCCCGCACCCAGGCGCAGACCGACCTCGGCCTTTTCTATTCCGATAATTTTCTCGCTCTGTGGGAACGAACCCTGCGGGGCATATCGAACACGAATATCAACAACATTGGCGATAGCGCCCGGCTCTTCGCCTTGGCCAACTTGTCGGCAGCCGACGCGATCATCGCCGCATGGGACGGCAAGCGGTTCTTCCACTTCTGGCGGCCCATCACGGCCATTCAGCAAGGGGATAGTGACGGCAACCCAAAGACAGCGGGCGATGCGACCTGGCTGCCACTGATCCCCACGCCGCCCTATCCTGAGTTCCCGTCGGGCGCAAACAATCTCACGGGCGCCATGACTCGCACGCTCGAGCGCTTCTTCGGTGACAAATTAACTTTCTCAGTGTTTAGTACCCCGGTCAACAAGACGAAAACGTATAACCGCTTTTCGGATATGGCTGACGATGTGGTGAACGTCCGCATCTATCAGGGAATCCACTTCCGCACCGCGGATGAAGTAGCGCGGAGGCACGGGACGCGAGTGGCCGACTTGGCTTTCAGCCACTTCTTGCGGCCTCTCCATTAGCGGCCTCTCCATTAATAGAAAACCCCGACTGGCCATCGGGGCTTTTCATACAACAACTATCCGAGGCGGCTCCGGCGGCTCCAAGCGCCAGCCCAGCCCTCGGAAGCGAGGCGACACGGCCAAAATAGCGCCCACTTTCACAAAGGAGAATCAATATGAAATCGACCCAAACTCTGAACTTTGTCAAGTTTACTGCCTTCGTGGTCCTGGTAGTTGGACTCAGCGCCAGCGCGTTCGCGTCGTGCGGCGATTCACTGTCCGCGATGGCAGCGCAGGCTGCTTCCGTCCATAGTCAATCCCGCGCGGTGCAACCGAACTCTGGGTCTGCTGGAGACAACTCGTCCATGGTTGGTCTTTGGCACATCCAGTTCACGGTCGGCGATCAAACCATCCAGGAAGCGTTCCAGCTCTGGAATTTCGGTGGGACCGAGGTTCACAACCCGAATGTTGATCCGAGAGGGGGGAGCGTCTGCCTAGGGGTGTGGAAGCGCGCTCCGCAGGGGGTTTTCAAGCTCACTCACCGCGTGTGGTCGTATGACACGAACGGAACCTTCATGGGAACCATCCACCTCAGTGAAACTCTCACTCTGGGCAACGGCGGCAATACCCACAGCGGTTCCTTTACCTTAAGTTTCTTCGACCCTTCCGGCAATTTCCAGTTCGACGTAACCGGCAGCGTCGCGGGAGAACGCATTTCCGTTGAGTGATTCCGAGGCGTTGTGCAATGTGTCAGGAGAGCCGCAGCCATTGCGGCTCTTCCCTGCGGCCCGCCGAAAAGATCGTCCGCGGTGTCCAGGTGACGCGCCACGATGATCCCTGCGACGATTGCCAGCACTCTCTTGCGTCCTTCATCCATGCGTATAGCGTATCATTCTTCGCCTTGTATTCGCCCCACAAAATGTTCTAACTTTTGGCGTTATGGAAACAACTTGGGAAATCGTAAAGAACGACGCGGGCCAGTTTGAGATTTTCAGGAACGGCGAGTTAGCGGCAGCTCGCACCGCACGGCATCATTGAGAGCACCTATGAAGATGTCTGCCTTCAACTCCATCAGGCAGGCAGAGCTACCGTGACCCTGCCCCCGCTGGGCAAGTTCTTTCAGGTCGCCTAAACAACGGGTAGTAGCTTGAACTCGACCTTGCGGACAACCTTCTACCAATGGTAATCAGCACAGCAGAGCCGACCGGAAATCCTACGCGTTCGCTCGCATTTCAAATCCCAGGACCGACAGCACCACGGCCCTCAACCTTTTATTCCTACCCTGCCCGTGCAGAATCGCTGCTTGAACCGAAAGGAACACGAGCGTGGATCGTGGTGCCACCGCCGGGCCGCGACTTGATGGAAAACTCACCTCTCACCAATTGCATTCGCTCTCGCATGCTGATGAGCCCGAGGCCGCGACGGTGGATGGCGTCTTGCGGGTCAAAGCCAACTCCCAGG
The DNA here is from genome assembly GCA_963786325.1 of Terriglobia bacterium. GTDB lineage: Bacteria > Acidobacteriota > Terriglobia > Terriglobales > Acidobacteriaceae > JAIQFF01. The sequence goes on from CAWAYW010000004.1 coordinate 637,200, forward strand.
TCGCTCACGGTCAGTTGAACCTCCCCCTCTGTACCGCGGAGTTCCACTTTGAAGTGCCTCACGCCACTGTGCTTCACGGCATTCTGCAGAGTTTCCTGTAAAACTCGGAACAGACAAAGCGAGATTTCATGGGGCACACTTCGCGGTATGGCTGTATGGCTGAAGTCAATCTCTACCTTCAGTTGCTCGGAGAACTCCTTGCAGAAGCTCTTGCCTGCGGCCACAAGACCCAGATATTCGAGTTTCGAAGAATGGAGGCGGTGCGACAGGGCCTGAATGTCCTTGGCGATGTCCGAAAGGCGCTGGCTGGCGTGATGGATGTGATCGTGAAATTCAACAGCCGAGGGCGGAAGTTGTTGGTTCCATCGATCCAGCTCGATTGCCAACAGTGCCAGCCGTTGATTGACGTCGTCGTGTAGCTCCCTCGCGATCCAGGTACGCTCCTCCTCGTGGGCCTCAATCAGCTTTCGGCTCATACCTAAAAGTGCCTCGTCAGCGTGCTTGCGGCGGGTAATGTCCTCCGAAAAGATAAGAACTCCTCCCGGTACGCCCTCGAGATTCTGCCAAGGGCGCATCTCCCATCGGAGCCAAGTGGTGCCGCCTGCGCGCTCCCAACGATCTTCCTCAGCTCGCAACGTTTCTCCTTCAAGACACCGGCGGTGAATTTGTCGCCACCGTTCGGGAAGGTCGGGGAAGATTTCGTAGTGCGAACGTCCCAGCAACTGCGAACTGTCGAGCGAAAAATCAACGCACCAGCGGTTACTCACTTGGAGATAGCGCATGTCACGGTCGAGCATCGCCACTGCGGCTGGTACGTGTTTGACGAAGGTCTTCAGTAGGTCCTCTCGTGTTTGTAGCAACGTCGTAAGGTCACGCAGTTCCGCGTTTCTTTTCTCTAGTTCCTGAGTACGCAACTGCACCTGGGTTTCGAGTGCATCCGCCAATGTTCGATAACGGTCTTCGCTCTCGCGCAACTCTCGTTCCATTCGTTTACGTTGGGTGATGTCACGGGCAATTTTCGACGCTCCGATAATCTTCCCGCTGGCGTCACGAACAGGTGAAATGGTGAGCGCAATATTGAGCGTTGTCTTGTCCTTACGAATCCGAACGGTGTCGAAGTGTTCGATTCGTTCGCCTTTCTTGATTCGTTCCATGATGACTGTTTCTTCGTCCTCACGATTGACGGGGATGATCAACGAAATATGTTGGCCTACCGCTTCCCTGGCGGTGTAGCCAAACAAGTGCTCCGCACCTGCGTTCCAACTGGTTATGACGCCGTCCAGCGTTTTGCTGACGATGGCATCGTCAGATGAGTCCACTATCGCGGCGAGTAAGCCAATAGCTTTATCCGCCTTGAGGCGTAAGGCTGGCAACTCATCCAAGATCGACTGGCTGATGGTGTCCCTGGCCTCCGGGTCATTGAGGATGCAATCCGCCAGTTCTTCATGTGTTGCCAATAGTTTGTCGATGTCATCTTCCAAGGCGATCTCAGGATGGGTTTCAGTCCAATAGTGCGCTGCCCGGACAAACGTCAAGAACAATACCAAGTATTGAAGGTGAACCGGACCGAAAAGCCGCGCCAGCGCGTCCAGACACAATGAATAGTCAGAAGTTTTCAAGAAGACGTGAGCGGCCAACACAAAGATGGCATCTTCCATCTGCGTGTCCGCCATCGGCATTTCAACAATTGGGGCGGAGCAGGCCTCGCATAGTGCTAGACGAGACTGAAGTTCTTGTCCGCGTGGAAAAGGTCGTCGAAGAAGCTTAACGACATCTGCAATACTTTGAGTACGCACGGTCGGATCGCCAGCGGGACGGCCAAGTCCCACCAAAAAACCAACATGACGACCAATGCAGTAACGGACGGCGCAAAAGCGCGACAGGTGGACGAAGAGACGCTCCTTAAAAACCGAGGGTAGTGGATTGTCGAGGTAGGCAGCTTGTGCGAATCCCCACAGTTTCTGAACGATCTCGGGAGTCTCAGGTGCGAGGACGGAAGAAATTGGGAAGAACTCCGAATCGCTCCTCTACTCGCTTCTCCAGTTCCGACATGGCGCCGCCCCGGGCCGGATTATATGCCCATTTAGGCTAAACGACGGTATCCCGGCGACTAAGGGAAGCGGTCATCTTGCCTTCGGATTCTGTGAATGAAATTGCGGTCTTTGAGATATCATCACGCTTTCTTTTAGCTGTCTTGCAGCTCTCGCGCAAACCTGCGCCTTTCGACCATCCTGAGTATCTTTTCGAATTGAAGTATGACGGCTTTCGGTCCCTCGCTCTCATCCAGAACGGTCGCTGCCAGTTGATGTCCCGTAACGGACACCCATTCAACTCGTTCACAGAACTTCGCAAAGAACTGACTGCGCCAGGTGACGGCAGAACGGTGCTCGATGGAGAGATTGTCTGTCTCGACAGACGCGGCAGACCGCAGTTCAATGACTTGCTCTTTCACCGGGGCGAGCCGTGCTTCTTCGCATTCGATTTACTGATGTCTGACGGGAAGGATTTACGCACCGAGAGATTGACAGACCGGAAACACGAACTGCGACGTCTGCTATCAAAGGCTCCCAGGTCCAGAATGCGGTACGTGGAACACGTCGAGCAGTACGGCACAGCGTTATTCCAGAGCGTCTGCAAAATGGACCTGGAAGGAATTGTGGCGAAGCACAGCTTTGGGAATTACGTGACCGAACATGAACGGACGACCTGGTTCAAAATCAAGAATCGGAATTACTCGCAGATGGCAGGACGGGAGAGACTGTTCGAACGTGAACGGCAGCGTGAACCTGTCCCGGGTTGGCATACATGCGACCTAGCGTGTGCCGATGTCTAATTGCCAAATCGAATTCGTGTCCAGCGACAGCGATGTGGGAACGCCGTGCGGCAAGCCTGCCGGTTCCAGCCGACAATCTAAAAAGGTGGCCGCTCCGCAGTCAGAACACTTGGTGAATGAACCCTCGTCGTCACTGTTTACGCTGCGGCCCGGTGAGGTTGCAAGCTTTGCATGTCACCCAGTACTCATCGTGAATGCAGCGGACAATCGCTGGCTCGACGTTCCGGTTGACGTCTAACGCATCCGGGGGAATCTCAACCGGGTAATCCTGTTCCATCGGGATCACCCGGTCATTCTTCCTATCAAACACGCCCTTTGCGCCCCGCCGTCTCCATGCAATTTCTGCTTTGCTCATCGACTTCATCGTTTGCCCTCTAAAGACCGTTCTTGATGACGTCGTTGACTAGCGCGTGTATCTCTTCCGCCGTCAGGCCCTCGTGCAGAAGTGCCGACACTTCTTCCCTGAAAGATTCCTTCACTTGTTTGAATACGGGTGTGGATGTGTTCATGTGATCCTCTTTGCGACTCTCGTCGCCGCATCCAGCCCGCGTGGACTGTGACCACCGCAACGATCACCTGTTCGGTTGGTGGGTTCAGAGCTTGTCTGAACCGCTCTCGATGCATGAGCAAAATATCAGACTTTGCGGAAAATGCAAATGGGAAAGGCCCGAATGTTGCACAAATCGTCGCACAAAATCACTGCACAGAACCGCAAAGACGACCCCGAAATGCCTGTTTTACCGCTCGTAACTGCTTGAAACCGCTACAGACAGCACTTCCACTGTGGTTTGTCCGATCATGTTTGGGTGATCATCGTCCGGACGCTTTTTCGGCCCGCCAGTTCCGGCAACCAGCAATTGGAATATCCCAGGAATGCAGTCCTCGCAGGCGCGATGATCTTAGGAGGTAACGCCTTTCAAGTCAATCCCCTGCCAGTTTGCACCACGGCGGCGTTTCCGTGGAACGAGCGATGGTTGCTGGGTTACGGATCGTCCCTCGCTGTTGCGATCGCTCGATGTCCTTCCAGCCGAAGTTTCGTCTAAGGTTGTGTTTCTTGCAGACTTGTTCGGGGGCGGTGATAAAGGGCCTTATGGCTTTGAAATCAAATTACGGAGAGATGCGATGAACAAGCTTTTCGCCACGTTATTGCTGTTCGCAACGCTATGGGTCGGGTCAGGCTGGGCACAAACCGGGACTGGCAAAACGCCGGAAACTCTGGCGCAGGCAGCTCTGGCCTCATGGAACGAGATCGGGCGGAAGATCATCACCATGGCGGAAGATTTTCCCGAAGATAAATATGACTTCAAGCCCACACCCGCCCAGCGCAGCTTCGCCGAGCAATTGCTGCACGTGGCCGGCTCGAACGAGTACTTCACCGAGGTGGCAGCAGGCAAGAAGCCAACCGACGATGAATCACGCGATCACTACAAGACGAAAGCCGCGGTGGTTGCTTATCTGAAAAAGTCATTTGCCGCTGGCGCCGAAATGATCCAGTCGAAGGGCGACACCGGATTGAGCAAAACCGTGGAGACCGCCGAGTCGCACGACGTGGTTCCGTTGGCTGATCTGGCATATGGACTGATCGAACATTCGGGCGAACACTACGGCCAGTTAGTGGTTTACTACCGCGTGGCGGGGATGGTTCCTCCAGAGTCGCGAGCTAAGAAATAGTTGTCAAGGCCTCCAGATCTGGGAAAGCCCAGAGGATCATTCCGGGCCTTTTCGTGATACTGAAAGCTGTCCGTCAACACGATTCTCCTAGCGAAGTTTGGGTGAAGCCGTCTGCCTCGTTTCGGCGACATGCACCGATTCGGGAATGGAGAGGGAACGGCTTTGTGATTTTCCGTCACAGTCTCGTGCACAGCGTGATAGGCGAAGTATGCCGAGCTTCGCTCGGCGGGCCGGTGGGACACCTGCCCTACGCGAGCGCGATGGCTAAATGCCTAATTCATTCGCGAGTGCTTTCCATTTTGCATCTACTAACGCTTTGGTTTTTTCGTCCATCAGGATTTCGTCGGGCCAGGGACGCGCAAAGCCTTCGCTGGGCCACTTACGCGTGGCATCGATGCCCATCTTCGAACCGTAGTTAGGCAGGCGCGAGGCGTGATCGAGGGAGTCGACCGGGCCCAGGGTAAACTGGATGTCGCGCTCGGGATCGATGTGGTTCAGCACTTTCAGCGTCACTTCGCCGATGTCCTGCACGTTCACGTCCTCATCGACAACGACGATGCATTTCGTAAACATCGCCTGACCCAGCGACCAGATGGCGTTCATCACCTTGCGCGCCTGTCCGGGATAAGACTTCCTGATCGAGACCAGCATCAGGTTGTGAAACACACCTTCGACCGGAAGGTTGATGTCAACCAATTCCGGAATAGTGAGCTTCATCAACGGCAGAAAAATGCGCTCGACCGCTTTGCCCATCCACGCGTCTTCCATAGGCGGCTTGCCCACGATGGTTGTGGCATAGATCGGGTTCTTGCGATGAGTGATACAGGAGACATGAAAGACGGGATAAAGATCCTCGAGCGAATAGAAGCCGGTGTGGTCACCGAAAGGGCCTTCGCTACGAAGTTCGTCGAGATGAACGTGACCTTCAAGAACAATTTCTGAGGTGGCAGGGACTTCCAGGTCGACGGTTTCACACTTCACCAATTCAACCGGCTTCTGACGAAGAAAGCCGGCGATGAGATATTCCTCAACATCAGGAGGCGCCGGGACGATTGCTGAAAACGCAATCGCCGGATCAGTACCGATAGCGACCGCAACTTCCATCTTGCCGCGCGGGCGGTCGCCTTCGATGAGGACCGATCCTCCCGAGGAACGCGCCATTATGTCGACGGCGATCGCTTTCCCACCTTTCCCAAAATCGGGAAAAGGTGAGGTACCCTGATTGTTTTGCGCGGCGTTTCTCAACGCTTCGCGATAGTGCTCTGCTCCGATTTTCTGGCGCTGCCAGTGCATTCCCGCGGTGCGTTCATCGTAGACCTGCATGCGGTACATGCCGACATTGCGTTTGCCGCTTTTGGCATCGCGGGTGACGACACACGGCAGGGTGATGAAGCGGCCCGCGTCTTTGGGCCAGCACTGGAGAATGGGGAAATCCAGCAGGGAGAAATTGTCGTGCTTAATGACTTCCTTGCACGGCCCAGTCGAAACCGTCTTAGGAAAAAACTTACCCATCTCCGCGAGCATGGGAAGCATTTTTACTTTATCGAGGAATCCTTGCGGGGATTTCACGTCCATAAATGCGCGAATACGGTCGGCGACTTCGTCGAGCGAATCTACGTCCAAGGCCAACTTCATGCGGCGGTCAGACCCGAACTGGTTGATCAAGATCTGGGATCCCGGATGTCCTTTGATGTTCTGGAAAAGAAGAGCGGGACCGCCGAGCTGGCCAGCTGCGGGCGACTGTCCCCACGCATTCTTGCTGATGCGATCGGTAATCTCCGTGATCTCGAGGATGGGATCTACATCGGTGCGGATTGTCTTCAATTCGCCGGCGCGTTCCAGTGCAGCGATCCAAGCGCGTAGGTCGTCGTAGGCCAAGAAATTCCCCCGTTGTCGAGAACTTTGGATTATACGGCAGGGGAACGCATGGGCTGCCTCCCGGCGGCAACAGAGGAGGAATGAATGCGTGAAGCGGCTGAGTTACAGAACCCATCCGAGAAACCGGCATTCGCCAGACTGGGGCACTCGCGCCACGGCACTGTGAGGAGGAAATCATTATTTGCCTTCACCAATGATGTTTACGAATATATCTACGGTAGGCTTGAATTGCGGTGGCAGACGGACTACCTGGCAACGCTGGAACTTCCTTTTTCGCTGAAGTCTCGGACGAGTCGAGAAGCGTGAACCGGATAACCTGTCACAAACGCATAGCCAAAGCTTTTGCTGGAACGTTTCAGCTTGCGTTTCGCCAACAGAGGATCGGAGCCCAGTTGTCGGCGCATTTCGGGGGTATCGCGATTGATCTGAATCATGTGACGAGCCCCAAGGGTGGTCCCGGAGACATGGATGTTGGATTGGTAGAAATTTTCCGTGGGCAGGGGTTTGAGTGGGGAGGCAACTGGCGCGGTACACTCAGGGAGTGTATGCATTTCGAGCATTGCTCGGGATATTGAGTTCGCCAGTGAACGATGCCAACATTGGGCACATCAAGCCGCTGTTCCGGTAAAAGCTGATTGCGGTCCCAAAGCGGCCTCTCTTTGCCCTGGGCGCTTGGGTTAATATCGATTGGCTGCATCATTGCTGACTTGAGAGAACCATGGCCAAGAGATTTCGCGTGTTTGCCACCTGCGATATCGGCGAATCGATCGAGTTGTTGCGCCAACGCGGCTACGAGGTCGACGTTTATGGAAAGCCGGAGGCCCCGGCGAAGAGTCTGATCATCGAGAAAGTTAGATCCGGCATTGATGGGCTGATTACCACGCTGCGCGATTCAATTGACGCCGAGGTGTTCGAAGTGGGAAAAGGGACGCTGAAGGTGGTCGCACAGATTGCCGTAGGTTTCGACAACATCAACCGCGCGGACGCCAACCGTTACAAAATTCCATTTACTCATACTGCGGACGTCTTAACGGAAGCTACGGCGGAGTTCGCATTTTTTATGATGGGTGCGTTGGCGCGAAAGATGTGGACGGCGGAGCATTTGACGCGCGACTACCAGTGGGGCTACTGGCATCCTTATTTGCCTTTTCTTGGCGACGAAGTGACCGGCAAGAGTGTCGCGATCATCGGGACAGGACGCATCGGCTTGGCCATGATCAAAAAGTGCGCCGGGTTCGATATGAACATTTTGTGTTACGACCCAGCTTATCAGAATCATGAGTACATCCGTGCGATTCAGGAAACGATGGATTTGCGCCATGCGCGCGCCATTTCGAAAGAGAAAAACTGGATTAAATATGTGGCGTTCGACGATGCGCTAGCCCAGGCTGATTTCGTGAGCGTGCATGTGCCGCTGCTGCGCGAAGGCGAAAGCGCCACGCCGACTTTCCACTTCTTCAACGAGCGCACACTGCGACGGATGAAGCCGACGGCTTTTCTGGTGAATACCTCGCGCGGTCCGGTGGTGGACGAGGTGGCCCTGGTGAAGGCGCTAAAAGAGAATTGGATTGCGGGGGCGGCGTTGGATGTTTACGAAAAAGAGCCGCTGCCAAAGGAGTCGCCGCTGCGCGATCCAGCGATTGAGGACCGCTGCAGGCTGTATCCGCATGTAGCGAGCGCGGGGAGGATCACCCGGCTTTCTACCGATCCGGATAAGGGGATGGCGGGACGGACGGTGCGGGGTCTGATTGATGTGCTCGAGAACAATTATGGCGGGGACTTGACCAAGATGCCTTATGTCGTAAATAAGGAGGCGTTTGGGGGGTGACTTTTTTGGGGGGCGCTCGCACCTAGCTTTATTCTTAAGCGGCACCTCCCCGGATGCATGGGTCCTTCAACTGCGTGAATGCTTCGCGTGTGGAACTTGATGGATTAGGCGCGGAACCGCTATTCGGAGATGGTGTGCTCTTCGCTTTGGGCGCGCAGGACACGATCGACCGAATAGGGGGCTCGACGGGTAGGTTCGTGGTAGTGACGCACCTGCATTTCTCCCAACAAGCCTACTGCCAGCATATTGAGTCCAGCCAGGATCAGCACCGCAGTGAAGATCATCAGGGGACCATGATTGGCCATGACTGGAGTCTGATGCAGGAACTTCTGAACAAGCAACCACAGCGTTACGCTCGATCCGCCCATGATGCTCAACATGCCAAACGTGCCGAAGAAGTGCAGCGGCCGGGATAGATAGCGGAGCAGAAAACGGATGGTAATCAGATCGAAGAACACGCGGAACGTGCGGGAGATGCCGTAGTGAGAGACTCCGCGTTCGCGGTTTACATTCTGGATCGGAACTTCGCAGATCGAAGCTCCGTGCCAAGAAGCCAAGGCCGGGATAAAGCGGTGCAGTTCGCCGTATAGTGGAACCTGGTCAAGAATCTCACGGCGGTAGGCCTTGAAAGTAGTGCCAAAATCGTGAATATCGACGCCGCTCAATTTGGCCATCAGCCAGTTGGCACAACGCGACGGGAAACGGCGGAGCCAAAAATTATCGATGCGGTTTTTCCGCCAGCCGCTAACAATGTCGTAACCTTCGGAGATTTTCTCAAGGAACACGGGGATGTCCGCGGGATCGTGCTGCAGGTCACCATCCATGGCAATGATGTATTCGCCGCGTGCGTGATCGAAGCCGGCCGCCAAAGCAGAAGTCTGGCCAAAGTTACGGCGGAGTTTTACGACGGTGACGCGGCTATCCACGGCAGCGATTTCGCGCAAAGTGTGGAAACTTCGGTCGGTGGAACCGTCGTCTACTAGAACGATTTCGAAGCTTTCGCCATTGGCTTCCATCACCACTTTAAGACGGTCGTAGAGGTCGGTGACGTTTTCCTGCTCGTTGTGCAGGGGAACCACAATCGAATACTTTGGCATTGAAGATTTAATTATACGATTAAAAGGGCCATTTTAGCGATTACTTACGACCATTTTCCGAGATTCTGATCCCGGATGATAACCGGCGAATCCTGCGGGCTTTGTCCGACCGGGCAGGTGAGACGTCCGGGGACTTCGCTCGGGACAGGCCGTCGCCGTTGCGGGCTGGTTGTTAGAGGGCGGGACCCTCCGGATACGCCGGAAGATCGGGAGGTCTGGGCGGCAGTTTCTTGGGATTGGACTGGATTTCTTGCATCACGAGGTCGATAGCTTTTTCCAATTGCGGATCCCGGCCTTTAACTACCTGGTCGGGGCGGTTTTCGACGACCACATCCGGCTGCACGCCGTGGTTTTCGACCACCCACTTGCTATTCAGGTCATATCGGGCGGCCTCAGGGCGAGTGATGTAGCCGCCATCGATTAATGGCATTTGGCCACGAATGCCACGAACCCCGCCCCATGTTCGTTCGCCGATAAGGGGTCCAAGCTTGAAGTACTTAAAGTAATAGCTGAATATATCGCCGTCAGACGCTGCATAGTGGTTGGTAATGCAAGCCATCGCGCCGTTGAAGACCACTGGAGGCACGGTGCTGCTTTCCCAGTTGCGGCTTGAACCCATTCCGGCCAGTACGCGGCGCAGGCGGTCGAAAATCAACTGGTCGACGAACCCGCCGCCGTTGTAACGAACGTCAATGATCATCCCCTGTTTGCGAATCTGGGGGAAGTATTGCTTTACGAACTGGTTTAGCCCCGAGCCACCCATGTCCGGTAGGTAGACATAGCCGACGCGCCCGTTCGTCGCTGCGTCGACCTTCTTGCGATTACTCTCGACCCAGTTCAGTTCGCGCAGATTGAACTCGTCGGCCAGCGGCTTTACCTGCACTGTGTGCGAGCCTTCCTCTGAAGGTTTGGAGTTCACGGTAAGAGTAATGGTCTCGTTGGCGGTGTTGACGAAGAGTTCGTAGGGATTTTGGGGAGCTCGTAGCGACCGGCCATTCACGGCAAGAACGTAGTCGCCTTCATTCACCTTGACCCCGGGCTCGGTGAGAGGCGAGCGGACCTGCGGGTCCCAATTCTCGCCGGGGTAGATTTTCTTTAACCGGTACACGCCGGTGGCGTGGTCTGCCTCGAAATCAACTCCGAGCAGTCCAACGTTCACTGGATGCAGGTCAGGATAATCTCCGCCACCGACGTAGGTATGTGAATTGGAAAGCTCTCCAATCATCTCGCCGAGAATGTAAGTGAGGCCGTAGCGGTCGGCCACGTAAGGCAGCAACTGCGCATATTTGTCGCGGACCTTTTCCCAGTCCACGCCGTTCATCGATGCTTCGTAGAAAAAGTCGCGTTCCTGCCGCCATACTTCGTTGAAGATCTGCTTCCATTCTTCTGGAGGATTGATCTCGGCTTTCATTCCGATGAGATTCAGCGCGCCATCTCCGATTTTCTTCGGACCATCGGGTTTGGCATCGACGATGCCATAGTTGTGACCATCGCGGCCGCCTTCGGCTTCGTACATGAGCTTCGATCCGTCGAAGGAAAGAGCAAAACGCTGGACGCCTTCCATGAAGACTTTGTCTTTGCGTTCCTTCAGATCGAAAACGTGAATCGAATTGGATTCGCCCGGGACGGGGCCGGACAAGCCCTGAATGGGCGTGGTGGCATAGTAGATGAAGCCCTTTGAAGCCAGGTAAGTAGGGATGACGGCGGGCTCGATAGGCAGAGCTACGATGCGTCGCTCGATGCCGTCGAGGTCGACGCGGAATTCCTTTGGCTTGTCCTTTTCTTTATCTTTATCTTTATCTTTGTCGCGATCCTTGTCGCTATTTTTATTGTCGCTGTTTTTAGCGGCTGCCGGGGGTTTGGTTTCTTTCTTTTTTCCCTTGCCTTTTTGCTCGGCGTTGCTCTTGTTGCCGGGTGGAGTGATGAGTTCGTCTTTTGGTTCTTCCGACTTGATCTGAGTTTCATCGCTCAACGGGAGGAACGGCGAAATTTCGTCCTTACGCAGAGTGACCAGGTAAATCCGGGTGGTTTTGGGATTGGAAAATTCGAAGTCAACATTCCCAAGGACTTCGTTGAAATCGCGGTCGGAAAGAAAGTAGAGATATTTGCCGTCGGGATCGAAGACGGGCGCGAAGCTGTTGGTCATGCTGGTGGTGAGGGGGGTGATCTTACTGTCGGCCAGCGAATAAAGATGGACCACCGAAAAAGAGTTCTCGGCGTTCTTGTCGTAGGCCAGCCATTTGCTGTCGGGCGCCCAGGAGTAATTGAGAATTTCGCCGTACCGGCCATGATCGATCTCGACCGGCTTTTTCTCGTTGATGTCGACGTACCAGAGGCGCGTGTCTTTGTCGGACCATGCAAGTTTTTTGCTGTCGGGTGACCAGACGGGGGCATATTTGAAGCCTTTGTAGCCGCTGGTGACCTGCTGTTCTTTGCCGAGTCCGTCCTGGGGCGAGATGAAGAGTTCGTCTTCGCCACTGCGGTCAGAAACGTAGACAATCCAGCGACCGTCGGGCGACCATGCCACTGACTTCTCGCGAATTCCTGAAGTGCGGGTCAGGTTACGGATGCTGCCTTCTTTTGCGGGGACGGTAAAAACATCTCCGCGCGCGCCGAATACGGCGCGCTTCCCTTCCGGCGAGAGGTCGAAGTCAGAAATATTCTTGCTGGCACTTACCCAGTGTTTGAGGCTCTGGTCACGATCGCCGGGAAGGTAGATCACTAACTTTTTGGCCTGCTTCGATTGGAGATCAAAGGTATAGAGATAGCCACCATTTTCGAACACGATGGAATCAGGTCCGAGGCTGGGCCACATGACATCGAAATCAGAGAAATGGGTAAGCTGTTCAACCTGCTTGCTGCTTAGTTCGTAACTGTAAAGATTAAGACGGTGATCAGCCCCACGATCGGAAGTGAAAAAAATCGTGCCCCCGTGCCACATGGGAAAAGTGTCGGTCCATTCGGTGTGTGGCACATCCTCCACCGTATTGTTTTTGAGATCGTAAATGGAAATGGACTGCGCCAAGCCTCCGGTGTACCGCTTCCACGTACGAAAGTTGCGAAAGATCTGGTTGTAAGCGATTTTTGTTCCGTCGGGCGAGTAAGAAGTGAGACCGCCCTGGTCAACCGGCAGGGCCTCGGGCAGGCCGCCATCGATGCCGACGCTGAAAGGACGTTTGGTCCAACCGTTGGATGCATCGCGGCGGGACAGGAAGACGATGCGCTTGCTATCGGGAGTCCATGTCAGGACTTCGTTATGTATGCCCATGCGATCGCTTAGCGGCGCGGCCGCACCTTGAAAGTAGGTCAACTGGCGCGGCTGGCCGCCCTGGGCGGGCATCACATAGATATTGAAATTACCGTCGTATTGTCCGGTGAAGGCGATCCATTTGCCGTCGGGCGAAAACTTTGGAAAGAGTTCGCGACCCGGGTCGGATGTGATGCGCTGGGCGTCGCCGCCGGAACTGGACGCCAGCCAAAGGTCACCACCATAGACGAAGACAATTTTGTCTTTGTAGCTGTCGGGAAACCGCATCAGCCTTCCTTCTTGAATACTGTCCTGGCCGGATACCACGCAGGTGAGAGCGATCATCGACAGCAACAATAGGGATTTGAGATTAGGCATCAGCACTCCTTGCTTGATGAAGTTCCGCTGGTCGTTTCTAAAGGTGGGGTACAAATGGCTTCCATGAGGATGAACGTGGGATTGTACCAGCTTCAACAGATCGGAATCACGCACTGTCACCCGCTGTTTTGACGGTCACTCCGGCAAAAAGAAAGCAGAGTGCGGGGACAAACATTCTTGACTGATCGCCTATAATTCCGCTTCCTATCACGCCACGGAGGTAGCCACATTGTCCGAACAAACTAATAAACCTCGGGTAAGTACTTCATGGTCACGAAGGCGATTTTTGCAGGGGAGCATGGCCGGCGGAGTGGGGGCCATGATGTTGCCGGCGCTTGCTGGCGCGAGAGAGATGCCGGCTTATACGCCGGGTACGCCCGAGCCCAAGGAATTCGAACTCAGCGAGCTAACGATCGCGGATTTGCAGGCTGGGTTAACGTCAGGAAAATTTACGGCCAAATCGCTTACTGAGAAGTATCTGGCTCGGATCGAAGAAGTGGATCACCGCGGTGCGGTGGTTAACAGCGTGATCGAAGTTAATCCCAACGCCCTGGCGATTGCCGAAGGGCTTGATAAGGAGCGGAAGAGCAAAGGCGAACGCGGACCATTGCATGGGATTCCGATACTGATCAAAGACAACATTGATACTGCGGACCGCATGCAGACGACGGCCGGGTCGCTGGCTCTCATGGGATCACACGCGGCGCGAGATTCTTTCGTGGCGCAGAAGTTGCGAGAGGCTGGCGCGGTGATTCTAGGGAAGACAAATCTGAGCGAGTGGGCGAACATTCGATCCGGCCATTCGGTGAGCGGCTGGAGCGGCCGGGGCGGGCTTACCCGAAATCCTTATGCTCTTGATCGCAATCCTTGCGGTTCGAGTTCGGGATCCGGGGCGGCAGTGGCTGCGAGTTTCTGCGCGGTGGCAGTGGGCACGGAGACGGATGGCTCGGTGGTATGTCCATCGTCGGCGAACGGGCTGGTGGGAATCAAGCCAACTTTAGGATTGATCAGCCGTAGCGGAATTATTCCCATTGCGCACAGTCAGGATACGGCTGGACCGATGGCGCGCACGGTGCGCGACGCGGCGATTCTGCTCAACGCGTTGGCGGGAGTCGATCCCGCGGACAGCGCCACCGCCGCCAGCAGCGGAAAGATTGCGGTTGACTACACCGGTTTTCTCGATCCCAATGGGTTGCGCGGTGCACGCATTGGCATCGCGCGCAAGTATTTCGGATTCAGCGATTCCGTGGACGCGCTCATGAACAATATTATGGAAGAGATGAAGCGGCAGGGCGCGGTGCTAATTGATCCGGCTGACCTGGAATCTCATGGGAAGTTCGATGACAGCGAGTTTACGGTTCTTTTGTATGAACTGAAGGCCGATCTGAATGCGTATCTGGTGGGCCGTCCAGACGCTCCCGTGCATTCACTGAAGGAGATTATCGACTTCAACGAGAAGAATAAGAGTGAAGAGATGCCTTATTTCGGGCAGGACACGTTTATCAAGGCAGAAGAGAAAGGTCCGTTGACGACGAAGGAATATTTGGATGCGCTGGAGACGAATCACCGGCTATCACGCGCTGGGGGCATCGACGGGATCATGGACAAACTTCATCTGGATGCGATCATGGCGCCAACGGGAAGTCCGGCATGGCTCACTGATTTGATCGATGGAGATCATGCGAGCGGAGGCAGTTCAAATGCAGCGGCAGTGGCAGGCTATCCGGACATTACACTGCCGGCAGGATTCATTGCAGGGCTTCCGGTTGGCGTGTCATTTTTCGGACGGGCCTGGAGCGAGGCGGCGCTTTTGAAAATCGCTTATGGATTTGAACAGGCGACTAAAATTAGAAAGCCCCCGCGATTTATGCCAACCGTAACCGCCAAACCCTAGCGGCAAACAGGAGAGCGGGTGTGTTCCCGGCGTAAGTCGAATACGCGACCTTGGGGTTCGCAAGTAAAGACCCTTCACTCGGAGGTTTGTTTTCAGGAGTTTGCTCTGTGCCAACTTGTGATAATTTGTGGGTAGTTGGCCAAACCTCCCGTCCAAGTGTGTACAGGCTGTGTAAAGGCATGGCCCCGTAGCTCAGATGGATAGAGCATTCGTTTCCTAAACGAAGGGTCGCGTGTTCGACTCACGCCGGGGCCACCAGATTCTACTTAGTAGGTTGCAGTTCCCTTCCTTGGCCCCCTTCGTGTTGCGAAATCCGCACCTAATTGAAAATCGGCGAGTAGTGTCTGAGAGGAATGAAACCCGAGATGGCGCGTCTCACCCTGGCGCCCAAGATCGCGGTCATTACTTCGACCCTTTGAATGAGAGCAGAACATTTCGACGCAAAACAATTCAAAAAAGCTGTAGATCTCGAGTCTCACGACCCCATAATGCTCCCGGAGTCTGTTAACTTTTGAAGGGGCTGAAAGCCTAACTCAGCAAGACAAGTAACGTTTCGGAGTTGACGAAATCCAATGGCTGGCGGATCGGAGCACTTCATGAAGGGTAAAGTTGTTCTTGTAACCGGGGCCAATGGTGGCCTGGGAATTTATCTGACGCAGGCGTTTCTTGACGCCGGGGCGACGGTTATTGGATCGTCGCGGACGATACGGCAGTCTGATTTCGAGGGTTCAGCGTTCATCGCTGTGGCAACGGAGATTTCCAATCGGGAGAACGCGAGAGCTTTGGTGGATCAGGTAGTGTCCCGCTTCGGAAGGCTGGACGTGCTGGCTCATACCGTCGGTGGATTTGTCGGTGGGCAACCGATCGCCGAGACGGATGATGAGACGTTTCAACGCATGCTTGATGTCAATTTGAATTCTGTATTTCACATCTTGCGGGCAGCGATTCCGCCAATGCGGCAGACCGGCAACGGCCGGATCATCGCGATCGGGAGTCGCGCGGCGCTGGAGCCTGGGGCAGGCGTCGGCGCTTACAGCGCTTCCAAAGCGGCCATGGTCTCTTTGGTCAAAACCGTCGCACTTGAAAACAAGGACGTGGGTCTCACGGCAAATGTGATTCTCCCGGGCACCATGGACACACCCGCCAACCGCAAAGCGATGCCAAAGGCTGATGTCAGCAAGTGGGTAAAACCGGCATCGGTCGCGGAGTTGGTGGTGTGGCTTGCGGGGGAAGCCGGCAAAGATGTCAATGGCGCGGCGATTCCGGTTTACGGTAAGGACGCCTGATCTTGCGGAATGCGTTGGTCTCCGCGGCAAAGCCGACGCTACAAAGACCTTATCGAGATGGAGTCTTGTGTCTGGATTTTTTGGAGCTCAAAGACCACATGGTTACATCGTCTCCGTATCGAGTAACGGTATCGAGAGTAAATACGTTTGGATCTTGGCCGAAAATCAAACGGGGACTTGATCCTGAAGTAGAACGTGCCGGTTTTCGGTAGTGGATAACGAGCTGGTCGGAGACGTCGCTTGCATCACCATTCGAGTCGGGAGAACTTTGCGTCGTTGCAAGGGATTCGGAGGACAAGCTTGCCACCTCTGGGTTTCTGGACAGCGTCAGATTTCGTCCTCTCATGGCCGCAAGACTGGGAAGGGCCGCGAGGCGGTGAATCGACATCCCCAGCATGATGCAGAAAACGACTCCGATCACGACCGCTTCGGTGGTCCTCCAAAACCTTCGTCTTGTAAGACGGTGAAGTGTTCTTGCCTTCACTAATGCCTGGCGCGGGGGCGACGTTCGACGCGACGGAGTTCTCCGTTGCAGCACTACTCCCGCGGCGAAAGATTTCGGCGCGACTTTAACAATGGCTTTCGGCGAGCGATATTCCGCGTGCGCCTGCAACACGCAGGCGGCAGCTAGCAAGCGTTGAAAACCCTCTTCGTCCAAGATTGGTTTAGGAATTGGGGTAGTGATGTTTTCGTTCACGTCTCGACCTCGGCCCGCGTATCGCAAGTGGGTATACGCTACAACGGGCGCTCGGCTTGGCAAACGGGTGTTTCGCCGAGTTACTCCCCAACTACTATAGCCCGTTTGAAGGTGGAAAAGTGAACTTCGACAGCGAGCGCTAGAAATTCGCCTGGACTTTCTAAGCGCAAAACTTTTCAGTTTTGTTCGCCCGGGGCCGGGTTTAGGCGGACTACTTCTCCGCTGTCAAACTGGTAGACCGCCTCGATCACAGACAGCTTGCCAGCCTTGACTGCTTCGCGCACGATTTCGCTGTTTGCCACTAGGTCCTGGGCACTACGATGCACGTTTTCCTTGATGGCGGATTCGACCAGATCATCTGGCTTGGCATAAGTCTTGGCCTGGGTTACGGCTGGCTCGATCTTGTCGACGATCGCTGCCAAATTGCGGCTGGGCATCTTCTCACCTGAACAGGCGGCGATCACGGCACCACATTTCTGGTGGCCGAGGACCAATAGAACCGAGGCGTGAACGTGGTCCACGGCATACTCGATGCTGCCTAAGCCTATTGGATCCGCGACGTTCCCAGCCGTACGTATGACAAACAACTCTCCCAGGGTCTGGTCGAAAACCAGTTCCGGAGGAACCCGGCTATCCGAGCAAGACAGAACAATTACGTGGGGTTGCTGTCCCGAAGCAAGCTTGTGGCGAAGCGAAACGAAATCACGTGATTGGGGCCTTCCGGCTACAAAGCGCTTGTTGCCAGCCATGAGGCTGGCCCAAATCTGATCCGTCGTGGGCGCGGCTACCGAAGAGGAGTGTGCAGAATGTTGCACAGGAGCAGTGGATTGGGCATGGGTGTAAAGACCCACGGCAAACACGACGGTCAAGCAGATTAGGCTTCGTTTCATAATTAGTCCCTCCAGAGTCGAGACACGCTACCACTCCGAGGTGGCGGCGTCAAAAGGCAAGAACAAAGGCTAAGAACAAGGCCTGGGAATTCAGCGTCAGGTTTCTAGTCACCTCAGGTCGGAAAACCGACTCTACAGCAATTTTTGTCTGGGAAGCGTGATTTGCTGGCACACTTCGGTGCCTTCCCCTCTAACGAGGCCCCATAGCGTCCTTTCCGAGACGCGCGGGGCCTTTTTAGTTCTTCGCGCAAGCGACGCTTGCGCCCACATCCCCTCGAGAGATTACTTGCGGGCGAGACCGCGAATCTGGTTCAGATATCCAATGTAGATTGGGATGGGGATGTCGGGTGAATCGCCGTCGTTAAGGAAGTGGGAAAGATGAATCTCCATGGGAATGGATGTGATGACTTCGCGGAAGCGAGGCATCTGCAAATATTTAACTTTCCAGATTTCGAGCATTAAAGAACGGAAATCTTCACTGATAAATCCCATCTTGCGTCCGTTCAGATAGACACCGTCAAAGTGATGCTCTTGCAGTGTTGCGCGAAGTGAATCTTCTGGCGGCGAGAAAATGTAGATTAAGTGGAAAAGATCGGCAAGGTCTCCCCATATAACCTTTTCTTCAAACGCTGTGAAGCGGAACGCCGCGTGGCCGCGTTGTTGAGTCGATCGGGCACGATCGCCGCCACGCAGGTCGTGCGTCTTCAATGCCTCGCGAAACCACTGCAAGCGCTCGGGCCTGAGATTGTGGCGGAGAAACTCTACCGCGTAAGCGTTGGGTAAATAAAGCTTCGGATCGTCGTCGAGACGAGCCAGCCAGGGACGCCACTCCTTGTGATCTAAAACGTCGAGCAACTGCGTCAGTTCAGCGACTGTGATATCGGGGTGGTACTTTATGGCCTGCCAAAAATGTTCGGTCGAATCGTAGGTAGCTCCGTAGAGTTGAATGCCCTCCTCGATTGGATACCAGTTGGAAAGAACTCGTGCGGGAATCGACGGCGCGGCACTCCAACAATTCAGGGAATGTTTCCATTTTTCTTGTACCGCTCGGAAAGATTCGGCATATCCGGGCGGCACGGGTTCCTTCACTTGCCGCAACGCCGCGCTGAGTTCCTCGCTGGTGTGAGCGATCAACGTCTCTAATGGCCGCTCGTCGACCATTGAGATAATTCTGCTCTCAATTCCCTGCTGGAGCGATTCGCGTGCCAGACGCTGGCGAGCGACATCATCGAGCCCACCATTGTTTTTCCAGCGTTGAGTTTGGGAATCGATGTACGAAAGCATCTCGGAAAGCGATGTGAATTCGATAAAGCCGTGGAAAGCGAAAGTAACCGGGTGACCGTCTTTGACGATGATGGTGGAGGGCTCGACTAACGCCTGAAGCGAAATTTGTTGAGCGTGGCCTCCGGTCACAATGAAAAGCAGGGCCAGTACCGCTGGCACCGCGCGGTTCGTTCTCGAAAATGCCTTCATGTCATCCCTCAGACAATAAACGGCACGACTTGAGCCGAGTCTTTCCCGAATCGTGCCTTTCTAGAATCATGCGCTTTCCTGGGTCGGGCGCTCGATTACGATTGGCAATTTATGAACCAAGCTTTGCTTCTTTGTGGGCGGAGAGCCGTAGATAGATCATATAAAACACGATGCCAATATTGACGAGCAAAACCGCCCAGTGAATGGGGGTCGAGCGCCGCGCTACCTCGTAAGCCTCAAAGGGAACGTATACCAGACCCGATATCAGCGCGAACCATTCCGCCCAAGATCTTTCGTGCCACAATCCGTACCCCTCAATGAAACGAATGATGGAATAGGTGGCCGCGCCGCCAGCCATGGCCCACAGTTTTCTGTCGGTGAGATTGTCAGCGAGATTCAGGAAGACCTGAGCAGAGTGATGGCGGTCGGGGTTCACGTGGAGAAAATGTAATAAGGCCTCGGCGACATCCCATGCGTCTTTATGAACAAGCGAAATTGCGCCGAATCCAAGGAGGAGTACTACCAGACCCTTGGCCAGTTCCAACGAAGCGACAGCTCGAAGCGCCGCAGCCCGGCGATGATGCTCTGCAGCTTTGGCATGTTCGAGGAGCACCGAGGATATTTTGGTCATAGAAAGGGTTCGACAGCCTTCCCGCAAAAATGCGGGCCGAGATCAGGACCGCAATAATAGCTGTTCGGCCGGAGAGAACACTTTGTTCCGGATGAGCAAGGTGCTGGTCAGCGACGTCAGTCCGGAGGCGGCAAAGATCATGGCCAGCACCACGAACTGGTAAATGGCCGCATATACCGGCCGGGCGCCTGAAAGCAACATTCCGGCCATCAGACCAGGAATCCATACGATACCGAGTGAGCGCAGAGAGTCTATTGCAGGAATCAGGCTAGCTTCAAATGAAGCCTGCACGTAAGGCGATACGCTGGTTCGACCCTCCGCACCCAAGGCGAGCGCGGCCTCGATTTCGCCCGCGTGGGCGACGACATCAGAACGGAAACGGTTCAGCGCGAGGCCGTTGGTATTCATTGCATTGGCAATCAGCATACTGCCTACTGGAACCAGAGACGTGATCGCGGTATCGATTACTCCCAAGGCAGTCATAACAGCAATTACTAGACCGGCGCCAAGTGCGATGGACCAGGCCGATACCCGGAAGGCACCGGGAATATTCCTAGCGCGTTTTGCGGAAGTTGCGCCCGCGGCTACGATCATTGCGGTGAGCAGCAGTCCGCTCGTCCAGCGAGGACCTCGAAGGAGGATCACGAGGATGGAGCCCACCGCGATGATCTGCACCAATCCACGCAACATCGCGATGATTGCTTCGCCTTCCAGATGGATATTCCGCCTCCTGGCCAACAGCACAACAATCATTGCCGCCAGCGCGGCGATTGTGGCCTGAGCAACGCCCAATTGTAGTTGAGTATGGAAGAACAGGCTAAGCATGCAGCACCTCATTTACTGAGCCCTCGCGCACAATGCGTCCGGACTCCAACAACAAAGCGCGTTGGGCCACTCGAATGGCCTGGGCCAGGTCGTGCGTCACCATGACGCAAGTCAGTCCATGATTACGTACAACGATCTGAATGGCGGTCTCGACGTCCCGTTTTGCGGCTTCATCCAAGGCTGACGTCGGTTCATCCAGTAAAAGTACAACAGGTGAATTGGCCAGGGTGCGGGCAACTGAAACTCTCTGAGCTTCGCCTCCCGAAAGATTAGCCACGTCGCGGCCGGCGAAGCCAGCCAGCCCGACTTGAGTTAACAATTGTTCAATGACATCTTGCGCAAGAACTTCGCCGCGCTGAGATGGGCCAAAACGAAGGTTCTCGGCTACGGTGCCAGGGAAAAGATAGGGGCGCTGCGTTACCAGCCCAAGTTTGCGGCGCAAGTTTCGCGGTTTGATATCGCGATAGTCGACGCCTTCGACAAATACCGTTCCGGAGGTCGGCTCGTCGAGACGATTCAACAATCGAAGCAACGAAGTCTTGCCAGACCCGCTGGGGCCGGCGACGGCTAGCACTTCACCTTTTTTTAACTCGAAGTTTGCGTCGTCGATCAGGATTTTGTCCCCAGCCTTACGTCCCAGATGTTCGGCGCGCAATAGAAGAGGACCGGGAGTGGGGGGCGCATTCATATCATGAGTGTACCGACCGTGGTTGCCGCCATGGGAGAGCCTATGGTTCGCCGGTGCTGCAAGGGCGGGATGCCCTCTCGATAATTGGCGGGACAACGGCGCTACGTTGATTCCTGGCGCACCTGGGCACGAAGTTCTTCGGCGATTTCGCGCGCGGCTTTTCTTGCGGCTTCTTCCTGGGTAACGCCAAAAGAAATAGCTCCTACCCGCGCGTGGCCGCCGCCTCCGTAGCGTTCGCAGATTTTGGCCAGGTTGACGGTCGGCTCCGACGGCGCCCAGGGATTCGAGCCCACGGAAACTTTTACGCGAAAGCTGCTTTTGCTCAAACCAACGCTATAAATCGATTCCGGATGCAGGTAGTAGGGCACAAATTTGTTATAGCCTTCCAGGTCCTGGTCGGTGATATCGAAGAATAGCGTCCCATCTCTCGAAT
Source organism: Terriglobia bacterium (assembly GCA_963786325.1). Classification (GTDB taxonomy): domain Bacteria; phylum Acidobacteriota; class Terriglobia; order Terriglobales; family Acidobacteriaceae; genus JAIQFF01. The sequence goes on from CAWAYW010000004.1 coordinate 658,949, forward strand.
TGATACGCTCTCGCAATACTGCGATGGAGCGTTGGTGACGTTCGAGTAAAGGAATCAGCAGAGGCGCGACAAACGGTTCTTCCAGGATTTCGGCCAGTGGCCGAGCCGCCAGCAGAGGGATGAGCCGCGGAACGAAGGTATAGTCCCGAGCGGACTCGATCACCATCGTCAGCTTCATGGCTGGCGCTTTCATTTCTACCGCCGTCTTAGCGTCAGAATACATTGCACCATCCACGATATCGGCCCACTGAATCAAATCGCCGACCGGAGTTGGATCCAAGCCGAACCGCTGCTCGGCTATGGTGGCGATGAAGCTGGTGCATGACTTGAAATCGGGATCATAAAATTTACGGTTGCTCTGGTCCTGTTCGAAGTGGGCCGCATCTTCGGGGGTGAGGAATGCGCTCAGATGATGATCGAACCACCAAGTAATTTTGGGCGAGCTGGAATACTTGAAGTCGACGATGGCATTCTCGTCACCGTCAAATTGTGTCTCATCGAATAGAGACCCGGCACGATGCAGCAAGCCGGAGAAGACGAACGTGGCGTCGTCGCGAATGCGCTCCCGATAAAAACGTGAAAAAAGGGCAGCCGAACATGCCCCGTCGAAACATTTATCGTGATAGAAGACCCGGACTTTCAATCGCGTTCCTTAAAAAACGATCTCGCAAAGCAACTACATCCCGCCTCGCGTGCCTGGACCACCGCAGCGCACTCGCAAAGCGCAGCAGATAGGAATGACATCCCAGAGAAGTCCTGTCAATAGAGGGAAAGTGAGCGGCCTCCGCGTTTATGAAGCGGCGGAGGCCGGTACTGCGCGCAGGGCCAGCTGATTGCAAACGCCAGATACCCGACCTAGACGGCGTTGGCCTGCTTCTCGGCCAAGTCTCCAATCACAGGTAGTTTGAACATCTGGCCCTGATTGGCTTTGATCAAAAGGATGATCCAGATGATAAAAGATCCGAGCCACACTATCATGTGTAACGGGAAGGTAACGAAGATCAATCCCGGAAGAAATCCAATTACGGTGAGGCCGATCCAGATGATGATCATAGCCACGCTGAAGAAAATCATCTGAAAGGCATGGAAGCGCACGAACCGGCTCTTGTTGTAAGGCTCCATGACCAGGAAAATGATCGCAGGAATGATCGTGATGTAGCAGAGCATTCCGACGACATTGTCAGTCATCCCACCGGTTGTCCCAACGGCGGCGGCTGGCGGTGCCGCAGTCCGAGCCGCGCAGGCAGGACACATGGTTGTGCCATCCGCTATCTGAGTTCCACATCCGCTACAAAAAGCCATTGATTTCCCCCGTAACTGCCAATTTTCCCCAAATCAGCCAAGACTGTGAGCCGTGCGGTCACACCCGAATCGCGAAAGTTACCAGAATCAGCCCTTCAAGGCAAACAGAATCGCAACGGATATGCGTAAGGCCGGTGGCGAATACGACGCACTCGGCGCTGGACCGGGCAGAGCCTTCAATATCAATATGATCCGGGTTTGAGCAGCCTTTGATCCGAAGGGAGCATTATCATCATTGAGGACCGAGTTTGGCTCACTTTGTGCATGCGACCTGCATTCAAGTGGGATATCGATAGTTGCGCTACAGCGCGCAGCGCGAGCAAAAAGCGCCGGTGCGCAGGCTGACTGCTCACCTCCGCAGAAGAGTAGCCGTTGTCCAGCCCCGCCGTTTGACCATAGAATCCAAGGTGCCTGATGGTGACAACTACTACTCCGGTTTCTCTTGCGCGCAGACGCCGTGGCTTCGGACGCATCTTGGTCCTATTCCTTGTCATTATCCTCATGGTGTGGACCGGAGGGCTGGCTTGGTTGTATTCCATGGCGCGAGCCGCCCTGCCGCAACTGGACGGAAATGTGAAGGTTTTCGGTCTGACCGATCAGGTGAATGTAAGCCGCGACGCACGCGGCGTGCCCACTATCGATGCCAATAGTCTGGATGATCTGTTCTTCACTCAGGGATATGTCACGGCGCAGGACCGGTTATGGCAGATGGATGTAATGCGGAGATTCGCCGCCGGAGAAATTTCGGAAATCCTTGGCGCCGAGTTTGTCAAACACGATCGTGAACAAAGAATTCTCGGGTTAAGAGTTGCCGCGCAGAAGGCGCTGGAGGTGATATCGCCACAGGCTCGAACCCACTTTGAAGCCTATGCACGGGGGGTGAATGCATTCATAGAATCTCATCGAGACCGGCTGCCGATTGAATTTCACATACTGCGGTACTCACCAAGTCCGTGGAAGCCGCAGGATTCTGCGCTTATTGCGGCTCAGATGGTTAAAGACCTGAACCACTATCCATATGCTGACGCGCTCGATCGCGAGAAGATTCTAGCGAAGCTGGGACCGGAGTTGACCGCGGACTTGTATGTAAATTCATCCTGGCACGACCGCCCTCCAACGGTTGCGCGTCCTGCCTGGAAGACCACGGGCGATGAAAATGGAGATGAGGACGAAGAGCGAGACAGGCGGTCTCCCGGGAGTTCGGTGGCACAACAAAAAGCCGCGCCGGATTTGAAGGGTCTGATTCGCGATCTGGAATCGAAGGAATCAGCGGCTGAGGTTCGCACGGTAGTGGGTTCCAACAACTGGGTGATTTCGGGGGTGCACTCGGTAACGGGCAAGCCATTGCTCTCGAACGATATGCACCTGGGGCATCAAATGCCCAATCTTTGGTATGAAGCCCACTTGCGATGCGGAAGTTTCGATGTCGCGGGGGTGGCCTTGCCCGGGATGCCTTACGTGATTGTCGGGCACAACCAGCGCATCGCGTGGGGCTTCACCAATATTGGTCCGACGGCCGAAGATATTTACATCGAAACCTTCAATACAAACGGTCAATATTTGACTCCTGAGGGATGGAGATCACCAGAGCAGCGTCGTGAAGTCATTCATGTCAAGGGCGGGGCGGATGTTGCTCTTGCTGTGGCGCTTACCCGGCATGGTCCTATCATCACCGAGTTAGTCCCGGGAGAAAGCCGTAGGCTTGCGCTTCGCTGGACTCTTTACGACGGCACGCGCAATCCTTTTTTCGAACTGAATTCGGCACAAAACTGGGAACAGTTTCGGAAAGCTTTTTCGGCATTCGATGCGCCCGGACAGAATGTTGTATTCGCCGACGTGGATGGCAACGTGGGCTACCAGGCCACGGGCAAATTTCCCATTCGAGCGTCGGGTGATGGCAGTCTGCCTGAAAATGGGAGCGACGACGCACATGAGTGGACCGGATATATTCCCTTCGACAAACTGCCAAGCGTTTACAACCCGCCAGCGGGGATCATCGCGACTGCGAACGGGCGCATAACCCCGGATAATTATCCGTTTTCCATCAGCACCGGATGGGAAGCACCATGGCGTACGGCTCGAATTTATCGCGTACTGGAATCTGGCAAGAAATTCTCCGCGGCTGACATGCTGTCGCTGCAGACCGATATCTATTCCGACCCTGACCGTTACTTTGCTGAGCGCTTTGTGTATGCGGTCGACCATGCGAAGAATGCATCTTCGCGAGCCAAGCAAGCGGCAGAACTTATGCGCGGGTGGGACGGCCGGATGACGGCGGACTCACCCGCACCGACCATTGAAGATCGAACACGCTACGAATTGTCACGGTTGCTGCTAGAGCCGAAGCTGGGCCCCGCTCCTGCTCGTGTCTCAGCGGCTTCGCATGAACTGGAAGCTATGGGAGCGCTTAGTTGGAAGACCTACGGTTGGGGCATGCAATCGGTGTGGCTGGAGAACATTCTTCAACATCAGCCAAAGCGGTGGTTGCCGGAGTCGTACAGCAGCTATGAGGATCTGGCGGCCGCGGCAGTAGAGGCAGCCGTGGGCGGCAAGGAGGCTCCAACAGATCTAGCCTCGTGGCGTTGGGGCAACTTTCATCCGGTTGATATTCAACACCCAATTCTGGGACGGGTTCCGCTTCTAAATCGCTGGAGCGGGCCGGGAGTTCTGCCGCAATCGGGGAGCGGTTACACGGTGAAGGCTGTCTCTCGCAGTCACGGACCTTCGGAGCGATTGACGGTAGATTTGTCGAATCTGGATGCCTCGACCCTGAACTTAGTCACGGGAGAGGCAGGAAACTTTCTGAGTCCTTACTACATGGACCAGTGGACGCCATGGTACGAAGGCTACACTTTTGCGCTTCCGTTCACGCGAGATGCCGTAGCCAAGGCACAGAAGCATGTTCTGGTGCTCGAACCGAAGTAAGGCCATCTTCGGGTATGGTTTCGCAGTCGAACTTTCGATCTGGAACTTTAATGCAAAGGTGGCTAAGACCGCTGGCCGGTGCTTAGCTGCTCAGTCAACCTGTTTGACGTCCACGGCTTGACCCACAATATCGACTTGCGTGGATTGCAGCTTGTCCGTAGTGGTGTCGTAGATGTGCAGGTTGGCGTTCTGTACTACATACACAACATTGCGCCGGCCAATGGGCTGGATTCCGGTGACGTCACCAAGGTTGGGAGGAATGACCGCCGCCGCCTTCTTCGTGTCGAAAATTGACAAGCAGCCCCTAACTTCGCCTGGCGTGCTGCCACTGGCGGCGGAGTTGATATTGGTACAAGTCCGAGCACCAATAAAGAGCTGCCCATTTGGGCCCATCTCCATGCGGTTGTGATAACCGTCAGTGATTGTCGCCGTATTTCCTACTGTCATGGCAACCAGGTCGATTGTCGAAACCTCTCCACAGGCCGTGGCCAGCGTAGTGGTACCAGCGCAGGTATTCGCGCCTAGTTTGGTTCCCGCGACATAGAGGGTGTTCCCGGAGAGTAATCCAAACGTAGCGGCGTCCACCGGGATCGTCGGGCCAACCAGATTGCTGTTGACGTCGAGCATGGTGACGCTGGCGGTGGTTCCGCCGCACTCCGGCCCACAATTCAGAATGTAGGCGGTGGAATCGTCCTCACTGAAGATCGCCCACACGGGATGGTCAAACAGCGGACTCTGAATATCTGTCCGCGGATCGGTGCTGGTTCCGACCGCCGACGGGGCGATCATCGTTACCGTATCCGTACGGCTGCCAAGAGCCAACAGCCGGTTGCCGTTGTGACTCTGAGCCAAATAATGGGCACCGATGACGGGAACTCCAGCGGTAATCAGATTATTTTTCAGATCCATCACTTCGACCAGCCCAGGCGGCTGGCCGGTTCCCGGTGTCACCGTGGCGTTCGGAACGGCTGCGAATCCGGTGACGTTGTCAGGTGCGATGACCACGCTCTCCGTGAAACCTGGCAGCGTGAGGATTGCAGTGTTGCCAGCGGAATCCTGGCTAAGCTTTTGCGAGGCGTTGTTGATCAGGGCGATTGCATTGTTGGAAGCGCTGTAAATCAGAGTGAAGCTCTTGTTGGGAAAAAGCACCATCATTCCAGGCTGGGGGCTGGCCGATCCCACCGAAATAACGCTTGGCGAAAGCAAGTCTGTCTGGCCATCTACGACATTCAAGACCGCGGCAGTGGACGTTCCGTTTGGAAACAGTGGATTGGAAACAAAAACGTGCACTTTGATGGTGGCGGGATTTGCCTGGGTCGGCGAAAGGCCGGTTGCACTGTAGTTGCTCCCGCAAGAGACCAAGGCAATGCAAGCGGCAATAAGAAGCAAAAAAGCAAACGCGGCTTGCTTCAATCTTGAAGCTCCCAACGACATGAGGAATGGAGAGTTAGATGCAAGAAACGGGATTATAGCAGAGCTATCATCACGAAATAGGCTGCGCTGCCCCAGTGAGTGTGTACCACCGCGGCATGCAAAACAATCCTTCATCTTGTATTCTCACTATCATGGCTTCCGATTTGCTGGCCCGCCTGGCGCAGTCTCCCGTCCTTTGTGACGGCGCGACGGGTACGCTGCTCTATGCCAAGGGGATCTTCATTAACCGATGCTATGACGAACTGAATTTGTCACAGCCTGACCTCATTCGAGATCTCCATCGCCAGTATATGCAAGCGGGTGCGGAGATCATTGAAACTAACACTTTCGGAGCAAATTCGTTCCGTTTAGGCCGCCACAGCATTGAGAGCCAGGTACGGGAAATAAATCTGGCCGGGGCCCATTTGGCCAGGGATGCAGCCAAAAGCTTCGGCGTTTGGGTGGCTGGGTCGGTCGGTCCGCTGGGAATCCGGATTGAACCGCTGGGTAAGACCTCATTTGAAGAAGCTCGGGCTGCGTTTCGCGAGCAGATTAAAGCCCTGGTCGAAGGCGGGGTTGACCTGCTGATGCTGGAGACGTTCGGTTATGTCGAAGAACTGCATCAGGCGATCCTTGCCGCGCGCGACGTGGATCCAAAGATTCCGGTAGTGGCACATGTCACCATCGACGAGGACGGAAATTGCCTCGATGGCTCGACCCCCGAGAGCTTCACGCCGCGCATTGAAGCCTGGGGAGCCGACGTAATCGGATGCAATTGCAGTGTAGGCCCGGTGGCAATGCTGGATGTGATTGAGCGCGTTCGCAGCCTCACTTCTCGGCCGCTGGCAGCCCAGCCCAACGCTGGAATGCCGCGATCGGTGGAAGGACGGAATATTTACTTATGCTCGCCGGAATACATGGCGAGTTATGCGCGCAAGTTTGTCGCCGCTGGCGTGCGACTGGTGGGCGGGTGTTGTGGAACCACCCCTGAGCACATTCGGGTGATGAAGTCGGCGTTCCGGGTGGGCGAGGCGCGGGCAAAGGCAAGTCCGGCGCCACCAAGGAGCGAAGACGCGCCGGCAGCGATTCCCGCAGTGCCGCTTGAAAAAAGGTCGAAGCTGGGCGCGAAGCTTGCCGCTGGGGAGTTCGTGACCATGGTGGAGATCGTGCCTCCGAAGGGGACCGATGTCAGGAAGGAGATTGCAGGCGCCCGTTTCCTGAAATCTGTGGGCGTCGATGGAATCAATATCCCTGACAGTCCGCGAGCCTCAGCACGGATGAGCAACCAGGCGCTCTCTCTCCTGGTGCAGCAGGAAGTGAGCATTGAAGCTATTTTGCATTACACATGTCGAGACCGAAATGTGCTGAGCATGCAGTCAGACCTATTGGGCGCCTCCGCTTTGGGGATCAATAATCTCATTTGCATAACAGGCGATCCGCCGAAAATGGGCAACTATCCGGACGCCACCGCCGTCTTCGACGTGGATGCGATCGGTCTGGTCAACATCGTTCATAATCTGAATCGGGGATTGGACATCGGCGGTAACCCTCTGGGGATAGGTACATCGTTTGTGATTGGCGTGGGCGCGAATCCTGGCGTCCCAAATATTGACGAGGAAATCAGGCGCTTCGAGTACAAAGTTCAAGCCGGTGCCGAGTGTGCGGTAACCCAACCGGTGTTCGATCTTAGTTTGCTGGAAACATTCTTGCGCCGGATTGAACCCTTTAAAATACCGGTCATCGCCGGAATCTGGCCCCTGGTAAGCGTTCGCAATGCTGAATTCATGAAAAACGAGCTGCGTGTATCGGTGCCTAATTCCATCCTAGATCGCATGGCTAAGGCAAAGACTGCGGAGGCGGCACGTGAGGAAGGCATTGCCATCGCGCGTGAAATGCTGGTCGCAGTTCGTGGAATGGTGCAAGGCGCGCAGATCAGCGCGCCGTCAGGAAGATATTCGTCAGCCGCGGATGTGCTCGAAGCTCTGGGAAGTTAGAGCATCTCCGCTGGCGAGGGCAAGCTACCAAAAATCGTTTCAGGAGCAATGCATTGGCTAAATTTGAAGAGTGCCTTCAGCGTCTGGAAAAAATCGTGCAGGAGCTGGAGAAAGGCGAAGTGCCGCTGGAAAAGTCTCTGAAGTTGTTTGAGGAAGGCATGCAGCTATCAGCCACTTGCCGCAAGGAACTGGAAGAGGCAGAAGGTAAGGTGGAAATTTTGCTGAAACAGAATGGCAAACTTCAACCAGAACCGTTCGAACCGGCCGCCGGTAAATAGAAATTCGTCTGGGGCGGACCCTCTTGTCCGCTTGGCTTTGCACTTGGCTTTCATTGGTTTCCTCCTCGTGAATCCAGGTTCAGTCGTACAACTGTCTTAAAAACAGAATCAACCTCCAGTGCGCCGGACAAAGTGTCCGGCACATGCCACTTGTTATACTCACCGGCATGCTCAGTCAGACTTTGGAGCAGGGACAAGCGGCGACTGATGCCGCGCTAGAACGACTTCTGCCTCCGAAAGCACAGTATCCTGTGTCGATCCATGAGGCTATGCGGCATAGTATCTTTGCCGGCGGCAAGCGCTTGCGTCCTATTCTCTGCATGGAAGCCGGGCGCATGATCGAGGGATCCCTTCCGGAGGGCATCGCAGACCTCGGGGCGGCGCTGGAAATGCTCCACACCTATTCCCTCATTCACGACGATCTTCCCGCCCTGGATAATGACGATCTGCGACGGGGACGGCCGACGTGCCACAAGGTTTTCGGCGAGGCGATAGCTATCCTCGCGGGCGACGCACTGCAGACCCAGGCATATGAGGTGTTGTCTAAGCTGCGCTGTAGCGCAGAACGGCGTGTGCGCATTATTGAAGAAATCGCGCATGGCACCGGCACGATTGATGGCATGATCGGGGGCCAGGTAGTAGACCTCGAAGCCGAGCACACCAAGCCCCACCTCGCAACGCTGGAGTACATTCATCGTTCCAAGACTGCGGCGCTGATAGGGGCAAGCGTGGTCAGTGGCGGACTTTATGCAGGAGGCGATCACAAAGCCATCGACGATCTGCGATCCTTCGGCCTCTCAATCGGGCTGGCATTTCAAATTGTTGATGATGTTCTCGATGTGACGCAGACGTCGGAGCAATTAGGGAAGACGGCTGGTAAAGACACGGCGGCGGAAAAGGCGACGTACCCGGCCCTGTTCGGAGTCGATGAGTCGTTGAAACGGGCTGATGCGCTGGTAGAGTCAGCATTGAATTCACTTAGCGGTTTTGGTGGGCGGGCTGAGAACCTGAAAGATCTGGCGAGGTTTTTGGTAAAGAGGAAGAATTAGCGGTTTCTTATTGCACGAGCGGGACGCTCGCGCCCACCCTTCTCGCCGTTACCTGGGTCATGAGTTTTTAGGCATAGTTTGTGGTACAAACAATTAACGGCGATGGGGTTCGCCACAACCGCCTGACCTTCAGGCTGATAACTCCTACCAATTTTGTAGGAGAACTCCATGCTCGACGTCCTTGTAATAAGCGTGGGCGCCATCGCCGGCGCCAATGCCCGATACTTCATCAGTCGTTACGCCGCCCAAGCGCTGGGGCCGGTCTTTCCTTACGGCACACTTTTCATCAATGTTATTGGAAGCTTGATTGTGGGTTTTTTCGTAGTGTGGACATCGGAGCGAGTGCTGGCTGATCCCCGGTGGCGGTTGCTAGTCGTTGTCGGATTCTGCGGCTCACTGACTACATTTTCGAGCTACGCATTCGAGACTATGTCTTATCTCGATCACGGACAGTGGCTGTTTTCACTGGTAAATATCTTCAGCAATAATTTTCTGTGCCTGGCTGGGGCATTGGCTGGCATAGCCCTGGCGAGGGTGCTGTAAAATGCCAAACGGCATGGCAGTACAAGTCACAATTTATCTCAACGAAGCGGACCAGTGGCATCGTCGCCCCTTGCACATGGAAATTCTCAATTATCTGCGTGAGGAGAACGTCTATGCAGCGACGGCATTGCATGCGGTTGCGGGATTTCTGGGCCGGCAGCAAGTGAAGACCAGCAGTCTCGTCGACGCCGGAGGTAAACTGCCAGTAGTCATTGTCTTCGTGGATACCGATGAGCATGTTAGCCGGGTATTGCCGAAGTTGAAAGAGATGGCCGCTCACCGGTTGATCGTGCGCGAAAACGTGGTTCTGGAGCAGGGGAACCTCGACTGAGATGGCTTCCGCGCCGCTGGATATTCTCGCACTCGCCGCTCACCGTGACGACGTAGAACAAACGTGCGGCGGCACGTTGCTGAAAATGGCGCAGCGGGGATATCGCACGGGAATCCTCGATCTGACTCAAGGCGAAATGGGGACGCGCGGGAGCGCGGAAGACCGCGCTCGTGAGTCCAACGACGCGGCGCAAATTCTCTGCGTGAAGTGGCGTCAGGCGCTTGATATTCCCGATGGGCGAGTGGAGAATACCTGGGAAAACCGTCTGAAGGTGGCGCGTGTTCTAAGAGAGCAGAAGCCGCGGGTGTTGATACTTCCCTACTGGAAAGGGCGGCATCCGGACCACTATACGGCCTCGATATTGGGGTATGAATCCGCTTTTCTGGCCGGGTTGGCGAAGCTGGATGTTGACGTATTGCATGCGTCCTCAGAAGTGAGCGTGCCGAGTTCTTCGGCAGCATCGCTGATTGCGGGACACCCTCGGGACAGTCGGCTAGATGCCGGCGCTACCGAGCTTCCTCACCGACCGTTCAAAATCGTTTACGCCACCCTCTACTACCATGTACGACCGACTTTTGTGGTCGATATCACCGACCAGTTTGAGACGCGGCTTCAGTCGCTGATGGCGTACAAGACGCAGTTTAGCGATCAGGAGGCGGGCAAAGGCATCTTCCCTGCTCATGCGGAGATTCGCTCGCGAGTTGAGGCAATGGCGCGATTTTACGGGATGCTGGCTGGGGTTACCTATGCCGAACCCTTTCTGCAGAAAGAAGTCGGATTGGTTGAGGACCTGACTCTGATTCCGGTGAAGTCGATCTAGGTGGCCTCAGATTTTCCGAAGAGTAGACGAAATCGATGAGCCAGTTCTATCTGGAAAAGCCCGCTCGTTGGTGACATTACTTTTTCATTGCCACTGCAACTCCATCGCGAATGGGAAGAATCGTGGTAAACAAATCCTTCGATCCGTAGAGCATCTGGTTAAATTCCACAATGGCTTTGGTAGATGCTTCCGCAAGTTCTTTCTGCGCTACTTTTCCGCTCCACAAGACATTGTCGGTAACGAACAAACCGCCTTTGCGCAGGCGCGGTAAAGCAAGTTTGATGACGCGCGGGTAGTCTTCTTTGTCGATATCGTTAAAGATAACGTCGTATTCCGTTTTCTCTTCGGAAAGGAACTCCAAAGCGTCACCGACCTTGATATTGATTTTGCCACTTACTCCTGCCCGATCGAAATAGCCGCGCGCCTCGTCCGCTTTCTTGCGGTCACCATCGGTGTAGGTAACACGACCTCCGTCGGCAACAGCGCGGGCCCACCAGATGGTCGAATATCCAATAGCCGAGCCAAGCTCGAAGATATTTTTGGCATTGATCATGATGGCGAGTTGGTACAAGACGCGGCCAACCGCAGGACCGACGATCGGTATATTCCGTTTCGCGGCCTGGTCTTCCATTTCGCTCAGTACCGCGTCGCGAGGCGGCAACACGGAATACAGATAGTCTTCGACTGCGGGGGCGGTAATTCCACCCATCCGCCATCTGGCATTGGCATCATTCTGGTCAGGCACGTCTTCTCCTCATCTGTTTGGCTCAACTCAGGGTCACGCCTGGCTTCATCTCAATCATTTCTACGCCTGGCATCAACTTGTGCAGGTCGCCGGGTTTGCCGGTGAGCACGGGAAAAGTTCCGAAGTGCATCGGAATGACGGTTTTTGGCTTAAGAAGATTACAGGCATAGGCCGCCTCTCGCGGAGACATGGTGAAGTGGTCACCAATCGGAATCATTGCAATGTCGGGCGCATACAGCTCACGAACAATTGCCATATCGCCAAAAACGTTGGTATCGCCTGCATGGTAGATCTTTACGCCGTTGGTAAATTCGATAACGTAGCCGCAGGCTTCGCCGCCGTAAACGATCACATCTCCATCGGTGATACCGCAAGAGTGATCTGCATGTACCATTGTTACTCTGATATCATCGACGGTTTGCGTGCCTCCCTTATTCATGGCTGACACCCGCTTCACGCCCTTCTTTTCGAGCCAGTGGCCAAGTTCGGGAATTGCGACTACGTCCGGCTTGAGTTTTTTGGCAATTTCCACGGCGTCGCCGATGTGATCGAAATGCCCATGAGTGCAAAGCATGACGTCTAGTTTCTTGACGTCCTTTTCTTTTTCGGGACACATGGGATTACCCATGACCCAGGGATCGACGAGAATTGTTTTGCCCCCTGGAGTCTCCACACGAAATGTTGCGTGGCCCAGCCAGGTGAGTTTGATGCCGTTCAGATTCATAAATTAGGCCTTTGATAGTCGCGCCGTGCGGTCGGCCAATTGGCAGCAGGGGCAACCTTTCCCCAGATACGGCTAACGCATATCGCGAATGTCAAATATCAACTTCTTTAGTTTAATATGAATCGCCATGGCGGAGCTGAAGGTTCTCTTTACGCGTGAGCAGATCGCCCGGCGGGTTGCGGAAATGGGCGCTGAGATCAATCGTGACTATGCTGATCAATCGATCATTCTTGTCGGGGTGCTGAAAGGCGCTGCAATATTTCTGAGCGATTTGTCCCGCGAGTTGAAAATCGACGCGACTTTCGACTTTATTGGCGTTTCAAGTTACGGTACACGGCCGAGCCCGGCGCAAGAATTAAAAACCGGGTGGGACTCGACAGGTGAGGTCCGACTGACCAAAGACATGGATCAATCCATGATCGGAAAAAATGTGATCCTGGTGGAGGACATTTTGGACACCGGACTCACCATGACCTATTTGAAGAAGCTGCTGATGGCCCGCCAGCCAAAGTCGTTCCGGATTGCAGCTCTTCTGGATAAACCTTCGCGCAGAAAACAACCGATTCAAGCTGACTACGTGGGATTCAGCATCCCTGACGAATTTGTCGTGGGTTACGGACTGGATTACGCCGAAAAGTACAGAAATCTTCCCGATATTTGCGTTGTACCGCGAGAACCGTGACGGGTTTCTGATTGATTTGCGCATCAGCACGATAATTCCTTTGAACAAACACAGGTTGGTTTCTCAGGTACGCGTGAGTGCGAGTCCTTCCGCACCGGCTGTTATCATAAAGATCCGTGGAAACCGCTACCACCCATCCCGACCAATCTAAAATCGAGCCGCTGCTTCTTGAAGTTGCGGACGTCGTCAATACGACTCTCGATCTGGATACCACCCTTCGGCGCGTCGCCGAACTGGTCCGCAAAGTCATTGATTACGAGATTTTTGCCATTCTTCTCGTGAACGAGAAGGCCCAGGACCTGCGCATTCGCTTTCAGGTTGGTTATGCGCGTGAAACCGCAGAGCGAACAAAAGTCAAAATCGGCGAAGGCGTGACTGGATTGGCGGCGCAGCGTCGTGAGGCGGTGCTGGTCGATGATGTTTCCAAACATCCCGAATACATTCCCGCGGTGGAGGGCGTGCGCTCCGAGCTTGCGGTACCGCTGATCATCAAGAACCGGGTCATTGGAGTGCTCAATCTGGAGGCGCAGGAACCTGGGCATTTCACAGAGGAGCACAAACGCCTGCTGACGCTCATCGGCTCGCGCATGGCAGTAGGCATCGAGAATGCCCGTCTATACACCCGTACTACTCGTCAGGCACGGACCCTCGTGCTGTTGAACGAAATCGCTCGGGAACTTACGTCGATCCTTAATGTCGACGAATTGCTCAAGCGAATTGCTGAATTATTGAGCCGCCTGATCGACTATCAGATGTTCAGCATCCTTCTCCTGGACGCGGCGGGAGAAAAACTTCAGCACCGGTTTTCCTTGCGTTTTCAGGAGAACATTCAACTCAAGCACGATATCGTTTTGGGCCAGGGTTTAGTCGGTTATGCCGTTCAGCAGCGGGAAGCCGTTCTGGTGCCGGATGTCAATAAGGATTCGCGATACATCAGGCTCAATCCCGAAACGAAATCGGAACTCGCCGTACCGCTAATTTATAAGGACAAGGTGATTGGGGTGCTCGATCTGGAGCACACCAAACGCGGATTCTTTACCGACGACCACAAGCGCACGGTGATCACGCTCGCTGCTCAGGTGGCGATCGCCCTGGAGAATGCACGTTTGTATGAGCAGATTGCGCGCCAGGAAAAACGTTTGGAACGCGACCTGTCACTGGCGCGGGAATTGCAGTTTCGCCTGCTGCCGCACTCACTTCCCACGCTTCCTAACCTTGAACTGGCAGCGAAGTTTGCCCCAGCACGCGCGATTGGCGGCGACCTGTACGATTTTGTCAGTTACTCCCAGGCGCGCATGGGAATGGTGATCGGGGATGTTAGCGGCAAGGGCGCCCCGGCTGCCATTTACGCCGCGCTGGTCAGCGGCATTCTGAGATCTCATGCCCCGATAGAACCGGGGCCGGCGGAGATGCTGCGAGCGGTGAACTTTTCTCTTGGGGAACGGCGGATTGAGGGACAATTCGTGTCGCTCATCTATGCAGTGTGGGACGACGAACATCAGTCGTTGCAAGTCGCGAATTCGGGCTTGCCCCGGCCGCTTTACGTCCATGACGGCAAAATCGAAGTGATTGAAGCAACCGGACTACCGCTGGGATTGTTTGACGATGCCGAATACGACGAGTTCACGTTTAAAGCTAAGCCCGGAGATATGTTCGTGTTTTTCAGTGATGGCATTCTCGATGCCCGCAACCGGGCAGGAGAAATGTTCGGACGCCAGAAGGTGGAGACGATTATTGCCGGGTGTGCTGAGATTTCCGCGGATTGCGTGGTTAAGTCGCTCTTCAAGGCGGCCAGCGAGCATGGCGGCAGCGAGGAGGCCTTCGACGACGAGACCGTCGTTGCCATCAAGGTGAAAGGCCAACCCAAGCGCAAGTGAGCCGCACTGCCATCCGGAGCGAAGGCCGACCTCCAGCGTTCTCCTACCGCGATGTGCGGAAGGGATTTCTTCGACGCAAGACCTCCGGATCCCAACTACAGTGCGATGATGTTTCCCTCAAGAACCTGGCAGAGCGTTTTGGTACGCCCTTGTACGTTTATTCGGCCTCCGCTATTCGCGAACGCTTGAACAGCTTCGAACAGGCCTTCCGAAAAATTTCCCACACTGTCTGTTATTCGGTCAAGGCAAATTCCAGCCTTGGCATTTTGCGGCTGATGGCCGGGATGGGATGCGGGTTCGATGTGGTTTCGGGGGGAGAGCTAGAGCGGGTTATCCGAGTGGACCGGCGAGCCGCGAAGAAGGTCGTTTTTTCTGGAGTGGGTAAAACCCCAGACGAAATGCAGGCCGCGCTTAAGGCGGGGGTGCTGCTGTTCAATGTGGAGAGTGAAGCTGAGTTGTGGCGACTGGCGGAATGCGCGGCACGAACCAGGACAAAAGCTCGCATCGCACTTCGTGTAAATCCTGACGTTCCCGCCAATACTCATCCGTATATCTCAACCGGCCTTCAGCAACACAAATTCGGTATCCCGATGGCTGAAGCGCGCAAACTCTACGCACAGGCCTCCAGCACGAAATATCTCCAAATCGAAGGGGTCAGCGTACACATTGGTTCCCAGATTACCGACGTAGAACCGTTTGAGCTAGCGATGGAGCGAGTGGCAGAACTGGTGCGCGTATTGCAAGGGGACCACCACCATATTAAATACGTGGACGCTGGAGGAGGCCTGGGAATCGCGTATGAAGATCCCGATGCCGGAGGATTTGCGGAACAGGCCGCAGAGTATGCAATGGCGCTGTGGCGACCGTTGCGAGGCTTGAAAGTCCACCTGCTTCTCGAGCCCGGACGTGCGATTGTTGGGCCGGCTGGTGCGCTGATAACGCGCGTTCTATATCGAAAGACGAACGGCTCCAAAAAGTTTTTGGTCGTGGACGCAGCCATGAACGACCTCATAAGACCTTCCCTCTACAGCGCGTACCATGAGATCGTCCCCGTGCGGCTGGAGGCAGAGGATCACGAATCGCGTCGACAGCCGCGTGAAATCGTCGATGTGGTTGGCCCGATTTGCGAAACGGGTGATTTTTTTGCGCGTGGACGCGAACTTCCATTAATGGTCGATCGAGACTTACTCGCCATTCTCGATACTGGAGCTTACGGTATGGTGCTGACGTCCAACTACAACAGCCGATTGCGGCCACCCGAAGTGTTGGTAGATGGCAAGACAGTTAGGCTGATTCGTCGCCGCGAAACGATGGATGATCTGCTCCGGACGGAGACGCAGGTGCGTTGATCAGTTCGTAGGGGGGGAGGTTATTGACTTGCCATGTGCACGCGGAGCTCCTGAAGTTGATTCCGGCGTTGCGGATCTGGATGCTGTGAGAGGAATTGCTCCATCGAATCAAGCTCTTTGGCTGCCAGGTCTTTCTGCTTTCCTTCTTCGTACAGGCGGGCCAGCGTGGTTCGGACATTCCAATAAAGCGGGTCGGAGTGCCTGGCCAGCAGGTCCGCACGCTGATCCATCGCGCTAAGCACCTCAGCGGCTTTGTCCTGGCGACCTTCCAGGCGATCACAGCGGACCTCGACGCTCCACATTTTCCAATATTTTTCCTGCAGTTCGACCTGGCTCTGGCGCTTGAATTCGACGGTGTACCAATCGAATGGACGGATTCGTTGCAGCCGCCATTCGTCGTCGCGAATCCCCTGCTGAGCCATCGCGAGAATTCTTTCGGGCTCCCCGTGACCGGCGAGCTGAGCTTCCGCCTGGTCAACCAGCGGGCTGGGATCGGGCAGCGGCGCTGGAAGGTGCTGCAGCGCCGATCCGGGGCAAAGCTGCCGAAAGCGGACTTGTTCTGCTTTCTCTTTTTCGACATCGCGAAACGCCGCGGAGTCATATATAGCCTCTAAAGAACGATGCGCCGGCGCAAATTCCGGGTGCTGCGCGAGGAGCTGATTGATCTGCCGGATGGCCTCCCGAGTATTCCGTCCGATCAAACTGCGTGCGTAAAGGTAGTCATACATCAGTTCGTCGGGGTGCTGCATGGAGAGGACCTGATACTCCTCAGTCAATTGCCTCAAATGACCCTCGATGCCATGGTTTTGAACTGCGTCCTGATAGAGTTCGTGCGCGATCACATTTTGAGGATGACGCTGCCGCAAGGTACGTAGTGGAGCTACATGTTTTTCGAATTCCGATGGATCAGGAGCGACAACGATCGCCCCGGCGATTTCCGTTCGAATCTCGGGTGACGCTTCACACGTCGCCGGCGATACACCATGCGCGGGAGAAGTGGCCAGGGTGGCGAGCAAAACGAAACCGATTTTAAATACCATGCGCGAATAACGCAGGGACCGCGGAGACTGGGAAAGTCTTTCACGGTCCCGAGTTCACGAGTTTTTCACCTACAAAGAACGCAAAAAATTCAGTACATCCTGCATTTGCGAACGACTGAGCGAGTTGAATCTGCGAGTTACGTTATTCGCCTCTGAACCATTGGAAGAATGCGCCTGGATTGCCTGCACCAAGTCGGCCGTACGACCGTCGTGCAAGAAGAACAGGCGTTGGCCCAGTCCCCAAAGTGGAGCCGTACGGAACTGGTCGGGACCTGCCGCACCTTGGTTTATCCCGTCCGACAAACGCGATCCCATGTGATGAATCGCAAAATCGGAATAAGGGTGATACGTAACATTCGACATGGCGGCAGACTTCGCCATGCCTGTGGTAAGGGTCGACGTATGACACAGCGCGCAGCCAACGCTGGTGAAAAGGTTGGCCCCGTTCCTTGCCGAGGCGGACATGGATACCGGGGTTGGCGGAGCGGTAAGACGCATGAAAGCGGCGAAATTCACCAGGTCCGATGACATCTCCGCCTCCGTGCCCATCGAACTGCCAGCTGAGCTCAGCATTCTTGTAGCATCCTCCGGAGACCCGTTGTAGATACAGCCAGCCACCGCAGAGCGTTCGTTAATAAATGCTTCGTTCGACACTCCTTGTTCCACGTTATAAGCTTCTCCGGCAAAGACCATGAGCGACTTGTTCTGAGCCTTCCATCCAAACCGAGTGATCGTTCCGTCATTGCCACTCATGTTGAAGGTGCCATTGATGCCAAGCTGTGATTTGACGCGTCGATCTGCGGCCAGGTTCGTGAGTAACGTCGAGTCTGGAGTTGCTTCTACAAGGCCGAGTCCGAAAACTGGCGTAGGAATGCGGAAAATAACATTGCGGGCCGCAAGTTGCTGGGCGAAAGTCGGTTGAGAAAGGCTGCATCCCTCGGCGTCAGTTCGACCAGCGATGGTGTAAAGTCCATGGACGCCGCCATCCAGCGTCCCGTTTGAATTTCGGATGAATCGTGCCTCCCGCACCGGACCGTCTGTGGTAATGAACGACGGGACGGTGTTACGGGCGCCGTCCAGATTTGCGAGAGCGACCTGCGGATTCGTAGCTGGACTGGATCCCCCCACCGACGGATGGGCGTGGCACTGCGCGCAACTATTCCCGTTGAACGTCGGCCCCAAACCTGTGCCCGGTTCTCCCGAAACACTTCCGCTGACTGAGTCCACCTCCATGAAATCCTGAATCGCTGCATTGAAAAACGACTGCTCGTCGGGACTCAAACCTGGGAAAAATCCCCCCACTCCCGGATCTCCACCGCGCGGCCCAGGATCGTGCTGAGCCTCAAGGGTTCCTGCGCTCACGACTACGGTTAACGCGAGACCCACAACCGCCAGCAAATGTTTTTGTTTCATACTGCACCTCGATGCATGTGTGAAGCCACACTCCGGCATAAGCCAGGTGTCCGTCGCTAACTTGAGAGAGGCGCGATTTTGTGAGTTACCAGTTCGACCCCGCCAAAAGGTTTGGCGGCGCTGCATCCGGTCGATCGGTCTAGAAGCGGCCACCGGCGCGGCATCCCACATATCCGCCGACCGGTTACTAGAAAACTAATGCAACGTACGCTGGAATCAAAGCGGCGTCAAGATAGCCGTTAGTACATCCTCGTCTGTGCAAAACACTTTTTCAGAAAATGCTTCGGACCCGTTTTGGGCAGCTAAATGGGCACTAAAAGTCACGAATCAGGACAGTCACTCAACCGTCCCAATGCATACCCGGGAGCAAAATTACTGAATAAGAATGCGGGGAGAAACTTCATTGCGGTACTAGCGTGAAGTATCGGGATCAGCCGGATAGTTTTTGTCGTTGGCGTCCCAGATTATTTTGCCGCCTAAGATTGTGGTCACGACCTTCGCGTCACGAATCTTCGCGGGCTCAAGTTTAAAGAGGTCGTCGCTTACAAGAACCATATCTGCAAGTTTGCCGCGAGTTATGGAACCTTTGTCGTTCTCCTGAAACTCCGCGTAGGCGGACCCCATCGTGTAGGCCTCAATCGCTTCGGCAAGGGTTAGTTTCTGCTCGGGGAACCATCCTCCGGGATTCTTTCCATCCAGGGTGGCTCGGGTTACTGCCGCATACAGACCGAACAGAGGGTTCAGCGGTGCGACATTCCAGTCTGTACCAAAGGCAAGGCGTACGCCATGATTAAGGAAGGTACGGAAGGCATAGGTGCGGCTGGCGCGGTCATGACCGATACGTTCCTCAGCCCAGCGTCCGTCATCGATGGCATGGTAAGGCTGCATGGAGGCAATGACGTGCAATTGCGCGAAGCGATCGAAATCTTTAGCAGCCATGTGTTGAGCATGTTCGATACGAAAACGCCGATCGCGGTCGCCGTGAGTTTTCACAATCTCGGTATACAGGTCGAGGATGATCGAAATACCCTGGTCACCAATGGCGTGAGTGCAAATCTGAAGGCCGGCGGCATCGGCTCTCATCATGCGGTCCCGCATCAACGAGACGGGGTGCATTTCGTCAGACAACAGGCCGCGATTATTTGGCTGATTGTTGAACGGGTCGAAAAAGTACGCTGTACCCGATCCTAGCGAGCCATCAGCATAGGCCTTGAGGGCGCCAATCCGAAGTGACGGACCCCCGAAAGCGTGCCTGATGCCGATTTTCACCTGATCGTCAACCTGAGGAATGAGCGGCGCAGCGTAAATGCGCGCCGTCAGTTCCCCGCGCTGCAGCAATTCGTCATAGACAGCGATATCTTCGTAGTCCGGATTCATGTGTTGCACGCTGGTAACACCCAGCGAAGCTGCATGAGCGAGAGCGCGTTTGACGGCCTTCAGGCGCTGCTCATGAGAAAGAGATGGAAGGACTTTGAAAATGTAATCCATGGCTGCGTCTTTCAGGGCGCCAGTAGGATTGCCTTGAGCATCTCGGACTATGACGCCTCCGGGAGGGTCGGGCGTGTTTACGGTGATTCCAGCGAGCCGCAGAACAACCGAATTGGCAAGTCCCATGTGCCCGTCATAGCGGCTCACGAATACCGGAGTGTCTGGAGTTGCCGGATCGATTATTTCCTTCGTGGGCATTTGGGCCGGGGACCACTTGGTTTCATCCCAATCTCCACCGGTAAGCCAATCGCCTTTTTGTACATTCTTAGCGCCTTCCGCGATGCGACGGGCGAATTCCTGCGCGCTGGTGGCGTCGTTAAGTTGCACGCTGTCAAGCGCGCGTCCACCGTCAACGAAATGCACATGAGAATCGTTAAAGCCTGGCAACAACAGTTTGCCCGCGGCATCGATAACGTGGGTGTTGGGTCCTTGCCAGGCTTTGATCTCATCGTTCGACCCAACCGCCACTATGCGCTCTCCCAAAACGGCAACGGCCTGAGCACTGGGATGATTCTTATCTACTGTCCATATCTTGGCGTTGCGCAAAACGAGATCCGCAGCCGGCTGAGTTTGCGCGCGTAGCCGATGCGGGAAAAATAAAGTAACCAGCGCGAACAGCAAAGAAAATACAAGGAGCAGACGGCGAATTGTTTTCATTTTAGTTTCGCGGAAACGATAACAGGATCAATGTATTTTCGTCGAGCGTACCCCTTACAACTTTTGTGCTAACTGACGGCACTCCGGAGCCATTGTCGTGATGGGCAGTCGAGGCTACGATGTCGAGACATCGAGACAATTTCTTCTGGCCAGCTGGCTGCATCAAGTGCGGCTTTCGGGGAAAGTATTGCTTGATTTCGTCGAATTCTGAATTACCAACAAGCTTGACCAGATGACTACTACAGGCACAGACATTCAAAGTGCGCTACATCCACCGGTCAGAGTGCTGGTTTGTGATGACCATGAAGTGATGCGAATGGGGATTCGGAATCTTCTGCTGGGGCGTTCGGGATGGAGCGTTTGTGCAGAAGCGAGCAATGGCGAGGAAGCCGTGGAAAAAGCCCTTCGCTTTCAACCCGATGTCATCATTATGGATATCAATATGCCGGTGATGAATGGGCTTGAAGCAGCACAACAGATTTATAAGGCGCAGCCGAAGATCCCCGTCATCTTGTTTTCCCTGCATGTCTCCGACGATCTTGCACCTCTCTTGCAAGGCGACGGCATTCGAGGCGCCGTGGCGAAAGCGGACGCAGCCCGAGATCTGGCGCGGGCGGTGGAAATCGTATTATGTGGTGGGACTTTTTTTTCTGGGCGGAAGCCATTAACCGCTGAGGCTAAATCCGCGAGTTAGAGGAGCGGCAGGCGCTGGCCGGTTATGGGGAGGTAACCAGCGCCTGCCAATCGCTCCTTCGCGTTGGGATAAGTTAGTAATACGTCCGTGGTGGTAAGGATCGCCATCCGGAAGATACTGTAGGGAGCCATAAAACTTCGCCCACCGAACCTTAGGAGTACCTTCCTCTTCATCCATCACGTGGAATAGTCAGCATTGACTCGCACGTATTCCGAAGTTAGGTCAGTCGTAAGAAAATCGGCAGCGATTCGACCTCGACCGAGCAGGATACGGATTTCGCTGGACGGCTGGGAAAGTACTTGATGCGCCCGTTTTTCGTCAAAAACGCATGCCACGCCGCCACGGCAGACAGGCTGATCACCGATCATGATGTTGATTCGGCCAGGGTTGATGGCGATTCCCGACCGTCCCACGGCGGCTAGAATCCGTCCCCAGTTCGGATCGGCCCCTGCCCAGGCGGTCTTCACCAAAAGAGAATGGGCCACGGTCCGGGCTATCTGACGCGCTTCCTGCCGATTCTTGGCTTGTTCAATTGAAAGCCGAATTACGTGCTCGACCCCCTCACCGTCCGCCACGATCTGTTCCGCCAGGGATTGACAGACTTGCTGCAACCCGCTGAGGAAAAGTGGCTTGGCTGGGTCGTTTAAATGCATACCGCTGTGGCCGCTTGCCAGAAGCAATACGGTGTCGTTGGTGGAGGTATCACCGTCAATCGAAATGGCGTTGAATGTGTCTTCGCAAGCGTGCCGCAAGGATCGCTTTAGTTCCGCCGGAGAGGCAACAATATCGCTGAAGAGATACACCAGCATGGTGGCCATTTGGGGGTGAATCATGCCGGCACCCTTTGCGATTCCAAGCAATCTGACCATCGACTTTCCCAAACGAAACTCCGCAGACGCAAATTTGGGTCGTTTGTCGGTAGTCATGATTGCGTGCGCGAAACTTGTAACACCCTGCTCAGTAGCTGCTCGGAGACCTACAACTTCAGGAAGGCGCGAAATAATCTTATCTACCGGCAACCGAACACCAATGATGCCAGTGGATGACGGAAAAACCTGGGTCTGCGGTACGCCCAGCAATTTGCCTACTTCACGACAGACTTGCCGGCACGCTTGTATTCCCGATTTTCCAGTGGCGCAGTTCGCGTTTCCTGAATTCACAATGACAGCGCGAATCTGCCCTCTGCAGGAAGCCAAAGATGCACGACCCACCACTAGTGGCGCGGCGACCACACGGTTTCTGGTAAACAAAGCCGCTGCAGCCGTTCCCGGACTAGCCTCGACCAAGGCCAGATCAGGACGGCCACTAGCCTTAATTCCAGCGCAAGCCGAAGCAAAGCTGAAGCCTGCTGGTAAGGAGACCTGATCTGTTAGCAGGCTGTGAGTTTTGGAGCGAGAGCGAGCTTTCATACTCCGATCTTCACCAGCCAATTCGTGGGCTGAGGAAGAATCGCGAATTTTGGCAGTTCGCCGCGGACCATGGCTACCTCATCGCAACAATGAAAACGAGGACAGACGCAACAGTCTTTGTGGATTTTGTCAGGTAAGTCTTCGCGTTGCGCTATGGTGAATCCCAGGCGGGCAAAGAATTCCGGAATACGCGTGAACAGACAAATAGAACTGACACTATGCTTGTCGGCCTGCGCCAATAAGGCGTTGATCAGCCGCTCGCCGCCTCCGGCACCCTGGCGGGTGGGATCTACGGTTATGGATCGAATCTCCGCCAGGTGAGGCCCGTAAAGATGAAGAGCGCCACATCCGACGATCTCGCCGTGATGCTCGAGGACAACGAAATCCCGGACATTTTCGCAGACTTCGGCGAAAGTGCGCGGCAACAGAGTTCCGTCGCCGGAATATGCCGCAATCAGATTGTGTATCGCCTCGGCGTCGGGCAGGAGGGCTTCACGCGTGCGCATGGGCGTCCTCCCGAATGGATTCCACTTTTTTTCTGGCGTCGGCGATGGCCTGTCGGACTCGCGCCGGGGCCGTGCCACCCGGAACATCGTGAATACCGAGCACCGCTTGAAGACTGAGGCAGGAAAAGAAATCCTGATCGAACGCTGAATTCAACTCGCGCAAATCCTCGAGTGGAAGGTCTGCAAGTTCACAATTTTTTTGAAGGCAGAGTTGCACCGCTTTGCCAATCTGCTCGTGAGCCAGGCGAAAAGGAACTCCATGCCGCACCAGGTAGGTGGCGCCGGCCCAGGCGTTCATGAATCCGGTCTGCGCTGCGTGATCCATTCGATCGAGATTGAATTCCACTGATTTCATCCAACCGGATACCAGTGGTAAAAGCGAAAGCACGGTCTCGGCAGCATCGAACAGAGGTTGCTGAGTTTCCTGCAGATCTTTGTTATAGGCCAACGGCAGACCCTTCAGCGTGATCAGTAAAGCTGTTGCGTCAGCAATAATTCGGGCGGCTTTGCCGCGAGTTAGTTCCAGTAAATCGGGATTCATCTTTTGCGGCATCGCACTGCTACCGGTCGAAAATGTTTCCGGAAGGCGAACAAATCCATACTCCTGAGTAGAGAACAAAATCATTTCTTCCGCCCACCGGCTGAGGTGTACAGCCAGCATGGATAGGACGTTTACAAATTCCAGAACGAAATCACGATCGCTGGTAGCATCGAGGCTGTTTGCCGTAGGAGCGTCAAAGCCAAGCTCGGCAGCCATGACGCGGCGATCCAAAGGCAATGTAGCGCCAGCAACCGCGCCCGATCCCAATGGGGAGAAATTCAGTCGCTTGCGGCAATCAACGAGGCGTTCGGCGTCTCGTAAAAACATTTCGACATAGGCAAGCAGCCAATGCCCGATCAGTACGGGCTCGGCGCGTTGCAAGTGGGTGTATGCGGGCATGGCGGAACTGCCAGCCCTCTCTGCCTGGTCGAGAAAAGCGTAGAGACAATCGGCAAGGTCAGATCTTTGCTGATCGATGGCGGCACGAACATAGAGCCGGAGATCGGTCGCAATCTGTTCATTACGGCTACGCCCGCTGTGTAACTTATAGCCAACGTCTCCGATCAGGGCGACCAATTGCTTCTCCACGAAATGGTGCACATCTTCAGCCTCACGATCGTCCAGAAAATGTAGTTCGGAGGTGGCTTTGGCGCCTATCTGGTCTAAACCCTGAAGAATCGAGATCAACTCGCTCGAAGACAATGTTCCTGCACTCTTCAACGCCCCCGCATGGGCCCGGCTGGCAGCAAGCTCCTCCCGAAGCAGCCGCTTATCGAATTCAAAGGACCGCTGCCATTGCTCGAAGTCAGGATCGAGCGGCTGACGGAAGCGACCCGACCACATCTTCATCGAGAAACCTCCGTTTTCGCCACCTCTGACTTCGAGGCTTCCGCCAGTTTGCGGGCACGGGATCGGGAAGGCAGCCCGAGGATTCGAATGAAGCCCTCGGCGTCTTTTTGATCGTAGCTGTCGTCCATGGTGAAAGATGACAGATCGGTACGGTAAAGCGAATTCTCCGAGTGGCGGCTAATCACGGAAGCATTGCCCTTGTAGAGCGAGAGCGTCACCGTGCCAGTCACATCGCGCTGGGTGTTCTCGACAAATGCGTCGAGGGCTTCGCGCAAGGGCGTGAACCAGAGACCGTAATATGCGAGCTCGGCATATTTCAAGCCCACGTGCTGCTTGAAGTGCGTGACGTCCCGTTCCAAACACAAGGCTTCAAGTTCACGATGGGCGGCAATCAACAGAGTTCCACCCGGCGTTTCGTAACACCCGCGAGATTTAATGCCGACAAAGCGGTTTTCGACAAGATCAATGCGGCCAACGGCATTGCGGCCTCCGATTTCGTTCAGCAACTCAACCAGCGATACCGCATCGAGGTTCATTCGGTTCACTGAAGTTGGAACGCCCCGTTCGAAACCGATTACCACTTGTTCTTCACGGTCGGGCGCGTCCTGGGGAGAACGAGTCATCTGCCAAGTGGTGGCCAGGGGAGCATTGCCCGCATCTTCCAGTTCCCCGCCCTCGTGGCTGATATGCCACAGATTCCGGTCGCGACTGTGAATCTTCTCCCGACTGGCGGAGACGGAAATTCCACGCTTTTCGGCATAGTCGAGACAGTCTTCACGAGATTTCAAAGTCCACTCCCGCCACGGCGCGATAATCTTCAAATCTGGTGCTAGTGCCTGGTAGGTGAGCTCGAAGCGGACTTGGTCATTCCCCTTGCCGGTGCATCCATGGGCAACGGCGGTTGCCCCTTCGCGCAATGCCACTTCCACCTGATGCTTGGCGATTACAGGTCTGGCCAAAGAAGTTCCAAGCAAATACTTGTGCTCGTACACTGCACCCGCTTTTAGCGCAGGAAACACGTAGCCAGTGAGAAACTCTTCGCGCATATCTTCGACAATCACCTTGCTGGCGCCGGTTTTGTAGGCCTTTTCGACGACGGCTTCAATGTCGTCTCCCTGCCCCACGTCGCCGACCATGGCGATGACGTCGTAGGAGTAGTTCTCTTTCAGCCACGGAATGATGATAGAGGTGTCGAGCCCTCCGGAATAAGCAAGTACAACTTTCTCAGGCATGGGCATTCCTCGCATTGGGGCGGCCCACCTTGCCGCCGAGCAGTAGTAACAGGATAGCCTTCTGCACGTGCAAGCGGCTTTCGGCCTGGTCGAAGACCACGGATCGATCGGAGTCCATCACCTCGTCGGTGATCTCCATCCCACGGTGCGCCGGCAAACAGTGCATGAAGACGGCGTGAGGCGCCGCGCCGGCCACGAGCTTTCGGTTCACCTGATAGGGCGGGAATATCTGATTTCGTTCCTGCTCTTCATGCTCATGGCCCATGCTGGTCCAGGCATCAGTATAGACCGCATCCGCGCCGTCTACAGCCTGGTTTGGATCGTTGAGAATCTCGATGACAGCGCCAGTTTGACGGGCAATATCCTGCGCGTCCGCAACGATCTGGGTATCCGCTTCGTAACCCTTGGGCGTAGCGATGCGTATGTTGGACCCGAGTGTCGCAGCCAGCAGCAGCAACGAATGAGCCACGTTATTTCCGTCGCCAACGTAGGCTAGGCAGATTTTTTTCAAATCGCCGAACCTCTCCAGCAAAGTGAAGTAATCCGCCAGCGCCTGACAGGGATGTTCCAGATCGCTAAGCGCGTTGATCACGGGAACGCAGGCGTGCTCGGCCATTCCTTCGACGGTGCTGTGAGCGTAGGTACGCAGCACGATGGCGTCGATCCAGCGTTCGACGTTGTGGGCGATATCACTTAACTTTTCGCGCGCGTCGAGGCGCCCCGCAGTCTGGTCCATGAAAAAAGCGTTGCCACCCATGCTCGCCATTCCAGCTTCAAACGTCAGCCTGGTTCGCAGCGATTGTTTTTCAAAAAACATCACCATCTGCTTGCCGGCCAGGGCGCTGCGAAAATTTGCGGGCCGCGCTTTCAGCAATCCCGCAAGATGGAAAATTGTCTCAACCTCGATTGGACTGAGGTCGCGAATGGAAATCAGGTCGCGACCCGGAAATGTCGCTGACGAGGGGGACGATATGACCTGTGACGTTTGCGGCTGGCTACTCACCGTGATTGACTCCTTCGTGTTGGCTTTGGGTTGCTGATCGGTTTCTTTTTCGTTTGGGTGGAACTCAGCGCCGAGTCGAGGGCTCGAATCACCTGGTCCACGTGAGCTCGTTGAATAATGTATGGCGGCAGAAAACGTAATACCGTGTCCTGCGTGCGATTGATGAGGATGCCGCGTGCCAATAATTCAACTACTACAGCCTTGGCTGTGTTTGGCGAATCCAGATTCATACCCAGCATCAGACCCATGCCGCGAACTTCCAACACGCATTCGTGTTTCGCTTTTAGACCTTCCAGCTTGGAGTGAAAATATTCCCCGGTCTGACGAATGTGTCGCATCAGGCGGTCGAGGACGCGCAAGAAGTCGATGGCGACGGCGCAGGCGAGCGGGCCGCCGCCAAAAGTCGTGCCATGCATTCCGGGATGCATGCCACCGGCAACACAATCGGTTGTAAGCAGCGCTCCGAGCGGAAGACCCGCAGCCAGCGGTTTTGCGACCGTAACGATATCCGGCTTGATTCCGTAATGCTGGTAGGCGAAGTAGCGTCCGGTTCGGCCGAGTCCGCATTGAATTTCGTCCAGAATCAGAAGCGCTCCAGTGCGATCACACAACTGTCGCGCAGTCTGCAAAAACTCAGGGCTCAGCGGTCGGATTCCACCCTCTCCCTGGATCGTCTCCAGACAGATGGCACAAACGCTGCCATCGAATTGCCGCTTAAGGTCGTCGACCTCGTTAAATGCGACAAAACCCACCCCGGGCACCAGTGGCGCAAATGGATGCCGATATTTTTCCTGACCCGTGGTTGCGAGCGAGCCGAAGGTGCGTCCATGGAACGAATTTTCGAGCGCCAGGAGTCTCCACTTGGCCTTGTGACCATTGTTGTTCTGGGTACGGGCGTAGGCGCGCGCCAACTTGAGCGCGCCCTCCCATGCTTCGGTACCGCTGTTGCAGAAAAATGCTTTGTCCAGACCGGAAATCCTAGTTAAGCGCTTTGCGAGATCCGCCTGGAACTCGTGAAAAAATAGATTGGACACGTGAATCAACCGTCCCGCCTGGCGCTTCAGCGTCGACTGAATCACGGGATGACCGTGGCCGAGCGCGTTCACACCAATGCCGCTCAGGAAGTCGAGATAGCGCTTGCCCCGCGAATCCCACAAATACACCCCTCGCCCGCGCTCAAACAGCACACGCTGCCGGTCATATGTGGGCAACAGCAGTTTCGATTCTGAACGGATGACGGTAGCCAGGCTCATACGACTGTGACCTCCGTACCGCCGTAGAGCTTGGTGAGATAGAACTGGGGCAGAATGTCGGCCTGAGCGGCAGGCAGAATCCGCACCCGTCCTACACCTTTTCGGAGAGCCTGGCCGCAGGCCTCAAGCTTCGGAAGCATACCGCCGGCAATCTCCGCGCTTTCAACCATGGCGGAAATCTGCTTGGTGTTAAGCCACGGCATCACTGCGCCTTCGGCGTTTTTCACTCCGGCGACATCGGTCAAAAAAATGAGCGTGTCGGCATGACAGGCGACCGCGCAGGCCGAAGCCATCTGGTCTGCGTTCACGTTGTAGTATTCGCCGTCGGACCCAAGCGCCACGGACGAGAGAACCGGAATTCCTCCCTGCCCCCAGATCGCATCCAGCCAGCGTGGCTCGACGGAGCAGATTTCACCAACGTAGCCCAGATCGTAGCCTTGCGTCTGTTTCTTACGTGCGCGAAACGACATACCGTCGCCGCCGCAGAGTCCGATCGCGGGACGTCCGGCAGCGACGATAGCGGCCACCAGGCTTTTATTCACCATGCCAGCGAGAACCATGAGCGCAACATCACGCGTTTCCGCATCGGTGATTCGCAGGCCGTTCACGAAATCGCTTTCCTTGCCCAGAAGTTTCAACGTCCGCGTGAGCGCTGCGCCGCCGCCGTGAACCACGGTGACGCGGTGCCCGTCGTCCGCTAATTCAACGATGGCGCGAGCACACTTCTGCAAGGTGGTTTTATTCTCGAGTGCGGCGCCGCCCAACTTGATCACAATTTTCACTGCAGGCCATCCTGTTCTTTAAAGCCATACATTAAGTTCATGTTCTGAACTGCTTGTCCTGCCGCACCCTTAAGCAAATTGTCTACGCACGAAACCAGGACTAGCCGCCGTCCATCTTTCGCCAGACAGAAGCCGATATCACAGTAATTCGTGTGCAGCGAAAACTGGATCTCCGGTAGATTTGGGGTGGCAAACACCCGTACCCAGGGTTTGCGCTTATAAAACTCCCGGAAACACGTTTCGATCTCAGCGGGCTTTGACTCAAGCTTGAGGTGCACATAAATGGTGGAAAGAATTCCGCGCGGAATTGGCAGCAAGTGCGGAGTGAAGATAAGTTCACTCTCGTCCAACTTCAATTGCTCGAGAATCTCTCCGACGTGCCGATGTCCGAACACCGAATAGGCCGACAAATTGTCCGCCACCGAAACGAAGTGGGTGCGGGCTGTGGCTTCCTTTCCTGCACCCGAGACGCCCGACTTCGAATCCGAAATAATTCCCTTCTCCCGATCGACTATGCCGGCTGCGAGCAGCGGAGCCAGCGCCAAGATTATGGAAGTCGCATAGCAGCCAGGATTGGCCACCAGCGCCGCCTCCGGCAAACGGTCGCCATTCAACTCCGGAAGCCCGTAGACCGCCTTTTCGGTAAGCTCGGCTGCGGTAGCGGCATTGGTGTCCTGAAAACCGTAAATCGCGCGGTGCTGGACTTCGTGCAAGCGCCAGGCGCCGCTGAGGTCGATCACCCGAATTCCGCGGGCAATCGCTTCCGGCACCAGCGCCCGCGAAACTTCGTGCGGCGTCGCCAAAAACAGTAGCTCAATATTTTGTGCCTCGAGCTCGGACCAGGACAGCGGTTGCATGGGATAGCCACCATTGCCCGAAATGGCGGGATAGATATCTGCCAAATTGGTTAGGGCGCTGCTCTCACTGGAACGCTGAAGCATCACCGGAGTTTCTGCTTGCGGGTGACGCAGGAGAATACGCGCCAATTCGAAGCCGGAATAACCGGTTGCACCTAAGATCGCGGTCTTGAGTTTGCCTGTCATTCCGTTCCGCTTAGCTGAGCATCTCCTGGATTCTGGCGGCGAGACGACTGGCACCCCTCTTGTCGGCGCACACCATCAATATCGTGTCGTCCCCGGCTATGGTTCCGATGCTTTCCTCCCAATCCTGCCCGTCCAGGGCGGCGGCCACAGGTTGCGCGCTGCCCACCGTGGTCTTGATGACCAGCTGATTTTGTGCCGCCCGTACCTCCAGAACAAACTCTCTCACCAGTCTCGCGACCGGGGGCAAAGCCGGCTCGAATACCGCCTCGCCCGGCAGCTTGTATCCGGTCGCCGTTTTCACCAGGCCAAGCTCGTGAATATCGCGTGAAAGCGTTGCCTGCCCTACCCGCATCCCACGCCTGCGCAAAGCGCGCTGCAAATCTTCCTGATTGCCAACCGACCTCTCTTCCAGCAACTGCAAAATAGCGTTTTGTCGCAGCGGCTTGCTCATATGAATGACTATTCATCATGATGAATAATTATTCATTTATGATAATGGTTGTGGGCTGGGTGTCAAGAAGAAATGCAGGCGCGACCTCTCGCTCGTGCAGGGGTTAGGAGCGAGTACTTCCTGCAGCATGCCATCCCCCCCCGCGATTCGCGGCGAAGGTGCAGAAATGATTAAGCCGCTGTTCCGACTAAAATCTACCGCGCTGCCGCACGAGCGGGCGCTCGCGGCCATATTCACCACGCTCCTTCCGCCTGGCACATCGCGTGAGAAGAATTCTGTTTTCTAGCCTGCTCCGGCACGGGGAAAAACGAGCTGTGCAACCGATGCACTGCCTCGACAGCCCGGGACTCATCTACGAGAAAACTGATGTTTCTCTCCGAGGCTCCCTGGCAGATCATGCGCACATCGATATCGCCGATAGCGCGGAACGCCTGACTGGCCAGCTCCGGACGCCGCCGGATTTGCTCGCCCACCAGGCACACCAATGCCTTGTGATTTTCCCATCGGACATTGGCCAGGCCTTTCAGTTCTTCGGCAATCGCAGGCAACGCGGTCACTGAACTCACCAACAACGCAAGGCTGCCGCGCGACGCGGAAAGTAAATCCAAGCTGTGCTGGTGCCGTTCGAACACGTCAAAGACCTCGCGCAACAGCTCGGGCGCGAACCAGCGAACCGGTTCGATATCCACGATCGCCACACCTCGTTTCGCCGTGATGGCCTTAACCTCGCCGTTCACTTCGCAACGGGCCAGGATTTCCGTACCCGCACACGCGGGATTGCGCGAATTGAGCACCCATACAGGAACGTTGCCACGAACCGCTGGCACCAGCGTGGCGGGATGCAACACTTTGGCTCCGAAGTAGGCTAGTTCAGCGGCCTCATCAAAGCTCATGTGAGGCACACGACGAGCCTCAGGACAAAGGGCTGGGTCGGTGGTCATGATCCCATCCACGTCCGTCCAGATCTCGATGCACCGCGCTTTTAATCCGGCGCCAACGATCGAGGCACTAAAATCAGAGCCACCTCGGCCCAGAGTAGTGGGAATTCCATCTTGCGTGGCGGCAACGAATCCGCCCATGACCGGAGTCCGCCCGGCGGCAAGCAGCGGAACCATGACAGCCTGGAGGCGTTGGTTGGTTTCATCCCACAACGGCGTGGCGCGCGTGTGTGCGGCGTCGGTGACGATACAAGTTTTGGCGTCCACGAGCGCCGCGTCCACACCGGCCGCACGCAGGGCAGCGTATAGGAGTCGTGAGGACAGCCATTCACCCGTTCCTAACAGGCGATCCTGGACATTGGGAGTAAATGCCTTCTCCCAGGCGACGCTGCTGAGCACCTGATCCAGAGCGTCGAAATCCGCGACAAAATCCGCACACAGGCGGACGCAGACGTCGCTACTGAGCAGTCCGCGGGCGATCGTTTCATGTCGCTCGCGAAGCTGGCCCAAGACGGCTCGAGCAACATCGAGGCGTTTACTGGCAGCCGCCCAGCCCGCTTCCATCAACTGGTCCGTTACCTTCGCGAGGGCGCTAACCACCAACACGGGACGTTGCGGCAACGCCCGCAGAACAATCTGACATACCCGGCGGATCGCGGTGGCGTCTTGGACAGAAGTGCCTCCGAATTTCATGACCAGGCACTCGCCTGACCCCTCACTGCGTTCTACCGATAGTGCGCTCATTTTGTCTCCTCTTCGGTCTTGTAGCATTGGTCTTGTGGTCGTTGGCGACGGTTATGTAACAAAATAAAAAACCCACCGGCCAGTTGCTTCTGGCGGTGGGTCTTGTTAGCTGTTAGAACTTTGTGTTTCTCAGCTCACCAGGCGCCCTCCCCCAGAAGACACGCTAATTCGTGTCGATATGCCTGTGCTCATCGATGTAATTCGCTTAGCCTTAGCCTTCTGGGAAATTGAGGTCATCTTTGATATCGCTGATACCGCTGCAATCTACACAACTAGTTGTGTTGCTCCCGGCCCAAATTGCGTTCTTGAGCCTCCGGGTTAAATTCTTCGAAGAACTGCATCAGGCGGTCGATTAACCTGCGCCGTCCACCGATCACATGTAATCCGCTCTCGTGCTGGTGATCTTCGAGGATCTTGTTCAAACCGCTTTCCAATGGATTCATATCGCACCCCCTCAGCCGGGTTCAAGTTACATTAATCATCGGCACTATTAGAATTTCTGAGGCCGGTAAGAACTCACATTTAGATTAGCAAGTCTGTGTCCTGAACTGAAATTGGAAATTATGATCCTGTGGATCGACAAATTCGATAGGGCAATGGCACCGGCCCAAAGCCTACTTGGACGCTGAAGCCAACTGCCGCACGCTACTGATGAAGGTTGAAGTTGCGCGAGTATGGGTACGATCGCGCCGGTAGGCGATACCTAATTCCCGCCAAAGTTCTTCGTCCTTGATAGGAATGAGCTTGACCCTGCCAGCCAGCACCTGGTCGCGAGCGAAGCTGGAACTAATAAGAGAAACTCCCAGCCCGGCGGCAACGAAGCTCTTAATCATCCCAACGCTGGGCAGCTCCATCCTTATCTGCACATGGGAGGCGTAAGGCCGGAACAGCTTGTCCATCAAGCGGCGACTGTAGCCTGTCTTGGGAAGCAAGAGTGGCTGTTTGACGATTTCGCTAATGGGAACGACTTCCAGTTTTGCCAGAGCATTCTGTGGGCTGACCATCAGCATTAGCTGGTCGCGAAAAATCGAATGTGTCTTCAGGCTGGCGGATTTTACCGGCAAAGTAACGATGCCAACGTCGATGGTACCGTTCTCCAGCTTCTCGACGATTTTGTAGCTGAAGTTCCGATAGATACTGATTTGCACGCTGGGATAAAGGTGGCAATACTTGGCAAAAACGTCCGGCAACACGTATAGGCAAGTGGCCTCGTTGGCGCCGATGACCAGCGTGCCACGCGGACTGGCACCCTGATCGGCCACGGCCAGCAGTGACTCATCCCGCATCTGCAGCAGACGTTCCGCGTAGGCAAATAATACCCTGCCGGCGGGAGTAAGGGTGACGTCCTTGCCGGATCGGTCGAGGAGGCGATCGCCGTATTCCTGTTCCAGCTGACGAATCTGGGCGCTGACGGCGGATTGCGAACGGAAAACTTTCTGCCCCGCGCGGGAAAAGCTTCCCAGCTTTGCCACCTCGAGGAACGTGACTAACTGATCAAAGTCCATGAGTAGTGAAGGATTATAACGGAGACACGCAATCTCAACTGTGGATTGCAATCGATCCCATGGGGCAATGATTGCTGAGATCCAAGTCTGTCGCTGCTCAAGCCAAACCAGCCCGCATAGACGATGCGGATGGAATGTCACCGTCTTTTAGAGCGACCGTTTTCAAGATCGACCCGAAAGCGCGAGGAGCCATTGCCGGTGAGGCGTACACCGGATCCGCCACGTGACGCCGGAACCGGCCGAGGATCGTGGCCCAGGTCTGTGCGATGGTACACGGCAAGACCAGGGGTTCCAGCCGTAAGAATGGTAACGGAGTCGAGGCATTCAACAGAGCGGCCGCGCGCGAACTGCCAGTGAGCCGCAAATGCTTACGCAGGACCCGTCGCAGCCACAACTCTTCCCGAACTTCAATGGGAGCCAGTCGCACGGAATGCTGGTTGTAGCCGTATCCGCCGATGGAATCTCGCAAAAGATACGCGAGGCCACCGGTCATCCCTGCGCCCAGGTTCATTCCGGCAGGACCAAGAATCACGGCGACCCCGGCAGTCATATATTCGCATCCGTGCTGACCCACGCCTTCAACGACCGCCAGTGCGCCACTATTCCTGACCGCAAATCGTTCGCCTACGCGGCCGGCTACATAGAGTTCTCCACTGGTCGCACCGTAGAGCAGCGTATTGCCGGCCAACACGTCCCCACGCGCCGAGGCTTGCTCCCCGGCGGTGATTGCGATCGTTCCTCCCGAAAGACTCTTGCCGACGTAATCGTTGGCCTCTCCAACTAATTTGAAATGCAGGCCTCTTACCAGAAATCCACCGAAGGTTTGCCCCGCAGTGCCCACAAATTCGTACCGCGCCGGAGCGTCGCCGCCCGGCTTAAGACCCTGGCGCAACATCTCCCCGCTCAAATGAGCTCCGATGGCGCGATCGGCGTTGCTGATGGGAAAACGGCGACGACGTGCAGCGCGGACACTATCGGCGTCAGCGTCATAGTTGAATGTCAACGTGTGATTCAGTTCGCGATACAACGTACTCTCGTCATCGCTTGGGCCCGCAACCTGTTGAGGGTCGGTGATCGGTTCGAGCAGTCCTGCCAGCGCCTTGGCCGCTTGCAGGGTCTGCGGCCGCAAGCGTCCGACTTGGCCAGTGATGTCATCGATGGAGCCGGCCCCCAGAGTAGAGAGTATGTTGCGGACATCGGTCGCCACGGCCCGGAAATAAGTTTCGACCATTTCCGGTTTTCCAGTAAAACGAGTGCGCAGTTTCTCGTCCTGCGTGGCGATGCCCACTGGACAGGTGTTCAGGTGACACTGCCGCGCCATCACACAGCCCAGGGCAAGCAGGGAGGCGGTGCCAAAACCGAATTCCTCCGCGCCGAGCAAGGCGCCAATAATCACATCGCGCGCGAACTTGAACCCTCCATCGACGCGCAAACGTACCCGGCCACGCAGTCCGGCTTTCACCAACGAGCAATGGGCGTCGCGTAACCCTACTTCCCACGGAATGCCTGTGTTCTTGATGGACGTAATCGGCGATGCACCGGTACCACCATCATGACCGCTGATGGTAATTACGTCGGCGCCGGCTTTGGCCACGCCGGTTGCGATGATTCCAACACCCGCGCTGGCAACCAACTTTACGCCGATACGCGCCTGCGGATTGATCGCCCGCAGGTCGTAAATCAGTTGCGCTAGATCTTCGATGCTATAGATGTCGTGATGCGGAGGCGGAGAAATTAGCATCATGTTGGGCACAGCGTGCCGCAACCGCGCGATATAAACCGAGACCTTACTCGCGGGGAGTTGTCCACCTTCTCCCGGCTTTGCGCCTTGCGCAATTTTTATTTCCAGCTCGTCGGCGTGAACCAGATATTCGGCCGTCACACCAAAGCGTGCGGAGGCTACCTGTTTGACCCTATTGTTCGCTTCGCCACCCTCGCGATAGATTTCTGGGTCTTCCCCTCCCTCGCCAGTGTTGCTGCGGCCCCCAAGACGGTTCATCGCAATGGCAAGCGTACGATGGGTCTCGGGCGAGATTGCACCCAGGGACATGGCTTGGGTACTGAACCGGGCAAGAACCGAGGCCTCTGATTCAATCTCATCCAAGGCTCGAGGCGAATCGCTCGGAATAATTTCCAGGAGATCGCGAATCGCTACCGGTTCCCGCTGGTGACCAAGTTCCATGAACGCAAGCCGGTTTTCGTCGGTGGGCGATTTGAGATAGCGATGCATTCGCCGAACCAGTTCAGGCGAAGTCGCGTGTTGCTCGCCTTGACGGCGGAAGCGATACAGGCCGTTGTCTTGCATCGGCGACGTAGCCGTGATTGCGAAAGCAGTGGCGTGGCGATCGAGAGAATCCTGCAAAAGAGCGGCAAGACTCTTGCCGGCGAGAGAACTGCTGGCATCTTCGAAAAACTGGTCGCAGATATCGGAGTCCAAGCCGATGACTTCGAACAGATGACTGTTCCTGTAGCTACCAATGGTCGAGATACCCATCCTCGCGATTACCTTGCGCAATCCCTTTTCGACCGCGCCGCGATAATTGTCGGCTCCGCCTGGCAACAGGCCGGCAGCCTGCTCAAGGGCAAGATAGGGAAACACCGCACTGGCGCCCGACGCAATCAGCAGAGCGATGTGATGGGTGTCAATGACTTGTCCAGTCTCAATCACGAGCGGAATATGGTGACCACCCGCCTGCACCATGGCTTTCCAGGTTGCTGCCAGGGCCAACAATGCCGGCAACGCGCCGTGTTGTGCATCCACGCTCCGGTCAGTCAACAACACGAGCTCTGGATTGTTAGCCACCGCTTTCTTTGCAATTTCCTGAAGATGGTTTAGCGCAGCCTTTGCCCCATTTACTTCGTCTGAGATCGGAAAGGTGAATGGAATCCTCTCGATCTCCCGTAATTCCATCTCAAGCTTGCGCAGTTGCCCACCGTCCAGCAACGGTGAGTTGAGCACGGCCCGGCCGAGATAAACCTTTAGCGACATCACGTGAGTCTCACGCAGTGAGTCGATCGGGGGATTGGTAACCTGGGCGAATCTTTGCTTGCAGTAGTCCCAAAGTGGACGACGA
The DNA here is from genome assembly GCA_963786325.1 of Terriglobia bacterium. Taxonomy (GTDB): domain Bacteria; phylum Acidobacteriota; class Terriglobia; order Terriglobales; family Acidobacteriaceae; genus JAIQFF01. The sequence goes on from CAWAYW010000004.1 coordinate 695,603, forward strand.
AAAGAAGAAATCGAAGCGGGCGGCGCGTCATCTCCCATGCTCCAGACCGCTTCCTGGCCTTGCTCGACTAAAGGTTGGAACAGAAGGCGAAACTGATCTTCACTCCAGCCCATCGCTGCCATTAACTGCTTCGGCTCGGCCGTGGCAGTGAGGAAGGCCTTAGCGGTGGGAGAGACGGTAAGGGAAGGCTCCGAGGAAACCTCACGAATGTCACGAAGACGTAGAGAATCTTGGGGACGAGTAAAGACGCCGGCGGCGGGATTCACCAGCAGAATCTCTCCGGGGCCCAAACGCTGCCGTTCAACAATCTCCTTGCCGCTCAGATCGGCAATGCCCACTTCTGAACCAACCACTAACAATCCATCAGCAGTAACGGTATAACGCAAAGGGCGGAGACCGTTGCGGTCGAGCTTCGCTCCGACGGTAGAACCATCGGTGAAGATCAACGCTGCCGGGCCGTCCCATGCTTCCTGGTGGCGCGACCGTTGCCCAAGAAAATTTCGGAGTTCCGGCGAGACTTCCGGGAACGCTCCAATGCAGGTGGGACCATAGCGAGCATGGCCTCCGCTGGGCTGTAGGTCTGGCGCAGGAGCAGTTCGAATCCATTGTCGAAGCTAGCTGAGTCGCTGACACGCTCTTCGAGCAGACGAACCTCTTCGGAAAATCCCAGCTCGCGGAGTAGGGAAGGAGATTTCGCCCGCAACCAACGCCGGTTACCGCTGATGGTATTGATCTCCCCGTTATGGGCCACAAATCGGAAAGGCTGCGCCAGCGACCAGCTAGGCTGAGTGTTGGTGGAGTATCGCTGATGAAAAATCGCGAACGAGCTTGCGAACGCGGCGTCCCGCAAGTCCGCGTAAAAAGCGGGGAGTTGATAGGGAGTCAGCAAGCCCTTGTAAACGACGGTACGTGAAGACAACGAACAAAAATATGTGCCCGACGGAGCGACCGCTTCGGCATTCTTTCGTAAATGAAACAGGAGAGTTTCGATATCCCTGGTTTCGAATCGCGGTGCCAGAAAACATTGCTCGATTGAAGGGAGGGCTTCGTAAGCACGCGGCCCCACAACATCGGAGTCGGTTGGCACAACTCGCCAGCCGAGACACTCTAGGCCGTCAACTTTTGCTTGCGCAACAATGGCATTTCGCGCCGCTGCTTCGTTGCCGGGCGGCAGAAAAACCATTCCCAGGCCAAATACGGTGGGCAGCTCAATGCCAATTTGACGCGCACGCTCGCGAACAAACTGATCGGGAATGCTGGTCAGGAGACCAGCTCCATCGCCGCTTCGCCCGTCGGCGTCCACGCCGCCACGGTGGGCAAGCCGGATCAAGGCTTCGAGCGCCCGCTCGACAATTTCGCGCGAAGCACTTCCTCCGAGTCGTGCGATCAGGCCGACACCGCAGGCATCATGGTCTGTGGTTATGTGCCGATGATTCATCTCTAACTATGGTGTATCTCTAATGGAGACAGTAAGTACAATCGAGAATTTCGATGGCAGTGATGGATTTTTCAGGCAAGCCGATTTCGGCGGACTAGAGTGTACTCATGAAGGTTGAGTTCCCCTGGGTTCGGGTTTGAAGAGACGATCTGTCGATGCTGCTTGTTGAAAGACCTGATCGACTTCTGTATCACCTGGAAACCATCGACATCGAAACTGACAAATACCGGTTTTTGGGATTCGACAGGCGCGGGCGTCTGTGTGTCGGTTGCGGATAACGCAATTGACCAAATCACGCGCTTGTAATCAGGAATATCGCTTACAGATGCATTCCGAGCCTACGTGCAGTCTCTTAGTCTCGGACTCTCCATCGAGGGACCTCCCATCGAAGCTTGGAGACGTATGCAGTCGCACATAAACAAACGAAGCGCTCTGGATCGCTGCTCGGCAGATGAGTCGAAGGGGTTTTGACGGGACGAGGACTGTCCGCCCTAACGAGTGTTGGAATCGAGTTTTCCGCACTCTGTTAGGTCTCTTCGCAACCAAACGGAGTCTTTAGCCAGGGAGTTCTTTATCTCGACCAGCGGGGCGATTGCTGCGGGAGGTGCGGAGTGCAACCCGCACTCCGTTTTCTCCGACCCCGACCAACGTCCAGCCCGCGCACTTTCCCCGGGGCGCACAGCCCGTGTGCAGTGTGTACAGCCAATGCTCGGATAGTTCTGGTCGTGCAGCGGGTTGTAGGGAACTTTGTGCTTGACCGCGTAGCTCCAGACCATATCTGAAGTCCAGAGATCGGCGATAGGATTGATCTTTACGAGATGAAACTTTGTATCCCATTCGATTTTTCGAGCTGACGCGCGAGCAGACGTCTGGTCGCGGCGGATGGCAGTGATCCATGCATTCAATTCCGCCAATTTTGCCTTGAGAGGTTCGACTTTCCGCAGAGCACAGCACTGGTCGGGATCACGACTCCAGAGCGCCGCGCCATGCTGGCGCTCCTGTTCTTCCGGCGTCAACGCGCCAAAAACTCGTTCGACCTTGATTCCATAGCGCTCTTCGATTCTATCCATCAGATCGTAGGTTTGGGAAACAGGAATTCGGTATCCAGGGTGAAAACCCTGAAATTACGCCGCACGCGCGATGCCAGGTCGGGCAGTACCATGCCCTCCTTAACTTCGAAGTGACCGGATGCAATCCGACTTCACTTCCAAGATTCCCACAGGCCCAGTCTCAATACCTCCTCCGGCCGCCACTGTTCGACCTGGGTAGGTAATTCCAATCTCAGCTTCACTCGGCACGCTCCTGGGCGCAGCTACTTAAGGCGTATTCGAGTTGCACAGGAGATATGTTCGCTATCTCTTCGGTACCACGCAAACCTTTGTCGCAGATCCGCTGCTTTGGCCAGGCGCACAACCTCGCCGACCACCAGCAAAGTTGGAGAAGCTAGGCGCGGAGATCCATCCAGATCTTCGACGGTAGTCACATGGACTTGCTCATCAGGCGAGGTAGCGCGAGAAATGATGGCGCAGGCAGTATCTCCCGTGAGCCCAGCCCGCAGCAGTTGCTGTGCCATCTTTCGATATTCATACCCGGCATGTAGACGACCACGGTGGCATCGGTCGGTATGTTCGCGGGCCAGTCGGCAAACTCGTCACTGCCCGCTCGGTGACCCGTAACCAGAACGATCGCCGATGCAGCCTTGCGATGAGTCAAGGGAATCTGTGTACTTGCCGCTGCGCCGAGGGCAGCGGTGATGCCAGGGACAATCTCAACTTCGATACCGGCCTCGCGGAGAGCTTCAATTTCTTCTCCCGCACGACCAAAGATAAGCGGGTCGCCACTCTTGAGCCGAACTACCTGTAGACCCAGCAGCGCATTCTGAGTCATCAACCCGTTAATTTCTTCCTGGCTGATACGTTTGTTCCCAAAGCGCTTGCCGACATTGAGAAGCTTGGTGGACGACGGAACCAGCTCCAGTATCTCTGCCGGGATCAGATCGTCGTGCAGCACGAAATCCGCCAACTTCAAAAGTTTGAATGCTCTCAACGTCAACAGTTCCGGATCGCCCGGCCCAGCTCCCACCAGATAGACTTTCCCAGTCATGATTTTGCTCCCATACTTACTTGCTCGTTATCGGTTCGTTCGGAATGCGCTTTCTCAAAGGCTTCGCGGCTGGCCAACTCGTGCAGAAGACGACGGCGCTGCTCGGGATGCATCCCGCTGGCGAAAAGCTGTCGCCGTATCCTTCCCAGCTCCTCGATCCACTCGCCATACTCGGGTCCAAATTCTGACTCGAGTTCTTTTCTGATTCTCTGCGCCAGGGCAGGACTCTTGCCGTTAGTCGAAATCGCCAACTGAAGATCTCCGCGTCTTAGCACTGCGGGATAATAAAAATCGCAAAACTCCGGATCATCCACGACGTTGCATAAAATGTTTCGTTCCTGGGCCTCGCCAAAAACACTTCCATTTACCCGGTGTGAAGATGTGGCCGCGATGACCAGAAACACGCCATCGAGATCGACGGGGTTGAACTCCCGCGCCTCCCACGTGATCTTTTCATCCTTCGCCCATTCCGCCACCGCCTGATTTACGTGCGGCGCGACTACGCGCACCTTGGCGCCCGAGGTGATAAGGCTCTCGATTTTTGGCTCGCCAATATTGCCCCCACCAACCACCAGGCAGGAGCGGCCTTCGAGCTTCATGAACATTGGAAAGAGGGTCATGAGTTATCCGTCACCTGGCCTAACGAGCTAGCCTTTCGATCGCATGCGGCACCTTTCCGGGCGATGTATCTCGCTCCGCAGCAGGCAGGAACTCTCCCGCCAGACGCTCACGCAGTTCCTCATTGCTATACCGCGCAAAGAAGCGACGGAGATTCTCATCAGGCAACCGTTCATCCAAAAATCGGCGCAAGAGACGCTCGATGGCATCCGGCACTTCGCTTGCCAGGCAGCGATAGCCAATCGGGCGAGCCACCGACTGGTGCAGTCCAACTGCACCGCCGACACAGAAGTAGTAGGCATCCTGCTGATGCCCGTCGACTTTGATCTTCTTGCCTTCAATACCGTCGGCGATCGAATGCTGGCCGCAACTGTTGGGGCATCCAGTGACATGCAATTTCAAATGCTGTTCGAACCCGGGTAGCCGGTCTTCGAGTTCTTGCACCAGCCAGCGGGAAAAACTCTTGGTCTCAGTGATGGCGACTTTACAGAATTCAGTACCGCTGCAAGCGACCACCCCGCGCCAAAACGAAGATCCTCCAACCGGTAAACTCGCTGCCTCGAACTCGCTCGCCAGAGCCGCCACATTCCGGTTCGGCACGTTTGCACGACCAGAAGGTTCTGCATGTTGGTGGTACGCAACTCGCCGGAAGCAAAGCGGTCAGCGGCATTGGCGGCGGCGCGCATTTGTTGCGAGGAAATTCGTCCACGCAACACAGCCGCACCAACATAGGAATATCCGTCCTGTTTCTGCGCATGAATTCCGACATGATCGCGATAGACATCCCTGGGGGGCCTTTCCTCAGCGGCAGGATCGAGGCAAAAGCCCATACGTTTTTCCAGTTCTTCCTGAAAGCTCTCGGCAGTCCAACCATGCCTAAGGAAAAGGAATTTGAGACGGGCGCGTTCCCTGTTTTCACGGAGCTTTTCGCTCTCGCGAAAAATCTCAGCTATACCCTTCAAAACCGGAATCACCTGATGACGCCGCACGAAAGCATTCAAACGGAGTGCGAGATGCGGATCGGCAGACAGGCCGCCTCCTACACGCAAGGAAAAACCAACTTCGGAATTTTTGCCGTCGCGGTGGATGGCGGTCAGGCCAACGTCGTTGATTTCGGGATAAGCACACCACACGTGGCACCCGGTGATGCAGACCTTGAATTTGCGCGGAAGGTTGTAAAAATCACCGTTGCCTACGAAGAATCGATTGGCCTCGAGCGCGATCGCTGAAGCGTCGTAGATTTCATCGGCATCGACGCCGGCAAGGGGACAGCCAGTGATGTTGCGGGTATCGTCACCGCAGGAGCCCATCGTGGTAAGACCCGCCCGCCATAAGCCATCGAGGAGCTCTGGCAAGTCTTGAATCGTCACCCAATGGAGCTGAATATTCTGCCGGACGGTCAGATCGGCCGTTCCGCGAGCATATTTCTGAGTCACGTCCGCGATGGTTCGAAGCTGGTGCGATTGAAGCAGTCCGCTTGGAATACGAATCCGAACCATGAAGTACGGCAGCGCCTTGCCTTCACCATTCTTGCCGCCAATGACGCCAACGCCGTCGCCTTGGGTGTATACGCCCCACCAGCGGAAATATGTTCCGAGCCACTCGGGGGTGATTGAATCGAATCCCTCGCGGGCAAACCGGCGGATATCGTCGAGACCTTCCCAGGGGTTTTTCTCCCGCTTAAAGTCGCTCTACACGCTGCGCTTTAGTTTCTGTCACTGCATTTGCCATAGGATTTTTGCGCCACAAAAAAGCCCACCGCCAGTAAGCTGCACTGGCGGTGGGTATAATGGCCGATTTCTAAATGAGTCTTAGTTCAGCATCCCCCGGGCGCCAGTAGATACACGCATACAACAACAGAAACAACACTGGCAGCGCATTAGGTGGGAAGCTGACATTTACCCAATCATCGTAGAGAGCAGAACGATGTCTGTCAATCTACTTTACGATACTTGGATGAAAATTATCGATGCGACGCATCAAAAAATTTGCATAGTCTCGGGTTAACAGACGGTGAGAACAGAAAGTTACGGTCTGGCGGACTCCAGAACCGCCTCTGTACCTGATCGCTTGAAGCCGAAACGCACGATCCAAGTGCGCGGATCCTGTCCCTGCGGGGGAGCAAACTTCCATTGCTGGGCCGCTTGCATGGCTTGGCGGGCAAAATACTTGCTCGGGCCGGGAGAGACGAGCGACGCGGTTTGCACATTACCGGAAGGGTCCACTTCGACCTTGACACGTAGTTTGATCGTTCCGTGAACCGTATCTCGGGCTGACTTCGACACCGTCGGCATGACCTGTTGCACTGCTCGGCGTTGACCCGACGTACCCACGGGCGCGTCCGCCCCGGGGGCATTGGAGGTTACTGGAACAGATTTCACTCGGCTGGCTGGCATCGGCAGGTTGATCAGCCTTCCCACGCCGGCGGGTTGAAGACTTGGTTACGCCAGTGGCCTTTACCGCCGCTGGCGCTTCCGTCTCTTGAGGATGCGATGAAGATAGAGATGGCTGATTGGATTGATCCCCCGCGATGCTAGTCGTGGGCTGAGGCGCCGACTGATTGTTTAGAAGCTTCGGCCCCACCAGAATAGCGCCAGCCACCAGCGCTACTGCGGCCACCGGAAGAATGTAGCGCCACTTTCCCGACTCCGCTGGAATTCTGATAGTGGACGGCCCTTGAATCTTCGAAGAGGGCTTGGAAAGCGGCGAGGACATGTTTCCACGCAAACGTGCCGCGATATCCGACGAGCCGAGCACCGCCGTGCTGGATCGCGCCGCAGACAACAGTGCGCGATTCCCATGAACGGCGCTGCAACCGTTTCAGGCATTGGTTCCGCGATCCCTTCATGGGCGGGTAAGCGCTGAGTCAAGGCTTCCATCAAGGTCATCCCCAACGACCAGGAATCCGAGGCAGGGGATAATTTTCCGCTCGCAACCTCGGGAGCGTCGTATGCGCTGGGATAAGAGACGACCATCTTCGCTGACGCCGCCGGCGGAATCGTCGGTTCGCACCAGGCTGTCGCTCGATAGCTTGAGTAGATCTTGAGTCGCCAGAATGTTGGAAGGCTTCAGCCGCCCGTGCACGAGCGATTTTCCGTGAAGAAACGCCAAGGCATCCAATGCCGGCTCCAGGAGATCACGCGCTTCCTCGGGTGTCAGGGCTCTTTGGGGGAGAATCTGGGCCAGGTTTTCTTCCGCGAACTCCATTACGACGTACAGCAGAACGACGTTGTCCAGTTGACAACTTCCAGTTTCGAAGAGCTGCAACAAATGCGGATGAGCAAGCTTGGCGGCCCATTCCCAGGTCGGCAAGTGACGCGCGGAATTTCCAGGATCCACGGCGATGAGTTTGATGGCGGCTCTTTGTGGATCGCGTCCGCGCCGCTCGGTAAGAAATACCGCGCTATGATCCGATCCGCCCAAATATTGCCGCAGCGGAAAGCTGCCCATTCACGACTTGGCCAGCCCACTGTTTCCAATCGCGGCTCATTCTTGTACCGGTATTTCCGCTAGTTTGCATCACCGCTATTGTAAGCGAGCATAGACCTGTGCGGGCTGGGCTTTTTTCAAAGAAAAAAAAGACTTTGGTAATTCAGTGGGTGGACTTGGGAGTTGATCAGGTAATCAGAAATTTAATTTAGGGTACCGCTTATGTCGTGAATCCGAGTATAAATCATTCCCTACCTGATTTGCTGTAGGAGCTACTAATTGGTTTCGCTTGACCACTTTCTATTCTGCTGCTGCATCATTCGATAGCATTCACAGGCAGCGGCCTCCAGTCGGATCCGATCCACGATGTTTACGTGTCCACGCTGATAAGTAATCAGTCCGGCTTTCTGCAGAATGCCCGCGGCGACCGTAACGCTGGCCCGCCGCGTGCCCAGCATATGCGCCAGAAACTCCTGGGTGAGGGGCACGAATTTTGAGCCGATCCGGTCTTCGCACATCAATAGCCAGCGTGCCAGACGCTCATCCACCTCATGGAGCCGATTGCAGGCTGCCACTTGGGTACTCTGCATGCCCAACACCTGCACATAGCGCTGCAGGAAGCCCATCAAACTGGTAGAAACGTGCAACGCTTGCTCGAGGCTTTTTGTATTTATTCTGAAGCCAGTCGCCGCGATCTGGATTACGGTCCGCGTAGGGCTCGTACTGAAACCGACCACAAGAGGCAAGCCAACAAAACCTTCTTTACCTGTCAATCCAACTTCAACACTCTTTCCCTCCGACATCACCGTTAATACCGAAGCCAGCCCACTATTCAGGAAATATCCGAACTTAATTGCCTCGCCGGGCTCGTGCAGTACTGTATGCGTCGGAAGATCCACGAAAGTCAGGTTCGGCAGGATCAGTTCGCGTTCTCTGGGCGACAAAGCACGGAGAATTTCAT
>CAWAYW010000005.1:0-589331 GCA_963786325.1 Terriglobia bacterium
GCTAACGGCGGTAAGCGCCCACTTGGCATTCCAACTGTTGCTGATCGCGTCGCACAAACTGTGGTGAAGATGGTGTTGGAGCCGTTGGTGGAACCGAAGTTCCATCCCGACTCTTATGGCTATCGGCCCGGGAAGTCGGCGCTCGACGCAGTAGGCATGGCGAGGCAGCGTTGCTGGGACGCGGACTGGGTCATCGATTTGGACATCAAAGCATTCTTTGATTCCATTCCGCATGACTTGGTTGAGCGTGCTGTGGCACACCATACCGACATTCCGTGGGTGCGGCTGTATATTGCGCGGTGGCTTCGGGCTCCCGTGCAGAAAGCGGCCGGCACTCTGGAGCAGCGGACCAAAGGCACGCCGCAAGGTGGGGTCGTCACGCCCCTTACACAAAAGGTAATTTCCAGTTTGAACGAATAATTACGGGATGGCGAACCAGGTACCCGGTGCTTGATCTGCGTCTTAAACAGTAATATGTTTATGGCAGATGGTACATTTATGGCAGATGACGCGCTCCACCAAAGCGGAAAAGGCTCAACACCTGAATGCCGCTCGTGGTCTGCTTCAACGTCAAATTGCGCGCCCCGAAGCCGTTCGACGGCTGTCACGCGAATTCGATTTATCAGAGCGTCAAGCATATCGCTATCTGGAAGAAGCCTCTCAACTCGAGCAAGCAGTCGAAATTCCCGAAGGCACAGTACCCGTCACATTGAAGCTTCCGCCCACCACCGTGGAATTGCTCCGACAATCTGCGAGAAGCAGCGGTCTGACCATCGGAGCCATCGTGACCGGCGCGCTGAACGCCTTTCTGCGTACTCTAAAAAGGCATGGCTGAGCCGCATCGAAAAAGCGGCCCATTTCGAATCCAGATTTCCTTTTCATTTGATCGCTTGCTCGAGCCGAAGCTTGCGCAGGCTTACGACATTCTGGTTCCATGTCGCGAGCGCCCTGTCGGCGTACGCGTGAAGGAGTTCGACGATGAGAATGGCGGCGATTTACGCGCGGGTTTCCTCCGAGCAGCAACGCGAGGAGAACACGATTGCGAGTCAGACGGCGTCGCTGCTCGAGTTCGCCCACAGCCACGAGCTGGAGGCACCCAAAGAATGGGTCTTCGAAGATGAAGGCTATAGCGGAGCCATCTTGGAGCGGCCCGGCTTGGAGCGCGTGCGGGACCTTGCCGCTGAAGGGCAGATCCAGGTTGTGCTCGCCTATTCGCCCGACCGCTTGAGCCGCAAGTATGCTTACCAGATTCTGCTGATCGAGGAATTTGCTCGCCACGGAGTCGAGACGCTGTTCGTAAAGTCGCCCCAAGGCAGCAGCGCCGAAGATCAACTCCTGGTTCAGTTCCAAGGCATGATCGCTGAATATGAACGCGCGCAGATCTTGGAGCGCTCGCGTCGTGGCAAGCGACACCGGGCGCAATCGGGCGAGGTCAGCGTGATGAGCGGCGCTCCGTATGGCTATCGTTATATTCGCAAGACCGACGAGGTGCCCGCCGCCTACCTAGTCGATGAGGCCGAGGCACGTGTAGTGCGGCGCGTGTATGAGATGTACACAGTCAAGGGACGCAGCATTGGGGAGATCACGCGGCAGCTGAACCGAGAAGGCGTCCCGACTCGTAAGGCGGCTCGTTGGGAACGCTCGGTGATCTGGGCTGTACTGCGCAATCCCGCCTATCGCGGCCTCGCTTGCTTCGGCAAGACCCGCATCTCTGCACGGACGCGGGTTATGCGTCCACAACGCAGGCGGGGAGGTACGATGTCCAGCACCACAGCTGCCCACGAACGCCCGCACGAAGAGTGGATTGGGATTCCCGTGCCAGCCCTGGTGACAGAAGAGAGCTTTGCCCGTGCCCAAGAGCTGCTCCAGCAGAACAAGATACGATCGCGGCGGCGCACCATCGCACCTAGTGTTGTGCAGGGGCTGGTCAGCTGCGCGAAGTGTAGCTACGCCTTCTCGCGAACCTCGACGCAAACCAGCGCCCGCAAGATCCACTACTACCAGTGCATTGGCTCCCAAGGCTGGCGGAAACTCGGCCCGGTTTGCGACAACGGCCGCTTCGTCCGACAGGAGCTCCTCGATCAGATCGTTTGGGCTGAGGTGATCCGCCTGCTGGAAGACCCAGCTTTGATCAAGCAGGAACTTGATCGTCGGCTGGTTGCAGCGCGTACCTCCGATCCAACCAGAAAACGCGAGCAAAGCCTGGAGAGAGAGTTGACCCATGTTGGCAAAGGCATCGAACGACTTCTCAATGCTTATCAGGAAGGGCTCTTGTCGATTGAGCAGTTGCGTGAGCGCATGCCCGCATTGCGTCAGCGCCAACAGGCACTCCGTGCTGAACTGCAGACGATCGCCGACCAGACCAACGACCGCGCTGCATTCTTGCGCTTGGCAGAAACCCTCACAGGATTCCTTGCCCGCTTGCGCAGCGCTGCTGAAACGCTTAGTGTCTTGGAACGTCAGAGAATCGTACGACTCCTGGTTAAGGAGGTGTTGATCGGCGAAGATACAATCACCATTCGCCACAGCATTCCGATTCCTTCGGGTCCGCCCCAAAACGTGGGCTCGCAGCCAGAAGGCCCAAATTACCTTTTGTGTAAGGGGCGTGGCTAGTCCGCTGCTGGCTAATCTCTTCCTGCATTACACGTTCGATCTCTGGATGCAGCGGACGTTCCCGCATGTCCAGTTCGAGCGCTATGCGGACGATGCAATCGTCCACTGCAGGAGCGAGCGGCAAGCCAGGGAGGTACTGGAAGCCATCCGAGGTCGCTTCCTGCAGTGCGGTCTTGAGCTCAATGCAACAAAGACTCGCATCGTTTACTGCAAGGATGACGATCGACCTGGGAAGTCGGGACCGGTAAAGTTCGACTTTCTGGGTTACACCTTCCAACCTCGGCGGGCAAAGAATCGCTGGGGAAAGCACTTTGTGAGCTTTCTGCCAGCGATGAGCACCAAAGCTGCCAAAGCGATACGTGCAACTATCCGAGAATGGCGGATGGCCTCCACTCGTAACAACCAGCATCTGGAGGATCTGGCGCGACTCGTGAACCCCGCAGTACGTGGCTGGATGAACTATTACGGCCGGTTTTACCGCTCGAAATGTGTTCAAGTCCTTCGCCATCTCAATGAAGCCCTTGCTGCTTGGGCGCGACGGAAATACAGACGATTCTGGCGGCGCGAACGCGCGTCGATGCACTGGCTGGGGCGCATCGCGCGGCGAGACCGCACTCTGTTTGCTCATTGGGAGCAAGGGGTACTGCCGGATGCTGGATCGTAGGAGCCGGATGAGGCGAGAGCTTCACGTCCGGTTCTGTGAGGGCGGAGGGGTGCGATTCCCCTCCGCTACTCGACTCGTGATGGGCTTTGAGGCGAAGTCGGATGCCGTACGGTTTTGGGCGGAACTGATCGAGAGAATGCGAAAGTTCAGCCTGGAGCTGCATCCCGAGAAAACGCGGCTGCTGGAGTTCGGACCGTTCGCGGCCGAAAACCGGAAGCCGCGCGGAGACGGGAAACCGGAGACGTTCAACTTTCTCGGCTTTACGCACATCTGCGGGAAGAAGAGGAGTAATGGACGGTTCACGGTGTTGCGACAGACGATACGCCAACGGTTGCAAGCCAAGTTGAGCGAGGTCAAGATCGAGCTCCAACGGCGCATGCATGATCCCATCCCGGAAGTGGGTCAGTGGCTGCGATCGGTCGTGGGCGGACACATCCGTTATTACGGAGTGCCTACCAACGGCGCGGCGCTGTGTACCTTTCGGTTCCAAGTCAGTAGGCTCTGGCATCGCACCCTTTCGCGGCGCAGCCAGAACGCCCATGTACTCTGGGACCGGATGCGGCGCCTGATCGACCGCTGGTTGCCTCCCGCCCGTACTTGTCATCCTTATCCCCTGCGCCGCATGGGCGTTATTACCTGAGGTAAGAGCCGGATGCGGTAGCTCCGCTTGTCCGGATCCGTGGAGGGGTTGTGTCAAGAACGCGCTCGTAAGAGCGCGATGCTGTGCTGGAGATGAAGGAAGGCCCTTCGAAGCCGGTTTGTAGGAGCAGGCTTCAAACAGCCATGAGCTGCTTCGGTCAAAAGCCGCGGTGGTGAACGTCATGGTTGAAAGGCGTGAGGAAATCACGTCATGTGTGGAATAGAGAGACGAACGCAAGTGAACCACTGATGAAGCATCGAAACGGATCAACAGATGACATCGAAACCGGAGCGGCCCCTCTTCTCTGGGAAAAGGCATGGCGGAAACCTGCTTACTGGCCATGTGGTGTCCGGTGTACAGGTGGCGTGACTCTATTCCGGGCTCTGGTACGGAACTTGAGAACCTGCCGGCGGTGCTAAGGGAAAAGGCACAAGCGGAAGCCCCGCGAGGCCGAAAGTACTGATCCGTTGAGCAGGGGCGGACTGTCTCGTAGTAGTGAGGAACCGGAGTAATGTCCGGGGAGCGAAGGGGACAGGCCACCCGCTTCTTGGTCGGTTTGGTCAACTGGCAACAGGAGGAACCGATACGGTCGAGATGGAGGACGGCAGTCTTCATTGGGTGGCACGAGCCGGATGAATCGAGAGGTTCAAGTCCGGATCTGTGAGCGGCTCGGGGTGAAATTCCCCGGGCCGACTCGGCGTCATGAGCAATCGTGATCCCTACTCCGACTGATTCCTCGCGAAATTATCATGTGTTGGTACCACTGGGTACCACGCTTTGGTGATGGTACTATACGGTACCACTATCGTCAAGGAGAAGGTGATGGCTACGGCATCGATGTCAAAACGCCGCCAGAAAGGCGGCGACGAAACCGCGGTGCGCGAGCGCATCCTTGAGGCGGCCTTTGCGGCGTTCATGAAGAGCGGCTACGCAATGACCAGCACGCTTGAGATCGCGACGCACGCGCGCGTTTCGAAGCGAGAGCTCTACGCGCTAGTTGGCAACAAACAGGAAATGCTAATCGCCTGCATCAGCGAGCGCGCCAAGCGACTGGACGCGCCCGCTGACCTGCCTGTGCTGCGCGATCGCGAGACCCTAGACCAGGTGCTAGCATCTTTCGGGACCAAGCTCGTCCGCGAGGTAAGCGATCCCACAGTCATCGCGGTATTCCGACTGGCGATCGCCGAGGCGGTCCAGGCTCCCGAAGTGGCGCGGGCGCTGAACTCTATAGGGCGCGAGACAAGCCGCGCCGCCCTGCGCAAAATCATGACCGAGGCCCTGGCGTCCGGACTGCTCACGGGCCGTCCTGCCGAACTTGCCGAGCAGTTTGCCGGGCTGCTCTGGCGCGATTTGATGGTCAGCCTACTGCTCGGCGTCGCCGAGCGACCGACCCCCCGCGAAATCGCGGGACGTGCCCGCGACGCCGCAGCCGTTTTCCTGCAACTTCATCCTCTACCGAATGACACGCCGCGGCGAGATCAGTGACGGATCATCGGTCGCAACGCCAGTTGCTAACCGTTGTTTTGTTTTGCTTCGGTGGGGAGACCTATATGGTCACATCGAGGTCGTCTACGCCAGATTCTCCAACTTGCCGAAGCCGGTTTTTGAAAAACTTGTGGAGCAAGCTCAAGCCGTTCCTCCCCCGTTCTTAGGCTTCGTTGAAGTTGTCCTTGACTAGTGTGGGCTTACCTTGCCATCTTCACTCCGTCGGCACCGGCCGCAACGTGCCGCGCCGCAGAGATCGTTCCTTCATGAGCACGAAGAACACTGGAACCAGAATCAGGACGTGAATCGTTGACGTAATCATTCCGCCGACCATAGGAGCGGCAATCGGCTTCATCACGTCAGAGCCGATGCCTGTTGCCCACAGAATCGGAATTAAGCTGCCTAGAACGGCAGAGACAGTCATCAGCTTGGGCCGAAGCCGGTGAACTGCGCCCTCAATGACAGCTTCGTGAATATCGGCTTCAGTCAGCGGGCGATCTGAAGCAATCCGCTTGGCGAGCGATTCGTGCAGATACACCACCATCACGACGCCGGTCTCCACGGCTACGCCGAACAGAGCGATGTAGCCGACCCAGACGGCGACACTGAAGTTGTAGCCAAGCAGCCATTGCAAGATCAGCCCGCCAGTCATGGCGTAGAAGGTGGGTAAGATCAGCACCATGGCTTCGGTGATGGAGTGAAAGACCAAGTACAGGAGCAAGAAGATCACAAAGAACACGACCGGCAAGATGATCTTCAAGCGCTCCTTTGCCCGGACTTGGAACTCGTATTCGCCCGACCACTGATAGGTGTAGCCCGGCGGTAATTGCAACTTTTGCCGGAGCATTTGGTTCGCGTGCTCAACGAAACCACCGTAGTCAGTCGTATTCAGGTCGATGTAGACGTAGCCCGTCAGTTGGCCATCTTCGTCCCGGATCATGGCCGGACCGCGCGAGAACGAGATGGTCGCGACTTCGGAAATGGGGATCTGCGCGCCAGAAGGCGTAGCGATTAACACGCGGCTGAGCTCTTGAAGGTTGTCGCGGAAATCGCGCTGGTAGCGCACGTTGATTGAGTAACGGTGGCGGCCTTCGATGTTCTCGGCGACATTCATCCCACCGATGCCGGACTCCACCGCCTGTTGCACGTCAGCGATGGTCAAACCGTATTTGGCTGCCTCTCCCCGATTGACCTCGACATTGACGTAAAATCCTTGCGACACGCGCTCGGCAAAAACCGAGCGAACTTGCGGCAGTCCCGACAAGATCTGCTGTAGCTGTGCTCCGAGCTGTTGGATTTGTTCGAGATTTGTGCCTTGCAGCTTTATTCCCACCGGCGTCTTGATTCCCGTTAGCGCCATATCGAGGCGGTTTTCGACGGGCATAGTCCAGGTATTCGTGAGACCTGGGAACTGGAGCTTGGCGTCCATTTCTCCGATGAGTTTTTCGTAAGTCATCCCCGTCCGCCACTTGTCGCGCGGCTTAAGCATCACGGTGGTGTCATACATGTCGAGCGGAGCGTTGTCGGTGGCACTGTCGGACCGACCAACCGCGCCGAATACGGTTTCAACTTCAGGAAAAGACCGGAGAACCCTGTCCTGCTCTTGCAAGAGCTGCGAGGCTTGCGTGATGGAAATACCAGGGAGAGCGGTCGGCATGTACAGAGAAGAACCCTCAAACAAGGGGGGCATGAACTGACTGCCCAGCTTGAACATCAACGGGAAAGTGAGCAACAGGAATGCCAAATTCAGCAGTAGTGTCGTCTTGCGGTATTTGAGGCAGAGTCGCAACACAGGCAAATAGAGAGCCTGAGTGAGTCTTGAAATCGGGTTTTTCGACTCGGGCCGGAGCTTGCCGCGAATGAATATCACCATAAGGATGGGAACGAGAGTAATGGCCAACAGAGATGAGAAGCCCACGACCAGTGTTTTAGTCCATGCCAGCGGGCGGAACATACGCCCTTCCTGCGCTTCCAGCAAGAACACGGGAAGGAACGACACCACGATGATAAGGAGAGAGAAGAACAACGCGGGTCCGACCTGCTTGGCGGCATCAATGAGGATACGCACGCGCTCCCGTTCAGCTGCTTTCTTCGTGGGTTGAATTGTACTGGCATCCGTCTCTACGTGAAGGATGGGGCCGTTCGAGTACTTAACCTCCCCGCCAGCTTCTCCTCCCGACGCAGGCAGCTCGGAAAGATGGCGGTATCCGTTTTCCACCATGACGATGGCCGCATCCACCAAAACACCTATGGCCAACGCCAGTCCGCCCAGCGACATGATGTTGGAGCTGACGTTCAGGTAGAACATGGGAATGAATGAGATCGTGAGCGCAATGGGCAATGTGAGAATCGGGATCAGTGCCGATCGGAAGTGGAACAAGAACACAATGATGACCAGAGAAACGAGGATCGCTTCCTCGATCAGGCTGTGTTTCAAAGTGTTGATCGATTCACGGATCAGACCGCCGCGGTCATAGCCGGACACGACCTCGACGCCAGGCGGTAGCGATCCCTTGATTTCCGCCAGCTTTTTCTTGACGCCGTCGATCACGTTGAGGGGATTTAGCCCGTAGCGCATAACAACGATGCCACCAACAGTCTCGCCCTCGCCATTCCATTCGGTGACGCCTTCGCGGATGTCCGGGCCGAAGGAAACCGTGCCGAGATCCCTGATGAGTACAGGGGTCCCGTTCTTGGCCATGACAGGCACATTCGCTAGATCATCCAGAGATTTCAGGTAGCCAAGACCGCGGACCATGTAGCGAGTACCGCTCAGTTCGAGCACGCGTCCACCCACTTCATTTGTGCTCGATTTCACCCGGTCGATAACGGTGGACAGCGAAATGCCGTACGCCAGTAACTTGTTGGGGTCGATGTTGACCTGGTACTGGCGCACGAATCCGCCCATGCTCGCAACTTCGGCGACTCCCGGAACGGTCGCGAGCTGATAGCGCAGGTGCCAGTCCTGAATACTCCGTAAGTCGGCCAGACTGTGTTTGTGCGTGCGGTCAACCAGGACATATTCATAGACCCAACCGGCCCCCGTCGCATCCGGGCCGATGGCAGGATGCAGGTTCGCTGGAAGCCGGCCCGCGAGCGTTTGCAGATACTCGACAACCCGAGAGCGGGCCCAATAGATGTCCGTTCCATCTTCAAAGACGACGAAGACGTACGAGTCATTGAACATGGTCTGGGCACGTACCGCCTTCACCTTCGGCGCCGCCAGCAACGCAGTGACGATCGGATACGTGACTTGATCTTCGATGATGTTGGGCGGCTCACCTTCCCAATTGGTGTGGATGATGACCTGCACGTCTGAAATGTCCGGCAAGGCGTCCAAGGGAATATGACCCATGGACCGGATTCCAGTCAGCGTCAGCAGAAGCACGCCAGTGAAGACCAGGAAGCGATTGTGCTCGCACCATTCAATGATTCGGGAGATCATGCTACATACCTCCCGTGGCATTTACCGTAAGCTGCTTGCTGGCAATGGTCTGCCCGTTCTGTTGCGCCCTGATCGTGACTTGCCACGCACCGCCAGAACCGAGATCACTTTGGCCTTCGTACATTCCGCCGCCTTTGTCGCTGGCATTGACGACAGTTCTCATCGCAGGCATTCCCATCGCCGGCATCGCCGTCATGTAAAAGATCACAGTGACGTTCGCGCCAGCGATCGGTTGACCGTCGGGCCTCGTCAGTTTCACTCGAATGACGTTGCTGCCTTTATGCGGAGGATTTGGATCAGTCGTCAGTTCCACGTTGGCCTGCTGCAGGGCCGGAGCATTCATTGCTGCTGCTTGAGCTGCACCTGGAGGCGGAGGAACAAAGGCGCCGGCGGCCGCTTGCAGTTGCGCCTCGGAATCAATCAGGAAGTTCGCTGAAGTAACGATCTGTTCTTTCGCCTTGACGCCTTTGCTAACTACAATCTCATCGCCTACTTGAGGCCCGAATTCAACTTCGCGTGGCTCGATCCTGCCCTCGCCTTGATAAACGAAGATGAGATTCCTAGTTCCCGACTGAAATGCCGCGGAAGCCGGGACTACCAACTGACGGCCCATCGGCAGCTTGACGCGGACATTCGTGTACATTCCCGGCCTTAACTTCAGGCCAGGATTAGGAAACACAAGGCGCACGGGCAGCGTGCGGGTGCTCATGTCCAGCTGCGGGAGGATATATTCCACTCGTCCGTTGAACACTTGGCCCGGATATGCATCGAGGGTGACTTCGGCGAGATCGCCGGGCCTGATCTTCCCTGCATCGCTCTGAAATACCTGGGCCAGCACCCAAACATCGGAAAGGTCCGCCACGGTGTACAGCATGGTTTCGGGATGCACATACATGTTGGGCAGCGCTTTCTTGTCGATGATGTATCCGGAGACAGGAGAGTAGATCGTGAGGTCTGTGATCGGCTTGCCGCCTTGATCCAACTTCTCGATTTCCCCAAGAGAAACCTCCCACTGCAGCAGTCGTTCTTTGGCGGCATTGAAAAGGGAAGACGCACCTGAAGCCACTCCGTTCACCGTGCTCTTCTGCAAAGACTCCGAGTTCTTCTGCGCTAGCAAATATTCCTGTTCGGTCGCGACCAGGTCAGGGCTGTAAATCGTGAACAACGGCTGGCCCTTACCTATGAAGTTGCCGGTCGTGTCGGCATAGACTTTGCGAATCCATCCCGTGAATCGCGTCTGCACATAGGCTTGCCGTCGCTCATCGACTTGCACATTGCCATAGAAACGCAACTCGGAATTGACAGGCTTGGATTCAACTTTGCCCAGCACAATGCCGATGCTTTGCATCCGTTGAGGCGTGAGCTGAATCGGTGCAAGCGGGATCTCCTGCATATTGCCGGTCTGCATTTCGCCCGCCGATCCAGGCTCGGAATCTGTGGCGTTTGTGGATGAAGTCTGGAGGATCCCCTGCACATGGTCGCTCCCAGAACCGCTCCCAGGTTTCGACATGGCACCGACGTGGTTCAAACGCCACCACAAAACTGAAGCCACAACGGCGAGCACTACCGTGGCTGCTACTGCAATCCAAAAAGCACAGCGATAGGCGTTGGGTTCTCGGTTGGGCATGATTTGTCCTCTCTCGCTGATCTTCGTTCTCAAATCGACTTCGTTCATGGCAGATCCACTCCGGTAAGGCGCTCCAGCTCAGCTAGCGCAGATTCGTGCTCCACCAGTTCGTTCCGATATTCCAGATCGAGGTTCAACACATCGAGGAAGGACGAAAGCAGACTCTCGAAGTCTTGCCGGTTTGATTGATAGGCAGACAGGGCGGAGCGAAAGGTGGCTTCTGACTGTGGGACTAGACCGTCACTGTAGATCTTGAGTCGTTCTGCTGAAGTTCTTGCGCGCACGTACTGCTGCTGAACTTCGGACAGCACACGTTGCGACTCCGAATCCAGCTCTCGCCGCGAACGCTCCTGGTTTTGCTGCGCTTCCGCCAGCTCGGCCTTTTGCCGTCCGCGATTGGGCAGCCGAATGCCAAACGTCGCGATGTAGTAATCGCGTGTATCTCCGTTCGTGTGCTGATACATGTATTGCACGTTGAAGTCCGGGCGGAAGTTCTTGTGCGCAAGTTCGACCCGGTTTTTTTGTTGCTCGATGGAGGCTTGCTTTGAACGCACGTCCGGATTGTTTTCGGTGGCCTTTCGCAGCAGTTCAGGCACACTCAGTGAAAAAGATCTCGCAGTGAGAGTGTCGGCAATGATGTCCGGGGAATCTTGGGGTCGGCCCAAGAGTTGCTTGATCTGGGCTTCGAGTAGTCCTTCTTCCTGATGGTGATGGGCGATCTCTTGCAGGATCTTCGTATGTTGCAACTGCGTTTTGAGCACGTCCTGCTGATTGCCTTGCCCCACCCGATAGCGAGCTTCCGTGGCTTGCTCGACCTGATTCAGCAGTTGATCGCTTTTGTCGAGAACGCCGACAGTTTGTTGAATGTAAGCCAGCTTGAAATAGACGATCTTGAGATTTCCCACTACCATCCGGCGAACTGCATCGGTCTGTGCTCCTATAGAGTCGGCTTCGTGCTCAGCGGCCTGGGCACGCAACTGGCGCTTGCCAGGATAGGGAATATCCTGCGACGCGCCAAATCCGATGTAGCCGAAATTGCTGTTGCTGTAACCCGCAAAAGGTCGCGGGCTGCCCACACTGAACTGCTGCACCGAGACCTGAGTCTCGGGAAGTGCAGACACCTGCTTGGGAACATTCCGTGAAGCCTGCCACCCGTGAAACGAGGCCGCAACCTGCGGATTCTTCTGCTCGGTCTCCAACAAGAGTTCGCGTAGAGGTGTTGGCAACCCACCGTGTTCGGCCACACGGGAAGCTTCAGGAATCTGCGTTTGGGAGCCGGGCGGCTCTTGAGCGGCAGCAATGCCGGCAAGAGCTATCGTTCCGACGAACAATGTCGCAGCAGTGAACGAAATTCGAGCATTCCCGAAAATTCGGGACAAATTTATGGATCGCATCTTTCCTCCGCGACAGAAAACACAAGTTTGTGGGCGCACGAACGTGCAAACGCACGAGTGCGTTAGTCGGGCAGAGGAAAGCGAATCAGATTCTCAGAACAGAAATACTGCCAGGAGGTGAGACGGGCGGCGAATGGATGTCAGTTGCCCACGAGGATGAACCAGATTCTAGGATCAGTGCCATCGTCGGAATCGGCGTCAGTGCGAGTATGAACGCAAGCGCCAGAGGTTTTGAACCAACGTCCGATGAACTCTTGATCGCGGGCAGATGGTCTGGCACCGAAACAGTCTGACAACAGGAATGAGATTTGCCCATTCCCATATTCCCACATTCCTGTGCCATGCGCTTGCAACATTCACGCTCTTCCGCGCTCATTGCCATTGCGGGCAAAACGCAGGCCATGATCGGAACGGCAAAGAGCAGCAGCGACAAAAGCGAAACGCCGAGCTTGACAACCGACCTCATAGCTTCACAAAAGTATAGGTTCAACCGTAGGTTAGACGCAATGCAACCAGGAAAGTTGCAGTTTACGGGCGGCAGCAAGAACTCGTGCCAGTTGTTCTGGCTCCCAGCAAGCGGAGAGCGCTTCGGTGATGCGAAACAGTGCCGCATAGCGCTCAGCATCGGTGCCCAGCGCGACGACCTGCAGTTCGGGACTGATATGCTGCGCGCCTGACCTGGCCCTCCCGTGATCCTGTTCAATACTTGCTCCAACAGACGGTGATGATCGGTATCGGCGGCGCGGTTTTTCTATCTTTCACTGGTGCCACGCGGGCATCGCCAACTTTCGGCGCCACTCAACTTTCGCGCAGCCATGGCGGCCGACTCATGGGGCGCTCGCCCTACACTTGAGCGAAACCTCCGTCCACAAACAATTCTGCTCCTGTGACGAAGCTTGCATCATCGGAGGCAAGAAACACGACCGCCTTGGCGATTTCATCGGCCGTGCCCAGTCTGCCGAGCGGAACATTGTTGGAGATATTCTTTAAGCGTTGCTGGCCCGTTTCTGAGGAGCCCAGGAGCCCACTCAGTCCGGGCGTGTCAATGGAGCCCGGGCTCACTGCGTTCACGCGAATGCGGCGGTCCTTCAAGTCGGTTGTCCACGTCCGCGCGAACGAACGAATGGCAGCTTTGGTGGCGCTGTAAACGCTATTAATGGGTAACCCTTTGCTTCCGACGACGGATGAATTCAGGATAATAGAAGCGCCATCCGGCAGGAGGGGCAACGCCTTCTGCACCGTGAAAAGCAGGCCTTTCACATTGATGTCGAAGGTCCAGTCATAGAGTTCTTCGGTGATCGCGCCGAGGGCAGCAAGCTTCGCGACCCCGGCATTGGCGAACACAATGTCGAGTCGACCCTTTTCTTGCTTGATTTGTGCATAGAGACGATCCAGGTCGCCAAGCTTCGACACGTCTCCTTTTATGCCCGTTACATTTCTGCCGATCTCCTTTACCGCCGCAGCCAACTCGGCCTCACGTCGGCCCGTGATGAACGCATAGGCGCCTTCGTTGACAAACGCTTTTGCCGTTGCGAGACCAATCCCGCTAGTACCACCAGTAATGAGTGCGGTTTTCCCTTCAAGCTTGTTCATGTCCCTCCCTCCTCAATTCTGAGAGTCTCTATTTATTGCCCCGTGACCAGCACCATGCGGAACCGAGCATTGCCTTGCATCATGCGAGCGTAAGCATCAGCCGCCTGTTCGAGCGGAAATGTCTCGATCATGGGTCGGATATTCTCCAGGACGCAAAAGGCAAGTGTGTCCTCGCTATCGATGGGAGTACCCGTCAGTGTCCCATAGATCGAGCGCCCTCCAAAGACAAGCGGGAAGGCATGCAGCCGAATTTCGTCGTTTGGAACCCCGACTATGATCAGCTTGCCTCGCGCCGCAAGACCGGCCACAAGTGGCCCCATGGCATCGCCACTGGTTCCTGTTGCGAGAATCGCCCTAGCCCCACCCATGAGCTGCAGCACCGCTGCGGCGTCCTCGCTGGTACTATCGATGTAGACGTGCGCGCCCAAATCTTTCGCGAGCTTCTCCTTCTCGCGTCCGCGTCCGATCGCGACAGTGTGGAATCCCATCTGCCGCGCAAACTGGACACCCAGATGCCCAAGGCCGCCAATGCCCTGCACAGCAACCAGGTCGCCACCACGCAAGCCGGCGTTGCGAAGAGCGTTGTAAGTCGTGACACCCGCGCACAGGAGAGGAGCGGCTTCTGCTGATGTGAGCTCATCCGGAACAGAAGAGAGGGCGCGTGCTTCAGCGATCATCACTTCCGCATATCCTCCGTCCGCGGTTACTCCCGATGCGACCGGGTTCTGACAATTCACGGTGTCTCCACGTCGGCACGGCTCGCACACCCCATCTTCGCCGGAAATAAGGCCGACGCCAACGCGTTGACCGATTTTCCATCTGGATACCCCGCTGCCCAAGGCTTCGATGCGGCCCACCACTTCATGCCCAGGAACGCGCGGCAGCTTCAAACCCGGGTAAATGCCAGTGACGGTGGCTGCGTCGGTGTGACAGATTCCGCATGCTTCCACCCGAATCCGAACCTGTCCCGTTCCAGGCTCGGAGATTTGCCGTTCCACTACTCGAAGCGTGCCCGGTGCGGAGACCTGCACTGCTTTGTATGTGCTTGTCATTTGAATCCTCTATTCTTTTTGAACATTCTGTATTTCTGCGACAAAGATTTGTTCTCGTTCCTGTTGCCGCTTCGATCGTGATTCCGCTACCAGATCTACATTTTGTGTTCCACTGCTCTTGCGAAATCATTTCAGATTGTGACGACGACCCTACCGAAGGGCGGCCCTCGACCAGATAACGCAGAGCTTCAGCCGCTTCGGCCAGTGGGAAGGTTAGCCACGATCGGTGTCATCAGTAGCCCTAAACTGGAACAGGATCTTGCCACTGCGATTCGATTTCAACGACTGTCTGAAGGCTTCCCGGAAGTGTGCGAGCGGATACACATGCTCTACTGCGGCAGAGAGCGATCCATCGGCTACCAGGTCTCCCAGCTTCTGGTAAATCTCCTCGATCTCTATGCGGGGCGCGTTGCGTATCCAATTGATGAGCCAGAATCCGTGGAGGCTAAGACCACGGTAGATGAGGTCTCCGGGCGAGATGGCCGGGAACTGCCCACTTTGAAGTCCGTAGACGACAGTCGCGCCGCCAGGTTTAAGCGATTTTGCCAACTCGCCCACGGGAGTTCCACCCACCGTATCGAGGACGAGGCTAAGTTTCTTTCCGCCGAGAGCCTCCTCAATATCCTTGTGAAGGTTGTCGCCTTGGAGGACTACGCGGTCACCCCCCCACTGCCGCACCTGTTCGGCAGCTTCTTCCCGCCGGACCACATTCAGCGTCTTGACTCCTGCAAGCCTCGCGAGCGCAATGATGTACTGGCCCATGGCCGCGTTGGCTGCGGTTTGACCGATCCAGTCGCCGGGCATCAGGGAAACGTATCGGTTCAGCAAGAGATAAGCGGTAGCCGGGTTAATCCCTATCATCGAGAGTTGCAGGGGATCCGCTTCGTCGCTCATCGGCACGAGGTTGCGCACCGGGACGACAACTTCATCTGCCCAGGTGCCCTGCTCGTAGGTAGGAAGAATCAGGACTCGCTTGCCCCGCAGCGCACCATCAACTTTTGATCCGATCTTGGCAACTCGGCCAACACCCTCTGCCCCTACCGAGGATGGGAAGGCCGGCCGGATGCCGTATATGCCACGAACGAATAAAAAATCTGACGGATTCATCGGGGCCGCTTCCATCGAGATGAGAACATCGTCCTGACCCAGAGCCGGTTCGGAGACCGTGTTGAGTTCGATGACATCTGAAGGTTCGCCGTGAGCTATGAGTTGCAACTGCCGCATAAGAAAACTCCTTTCGTTCGAAACGCTTTACGGTTTGACCGCGCCGCCGAAAGCCGGCGGTCGAGATCGCGGAGGTACCAATCGAGGGAATGAACTGCCGAACATCGGATTCCCGCTCTTGGACTGTGCACGTGTTGCTTCGTCTTCAATGACATTCCAGTGCTCGACCAAAACTCCTTCCTCCATGACGAGGATGTCGGCCGCTATCCAACTGGCTGGAGCGCGGAAACCGGAAAGAGCGTCCGTGCCACGATCATGTCGTGCTCGTATTTCAGCGTGTCGTGCGTCCCGGAGCAATGTGGGCACTGTGCTGAATGTAATTCGGTGACCAGAACCTTTCCGCCGCCGCGTAATCGCGCTTGTTGAACAGGGTTTCGAACGCTTCTAAAACGGTGGTCAATTTTTGCCGTCTCTTCTGTGGTGTACGTCTTCAGCATTCCGCTTTCGGATCCATCGACTGTTTCCTGATATTCGCGACCTTGTTAAAACGGAATCCTGGCCGTAGCTAGCAAGCAATCTGGATTATTGTTATAATCTATTTACTGGATTAGATTCGTAATCCTGAATTAGTTGCAGTTTATTTTTCGGGGGGATGCATGGGACATTCCAGGGCTGAAAAGGCAAAGACTCATAAGCGCATCGTTTCGATCGCTTCCAAGAAGTTTCGTGAGGAAGGCCTTGCTGGGGTCGGAATCGCGGAACTGATGAAGGAGGCAGGTTTTACGGTGGGCGGGTTCTACAAGCACTTCGATTCGCGTGACGATCTGGTTGCCGAGGCAATTAGCTCGGCCTTCGGCGGCTGGAAGCGTCGGGTGGACGCCGCCGCATCCGGCGGGCCGCCGGTATCTCTCGCAAAGTTGATTGACGACTATCTGAACCCAGCGCACCGCGACGATCCAGGCACGGGCTGTGCCTTCAGTGCACTGGCGCCAGAGATCGCTCGCAGCGACAAGCGCACTCGTGCCCTCACGACCGAGCAGGTCCGAAACGACATTCAATTGATTGCGGATTTGATTCCAGGCAGAGACGCGCATGCGGTCAGATCGCAAGCGATCTTAACTTTCAGTACGCTCGTGGGCGCTATGTCCTTGGCACGCACCGTATCGGATGAGGCACTTTCGAGCGAAATACTAAAGAGCGTGGCAGAACTCCTAAAGAATCTCGCCTCGCCGCAACGGGTGGTTAAGAGTCCGTAAAAGCTTCCGCTCTGTCGCAAATGGTTGGATAAGTCCCGGGGGTTCGGCGAGGGGCAAGACATACCTCGATAAAAAGAATCCTCTTGTAAGGATAATCATCCTATCTCCTGTTTGCCCGACTCGGAGCAGCGAACTAACACAGCTGGAATTTCTATGTTTCTTAACTGCTTGTCACCGATAACGATACCGCCACGACTATTCTTCGATTGGTGCTGGGAGTGATCTTCTTCGCCCACGGTACTCAGAAAATGCTCGGGTGGTTCGGTGGACATGGCTTCACCGGCACGATGGTTTCTTCACGGGAATGTTGCACATCGCGGCCATATTCGCATTTCTGGCCATTACCGCCGAGTTCTTTGGCGGGTTGGGGCTCATTGTCGGGCTGGTTACGCGCGTTGCAGCCTTTGGAGTCTTTTGCAACATGATCGTGGCCGTCGCCATGGTTCATGGTCGATTCGGCTTCTGGATGAACTGGACTGGTGCACAAAAGGGGAGAGGTTATGAGTACCATCTCCTCTTACTGGCGGCTTCGGTCTTTCTGATGATTCGCGGCGCAGGAGCAGCTTCCGTGGATCGCCTGCTGTCTTCTCCCACGAACATCATGATCGATACCCTGACCCGACCCCAAGCTGCCTGATTAGGAAACATCATGAGAAAGAGCAATCGCATTACAGCACCTCGGCTCTGGCTGGTTATTGCGAAGAGCTTTCGCGCGCTAAGCCTCGTGGCTGAGCAGAGTATTGCCAACACAGGGCTGTGCCTCTCGGATTTCGCTGCGCTCGAAGCACTCTTGCACAAGGGCCCGCTAACGATCACGCAGATTCAGGACAAGGTGCGCCTAGCCAGTGGCTCGATGACTGCGGCAATAGATCGTCTCGAGAAACTCGGGTTGGTGGTACGCAGGGCGAGCCCAATTGATCGACGGGCGCGGGTCGTTCACCTGACGGCAAAAGGGAAGCGTCTGGCGGCATCGTCGTTCGAGCGGCATGGCAAGGACCTTGAGGCGCTCATGTCGGCACTGTCCGAAAAGGAGATGGAGCAACTCTACGGATCGCTTAAGAAGCTAGGGTTACTTGCAGTGGAGAAACTTGAAGAACAACATCTACGGCTTAGCGGTAATGGACGATCAGGATAATCATCGCGGTGTTCGGTGAATCACTAATCGATCTGGGGACTGTACCCGAAAGGAGAAAAAAGAAAATGCTGAAAATTGGAATCATCGTCGGGAGTACGCGACCGGGTCGGAAAGCCGGAGCCGTCGCAATGTGGGTGCACGATATCCTGAAAAGCCGCAAGGATGCGGAATTTGAGGTTGTCGACATCGAGGATTACAAGCTACCGCTCCTCGATGAACCTGTGCCGCCCATAATGCATCAGTATGGCCAGCCGCACACGAAGAGATGGAGCGAGAAAATTGCCTCGCTCGATGCCTATATTTTCGTCACCCCTGAATACAACCATGCCACCTCGGCGGCCTTGAAGAACGCGATCGATTTTCTCTTCCACGAATGGACCAACAAAGCGGCAGGATTTGTGGGATATGGCGGCTCTGGCGGTATCCGAGCGGTGGAGAACTTGAGGCTAGTGATGGGCGAAATCAAGGTTGCGGACGTGCGAGCACAGGTGGCGCTTTCGATGTGGACAGACTTTGAGAACTTCACGACCTTTAAGCCGCACGAAAAGCACGACAAAGCGGTGCATGCGATGGCAGATGAAGTAATTGCGTGGGGTGCAGCGCTGAAAGGGTTGAGAGCAACTCAGTGAAAAAATAATCGGCACGTGCCCGACGCTCTCACGCAGAAGCGGAAAGGAGCAAGCTACTGAACACAGAGTTGGGCGCTTCAGCCTAGAACTGAAAAGGCTGCGCTCAAGACCGTTGCTGAATGCGCGCCGGAATCGTGGTCCGATTGCGGTCCAATGACTGTGCTTTAGTGTCTTTTCAAATGACCTTGTGTCGTTCCCGGCGGCGTCAAGTCGTTGAAATGTAATGCTGTGTGGGCTTTCAGGAACGCAGCCCGCGCCGGCAGTGGCACGTTTAAATTCTCCCAGCTCCCTGCCCACTACCGGTCAGATTGACTCGATATTTGATCCGGAATCCGACTCGTTCCTCGTCGAAATGCCCCCACAGTGTGATCAATAGTTCATGCGAGTTGTTCCAGCGATTGGCCTCCAAGTAGGAATGGCCAGCGCCTAGGTATTTCTTTGCGCTTGAATCAGCCGAGGTGACCACGTCCGCCAGGGCCGTCGATTTCAGGGCAACTGGCTCGGATACGTACCTATCTGCGAGCGGACGGGAAGCGATTGGAATCCCGAAAATTTCGTTGGAGCGACAGATGGTTGCACAGCGCATGACGAGTATCCTGCATCTACCTTTTGGTATACAGTCTTGCCGGGGAATAGTTCCGATGCGATTGTTGTTGGTAGAAGATGATCTACCCATTCAGCAGTTCCTGAAACGGGCGCTGTTAGAGGCCGGATATCAGGTAGATACCGCCGGTAACGCGAAAGCAGCGGAGACCGCAGCTCTGGAAGGCATTCACGACGCCTTCATCATTGATCTTGGCCTTCCAGACTTGGACGGGTTGGACTTAATTGCCCATTGTCGTGCGCAGGGCAGTTCGGCTCCGGTTTTAATCCTTTCCGCCCGGCGTTCTGTGGACGATCGAGTTCGCGGGTTAGAGCAGGGCGGAGACGACTACCTCACCAAGCCATTTGCTCTGCCGGAACTACTGGCAAGACTTAGAAACCTAATACGCCGGTCCGTAGTCCCTCCTAACAATGAGTCGGTGCGTCTGCAAGCTGCCGACTTGCAACTTGATCTAGTACGGCGAGAGGCACGACGGGGAGACCAGTTGCTGCAATTGACCCCGCAAGAGTTTTCCCTGTTGGAATATCTTTGTCGAAATGCAGGTCGAGTGGTAACTCGCACCATGATCCTAGACCACGTTTGGCGGATGCGGATTGATCCCGCAACTAATGTGGTAGATGTCCATATTTATCGTCTGCGCAGCAAAGTGGATCATGACGCCCTGCGGCCGTTGATCCACACCATTCGTGGCGTTGGCTATGTTCTCAAAAATGCCTAAGTATTTACGGGCGACGGCTGCTTGGCGGATTTCGATTTGGACGACGCTGGCGTTCGCGCTCGGGACTGCCGTCGCTTTCTCCATAGTTTATTTTCTGGTTGCTCAGGGGATCCGAGAACGAAGCGATACCTGGCTCAGCGGGGAAGCCGAGGTTCTAGCTCAAGTCTCGATGGATACTCCCAGAGATCACCTGTATAAGCGAATCGTTGGTGAGGTGGCCGAGCTTGCCACTCAGGAAGTGCCGGACGAGCGCAATGCCCTCGGAGAGAGGTTGAATTCTGTCTTCTTTTTGACAACAGATCCCAACAACAGTGACGGTACATTGTGGGTAGGCCCGGGTTCCAGGGAAGCTTTTATCACGGAGATTCAAAGGGCAAAACTTGCTCCGGGCATTCCACAGTCCATAACCGTGGATGGGTTAAACCAAACGTTTCGAGTGGTAGTTAAGGTCCAGGACGGAAGAGCTATTTATCTGGGACTCTCAGATCGCGGTGCCAAATATCTGCTTCACAGACTGGGTCGTCGTCTACTGATCGTTTGGGGCGGCATATTCTTGCTGGGTTTCGTTATCTCCTACTGGAGTGCCCGTCGAACCCTCCTCCGTGTCGAACGCATCACGGAAGCAGTCGCCCGAATTGGCACCGAAGATTTAGAGGAACGATTGCCTGAACCGGTTAATTCGGATGAGATCTCCCGACTGGGTAAAACCTTTAATCATATGTTGGACCGGCTTCAGTCCTCGGTGAAGCAGCTTCGCACCGTAACCGGTGCGGTAGCGCACGATCTGAAGAGCCCGGTAACCTTGATTCGGGGAACGCTGGAATCCGCGTTATGCGATGAAGGGAACGAGACGTGGCGGGACTCGGTTGGCGAGGCGATCGAGGAACTGGACAGGGTCTTGCAGCTGTTGAATACCACGCTCGACCTGGCGGAAGCGGAGGCCGGTGCGCTTCACATGAATCGCAGCCCAGTCAATCTTTCCGATGTGGTGAGGACAACTGGTTGATATTTATCAGCCCGCCATGGCGGAGCGCCGTCACGAGGTGACAATTGACCTCGAAGCCCACGTGATGGTCGATGCTGACCTGCCTCTTTTTAATCGTGTGGTTAGCAATCTGCTTGAGAACGAATTAACCCACCTGCCACAGGGATGTCGAGTGAACATCAGACTTCGTTCCTCTCAAGGCTCGGCAGAACTAGTGATCGAAGACGATGGCCCGGGATTCCCGCCCGATATCGGCAGCCGGGCTTTCGAGCGTTTCGTCAAGGGGAAGCATTCTCCCGGCCACGGCCTCGGACTTGCATTCGTGGATGCAGTAATCCAGGCGCACGGCGGTGCGACTAAGATCTCGGATCATACAGGTGGGGGAGCTGTTATAACTTTGTCGGTGCCCGTCAACGTGTTGCAACCAACGTAGACCAGGTTTCTCGAATCAGTTTCGACGAGGCTCAAATTGATAACATCTCGACTGACGATCATCGCGCGTTTCTTGTCCTTCGCGTTTGCGGGAGCAGTTGCGCAAACCCCCGATGTCAGATTCGATTCTCACTGCGAACCTCGTATTTCAGAAAAACTGTGCGAAGTGTCACGGTAAAACCGCCGAGGGTCATCACTTCGGCGGACCAATACTTTGATATTCGGTGGCTTTCCTGCCAGCAGATTCGGAGGCCGCTTCACTTATCTTTCGTATTCAGACCGGCTCCCAAAGGCGAAGCAGGCGTCATAGTGTCCGTGACGAGCTCCCGTTTCACCGAGTCGGAGATTTCGTTGGCATGGGCGAGTAGTTGGCTGACTTGCCAAAGTTGAGTGTCGGTCAGCTTGGTCTTGAAGGCGGGCATTCCGGTCAACCGAATACCATGGGCTGCCTTCCAGTAACTCTCCGCAACTGGATCGTCGGTTACACCCTTTCCGTGAAACAGTGGCGGCGGCTTGGGATACATGGTTGTCGCATAGTCGGTTGGGGACTGGCCAGGCAGTCCGTGACACGAGGCGCAATGCTGCTTGTAGACCTTGGCGCCGGCGAGGTAGGCCGTTTCGTCAGGGGCCACGGGAGGCTGTCCTGCTTGCTGCTCGGCAATGTGGGCTTTCAGGGCCATGTTTGCCAGTTTCTTCTCAAAAGGCATCGGAGGATCGGACGTGGCCGCTGGTGCCATGCCGGTGGCAAAGTAGAAGTACACTCCTCCCGCCACAACCAACATAGTCGACAAGATTCCTATCACGAGACCTTTGATCATTTTCCGTTTTCTCTCCGCGCTCAGAAATTGAAGCGATAGCCAAGGATCATCTTGGCGATCAGGTGGTCGGTGGAACCGGTGAAACCGACGCCCAGGCCGAAATTCAGCTCCCACTGCGGTGCGATATTCAAGTCGATCGCCGGAAAAAGTTGGTGCTGCTGCTGGGAGAGTGGATCGAATCCTGTTACCGGGCCCACCGAGCCGTAATATTCGAGACCGGCGGCGACTTTGCGGGTCAAGTCATAGCTGAATTTCGCGTTGGGCGAAAATACGACGCCCTGGTGCACATTTTCCCCGTGGAAAGAACGGTCCAGGGTGGGGTTCAGGGACCAATACCAACGTCCTACTTTCTGGTCCACGATTGGGCGGATTTCCCATGTCCAGGTATCCGGGGAATACTGGCGCCTTTGATAACCGAGTTCGTTCGAGATGCTGACTCCGACCGGCCAGTGCCATTTCTTCGGTACGGCGACCCGCGGCCGGATATGATCCCCCACCCATTGCCAGCCCTGGCCCTCAGTTATCGAAGTGAAGATGTAAAAACCGCATTCGAACCAGTCGTTAAATCCGTGCGTAATTTCGACGGTCTCATGCTGGGCGTGATTTGTTGGGTACACGCCGTCAACGGTTTCCTTGGAGCCGTCAATCGTAAAGTTGCTGTGTAGTTCGACCATTGTGTGCTCGGGGTCGACCAACTCATACCCGTACACCTGAATTTCGTAGTTATCCTGAGCGCGGGTGGAGACCGCGGACAAAACCATCATCAGCACCGCTAGTGCGAAATGGCTCCCATGCGGCAGGCGTTCCCTGAAGATGCCATTTGGTGACAACCTTCCGTTCTTGCAAGATGAGATCTCGCGGGCTCCGCTATACGGGGCGGTCGGCCTGAAGGCATTGAGGGTAGGTTGGTCCCAGATTGCTGCCATTTGAAGAAACTGACGATGAGTTGTTTAAATTCTACATCGCCTCGGAGCAAGGACCGCCCGGAAGTGAATGAATTCGAGGTGTCTGCGAAATGACAAGTTGTTCATGTTGCCTCACAATCACGAATAACTGGCATCAATTTCATATAGCGCTTGGGATGCAGCACTTCCTCTTCATCGCTGCGATCATCGACGGTGGGCACAATGAAAGCGGGGCAATCGATAGCTTCGCCGCGCGTGCTGAGGGGTTTCGATCCCTTCCAGCTGTGTAGATGTGGATGACTATGCCTCTTGCAGAGCGCGTTGCGACCAGTGATCTCTACTCCCAACACGTTAACCCTCAGTGGGTAAGGCTGCTCAGGGTACTCGACCTTTCCGTCAGCTACGAGCGTTGCGAGGGAGCCGAGCTATTCACAGTGGACGGCCGACGCATTCTCGATTTTCTTTCCGGGTATTGCGTTCACAATGTCGGCCACAACCATCCCGCCGTTTTGTCGGCGATCATCGATGAGCTGCAAAAGCGTGGCGCCGTTATGTTGCAGAGCCATGTTCCAGAACTCGCAGGGGAACTGGCTCAGCGTCTTTGCAAGCGTGCCGGAGGCCGACTGGCCAAAGTTTTTTTTGCTAGCTCGGGAAGCGAAGGCATTGAGGCTGCCATAAAGTTTTCCCGCGCGTATACGGGCCGAACTGGCCTGCTCTATGCGGACCGGGCCTTTCACGGTCTGACCTGTGGCGCGCTGTCGCTTATGAATGGGAAGTACTGGCGCGATGGATTTGGCCCGCTCCTTCCGCAGACAGATGCGGTTCCTTTCGGCGATGTCGAGGCAATCGAACAGAAACTCGCAACTCGGCGTTACGCAGCATTCTTCGTAGAGCCAGTGCAATCTGAAGGTGGCATAAGGATTCCTGCGGATGAATACCTATCGGCTGTGCAGGCGCTATGTAGACATTACGGATCGCTCTTTGTTCTCGATGAAGTGCAGACCGGGATGTATCGCACTGGTCCATTTCTTGCGGCGCATCATTATCGCCTCGATCCCGATATTGTCGTCCTGGCTAAGGCCTTGAGCGGTGGCCTGATACCGGTCAGCGCAACCTTAATGTCGGATGCGGTCTACAGCTCGGTTTACAGCTCATTGAAACGGGCTATCGTTCACGCATCAACGTTCAGCGAAAACAGTCTTGCCATGCGCGCAGGCCTGGCCACACTTGACGTGCTGGAGCGTGGACAACTAGGAAAGCGCGCCAGAAGTATAGGAATTGAGTTGCAAAAGCGCTTGAGCGACGAACTCTCCCAGTTCGAAATGGTGAAGGCTGTCCGGGGCGTGGGTCTGTTAATAGGAATTGAATTCAACCCGCCTGCTCGCTTGAGCCTTCGAGCTCCTTTCGAAGCATTTTCGAAGATTCATCCCGCGATGTTCGGCCAGATCATGGTCATGCGATTATTCCGCGACCACGGAATACTTACCCAGATTTGTGGAAACGATTTCATGGTCTTGAAAGTTGCGCCCCCACTTATGGTCTCCGAAGCGCAAGTCGATCAATTCGTATCCGCGATTCACGAAGTTGTCGAACTCGCCCATTCTTCCTCAGGTTTTTGGTCGGAGGGACTCGGGTTGGCACGGAGAGCGGTAAACCTTTAGCGACGGATCAAGGCGCAGTGAATGTTCTCGTTGCGAGCCCGACGATCAGGAGCCTACTAAAAAAGTCATGCAAATTCTAAGCGCTGCAAGCGCCTTCCCCAAGTATTACTACTCCCAAGATGTACTGTGTAGCGCCCTCGAGGAATATTGGGGAGACAAACTCGAAAATCCTGCGCTAATGCGCCGACTGCAGCGCCATAGCGGCGTTGAAGGTCGATATCTCTCTTTGCCTCTGCACGCATACACCAAACCGGCAAAATGGGGAGAAACCAATAATCTCTGGATTCAAACCGCTACTGAGTTAGGCAAACAGGCTGTCTGCCGCGCTCTTAACCAGGCAGGTATTTCGCCGCGAGATCTGGGCGCTATCTTTTTTGCGTCTGTAACCGGTATCTCGAGTCCATCGATCGATGCACTCTTAATCAACCGCATGGGGCTATCCCCGAATATCCGCCGCATTCCGATGTTTGGATTGGGTTGCGTCGCGGGAGCCGCGGGCATTTCGCGCGCCGCCGATTACGTCAAAGCTTATCCATCACAATTGGCAGTTTTGTTGGCAGTCGAACTCTGCTCTCTCACGTGGCAACGCGAGGATTTATCCGTCGCGAACCTGGTCTCCGCCGGGCTGTTCGGAGATGGCGCAGCCGCTGTGATTGTGGCGGGAGCAGACTGCGATCTTCCTGCCGCAGACGTCGTCTCGGGCGGCCTCGAAGCTGCCGGGCCGAAGATATTGGCAACTCGCTCAATCTTTTACCCCGAAACAGAAGAGATGATGGGCTGGGCGATTTCCGAAAAAGGTTTTCGCATTATTCTTTCCCGCGAAGTTCCCAACCTGGTACGTCAGCGGCTTGGCGGCGATGTAGATGCTTTTCTCTCCGAGGCTGGCTACCTCCGACGTGATATTCGAAGCTGGGTGCTCCACACCGGAGGCCCCAAAGTACTCGGAGAAACGCAGGCATCGCTCGGTCTCGAAGATGGACAACTGGATGCCTCCTGGGACTGTTTGCGTAAGACCGGAAACTTGTCTTCCGCTTCGGTCTTACTTGTGCTCGAAGAAGTCATGAAAAGCCGGCGCCCCGAGCCTGGCACATTGGGCTTGCTGGCGGCGATGGGACCTGGATTCTGTTCCGAACTGGTATTACTGCGATGGTAAATTCTCCCCATCGGCAAAACACTGACGTCTTCATAATCGGCGGAGGACCAGCTGGACTGGCGGCGGCGATCGCCGCTCGCCAACGCGGATTCGAGGTAGTTGTCGCCGACAGTGCCATTCCTCCCATTGACAAGCCGTGCGGTGAAGGTCTTATGCCGGACGGAATATCCGCACTGTCTAGTCTGGGTGTCAAGATTCCACGAGAATATTCTTACCCTTTTCGGGGTATCCGTTTTATCAGTTCGGGCGTGAAAGTTGACGCCAGTTTTCCGACCGGGCAAGGACTTGGCATACGTAGAACCAGGCTGCACAGCCTGATGATCGATCGAGCCATAGCAGCCGGAGTCAATCTGCTTTGGGAGACCGTGGTCACCGGTTTGCACCCCGACGGTGTCTGGCTGGGGGCGAACCTGGTGCGATCGCAATGGATCGTTGGGGCCGATGGCGCTCATTCCCGGGTTCGCAAGTGGGCGGGTCTCGACGAAAGCGTTGGCCACCAACAGCGTTTCGCTTTCCGCCGCCACTATCGAGTTACGCCCTGGACGAGTTGTATGGAACTTTATTGGGCAAACAACTGCCAGCTGTACGTCACCCCAGTTGCAGCCGATGAAGTCTGCGTCGCTGCCATCTCGCGGGACCCCGGTTTGCGCCTTGACGTCGCGCTTGCGAGATTTCCTACCGTTGCCAGTCGCCTCCAAGGCTTGGAGCGGACCTCGGCGGAGAGGGGCGCGATCTCGGCAACACGAAGATTGCGGCACGTTCATCGGGGGCGAACCGCTCTTATCGGCGATGCCTCCGGCAGCGTGGATGCGATCACTGGTGAAGGGCTCTGCCTAGCATTCCGCCAGGCCATCCTCCTCTCTGAGAGCTTCGCCGCCGGTAGCCTGGGGCCCTATCAGGCCGAGCACCGAAAGTTAGCAAGACGCCCCGCAGCAATGTCTTGGCTCATGCTTACTCTTGATGGCCGCGATTTGTTCCGACAGAGAGTGATGCAGGCCTTCGCGACTGAACCACGAACTTTCGCCAGGATGTTGGCCTTGCATGTCGGTGCCTCTCGCCCTCTGGCTCTGGCAGGGATTGGACTTTCATTGGGATGGGATTTGCTGACCCTATGAAAAAGACGACTATCGCTGCAATCGTAACTCTTTGGCTGGGCGGAGCGACTCTCGCCCGCGCACTTCAACACGAAATCGAATTGAATTTTGTCCCAGCTAAGTCCACAGTCAATTTCATACTCGGCGATATTCTCCATACGGTACACGGATCATTCAACTTGAAGCGTGGGGCCATTCGCTTCGATCCGGCGACGAACAAAATAACGGGAGAAATTCTGGTTGAAGCCGCCAGCGGCAATAGTGGAAGTAGCGGTCGTGATAAGAGAATGCAGAATGACGTCCTGGAAAGTGCCCGGTTTCCCGACGTAACGTTCCGGCCCGATCGAGTGGAGGGACAGTTTGCGGACATGGGTGACTCGACTGTCCGGGTCCATGGAATGTTCGGCATCCATGGCGCTGAGCATGAGATCACGATTCCTGTCCGAGTCGAGATGTCACCAGGCCAGTGGACCGCTACCTCGCACTTCACCATTCCTTATGTAAAGTGGGGAATGAAAAATCCGAGTACATTTGTGCTCCGCGTGGATCAATTCGTGGAGATCGAAATTCAGGCATCTGGCGAGAATCCCTGAGGCCCTCTTCGGGACGGCCAGTCGTTTGGAGCGACGTATATGCCGGGCTTTCTATTCATTTGTCAACAATTTGGCTTCCACGATGGACGATGAAGGAACAGGGGACTAGGCTTACTCGAACAAAGCCATAAACCCGAAATCCATGTGCAATTGCTGATGACGGTGGAACCGAGTAAGTCCAGGATGATCCGCAACGAAATCAACTTCCATCTCCTGATAGCCGCCAACTATCACCACGTCCTTCATCACGCCGGAAGTTGGCCTGCCACTTTCCTGAGTTCGAAGCTGTGGCGATGAAAGTGGATGGGGATGGACGTCATCACTCGCATTGCGCATGCGCAGCTGGTACCGCCTGCCTTCCTTTACACGAAACATGAGCCGCACACGACTGTCCAAGAAAGCGATGTCGTTCACATTGGATTCGTTTTCTCTCCTACGAAATGATCCGCAAGTAGTTTCGTTCAAGCGGGAGGGTACTCAAAGTCGGCGACGATAATCGCCAATTGCTTGCCGACTAACGAGCGCACAGTCTTATATAAAGTCACCAAGGCGCAAGGGCCTTGTGCTCGGCTAAGCACAGCCGCGCGAACGTGAGATTCGAGAGGGCATTCGGCTGCTGGCTCAGGTTCTCAAATGATCCTCGCGGTTTCGGGTTGCTCAAAAGTTCAGCATCGGCTCTGCGAACAATTGCATTCGCCGTCGAAGCTATGCATAGAGTTGCACTCTCTAGGGCTGAATTTACGATTTTTGGGCGTGCGGCGGCGCAAAACTAGGGTGCTGCCGCTGGTCCGGTTTACGCGTCTAAACGGGCACGGGGTCTAAGCATGCCTTTGTCGTACGAAGTTCGGTCCCTTTACCGCTTTGGAGTCTTTGAGTTAGAAGCGCACACCGGGGAGTTGCGCCGCAACGGCATCAAGCTGAAGTTGCAGGACCAGCCGTATCACGTTCTGCTCAAATTGCTTGAACATGCTGGCCAGACTGTCACTCGAGAACAACTGCGGTCAGCTTTGTGGCCAGCCGACACGTTTGTGGACTTCGAGACTGGCCTGAATACGACCATTAAGCGCTTACGGGAAACTTTGGGAGATTCGGCCGAGAATCCCGCCTTCATCGAAACGGTCCCGAAACGCGGGTATCGGTTCATTGCACCTGTGACCGCACCGGATGCAGGGTCCGACCGCGGCGCAGAAAAAGTCGGTCCGGAGAGAGTTCGGCCAAGCATCATCCTGAAACTGGGTGCCGTCTTCATTCTGGCGGTATTGTCAGTAGGCTTTGCTTTGCGCCGTTGGAGCACCGCGTCATCGCTGCCCGCTCGGGTTTTGGACTTTACTCAGCTCACCAGCGACAGCCAGGCAAAGCAGGGACGCCTTCTGAGCGATGGTTCCCGGATCTATTTTTCCGAAGTGCTGCCTGTAGGGCGAATCATTGCCCAGGTCTCGGCCAAGGGGGGAGAGACGACAACAATTCCGACCACCGTCCCCAATCCTCGACCCGCGGATATATCGCCAGATGGAACTGAATTACTGATCCTGTCTGGGGCTATTTCGAAGAAGGAGGAAGCCTACGCTGGTGGCCTGTGGATCCTTCCGGTTGCAGGAGGATCCGCCCGGCCCGTCGATAACGTGGTCGCAACAGATGCGGTGTGGGGTGGGAGAGCGGAGACCATTCTCTATTGCAACGGGCACGATCTCTACGTGGTAAACAGAGATGGCGCGAATCGCCGGAAAATCCTGACCGTTTCCGGTTACGTCGAGTCTCTCCGCAGGTCGCCAGACAGCCGGCTTTTACGATTCACGATGACCACTCGAGCCATGGGAGGCACAAGCTCCATCTGGGAAGTGTCGGCGAATGGCGCCGGCCTCTCAGAAGTCGTTCCCGGATTGCCAGGTTCGGCCACTTGCTGCGGCGCGTGGATCGCCGGCAACCGCGACTTTTTGTTTCAATGGACTCGTGCGGGAAGGACCGATCTTTGGGAACTGCCGGGCAACCGCAGTGTTCTCCGTTCAGCGCCAATCCGCCTGACGGCAGGGCCAATGAATCTCTCCGAACCCGCCGCCAGCGGCTCGCCGAATGAGGCCTTCGTCGTTGGCAGCATCCCTCGGGCCGAGCTAGTCAAATACGTTCCACCGACAGCAGAGCTTGTGCCCTATCTTTCCGGAATCTCGGCTGAGGGAGTGGAAACCTCACGCGATGGGCACTGGCTGGCTTACACCCTGTTCCCTGAAGGGACGTTGTGGCGCAGCAACATTACGGGAACCGAGCGAGTACAGCTGACTTTTCCACCCATGCGTGCGTTTCTCCCGCGGTGGTCGCCAGATGGAAAACAGATCGCTTTTATGGGTACGACCGGCGGCGATCATTGGACAACCTATGTGATTCCTGCTCAGGGAGGGGTGGCGCGGCAAATGATTCCGGGAAATGATGAAACTGCCGATGCCACCTGGACACCAGACAATAAATCGATCGTCTTTGGTCCCTGGAAAGGTGGAGGATCGCGGGGCATTAAAGTGCTGGACTTGAACACGAATCAAGTTAGTCCTCTTCCTGGGGCAACAGAGATGTGGTCTCCCAGGACTTCACCGGATGGGCGCTACATCGCAGCGCTTTCTGAGCAGGACAGCAAAATGATGTTGTTTGACACGAGAACGCAGAAGTGGGAGCAACTTTCCGCCGACTATTCCGGATATCCGAGTTGGTCGCGCGACGGCAAGTTCCTTTACTTTCAGGAGTGGAATCAAGGAAGCGGATATCCCTCGCGGGTTGTGCGTACCCGCATCAGCGACCGCAGGCTCGAAACGGTTTTGGACCTTAAGAACCTTGATCGGTTATCCATCGGAACATTCATGAGTTGGAGCGGATTGGCCACGGACGACTCTGTTCTGCTTTCGCGAAACAACAGTACACAGGAAATCTATGCTGTTAAGTGGTAAGCGTCCGCGACGCACGCAGCTCGCACCCATCGCTAGGGCGCTCTTAAAGCGTTGGGTTGCAGACCATCGAGGTCCGCTGTTCCGACGCTTTTCCTCTCGTGCTCTGTGGAAATACGGCAGCGCATCAGTCGACCCTTCCTTAACTCTTCGGCAATGTGATCCGCGGCCGCCTCGTTCGGCTCCTCGCAAATCGCATGGCCTAATTCGTGGGTAACCGCGAGCTCAAGAAGTTTAGGCATTGACCTCTGCCACTCCTCCATCAGCTCAGCTGTCCGTAGCGGATCGTGGAGGAAGAGCGCTTCTTCGAGAAACGTTTCCCGGGGTTCGAGCGCGGTAAAGGCGGGGCTTTCCGGATTCAATCGCAGCATCCGGGAAATCGGCTTCCAGTCCTGGGAGCGTACCAGAACCCATGTCCAATGCCCCAGCTCCTCGAGCGGGTAACGCGCCAACACCTTTTTCAATTCAAAGATGTCCTTTTGGCACTGCTCCAGGAGGTAACCCGTATGGCAGTGGAATTCCTGACTGGACTGTATTGCCCTCTCGGTTTCTGGCTTTGCCACCTTCGCGGCAGTCTGACCGGTTGTCGGGAGCGTCCACACAGAAACGATCAAAGAGCAACTCATAACCAATCTCGACGTTAGGGATGCCACGGCTCTGCCTCATCCGCATTTGCGGGATAGGCAGAGATTGACCGGTCTTAAACCGCAGCTCTATAGACGGCGTCTGATTCCCGTCTGAAACGTGAATGACAGGCTAAGTTTTGCAGAGTGAGTGTATTAGCGCCTGTCGTGATACGGATCGTTGGGTCGCCGAAGCTGGAGTGGACCGAGTTAGTGGGGGGCACTCGCCCTGGGTGCGGTAGGTCATTGAAACTCTAAAGGAAAAGGTTACGTTTTTCTAAACGCTGAACAGCTAGGCAAGCCTGCAAGACGTGTCGAGGGACCAACGGCAGAAGATCGCTGGCGTCGGAGCTACTCCACAGACGTGGACTGACGAGATGATCGTCGCCCAAGTACCTTCAGGAGCTGTATCCGGTCCCGTCGTGGTCTCGGTAGCGGGAGTGGCAGCAAATGGCTTGCCTTTGTGGTCATTCCGCCGCCTTCGTCGGTCACTGGAATTTCCATTGTGCCAAACAATCCTTCCATGCTGGCTGGAGATTCGCGAGATCCAGCAGGCGTTAATTCAGGCTTGCCTGTCAAACGGCGCAATTCTCAAGAGCAAGGGCCGAGTCATTCTGTTTTGGCTTCCTTGGTACCGGGTCTCAAGCGCCGATATCCGGGGTGAACGCCGGGAGAAAGTCCCTGCTCCGTCGCGATCTTCTGAAGGAGCTCCCCGAGCTGTTCACGTTCGACGCCGGTCAACGCGGCGCATAACGATTCCATGTGCTCGCGACCGACGCGGCCTATCTCGGTGAGCATTCCTTGGCCTTTCTGGGTCAGGTGCAGTGCATATTGCCGGCGATCATCGGTATTTGGCTGGCGTTCGACCAGTCGCCGTTCCTCGAGCGCGTCGACTATTGCCACCAAACGACTTGGATGGATGCCGAGTCTCGTCGACAGCTCCTGCTGACTGAGGCCACCGGAGGCACCCAGCATGCGCAGGATCCCGGCGTCAGGCGGTGTGAGATTGAGGCGGGAGATCCGCTCGCCGAATCGTATAGCTGCATGCGCGCCTACTTGGGCGAGCAGGAAGGCCAATGGAGCTTTTGTCCTTTGCATGATATATGATTGCATTTATTAATCGTTTAGTCTATAAATGATTATATTATGAAACTAACTGCTCCAACACGATTTGCTGGACCTCCACTCTTGCCGCTCGCCATTGTTTACACCCTGCTGTTCGTGGCCAATATCGCTTCTGCGGTTCTGTTGCGCCATGGCGCGGTGTTCGTTACCCCCTTCGGCGATGCCGAGGCCGCACGTGCTTTCTTTGCCGCGAACCCATTCGCCGTCAAAGTGAGCGCATTCTTCTTCTTCGGCTCCGCAGTGCCACTTGCCATCTACACCGCGACGGTTGTTAGCCGATTGCGTTATCTCGGTGTGCGCGCAGCGGGAACGAACATCGCGCTCTTCGGCGGCTTCGCCGCGTCGGGAGCGATCGCAATCTCCGGCTCGTGCACGTGGGTGCTTTCGGTACCTGAGGTGTCGGCATCGCTCGTGGCTACGCGCGTTCTGTACTTCATGTCGTTCTTGTTCGGTGGCGCTGTTTTCGCGGTCGCCTTCGGGCTTCTCGCTGCTGGAGTCTCTGTGACCAGCCACTTTGCTCGCTTGCTGCCGCGCTGGTTGGTCGTACTGGGAATGATCGTCGCCGTGGCCGGCGAGCTGTCCTCTTTGAGCCTGATCGCCTATCCTGCAAATTTGGCAATCCCAGTAACCAGGTTCGTTGGATTCGCCTGGCTGATCCTAGTTGGCGGCCTCCTGCCAAAAACGCTCCGTCGTATAGAAGGAGGGTCCCGAGAAGGGGCAATAACATGAGCTCTTTACAACATCAGGTCGCGCTGGTAACGGGCAGTTCACGGGGCATCGGAGCCGCAATCGCTAAATCATTTGCGCAACAGGGAGCCAAGGTCGTGGTCCACGGAAGGGACGGCGCAGCCCTATCTTCGATACAAAAAGAAATCGACCTGGCGGGCGGCCGTTCGATGCAGGTCAGTGGCGATGTCACGAACTTCGCCGAGGTCGAGGCCGCTCGTCTTCGGATCGAGGGTGAGTTCGGACCTGTAGACATCCTTGTCGCGAACGCGGGAGGGAGCTTTACTCCCCCCGGCCCGCTGGAAGATACGAGCGAAGAAGGATGGCGCGCGTCTGTCGACGGAAACCTCACGGCGACATTCCTTACTATTAAGAGTTTTTTGCCGGGTATGAAAGAACGTCGACATGGCAACATCATCACAATCTCCTCGGCTGCTGGGCGCCGCCCGCACCCCAGATCGCCGATCCCTTACTCCGTCGCGAAGGCAGGGATCGAACTCATGTCCCAAGATGTCGCGGCGCAGGCCGGCCCGTATGGCATTCGTGTGAATTGCATTGCTCCCGAGACGATTCTCACCGAGCGAAACCTCGAGCGAATTCCAAAGGAGCAACGCGCATCGTTGGTAGATACTCACCCCCTCAAGCGTTTGGGCACTCCGGAGGACGTTGCGTGCGCCGCAGTCTTTCTCGCGTCAGGTGATGCGGGCTGGATTACCGGCATCGTGTTGGACGTTGCCGGCGGGGCGGTGATGCTTAGATGAGTAGTTGAATCCATACTCCAGCTACGGTCAACATCGACTCCTCAGCCACACAGAGAGACGGTTCCGATTCGATGTAGCGGGCTTGGCGATCTTCAGGACTTCCCGGCAAGCTTGCGCAGGTCAGCACTGGCGCGTGGTTTCGCGCCCGAAACATTTGTAGTCGCGATTGCCATTAGGCCTTGGAAGTCGGCTTTCTGTTATGCAACAACCCGTCGTGCTCGTGCCGCATAAACCCGAACGCGGCACCCCTGGTTCATTTCGCTCTAGCTGTTTTGCCACTCTAGGCATTATGACCTTCGCTCAGATCAGCCCAAGACTGACGCCCCAGGTGCCGGCAATCCTTGCCTTAACACGCGGCGACGCTTCGGCCATCCGTCCCATCATTGATGGCCTCCAGAAAGGTGTCGCAAACATTTTTTGCGGGTTGTGCGGCCCCTCAATTAAGTACCGTGGATCGCGTCGCAACCGGTTCTCGCTTCATGCTGTGACCTTCTTCGCCGACCAGTTCTCTACGAATGATCCGAAGCGGTCCAGCGCCCGGGAGAAATCGTCTCCGGCGGCGGCAAAGCCTAGGCGGAAATGCGAGGGTGTATCGAAACAATCGCCGGGAGCCAGCAGGATTCCACGCTCGGTGGCGGCCTGGCAGAATGGGCGGTCGTTCTCTCCGCTCACCAGCCAGGGGAACGCAGTCATGCCGCCTTGCGGAGGAATCCAGCCGAGTACGTCGCGATGCTCCGCCATGAAGCGGTCGAGGAGCGTGAGGTTTCGGGTGGCGGCTTGCTGGGCCTTGCCGAGCACGACATCACGTTTGCGGATGGCGATTTCCGAAAGAATTTCTCCAGTGGTGGTGTTGCAGATCGAGAAGTAGGCGCGCGCGTTCCAATATTGCTGGCGGCGCCGGGCGTCGTGCTCGATTATCCATCCGGTGCGCACGCCGGAGATCGAAAATGCCTTCGACAGGTCGGCGATCACCGTGGCATGCGGCAGACGCGCCGCCGATTTCCTTTGCCGTCCGTGGTAGATGGGATGGTAGACCTCATCACTCACCAGCTGGATTTCGCGCTCGGTAGTGAAGTCGTGCAGGGCTTCCATTTCGGCGTCGCCGATGGTCGTGCCGGTGGGGTTGTGTGGGCTGTTAACCAGGATGAGCTTGGTCTTCGAGTCGGCGAGCCGCTTGATCTCGTCGGGGTCGATGCGGAAGCCATTCTCGCGACACACGCGGTAGAACCGGGTTTGCAGACCAAGTGATTCCGGCAGCGCCGAGAAAGTAGTGAATCCAGGCCGCGGGATAATTACATTCGCGCCGGGCTCGGCTGCCAGCCACATCAGGGCCACCAGCGCCTCGGAGGCGCCAGTCACGATCTGCACGGCCTCTACCGGCACCCGCTGCATTTCAGCGATCGCCTCCCGCAGACTGTCGGCGCCGGCGGGCCGGCTGTAAACCAGGTTGTGATTCAGGAAGCGGTGGCGCGTTTCGTCGTCGGCGAGGGCGAGGATGTCGTTTACGGTCCAGGTCGGACCGGTGCTCGCAGCGAGGTTGAATTCTATGTTGTGTTCGT
Source organism: Terriglobia bacterium (assembly GCA_963786325.1). GTDB lineage: Bacteria > Acidobacteriota > Terriglobia > Terriglobales > Acidobacteriaceae > JAIQFF01. Next base: position 35,382 of record CAWAYW010000005.1, read on the forward strand.
ACTGGTCGAGCCAGGCGTCAAGCAGGAAGGGCTTGAGTTGCATGTGAGTACCTCGAAGGAGGTTTCTGATATTGATTCTGCCAGTCGGCGCACAGATGGTTTTAGTTTTACGAGTGTTTATTTCATCCCGTGAGGATGGGAAGAACCGTTCTGACACAGGTACAGCGCTCGCCATTGTGAGGGTCGGCACTCATGCCTTCGCAAGTGTCACTTTCGCACCGACTTCACCATGTTCGCTTAATCCTGCGAGGACCGGGTAGGGCACTCAACGTTCCACGTCCCACTATTTAGCAACTCGCTGGTACAAGCGCCAGAGCCATTCTGCTTCGTCAACGGGACGGTAGAGGGCACCCCGCCCTGCGCGAGGCGCTGGCCGACTACCTCGGAGCTTCGCGGGGCGTCAACTGCACCTCGGACCAAATCGTGATTGTCACTGGGGTCCAGCAAGCGCTCGACATCTTGGCAAGGGCGTTGTTGAGGCCTGGGGACACGGTGTGGATGGAAAATCCTGGCTATTTTGGCTCCGTGATAGCGTTTCGCAATGCGGGGGTGAAGCTCGCTCCGGTGCCAATCGACGAGCACGGGATCTCCGTCGAGGCCGGTAAACGCCGTGCTCCACGTGCGAAAGCAGTTTACGTCACTCCGGCACATCAGTTTCCGCTGGGCATCATGATGTCCCCGGAACGACGGCTTGAGGTTTTATCTTGGGCAGCAGAGACGGGTGCTTTCGTGATCGAAGACGACTATGACGGAGAATTTAGGTTGGATGGCCATCCGGTTTCCGTCCTGCAAAACTTAGATAAGAATGAGAGCGTTATCCTCATCGGGAGCTTCAACAAGCTCCTATTCTCATCGCTTAGCGTGGGCTATATGGTTCTTCCCAAGCAGCTGGTCGACATAATCCTTGCCTTCCGATTCGGAATCGACCAGAACGCCGTTGGTCTTGAGCAAGCGATTCTGGCCGATTTTACTAAAGAAGGTCACCTAGGACGGCATATGCGGCGGATGCGCGACCTGTACGCAAATCGGCTTCAAACACTACGACGTGAAGGCGAGAAGCATCTCAAAGGTTTGCTAGAGATTCCAGATGTTAGAGCAGGCTTGTATGCCGTGGGCTTTCTTCGCAACGGAATGTCCTCGCGGCAGGCTGAATTAGCAGCCATGTCTCTTGGAATCGAAACGATGGCGCTCGATCGGTTTATGTTGAGTGGAAGCGATCCGCAGGGCATTATATTGGGTTTTGCCGCGTTCGATGACCATGTCATAAGGCGGGGCGTTGCCACTCTCGCAATTGCCCTCTCGAAACGCGACCCGTAACGCTCGCGGTACCATTTCAGCGCCAATTCTCCTAGATCGGCGATTACCAGTCCCTGGAAGTGCACGGATGTTGTCATATTCAACCTAGATCCAGCCCGGAGACATGGGTTACAGAATTTACCGGCTACATGGGCAACACTTTTGGGCCGAAGGGATTTTCCGGGCGGCGGTTCTAACCCACGTGTCACCAGATCGAAGTATCCCCGATCGTGATCCATAAAGCCCACCAGCCAGATGTCGTCATGAGCTTCCCGGAATGGGTGTGCGATTGGACGTTGACAGGATGGAGTGGCGGCGTGCGGCGAAGTCTTCACTACATCAGCCGGAGACTTGCCGGAGGCTATACGGGGCTAATCGTGCCCGGGCGGGTCCTCGATGTTCTTTGCGGCTCCGTGTTCATCGACCTCGGTAATCCAGATGTCAGATGGGTGGACGCCTTTTCTTGTTAGATCGGCGCGGTACTTCCTCGCTTCGTCATGGGTGAGGACACCCGACAAAACGGGGACTACTTGCGAGGCGTTGAATCCTTGGACTCGGTATTGCTTGGCCATGTCGCAAACTGTAGCCGCAATTCCGCGGATTGCAAGAGGCCGCATCTGGTTTGACAATGGAGATTGAACGCCCATACACGGTTGCCGAGGTTGCGAAGCTAACGCGATGGTCCAGGCGCACAATCGTCCGGATGTTTCAGCATGAGGCGGCGTCATGGTCCTTCGCAAACCGGACGGCAAGCGGCGCACGCTTCGGATTCCCAGAACCGTGTATCTACGGGTGATCGGAAAATTGACCGTCCGCCGACCGGCAAATTTGGGCAGTTTTGGGCGGATTTCACAATCTGATGCTCATTTCACGAACATTATTGTCGCGCTACTCGGAATGATTTCCATGGTAGGAGCAGTATGCTGACCAATGGCTGAGCCACAAACCATTCAGCGTCTTCGTCGGATTGCACCGGAAACGAATAGAATACTTTGATTGATCCCAAACGCTGCTCTTAATCGCCGTTCTCCCGACGAAAGAGGGACCAATGTTCTCTATAAGCATCGCTTCCAAAGCCGTACTGGTGATAACGATCGTCTTCTCGGTCATGAGCATGGAAGGAAAAACGCGGGTGACGCAACAATTGTTCGGCAGAATGCCCGATGGCCCCCCGGTCGAGATGTACACGCTGAATGCGCATGATATCGAGGTCAAAATCATTACCTATGGCGGGAGCGTCGTTTCGCTGCGCACGCCAGACCGAAGCGGAAAAGTTGATGACATCGTCCTTGGTTTCGATTCGCTTGACGGATATGTGGCCAAGAGCACGTTCTTCGGGGCGCTCGTTGGGCGCTATGCGAATCGAATTGCGAAAGGTCACTTCACGCTCGATGGTACGACCTACACGCTTCCGATCAACAACGGCCAAAATACGCTGCACGGCGGCAGAGGTTTTGACAAAGTAGTGTGGCAGGCAAAGGCGGTCGAGAACGGGATCGAGCTTAAGCATGGGAGTCCGGACGGGGATCAGGGGTTCCCGGGTAATCTGACGGTTACAGTGAGGTACACGCTCATTAACAATGATTTAGTCATCGACTACGCGGCCACGACGGACAAAGACACAGTCGTAAATCTCACGAACCATTCTTACTTCAATCTCGCAGGCCATGGTAACGGGGACATTTTGAAGCACGTGGTGCAGATCAATGCTTCGAATTACACGCTTGCGGATGCCATGTTGATTCCGACGGGAGAAATTGCATCCGTCGAAGGAACTCCGTTTGATTTCAGGACTCCAAAAGTAATAGGAGAACGAATCGATCAGGACAATGAACAACTGCGCGTGGCCAAAGGCTACGATCAGAATTGGGTGTTGAACAATAAAGATGGAAAGCTGAGCGAAGCGGCTAAAGTATACGAGCCGTCCACGGGGAGAACCTTAGAGGTATTAACCACGGAGCCGGGGCTACAGTTCTACACGGGAAACCATATAGAAGGAACGATTACCGGGAAACAGGGACGACAATATAGATTTCGATCGGCGTTTTGCCTGGAGACAGAACACTTCCCAGATTCACCCAATCATCCCAATTTTCCGTCCACGGAATTGAAGGTGGGTCACCGCTACCACTCGGTCACAATTTTCAGGTTTGGTACCCGAAAGAACTAGAGAGAGGTGGTTCTTGTGCTCTCGAATCAGCTATTTTTTACAATTTGGATTGCTTGAGTGGACTCACGCACTACCAGTTCGGGTTCCACGACGATCTGTTTACGAAATTTCTCTCTTTCATGAATCCGATTTAATACACATTGGGCCGCAATTCTCCCCATATTCGACAGGGGCTGGCGGATGGTCGTAAGCCTCGGATTGTGAAATTCTGCTGCCTTGATGTCGTCGAATCCAATCACCGAGACGTCGCCGGGCACGCGCATGCCAAAATCTTGAAGGGCACGGATCGCACCGATGGCAGACATGTCATTGAATGCGACCACCGCTGTGAACTGCCCCCGGTTGGAGAAGAGATGTTGTATGACGGGGTAACCCAATTCAGGCGAGCTCACGTCGCGGTCGAGTTGGACAATAAGTTCCGGTCGGATGGGTATACCGATTTCGCGCGCCACCTGGACGATGCAACGCCAGCGTTCACCGGCATCCTCGCTGAACGACTGGCCGCGAACGAATGCAATGCGTCGATGTCCCAGTGAATGCAGATGAGACAGAGATAACTCCGCAGCAAAACGGTGGTCGACTATCACATTCGTGACCCCGTCGATGGACCGGTGTCCGCCGACTGTGACCACCGGCACAGGAAACGGATGGTCCAACGGAGTGTCGATGGCAATAAGAGCTTCCGCACCTCGGCTGAGGAGCATCCGGCTGTATTCCTCGACTAAAAGTTTCCTGCGTCGATGGTGTGCGGTGAAATAAAAGTATCCCGCCTCCATGAGATGATCGCCGATGCCGCCCACCACCTGATTGTGGTAGGCCTCGCTCAGGTCAGGTACCAGTATCCCGATACTTAAAGTTCGTCGATTGCGGAGTGAGCGGGCCAGAAGGCTGGGTTGATAATTTAATTCCTTGGCTGCAGCCTTGATGCGATCACGCGTAGCCTGAGGAATCGATCGGCCCGGAACGTCGTTGAGAACAACCGACACCGTGGCCGGATTCAGATTGAGATGTTCGGCCAGCTTTTTTAGGCTCGTGGACCCTGTCGTAGTCCGCCGCTTTTCTTTCATTTACTGATCTTCCTTCCCATCGCGTCGATTGGCTCCGACGATGGGTACATCTCGGACAACCTAAGCGCCTTCGTTAGGGGCTCGGCTCGGACTCCTGCCGGCAGCAATTGTAGACGCAAGGTCGCGCCGACGTCCCGCCCGGCAGTCGCGAAGGCGCCTCGCCTTCGCACAGACGGCAAGATGCCCTCCGTATTTACCCGGATATTGGGAATCTGGCAAGGAGGGAAAACGCTCGACATACTATCGGCTGAACAACCGGTCTCACATCACGCTGGTACTGAACGGCCACCTGCAGGATCCGATGGCGTCGACGAAGATCGCACGCGCGCGGCTGTCCATGGTCTCTCCATTCGCCATGGCCGACCTCAGCACCCTATCGTCAGGACGTCGGATCACTGCGGCGCGGAGTTGCCATAATTCGCCATTGTGGCGCACTCATTCACGACGACGTGATTTGGCGCGCCGACAGCAAAGAGCGCAGGCTCCGCTGGCAGCTCATGACCGGTGCCCAAAATCACAGTCAATGTCGGTGAAGCCACCCTGACCAAGGACGGTCAGCTTCTGCCTGCGCGAATTCTGTCGCCTGCCGGGGCCGTGTTCGAATAGCGTCTGCAGGCCAGAATGTGAACGCTGGATTCCGCCAGCTCATTGTGAAGCACACCGAGAGTACCGCCGAGAGCCGCGGTGCGGTGTTTCTTTCGACGAGACCTGTCGATGTCGAGGTCAAACCACTGACTTCGTGGTAATGCGGTTGCCATGGAATCAGGGTAGGGTGTCTACGGTTTTTGCTGCCCATTCAACGCAGGGCCAGTTTCCGCGCCGGTCGCCAAATCCCGATAGAATTTCTGCAGGACAAAAAACGCCTTCTTCTTCTCACCGTGGTCAGAGACAAGACCTTTGCGATTGAAGTAATCCTGAATGCCCGGCAGCGTGCGTCGCGGGCTGCGAAAATCTTTTAGAATCCAGGGAGTAGTTCCGCGCAGGAAAGAAATGCGCATCAGCATTGCGATCTGATGGCGATAAAGATTTTCCTGATACTCTTCCGTCCAACGGGCATGCGCATCGCCATGGTAGCCAAAGAGCGCGTCGCCGCCGAATTCACTCATGATCAGAGGCTTGTCATAGCTGGAGGACCAATCGATGAGGTCTGCGTCCTCAGGAGTGTGGACATACCAACCTATGTATTCATTGTTGCCCAACACATCGAGGTCATTAGCCAGGGGGTCATCGATCCGAATCTTGAAGCGCTTTCCCTCCGCGCGCTCCTTGGCCTCGAGAGCGGCAGAGACCAGGCGCGTCGGATCGGCGGAATGAGCGTCCTGAATAAGTTGACGCAGGAAGCGGTTCCGGGCGTCGCTGATCGGGGTTTCGTTGGCCACGGAGTAGATGATGAGAGCGGCGCGATTATGGTCTCGCGCGATCATCTCGCTCAGCTGATTTTCGGCATTGCGTAAGGTATTGGGATTTTCCCATTGAATGGTCCAATAGACCGGAACCTCGGCCCAGACCATGATTCCCATTTGATCAGCCGTGCGCAACATGGCTTCATTGTGAGGATAGTGCGCCAGCCTCACGAAGTTGCAACTCAGTTCTTTTGCCCAACCAAGAAGAGTGCGCGCATCGTCCTCGCTCCACGCGCGACCGGGACGCATGGGAGCCTCTTCATGAATGTTGATTCCGCGCAAGAAAATTGGCTTTCCATTAAGCAGGAGGTCGGTGCCGCGGACTTCAATGCTGCGAAATCCGATGCGGTCGCTGACCTGATCGGTCTCGCCGGCGATTTCGATGTTGTAAAGTTTGGGGTTCTCGGGCGACCATGGCATCAGGTCGGCGGCGAAAGAAAATTCTGCGCGTCCTTTGGAATCGCTCTGAAATATCTTACTAATTCCGGCTTCTGGAATTCGTATGGTGACGTTCTGTTTTAGCTGTGGCCCATTGAGTTGCACCCAGCCTTTGATCTGGCGGCTCGAACCCCTTTCGAGCTGGATGAGGTAATCCTGAATAAATGTTTCCGGCACCTCCACAAGGGTCACGGGACGTGTGATTCCGCCGTAGTTCCACCAATCGGTGTTGACCGTTGGAACTTGGTCTTTTCCACGGGTGTTGTTCACCCGAAGAACGAGGAAATTCCCTTGCGACTTTACTCGGTCGGTGATCTCGAAGTCGAAAGGCGTAAAACCGCCCTCGTGATAGCCCAGTTCTTCTCCATTAAGGTAGGCGTAAGCCATGTAGTTGGCTGCTCCGAAATGGACGAATAGCCGCTTTTTCGGCGGCTTGGCGTAGTCGAACGACCGCTTGTACCAAACGCTTCCTTCATAAAATAGAAGCGACTCGCGTTGCGTATTCCAGTCGCCGGGCACGTTCAGACGGCCAGAGGTATCGAAATCATATTCGACCAGCTCTGATTTGGATTGCGGCTTGTGGTTCTTGTAAAAAGCGTTGCTATTGCTTAGCGGCTGCGCTCGATAGTCGAGTGCTCCAACATCGTAGGGATCAACAATCGCTTGCCATTGGCCGTCGAGGTTAGTGGTCTGGCGAGCGCTGATGTTGGCGATCAACGGCGCCACTTGAGCAACGCCTCTGCCGATCAAAATCGATGAACACAAAACGAGGGTGAGTTTGCCGAGTAATTTGCTCATGAACGTATGGCCCAGTCGACGGCGGATATTTGAATCCTGGTCGAGTTTCTCCCGGGTTACAGCCTGTTCGACGTGATGGTCCCGTTCAACCGACTACGGCTTGACGATTAGGCCGCGGTGCTCCGAGGGAAAAATATGACGGCACCTTCGGCGTCGCCGATGGAGACGCCATTACCCTCTTCCCATACCTCGCATCCTCGACGGCGCAGCTCGTGAACCGGCAAAACGATATTCCGCGTAAGTCAGCAGCAAAGACCATCTCGAGGCACCTCTTGTGTTGTCGGCGATGCCGCGGTCCGGCTCCCGAACTTGTCCGACCACGGCGGGCGTGAAGGTGGAATCCATAAATCCGAACCGTCAGTGTAAACAAGCGATTGTCTCAAAGTAAACGTGAACTTTTGACTTGACAGCCACCAGGTAAAAGACTATGGTCTCGATCGTTGTAATAATGAAACAATCGATTGTCTAAGGATAATTTGAAAATGTGAATTACAGGCGACGGACATCCTGCGGACGTTGCCGTTCATCGAGTAACCCGTCGCCTTGGTCGCTCGTGGGACTATGAATTCTAGACTCTCCCTTCCCAACATCGCTCTGGTGGCAAAGGAGGCGCAAGTTGTCTCCAATTGATTCCGATGGGTTCTCGCCTCGGGGAGTCTATGCTCCCACCATTACTGCGTTTGAGAAAGACGAAGCGGTCAGCCTTGAAGGAACTCGTGCATTCGTACAGTTTCTCCTTGCCCAGGGCGTCGATGGATTGGTCCCGCTGGGCAGTTCGGGCGAACCCCTCGCACTGAGTATGACTGAGAGGAAGGCCGTGCTTGACGCAGTAGTGTCGGAAGCAGGCGCCAAAGTGCCGGTGATGGCCGGAGTGGTCGATTACAGCACTCGATCCGCGATTGAGTTTGGCCGGCACGCAAAGTCGGCTGGATGCAACGGTCTCATGGTGATGCCTCCTTATGGCTTCCGACCGCCCAAGCGCGACGTTTTCGATCACTTTCGCAGGATCCGAGAAGCGGTGGGGCTTCACGTGATGCTCTACAACGTCCCCGGTACGAGCGGGATCGATCTGACGCCGGAGGAAGTGCAACAGCTGGCGGAAGAGGATGTGGTTCAATCGGTGAAGTGGTCGACCGCCGAGGTCAGCAGGATTCGCGACACTAAACTACTTTGTGGTCCGGCGTTTCCCGTGTTTGTCGGGAACGATTTGATCGCCTTTGAAGGGCTCGCCGTCGGCGCCGATGGTTGGATCAGTTGTTTGCCCATGATCGTACCCAGCCGGGCCGTGAAGTTACACCGGTTGCTGGCGGTCGAAAAGAATTTGAGTGCTGCACGGGAGCTCTTTTACCCGCTGGTGCCTCTGATCAGACTTGAGTTTCGCGCTGCCTCATCGCCCGATAACGATCCGCACTGGCTTGCCGTGACCCGAGAGTCGGCCCTTTTGCGTGGCATCCCTGTTGGTCAGAGCCGGAAACCTCTTTCCGCCATTTCTCGAGCCGATGCTGAACAGTTGAGAAAGCTGCTTGTGAGTTTACATGAGATCGAATGCGTCGCTTCTTGAAGCATTGCGTCCGGAGCGCCAGTTTTGGGGCACCGTGTACGTTTGACATATGGATACAGACCTGAAACACCGTACCATCCTCGTGACCGGCGCTGCCCAGGGTTTGGGTCTTGGAATCGCCCGCCGGCTGGCTAGTGCTGGAGCCCGATTGGTGCTGGTCGATTGCAATCCCGCGGTGGAGGAGCATCTGAGCGATCCGATCTTTGTGGGTTCGGCGATCGCATTGGTGAGGGATCTGGCGGAACCGCATGCCGCACATGACCTGATGTGCATGGCATTCGAAAGAGTGGGCCCGCTCGATGGCCTGGTAAACTGTGCGGCCTGGAGTTTCCACAAGCCGTTATCCGAAACGACCATTGCGGAGTTTGACCGCGTCGTGGCGATCAATCAGCGAGCCCCATTCTTTCTCAGTCAGGAGTTTGCCGGGGCTGTGAGCGACGGCGTTTCAGATCCCTGCATTGTGAATATTGCCTCGGTGAACGCCAGCATTGGGAATCCGAATTTGGTTGCGTACGCGTCCACAAAAGGGGCCCTGGTTGCGATGGGGCGAGGCATGGCCGTGGAGTTAGCCCCGCGGATACGAGTGGTCACGATTTCGCCTGGCGCCGTTCTCACCAAGAATAGTGAGGACTTGATCGCCGAAGGTCAGATTACCGTCGAACCTATGCTAGACCGTTTCTTGGTGAAGAGGTTCATTACTGTGGAAGAGATCGCCGACCTCGTCGCCTTCCTCTTCGGTCCGGCGGCCGTGTCGATCACGGGTAGCAATTGGATCGTGGACGGAGGACTTACGGCCCAGTGAACGGGACCGTGCTTCGAGGCGGCTAACGGCGGGACTTGCGCCTCGGGCAGTTGCGTAAGGTAGGTAACGCGAACGCAGGCGACGCAGTTATCCGGGAATCAACCAATGTCTTTTTCCCTCGGTCTAGTCGACTGGACCATTTGTCTTGTCGTCTTAAGCTCCAGCATCCTACTGGGCCTGTACCTTGCCATCCGGAAAAAATCGTCAAGGGACAGCGCCAGCTTTTTTCTGGCTGACCGCAGTCTTCCATGGCCGCTGGTGGGCGCGTCCCTCTTCGCGACCAACATCGGAGCGGAACACCTGGTCGGACTCTCGGGCGATGCTTACCGCTACGGGTTGTCCGCTGGAACCGTCGAACTCACGACCTGCTGGTGTCTGGGCTTCGGCGCAGCGTTCCTGTTTCCGTTCTACATTCGCAACCGGGTGTTCACCACACCCGAATTTCTGGAAACGCGCTATCACCCTTTAGCTCGCGTCCTCTTTTCGGCATTGATGCTGGCGATTTCAATCACTACCAAGATGGCGTTCCATCTTTATGCTGGAGCGCTGGTCTTACGTGGACTGGTTGGGTGGGACGTGATGACCGTGGTCTGGGTGATGGGAGCGGTGGCTGCGTGCGTAACCGTCATTGGCGGCTTCACCGCCGTTGCCTACACCGATTCAATCCAGACCGGAATCATCATTGTGGGTTGCGCCGTCATGCTCTTTACCGGACTGCACCGAGTTGGCGGATGGCATGAGTTGGTAATGAAAGTCCCTCACGCGGTGCACATCGCAAAACCTTACGACGATCCGAATTATCCGTTGTGGGGCGTAATTCTTACGGCGATATATGCGGGCACATTCTACTGGGGCGTTGATCAGGTGAATGTCCAGCGCGTGTTGGGCGCGCGGAACATCGATCAGGCGCGGTGGGGCGCCATGTTTACGGTGCTGCTGAAACTGTCGCCCGTGTTCATCTTTGCTATGCCTGGGGTCATCGCTCTTGCCCTTTTTCCCGGCAGAGACAGCAAGACTACGTTCGTGACTCTCCTCAACGAATTGTTGCCGACAGGCATCCGCGGATTGCTTCTCGCCGCCCTGCTGGCTTCGCTGATCGGCTCGACCCTCTCAGTGATGAACTCCGTCTCCACACTGGCAGTGCGTGACTTCGTTCTTCATTTTCGCCCGCGCACTAGCGAGCGGGCCCAGGTTCTGCTGGGGAGATTTGCCATTGTTGCGGCGACGCTGCTCGGCATCATGGCTGCCTACGCCGTCTACAAGACTCCGGATGGCCTCTACAAATATCTGCAAGCGGTCACTCTCTACCTAACATTGCCGGTGGCTCCGGCCATTGTGTTTGGCATTCTGAGCAAACGGGTGACGGCGGCGGGCGCGCTGGCCTCGGTGGTGGCGGGATCGATCCTGAGTGTTCTGTTTGTAACCGACCAACTGATCGGAGCGGAAGCGGGAAGCAAACTTTTTCCTTTGCTCCATACCAGTCCCCTGACACTCAACTACACCTATCGCGGACTGTGGGGAACGATCGCCTGCATCACGACGTTGTTCGCCGTCTCAGCTTTCACCAGAAAGACAGACTCGGCGAAACTTGAGCGCCTGACCATCGACTGGAAAGGACGAGCCGAACCTTTTCGCGGAGCATTCGATTGGCGTTTGCAGTTGGCTGTGCTGTCTGCGATCACGGTCGCGCTGTATTGTCTGCTCTGGTAACGATCGCCGGCCGAGAAACGGAGAAGAACAAATGAAACTACGCAGTCAGAGCTGGTACGGAAGGCTTGATCGTGACGGCTTCTCACATCGGAGCTGGATGAAGAACCAGGGCTGGCCGCAGGACGTGTTCGGCCGTCCCGTGATTGGCATCTGCAACACCTGGTCTGAATTAAATCCCTGTAACGCTCATTTTCGCGAACTGGCGGAGTGGGTAAAGCGCGGCGTGTGGGAGTCCGGCGGCTTCCCCTTGGAATTTCCCGTGATGTCACTGGCCGAATCTCAACTCCGCCCTACCGCAATGCTTTTCCGCAACTTGGCCAGCATGGATGTGGAAGAGTCCATCCGTGGAAACCCGATTGACGGGGTGGTCCTGCTTATGGGCTGCGACAAGACGACACCATCCCTGCTCATGGGAGCTGCGTCGTGCGACCTGCCAACCATCGGCTTGTCTGGCGGTCCCATGTTGAACGGAAAATTCCGCGGCAAAGAGCTCGGTTCCGGGACCAGCGTGTTTCAGATGCTCGAGAAAGTGACCGCGGGTACCATGCCGGTCAGCGAATTTTTCGAAGCGGAAAGTTGCATGAACCGTTCCAAAGGACATTGCATGACCATGGGAACGGCCTCCACCATGGCCAGTATGGTAGAAGCGCTGGGGATGAGTCTGCCCGGAAACGCTGCCATCCCTGCCGTGGATGCGCGTCGCAACACGCTCGCGCAACTGACGGGCCGGCGCATCGTACAAATGGTTCAGGAAGACCTACGCATCTCCAAAATACTGACCCGTCCGGCCATGGAAAATGCCATCTTCAACAACGCCGCGATTGGTGGCTCGACCAATGCCGTCATTCACCTCATTGCCATTGCCCGGCGAATGGGCGTGCCGCTCGAACTCGAAGATTGGGACCGCCTGGGATCGGGCTTGCCCTGCCTGGTTGATTTGCAGCCTTCGGGCAAGCACCTCATGGAAGATTTCTACTATGCGGGTGGTGTCCCCGTTGTACTTCGCGAACTGGGCGAGGCGGGCGTATTGCATCGCGAGGCTTTGACGGCGAACGGCAATTCGATTTGGGAAAATGTGGCCAATGCGGAATGCTGGAACCGTGAGGTGATCCGGCGCTTCGCCGAACCGTTGAAACCTCACGCTGGCATCGCCGTGTTGCGGGGCAATCTCGCCCCGAATGGCGCTGTGATCAAGCCTTCGGCGGCCAGTGAACGCCTGCTTCGGCATCGCGGACGCGCCGTCGTTTTCGAAAACGTCGAAGAACTCCACGCGCTCGTTAACGATGAAAGTCTCGATATTGATGAAGATTGTGTGATGCTCCTGAAGAACTGTGGTCCTCGCGGTTATCCCGGCATGGCGGAAGTCGGCAACATGCCGATACCGGCCAAACTATTGCGCAAGGGCGTGACCGACATGGTGCGCGTTTCGGATGCGCGCATGAGCGGCACGGCTTACGGAACGGTGGTGCTGCACGTGTCCCCCGAAGCCGCGGCCGGTGGACCCCTGGCCCTGGTGCGTTCGGGCGACATGATTACGCTCGACGTGCCGGGGCGGTCAATCCGGTTAGAGGTGGACGACGAAACTTTGAGCCAACGCCGCGCCCAATGGACTGCGCCAGCCGCTCCGCAGCGTGGTTGGGCAAAACTATATGTCGATCATGTTCTTCAGGCGCATGAGGGAGCGGACCTGGACTTTCTGGTGGGATGCAGCGGCGCACCCATCCCGAGAGACTCCCACTAAGTTCATCGGAGCGACCGAGACTTCATGCGGATGGATGAATCGGCCTGGACATTGGAGAAAAATATGAAACTTCGGATACGCGTTCTCTCGATGGGTTTTTCCGCTCTCATCGCTCTTACACCGCAAGTCCTCGCCCAGCAGGCCGCTACGCAACCTCCGGCGCGGGAGGAGTCGAGTTTTATTGACGACGACGGCACGGCCTACATTACCCGTATTGTTCCGGTGCCGCAAACCATCAGTTCTGAGGCCCAGAAGTCACTTGCCCGACAGGGCACCCGCGCCGCGTCTCACGAGGTGCCGCCCGAAAAGCCCAAGCCCGTCCAGACCAAACAGATGTCTTCTGACGAGACTCGGGCGGTGTATCCGGCGAATATCGAATTCTCCACCATCGACGGCGTGCCCGTCAGCGTGGTTACGCCGCTGGTGACTCCACTCAACAAGGCGAATCGTGTGCTGATCAACCTTCATGGCGGAGGGTTCACTTCAGACTCTGGTTCGCTCACCGAGTCTCTCCCTATCGCCAACCTGACCCAAACCAAAGTAGTGTCGGTGATTTATCGGCTGGCTCCCGAACACACGTTTCCAGCCCCGGTCGAGGATGTGGTCGCGGTTTACAAAGAGCTGATGAAAACCTATGAGCCGCGGAATATCGGCATCTATGGTTCATCCGCCGGAGCGGTGCTCACTCCGGAAGTCGCGGTCAAGATAAAACAGCTTGGCCTGCCGCTTCCGGGCGCACTCGGAATATTTTCGGGCGCAGGAGACTTCACGCAGACCGGCGACTCGCAACAGGTGTACGGAGTCCATGGACTTTCCGGACATTCTGACACGCGGCCGAAAGGGGTGCAGTGGCTGGCGGTCTACGTCGGTTCCGCCGATCCCAAAGACCCGGTACTCTCACCATTCTTTGCGGACCTGCATGGTATGCCGCCAACCCTGTTCATGACCAGCACGCGCGACATGCTGCTGAGCGACACCACCATACTGCATCGCGCTTTCTTGCGCGCCGGAGTCGACGCCAGTCTAGTCGTCTTCGAGGGACTCAATCATTGCTTCTGGTACGACCCGAATCTACCGGAGTCCAAGGAGGCCGACATCATCATGGCGAAGTTCTTTGATACGCACCTAGGTACCAGGTAATTGTGCCGGATCGGTGATGGTGAGATGGAGTTTCGAAGGCGGTGTTTCCTGCACAGCACGGGCAGGGGAAACGGGTGCACCGCTAGATTCCGCGTGGGCGCCGGGGATGAGCGCGGAGTAAGCCAGATTTGCGGCGATGGACACGCCGGCTTTAAGGAAATCGCGCGGCCTCGACTCGGGGTTAGGGTTCGCGAGGAGTCTTCATAAGAAGGCAGTAAGAATGTTGCGCCAGCGACTGTACTCGTAAAGTTTCTCTCTTGGCCTCAAAACCCCTCGAATTCTGAGGAAATCTTCGTTGCTTAACCAGTGTATGTTTGCTATAAGACAATCGATATGTCTTCGACAACCCGCCGTCGTTTCCTGCAGCGTTCCGTCGCGGCGGCTGCCGCAGCCAGCTTGGCCAAAACTTCTCCTTTATGGAGCCAAGCGGGGGCGTCTCCCGGCCCCGTAAAAGCCTGGATCACCTCTGACACCCAGAAATATGCGCCGGCGGAAGCCCCGAAGTGGACGGCCGCGGTCGAGAACAGCGAAAGCGTTCGCATCGACCCCACGACCTGGTACCAGGAGATTCTCGGCTTCGGCGGGGCTTTTACCGACGCTTCCTGCTACCAGTTTTACCAGTTGAACGCACAGGACCGCAGGGCCCTCTTCAATGAACTGTTTGGCCCTGACGGTCTGCGCTTTTCCATGGGACGAACCTGCATTGGGTCGAGCGACTACACCACCAGCATCTACAGCTTCGACGACAGTCCCGAACCCGATCCCGAGCTGAAGCGTTTCAGCATCGAGCATGACCGCCGCTACATTCTTCCGTCCTTACATATGGCGCGCGAGTTGAATCCGGATATGTTTCTCTTCTCGGCGCCCTGGAGCCCTCCCGCCTGGATGAAGCCTAACCGCTCGATGTTGGGCGGCTCCATGGAGAAGAAGTACTTTGCTCCCTATGCCGAATACTTCGTGCGCTTCCTGCAGAGCTACGCGGCCGAGGGAATCAAGATCAACGCGACCACGGTCCAAAACGAGGTTGATACCAACCAGAACAGCCAGATGCCGGCGTGCCTATGGGGCCAGGAAGACGAGGCGAGGTTCGTCGCCAACCATTTGGGTCCGGCCTTGGAGCGCGCCTCTCTCGACACAAAAATATGGATACTCGATCACAACTATGATCTATGGGGCCGCGTGCTCGATCAGTTGAGCGAGCCAGGTGTGAACCGGTATGTGGACAGCGTGGCCTGGCATGCCTACAACGGGACCGTCGACGCGATGACTCGGGTACACGACGCCTTCCCCAACAAACATGCTCAGTGGACCGAGGGCGGCGCGGTGATTACCAGTCCTGACTTCGAAACCGACTGGAGCAAATGGTCATCCACCTTCACCGGAGTTCTTAGGAATTGGGGATGCTCGATTGTCGGTTGGAACCTTGCCCTGGACGAAGAAGGGAAGCCGAACATGGGGCCAGGCCAGTCGGGAGGCATCGTGACGATTCACTCCAAGACCCAGAAGATCACACGGTGCGGCCAGTATTGGGCTTTCGCTCACTATTCGAGGGTCATGCAGCGCGGAGCGCGCGTGCTGGCGTCGCATGGACAATTCGCCGACGTCGATCATGTGGCTGTCAAGAATCCGGATGGCAGCTATGTGTTGGTCCTGACCAACCGTGGCGGCCTGGAACGAATGGTGCCTTGCAGCCTGGGGTCTTATGCATTGCAGATGACCCTGCCTCGAAACTCGGTGACCACGCTTTTGTGGTGAAACCGGCGACGAGCCTAATTCCTTGAACGCAGAAAGGACCGTATGATCGACGCTATAGAAAGGATGTTGATCGATTTGGAGCGTGGCAAGTTGAGTCGCCGACAGTTGGCTGTGTCCCTCGCTGCCCTGGCAGCTGGCGCGTACGCGGTGCCTGCGGCGTGGGCGGCTCCCGCTCCCACCGGCTTCCGGGCGGTCAGCTTGAACCACGTCACGGTGCGCGTTCCCGACCTTCATCGCACTTCGCAGTTCTACCAGGAATTCTTTGGAATGCAGCTCAAGCAACAGTCGGCGACTATCCATATCCTCGGCGTCGGAGACTCCTTCTTCGGCATTGAGCAAGGCGAAAACAACACTTCCACCGTCGACCACTACGACTTCGGAATTGCCAACTTCGACGCCGATGCTGTGCGCGCAAAGTTGAGGGAGCGAGGTCTCAAGTTCGCGGACCTTACTTCGAAGGAGTCGTTCAAGTTCTTCGATCCGGATGGATTCCAGGTCCAGGTGAACGCGCCCGACTACGTGGGTCACGTGAGCTAAATCCAGCAGGCGGTCGGCAGATCAAGAGGACGCAGGAATGCATCGGCGGGGATTTTTGAGAACGACAGCTTCGGGTTTAGGTGCGCTCGCTCTTGCGAAAAGTTCATGGGGCGCTCAGGTTTCTGGAGTCGGCACGCGTCCCGCGGAAAGTTCTCCTGCCGCGAGCGATGGAATCTATCTGGGCCAGATAGGATTTCTCCCGGATCATCAGAAGGTCGCAACCGTTAGCGCATTAGCCAGTTCCTTTCTCCTGCGATCGACAAAGGACAATTCTGTCGTCTTCCGTTCCACATTGAGTATTCAACGGTCAGACCCTGCCTCGGGGGACACCGTGAGACTCGCGGATTTCTCGTCTCTGAAGACTCCAGGCGAGTATCGTATTGAGCTCGACACGGGAGTAAAAGGCGGTGCGTTCGCGATCGGCAAAGATGCCTACGACCATGCGCTCCTGATCACCATGCGATCTTTTTTTGGGCAGCGATGCGGTTACGAAGTCGATCTGGGCGGAGGATACGAGCATCCGAAATGTCACATGGAGGCCGCTTATCATTCTTCTTCGGGAAAAACGGGGCCGTGCACCATCACCGGTGGCTGGCATGATGCGGGAGACTACGGCCGATACATCGTCAACTCTGGCATCACGACCGGAACGCTCTTGTGGGCGTGGGAGCTTTATGGTGCGTCGCTTCGCGATTTTGCTTTGCAGATTCCGGAATCTGGTGGCATGGTGCCCGACTTTCTGGCCGAGATCCAATGGAATCTGCAATGGATGTTGTCTCTGCAGGACAGCGACGGTGGGGTCTGGCAAAAGCAATCACGAGACGATTTCTGCTCCTTTATTATGCCGCAGCACGAACTGGGCCCGAACTATGTGATCGGCACCGGCTCCGCCCCCTACAAAAGCACTTGCGCTACCGCCGATCTGGCTGCCGTAATGGCAATCGCGGCGCGCTGTTACAGTGCCTACGCCCCGGCATTTTCGCAGCTGTGCCTGAAGGCTTCCCGTGTGGCGTGGAACTGGTGCCAGAACCATCCCAGTGTGTTATTCAAGAACCCGGCCGAAATCCATACTGCCGAATTCGGCGACAGCGACTGCCGCGACGAGATTCTGTGGGCAACGGCGGAACTGTGGCGCACGACCGGAGATGCGGTCTACCGTGACGCCTTCATGGCGACGTTGCCGCAGCCTCTGTCCACAATCACGATCGACGTACCTTCGTCGACTCAGGTAAGCTCTCTTGGATATTGGAGCTATGCGTTAGCCCAGCGGGAGGGCTCGATTGCGGCGATCGCGGCGATCCAGCAAGCTACGCTGAAGACTGCCAGAGAGTTCGTTCAGCAGAGCAGGGAAAACGGTTACGGTAACTCGCTGGCGCTGGATGACTATGTCGGTTCTTCAAATTCCGTGGCGGCAAATCATTCCTTGTTGCTTCTTATCGCCAATCAATTCGAACCCAATGACGCGCATACGGATTGCGCCGTGAACAACCTACATTACCTGCTGGGCCGGAACTGCCTGGGCGTCTCGTGGGTGACCCAGCTCGGGTCCAACCCGCTCCAGCATCCGCATCACCGGCCGAGCGTCGCCGACCATATCGTTGTGCCCTGGCCAGGTTTATTGTCGAATGGACCGAACGCCGATCCCGCCGACCCGATCAGCAAGGCGTTGCCGCGACGAGCGCCGATGCGGATGTACATCGACGATGAACGAGCGTATTCCTGCAACGAGCCGACTATTAATTGCAATGCCCCGCTAGTGTTTGTCTTGGCCGCGCTGCATGCGCAATCGAGCCACGGATGAGTAATCGCAGGCCCTCATGACTTTCCCTTTCTTTCCAGGCCATTATTGTTGGGTCCGGTTCGCAATTTTGGGTTTCGCGTTGGGTGCTGGGACGGCCCTCGCACAACGGCCGGCGATGCCTGACGCGCAGAAAAATCCTTTTGCGGGAAATCGCTCGGCGGTCGCTGCCGGAGCGGTGCTTTACCGGCAGACATGCCAGTCCTGTCACGGGGGGAAGGCGCGAGGGGACCGCGGTCCGGCGCTGGTCAGCGGAAACTTCCGTCACGGCGGCGAAGACGGCGAATTGTTCCAGACCATCCGCAACGGGATCCCGGGTTCTCAGATGCCCGCTTTTTCCGATCTGCCCGACGACAATGTGTGGCGCATCATTTCTTACCTTCGCAGCCTCAGCAGCAATGGCGGCGCGGCGAACGAGGCAGTGCCAGGCGACGTTGCGGCGGGCGAAAAAAATTTCTGGACCAAGGGCGGTTGCGGCCGCTGCCACGAAGTGAATAGCCGCGGCGGAATTGTCGCGCCCGATCTCTCGGCGGCTGGAACAAATTCCGCCGCCTACCTGCGTCAGATGATTGTGAACCCGAATGTTGGCACTGCAACCAAGCGATGGTTCGGACCAAGCAGCCTCATGGTCAAGACGCGGGATGGGCAGGAAGTACGCGGGGTCCGGCGGTCGGAAGACAATTTCACCCTCATCCTGACCGATGAGAATGGAGAATTGCATCGCTTCGACAAGCGCGATCTGCTCGAACAAAAGGCCGATCACTTGATGCCGGACAACTACGGTCAGCTGCTCTCGGCGGCTGAGGTTCAGAATCTGGTGGCCTATTTGAAAAGCCTGAAGGCGCGCGATCTGAGCAAGACCATCGAGGCAGATCTTTCCAGGGGATTGACCTTCGAAAGGCTGCGCAACGCGCAAGCCGAGCCCCAAAACTGGCTGACCTATTGGGGAGGCTTCCAGGGTTTCCACTTTTCTTCTCTTAGTCAGATTACTCCCGGCAACCTCGAAGAGCTGCGAGTCCGTTGGGCCAAGCAGATGCCGGGAAACTCGGTGCTGGAGGCTACGCCGCTGGTGGTCGATGGCACGATGTACACTGCCGGTCAGCCGGGAGAGGTGTTTGCCCTTGATGCCAGGAGCGGACTTGAGATCTGGAAATATGAGCGTCGGCAAAAGGTGGTGAATCCGTATCAAACCAATCCTTTCAGTCGTGGAGTCGCGGTGCTCGAGAACCGTCTGTTCCTTGGCACCCTGGACGCCGCGCTGGTGGCCCTGGATGCTCGGACGGGGCGTGTGCTTTGGGAGACCCAGGTGGCCGACACCATGAAGGGCTATACCATTACCGAAGCCCCTCTGGCGATTCAGGGCAAAGTGATCGTTGGCGTCGCGGGAGGGGAGTTCGGTATTCGCGGTTTCATCGACGCCTACGATGCTGTCACCGGAAAGCGTTTATGGCGGTTCTATACGGTTCCGGGCCCGAGTGAAGCGGGGCACAACACCTGGAGCGGCGACAGCTGGAAACAGGGCAGCGGCGCAACCTGGCTGACAGGTAGCTACGACCCCGAGCTCAACCTCCTCTACTGGACAGTCGGAAACCCGGGGCCGGACATGAACGGAGATGTCCGCAAAGGCGACAACCTGTTTACCTGTTCGGTGGTCGCGCTAAATCCGGAAACCGGCAAACTGGCGTGGTATTACCAGTTTACTCCCGGCGACACTCACGATTGGGACGCCAACCAGGACCTGATTCTCGCGGACCGTACCATCGACGGACAGGTGCGCAAGCTGATCATGCAGGCGGATCGTAATGGAATGTTTTACGTTCTCGACCGAACCAACGGAAAATTTCTCTTTGCCAAAGCCTACGTCAAACAAAACTGGAATCGTGGATTCCGCCCGGATGGAAGCCCAATTCTGGAGCCGGATTGGCAAGCATCCCCGAAGGGCAGCGTGGTGTACCCAACCGGTGTAGGCGGATCCAACTGGCAGAGTCCTTCTTACGATCCCGCGAGTTCCTGGCTCTACGTGGTTGCACGCGACCACGGCCAAGGCTATCGCAGCTCGCCGGTCACCTATGAAGCCGGCCGGCAATACATTGGCGGGGAGCCCTTTTCTGCCCCGGATGCGGGCGGTGAGGAAGGCAAGAACGGAGTACTCGCGATCGATACAACAACCGGAGACGTTGAGTGGAAGTTCTCGATGGTTCGCGGCTCCTTCGGAGCGGGCGTGCTGAGTACCGGCGGCGGGATTGTGTTTGCGGGCACCGGGGACGGAGATCTGATTGCCCTAGACTCCAAATCCGGCAAGCACCTTTGGCATTTCCAAACCGGGGGCACGATCAACTCGTCTCCCATGAGCTACGCAGTAGACGGAAAGCAGTTTGTGGCGATATCGGCAGGCAACGTGCTTTACAGTTTTTCGCTTTCTGAATAGTGGATGCTCAAGCGGCGCGGTCAGGATGATCGTCGGCGTTCGGGATCGAGCGCGATCCGAAGACGGAGGCTTTCCCAGTATGAAAGTGATGCGAACGATGAAACTGTCCTGCATGTGTTCCGCGGTGGTTGGCGTCCTTAGCGTTCTGATTTCGCCCGGGCTGGCGCAGCAAACCGCTCCCTCCGGTTCAGACAACCCGCCCAACGTTCAACGAGCGCCCCTGTGGGGTCAGAACCCGAATGGAATGCACGTTTACATCCGCGCGGGGCTGAAGACCCACGGTCCTGGTCTGCACGACTATCCGCAGTTTTTGGCGGACTGGAGCAAGATCCTGACCGATCATGGTGCCGTGGTCGACGGTTCCTTGCATGCTCCGAGCGCAACCGAACTTGAACACACCGACGTGCTGGTCATCGACAAGGGTGACACGGGTTTCATGACCGACAGCGAAAAGGCCGCGCTCGAAGGATTCATCAAACGCGGTGGCGGCATCGTTTCGATTCATGATGCCTTGTGCGGGCCGGATCCGACCTACTTTGCGAGCCTGGTGGGCGGGGGGAAGAAGCACGGCGAGATCAATTACACGCTGGGCGCGGACATTCCCTACACGATCGTGGACCGATCAAATCCGCTCATGCAGGGTATGTCTGATATCACGATCTTCGATGAAGCCTTCTACAACATGACGTGGTCAAAGGATCCGCCGATTCACGTGCTGGCCACCGTCGTGATTCCGGGGACTCCGAGTGCTGGCACACATAAGGGCGAGGTCGTGCCGCAGATTTGGACCTTCGAGCACCCCCTCCAAGGTGGAGTTCCGGCGCGAGCCTTTGTGTGGATGCAGGGGCATACCTACGCCAACTTCGCGCTTCCCCAGATTCAGACCATGTTGCTGCGGGCAATCGCATGGGCGGGAAAAAAGCCGTTCAATGAATTGGTGGACTACCAAGCTCCGCCTGCGAAGGCGCCGTAAGGGAGGTTAGCAAGATTGTATGCCAGCCGCTCTCTAGTGCGATTCGCGGGGAACCTCAGCCCCCCGGCATCCGATCAGAAAATCGAAATCTGCACCCCTGTCGGCCTGTGTCACCCGCTCAACGTATAACTGCTGATAGCCACCCTTCATTGCCGGCTTAGGCTTCTGCCACAGGGATCGTCTGGTCTCCAGCTCTTGCTCCGACACCTCAAGATGGAGCCTCCTTGCTTCGACATCCAGCTCGATCAAATCGCCGTCTCGAACCAGCGCGAGAGGTCCGCCCACCGCGGCCTCCGGGGCCACATGAAGGACCACGGTACCGTAAGCGGTCCCGCTCATGCGAGCATCCGAGATACGGACCATATCTGTGACTCCACGCTTGAGCACTTTGGACGGCAGACCCATATTGCCGACCTCCGCCATACCGGGATAGCCGCAAGGACCACAGTTCTTGAGAACAAGGACGGAATTTTGGTCTACCACCAGATCGGGGTCGTCGATGCGTTTGTGGTAGTCCTCTATATTTTCGAAGGTCACGGCCGGGCCGCGGTGACGAAGCAAATGAGGCGATGCCGCAGACGGCTTCAGCACCGCACCATCGGGCGCGAGATTGCCCCGCAATACCGCAATCCCACCGTGTTCCGTCAGAGGTTTGTCTAATGGACGGATGACCTCGTTATTCCAGTTGGGAGCGTCCTGCGAGTTTTCCCAGATCGTTTTTCCGTTTACGGTGAGGGCGTCACGATGCAGTAAGCCGTTCTCGCCCAGGATTCGAATGACAGCGGGAAGACCGCCGGCGTAATAGAAATCCTCCATCAGGAATCGTCCTGAGGGCATCAGGTCGACCACGGTCTTGACTTCGCGGCCCAAATTGTCCCAATCGCTTAGAGAGAGTCGAATTCCGGTCCGTCCCGCGATCGCAAGTGAATGGAGCACGGCGTTGGTAGAACCGCCTACGGCTCCGTTCACGCGAACTGCGTTCTCGAATGCCTTCCGGGTCAGGATTTTGGAGATGCGCAGATCTTCATGCACCATTTGAACAATGCGCCGGCCCGCGAGATGAGCCAAGGTCCAACGCCTCGCGTCCGGAGCCGGGATTGCCGCGTTGTGAGGAAGCCCAAGGCCGAGCGCTTCCACCATACAGGCCATGGTTGAGGCGGTACCCATCGTCATGCAATGGCCTGCTGATCGAGACATGCAGACCTCGGCCTCCCTGAATTCCGCCAGGCTCATGGTGCCGGCTTTCACTTCTTCACTGAAACGCCAGACATCCGTGCCCGAACCGATGTCCTTGCCGCGGAACTTTCCATTCAACATGGGACCGCCAGAAACTACCAGGGTTGGAAGATCGCAACTCGCGGCTCCCATGATCAGAGCAGGCACGGTTTTATCGCACCCACAGAGGAGGACCACTCCGTCGATAGGATTTGCGCGGATGGATTCTTCTACATCCATGCTCAGCAGATTGCGAAAGAGCATGGCGGTCGGTCTGGTGTTAGTTTCACCGAGAGAGGTCACAGGAAATTCAAGAGGGAACCCGCCGCCCTCCCAGACACCGCGCTTGACGCGGTCCGCGAGCTCGCGAAAATGCGCGTTGCAGGGTGTCAGTTCGGACCAGGTGTTGCAGATTCCGATGATCGGCCTTCCATCGAATACATCTTCCGGATAGCCACGCATCCAGCTGCGATGAATGAAGCCATCTTTGTCGGCTCGAGCAAACCATGCCGCGGATCGCAGGGTTCTCTTAGACTCCATTGTTTCCCTCCCACATCAACGCCTGCGTGGTAGATGCTGTGCAAGCGGCGCAATCTCAACTGCATTAAGACCGTACTTCTTCGGTCCCGGTGGCGGCCCGAATAGAGGACATGATGCAGCGCGGTTCTTGGAAAGCCCCGTTCGCACAGAACCTCTCCCCACCTGGTCCTACCAGCCTAAGTTTTTTAGGTTTTCGGTTCTTGCTGTCGGCCAAGTCCAGCATTTGGTGGCATGGCGAGGCATAAGGACGGGGAATCCAAACGGCGCCGCCCGCGCCCGGGTCCCCAATCGAGGCCGTCATCGGTCGAGCAAAGCAGTCGTCATCTGTATACTAAATACTGATTGCCCGAGTCAAATCCCCGACATCCCCGAAGCACCCTCGGATCACAACGATCCTGGCGCGTCAACTGGCGTGGACTGCCCAATCCGGGTGACTGAGTTCGCTCGTTGTCTTCTGCGACGAATCCCTCTATTGTTCTCACGCGGCGGCACAACCGGCGCCTGAAACTTAACCATGGCTCGGCGTTCCCGCCGGGCGGGTGTAGGGAGGTTGGACGCGGGCGTGGCAATGCTGGAGAACCGCTCCGGCTCAGGGTAAGCCATCCGCAAATGCATCACGACTGCTTCTTGTATGTCCAATTCCCTCGGGCTCAGCACCACGTCGAGCAATGCACGATGGTGATTGAGGCGCCATTTGCGGAGCTCGTGGCTGACATGCTCAAGCGTCTTGTGGGCAAACAGGACGGTCGCCAGCGAGTCCAGCACTCTTACCAGACAATCGTTGCCCGACGCCGCCCATAAGGTACGGTGAAATTCGAGGTCGAGCGCGGCGGCCTCCGCCACGGTCCCCTCCGTGCCGTTCCAACTTTCGATCTTATTCACCTGGGTACAGAGCGCGGTCTCGAGCTCCGGAGTCATGCGTGCCCGCGCCAGCTTGAGTGCCTCTGTCTCCAAGATGATGCGGACGCTGTTGATCTTTTGCACATCCTCTTTGGATAAAAGGGTGACGAACATGCCTCGGCGCTCATGGTTCATCACCAGGCCGCTTTCTTGGAGTTGGAACAGGGCCTCTCGCACCGGAATACGGCTGATCTTTAACTCGCGGGCAATCAGGCTTTCGTTCAGGCGATCGCCCGGCTTGTACTCGCCCGCCAGAATCGCCTCGCGCAGCCTTTGCACCAAATGCGATTTCAGGGTAGAAGGCGTCGTGTCAGCCATGGTACCTCCATAAATTGACAGGGGAAGAGATCGTACTTAATATGCAGATCCATGGCAATCTTGCGTCCACCCGGAAACAAAATTGACGCTGTATCTGTCATCGAGTGCCGGAGATGGGAAAATTCGGCCTCGCCATTAGAAGATTGTATACGACAGACACGTGTATCTCAACATTTGCGTGGCATACAGCGATGAAACCAAGCCGGGCCCGATACGGGGTGGTGGGGCTGGCTATCGGACTGGCAATCCTTTCCTACATCCAGCGAGTTGCCATTTCACAAGCTGCGGGTCCGATTGCGCGTGATCTCCATTTGCAGAAAGCGCAACTAGGGCTGGTGTTCGGCGCATTCGGCCTGTCTTACGCATTGTTCGAGCTTCCCGCCGGCCTGTTCGGAGACCGGCTGGGTGTGCGACGGGTTTTGTTGCGGATCGTGCTGGCCTGGTCAGCGTTCACAGCGCTAACTGGGGCCGCTTGGAACCTGGCTTCTCTCTGCGTAATCCGCTTCCTGTTTGGGGCCGGCGAGGCCGGATGCTTTCCCAACCTTACTCGTATGCTCAGCGCGTGGCTGCCGGCGCGCGAACGGGTTACCGCACAATCGCTGATGTGGGCGGCCACCCGCTGGGGCGGGGCGGCAACACCACCCCTGGCCTTGGCGGGCATCGCTCTATTCGGTTGGAGATGGGCATTTGTGGCATTCGCGGCCTTGGGCGTGATGTGGTGCACCGTATTCTTTCTCTGGTTCAAGGACGACCCGGCCCAGCACCCAAGTGTCAATGACGCGGAAAGGGAATTGCTTGAGGCCTCCCGGGTTTTCACCAGTCATCGCGATCACGGTCGGAAGCATAGCTGGATCTCCCTGCTGCTTACGCCCCAGGTTTTCTTCCTTGTCCTGCAGTATTTCTGCTTCTCCTTTGTCTGGTACTTTTACGTGACGTGGCTCCCGACCTATTTGCGGGAGGCCCGGGGTCAGACCCCGGGACACGCTGCGGCTCTGTCGGTTCTTCCGCTTCTGTTCGGGGGTTTTGGTTCTCTGGCTACGGGGTTGGCGCCGCTACGGCTGCCCCGCCGGGCCATCGCTTTTTGCGGCTTTCTGGGGACGGCCACGCTACTGCTCGTTTTTACCCAGGTCCGTGCCGTTCTGCCCGCTATGCTATGCATGGGTGTTGCCAGCTTTTGCAGCGATCTGACTATGCCGATTTCATGGAACGCCTGCGTTGAGATCGGCGGCCCCTATACGGCAACGGTCGCCGCCGCTATGAACATGCTGGGAAACCTGGCGGGTTTTGTCGCGCCGGTCGTCGGCGGTCTGATTCTGCAGCGGACGAGCGGTGACTGGAATCCTCTGATCTACCTGATGGTCGGCGCCGCCACCATTTCTGCTTTATGCTGGCTTTACCTTGACCCTGAGAACGCTGATCGCCAACCGGTTGGCGTCGCAACCGCTGTCAAACTCTCAAGCACTGCAATCGCGAATTTCTAAACGGTGCGGTGGCAACCTCCGCAGTCAGATAGGATGGACATGAAAATCGATTTGAAGGGTCGAACAGCAGTGATCACCGGCGGAAGCCGCGGACTGGGCGAGGCAATGGCGTTGGCGCTAGCGGACGCGGGCGCTCAAATTGCCCTCGTCGCCCGCGATGTGAAGCGTCTGGAATCGGTGCGCGACGCGATCGTCCGGCGTGGCGGGACCGCTGAAGTATTTACCGGTGACGTGACGCGAGAGGACGATGTCGCCGCTATAGCCCAGGGCGTAGTCAAGCGCTTCGGTCACCCCCAAATTCTGATTAACAACGCAGGTTCGAATATCCGCAAGTCTCTGGTTGAATTTTCCCTCGACGAGTTTCGCAGCGTTCTGGATTCCAGTTTAATCTCGACCTTCCTGGTCAGCCGCGCGTTCGTGCCGGGAATGAAGGTCTCGGGCTATGGCCGTATTCTGAATATGACTTCGATCATGAGCCACGTCTCGCTGCCCGGGCGAACCGCGTACTGTTCCGCCAAGGCAGGGCTCCTCGGCCTGACCAGGTCCCTGGCGCTGGAGCTCGCGGGCGAAGGAATTACCGTGAACGGCATCAGCCCCGGCCCGTTTGCCACGGAGATCAACGCTGGGATCATGAATAACCCCGAGGCCAGCGTGCAATTCCTGGCTAATCTGCCCGTGGGACGATGGGGCAAGGTAGAAGAGATTGGCGCCCTGGCCTGCTATCTCTGTTCGGACGCTGCGGGATTCGTTACCGGAACTGACATTCTGATCGATGGTGGCTGGACCGCGAAATAGTGGCCCGCTCAGGCGCTCGTGCCGCTTCCCGTGCGCAGCTTGGTTGGATAATGGATCTTGACGGCGAAGGTCGCGAAGTCCGGGCAACGAAGGCAAAGTTCTCTGTCGGCCTTGGGACGGAAGGGAACTCCGGGTTACCGGGCGGGGACCAGGGTAAATGCGTACAGCGTGTCGCCCCCTCCCACGATCAGGTATTGACGGCCGTCCAGCAGGTAAGTCTCAGGTCCATTCCCCAGAGAACGCAGCATGGGGAAATGCCAGAGGATGTTGCCGGTGGTGGCGTCAAAGGCGATCAAGTTGCGCTTGTAGTCCCCGGTGAATAGAAGATTGCCGGCAGTGGTCAGGATTCCCGGACCGCCCAAGCGAAAAGCTGATGGGTCGTCGGTATAAGGATGGCTCCACTTTACGTCGCCGGTCTTATAGTCGAGCGCTTCCAGCACATGCTGCGACCAAAGCCCACGCCCTGAACCTCCATAACCCTCGGGACGTTCGCTGGTATCGGTCAGATAGGTCAGGCTGTAACCCAAAGTGGCATTGACGTAGAACAAACCGGTTTGCGGACTGTAACTGGGAGGCATCCAGTTGGTACCGCCACCGCCGTTGATGGTCATCAACGTACCGTCCACACGGGGTTCTTTGGTCTCGTCCGGAATCGGCTGACCGTTAGCATCAACCCCCTTGGACCAATTCAGTGGAACAAAGGGCTTGGACAGTACACTTTTCCCATTGGTGCGATCGAGAACAAAGAAATATCCGTTGCGCGCCGCCTGCGCCAGCAGTTTGCGCGGTTTGCCTTCGATCTCGGCATCGAATAGGACCGGCGTTTCGGTGTTGTCCCAGTCGTGGGTATCGTGGGGAGATGCCTGGAAGTACCAAGCCAATTTACCAGTGGCCGGATTCAGCGCGACGATCGAGCAAGTCCAAAGATTGGCGCCCGCACGCCCCTGTCCCGCGACCACCGGATTGGGATTGCCCGTGCCCCAATACAATAGGTTGAGATCCTTATCATAGGTGCCAGGCAGCCAGGTCATTCCGCCGCCGTGTGCCATGGCTGCGTCGTTGGGCCAAGTCTCCGATCCTGGCTCCCCTTTTTTCGGCTCGGTATTCCAGCGCCACTGCAGCTCGCCCGTCACCGCATCGCGAGATTCCAGATAACCGGGAACGTCAATTGCGTCGCCGCCCACGCCCACCATCACATGATTCCCAACCACCATCGGAGCTGCGGTAGTGAAGTATTGCATCTTCTCGTCGGCAACTTTCTTTCTCCAACGCTCCTTGCCTGTCTTCGCTTCCAGAGAGATGAACCAACCATCGGGCGCCAAAAAATACAGCCAGTCGCCATACATGCCCACGCCGCGATTGCCTACCAAGTGGCCGCCAGCGTCCACCCAGTCGTAATGCCAGAGCTCCAGACCGCTGCGCGCATCCAGGGCATAAACGTGATCGGGAATGGTGAAGTAAAGAATGCCGTTCACCAGCAGCGGTGTCGACTTGATTTCGGGCTCTCCGACTCCGCGCATAGTGCCACCAGCAATGGTGACGCGAAACATCCACGCCACCGCCAGAGAACGGACATTTTCGGCACGAATCTCGGTGAGCGGGCTGAAGCGCTTGCCGGAATAGTCTCCGTTGTAAGTTGGCCAGGTGTCGGTGGGCTCGCGCTGCAGGAGCTTCTGGGGATCGAGTCCTTGGGCAAGCAATACGCCGGGCGATAGAAACAACCAGAGGCAAAATAACAGGGCAACGTGGCCGAGGTTCATTTCAACGTCACCAGGTAGGCCGTAAGATCGTGCATCTGCTCATTGGTATACCGGTCCAGCATTTGACGATGGAAGACCAGCTTGTCATCGACCTGCACCTTGACGCCTTGATCCAGAACGATCGAATGATACTTGCCGTCCGCGTCGTATAGCGAGATATAGAAATCGTCCTGATACTTGACCATGCCGGTGACCGTTTTGCCATTTGGGAACGTGACCGTAGCCTTCGGAGCCGATTTTGATCCCCCGTTCGCGATCCCCCGGGCGCCGGGATACAAGAAGGCTTGCTGGAGATCCGGCGGTTCCATCTTTGACCCCACGTGCGCCAGGTCGCCGGTCGTGGAATGGCAGGTATTGCACTTTCCCGTGCCGTTGAAATAGGCTTCGCCAGCTTTGGCGTTTCCGGTGACCACGCTCAGAATCTTGTAGGTTCCCCGATTCGCAGTTAGTTCGACTTGTAAATGGAGAAACTCCGAGATGTCGCGAATCTGGTCATCGGTCAACGAAGAAAAAGCCGGCATCCCCTGCGAAGGCCTGCCCTCACGTACCGTCGACCCAATCACCTCTCCCTGGTTGTCGTGCAGGACCACAGGAGAGCGCAGGAGATCTGGTCCGGTGCCGCCCCGGGCATCAGCGCCATGGCAAAAGCCACAGTTGGGGCCGAAAATCTTGGCGCCTTCGGCTGCCATTTTGGCATCCGGCATCCTACCCAAGCCAAGAAACTCGCGGGTGCGAAGCGCCCTGTTGTCTTCCTGGGTCTCACCTGTTCCCTCGGTCGCTGCTGGCTTAGCCTGCTGCGCGCGCAAAGCTGTGACGCCCAGTAATACCAAGGCCGCCAGACTGCACCGCAGGGCATGAAGGACAGTGTTGGAAACGAGATTGCGCTCCGATGCGCACATTGTCGGGAAGGGCTCCTGGACCGGATACTACGGGCTGTGCATCGATCTTTTTCAGTCTACATCCCGCCTGGTAATTGAAGTCTTCCTTGTCTTTGTCGGGATCGGCATTCTGTATACTAAATACACATCCTAGTGTCAAGAAAGTCGAGGAAGAACGTGGGTGAGGCCGGGTTATTGAGCCTCCTTCAGGGGGTAGATGTGGTCGGCAGCCAAGTTAGTTCGGGTCTCCTTCTTGCCGTCCGGCCACGAGATTTCAATTTTATCGACGCGTTCCCTACTGCCGAGACCGAAGTGAACGCGGAGATCATTCTGGGATAGGTAACTTCCTCCACTGAGGACTTCACCCGTCTGCACCAGGTCGCCGGCCGTAATCTTCACCCGCGCGTTGAGTGCAAGGCGATTGCCGCCGGTTCCTTCGAGCGCAAAGGCAATCCAATGATTCGCGGCACCACCTTGTGGCTGGAGAATCATAGGCTCGCCTTTCAGATTCTCGATAACCACCTCAAGGCGTCCGTCATTGAACAAATCACCAGTCGCCACTCCCCGGCTGACTTGCAAAGTTTGGATGGCCGGTCCGACAAGCTTGCTGATGTTCTTGAACAGGCCATCATGCTGGTTCAAGAACAGCAACGCTGGCTCGCGGTACTTGGCTGTTATGTCGATGCTGTCCACTTGTGGGTATACATGGCCGTTCACCAGAAACAGGTCGAGCCAGCCATCATTATCGAAATCGAGGAATGCATTGCCCCAACCCACGTAAGAAGTCGTGGCTGGAGCGATGCCGGAGGCGTAGGAGACGTCGGTAAAATTCAACTTCCCATCGTTCCGGAACAATGCCGTGTATTCGTCGTTGAAGTGGGTAATGGCGACGGACATAAGTCCGGTGTGCTCATAATCGCCCAGGGCAAGGCCCATGTTGGCCTGCTCGGCTCCATCTTGGTTGACGGCCACGCCTGCAAGATAGGCAATGTCGGTGAAGTGTCCATCTCCGTCGTTGCGGTAAAGATAGTTGGGCTGTCCGTCATTGGTGACAAACAGGTCAAGACGGCCGTCGTTGTTAAAGTCTGACCACACCGCGGTGAGTCCGAAGCGATTTTGAGGATCGTCCACTCCTGCCTTCTTCGATACATCGGTAAATGTGCCGTCGCCATTGTTGTGGTAGAGATTGTCAGGAGATCCCTTGAGACCTCGGGGTCCGCATTGGACATCGATACCGTGGTATTTGCATGTCTTGAGGGAACCGAATGCGGGAAGGTTGCTTAGTTTGAGGTCCACGTAGTGCGATACAAACAAGTCCACCCAGCCATCATGATCGTAGTCGCCAAAGGCGGCGCCGGTGGCCCAGCCTGAGTCTTTGCTCAAGCCTGCTTGTTGGGTGACGTCGGTAAATGTTCCATCGCCGCTATTGCGATAGAGAACTACACCCCCGAAGCAGGTGACCAATAAATCCGGCCAGCCATCATTGTTGTAGTCGCCGACCGCCGCGCCCATGGCCCAACAGGGATAACCGACGCCCGCTTTGTCCGTAACGTCGGTAAAGGTCCCGTCGTGATTATTGTGGTAGAGCGTGCTACGCGCTTTTTTGCCCGCCAGCGCCATCTCCACGCTTTGTGCGTTGGTGAAGTAGATGTCTGGCCAGCCGTCGCGATCGTAATCAATCAACGCAACGCCGCCGCTCATCGACTCTACGATGTATTTCTGTTCAGGACTCGAGAGGTGGTCAAACCTGATGCCAGTCGAAGCGGTGATATCCACCAGTTGGGGCAATTGAGGAAAGGCTGTCGCTGGCGCTGAGTTTTGCACTCGAGTCTTGTTGTCGTCCGATAGCTTTCGTTGTGCAGAGCCTGGGGAGATCTGAGAGAACGCCGGCGCTAAGGCAAGAACGAAAATCGTCAAAGCCATGTAAACGCCGGTCTTCACGCGTTGATCGGTTCCCGCGCATCGGTCGTATTGGGGAGCATTCCGCCACTCCGAACTCAGAGGACCAAGCTTCATCGGCGGCTATTTCCGCGCGTCCGTTTCGGCGGATTCCTGCCCGGCCGGCTTGAGCCGCATCTCGTGGTAAAGTTCCTCGAGTTTCTCTTTCATAACTTTGTATTTCTGATACTCCTCCAGTTCGTGTTTCGCATCGGCGGCACGTCCCGCCTGGCGATATAACGTGCTCAGTCGGAAGTGGGCTGCGGCACTGGTAGGGTCCATCTGAAGCGCATGGGTGAGCAATGGTTCGGCTTTGTCGGGTTGACCCATCAGCATCAGTGTTTTGGCCAGACCAATGTTGGCTTCCGCGTCATTCGGTTGCAGTTCTACCGCCCGCGAATAGTGTGTGTAGGCACTGTGTGCGTCACCTCGCCGGGAAGCGATGTCTCCTAGTCTGAACTCTGCCTTTTCATCGAATGGGTTAACCGCAAGCGCCGCCTTGTACTCTCCCTCGGCCTCATCTTGTTCCGCAGATGAAGACGAGGCGTTCAGCATCTCCGCCAATTCAAAATGCAGTCCGGGAAGGTTAGGATCGAGCTTGAGAGCCTCGCGGTAGTTCTTGATCGCTCCTTCGTCATCCCCATGCTTTGCCATTTCATGGGCCATGACTTGACGCATCCGGGCAGATTTCGGTGCGACCAATGAGAGAGTCAGCATAGATTCGGCGGCAAGGTCCGAATAAATCCGTTGGGAGGCGTAGAGCACTTCGACATTCGTGGGGTATAAGCGGCGAAGCGTGCTGACAATTGCCGCAGCCTTGTCCAGATCGCCGGCCCCAGTATAGATCTCAACCAACTCCATGCCCGCGTTAATCTGAATCTTTTCCTCCCCCAGCTTGGGAAAGGCTTTCTCCAGATCTGCGAGCGCACTCTTGCCGTTGCCCGTCCGTTTCTCCGCCATGCCGAGCAGAGCCTGGATCTTCGCTAAGCCAGGCCGGAGCCGGAGGGCGGCGCGAAGCTGTGGAATGGCATCGGCGTAGGCGCCTTGAAAAAACAACAGCACGCCGAGATTGCCGTGAGCGTCGACGTTATTGGGGTCCAGGGCGACGATGGCGCGGAATTCCGCTATGGCCAAATCCGGCCGATTCTGTTTTAAAAACTCCTGAGCCGTGTGTCCGTGCGATTCGATTTGCTGCTGGCGGCTGGCACCCGGTTGAGAGAGACACGGCAGTGAACCGAGAAAAAAGAGGATGGCTCCGAGTAAGCGAGTAGCTTCTTTTGTCCTCATCCTCACCAATGATACTGCCGACATCTATTTGCCCGGTGGGTAAAAGAAAAGGACGGCGGCCTGCCGCCGTCCTTAATTTAGTTTCCGGAAACGCCTATCTCCGCCCCGCGCTCAGAAGGAAAATCTGGCGCTGAGTTGAAGGGTGCGACCGGTGATCGTGGTTGCGGTGATTTGTCCCACGCTTGGATCGGGCACACCCGATGTCAGCGCATTTGGATTGAGGTTATTGCTGGGATTTCGGAAGCTTGGATGGTTTAAGACATTGACAGCATCCATCCGAAGCTGCAGTTTGCCCCGTTCCCAGCCCGGTATACCCCAAGTCTTGGCCAGTGATAAGTCGACATCGGTCAGATCGGGTCCACGAAGCGAGTTTCTCTCGTTATTGCCGAAAGTATTAACCGGCGGCGGCGCAAAGGCGAGCTGGTTGAACCATTGGTTGAGCGACTGATGGCCCGCACTGGGATTCCCGACCAGGTTGGGATATAGAGCGCATCCGTTGCACAGCGCGCCGGACGGAGTCGCGCTATTCATCACTACCGTAAACGGGGATCCAGACTGAGCTATGATGATAGTTGACAGCTGCCAACCGCCGACCGCCGCATCCGCTAGAGCCGAGTTCAAGTATTGGTGTCCCCTCCCCAGCGGTATCGCATAGGTTAACGACCCTTTTATCGAATTGGGCCGATCGAAATTCGAGAGCGCGTAGTTGGCATGTGGATTAAAGGCGTCCTGATAGTACACGGCACCGAACTGGTTGCCCCAGCCGGAGGTATCCATGTCATCTTTCAGACGCGACCATGTGTAAGCGACATCGGCAGACAAGCCAAAACCGAATGGTTTCTTCAGTAAGACGTTCACTGCGTGGTAGTTCGAAACACCGGTATACAGGCCGGTTCGCGATCCGCCCGAGCCGATGCCGATGCTGCTAAATTGCGGGAATGGCCGCGCCGCCTGGCCGCCTCCGAGCTTGTCCGCAGGCACCTGGTTGATGTCGGCCTCGAAGTGCAGGTTGTCCCAGTGACTGCCGACGTATTGCGCCTCTACCACCATGTTAGCCGGCAAACGCCGCTGCAGGCTTCCCGTCCACTGCCAGCCGTTCATGATGGGCAGATCGTAAGGGGTAAAGGGTATAAACCCGTTTCCCTGCGGATTTGCAGGCGTGATGTAGGTAGCAGGATCGCGACCGGCAATGATGGGTAGACCTGCTCCCGTCCCCGAAAGCTGTACCGCCGGCGGGTCGCCAGGATTGGCTGACAGAGTGCCCGTGACACCTGTTCCGAAGCCTAGAGGCCCACCGACAGTGTCCATGCTCCAGAGGGCGGCGTATTGGCCAACTCCGCCCCGCACTACCCAATTATTCGACGGCTGCCAGGCGACTCCCAGGCGAGGCATTACCTTGGTCTTTGTCTTGAACGATTGAGTGGGCGCACCGTTCTCGCCGGCAAACGAAACCGAGCCTAGCGTGTTGGTGATCGAATTGGTGATGGTCGGATCAAAGCCACCCAAATTGTTTTGGACTTCGCTCATTCCGCCATGCGTTTCCGAGCGTACACCGAGGTTAACGGTCAGGTTCGGCCGCAGCTTGATATCGTCCTGGGCAAAGAACGAGAAGTTCTTGGCACGCATTCCGTGTTCCGGTTGTGTCGAGGTGCTCCATTGCTGCGCGTCTCCCAACAAGAAATCGGCGTAGCCTACGTTGCTCGTGGGGTTGCTGGTGGTGAACTGGCCAGTGAAGGTGAAGTCAGCCCCATGGATGCTGCCCCATGGAGTCGAGTTATCCTGCTCAAACATCACCTCGCCGCCGAAGTGGAGAATGTGCTTGCCATGAACCATGGTGAGCACATCTGACGGAATGAAGGTGTTCTCGATGAAAACTGCGTTGGTACCCGGACTCAGCATGTTATTGGTAGGGGCGCCGGTTCCATTGAAGTTCACCGTCGGAAACACATCCGCGCTGGAGAACTGCAATCCCAGCTGAGCCGGGAAGCCTTTGTTCAAGGTCTGCGGAACAAACCAATTCCCCTGCCGGACAAACGAATACCGGAATTCGTTCACCATGGTCGTACTGATGGTGTACACGTCCGTGATCTGCGCGTTATACCCTTCGCCCGCATTGTTCTCGCAGGCGATAGGGCAATTAGGACCGGGATCTATATTGGTCTTGTGCGGATTGTCGTGCATCGTGGTCGTAATATTGATTCGGTTCTTGGCGCTCATGTTGTAGTCCAAGCGTCCAAAAAATTTCTTACTGTTGCCGTTGGCAGCTTTCAGAAAGCTGAAGTTGTTTCCGACTCCACTCAGATTGGGCGCAAGAAAATTCTTCTGAATATTTACCGCTACCGGGTCGAAATCAGCGGTGGGAAGGGCAAGGTCGGCAGGATTAAACGCGCCGCATTGAGTGGGATTGGGGGTTAATGGCGTGCCACCGTGCGCAGCATCAAGCGTAAGGCTGGTTCCGAAGATCGCAGGATCGAAGCAACCTGCCTGCATGTCTGCGGTCGGAACTGAAACTGTGGTGATCTGGCTATTGGGGTTTTCCAACTGTTGATAGTTGAAATAGAAGAACAACTTGTCCTTCAGTATCGGCCCCCCAATCGCCCCGCCAAAGTAGTTGAAACGCTGCTTCCCCTTGGCGCCAGTGCGGTTGAAGTAGTCTCTCGCATTCATTGCGTCGTTCTGGAAGTAGTCGTAGAGGGAGCCGTGAAACTGATTGGTCCCGCTCTTGCTGATGACGTTGAAGACATTCCCGCCGCCGCCATACTGGGCCGAGGCGGTCGAAGTAATCACGTTCACTTCGGCCACGCTCTCGCTCTGGCCCTGGTCAATGTTGGCGCTATGCGGCAACCAAATCGAGCCGCCGTCGACCAGGTAGCTGGAGAAAAATGGCATGCTTCCGGCGATGGCTTGATCAACTCCGGGATTTTGGTCGCCACTGCCACCACCGTTGGTGCCGCCCGGAGTGCTGGTAGCGCCGGGAAGCAGCTTCAGGAGACTGGTCCAGCCGTTCGCCGGATCGACGCTCGGCAGGTCGGTCAACTGTTGCGTGGACAACGAGCTCGCGACCTGTGCATCCTCCGTCTTCAAAATCGGGGCGTCGGACCTAACTTCGATGATCTGGCTGCTCGAGCCGACTTTCAGGTCACCGTTCACCGTAACCAGGCCAATCTGCAGCGTGATCGGGCCAACCACCAGTTTCTGGAACCCGTCCTTGCTAAAAGTGATGGTGTAGCTTCCAGGCAAAATCGAATTGGTATCGTAAAGTCCATCACTGTTGGTGACGAAGTCCCTAACCACACCGGTGTCTACGTTGGTTACGGTAACGTTCACGCCGGGCAGAACCGCTCCCGACGGATCGGTGGCCGTACCACGAATGTCACTGGAGTTTGTATTTTGCGCGAGACCAACTTGGGCTACGCACAGCAGAAGACACGCAATCGCGACGTGAAGTGCCTTACTCATTCACCCCTCCCATTTTGCACCGACGTGGATGCCATTTGGTGATTCTCGCGGGCTGACGCAACCCGGAGAGTCGAATCACTCTGTTCTAATGTACTTCAGTTACTCTGTATACTAAATACTGTTTACCGACTCGGTATACCCGCTTTCGCTCTGCGTATTGCTCAAAGACAAACGATTGTCTTACAAGAAGATCCCCGTAAAATCAGCCAACTCGGCGAGACGATAGTCCTTTTCTACTACCACTGTCAAGCAGAAAAGTCTCCGGTTTTCCCCATTAAACAATCGGTTTGTTTACTAATGCGCGGGCTGCAAAAGCTCCATTGTCAGTAGATTCTGAATGATGTATACAATATCGCTGTCTCAATCGGAAAACCCGGCCAAGAATGGACCCGGCTCACGGAACTCAGGCTCTGAGCATGCAGATGAAGGCGGGGACCTAGCAGGCAAGGCTCCTTCTCAGACTCAGAGTTACCCAATGGCTACATGACTGAAATAGGTCGCCTCTTGGAGCAAAATTAATGATCACGCCCTCAGCCCGGCAACGATGTCGATTGGTTCAATGGTCGATGCTGTTGCTTACACTTTGCCTGCCTGCTGTGGCCGCGGGCAAAAGAAAACCGTACCAGGGCAAGCCTTTCCACGACGGCGTATATAACGGCGGTCCCCAAGCGATTCCGGGACGAGTGATGTGCGCCTACTACGATCTGGGTGGAGAAGGAATTGCCTATCACGACGACGACGCGAAAAACAATGGCAGCGGCGGCTTGAACCCGGCGGATGGGACTTATTTGAACCAGTTCCGCATGGACGAGGGGGTTGACATCTCTTACACCAAATTTCACGACGCGATCGACAACAATCCCTACAACCTGGTGGAACCGCCCGAGAACCTGCTCTATGTCGGATGGGTGGTTGCCGGGGAATGGTTCAACATGACGGTGGAGGTAAAACGGACCGGCGTCTACACTGCGGACCTTTTCTATACCTCAAGCGGTGGCGGCGACATTTCCTTTAACGTGAATGGAAAGAAGCTGACGGGCCCTGTCAGTGTCCAGCCGACCTACAATGCCGCTGACCCAATCGCCTGGCGACAAATGCACCACTGGGGTCTCATGAAGGATTTCATCCAGGTCAAACTGCACAAGGGAGTGCAGGTGCTGACTTTGCTCGTGCTGACAAAGGGTCACATGAACTTTGCTTACTTAGACTTCAAGCCCAAGAGTAAGTAGTGCCGTTCGAACCCGGGCCTTGCGTTGCGGAGTCCTGATTGGCGCAGGGAAGCCTATACATTGCAGGCTTCCTGATTTTCGTTGATGCCGAGGAGGTTGCCATGTCGCCATCGCGTCGTGATTTCCTGAAAGTGAGCGCCGCCGGCGTGGCGGTTTTGAGTCAGACGGCGTACGGCTTTGGCTTGCCCGTTGCCCCCAGGGGCGATATCGACATCCGCATGACGGCAGGAACGGCGAGATTCGCTCCGCAGCCGTCGATCCAATGGCATCCAGCCGGTGGCGCATCTGGCGACATGATTCTGCTCGACCCCACCAAAACATACCAGGAGGTGCTTGGCGTAGGAGCGGCGCTCACGGAGGCCGCATGTTACATGTTCAATCAGCTGACGCCGCAAGCGCGCGAGCAAGTCTTTCGCGAGCTCTATCATCCCGCTGAGATGG
Source organism: Terriglobia bacterium (assembly GCA_963786325.1). Classification (GTDB taxonomy): domain Bacteria; phylum Acidobacteriota; class Terriglobia; order Terriglobales; family Acidobacteriaceae; genus JAIQFF01. Next base: position 73,240 of record CAWAYW010000005.1, read on the forward strand.
GTTTCGGCGTTTGCCGTACGTGTATCGGTGCCAGCGACTACGCCACCGTAGCCTACAGCTATGACGACGGCGACCCGGACCCAGAGCTGATCCGCTTTTCCATTGATCACGAACGCGCCTATGTTTTGCCCATGTTGCGTCTGGCGCGCCAAATGAATCCGGAACTTTATCTATTCGCCGCACCCTGGAGCCCTCCGGGATGGATGAAATCGAATGCATCCATGCTGGGCGGAAGCATGCGGAAACATAGCCTGGTCGTGTACGCCGATTACTTCGTCAAGTATTTGAAAGCGTATGCGGCCGCGGGCGTGGTGGTCGACGCGGTGACATCCCAGAACGAAGTGGATACGGATCAAGACGGCCGCATGCCGGCCTGCTTCTGGGCCCAGGAACATGAGATTGAATTCGTGGGCAAGCATCTTGGTCCGGCGTTGGAGAAGAACCAACTCGCCACCAAGATATGGATCCTCGACCACAACTGGAACCTCTGGGGAAGAGCGATGTGCGAACTGCTGGACCCCGATGTGAGCAAATACGTTGATGGGATTGCATGGCACGTTTACGGCGGCAAGGACACCGCCATGAGCCGGGTGCATGAATCCTACCCGAACACGCACGCCTATGTGACCGAATGCAGCCCCGATTATAAGGATCCGGGCTACTTGACCAACTGGGCGACTTGGGCAGAACAGTTCACCGGGATGTTCCGGAACTGGGCCCGTTGCATTACCAGCTGGAACATGGTGCTGGATGAAAAAGGCTGGCCCAACATTGGACCATTCTCGGCGGGTGGGGTACTGAGTATCGACTCCAAGACTCACGAAATCACGCGCACCGCCCAGTACTGGGCTCTGGCGCATTTTGCCCGTGCGGCTCGGCGCGGGACAGTGCGCTTCGATTCCCATGGGCAAATCGATAAAGTCTCGCACGTGGGCTTTGCTCGTCCTGATGGTAGTCAAGCCGCGGTGCTTACCAACACTGGCGGGGAGAGAAAAATTCACCTGCAACTGGCGGGCATGGCGGCTGATGTCGTCTTGCCCGAGGCGTCTGTACTGACTCTGACTTGGAAGTAAACGGGAGAGCGCCATGTCGACATACACTCGTCGCGACATACTGAAAGTAGGCACGGTCGGGGCATCCCTGGGCCAGGTCGCGCTGGCGTCCAAAACGTCCAAAGCAAAAGGAGACGCTCCCAACGGGAGCGTTGAAGTGCGAATCACGGCCGGCAGCAAGCGGTTCTCACAGGAACCCGCCCTTAAATGGATGTCGGCGTCGAGCGGAACAGTTGGTGCTATCATGCTCGACCCCAGCCAAACCTATCAGGAGATTCTCGGTTTCGGGGCTGCTTTCACCGACGGGGCTTGCTACATCCTCAACCAGGTAGAGCCGGCGGTGCGCGAGCATCTTTTTCACGAACTCTTCGATCCGGCGGAGATGGGCCTAAGCGTTTGCCGCACCTGCATCGGTTCAAGTGACTACTCTACTGTAGCTTTCAGCTACGACGACGGCGATCCCGATCCCGAGCTGCAACGTTTCTCGATTGATTTCGACCGGCAATACATCCTGCCCACACTGCGCCTGGCACGCAAGATTAATCCCGATCTTTATCTTTTCGCTTCTCCGTGGAGTCCGCCGGGCTGGATGAAGGCCAACGGATCGATGCTGGGCGGCAGCATGAGGAAGCATTCTCTGCCGGTTTACGCAAGGTACATTGTCAAATTTCTGCAAGCCTATGCGGCGGAGGGCGCGACCATCAACTCGCTCAGCTCGCAGAATGAGGTTGACACCGACCAGGACGGAAAGATGCCCGCATGCTTATGGGCCCAGGAACACGAGATTGAGTTTGTGGCCAAACATCTCGGGCCGGCCCTCGCCAGCAACGGGGTAAAAACCAAGATCTGGATACTTGATCACAACTACAACCTGTGGGGACGCGTTATTTGCCAACTCGAGGACCCCGAACTTTACAAGTATGTGGACGGCGTCGCCTGGCACGGGTATGCCGGAGTCGCCACCGAAATGACTCGCGTGCACGATGCGTTTCCCGACAAGCATGCTTACTGGACAGAAGGTGGACCGATCCTCAATCCCAATTACGAAACCGATTGGAACAAGTGGGCGACCAGGAGCGCTGACATCCTACGCAATTGGTCGCGCTGCATTATCAGCTGGAATCTGGCGCTGGACGAGAAGGGACATCCCAATATCGGACCCGCACCCTGCGCCGGCTTCGTGACCGTCAATTCTCAGACGAAGGAAATCACGCGCAGCGGCCAGTACTGGACTCTTGCTCACTATGCGCGCGCTGGCCGGCGCGGTGCCCGTCGCTTCGAGTCGCACACGAATCTTGAAAACGTCTCAAACGTGGCTTTCGCCAATCCCGATGGCACCAAAGCCCTGGTTGTGGGAAATCCGGGCCCGGAGCGCCCGGCTCGCGTGCTTTTGGCCGGCAAGATGGTTCAGGTGACGCTCCCCGCCGATTCGCTGGTAACCCTCAGCTGGCAGCAATCCTGAAATGTGCAAACAGAGCCGCAGTCCCGGTCTGGGTCGTTGACTGATCGTGGATTTGGCGTCGTAATAGTCTCTGACCGTCCAGTCCCCAGATCGTGCTGCATTCGGGAGTGCCGTTTGGCCTCCATCGAGGTGCCCAAACTAGGAGCGAAAGCCTCAAAAAATCCCCTGTTGATCCCTCCATCCTTTAGATTTGCTAAAGTAACCCTGCCAGCACTGAAACGACAGGGAGGGGCGCCAGCGCTGTCAAATTGGAAAAACTGAAGAAGGATTTCAGCACGACTGAAGAGACTGCCGCTTCTTCAGGCCGTCGCCTTGGGATGCGGGGAAGCGTCCGGGCGGAGGTTCGGCCACGAACTAGAGTAGGGATATGGATATTCATCAGCTCGAACTGTTTCTGGCCGTGATGGAGTCTCCGAGTATGACTCGCGCCGCGGAGAAGGTTTTCTTGTCTCCGGGAGCAGTCAGCCTTCAACTCCACAATCTCGCTGACGAACTTCATACCGAACTATTCGTGCGCAGCGGAAAGCGGCTGATTCCCACTCCAGCCGCCGTACGCCTGGCGGAACATGCGAAAGACCTGATCAAGCGGATGGGCCAGATTAAGCACGAATTTGATAACGATCTGGCGACGGATATCCGACCCTTTCACTTTGCCACCGGTGTAACCACGCTGATCTATCAGCTCGGAAAACCGCTGCGACAGTTGCGGAAGCAGTATCCGAAAACGGAGATTCGCGTCTCTGTCAATGTGACCGAGGAAACCGTTGCCGGTCTGCATGATCGCCGCTTCGACCTCGGCCTCATTTCCCTTCCGGTTCCTGAAGAGAATCTCAAGATCATTCCGCTCTTTGACGAAGAACTTATGATCGTGCGGCCGTCGAGCAAGAGAGTCCGAGGTCATCAGACGGGATCGGTGCGGATTGCTGAGCTGACCCGCGTCCCTTTCCTGTTCTATCCCCGGGGAACGGTGTTGCGAGTGCTCATCGATCGCTTCTTCAAAGATATCGGCGTAAGTCCGAAGGTCGTAATGGAGGCGGAAGATACCGAGGCCATCAAGCGTCTGGTGGAATCCGGTTTTGGTTATTCGATTCTTCCCGAACATGCACTGCGACGACGAACAGGATTCTTCCAAACCTTCCGGGTTGATGGGCATCCCATCACGCGGAGTCTGGCGCTGGCGATGGTACAGACCGACTATCCACGTAAACTCACGATATCCATTGCGGAATCCTTGCGGACGATGTTGACGGCCTGACGTTCATGGCTGTCAGCGACCCAGCCACCCGCCATCCACGGCCATGACCTGCCCGTGAATGTAATCGCTCGCGGAGGAACAGAGGAATACAGCGGCGCCGGCAACGTCGCTCGGTTCTCCCCAGCGGCCGGCGGGAATTCTCTCCAGGATTTGCCGACTGCGCTGAGGATCTTGCCGAAGCGCAGTGGTGTTGTCAGTCGCCATGTAGCCGGGGGCAATCGCATTTACATTGATGCCCTGCGATGCCCACTCGTTAGCAAGTGCCTTGGTAAGTTGCGCTATGCCGCCCTTAGCGGCGGCATACGCTGGAACTAGAATCCCTCCCTGAAATGAAAGCAGGGAAGCGATGTTGAGAATCTTGCCCTTGGCGCCCCGTTTCAGTATGTCTTGACCGGCAAGTTGGGAAAGGCGGAATACCGCGGTCAGGTTTACCGCAATTAGCTCGTCCCAGTCACTGAGTGGATATTCAGCGGCTGGTGCTCTCCGTATCACGCCGGCGTTGTTGACTAGGACGTCTATGGAGCCAAATTCTTCGATTGTTTTTCCGATCAGAGCCGGGTATAGCGTCGCGTCGGACAAATCTCCGGCCAGATAGAACGAATTCCTTCCCATCTTCCGGATGGTTTCGCTCGTGGCCTGGCCATCAACGCTTCGTCCGTGACAGCCGACGTTGGCTCCGGCCTGCGCCAGCGCAATGGCGATCGCGGCGCCGAGACCGCGGCTTGAACCGGTCACAAGCGCGTTTTTATTTTTGAGTTCAAAAGCTTCAAGAATCATTTTCGCTCAGTGGATGTCAGCGGGCTCCAGCTTCGGTACCAATAGTTGGATCGCGACCAGCGCCAGCAAATAGGCGAAACCGGCCATCAGGAAGGGGATCATGTAACTGCCCGTCCACTGCAAGGTGTGGCCCACGATAGTCGCGATCAGCATGCCTCCGATGGCGCCGGCCATTCCTCCGATTCCAACGACAGAGCCCACAGCCTGGGCGGGAAAAGTGTCGGAGGTGAGGGTAAACAGATTGGCGGAGAATCCCTGGTGGCCCGCCGCCGCGAGTCCGATCAACAGAACCGCTCCCCACAAGCTCTCCATGTTGTACGCGAACACAATGGGAACAACGCAGACCGCGCAAATCAGCAGCGCGCTCTTTCGCGCAAGGTTTACGCTCTTGCCGCGTTGGATCAGCCAAGATGAGAACCACCCCCCCGCGACGCTGCCGATATCCGCGATCACGTAGATCACCACGATGGGGAGGCGAATATTCATCAGTGCCAGTCCATGCCTGCGTTGCAGAAAATCCGGTATCCAAAACAAATAGAACCACCAGATCGGGTCCGTCATGAATTTGCCCACCACGAACGCCCAGGTCTGGCGATGGGGTATGAGACGCGCCCACTTGATCTTCGGCATCGGCGGTTGTGGATCGCTGCGTATGTAATCCAGCTCCGCCCTGGAAACACGTGGATGCTGCTCGGGACGGCGGTAAAGCAGCAGCCAAAATGCCAGCCAGACGAAACCTGAAGCGCCGGTAATCAGAAACGCCCAGCGCCATCCCCAATGAATCGCGATCCACGGGACAATGAGGGGAGTGACGAGGGCCCCGAGGTTTGATCCGGCATTAAAAATTCCTGTAGCCAGCGCCCGTTCTTTCCTGGGAAACCATTCCGCAACCGTCTTGATGCTGGCGGGGAAAACACCGGACTCCGCGAACCCCAATGCTGACCGTGCGACAAGAAAGCTGGTGAAGGAGCTGCCCAGGGCGTGCCCCATGGAAGCCAGGCTCCAGAAGACCATCGAGAGCGCATAGCCCAGCCGCGTACCCAAGCGGTCCATCACTCGTCCGACCACTACCATGCCGACCGCATAGGCCCCCTGGAAGGCAAGCACCAGGTTGCCGAAGTCAATGTCGTTCCATCCCAGATCGTGTTGCAGCGGGCCTTTGAGGATTCCCAGGACCTGGCGGTCCATATAGTTTTTTGTGGTGCCGAAGAGCAGGAGAGCGCAGATGACCCAACGGAAGTATCCGGCTCGGGCAAATACTCCGAACCTCACCCCTTCGGAATCCGCTGCCGACGCACGGTTCGCGGAGCTAGCGGCTCGGTCCATGGTTGGGATTGTAGCGTTTATTTTTTTCGTCCGGCTTCCAATCCAGAAGATCCCTGATCGAATCCGTGCTGCACGTTGACCACACCAAACTGCCGGTCTTCGCCCTCGCGGTGCGCCGCCATCGCCCAGAGAAAGCAAATGCGATGACCCGGGACCGAGACGTTTGGATGATACCCACTGGGCATCAGCACAGCGTCGCCGTCACGTACGACGGTGACAATCTCCGGATAGTCAGTACGGTTATACACAAGTTGAATGCCGAATGCCGGATCGGGCATGTCGAAATACACGTACATTTCTTCCAGCATCTTGGCGTGCTCGTGCGGCGGCCAGCTGGTCCAATTGCCCGGTTCGGAGACGGTGAAACCGGCGATCAATCTTCCTGCTTCGATGTTTTTTGCCAGCAGCATGTGCAGCTTCCGGGACGATCCTGATCCGCCGGTGGTGAACCTTAACCCAGGATCGCTTTCGACCTGGGAGAAACGGACTACCTGAAACGGGTAGTGTCTGGAAACCTCAGCCGAAAACTCGGCGATATCCACACTGGATGAGGTAGAAATCTTTAGTGAAGAATCGCGCGGAACATAGATTGCGTCGTACTGTCCCAGCGATAGTTCTTTGGCCTCCGTCGTCACGGTGGCATGGCCCGACAGGACAATCAATCCGGTCTCGCGTTCTCCGGTTGAAAAGGATTCTTCAGGCTTGGCGGCATTCAGGATAATACGTCCGTAGGCCAGATGCTTCATCGAACTATTTCCAGGAGTAATTGATACGTAACGTCCGGTATGCGCATGCGTCTTGCGAAAGATTATTTGATCCCTCCCGTCTTCGACCCGCGTGTCCATCAGAAACTCCCTTGAACAAAATACGGCGAGTAGAGCGCGTTCTTGCCCGACAACTATGGCTGGATACCTGTGAGATTACGAATCGAACCAGCTTCAGTTGTTACAACCGCAGAGCAGCACCGCTGCCAATCGTGCAGTAAAAGCCATGACTTCTGATCGTCCACATAAGAAGCAATTCAAGTATAGAAATCGGGTTGTAGCTGTCAAACCATAAAAATTGAAGCTTGATTTCAGCCAGACTCAACGGAAGTAGACGTTAACCTACAGGGTATCCAAGTGCTGCCAGACAGAAGGCTCGACAGGGATGCCGTTGGCCAGGTTGTCCCTTCGCGTGCTCAGGACCCTGTAGCCGGGAAAGCGTATGCGTTCCTGGTGAGAATTCGGCGGGAGTTGGAAATTCTCAATGACCTGGTCTGCGATCTGGGAGACGGTAATTGTTCGATCGAGCGAGGACACGTTGAATGCTATGAAGACCTGCGACTGCCCATTTTCGCGATTCGGATCGGCGGTAATCTGGTGTGTGGCCTTGCCTCCTGAGAGCGTCGCGGCCAGAAGATCCAGCATCAGTGCCAGACCGGAACCCTTCCAGAAGCCGATCGGCAACGGGCGACTGGAGGCCTCGATCTCGGCCGGAACTCGAGTTAGCCGGCCTTGCTGATCAAATCCGCCGTCGACCGGCAGCAATTCACCGCGCGCCCGATACGATGCCAGAGCGCCATAGGAGAATTGTGACATCGCCATGTCGAGGACCACGTGTCCGCCCGTGCGGGGAACTGCGATCACCAGCGGATTGTTGCCCACACGCGGATCCGAGGCCCCCCAGGGCGGAAGATTGGGCAGCGTGTTAGTCCAGCAGATTCCGATGATGCCGGCGTCGGCGGCTTGCCAGCCATAGCTGCCGCCGCGCATCCAGTGATTGGTATTCGCCAGTGCTACGCAGCCCATCCCCTGTTCGTGGGCAAGAGTGATCGCCCGCTCCATGCTGTGCCAGGCATTCAAATTACCCGGTCCGAAGTTTCCGTCCCACCGCTCGATCGGCCCGGAGGCCGTGACTAACTCCGGCTCTGCGTGAACGTCAATGTACCTATTACGCACCATGGAGACGAACCTCGGAAAGCGGTTCAATCCATGCGAATAGACGCCATCGCGGGTTGTGTCCGCGAAGAGCTGAGCGCAGAGACGCGCACGCTCGGGTGTGAATTCCAGTTTCAACAATACTCGCAGAAGAGCATCGAAAAGCTCCTGATAAGGGATGCGCAGCACCGACTATGTCTCCGTTTGATTTTGACAACCCGAATTGAGTTGGCGCCAGCATAACAGGCAAGCTGCGTTTTGCGTCCCAGACATGTCGCCTCGGTCTGTTTAGTTCAACTTAATGTTGTCTTAAGTTTTTAACCGTTGACCTTTGAGTTGCAGCTTTTGTAGTCTCCGACGCTGGCCTTACAAGGCAAAATACTGCGCAGTGGTGTGCGACCAAATGGCTCGCTAATCGTGAAGCAGAAAAAATCCAAGGGGACAAGAACTCATGATCAACCGATACCGAAGAGCCGTCGGGCTGCAGGCGGTGGGAATATTGTTGCTGGCTCTGCCACTGCAGGCGCAGAAGCAACCGAAAGAATTTACCAAATGGCCGGCAGGGAGTTCGCCACAGGAAATTGGTAAGCGGGTTGCAGAGCGGTTGCTGGAGATTCCGCACTCGAATTTCGGTCGGCCCGGTCCACCTCCGTTTATCACCTATCCCGAAGTGGCGACCTGGTATGGCGCGCTGACCTTTGCTCAACTGAGTGGCGATAAGGACCTCGACGCCCGCTTGATCAAGCGTTTTCAGCCTATCTTTGCCGAGGAGTCCAATTTGATTCCTGTACCGGACCATGTGGACAGAAGTGTGTTCGGCGCCGTGCCGCTGGAAATTTACATCCAGACCAAGGAGCAAAAGTATCTCGATCTGGGCAAGAATTCAGCCGACAAGCAATGGGAAGATCCGACGCCGGACGGGTTGTCTGCGCAGACTCGGTACTGGATCGACGATATGTACATGATCATCATTTTGCAACTGCAGGCGTACCGGGCGACGGGCGACTCGAAGTACTTGGATCGCGCGGCGCTTGAGATGACTACGTATCTGGACAAGCTGCAACAGCCGAACGGCCTCTTCTATCATGCGCCCGATGTGCCGTTTTACTGGGGACGGGGAGACGGGTGGGTAGCAGCGGGCATGGCGGAGATGTTGCGCTCGCTGCCTGAGAATCATCCGCGGCGCGCGCGTATCATGGAGTCTTATCGCAAGATGATGAAATCGTTGCTGCAGTATCAAGGTAAGGATGGAGTCTGGCGGCAATTGATCGACCATCCCGACTCCTGGCCGGAAACTTCTTCGACCGGCATGTTCACGTTCGCCATGATTACCGGCGTGAAGAATGGATGGCTGGACAAGAAAACATACGCCAAGGCCGCGCGCAAAGGATGGTTGGGGCTGGTCACGTATCTGCAGCCGAATGCCGATCTCCGCAACGTGTGCCAAGGCACGGGCAAAAAGAACGACTTACAGTACTATCTCGATCGCCAGCGACTCACCGGCGACCTACATGGGCAGGCGCCGATCTTATGGTGCGCTTCGGCGTTGCTCCGCTGAGCGCCGAGTGGAGAGATGAGATCAGAAGAATTCCGCAGCCATCTTCGGGGCGTGATCGCCTTTCCGGTCACGCCCTTCAAACCGGATTTATCACTGGACCTTGAGGGGCTTTGGAAAAACGTTGATCAACTTCTTCGCCATCCCGTCGCAGCCATCGTGGCCGCTGGCGGGACGGGAGAAATGTATTCGTTAACACCTGCCGAGCACCAGGCGGTGGTGAAGACCATCGTGGAGCAAGTGCAGGGCAGGATCCCAGTGATCGCGGGTACAGGTTTCAACCGTCAAATGGCGATCGAACTGGCGCGGCAATCAGCTCATGCAGGCGCGGACGGTATCCTGGCCCTGCCGCCCTACTACCCAAACGCAGACGAAGAAGGACTCGCGGAATACTATGCGGCGATTGGAGCGGCTACTGCTTTGGGCTTGTTCGTCTACAGTCGCGACTGGGTGAAGCCGTCACCGGAATGGGTCGAACAATTGGCACACCGGATTCCCACGCTGATCGCCTGGAAAGACGGGCAGGGCGATCTGGTCCGCTACCAACAGATCATGAATCGCGTCGGCGATCGGCTGCACTGGATTGGCGGCGCTGGCGATGCGTGGGTGCCGGCCTATTACAACATCGGCATTCGCACGTACACCTCGAGCATTGCGACGGTTGCGCCCAAACTCTCCCTCCGTCTGGACGAACTTGCCTCCGCTGGGGATTCCTCCGCCCTTACCGAGCTGATGAGCGAATACGTGAATCCGCTTTACGCGATTCGTGCACGCCGAAAAGGATACGAGGTTTCAGTCATGAAAGAGATGATGAACCTGATTGGCCTTGCCGCCGGCCCGGTCCGCCCGCCGCTCCCGAATGTGCGCCCCGAGGAAATCGCGGAGATCAAGACGCTGCTGGAAAAGTGGAAGCCGTTCTTGTCATGAGTAGCTCCCGAGCCGCGTCGTGGCACAAAAAATAAAGCAACGGGCTAACCATCGACTAACACACGGAATCCGCATGAGCCAAGTCCCGCCCGACCCACTCCGCTGGAAGGTGCTGCTCTGCAGTCTTTCTGCTCTCACCTATCGGGCGCGCCGGAATTATCCAAGTTCAGGAGCACATCGCTAGTAGCCTTTCACTTTGATGACGAAGTAAGTGAATTCAGGCGAACCATCGAGCAAGAGTTGATGTGGCACTTGCGGAGGGATGCGAACCACATCGCCCGCTGACAGTTTGCGCTTGATGCCGCCCTGAATGGTTCCGTTGCGTTTTTCGTGTGGCTCGGTCACTTCACCACCTACCATGGTGCCACCCACTAGAAGGGTTGCCGAGCCGGATTGCACAAAGAACACATCGGCCTGATTCTCGTGCCATTCCACGACGCCATCCGCCTGTCGCCGGGAAAGCATGAACGTATCCTGGGGAAAATCCGCCAGGCGGCGCACTGACATGTGATGAGAGCTCGCCTCGGCTTCGGTTTTCAGCGTCTGATCAAGGTCCTTGAGGGACGCGCCTGTCCACTGCTGGAAACCGTCCGGCATCTTCTCATCGGCGCTGACCATCAGGAGACCGATCGCGATCAAGCCCATCAACCCAAATACTCTCATTTACTCACCCCGACGAAAGTTGGATGCGTTCCCACATCCGCGATGCCCGCAAACTATAAGAATCGGACTTCCGCGATGTCAATTCGTAAAAACTGATTCTGATTTTGAGGCGAACTAAACAGACTCTGGTTCCGTCTCGGCCTATACTCTTTGTCGGCTGAACGAAAAGGCGAAGGCCGAGATTAGCCGTTCGTGCCCGGCCCCACAGCCACGACGAAATGGCTGGCGGAGGTCGAGCCGACATTCTTGATTCCATGCTCCTCGTTCAAATGAACAAAACCTCCGCCGCCAGACGGCAGCATGTAGGTTAGACTGGCAATCCTCGAGGAGCATAGTGAACGAATCGAAACAGTTGCTGGACGAGTGGGAGCGCATTCAGCCGGAGCGAAATCCGAGCGGTGCGAACCGGCAAACGGAACTTCGGCCAGGGGCGTTGCAAGTTGCAGCAACCGCGTTTGTCGTCTTGTTTTGCATTGTGGGTCTTGCACTGTGGGGGCTGCCTTTCTATTACGACTTCATGGTGCAGCAGTTCGGTTGGACGCGCGCCCAAGTCACTTCAGGAAATGCGCTGAGCAAGTTGGTGGTAGGACCGGTTTTTGGATTTATCGCGGGCTGGATCATCGATCGCTTTGGCACGCGCCGCGTCATGATGGCCGGCATCGTAATGGCTGGTGGGGCGCTGGTGGGACTGGGTTGGGTCTCGACCCTCGGAATGTTCTACTTCTTCTACTTCTTCAATGCTCTCGGCTACGTGTGCGGAGGACCGCTGCCCACCCAGGTTCTATTGTCGCGCTGGTTCGACAAGTCTCGCGGCAAAGCGATGGGCTTCGCATATCTGGGAATCGGGATTGGAGGCGCGACCGTACCCTGGATCTCGCATGCACTGATACAGCATCTCGGCTGGCAATCGTCTTTGCGATCGCTGGGGTTGCTGATCATTGTGGTCTCTTTTCCGTTGGCTTTTTTTGTAAAGGAGGCGCCCTCCCCACCCACCTCGGACCGTAAAGTGAGCGGATCCGCGGATGTCATGGCAGCCTTCAATACCCATCCGTTCTACCTGCTTACGTTCGGTAGTATGTGTTCGATTGCGGCGGTAAGCGGGACGCAGCAGAATCTCAAACTCTTCCTGAGTCTCGACCGACATTTCAGCCAGGGGGACGCCGCACAAGTTCTGTCGTTGGTGCTGTCGTTCAGCATCGTGGGGCGCCTGCTCATGGGATGGATGGCCGATCGCTTTCCGAAAAAATATGTAATGCTGCTGACCTACCTGCTGGTCGCCACCGGCATTCCGTTTCTGTTCCTCTCCCATTCGCGAGGAGTCCTGTATGCGGCAGCGGCGGTGTTCGGGATCGGACTCGGTGGCGACTACATGATTATTCCTCTGATGACCGCCGAAATCTTCGGCATGAAGGTTCTGGGAAGGTTGCTGGGCGTAATCCTAACCGCCGGCGGCATCGCGGAAGCCGTGTCGCCGTGGCTGACCGGGCGTTTGCGTGACTCGACCGGAAATTATTCCGAAGGCTGTTTCGTTCTGATGGGTATCGCGTTACTCGGAGCTGCGGTCGTGCTGGGACTGCCGCAGCGGCGGAAGCTAACATGACTCGAAAAGTCATTCTACGCCTTGGAACCGTGAAGAACGTGGCGAGTTTTAAAGAGCACCTGCATTCGCTTGGCCTGACGATCCCGTGTGATCACGAACTGGTGAAAGGTCCCACATCTCCCTTGCGCCAACCCCTCGTCAGCGGTGATATCAGAATCGGCAACCGGATCGTCGTGCATCCGATGGAAGGCTGGGATGGCTCTCGCGACGGCAACCCGTCCGAAAACACGATTCGACGCTGGCGGCGCTTCGGCCGCACAGGTGCGAAATTGATCTGGGGAGGGGAAGCGGTTGCCGTCTCCCACGAGGGGCGGGCTAATCCCAATCAACTCGTGGCCGCGGCGCACACGCAAGAAGGCTTGTCCAATCTGCGCGCGACCTTGATCAAGGAGCATCGCCTCACAACTGGCTCCGACGAGGGCTTGTTGATCGGTTTGCAGCTGACGGATTCCGGTCGCTACAGCCGTCCCAATGCGCACGGCCGGCCTGAGCCGCGTATTCTCTATCACCACCCATTCCTAGACCGGCGGCTGCGGCTGCCTGCTGACTTTCCCGTCCTGGCGGACGCGGAAATAGAAACCATCGTTGACAACTTCCATCGCGCCGCGCTGATGGCCTGGAACTTGGGTTTCGACTTCGTGGACATCAAACATTGCCACGGCTACCTTGGCCACGAATTTCTCAGCGGCCACACCCGCCCCGGCCGTTATGGCGGAAGCTTCGAGAATCGAACTCGATTTCTGCGCGAGGTAGTGCAGGGCATTCGTTCGATCGCTCCGAAACTGAAGATTGCCGTCCGCCTTTCGGCCATTGACAGCGTTCCGTTTCATCCCGATCCAACGAAGTCATCCAACGGAAAGCCGGGGGAGGGAATTCCTGAGCCGTACGAAAACGAAATCCCGTATCGCTGGGGGTTTGGCGTGAACCCGCTGGAGCCAACCGAGTCCGACTTGACTGAACCGATTCGCTTTCTGGCTCTGCTGGAACAGCTTGGAATTCGTCTGGTCAATATCACTGCGGGCAGTCCCTACTACAATCCGCACCTTCAGCGGCCCGCGCTCTATCCGCCTTCGGATGGATATTTGCCTCCCGAAGACCCCCTCGTAAGCGTGGTGCGCCAGATGGAAGCGACGCAGCGTCTGAAGCAACAATTTCGCCACCTGATATTCGTCGGGACCGGTTACAGCTACCTGCAGGATTTCCTGCCACACGTGGCCCAGGCTGCCCTACGCGAAGGCTGGGTGGACCTGGTGGGATTGGGACGAATGGTGTTGGCCTATCCCGAGTTGCTTTGGGACGCATCTGAAGGACGCACGATTGAGCGAAAACGGATTTGCAGAACTTTTAGCGATTGCACGACTGCTCCGCGAAAAGGATTGCCTTCGGGATGTTATCCGCTGGACAGCTTCTACAAAGATTCTGAACTGATGACGCAACTAACCCTCGCGAAGAAACACTGAGGTTACTCGCTATCCGGAGATCTGAATCTAGGGACAACGGGATGAAGATAGCAACCCTCATAGAACGGCGGCAGCTTTGCCGGAAAGTACAGGGAATCGCCGCGGCTCTTTTGCCTTACGAGTCGAACGGAAGGGTGGCTGTAGAGGCGTTCCAACAGCACTTAATCGCGACTCATCGGGCCGGACTAATGAACGCGGTCAATATGGACACGGGCTACGTCAACTATTTGAGCGAGGCAGAAAAGCGCGATGTGCTGCGCTGGACAGTTGAAGCGCTGGGCAAAAATGTGCCGTTTGTGAGCGGGGCCTATATCGAACCTCACACCGGGGACGTCGTTGCTCTCTACCGCCAGCAGATAGATGCGATCGTTCGGGCGGGGGGCGTTCCGATACTTTTTCAGACTGCGCGCCTGCATGGTCTGTCGTCTCAACAAAAGGCAGCAGTTTATCAAGCAGCGTGCCACGGATATCCGCATGTGCTAGCTTTTGAGTTGGGCACCATGTTCGCGCCCAATGGAGAAATCTTTGATGAGGACACCATCCGTCGCCTGATGGATATTCCCGAGATCAAGGGGATGAAGCATTCGTCCCTTGATCGGCTCGTCGAACTCAAGCGGCTGGCTTTGCGTGACCGACAGCGGCCAGAGTTCCGTATCTACACTGGAAATGATTTGGGCATCAACATGATCGAGTACGGCTCGGACTATCTGCTCGGCCTCGCCAGCTTTGCTGCGGAAAAGTTCGCTGAGCGCGACCGCTTATGGGAGGCCGGCGACCCGGCGTATTACGCGCTTTCAGATGCGCTGCAGTATTTGGGCAACGTTGCCTTTCGTGCCCCGGTTCCGGCTTACAAGCACTCTGCGGCGGTGTTTCTGCATATGACGGGACGAATTCCAACCGACCGGGTGCATCCCAAGAATCCAAAACGTCCTGTCTGGGAAGCTGAAATATTGAGGGACTGTGCGAACCGGTTGGGTTGCGTTTAGTTTCAGTGTTTGTCCAGCAACACAGGTTCCGCGCCGCCGTTCTGTGCAGCGCGATAGATCGCTTCCACCAACGCAATACTTCGTCGACCTTCGCGGCCGTCGCAGACCGGAGTTGGTGTTTCGCTCGATCGCTTGAAGAAAATCCTCAAACAGCGTCGCTGACCGATGCTGAAGACGCGCTCTGGGTTTTCATCCGGCGCGACCGCACCGGTGATGACCTGTGGATGCCGGAGGTTAGCCGCCAGAATGCGGTCTTGTTCGAGAATCACGGTGCCCTCGGTGCCGGTGATCTCCACCCGTCGCGGATATCCCGGGTAGGCGGCAGTCGTTGCCTGGATAACGCCCAGCGCGCCGCTGGCAAACTCAAGAATCGCGATCGCTGTGTCTTCACTTCAATGGCCTCGCCCGTGCCCAGCTTTCCGCGCAACATCATTCGGACCTGGGCATTGTTGTTGGCCACGTGCAGCTGCGCCTTGTCGAAGGAAAATGCTCCCGAAGCCAGGGACTTGCCTTGTGCGAAGGCGTGCAATTGGGCGGCGACGGGCAAGAATCCGGGAAGCAGAAAACAGATCTCACGTCGGGTAATAGACACGGCGCATCTCCTGGGGAAGATCGGTAAAGTCCGATTTCGGTCGGCATCATAGCAGAGGCTCGTGACTGGCTTACCATGAGGAAATTGTGAAGGTTGATTTCACAAAATCTAAACGGACGTTTGCTGGCAATCGCACGCGAGGTTGGTGTAGGCTGCTGTCCGACGGTGGTTTGGAGAGGGCTATTGAAGAGTATTGCGAGAGCATATTTTCTCCGCGTGTCAGGTATTGTCCTGACCGCTGTATTTGTGTGGGTGTCTGCATTAATTGCAAATGCACAATCCACGAACCTGATGGGCATTGCCCATGTGGCCCTGAGAGTGAACGACCTGCAGAAATCGCGAGACTTCTACAACACGCTGGGCTTCGAAGAGGCATTTTCATTCACCGATGCGGGCAAAGTGTCGGTCTCCTACGTCAAAGTCAATGATCGCCAGTTTGTCGAGTTGATCCCGCGGACCAGTGATTCACAACCGGGCGGCATACTGCACACATGTTTCGAGGTGGCCGACATCGAATCGCTCCACAATGCTTACGTAGCCGCGGGATTGCAACCTACTGACTCCAAGAAAGGCCGTGCCGGCAATCTGTTATTTGTCATGCATGGTCCAGACAACCAGCTGCTCGAGTACACACAGTATTTGCCTGAGTCATTGCACTCTCAGGATCACGGCAAACATCTATCACCGCGCCGGATTTCAAGCCACATGCTGGCGACGACGACCGCGGCTAAGGATCTGGCGGCGGAGCGTTCGTACTACACTGTGAAACTGGCATTCAAAAGCGCGGGCGACCATGGAAACGAGATGTACATCGCTGGGGAGTCGGGTGACCAGTTGGACCTCCAGGCTGACGCGCCTAATGCGAAGCCTCGTGTGACTTTTGCGGTAAGCAATGTCCGGCGGGCGGCGCATGATCTACGCAGTCGTGGACTCAAAGTACAAAAGATCCGTCACGCCGTTTCCGTCACCGATCCCGACGGCACTGTCATAGTATTTGTTACTTCTCGGGGCGTTTAGAGTCGCATGACGGGCCAGTTCTGCCTGACTATTTCGAAAATTTCACGGGAGGTTACCCATGCGATTGGATTTTTCACGTCGTGAGTTCATTGCGGGACTGGGGATGCTGGCTGCATCCAACAGCAGTCTCCCGGCCGCTTCTTTTCAATCGCCAGTCACATCCAGAGCTCCTCGACTAGGCAATTCCACCTTCAAGATCGCCGTAATCAATGATGAAATTTCGCAGGATTTTGGCCACGCCTGCGAGGTGGCTTCCCAACAATTCGGTATGCAGTGGATGGAACTCCGCAGTATGTGGAACAAGAACGTGGCTAATTTGGATGCCAACGAGATTGCGGAAGCCCAACGTCTGCTGAAGAAGAACAGCTTGCGCGTCACCGATATCGCCAGCCCCCTTTTCAAAGTGGATTGGCCGGGGGCACCGAAATCCAAATTCAGTCCGGAACACGACCAGTTCAACGCCAACTTTACCTACGACCAGCAGGGGGAAGTTCTCGATCGCGCGATTGAGCTGGCTAAGAAGTTCTCCACAGACCGCATTCGCTGCTTCGATTTTTGGCGGCTCGATGATCAAGGCCCCTATCGCAAGGCCATGAACGAGCAACTGCAACAGGCCTCGGAAAAGCTTCGCAAGATTGGTTTGATCCTTATTCTCGAGAATGAATTTGCCTGCAATACCGCCACCGGAGCCGAATCCGCCAATGTCCTCGCCGGCGTACCCTCGCCGGCTTTCATGCTCAATTGGGACCCGGGCAATGCCGCTATGTTTGGCGAGATACCGTATCCCAACGGCTATGATCTTTTGCCGAAGGGACGCATCGGCCATTGTCACTGCAAAGACTCGACCAAAGCCGCCAAGGGAGTTGAATGGGCCGCGATGGGCAAGGGCACAATCGACTGGGTGGGCCAATACAAAGCTTTGAAGCGCGACGGCTATCACCATGTCGTGAGCCTCGAAACCCACTGGCGCGGTGCGGGGACCCCTGAAGCTTCAACCGTAGAAAGCTGGGCAGGAATGAAAGCTGCACTGGAGAAGGCGGGCGCGCTTTAGTGGGCGGCCAGGAGTGTACTTGATATGCGAGTCTTCTTGTCCACAACGCACGCAGTCGCGCTTCTTTTCCCGCAATGGCTAATTGCAGTCCTTTGCAGTGCCGTCCGCGAAATTCCAGTTTCTCGCAGATTTCCGGAATGAGTTGGTCCATTTCGACACTTTCGTTCGACGTGAGATAGTGATACCGGAATTTTCCTGCACGACTGCGTATATTCGTTCCAGACGAGCTTGGATGTCTGCCCAAGTAAGGGCGCACCCCCTTCAATCAATCAAATCCTCCGATTATCAAAAGCTCTGTTCTTGCGACCGCTTTACACGGAAACGTGGTTAGCCTTGTCGGCCAAAAATAACCTTGCGGCAACACGCTATTTACATTGCCCGCAAATGAAACGACGCAACCGATAGGCAACGCAATCTGGATTCCCATGCGGAAGCCAGCAGCACAGTGTTTAAAACACCACCGGGGCCGGCAGGGTCATGTGGAACGCAAAACACTTGCGTTACGGGGCGAGTAACCGTAAGGGAAATAAAACCTGGTAAGTCGGCAGGCCGGAGTAATGGCGCGATCAGGTCTCGATGGAATTACTTCCCCTGTGCAAAACCGACAAAACTTTGCCAGTTTCGTGACACTTCTGTGATAACTGCCCTCTATCTAACAATGCACTATTGGTTGAACCCAAAGTCAATGATCTTGGAGACATGCCCCATGTGCCGACCTGCATTTATTAGAACCGCCGTAAAAATCAGCCTTTCACTTTCACTCGCATTTGCCCTCAGCACTTTCAGCCCAGCACAGCAGTATCAGCAAACGAACCTAGTTTCAGACATTCAAGGGCTTGCTCCGACTCCTGACAGTCACCTGCTCAACCCCTGGGGGCTCATCTCAAGCCCAACGAGCCCTTGGTGGGTGGCTGACAATAACGGCGGTGTCTCGACGCTGTATAACGGCAACACTGGCGCCATAGTGCCTTTGGTCGTCAACATCCCGCCCATTGTTAACGATCCGGGCACAGGAAACCCAGTGGGTCAGGGAACTCCAACGGGTGTCGTGTTTACCGGATCGTCGGGTTTTCAGTTCGACAATAATGGAACCAAGTCGGCCGCAATTTTTGCTTTCGTAACGGAAGATGGCACAATTTCTGCTTGGCCGGGTACAGGCGACGCGGTGCAGCTAGCAGATAATTCTACGAACCCGTCCGCAGCTCGGGGTGCTGTATATAAAGGAGCGACAATCGCAAAAAACGGCAATGCGTTCTTCCTTTATGTCACGAATTTTCGCGCCGGACGCGTAGAAGTTTATGACACCCAATTTAAGCTAGTTACTCCTAATGGCGACGCCTTTAGAGATCACAAAATTCCGCGTGGCTTTGCTCCCTTTAACGTACAGGAAGTCAATGGCGACTTGTATGTCACGTACGCCCAGCAGAATGACAGCAAGCACGATGATTTTGACTTTCCGGGCCTTGGATTCGTTGACAAGTTCTCTCCCGCCGGGGAACTGCTGCAAAGGCTGGAGCAGGGACCGTGGCTTAATGCGCCGTGGGGAGTAGCGCTGGCGCCGGCCAACTTCGGATTCTTCAGCAATCATCTGCTAGTTGGCAACGCGGGCAGCGGACAAATTGCCGTCTATGATGCTGAAAGTGGACATTTCGACGGGATGCTACGGGACCAAAACGGCCACGCGATCCAAGACCAGCGTCTGTGGGCGCTTCGCTTTGGGAACGGCGCTGGGGCTGGGCCGACGAATACCCTCTTTTTCACGGCGGGCATTACTGATGAGGCGGATGGCCTTTTTGGCACTATAACGAACGTCGGAAGCGCCGCTCCAGAGGACAATGGCGAGCATAAATAAGATTAAAAACTGACCCCAAGTTCTCTTTCTTCTGTTCCTGGAGTTTCGGCACAGGCCAAAGTTCGCGGTTGCGGCGAGTCTCGGTGTGGACGACCGACACGCCACTTCAGGGGTTTTGAGGCTGGACATTTTGAGGTTGCTTAGAATTTTGTTCAAAGGCCGACACAATCACGATGAGGCCTCGCACCCGATCTTGTAGATCGTGCAGATAGAAAACAGTTGAGTTTTTTGCTGTAAGCGAGCTAAGGCTTAGGCATCACGACCGACTTCATCGGGCAGAAACTTAAGCGCCGCAAATCGGCCGAGTCGCGTATGCTCTGCCTTGTACACAACAACCATCCCACCGCGCATTTTCTCGACGATGCGGGTAGTGCGAGATGGTTCGGCCGAAGCGGCAAAGAGCAGGAGCGTGGTGCTGCAATTTCCGCGTCAGTGATGTGGATCAAGAATACTGGAGACTACAGAACCGTGTGAAAATCTGGGTTAAGCTACCCACCACCCCAGCCCTGGGGACTTGGTCGATTCACCTCCACGAGGGGACAGTTT
This sequence comes from Terriglobia bacterium, assembly GCA_963786325.1. GTDB lineage: Bacteria > Acidobacteriota > Terriglobia > Terriglobales > Acidobacteriaceae > JAIQFF01. Next base: position 93,280 of record CAWAYW010000005.1, read on the forward strand.
CTATCGTGGTTCCTCCACACCGCGCTCCCATTGAAGATAATATTCGCAGCTATCAAGGTGGCCTTGGGAGGAGGCGATGAGTCCATCCTCTCCAATCTCCCAAAGCTCGCCTCCCGGCCCGGTGTTGGTGCCGATCACGTCCAGTAGTATTCAATTCGGTCCGCCTGCACAAGCACCTTGTCCATGACCAACTGCATATCCGGGAATGCAGGCATGAATGATCGTGCTACTTCCGTGATGGCACTTCGCCCCTCCTCCGGAGTCTCATTGTTGACGGTTAAAGAACCGCCGGGCGAATAAAATCCAGCTATGCTCGAGGAGCCTTGGCTGCACTAAGGTGCGGTGTAACGCGCCGCGAAATCTCGCAATTGGGCCAGATCGGGTTGCAACGGGCTGCCGGTTTGCCAGTCGCTCAGTCGCTCAGGCACTATGCCCGCAGGGTGGGTTCAGGTGAACCCATATGACGTTATAATGTCGTCATGTCAGCGGCGCATGACTCTCTTCTCTATGCACGGGTCGAAACAGTCCTCGCAGGTGAGATTACCGATGGAGATCTGAAGATCGGCGACCAACTGCCGACCGAAGACAGCCTCATTGGGCGATTCGGGGTCAGTCGTATCACCGTCCGTCGGGCTATTCAGAATCTTGTGAGCCGCGGACTTGTCGAGATTCGTCGCGGCAAGGGCACTTTCGTCACTGCGCCAAAGATCATGCACGACCTTAAAGAGCTCAGTGGATTTGTAGAAGATATGCACGTACTCGGCCGCAAGCCAACCGCTCGCGTAATCAGTAAGGAAATTGTGACTGCCAACGCGACTGTGGCACGACAGCTTGCGCTGACAAGGGGCGAGCGCGTCGTCAGAATTCGTCGCGTGCGCCTGGCGGACGGCGTTCCTCTCTCCTTCGACGAAACCTACCTGCCCTTGGAGATCGGCAAGAAGATCATCACCAACAATCTGAAGGTCGAACCCATTTTTTCACTCCTTGAACGCAAGTACGATGTTCCGCTGATCGAGGCGGAGTACCAATTGGACGCAGTGGCCGCCGAGAACGAGGTTGCCCGCGCGCTAAAAGTGAAACCACACAGCCCGATTTTTCGCATTGAACGAACCACCTATTCGACCGGCAGCCGTCCAGTCGATTACGAAACACTCAACTACCGGGGAGATCTCGTCCGATTTGTCACACGCCTTGTCCGAAAGACTTCTCGCTGAAAATCTTCCGATGCTCTGGGCTTATGAAGCGGCTGTTCATTTCTTCCTGAAATAGTGGTCGATCGCCATCGGCCCAGAACCACCGAATACGAGCGCCGCAAGGCCCGCAAGATAGAGCAGATCAAGCTCGTAGCCCGGCGGTCCGAACTGGGCTCGGCCAGACGTCACACTCAGCAGCTTGATTGAGCTGAACCCGTAGGGGAGATGGACAGTTAGCATCGCTACGAAGAGAACCGCAGCCATCGGCAGGCTTACGAGTGGGACGAAAGCTCCGAGCAGAACGGCGAACCCGCCGATGAGTTCGATCAGAATAGTGAGCCAGGCCATGAGATGAGGCGCGGGCACACCTATCGAATGCAGGATGGCGGCGAAGGTTTCAGGTCCCTTGGACAGTTTCGCAAAGCCATGCGCCATGAAACCATAGCCAACAATCAGCCGTAGCGGAATAGGAGCCCATACCGCTACCGAATGCCTTGCCAAGAATGCACGACCTCTGCTTAAGAATACAAAACGGCTGCTGCCTTCCCGTCCCAAAGATTGAGTAAGTTGGTTCATCGTCAAAGCCCCTCTCTATTGTTTGATCGTTATCGAGCGCGCGAAGCGCCAAAAGCGAACTTCGAACGTGTTCGTTCTATTCATTATGATGTTATAATGTCATAAAGGTTACAGAATTGTGAGAACTCTTTTGCCGACATCTCGCTCTCGGGACCTGGGATGTCGCGGGATGAAAGATGCGCCGCAGCGACCTTCCTTTAGGGCAGCGCTACATTTCTGGTGGAAGCTGGGATGTAATTCCCTATGTAGCTAAGGTTGCTGTGTTGAAACTTCATTGGCTGACCAGGCTCCAAATGATGGACGGTTTCGCCCTCGCCGAGACAACTCCGGGCCCTCTGATCATCGTAGTAGCCTTTGTCGGTTCCTGGCCGCGTACAACCCACTTCCACGGCTCATTGTGGATGGGAACCTTGGGTCTGCTGGCAACAACCTTCTATACGTTTCTGCCGTGTTTCTTCTTCGTATTCGCGGGTGCGCCGCTGGTGGAAAGAACCCAAGACAACCCTATGATCGGAGGAGTCTTGGAACTGATCACCGCTGTCGTGGTCGGCGCAATCTTAGATCTAATGCTATTTCTAGGGAAAGCGGTGATCTTCCCATCAGGAGTTGCAGGTCTCAAGCAACTCAATGTGATCTCTTTGAGCGGCGTGATACTGTCGCTCTTCCTGATCCATAGACTAAAACTGAAGGTGATTCCCCTAATCCTGCTGGGTATTGGGTTCGGTTCGATTCGTTATTTCCTGGGCTTTTGACGGCCAGAAATAAGTAATAGCTTTCCCCGTCGTAGTTAACCTCCAAGCTGGCAAGTGTCTCGCTGGCTACACCGTGTGCCCTGAGACACACTGTTCGCGAAGGCGTTGCCGTAAAACATTCTGTTTCGATTAAGATCGGTTTGGCCAGTACCCTGCAAGACAATTAATTCGTTGTCTCTCGGGTTTATATTTCAACCTCCGGGGAAGGTATGCGCCCAAGCTTGAGAATGTCATGGCGGATTGCAGCGGCGGCCGGAACTGCGCTGGTGATCTCGCTGGGCGTGGCCGGCTGGCGCGCTACGAGGGCTCTGCGCAAGGCTACCGAAGAAGTGCGATCGGAGCACGAGATACGCTTCACCATCCGGCCGTATCAAGGCCAGCTGGAACCGGTGTTTGAATCGATCAGCACGCCGGCAGTCTTCATCCAGGCCGCCCAGTTTCACAACGATCTATATATAGCGGGCCCGGCGGGGATGTCCCAGTACAACGCCAGCGGGACGTTGCTCAAACACTATGCCGCCGGGCAAGAGCTGCCTTCTTCTCCTCTGATCGCAATCGTTCCCGCGAGGCTGTCCGACACCGACGAGCAGGAACTCGTGATCGCGACGGCGCGAGACGGGTTGCTGGCATTCAACGGCCGGGCTTTCCGGCAAATCTTTCCGCTGGATGCTGATTCGCGCAGCATCACCTCGATCCTGCCGGTAGCTTCGGGTCATCTTCTGATTGGAACCAGGAAACGCGGTGTGCTTCTATATGACGGAACGAAGATTACTGTGCTGCATCCGACCATGAGCGCGTTCTATGTCACAACGCTCGCAGGCACGGAATCTGACCTCTGGGTGGGAACGCTCAACCGCGGAGTGCTGCACTGGCATGCCGGCGAGGCCGAATTTTTCGGAGAAGAACAAGGTCTGCCCGATCCCCAGGTACAATCCATCGCGATCTCAGAGGATAAGGCTTACGTTGGCACGGCGCTTGGGGTCGCCGTCTTCGAGCGCGGACATTTTTCACGTACCCTGGCAATGGGAGTTCTCACCACAGCCTTGTTGCCCGACGCACGCCAGCTTCTGGTTGGCTCGCAGGATCAGGGCGTAATCGCGATCCCGCTGGAGGGTCGTCGCCCCAATTTCGGAGCGGAAGCGCCGGGAGAGTTTGGGGAAGTTCACCAATTGTTCGGAATGAATGACGCGGTATACGCCCTGACCCGCGATGGTCTTTATCGCATGGCGGGTCGTGGTTTTGGGTGGCATTCCGTTTTACAGCCCGGTGCGGCAGTGTTGAGCGATCGCAATATATCCGCTCTGGCAGCGGACGGGCAGGGTCGTCTATGGATCGGATATTTCGACCGCGGCCTCGACATGCTGCAGCCCGATCACGCTCACGCGACCCACACTGAGAACGATCATGTGTTCTGTGTGAACCGGATTGTTCCCAACCCCAAAGACGGAACCATCGACGTCGCTACTGCCAACGGCCTGGTTCGCTTCGGCGCCTCAGGCAATCAGGAGCAGATCCTCACCCGGGCTGATGGCCTCATCGCCGACCACGTAACCGACATTGCCCCTTATCAGGATGGGCTCGCCCTGGCCACAGCCTCAGGGCTGACATTTCTGGATGCTACGGGGGCGCGCAGCATGTATGCCTTCCAGGGGCTGGTCAACAATCACGTGTACGCGCTTGGAGTTTCCGGCGACGAGTTGATGGCAGGAACGCTGGGCGGCCTGTCGCGGCTGGAGAAGGGCGATGTCCAGCTTAACTACACCACGGCAACTTCCGGACTGAAACACAACTGGATCACCGCGGTGGCGCCGGTCGGACCGGAATGGATGGTTGGGACTTACGGCGCAGGCGTTCTGGGACTCGATCGCTCGGGCCGCTTCTATTCATTTGAAAACGCAACCGGACCAATCGAAATCAACCCCAATGCCATACTCGTTACCAAAAATCATGTTTTTGCCGGGACTTTGGGGAAGGGCTTGTATGTGTATGACCGGGAATCCGAGCGCTGGCGCGCGATTGAGGAGGGCCTTCCTTCTTCCAACGTAACCGCGCTTGCCGCCGCCGATGGCTATGTTTACATTGGCACGGATAACGGCCTGGTGCGCGCACAGGAACAGAGGTTGCAGCCATGAAGAGTGCAAGTCTCAGCCTGCTGCTTTTGCTGTTCGCGCCCAGCGCACTTCTGGGCGACGCGGGCATTCTGATTCCTCGCGACAAAGCGCAACCGGACGCCGCAATCCTCTCACTTGAGGAGATGGAGATCACAATCCGCATCGATAACGGCGACGCACGCGTTTTTATTAAGCAGATTTTTGCCAATCACACGGCCGCGATCGAAGAAGGCAATTACGTGTTTGCGCTACCCAGCCAGGCAACAGTTTCCGACTTTGCGGTGTGGGATGGGCCATCGCGCATTCCGGCCGTGGTCCTGGAACGAAAACGTGCTGAAGAGATCTACACACAGCTCAAACAGCAGGCGATTGATCCCGGATTGCTGCAAATGGGGGAACGGGGATCGGAAGAAGCCAAGCGCAGCGGTGTGTTCAGCGCGCGTATCGTTCCCATTCAGCCTTACGGAACCAAGCGGCTGGAGTTTGAGTATCACCAGTCCATTCCAGTCGAAGCATTACAGTCTTATTTCGCAATTCCTCTCCGCCCCGATGCCTACCAGGCACAGGTGGCGCGGCATTTGCGAATCAACTTCGAACTGAATTCGGCGCTTGGAATCACGAATTTCAAGGCGCCGGCTAAAATGTTTGCACTGCAAATCGACGAGAACTCGCCGCACCTGGTGCGGGCACACTTTGCAGGCGAAAACGTCAACCTGTCCGCGGATTTCGTTGCGACCTACGATCTTGACCAGACGGGCGCGGACACGTTGCAAGTCCTGACCTACCGCAGTCCCGTGAGTGGCCAGCCTTCGCCGACTGAGACGGCTCCGGTCCGCCGCACCAAGGAACCAGGTTTTTTCCAGGCGGAAGCGCTTCTGGGCTACGGGAAAGGCGGAAGCCCGAATCCCGGCGGAACTTCGGCAACCGGCTCTGCCAAGACACTGGTCATTCTATTCGACACATCCTTGTCGATGCAGTGGGAAAAACTGGAGCGCAGTTATCAGGCCCTCGAAAGTTTGCTACGAATGCTGCGCCCCGATGATCGCTTTGATGTGCTGCTGTTCAACAACCAGGTTCAACCGTTTCAGCCAGCACCTGTCTCCGCCGATCCTGCGAACATTCAACGCGCTCTGGATTTCGTTCGTTCCGGCAAGCTGCGCGGTGGTACCGATCTACAGCGCGCGCTCCAGGCAGGGCTGCAGCAGTGTTCGGCTTCTGCTAGCGCCAGTCTTTATCTCGTCCTCTTGAGCGACGGCGAAGCGACTCGCGGACCGATCCAGAACGGCAAACTCGCCAGCTGGTACGCGGAGAGTTGGACTCGCTTGCCGGATACACAGCGGCCTCGCACCTACGTCTTCGGGGTCGGTGACGATGCCAACCTGCCTCTGCTTCGGGTACTTGCCCGCCACGATGGCCTGCTCGAGCAGGTGCTTTCCACCGAGCCGGCGGAATTCAAGCTCAATTCTTTTTTATCAAAGATCGGGCGCACTCCGGTTGGTCAGTTGCAGTTCACCGCTGCCCCTGACTCAGCGGTGAACATGGTCTATCCGCTGCAGGAGTCTACCTACTCAGGTTCGCTCGCGGCTTGGGTTGGACGATATCAGGCAGCGAAAGAGAATGTCGCTTTTACGGTGCACGGAGTGCGCGATGGAGCACCGCTGGAGTTGTCCTCAAAAGGCCGGTTGCCCAACGAGGATCTGAGCCATGCTCAGCTTCCGCGATTGTGGGCCCGAGCTCGGGTGAATGCTTTACTGGAGAAAATTCAACGGGACGGAGAAGATCAGGCCACCATCGACGAAATTATCCGCCTGGCGCGGCAGTATAAGTTTGTGACGCCCTATACCTCGTTCCTGGCGGTACCGCGTGCGTTGCTGCGGCCGCGCGTGATACGGCCAGGGGATCCAGTACTGCGGGTGAAGACGGATGAATCCATCGCTTCCGTGACTGCGCTGTTTCCGTTCGGACTGGTGCAAAGGCTGCGTTATTTGGCTGCAGAAGATGTCTGGCAGACGCGCTTTTTGGCCCCCGACGATATGCAGGATGGTACCTACACCGTGCGCCTGGTCTTGCGCGACCGCGTTGGCCACACCTACCGCGAATCCAAAACCTTCGTCATTGCCAGCCAGCCGCCGGTAGTCCGGCTCGAACTTAGTGGCCGGCGGTTTCATCGCGGCCAGACGGTGAATCTCAAGGCGAGCGCTTCACAAAGCACGCGCACGCTGGTGGCGCGCCTGGAAGGTGCTTTGCCGGTTTCGCTCAACTGGGATGCACGCGCAAAAACCAACGCAGGGCAGTTAGTCATACCTGAGCAGATCGTCCCCGGAAATTACAAGTTGGCCGTAACCGCGGAGGACATTGCCCACAACATCGGGACGCAGGAGGTGCAGATTGAAATCCTTCCCTAGTCGGTCCCGACCGTGGTTTCGACGAAGTTCATCGGAACGGTCGTCGCTGCGCCTGTGGGGGATTGCTGTTTTCGTGGCCCTCGCCGGATGGATGGTGTCGGCCCGGGCATCGTTGCCATCATGGTTCCGGAACATCGAAGCCAGTTCTGCTATTGAATCCGTAATGTTCCGGGAGATGTCACTGCCGGGCGGTGCCGTACTATTTCGCCGGCCGCCGAGCGAGACCCGCCCGGCGCTGAGCGAACTCATGAGATCCCAACCTGCGAACGCCAATCTTTATTCCCTGCGCGCGCGGGAAGACGAGCAGCAACTCGACTTCGTCGCGGCTGAGTCGGATTGGAAGAAAGCCGCGACCTCGGCAAGCTCTCAATTTGCTTTGGCCGATTTTTATCACCGGCGGGTTCGTCCTCTGGATGAGATCAAGGCTTTGTCGGTTGTGGCAAACGCGCCCGCGGATGCTTCGGAAGTCCTTATCGCGCCTTCGGAGCAGCAGTCCTGGCGCGCCTTTGAGCGAATCTTCAACATCATTCAAGATCAGGGAATGTCAAAGGACATTTCCACCGCACAGTATCGCGCCTGGCTGATTCGCTATCCGCAAGAGCCGCCGCTTTATGCCCACTTTCTGGATTTCCTGGTGGCGCAAAAAGACTACGCGGCCGCGAGACAACTGGTGGCGGACTACCAGAGGCAATTCCCCAATGATGAGATGTTCCCGGTAAAAGCTAAGGCAATGGTTGAATACCGGCAAGGCTCTCTAAAAGAGGGACTCGAAGTTTACGAACAAAGCTTCCAGCCGCTGTGGGCTCCGGAATTGGTGAAGAGCTATTTTGATTTGCTGGCCCAGACTCAAAGCCTGCGCAAATTTCTGGATCAGGCGCGGGTGGCGCTGAACGCCGATCCTGAAGACCTGAACGCGATGGCGCGCGTCTTCTATTACTACCAGCAGCAGGGCAAGTTGGATCTCGCGCAGCAGACCGTCACAGCCTTTCGGTTGCACAAGGAGGTCAGCAAATCGGAGTGGACGGCCCAGCAGCTGTATGTCTGCGCCCGCCTGCTGGAAGATATTCACCAGTATCCTGAATCTGCGCGTTACTATTTTGCGCTTTACAACAGTAAAGGGATGAAGGACGCCCAGGAGCAGGCGCTCGCCGCGCTTACCAAACTGCTGCTCACGGCTCCTGAAAGTCCTGTAACCCTGGGCAGTGGAGAGCTGTCGATGTATCGCGACATCGCCGGCATGGACCAGGGCCCTGGCTACCTGAACGGGATTCTTTCGCTCATTCTGAACACAACCGCGCCGGCGGCGAAATTTTCAGAAGAGGAGCAACGCGCGATGCCCTATTTTCACCGTTCGCGCGCGGCTGAATTATTGGGGTTGCTGGACACAAAATTTCCCGAGTCAACCAGCCGCCCGGAACTGCATGCCAAGTTGCTGGAGTTCTATGCCAGCTCCGGCCAGAGCGAGGCCGTGATAGGCGGCGGACATGAGTTTCTGGCAAGTTTCCCAAAGGCGGAGCAAAGAACAGAGGTGGCGTTGCTCATGGCGGACGCCTATGCTCGCACCGGGAAAACCCAGGAGGAATTCGCCATTTATGACTCCGTCCTGCAAGAACTGGCGGCTGAAGCGCAGAAAGTTCCACTAGGGCAAGGTGTGTCGGGCGCCGGGTCGGCGACTGAAATGTCGATCTCGGAAACGGCCGACCGCGAGAACGACAACTCGGGATCTGCAGATGGTGAGAGTGGCTTTCGACGGGCGGGCGGCGAAGCATTTCAGGTAGCTGCCGCACAGGTTGCAGTTCAGACTGGGGCGCGTTCGCCAGAATATTCGCGAGTGTTGGAACGAAACCTGGCTCGGCTGGTTCAGTTGAAGCAGATTCCAGAAGCGCTGGCGGTGTTACGCCGAGAGATTGACCGTAACCCGGATGACCCAGGGCTCTACGAGCGCCTCGCAATATTTCTCGACCAGAATAGGTTAGGCACAGAACTGGAAGAGGTCTACAAGCGGGCCTTGGCTCGTTTTCCCAATCGCTCGTGGTTCGACAAGCTGGCGCGATTCTATCTTCGCTATAAGAAAGATGCAGAGTTCGAGAAGCTGGCGCAAGACGCGGTGAAGACCTTCGGGGGAACCGACCTGGAACGGTATTTTGCCAACGTGGGCTACGGCGGCACTCCCGCTCTCTACTTGCGCTTGAACCAGTATGCCAACCGGCGCTTTCCCCATAACCCTGTCTTCGTCCGCAATCTGCTAAATGCGTATCACGACCCTCACACTTATGACGACGCAGCCTGGCAAACTGTCCTGCGCCAGCATTGGTTTGAAGAGGACGACCTTCGCAACCGGTTCTTCGAATATCTGTCGTCGAATGGCAAGCTCGAAAGCGAGCTCGCCAAATTGCGCCAGAATGTTCTTCCTCCGGACAAAGAACAGTGGAACAAACTGATCGGCGCCAATCCTGCTGCGGGAGGATTTCTGGCCCAGGCCGAACTATGGCGATCGCATTTTGAAGATAGTGCGCCAGCGTTGGGAACGCTTGCCGAACAATATCCCGCTGATTCAGAAATCGCGCGTACCGCCTCCGCTGTCTACCGCTCGCTGGCTTACTTCGATCCGAAGGACACCGCAATTGCGGTGAAAATCGAAAGCAATCTGCTGCAGGCAAATCCAGGCAGCACGGAAATCATGGCGCGAATCGGTGACATCTATGCCGACCGCGAGCTGTTTCAAGAGGCCGCACCGTATTGGGATCGGATTCCGGGAGTTGCTCCCGGCCGGCCAAGCGAATATCTCGAAGCCGCCAGCATCTACTGGGACTATTTCGATTTTGACAACGCCCTTCGCCTGCTGAATGAAGGGAGGCAGAAGCTCGGCGACGACCATCTCTACAGCTACGAAGCTGGCGCGATATATGAAGGTCGTCGCGACTATCCGCGAGCCGTCAAGGAATATGTAAAAGGCGCCCTTGCGGGAGCGCAAAACTCGCCCGCCGATATGCGGCTGCTCAATCTGGCCCGCAGGCCAAAATTAAGCGCTCTGGTCGACCAAGAGACTGCGGGGCTGATCATATTGCCTACTCCTCCCATGGCCGCGGTCTATCTTCGCGTACGAGTGCTGGAAGCGCAGAACCGCAAGCCGGAAATCGAAGCCCTGCTCGACTCGGTGACTGAAGGCACAAGTTCCATCGCGCAGGCTGAAGACATCGAGACCTTGGCTGAGCAAAAGTCGCTGGAGGCGGTTCGCCAGCACGCCCTCGAAAAGCAGGCAGCGCTCACCACTGATCCGGTGAACCGGATGCAGCTGCGCTACAGGTTGGTGCAGTTGTACGAAAATCGTAGGGATTTCACGGCGGCCCAACGGAACATCGAAGCGCTCTACCGGGAGAATCCCAAAATCCTCGGAGTGGTTCGCTCCACCGTGGATTTTTATTGGCGTATCAAGATGTACCCGCAAGCGATTTCTGTTCTGCTGCAAGCTGCGAAGGACGCATATCCGGACTTGAGCAAGCAGTTTGCCTTTGAGGTGGCACGCAAGTCGACCGACGCAGGACAATATCAGCAGGCGCGAGACTTGTTGACCAAACTGCTGAGCGAGTCTCCTTACGACCCGCAGTATCTGGCCGCGATGGCCGACAGCTACGCCCGGGCCGGCGACGACCAGGGACTGCGCCAGTTTTATCTGGCCAAGATCACCTTTTTCCGCAATGCACCGTTCTCCGGCGATGAGCGCAAGACCAGCATTGCCACCTTGCGCCGCGGATTGATTCCAGCGCTGACTCGCATGAAGGATTACGGGGGAGCCGTCGACCAGTACATCGAACTCATCAATAATTTTCCTGAAGACGCTGGCCTCGTTACCGAAGCAGCGCTTTATGCGTTGCGGTACCAACGACAACAGCAACTGCTGGAGTTCTACAGCAAAACGATCGTTCAGTCCCCGCGCGATTATCGTTGGCCGATGGTGTTGGCCCAGATTCAAACCAGCCTGGAACTATATCCCGCAGCGATTGAAACCTACGCCAAGGCAATTGTGATTCGGCCTGACCGGGTCGATTTGCGAGTGGCTCGAGCCGGCCTCGAAGAGCGGCTACTGAGTTTTGACGATGCGGCTGCTGACTATGAGCGTGTCTATCAATTGGCCTATAAGGATCCCAAGTGGATGGAGAGCGTGGCCGAGGTGCGAGCCCGACAGGGAAAGGAAGAGGAAGCGGTAGCCGCATTGAAGGCCGCACTGGTCGATGAGCGCCCGGAGAACGCGGGCAAATACTTCCAAGTGGCACAGCGCCTGGAATCGTGGGGCATGTTGCGGCAGGCTCAGAGCTTCGCGGAGCAGGGCGTCAACTCCGCCGGAACTGATCTGCTGGCCAGCGGCGAGCAGCAATCCGGCGCGCAAATATATGCCCGCATCATGACTCGCCTACGCCAGCAGGAGAAGGCCTACAGCAAACTGCAAGGTGCGCTGGCATCGGCGTCGTCGGCGATGCCCGTGCTCAAGGAGCAACTGGCCAGGCAAGGCATTGCCGCGATTACTGACAGCGAATGGCGGGAGCGAACCCGGCAGAATCGGATCAGGGTTGCGCGAGACGGCATGCGGTTCGCGTTGAGTGAAATGGGTAATGCCGTCGCCACTTACTTCACACCCGAAGAAAAAGTCGGCTTTGCCAAGTTCGCCGAGGCGAAGGTCACCGGCATGAGTTTCGTGGATGTGGAGGCCTTCGCTGTTCCCCTGGCTGAGCACGCCGGACTGGCTGATCTTGAAGCTCGCTGGCGTTTTGAATCGATGATGCAGAGCGATGACAATTCCGGTGTTCGGTTGTCGCGGATGCAACCGTTTGTCGATCTGCAGCGGCGACGTTTGAAGTTCGCCGATCTGGGTGCGCAACTGGAACAGTTCGCGACCAAGGTTGAGCCGCGACAGCGTTATCCCGTTTGGATCGCGACCGCAGAAGCTTATCAAGCCGCGGGAGATCCTGAAAATGAGCTGCGGCTTCTGGCGACGATTCCTCCCATATACATAAATGGTGATGCCGAACGCAGACTCTTCCAGTTGCTACTGGCGCGCCGGCCCAATGAACTCCTGCAGAGAGCCTCAACCTGGAATAGTTGGGGGCAGGAAGCGGCGGATTATGTCGTCGCAAACGGGAATGCGGCGTTGGCGCATTCCCTGGTGTCGTCGCGCGGCCGCATTCGTCCGGCGGTGTGGTCAAAGGCGTACGACGGTTTAGTAGGGCTCTATTCCGCAGAAGCATCGCCGCAAGTGAACGCCGCGTTTCTTGCGGCACTGGGAGATAAAACCGTCGCCGAACGCCTGGCGAAGCCGGTTGACCGGACACAAGAGCTCGCCGGAAACATCTGGTTCTACTATGGCTCGCGCTATGGGGAATACATCGGACTCAACAGACAGGGCGATTCGGAAGATTTTCTTCCAGCGATGTTAGAACAGAGCCCGGCCAGCGCATCGGGCTACCTGACGCTGGCCGACTATTACGCGGAACGCGGAGACCCGACTCACGCGATCGCCGACTTTGAACGCACGCTGGAACTGGAGCCCGGGAGGGCCGACGTGCACAATCGCATCGCTCTGGCCTACTACAAGCAGGGCATGCGCGCCCAGGCCGTTGCCGAATGGAAACAGGTTTTCGTGGTTCTGCAGCAGCAAGCAAGCGCCCGCCTGCCTGAGAGCTTCTGGACCGATTTTGCCCGAACTTGCAGTAACCTGAGCAGCCAACGAACCTTTAGCGAACTGAAACCCGAGGTAGACGTCCTTCTGCGCACCTATCTCCGCCACAACGGCAACTACCGCTCCAACACAGTGCTGCATAGCGCTTATGTCGCGGCCGCTTCTCAGTCGGATCCGGCGACAGCAACGACTTGGCTGATCGACCTGGCTGCAGTGGCTCCGGATCCGAGCGCTGTTTTGGCTGATGTAGTGGATGCGCCCTGGATTCCGCTAGCGCAGCGTGGCCCGATCTATCAACGCATCCTGGAAGCGAAGCAGGATGCCGAACTGAAAACCGAGGGCCTGGAGAAAGAGGGAGCTAAACAAATCCTGCGAACGTGGCAGGTGCGATCGATTAAGTACAAGGTGGATACCAGGCAATATGCTCAGGCAGGCGAAACGATCGCCGCGTTGTCCAAAGAGACCAGGCTAGCGGAGGCAACAGCCCTAGTGCCTCTCGAACTCCGGGTTGCAGCGCAACTCGGAACTCTCGATTCGAAGATTGTCGAGTATCGAGCCGATCCGCAGAGCGCGCCAGCTCCAGAAATCCTGCGAGCCGCGGCCCGGGCCTTGTTCGACTCCGGGGACAAACAATCGGCGCGCAAGCTGCTGGAAGTTGTTTTTGCTCGCGAGATCGACGAACACAGACTGGTGGCAGCCAACTTCCTCGGATTGGCTGAAATCCGGGTTGCAGCGGGCGATATGCCGGACGCCGTGGAATTGTTGCGGCGCCTCGTCGTGGTTGTAGGGAATCCGTTTGCGAATTTGGACCCGGCGGCCGCGCTGCTCGAAAAGACGGGACACGACGCCGAAGCTATCGAGTTTTTGCAAAAACTGGTGAAGTCAGCTCCCTGGGAGGCCACGTACCGCCTGCGCCTGGCGAAAGCAGAACTTTCTGCCAAGCAGGATGCAAGCTCCGCGCAGCATGAACTCGCATCCATCACTTCGAGTTCGGAAAATTCCTATAGCTTGCGAACTCAGGCCGCGCTTGCGCTCGCCGGAGCAGGCGGCCAGGCAGGACCGCCGGTCCAACTGGGAAGCCAGGAGCTCAACTTGCTAGCCGGCGGGAGAAAGGCGGGATCCGCTGCCTCGGCAGACCAGGCCTTCTTCTACGAGGCTCGGCTTCGCGTAGCGCAAGCCATCAGCGATCCGCGCGCCCAGGTTCAATTGCTGAGAAATGCGTTGGCGGATACGCCGGGCCGCGACGATGCCCGGATTCCTTTATTCCAGGCCGCCGCTGTGATGCGGTCCGATGAATTCGCGCGCAGTGTGATGGAGCCGCTTGTGCGACAGCAGGTCCTGCGGCCCCCTGCCGCCATCCGCGAAACTGAAATCTTCGATTCTGAAACCGACCTTTACGCCGATGCGACCGGCGAGCTCAATGCCGCACTGAGGATTCCCATCGCGCAACAGGCTCAGGTCGCGTGGCTACTGGGAGAAGTCCTGGTCAGGCTGGATCGCCTCAACGAAGCGCTGCTTTACTTGCGTATGGCATACAAGCTGGAAAAAGCGCCGGATCGGCGAAAACAGATTGGCAGCAAGATCACAAGTGAACGGGCCCAGGTAAGGCGTCAACAACTCAATGCCGGCCGCCAGCCGATTCTGCACGAAGCATTGGAGCAAGACCGCCTCGTGCGCCCGCGGCTGCTGGCCCGAACTGCACCACTTCCAAAGGGGGCTCCCCCGAAGGGAGGCGTGAAGCAATGAAAAAATTGTTAGCGTTCGTCGCCCTACTGATCGCTGTGGCCGGTATCGGTCTAGCCGGTATGCGTCTGGGCTGGGCAGCCTACCCGGCGACCGCGAATGCTGAGCAGCCGCTGTCTCACTACGTTCCGGGCGGTGCGGTCCTGTTCCTTCAAGCCAAGGATTTCTCCTCTCTTCTGGCTGACTGGAACAGGTCGCCGGAGAAACTGGCATGGCAGCAGAGCAGTAATTACGAAGTTTTTTCACGTTCGCGCCTACTGCTCCGCTTGCGAGACGCGGGAAAACAATTTGCCAGCGCCGCCGGGCTCCCGCCGGACATGGACTTTCTCGACCAGGTAGCCGGCAGCCAGAGCGCGCTCGCTTTGTACGACATCGGAAAATTGCAGTTCCTGTACATCACCCGTTTGCCCTCCGCCCACTCGATGCATAGCCAGCTCTGGCAGACACGCTCGAAATTTGAAAGCCGTAGCGCCGGCGGGACAACGTTCTATCTGCGCCGTGATCCTGAGTCAGGCCGGGAGGTGGCGTTCGCGACGAGCGGAGATTATCTGCTCCTAGCAACGCGCGAAGACTTGATGGCGGATGCGCTCCAGTTAATGGCGGAAAATGCTGGGCATGACTCTAATCACGATCTCGAATTCCGCAACATCGAAGCGGACCCATGGTGGTCGCAATCGGCGCGCGGCTGGCGCCACGGGAGATCTGCGGATGATCATGAATCTGGAAAAAATCGTTCCCAGCCCGTATTTCCGGTCGTACTGGGTGCAGCAGAACATTACTGAGATGAAGGAGTATTCAGCGGCCGTCTCCGATCTGTTTCGCTCGAAGCAGGAATATCGCGAAGAACGGGTCCTGCTGAAGAAAGTTGCGGGCGGTGCCTCAACTGGCGATCAGCCCGAGAACATTGCCGACCTCGTTCGCTTGGTTCCAGAGGGCGCAGGGTTTTATCAAGCGGAAGGTTGCCCGTCCATTGAGTTGTGTTTGAATCCACTCGAGGCACATCTCCTGGCTCCCCAATTGGCGACGGCTCCCGTGCGGCAATTCGCGCCTCAAGCACAACTAACGTCAGGCGAAACCGGCGCCAGTTCCGATCTCGAAACCAGAATCGATCAGAGGCCCGCGCAGGGTGCGTCGGATTCCCAATCTTCATCGGCCTTAAAGACGATGCTGCAAAAAAATCAGGTCAGCGCAATTCTTCAGGTGCGGTCCACCCAGCCCGACAGGAGTGGGGTGTTCGTGAAGATTCATTCGGCGGTAGCTCTGGCCGGAGGCTCTGATTGGAACGAAGTCGATGCACGACGTGCCCTAGCCGAGTTCGTTACGCCGACGCTGACCGTGGGGCAGTTGGGAGTGGGCTGGAAGCAAGTGGGCGGATACTACGAGCTTGACGGTCTCCGTACTCTGCTGGCCGCGGTGCGCGGAAAATATCTTGTGATTTCCGACGATGGAGGGTTGATCAACGGCATATTGGCAAATGTGAACCGCAAGGTCGATTTTGAGCCCGCACAGTTCGTCGCGGGATTTGACCACCAGCGGGAAAGAGAGAATTTTGCCCGCCTTGCTACGGTGGTGGATCGGCCTGATATGAATGCGTCTGGAGGCCTAGAGCGCCAACCGCAGTTCTTCTCGGAGAATATCGCCAGCTTAAGTTCGACGCTGGCGGGAATATCGTCCGAGAAAATCGTGTCGCGCAACGTGGGCGATAGGGTTTTACAGTCGGTCACCTACGAATGGTCTCATTAGCAAAACTCGGGGCGTCATTGCTTCTCGGCGCTGCGGTCGCGGCTTCCGCCTCGGGTGGTTCATTTCCTGATTCGCCCGCGGGCGATAGGGCTGCTACGACCTCGTTATTTGCGCAATCCGCCGCCCAGGTTCTGCAACATGAGTTCAAGAGCAGGGAAGTGTCGTACTTGCTGCTGGACGCGAGGACTGGAAGTTTGTTGGTCTCTCACTGGGATGGCCTCGAGCGGCCGATTCCGATGGGTTCGCTGGTCAAGCCTTTCATCACTGTGGCCTACGGCGATGAACATGAGTTTCGCTACCCGGCTTATGTGTGCAAGGGTCAGGTTGGAGGTTGCTGGCTGCCACGAGGACACGGTGGGCTCGACATCGTTTCCGCCATTGCCTATTCGTGCAATTCGTACTTTCGCATGCTGACGGTGAATATGAGCAGCGCAGACGTCTTCCCAGTGGTAAGGCAATTCGGATTGGACTCGCCCACTGCGAAATTGTCGGGCCCCGACCTGATCGGCGTGGGAAACCGCTGGCTGATCTCTCCGCTGCACATGGCGCGCGCTTACCTAGAATTGAATCGCCGTCGCGACCAGCCGGGAGCGCGTGAAGCGCTGGCTGGCATGTTGCAGTCGGCCCTGCGGGGTACTGGATCAGAAGTGGGCCGGGCGTTGAAGCATTCTGTCGCTCTGGTAAAAACTGGAACCGCCGCGTGCACGCATCTGCCCGCCGCTCCCGGAGACGGTTTTGTCGTCGCCTTGTTCCCGGCGGAGGAACCCGAATTATTGCTCATGGTGAGAGTGCATGGGGTGCCCGGCGCAAAGGCATCGGTGACGGCCGGGCGCATGTTGAGACGGATCGAGGAGTAGATGGAACGGCTCCGCGGAATCAGCCTGCTCACATATTTGCTCCTGGCGCAACTGGCCTCGGCTCAGGAGATACGCATCGGAGTGCTCGGACTCTTTCATCCTCATCAACTCGAGCTACGAGCTTTGCCGGGGCAGGCGCTTGTTATTCAGGGAATGAACAAGATCTTGGTGCTGGAACGAAGCTCCGGACAAGGTGCCGCCACACTCATGGCATCTGGCGACCAGTTGATCTTACAGGTCGACAATCAAGTCCTGAAGACTCCAATGATTCGAGCTGACAGCCGCAGTGACGGTCCCGCTGACTTCACCCTCAGCGTCCCTGGAAAACTCAGCCGGCGGTATCACGGAGTCCTCGAGGTGAAATCTGCCGCAGGGGTCCTGGTTCCTATAGTCAGAATGGATCTGGAAATCGCTGTGGCCTCAGCTGTGCAGGCCGAAAGTGATTCCGACACGCCGCTGGAAGCTTTGAAGGCGCAGGCCGTAGCCACACGTTCGTATTTCGTCGCGACTCGGGGAAAGCATCACGATTTTGATTTCTGCGATACCACCCACTGCCAGTTTTTGCGTGAACCACCGCCTCCTGATAGCGACTTCACTCGCGCCGTTTTTGCCACCCGAGGTCTCATCCTCGCCTTTCGCGATCAGGTGGTCGCCGCAATGTTCGCGCGCAGCTGTGGCGGCCGCACTCGAACTCCACAAGAAGTCGGCATGTCGAATCACGGCTACCCGTATTTCCCGGTCACCTGCGCTTACTGTTTACGCAATCCGTGGCGTTGGACTCGGCCAATCTCGGAATCCGAAGCCGCCGACTTAAACAGACGTGGAGAGGCTTCGAGGCTGGACATCGACCGAGGTCGCGGCTGGGATGCCGTGCCCAGCAACAACTTCACAGTCCGACATGATGGAAGCGGTGTATTCCTGGATGGGAAGGGCCAGGGACATGGAATTGGCTTGTGCCAGCACGGAGCGAAAGCCATGGCGCAGACCGGGAGCGGTTTTCGAGAAATTCTCGATCACTACTACCCGAATACCACGCTGAGCCCGTTCGATGCGGCGCGAGAAATTTCTGCCGCTTCAACGCAGACAGGAAAATCTAGCTCTGCGCTGCCCTAGACACGAGCAAAATCTATTTAGCCGGTCTGGCCAGGATTTGGGCGTGCGCCTGGGAGCATTCCGCAGGAGGGTGCCCATCCGCACATGAAAGCCGTCGTCTGCAGCAGGTATGAAAGCGACTACACTCACAATCAGGAACGTCCCGAATGGGAGGACTTGATGAAGACCCCCTCGGGGTATTTCCTTACCTGTACCCCGTTGCTTCCCGCATTTGCAGCGGACGGTGAAAGAGAAAGACGGTGAAAGAAAAGAGGATCGTGTCAAGGAATCGGGAATGGTCTTAGAATTGATTCTCAACATCCCCTGACAACAGTCCCCAGGATTCACTCGACAAGGCGGAATGTGTGTGCCATGGTCCTTACCCACTCATCGGTTTGAGAAGTTCAGAGATTTGGAGAAGCCTCCTTTGATGAGAAACAGCAGACTTCGAATGCTGAGGTTTCTGATTGGGTTTTTAGCTCTCGGAGCCGCCGCACTCGGTATTCCTCTCCTCGCTTCAGCACAAAATCGGTCAATCGAAATGCCTAATGTAACTCTGCAGTTGTCCGAGGGCACGGGAGATCTAGTTGGCTTGCACTGGAAGGATCCAAATCTTGAAGTGATTGGCGACCCGCGTCTTGGTGAGAATTTTCGCTTGTTGGTGCCGCAGATTGGTTACGAGGCTGCCTATTTCAACAGTCGGGATCAACATGTGAGCCGTATCCAAGGCTCCCCGGATGGGGTGGTCTGCACTTACGACTCGCTCCGCAATGAACACGAGATAATCCCGATCCGAGTGCGCTATCGGATCCGTGTTCTGAATCAACAGATCTTGTTTTCTATCGAGGTTGACAATCCCACGGATCGAAAACTGGCGGAGGTGATGTACGGGATCGTTGGAGGGCAACAAGGCATCGACAGTCGCTTTGATACAGAATCGATCGTTCCGGGCGAAAATAAAAATTTGGCTCCGAAATCTTTTTCCCAATTCCAAGGGGGCGGTTACGGCGGTGGAAACTTGGGCATTCGTTACGACGCCAACGGTTTCCTCTACCCGGGAAACATGTCCATGGGCTGGATGGATGTATTCAACCCCAAAGCTGGTGTTGGATATTATTACGCGAACGAAGATCCGGAAATACGCCTGTCAGCTCTCTATTTTGAGCTGCGTCCGTTCACGAAAAGTGCCGGCGTCAGAGACAACTGGCCTTTAATCTCTGAGCTGCCGGCGGGAGAGCCCCTCGGCCTGACGATGGGTTGGGTCAATTTCCCCTACGCGGGCAATGGCACATTTACAGCCGGCCCTGTAGCGTTGCAGGTGCACAAGGGAGATTGGCATACTGCCAGCGAAATCTATCGCGCATGGTTCGACCAGCACTTTCGCATGGCGCGTCCCCGCACTTGGCTGCGTCAGGAGAATGCGTGGCAATCCACTATTCTGTCGAACGGCGAGGACGCGATCATTCATCGCTTTGATGAACTACCGGCGCTCGCCGCCGATGCAAAAAAATACGGGATTACTACATTCGAGATCGACGGCTGGAATGTCGGCGGAATCGATCGCGGATATCCGCAATACCAGCCCGACCCCCGACTTGGCACTGCGGCGGAGTTTCGTAAGGCTCTAGCCGACCTTCGGATCCTCGGGGTTCATCCGCTAATTTTTTCCAACATCCAGGTTGCGGATACTGCAACTCCTCTTTTCCGTAGCACGCTGGAGCGTTATACGGTCGACGGCCGCTGGGCGCCGGATTGGCAGCTTTGGGGCTGGGGAGAAGGAACGATCGGTGCTCGCCTCGGACTTGCAAGGTCGAATATGGCGGTGATGAGTCCGGCACATCCGGCCTACCGCGAGCTTCTTATGGACCAATATTTGCGACTGATCCGTGATGGAGCGGAGGGTCTCCAGCTGGACAAGGCGGGCATCTTGTGGCCGCTCGACTTCAACCCGCAGCTGCCTGTCTCTCCCGATAAGTCGCTACCCTTGGGAGTGATTGAAACCTTGCAGGAATTGCTTCCTAAAGCTCGCGCTATCAATCCTGATTTTGCCCTGGCCTCAGAAATCTCGTTTGATCGTGCCCTACCCTACGTAGATGTCTCATATCTACGCATGGGCGACATTGACATGGATGTTGCTCTCCGTTACACGTTTCCCGAGTGGACAGCCACGATCTTTGGCGAAAGCCCCGGGGACTTCAACCCGATGAACAACGGGATGAGGTATGGGATGGTCTGGGCTCTCGCTCCCCGGCACTACAACGATTCCGTGGATGAGATTCTCACTCGCCCTTTGACCCGGTATGTCAGTGAGTTGATCCGAATTCGCAAGAAATACGAAAATCTTCTCTTTTATGGGCGATTCCACGACACGCTGGGTGCCAGCGTCCGAGGAGACCCAGACATCCGCTACTCTGTCTTCAAGTCAGCCCAACCCAACAGTACAAGCCAGGCATGCGTGGTCGTAAATTTCGGTGATTCCCCGGAATCGGCAGAGATCAATTTCGAGGGCGTGAGCGGTGGTGTGGTCATTGCGACTCCGTTCAACCCGGATCGCAACGCCGATCTGCCCGTCCGCCTCTCCATCCCTGCTCACCAATTGGCAGTTGTTGTGAAGCTATGACCGGCGCTGTATGCCTTGAAGCCGGCTTCCCGTAGTGATCGGCTCGGTGTCAATTTGGATCACTTCCGGATCGCGGACGACTCGGGAATAGGGGGGCATGCCAGCGTTTGCATTTAGTCGTTCGATTCTAGCAACTACATGTGGGACAGGGCGTTGGAGTGATAATGCTATGGCGTCTGGGAATTGCGCACATGATCTCAAATCACTGCGCGACCAGTCCATTGTCGGCTAGGTCGTAGCGAGCGTTAACAAACCCACATTTAGGACGTCAAAGCTTTGTGGCGAACTCCGTCAAGTGGAGGTGTGTCTGTATGAAGAACGTTCCGGTGATTTTCTGGGTGCTGTGGATGTTGAGTTGTTTCGCGTGGGGACAGCAGCTTCAGCCCGGACATGAGCCTATTCCTAATGCCGATGTCTTTCGCAGCAGCATTCCCACCGTAGCGGGATACCCGTTGGAGGTCTTTCTGACGCGGCCAAAAGGTGCTAAGGGACGGCTGCCAGTGCTTTTCGAAGTCGCGTGGCTGAGTTGCGATTCGGTGGAGCAGCCCAAGGGCGTGGAAGACGGATTCACACAACTCCTCTGGGACCTCGCGGGACGATCTGGGTTCGCAACCTTCCGTCTGGATAAGCCCGGCGTCGGAGACAGTGGCGGCCCTAAATGCTCAGACCTCGACTTTGTGGCCGAACTGGCGGCCTATCGCGCCGGGTTCACGGCGATGAAGGACTTCGATTTCCTTGATCTGTCGAGGATTTACTTGCTGGGTTTCAGCAACGGAGGCGGTTTTGCGCCGTTGGTGGCAGGGGATGCGCCCGTCCGCGGGTATCTGATGTTCAGCGGCTGGTATAAAACCTGGTTGGAGCACATGCTGGAGCACGAGCGCCGGCGGATGCGGCTGAGTGGACTTCCGGAGCCGGAGATCTCGCGGCGCATGCGGCAATACGTGACATTCTATGACTTATACCTCAACCAGAAGATGACGCCGGCTCAGATCATCGCGCAGCATCCGGACTTCAAAGCGATCTGGTACGACGCGCCAGAGCACCAGTACGGACGCCCTGCTGCTTTCTATCACCAGCTCCAAGAACTCAATTTGGCGGAAAGTTGGGACGGCGTTACTGCGCCAGTGCTGGCCGTGCACGGGGAGTACGACTGGGTGATGAGCAGTGACGATGCGAAGCTGATGGTGAACGCGCTCAACGCCAAACGGCCGGGTTCAGCGGAACTCATGGAGTGGCCACATGCCGACCATTTGCTGTATACGCACGCTTCCGAGCAAAAGGCTTTTCATCGCGACCCGGACCAGAGGTATGATCCGAAGCTCACGGAGAACATATTGGAGTGGCTGAAGAAACATTGAGCGAACTTCGACAAATTCGCCAAGCCTCCTTTGCTCGCAGAATACGAGGACGTTTCTTGCGCTTGCTGGTGCCTTTCACTTCGACCAACTCGATCGGATTGCGTCGCATATCGAGCAATTCCCAGGCCACTCCTTGTCGAAAAGGCGGTACAAGAGGGATCGAAGATGCCGTTTGTACTTGGGTGAAAGGACGAGTTTGCGAATAGCTTCCAGATCTTCAGTGTAGAGAAAATGAAACTGTTTTAACGGGAAGCCTTTAACAATCTGGAGCGGAGAAGTTTTTATCCACTATTGAATCAGGAGGTATTGAGTCTCGGACGAAATCCCATCAGGGTTGCCCGTTAACGCCGGTTTGCCTTACTGCGAGTTCGCGAAGATTGTCTGCCGAAAGTGAATAGATTAGCGACTGGCATCTTGAGAGCAGCAGCCATTCGCTCGAGCTTTTCAAAAGAGGGAGCATTCCTTCCCCGCTCAATCAAGCTAAGAAAATCCACAGACATCCCTATCATCTCGGCAAAGTCTTCCTGACTCTTCCCCAGATCATGCCGGATCTGGAGGAGTCGAAGGCCGAATTGCTTTCGGAGGCTGTTCAAAATTAGCTTGCAACCTGCCGAAAGTCTGGCGTAATGTGATTCCGGGTACCACCGAACGAGATTACGGGTCCACCGAATTAGCTATTCTGATGTGCCGCGTTTGCGTCGAACACGAAAAGCTTATGAACAGGGATGCCGAGGTTGGTAGAGAAAGCTTCTAGGTTCTCAAAGGATGGAGCGTTGATCCCGCGTTCGATAAGGCTAAGAAAATCGACAGAGATCTCGAGCAGTTCCGCGAACTGCTCTTGGCTCATGCGCCGAGCCAACCGGATGGTCTTAAGGCGGTTGCCGAATTTCTCGCGAAGGGCCGACAAGCGTTGCACCTGTGGCCGAATGTCGCTCATACTCAGGTTTCTAACCACCGAATTAGATTACGGGTCGCGATATGAGATGGCTGGTGGAGGCTTTCTACTCCGGTTTGCGCTCACCGCTGGCGGAGTGCGTTGTCCACGATTGTGGAGGAAATCAAAGGTAAGACTGAGTCGGCTACGTCGAGCAAATCCGTCTGAACTGATTGAAAATAGATTTGTTAGTTATGCACTGACATGTGCAAGATCACCAAGCGGTTAGGTTTGGCGAAGACCTCTACGCGGCAACAGAATTTCAACTCATTGCAACAGGGAATTGTTCTGCTAAGAAATAGCTCCCTGACCGCCGATCCCGGTCAAAGCGTTCCATGAATCCTTCCATCACACTCCGCTTACCTAGCCGGGCGATGACTGCAGGGGAGGTCCGAACGACGCCTTCGGCCCCGTCCTCAGTTGTGATGCCGCAAATTTCCGACGAAGCACTGATGGCTCGCATCTGCATGGGTGACAAAGAGGCCATGGCTTTGTTGTTCCGCCGATACGCTCGCGTCGTTCGTGCGGTGGCTTACCGGGTTCTGCGAGATGCCTCCGAGGCGGATGACCTGCTCCAAGACCTTTTTCTGCTGGTTCACCATCAGTGCAAAACCTTCGACGAATCCAAGGGGTCGGCGCGGCTCTGGATTATGCAAGCGGCCTACCATCGCGCGATCTCTCGCCGCCGTTATCTAACCTCTCGACACTTCTACACACGACTCGACCTCGACGACGCAACAAACGATCTCGTCGATCCGAGAACTGCAATCTGGTTTGAGGATTCGATTGCGGGCAGACTGGGAGACGGGCGCCTTCTTAAGCTATTTGAAGCACTCTCGGAAAACCAGCGCCTGACCCTCCGCCTCTTCTTTTTAGAGGGCAATACACTTGATGAAATTGCTGCCAAAATGGGCCAATCGCGAGGAAACGTAAAGCACCACTATTTCCGCGGATTGGAAAGGCTGCGGAAAGAGCTCTTTGGAAACCAATTGCCGGGTGCGCGGGCAATATAATAACGGGTGTTGACCAACCTAAGAGCAGGCGAGTTGTCGCAAACGGAACCGCATGACGAGTTCCTAGTACTCTGCCGTCTCCGCCTCACACCCAGTTGACTGAGGAGGACAAGAAGAAGCTACGGGGCCTGCTTTTCGCGAATCTGCGGGGAAAATCTAAAACAGTACGAATCAGTTTGCATCCCTAGTTCGTCTAAAGTATCCGGCGTTCGTCTCCCGTCATTGGAGAAAGATGGCAGTTATCATTCCCAAGATGGCAGATTACCGATCTCACGACATGCTCCTGAGGAGATCCCTGCACACGGGAATTCTATTTTGGGCTCGCCGCGTTGCGGCTGTTTTGATATTTCTCCTTGCAGTCGGGGCGGCCGTTGGCGCGAGTTTGCTGACACCTTATTTTCTGGCAGCACTGACGGCAAACATTCTGTTGCTCACGATCAGCGCCGTCGCCTCATTTGCACTGTTTACGGGCGTGGGTACGAAGCTTGCACTTTTCTGCTTGGGAACTGGCAGAAGGAGATTGACCGCGACGCTGAGTGGATTGCTCACCCTCATCTTTCTCGGTTGGCTGTATGTCTTGGTGCTTCGGCCTTCGGCTTCGCATTTTGCCGAAGTTGTTCCGTACGCAAACACCAAGTACTGGGAACTGCCGACCGGATCGGTGATCGCATACAGCGAGTACGATCCGCCTCTAGGAGTTGCCGTCAAGCCCGATGCCATCGTCTATCTGCATGGCGGGCCAGGGGTGCGACAGGCCCCTTTCGACCAAGACCTCTATGGCAGCTTGGCAACAAACGGATTCCGTGTCTTTCTCTATGATCAGGCGGGAAGCGGGTCTTTCGGATTTTCTGCCACATCTGCGGGATTACACAGTCGCCCGTTTCGTCGCCGATTTGGAAGCGATCAGGCAAAAGATTGGTGTCGAAAAGATGATTCTGATGGGGCATTCTTGGGGCTCCACTTTGGCGGTGAGCTATATGGCGAAGTTCCCGAACCATGTCGCCAAGGCAGTCTTTCACTCCCCCGCTGAGATTTGGCGGCTAGAGAGTGAGGATTACGATTATTCCCGGACCGACGGTGGTGTTCCGGGGCTGCCGCACCTCCGCCTCTTAGCAGCGCTGTTTCTAAGAGACCGTAATCCGGAGGCCGCTGAAAACTTGGTCCCTCAGTTGGAATCGGAAATCCTGGTGGTGCCCTCGTTCCGGCAAACACTGGGTACGGTCGTCTGTTCGGGTGATTCCAATAAGTTGCCACGGCACTTGATCGCGGCTGTGGACGGCCACGAAAATCCAGGAGTCAATCCGTACGTTCTCCAAGAATTGGTCCCAGACACAGAGCGCGCGGAAAGTGATCCGCACGCTGCTCTGCGCGAAAATCGCACGCCGGCGATTCTTCTGTATCCGGAGTGTAATTACTTATCGTGGAATGGTACGGTTGACTATCGGAGAACGCTGCCCAACTTGAAGGTTTACTATGTTCCGGGGGCGGGACACCACATTCAATTCGAGCAACCAGAATTGCTCAGACGCATACTTCTAACTTTTCTATTGGATCAGCTCGACGCAATTCCACCGTACAACAGCCACACCGATCCAAGGGGGAGGCCCTAGCATTTGCTGTCGGAGCCGGAGTATTCCCGCTGTGGGTTTTCAAGTCTGATGAGCCGCTGACCTCAATTGAATTGCTTTAGGGCGACAGGAGTCTTGGCCTGTTGAGTACCGCTTCTGCTCCTGGAAGGAGCTATTCCGGACCCTGGTCGCGTCGCATCATTCCCCTGCACCTGTAATTCAGTAAATGAAAATCAATTTCAGAAACTCTTGGATAACGGGGCAACGCGGAGGTTTGTGATATCGCCCATTCAGGGTCAGTGACGGGAGTCAGATTCTGGCAACATAACCCTCTGCGAGTACTGACGACTCGCAGTCGGGGCTTCCGGTTTGGCAGAAGCTCACAGGGGGACTGCGCGAAAAACATCGAAAGACTCGACTGTCCATTAACTGGCACCCACACTTCACAAACGTTCCTTACCAAGTTTTCAGAGGCCACCTGCGTCTTGTAAATTGTTGAAAGAACTAATCGTTTGGGGCTCCAATAATCCGAAACGTCGCTGGTTCAAATCCAACCCCCAGTGAACGCAGCTGCCGAAACGTGGTGGCGTTCTCCCCCTTAATATCTCGTTTACCGCCACTTTGGCCTGCAATTTGGCGGCCCGCGAATCAGAGTCAGGTAAAGCAGCAATCTGGGGTTAATAAGACCAAAGCTGTGCTGAAGTACAGGTGACACTGTATGGCACTTTGATTACCCTTTTGCGATGATTTGCCGTGCTCGCTCGGGTAGTTCAGCCTCGGTCTAGCGAGTGTCGGGATACCTATGGGCGAACTCAAAATCCTTATTGTTGATGATCACGAAGCGGTAAGGCGTAATCTCCGCGCCTTATTGCGTGATCGATCGGGATGGGTTGTTTGTGCGGAGGCTGCTGACGGTTTGGAAGCCGTGGAGAAGACGCGTTTACTTCGGCCAGATGTCGTGGTCATGGACGTATCGATGCCACGCATGGACGGAATAGCGGCGACTCGAATAATCCGGCAGCATGTCCCGGAAGCCGATGTGATTATCATCAGCCAAAATGATCCGGCTGTGGTGAGGCGCCAAGCTGCGGACGTAGACGCTTACGGCTTTGTCTCCAAGGAACGGTTGGGTTTTGCGTTGGTACCTCTGATTGACAGGATTGTAGAGCGAAGACAGCTGGCATTTTCGGACGGTGAGTCTCGTCTCTGAGTCGACGCCGGAGCGGAGCACTTCTAAATGAACGAATCAGATTTTCGGGACTTTGCCGAGCATGCAGTCATAGGGCTGCATTGGGTGGGGCCAGACGGGATCATCTTGTGGGTCAACCAAGCAGAGCTCGACATGCTTGGTTATACGCGCGAAGAGTACGTCGGCCATCACATCTCCGAGTTCCATGTCGACGCACCGGTCATCGACGACATTCTTGCTCGGTCATTGCGAGGCGAAGTGTTGCGCGAGCACGAAGCAAGACTACGTTGCAAGGATGGCAGCACGCGCTACGTTCAGATCACATCCAGCGGCCGGTTTGAGAGCGGAGATTTCATTCATAGCCGTTGTTTCACAGTCGATGTCACTGAACGAAAGGCTTTGGAATCGTCCCTGCGGGAGAGCGAGCGACGATTTCGAGATGTGCTGGATGCGCTGCCAGCTGCGATCTACACGACTGATGCCCAAGGCCGTCTTACACACTTCAACCAGGCAGCTGTCGAATTTTCGGGCCGGGTGCCTAACTTGGGTACCGATGAGTGGTGTGTGACGTGGAAACTATTTCACCCGGATGGAACACCTCTGCCGCATGACCAATGTCCAATGGCCATCGCGTTGAAAGGGGGGCCTACCGTTCACGGCCAGGAGGCTATAGCGGAACGGCCTGACGGGACGCGACGGTGGTTCACGCCATTTCCAACTCCGTTGCGAGATGTCGAGGGGAGAATCGTCGGCGGCATCAACATGCTACTCGACGTTAGCAACCGAAAACACAATGAACAGACCAGCAACCTGCTCGCCGCCATCGTTGATTGCTCTGACGACGCGATCGTGAGCAAGAACCTGGAAGGCATTATCACGAGTTGGAACAAAAGTGCAGAAAGAATATTCGGCTACAGTGCAAAAGAAGCTATTGGCCAGCACATCTCGCTCATCATTCCTCAGAATCGCAGGGTCGAAGAAATTGACATTCTCGCTCGATTAAGAAGGGGGGAGCGGGTCGACCATTTCGACACCAAGCGCCGGCGAAAAGACGGAAGTCTCCTCGACGTGTCGCTGACGATTTCGCCGGTTATGGATGACGCTGGCAAAGTGGTTGGAGCTTCGAAAGTGGCTCGTGATATCAGCGAACGAAAGCGCGCGGAAAAATCATTGGCTGACGCGGTGCGCCAGCAGAAGGCTCTTTTTCATCTGGCTGACAGATTGCATCGTGCTCCGTCGCTAGATGATGTGTACAACGCATCGATGGATGCAATTTGCGCAGCGTTGCAGTGCGATCAGGCCTCCATTCTTCTGTACGATAATGAGGGAGTGATGCGATTTGTCGCCTGGCGCGGACTGTCGGACGGATACCGGAGAGCGGTTGAGGGACACTCGCCATGGAAACCCGATCAAGAAAACCCGCAGCCAGTGTGTATACAAGACGTGCGGAAGGCCGACATTGCAGACTCGTTGAAGAGCACGGTCATGGCAGAAGGTATCGTCTCGCTGGCTTTTATCCCCCTTGTTTCTGAGGGGAAGCTTATCGGAAAGTTCATGGTGTATTTCCCGCATCCCCGCGTTTTCAAGGACGATGAAATCGAATTGAGCATTGTCATTTCGCGCCAGCTTGCATTTGCGATTGAACGAAAGCGCGCAGACGAGGCCCTACGGCAGAGCGAAGAACGGTTCAGGAATCTTTCTGAGACTCTGGACGCAGAGGTGCGTGTCCGTACCAAAGAACTGGAGCTTCGAAATTCGGATGTACTCAAGCAATCAGAGCAGTTGCGCGAGCTGTCCTGGCGCTTGATGAGAGCTCAGGATGAGGAGCGAAGACACATCGCACGCGAATTACATGATAGCGCGGGCCAGACCCTGACGGTGCTTGGGATGAACCTTGCACAGCTAGTTCAGAAAACTGGACGAAAAGCGCCCGGACTTGCATTAGACGTGGAAATGATTCAAGAAACGGTCCAGCAGCTGCACCGGGAAATACGTACTGCTTCGTATCTCTTGCACCCGCCCTTGCTAGACGAGAACGGCTTGGCGTCGGCTCTCAGTTGGTACGTCGAAGGACTTATCCAGCGGAGCGGACTGGATATCAAACTCAGGATCGCGGAAGACTTCGAGAGACTGCCTGCAGATATGGAATTGATGGTGTTTCGGATTGTGCAAGAGGCTTTGACAAACATTCACCGTCATTCCGGTAGCAAGAATGCGGTTATCCGGGTAACTCAAGAAGCAAATACGATCCTCGTCGATGTTCAGGACACAGGCAAAGGCATTTCGCCGGAGAAACTGGCGGACATCCAGTCGCACGGCTCGGGCGTTGGCATAAGAGGTATGCAGGAGCGGTTGCGTCAATTCCAAGGCGAAATCAACATTGAGTCTGGATCTTCAGGAACTCGAGTTTTGGTGACTATACCGATTCCGGCGAGCAGCCCGGCCAAGCAGGAAGAAACGATCGACCCTGTACAAGCTGCCGTTTAGCTCCGTTACCACTTCTAATGGGTGGGGAGAAGGGTTTAACCGCTTTTGATCCGCAATACAGGGGCGGTCGCTCAAGAACCTGCCCTATTCAAAGTGAGCACGTAAGGGAGTAGCGTGCCGGGTTTTTTCGCACTGGCCAGAATTCTGCCAACGAGCTTCCCGTGAGAGTTGTAGCATGCCTGGGCAACATGACTCGGATAAGCGATGCAATGTCTAGTGGAACTTGTGCCTACTCGCAACTACGGCTCGATACAATGTGAGAGTCTTAATCTTGCGTCTCAGGACGCGAGTTCGTTGCGGGCGCTGCAAACGAATTCGGAGAAGCTGAGCCTTTAAGTGGCGATGGGCAAAGGCATCGTCGACTGGGTAGGGCAGTTCAAAGCTCTCAAAACGAGACGGCTATCATCACACCGTTGGCCCGAAGCCTCATCCCTACAGAGCTGGGCTGGAATGAAAGATGCTCTGGAGAAGACTGGACGCTCTAGGAGACGGTGCAATACAGTCGCGCCGTCATGTTGACGATCTCGAAGTGATTACGTTCGATTGGCGGTCGATTGCACTCTTTCGGGTTCTCCCCGCATCAAATGTTTGGCGGCAAGGCCTTCTGTTTCAGGTCTTTGGCAGCGGGGGTGTTTCTGCGTTACTCACGATTAGTTCATTGATCTCACTCCCCGGGCTTCGGAATCCCGCCAATCGCTATAATTAAAGAGATTGTAATCCGTTGAAGCGCCGTCAGAAATGAAGGCTTAACGCCAACAAGGAGAAATGACTAAATTCAACCAACATCCGCTGGAAAAGATTCTCGAAAATCGCATTGCCATCATCGACGGCGCCATGGGCACGACGATCCGCACCTACGGCATGACGGAAGCGGACATCCGCGGCGACCGTTTCAAGGATTCCCAAAAAAGCCTGCTTAACAACGGCGACCTCTTTTCGCTGACCAAACCGGAGATGATTGGCGACATCCATCGCCGCTTTCTGGAGGCCGGCGCAGACATTCTTGAGACCAACACCTTCGGCGCGACCAGCATTACTCAGAGTGAATTCTTTGTTGAGGATCCGCGGGAGCGCGGCGGCCGGAAAGACCCCGCGTTTTACCAAGAAGTCATCGACGATCCGTTTCTCGGCACGCTCGCCTCGGATATCAATGAGCAATCGGCGCGTCAGTGCCGGGAATGGGCGGACCGGGTCGGGACCGCAACCTCGCGTCAACGCTTCGTCGCGGGGGCGATCGGGCCCCTGACCGTGTCTCTTTCGAACTCGCCCGACGCCGACGATCCGGGGTTTCGGGTGATCACGTTCGACCAGGTGAAAGCCGCTTACATGCAGCAGGTGCGCGCCCTCATCGCCGGGGGAGTGGACCTGCTTTTGGTCGAGACGATTTTCGATTCGCTCAACGCAAAGGCGGCGCTGGTCGCCATCCGTGAGGTGTTCGATAAGAATGGCAAGGAGTTGCCGGTCATGATCTCAGCGGCGGTGGGGCGGGGCGGCGAGACCCTGATCTCCGCACAGACCACCGAGGCGTTCTGGAACGCGGTGCAGCACGTGAAGCCGCTGTCCGTGGGCCTCAACTGTTCGCTCGGTCCGGATTTAATGTATCCGTTTCTGGAGAATCTCTCGGAAAAAGCGGACGTCGCAATCTCGTGCTATCCGAACGCAGGTCTCCCGAATCCTTTGTCGGAAACCGGATTTGATCTGGGCCCGAAAGACATGGCTCGCTATCTTGGCGACTTCGCGAAGGGAGGGTTGATCAATATTGCCGGTGGTTGCTGCGGCAACACTCCCGAGCACATCGCGGCAATCGCGAGAGCGCTGGAAGGCCAAGCTCCGAGAAAATGGGGGACGACACTGATTGATGGCTCTTACGCACGTGCGAGCGAGATGGAGAGTCGCGCGTGAGTGGGCCCGATGCCAACGTTCCCGAGGCTCTTGCGGTCAAAGAGACGAAGCCGCTCCGTCTCTCCGGATCGCAGCCGTTCACCCAGCAGCCTGGCGTTTACATCATGATCGGCGAGCGGACCAATGTGGCCGGTTCGCCCAAGTTCGCGAAGCTGATCAAGCAAGGTAAATATGAAGCAGCGGTAAGCGTTGCCCGGCAGCAGGTCGAGAACGGGGCGAACGTTCTCGACATCTGCATGGACGAGGGCATGATCGACGGAGTCGTGGCGATGACGCGCTTCCTGCAGTTGCTGGGGAGCGAGCCTGAAGTCGCCAAGGTGCCCTTTATGGTGGACTCCTCGAAATGGGAGGTTATCGAGGCGGGACTAAAGTGCCTGCAGGGCAAGGGCATCGTCAATTCGATCTCGCTTAAAGAAGGCGAAGAAAAATTCCGCCAGAATGCCGCCAAGATTCTGAAATATGGCGCGGCCGTGGTGGTGATGGCGTTCGACGAGCAGGGCCAGGCTGCCACGTACCAGGACAAGATCCGCGTCTGCGAGCGCGCCTATCGGATTCTGGTCGACCAGGTTGGCTTTCCTCCCGAAGACATCATCTTCGATCCCAATATCCTCACTGTCGCTACTGGCATGGAGGAGCACAACAATTACGCGGTTGACTTCATCAACGCTACGCGGTGGATCAAAGCGAACTTGCCGCACGCCAAGGTCAGCGGCGGCGTTTCGAACATCTCGTTTAGCTTCAGGGGAAATAACAAAGTTCGCGAAGCCATGCACTCCGCATTTCTTTATCACGCCATTTCGGCGGGCATGGACATGGGCATCGTGAATGCCGGAATGCTGGAGGTGTACGAGGAGATCGATCCAGGGCTAAAGGTCCTGGTGGAGGACGTCTTGCTGAACCGACGTCCCGATGCGACCGAGCGCCTGGTGGAGCACGGCGAATCGCTCAAGGGCGCGAGCACGTTAGCCAGCGAAAAGAAAGCCGAGGAATGGCGGAACGGAACGGTCGAGGAGCGCCTTTCTCACGCGCTGGTCAAGGGGATCGACACGTACATCGAGGCAGACGCCGAGGAAGCCCGCATCAAGCTGGACCGCCCTCTATCGGTCATCGAAGGACCGCTCATGGACGGGATGAGCGTGGTAGGCGATCTGTTTGGATCGGGCAAAATGTTTTTGCCTCAAGTGGTTAAGTCTGCCCGCGTGATGAAGAAGGCGGTGGCGCACCTGACGCCGTTCATGGAAGCCGAGAAAGTTGCGATGGCCGCATCGGGCCAAGTGGTCAAGGCGCAGGGAAAAATCATACTCGCGACGGTCAAGGGTGACGTGCACGACATTGGTAAGAATATTGTCGGCGTTGTGCTTGCTTGCAATAACTATGAAGTGATCGACATGGGAGTTATGGTTCCATGCGAAAAGATCCTCGAGCGCGCAAAGGCTGAGAAGGCGGACATAATAGGACTCAGCGGCCTGATCACGCCATCTCTTGACGAGATGGTGCATGTAGCTCGCGAAATGGAGCGTCAAGCTTTCAAGGTGCCGCTGCTGATCGGTGGGGCAACCACAAGTCGCGCCCACACCGCCGTCAAGATTGCGCCGCATTACAGCGAGCCGGTGGTCCACGTGCTGGATGCCAGCCGAGCCGTACCCGTGACTACCAGCCTTCTCAGTGACGAAGGCAAGCAGGCGTTCGTGGCGCAGCATCGCGCCGCCTATGAGGCGCTGCGAAAGGCCCACTCTGCGCCGCGCCTGACGGTTATCTCAATTGAGGCCGCTCGCGCGAGGCGAACTCCTATTGAGTGGCGACCCGAAGATTTGCCTGTACCGTCGTTTACCGGTGTGCGGGTGCTGGACAACTTTCCACTGGCGGAACTACGGGAGTTCATTGACTGGACGCCGTTTTTCCATACCTGGGGATTGAAGGGTGTTTACCCTCGCATTCTCGAACACGAGGGACAAGGCGCGCAGGCGCGCCAGATCTTCAGTGAAGCCAACGCTCTTCTCGATGCCATCATTGAGAAGGACCTGATTACGGCACGCGGGGTGTACGGCTTGTTTCCGGCTAGCACCGTGGGCGACGATGTCGAACTGTACACGGACAACGCACGCGAGACGGTTCTCCAGCGATTTCACTTTCTCCGGCAGCAATCGAATAAAGAGGGAAGCGAGCCATGCCGGTCGCTGGCCGACTTCATTGCGCCGAAGGAAACCGGGCTGTTCGACCACATTGGCGGATTCGCCGTTACCAGCGGCATTGGCCTGAAGGAACTGTGCGACCGGTTCAGGTCTGAGCACGACGACTACAACGCGATCATGGCAGAAGCCATCGCCGATCGCCTGGCGGAAGCTTTCGCCGAATGCCTGCACAAGCGGGTGCGATGCGAATGGAGTTATGGCTGCCGCGAAGGCCTGAGCAACGCGGACCTCATCGCGGAAAAGTATCGGGGGATCAGACCAGCCGCAGGCTACCCGGCATGTCCGGACCATACCGAGAAGGGTCCACTGTGGAAACTGCTCGATGCGCAGGCGAATACTGGAATAAAGATCACCGAGTCATTTGCCATGTGGCCGGGCTCGAGCGTGAGCGGGCTCTATTTCGCCCATCCCGAATCGCGCTATTTCAGCCTGGGTAAAATCGATCGCGACCAGGTTGTCGACTACAGCGAACGCAAGGGAATGAGCGTAGCAGAGGTCGAGCGCTGGCTCGGGCAGAACTTGAACTACGATCCTGCGGAATGACACTCGGCAGCCGTGTGACAGAGGTCCGCATCGTCCATCTATTGCCCGCCTCGGTGCGATAGAGGTGATCGCGTCTGCAGTGATTTGAGAATCGACTCGCAATCTGGCTGGTATTCCAAAAGACAAATAAGTACAATAGGGAAATTTATTTAGGAGTTTCCGCAAATGTCTGAAGCACGAGATCTCCACCTGATGGGGTTTTTGACCACAGATTTGTCGCAAGATCAGGATTTGGCTGCCGCTCCTTTACCTGGTAAGAGAAGAAGCGCCACACATTTCTGGCGGCGGGCAACAGCGGTTGCATTTTTGCTGCTGGCCGCCGGTTTTATTTCTCAGAGCGCTCTGGCCTTTGAAGGCAAAGCACCGGTCCATCTCCAATGCGAAGGCATGCAGGAGCCTCTTGGAATCGATATTGTTGATCCGCGACTTTCATGGCAGCTTCAGGATTCAGTGCGCGGCGCGAGGCAAACAGCTTATGAAGTTCGTGTTGCGAGCTCTGCCGATGCGTTGGCCCAAAATCACGCAGATGTCTGGGATAGCGGACAGGTCAATTCCGATGAGTCGGTGAACGTTGTATACGGTGGGCCAGCAGCCGAGTCTCGAGGCCGGTACTACTGGCAGGTGCGAACCTGGGACGCGCAAGGACAAGCCTCCTCTTACAGCCAGCCCAGTTGGTGGGAGATGGGACTTCTTTCACCGCAGGACTGGAAAGCGAAATGGATTACCCGCGACATGCCAGTGGAGCGGGGAGACTACGACTCGGCACCCAAGTGGATTTGGGCTGCGGACGACAACGCGCTGACCAATGCGACCCCAGGGAAACATCATTTTCGTTTTCACTTTGATCTGAAAGGGAAACCTAAAGCCGCTACGCTTTTCATCACGGCCAAAGACAATGTCGCGGCATGGGTGAATGGAAAGCAGGTGCTGGTCGAATCTCCGATGGGAAATTTCGGACGGGCGCGGGATCCCTGGGGATACTTTCGTGTGATTCCCGTCGGCAAGCTTCTGAACGAGGGCGCCAATTTGCTGGCAGCCGAGGCCATTGTGCAGAAGGATCATGATCGACCTCCGCAGGCCGGACTTATTGCGATGCTGCGAATCGAGATGGCAGACGGCAAAGTTGAGCGGCTTATTTCGGGGCCCGAATGGAAGATAGGGCCGGAACAAAAGGGCGACGCATGGACCGCAACCGCTTTTGATGATGCGTCGTGGTCAAGCGCCTCGGTGGCGCAGGAAATTGGACACGAGCCGCTCGGAACTCCGTGGCCCGCGCAGCCGGTAAACCTGTTGCGGCGAGACTTTACTTTGGCCAAAACCGTCCACAGTGCTCGAATCTACTCGACCGCCTTGGGAACCTATCAGCTGTATTTGAACGGGCAGCGTGTAGGAAACGATATTCTCGCTCCGGGGTGGACCGACTACCGGAAACGAATCGTCTATCAAGTATATGACGTCACTTCCCAAGTGAAAGCAGGAGCAAACGCGATCGGCGCCATTCTCGGTGGAGGGTGGTATGCCGACGGGCTGGGCTGGCTGCAGACTCGATACAACTTCGGGCCGCCGCCCGTCCGATTGCTGGTGCAGCTCGAACTTGAGTATGCCGACGGCACTCGCGATTCCGTGGTGAGCGACGAGTCGTGGAAGGCAACGCAGTCTCCGATTCTGACGTCCGAAATTTACAATGGGGAAAGTTATGACGCCCGGTTGGAGCAGAACGGCTGGAACCAGCCATCATTTTCCGACTCGCGTTGGGGAGCCGTGGCCATTGCGGCCGAGCCTCCTGCCCCCGTGGTTGCCCAGGATTTTCAGCCTATCCGAGTGAATGAAACTCTCAAGCCGAAGGCGGTCACCAATCCAAAGCCCGGCGTCTATATTTTTGATCTCGGCCAGAACATGGTCGGCTGGGCGCGGCTGCATGTTGCCGGAAAGACTGGGACTCGGGTGCAAATGCGGTTTGGAGAAGTGCTCAAACCGAATGGCGAACTCTATACGGAGAATTTGCGCACTGCCGAAGCGACGGACCTCTACACTCTACGAGGAAAGGGAACCGAATCTTACGAACCGCATTTCACCTTTCACGGGTTCCGCTACGTTGAACTAACCGGATACCCGGGGACGCCGACGAACGATGCAATTGAGGGCATCGTCTTCTATACGGCTGCGCCCTTTACCATTCAGTTCCAGACGGCGAATGAAACTGTGAACCAGTTGTGGAGCAATATTCTGTGGGGGCAGCGCGGGAACTTTTTGAGTGTACCCACCGACTGTCCGCAACGCGATGAACGATTGGGTTGGATGGGCGACGCCGAAGTATTCTGGCGAACTGCTTCATTCAACACAAACCTGGCAGCGTTCTCGCATAAGTTCACCACCGACATCCGCGACGCGCAAAGTGCGACTGGAGCATTCACCGACGTGTCTCCCCGGGTTGGACCGACGACGGACAGCGTCGCGGGCTGGGCTGACGCAGGCGTCATTATTCCCTGGTCTGCCTACTTGCAATTCCGCGATAAGCGGATTCTGGAAGAAAACTGGGCTGCGATGGAAAAGTGGATGGAGCACGTTGGAGGCGCCAATCCAAACTATCTTTGGCTGAAAGAGCGGGGGAATGACTACGGCGATTGGCTGGCTATCGGAAGCAAGACGTCGAAAGATCTGATTGCCACGGCTTATTGGGCTTACGACGCTTCTTTAATGATGCGAATGGCTCATCTGCTCGATCGTCCGGCGGATGAGCAGAAATACAGAGAGGTTTTCGAAAGAGTTCGGGCGGCGTTTAATGCGGAATACGTGAAGCCCGATGGCACGATCGGAACCGGAAGTCAGACGACTTACGTGTTAGCGCTGCACATGAACTTGCTGTCGCAGCCACTACGCGCAGTGGCGGTGCAAAAGCTGGTGGAGGACATCAAAGCCCACGACTGGCATCTCACCACCGGTTTTCTCGGCACGCCCTACTTGATGATCGAACTGAGCAACAGCGGTCACAGTGATGTAGCCTACCGGTTGCTGTTGCAGAACACCTATCCCTCATGGGGCTACATGATCGAACATGGCGCGACCACGATGTGGGAGCGCTGGAATGGCGACCAGATGATGGGCGACCCGTCGATGAATTCCTATAACCACTATGCTTATGGCGCGGTAGCGGAGTGGCTATACCGTTACGCGGCCGGCATCGACGAATCGGCTGAAGACCCAGGGTTCCACCGCATCAACCTGCATCCGCAATTTGATGCTGCCCTGGGAGAGACGAAAGCGACTTATGATTCTTCCTACGGGCCCATTACTTCGAACTGGAAAGTGGTTGGCACCACGACTACCTGGGACGTTGTAATTCCGCCGAACACCAAGGCTCTGCTTCACTTCGCAGCCGATGTCACAACCCGAATCACGGAAGCCGGCAAAGACATCCGTCAAAGCAGCGACGTAACGCCGATTCTCGGGGACGATCGCAGCGTGATCTACGAAGCCGGGGCAGGGTCTTACAGTTTCACAATTCAGCGTTAGGGTATTGCGCGGTCGTCATTCTGATGCAAGCCAGCGTGGTAAGCAGGCTCTAATAGCCGAAATTCAATAGGTAAATATATTCATTCTGCTTGACAGTGATCTCCGGGCTGGTTAAAGTTGCGCGGCATCCCGATAGCCAGATGTCTTTCGACGGAGGAGGCGGTCTGAAATCTCAGACGCAACGTGGATCTCTTCACCGCTTGCTAAGCCCGTCCGTCCGCCTCTTACTCCGCCTGGCAAATATTTCCTTAAAAGGATAATTGACATGAAGCGTTACGGCGCCTTGCTGCTCCGAGTGTTCGCGATTGGATTCGTATTGACGGCTGTGAATAGCTGGACAACGGGCCAGAGTTCGAACGACCCGCTCGAGCAGGGTTTCCGGCAGCCCCCGGACGCGGCGAAGCCAATGGTGTGGTGGCACTGGATGAATGGCAACATCAGCCAGGAAGGCATCAAACTGGACCTGGAGTGGATGCATCGGGTGGGGCTGCGCGGGTTTCAAAACTTCGATGCGGCGCTGGCGACACCGCAGGTGGTGGACCATCGCCTCGCATACATGACTGCGGAGTGGAAAGAAGCCTTCAAATATGCGACCACTCTTGCCGATCAAATGGGAATGGAAGAGGCGATCGCGGGTTCTCCGGGCTGGAGCGAGACAGGTGGACCCTGGGTTCCGGCGTCGGAGGGTATGAAGAAGTATGTGTGGAGTGAGACCTCGGTCGAGGGCGGCAAACCATTCACGGGGACGCTGGCTCATCCCCCATCGAACACTGGGGCATTCCAGAATATGGGCGTTCGCGATGCCTTGGCTGCTCCCGCAGGGGCACCTCCACCGCCGCGGTACTATGCCGACGCTTCCGTGATTGCCTACCGCAGAGCGGAAAACGATGTGCGGGTGGAATCGTTGCATCCGACAATCACAGCGAGTGGGGGGGCTCCTGACGGCTCCATGCTCATGGACGGCGACCTGGAGAAGACCACCAAGCTTCCCATGCCAAAAGAAGGAGAGAGCTCCTGGATCCAGTTCAAATTTGCCGAGCCGCAAACAATGCGTTCATTAACCATTGTGACCAAAGGCGTGGACTTTATCACCGCAATGGTTGCCGGTATTTCAAACCCGGAGACGTGGCTCGAGGCGAGCGACGATGGGCAAAACTTCCAATCGGTGGTGAAAGTGCCTGAGGGCGGCGCTCCCGAACATACGCTTTCCTTTCCGCCGATTCGTGCACAATATTTCCGAATTGTTTTCAAGCGAACGCCGCCACCACCGGTGCCTGCCTGGGCCGCCGGCATCGATCCTTCATCCCTGGGAATGAAGATCGGGCCGCCTCCGACTGACTATGAAATTGCGGAATTGGCGCTTAATCCGGGAGCGCGCGTCAACCGCTTCGAAGAAAAAGCAGCGTTCACGCCGGTGCCCGATATCTACGAGTTTGCGACGCCTTCAGTTGCTGCCGATGATGTGGTTTCAAAATCCGACGTGATCGATTTGACTTCGAAGATGCATCCCGACGGAACTTTGGACTGGACTCCGCCATCGGGCCATTGGGTCGTGGTGCGTTTCGGATATTCACTGCTGGGCATCACCAACCATCCCGCGACTGCGGAAGCTACAGGCCTCGAAGTGGACAAGCTGAATAGCGGCTACGTTAAGAAGTACATGGACGGGTATCTGAACCGCTACAAGGAGACTGTCGGTCCAGACTACATGGGCAAGCGGGGAATCCGTTACGTGATCACCGACAGCTGGGAGGCGGGTTCACAGAACTGGACCGACGACATGGTGGCACAGTTCAAGAAGCGGCGTGGCTACGATCCGACGCCGTGGATGCCCGTCCTCACCGGGCGAGTGGTCGAAAGCGCTCAAGCCAGCGATCAGTTCCTGTGGGACTTCCGCAAGACGATTGCGGATTTAATTGCAGACGAACACTATGGTCAGGTGCAGGCGTCATTGAACGAGCGGGGCATCGGCCACTATTCGGAATCGCACGAGAGTGGCCGGGCATTCGTCGCCGATGGTATGGAGGTGAAGAAGCTGGCTGAAGTCCCGATGAGCGCGATGTGGACGCAGGTTCCGGGAGTGAATAAAGAACAATTCGGCTACAACGCCGATGATCGCGAATCTGCATCGGTGGCGCATATTTACGGGCAGAATCTTGTGGCGGCGGAGTCTTTGACCGCGGGAGCCGCAGCGTGGGCTTGGTCGCCGGCGACGCTGAAGCCGACGGCTGACCAGGAGCTGCTGAACGGAATCAACCGTTTCGTCATTCACGAATCCGCGCATCAGCCATTGATCGACAAGGCTCCCGGCCTGACCCTGGGGCCCTTTGGACAATGGTTCAATCGCAATGAAACCTGGGCTGAGCAAGCCGGGGCCTGGCTCGATTACCTGGCGCGCAGCTCCTACATGTTGCAGCAGGGACATTTTGCCGCGGACGTAATTTACTTTTATGGGGAGGACTCGAATATCACTGCGATTTTCAGTGACAAGGCGCCGGATATGCCCGCCGGATATGGTTTCGATTACATCAATGCCGACGGCCTTATCCACGAGCTAAGCGCGCTTGACGGACGAATCACCACGAAGAGTGGAATGAACTATCGCCTGCTGGCACTCGATCCATATAGCAAACATATGTCTCTACCGGTGTTGCGGGCAATCCATCAGTTGGTGGAACAAGGCGCCACGGTGACCGGCGGGAAGCCGACGGGCACGCCGAGTCTGGCCGATGATGGTGCCGAATTCAAGAAACTAAACGACGAACTATTCGGCGATGGAAGCGGTGTGCACTCGGTGGGCCAGGGCAAGGTGTATGCGGGCCAGAACGCCGAAGCAACGTTGAAAGCGCTGAGCGTGGCCCCGGACTTCGATCACACCAAACCGCAGAGCGATACGCGGATTCTGTTCGTCCATCGCAAAGTGGGTGACAGTGACATCTATTTTCTGGATAACCGCAATGACCGCGACGAAACAGTAGACGCAACTTTCCGCATCAGCGGCAAAGCACCCGAACTGTGGCACGCCGAAAGCGGTAAGTCAGAAGCCGTTTCCTACAACATTGCCGAAGGCCGCACCATGGTACCGCTGCATCTCGAACCGTGGGGCACCGTCTTTGTTGTTTTCCGCAAGCCTGCGAGGTCAACATCTCTTGCCCTGCCAAAGCCGGTGGAGACGGAGCTGGCGGCCGTGGATGGTCCGTGGAATGTAGGCTTCCAGGAGGGTCGCGGTGCGCCGGTATCGACCAAGCTGGACAAACTCATGTCTTGGAGCGACAGCGAGGACAAAGGCGTGAAGTATTTTTCCGGCACGGGCACGTACACTAAGACACTTCAGGTGTCGGGAGATTGGTTCCAGTCTGGCGCGCGCATATGGATCGATCTGGGCGACGTGAAAAACCTGGCAGAAGTGACCGTGAACGGCAAGTCGCGTGGTATTGTCTGGCATGCGCCTTACCGAGTGGATATATCGAACGCCTTGAAGCCGGGTGCGAATGAAATAACGATCAAGGTGACTAACGCATGGGTGAACCGGCTGATCGGCGATCAACAGCCGGATGCAACAACCAAATACACGTTTGCTGATGTGAAGCCGTACAAGGCGAACTCGCCACTGCTGCCTTCGGGATTGCTGGGACCGGTGAAGCTGCAAAGAGAAACCACGAGATAGGACTTGCGAATGAGTTTTTTCGACGACGCCAATTCCCGAATAATTTGAGTGTAGCGCGTTGCTGAAGCTTTCAAACTTCGTTCACAAGGCGCAATTCTTTAACAGTCAGGATCGGAGACTGCGCCCGCTAAGCATATGTGGTTACAGATACTGCATTGCGGGAACGCCGGTCAGCCGTGATTCGTTCAAGATATCCACTTTCCCGGAATGCTTGCATGGGGTCCTCGGGCAAGCCGTGGCTGCGGCGCCAGTCGCGCAGGACCGGACGGACGTCATACCAGAAGGCGCTACGCAGGGTTTCTTCCGCCTCAACCAGCGAGCACGCCTGTTGCAACTTGGCCAGACCCGCGTGGTCGACAATCGCCGCTTTGGCATAAAGTTCCTGGGCTGTGCAAACGGTTTGAATCATGGCTTCCATCTTGCCCTTCAGATTGTGGCTTTGATCGATCATGTAAGCGACATCGGCAAACGATCCGGTCTCCCAGGCATAGGTGTGAATTTCATGGAAGATGCGAAAGATCTGGTAGGGATCGATCGAACCCAAAGTTAGGTCGTCGTCGGCATATTTGCGGTCGTTGAAATGAAAGCCGCCAATCATTTTGTGGTGAAGTAGCCAGGCCACGATCTGCTCGATATTTTGCGCTTGATAATGATGTCCAGTGTCTACCAGGACGTAAGCTTGTGGACCGGCATTGCGCGCCAATAGAAATGCCATTCCCCAATCGGCGATGTCGGTGTGGTAGAAAGCCGGTTCGAAGGGTTTGTACTCGACCAGCAACCGTTGCTTGGGGTTGAGGCCCGCGTGAACCTTCTTTAGCGCTTCTTCAAACCACCCGATGCGGTTGCGAATGCTTTGCGTACCGGGGTAATTCGAGCCATCGGCGAACCACGGTGAAATGTCTCGGCATTTGAGGGCGTCCGCGATGGCAACACAGTCGAGCATGTGATCCAGAGCTCGTTTGCGAATCGCGGGGTCAGGATTGCCTATGGATCCATACTTATATTCCTGATCCTGAAAAACATTCGGGTTGATGGAGCCTGCCTGCACACCGTATTTTTCAGCCAGTCGCTCCACCTGAGCGAGATCTTTCAAGCCGTTGGGAAGGTCCCACTGTACGTGCAATGCGACCGTTGGGCAGGCACCGGTCAAAGCGTGGACCTGGCCGGCGTCGCTAAACTTATCTTCGAGAGAGACGGCGGCGGCCAGCTGGATGAACTTGCCGAAGCGCGTGCCGGTATTAGCGAATCCCCAGGAGGGCAGTTCGATGTTGAAGTTATCCAGTGCCCGATGAATGCGTGTCTCCGGCTTTTCCGTCATGCGAGTGCCTCTCCAATTCCAGGCTGAGTTCCGTCAACTTTCCGCGCACGAATGTTTTGGGCCAGGATCGGCTGTGTCGCCAGGGTGTTCGCCCAGCGGGCAACAGCGCCAGCGGATACTCCAGTGGCGTCGGTGTAATCCCCGTCCAGCGCGGCAAGTTGGACGGCAAAGTTACCGACCGTCGTGCTTTCGGTCGATCCAGGCAAGACTTCAAGTCCTGTAGCTTTAGCGGTCAGCCGGTTCAGCAGGGTGTTTTTGCTGCCGCCTCCTACGATATAGAGTCGCTTCAGTGGTTTACCGGTGATCTTTTTCGCAGCTCGAAAAACTGCCGCATAACGATCTGCGAGGCTGTGAAAAATCAGGTTCGCCATTGCCGGCGCCATTTCATGCCCATCCGGAATCGGGGACCGGCCAGCGATCTTGAGTTGCGCGTTGATTCGCGACGGCATGTCGCCGGGCAACAGTAGATCCGGATGATCTACGTCAAACAAGAAGTTGGGAGCCTTGAGACCGGCGCACTCGGCGATCAGTTCTTCTACCGTCCACCAGTCACCGAGTGACTTCCAGTGCTCGATGCATTGACGCAACAGCCACATACCGTTCACATTTTTCAGAAAATAAATCCTGTTTCCAACTCCGCCTTCGTTACTGAAATTCCCATTTTGCGCGTCGGCTAAGACACATGGCGAATCCAGAACGCATCCGACCAGCGACCAGGTTCCTGAGCTGATAAAACCCCAGTCGTCTCCCTGGGCGGGAATTCCAGCAATGGCCGAAGCCGTGTCATGGCATGCCGGTACGATCAATGTGGTGAAGCGAAACGCAGGAAGATCAGCCAGAGGTCCTTGCAATCGCCCGATATCCGCTCCGGGCTTCACCAGCGGTGGCGCGGCGTTGAGTTCCAGTCCAGCGGCTGCGAAGATTTCAGGAGACCAGGTTTTATCGCGGACTCCCAGGAGCTGGGTGTGTGTGGCATTGGTGTACTCGGAGACGCGTTTTCCGCCGAGCCAGTGCATCACGTACTCGGGCAGGTTGATCCAGGGAAGCTTTTGAGTTTTGTCGCCATCGGCCGCTAACTGGTAAAGAGTGTTTAACGAAAGAATCTGCACACCGGTGAGTTCATAGAGGCGTTCGGGAGAAATGCGGGAATGCACCCGTCTCTGCGATTCCGAAGTGCGTTTGTCGCGATAGCAAAAAGGATTCTCAACCGGTTTACCGTCCTCTCCCAGGCGCACATAGTCCACGGCCCAGCCGTCCACTCCCACCGCGGTTATGCCTTCAGGCGCAAGCTTTGCACACTGTCGAAGCCCGTCTTCAACTCCTTTGCAGAGGGCGGTGATGTCCCAGCGAAGGCCACCGGCCCGGTCGTCGGCTGAATTCTGGAGGCGATGAACCACTTCGATCTCCGGTTGATCCCCAACCCACCGCAAGAGAGAAATGCGGCAGCTTTCCGCGCCCAGATCGACGGCAATGAGAGCCCCCCGAGATCTGGACTCCGCATCGCGATCCGGGGACGGTTTGCTCATGCCTGTTCGAGCATTCTGTTTCCGCAGTAAGCTCATCGCAAAAAGGCCTCACTCAGCCCACCATCCACCGGAATAATATGGCCGGAAGTGCAAGGTGATTTTGGTCCCGCAAGGAAGAGAATTGCTTCAGCGCAATCTTTGGGATCAATCGGCCGATGAGTGAGAGTTCGCTTCGCGTAGAATTCGGCGAGCAAAGCCCGCAACTGCTCATCACTGGCGGTTTCCTGGTAGGGAATCTGATATTTCTTCAAAGACGCTA
Organism: Terriglobia bacterium; assembly: GCA_963786325.1. Classification (GTDB taxonomy): domain Bacteria; phylum Acidobacteriota; class Terriglobia; order Terriglobales; family Acidobacteriaceae; genus JAIQFF01. The sequence continues at coordinate 137,515 of CAWAYW010000005.1, forward strand.
TGACGCGGTCGCGGGGAAACATGGTCGATCCCTTGATCACCGTAGCGGGACTGATGGCGTTGACACGAATCTTCGGGGCCAGCGAGATCGCCAATTCGCGTACCAGATGACTGAGAGCTGCTTTGCTGACGTCGTAGGCTTCGCTGCCGCGTTTAGCGACCACGGCATTCGCGGAACTGGTCAGCACGATGGATGCATCAAGATTCTGGTCGCGTAAAATACGTGCCGCCTCATCAGCCAGAAGGTAGTTAGCCGTGACATTTATGTCGAGCGTGACTCCCCATTGCTCGTCACTGATATTTCCGTCGGTGGAAGAAGGGAACAGCGCAGCAGTGTTGATCAGCACATCCAGTCCGCCGAAGGCTGCCACTAGATCAAGAAGACTCCGGCGAATAACATCGCGGCGGCGAATATCTACCGCGACCGCCAGACTGCCTTCCCTTCCGGCAATTGCCCTCGCCTCTTCGGCAACTTTCTTGGCAGCGTCGGCATCGCGGTCAGCTACTACAACATGAGCTCCGCGCTCAGCCGCAAGCAAGGCAGCTTCACGGCCGATTCCGCTACCACCTCCAACGATGAGAACCACACGGCGGCTTAACTCTTTTTCCGGAGGCTGCCGTTGAATCTTGGCTTCCTCCAGTTGCCAGTATTCAATTCGAAAGGCTTCGGATAGAGGCAGAGCCACGTAATTCGAATGCACCGAGAACTTGCTGGTTGCCGCCGCCGGGCCCGCCTGGGGCAATATGTCCGGCGTTTGTCCATCTCCGAGAGAGGTGGCACCTTCCATGACGTGAATCGCGTTAACATAAAACTCGCCAGTCAGCCGCGCTTCGGTCTTGTTCTTTCCGAAGCTGAACATGCCAATACCGGGAATCAGCACCACCGTGGGGTTCGCATCTCGCATGGCCGGGGAATCGGGCTGTGCATAGGTTGCGTAGTACTCCGCATATTCCTTGCGGTAATTGTTTAGGGCCGCATCGACTCGGACGCGAAGTTCCTGGGTATCCGTTCCCGGTTTCCACGACACAAACAGGGGCCGCACCTTGGTGCGAATGAAATGATCGGGGCAACTGGTGCCCAGGTGGGCAAACTTTTCGGCCTCAGTCGAATTCACGAAGCGCAGGACTTCCGGAAAATCGCTGAAGTTGCCAATCAGCCGGCGGAGGCTGGAAACCCGGCCGCGCAGGAAAGGAAAAATATCGAGAGCGAATTCGCGACGGTTCTGCAAGGCTTCATTCTGCGCGCCCCCAAAAAGTCTTGCTCCTCTCTTCTCGACGTGGTCGATTACGAATTGTCCGAGCTGGTCGATTATGGCAATCGTGTTCTCGTAGCATTCGCGCTGCGAATCTCCCCAGGTAAAGAGACCGTGTCCTCCCAGTACCACGCCGTCACATTTCAGATTTTCCTGGACTGCGCGGCGGAGCATCATTGCCAACTCGAATCCTGGCCGCTGCCAGGGTACCCAAATCAGATGATGCTCGAACAGACGATTGAACTCTCCCATCTTCTCGCGGCCATTCGCCGAGGCTGCCAAAGCAATTCCCCAGTCGGGATGCAAGTGATCAATGTGCCGGTATGGCAGAAATCCGTGGAGCGGTGTGTCAATCGAGGCCGCGACCGTGCTCTTGCCGAACGCGCAGAGCGGATACATCTCCACCATCTCATCTTCAAATTCGGCGCCGCGATAGATGTTTTCCAGATTGTGCAGCTTGTCGAGATAAAGTGCCGCGAGACCGGATATTTTGATACTGCCGAGGTCTCCGCCGCTGCCTTTGATCCACAATACTTCCTGTTTTTCTCCGCTGAGAGGATCCGTCTGGACGATCTTTGAACTGGTATTTCCCCCGCCAAAGTTGGTAATGCGAAGGTCGGAACCCAACAGGTTCGAGCGGTAGCGGAGTAATTCAGGTTCGTGAAGTTCGCGGGCCACCGTGTCGTCCCAACGGTCCTCCAAATAGCGCAGCTTGGTTTTAACGTGCATGGATACTCTCACGAGAAGAGCGCCGTTAAGGAACCGGAATAGAAGCTGGTCGGCAGGGCCGCGCTCGAAAAGCCGCTGCTATCATACTCCCTTAGTGCAATAGGGCAACTATTTCTATAAGAGAATTACATTTTGCTTGACGGGCTAGCGAAAAAAACCAAACCGAATGCCAGAGTCAGGCGGTTTTGCCACCCTTTCCTGACCAGGCACCCGTCACCAATCTATGCTCGACGTAGTTGTAAGGCGCGACGCGGTGGCCGCTAAGCAGCGACAGGCCGAGATGAATCAACCGAGGTCCATAACTTTGAGCTTCGTGCGACACGGAGCCAATCAACGGGCTTTCCACAGTTGCAATCTCTTTCAGGGCCTCGGGAATGCAATCCTGGCCAACAATCGCAACGTACTTTTCGCGCTTCAATTCGCGTACGGCTTGTACGGCACCCAGAGCGCTGGTATCGGTGGCGGCGGCGATCAGAATTCCACGGTCCTTGGGATGACGCCGCAGAAAATCGAGCACCAATTGAGTACTCTTCTCGCGCAGGCCGCGGGCATCCATCCGCACCAGGAATTCGGGAGGAATGTCCGTGAGCTTGGATCGAATCGCTTCGAAAGCACCGGTGACCCGGCTGCGAACCAGGGGACCGGCTTCATCGACGTCAAGTCCGAGGGCCCAGCGGACTTTTCCACCCCACATTTTCTTCGCATATTGGGCGAGGCACTCGCCAGCCTCGAAGCCGACTCGATAGTTATTTACTCCGAAGAAAGTCGCGTGGGGATGGGGTATGTCCACCGCAATCAGCGGGATGCCTGCCGCATTGATTTTATCGGCGAGCACCGGAGCCACGTGCTGATCGATCTGAAATTCAATGACCAAATCGAGCTGATTGCGCACGAATTCATCTGCGTTGCGCAAAGCGATGGCACCGTCATAGCGATTGTCGAGAACGATCAAATCGATGCCGGCCGCAGAGGACGCGGCTCTGAGACTATCGGTTACGGCCTCGGAGAACGGCATCTCCGCCGACTCGCTGCCAAATCCGAATCTGGCTTTTTTGGGGCGCGCTACTAATCGGTAAAGCCCCTCCTGCGATTGGGCCAGGTATCCGCGGTGAACGAAGGTTTTCAGGATGCGATAGACCGTCGTCTTCGAAATGCTGGTGCGCTGATAGATAGCTTCTAGCGGGAGCGGATTTTTCTCATTCTGCAGCAACTCGAGTATGTCGAGCGCCTTGGAGAGAACTGGTATCAGGTAAAGCCGCTTGGGTGATGAGCGTGTCAATTCGCTTGAGCCTCCGGATGGCGAACGCTTAAAGACTATAACGTGGCCTGGAGGTTTTCGCCTATTGGGCAGCAGCCAGACTCTGCAATGGTTCGATGAAAATCGCTGAAAGGAATTTTGAGGCCGGGAACCTTTTCGGGTATTGACAGATTCAATAGGGAAATAAATTCATTATTTTCTTGACAAGCTCAATTCAGCATCGCTACAGTGCGCCCCAGCCACAAGTACGGAAGTGGGGCGGAAATGTGCGGCCCTTGCACTCGATGGATATGGATGAAGAGATTGTCGCGGCGGTCGTGGCAGAGCCTGCGCAACGGCCAAGCTGTACGCTCTGACGCGTAATGTTCAGCGGTGAGTAGTGGTGTCGGTCCCTGTCGATCACTGGTGCCTAAAGGCACAGGAGGAAGTGCGACCATGAAAGTCCACCAACTTGCAGTTTGTGTGTTTGTCATCGCTTCGGCAGGCCTGCTTTACTGCCAGGGGGGGGCCAATGGAACTATCCTTGGAACGGTCATCGACAACTCCGGCGCAGTGGTCGCCAATGCGAATGTTGACGTCAGCAACGTTGCTACCGGAATCACCAGCCATGCGGTAACCAGCGCCGACGGCAACTTCACGGTCCCCTATCTTGCTCCCGGATCCTACCGGGTAACCGTCCAAGCCTCTGGATTCCAAAAGGCAGTGGCTGACAATATTGTTCTGGCGGTTGCGCAACAGGCCCGGGTGAATGTCACGATGAAGCCGGGCGCGGTCTCGGAAACGGTTGAAGTTCAGGCCAATGCGGTATCGCTCGACACGGACAGCGCCGCAGTCGCGCAGTTGGTCAGCCAGCAGCAAGTGGAGCAGTTACCGCTGAACGGCCGTAATTTCCTGAACCTGCTGTTTATTGGCGCCGGCGCGGTGCAGACCACCGGCGAACAGGGCCAGATGCGACAAGGAGAAGGCAACGCCATCAGCATCAACGGCGGCCGACCGACCTCAAACAATTACACTCTCGATGGATTGGTGAACACGGACACCGCGCTGAATACTCCGGCTGTGATCCTCTCGCAGGACGCGATCCAGGAATTCAAGGTGCAGAGTGAAACCTACTCTGCCGAATATGGATTCAGCGCCAACCAAGTCAACATCGTGAGCAAGAGCGGCAGCAATCAGCTGCACGGTACCGCATTCGAATTTCTGCGAAACGATGCCTTCGACGCCAAGGCGCCTTTCCAGTCGGCGATTCCAGAACTGCGGCAGAACCAGTTTGGCTTTGTGCTGGGTGGCCCGATCTACATCCCGAAAGTTTATGACGGACGCAACAAAACTTTCTTCCTGGTGAACTACGAAGGCTGGCGTATTCGCAACGGAATCAACCAGGACACTTTCAACGTTCCTAATCCTGCGTGGCTTGCCGGCGATTTTTCCGCATCTGGATTGTCTCCTGTGGTGTCCGCGGGCGGAACCTGCACACCGAATGCTACGACGTTCTGCATGCCTATTGATCCGACGACGGGCGCTCCATTTCCGGGCAACATCATTCCGACCAGCAGTTTCTCCCGCCTTGCGCAGGTAGCAATCGGAGCCGGGCTTTTCCCGGCGCCCAATTGTGTCAGCAGCGATTGTCACGGGAACTATCGCTTAACCACCGCCCTGCCCAACACGGTCGATCAGCAGACTTACAAGCTTGACCAACAGTTGGGCCGCTTCGGCTCGTTGTTCTTTCGCTATACGACCGCCAAGTACGACAACCAAAACATCAACGGCTCGGTCTCGCTTCCTTTCGGAATCGGCACCTTCAATGAGAAATCCGAAAGCTGGATGATTTCTCACACCATTCCATTGACCCACAATCTGGTGAATAACTTTCGCTTCGGGCGCCTGGAGCCGATCTCAATACAAGGCGGAATTCCCGCGCCAGCCTCCGATGTGACCGCTCTCGGTCTGACCGGAGTATTCCCGAACCTTCCCGACTATGCTCGTACGTATCCCGGGCTTGGGTTCCAGGGAATCAACAGTACGGCCTTTGGCAGCCAGGGCAATGACGTCACAACGAGTGACATTCCGACATGGGAATTTTCCGATTCGCTTTCGATGACTCACGGAAGGCACACGATCGCGGTGGGCTTCGACTATCGCCGCTGGGTGCAGAAACGCGATCTTTCCAACGACTTCCTCGGTCAATTCAACTTTAACAACGACACAATCCTATCGAACGGCGGTGGTTGCCCGAATGGAACCGGGGACTGCGGTACCGGCAACTCCGTGGCTGACTTCCTGCTCGGGTACTATCACGACGCCTCGACGTTCCAGCCGGGTCCCTTCAGTCCAGCCAATGTGGCAGGAAACCTGAATCAGTATCACTTCCAGTATTTTGCCCCGTACATTCAGGACGATTGGAAAGTATCGAATCGCCTGACTCTGAACCTTGGACTGCGGTGGGATTACCGAACCGTGCCATTCGAGCAAGACAACAAGATGTTCTGGTTCGATCGCGCCAACCCAGGCGGTGGTTTGTGTTTTGCGGATAAGAATCTGGGAACCTCGGATGTTCCCGGACTCGGCGGTCCAATCGCCCCGGACGGGAATGGTTTTTACCGATATTGCGGGCGTAACAATCCTGCGCCTGCCTCGAAAAAGCCGTTTGCTCCCCGCTTTGGGTTTGCCTATCGCATGGGCGACAAGACAGTCGTGCGTGGCGGCTACGGCATCTTCTTCGATTCCGCCGAAACCCGTGAAATTGACGACTCCGGCGACATTTACCCGTTCGTGGTTCGCGCGTCGCCCGGACCGACCACCGATGTCACCTTGCCGAAGTTAACCGACAACATGTTTCCGGCAGTACCGCTTCACCAGGTGAATCCGGCGCAGGATGGCAGCCAGTTCTTTGCTGTGATCATCTCGGAATTTCCGAAGAATCCTTATGTCCAGCAATGGTCGTTGTCGGTGCAGCGTGAACTGGCCAGAAACACGACGCTGGAGGTGAATTACGTCGGCAACAAAGGAACGCATCTGCTCAACCGAACCAACATCGGTCAAGGTTTTGCGCCTCCGAATCCTGCTCTTTGTGATCCATCCACGGGCGGTGATCCTACCAACGTTCCAGCGCTCTGCCCGGTCTCCACGCGAAGGCCGTTTGCCCAGATCACCTCTGCCAATGGATTCCTGGATAGCCAATGGAATGGATACTCCAGCTATAACGCTGGCAACGTAAAGCTGGAGCGCCGTTCTAGTTCGATTGCGCTGGTGGCGGTTTACACCTGGGCGAAAAGTCTGGACGATAAATCCGCGGCGGCGGGCGTGGGCTCCACCAACGCCTTCGCAGGACACATGAACGAGCACGATCAGGCGCTCGACTACGGGCGTTCTGATTTCGATGTGTCTCAACGTTTCGTAACCAGCCTGGTGTACCAGTTGCCCGTGGGCCGAGGCAGGCACTTCGGAGCGAATATGAACCGGGCAGCCGACCTAGCGATCGGCGGATGGCAGGTTACGGCCATCACAACGTTCCAGGCCGGATTCCCGTACTCGATCCTCGCCGACGACAAACTCGACCTGCTGACGAGTTTCACGCAGCGGGCGAACCTGGTTCCGGGCTGCAATCCCAACAGCGGCTTTCACAAGAGCATCAACGAGTATTTCAACACTGCGTGTTTCACTCAGCCGTTGGCGGGGCAGTTCGGGAACAGCGGGCGTGACATTTTGCGTGGGCCGGGAATCAATAATTGGGATATGGGTATCGGCAAGGACTTCAAGTTCACCGAGAGGATAGCGTTCCAGTTCCGCGCCGAGTCTTTCAACCTGTTTAACCATGCGCAATATGGATACGATCCCAACACCGCCACGAGCATCGGTGCGCCCATCGATAACAATCCCAACGATACGGCGTACGGGAAGGTTATCGCCGCCCGACCGGGCCGCATTATCCAACTCGGAGGCAAAATAGTCTTTTAGGCTGGCAATTTGCTTTTTAGATCCGCCAGGTAGTTCGCGCCTGGCGGATTTTTTATTGAGGTAAACTTCCCGAGATGATTTCGTTCTCCTCAGTTCGGTGGCTCTTCGTGCTGGCCACGCTGTGCGGCCGCACATTTCAGCTATCCGCGCAGTCTGGGGACACGATCGAAAAGTACTCCGAGCAGGGACAGCGAGCGCTCGCACAGAGTAACTATGCCGAAGCCGAGAAGGCCTTCGAAAAGCTGCGAGAACTGGAGCCCGGCGTCGCAGAGGTGCACGCCAATCTAGGTGTCATCTATTTTCAGGAAAGAAAGTTCGAGCCCGCCGTTTCTGCGTTACGTCAAGCCCTGAAGCTCAAACCAACTTTGGGGAAGTCCGCGACACTGTTGGCGATGTCTCTGTCTGAGCTCGGCCGGTATCGTGAGGCTCTGCCGGATCTGGAAAAGGGCTTTCGCCAGTCCACTGACCCTCCGACCAAACGTATGTGCGGACTGCAGCTGTTGCGTGTCTACACGGGTCTCCGACATGACAGCAAGGCGGTTGAAGTTGCGCTGGAGCTGAACCGGCTTTATCCGAATGACCCGGAGGTTCTCTATCACACGGGGCGAATCTTCGGGAACTTCGCGTTCCTTAATATGCAGCAGCTAGCGCAGGTGGCCCCAGGGTCGGTCTGGAGACATCAGGCTGAAGCCGAGGCCTACGAAAGCCAGGGATCGAACGATGCCGCCATCAGCGAGTACAGGCAGGTGCTCTCCGCCGATCCGCAGCGTCCGGGCGTTCACTACCGGATAGGGAGGACGCTGTTGGCGCGTTCGCGGCAAAGGAATTCGCCGGGGGACATGGCTGAGGCGGAAAAGGAATTCGCGCAGGAGCTGGAAATCGATTCGGGCAACGCCAACGCCGCCTACGAGCTGGCGGAAATTCATCGCAACGCCGGAGAGTTTAGTGAGGCGCAGAAGCTTTTCGAGGTGGCGGTGGAAAACCACCCGGACTTCGAAGAAGCACAATTGGGGCTAGGCTCGGTTCTAATGTCGCTGCAGAAACCGGACCTGGCATTGCCACATCTCCAAAAGGCTACCGCATTGAACCCCGGAAATGAAGTTGCGTGGTACCGGCTTTCGCAAGTGCAGGGGGTGCTTGGTCACGAGGCGGAACAGAGGAAAACTTTCGCGGAGTTTCAGCGCTTGCGCGACCAGAAATCGACCCAGCAGGAAGCTGGAAAGCAAATCTTCTCGCCCGATGAAGTGACAAGGCAGCGTTTGGAACAGAAAGAGCCGCAGTAGTCTGGTCGTAGACGCTCTGTGCCTGGTGGTCTAGCCCTTGGACCAACCTGCGCTGGGCACAACCCCCGTGCCTTCCTTTACCGTAACTAGCTGGTTTGCAGACACATTTGGAACCGTCTGCCACTCGCCGCTGGGCCAGCGGATTTCTAACTCCGCGCTCTTCACCTGGCCCAGACCAAAATGCAGGCGGAAATCGTTGCAGGACAAAAAACTCGATTGACTTTGTACTTCCTGAGTCTGCCTCGAGTCTCCGGTTTTTACAACGACGCGTGCTCCAATAGCACTGCGGTTGGACTTGGTGCCGATTAGTTTTACCTTGAGCCACGAATTGCCGCTGCTAACGTCATTGCGAAGAAGTGACGGAGGCTCATTCAGATTAACAACGAGAATATCGAGATCGCCGTCATTATCGAAATCTCCGAATGCACAACCCCGACTGTTGTGTGGCGTCTGGAGCGCCATTCCGGCTTGATCGGTGAGTTCCTCGAATCGCCCCTTGCCGAGGTTGCGGAACAACATCCTCGGATCTTTCGCTGGAAATTCAGGATTGCGTTTTTCGATTTCCGGGAAAGTGTGTCCCGCCACCATGAACAGGTCAGGCAGGCCGTTGTTGTCGAAATCGGCCATGGCGGCGCCCCAGCAGACAAAACGATTTTCCACCGCCAATCCGGCGGCGCGGCTCACCTCTTCGAAATTGGCCTTACCCATGTTGTGGTAAAGATCCGGAGTGTCGCCTTCGAAATTGGTTTTGAAGATATCGAGGCGGCCATCGAGATCGTAGTCGCCGGAGGCTACACCCATTCCAGCTTGCTCCTGACCGTCTTCCCCATAAGCAACGCCGCGGACCGCGCCTTCTTCACGGAAGGTGCCATCGTGATTGTTGATGAACAGGAGACTTGGCGTGGAGTCGCATGCAAGATAGATGTCGTGCCATCCGTCGCCGTCGAAGTCACCGGCGATGGCGGTGAGGCCATAGCTGTGCTTAGCGGCTGAAATTCCGGATTCAACGCTCACGTCGGTGAAGGTCCCGTCCCCTTTGTTTCGGTATAGGTTGTGCTGCCCATAAGGAAACCCGCGCGGGCCGCAGGTTACAGGCGTCCCCATCCAGCGGCAATTTGCGTTCTGGCCCGGCTTGGGAGATTTCTGCGGATCGAAATCAAGATAACTGGCGACAAACAAGTCCAAGTGTCCGTCACGGTTATAGTCGAGAAAAGTACATCCCGTGCTCCAACGATCGGCGGTCTGGGGCAATCCGGCCGCGCGAGTCACGTCGGTGAAGGTGCCGTCTCCATTGTTTCGGTAGAGGATGTTTTGACCCCAGTACGTGATGAACAAATCCTCGAAGCCGTCGTTGTTGTAGTCGCCTACGCAAACGCCGCAAGCCCAGCCTGTCTTCAGCAGTCCGGCACGCTCGGTTACATCCGTGAAGGTGCCGTCGCGATTGTTTTTGAAAAGTCGGTTGCTGGCGTCAGCGGGAGGCTTGGTAAAGCGCGTTCCGGAGAGAAGGAAAATATCCAGCCAGCCGTCATTGTCGAAGTCGAGGAGGGCGCAACCACAACCGAGAGTTTCGACAATATATTCCTTGTGGTCGCTTTCACCATAGACGGTGATGGTTTGCAACCCGGCGTTGGCAGCCACGTCGGTGAATGTGGAATTGAAGGGAAGGCCTGAGGGTTTGCTTTTCGCTTGAGCTACCGCCTTATGGGGCGTGACCCCCTGGCCGAGACAGGCCGTGGCAGTAGCGCCGAGTAGGCCGGTGAGAAAGACTCTTCGAGAAGTCGCCATGAAGTGTGTTTTTCGATCTACTCACTACGCCATATAGAAAACTTCTTTCATCATAGCGAAGCGCTCCCCCAGTTGGAGGCCGGGTACCGGTTCAAAGTATTTTGCCATTTCCGCCTGCCAGCGAAGGTTTATCGGATCGGTGGCGAGTGCATCCCATGCGGCGTCGAAGTCTTTCACTCGCATAACCAAGACCAGGTCTTGATCGCGACGAAAGATGGAATAGTCCGAGATACCGACTTCCTTCAGCTTGTCCAGCAATTCGGGCCAAACCTGGGCGTGATCTCTTTCGTAGCCTGCGATGGCATCAGCCTTGATTCGCAAGCGGAATGCTACTCGTGGCATGTTGCAGTTCTCCTCAGTTAGGGTAGCGCGGGCGCTACAAGCTGATTATGGAAGTGTCACTACTGCGACAGTTAGTCCGTTCAACGTGATCTTCTCGCCGGTGAGGTTGACGGAACCTGGAGGTTCAAAACCAGTGGTCTGGTCAACGTAGTCTTCGTGGCCGCCCGTGGCTCCGGGCACAGTAATCTCGAAGGGGCGATCACGTTTGTTCACCAGCAGGATACGGCGTTTGCCGTCGGGCCTTACCACCGCGAACGAATAAAGATAGGAATCAACCGCCCGGTCAAATGGGTCCGTTTCGACAATCTTGTCTCCCGGTCCGAAGTTATCTTTCAAGAGGTTCAGCACCCGAACACGGGAATTGGGCTTGCCGGTATTCCAGTCCACCATGGAGACCGAGGGAAATTGCGTCGGATAACCCACCAGTTGCGATTCGCCCGCGACATCGATTCCCATGCGGGTCAACTCCCCAAAGATGTAAGCGTACATGGCGCACGTGAGATTCCAATATGAATTCGGAATCGGCTTGGTGACGTGGCCCGGTTGGTCCTGCATTACGTCATCCGCCGAAATGGCGCCGATCTCGTCGATGGTGGTTTTCGTCTGTGGGGAGAGTCGCTTGCGAATGCTCTCGACATAGCGCACCGTATTAAGGAAGCCGTCCGCATAGGCAAAGAAAGTGTAGGGCTGAACTTCGGTGGTCTGATCGCCGGTTGGAACCGCGTAGAAATGGTAAGAAATGAAATCGAGAGGAATGCCGGGCTTGTGATTCCTGGGATTTAGGAAATATTCGAACTGCTCCGGATGCGTCGATGGCTGGGCCAATGCAAGTCCAACGAACTTGGTTTGCGGCGCGACACGCCTGATAGATTCGACCACTGAGTCGTAAAGCTTGGTGTAGGTTTCCGGAGTCATCTTGTGCTCGAACTCAATTTCGTTCAGCACTTCCCAGTAGGGAATGAAGTAGTGATATCCAGATTCGTGCCGTTTCCCGAGTTCATCGGTGAATCCACCCTGCGTGTACCATGCAAAAAGACGGCCGTAGTAGTCGCCCACCTCTTTCATACTGGAGTCGCGAAATTCGGTACCCTGGGTGTAATCCCATACAGGCTGGTCGGGGTCAACGGGGTAAGGGACAGGCTTGTCGGTCTTGATCATCCACGCTGGAATCGTGCTGAAGTTCAGGATGACGGAATGACCCTTGGTGGCGTCGAGAAAATCGATGGTCATGGGATCGATCAGCGAAAAGTCCCACGATGTTTTGCCGTTTGCCGGAGGCTCGAGTTCAGCGACAGCCAGTTTTGGATATGGCAGCCACGGTACATAACGAACATAGTCGGCCTGAATGTCGTGCAAGGATTTGAAAGCGTTGTCGTGAATCGGCGAGCCGCGACGCAACGGCGGGTTCACTACCACCTGAAGGGTCGCGGTCGTCTTGGAGATACCAGCAATTTTGTCCCAGTGAGCGGCCACTTTCGCCGATTGATCCTGAGCCATCATGGTGGATACTGCGAATGCACAAAATATGATCGCCAGCAACAGCGGTGGCCGATGTCGGTTCACGCGATTCCTCCGTCCCGGAGCACGCAGCATTGTGCGAGAGTTTTTAAGCTGAATTCAATAGGAAAATAAACTTACTATTGACAACGACCGACGCAGGATACTACATTTCAGCGGTTTGCAGTGAGTAGCATTTGTGCCGGCACAGATTCGCCAATGGACAAGCCCAGAGCAGACGCCGAGCCGAAAATTGGGCTCTTCGCAATTGGCCTGGATGCGTATTGGCCGCAGTTTCCCGGGCTGGAAGAGCGTTTAAGAAAATACGGCGATCAAGTTGCCCAGAAGCTGGAGCGAGCCGGCGCCCAGGTGATCAATCTGGGATTGATCGATACCCCTGAGAAAGCGCTCACTGCGGGTCATCGGTTCCGGCAAGCCGAGGTTGACCTGATTTTTCTGCATGTTACCACCTACGCGCTCTCTTCCACCGTGCTACCGGTGGTGAGGCGGGCGAAGGTTCCGGTCATTATTCTCAATCTTTCTCCTTCGGCGGCGATTGACTACGACTGGTTTAACGGTCTGGGAGACCGCAGGAAGATGACGGGGGAATGGCTGGCCTACTGCCAGTCGTGTCCGATCCCGGAAATTGCGAACGTTTTCCACCGCTGCAGCATTCCATTTTTCCAAGTTACGGGCATGCTCGAAGACGATCCGGTGGCCTGGAGGGAAATCTCCGAGTGGGTAGAAGCCGCGCGAGTGGCTCATATCATGGAGCACAACCGCCTCGGAGTGATGGGTCATTATTACGGTGGAATGCTGGATATTTATTCCGACTTTACCCAGCAATGCGCATATTTCGGTGGACATATTGAGGTGATTGAGGTCGACGAACTTGCGGCCTTGCGACGGCAGGTGCAAGATTCGGAGATACAAAAGCGAGTCGCAGATTTTCGCAAAGGCTTTGATGTCCATCCGGACTGCTCGCAGGAGGAGTTGGAGCGAGCGGCCCGCACCTCGGTGGCGCTGGACCAGCTGGTTAAATCCCATAACTTAGGCTCACTGGCTTACTACTACAAAGGAACAGGGAACCCGGAGAACGAGGACGCCATCAGCTCTATCATCCTGGGCACCAGCCTGCTGACGTCTCGCGGGGTACCAGTGGCCGGCGAATACGAGATCAAGAATGCGCAGGCTATGAAAATCATGGACGGCTTCGGCGCCGGTGGATCTTTCACCGAATACTACGCCGCTGACTTCAAGGATGACATTTTGTTGATGGGGCACGATGGGCCGGGCCACATCGCGATTGCCGAAGGCAAAACCAAAGTTCGTCCGTTGGAGGTTTATCACGGAAAAGTGGGGCGGGGCTTGTCGGTGGAAATGTCGGTGAAGCATGGTCCGGTGACGCTTTTATCCGTGATTCAAACTGCGGACGGAAAGTTGAAACTGCTGGTGGCGGAAGGTGAATCGGTTGCGGGTCCGATTCTTGAGATCGGCAACACGAACAGCCGCTACCGGTTTTCCATAGGGGTGCGCAATTTTATGAACGAATGGAATGGGCACGCACCCGCGCACCACTGCGCGGTCGGAGTGGGACATATTGCGAGCAAACTGAAAAAGCTGGGGGCATTGACCGGCGTTGAGTGTATCCGGGTCTGTTGAGGTCCTGCATGGCATTTGTACATAGCAGAAAGAACAGAGCATAGGCCTTCCTTCCATTCCGGGTTTTTTTGCACTGGACGAAGATTTCAGCTCTTTCCAATAGCCCGATCGTTGGTAACCCATCACATCACCCTTGAATGCCGGAAGTGATGCGGCTCGCCTCCAATTTCCCAAAGTCACCGACCTGTCCGTGATTGACACGACTCTTTCGTATCGAGCACAAATCTTATGTTTTCTCCGAAACGCAGCCGCTACGGATGAATCCAAACAGAGTGTATGAGACGAAAAATCATAAGAAGCTTGTGACACGTCGCGACAAATGAAATCAAGGGGGTTCGCCATGAAAATTCTTCTTGTTGGAGCGACTGGAGCCATTGGGAGAAGACTGGTTCCATTGCTGGTGGAAGCCGGACACACCGTCACCGGAACCACCCGCCAAGCCGACAAGGCCATGTTGATTTATTCATCGGCAGCGACTCCGCTGGTGGTTAATGCCCTGAATGCCGACGAATTGCTGAAAGCTGTGCGACAGGCGGCGCCTGATGTGATCATCCATCAATTGACCGCGATTCCGGCTCGCTTCAATATGCGCCATTTTGACCTGGAGTTCGCGAGGACCAATCGTCTCCGTATCGAAGGGACCGACAACCTTCTGGCTGCTGCTCGCGCCGCCGGATGCCGGCGTTTCATCGCCCAAAGCTACACGGGATGGCCGTATGCCCGCGATGGAGGCTGGATCAAAACGGAGAAGGATCCTCTGCTTTCATCTCCTGATTCGGGCTCGCGCGAGTCGTTCAAAGCCATCGTGCACCTCGAGTCGACGGTGCTTGGAGATAAGGCAATTCAAGGCTTCGTCTTGCGCTACGGCGCATTTTACGGTCCTGGAACATCTCTCGGAATGGGCGGTTCTGCGCTAGAGGATATAAAGCAACGTCGTATTCCAATTGTCGGTAAGGGGACGGGGTACTGGTCTTTTATTCACATTGACGACGCGGCGGCGGCCACCCTGGCTGCTGTCGGGGGAAATACTCCAGGGTTGTACAACATCACTGACGACGAGCCTGCGCCGGTTTCCGAATGGCTACCTTTCCTTGCAGGCGTTCTGGGCGCGAAGCCTCCACGTCACCTTGCGGCATGGCTCGGAAGACTGGCGATCGGCCAACATGGACTGGCAATGATGACAACCGCGCGCGGCGCCTCCAATGACAAGGCCAAATCCTTACTTCCCTGGAAGCTCCGGTGGCCTACCTGGCGGGAGGGTTTTCGAGAAGGCCTGAAAGATCGCGATCAACAAGTGAGAAGTGGAGCCACCAGTCAGGTTGCGTAAAGGGATATTGCGTACGAGTACAAGAATTCTCCAGTGGTGAGAGCTCGTCCCCGAAGGACCGAGTGAATTTTATGAGGAGAGTGTTGCCAGTGCTTCGGCCAAGACTAAAGCGCCGCGGCTGATGTCTTCCGGAGATGCGTACTCGTCTGGACGATGACTGAATCCGTTGCGACAAGGAATGAACAACATTGCCACTGGCGCAATCCGGGACATGAAAAGCGAGTCATGATATGCCCGACTAACCATGGGAAGGAATTGTTGCTGATGTTTCCGACATGCGTCTGACAGGGCTGCTACGATGGTGGGCGCGCACAACTCTGGGGCATCCGCGTTCAGCGTTTCGGTGTGAATAGTAACCTGACGTGCCGCGGATATCGCCTTACTCGCACTTTCCATGGCTCCGATCACGTGGTCGCGACGTTGGAGATCAGTGTCTCGAATATCAGCACTGAGACGAACCCGGCTGGGAATGCTGTTGACGGCTCCGGGGAAAACCTCGCAAATGCCAACCGTAGCGACGGTATCAATCGCACCGCTGCTTCGCGCTGCATTCTCGATTGCCAGAATGAGTTCAGAGGCTGCGCAAAGCGCGTCGCGGCGCTCCGGCATCAGGACTCCGCCGGCGTGGCCGCCCGCGCCCTCGATCGTGATCCGCATACTGGCGGGAGCGGCGATGCTCGTCACTACTCCGAGGGGGAACTGCTTGTGCTCCAGTAACGGACCTTGTTCGATGTGCAATTCAACGAACGCTTTGTAATACCGGTTCGGCAGTTTCACGTTGTCGAGTTCTCCAAGTAGTCCTGCCTTGCGGCGTATATCCTCAATCGATTCTCCGGCGGCGTCTTTCAACGTTTTGGCGGCTTCGACCGAGAGGCTTCCGCTCAACAATCGGCTGCCGAGACAACCTATGCCGAAGCGCGTCGGTTCTTCGGAAGTAAAAACCAGCAACTCAATGGAATGTTTCGGACGAAAGCCGCTTCGTTGCAGCGCACGTATCGCTTCTAGCCCGCCGAGGACTCCGACCACGCCGTCATATTTGCCGGCGTTGGGAATGGCATCGATGTGGGAACCGGTGCCGACCGCTGGCGCAGAGGCATCCGTACCAACCCACCGCGCAAAAATATTTCCGATGGGATCTTGCCGCAGGGTTAGTTCAGCATCTTCACATCGCTTTCTGAGCCAAGCGCGGGCTTTTAGATCTGTAGGAGTGAAAACGACTCTGGTGACCGCTGGTGGGTCGGCGTCAGAAATCGCAGCCAGAGCTTCGATCTCGGAGAGGAGGCGATCCCGATCGATTTCGAGATTCATGGGTGACGGTCAGCCAGGGGATGGCGGTTCCAGTCTTTGTAAATGAGATATTTTGCTGGCACTTTGCCAAGCGCTCCGAACCATTGTGGACACCACGGGCCCATCCATATGAAATCCCCGGAAGTGACTGGATACCAGGAATCGCCCAGGCGATAAATGCCACCGCCTTCGAGCATGATCATTCCATGTTCCATCACGTGCATTTCAACCATGCTGAGTGATGCGCCCGGCTGGTAAGCCATTGTGTTTACGGCGAAGTCGAAACTCATCTCGTCGGGGAGCAAACATTTCACTTGCAGGTCGGGGTCAGCTCCGAGCGGAGATGAGGACACGGCATCCTCGCTCGAAACAATCAGGCGCGGTGGTTCGACCGAAGGCAGCGGCTGGTACGGCTTTTCGATGACGGTGACCCGGCTCTCCTTGGCGGCCTTTACGCGATGCTGCAAGTCTTCGGGCAAATAGGCGTAGCCGCGCGTTTCTAGTCGGTGTTCCTCGCCGCCAATTTCCAAGTTTATCCTGCCGTCCATAACAAAAATAAATCGTTGCGCGGTAGCGTTTCCCAGTTCTCCGCCAGCTTCAAACTCGGCGGTGTACTGAGTGAACCGTGCGCCCATGGCGGGCCCCGTATGTACGATGGCCGAACACTTCTTCATTCCTGGCAGAGTGGTGCGCACGAAAGTATCGGCGGTTATCAGTAGATGATTGGGCTGTTGCGAACTTCGCGTTTGGCCAAGGTTATACACGGTACATCCTTTTGTGAAATGTGGGTGACGAAGCGAGCTGATCGAGGAGATGCAAACCGCATTCTATCGCCTTGGCCACGTCCTCGAGTGCGACCGATTCGGCAGGATCGTGACTGATTCCGCCCGGAGTACGGAGAAAGATCATGGCGGAAGGGAATTTCTCGGCGAGGATCATGGCGTCATGACCGGCGCCACTTACCATGCGATGCGGTTCACAACCGGCTTTTTGGATTGCGTGTTCAATTTCATTGATTAGGGCCGAGTCCATGGCCACGGCAGGTTGGCTTAGCAAAACCTTGGACTCGGTCGATAGTCCCCGCAGTTGTGCAATCTCTTTAGCCGCACGAGTGAGATCGTCGACAGCGCGATTGCGAACTGCGTCCATACCGTGCCGAACGTCGAGAGTCAACCGCGCCTCGCCCGCGATCACGTTGGTAGCTCCGGGCTTCGCTTCTAGCTTGCCTACCGTGGCAACGAGTCCAGGAGCCCCGCGAGCCTCGCGCTCCACTGCGGAGATCCACTCAGCCGCGCCCGCTAGAGCATCGTGGCGAAGATGCATTGGGGTGGTGCCGGCATGGTTGGCCCGACCAAGAAAAACGAATTCCAGCCGGCTCTGGCCTGCAATGGTTTCGACAACTCCGAGCGGTCGCTGCAGTATCTCCAGAACCGGGCCTTGTTCAATGTGGAATTCCACGTAGCCCAGAATATCGTTTCCTAAGGCCGCCATCGGGATCTGGCTGGGGTTCGATCCAAAATCTTCGATGGCCTGGCGAACGGAAATGCCTCGGGCATCTTTACGTCCCAAGAGTTCGTCGTCAATTTTCCCGATGAGCGCCCTGCTGCCGATAAAGGGCCTACTAAAGCGAACCCCCTCTTCCTCAGAAAAGGCAACGATTTCAATTCCGAAGGGAAGGCGCCGTTCTTTCAGGGCTTCCAGCAAGGCGATGCCAAGCAGGATGCCGAGCACTCCATCGAATGCGCCGGCGTTGGGCACGGTGTCGAGATGCGACCCGATGAGCAAGCGCGGCGCGCCCAATTCCGCTCCCGCATAAAATCCCCGTAAATTCCCGGCTGCGTCGATGATTGTTTCTACGCCAGTCGTTGCCATCCAGGCTGCAATTTCGCGATGACAATCATGCATGGGGGGGAGAGAAAAGTTCGCCGCGTGCTTCCCGAATCTTCGCTGAAGGTTGCCAGCTTGCGGCAACGGGCGATCACTTTTTCGGCGCGACTAATGGTTTCAGCCATTTTTGTCTGCACTGGATTCCGTATTAGTGAACTTACGCCTGTCGTATGATCCTCGCGGCTCCCCAACCGACAAGGACTAAGCCGACCAAAATTTCCCAATTATATTTATTCCCGTACGTGGCCACGGGAAAATGATTACTAAGCATAATGAAGACGACCGGCACCGCCATGAACGTGTTGTGCTTGGAGCGCAGCTTAGCTTGGGCTCCATGCGCCGGATCGAAGGTGCGTCCGGTCGCAGCCACGGCAATCATCTTGCGCTGAGCGGGAAGGATACGCATCCACACGTTCAGCATCATGATGGTTCCCAACATTGCGCCGACGTGGATGTAAGCGGCACGGCCACTAAGGACATGTACAAGGCCGTACGAAAATGCGGTCACCAGGATGAATGAAAATATTGCAAACGCGGTTTCGAACCTGCCCAGCGCCGACCGGAGCGCCAGATCGTAGATCAGCCATCCTAAAATCAGCACGCCGATTCCGATGGCGATGCCACGGCCTTGAGAAATTACCGCCACGTCAGGGTCGATCAACCCACTGCTGAAGTAATAGACCATGAACAACAGTGCCATGCCACTCAACCATGTCATAGCCGCTTCCCACCGGAACCAATGCACCTGCTCAGGTCCGACACGCAGCGATTTCTGCTTCTCGACGGTGTAGAAACCGCCGCTATGTACCATCCAAAGCGCCGGCGGCGTAGCTTTTGCGGTTTTTTCCAGTTTGGAGAATTGGCCGTCCAGCCAGGTGAAGTAGTAAGTCTGGCCGACCCACATGATTGCCGCAAAAACGTGAAACCACCGAACGCCCAGATTGAGCCACTCCCTGACGGAGGACGTCATTGTGGCTCCTCATCAACTGTCGTTGAATACATCATCGGTTCAGGTTCCCCGGTAGGTGGTGTAGCCATTTGGGCTGAGCAGTAGCGGTATGTGAAAGTGCGATTCGCCGTCTCGCACTTCGAACGTAACTTCAACCACCGGATATAAGCTCGTGACTTTTGCGGTTGTGAAATAAGGTCCGGTATCGAAGGCCAGGCGATAGATCGCCGGTGCGAGAATCGTGTCATCCGGCAGCAATTGGGTGCAGCGTCCATCGGTGTCGGTGCGTGAGGTCCCCAATAGGGACCAATGCCCGGATTTCTCGCGCCGTTCCAGACGTACGGAAATGTCTTTGGCTGGCCTGCCCAGCGAAGTGTCCAGAACGTGCGTCGTTATTCGGGTCATATCGAGAGCCATTTTCCCATCCGGATACGAGTAATTTGGCGTTGTTGCTCTGCCGCTTCGCGCAGTTCGGTGTCTTCGTCGTGCTGGAGTCGACGCCGTAAAATGTCCAGAATTTCCGGCCCCGACTTTCCCGTCGCACACACGATAAAAATGTATCCAAATCGTTGCTCGTATTCCTGATTCGCTTTTGCCATCGCGATTCTCAGGTCTTGACCGGAGGCGGCAACCTTGCGCTGCTCCTGCTCCGACCAGGTTTTGGCCAGACTTGACTCAGACAACGCTGGTGCAGATTGTGCGGGGAGCGATTCGCCGATCCGGGGATGGCTTCGAAAGGCCTCCATCCAATCTGCTGCCGTCAGATTACTCCAGGTTTCGTCAGATGCTGCTAGCAGAGTGGTTACGTCCAAAAATGGTCTTTGCGCAGCCATCCTGTGAGCCCAGCCTTGCGAGCCGCAACAGGGAAGGATTTCGTTTGCGGCATCTTCAAGCGGAAGGCCATTCCACCGCGCCAGCACTTGACTCATGTCCAAAGCCCCGTGTGCATCCAGTATCTGGATAAATTCTGCTACCAGATTGGCGACAACCGCGGCTCGATATTTCGCGGTAGATCGAATGTCATCGATCGGACGAATTTCCTCGGCCGCGGTCTTCCTTGCCAACGTTATGAGTGACGGCTGTAGCGATTTTCCTTTCAGCAATCGTTCTGTTTCCCCCAAACGAAGCGGCACAGGAGCGACGCTCCCCAATGCGATGCGGACATCTTCGATCACCCCGCCAGCCATTCGCCCGATCGCCGCAATGCAGACTTTCGAAATTGCCTGCGCGTTACGCGCTCCGACTTTGCGGGTATACGCGAGATGTGCGGTGAATTGCCGAGTCAGGCAAATCGCTTGAATCAATTCATCGGGTGCGAGCTTTGTCTTCTTGTAACCGGTATGAAAGTCTCTGTAGGACAGCCGGCGTTCGCCGCGAACGGACACGAGAATGAGTTCCGCTTCGTATGCCAGTAGCGCGGGCAAGGAATCCGCGGCTGGCGAGGCGTTGACGATGTTGCCACCGAGCGTGCCGCGATTCTGGTTGGCAATGCCACCGGTCCAAGCCGCGGCGCGGGCCAAGAGTGAGAACTCACGTTGCACAATGTCGTGTTTGCGGAGATCAGTGTAGGTACATCCGGCGCCAATGCGAATTTCGTCGGCGGAGACTTCAATATGCTGCAACTCGGGGAGGTTCCATATGCTGACCAGTTTGCGCGCTGGAAGTTTTCCGGCGGCATATTGCACCATCACATCTGTCCCGCCCGCGATCGGCAGCCACGCTCCGGGTTCCTCCCCCAACAGCGATATCACCGCTTGCAGACTTCCGGGTGCGATGAACTGGTAGTCGGCGGGATTCGACCTCATGGTGTGGTCCGGCGGCGAGCTGCTTCGGCAACGGCTTCA
The DNA here is from genome assembly GCA_963786325.1 of Terriglobia bacterium. Classification (GTDB taxonomy): domain Bacteria; phylum Acidobacteriota; class Terriglobia; order Terriglobales; family Acidobacteriaceae; genus JAIQFF01. The sequence goes on from CAWAYW010000005.1 coordinate 158,574, forward strand.
AAAATCTGAATGTACCCAGTGCAGCGGCAGAGATTTCCGGAGAGTCCTTCGCGAATTTCATCCAGCGAAGGATCAGGGTTTTTCTTTAGCAGATGCGAGGCTGCGAGAATCATTCCTGGCGTGCAAATCCCGCATTGCGCCCCGCCGCATCGCAAGAATGCGTCTTGCATGCGGTCCAATTGCGAACCAGCCGGCAATCCTTCGATGGTGACGATCTCCGCATTGCTCGCCTGCAACAGAGGTATGAGGCAGCTATTCACGAGAGCGCCATTCATCACTACGGAACACGATCCGCATTCGCCTTCCCCGCATCCTTCCTTTGCGCCGGTCAATCCAAGGCGGTGTCTCAATACATCCAGCAGACGTTCCATGGGATAGCCACGCACGCTTTTCCGCTCACCGTTCACGATGAACGAAACTTCGCAGTAGGCGTGAGGTTCAGAGGGGGAAGGCTTGATCATCGCAGCCCGCCGGCAGCCGTCGGTTCCCGCTCCGCTATAACTGCCTCGAAGACGTCCTCGGGAAGCAGCGGAATCGAATCGAATGGAATTTTAAGAGCGTCTTCTACCGCGTTGATGATAGCCGGAGCGGGACCATCCATTGGCAGCTCTCCGATTCCTTTGGCGCCAAAGGCTCCATGAATATTTCCCATTTCTTCGAAGAATACTCGAATCGGAGGAAGATCGGCCGAAGTCGGCATTATATAGTTCGTCATCTGCCCATTTTGCATGCGTCCATCCTGCCAGATCACCTTCTCGTATAGCGCAAATCCGATGCCTTGGGCGACGCCCCCCGCGATCTGTCCGCGAGCCAGCACGGGATGCAGCACCTTGCCGACCTCCTGCAGCGCGACGAAGTCATTGACCGACACACCGTATGTTGCTAAGTCAACCGTCACTTCGGCGATGTAGACCGCCCAGGCAAATGCCGCATAAGCCTCACCGCGATATTTTTCATCGTCCCAGAAAACGTCGGGTGGTGCTTCATAACGTGCCCACGACCGGAATTGTCCGTGTGTCGCAACATGGTGTTGGCATGCGGAGCGAAACTCTTCGGGGGAGTATGAATCGGCAAGAAGGCCGCTACCAATCAGAGTTTGTTTGATCCCTAACGCGGCTGATTGCACCAACTTTCCCACTACCATGACGGTTCGTGACGCCACTGTGGGGCCGCTATTCGGCACCACATTCGTGTCCGCCTGCGCGATCTCGACGTCTTCGTAAGGCAATTCAAGCGCCTCGGCGGCGATCTGGCAAAGAACGGTTTTCGTACCCTGTCCGAATTCCGTGCTTGAAACAAGAACACGAAGCTTACCGTCGGCGCATCCTTCCACTCCAACCACAGAACCTAGGTGGCGCTCTCCAGAACCGGTGAATCCCGCGCCGTGTAAAAAGGCCGCGACTCCCATTCCTTTCCTACTCGTGCCGGTTTCGTTTTCGGTCTCGAAGCGCTGTCTTTTGGCCTGGTAGGCGGAGAGTTCCAGCGCGCGATCGAGAAGTTTTTCCAGATCAACGGGTTCACGCACGGTCTGATCTGTAGTTGTTGTCTGGCCGGGTCGCAAAAAGTTTCGTTTGCGGATCTCGACCGGCGAAAGCCCAACCACCTGCGCGATGCGGTCCATGTGGCGTTCCAGCGCGAACAGACTCTGTGGAGCACCGAAGCCCCGAAAGGCCCCGTGAGGTGGGGCATTCGTAGCGACCGCTTTGGCCGTGATCCGTATATTGGGCCAGTAGTATGCGCCGCCGGCATGAATGGTGGCGCGCGAGAGCACCACCGGGGACAGAGTGAGGTAAGCCCCGCCGTCGATCACAAACTCAATTTCGCCCCCCAATATCTTTCCGTCTTTACTGACTGCCGTGCGATGGCGAGTTCGCGACGGATGGCGCTTCGTGGTGGCGGCCATGTCTTCCATGCGGTCATAAATGATTTTCACCGGACGCCCGCTCTTGTGGGCCAGCAAGGCAGCGTGGGCCGCAATGATGGAGGGATATTCTTCTTTGCCACCAAAAGCTCCTCCGGTCTCCATTTGTACGACCCGAATTTGTTCAGCGGGCAAACTGAACAGGGCCATCAAGGCTTTGTGGATATAGTAAGGACACTGCAGCGATCCCCAGACCGTAACTCCTTGTTGTGGATCGAAACTGGCGATCATTCCATTGTTTTCGATGTAAAGCTGCTCCTGCGCGCCCGTGTGGTATTCGGCTTCGACGATATGATCAGCCTTTTCAAAAACTCCATTGAGATCGCCTTTCTGTACCGTGTAAGCCTTAAAGATATTGTCGGAGCCCCAAATGATTTCCGATTGATTTTCACTTTCTTGCATGGTGAAAACAGCAGGCAGCAGATCGTAATCGATCGAAATTGCGGCCGCTGCCTGCGCCAGCAGATGCCGGTTCGAGTGCGCCAACAGAAGGATCGGCTCCTCGGGATGATTTACATCTTTGTCCGCCAGACACGGCTGATCTTCGGCGATAAGTGCAATCACATTTTTTCCCGGAATATCTTGTGCGGTCACGACAACAAATTCGTCCCAAGCAATGCCGGGTCCGAAGGTGATCTTCTTAATTCTGCCTCGTGGAATGTGGCTGCGAACCGTCGCGCCATAGAGCATGCCGGGAAGGGTCATGTCATCGACGTACTGCGCCCGTCCGGTAACTTTGTCGTATCCCTCTTTGCGCGGAACGGAAACGCCGACGATGCGGTCACTGGTCATGAAAATCGATTATCGCATTCCGCGTAAGCGGTCAGAGGCGCCATTCTCGTCCCGCTGGAGTGCCGGGAAAGGTGCCATCCGCAAATACAAGTTGTCCACGCAGATAGGTGGACTTAACAACTCCGCGAAGAGTTTCTCCCAGATAGGCGGATAGCGCATGGCGGTGGTGCAGCCGTCCGGGAACCACTTGAAAAGTCGAGTCGGGATTGAACACGACCAAGTCCGCGTCGTAGCCTGCAGCGATGCGACCCTTGCGTGAGTCGCATCCAGCAAGGCGGGCCGGACCTTCTGCCATCCAGTGAGCAATATGCGCCAGAGAAAATCCGCGCTGGCGGGCCTCCGTCCACATCACGGCCAGGGCCACAGAAAGACTTGAAATCCCCCCCCATGCGGTTCCGAAATTGCCTTCATCCAGTCGCTTCATGGCGGGCGGACAGGGAGAGTGATCGGTGGCTACAAGGTCGATGATTCCATCTCGAAGGCCCTGCCACAAGGCTTCGCGGTTCTCGCGGCCTCGCACAGGCGGGGCACACTTGCACAGAGTCGCGGAATCGGGAATGGTTTCGGCTTCGAGATGCAGATAGTGAGGGCAGGTTTCTACGCTCACAGCCAGCCCCGCGGAGCGCGCAGCCAGCAACTCTGGCAGAGACTTGGCGCTCGACAAGTGCACAATATGCAGCCGAAATCCGTAATTGTGGCACAGGGAAAGCATCATACGAATGGCCGACAGTTCAGCTTCAGCAGGCCGTGATCCTAGATACGTCGCGTAAGACCTCCAATCGGCATTCGCGAGACGATGGGTAGCCTCGTCCACTGGCCCTGCAAGTTCTGCGTGCACTAGCAAAGGGAGGCCCGTTCGTGCCAAGTGAGGTAAGGCTGCCCGCAAATCTTCTTCGACAACCATGGTGAAGTCATCGATGCCCGGATGAATCAGAAAACACTTGAAGCCCCGCACGCCGGCCGCGGCCAGAGGCTCAATGTCGGCCTGATTGCCTTGAACAATGCCGCCCCATGCCGCCCAGTCCACGCGGCATTTTCCGAGTGCGGCGTCGCGCTTTTTTCCCAATGCGGCAACCGTGGTGGTAGCGGGCGAGGAATTCAGGGGCATATCTACCAGCAACGTGTAGCCGCCGGCCGCGGCGGCGCGGGTAGCTGTATCGAAACCTTCCCATTCAGCTCTTCCAGGATCGTTGATGTGGACGTGGGAGTCCACCAGGCCAGGAAGAATAGCTGAGTTGCCGAAATCGTGAATGTTCGCGCCGGGAGGTATTTGCGTCGGAGGAACGACCGATGCTATGCGTTCGCCTTCGACCAGAATGGCTGCAGGACGTACTCCGTCCGGGGTGACAACGTGGCGGGAGACGAAGGCCTGTAAGCTCATCACGTTAGGTGCCATTTTCCGGGGAACCGCGCATCAGGAGCCGAGCGTATCGTGCCAGCTTCACTTTTTCAACTCACCGTCATCGAGAATTCAAACTGAGAAAAATTCCGCACGCTGCGAGCTCACGCTTATACTTGCATGCTTTGAGGCATAAAAACGCAGCTCCATGCCGGCCTTCCATCAGTGGCGGGCGACTGATTCTGTTTATGCGCGCAGGCCGATAACATGAACAACCCTCACATGACACGCGCCATTCAACTTGCGGTTGAAAATGTCCGTTCCGGACAAGGGGGCCCCTTCGGGGCCGTAATCGCAAAAGATGGAAACATGATCGCCGAAGGCGCGAATCGGGTGACGCTGACCAATGACCCTACGGCGCATGCCGAAGTTCTCGCGATCCGCGAGGCCTGCAGGAAACTCGGCATATTCGAACTTAAAGACTGCGAGCTCTACACATCCTGCGAGCCTTGTCCCATGTGCCTGGGTGCAATTTATTGGACACGTCTTTCCCGCGTCTATTTTGGCAGTCTGGCCGCGGACGCCTCCCGGGCTGGCTTTGACGACTCGTTCATCTATCGGGAAATAGCCCAACCGCATGCCGAGCGGGGCATACCGATGGTCCAGATGATGCGCGAGGAATCCCTGGCTGCGTTTCACGCATGGCAGGACCAACCCGACAAGATAAAGTACTGATGCCTTCCGGTAACTGAAGTCAGTAGAGGCAACATTTTCCAATCGAGGGAACACGATTGCTTGATCGCTATTTCAAGCTCACCGCAAACCAAACCAGCGTAAAGCAGGAATTTCTGGGTGGCCTGACGACCTTTTTGACGATGGCTTACATCGTTGCCGTTAACCCTCAGATTCTGGCCCAAGCGGGGATGCCGATCGAGGGCGTAGTTTTTGCCACCTGCCTGTCCGCGGCGATTGGAACGTTGGTCATGGGGCTTTATGCCAACTATCCGATCGCGCTGGCGCCGGGAATGTCGCTCAACGCCTACTTCACTTATTCCGTGTGTCTGAGCATGCACATCCCCTGGCGTACGGCCCTTGGAGTGGTTTTCTTCTCGGGGGTCATATTTTTCTTTCTTACCGTAACGCGGGTGCGCGAACAGATCGTCAATGGGATGCCCGACTGTCTGAAGCATTCCACCGCAACGGGAATTGGCTTTTTCATCGCGTTTGTGGGCCTGCGAAATGCGAAACTCGTGGTCGCCAATCCCGCAACATTCGTTGGCTTGGGGAGGTTTGCCGACCATGAAGTGCAGACCGCCTGCCTCGGTCTTGTAGTGACTCTGATCCTGATGGCGCGGAAGATCAACGGTGCGATCCTGATCGGTATCGTGGGCACTACGCTGGCCGGAATGTTGCGTGGGATCACCAGCTGGCCTTCGGCGATCGTTTCCATGCCGCACCCCTCGTCTACTGTTTTGCAACTTGATTTTCGCAGCGCGATCCACCTAGGTTTCCTGGAAATTCTGTTTGCTTTCCTCTTCGTGGACCTGTTCGACAATGTGGGTACCCTGGTGGGGGTGTGCGAACAGGGCGGGTTCATCAAAGACGGGAAGATTCCACGCGTTGGCAGAGCGCTGCTGGCTGATGCGACCGGAACCATCGTTGGTTCGCTGGCGGGCACTTCCACAGTGACGAGCTACATCGAGAGCGTGGCCGGTATCGCAGTGGGCGCCCGGACTGGCCTCAGCAATGTGTTCGTCGCCGCCCTATTTGTGCTGGCAATGTTCTGTTCGCCTTTAGCGGCGGCAATTCCCGGGTACGCAACCGCGCCTGCGCTCATCCTGGTAGGCGCCTTGATGACGCAGTCCATAGCGCACATCGATTGGGGGGATTTCAGTGAAGCGGTTCCGGCCTTCATCACAATGCTGGCCACCCCTTTAACCTTCAGTATCGCGACTGGCCTGAGCCTGGGATTGATTTCCTATGCGGTGGTCAAAATTGCCGCCGGAAAGCTGCGCGAAATCAATCTTCTGGTGTGGATACTCACGGTTTTGTTTATCTTGCGCTACATATACCTCGCTGCGAACTAGCCGTGGTTGTCAAGGGAGAGCATCCCAGCGGTCCGACGAGGGACAATCTCCAAGCTATAGTGGGCGTGGAGGATAGCCGTTAAAAGGCTACAGGCAAAAAATTAGCGGCTTTCTCCATATATACGTTGCAACGAATATCGTTCTAACGCATCTAATGCGGATAGGAGGGTTGATTACCATGACCACACTAACCGCACCGCAAGTTGCCACGGGGACCTGGAACATTGATCCAGCCCATTCCGTTGCCGAATTCAAGGTTAAGCACCTGATGATTTCGAACGTAAAGGGACAATTCGCAAAACTGTCCGGAACATTGACTCTTGACGAGTCCGATCTGACCCGCTCTCACATCGAAGCTTCGATTGAGGCGCCATCGATTGAGACTCGCGATGCTCAAAGGGACGCCCACTTGAAGAGCGCCGACTTCTTTCATGTAGAGAAGTTCCCGACGCTTACGTTCAAATCCACACGAATCAAACGGGTCGCGGATGGAGAATTATCAATTGAGGGCGACCTCACCATTCGAGATGTCACGCGCAAGGTATTCTTTTCCGTTGAAGGCCCAACTTCACCTGCGAAAGACCCGTGGGGCGGGATACGAGTGGCTGCGTCGGCGACCACAAAGATTAACCGGAAGGACTTCGGTCTGACCTGGAATGCGGCGCTTGAAACTGGGGGGCTTCTTGTCGGAGACGAGGTGACGATCACGTTGGATGTGGAATTTGTGAAGGCCTAAATGAATCGCCGGGCGGCATAATAGAAGAAAAACCGCCCGGCACAGAAACGAGGAGCTATGTCACTCAGACCAGTGAAGCAAGTGATTCAAACGCAGCCCACTCTTGAGGGCGCGGGTGTAAAGCTGCAGCGTGCCTTCGGTTTCGGCAAAACCAAGGATTTCGATCCGTTTCTCTTACTGGACGATTTTCGGAACGACAATCCGAAGGATTATCTGGCGGGGTTTCCGTGGCATCCACACCGCGGGATAGAAACCATCACTTATGTGCTTGCCGGTTCGGTGGAGCACGGCGACAGCCTAGGAAATAAGGGCAAGATGACCGCAGGCGATGTGCAGTGGATGACAGCCGGCAGCGGCATTCTGCACCAGGAGATGCCAAAGGGCGATCAGCAGGGTCGTATGCACGGGTTCCAGTTGTGGGCGAACCTGCCATCATCTTTGAAGATGACCGATCCACGATACCAGGACATTCCGTCGACCGCGATTCCCGAGGTTACCGACGATAACGGTACCCGCGTGCGAGTCATCTGCGGCGAGTTTTGGGGTAAGAAGGGACCAGTGGAAGGCGTGGCGGCCGATCCGAACTACCTCGACATCTCGGTTGCTCCAGGGCAGCGAAAGCAGCTCAAGGTTGAGACCACGAGAAATGCCTTTGCCTATGTCTTCGCAGGCTCTGGCACGTTTCGCGACGCCTCGGATCCTCGCGCAGTTTTGACGGAGCAGGCGGCCGATCCGAATGCACCCCCGAAGTACGATGTCGGGAACCACTCGCTAGTGCTGTTCGACCGTGGGGACGAGATTACCGTTCAGGCTGGCGATGAGGGAATCCGTTTCCTACTGGTTTCGGGCAAGCCCATCGAGGAGCCAGTCGCGTGGTACGGGCCGATCGTCATGAATACGCAAGAACAGTTACGGCAAGCCATGGCCGAATTGCAAACCGGTGGGTTCATCAAGCATCGGTAAATCCGAGGTGCAATTCGCGCAAGTCCGAGTGGATTATCTCCGAGGAATCTGTTTCTGTTAGCGATAAGGCAGGTTCCTCGAGGGAGAAGACCCTGCAACTGAGTGCGGGCGGATGCTACCGTGCCTTTACTTCTCACCGATAAAAGCTCTTGCGAGTAACTCAGTGCGAAACGGAGAACTAATGATTCGACTGTTGCAACGGATGCCCCAATCCCGGGTCTTCTGCCTATGCGCGGCGTTGTGCTTGTCTGTTGCGGTTGTTTCCGCAGGTGGCGACGCGACGAACTGGGTGCTCGGACCGTTCGCTCGGCTGCCTGACGCGCAGCCGATTATCGCGCCAGACAAGGATTCGGTGTTCACTGGACCGGATGGCCGAAAAATTCACTGGGAGATCCTGCATACATTCAACCCGGCGGCGGTGGTGCGTGAGGGGAAGGTGTACGTTTTGTATCGCGCGGAAGACGACAGCGGAGAAATGAAAATTGGTGGCCACACTTCCCGCATCGGACTGGCTGAAAGCGAGGATGGCATCCATTTCAAAAGAGATGCCAATCCGGTCTTGTATCCCGCGGAGGATGATCAAAAGAAAAGGGAATGGGGAGGCGGCTGCGAAGACCCGCGCATCGTTGAGAGCGAAGACGGCTTCTACGTGATGACCTACACGCAATGGAACCAAAAGTCGGTGGACACGGGGATAGCAACTTCTAAAGACCTGCGAAGCTGGACAAAGCATGGACCCATCTTTGCCAAGGCTCACCGAGGGATTTACCAAAACTTGCAATACAAATCCGCCGGGATTGTTACCCAACTGGTGAACGACCGGCTTCTGGCGGCAAAAATAAATGGTAAATACTGGATGTACTGGGGTGAAGGCGAGGTTCGACTGGCGACTTCTCAGAATTTGATCGATTGGGAACCGGTGGAAGACCGGCCCGGTCATCCGGTCGTGGTGTTATCAAAGCGAGCCTTTCATTTCGACAGCGCATTCCCGGAGGTAGGGCCGCCTCCGGTTTTGACCTCGCGGGGAATTGTCGCAATTTATAACGGCAAGAATTCAGGAACCGACGGTGACAAGAGTCTGGCAGCAGAGACGTATTCCGCAGGAGAGGCTCTATTTTCAGCGGCGAACCCGGCCGAATTGTTGGCGCGAACAGACCAAGCGATATTTAAACCGGAACTGCCGTTTGAAAAATTGGGTCAGTATGTTGCCGGCACGACTTTTGTCGAAGGTCTCATACACTTTAAGGGAAACTGGCTTCTGTATTACGGCAGCGCGGATTCTTTGGTCGGCGTCGCCATCAGCTCAAATCCGCCAATCTAGCAATCATTTCCACTTTCGTTTAGTTCTCCCGTCTATCGTATTGATTTCATTCATTTAAGGGCTAACCGCCGCACCGCACAATCAACAAGCCCGTTTGAGTGCGCAAAGGCACGCAGTTGCGGATGAAAATTTCTCGCGCTTCGAATGTCGATTTCCTCACTCTCCGTTCGACATACTTATAAGGAGGCGGAAATCAGGCATTTCAGGAGCGTTCTTTTGAATTCCGACAACTCGTTAATGTTTCGTCAGAAACGGGCAACCTTATGAAATTAGATCGAATCCCGACGCTTATCGGGTGAATCAAATTCAAATACTTGGTTGAGCGGGGCATGCGTCGGCATCTCCTTTGAGGTCTTCCATACGGGGCAATTAAGTGGAAGGCCGTTTTGAAGCTTGCTAACCAGGCGTCTCAAGTTTGATCTAACTGTAAAAATTAGCTTTCGGCTCTTTCTGTTCCAAGAGGAAGTCATGGCAAAGAGAATGTTTTTGATGTTGGGCGTGGTGGTGGTTCTGCTCAGTGCCCTGGGTTTTATGAAGTTCAAGCAAGTGCAGACGGCTGTTCAGGCTTCCGCGTTTCAGCCGCCACCGGAGGCGGTGACGAGTGTAGTTGCGAAGCGCGAGCAATGGCCATCGACGACGGCTGTGATCGGCACGATGGAAGCCGTTCACGGCGTCATGGTCAGTGCGGATCTTCCAGGTACGGTGGTGAAGATCAACTTCGAGTCGGGCAAAGCGGTGCGAGAAGGCGACATTTTGGTTGAGCTCGATACCAGCCAGGAGCGGGCACAGGTGGCTTCGCTCGAGGCGCAGCGTGATCTGGCGAAAGTGAATTACGGCCGAATGGAGCAGTTAGTCAAACAAGGTGTCATTTCTCGAATGGACTACGACCAGGCGACGGCGCAACAACGACAGACCGAAGCCAATGTAGGCGAGATCCGCGCCATCATTCAGCGAAAGACCATTCGTGCGCCGTTCTCGGGAATCTTGGGACTACGTAAGGTCAACCTCGGGCAATATCTGGCTGCCGGAGGCGCGGTGGTGGAACTGCAGTCGCTGAATCCTATCTATGTTGACTTTGGTTTGCCGCAGCAGGCGTTGACCACAGTGCACGTCGGCCGCGACCTTCGGGTTACGTCCGAGGATCTCGTGGGTAAGGTGTTTAAAGGAAGGGTCAATGCATTGGATGCGGTGGTCGATCAGACGACGCGAAACGTCCAAGTGCAGGCTACGCTTTCCAATCCAGAGGGAAAATTGAGGCCCGGGATGTTCGTTCAAGTAGAGGTGGCATCGGGCTCCGATCGTCCTGTGATCTCGTTGCCGGCTTCGGCGATCAACTATGCGCCTTATGGTGACTCGGTTTTCGTCATTACCGATCTGAAGGATCCGAAGGGAAAGACATACCGCGGAGTGCGTCAACAGTTCGTGAAGCTTGAAGGATCGCGTGGCGATCAGGTGGCGGTGGTTTCCGGAATCAATGCCGGCGATGAAGTCGTTACCTCGGGAGTGTTCAAATTGCGCAATGGCGCTGCAGTTCAGGTAAACAATAAAGTTCAGCCGGGAAATAATCCCGCTCCCAAGCCCGAGGACAGCTAATGAAGTTCACAGATCTGTTCATCAAACGACCTGTACTTGCGATGGTCGTCAGCCTGGTGATTTTGATCGCGGGGCTGCAGTCCATTCGTTCGTTGAGCGTGCGTCAGTACCCGCGTAGCGACATCGCCGTGGTGCTGGTTTCAACGACCTATGTAGGCGCTAACGCGGACCTGGTTCGGGGATTCATCACGACACCGCTGGAGCGTGTGATTGCCAGCGCCGACGGCATCGATTACATGGAGTCGTCAAGCGCCCAGGGCCTCAGCACAATTACTGTTCACCTGAAGCTCAACTACGATACCAACGCCGCGCTGACTCAAATTCAGGCAAAGGTGGCTCAGGTCCGCAATGACCTGCCGCCCGAAGCCGAGGCGCCGGTCATTGACCTGCAAACCGCAGACAATGAGTTTGCTGCAATGTATATCGGTTTCTCGTCAGCGGATCTCGATCAGAACCAGATTACCGATTATCTGACCCGAGTGGTTCAGCCTAAATTGAGCGCCATCAGCGGAGTGCAGCGCGCCGACATTCTGGGTGACCGTACTTTTGCGATGCGCATCTGGCTGAAGCCGGACAAGATGGCGGCGCTCGGGATATCGCCGTCGGCGGTTCACGACGCACTGGCGCGCAACAATTACCTTTCGGCTTTGGGAGCCACGAAGGGATCGATGGTTTCGGTCAACCTGGTGGCCAATACCGACCTACGTACCGCCGACGAGTTCCGTCAGTTAGTGGTTAAAAATAATAACGGCGTAGTGGTGCGACTGGGAGATATTGCCGATGTTGTCCTCGGCGCTCAGAACTACGATTCCGAAGTTCGATTCAACGGCGAGACTGCCACCTTCATGGGAGTGTGGGTGCTTCCCACGTCCAACTCGCTGGAAGTGATCAAGCAGGTTCGCGCTGCGATTCCAGATATTCAGGCACAATTGCCGACTGGGATGAAGGTCGGTATTCCGTACGATTCAACTGCCTATATTCAAGATGCCATCGACGAAGTGCTCAGCACGCTGAGTGAAACGCTGCTTATTGTCATCGTGGTCATCTTTCTTTTCCTAGGCTCGATGCGTTCTGTGCTGATCCCGGTAGTGGCCATTCCGATTTCACTTATCGGCGCGGTCTTTTTGATGCTGATCGCGGGTTTCACCATCAATCTGCTGACTCTGCTTGCCATTGTACTTTCGGTCGGATTGGTCGTGGACGACGCTATTGTCATGGTGGAAAACGTCGAGCGGCACATTCATTTGGGCAAGTCTCCCTACCGAGCGGCAATCGATGCCGCCCGGGAACTGGTGGGTCCGATTATCTCGATGACGATCACACTAGCCGCTGTGTACGCGCCAATCGGAATTCAGGGCGGTTTGACTGGAGCTCTGTTCCGGGAGTTTGCATTCACGCTGGCGGGGGCAGTAATCGTGTCCGGAGTGGTGGCGCTGACGCTCTCTCCGATGATGGGATCGAAGTTGCTGCGCGCGGGTGATACGGAGCGAGGATTCGCGGGGTGGATCAATCGGCGGTTCGAACGGGTCCGTCGTGCCTATGAGCTCGCTTTGGGCGGCACGCTTCGCTACCGACCGGTGGTACTCACTCTTTGGGCGATTGTTGCGGTGCTGATGATTCCGTTTTATATGTTCTCCCAGCGGGAACTGGCGCCGTCGGAAGACCAGGGTGTCGTTTTCGGAGTAATTCAGGCTTCTCCGAATTCGACAATCGATCAGACAAAACTGTATACCAACGAAGTTTTCAACGTTTACAACTCTTTTCCGGAGAGCCAGAGCATTTTTCAGATCACGTCTCCGACCGGTGGTTTCAGCGGCATGGTGACGAAACCGTGGAGTGAGCGCAAAAAGACGACGCAACAACTTCTGGTGGAATCGACCGGGCCGCTCTCAAAGATCGCGGGAATTCGAGTGATCCCGCTAACCCCGCCACCATTGCCTGGCGGCGGCGATTTCCCGATTGATTTCGTGATCGCATCTCCGGCGGAGCCACAACAACTGGTCGACTTCGCCAAGCAGTTGGTGGGAAAGGCTTTTGCCAGTGGGCTGTTCATTTATGCGGATTCCGATCTGAAATATGATCAGCCACAGGCTGAGGTGGTGTTCGACCGCGACAAACTGCGCTCGCAGGGAGTTGATTTGAGCCAGGCTGGTCAGGATCTTTCTACTCTGCTGGGAGGAAACTACGTTAACCGGTTCAGTATTCAGGGCAGAAGTTACAAAGTAATTCCGCAGGTCAAGCGTATGGATCGTTTGACGGCAGAACAACTTTCGCAAATTTACATCACTGGATCGCAGGACAAGCTCGTGCCGCTGTCTACGTTTGCGAGCCTGAAGACTACGACCGAGCCGCGAGACTTAAAGAAGTTCCAACAGCTCAATGCGGTGCGTATTCAGGGAGTGGTGCCGCCGGGAGTGCCGCTGGACCAGGCGCTGCGCTTTCTTGAGGACCAGGCCAAAACGATCCTGCCGCAGGGCTTCACCGTCGATTACGCGGGGGAATCACGTCAGCTCCGGACCGAAGGCAGCAAATTTTTGGGAACGTTCCTATTGTCCGGAATCCTGATTTATCTGGTGCTGGCAGCACAGTTTGAAAGCTTCCGCGATCCCTTCATCATCCTGGCCGGATCGGTACCTCTGGCAATTTCGGGAGCGCTGTTGTTCTCGTTCATGGGATTGACGACGCTCAATATTTATAGTCAGGTGGGACTGATCACGCTGGTTGGCCTGGTATCGAAAAACGGCATTCTGATCGTGGAGTTCGCCAACCATCTGCAAGAAATGGGACGTGACAAACTGGCAGCGGTTATCGAGGCGGCCGAAACCCGGCTGCGACCGATTCTGATGACGACCGCGGCTACTGTTATCGGGCATTTTCCACTTGTCCTGGCCAAGGGTCCGGGAGCAGGGGCAAGAAACAGCATTGGAATCATGCTGGTCAGCGGCATGATTATTGGAACGCTGTTTACCCTGTTCATTGTGCCCTCGATTTACATGCTCGTGGCAAAGACACATAAGCATGCAATCGAAGACGAGTTGAGCTCGGAATCCCTCGAACCGGCGGCAGCCGCGTTCTAAAACAAGGAGCAGCCGGCGGTCACCTCCATTTCCGCATCTGTTTCCACGCTTGTACGAGCTCCTGGATGGCCCGGGCACTAGGAAAGTGTCCGGGTCCGATCCGGCAGACGAAGTGCGCGCTGCGGTAAAAATCCTGGACAGCAGTAACACTCATAACTGAAAGCCGGCTCTGGAGATCCGCGAGTTCTTTTCGCGAAAGGACCTCGTCGGGAGGTAGAGGACGCCGGGCCATGGGTGGGAGTCTATAATATTCGCCTTTTGTTCGCCACTAGATCTTCAGAAAATAGAAACTCCATCCAGCCCACGCTACAAATTTACTCGACTACCAAACTCTTAAGGCTGATGTCAGATTAGAAGCGTCTAGTAGACGGGGACGCTCATTTTCGCATCTTCTGACGTGATTCTTTGATGGTCGCTGGCGAATTGAGGGATTGATCCATGCCGCTGATATTGACATGGCAGGAAATCGCTTTGAGGTTGACCCTCGCGGTTGTCGCGGGAACTCTCGTCGGTTTGGATCGCGGCGAGCACGGCCGTCCGGCGGGGTTGAGGACGACCCTTTTAGTTTGTCTCGCGGGTGCGGTGGCGATGATTCAGACCAACGTCCTTCTGACAACGATAGGCAAAGTGCCGGATTCATTTGTGGCGCTTGACGTAATGCGGTTGCCGCTCGGGATTTTGACCGGGATGGGCTTCATTGGCGGCGGAGCAATCTTGAGGAAGGACGGTTTTGTCCTCGGAGTGACCACCGCCGCGACACTCTGGTTTGTTACCGTCATCGGGCTTTGCTTTGGAGGCGGCCAAATTTTGCTTGGCCTTGCAGCCTTGAGCCTGTGCATGTTTGTGCTTTCAGGTTTGCGTTGGTTGGACCGCCGGATCAAGCAGGAACAGCAGGGAATTCTGACCTTGACGACCGCACATGATAAGCCTACAGAGGAACAAATCCAAAACGCTGTGCGCAGCCATGGCTACAAGATCAATATTTCCTCGGTTGCGCAGACCCATAAGGCAGAGCAACGTGAACTCGAATTCAAATTGCAGTGGCGAGCTGTGCCAGAAGATCTGAGTATGCCAGCTTTCCTCCAAGAGCTTTCGGCTGATCCGGATGTTTTGCGAGTTGCATGGAAAATTATTTAGCGAGTGAATATTGAAACGAGACAATGATCCGGGCAGTGTCACGTAGTGATGATTTCCACTTCGCCACGCTTCTCCAGAATCTGCAAGCGCACCAGATTATTCCGCCGCTCAAGAAAAAGATCCACGCACGCTTCTCCCACTCTCAAGTCCCTTATCCAGAGTTCCGGAACTGTTTCTGGCAGGTAGGGACCGTCCAGCCGAATTTGTTTCTTTCCCGCGTCAAGCGAGAGTCCGAGGCACGATTGCAACAAGAGGAAAACGGCACCGGCGGCCCATGCCTGGGGAGCGCATGCGACGGGATATAGGGTCGGGCCCTCGCGCGCACGGCGGTCAAGTCCACAGAAAAGCTCTGGCAGGCGATTCAAGTCCACGAAAGTGCTGACTGCCAGAAGTCCGGAGAGAACTTCGCCAGCCATGTCTTTAAAGCCATAGCGAGCCAAACCTGCGGCGACCAGGGCATTGTCATGCGGCCATACGGATCCGTTGTGATAGGAGAGAGGGTTATATCGAGCCTCGCCACTGCCCACGGTACGAATTCCCCAGCCGGAGAAAAACTCTTTGCTCAGAAGAGAGTGGGCTACGCAAAATGCATGATCGGCGCTCGCGATTCCCGTGTATAGGCAATGGCCGGGATTGGAAGTCCGAACAGCACACTGCTTCTTTTCTCCATCCAGCGCAAGGGCGTAATTGGAGATCTTGTCGCACCAATAAACTTCGTCGAATCGCTTGCGAAGAGCAGCGGCTTGTGACTCCAGAGCAGAAGACCTGGCGCGATCGCCGAGCACAAGCGCGAGATGAGCTGCCCCGCGCTTTGCCGCATAAACGTACCCCTGGACTTCGCAAAGAGCAATTGGACCATCGGCCAAGTGTCCATCGGCGTGGAAAACCGAATCATTGGAGTCTTTCCATCCTTGCTGAACCAGCCCGTCTTCAGAGCGGCGGGAATATTCCACGAAGCCATCGCCGTCGGTGTCGCCATAAGTGTCGATCCAATAAAGGGCGCGCTCGAGGTTGGGCCATAGGCTTTCAATAAGGGATAGGTCTCCAGTGCGGGCGTAATAGGAATGCGCGAGCATGACAAATAAGGGAGTAGCGTCAACTGTTCCGTAATAGCAACGAAAGGGAACTTCTCCCAAAGCCGACATTTCGCCTTTGCGCATCTCATGCAAAATCTTTCCTGGTTCGGCTTCTGACGCGGGGTTCAATTCGGTTGCCTGATGGGACGCAAGGAACCCCAGGACGCCGCGGGCGATGGCCGGATTGAGCCAAAGACATTCCAGGGCGGTGATGATTCCGTCGCGTCCGAAAACTGTGCTGAACCACGGCACTCCGGCATACGGATAGTTGGGCTCGGGGTTGCCGACGATCATCATCTCCACATCGGATTGTGAGCGTGCGATCCAGCGATTGAATTCGTCGCTTGAAGTGTTTACTTTGCTGCTGTTGCGGCGAATTTCACTACTTTCAGTCTGAGTCGTGTTCCAGGCCCGTTCGTATGACTTCGGATGACGATAGGAGCCTGGTCCGACCTCACAAGCAATTGTCAGATTGAATGTCACACGGGTTCGCGGTTCGAGATAGGCGTCGAATTGAACATCGGATGCCGAAATGCGCTTGGGGCGGGGAAATCCTGAGATGTGCACGCGACGAATAACGTCGTCCAGTCCCTGATAGGAGAGGACCGCAGTGTTCGCATCTGTGATGTCATGAAGCCGATCACCGCGGCGCGTACGGGTTACACCGCGAACTTCAAAGATGTCCGCGAAGTCCGCAGCGAAGCGCAATCCGAAAGGAATGTCGACCGCATTAGACCCGTAGTTCACTACCTCAAACTGTTCGTAACAAACTCCCTGCCATAGAAATTTTGTTCGGAGTACGTGCAATGTTCCACGTGGAATGACGACCTCGCCATTTCTCGAGATGTCGACGTTGGCCAAATCGGCTGCGAATTGGGAGTTGTCAGCTTTTATGGTGGAACTTAGTAAGAGCGGTCGGGCGTAGGCGAGATGGAACTCGAGCAGGGAAAGAAAACGGGTGCCTTCACAAAATATGCCTTGTTCTTTTAATCCTATGTTTTCTATATCGCCGTAACGATCGAAAACGGCAAAGGTATTACCATGTTTGAGCACACGTGTACGATCGTCTGCGGGCGACGTTTCGGTCGCGATGTAGAAATGTTGGGTGACACTGTTGTCGTCCAACTCACAACCTCGTGGGATAAGGCGACGCAAGCTCGGTTTCGCTTACAACTTGTTGTGGCGCAGATAAAACCGATTGGTTGTCGGTGTCGAGAAGCCGGTTGTACACGTCCAGATAATCTTTACACATGCGGACCGAACTGAAACGCGCTTCGAAGTAATCGCGGCATTTTCGGCGGCTGAGAGCAGGAAGGGCTCGCACCGCCCGCTCTGCCTCCTGCACATTGTTGACGACGAATCCACTGACGCCATCTTCGACCAGTTCTGGCACTGAGCCACGAGGATAACCGATCACCGGAGTGCCACTGGCCATCGCTTCGATCATAACCAGTCCGAATGGCTCGGGCCATTGCACTGGAGTCAACAGAGCGATCGCTCTACCGAGGAATTCATTCTTTTCGGAATGGCCGATCTCACCGACAAAATCGACTCCCGGATCATTCAGAAGAGGCTTGATCACGGATTCGAAGTACGCCTGGTCGGCGCGATCGACTTTAGCGGCGATTTTCAATTCGATGCCAGCCGCTCTCGCAATCGCGATTGCATCGTCCACGCCCTTTTCCGGCGAAATGCGACCGAGAAACGCCAGGTAATTTTCGGGCGCAGACTGAAATTGTAAGCTGTCGATTGGAAGTCCATGATAAACGGTGCTCTGCCAATTCAACCAAGGCAAAGGCTGGCGCTGAGAATCGGAAATCGATACCACGGGAATATCGCGGAATCTTTGGTACAAAGGCGCAAGATCGGGAATATCCAATCGACCATGCAGCGTAGTCAGGGTTGGAACGTCCTGCTGCCGGCTACGCGGGTAGTGCAAGTAATCGATGTGGAAGTGAATCAGGTCGAAGTTGTCTTTTTCGTCGAGAACGCGCTCCACCAGAAGCACGTGATGCGCGAGCGGATCAACACAAGAGGGTGCGAGGCGTAATGATTGCTTGCAAACCGGCACCAGGCGGGCTTCGGTCAGCGAGTCGCCGCTAGCGAAGAGAGTTACATCATGGCCTTGCCGCACCAGTTCTTCCGTAAGATAAGAAACTACCCGCTCAGTTCCACCATAGAGTTTTGGAGGAACGCTTTCGTAAAGTGGAGCGACCTGTGCGATTCTCATATGAAGACAGACTTCCTTGCGAGCCGGGACTAGAGCGTAGGGGCCCACTTCTAGCCGTTCAACTGATGTTATGTAACGGCAAAGCTATTATGGTTAATAACTTACTTATCATCCATCAGGGCTTCTCTGTATATGCCTGCACAAGTATTTGTACGCAGCGGTGATGACGGTGAGATAGATAGCAGACATTGAGAGTTGATTGCTCCGCAAGACAGACGCGAAAGGGACTACAGATCGCCGGGGACCGAACAAGCCAGAAGCGAATCGAGCGGAATACGGAGGGTCATTCGCGGCGATCCATCGGGCGATAACGTAATTGATCTTCCGACTATACGACTCAGTCCTGACCAGGTGCTCTTGAATGTGGATATCAAATCCAGCTGGGACTTGGTGTGCGGCTGCTGGAGCTGGCGATCGACCGCCCGGGAAAAAGGATTCATGAACAGGAGCCAAGCGTGAGGCGGATCTTCATCGAAGCTAAATCAATCAAGCCAACCTCCTCTAGTCTAAATATTCCCGCAGCCTGCCGGTGTTTTTGCTAGTCCTGCCTCTCACTGTGCTTCGTCCCCTCTGGTATTCTTTCCCAGCCGAGGGCATTCATCAGAGTTCGTGTGGAACGATGACATTTCAGGGCAAAAACGATTCTTGAGTTAAATGCGTTTAAATGCGGATTTAAGAGTTTCCTGTGCAGTGGGACTCGTATAATTTAGTACCTACGAAGTTTCGTGTCACAGACAGGACATCTTCGAACGGATCGATGGAGAGTTTTCTTGATGGCAGAGACGGGAGTCGACCTAGGTAAAACTTATGATGCGATAGTAGTTGGATCGGGAGCCGCGGGTGGAATGGCGGCGCACGTTCTCACGACGCATGGCATGCAGATCCTGATGCTTGAGGCGGGTAAGAAACTGCCAATCGAGGACGAGTTGCGGTCGATGCAGTGGCCCTACGACAATCCTTATCGGGGAGAACTCCCACCCGGCCACCATTCTCTGACGTTCAACGAATACACGATACGCCGACCGCCTTATGGTCCGGGTTTCGAAAAATCCAAGCATCTTCAAAGCTATGTTGGCAGCAGCGATTACGTCAAAAATATCGTCGTCGATGAACGGGAAAACCCTTTTACCGGTACGAACTACGCCTGGGTACGAGCCCGCTGCCTGGGTGGCAAAACCAATATATGGGGACGTCTGGCGCTGCGACTCTCCGACTATGACTTTAAGGCTAAAAGCCGCGATGGGTATGGAGAAGACTGGCCGATCAGCTACAGCGACCTGGCGCCTTATTACGACAAGGTGGATTTGTACCTCGGCATCACCGGGGTAAAGGAAAATCTTCCGTATCTTCCTGACAGCATCTTCCAGCGTCCCACGAAGTTGAATTGTGCGGAGGTCACTCTCAAAGAGAGCCTTCAGAAAATGGGACGGGTACTTACGCAGTATCGGGCCGGCGTCACCAGCGACGGGTTGAAGCACAATCAATATCGGAGCCGGTGCTTTGGCCGCGGTGCGTGTGAACGAAAAGGCGGGTGCGACATACACGCTGCGTTCGATTCCCCTACGGGCTTGATTTATCCCGCCATGGATACAGGGAAGCTGACGCTGCGAACCAATGCGGTGGTTCGTGAAGTGACGGTTGACCCACAGACCGGTAAAGCCAGTGGCGTGCACTTTATCGATTCGCAAACGATGAAGGACTACAACGTTCACGCCAAGGTAGTGGTGGTAGCGGCGTCGACGCTGGAATCCGCCCGCCTGCTCTTGCTTTCGAAATCGCGCCAATATCCCAATGGGCTGGCGAACTCCAGCGGACACGTAGGCCATAATTTTTGCGAACATATCATGGGGCCAAGTATTGCTGGGCAGGCAAAAGACCTAGTAGGCAAGCCGCCCACACTCGATGATGGCCGACCGGGGGGTTTTTATCTCACACGTTTTCGGAACCTTACGGAAAAACATCCCAACTTTATTCGCGGCTATGGTTTCGAGGGGGGAAGCGGCCACACCATGTTTCCGAACGGTACGGACATACGCGGCTTTGGCGCGTCGTTCAAAGAGGAGGTTCGAAAGAATCAGGGTTCTTACATCAGTATGGGGGCGTTTGGTGAAGTGCTCGCACGTTACGAAAACTATGTGGATCTGGATCCGGTGGTCAAAGATAAATGGGGCGTCCCCGCACTACGTTTTCATTACAAATTCGGCGACAACGAACACCGTATGGCCGAGGATATGAAAGAGACGGCACAGGAGATGTTCGAGGCCGCGGGCTTCACAATTGCGCGCGTGACCGGACGCGTCTTAACCGAGGGATGGTCCATCCATGAACTCGGTACGGCTCGAATGGGAAATGATCCGAAGACCTCTGTGCTGAACCAGTTCCAGCAGTCACATGACGTAAAGAACCTGTTCGTTGTAGATGGAAGCGCGTTCGTCAATGCCAGTTGTCAGAATCCGACGTGGACCATTATGTCGTTGTGCTGGCGTTCGTGCGACTATCTCGCGGATGAATTGGGAAAAGGAAATCTGTAAGGAGCGTCGATGTCGATCAAAGATCCGATCTATCTGAAACAAGATCGCCGGCAATGGCTCAAGACTTCCGCTGGCGTTTTCGGTGCCTCACTGTTGCCATTGGCAGGAGTGTCTCCGGAACTCGCACAGGCGGAAACGGCGACGACGCAAGATAAGTCGAGCGCAGAGAAATCCTCCCGCCGATTCTTTACTCCCCCGCAATACCGACTGGTGGAAGAGTTGTCTGAAACGATCATGCCTGCGGACGGCCACTCGGGAGGCGCGAAAGCCGCCAAGGTGGTGGATTATATCGAGCAGGAATTGCGTGCCAGCGTTGATGACAATCAAAAATCGGACTGGCATGAAGGACTTCGTTTGATCGATTCCATGAGCCAGCACTACAGCGGCAAATCGTTCGTAGAGTCCAGTTCCGAAGAAAGAATCGCAGTTCTTACCGTACTCTCTGACAACGATCATATGACCGAACTTCCGGAAGTCAGATTTTTTCGGAACCTGAAACACCTGACAATTCGCGGCTATTACACTTCCAAGATCGGGATTCACGACGAACTGCAATATCAGGGTAATCGCATGCTGGCGCAGTATGTTGGCTGCGGCGATCCGGTTCCAAAAGTGACTTAGCCGTAGGGCAGTGCTTGGTGCGAAACCAATGAAATCAGCGATCGTGTGCTCGTCCATCACTGGGTTTCTGGCAATCTGCATGCTTAGCTCTGCTTATGCATCCACGGGGGTGCCCGACAACGATGGATGGATTTCGCTATTTAACGGAAAGAACCTTGACGGCTGGTATACCTACCTGGAATCCAGTGGGAAGAACAGTGATCCAAAGGGCGTTTTCAAAGTCGAACAGGGAACGATCCACATTCTGGATGTTCCGATGTCGGATGGAAAATCAGACAACGGATATCTCGCTACCACCCAGGATTTCTCCGATGTTCGAATTCACATCGAGTACAAGTGGGGAACAAAACGATCTTCGGAGGGCAAAAGAAATAGCGGCTTGCTGTATCTTGCGGTGGGGCCTGACGCGATTTACCCGACGTCGCTGGAGTGTCAGATCGAAGAGACGGATGTCGGAGACTTGTGGATTGTAAACGGCGCTTCTGTGACCGCGTTCTTGATTGCTCCCGCTGTCCCCATTTTTGACGACGACATGTCGGCTGGCACCGCGGTGCGAAGCGCGAGAGGGCATTCGAGCCGTGTGCTGAAGTCGGGAGATTTCGAAAACCGCGATGGGTGGAATACGGTGGAAGTTATAATCCAGGGTGATCAGACCACTCACTTGATAAATGGCCGGATCGTGAATCGAGCCAGCAACATCCAGCAGCCCGATCCGGAGAATCCTACCGGGATGATTCCGCTCAAAAGAGGCCGGATTCTTCTCGAAGCCGAGGGGGCGGAAATATTTTTCCGCTCTATCAAAATCAAACCGCTGGGGACGGCACACAAGCCCTAACTTTTTTCAAGGAGCGCTGAGAGCGCATGGCGAACAATGGCAGGGTGAAGGTTGGAATCATCGGATCGCAATTTCAGGGGGATATCCACGCGGCCTCGCTTCAGATTATGCCTCAGGCAGCGGAGGCTGTCGCTGTGGCTTCTCCCACACCGGGCAACGCTGCAGCGCTGGCGAAAAAGTACAACATTCCGCGAGTCTTTACCGACTATCGCGAAATGCTGAAAGAGAAAGACATCGAGATGGTGACCATCGCCGCGCCGAATAGTCTGCACGCGCAAATGGCGCAGGATTGCGCCGCCGCTGGGAAGCATATTGTCTGTGAAAAGCCGTTGGCGATGACCATTACCGAAGGCGAAGAGATGATTGCCGCCGCCAAACGCCATGGCGTTCTCTTGCTGTACGGAGAAGAGCTTTTGTTCACGCCGAAATATATGAAGGCGAAAGAAATGGCGGATGCGGGCGCATTCGGCAAAATTTATTTGCTGAAGCAAAGTGAAAAGCACTTCGGTCCTCATAGCGAGTGGTTCTGGGACGTAAATCGCTCGGGAGGCGGAGCGTTCATGGATCTTGGGTGCCACGGCATTGCCTTCTGCTATTGGTTTTTGGGGCGTCCTGCCATTAAATCGATCTATTGCCAGATGGGCACTTACGTTCACATGGATAGAACCCGAGCCGAAGACGACTCGATTTGTATTCTTGAATTCGCGAACGGCACCAACGCCGTGATCGAGAACAGTTGGGCGCGTCGTGGAGGCATGGACGACCGCATCGAAGTGTACGGCGACGCGGGCGTGACCTATGCGAACCTGCATATGGGCAATGCGTTGCCCACCTATAGCGAAACCGGATACGGTTACGCTGCTGAAAAGGTCCCAACCACCAAAGGTTGGAGCTACCCGGTGTTTGAAGAATTGTGGAACTATGGTACACCGCAAGAATTGACGCATTTTGCGCGTTGCGTCCGCGGAAAAGAAACGCCTCTGGTCACCGGGGAGGACGGTCTGGTGGTGTTGCGCGCGCTGTACGCGGGATACGCATCCGCCGGTGAAGGACGGAAAATAGCACTGCCGTTTCAGGCACCTGAGGTCCAGAAGCCGATCGATCTTTGGCTGAATGCAAAGGGGCAGGGTGCGCCAGCTTCAAAGCGGTAGTTGAAGAGTCTCTCACGGGTTAAACACCTACATGCCCATTGCAGATAGAATCCGCCTCAGCGTCATGATGTTCCTCAACTATGTGATTTGGGGATCGTGGTACGTAACGCTCGGTGCTTACCTTACGATCAATCTGAAATTCACGGGAACGCAAGCTGGCGCGGTGTTTGGCACTACCGCGGTGGCCTGCATAATCTCTCCTTTTTTTGTGGGCTTAATCGCTGACCGGTTCTTTGCTTCCGAGCGGGTTCTAGCCGCGTTACATCTGCTCGGAGCCGTACTCCTTTTCTTTGTCACCAAAGCGACCACATTCGGCCCGGTCTACGGATTGATGTTTATTTATTGCCTTTGTTATTTCCCTACTATTGCGCTGACGAATTCGCTTACCCTGCAACATCTGAAAGACCCGGGACGCGATTTTCCCTTGATTCGTGTTTTCGGCACGCTGGGATGGATCGCAATTGGCGTTACGATCGGCCGTCTCGGAGTTGAGACGTCCACCGTGCCGTTCATGCTGGCGGCCGGAGTATCTCTCGCCATGAGCGTGTTCAGTCTTACTCTCCCGCACACGCCGCCGCCCAGTAAAGGTCAGCCGGTAACGCTTCGGCGCATTCTGGGGCTTGATGCGCTGGTGATGCTGAAACGCCCATCGTTCGCGGTGTTTGCCATAGCCTCAATTCTGGCGTGCATTCCGCTCACATTTTATTTCTCGTTTACTAATGCATACCTGAACGAGTTGCATGTCTCGAACGCAGCCGGGAAGATGGCGCTGGGGCAAGCTTCCGAAGTCATAATGATGCTGCTCATGCCTTTGATTTTGCGGCGGGTAACCGTTCGCGGCATTCTGATCATGGGCCTGCTCGCCTGGTCGGTGCGCTATCTCTTACTGGCTTACGGCAATCCGTTCGGTGGGGTCTGGATGTTTTATGTGGCGATCCTGCTCCATGGCATTTGCTATGACTTTTTCTTTATGACGGGACAGCTTTACACAGACCAGGAAGCTCCTGCCAACCTGCGAAGTGCCGCGCAAGGCTTGATCACGTTTCTTACTTATGGGGTCGGAATGCTGATCGGCTCTCTTACCGCAGGCGGCGCGGTCGACTATTTCACTCACACCGCTGGAGGGGTAGTTGTCCGCAACTGGCAGTCGTTCTGGATTTCGTCGGCGATGAGCGCATTCTTCATTCTGGTGTTGATCGCCGTTTTCTTCCGCAACAAAAGCAAAATCGTTTCGACCCCATCGTCTGCGGTTGAATCCGTGGCTTAACCTGGTGCCAACAGCGAAGAGCACATGACTCCTTCTAACAACAATTGCCAGAGAGAGGACAAGTCTCTCGGCATGGATCAGCCGATTTCGCGGCGCGATTTTCTAAACTCCACCCTGATCGCCTCGGGCAGTCTCTTGATGAGCGCAGTGACGCCGCTTCAGCTTCTCGCTGAAGAAAGCGACTGGGGTGGCTATGGCGGCGTGGGTGACTACAGTAAATCCAACGGAAACACTCTTGAAGTGTTGACGGCTGGCCATCGCATTCGCGACCGAGAAGTTGACTATTCGCCCGCGAGCGTAATTGATACTGGTGAAGTGTTTGACTGTGTGGTGGTTGGCGGAGGCATCAGCGGGCTGGCGGCGGCTCTTTTCTTCATCCGCAAGGGCGGTGAGAGCCGCACCTGCCTGGTGTTGGATAACCACCCAGTGTTCGGAGGCGAGGCCAAGCGTAATGAATTTATAGTGGATGGCCAGCGGTTGATGGCACACCAGGGCTCAGCAGTTTTCTTCGTGCAATATCCGCATAGTTTTCTGGGACGCTTCTACGATTCGATCGGATTAAGGACGCCTCAACTTCAATACCAAAAATGGACGGGTCCCGAGAAGGAGATGGCTCTTAGCAAGACTCCATACGACATGGTAGGTAGCGAGCCGGCGAGTTATGGATTGTATTTCGGAGAAAAATTCGGGCAGAAGCCGGGAATGTGGCTGGTCGATCCCTGGGGGAAGAAACTCGAGGGCGCTCCAATTTCCCCAAGTGCGCGGGCGGAACTGTTGAAGTGGCGGTCAGGGACAGAAGAGGCTGACAGACGTCCGAAGTATTTTGGCGACGAGATTTCCAGGCATCTGGATTCGATCACATTGGAAGAGCACATGATGCGGCGTTTTGGCATCAGTCGAGATACCATCCGAACGTTCTTATCGCCTGTGGATGGCGGCGGATCTGGTTTGGGACCAGATGTTCTTTCAGCATATGCAGATTATGCGGCCGACATGCTTCATCCTTTACAGAGTGACGACACCGACCAGATGTTTCCGGGGGGAAATACTGAAATCGCTCGACTGATGATGAAGACGCTCATACCCAAGTCGATCACGGGCGACGAGAGCATGGAAGGTGTCTGCCGTGGCAACATTGATTTCACAGTGCTCGACCAGCCCGGCTCAAAGGCGTGCGTTCGATTGCAATCTACGGCTGTCCGCGTAGAACATGACGGCGATCCGGACAAAGCAGAATCAGTTTCTATCGTTTACACGCGTGCAGGGAACACATATCGAGTGAAAGCTCGGACTGTGGTAATGGCCGGAGGCGGTTGGACCACCAAGCATGTGGTTCAAGATCTTCCCCAGGCGCAGCGCGAAGCCTATGGTCAGTTCTACCGCTCGCCCTGCATGATGGCGAACGTCGCGGTAAGAAATTGGCGCTTTCTGTACAAGATGGGCATGAGTGGGTTCCGTTGGTTCGAGGGCCTGGGGAACTACACCGAGGTGCGGAAGACCGCAGTCATCGGAGCGGACTCGACGACGATTAGTCCGGATTCGCCGGTAGTCCTGCCTCTCAAGGTTTTGTACTCGTATCCGGGCTTGCCGATCGCCGACCAGGGACATCGTGGCCGGGGCGAAATGATTGCGACTTCATTCAGAGACTACGAAAAGCAAATTCGTCAGCAGTTCACTGAAATGTTTTCCCGCTCCGGTTTCGATGCTCGCCGCGATATTGCGGGAATCATTATCAATCGATGGGGACATGCTTATCTCAATCCCCAGCCCGGCTTCTTCTTTGGCAACAATGGAAGGCCCGCTCCCAGCGAGGTATTGCGATCCACGCCTCACGGCCGCATTGCGTTTGCCAACACCGATCTGGCCGGCATTATGGACCACCGCTGCTCGATTCTCGAGGCAGAGCGCGCTGTGAGCCAGTTGTTGGACCAGGTGTTTACGGGTTAGTAGAATCCCTTCGCCATGGCCGCATCGCCGGAAGTCTTGTTATGGCTGCTAAGGAGAAACCGACCCTCGAGGCCCAGCGAGCAGCCCAATAGTCAGCGGATCAGGCTCTCCGGAAAAATACTTTTCTAATGCTTCGCTGAAAACCGCGTTCGCGGAAGTAGCGCGGGCAAATAGAGTCATTGATGACCTGAACTTAAGCTCATCAGGGTATCCGAAAATTTCACTGATGGAGTGGCCCCTTACCAGGTTCACAAGTTGGGTGCATTCCCGAAGGCGTGGTCCGAGAATCGGATGGTGTGAATATGCCGTCGCTTCCTGCAATGACGATATGGCAAATTCCACTGCGGTCGGACTGTTTCCTAATCCCTTAAGCTGGGGGAAGATGAACCACATCCAATGACTTTGTTTCTGCCCCTGGCGCAGTTCGGTGCGGACTTGTTCAAATACCGGGTCCTGAGCTTTCATAAAGCGTTGCAGGTCGAAAGGATCGCTTGCGGTCATATGTAATTTCTTCAGGACTCGACCAAAAGCGTTTCCAGCGAATACAAGCGACATTATAAAAGGGACGATAGGCGTCGAACCTGTCTGACACTTAGATAATTTCACCTTGATAGATTGAGGGAACTGACCCTGGAGGCACGATTCCATACTTCAGGTCCAGGAACCGACGCAGGTCTTCTGGAAGAACTTCGCTGAGTTCCTGCCATGTCAAAACTTTGCAGCGGGTCCTGAGTTCTGGAATTCGTATGCATTTCGCAATCGTATACCAGGCCTCGATCAGATCAGGACGACGCGCATCCAGCAGCAAGCAGAAATCGAGCGCGAGAGCGTGGGCCGCCAGAACGTTGCGGATAAGCTGGTAAGAAATGATTTGTCCCGCAGCTGTCGGAAGGGTGTCCCGGTCAAACACTTCATCGAGATCGCGATAGGACTCAATAAGCTGAAGGGGTTTAACTTGGAAATCCGTTTCGGTGAGCTTCGCCTCCACTAATAGCTTGCCGAGTTTCATATCGACTTCGGTTCTGTCCGTTCGTCGATTCAACATGGGGACACGAGGCTTGAATCCGAACTCCGGGACGTCCTCGACGCTCGCTCCTAGAAGGGATGCTACCGTGCCGCCCGGGAGTACGTCGGTATGACAGAAGATATTCATCAGCAAAGCGTCAGAACTCATTGATGAGTCTAGTTCTTTCCACCTTTCATCGGCGGGTGGCAAGGAATGAGAGCCTTGGCTGTGAATCTTCTCGAGCCGCCGTTTCCAATTCTCACGCTGGAGAATTACTGCGTATGTGGCATCGAGGAAATTGCCATGCTGCTTCTCCGAAGGCAACGGTTTATACACGATGACGGGGGTTTCTCCGTAGCTCGAAACGTGCGCGAGGTTCAGCGAAATGGCATATGCCGCATTCCTGCAACACAACTCGTGGCGGAGCAAGCTGGCGTACATATTAGTTTCGTCAGAACCAGGAAACGAATTCACACTAACAAAATGTTCTAATCCATCTCCACACGAAAGAATACGGTAGAGACTGTATTGTGAGTTTGAGCGACGGAATTTATTTTGTAGCTAACCCACATTCATGGTATCTCCAATTTAACTCCCCCATAAGGATCCAACCTCCAAACCCGCCGAAGTCGGCGGGTTTTCTCTTCGGCGAGCGCTCTCGAAGCCACGCTTGTCGAGCGACAAAAAGCTGCAACTGAGCAAAATTTGCGTATGTAATTTGCGAAACCCCTCGAGCGAACGGCGGCTGGCTACATAATGTCAGGTAGGTTAACAGTAGATACGGATGGTATCTGTTGGCCTATCAAAATCTTCTTCACCTTCCTGAGAATCGCTAAGACTTGCACATGGAATGTGTTGCCCACACCACAAACCAAGAAGCA
This sequence comes from Terriglobia bacterium, assembly GCA_963786325.1. Taxonomy (GTDB): domain Bacteria; phylum Acidobacteriota; class Terriglobia; order Terriglobales; family Acidobacteriaceae; genus JAIQFF01. The sequence goes on from CAWAYW010000005.1 coordinate 187,085, forward strand.
GGCCTAACAACGACCTTTGGAAGCCTGCTTGCTGAGATTTTCATGACCTCAAAATCTTCCAGGAGGATTTCATGGATAAACGTAATTGCACTCAACGGTTGCTCATCGCTCCGGCATTGATGATGGGAATGGTGTTCTCAGGAAATCTCCTTTTCGCACAGCAGTCGCCGGCGCCGCCGCAGCGGCCAAATCAACCTGCACAACAAGCGCCAGATGCTCAAGCTGACCCACAGCAACCTCAAGGTCAAATTTTCGCAGGCACGGTAAAAAAGACCGGCGATAAGTACATTCTGCAAGACGCCAGTGGTACATCGTACGACGTTGATCGGCAGGACCTGATTAAGAAATACGACGGGCAAAAGGTACGCATCAATGGGGCTTTGGATCCCGATGGAAAGACCATTCACGTGAAATAGGCCAGGAAACCAGGTTTGAAAAGAAGGGACCGGATGATCTGGTCCCTTTTTCTTGTAAAGTGTCGTGCGTGTTGAAGCGGCGAAAATTCCAGCATTAAATCCGGCAAAGACTGTATTGCGAGCTTTCAGCCCAGAGCGGAAACTCGTTTGCGGATCGATAGTTGTGAGTGATGATGGAAGGTGTCAGATGAGACTATTTAACACATTCAAGGCGGGTGATGTTGCTCCGACTTCGGGAGTCTATGCGACACTGCACTCCACTCCCCACAGGCTGGTCGAGCGAGCTGCATATATCGAAGGGGATAAATTCCGGGGTTGCCGTATGTGTCCCATGGGTGTCTGGTATCGTCTGGAGGAGCCGTACGTTTCCACGCCTTTACAAGTGGGACTGATTCCGGTGCAAATAGGGGCCCACTAGACGGGCCAGAGCATTGCTTGTGAAGTCCCTAAGTTAAGTGGCGATGGCTAAATTGGCAGAAAAATCGAACCATGGCATTCTCAAAGGCTGGAATGCTGTCGCAAAGTTCCTCGGGCAGACAGTAGCTGTGGCACAGCGTTGGCATCGCTCTGGGATGCCAGTCAACAAAGAAGGCCGAAGCATTATTGCGGATCGTGAAGTTTTGACCAAGTGGGTCGGCAGCGAAATGGGTAAGAAGGAACCGGTGCACATCGCTAGTGAAGACGAAGACTTGATGGCTGATCTCAGGCGCGGACTTTCGTATGTTCGCAAAAAGCAAGATTCTGGCGGAAGAGATGTTTCCTCACAGGTCAGGCCTCGACGGCAAATCTAGTTTTTAAAAAGCTCAAAGACAACACTTCCAATGCGCCCACGCTCAGGCGGCGTTATTGTCGTCTGCTTTCTCGTTCGGTCGGCTGGCGTCTGGTTTTGATTTGTCCTGACCCTTTGGTGTGCTGGATGCGACATCTTTTTTGGCATCAGCATTGTCAACTTCTTCTTTGTCGCCGGTAGCATGTTCGACGTTTGCTACCGCCACTGTGTTGTTGTCCTTCTCCGGATCTGTTTCAGCCTTGTCCTCGGTAGGCTTGCCAGGTTCTTTCTCCGTAGTCTTCTGTACGATCTCCTCTGGAGGATTGGCAAGGGACGCCAGAAGGCGCTCCATTCGTATCCGCACAGCTCGCCATCTTACGTTGCTGGCTTTTCCAGCCTGGTCGAGATAAGGAGCAAGATCTTTGTCGCTGGCAATTCCCTTGTCCTTAAGAAATTGAAGAATTGCTGAACTCTGGGTCTCCAGAGATTCAAAGGAAGGGAGTAACGCATCCAGAAATTCCTGCGCGATCTTTTCGTTCATCTTCAAACTCCTGAGACCTAAACGGTACGCCAGGCGATCAAACGTCCGTCGCCCGCTACCTGAGAAACTTCATCGGTCAACGTCCGGACGGTACGGTCGCCATCAAAAGCCCATCTTTGCCTTTTCCTGTGTACTCCGGACGAGAGGCAGCAGTTCCCTCAGCTCCTGGATCGATGGAATGAAAGAATTCATCGTTGGCCTGGATATGAATTGAAGTATGAATTCAGTTTTACTTTACAGAAACGGCATTGTTCAGGGAAAAGAAGGTGCCTCCGTCAAAGATGTCCTGCGCCGCCTTGATCAGATCGCGCGCCGCATGACTCTTGTTCACGTATCCCGAGGCGCCGGATTTGCGCACCGCCGCAACAAGTTCTTTCGAGTCGTGCATGGTTAGTACAAGAATCTTGGCGCACACACCCAACTTGGCCACTTCACCTACGACTTCAAGACCATCTTTGTTTGGCATGGAAAAGTCGAGAATGACAAGGTCGGGATTGAGGGATTTGGTTTTCTCGACAGCCTCAATTCCGTCCCCAGCTTCTCCGATTACTTGCCATTCTGGCCGGCTGCGCAAGATTCGTCGAACACCCTGCCGAACTACATCATGATCATCTACGATGAGGATTCGCTTGGACATCCAATCTCCTTACTTGTGAGGGCTGTATCGCCTCAGGAAATCCTCCGACAGAACGGTACTTGGCGAAACCGCTAACTATAAAAAAACAAGACAGAACTCGCTATACACGAACTAGATCGGGTCGAATCCCGATTCCGAGCCCTGTTCTTCATAATTTATTGCGAGTTATTCCGAGCAAAAACAACCGGTAGCGAATAAAAGCTCTTAATAATAGCGGTCTGATCAGCGGTGTCGTATAGGGTGAACACTGTAGTTACTGCGGAAGGTAATCACTCACCTTAACCGTAAGGCGTTGATGCATGGCGAAAACTTATAGTCGAATCCATCAGGCGACGTTGTCGTGACTCGCATTCATTTCTTCAATCGGAATGGTGGCGGTGATGAGTGTTCCATTTTCGTTTGACTCGATTACCAGAGTGCCGCCTAGCTGCCTCAGCCGTTCACGCATCCCGCGAAAGCCGACACCACCACTGGAAGAAATAGCAAGCGCATGCTGTTTGCTTAAGGGGATACCTTTTCCCGCATCTCGAACTTGGACCTGAATCTGGTGGCTTTGCTGGAACAGGCAAATTGTGGCAGTTGGACTTCCGGAGTGCCGGTGAATGTTGGTTAAACATTCCTGAACGACTCGAAAAATAGAAATCTCCAGATCTTCGGCCAGTCTGCCAAAGCGAGGAGGTAGTTCAATCGTGACGGCAATCTTGCTCCGATCCGAAAATCCCTTGATGTACCAGGAAAGAGCCGACGCGAGCCCGACTTCGTCGAGTAATGGTGGATGCAATAAGTAGGATAGGGTACGAATCTCCCGGGTGATCTCTTCAAGCATGTTTGCGTTCTCATTCACTGCGGCGGCTGCTACAGGCGTTAGCTTGTAAGACTCACTGCTCACTGCGGTGATGTTCATGCTGACAGCCGCGAGAAGTTGTCCAACGCTATCGTGCAATTCGCGGGCAATATGTCTACGTTCGTCGTCCTGAATTCGAAGCAGGCGACCTGAAAGCTCGCGCAGACTGTCGTTGGCGGTATTAAGCTCGGCGGTACGCAATTCAACTCGTTTTTCGAGTTCTTGCTGGGCGTCCGTCAGCGACTGTCGTATGTCGCGCTGCTCCTGAATGTCGATGTTGGCTCCGAACCAGCGGCTAACCTTGCCTTCGAGGTCAAGGATTGGGTGGATTCTCGTGAGAAACCAGCGAAAGGTAGCATCCCATCGACGGAGCGGAAATTCCATTTCAAAAGGTTGGCCCGTATCGAGAGACTTTTGCCACCGTTCCATGATTGCAGGAAGGAGATGTGGATCATGAAGGGAGTTCCACCCCCAGCCGCCTATTTGTTCCAGCGTAGCGCCGGTGTAATCGTAGAAACGTTGGTTAAACCAGAAAACATGCCCGTCTTTATGGGCCATCCAGCAAAGATGCGGAAGGGAGTCAGCGAGCGTTCGAAACAATTCCTCACTTCTACGCAGAGCTTCTTCCGCACGTTTGCGCTGGGTTAGATCCTGACTTACCCCGACTATCCCGACGGGCTGGCCATTTTCATCGGCGACAGGAGAGAGATTGATGGAGGCAGTGAAAGCGGTGCCATCTTTGCGTTGCACCTCGAATTCTCCCGTCCAGGTCTTGCCGGCACTCAAAGAGGCCATAATTTCTTTTGCCTGCTGCGCTGTCTGGGAGTTGACGGTGACGTCCATGATGTTGCGTCCTAGCACTTCTTGCGAAGTCCAGCCGTAAAGTTGTTGAGCAAATGGATTCCAGTAAATGATATTTCCGTCGAGATCGGTCGCGATGATCGCCGCGCTGACTGCGTCCAGCAAACTGGTCGGTAGACGATCTTGATGATCGTTCGATTGGCCAATTTGGCCGCGAGTTCGAAGCCGCATTTCCATAAATCGAGAACTCTACAGTCGTGCGCAACAACTACCCATTACGCCGACGAGAAACGCCACCCGACCGTAGACACCTTAGATTACTTAAATGAGGAAAAGGGTCACTTCACGTCCCACATATAAGCGGAAATTAAAATCGCACCCGGCATTGAAATTGCGGCGTTTTGTGAAATGGCAAGATTAACGCGAACGCGACTGTGTGGCCAAGACGGGGCAATGCGTCTAAAAAGACGACGCGTGCTCAGAAAATGACCGATTGAGATCGAATACAGGGCTTAGCGGTTCCTAACAATGCGTGAGCCTGGTGCACGAGAGTTCTGACGTCGCCTGCCTTCGATCGAACGGCAGCTATGCCGGCCACTTCCGCAGCCTTCTCAACCATGGGACTCATATGGGCAAGAGAACATGAATGAAAGAACGTCGGGCATGGTCTTGTTGAGGACACGAGCGGCCTCGAGCGCGTTCAATCGTGGCATCGAAAGATCGAGGATGATTAAATCTGGATGTAATTCGGCGGCCTTTTCAATGCCCTCGAGTCCATCTCTGGCCTCCCCACAATTTTCCCGCTGTTGACGGATTCCATCACTCGTCGCAAGCTGCGCCGAATCACGGGATTGTCATCGACAAGAAGGATTTCTTTCATATGTCGGGCGACAGCGTACATCCTTGAGGATGGAGTGGTTTCTGTCAATCGGGTTAAAAGGGTACGAAAGACGCAAAGCATTTTCCTGTGAGGCTACTCAGGGTAAACCATTGCCGCTGGGTATATCAAAATTGAACGCGAAACTGCAAAACGACTATCTCTCTTGTTCGGCAACCTCTCGCTCTGCCATGAACCAGTGCTCTTCAGCATGCCCGTCACTGTAGCCGCTCTCGACGTAAAGCTCATAGGCCCTTTGGCGGATGCGGCTCTCGTCGGGAAAGGATTGCTTTCTGGGCGTTTCAACCGTTGACGTTGACGACACTGATTGAGGAGGACGCGCTGATTGGCGGTCGTGTTGGACGGAGCCTGGATTCGTTGTAGGATTGTTCGCTTCCGCGGCGCTTCCCGTTTTCTGTGGCGCGATTTCCTGACGAAATGGACTGGTGGCGGTGCCCTGCTTCATACTTATTGCTCCTGTGATTCAGGTTAACGATGAGTGCGTCGGCATGCTGGATGAGGGCATGTCGTATCCGGTTGCCGCGTAGACTTGGGGACCAACAGTCGTGCGCGGCCAACTTGGGTGAACGAAGTTGAATCTGAGGGGCGGCACGCGGGCGATCTTCGCTGATGCGACCTCAAAAACTAATTATGGCCAATTCAAAGACGATCAAGATTCGTGAGGGCGCACCTTTCCCTCGTGGAGCCACGTGGGACGGCAAGGGCACGAACTTTGCCCTGTTCTCAGCGCACGCGACCAAGGTAGAGGTCTGCCTGTTCGACGATAAGGGGGAGCAGGAAATAGAGCGAATCGAGCTTCCGGAATACACCGACCAGATTTGGCATGGATATCTACCCCTTATTCGCCCCGGTTCTATCTATGGATATCGGGTTCACGGGCCTTACGAACCGGACAAGGGACATCGTTTCAACCACCACAAACTGTTGCTTGATCCGTATGCGTGCGCCCATATTGGCGAACTTCAGTGGAATCCTGCCGTATTCGGCTACCAGGTTGAGACGGGAGACGATCTTACTTTTGACGAGCGTGATAGTGCGCCTTATGTACCGAAGTGCATTGTGGTTGATCCGGAATTTGACTGGCGCGGTCAACCTGGACGCTACGGGGTGCCCTGGGATGACACGATCATTTACGAACTGCATGTTCGTGGTTACACGAAGTTGTGTGCCGAAGTACCGGAGGCCCAGCGCGGTACTTACGCGGGACTGGCGGCTAAAGAAGTTATTGAGCACATCAAGTCATTGGGCGTCACGTCGGTCGAGTTGTTGCCAGTCCATACGTTTGTCAGCGAGAGTCGATTGCTGGAAAAGGGGCTCACAAATTATTGGGGATACAACAGTATTGGTTTTTTCGCACCCGATCCGCGCTACGCAGCGGACAAAATGGAGAGTTTGCGCGAGTTCAAGGAGATGGTCACCCGATTTCACGAAGCGGGACTCGAGGTGATTCTGGACGTCGTCTACAACCACACGGCTGAAGGCAACGAGCGTGGTCCGACGTTATCTTTCAAGGGTATCGACAATGCCAGCTACTACAGGCTGTTGCCGGACAACAAACGCTACTACATAAATGACACGGGTACCGGAAACACGCTGAATGTTACGCATCATCGAGTCTTGCAGATGGTGGCCGACAGCCTTCGTTACTGGGTTCAACAAACGCATGTGGATGGCTTCCGGTTCGACTTAGGCACAGTTTTGGCTCGGGAACCCAATGGATTCGACAATCAGAGCGGCTTCTTGAAAACGTGTAGCCAGGATCCGGTTCTCTCCACGGTGAAGCTTATTGCTGAGCCGTGGGATATTGGTCCCGGTGGGTATCAGGTAGGCGGCTTTCCACCCGGCTGGAGCGAGTGGAATGATCATTTTCGGGATGCAGTGCGGGACTTCTGGAGAGGCCAAACGAAAGCCTCGGCGATGACCGCTCGCCTCTGCGCGTCGGCTGATGTTTTCAATTTCGAAGGGCGCCGGCCGTGGGCGTCAATCAATTTTGTTACGGCGCACGACGGTTTCACGTTGAATGACCTCGTTACCTATAACGACAAACACAACGAAGCCAATGGTGAAGACAACAAAGATGGCACGTCGAATAACCGGTCATGGAATTGCGGCGCTGAAGGGCCGACGGGTGAACCTGAGGTCAACAAATTACGGGATCGCCAAATCCGAAACATGCTGGCCACTCTGTGCTTGTCTCAGGGAACGCCCATGATACTTGCGGGCGACGAATTTCGACGCACTCAGCAGGGCAACAACAATGCCTATTGTCAGGACAACGAGATAAGTTGGGTGAACTGGGAACTGGCGAAGGCGAACAAGGATCTGGTTGATTTCTTCCGAAAGCTTACCGGCTTGCGCCACAAGTATCCTGTCCTGCGCCGAAGCCGTTTTCTGACCGGAGAGTACATCGAGGAATTAGGCGTCAAGGATGTTACGTGGATTAACGCTAACGGATCCGAAATGGACGACGTTCATTGGGGCGATTCGGACATGCTTTGCTTCGGAATGCTGTTGGACGGACGTGCCCAGACGACGGGTGTCCGGCAACGCGGGCAGCATGCAACATTGCTGATGGTGCTGAACGGATATCACGACGTGGTTGATTTCACCCTGCCGGGGTACGCAGACGGACATCGCTGGGTGCTCCTGATCGATACCCAGTTTTCCAACCTGAAAGACGAAAAGCACTTTACGATCGGAGAAGTTTATCAGGTGACGGCTCGATCCTTGCTGCTCTTCGCGCTGGTGCCGGACACGCAAGGCTGAGTTTATCCGCCGGTGGCGGTGGAAAGAGGGTCCGATTCGGAAAGCAGTGTGAGCGAAGCGCTCGCCCGATCTTTCACCCTTTCAGGCGATCATTTTTGACGGCGGTGGCCATCCAGCAAAGAGTTACCAGTAAGATTTTCGTGACTTTCGCGACCGATGTCACCTCGACCGAGCGTGAAGTAAATACAACTTGAATACCACGTGAACCGCAGAACTTCTTTCAACGCAGTGCGGGACCAGAACGGTGGCTTTTCATTCGAAACCCGATTTCGCAAACAATGGTGAACGCGCGACCACAACTGAAGTTATTAGGCGTCACGAACCAAAAGTTAGACTGCGACATTCTTTCGGCCGCTAGGCACCTGTGTCGGCGAGATCCCTAGGCAAGGAAGGGACGAGGAGAGGCTCGAGAATCAACCGCCGAGCTTCCTCCGGGTTGAGTTGCTGGTCGGCTGAATACAAAGCAACTGAAGCCGCGGACGGGCGAATGGTCAAAATGCCATTCTCAGGAACCGCGGTCTTTCGCTGCTTCGATTCGTAACGATACTCGATCGTTCGAGCTGACAAATCCGCAGCGACATGTACGGCAACGTCAGCGGTCGAATTCAAGATCCGGCATTGAAGTTCGCCGGAATTCTCAAAGCTACCATTTCCTCCGAGCCGCTGAAATTCGTCGACATCGTGTCGAAATCCCGCCGCTAAGTGATTCCACAGGTCGTGTTCATGCGATTCTATCGCGGTATTTTCAGGAGTAGGCGAGGCGTTTGTTGACCTCTCTGAACGTTTCTCGAACTGTTCTTGAATCCATCCCATGATGACCTCAAACAAGCGATTTTGGCCCAGTTTTAGGAAATTAGACTATCCTGTCTAGGTACTGTTATCAGTCAGCAACATGCTGTAGTGATGGTGGCTAAAGACTGTATTGGTCAGATGCAAGTATCGGTCTGGCGCGCTAAATTTCGAATACTCGAAAAACCGAGGATGGTTGTCGAGATTGAAGGATGGGAATCGCTACGTTGTGAACCGGAACTCCGGCGGTAGTCTTCCCGTCGGGTGAGCCGTTGTGCGCGTGACCGTGCAATATCAAGTCTGCCCCATGACGGTCCACCACCTCGGCGAGCCGCGAACTACCGAGATAGGGATAGATTTCCGGCGACTCCCCCTTAACTGTTTCGCCCACGGGAGCATAGTGCAGCACGACGACCCGCTTTTCCGTTCGTAACTGCGACATGGCACGCTCCAACTTCACAGCCTCGTCGATTCCGGCTTGAACGAAAGCCTTGACTTCACGTTCCCCAAAAGACGTCAGCGCGCCTCGTCCAAAACCACCGGGGAATCCTTTGGTCCCTGCAAAACCGACGCCATCGCGCTCATAGGCGGTGCCATCCAGAAGTTTGATTCCCTCCTGCGTCATCATGCGAGTCAGTTCGATCTCCGCACCACTCTCGTAATCATGGTTGCCGAGAACGGCCACGATCGGCAGGCGCAGGCGAACCAGAGATTTCAAGAGCTCCTCCATCTCGGGAGGCTTGCCATAATTCGTCAAGTCGCCCGCGATCACGAGAACATCGGCATGATCGCGAGCTTGCGCGAGTTGATCCTGTATTGCCCCGAAGCGAGGAGAGAAGAAATGCAGATCGGCTGTGGCGGCAATTCTCATGCTCTTTTTCTCGTGCCGCGGTCGACTCGAAGCGCCTTTTCAGGATCCGCGAGTTTGATTCTAATTTGACGATCCTCGCGACGCTTGCCGAGAACGTCTTCCATTCCCCATTCAGCCACGTCAATGGCAAACATTTTGTCGTCGATCAGACTTCCTCGAAACGGCGCGGAAGCGTCTCGATTGGCCAGCGCTTCCGAGAAGCAGACCAGCAATCGATGCCAAACCCACGAAGGCACGTAGTGGCTGTATGCCGGATAGACATAACGGTATAGCACCAGGGAAAAAAACAAGACTTCCCAGTGCTCCCGTACGAGAGCGAGAATCCGATTCCAGTCAAGATTTCCGCGGGTGGCGTAAACGATGTGAGCAATGTCCGCACCGTCAAATCGTTCCCGGCGCACAACAAATAGTTTCGACGCCAAAAGCTCTTCCGCCGCCAAAACCTTGACCCGTACATCTAACACCATTGCCGGAAGAGCATGCTTAATCCATGACGGCTCAACCGTGATCACAGCGTTACTCATGCCGGTGATCAAGTCGACGAAAAAACCATTACGATGTGCCTTGTGCAACCATACCGGGTCTTTGGTTTTGCAAAGAAAGCCATTTTTCTCGAGACAAGAAATTGTGGCAGGCATGTCTTCGGGAGCGAGGAAGAGATCAATGTCTTTGGTGGCGCGCCAAATCCCCGTATGAATCTGAAGCGCGAAAGCTCCCGACACCGCATACGGTATTCGGCAGCGGTTCAAAGTCATTAGAGTCTCCCGAAACATTGCTTCCTGCTTCGCAGGGAACTTCGGCCGGACAGACGAGCTCACCGGGAGCTTGAGGGGAGTTTCTTTGCGCACCTTCGACCTGGCGGGCGTAGACATCGCTTCTTTGGATGTCAACGCAAACCAAAATGTTGCTGTGGCTGGCCATTTGACGCTAATCTACCAAAGGGCATCTGGCCCAAATGTAAACATGTGCGTCAGATCGCACCAAATCTCGACCTCTAACGTTGGATGATCAGTTATGCTGAGCTGCATGTACGACGTTGGAGCTTGAGACCTTCTAAAGATCATTGCTTTCGCTCCTCTTTTGTGATCTCCGGACTATTTCTGCTTGAGCAAACTACGGCAGTGGCGGGCGATCTGGCGATCTTCATCGGTTGGTACAACCTGGACTTTATCCTGAGTGATAGAAAGGGCCGCGAGTCCTCGCGTTGCCTCGCGGCGAACCAAGTCGCTGTGTTCGCCGATACCGCCAGTAAAAACTAGAAGATCGACCCCGCCAAGCAGAGCAAGGTACGCACCAACCGCTTTGCGGACAGCAATGCCGAAAACAGTCAGTGTAAGCATGGCGTTGGGGTCGCCAGACCGAGCACGTTCCTCGAGCGTTCTCACGTCGCTCTCTCCTGAGGACAACGCGAACAGACCACTCTGATGGTTGAGCAGATCTTCAAGCGCGTCGGCCCCAAGCTTCTCGGTGCGCAAAAGGTAAATCAAGACCCCGGGGTCAAGATCGCCACAACGCGTGCCCATGGGAATACCTCCAGTCGGAGTCAGGCCCATGGTGGTGTCAATCGATGCGCCATCACGAAGCGCGCAAAGGCTGGCTCCATTGCCTAGGTGAGCGAATATTGCCCGCGAAGGAAGCCGCGATCCGAAACGATGTACGATCGACTCGTACGAGAGGCCATGGAAGCCGTAGCGTCGAATACCGGCGTCAAAATATCGCCGCGGGATGGGTAGATGCGACGCCATTTCCGGCATGGTGCGATGAAAGGCGTCGTCAAAACAGGCAAAGTGTGCGGCGGAAGAAAAGAGCGATTGCGATGCAGAGATGATTGACAGGGCCTGGGGGATATGTAACGGCGCGAAGTGTACGGCGGATCGTAGGTCGTCCAAAACCTTCGCAGTGATGAGTTGGTGGGTGAGAAGATTGGGTCCTCCATGGACAACGCGGTGTCCTACTGCGATCGGCGAGCGAGGAACGTGCACTCGAATCTCTTTCGCTATAGTCGCAAGCGCAGTACTTTGTGAGTCCAGAACATTTTCGCGATGAAAAAGCGATTTTCCCGTAGCTGAGAGGATCCGCAGTACGCCGTTGCTATGTCCAATGCCGTCCGCACTTCCCGTGAGCAGCGGTTCTTCGTCATAACCGCTATGGTAAAAGAGCCCAAACTTTAACGAAGACGAGCCGCTGTTCAAGACCAGGATGAGGTCGTTTTGTCGGCCCGATTCTTGCGCCCCGCCTATGCTGGCCATTTCCAGTTTCGAATTTCTGGCTTATCGATGCCTTCGGCGTGAGCGTAGCTGATGCTGTCGATAATCTGGTCCTTCAGCCATTCTTTAACATGAGCGCCGATATTGCGCAGGCGCGGAACCCGGTCGATGACGTCGATAGCCAGGTCAAAACGATCGACTTGGTTAAGTATCGCCAGCTCGAGCGGAGTATTGATATTCCCCTTCTCCTTGTATCCACGAACGTGAATGTTGTCGTGATTTGTGCGGCGGTAGCTGAGCTTATGGATCAGTGAAGCATATGAATGGAAGTTAAAGATGACCGGTTTGTCGGTAGTGAAAAGGGAGTCAAAATCGCGATCGGAGAGACCATGCGGATGTTCCGTCTCCGGCATGAGGCGAAACAGGTCTACGACGTTAACGAATCTGATCTTAAGGTCAGGGAAGTGCTTTTTGAGAATCTCAACGGCAGCGAGGGCTTCCATGGTCGCGATGTCACCGGCACACGCCAACACTATGTCTGGTTCTTCGCCGTTATCCGTGGAAGCCCAGTCCCATATACCAACACCTTTGGTGCAATGTCTTACCGCCTCGTCCATGTTGAGGTACTGAAGATGATCCTGCTTGTCAGCGACGATGACATTGACGTAGTCGCGCGAGCGCAGACAATGATCAGCCACACTCAATAGGCAATTCGCATCCGGGGGCAAGTAGATGCGGACAACGTCGGCACTCTTGTTGGTCACAACATCGAGGAATCCAGGATCCTGGTGGGTGAAGCCGTTGTGATCCTGCCGCCAAACGAGAGATGTGATGAGTATGTTAATGGAGGGCACCGGTGCGCGCCAGTCGAGTTCATTTTTCGATTTTTCCAGCCACTTGGCGTGCTGATTGAACATCGAATCGATCACATGGACAAAGGCTTCGTAAGTGGAGAAAAATCCGTGACGGCCGGTTAGAACATAGCCCTCGAACCAACCTTCGAGCGTATGCTCGCTCAACATTTCCATGACGCGTCCGTTAACGTCGAGTTCTCCACCGTCGGCGTCTTCCGGTCTGTACTCGGCGAGCCAGGTCTTTTTCGAAGCGGCATAGATCGCCGTTAGCCGGTTAGACGCCGTCTCGTCGGGTCCAAAGACGCGGAACGAGCGCATGTTACGTCGCATCACCTCGGCCAGGAAGTGCGCCAGCACATCGGTGGGTGGAGCGTACATGGAACCTGGCGTTTTTACGTTTGCGGCATAGTCGCGGAAGTCGGGGAGTTCGAGTTCCTTGCGAAGCAAACCTCCGTTCGCATGCGGGTTCGCGGAAATGCGGCGTTCGCCTGAAGGCGCCAGAGCCTGTAACTCCGGTACCAGGGCCCCGTTGGAATCAAAGAGTTCTTCCGGCTTATAACTGCGCATCCAGTCTTCGACGATTGTGAGATGTTGTTTGTTGGTTACGGGATCGAGTACGGGAACCTGGTGCGCCCGCCAGAAATCTTCCACCTTGTGACCGTCAACTTCCTTCGGCCCCGTCCATCCTTTAGGTGAACGAAGGACAATCATGGGCCAGCGTGGGCGGTTGCAGTCGTTGGTAGAACGAGCTTTTTTCTGCAGCGACCGAATTTCCAGGATGCACTGCTCCAGAGTCGAAGCCATTTTCTGGTGCATGACGCCCGGATCGCTACCCTCGACGAAATACGGCTTGTACCCATACCCAATCAGAAGCGCTTCCAATTCCTCATGCGGAATACGCGCGAAGATGGTTGGATTGGCAATCTTGTAGCCATTAAGATGCAACACCGGCAGGACAGCGCCGTCGTGAATTGGATTCAGGAATTTATTCGAATGCCACGATGTCGCAAGGGGTCCCGTTTCTGCCTCGCCATCCCCCACCGCTACGGTGACGATCAGGTCAGGGTTATCGAAGGCTGCTCCGTAAGCATGTGAGATGGAGTATCCAAGTTCGCCGCCTTCATGAATCGAACCCGGCGTCTCTGGCGTGCAGTGCGAGCCTATTCCCCCCGGGAACGAGAATTGCCGGAAGAACTTGAGCAGGCCGGCTTCATCGCGGCCTTTATCTGGATAGATCTCGGAATAGTGTCCTTCCAGATAAGAGTTTGCCAATGTCGCAGGCGCTCCATGACCTGGGCCAGAGATATAAATGATGTTTAAATCGTATTTTTTGATAAGACGGTTCAAGTGAACCCAAATTAATGACTGGCCGGGGTCTGAACCCCAATGGCCGAGCAGTCGATTCTTGATATGCTCGGGCTTCAGTGGTTCGCGCAAGAGAGCATTCGCGCGAAGGTAAATCATTCCCGCCGATAGATAGTTACATGCTCTCCAGTAGGCGTCGATTTGCTTCAACTCTTCGGGCGAAAGCGGGGGAGGAAGTTTGATCGGATCAGCCATGAAATGGTCTCCGAAGATCTCTAAAATCGGGTGAATGTTTGTTCACTTACAGCCTAAACTCTTTCTGCTTGGCAAGGGAATACGGTTAAAAAACTATTTCGGAACGGGTTTAGTTGTCAGCAGGCAAAAAAACACTTCCATCGATAATTTAATACTGCTGTAACAATCCAGACGTATAGTGGCCGCCAGTCGTGACCGGATTTCCGGCTCGATTCAGGAGACCACATGGCTACCGCTCCAACCCTGCCCGCTCCGTCTAAGTCCGGTCCCGTCGCTGTTCCAGCACTTGAAGCCAAACTCGGCAAGGGCCCAGGCAAGATAGGCGTCCTCGTGTTCGTGCTAGTGCTAATCATTGGAGTGGGTTACGCGGGTTCGCATCTGCTTTCCGATCTGTCAGGCGTTCATAACACGTCCGTCATGCCATACCTGCTCCTCGGCGTTGCGCTGTTGGTGGCGCTCGGGTTTGAGTTTGTAAACGGGTTTCACGATACCGCCAATGCGGTCGCGACGGTTATCTACACACATTCGATGGAGCCTCACGTTGCAGTGGTGTGGTCGGGTTTCTGGAATTTCCTTGGGGTGTTGACTTCCTCCGGCTTGGTAGCGTTTGGGATTATTTCGCTTTTACCAGTCGAACTCATACTGCAGGTGGGCAGCAAGGCTGGTTTTGCCATGGTGTTTGCACTACTGGTGGCTGCGATTATCTGGAATCTCAGCACATGGTATTTCGGGCTGCCGGCATCGAGCTCGCATACGTTGATCGGGTCAATTATCGGAGTGGGTATTGCCAATCAGTTGATGTCGGCCAAAACCGGCACCAGTGGAGTGGATTGGGGCCAGGCCTTAAACATTGGAAAATCACTATTGCTTTCGCCGATTGTGGGATTTCTTCTGGCGGGCCTGCTGCTGCTGATAATGAAAGCCGTCATCAAGAATCGGAAATTGTATGAAGCACCGGAAGGAACCGAGCCTCCGCCATTCTGGATTCGCGCGTTGCTTGTGCTTACCTGCACCGGTGTCAGCTTCGCACATGGATCGAACGACGGACAAAAGGGGATGGGACTGATCATGCTGATTTTGATCGGAACCGTGCCCACCGCCTACGCGTTGAATCATGCGGTCACAAAGAGACAGTCGCAGGACTTCATCGCAGTGTCCCAACAAGCGGCTAGCACCCTGGATAAATACGTAAGCCGGAATGCTGTGATTGCCGACGAGCGCGAGGACGTAACCGCGTTTATCCGCACCCGTGAATTTACTCCCAACACCATGCTGGCGCTTCGCCAGATGGTGACCGACATTAGCAATGAGACAGTGCTATTCGGAGAATTGGCGAAAGTACCTAACGATCGGGTGCGCAATTTCAGAAACGATATGTACCTGGTCAGCGAAGCGCTTCGGTTGATGCAGAAGACCCATCAACCCGACATTTCAGCGAACGATTGGGCAGTGCTCGGCAACTACAAAAAACACATCGACAACGCCACGAAATTTATTCCCGGCTGGGTCAAGGTTGCGGTCGCGATGGCGCTGGGACTCGGCACGATGGTTGGTTGGAAGCGCATCGTTGTAACCGTCGGTGAAAAGATTGGTAAAGATCACCTCACTTATGGACAAGGCGCGGCGGCAGAGATTACCGCAATGGTGACAATTGGCGCGGCGGACTGGTTCGGCCTGCCGGTAAGTACGACTCACGTGCTGTCGTCTGGTATCGCAGGTACCATGGCGGCGAACCATACGGGCTTGCAATGGGGCACGGTACGCAATCTGGCTATGGCGTGGGTGTTGACTTTGCCGGTTTCGATGATGCTGGCCGGGTTCCTGTTCTGGGGCTTCCGCAACATCTTCTAACGGCTCGGATAGCTTGATGGCATGGTTCATCAAGAAAATCGCCTGATTGTTTTAGCAGTCCGACAAAATTCGTCTGCAGTCACTTTATCTTTGAAGCATCCTGCAATTTGCCTTGCAATACGTTTAGGGAAGCCTTCGGCAAAGTGAACGTATAGCCGGGGGTTGCTTGGACGGTTGTCTTAACGGGCGGAAGATCAGGGTCAGGATGGCTCGCCGGTCCCTCGGAGCGCCATACGTACTGCTCGCTGCCAAATGTGGTCATCGTGACCGCACCCGAAAATGATCGTTCAATTCCTGCCGCAGCGTCGAAGCTCACCCGCACTCTGTGCGGATTCGATTGATCTTTGTTGATCACCATCACCGACCATTTCCCATCTGGAAGTCGAACTGGATACGCGGTGATTAGAACGTGTCCGGCATTGTCGTTCAGTTCCGTAAAGGCTGAGAATAACTCGTGAATGCCTGCGCCATGCTTCACCCAGTCGACATTGATGATCCGGCTGGCATGATATTGCGACGTGTACGCGTGGATACTGAGATTCTCGTCGGCCGCAAAATTCCCGTAAGTCCCCCATCCGTGACACCCGGAACGTATCGGTTCAGGTTGGATTGGGGAGTGGTAATAAGTGTCGCCGCCAAAGGTGAGAAATGAGCCGACGCTATCACCCAGCCATAGCGCGGCAAAAATGTCGGTCATCGGCTGGGTCAGTCCCCAGGAAACATTGCTCTCGGTATTAATCAGTGGTACATCTGCGGGCACGCCGTCTGCTCTCCAGATCTTGAGAATGCCTTCAGTCAACTTGGGTTCGCGATAAAGGTCAGACCAGGTGATATCGCAGGGCGGAAACGGGTAGTGCTCAAACGACATAAACGATAGATCAGCCAGCCGGTTGTGTTCTTTTAAATAATCGATGAAACGGCCGAGCCAGGAAACTCGACCCTTGGCATCAGGCCAAACTTCGATATCTTCGTTGACGCCCTCAAATACCGGGCCTCCCAGTTTCAGTTTCGGGTCCAGTTTATGCAGCGCGGTAGCAAACTGGAGATAGAGAGCGCCGTAGTCTTCGGGTAACATTTTCTGGCCGTCAGGCTCTTCACCCATTTCGATGTAAGAAATTGGATAGCCGCGTTTCTCCACATAAGCAATCTGCGCTGCCGCGTCTTCCGGATTGCCATAGAGCATAGCGATTGGGATCATCGCAGGAAGGTGGTTGGTGATCCCACTCGTATAAAGAAGGTCCAGGCCAGTCTGATCGCCTGCCTCCGCGCTAAGATCAGCGGCGGAATGCCAAGGATCGACCGAGGAAGCATGAACAACGGTCTGACCTCCGTCCGGCAGGTGCCTGACCAGGTCCACAAATTCACCGGGTGCCGTGGATGTTCCAGCGTAAAGTTCGCGAATGGCATATCCGGCGGAAATGCGCGGGTCCGTTGTGTCTTTCGTTCCGCTTTCGTTCGAAGATTGCGTCATCCAAATGCGGAGATAACGGGCTGGTACCTGTCTTGTGAACCTGACAGTCTCGATCCCTCCACGTCCGTCGGCGATGATTTGTAACGCAATCCACACGCCGGCAGTGGGATTGGTAAGCGGATTCCTATCGCTGTTCCAGTACTGAATGATGTATTTTCGCGCGTACGGGCTGGCCCAATCGATCTTTACAGTGTCAATCTTTTCCGCGGCGCCCAGATCGAGGACTACCCACTGTGGATGCAGCGAATCATCCTCGCCGGTGAATTTGCTGGTCAGATAGGGGTTGCTCTTCCAATATGTGGCTGAATTACCATCTGTCATTCGTGAATATTTAGTTCGCGAATGTCCGTCACCCTCCGTATTGCCACGATGAGGCAACGGATAACCGGCGGAATGCCGGATGAACTCACTCGGTTCTGCGCTGCCCGTGAAATATCCGCTCTGGTGAACCGCATCGCTCCACTTTCCATTCGGATTCCAATGCCAGGCCGCGCCTTGCAGCTCAGTGTTCTGGCGATAGGTGATTGGACCCCATCCGGCGGAGAGAGATTGCTTCAGGATCTCGGGCGTGTAAACTTTGTCGACTACGCCTTGCGGCAGTATGTCGATTGATGTGCCCAACGCTACATCGGGATCGAACGACTTTATCGGATTTGCCGCATTCACTCGGATGGTTGAAATCGGGTCGGCATCGGATGGGCCGCGAGTTTCTTGCGCAACGACGCCGGGAATCAACCACGAAATAATGAAGATAACGAACCAGGTCTTTGGCATGGTCATCATTAATGGGCGCGGTAGGGGACGAAGCCGTGCGCTCTTGTTTGAAGCCGGTATACGGAAGTGGTTGCCGTGATGTAAAGCGTACGATAGTCCCGGTCGCCCCACGCAAGATTGGCAGGTTGTTCAGGCATTTCAATTGTGCCCAGGTGATGGCCCTGAGGGTCCCAAACCCAAATTCCTTTAGGACCTGTAACGAATAAGTTTCCGGCGTGATCCACTTTTATGCCATCTGGCACCCCATCATTTTTGGCGCCCGGCTCTTCGCCGAAGATCCGGCCATTGCTGAGCGTGCCATCGCGGGCGAAATCGTAGACTCGAATATTTCTTTGCTCGCTGTCGTCGATGTACATGTGCTTTCCATCTGGCGAAAAGGCAAGTCCATTGGGCTGTGTGAGGTCTTTCGTGAGGAGCCGGAGGTTGCCTTTATCATCCAGGCGGTAAACGCCCTGAAATGGTAATTCCTGCTTCTCTCCCTCAACCAGGTCGAGGGTCGGATCGGTGAAATACAGCGCTCCGTCAGGACCGACGATCACATCATTGGGCGTGTTCAGCTTTTTCCCTTCGAAGTGGTCAATCAAAATAGTGTATTTACCTTCTGGCATTACCGCGATGATTGCCCGCAGGGCGCTGGCGCAGTCGATAAGGCGATGCTGGCGATCGTAGGTATTTCCGTCGGGGTCGCCGAGAGAAATAACATCTTCCTTGCGGCCGTCGGCTTTCGGGCCGTCGGTGAAAATGCGATAAATCTTGTTCTGGACTTCGTCGCTGACATAAAGGAACCCAGATTCGTCCCATACCGGACCTTCGGTGAAACCAAAATCGCTCGCGACTCGCGAAAGTGTCGCGTTACGGTCGAACAGCTTCCAAAAGTTGGGAGACTCAGCAGTCAGTTTGAATGTGCGTTCGGCAACTCCCGCGTGCAGAGGAATGGAGGGAAGCCCTGCGAGCAAGAGAACCGCAATCGACAAGATGGCCGCCCCAAGCGCACGCTTGCGGAGCTGGCCAGGGATTGAGAAGTACGTTTTCAAACCTTCAACTTCCATTATTTTGGTCATTTATTCCTTAGTAGCGGATCCCTTTTTGTCGGTCCTGCCCACGCTGACGACGTAATTGACGAGATCGTCCAAATCAAATGAGCTGAGCCTTGATGCGTAATCAGCCGGCATCAAAGAGTCAGGCTGGTATTCGATACTGCGGAGCTCTGATTTTTGAAACAATTGAAACGTGCCGTCCAGGCCAATAAGCTGAAGCGAGAAATTATCTTCGTTACGTACCAGTCCGGATTGTTTCATCCCGCTCGTCGTGACCACGTGGACGAGACGACTTCGAGAATCGAGACTCTTACCCGGATCGGTAATCGCGTTACGAATATCTGCCGCCGGGCGGGCACCGCCGTAGCTCGAGAGGTCTGAGGCGATGAAGCCTCCTTGCCCATTCGCCATGTGACAACGGGCACAACCCGCCTGCCCAAAGAAAAGAATTTTGCCGCGTCGTGGGTCGCCTGGGAGTTGGGTGGCCGTACCCTGACCTTGCAGGGTGCGCAAATATCGAATAACGGAGTGAACCTGCGCCGTGTTGAGCGCACGAAACGCCGGCATGCCCGTTCCAGGTATGCCATTTTGGATAATATGAAGAAGCTCTTCGCCGGTTAGTTGTTGAGCGTCTCTCTTGCCGGCAATGTCCGGAGCGTGTTCGCTGCCTCGCGCGTCAAGTCCATGACAGGCCGCACACGTGGTGGCAAAGATTCGTTGCCCGTCGGCAGCATCGTCATTTGTGGAAGGCGGCGTCCCCAACTCCTGTGCGTTCGAGCGGGCAGGCAAGTGTGTCGCGACGATGGAGAGCGTGAGAGTCAGCAACGCCGATGAGAGCATTCGTGACATTGGAAGGAAGCTGGTCATGTTCTCGCCAAATCGCGGCCCGATAAATATATACAACCATCCCGAATAAATGAACCGCGAGCTCACGGTGTTGTTTGGCGAGATCGCTTTCTTATATCATTGCAATCCTTCACTTTTCATTGGATAATTCGCCTCGATTAAATCGATTCAATTCGTTTTGAGGACGGGCAGAAGCGCGAGTCGCGATTGGGTTTGATCTTGATTTGCCGAATCAGCGGCGACAACGGGGACGATGGGACCGGGCAGAAAAATAATCTTGGCAATCGCTCTTCTGGCCGGTTGCCAGACTGTCGCCGCAGGCGAGAATTCTGATGCCCGATCGAGTTCGGCATCGATTGATGTGGCTTCTAGCGCTTTGATCGCGAAGCGGCCGAATGCTGATTGGCTCTCCTACAACGGAGATTTCTCAGGTCGTCGATTCAGCGGGCTTTCCCAGATCAACCTTAGCAATGTTGGGCAATTGCGAGCACAATGGGTGTTTCATTCCAGCAACTCAAACCGGCTTGAAGTTACGCCCGTGGTGGTGAATGGGGTGATGTTTGTAACGTCGGCCAACGATACTTACGCTCTGGACGCCCGAACTGGCAGGACAATCTGGCATCACGTATGGCCTATTTCCGAAGGACTTATCGACGATGCTTCAGGGCATCTCAGCCGCGGGGTTGCGGTGTGGCATGCTCGCGTCTATCGGCAAACCGATAACGCGCACCTGCTTTGCCTGGATGCGCGTTCCGGCAGCCTGTTGTGGGACGTGGCGTATGCGGATTGGAACCGGAACTATGGCGCGACCGGAGCTCCGCTGATCGTGAATGACAAAGTGATCGTAGGGACGTCGGGCGGCGATGACGGTGTTCGTGGTTTTGTTGCCGCATATGACGCGGCTACGGGAAAAATGTTGTGGCGTTTTTGGACGATCCCGGCGCCGGGAGAGCCAGGTTCTGATAGCTGGCCCGGCGACTTGTATCTACATGGCGGCGGTACTACCTGGATGCCGGGAACTTATGATCCCGAGACTCGCACTCTGTTCTGGGGGACAAGCAATCCAAGTCCCGATTTTGATGGTGAGGTGCGCCCTGGCGACAACTTATATACGGATTGCGTTCTTGCATTGGACGCGGAAACCGGCAAGCTGAAATGGCACTTCCAGTTTACGCCGCACGATCTCTTTGACTACGATGCCACCGAAACTCCAATTTTGGTCGATACAGTTTACAAACAAGTGCCGCGGAAGCTCCTGGTGCAGGCCAATCGCAACGGGTTCATTTATGTACTTGATCGGACGAATGGGAAATTTCTGACCGCGACTCCGTTCGTAAAGAAATTGAACTGGGCGACAGGGATCGACGCAAGTGGACGGCCTATCCGATCTGGACTTGCGCCTACATCCGAAGGAACGCGGGTTTGTCCTGGATATGGTGGTGCAACCAATTGGTTTGCGCCGTCTTATAACGAGTCGACCCATTTTGTTTATTTTCTCGCGCTGGAGGAATGCGAAACGTTCTTCCTGAAAGCGCAAGACTTCGAGGAAGGGAAGACATTTTATTCTACTGGGGTGAAGAGGATTCCTGAGGAAACCTCGCACAAGATTCTTGTGGCTTACGACGTCGGAAAGAATTTGTTTGCCTGGCGCTATCCGCAAGTAGGCAGCGCACATTCCGGTGGTGGAACGATGACGACTGCCGGGGGATTGGTTTTTTTTGCTGATGACGCGCAGTCGTTCGAGGCGGTAAACGCCCGAACCGGGAAGCCTTTGTGGCACTTTAATACCGGCCAGGACTTCAGTGCATCGCCTATGAGCTACGCGGTTCATGGCAAACAATACGTTGCCGTTGCAGCGGGAAGTGATATTTTCAGTTTCGCATTACCGTAAGGTTCAGGAAAACGCACGAATTGCTAATTCAAGGAGGCTGATGATGACTTCGACATTGTTTAACCGCAGGATGCTTGTGAGTCGACTGGCTGCTGGAATTTCCGCCGTGGGTTTGGGGGGCGTGCTGCTTTCAAGCGCTGAAGCCAAGAGCAAGAATTCAGGTGTGCGCAAACTTAGTCGCGATGGCAAGCCCGCCGATGGCACTCAGATGATTACGCCTGTCATCACACACAACGATTTGATTTACGTTGCCGGACAAGGAGCGAATTCCAACGGGCCTGTGGGCAAAGAGGACATTGACAGCCACACGACGAAGGTGATGGAGAACGTGAAGGAGTTGGTCGTGATCGCCGGCGGTACGATGGACAGCATCCTGCAGCTTACTGTCTATCTTGCGGACATTTCGTATTACGAGCCGATGAACAAGATTTTCAAAACCTATTTCCCCAATGGCGGCCCGGCACGAACCACCGTCGCGGTAGCCGCTCTTCCCGGAAACTCGAAGGTGGAAATCAACTGCATCGCTGCCGTCGTTCGTAAGTAGATTCCCGTGAAGTAAGGGTAAATGAAGGCGCTGCAGAAGTTCATCAGGTTCCGCAAAGGAGCGATAGATCATGCGACTCGGTTCGGGTTGGAATCGCCGGAGTTTTCTGGGAAGCCTTGGAGTGCTGGCAGGCTCGGTAATGACGCCACGCAAATTATTTGCCTGGAAGGGAGCAGGCAAGGTTACCGGATTTGGCCAGACGGGGAATCCTTACGAAGAGCTGGGTGTGAAGACGGTGATCAACTGCGAAGGCACGATGACGGTTTTGGGCGGATCCATCCTTCGCCCGGAGCTAGAGGCAGTGATGGCCGAAGCGGGCCGCCACTTTGTGCGCATTGCCGATCTTGAGACCGCTGCCGGAGATCGAATTGCTCAGATGCTGAAGTTGCCCGATGGATACACCGCGCTCGTGACTTCGGGCGCGGCGGCGGCCATGGAGTCTGGCCTGGCGGGTATTCTGACGGGTAGCAATGAGCAATTCATCAAGCAGATTCCGGATCTGACGGGGATGAAGTCAGAAGTAATCATCCAGAAAACGCATCGAAATCCGTTTGACCATCAGCTACGGAACACTGGGGTTAAACTTGTTGTTGTTGAAAGTCGCGAAGAATTCCGTCAGGCGGTCAATGAGCGAACCGCGATGATGCACTTCTCGAATTTTGCCAACTCGGCCGGGCATATCAAAGTGGATGAATGGATCAAACTAGGAAAAGAGTACAAGATTCCCTGCATGAACGACGCAGCGGCGGACACGCCGCCGGTCTCTCACTTATGGGATTACGCCAACATGGGCTACGACCTGATCACCTTCAGCGGCGGCAAGGCCATGCGCGGCCCGCAATGCGCTGGTTTGTTGATTGGTCGTAAAGAAATGGTCGCCAACGCGTTCCTGAACAATAGTCCGCATGAAGACACCATCGGACGCAGCCAAAAAGTTGGCAAGGAAGAGATCGTGGGAATGGTCAAGGCCTTAGAGCTGTATCTTCACGAAGACCATGAGGCTCTATGGAAAGAATGGCAGGACCGGTTGGAATACATCTCGCAGCAGATCTCGCGTGTGGAGGGGGTCAGCACATCATTTTTTGTTCCCGACATGGCCAACCATGTGCCGCACATGACGATCACATGGGAATCCAGCCGAATCTCGCTCACGCCGAAAGAAGTTTCGCAGAAACTAGCTGATGCCACGCCATCAATCATCATTGGGACTGAAGAGGATCGTCCCGGGCTAACGATGAACTCATTCATGCTGCAACCGGGAGAACATAAGATCGTGGCCGATCGCCTCACTGAAGTTTTGCGCGGGCAGTCTGCTAGTAAAAATTAGCTCAATCCGGTAGACGTGCGAGCCAGGTGACGATATGAGAGCCTCCAGATTTGCCAGCAGAATCATGCCCGTCGCCGTTTGCCTTGTCTTCTTCGGCTGCAACGATTACCGGCCAGCAACGCCGCAAAGTTTAACTCCTCAGGAGAAGCCAGCGGCGGCCACGCGGCCACCAATTGTCGGCGTCGCTCACATTGGGTTGCGAACTGACAATCTCGCGGCAGCGCGAAAGTTTTATTCAGGCGTATTGGGTTTTCAGGAACCGTTCACTGTTGACGATCCACCCGGCAAGCTGCTGCTGACCTATTTCAAAGTGAATGATCATCAGTACGTCGAGGTGTTTCCAGAGCTTAAGGACGCCAAGCAGGATCGTTTGTCGCATATTTCTTTCGAGACCACGGATGTTGAGCAGATGCGCGCTTACCTCGCCAGTCGTGGCGTGAAAGTGCCCGACAAACTGGAGCCCATGCTGGATGGGAATCGCGGCTTCGATGTCACCGATCCCGATGGGCACGATGTAGAGTTCGTGCAGTTCATGCCCAGTTCGTTGCACAGCCGGAATTTTGGCAAGTTTCTTCCGAATACTCGCATCTCGCAGCGCATGATCCACCTTGGAGTCGTGGTTCAGGACCAAGCTAAGGCCGACGCCTTCTACAAGGACATCCTGGGCTTTCGCGAAACATGGCACGGAGGCATGACCGACAAAGAAACTGACTGGGTCGACATGCAGGTGCCGGAAGGTACGGATTGGTTGGAGTATATGTTGAATGTGCACAATCCTTCGCCGAAGGAATTGGGGGTGATGCACCATTTTGCGCTGGGCGTACCGAGCGTGAAGGGCGCGTATCAAATGCTCCTAAAGCGTGGACTTAAGCCAGAGAAACCGCAAATTGGCCGTGATGGAAAATGGCAGTTAAATCTTTACGACCCTAATCTCACGCGAGTCGAACTCATGGAGCCGGCCCCCGTTCGTGAGCCTTGCTGTTCACTCTTCGTGAAGTAATACGGATCTTGTGGGTCACGACCCTGGAGTGCATTCGATGACATCGCTATTTAAGAGTGTCGTTCTCGCTATATTCGTATTGCCTGTGGTGTTGAAAGCGTCGCCATCTGGTGCGCAAAACCCACCCGAACGCCAAGTAGCAATCACCATCGACGACTTGCCCGCGGCGTCCGCTAATTCAATGAATGCGGCGATGATCACCGACATGACCGGGAAATTACTCGCTACGCTCCGTGATCAAAAGGTTCCGGTGGTAGGGTTCGTGAATGAGAAGAAGCTTTTCAAGTTCGGAGAGGTGGATGAACGGATTAAGGCATTGAGGATGTGGCTCGACTACGGTTTTGAACTTGGAAATCACACCTACACGCACATGTCGCTCAATCAGGTCGGATTGAAGGCATGGGCAGATGATGTGGTGCAGGGCGAGAATGTGACGCGCCTGCTGCTGGATGAGCACCACATGAGGCTGCGCTATTTTCGGCATCCCTTTCTGGATACGGGACGCGACCTTCAAACCCGGCGGGAAGCCGAAGCGTTTCTCACCTCCCGCGGATACAGCATCGCTCCGGTTACTCTGGATGCGTGGGACTGGATGTACGCCGGTGTTTACGAGGATGCTAAGAAACGTGGAGACGCTGATCTGCAACACCAACTCGTCAGCAGCTATCTTTCTTACAGCGACCAGATGTTTGCTTACACTGAAAAACTAGCCAGACAGACGATCGGGTACGAGCCCAAACAAGTCTTGCTGATACACGCGAATCAATTGGAAGCGGATCACATCGGGGAGCTGCTCGAGCTCATGCGCAAGAGAGGTTACCGATTCATCACACTCGGAGACGCCTTAAGCGATCAGGCTTACGGCTTGCCTGATACATTCGTCGGAGAAGAAGGTTCCGGTTGGATTGACCATTGGGCAATCACACTGGGAAAGCCTCCGCAAGGATCGCCGGTATTTCCGCAGTGGGTCATTGATCGCTCCAAAACACTCCACCTGCCGCAACCGTAAAGTTAAGAGGAGTGTGCGATATGTCCGATTTCTTCTCGAAGGAAATCAGTCGTCGAGGTTTCATTTCGAAGGTAGGACAAGGCATGGCAGCGGCTA
Source organism: Terriglobia bacterium (assembly GCA_963786325.1). GTDB lineage: Bacteria > Acidobacteriota > Terriglobia > Terriglobales > Acidobacteriaceae > JAIQFF01. The sequence goes on from CAWAYW010000005.1 coordinate 212,884, forward strand.
ATGTCGCTGGCACGCTTTTACAGAGAGCAGCCGCCGTGCAGGTGCCCGATGCTCCAGGAAAAAAACTCGGGTGGGCCGTCGTGGGTCTCGGCAGCCTTGCGATCAACCAAATTCTGCCTGCATTCCCCAAATGTGAGAAATCGAAAGTGGTGGCTCTCGTAAGTGGACACCCGGACAAGGCGAACAAGCTAGCGCTGCGTTACGGCGTCGACGCAAAAAACATCTACAACTATCAGACCTACGATCAACTCAGAGACAACTCTGAAGTTGACATCATTTACGTCGTGCTTCCTAACGGAATGCACGCTGAATATACCGTACGCGGATTTCACGCAGGGAAGCACGTCTTGTCGGAAAAGCCGATGGCCACGACGCCTGCCGAATGCCAGCAAATGATTGATGCAGGGCGCAAAGCGAGTCGAAAGTTGATGGTGGCCTATCGCTGCCGCTACGAACCCTACAATCAGGAAGCCATCCGGATAGCACGCCAGCAGGATTTTGGGCCGATAAAGGTCATTCTGGCCGACCACGGATTCAACATCGGCGGCCCCACCCAATGGCGATTGAACAAAGCGCTGGCTGGGGGTGGGTCGCTAATGGACATCGGCATCTACTCACTAAATGCGGCGCGGTATCTTACCGGCGAGGAGCCCAGCGAAATCAACGCGATGATGTATACGACACCGAACGATCCTCGCTTCAAAGAAGTTGAAGAGACCATTAATTTTCAACTACGCTTTCCGAGCGGTGTGCTGGCGAATTGCACCTCCAGTTACGGATATGCCGATCAAAACCGCTACCGCGTTGCGGCTACCAAGGGATGGTTTGAACTCGAGCCGGCGACGATCTACAGCGGGCTGCGAATGTACGTACATCACGACAATACGATGGAGGAGCGCATTCTCCCGGTTCGAGATCACTTCGCTCTGGAGATGGATCATATGTCCGGTTGCGTGATGGACAACAAAGAGCCGCTTACGCCGGGTGAGGAAGGCCTACGCGATTTGACCATCTTGATGAAGATCTACGAAGCGGCCCGGGCGGGCAATACTCTAAAAGTGTAGAGCTGCGCTACGGACGACCTCTCATCTTTCAACGCCGAGGGCGGGACGCCGATGCTAAACGAGCCTAGTGCGACTCTCGTTGGCTACGGATTTCCGCCAACCGCTTCTTCAAATATTCCTGATATTCCTGCTTCAACTTGGGATCAGTGGGAGAGCCATAGATTTCGGTGGATTTGTATTTTCCCTCGTCGAACTTCTTTTTGGTCCACTCATCGTGAATGTGAGTTTCGTCGGCCTGGTCGAGGACATCCTTCACGGCCTGCGGCGGTATGAAATACACCCCTTCACGATCGCCGACCACCAAGTCGCCCGGCATGACTGTAACTCCGCCGATCCGGATTGGAATGTTGATGCCAGTCAACATGACGTTCCCGATGGGCGTGGGATCCACCGAGCGAAAGTACGCGGGCATGTCGATTTCGGCGATTCCATCGAGGTCTCGGACACTCCCATCCACAACCAATCCTCCGCTATGTGTCGCTTTCATCACGTAGTAAAACAAATTGTCGCCGACGATTGTACCGTCCACTTTTTTGCCGAAGAGATCGACCACGAGCACGTCACCAGGTTGAAGCATGTCAATCGCGGTCTGGTTCGTGAGCCGCGAAAGTCCTCGAGCCTTCGCCTTCGAGGTGGCTACGCTTTCAACGTCCGAACGTTCCGGCATAAACTGCACCGTAAATGCGCGACCTACCATGGTTTTCCCTGGATACAGGACCTGAAATCCATCCGCATACTGGTTGCGGTATTTCTTTTCCCCCAGCCCGGCCCAGATTTCCTCGGCTGATAACCCGCGTGCTCGTTCGATCAGGTCGTCCGGCACTTTTGGCCGACCATCGGGCAAACGGCCGAATGGGTTTTGCGCGGTGAAATCCAAGAGATCTTGATTTGAGAAGGTGACCAATTGCGCTCGTGCGACAGAAGAAAGTGTCAAAACTGCGAATGCACCGATGGCCAGGATTGCGATCTCGCGAATTGTATTCCGGATTGGTGTTTTCATCGTCAGGTGCTCCTTGAGACGCTGCGCGTCGTGCTCGACGGCGCTCGTTGCGGGCGTTCGAGAAAAGTCTCAAATCACGGAGGCTTTGTCAAACAACGGCAACCGAGTATTGCACCGGCGGCATCGCGGAAACAGCTTGCTACACGATTCTGAATGTCTAATAGGGCAAACGATAATTCCGCGGAAAGTTGTTGATCTGATCTTCGTCCCGCATTAACCTGCCTGCACTTGTGAGAAAGGACAAATCAGTTATGAATCGCCGCGACATTCTGAAGACCTCGTTGGGAGCCCTGGGAGCCGCACTCCTAGTTGAAGATTCTGCTGAAGCTTATCCCAAGGCAGTCAATACCAATTCCAGTCCTTCAACGCTGAAGATTACCGATCTGCGCGTGGCGACAATTGTGAAGCCGGGGCCGAGCCCGTGTCCCATCATTCGGATTGATACGAATCAGGGGATCTATGGCCTGGGAGAGGTGAGGGATGGCGCCAGTGCAACCTACGCGCTCTTCCTAAAGAGCCGTATCGTTGGCGAAAATCCATTGCAGCTCGATAAGATATTCCGCAGGATAAAACAATTTGGAGGCCACGCCCGCCAGGGCGGCGGCGTTTGCGCCATCGAGATGGCGTTGTGGGACATTGCTGGAAAAGTTTACAACACGCCCGTGTACGCCATGGTGGGCGGCGGCAAATTTCGCGACAAGATACGTGTCTATGCGGACACCACCGAGTCCAAAGACCCGAAAATTTATGCCCAACGAATGAAAGAACGAAAAGAAGGGATGGGCATCACCTGGCTGAAGATGGATCTCGGCGTTGAGATGGTCGCTGACACCCCCGGGACGGTCACAGTTCGCTCAGACTTGAGCAAGTGGGAAATGGATCAACTCGAACATCCCTTTTTGGCAATGGAAGTGACCGACAAAGGTATCGCGATGCTGGAACAATATGTTGCAGCCGTGCGCGATGCCGTAGGTATGGAGATTCCTCTCTCGATGGATCATCTTGGACACCTGGGCGTGAAGTCGATCATTCGTTTGGGCAAGGCATATGAAAAATACAACCTCTCATGGATGGAAGACGTGATTCCATGGACCTACACCGACCTCTTGAAACAGATATCAGAAGAAAGCCCAACGCCAATTCTCACGGGCGAGGATATTTACCTCAAAGAACCGTTCCGTGTGCTTTGTGAAAAGCATGCGGTAAGCAAGATTCACCCCGATCTGGCGACATCGGGAGGGATTCTTGAAACCCACAAAATCGGCGATATGGCCGAGGAATATGGCGTTCCGATGGCGATGCACTTTGCCGGGACGCCCGTCAGTTGCATGGCGAGTGTTCATTGCGCCGCCGCCACGCAAGACTTTTTAGCGCTGGAGAACCACTCCCTGGATATCCCCTGGTGGTCTTCGTTGGTAGAAGAGGGAGCAAAGGAGCCGATCGTGGAACGCGGATGGATCGCGGTTCCAGACCGGCCCGGCCTAGGGGTAACTCTCAATGAAGATATCGTGCGGCAGCACCTGATGCCGGGTACGGGCTATTTCGAACCTACCCCTCAATGGGACCAGGAGCACTCCTGGGATCGCCTCTGGAGTTAGATGTTCAAGCGCTATCCTGTGACGCTGACAGGATTATTTTGAAGGTAGCTCCATCGACCAGATCGCTCCCGGTCGCATATACATACTGGCACGATACTTTCCGTGTGCGTCGTAAGCTTCGGGTGTACGAAAGAAGTAGCCGCGATCTTTCCATACCACGTTGTACACGCCGTGCGCAGTGTGGAACGCCTGATCGCGCATTCCCTCTGACAGCATATGGGAAGCGATGGCAAACGTAGCGCCAGTCCACACCTCCTCGACTTGTTCATTCTCGTGCAGCGCCTGCCCATTGGAGCCCATACCGTTAATGGCGCCCATCTCGCCATTCTGGAACTTCATCACGTTAAAGTCATAGACGTGTTGCAGGGCTGATTTGCGCATCTGTGGTGGGACCAAATCGCCAAGCCCAGTTAAGTTGGCGTACCACTGTCCTGCGAGCTGCTCGGCCATGATGTCAGTGTGGTAATCGCTGCCCTGATCGTAGTTGAAATAAGTCCCGTTCCAAAGATTCTTTATGTATGCCGCCTGCGCTTTCTTAAACAGTGCGTCGTAAGCTGTCGAGGAGCCTGAATCCCCTAATTTACGAGCCATCTCGGCGGTGGCGCGAAGGGCGGCCAGGTAGAGGCTTCCACTGTAGGCGCTTTCGCCACGGGCTACCCAATTGTCGTAAGTCTGGTCTGGAAAGCCTCCGTTCTTGATCATACCGTCTCCGTCACTATCGTATTGACGGAGGTGTTCCATCGCCTGTTTGACTGCGCTCCATGTGTAACGAAGAAATTCCTGATCGCGACTGCCGCTCCAAACGTAATCTCGCCAAATCATGAGCACGTATTTGCTGTTGAGATCACGCCAGTTGGAAACGTCTTGGTAGTTGTACTGGTTGACATTTACAAATGGATCTTCACTCGGCGAGCCCAGATCATGCGGCGCAGACCCCGCCGCCTTGCGTTGCATGGTTTCAAACTGGTGATCATGTTGCAGCTTCCACGCCCAGAGATAGTGTTGGGGGATGCTTTCGGGGATTGTGTCGGTATACTCGCGCAATTCCTGCTTTTCGATCTCAGGCCAAAACTTTATCAGCGGGAACGAGCCGTAGAAGCGGACGTCCGAGGTGCCGTAGTAGGAATAATCAAAGCACTCGAGATATGCGAAGCTATCCGTATTCTTCGCGGACGTGTGGAGTAAATTCGAAGGACCAGCCTGCTCGTGCGCCCATAGTGTGCCGCCGTCGGCGATGATGTACAGCTCATTGAAGAGCTCACCGCGATACCATGCCGGCGTGGATTCGTCCTCGACATAAGGTTTCTGCCAGGCGTCGATCTGATCGCTCCACTGCTGGTCGTTCTCAAGCGCCGTACGCGCAATCTTCCAGGCATTTGCTCCCGAGGCATCAAAGAATTGTGTGTAGTGACGAACCCATTTTCGTCCGCCGCCAAACTGCACGATGGGAAGGTCCCAGGAGAGTGACATCGGGATCGACTTCTTTTCGTATGGAGCGAGGGTAAACCGGATCGCGATGGCTCCGGCCATCTGCTCTCCGGCGCTAGCGACGTCGGGTGAGTCATTCGGGAGCCGCCCCGTAGTGGAGAAAGGATTCCAAATCTCAGCAGCCGAACTCTTCGGGTCAAAGTTGGTGGCGTAGCTGACCTCGACTCCCGAGCCAGCCAAAGTGGCGATGGCGAACTGCCCGTCCCACTCCTCGGCAACAGCGCCGCTGCGAATACGATCGAATACTATGCCTTGCATCGTCCCACCTGGTATCGATTCGGAATGGAACGAGTTCTTATTCTGAGCGTTCAGTACCGCGTTGAATTTGCTGCTGGTGTCGCGAAACCATCCCACCATGTTGGTCCAGGAAAACAGAATGGAGACAGTCACTGGCTTGCTGGATGGATTTTCGCCGTACCAGTTGTACAGCGCAACCGGATAGCTGGTTTCTTTGTAATTGTTCGGCAAAATGGGAGAAAACTGTTCCACGGTGAGGGCAATCGGTAATTTGGGCGAACGATAAGCAAACCAGGATTTTGGATAGAGCGCCGCATAGTCGCCGCCACCAACCGGATAAGACCAATCCCAGGAGGCAAGGGCAGGCCCGTCTGGTTTGCCGGTGGAGAGAACCAGTGCCGTGGGCGGCCCTCCCTCGGATTGAACAAAGACAGCAAACTGGTTGGCCGGCACATTCTGATATTTGTGAACTCCGGCCTTGATGTGCCAGCGTTCAAAATTGCCGCGATAGGAGCGAGAGAAAGTCCCGGCACCTATGCCCCCGACCGGAGCCCCTTGCCAGAAGCCGTCGTCGATATTGGTCAATTCTGGTTTTCGCCCGCCGGGATTTGTGGGTGGCTGCCCGATGGGAATGCGCCACGCCGTCGGTGGAATCTGATCGCTGGCAGCGAGCAAAATGGGAAGGGACAGGAAAAATAGAATGAAACCGCAGACTCGATGAGTGTTATTCATGGCGGTGTAGAAATACAAGATGGAGTTAAGAAGCTCCGGCAGTCTGAATGACCACGTTCCCATTGTCAAGGGAACGTCAGAGGTAAAGTAAACGATTATCTAAGCCCGATTTCCTTTACCATCAAGTTCAAAAGGCATTGACAATTGCGAGCCACCGTCCTACCTTTCCCGAACTTACGATCTTGAGAAGTTGTCTTCCGGGAGGTCGCCGTGATCCGAATAAAGAATCGATCAGTGATCATAATTTGTGGGCTTATTTGGCTATGTGCCGCGCCGCTTAGGGCACAAGCCCCATCAGCGAGCACTGTTTTGTTCGAGGATCATACGGACGTAGGCACTGGGTTGCGTCCCGGTTCGATGGAGTATGACTCGTCCAAACAGACCTACACTGTCACAGGCAGTGGAGAAGATATGTGGTTCACGGCCGACGCATTCCATTTTGCCTGGAAAAAAGTTTCGGATAACGTCTCCCTGACCGCCGACATCGCTTTCACTGATAAGAGCGGGAACGAGCACAAGAAAGCGGTGCTCATGTTTCGTCAGAGCCTGGACCCGGATTCCGCATATGTCGACGTGGCTTTGCATGCCAGCGGGCTGACATCGCTTCAATACCGCGAAGAGAAGGGTGCCACCACTCATGAGATTCAGTCCAACATCTCCGGTCCGGCGCGGTTGCGGCTGGTGAAGCAGGGTGACGATGTCTATCTATGGCTGGTGGATGCCAGCGGCGACTTCAGGGTCTCCGGTGCATCCGTCCGACTGCGATTGCGAGGAACTTTCTACGTTGGAATTGGAGTTTGCTCTCACGATAAGGACGCAGTTGAGAGGGCAGTCTTTTCTAACGTCGGGTTGAGCACTCCAGTTGTGTCGACAGGTGAGCCCAGGTTGTATAGCGCTCTGGAGACGGTAGCGATCGCGTCCACCGAACGACGAATCGTCTATGTGGCGCCGGAACGCTTTGAAGCGCCAAACTGGATGCGGGATGGCACAACCTTCTTGTTCAATAGCAATGGCCGCCTCGTGCGACTGCCGGTAACCGGGGGAACGCCCGAAACCATAGATACCGGATTTGCAGTGCGATGTAACAACGATCACGGGATTTCGCCCGATTCAAAATGGCTGGCCATCAGCGATCAATCGCAGGAGGATCATCGTTCGCTCGTATACGTGGTTCCCATCGAGGGCGGTACTCCGCGTCGGATCACGAAAGGCTCGCCTTCGTACTGGCATGGATGGTCGCCGGATGGCGCCACTCTTGCGTTCGTGGGCCAGCGGAACGGTGATTTCGACATCTACACAATTCCCATGGCGGGTGGAGACGAGACTCGCCTGACTACGGCTAAAGGACTTGACGATGGGCCAGAGTATTCTCCGGATGGAAAGTATATTTATTTCAATTCGGAGCGATCTGGAACCATGCAGATCTGGCGTATGCGTCCCGACGGTGCTGAGCAGGAGCAAATCACGGTGGACCAATTCAATAACTGGTTCCCGCATATTTCGCCGGATGGGCGGTGGATGGTATACCTCACCTACGAAAAGGAGGTCAGCGGACATCCCGAAAATAAGAACGTAATGCTGCGCCTGATGTCGCTGGAGGACAAGAAGACTACGGTGCTGGCGAAGTTATTCGGAGGGCAAGGAACCATCAATGTTCCATCATGGTCGCCAGATAGCAAAAAGGTGGCGTTCGTGAGCTATGAGTTAATTCCGTAAGAACGGATAACTTCCGAGGGCGCATCGTCTACCGCATCTACTGGCGATCCAAGCTCAACGCCGCGTCTGACTTATAATTCTTGCTGCTGAAAACTTCGGAGGCGCAAGGATTTTAATGAGCTATCCCCCTCTTGATCTTACGAATAAAACTGCGGTGGTAATCGGTGGAACTAGCGGAATTGGACTCGCTCTTGCCAAAGCGCTGGCGCAAGCTGGGGCAGACGTTGTTCCGACAGGCCGGCGAGCGGCCCACGTGGCTGCGGCTGCCGCCGAAATCCAGGCTCTAGGTCGGCGATCACTGGCCCAAGTGTGCGACGTCACTGATCGTGCCAGCATAGCGGCACTTCTCAAGGCTGTGTGTTCTGAATTTGAAGGCGTTCAGATTCTGGTGAATTGTGCGGGCCGTACCAAGCGTTTGCCCACTATTGATTTTCCCGATGCCGAATGGGACGCCATTATTGAAACCAACCTTACCGGTACCCTGCGTGCCTGCCAGGTTTTTGGGAAGCACATGATTGAGCAGGGCTACGGACGTATCATAAACATCGCTTCCGTGGGGTCCTTTTTGGCGCTATTCGAGGTGACAGCCTACTGCGCAAGTAAGAGTGCAGTCGTGTCGCTCACCAAGTCTCTTGCCATTGAGTGGGCGACGTCGGGGGTTTGTGTCAACGCGATTGCTCCGGGCGTCTATCGTACAGATTTAAATGCTGCTTTGCTGGACGGAACCGAGCGAGGAAAGGAATTTTTGCTACGCACGCCCATGAAGCGATTCGGAAAGTTGGATGAATTGGGAGGGGCGGCTGTATTTTTGGCCTCGGACGCCGCCAGCTATTTGACAGGTCAGGTGCTGGCCGTCGATGGTGGCCTCCTTGCAAGCGGCGTAAACCAATAGTGTAGGACGGACGTTCTTGTCCGCGGCCTTAGACCGGGAATCATGATGCTTTTGAGCAAGAGTGTCGCAAACGGTGTGCTGTCACACGATGAGATCCGGCAGCTGGTTGCACAAGCTGCCGCTGAACTTAAAGTGGATGGCAAGCGTGTTCTCACCATCATTCCCGATGGCACGCGCTCTATGCCCATGCCGCTGATGTTCAAACTGCTGCAGCAGGAGATTGGAACGCGAGCAGTGGCTTGCGATTATCTGGTGGCCCTTGGCACCCATCCACTGATGACTGACGCCCAGCTTTCGCGTTTGATGGGCCAACCGGTGGTTGACGAAAAATGCGGCGATGCGCATGTTTTCAACCATCGGTGGGATATTCCCGAAACCCTGATAGACCTGGGAACGATCCCGGCGGATGAAGTCGCAGAGAAATCCGGAGGGCTGCTGTCCGAGCCGATCCGGATAAAGATTAATCGCCTGCTCTTCGACTACGATCAGATTCTCATCTGCGGCCCGGTATTTCCTCATGAAGTCGTAGGATTTTCCGGTGGGAATAAATATCTTTTTCCCGGGGTAAGCAGCGGAGAAATGATCAACCAGACGCACTGGCTTGGCGCGCTGCTTGGCAGCTATGACCTCATCGGTAGGGTTCAGACTCCGGTTCGCGACCTCATCGATCAGGCTGCCTCCAAAATAGAACTCCCGATCTCATGCTTTGCACTGGTGCTCGCGCCCCACGCCGGCGATGTCGACGAAGAAGGTGTAGCTGGTATGCACTTCGGTCCACCGCGCGAAGCCTGGCGGGCAGCAATCGAACTCTCTTCCAAAAAGCATATTCAATGGGTGGAACGTCCTTTTCGACGAGTGCTTTCCGTATTACCGAGAATGTACGACGACATCTGGACCGGAGCCAAAGGAATGTATAAGGTCGAACCTGCCATGCTGGAAGGTGGCGAAGTAGTTATTTATGCGCCCCACATCACCGAAATCAGCTACACCCACGGAGCTTTTCTCGACAAAATTGGATATCACTGTCGCGATTATTTTCTGAAGCAGGCGGACCGCTTTGCAGGCATTCCTCGCAGTGCAATTGCTCACTCCACGCACTTGAAGGGCAAGGGTACGTACGACGCCAGCACCGGCGTGGAGACTTCCAGGATCAATGTAACTCTTGCGACCTGCGTTCCAGAGGAGCGCTGCCAGCGCTTGAACCTTGGCTATCTGAATCCAAAAGACATCAAAATTGAAGACTGGCAGGGTCGTGAGGCTGAAGACATCAAGCTCATTCCTCGAGCGGGAGAAACTCTGTATCGGTTGAAAGCTGCTAGCAAACCATAGAACGGCAGCTGTCGATGGAAAACAGTGGAGGCGCTCCAAGGTTCGACTTCTTGCGTCACTGGCGGCTAGAGATGAATCCTGGCAGCCCAACCACCGCCCGGTGCAAGCGTAATTTTCAGTTTCTTCCCGCTCGTGACCTGGGTTTTCGTTTTGACATAATCGCTGGCAAAACGGTCGGCATTGATTCCGTCTTGATAGGAATCCATCGTGTAATTTCCAGATGGCAGGAAGGAAAGATCAATATCGAGATCGCGACCGGTCCAGTTCGTCATTGCGCCCACATACCAATCTTTCCCGTTTCTTCTTGCCACAAGCACATACTCGCCCAGTTTGGCGTCGAGCACTTTGGTTTCGTCCCACACCGTTGGCACCGGCGCCAGAAATTCCATTGCTTCGGGCTCTCGCATGTAATTCGTAGGACTGTCGGCCAGCATCTGCAGCGGGCTTTCAAATACGACGTACATCGCCAGTTGATGACAGCGAGTTCCCAATGCCATAGGCCGCTCGAAGATGGGTGCGAACGTTTTTTTTGTGGCGTTCAACATAGCTCCAGGAGTGTAGTCCATTGGTCCGAGAAACATGCGGGTGAAGGGAAGAGTGACGTTATGCTGCGGCTCGGAGTCCGTGCTCCATTTGCTCCATTCCATGCCTCGGACGCCTTCACCGCTGATCATGTTAGGCCAGGTGCGGGTCATGGTGATTTGACTCTGACCGCCGTGAAAATCCACCAGCATGTGGCGCTTCGCGGTTTCGAGACAGGTCTTGTAATAAAAGTCGATCAGTTTTTGATCGTTGCGCTGCATGAAATCTATCTTGATGCCCTTGATGCCCCACTTTTGAAATTGATCCAGCGCCTGATCAAATTTGTCGTTGAAGCTTTTCCACACTACCCAAAGGATGATGCCGACATTTTTCTGCCTGGCGTACGCGGTGAGTTCGTCCATATTGATTTCCGGAACCACATCCATCACGTCGCCCAGCTTGTACCATCCTTCATCCAAGACCACATATTGCAAGCCATACTTCGCGGCAAAATCGATGTAGTACTTGTAAGTTTGGGTGTTAACGCCGGATTTGAAATCGACACCAGAAATGTTGAGCGCATTCCACCAGTCCCACGCCACTTTCCCGGGCTTAATCCACGAGGTGTCCTGCACCTCCGATGGTTTTTCCAGAAGCCATATCAATTGGTTGGTGATCAGGTCGCCATCTCTTTCGGTGATGCCTAGTACACGCCACGGATAAGTGCGCGTGCCTCGAGTGGTTGCGATATAGTCGGCGGCCTCGGTGACCCGATAATCGCGGTCCCGTTCGAGAACTTCTTTGAGCGGATACGGCGGGAAGGTTGCTGCCAAACCATTGTTGCCGGTACCACGCAACCAGAGGCCGGGATAGTCTTCAATATCAGATTCTGCCACCGCTACTTTTACGCCGTTACCGGCGTCCACTATGGCGGGTAGGCTGGCGATCGAAGCAGGCGGAATTTCCTTTATTCTGAAGAGAGGGAATTTCCTCTCGTTGTGCGACATGAAGCTTTCTTCAAGGGGGTAGTAAGCGGAAAAATCACCCGCGAAGTTGAGGCTGACCTCTTCCGTGTAAACCTTTACATCGCTTTGCGGGAAAAAAGTCTCGAAGCGATATGCAGTTCCCTCGTTGTAGGCCCTGAAGACGACCGCGTAATCGCCTTCCATTTCCAGTCGAAGTTCGTTGTAGTTGTCACGAATCCTGGCGAATTTTTGCCGCACGACTGGTTCGAGCACCTCGTCATGGCTTCGAGTCTTGGTTGACTTGATGCGAGCTTGCAATCCGAGCGTGGTGTGGTCAATGTCAATGGAGAAGGTGGATTTCTGCAGCAGCGGAGTTCCTTTGAACAGGACGTCGTATTGAATGCGATCGCCAGTGCGGATATCGATCTCGATTTGTTTGTTGGGCGACAAAAGGGTGAAGGTGGACTGTGCTACCGCAGAACCCGCCAGCATCAGCGCGATCAATACGAAAACCACCTTCTTGCATAAACCTTCCATCGCTGATTCTCCTTCACAAAGGTTTTGGCAAAAACCGAAGCCGGCCGTTGCCCGGTCGGAAAGCACGCGCCATTAGACCGTATTTTGGCCTTCGGCTCAAGCGGGCTGCGGGCCCGGTTCAATTTTTAGATAATCTACCTCGCTGGCAGACGCGCGGGCGGGATGTCCGTTCCCACTTTGAGTACCTGCTCAGCCTTAACCAAGAGTGCGTCGGCGACCTTTTTGATATCCGCGACTTCGTGCCCGGTGGCAGTTCCCACGTAATCGCGCACTAGTTTTTCGCAGCGCTCACGGACTTGGTCGTAGGCCGCAGGGTCTTCGCCGCGGGCCGCGAGTAACTCTTTGAGCCAGTGCTTGCCGTAGCCGGCGTGCATGGTTTCGTCGGCCCAGTCGAAGTCCATGTCGTGTTCACTGAGCGTGTCACCGTAAGTGTGAAAGAGTTTGGCGCGAGCGGGCTTGTGCTTGATGTTTTTGGTTTCAAAAAAGAAGAGCATGCCCAGGCAGTAAATAGGATCCTCGCCAGAAGCACTATCGTAGATGTAGGTTCCCAGCGGAATTTCTGCAATATCGAAACCCCACGCCATCAATCGTTCATATCCCATGCGGCAGTGCCGCGACTCGTCGTAAGTCCAGCGAGCGGCATTGTGAATCCATTCCCAAGGTAAGACATCGGCAAAAGCGCTCAACATAACGCCACCCACTTCAATAGCCCAGACTTCATTCAGATGGCTGATCGCCGATCGTAGTTGCAGCTGAACGCCTTCACCGTACGGGTAGTTTGGATCCACCACATCCGGCCAGTAGAAGCGGCATGCCCAAAAGCGGGGATCGCGCGCAGGGCGTTCCGGAATTACATAGGTCTTTGATCCCGGCAAACGCCCGCCACCGGCGGCGGGCGAGGCTGGCCCGACACCGACGCCTCCTACTTCTAAAAGACGGTTAGCGATAGCCTGCGCCCAGTTGAGCGCGCCTTCGCGCAGTTCAGAATTTTGTTCAAGCGCATCATTTCCCCACTTTTCGAAGGTGCTGATTTGCTCTTTTTTTTCGGAAAGAGCCAGTGAAAGAAAACGATGAGTGGGTCCGTCTGCGATCGAATCCGATGATTCCATGTACGCGCGGTAAGAATCGCGTAACGCGGGTAGTAATACCTTTCCTACACCAATTAGAAATGCGGGAACGGACGGCGAATCCTTGACGGCGCTAAACAGTTGGATCAGAGCGTTGTCGGCTCCTTGTTCCTCGAGCAGACGGCTGGGGAAACGTAACTCAAATACGCGATTGCGGAGAGCGTCCGCGGTTTCGGCGCTTTGCCAGATGAATCGAGCCAATCCAATTTTCACATCCAACGAAGCGATGGCGGGAATCCATGATGCTTCGCTCACAACCAGGGAGCGCTCGCAGAAAAAAAAACGCTTGAGGAGCTGGGCAGTGTCCAGCCTCATCCATCGACCTCGTGGCTGCGGATTCGATAAATGTTCAGAAGTCTCTGACATGGTGCGACATACCAATTCTAAAGCACGGCGGAGTCGGAAGGCCTTCTCAGGGGGCAGCGTGCCCCGTTCACGCCCTTCAAAACGAGTTGCTGACAGCTACCGTGATTACCGCCATGATTAACACCAGAAGGCCGATATTCAACAAGCGTCTGGCGATGGGCGGTGCATCGCGCCATTCGCCTCGCCACAAGCCCCAGAGGTTACCCACTACGATGGATAGCGAAATGAACAGCGGCCACCCCGCTACCGCGCCCCAACGCCCGAGTCTGACCGCGCCCGCTCCGTAAAGATAGAAGCTTCCAATCCACATCAGGGCCATCAGGGCACTCAATCCTAAGTTCCTTGGGGTCTCCCTGTTCCAGTAGTTGCCGAGTGTGTCTTTGCTGATCATTAAGTACCAGCAATACGCTAGGTTCGCGACGCAGCCCATGGTGAAGAGTAGCGCCCAAACAGTATTTGCCGTTGACGCCTGCGAAACTCCGAGCGACTCCGCGACCCGAATCATATTGCCGCCGAAAGCCATACCCACATTAGGCAAACACGAAAGAATGCCGGCAACGATCGCGATAACCAAGCCAATCCTGAAAGTGTTCGCATTTGCCGCAATAGACTTGCTCCCGCTGAGGTTCTTTCGCGATCCGCCGACCGAACACAGCACGATTCCGAAAATCACAAGCGTGGTGCCAGCCAGCAGTATCATGCCCCTGGTCGCAAACAACATACCGGGAAAAAAGACCAAAAGGGGAATCAACGCTCCCAGGCTGGCGATAAGCCCCATGATGATGGGATAGCCGAGGGCCATTCCGAGTCTGTCCATTCCCAGACCAAACAAAACGGCGCCCACTCCCCAGCCCAAGCCGAAGAGTCCGACCACAAGAAGATCGCGGGACGGAGTTGCGAAGTATACGGACGAAATACTAGGTATGAAGAGAAGCGTGATGATCCAGTTGAAGATCAGCATACCCAACAGCGAAAATGTAGCCCACGTGTGCTCCCACGACCACTGCCGAACCATGGTCATGGGAAGAACGAAGGTTCCTTGCAGCACGGCGGCAAGCGATACTAGAAGAAAGCCTATCAGTAGATCGGAGTGTGCCAAGGCCCTCCTTCAACGGATCGTAGTTGCGCTGGCTGCGGCGCACTGCCACTTTCCATCCCGGTCAATCCAGGTGTCGAGAAAGCGCTCGCGGTGTAAGTAGGATTTACCACCCTCGGTTCCCTTGACGGAAAATACGCCGGTAGCCGTTGCCGCATTCCCGTATATATGCACAGTGATCGATTCCGGCGTAACCTGCTGTTCCTGGGAGTTCGATTTCTTGACGCTCGCTAAAAACTCAGACTTGTCCTGCATGCTGCCGTCGTCATTGACGATAACGATTTTATCTTCGAGCAGTTGATCCAGGGCTTTGCGGTCTGCCAGTTTGTAAGCCTGGTTCCACGCCTGTTCCAGGGCAATGATTCGTGACTGAGCATCTTCATCGTGCTGTCCCACCGCCAACAGAGCCGAAAAGCATACGAACGCTGCGAGGAAGCCGGCTATTTTCATTGTGCACCCCCCTTTTGTTAATCACCGATCAAGCCTTCGCTCGCAAACCAATCTGGAGGATTCAAACCGTTTTGTCGATAGCATCGCAGGACCTCATCGCGACGGGGCAAGGAGGGGATCACTCCTTCCTTGGTCACGGCCAGGCCGCCTGTGACGACGGCAAACTGCACGGCATGCTCAAGGTTTGCACCGCTGGAGAGCGCCACAGCAAGTCCGGCATTAAAAGCATCTCCAGCGCCAGTAGTATCCACCGCTTCCATCTTTAGAGCAGGTATGTGGCGGGATGATGAGGCAGTAACGATCAATGCGCCCTTTTCTCCGAGAGTCATGACAATCTGCTTGACGCCTCTGCTGATCAATTCGCGTGCAACCTCTTCGGACTCGATGGATTTGCCTGGGCTGCGCCCAGCCAACACACTGGCTTCGGTTTGGTTAGGCGTGAGGATATCTACCAGTTGCAATACGGAGTCCGGTAGAGGCCGAACGGGAGCGGGATTCAGGATAGTCACTGCGCCTTGGGCGCGGCCTTTCGCCATCGCTGCTTCCGCAGCCGCTACCGGAGTTTCAAGCTGCGTGAGCACCACAGCCGCCGAATCGAAAGCGGCGTTACACCGCGAAATATCGGATGCGGTCAGAAGATCATTTGCTCCGGGATCGATTGTGATGCAGTTATGACCGCTGGTTGCTTCGACGATGATGAAACCAACACCGGTCGCCGTGCCGGAGGTTTGGGATATATGAGTAACATCCATCCTTTCGTCACGGTAAAGATTCAACGCCATGGTGCCGAAAGCATCCGATCCGATTCGGGCGACAAAGCTGACGTGTGCTCCGAGGCGGGCACAACCCACAGCCTGGTTGGAGCCTTTGCCTCCATAGTCGATGCGATAGCCGCTTCCTAAAAGCGTTTCGCCTTTGGCTGGCAAGCGCTCGACTTTCATCGTCAGACCCGTTGCATAACTTCCCACGACCGCGATTCGAGGAGCGTTCAATGAGGTCTCCGGTTGTCAGAATTCTTCGTTTTCACAAATATGTGAACGTGATTTTGAGATCGAGCTGGCCAGCATAGCGAAGTGAGGCGGCGTCGAATTCCGGGGAACCGAAATGGCCTTTCGCATTATTCGACGCTCCAACTCCCGGAGGTGGTTCGCTAATTACTCTATCGGCTTGTTTGGGAAAATCTTTGGCCCACGAGCAGAGCATACCCATCATCTGACCTCCATCGTTGCGTAGACCATTCATCTCGACACGGACCAAATTTTCATGCGATGGCCGAACCTGCGCGATGGCGTAACAAATGACCAAACATATGCCGATGACCATGAATAATCGATTCGCAGCGCCCATATGCGGTTGCTCCTCGAATCTCCCAGGTCAAGTATGCATTGCCGAGGTATGCTGCACAACCATCCACAGCTCGCAAGGGACCCGCCTTTTCCATTTCGGAGCCTGCCCTGTAGAATCTGCAAGGCGCGTCCCGAAGCACAGAAATAATGGCAGCAAGAGTGGGACCATGATGTTCCGAAAACGAGGTATCGCATGGTAGAGAAGCCCCAAGCGGCAGACACCCGGAATGACATCGAGTCAATTTTGCAGGAACAAAGAAAGTTCGAATGTCCAGAAGACTTTCGTAAGAATGCACATATCAAAGGTCTGGAAGAGTACGACCGCATCTATCGCGAGTCGGTCGAACATCCGGAAGAATTCTGGGCTGGAATCGCAAATGAGCTGCACTGGTTCAAAAAATGGGACAAGGTTCTGGAATGGAATCATCCCTGGGCAAAATGGTTCGTCGAGGGCCAACTTAATCTTTCATACAACTGTCTCGACCGGCATGTGCAGACTCCGCGCAAGAATAAAGCGGCGTTGATTTGGGAGAGCGAACCCGGCGAAGTGCGTACCCTGACCTACCAGCAACTTCATCGCGAGGTGAAGAAGTTCGCCAACGTTTTGAAATCTCTCGGAGTCAAAAAGGGCGACCGGGTGGCCATCTACATGGGGATGACCCCCGAACTGCCCGTGGCTATGCTGGCCTGTGCGCGCATCGGTGCACCGCACACCGTGGTCTTTGGCGGATTTTCTTCAAACGCTCTGGTGGATCGCATTCAGGATTCGCAGGCGGTGGCCGTCGTAACCCAGGATGGGTCGTACCGTCGAGGCGCTGAAGTCAGGTTGTTTCCAGCGGTTGAGGAAGCGCTGAAGTCGTGTTCGTCGGTGAAGCACGTGGTCGTCTACAAACGCACCGGCTCGTCGATCAACCTGCAGTTTGGACGAGACCACTGGTGGCAGGAATTGATGGCTGAAGCCTCCGACGATTGTCCTGCGGAGCCGCTGGACGCCGAGCATCCCCTTTACATCCTTTACACCTCGGGAACCACGGGGAAGCCGAAGGGCGTGGTGCACACGACCGGCGGTTATTCGGTGGGAACTTACATCACTACAAAGTGGGTCTTTGATCTGAAAGAAGAAGACACCTACTGGTGTACCGCCGATATCGGCTGGGTTACCGGGCACAGCTATATCGTTTACGGACCGTTGCAAAATGGCGCCACCACTCTCATGTACGAAGGTGCGCCCAACACTCCCCAGCCTGACCGGTTCTGGAGTATTATCGACCGCCACCAAGTAAATATTTTTTACACTGCTCCCACCGCGATTCGGACTTTCTTGAAGTGGGGAGACGAATGGCCCAAGAAGCATAAGCTCGACAGCCTGCGCCTGCTCGGCACCGTTGGTGAGCCGATCAATCCAGAGGCCTGGATGTGGTACCGCGAAGTGATTGGGCACAACCGCTGTCCAATCGTGGACACCTGGTGGCAGACGGAAACCGGGCACATCATGCTGAGTCCAATTCCAGGTGCAATTGCGACCAAGCCCGGTTCGGCCACGCGTCCTTTTCCAGGCGTGGTTCCGGAGGTTGTGAATATGCAAGGCATGCCGGTTCAAGAAGGGTCTGGCGGTTTTCTTGTCCTCAAGCAACCCTGGCCAGGCATGCTTCGCACGATTTACGGCGATCCCGATCGCTACGTGTCACAGTACTGGTCGCAAATTCTGCCTACATATTTCACCGGTGATGGTGCCCGCAAAGACAAAGACGGCTATTTCTGGGTAATGGGCCGGGTGGACGATGTAATCAACGTTTCCGGTCACCGTTTGAGCACCATGGAAGTGGAATCTGCGCTGGTGGCTCACGAAGCGGTTGCCGAAGCGGCAGTGGTTGCGCGTCCGGATGACATCAAAGGCCAGGCGATCTCCGCTTTTGTAACGCTGGAGCACGGAAGAAAACCAACCCTCGAACTGAAAGAAGATTTGCGGAAGTGGGTGGCAAAAGAAATCGGCGCGATGGCGAAGCCAGACGATATCCGATTCACTGACATTCTTCCGAAAACACGCAGCGGAAAAATTATGCGCCGCCTGTTGCGCGAGCTGGCGAGCAGCGGCGACGTGAAGGGCGATACCACCACGCTCGAAGACTTCGGAGTGATTGCGAAGCTGAAGGAGAGTGAGGAGGCATGATAGCCCACGTGGGGACAGCCGTAGCCGCCCTGGGCTGTCCAGTCGAGCGTAGCTCGACATTGCCTTGGAGCTTAAGAGCGTCTAGAGCCAAAACAATTGGTGTTTTGGTCTTGGAGTTTCACTCCGCGTGAGGTGATGCTCACACGAAGCCGCGGCACTGCAGTCTGGAGATCACGGACTACTTAGGGAGCTGAAAGGAACCAGGAAGTTAACGTGGTTCTCTATTCCCCAGCTCCGGACATGAAAATCGGCATCGTGGGCGTTGTCGATCCCTGTTCCGGCTCGACTGTAATTGCGAAGGCTTTGGCGTCGGCTCCTGCGGGTAGCGGAGGCTCAACAACTGTTGCGCTGCCGTGGGCGTCGGGCTTGAAGACTCCTGCCGGAATCGGGGCTCCGGTGGTGGGAATTAACCAGAGCTCGTAAGCCTTCTGCGCGGGCAGAGCCGGCATGTTGCTCGCAATGAAAACCAGGCTCGACCGGTTGCGTACATAAATCGCCTTCCCCTGCGGCTGCGGAGGAGCTTGTGCGGTGACCAGGGTCACGCGCTGAGCATTTGTCGAAGTCAGGGTCGAGACCACTTCGCGAGCGCGTTCGATTTCCGCTTGTTGCTGGGTAGATTGATCCTGTAATTCGGCGACTCGTTGTGCCAGCCGATCGCTCTGCCGGAAGAAGAAAACAGCGATGAGCGCGAATGCCGCTGCTGCCAGCCACGGCGTGAAAGTCCACGAACGGCGAGGCGCACGCACTGACGACATCCCGGTTTTCCAGCGTTCAGCGGCAATAGCCTTCAGGAGGCGCTCCCGAGAGCGTGCCGGAGGGGTTGGTCCAATAGCAGAAAATGCCAGCAATGCCGTGTCTCCGCGTAACTGCTCAAGCTCGCGGCGGCAAGCAGCACATCCTGCCAGATGCTTTTCTAGCGCGACACGATCGTCTCCCTGCAATGCTCCCATTGCCAAAAGTGCGAGATCGTCGCCGAATTGTTCGTGGGGGGTCATGATTCAAAAGCCTTCCGCAGGGCCGTTAACCCGGCGCGAATGCGAGTTTTGATCGTACCGAGCGGCTCTCCCGTCCTAGCGGCGATTTCGGTGTGCGTGAGGCCTTCAAAATAAGCCATCTCCAGCGCGCTTCTTTGCGCGGGCGACATCCCACCCAACGTGCCTCGGACTTTTTCCATTGCCCGTGACCGCTCGGCGTTGCCAGCCATGTCCGGTTCGACTGAAACAATGACATCGTCGATATCGGTCTCGGGGCGCCGTTTGCGCAAGCAATCGATCGCTCGATTCCGCGAAATCACCGCCAGCCATGCGCCTAAATTGCCTCGGTTGGCGTCAAATAGTCCGGGCTTGCGCCACAGTTGGATGAACACATCTTGTAAGAGGTCCTCAGCCGCGCTGGCATCACCGAGCACTCGCAATCCGACTGCATACACGATGGAGGAATAGCGGTCGTACAGCGTCGCCATGGCGCTTTCATCGCCCGAGCGGACAGCTCCCATGAGCGTCGCATCGGTTGTGCCTCCCTTTAATTCAGCGCCTGACAAGTGGTTAGCTCTTCCTTTCAAAAGTACGATAGGCAATGGTTAAGCGGATTGCACTGTCACATGGCATCTTGGTGTAGGCCCGAAAACCGCGAAATTCGAGGTAATCCGCCCAAAGCATAGTAGCATCGGGCCCCCGCGATAACGTGACGTAGCCGATTAGTGCGTATGAGCCGGAGTAAACTAGGCCGTCAGTCCTTCAGCGAGGAAAGACGTCATGGGAAATCTTAGCCGCATCGGCGTGGCCATTGATTCGGATCTGCTTCGTCGCTTCGACGAATTCATCGCGGAAAAGGGTTACGCGAACCGTTCTGAGGCGTTTCGCGACTTGATTCGCGAACGATTGGTTGGGTCGGCAGTGGTCGCGCCCAACGCTTACGTCGTCGGCACAGTCACTCTGATCTATGATCACCACACTCGACTGTTGCCGGAAAAGCTAACCGATCTTCAGCACGAACATCATCACGTGGTTATTTCCGCGCTTCACGCCCACCTTGATCATGATAGCTGTCTGGAAGTGATTGTTCTTCGCGGCAAATCCAAAGACGTGCAAAGCCTAGCCGACCGCTTAATCAGCACCAAGGGCGTGCAACACGGACGCCTGGTGATGAGTTCGCCGGAGACGGCCTCCCACCATCACTGAGTTTGCAACAGGGTGTCTACTGATAACCAAGTTCCTACTGGCTCTTCATTGCCAGTTGTCGTTCGCCTGGAGTCATCTGGTTCCACAGCACTTCAAGGTCTCGTTGCACGCGTGAGTTTCCCGGATCACCGTGCAAGGCTTTGGCGAACCAGCGATAGGCGGAAGGTAGGTCGCGGTTAACGCAATGGCCGGTGGCGTACATCGCACCCAACAAGGTCTGCGCCTTGGGGTTGGATTGTCGTGCCCCAATCAGCAGATCTCGCTGAGCTATGGCGCAATCAGCGCGCACGCCGCGACCGTAAAGATATCGCTCGCCCTCATCAACGATCCGATCTTCGGGGCTGGGCGCCGGAATCGTCGGCAAAGGCTTGGAAACAGCCCGATTGGGAGGGACGGCGGCAGGCAGCGCCGGAAGCTTTGAAGCGACTGCCCCAATGGCTTCGGCGGAGCCTGTGCCTTGGGACGATACCCCGGGAGACGACACCCCGGGGGATGGCACCGCCTGCGGCTTAGTGTTAGTGCCGATCGCTTCAGTTCCGTCGTTTACCGGTGAGTCTTGCTCCGGAGGTTTTGTGGCTGCTACCGGGCTTGACAAAGCCCCTTCAGGGGGTGGCGTCACTGCCGACGAGTTGGATGGTGCCGCGCCGGCCAAAGGTGTTGCAGTCGTCGGAGTCGGAGAATTTCCCCCTTCCGCCTGGGTTCCAATCACCGCTGGGCTTGGTGCGTCAGCACTCACATTCGCCGGTGGCGCCGAAGGTGTTGTACTGGACGCTTCGGGCGCGGCGATGGGTGGCGGTTGGGCTGTCACGGCGGATGTTGGCGGGGCAGGGCTGGAATCTTTACCGATGTGTAATCCCTTGTTTATTGCATCCCACGGGTAGCCGTCACGTTGCCAGTGCCAAGCTAAAAGACCAGCGCTCACCAAGAGCAGGAGGAGCGCCAGATACATGCGGGCGTGGCCTCGCGGCGGTTCGTCGTCCAGCAGATAATCGAGATCGCTTGAACTGTCGTCGCCAAGCCCTAGAAAAGAGGGGCCTCCCACGGGAGCGGTAACTCTCGCCCGCTCGGATTCCCGAACCGTGGTCACCGGGGAAATCGGCGCTCCGCACATTCCACAGAAACGATATTCGGGATTATTTTCGTGACCGCACTGGTCGCAGCGAACTGTCATGATCGTTATCGTTGCCATGACTATACTAATCTTTAGATGCTGATTGGTAGCAAGCCTTTGGTATGCCGGGTGTGACGCGGACTATTTCGTGCGGTTCGCCATACGCCACCGGTCCTCATCTGGCCGGTTGCCTTTACACCGCGGTCAACAGCGTGATACCTTTATCCCACGTTACGAACGAATTGAAACCAACAGAAGACAGGAGTGCACTAGGTTAGTGCTAGCCAGAGAGCAAAAGAAATCCCTCATCGACCAGTACGGGACGCATCCCACCGATACGGGCAGCCCCGAAGTCCAGATCGCGTTGCTAAGCGAGCGCATTGGCCAATTGACGGATCACTTCAAAACGCACCAGAAAGACCACGGTTCACGCCGGGGCCTTCTCATGCTGGTCAGCAAGCGTCGCCGCCTGCTGGACTACCTCAAGTTGTACGATTCCGAGCGTTACAAGACGGTTGTTCATAAGCTTGGCCTGCGCAAGTAGGTTTTAGCCATGCCGTTTCCGGCTCGGGGTGTTCTGGCCGGACCACCATCGGAGTCACTGTCGAATGGTCGTCACCCATTAAGGAAAAAAGCCGAGAACGGTGTGTTTCCGGCAATCTCCAAAGCGCTACTGGCTCTTGCCCTTCACCTGTGCAGTTTCTTCCAAACGCACGCGCGTGTCCTCCTGCCCAAAAGGAAATGAATCATGACACAAGAACTATCAGTTGAACTTGCCGGCGGTAAACGAATTTCATTTGAGACTGGAAAGTTAGCCAAGCAAGCACACGGTTCAGTCGTGGTGCGCATTGGCGACAACGTCGTTCTGGCCACCGCCACCGCCAATCCCGATCCCCGCGAAGGCATCGATTTTTTTCCGCTGACCGTCGACTATCGCGAATATACCTATGCTGGTGGACGAATCCCTGGCGGCTTCATCAAGCGAGAAGGGCGTCCAAGCGAACGCGAAATCCTCACTAGCCGTCAAATTGATCGTCCAGTACGCCCTCTGTTCCCTGAGGGGTTCCGCTGCGAAACTCAGGTTATCGCTTTTGTTCTGTCCGCAGATACCGAAAATGATCCTGATGTCGCCGGCATCAACGGCGCTTCGGCCGCGCTGACCATCTCCGACATACCGTTTCAGGGCCCGATCGGTGCGGTACGCGTGGGCCTGGTCGACGGCGCTTTCATCATCAACCCCACCTATGGCGAGATGCGGGACAGCCTATTGAACATCATGGTGGTTGGTACCGCCGACGGCATCGTGATGATTGAGTCCGGCGCCAAAGAAGTAAAGGAAGAGACGGTCGTGGATGCGATCGAATTCGCGCACACTGAAATCAAGAAAATCTGCACAGCTATAAATGAACTGAGGGAAAAAGCAGGGAAGCCGAAGCGGGCAGTCACCCCGCCTGAATTCGATCAAGCTTACTACGATGATCTGAAGAACCGCGTCGGAGCTGATCTTGCTGATCGCCTCGATACTCAGAAGCATCCCAAGGCGGAAAGCTACACCTTGGTTCGCGAGCTGAAGAAGCAATTGCAGGCAGCCATCCCCGCGGATGACGAAGTCGGCCAGAAGAAGCTCAAGACCTACTACGAAACTCTGCGTGAGCGGATTTTCCGCGAGCAGGTGATCAACAACAAACGCCGTCCTGACGCTCGCGGGTTCGATCAGATTCGCGACATCTGGATTGAAGTCGGAGTGCTGCCGCGCACCCACGGATCGGCCATCTTCACTCGCGGTGAAACCCAGGCTCTGGTAACCACAACTCTCGGCACCAGCGACGACATGCAGCGCCTGGAAGTATTCGAGGGTGAAGCCAAGAAGCGCTTCATGCTTCACTATAACTTTCCTCCGTTTTCGGTTGGAGAGGTTGCGTTTCTACGTGGTGCCGGCCGTCGCGAAATTGGGCACGGAGCACTGGCTGAACGTTCAATTGCGAACATTCTGCCGGATGAAGATAAGTGGCCGTATGCCATGCGCGTTGTCTCCGACATTCTGGAGTCAAACGGATCGTCATCCATGGCGACCGTTTGCGGGGCTTCACTGGCATTGATGGATGCGGGAGTCCCGCTAAAAGCTCCGGTGGCTGGTGTTGCCATGGGGTTGGTTAAGGAAGGCGATCAATATGCCATCCTCACGGACATCGCGGGCGCCGAAGATCATTACGGCGATATGGATTTCAAAGTTGCTGGCACTAAAGACGGCATCACCGCCCTTCAGATGGACATCAAGGTTGGCGGCATTACTGCGCAGATCATGCGCGAGGCGTTGTCGCAAGCCCAGCGTGGCCGGTTGTTCATCCTGGGGAAAATGAATGAAGTATTGTCGGGACCACGCGAAAAGGTTTCGGCTTTTGCGCCACGTATCTACACTCTGCAGATTCCGGTGGACAAGATTCGCGACGTGATTGGACCCGGCGGCAAGATGATTCGCAGTATCATCGAGCGTACCGGCGTGAAGATCGACGTTGAGGATTCCGGCAAGATTAATGTTGCCTCGAACGACGAAGCTTCGGCCGCTAAGGCTCTCCAAATTATTGGCGACCTGACCGCCACCGCCGAGATCGGAAAAACTTATCTCGGTACTGTCACACGCCTGGCGGACTTCGGCGCTTTTGTCGAGATCATTCCGGGTACCGACGGCCTGCTGCACATCAGCGAAGTCGCTGAGCATCGTATCAAGGACGTCCGCGATGAACTGAAAGAAGGCGACCAGGTATTGGTGAAGGTCCTGGCTGTGGAAGGCAACCGCATTCGCCTGTCGCGCAAGGCCATCCTCAAGGAGCAGCGCGCCAAGATGGGTGGCGGCGACCTTCCCCCCGATGGCGGTGGAGGAGAAGCAATAAGCGAGCCCACCCCCGCCCCAGCATTGACTATCGAAGGCGGCGCTGATTTTGCCGACGATGAACCGAACTTCAACCGGGATGCACCCGTGGCCGGAGCTTCAACGGGGGATCGCGGGCCGGAGCGCAGCGGAGATCGTCCAGACCGAGGCGGCGATCGTGGACGCGGTGGCCGTCCGGGTGGTGGCGGCAGAGGTCGTGGTCGTGGGGGTCCTGGCCGTGGAGGACGCGGTGGCTTCGGCGGCGGTGGTGGCGGAAGACACTAGGCTCAGCTTGGGTGGCGTGGGAACCTTGCCCCGTGTTTTTGGGTGGCTTACTTTTAGGACGGCTGCGATTTGGATCGTTTCTCTACAATGTTTGTTTACAGGGAAGGTCCTTCGTGGGCGTGCCCGCGCCCATTTGTTCCCATGACTGGGCTCACGAATATTCTTGGTTCATGGACAAGAGGGAAATCGAATCTCCAAAACTCACCGCTAATTTTCTTGTCTGGATCGGCGCATTCGTGGTCCTATTGTTCGCCTTGATTGCTCATTTTGTGTGGAGGGTTTTCTAGAGGAATCGTCTTTGACCACGGAAAATGCCCCACCCTTCACAATGGCGGCCAAGGATGGGGCACCCTCCAAATTCTTGATATCGAGAACTTTTCACGATTCAGACCCTGGATGGCGCTGCCGCTTTTTTGGGCAATATCTCTCCAATGCGGCGAATTTGAGCGCCTACTCCTTTGAGTTTTTCTTCAATGTGTTCATAGCCGCGATCGATGTGGTAGACGCGGTCGATGATGGACTCCCCTTCGGCTACCAGTGCCGCCAACAGGAGCGACGCGGAAGCACGCAAATCCGAAGCCAGTACCGCCGCCGCGCTCAGCGGCGTCTTGCCGTGGACAATGGCGCGCCGCCCCTCGATCCTGATGTTTGCGCCCATGCGCATCAGTTCAGAGACGTGCATGAAGCGGTTCTCAAAAATATTCTCCGTAATCACAGAGGTACCTTCGGCCTGTGTGGCTAAGGCCATGTATTGCGCCTGCATGTCCGTGGGGAAGCCTGGATACTCTTGGGTAATGATGTCCGAGGCCTTGAATGGACCATCGCCCATAACTCTCACGGTGTCGGCAGATTGAGCGGTCTTCACCCCAACCTCGTGTAATTTGGCTATTAGTGCGTCGAGGTGAGCTGGTTCACACCCGGCGATGTTCATGTCTCCGCCGGTTAAAGCGCCCGCGATGATAAATGTGCCGGCTTCGATGCGGTCCGGAATGATTCTGTGTTTCGCGCCGTGTAATTTGCCGACGCCTTTTACTCTAATGGTCGGTGTGCCCGCGCCTTCGATAAGAGCGCCCATCTTATTAAGCAGCTCCGCCAAATCGGCAACTTCGGGTTCTCGCGCGCAGTTGTGCAGGACGCTTTCGCCGTCGGCCAGAGTTGCCGCCATGAGCAGGTCTTCCGTGCCGGTGACGGTAATTTTCTCGAATGAAATTTCTCCGCCTTTGAGCCGGTCAGCGGTGGCCTCTACGTATCCGTGGTCTTGAGTGATTTTGGCGCCGAGTTGTTCGAGCCCCTTGATGTGAAGATCAATGGGGCGGGCTCCGATGGCGCAACCTCCGGGAAGCGAAACCCGGGCTCGCCCGCAGCGGGCT
Source organism: Terriglobia bacterium (assembly GCA_963786325.1). Classification (GTDB taxonomy): domain Bacteria; phylum Acidobacteriota; class Terriglobia; order Terriglobales; family Acidobacteriaceae; genus JAIQFF01. The sequence continues at coordinate 239,334 of CAWAYW010000005.1, forward strand.
AGCAGCGGACCCAGGACGAGTGAGGACGCGCGCATTTGCTTGACCAACTCGTAGGAAGCTTCGGGGCTGGTAAGGTTTCGGGCGCAAATTGTGGTACGGTGCTGGGCGCGTCCGTAGCCTAGTTCGACCTCGGCGCCCATGGCCGCAAGCAATTTGCGCGTAGTTTCGATGTCGCGCACCTGCGGGATGTTTTCCAGGGTTACGGGCTCGTCGGTGAGCAAGGCGGCGGCCATGGCTGGCAAGGCAGCATTCTTGGCGCCGCTGACGCGTATCGTGCCGAGCAATGGATTGCCGCCACGAATTACAAATTTATCCATTTCGATCGGTTTCCAATGTGATCGTTTCTATCTTGAGTCGTTGCAGAGTACGTTGGTTGCGTCCGCCTATTCTAACGGGAAGCACGGTGCGGGTAGCGTCAGATTGTTAAATCGGGAGGACAGGGACCGGGGTTAGGGGAAGAGGGGACCGGAGGAATCCCTGCGGGCAAGGCGTCCACCCGACAGGGCCGGGAGCCGGTGCGACAAGAGCTGACCTGAGGGCTGGCTTTTTGGTTGGGATGAGGAACACCATGTCCCTCCACTGCGCTTCGCTCCGGGATGACAGCTTTTTTTGCCGTTGATCTTGCAGAACAGAAGGTTAACTCCGAGATTTTGGACTACAAGCTGCGGGCGGCGGTAATGGCCTGACGGACGTGGCCTTTGGCGGATTTCAGCGCTTGCTCTGCATTTCGGCGATCAACGTCCGCGTAAAGCATCACCACGGCGACTGGTACGCTATTCTTTGCCGCTTTCAAAGCCTGCTGTGCTGTTTTCTTGTCCACCCGTGCCGCTGCCTGGAGGATGCTGATGGCCCGTGCAAACAGTTTCGAGTTCTTGGGATTGACGTTGATCATCAGATTCCCATAGACATATCCCAGGCGCGTCATGGACCCGCTAGAGAACATATTCAAAATCATTTTTTGAGCGGTGCCAGCCTTTAGTCGTGTGGATCCGGAGATTACTTCGGGACCCACATCGGCAATGATCGCCAGATGCGCGGCCCGTTCCATGGGCGTACCGGGATTGCAGGTGACCGAGATCGTTGTCGCGCCCTGACTGCGCGCGTATTGCATGGCGGCCAGCGTGAACGGCGTACGCCCGCTGGCGGCGATTCCGACCACCACGTCGTCTCGTCCCGGTTTCTTTTTTGCCATTTCGCGCCGACCAAGGATTCGGGAATCCTCGTTGGCTTCTAGCGCGGTGGCCAGGGCCTTGGGCCCTCCCGCCATCACAAATTGAACGAGCTTGGAATCGACATTAAAGGTGGGAGGGCACTCTGCCGCGTCGAGTGCCGCGATACGGCCACTGGTTCCGGCTCCTACATAGATCAGCCTGCCGCCTCGTTCCAACGCGTTCGTGATCAGGTCTATTGCCCGAGCGATTTGCGGCAGAGCGCGCCGCACTGCGGCCGCCACCTTTGCGTCTTCGGCATTCATGATCCGCACGAGGTCGAAAGCCGACTTCATGTCCAGGCCAGCGGAAGCCCGGTTGGGTTGCTCGGTCGCCAGCCGATCCAAATCCTCTGGTGTCTCTCCGGGCAGCCGCTTCAACCGCTTTTCCCCGGGATATCATTTTTATTTTGATCTGTCAGTGCTGCAACGATGGCGTCATAAAACCTGGGACGTACCTGCTTGATCCTCTGGTTGGCGCAGTCGGGCCATGTGCGATTGGTGAGCAACGATATTGAAAGCTGGCGGACGGGATCAATCCACAGGGAGGTCCCGGTATACCCAAGGTGGCCGTAAGAAGTGGCGGAAAAACGCTTTCCTGACTGTGAAGGAGAAGAGGGCGTGTCCCAGCCCAAGGCACGGGAGGTTCCGGCTGGCCCGGTTTCCTTCCGGGTAAAGATCGCAAGAGTTTCGGGACGGACCGGTCCTCCGCCGCGCAGCATGACGTGGGCGAAGGTCGCTAGATCCTCGGCGGGGGCAAACAGACCAGCATGTCCGGCGACGCCGCCCAACACGCTGGCATTTTCATCCTGTACTTCGCCCTGAATGATGCGGTGACGGAAGGTGCGGTCATCGGCAGTCGGTGGGATGGAATTGCGCCACGAGGCTGGCGGATTGTAAGCGGTATGTGTCATTCCCAAAGGACCAAACAGTTCGCCCTGGCAGAAGCGATCGAGGGTTTCGTCAGCCAAGCGCTCGAGAATCACTCCCAGAATGATAAAACCAAGGTCGCTGTATTCGGCTCTGGTGCCGGGCTGAGTGGTGAGAGGAGTCTTGAAGGCGGTAGAGAGTAGGTCGTCTCTGGTGGCGGCCTTGAGAAACAATTTCTCGTAAGCGGGCAGGCCGGAGGTATGTGCCAGCAGCATATGCACTGTCACATCGCTTCGACGCCTGTCGACAGCAGTGACCCCATGCTCGACAAACTCGGGCGCAATTGCCGCGACCGGAGTTTCCAGATCGAGCAGGCCGCGCTGGTAAAGAAGCATGGCCATGCTGGTGGTGCCGACGACCTTGGAAACCGAAGCCAGATCAAAGACGCTGGCGGTCGTGACCGAGGGCGAATCGGCATCGTAGGTGAAGCCGCCGAAAGATTTCAGCGCAACCAGCTTTTCTTGCGATGTGACCGCGATCGAAGCGGCAGGAAAGGCACGTTGTGTCACCGCGCTTTGAAGAACCTCAAAGGCTTCACTGAAAATCGCGTCTTGCCGCTCATACGCAGGAGCGGGGAAGCGAGTCGCGGATGGGCCGCCAGGGCTCGGCAGGAAAGAATCTTGTGACAAAGGGATCGTATGCTCGATGTTCGGTTTATAACAAAGTTCAGGAAAAGGGTAAAGACACGCAGGTTGGCGAGTTTGATTGAAGTTGTTAAAGGGCGAACGATCAGCCGCTGATCGACTTGAGGTAACGCTCTGCGGAGCGCTTTACAATCTGCCTTCCATTCGCCGGGATCGTTCTTCTGGGGAAGGCTCCGTAAATGCGGTCAAATTTGACCGAGTCGAGGCGGCGTACGATTTCTTTTACCGCCTCTCGCCCAAGCGGGATGTAATTTGGGTAGCTGTACATAAATGACACCCAGCTCAAATCCATACAAACCTGGGGCTGATCGCCGGACAGTAGCACACCCTGGCCGTTCGATCCGGCGGCCCAATGAAGAACCTGGTATCCATCGAAGTGTCCGGGAGTGTGAATTAGCTGAAGGTCCGACAAGGGATTTGTGAGGTCGCCTGACCAGAAATGAATATCCTTGTGTTGCCGCATCACCCAGTCACGATCACTGGAGTGAAGATAAATCGGGGCGTTTTCGAATGCCAGGCTCCATTCGACCATGGTCGTGTAATAGTGGGGATGTGAAATGGCGATTGCCGCGATGCCGCCTAGATTGTGGATGGCGTCAATGGTCTCCTGATCAATGAGAGCAAGGCAGTCCCACAGAATGTTGCCATCGGTTGTCTGCAAGAGAAAGGCGCGCTCGCCGATCGCGAAACCCGGCTCGGTAACGATCGAATACAAGCCGGGCTCTTCCTGCTGAATCCTGTTTCGGTGGCTTCCAAGAAGTTGTGACAGCGTGGTCCATCGTTGGCCGTCGAGGCCGACGAATTGGCGCGAATCCTGGCAGATAGCGCAAGAGGCTGGCGGCGTGGGGGCAGGGGAATGCTGAGTTCCGCAAGTTACACAAATGTAGCTCTTCTCATCGAGTTCGGGCATTTACGATACTTTCTTCTATGAAGGATTAATTATCTCCGAATGGCGAGCGCAATGAACAGTCTGGATTGCCCTTTGTCCAGCCCAACCCAAGGTGGGTTGCTCGCAGCCCGTGGAGCGCCCACGAAAAGCTGCGGCTGAGTGGTCATCCGCCTGTTGACCGCCTTACTTCGGTTCCTTGAGCTACCTATCTTGATTTGTGTAAATTCAAAGGATCCACCCAATTTCCACAACTCGTTTTCTGCAGAAAATCCTGCCTGTGACACTTGTCTTTCTCGTGAGTGTGGCTGGGGCTGCTGAAAAGGCTGTTTCGCAGCCCTCGGCAGCCACCCCTGACAGTTCCGGCAGACTCAACGTCCGCGTCGATCCCATTGTGCGCGATGCCATCCGCGACGGGCAGATTCCTGGGGCAGTTGTACTGGTGTGGCACAACGGAAAGGTAATTTACCGAAAAGCTTTCGGCAATCGCGCGATTGAACCTCGCAGGGAAGCAATGACGCTGGACACGATTTTCGATATTGCATCTCTGACGAAGGTCGTGGCTACGACGACGGCGGTAATGCAATTGGTGCAAAAGGGAGAGGTCCGTACAAACGATCCTGTCGCGAAATATATTCCCGAGTTCGCGGAGAATGGCAAACAGGACATTACGGTCCGCAATTTGTTGACTCATTTTTCTGGACTAGCGGCCGATCTGGATTTGACCGGCTCTTGGCAAGGGCACGATACGGCGCTGCGAATGGCTTTCGCGGAAAAGCCGACTTATCCACCGGGTTCGCGCTTCCTTTACAGCGACATCAATTTCATCACGCTTGGGGCACTGGTGGAACGGGTCACGGGAACTACGCTGGATGCGTACTGTGCCCAGAACGTTTTCATCCCATTGCACATGACGCACACCCGATTTCTTCCTCCCGCGTCCTGGCGGTCGAAAATCGCTCCGACTCAATTTGACGAAAAAAACGTCATGCTGCGTGGCATCGTCCATGACCCGACATCCCGTCGCATGGGGGGTGTGGCCGGCCATGCCGGAGTGTTTTCGACGGCTGACGATCTCTCCCGGTTCGCACAGGCTTTGATAGACACAAACCCGGTACTGTCAAAAGAAATTGTGGAGAAGATGACCACTCCGCAGCAGCCGCCTACGGCCTCGATTTTGCGGGGCTTCGGGTGGGACATCGATTCTCCATTTTCCACCAATCGCGGTGAGCTATTACCTGTGGGATCATTCGGGCACACAGGATTCACCGGTACATCCATATGGATCGATCGGGCGACGCGAACTTTTATCATCTTGCTGACGAACTCCGTCCATCCTCGCGGAAAGGGAACTGCGGTGGCGCTGCGGGCCAAGATTGCGACGGCGGTGACGGCGGGCCTTTCGCTCACTGTCACTGAGAAGGACTCGTTACGCTGGCAAAGTATTACGGGATACAACGAAGCGCAGACAGCGGCGCGCCGTGTGGCCTCACGCAATGGAGCGGTGCAGAATGGAATTGATGCCCTGGAAGCGCATGATTTCGATCCAATTCGTTCGGCAAACCGTACAAGGAGAATCGGGCTTCTGACCAACCAGACCGGAGTCGATCTGCAGGGGCGGCGAACCATCGATGTTTTGGCCCATGCGCCGGGCGTTTCCTTGGAGGCAATTTTTAGTCCAGAACATGGGGTAACAGGCGAGCTGGATACGACCGATGTTGGCAATACCAAAGACGTAACGACCGGAGTACCGGTATACAGCGTTTATGGAGCGAGCGATGCCGCACGGCGGCCATCGCAGGACGTTCTCAAAAACCTTGACGCACTAGTTTTTGATATTCAGGACGTTGGCGCGCGTTATTACACCTACGAAACCACGCTCGGCTATTTTCTGGAGGAAGCCGCAAAAGCGGGAATTGAGCTTATCGTTCTTGACCGTCCGAATCCGGTCACCGGTTCGTTCGTGCAAGGTGCAATCCCCGACGCCGGACATCAAAGCTTCGTAAACTATTTTCCTGTCCCCCTCCGTCACGGCATGACGATCGGTGAGTTGGCGAAGATGTTCAATACTGAGCGCAACATCAACGCTCGGCTAACAGTTGTACCAATGGAAGGCTGGATGCGCGGCGACTGGTACGATTCGACGGCACTTCCGTGGATTAATCCCTCGCCTAACATGCGCAGTCTTACCGAAGCAACCCTGTACATCGGGGTGGGCGTCATGGAGTTCAACAACGTTTCCGTAGGACGGGGTACGGACACCCCGTTTGAATTACTTGGTGCCCCGTGGATCAAATCCAGGGAGCTGGCGCAATATCTGAACGGGCGGGATATCTCCGGAGTGCGCTTTGTGCCGGTCAGTTTCACTCCCAGTTCGAGCGTTTACAATGGGCAGAAATGCGAAGGCGTCAATATTGTGCTGGTCGACCGCAATAGCTTCGACGGCCCGGAGCTGGGTCTGGAGCTGGCTTCGGCGCTGCACAAGCTTTACCCCGAACAATTCAAGATGGAGCGAATGATCGAATTGCTGCCCAACCAGGCTGCGTATGACGCCGTGGCAGCCGGTGAGGATCCGCGGCGCATTGCTGAAGGCTGGCGAGAGCCGATGGAGAAGTTCATTAAACTTCGCGAAAAGTACCTTATTTACAAGTAGACAAGGTTACTGGCATTGCATCTCACTTCCGCTAGAATGTTCTTGCGGTGCGATTTGTTCTGCTTGGAGCAATAAATGACAGCCGGGAAGTCTATGCCTGTGGCAAATCTGATGTACCGATGCGCCGGTCCCAACTGCGGGACACTCAAGGGAGTGTCTGATCGCTGGTGGTTGATGTGGACCTCTTTCCTGGAGTTCAACCTACCCGTGCTCTACCTGTGTCCGTGGAATGACGAAATTGCGGTTCGGGAAGGCACGTTGCACGTCTGCGGGGAGCTTTGTGCGCAGCGGCTGCAATCGCAGTTCATGGGGAACGTCAGGGAAAACGAACGATCCGCCAGCGTCTAAAGTCAGCTCCCGTAAAAAGATATTTCCCGACCCGGTGGGCTCTCATGGGATTTACGGGTTTGAGTATTCTTCCTCCCAAAGATTCGATAACGTTCAGCCTTTAGTTTGCATCGTACTTTTATCAGGCTAGGATGGGTTTGGGGAGATACTGATGCGGACAATTCTTTTTTTGGTATTGGCGGGCATTTTGGCGGTGGGACAGGTTCCTCCGCCCGCGCCAGGTGACGCCTCGCATGCTTTGCCGGCGAACGATAGCCGACTTGTGATTCCCTCTGGAACCCGCGTGCCCCTGGCGCTGAAGCAGGCTATTTCGACCAAGAACGCTCGCGACGGGGATGCTGTTTACGCTGTCACTACCTTTCCGGTTGTAATCAATGACCGCATCGTCATTCCGGCTGGGACATACGTGCAGGGTAGAGTCAGCAATGTGAAGCGCGGTGGACGAATCAAGGGTCGGGCGGAGGTGCTGATGCATTTCAGCACGCTGATTTATCCCAGTGGCTACACCGTGATCTTACCAGGGTCGATCCAGAATGTTCCCGGTGCCGAAAAGACCTCCATGAAAGACGAGGAAGGAACCATTCGCCAGGATAGCCAAACGGGCGAGAAAGCGAAAACGGTTGCGACGGCGGCGGGAACGGGAGCGGTGGTGGGCGGACTGAGCGACGGGGCCAAAGGCGGTTTGATCGGCGCCGGGGTCGGCGGAGCAATCGGGACCGCAATTGGCATGTTTTCCCGTGGCAATGACGTCAGGATGGACGCTGGTACGACTCTGGAGATGGTGATCCAGCGGGAGGTGCCGCTGGACGCGAACCGGGTGCCGAAATAATTCTCATCGGAGCTTCGTTTGGCCGAGCAGACCCGATGCCCTCAATGGGTCATCGTATTATTTCAGAGCAAATAGGGCGTTGACATGGGCGGTCACAGACACCGACTGCGGGGTGAACTCCTCCGTTGGAGCGGGCGCGGCGCCCACATTCATTTTCATCATGGCTCCGGCGATGGGTGCCACGTGCACATTCTCGAAGGTATCGACTGAGGCGTAAGAAAGCTCTCCTAGTGTGCGTCCGCTGCTTCGCGCCAGGGCTGTGGCGGATTCGCGAGCTCGGTGGTAAGCGTCCTCTACCGCCTTGGCCTTGGCCGCATCCATATCTTCCAACGTGTAATTGAGAGATTGGTTTTCACTGACGTCAGTGTCAGCCAGTTGTTGGACGATGGGCGCAATTTTGGAAAAGTCTTTCAGCTTTAGAGAAACGTTGGCATTTACCCGGTACGCGATGAGTTTGCGTTTTGCGGTTTTGTAATCGTAAACCGGTTGAAGCGAAAAGTAGCCAATCTCGGCGGACTTGGGTTCGATTCCATTTGTGCGCAGAATCTGGCGTACCTGCTCGGCAAATTTGGAGGCCTGATCGTAGGCTTCGCGAGAGGTCGCTTCCTGAGCCGAGATATTGAATTGCATTAATGCGGTGTCGGGATTTGCCTCAAATTTGCCGTCAGCGCCGACGAAGACGGTGTTTGGCTGTGCGCTAGTGGTAGGGCGATCTTGGGTTATCGCGACCGAGGCAGTCAAGAAAATAAAAATCAGGGCGACGGTTACTCTCATGAATCATCTCCTAGAAACCTTGGATTGTGATCGTGTCTTTCCCCGGGCGGGTATTGTCTCGCGTTTAATAGCCTAGCGCTAGTGTTTGGAAGTCGCGACGACAAGTGTGGGAAAAAACAAGCATTCGCGAGATGTTTAATTTTGTCCTATTTAGAACGAGACAAAGCCCCAACCTTACCGCCCCAGTTCCAACGGACGGTCCAGGCGAATTTCCAACCTCGTTCCTTTTCTCAGTTGCAATCGCCGGTCGCTGAACAACGCGTCAACCACGCCCACAGCCGCACCTAGATTCGGACCATGGCTCCCATCACTGTCTGCTCCTCCTCGTGAGGAGTCATGCGCGTTGCCCGTTTCGCGCTCGATCTCACCTTTTTCGCCATTGACCCGCAGTCCGTGCTCGCCCGGGATGGCAGTGATCGTGGCCATCAATGGTGCCCATCCGTGTTCGGTTTCGATCTCGTCGAAGCTCAGAAGCAAGCTTGGATGGAGACCGTTGTCGACCGAGCTTACGTGACCGTTAATCCGGCTGTTTCGGAGAAGACGAGTTGCATTGGACCCCACGAGGTTCTGCTCCAGGCTGGCATGAAACCTTTTGCCTGGCCGGGCACGAGCGGCATCAATCGTCTCCTGGAGGCGAATGAGAAAAGTAGTTCCGTCGGCGATGGAGCGAAGTGGAACCGCGCCTGGTTGTTCCGCCCAAAGGAGCAACCCGGCCAAAACGATCATTAGAGAGGCAATCCAGCGCGAAACTTTCATACCCCAGCCTTACTTCTCGAAACACCAGTTTGGTTGGATGTGAACGAGGAGGTAATTGCTGCCTGTGTAAAGAGCGGTGAGTGGGAGAAATGGGTTAGGACGAGACTTTGGCGGCCGTGGAGTACGCGAAACGCTGAACCTGGCCATCAACTTCCTTACGCAGGTCGGGCCAGATCTTTTCGTCCATTTCGAGGAAAACTTTAACCACTTCGGGATCGAATTGCTTTCCCTTCCAGCGGTCGATTTCGGCGCGAGCCGCGGCCAGGGATTGCGCGGGCCGGTACGGTCGATCGGAAGTTATAGCGTCGAGAGTGTCAGCGACCGAGAACATACGAGCTCCTAGCGGAATTTCTTCTCCCTTCAGGCCACGTGGATAACCTGTGCCGTCATAGCGTTCCTGATGAGCATAAACGATTTCCGCGGCTTCGTTGAGGAACGGAATTTTCTTCAAAATTTCGTAGCCGTGGTAGCAGTGTTCCTGCATGATCAGGATCTCGTCAGGAGTGAGCTTGCCAGGCTTGCGAAGAATGGCATCAGGAACCGCCATCTTGCCGATGTCGTGCAGAAACGCGCCCCGAGCAATGATGGCGATCTGATCCTTCGACAGCCCCATGGCGCGAGCGATCGCGATAGTGAATGCGGTCACTCGTTTGGAATGGCCTTCGGTCTCGGCGTCTTTTTTGTCGAGAGCGTCGCCGAGTGCTTCGAGCGTGATGTCATAGGAACGCTCCAGGTCGACGATTGCCTTGCGGAGCTGCTCAGTGCGCGCTACCACTCTTTCTTCAAGGTCGGTTTGGTACGCACGATTTTCCAGCTTGAGGCGGCGATTCTCCAAGGCTCGACGCACCGTCGCCAGCAGTTGTTCGCGCTCGAAAGGCTTCAATAAATAATCGTAAGCACCGTTGCGGATTGCGCCGAGAGCAACGGAAATGTCGTGAACCGCCGTGACCATCACGACCGGCATGTCGGGAAAACGCTCCTTGGTCCGCTCCAACAGGCCAATGCCGTCTAGATTGGCCATCATTAAATCTGAAAGCATGAGTTCGAATTTTTCGCCGGATTCGAGCAAAGCCAGAGCTTCGTTACCGGAAGACGCCTGATGACACTTGTAGCCCGCGGTCGTCAGCATGGAGCTGACAATTTCGCGAATGCTCTCCTCGTCGTCAACTACCAGGATGCGATCAGCGGCCATGGGATGTTTTTAGTGTACGGCCAATTCTACCGTAGTTCCGAGATTCCGAAAGTAACCAGAAGGTCAGGAAAGGCCATTGGTCATTGGGGTAAGCATGCTATTAAGGGGATGAGCTCTTAATTCCTGGTCGCAATGACTCTACCGATCTTCTTAGCTTGGGCGGCGGTTGGGGACATCCTTGTCCCCGGCTTAACGCTGCAGGACTCGGCGGCGCTGATTCTTCTGGCCGCCAGCCTGCTGGTTTTCCGCACGTTTCGTGAACGTTACCTGCTGATTTGGACCGTCGGTTGGCTCGCATATCTTGTGTCCCGTTGGACGCTCCAAGGTCTGGCACCCCTGTCCACGCCGCATTATCTCACCGCGATTTCCCAGGCCGAATTCGTACTGGCGGTGGGCATGTTTGCCGCTGCGATCCTTGTCTACACGCACGCGCGTGAAGTCCTTCCGCGAGTGCTGGTTATGACCTTGGCAGTGATGGGTTTTGCTGTCGCCCGGGCCTGGTATTGGCCCGATTCGTTCGCCCTACGCCTCGTCCTGGAAGTCGCATATCGGCTTATTGCTCTAACGGCTGCTTTCAAACTGATTCGATATCGCTGGGCGCGTCCAGAGATTGTGCCGTGGATTCTTAGCGTCAGTATGTTGTTGTTGTATTTGCCTTGGGATCCGGTTCGCCGCTATTTGCCCTTCGGATCCGGTCTGTTCGTGACTCTGCTAGCCGGACTGAGCATGCTGCTGCTGGTGTTTGACGATTACAAGCTGCACATGCGCCGTCTGAGAGTTGTGAACGCGATCACCAGCAGCATCACACGAGCTCATCAGCAAGGGCCGATGATGGCGACGGCTCTCGAAGAACTTAAGAAGCTGATGTCCGCGAAGGCTGCATGGTTTCGATTGCTGGATGGGGACAAGATGGTTCTTTCCGACCATATTGGCCTTTCCAAAGCGTTTCTGCGCGAACGGCTCGCGGTGGCGAAAGATGACGACTTCGAGCAGACTCTCAATGCTACTGCGCCGATTGTAGTGGTGACTTCGAAGGCAGCAGAGGCTGTACGTCCGCACCTGAAACAGGAAGGGTTTCACCATGTGGTGATGGTTCCGGTGGTGGGAAAGAAATCGGTGATTGGCACCTTGGCACTGGGCAGCCGTCACTATTTGTCTTACACGCCCGACGAGATGGAGTTTCTCACTACCACCGCCCACCAGTTGGGATTGGCGGTTGAGAACCTGCGTCTGGTGGAACAGATACTGCGTTCGCATCGCCAGTGGACGAATACATTCGATTCCATCCACGACCTGGTTTTGCTGCACGATTCGGATTTCCGGGTAATGAAAGCGAATCACGCTCTTCTGGAGCGTTTGAGCAAGGCTCCGGCCGACGTGGTTGGTCAGTTTTGTGAAAATGTCTTGCCCCGCCGCCAGGCTCAATGGAAAGAATGTCCGTATTGTGGGGGCGAGGAAGAAGGATTCTATGAAGGAACCGACCCATGCTTCGGCGGATTCTCGATGGTCTCAACCTCGTCATATGTGGAGCAGGGTGGCAAGCAGAAAGGGACGATCCACGTCGTCCGTGATACCACGGATCGTCGCATCGCGGAGGAGAAGTACCGGTTACTGTTCGAGCAAGTGCAGGAAGGTGTCTTCGTGGCCACGCCCGAAGGCAAGCTGCTCGACTGCAACGATGCATTCATGCGCATGTTGGGACACACCCGGCGCGAAGATTTGATGGGCGTCAACGTGGATACCGATCTTTATGCTTCGCCGGAGCAGCGGGATGTTTTCCGTCGTCAGGTTGAACAGAACAATTATGTGCGTAATTTCGAGGTAACTTTACGGCGCAAAGACGGAACGCTTCTAAGCGCGATGGAAAGCAGTTTCGCAACCCGCAACGCGGAAGGGAAAATCGAGCGTTACCAGGGCTTCCTGCTCGATATGACCGAGAAGAAGCGCGCGGAAGATGAAATCCGGCGTCGCAACCGCGAATTAAATGCGTTGAACGCCATGGCTGTCATTGCGACGCAATCATTCGATCTTGACGAAATCCTCAATCTCACGCTGCGGCAGGTGATCTCGCTGCTGGGAGCGGAGACGGGCTCGATTTATCTTTGTGACGCCGACGAAGCCACATTCCGTCGCCGCGCAGGTTGGGGACAGCGGAGCGCAGAAAGAGCACGCTTTTCGGAAGTCAAATTTGCAGATGGTTTTGGCGAATTGGTGACCCGCTCGCGCACCGAGGTGGTTACCGCCGACTATCTGCCGCATCTTCCCGCGCTGGTGGCGGAATTTATTCGAGCCGACGGGCTTGCGGCCTGGATCTGGGTGTTGCTCTGGGGCAAGGATAAGCCAATTGGCATTATGGGCATCAGTAGTCGGGAAAGCCGGGAGTACACAAGCAACGACGAGAGCCTGCTGGTAGCGATTGGGCGGCAACTTTCCACGACGATTGAGAAAGTTCGTCTCTACGAAGAAACCTGCCGTGCCTATGAAGATTTGCGTCACACGCAGGAGCAATTGCTGCAAAGCGAGAAGATGTCGGCGGTAGGGCAGTTGATCGCCGGGGTAGCGCATGAGCTGAATAACCCGCTGACCGCGATACTGGGTTATGCGCAATTGTTGGAGAGTGAAGGGCTGGCGGACCGTGCAGCCGACTTCGTCGGTAAGTTGTTCAAACAGGCGCAACGCACACATCGGGTGGTGCAGAATCTGCTGTCCTTCGCCCGTCAGCGCAAACCGCAGAAACAGCAAGTCGACATCTGCAAGGTGTTGGACGAGACTCTGGCACTGCGGGATTACGACCTCAAGGTCAACGACATCAAGGTCGAGCGTGAAATCGAGACCGGAATTCCGACGGTGACGGCTGATCCCCACCAGTTGGAGCAGGTGTTTCTGAACATAATCAATAACGGTGTGGATGCCATGCTGGAGACGGGTAAAGCCGGGATGTTGAAGATCCGAGTTTACGCGCACGAAGGAAATGTCATTACAGAATTTCAGGATTCCGGTCCGGGGATCAAGGAGCCCAATCGAATTTTCGATCCGTTCTATACAACAAAGAATGTGGGCAAGGGGACTGGACTCGGATTGAGTATCTGCTACGGCATTGTCAAGGAACACGGCGGCGACATTTCAGCGCGCAACAAGGAACACGGTGGCGCGGTGATCCAGGTCAGGTTGCCGGGTAGCGGCCGCACGGGCATGCCCGAGCCTGCCGCGCCTTCCCTTCCGCGTAAGTTAGTGATCGAGGGTAGCGTCCTACTGGTGGAAGACGAAGAGGCTGTGCTGGAATTTGAACGGGACGTTCTGACTGGCGCCGGTGCCCAGGTTGTAACTTTGATGAGCTTCGAAGATGTAAAGACGCGGTTGTTTAACCAATCGCCCGATGCAGCGTTCGACGCGATCATCATCGACGGCGAGATGCCGAATGGATGGAATGCGCCGGGAGTGTACCGCTGGATTGCGGAGAACCGCGCGGGCCTGGAAAAACATTTGATGTTTACATTTTCTGGCGCGGTCGAACCCGAAATCCGTTCTTTCTTGCATGACAAAAATGTCCCGTACCTGATGAAGCCTTTTGAAGTAGGCGACCTGATTTCACACGCACGGCGCTTGTTGCAGAAGACCCTGGCGGCGTCGGTGGGATAGGGCCAGCTTCAAGTTCTGAGGCTACAGATTTCAGATCAACATCGACCGGTTCAGGGGCGGGTAGAACAGAACTAGCTCAAATAACCAAGATTTTCTCGCGCTCTGGAATGACGCCGACCCCAACATCCCGATCCTGAAGGAAGCCAAGGCGGAGTGCCTGAAGCTGCAGTGAGCCCCCGCAAGCTGTCGGGCGGAGGTTTTGTTAACCGGTCTAAGCGCGAGCCCCGTCGAGATCCTCCGCTCTCCCTACAGGCTTTTCTTCAATTCCCGGGAAAACTCTCGCAGAGCGCTTTCGTTGCGGCGATACCATCTCCATAGGCCGATTTTCTTAGCTTCCACCAAACCTGCCCTGGTAAGAATCGACATGTGATGCGAAATGGTGGATTGGGACAGGTTGATACGTCGCTCGATGTCGGATGCGCAGAGACCGACATCCTTGCCAATTGAGCATCCACCGTGTTCTTTCAGCGACTGCAATATTCGGCGCCGGTTGGGATCAGCGATCGCGTTCAAAATACGGTTCAAATCTGGCTCCGTAGGCCTCATGATTCATGACTAATCTTCAGGTGAACAATTGTCAATTTTGTATGTGGACCCAACGAATCAAACAATCCGGGCAGGATCTGCGAAAATAAAAAAGGCAGGTGTCACTGGGACGACCTGCCTGACTTCGCGTCGGTTGATGCGATTATTTTCTCTTACTCGACATCCATAGGCAACAATGAAAAAGCTGTAGCCTGAGAGACTACAGGGTTTCATGTATAGCGATAATTCGTCCTCAAAGCCTTTGCGACAAAATAATTTCAGTGTCAACCTTTAATGCATAACATTAACTAATTTCCGGGACGCCTACCAAACTCCCTTGTCACTTCCAGTTATTTTTTGTTCGATGACTGCCGCGGTCGCCAGATATGGCAGCAAGCTAAGGCGAAGCGTTCCTTCTACTTCTCCGCGAAGTGCGAGACGACTCAATTGCGATGTGTACAAGCGAACCGAGTGGGGCACTATCGGTATGCGCAAGAAGCGCTGGAATGTTAGTTGCTCCCCCCCAAACTGGGCCGCCGATCTTACGATCTCAGGAAGATCAAGACCACGGGACCGGTAGTGCGCAATGTAGTCGGAAACAATAGCCAGGAAAGTCGCTGTACCTTTCCATATGCCGGCAGCCTCGGTCGCGGAATGCAAATAGCCATAGTCGATGGGATCGTTTTCCATCAGGCATGCAGTGTCAGCCACATCGCAGAGACGCAGGTAGAAATGGCGATACATTCGTTGCAATGTGCTCAAGATCAAACGATCCTCCGGAGCCGTCACCTGGAACCTGTGCCATCCGAATTCGAGGGATCGCGAACGCCCTATCAGGGATTTCGCAATTGCGGTGTGCTCTCCCGTCTGTCCTAATCGTCCCACGTGTACTTCAACGAGTTCGTTCAAACCGGGGATGACGAAATTCCACTTGTCCGCTAGTCGGTCTCCCCAACTGCGCGGAGCAAGCGTTGCGTTAAAATGCCGCTTCATCGTTCGAATCACATCAGTTGGCTTTGCCGGACTGAAGAGATCAAGATCGCTGCCGAGATCAGGCCAATGATCCAGCGACTTGATGACCATTACACTGCAGCCTTCGGTTTTGAAGGCATTGAAAATCTTCTCTAGAAAAGTAAGGGCGTTCTCAATTCTGATGTGCTCGCGCTGGATCGCACTGGAAGCCCACGCCGACAATGCCGGGCGGTC
The DNA here is from genome assembly GCA_963786325.1 of Terriglobia bacterium. GTDB lineage: Bacteria > Acidobacteriota > Terriglobia > Terriglobales > Acidobacteriaceae > JAIQFF01. The sequence goes on from CAWAYW010000005.1 coordinate 254,923, forward strand.
CGCCTTCTCAGCTAGGCGCTGGAAGGGTTGCAAGGCACGAATGACAACATGATGCGAATCTGCGAGAGCCAACAACTTGTCTAACTCGTCCGGTGCGAGATTCAGAGGGTGAGACGAATCGGCGGTTTCCCCCGTATCCGAATCGAACAGGAGCCGCGAGAGGACCGTCAGGCACTTCGTCGCGCCCGCCGGATATGCCGCCAGTGGCTCAGGATGGGCGGTTGCAGTTTGTATAGGTTGCGCGCTCAACGGCTGTACCCTCCTCGTAATCATTCCAGGTTTCGATCAATAAAAACGGAATTGAGTTGGAATCATTGTAGTAACGGCGATAAAAGCCCAAGGTTTGTTCGAAGGTTTCGCCGCATCGCGCGTCCATGTGCCGGTTCAGTCCCCAGCTCGCGTGGGAGTCGTCAAATCCGGGCCACGCGGCGCCCACCACGATTTTGTCGGCACGTTTGGTGGTCATGTTCTTATAAAAATTGTCGAGATATTGTTCTCCCCAATCGCTTCCGTCCGGTGCCCAACCCTTGTGTCCGGGATGAACCCAGGCGTAGTAACCGTCAAAAGCCCCGGCGAATTCCGGCGAGGCATCGTCCTTGTAGATGAGCAGCGGAGGCGACGACCATGTGTTCACTTTTGCGCGAATACGATTCCAGTCGGTACGCCCGCGCTTGGGGAAAATGAAGACGACTGGACGGCCGTTGTAGGTCAGATAGGCATCGCGGTAGCGCGCGGAGGGACCGATATAAGCTCGATATGCTTTATCAAAGGCACCGAAAGCTTCATCGGTTGCCTGCCCGTTGTCGTTTTCGGTTTCGTCGTACATGAGCGCTACCTGGAAGTGCATCTCGCTGGCTACCTGTTGCAAAAGGGCAAAGCTCTTGTCGTGGTACGGCCGCCGATCGCCGTACCAGTCGACGACAAACCCGGAAATCCCTCGATTCAACGCATCCTTGATCTGACGCCGCATGACATTGGTGTCCTGGCTCGAATATCCAACGTCCATGTGCTTCTTGTCTCCGAACCATGGCATCCACGCAGCCAGCACTTTCGGTCCGCGGGACGGAGCTTGAAAACTGGCAGCGGCGGGATGCACATCTTTGCTGGCACAGCCATCGACCATGACCATGCAAACCAGCAGCGCCGCGATAATGGTTTTAGACAATCGCCTGCATCCCTCCTGCTTTCCTAGCTGTAGGATGCCCGTGCTATCGAGGTGGTTGGCATCTTTCAGAACTGAGGCACCGCCTGCAATTGGCGAATAACCCACCGGTCCGCACCCGGAGTCATAAGAACGACGTAATGTAGAACGGCTCGCTCGGTGTGAATCGACTTATCGCCATCGTAAACTTCGAGGTCGCACTGCACGGTATCGTGCAGCATCACCACATCTCCCTCGGGAGCGTAAAAAACCACATCAACCACATGTCGCTGATCGAGGTAGCGGGAATGTATACCCGTTCTCTGTTGCTCCTTGACGGTTCCGGTGAGTTGATCCTTCGCGGCTCCTACGAAGTAGTCGTTCAGTGACACTAGCGTGTTGCGGTCAAAAGCGTCCGCCAAACTTTGCCATGCCCGACCGTAGTGGCGGACTACGTTCTGCTGTGTGAGGGCTTCCATGGCCCTGGGGCCAGAGTTAACCGTGTTGATCTCGATTTGTGGCGTGGATGCCGGAGAGAAATCGGCCGCTCCCGCTCGGAATGACAACAAAAAAAAACTCAGGAGTGCCAACGTCACCATGGTTCCAGGAGCTAAGACATGTCGCGTCATTGGGCACCTAGTCGAAGCTCGTTACCCATTACAACTCCGGAGGCGACCGAAATTACCGCAGGGGCTGACGCCAGCAGTTCAACTCTAGCAACTCCCTGTTTGATGGGCGTGTCCACCGTGCTCTTGCCACCAGGACCAGTCTCGGTAAACGTAACAATCGTTCCGTCTGGAACCGGATTTCCTGAGCAATCTCGCACCGGTTCAGTCTCGACGAGAATGCCTTTCGCCGTTCGTTGCGCCCTGATTCGCAAATTGCAGGGATCGCTTGCCACCTGTTGTACGACCCGTCGCACTGACAGATCGCCCAACGATGCCACCAGCAGTGCCGCTCCTGCGTGGTTGCCTGAATACGCGCGAAACCATGCCACTCCATGTTGAGTGGGGGTGGGCCGAGATAAGGAATCGCCGCCGCTCAGTTTCAGTTGGAAATCCACAGTGACGGGAGAAAGTACGAGGTTGCTGAACTTGTCGAATGGAAACGCGACGCCGCTGATGGCGTTTTCTTGTTTCACCGGCACCCGCGATGGATGAACCAGAAAGCTCAAGCTAGCTGGACTCGCGGCCGTCACGAAGAACGACGCGCTCTGACAGGCACTGGAGCACAGAATCGCCAAATATCTGCCGGCCGCTCGCAGCTGGTCGGCCGGCAATTGAATCTCGTGGCCGAGATTTACCAATTGCTTCGAGGTGTGAGCTGGACCCAGGAGATAGAACGTTGCCTCTCCGCTTCCTGAGGTTTGGATAGCATTCGGCTGACCCGCGATGGCGGCCGTGGGCGGGCGCATCTCCACAGTTTGCGCGAAGCTCGTGCTAACGAGGCCTGTGGCGGCTAACAGCAGAAAGGCCGCCCGTCCCGCGCTACGATTTGGAGTTGTTGTAGTAGTTGACGACCACATGGTAATTTTTCACTTTGCCCACGATGGGCCCGGGAAGCTCAACGGCAAAAGGCTCTGGCAACTGAGGTAACAAAGGCCGGTCCACATAGCCATCGGATACCCAGATGACACGACCGTTGCTGTCGTAAAAAGTTGCGATCACGTGCGGTATGTTGACCGCCTGCCCGCTTTCATTCATTAAGTTTCCACGCAGGACATTTCTTCCGTCACTGTCGCTTTCAATCTGTTGGTTCATGATCCCAATCACCGGATCGGCGGATGCCGGGACCAGAGTCGCTTTGACGTCCATGCGCACATTTTTCACGTCCTGGAAACTGACGTCGGGGAAGTCTATGCGATACGGTGAAACCTGTTTGGGTAACAAAACGTGCGAGATCTTGTCAAAGCTGCTCTCTTCGGCCATCGACTTTCCGCCACGATCGATGAGACTAGCGTTTACGTTCACAAAGGCCGGAATTGTGTCTTCATTCACTACCTCGCCCATGACGACAGAGCCATTCTGATAAGGGACAGCATTCATGGAAACGATTCGGACATGGGGAGCGTCAACGGCGCGGTCCCCCCATACGCCTTCACCATTGGGCGTTACGAGATCCCATCGCAAATAAGTTACGGGAACGATCTGAGCGGGAAGGTTAGGAAATTTCGGTACGGGCCACACGACTTTCCAGACATCTCCTTGCCGGACGACGTTGAGATCCCGTACGTCCCGGATCGGGCCTACTGCGGTGGACCAGCGCAGCGTGGTTCGGATCTGAGCTTCCTGGTTGGTTGCGTGAAGGGGTTGTAGCTCCCAACTCTCCAAACCCGAGAGAGTGCGAAGACTGCCGTTGGTTCCAGTTAAATCGCGGGTGAAAAGATCCAGGTCGACGTTGCTGTTGTCGGCGAGTTGGCCGTAGGCAACACCCCAGTTCCGTTTCTGGATCTCGTTCAGCAGCTTTCCAACCGCTTCTTCCGGTGTCCTGGCTGATGAGGACAGACCCGGTAACGCCGAACCTGATGTAATGCCGGTAGTCGCCCCCAGGCGCGTCGCTCCTGCGGTGCCTAGTGCGATCAGGATCGCGGTTACGATGAAAATGACAATTGGCATCAGGAATTTCATCTGACTTCCTCACCCATGGTTGCGTATTGTTCGTGCGCATCCGGCGTAATGCGCACGGGCTCGGCCGGGCGGCGACGACGATTCGGCAGCAACAGAACAAGCGCCATGGCTAGGAAACTGCTCGCCATGGGCAGAATGCCCCATAACAAACCTTCCCACGGGGTTGGCATGGCGTCTGATTCAATCCGGTGCGCAGGTGGAACATCGTCCTTCGACCATGCTGTGATGTCGCCGTTGTTGTAGGTCTCTATTTTTCTCCAGCCGGCAAATGTGAGCAGAGGCTCATAATACGCGTCGTGAACGAATACGTACTTGAGACCGTACTGGTTGGCGTGTTTCAGCATGGCGCGCAAAGATTCCATGCCCGCGGTGGCGTAGAACTTCGCGCTGGTAAGTTGCGCCGATCCATAATGCGTCATCTCAGGCAGCAAGCGCGCCGAATTGTAATCGCCGTCGACACTGCTGGCATCCGTGTAGGTGGAGACTTTAGCGAGTTCGCTACCGAATCCGAGAGTGAGGTACCGGTATTGGTCGTGGCCGTCGCGATTCAGAAATGCGATCACCGGGGCGACATTCAAGGTTGACGAGGGACGGTACGGATTTACAACCAGCCATCCGAGGGCTGCGCCAATTGTCGCAACCGCGCATACTGCCAAAGCCACCGCGGCCTTAGTGTGGAAGCGGTCGATCAAGTTAACTACCAGTAAGCCTACGATCGGCATGGCCATTAGGGTGGCCCAAAACGCAAAGCGTTCGAAGGTGAGAATTTCGTAAGCGCGTCCCAGTAACAATTTCGGTAAGGGTGTGGTGCCACCCAGGCCGAACAAGAAAGTGATCCAGAAGCCCACCAACAAAGGGCGCAAGCGCGGAACCTTCGAGCCGAGAACTACGATGAAGGGCAGCGCGAGAATCAGCGCGCCGTATGGGATGACGAAGTAATTGATCCCAGTAATGGAATTCAACAGATAGTTGTTCCGGCTATCGTGCGGGATGGGCATCTGGCGGATGGGATGCTGTATCAGGGCAAGCCAGTACGGAAGTAAAACTACAGCGATCCCAATGCCAGCCACAACGGCAAAGGACGCGGCCCTTGAGATGACGGCGGCAACTGAGCCACGGGCGCGGTTTTCACGCGCATCGATACAAGCAAGCCACAACACAGGGCCGGCAAACAAGACCAGACCGAATATAAGCGTGACGTGGTGTGCGGCAGCGGCTGCGAGGCTGACGGCAATCCCTTTGATGAGGGAACGAAAGTCCGACTGAGTCGACCACTCGTAGAGATAGGGCAGCGCGTTCAAAAATAACGAGGCCGAAGCAACCGTAGCCAGCTGTCCTGCCTGGTACACAAGAAAGGCCAACGCGCCGAGGAATACGCTGCCCAACGCTGCGTAACTTGCGGCCCGCTCATCGACCCACAATTTAGCAAAACGATACACGCCGACGGGCAGCAGCAAAATCGCCAAAAGCTGAACCAGCATGTAAGCCATGTTCAGCCCGATCAAGTCTGAAAAGAGGGCTATCCACTGATGAGTAAGGGGTGGATAAGTGGTTTGTGAGAACCCGCCAAACCATTTTTCATTCCAGGGATTGAACCAGTGATGCGCGTAGTGCGAGGCAAAGAAGATGTGGAAATTTGTATCAAAAGATCCCGAAGGAAGTTGCATCAGTAACAGTGGTCCGTGAACCGCCAGGGCGACTACCACGATTGTGAGCAAGGGAATTGAGCGGTAGGAATCGGGGTGGTCAGTCGTCAAGTTGTTGCGTTCCATGGGCATGTCCCCGCGCACGACTTTTGATTCCTGGAAGGGACTAAAGTTTGCCCGGCCGGTAAGCAATCTGAAGCAAACCGAGCCCGGGCAATGGCATCTGAATGCCACCGCAAGGTCTTAAGTGGGGAACGAGAGAGGTGGACCTTGGCGCGGTGGGGTATTGCAATTGCAGAACCGCTTATGGGTCGTAATTTGGGTTGTAATTATTGTCATTATCATGCTGGCTAGTCTGGTCTTTGGCCAGACATTTGAGGTTGATCAGCAGAACGGCATCAGTTCGCCCAAAGACCAAAAGAAAGGTCAGTCAAGCAAGGCCGACTCCACAACACCAAGTTTAAGCTGGGGATCAAGTATTGAAGTCGCTCGCCAGGCACGAGCGGCGGAGGATGCCCTGAAGAGAGGCGACAACTCAGCCGCCATCACATTTGCTGAACAGGCCGCGAAGGCCGCTCCACAAAATGCAGACCTATGGTTTCTCCTGGGATATGCGGCGAGAATCGGGGGCCATTATCAGGTTTCTGTCGACGCCTATACGCGTGGATTACAGGCCCGTCCGAACTCCGCCCAAGGGCTGGCTGGCCTCGCCCAGACCTATGCAAAGATGGGCCGCGACGAAGAAGCCCGGCAACTGCTGTTGAAAGTCGCCGCCGCAAATCCAAAAGATGCCGGAGCATTGCAGCTTGCTGGCGAGCTGTTTTTGGTTTCTGATCCACAAACGGCTTTGGATCTGCTTCGCCGAGCGGCGGCTATCCAAGCCTCTCCCCGCAATGACCTGCTCCTGGCCAGGGCATATCAGCGGCTTGGCCGCATTGAGGAATCCAAACAATTTCTGACTCGGGCTAAAGCCGAAGCTCCGCACGACCCTGAAATTTTGCGGGCGGTCGCCGGGGAGTACCGCGATAGTGGTCAGTACGATCAGGCTATCGCGACGCTGACGTCGCTGCCATCGAAATCGCCTGACGTACTCGCGGAACTGGCCTACACCTACGACTTAGCGGGAAGAAAGAATGAAGCCGCTGACCTTTATAGCCGGGTGGCGAAGACCTCCCGGGACAATCTCGGGCTCCAACTCAGCGCGGCGCAGGCGCTGTTCAATTTGGGCGAGGCGGACGCCGCACGCGCTTTTCTGGAGCGTGCACAGCAACTGAATGGCAACTATTACCGCCTGCATGCGATTCGGGCGGAGATCGCGGCGTCCGAGGGTCGTCTCCCGGATGCAATTGCCGAATACCAGGCCGCCATGACTAACTTGCCGAATGGCGTCAGCGAAGGGCCGCTCTATCCGATTCAATTACGTCTGAACCTTTACGAGTTATTCCAACAGATGGGAAACAACGCCGAAGCCAGGCAGCAGTTAAGCCTGGCCAGCGACGAGATTCAGCGTGCGCAGGTTCCCGACACGTCAAAACCTGAATTTTTGCGCTTGCGGGCGGCAGTCGAATCATCCTCTGGAAATCTCGAGGCCGCTGATAAAGATCTGAAAGAGGCGCTCTCGCTGGCCCCCTCCAATATCAATTTCTTGCTCAATTACGGGACGCTGCTGTGGAAGCTAGGTCAGAAGGATGCAGCGCGCAACATGTTCTTGAAAGCGCTCGAGCTGAATCAGCACAGTCACGAAGCATTGACCTCGCTTGGTTACCTGGCGCGCGAGATGGGAGATACGAAGAGCGCGGAAGAATATTTTTCCAGCGTAGTACGGTTTTATCCCAAAGATTATGTCGCGTATCTCGCTCTGGGCGATCTAAATTCCTCAAAGAGGGATTTTCGTGCCGCCGAAACCAATTATGAGGCGGCATACCAGCGGGTCAAAAACAATGCTTTGATTATTGCTGGTGGCGCAAACGCGGCTCTGGAAGCGCATAGCCTTGATCTCGCTAAACAGTGGCTGGATCGCGCTAGCGGCACCGTCAATGACAATCCGCACGTTATGCGCGAGCGCCAGCGTTATCTGACATGGACAAAGGGGTATCAGGAAGCGGCTGATCTCGGTTTCAAAGTCATCGAGCGTTTGCCGCATGATCCCCAGGCTCCCGTTTATCTGGCCTACGATCTCTACTATTTGGGTCGATACAACGACGCACTGGAACTGGCAACAAAATACGATTCGATTCTTCCTAATAACCGGGACTTGGCACTGATCGAAGGTTACGTTCATGCTCGAGCTGGCGCGTATGAGGAGGCTCTGGCGGACTTTACCCGGGCGGTGGAGCGCGATCCAAAAATGGCCACCGGTTATACCAACCGCGGATTCATGCGGAATAATCTTCGTCAGGCAAAACAGGCCGTGCAAGATTTCCAGACTGCCATTAAGATCCGCCAGGATTACGGCGAAGCACATTTTGGGCTCGCCTATTCCTATCTGCAACTACACCGCCCGCAACCCGCGCTTGATCAACTGAACATTGCGCAGAAATTGTTGGGAACCACGCGAGCCTGGCACCTGGCGAGAGCCGAAGCGTTCCGGCAAGGACAAAAACTCTCATGGGCGGAAAAGGAATACCGCATCGCCCTCGACGAGATGCCTAACGATTTACCTACGCAGTTGGCGCTGGCGGATACGTTGTACCAGCTGCGGCGTTACCAGGATTGCATTGATTCTCTTAACGTCGCGATGAAGCTGGCCCCAGAGAATCCAGCGATCTACGCGCAACTGGCCCAAGCGAACGCGAAACTAGGTCAGCGCGAGGCCGCACTCCGCAATATCCAACTTGCCGAACAGTATGCCAAGGGGCAGGTTAACGTGCTGATGGCAACCGGCGACGCTTTGCTGGCCTTGGGGGACCGGGATGCCGCAATGGTGCGCTTTTCGCGGGCATTGGAAGACCCTCAAGCAAATCGCCTGGGCATCAGGCTGGCAATCGCCTACATATTCATGAAGGAGTCCCATTGGGACGACGCGCGCCGCCAGATTGGACTGGGTTTCGCTGAAGTTCGGATGAGCGAGTCCCCGAAGGTGACGTCTACGGATTTCGTTAGCGCAGCGAACATATTTCTCGCCATGCAGGATTTCGAGCTCGCAAAAACCTATTTTGAAAAGGGACGCCTGTCTGGGGCGAACCCTCGAGTCGTAGCTATCGGGCTGGCGAATACTTACCTGGCTGAGGGAAATAGCCGGCAAGCCGCCGTTTCATTGAGCAGCTTGGGAAATCCCAACGATTACAGAGACGACTACGACTACATGATTGCTAGAGCGAATCTATATCGGCAGCGGCAGGATACCGTAAACGCACTAGCCGCGTTCACGCGTGCAAACACGTTGGCGGGGTCGGACGCGCAACAATCGGTTCAGACCGCGGCATCGGAAGTGGCGGGAGAAGAAGGCCGGCAAATCAATCAAAAAGTCAGCCTGTTCTCCGAAGGTTCGTTCGAACCGGTATTTGAAGATATCAATGTGTATACCCTGGATGCCAAGCTGTCGCCGGGAGTTACACCCACAACGCTTCCGCCCCCCAGGAGTTCTTTTCAAAGCCTTGGAGAAGCGCACTATCGCTTACACCTGAATAATCTTCCGACAATTGAAGGCTTTGTTGGTGAGAGCATGATCAGCGGTAAATTTTCGTTTCCCAGCAATGACGTCATCCAGAATCGTCGGACCTACGACACCATGTTCAATGGAGGGATCAGCCCGGTACTACGCCTTGGCTCTAACACAGTGACCTTCAACACAGGGCTGCAATTCACGGTGCGCCGGGATACGCTTTCTCCCGTAGACATGAATCAGAACTTGTTTAGGCAATATCTCTATCTTTCTACCAGCTCATTTTTCAACTGGGTGTCGGTGCAGGGAAGCGCGATACGGGAAGCGGGACCATTCACCGAGCAAAATCTGCGCTCACGAGATGCGCTAGGCAGCCTGGAATTCACGGTAGGTCACCCTTGGGGAAAAACTTCTCTCCTAGCTGGCTACGCTGCCCGCGATCTTTTGATTCGTCCGGCCATTCGAGAATACTTCTCCACCTCTACCTATGTCGGTTTGCAACGCAGGCTAGGAAATCGCCTGACGGTGGCGGTTTTGGGCGAATACCTGCGCTCGTGGAGGGTGATCAACGAGAATTTCGCAATTGCGCAGGCGATGCGTCCAGGCGCCCGGTTCGAATATCGTCCCACAAATCGCTGGCAGGTGACGGGATCTTTCACGCTGTCGCGCGGCGAAGGATTTCACACCTACGACAATGCGCAGAGTGAATTCCTGGTTTCTTACCTGCAACCGATGCGAAGAAGGTTTGATGACGGCACCGGTCCGGTTCGAGTTTCTTACCCGTCGCGATTCTCATTCGGATTGCAACAACAAACGTTCTACAACTTTAACGGTCAAGCCAGAACCACGATACTTCCGGTCGTAAGGTTCAATCTGTTTTGAAGACTTTTAACAATATCTGTTTCGGCCCTCTGGGCACAAGAGCTTGAATTCATGAAGAGTCCGCTACTTGAAGAAGACGTTCTCAGCGCGGCGATGCCGCCGAGGAGAGCGCTGTGGACACAGATTCTCAGCGGAAGCCTGACTCTCCTGGCAGGCTCAGGCCTGGTGGGCGTGATGAATCTGGTGTACAACCTCGCCATCGCGCGGCTCCTCGGGCCCAGCGGGTTCGGCCACGCAACAGCGGTCTACACGCTTTTGATGTTGATGTCCGCGGTCACGCTGTCTTTTCAAATCGTCTGCGCCAAGCTGGTCGCAGGCCACGAATCGAACGCCGAAAAAGGAGCGGTCTATGCCGGATTGCATCGCCGCGCGTGGTTGATCGGGATCGGGATCGGCGTGTTGCTGATACTCGCCCGAGATGTCGTAACCGCGTATTTGAATTTGCCTGATCCGGTTCTGATCATCTTCCTGGCGGTGGGCACGGCCTTCTACATTCCGCTCGGAGCGCGACGCGGATGTATGCAAGGCACTTATGCATTTAACTCCCTTGCCATCAACTTGATTCTTGAAGGGCTGGTGCGGCTCGGGGGAGCGTTTCTCTTGGTCCGGCTGGGAATGGGAGTGAAGGGCGCGGTGTTGGCGAGCGTGGCTGGCGTGATCCTCGCATATTTATTCGGCAACGTCAGTGTGAAGCACGAGAGCGATTTGAATATCCCGGCATCCTTCCGTGAAGGATTGCAGGCGATTGTATTTTTCGTCGGCCAGGTCATCATCAATAACTTTGACATCATTCTCGTGAAACATTTTTTCCCGGCAGAGGAAGCCGGTCTCTATGCAGCCATCGCGCTGGTTGGCCGAGTTGTGAACATGTTGGCATGGTCAGTCGTGGGCACCATGTTCCCCATTTCCGCCGGCACACGATCTAAAAATGACGAAGGCCGGGCCGTTTTGGCGACCTCGCTCATCATGGTTTCATCAATCGTGGTGTTTGTATTGCTGGGGCTGTGGATGGTTCCGAGTCTGTTTTGGAAGATTACATTTGGCGCCCGGTTTAATCTGACGGCCTATGGCGACATATCGGCGCTGCTGATTTTGTACGCCGCGACCACAGGCGTCTATTCCCTGAGCTCGGTGATTATTGCCTACGAAATGTCGCGCAAAATCGTCAACACGGGCTGGGTTCAGCTAGCGGCCAGCATCACGGCGATGGCCGGAATCTATTTCTTTCATGGCACCCTGCATCAAGTCATATTCGTGCAGTTGATCATGATGGTGGCGCTGCTGGTCGTCGTACTCCTGCCTGTTCTCAGTTCTATAGTTTTTTCTCCTGAGGTACCCAAGGCTCCAGAAATCTACGGCAGGATCCGGAAACTTGGATCACTGACGGAAGATGAAATCATTGCCGAGTTTTTGAAAAACGAGTTTCACCATCCGGAATTCGACGCGTACCGGGACAAACTAGAGCGCGTGACCATGAAACCCAACTTGAATGATCCCGAGGAAAACAGGCTTCGCCGTGCTCTCCTGTTCCTCCGTCGTGGCGCGATGTGGCGTGAGCTGCCCGATGATACGCAATGGTTTGAAGTCGAACTCACCCCTCATGATCTTGATCGGATCAGGGTTTTCCCGCGGGCGCACTGGCGCAGAATGGCTCAGGGAAGCTTCTTTCTGGGAGATGTCGTCGAGCGAATTCGAGCCGAGTACAGCAAGCGCTCAGACGATGAGTTTTTTGGTAAGTTGCGGCGGCTGAGCAATCTGGTACAGAACGAGGTGAACTCTACGATCCTGCTGATTGGGATTGACGAGACCCAGCCATTAACCATTCTTGACGGAAATCACCGGATAGCAGCTGCCATGCTGGTAGAGCCGTCTTCCGTCTTAAATCAGTTTTGTTTCATCTGCGGGTTCTCTCCGCGGATGGCAGAGTGCTGCTGGTACAGCACTAACGTTGTTACGTTGTGGCGCTATGCCAAGAACATCGTCAGATATTTGCCCCACAATCCGGAATCTGATCTCGGACGTCTGCTGCAAAGCCAGCTCTGAGGTTTGTTTCGCTAGCCCCCAGCCTACTGCGGAGGGGTTTCGCCGGGCTGCGGTTGCGTGGGAGAGGGTTGCGGCTGTGGTGACATCTGGGGCACGGATGGTTGCGGCGGTCCCAACTCCGGGTTTTGCTCGGGGCTCGAATTCTGAGACGGCGGCTCTTCCTGGTCTACGGGCTTACCATCTCTCCGTTTCAGCTTGATTGGACCGGTTTCGCGCCGGCGGCTGGCGCGTTCCTGAGCGATCTTCGTATCTACTTTGCGGCCGCTGTCCTGTGCAACCTCGAACAGCTTCAAGCCTTCGGCGGACTGGCTGCTCGCAGTGCCAACCCTTACATCAGCGCGCCCAGAAGTGCGTGCTTTCTCGTAGTAACCCTGGGCAGTCTCGGAGTCGCCATCCAGTTCCGCGATGTACCCAAGGTTGTTCAGAGAAAATGCGTTTTCCGGATCGAGAGCATAAGCTTGCTGGAAGTACTGGCGGGCGCTCCGCACATCGTTGCGGTTGATGGCGGCAACTCCTCGCAAGTTTAATCGCTCGATTCTGGCCTCGGTGGCCTCATTGGTTTCCAATCGCTGGCGCACCTTTTTTTCGCTGTCCGCTGCCACTTCGCTTATTGGCTTGCCACGCCATTTGCGGTTCATGGTGACGATCACCGGATCATCCGAGTGAGAGTCTGCGGCGGCGGCGTAATATTTCAGCGCCTCATCGAAATCCCCCTCCATTTCCTGAACAACCCCGAGGTTATTGAGCGTGTAAGGATTTCCGGGATTCAGTACAAGAGCGCGCTTAAGTACAGCCTCTGCTTCGAAGGCGCGACCCTGTTTCATAAGCCGAATGGCCTCTACGTTCGCCCGATTTACCTGCATCGGAAGATCGCCGATATCATTAACTGCTTCTTTGATCAGCTTGCCCTCCGCGCCTTTGAAGCTGGCCTGATCAATCGTGGCCTCGGTTTCCTGTTGCGATGCCAAATCATAGAAACGATGGGCGCGTTCAATGTCCCCGTTCAGTTCCGAGATGTAGCCCAGATTGTTCAGCGTAAACGGGTCATCAGGGTCAAACAGGTAGGCCTTGTAGAACAACGATTCGGCCTTCTCGAGCTTGCCCTTGCGAACCGCCTCCACTCCGTCTCGATTGAGGCTCTGCACCGGGGTCAATTTCCCGTGCTTCGGAAGCGAAATCCTGACCGCCCGATCCTCGGCGGTGGCGGGTCGCGGGGCGACGGCCAAAATAATTCCGAGCAAGGCTGCAAGCAGTACTTGTCCCCAGAGGTCTTTTTGTTGTCGACTCATCGTTAGGCTAGCTTTGATGCAGGGCGGTGGCGAGCGTTTGCCGCGGCGAGTCAGTTTTGGTCGATTTACCACCGCGAAAACAGCCCTTGGACGCGCATATGCATCAAAACTTTGCGGTTCAACTGGTGAAGGTGCTCGTCATGATTCGTGTTTTGACAGTAGCGGTGCTGTGTGGGATTCTGTGGGCGCGGACGCCCGCGGCTGAGCCGGCCTCGCCAGCGCAGGCGCCCCAGGCTCCGCCACCGCAAACGTCTGCACAGACTCCGTCTACTCAACCTCCAGCGGCCGTGCCCCCCTCAAATCAGAGCCCTCTGCCGGAAGCCAAACCAGACCCAGAATCAGGCCCGCAAGAGCAGGACGTAAGTGGGGCGATGGATGCAGCTGAACTGCTGCCGCCTGGCCCCTCACGACCTGCTGGCAAAGCTACGTTAGTGGGTGGCACCCTCAAGAAACTCGACCGCGTGCGTGATGAGATCACGATCCAACCGTTTGGCGGCCGGGACGTAAGAATCGTATTTGATGGGCGGACAGAAATCTATCGCGATGGCAAGGAAGTTCCTCCCAGCGACTTGCGAGGTGGCGAAAAGATTTACGTCGACACGGTTCTCGACGGCACAACGATTTTCGCCAAAAATATAAGAATTACACCTCAAAGATCTACCGGCGAGAGTCGTGGCCAGATTATGAGGTTTGACCGCGGCAAGGGCGAAATGGAGGTCAACGATCCTCTTTCTCCGAAGCCTATAATTTTGAGCATTTCTTCCGTGACCAAAATTTCTAGAGACAAGCACCCGGCATCGGCAGCCGATCTTCGCACAGGGTCGCTGATTGACATCAAATTCCGCCCGGAAGGCGAGGGACGAACCGTGGCCAGTGAGATCGACATACTGGCGCAGCCTGGCACTCATTTCACCTTTGCCGGCCGCGTCACGAATCTGGATCTGCATAGTGGTCTTTTGGTCTTGGTGGATCCACGTGATCGGAAGACCTATGAAATACACTTCAGCCCTTCCGATGTTCACATCGCTGGGAATTTGATCGAAGGAGCAGAAGTGACTGTGGTCGCAGATTTCGACGGAACGCGCTACGCCACGAGTTCCATCGTGGTGAATTCGGAGTCCAGCGAATAGGGTAAAGAGCAAACCCGCCTTTACCTGCCAGCATCACCTTCATAAAAGCACCGGAGCCCATGGGTACATGTGTGCCTACACATGTACCCATGGATGCTTTATTGCAGCTTGGTGAAATCGCAGACGCCGCTAGTGTTTTGTACCGGGATATTGGTTGGCGGAGTGGCCCATGGCACGTTGGTGAAGTCGAAGAACTCCGTCATCATCGCGTCCCCACTTGCGTTGACTTGCGCCGCATCGCGGTTGGTAAGGGACGGTAGTTTGAAGCGGGTTTCAATCAGCTTCAAAATGGCGGTGTAATCCGCAGCCGTGTGCGAAACGTAGTTCTTTTTGGAATAAGGTGAAATCACGAGGAGGGGGACGCGGAAACCGGTGAACTTGAAATCACAAATATCATCCGTGCTTCCTGCACAGATGTCAGTCGGCTGTAAATCTGACGGAAGAATTCCGTCCGGCTGGACGGCAGGCTGCGGTGGAACGTGATCAAAGGTTCCTCCGCCTTCGTCAAAGGTAAGGATAAAAACCGAATCCTTCCAACTTGGACTGCTCATCAGCGGGTTGATCAGGCTGGCTACATAGGCGGCGCCGGTTTGAACGTTATTGTTTGGATGTTCGTCACGGCCCGAGCTGTATCCGGTTTCGATCAGCGCGACCGACGGCAGTGTCCCGGCTTGTACGTCGCTCAGGTACTGCGAAACCGGCACAATGTTGGCCGCGTGTGTGCTCGCAAACGGTTCAAACATGTTGATGTAAGAACCCGCAGGATCGGTTTCATATACCTTCCAGGACACGCCGGCCGCGTCCAGCAGATCAAAAATCGTTTTGTTCGTAAAAGTAGTCGTCGGCGGATAAGCGTGGCCGGCCGAAGTTGCAGCCAGCAAATAGAGCCGGTTTGGAGGCGTGCGGGACATGACTGGCGAAAACCAGCGATCCGAGGTGGCAAAGTTTGAGGCCATGAAGTAGTAGTAGTTCAGATCCGTCCCGTCGTAATACCCCATAGCGCGGATGCCTTCGGTGTCGCCACCGGTTGATTCACCGGGAAAAGGATTTTGCGCGTAGGTCGCGGCGGTAAAAACATAACCGTCCATCGTTGCAGTCGTGCTGGAATTTGGGTGCTGGCGATTACGGTCGACGTGGCTTTCATTCCACGAAGGACTCAGGTCAGCAAAACACTCAGTTTGCACATGATAGGCGCTGACGGTGCTAAGCCCGTCGAAACTGGGGTTGGAAGATCCTGCTGGCAGCCCATCGAATTGCTGGGTTGGAAAACCATTGGCTTGCCAATATGCCGGGAGTTGTCCGAAGTATGAATCAAACGATCGATTTTCCTGCAGCATAAAGACAATGTGATTGATGGATTGCAAGCTAGCCGGAGTACCGCCGCCCGTTGTGACCCCTCCCCCGCCACCTCCCGCGGGAGCAGGCTGCAATCCTTGACAACCGCAAATCAGCAGGGTGAGGCCCAAAAGGGGCACCACTAGCCACTTTCCAGTCATTGGCAAAAACCCTCCGCGAGAGAGACTTCTTTGCGCGTTTGAGATGACGGTTACCGGACGCGACGTTG
This sequence comes from Terriglobia bacterium, assembly GCA_963786325.1. Classification (GTDB taxonomy): domain Bacteria; phylum Acidobacteriota; class Terriglobia; order Terriglobales; family Acidobacteriaceae; genus JAIQFF01. Next base: position 270,849 of record CAWAYW010000005.1, read on the forward strand.
GCTGGAAGGAAATAAATTTTCTTTGAAACTACCCCTCTGAGATCAGCCTTTTCGATCGAACAAGCGACAACCCTGTACCTCCGTACAGTACCCGAAGGTGTTTTGACAGGAGTTTGCCTGGGGGATATTGTGACCCAGCTTTCTGTGATTTTACGGTCCGGCGAAGGTCGGAGCCTGGGAGAAGTAATCATTACCCGGGCGCACGAGACCGAAACAGAGGCCCAAATTCCAGCGACCTGCCGAGGGCTTCGCGTCGGTGCAGCCCCTCGAACAGTAGAGAGGCTATCCATGGCTACTGCCCCCTGATCCTCCGAATCGACCCGCAAAATTCATTGCAGACGAGCCACGGCTTTGAATAGAGGCGCAGACGTACCTCGTTCATTTTTCGGCCTGAATCCGCTCCATCTGCGTTCACGAAGTCCGACCTGTAGCGACGGAGATGCACTGCTGTGCCCGCCTTCGAGTACTTGCCGGGAAACGGGCAAGCAGTTGCCGCCCCTTCTGAAAAGGCGTTCATGTACCGGTCTATTTATGTCCTGTTCTGGGTAACAATTTTTCTTCCTGCCATGGGCATGGCGGCGACGCTGCAAATTAACCCAACCACAACTCTCGGGGCGCAAACTTCGAACAATACCAGCGCCGCAGACGCCTTTGTCAGCCAATCGAACGGTAACCTGGGCCAAAGCAATATCAGTAAGCTCGATGTCCATTCACTGCTTTATCCCGGAAGCCATACGAAAGTTTTCGCTCACCTGATGCTCTGGTTCGGCGGCGCCAATCATATGAACGTCGGCTATAAATCGACCGATCCCGCGCAGGTCAAGAGACAGATTCTGGATATGATCGATCGCGGCATCGATGGCGTGACAATCGACTGGTACGGGCCGAACAATACCGCTATCGATCAGGCAACGAAAGTTGTGATGGCTGAAGCCGAAGCTCATCCCGGTTTCAAGTTCGCGGTCATGATCGATCAGGGTGCCATCAAACAGAATTTGTGTTCCGGATGTACGGCCCAGCAGACTTTCATACAACTGCTGCAGTACGTCGAGGACAAGTATTTTCCTTCCCCCGCCTATTTCCGTATCGATGGCTCGCCTGTCGTCACCAATTTCGACATTGACCGCGTCTATCAGGTCGATTGGACAGCCGCGAAAGCCGCATTAGCGACCAATCCCTCATTCATTTTTCAAGATAGCTCCGGCTTCAATCATGTCCTCGCGGATGGCAGCTATTCGTGGGTAATGCCAACCACGTCCGATTTCGGAATGAGCTACCTGACTGGTTTCTACCAAACTGGTCTGAAATTTCCGCAGAAGGAAACGGTTGGCGCCACTTACAAAGGCTTCAATGACACTTTGGCAGCGTGGGGATCGAAGCGCATGATGGGTCAGCAATGTGGACAGACCTGGCTGCAAACTTTCGCGAAGGCCAACAGCTTCTACGACTCCACGACCCAGCTCGATCTCCTGCAGCTGGTGACATGGAACGATTACGAAGAAGGCACGGAGATTGAATCTGGAATTGACAACTGCGTGAGCGTGTCGACATCTGTTGCCGGAGATTCTCTGAGCTGGAAAATCACCGGACAAGAAAACACGGTTGACCATTACACGCCTTACATCAGCAGCGACGGCCAAAACCTGATGCCTCTCAATGATCTTGCGACCGGGCAGCACGCGCTGAACATGTGCAGTTACTCGCTTGCTGCTGGGAATTACACCCTGTTCGTGCAAGCTGTCGGCAAGGCAAGTTTCAAGAACCAAATCTCAGCGCCAGCCCATTACAGCCCACACTGCACCTCCAGGAAAGTGAGAACGACCAAATTGTTCCTGAAGTTGTCTCCTCCCGTTGCCACGATCGTTCCTGGGAAAGCGGCGAAAATTGACATCGCGGTCACTTCCGATACCGGCTCGTTCGACGCTCCAGTTTGGTTTTCGTGCTCGAATGTGCCCGACGAACTGACCTGTAACTTCGCCCCTAGCGTGATAACGCCGAATTCAGCTACCGGAGGTTCCGTCCTTACCATATCGGCTTCGAACGCTTCTCACCGGCCGCGATCCAAAAGGCAAAAGGTTCCTATCACCGCCAGTTGGTTCATATTGGGAATCGCTGGATTCGCTTGGATCGAGCTTAACCTGAACCGCGTCAACCGGAAGGTTATCAGTCGCTCCCGAGTTGCGAGCCTGTGGGTCGTGGCTGCCATCCTGCTTAGTTCCTGTGGCGGAGGCGTCAGCACCCAACCCAATCTCGTCAGCTCCACTCGCGGGAAAGACTACACCATCACCATTACTGGAGTTTCCGGAACCATTCAGGCCTCCACTACCCAGACCATCACTATCCAGTAAGTTGAGGCTTTTTCTGGCGCCGGGCATGTAGGCGAAAGCTGTACGATCTGACCAACGAAGCCCGTTTCTTCCGGTGAGCCGTCCGGCGAAAAGGCGTGCGGGTAGCCATCGCGGCAGGCGGCGAAGCCGGGTCATGGACCTTAAGGCTTTGGTGTGGCGCTCTATTCCGAAGTGTCGAATGTACTCGCTGATAATTTGCGGCATCGTCATCCGCAGGGCAGCAGAGAAATTCTGATTCGCCATTTCCTCTTGTAGTTCGGGAGATTCGATCAAACTTATGACATGATTCGCCAAGTCCTGCATGTCTGAAGGTTTGTAGAAATCGATGGCCAAACCTTCTTCATCGGCCATCTGGCGAAAGTCGGAAATGTCAGCTGAAATGATCGGTACTCCGAAAGCGGAGGCAAGGTGGGCGACACCACTCGATCCCGTTGAAGAGGAGTACGGCATCATCGCCACGGTAGCCGTTCGGAAAAGATCCGGGATCTGTTCTTCGGCCACGTATCCGGTGAATTCCACGCGAGGATCGTTGACAAATTGTTTGGCGATGGAAGCCACGTAGCCGGGTGTTCTAGGGTGATCGCCACCCGCGACTACCAGTTTGACGTTCGAAAGCCGTTTGGCGATCAGTTCGAAGGCCTGAAGCATCGGCTCCAATCGTTTGTAAGTCCCCCACTTTCCAAAAGCCAGAAGCCGGTGTACCGGATTGCCCCGAAGCGAGAAGTCGGGATATTCGGGCAGGTAAGACAGAATGCCATGAGCCCGCACATGAACGTTTTGCCGTCCGTACTGCTCCAAAAGAATTTTGCGGTAGGTGGGCATCAGAACAGTCACAGAGTTGGACATCAACAGCATTCTGGTGGCAAATCCACCGGCTGCCCGATACAGGCGCGGGAAACGCACGCCAGCGTCTTTCAGATCGATTGCATCCATCAGATGGTGCAAGGTCACATGGGTATAACGGCCACTCAGACGCGTAAGTAGAGGTGCAGCTAAGCCGCAAAAGGCCACGAAGGGGTTGTGTCCGAAGGTCGTAAATAGAAGGTTGAACCAGACTACGTCAGGTTTATGCCGCCGAATTGCGCTCAGGAGTCGTATCGAAGTGTTGGGGTGGTCGAACGACCAGCAACGGTCTACTGAAAAGCCGGCTGGATCAGCTTCCGCTCCGTCCAAAGTGTCAGCCAGAACCGTCAGACTTAGAAAAGGGTTTCGCGTAAGCTCATTCGCGATGTGAAACCCATATTCGCTTAGCCCTCCGCGGCTCGGCGGAAACGTCGTCACCAAACAGATCTTCATAGTCCTCGCGCCCTAAGGGCCATAAATCGTTCTCGGTTCGATGAGTTTGATGAGCGGGCTGTTGGCTGGAAAAAAAATTCAAACCAGTGGGATAACCGCCAGTAGAGCGCAGTTCGGGGTCAAAGGTAATGTGGAGCTACAAAAATTCGGTGCATTCGACAGTATCCGCGTGGAATGGCACCGTGTTCAGAGTATCGAGGAATGCGGCATATTCTGATTTGGCACGCAGCTTGAGCAGTTCCCGAACAATGTTTCCTTGCACTTCGAGCACCGGAGCCGGATCAATTACCACCATCTTCCGCACCAAGCGGCTGAGCGTCAGGTAGGCCTGCCGGTTGGTCTGAACAAACTTAACCGGATATTCAGGTTTACGTCGATTTGCCGCTATAGGGTCGGCATCGATCAGATATGCGATATTCGGGACAGGTGCGAAGAGGAGCAAAAGACGTACGTATGCCTTGAAGAATGATCGCTTAAGAGGCAAATTTGCCAGCTCGTCATAGATGTAGCGGTCAAAGACGACAACATCCTCATCCGCTAAAGTTTTTCTTCGCAGTACGAAGCGCAAATGAAGGGCATCAAGCAAGTACAAAAATAAGCGACAAGCGGTGAGATACCAGGAGCGGACGTTTTTGTCACGCCGAGCCACTGGCCGACCGGGCGCGCCGATACCTCGTTCACTCTTCAATAGCTGATGGCTTGAGTATTCCCGGAGGCTTGACCACACTACAACATCATCCCAAAACGAAAGGCGCGCAATGCGCGCGCCAGCCGCAGCCATGGTAGCGCACAAAAAATCAATCTGAGTGCTCTTGCCGGCGCCATCAATTCCGGAAAACGTTATGCAAACAGTCCCTGGTTTCATGCCATAGGCCCTCTGCGGTTCGAGATCGAAAGTGGAATTTCATTTCGCACCAGGGGGCTTGCTCGAGGTTCCCATGGAGAGTGCCATTACGGTACCAACGGCCGCTCCCGCGCCAAGCACAGCACCGAGCTTAATCAGAAAAGATCGAACCTGATGTTGCTTCCCCGGGGCGATCGCGATCCCAGCCGGTTTGGAAACGCCCGTGCCTAGTACGCTGGATCCTTCCGCGGCGGCAGTACCCACCGGTTTCTGCTGACTAGCGGAAGGAGGTGCAGTCTCAGACTGTTGTGTCCCCGCCGCCTGGCTCGGATCGGTGGCTGGCGCTTGCACCGAGCCTGGGCTGTCAGGCAGTTCACTTGCGGCCGCTGAACTTGTTGTAAGGCCCGAATCCTTGGTGACAGGGGAAGATGCGGGATTTGCAGATTGTGTATCCGGCTGTTCCTGACGGGACGAATTTTCCTGTGGTGCGAAGGCGAGCACAGGTTCTGGCGTCAAGCTTAATGACAACAGCAAAAGAAGCGCAGATGTGATCTTCACACAGCAAGGACTTGTCTTTGTCATGGGTCGGCGTCGCTTCCTCAGCTGTTCAGCCGGGAAATTTGGAATTTCCCCCACTATTCCCGTTTGCTGCATGTGGCGAAAAATAGCGTGTTCCGACGTCTGTGCCGGTTGCGATGCCAAAAAATCCATCAAAGCTGTCCACCGCATCGTCAACCGTGTCGAAAATCTCGAAGAGACGATCGACCCGCGTCAACTCAAGAATGACGGCGGATTCCGGAGGAACAGCGGCAAGTTTGATATCTCCGTCCCGTCTGGTAACTTGTTCAACGCAATGCAGCAGCATGTCGACCCCGGCACTGTCGATCTGGCGCACCTGCGAAAAATCAAACACGATGCGAGGCCGGTCTTCTCTGAAGATTGGAGCGATTTCGCGCAACAACCCCTGGATTTGCCCCACCTTTACTTGCTTCGGCATTTGCTTCACGACTACGGGTCTTTGGCTTGACATATTTGGGCCTGCCTTACTCACTCTTCGGTTTCTTTGATGCACGAAACAGCTTCAGCTATTAGCAAAACTATCGCTTAAACCAATCAGCCCGCCCAGGCGTTCAGCTTTGACGGAATCAAAGATGGCTGCCTGTCATGACTTGTCCCGCGAACTCCATTGATATCTACGATAGGTGTCAAAACCGCCGGCTCCTTAGGTTCAGACGCATAAGCCGGCGGAGGGCAGACAAAACTTCGTCCGGACAGCAGCTGCGGATCACTTATTTGCAGAACAACGTCACGTCTCAGGTGGATCAAGTTATTGCCGCACACAACTGCGTGTGCCAAATCGAGTCCCGTCCCGAGGCATGTGCCGGTAAGGACCGAAGTGTCTTCGACCACGGTTCCGTATCCGACTTCACTGCCACGCTCGAGATTCGTGCAACGAGTGATGACCGCATCCGATTGCACTTTCACGTCCTGTCCGATGTAAGCTGGCGCCACTAAGCGAGCTCGGCGATGTATTTGGGCGCCTTCGTCGACCCAGACCCCAGTCTTAACCTGATGACCCATTGGGCGGATCTCGCATCGTGCAAAGAAAGCGTCCACCACCAGGCGGCGAAGATCGCGGGCGCCAGTCAGGCGATTGACGTAACTTTGCGAAAGAAATGGCACCATCGGCGATGGGACCTTGCTCCCCTCCACTCGATTGGGAATGATGGTTCGAGGGGTGTTCGAAGCGCTCAACAGCCAGATGTCCACGGGCCCATGGCTGTCATGCATAGGTGTGATCGATTGTTGCTGATCGCGATGAAACTCCAGAAGTTGTTTCAGATTGAATTCGACGTAAGCCCCCATTCTTATCAGAACGACGACTTCGGTGCCTTTTTCCTTAAGATCGCCAAACTTCTTCTGGGCTGCGGTCCATACATCCATCGGTTCCCGAACGAAGTCCGCCTGAACCTTTCGAGGTAGTTGCGACGAGATCAGACTCGACAAATTGCCGTCGGCCACGATCGAGATGTCATTTAAGCCGTAATGCTCCAGTCGAGAAATAGTGCGCTGCAGAATTGACTTTCCTAGTAACTCGACACAGGTTATGGGATTACCACCAAGGCGTTCATGTGTATCGCTGAAAGGCTTGTCGCTGTTTGAAGCATTTGGCCCAACAATCAGGATCGCACCCATGAGCACTGTAGTTTTCCTCCTTTAACGCTTCGAATCGTTTCCGCACTGCGAAAATTGTCGGGAATTTGCTTCCACTACCTCACCGCAAACGTAACGGGGAGAGTCCTGCGAAGTTGTGGTACGCAGTCTCATGACAGCGTCGACGGCGTTGCGATTAAGGCAAGTAGAGAATTCCGCGTCATTACGCAGCCCGGATAGCTTTCGGAAGCTGCTCAGGAAGATTTCTTCAGTTAAAGTTTCTGCTCGTGGAACATCGGCTACGACCCGCAGAGTGAAGGAATAGACTCGCTTTTTGTTGCGTTCGAACAAATTCAGGATGGCCTGCGAATCCCCGCGCTTTGCGAGGGTTACAAGTTGAGGCTCGGAGAAAGACAGAGATACGCCCGGTGCAAAGTCACTGGCGGACACGGCAAAGGTGGACATTTTAGGCTGTGCTCCCCACACCCACTGCTGAAACGTGCTCACATCTTATGAGAGCCTTGTCCTGCGTTCCATCCGGTTCCTTCTGTATGCTTTCGTAGGTCTTGCTGTATGAGAAGACCATGTTCCGGGGTCAATTTTTCGAGGAAGGGAGCCATGCAATAGAAAATTTTGATGCGGGCGAGAGGGAATCATGAATTTCTCTCCGCTAAGTCCCACAAAAAACAGGATATCGTGTCTCGCAGAATTTGACCGGAACCCTAGAACAGAAGGCAGAGCCTTCACATGTACTACTGAGTAAAAAAAATGCACATTTTGGTTGAGTACGGTGAATAGCCTTCGTAGAATGACTCCACTGCCGCCACGTCGCCTTAAAAAATTTAAAAACTAGGTAAAGCTGTCATGCAGAAGTGCGTCTTCATTGCTTTTACTCTTGGTGTGTTCAGCGTCTGGGCATTCGGGTCGGTTTCGGTAACTAGCCCCGGGAACGGCTCATCCCTTCAATCCCCCGTTCACTTCGTAGCCACGGGAAGTTCGTCGTGCTCCAAAGGTGTCGCGTCGATGGGCATATACACGTCTTCCGGAGTGCTCTCGTACGTGGTAAGGGGTTCAAAACTCGATACGAACCTTGAGATGAGTCTTGGAACCCATACGGTTACGGTAAAGGAGTGGGACAACTGCGGCAGCTCATCCGGGGCTGCTCTGACGGTTACCGTCGGCGGCGGCAATATAAGCGTAAGCGCACCTGCGAACGGGTCATCGGTCTCGAGCCCCGTTCATTATGTCGCCTCGGCGGTGTCATCGTGTTCCAAGGGCGTTGCCTCGATTGGCATCTACACTTCGCCGTTTAAACGGGCGTACGTCACCCAAGGCTCGAGCCTGGACACAACATTGCAGCTGAGCCCCGGTACCTACGAGACCGTAGTCCAATCGTGGGATAACTGCGGCGGTTCGTCGACCAAACCGGTGAAGATTACGGTCGCTGGTGCCGCTGACAACGGTAACGTTTCGACCGGGACCCAACCCGGCGTCAAGGTTACGGTTCCCGCACCCAATAGCACTTCCTCTTCCCCGGTGCACTATGTGGCCAGTGCGACCACCGGTTGTTCCAAAGGCGTAGCTGCGGTGGGCGTCTACGTCAGCAACAGCCTTGTGACCACAACTCCGGGCTCCAAACTGGATTCCACTATTTCCGTCGGCACGGGGAAGCAAAATACTGTGGTGCAGGCCTGGGACAATTGCGGCAACACAGCGAAGACCGCAATTCCATTGACCGTGAGCTCGACCACCGAGTCGACTCCGGGAAAAACATTCACCAATTTGCAGAACGATAAGGGGTGGAAGAGCTTCGGTGAACTGGCGCCAAAATACGACGTCTGTACCGGTTGCTCTCCTAAAGTCACTTGGGGCACCACCCACGGCGTCTCGTCTCCATCGATTAGTGGAAGCTCGATGAAAGCCAGTATCGGAGGCTCCGTACCGTACTCGGACGCGCTCTGGTACAACCAGCTTATTGGCGATTTTTCTACGCAGGGCATACCCGATACCAACAAATCCCTGGTAGCGAGCTTTCATCATTTCATCTACGACGTCTACTTTTTTGGCACCAACGTGGAGCTGGCTGAGGCCATTGAGTTTGATATCAATCACTTCACGAGTGGAAGAGGATACATTTTCGGAACCGAGTGCCGCATAACCAGCGGTCACGTGTGGGCGATCTGGGACAATCCCAACAACAAGTGGATCAACACTCCGATCTCTTGTCAGCCGAAAAGCAACACTTGGAACCATTTGATACTGGAGGTCGAGAGAACCACGGACAACAAGCTGCTTTATAAAACGATCACTCTGAACGGTAACAAGCAGACCTTGAATTGGTACAACAATTCAACGCCCAACGGTTGGCACGGCGTGACCATCAACTTCCAGATCGACGGAAATTACAAGCAGGCGCCCTACTCTATCTACCTCGATAAATTGAACTTCACCTATTACTGAGTTTTGATGCGAAGGCGGCCTCACCCCTGGGGCCGCCTCCATCTACCCAACAAGTTCGCTCAAACCTAAAAATGTCCGGAATCCATGGCTAAGCAATTGTGGATTGTGATTCATTCGGATTTGCATCTTTCGGAATTCCCCCGAAACACAGAACTTTACAAAGATGCGGTTAGAAGTCCGCAGGTTTTGCGAGGCTCTATGCGACGCCCCTAGCCGCAAACAGGCGCCTGACGCTCGTTACGGGCAACCGCGGACGAACCTGTGTCCTCTAAGGGTAGGCCTTAGATGTCGTCACAAAAACCAGTATGAAGAAAGACTCCCTGGTCGTTAACTTCGCTTTGGGTTTAGTCATACTTGCGAGTGTACTGTTAAGCATCACTTGTGGCGGTGGCGGTACGTCGGCATCTCGCACGAGCACCGATCCCCCCCCAACAACACCACCCCCAACCACAACACCACCCCCAACCACAACGCCACCCCCAACCACAACGCCACCCCCAACCACAACGCCACCCCCAACCACAACGCCACCCCCAACAACGACTCCACCCCCAACCACAACACCTACATTTACAGGGGTGCTGCTCTGGAAAGGGGACATATCGGGCAAGGGCCTATATGCAAACGAAACCACGCTAACCCCGACCCTGGTCAACGTCAATCAATTCGGAAAGCTGGGCACATTCCAAGCCGACGGCCTGCTAGCGGCGCAACCTCTCTACGTCAATAGTCTGTCGATCAACGGCGGGACGCACAATGTGATTTTTCTGGTCACGGAGCACGACAGCGTATACGCCATCGACGCGGATAATCCTTCCGCAGGTTCCCTTTGGGAAAAGCACTACCTGGATGCGAGCGCCGGCATAGCGCCGCTGCCCGATAATTTCGGAGGAAGAACGACTCTGGATGGCGAAGTTGGAATTACGGGTACACCCTTTATCGACTCTGCGACTGGAGTTCTCTATTTCGTGACTACCCTGTCGCGTAATGGCACGGCTGAACAGTGGTTGCGAGCTCTCGATATTCACACGGGAAATGATTTCGGTCCGGGAAGCGTTCAGATTCAGGCCAGCGTTCCCGGCACGGGAAAAGGTGATGTTGGGGGACAGATTGCTTTTGACCCATCCATCCAGAATCAACGCGCGGGACTAACCAAGGCAAACAATTCAATTCTCGTAGCCTGGGGATCGTTTTCCGACTACGGCGTTTATCACGGTTGGTTGATGGCGTTTGATCCCGCTACCTTGACTATGCAAGCCGTCTTCAATTCTGCTACAGAAGCCCAGCCGGTTGATGATGCGGACGGACCCTCCGATCACGGTGGCGGGGCCGCCTTCTGGCAGGGCGGGGCAGCGCCTTCGGTTGACGCCAACGGCAACATATACATTGCAGCCGCCGATGGTAGCTTTAACGCGGACCAGGGCGGAGACAATCATGGTGATTCACTTTTGAAGTTGCAGTTAAATAATGGCAGCTTTCAAATCCTTGACTGGTTCACACCATTCAATGCCGCCTGCGTTGATGAGGCCGATCTGGAACTTGGCTCCGGTGGAACCGCACTTTTACCGGCGGACTTTACCAGCGGTCGCAATTTCGCTGCTATTTACAACAAGGAGGGCAGGCTCTTCCTTCTCGACACGACTAATCTGGGACATTTCAATAGCGCCGGCGATACGCAAATTCCGCAGGAATTTATGGTGGGAGCTGACACCTGTGCTCCGAATACCGGATCTGGAGAAGCCGAAGGCACCGGGTGGAACCGCTTGTACGGAAACCCCTCGTATTGGAATGGGAATCTGTACGCAGGAGCATCCAACGCGCCGTTGAAGCAATACCAGTTTCAAAATAACCTGTTGAATTCGACGCCCGTGGCGCAATCGCCTACGGCCTTTGGCCTACGGGGAGGGAATACCGTCGTATCCGCGAATGGAACGCAAAATGGAATCGTTTGGGCCTACGAAAAGTCGGTATCTGGGCAAGCTATACTGCACGCGTACGACGCCACTCAAATCTCCCACGAACTATGGAACAGCAATATGAACGGAGGCCGTGACTCCATGGGAACCGGGATTGGCTTTGGTACGCCCGTGGTAATTAACGGCAAAGTGATTGTGGCCTTCGACCAAGTAGTTGCAATTTACGGATTACTAAACTGAGGAATTTTCAGTCTGCATTGACTTCCATCTGGAACGGCGGAAGCACCGGCATCCCAGGCTGCTCCTTGTCGCGCCAGTAAACATGGAAGCACTCACCACTTTGATGCGGGCTCCATTTGCTGCCATCTGCGTAGACAATTTGATAGGGAATTAGCGCCCATCCCATGATCCCGCCGCTTTGGTAAAAATTATTCGATTTCAATTTCAGTTCCTTTTCCGGCAGGATCGGAGCATTTGACATCCACGGAGTTAGCGAAGTCCGCAAATCCATGCGAGAGAGAAACGCGCCGGGAGTCAAAACGAGACGCTCGATAGTTTTAGGGCTGGTGTTGCGCACCGTCACGGACAGTTCGTTGGGATTGTTCCAGAAGTCTCCCCCACCAAAGGCAATCGGACAGGAATTCGGTGCAGGTGGGTAAATCGTATAAGTCGCCATCATGCCCGCTTCCATGTGATCAGTTACCTGACAATGGAAGAGCCATGTGCCCGGGTTGTCAGCGAGCATATCCACGGTAGCTGTGCTCGCAGGAAGCAACTCGATCACATCGACGTGTCGATTCTGATATTCGACCGTCTTGCCGTGCCAATGAGGAGTGTGCAGGTCCTGCTCTCCTCCCATTCCCATTAAATACCAGCGCACGCGACTTCCGGCTTTGACGGTAAGCCCAGGGAGATTGCCGAAGACGTAACCATTGATGGCATAGAAGCGCCCCGTGTCGTCATTCGGATCGCGTTTGAAAGTGCGGTTCATTCCATGGGTGGTCGATTCAAACTTAGCCATCAGTTCGTCGAATATCATGAACGAAGCGATGAATTCCTGATCGACCTCCTTCGGTGAGCCATCACGTTTTGCTTTGCCTTTAGCCGTAATGATGATCGGTCCCATGAGGCCGGCATTGGTTTCAGATGGTTCATCGGTATGCGGGTGATACCACCATACGATTGAACTTGGATCGGCCGGGCCGGGTCCGCTTCCATTGTCGGCGTGCCAAGTGTAGGTGTAGCGCGCGCCGGAGAGCACTACAGCGCCTGGCCCCGACGCGATGTAGTGCGCGCCTTCACTAGTTTTGTCGTAGCGCAAGCCATGAGGATGAATGTCGTGGACTCGAATGCTACGGTTAAGGAACTCGACCACGATAGTATCGCCAACTTCCGCGCGAATGATGGGACCTAGGATTCCCAGCCATTCCGGTTGAGGTTTGCGAGTTGAGAATGTGCCATCGGTGTATTCGATGAACCGGGTCTTGGGCCACTGGGTTTGCTGACGCCACGGCATGGGCAGGTGGCTGCCGTGAATCAGGTCGCGTTTGCTGGGAGCGTAATCCCAATTGGAATCCTCAGCTGCGATGTAGTAATGCCGCGTGGCTGCGCTGCACAGCTGTGCTCCAAGAATTGCGATAAGAAAAAGCAAACTCCAGAGAAATTTCGATTGCATCCACCTTCCCCCGGTCAGGATACCTTAAACGCTTCACAACCGATTGTTGTTAGGCGGTGCCGCGGCTGAGCGTTCAGGGAAAGATTCCGGGGACGAATTAGGCGTGAGGTTCCGATGCGGCCGCCGCGTAATAGCCCGGAGTTCCGGCTTCCAACTTCCGGCCCTTCGGACTAAAGATTCGAAAATTGGCCAGGCCCAACCGTTGGAGGGCGAACTGCACTGTCGTCTTCAACACGCCTAGCCCGTAGGTCACGCTACGGCGAAAATTGATGGACGAGGCTTCTTTAAAATATTTAGTCGGGCAGGACACTTCGCCGATGCGGAAGCCAAAATTCACGCATTGTGCCAATAACTGATTGTCGAAAACAAAATCATCCGAATTTTCGAGCAAGGGAAGTTCCAACAAAACCTTGCGGGTAAAGGCCCGATAGCCGGTGTGATATTCCGACAACTTGACTCCCAAAAATAAATTCTCGAACGCAGTGAGGAATCGGTTGGCGACATATTTGTAATACGGCATGCCTCCCCGCAAAGCCTGCCCGCCGATGATGCGCGATCCCAGCACTACGTCATAAACGTCGTAGGCCACCATGCTTGCCATGGCCGTCACCAGCAGGGGCGTGTACTGGTAATCGGGATGCACCATGATCACTACGTCGGCGCCCGCAGCCAGAGCTTCGCGGTAGCAGGTCTGCTGGTTGCGCCCGTACCCGTAATTCTGATCATGCACGAAAAGTCGTAACCCCAGCTGCCGGGCAATTTCTACCGTGCGGTCCGAGCTGTGGTCGTCCACAAGAATTCGGATGTCTACCAGGTCGGGGAGTTCGGCGACGGTTGCTGGCAACGTTTTCTCCGCGTTGTAAGCGGGAAACACTACGGCGATGCTGTTTTCCGTTGATCACGATATCGTTTTCAAGTTCTGCGCCAAGCTTAGATCTCAGACAAGCGAACCATCCGCATCATAACTTAATTAGGTCGTGGAAAGTCATTCCGAACCTTATAAGCAAACCTGCTGCGCGCGCTGGGCCTCATATGCCCCACTGCCAACCTAACCAAGATTCGACTACATTTACAGTAATCAATGTAGTCTAAAGCAAATCGCTCTTCTTACCAGGCGTGGTTTTCGGATCTTTGTGTGTGGCCATTGCCACCCCGAAGTCGGGGCTCTTAAAAATAATTCTCGGACTGGGCTCGATATCGGGTCGTCGTAAATGCTGCTTATTCTTTTAGGCTTCTCCTTCGCCTCCAGCCGGTCGACCATTAACCTAATGGAAGCGGAGTATTCATCATGCTTAGTGGAGATCAGTGAGATGGTTCGTTCGATTATTTGACCACCACGTAGTTCTTTGGGCATGCCTCGTCCGATGCCCAAAAGTAGACCCCTTAAAGGGCGCGAGGGAGGCAGAAGTAGCTTCGGAAAGAGAATGTGATTCAGGACAACGTCCCGTGGATATTCAAGTTTGGAGCCACCCGGAAAGCGATAGCGTTGCGATTGGGAATGCTCGCGATCGTTCTGGCGACCGTGCGTTTTACGAGAATGCGACAATTCTTTCGAGGTTTCTTTGGGATCAGGCAGCCACTCAAGTTCTGGGTCCTCCTCGTGGTTCGACAACTTTGGATAGTCAGACAGATAAATGTTGTTCGCGGTCTGATTGATAAATTCCAGATCGAAGATGTAGGCCGTGCAGCCGCCCAGTAGTTCGTACGCCATCGACTCCCCAACTTGGTTAATCTCGAGGTCGCCGCCTTGATCAGCTGCATCTGCCACCGATTCGTCAACTGGACATCCCGCCGCCGCCAACTTTCTGAGTGCTTTTGCAAGTTTATCGCCGGTTAGGGTTAGGTTCTGCATACGGGTCTCCTCTAAATAGTCAGGTAGAACTGGTTCTCACTGGTTGTAAATTTATTGACGTACATACATTCATACGTGCATGACTCCGTCAGTGCGTGCGTTTTTCTGCAGAACGTGGGGAGAGAAATAAGATACAAATCCGCTTTTGTTAATAAGTCTAGGCTTAAAGGTTTTTGGAGATTGGGAAGTGGATAAGAGGAGAAAAGTTGTCGGAGAATAGGAGAAGTAATGTGGTGGGGGCCTGTTTAACTATTGTGGAAAAACTTCGCGATTTCCTCATCGTTAGCAATGAGCTTACCCACGGTTGAATAACAGCGGGCGGCACTGGGTCCGTAAGTTTCTTTGTAACATTTTTCAAAAAGGTGAAAATATTTGCGTACCCGAAAAACTCCGGTCGATGTCGAAGCCTTTACCGCTGTAAAATCAGCTACTTACGACCGACGAAGTTGGCGATTCAAATGCCCAGTATATAGTCAAGAGGCAAGAATTTAATGGGTCGGGTGCCAACGGTGGAAAAATCGCTATAAGCAACGTGGCGAGGGTCGAGAACGTCTAAACGCTAGGATTCTCTGCGCGAAGATGCCCAGCTTGGTAACGAAAGTTTCAAGTGGGCGAGAAAACTAATAAATCTGCAGTCGAATTGGGCAGTGGGGAGCTAGGAGCCTCTTAGTGTCATCATCGTCTCGCATACCCTCGCTTGATGGACTCCGGGCCTTGTCCATTTCCTTTGTGCTGGTTGGCCACTTCGCGTTCAGTTCCGGATTTCCTATTCAACGCAGCTGGTGGACCGATATCTACGCTCACTACGGCGTGCGTATATTTTTTGTCATCTCCGGCTTCCTGATTACCACGCTTTTGGTGCAGGAACGGCAAAAGACGGGGAGGATCGATCTCAAGCAGTTTTACATACGCCGCGCGTACCGCATTTTTCCCGCTGCCTACTTCTACCTGCTGGTCGTGACGGTCGTTTTTTACTCGTCGCTGTCCTTTAAATATCTGATCGCCGCATATACGTACATGACGTCGTACGCGATCCATTCACCCTGGAACTTGCGGCATCTGTGGTCGCTTTCGGTGGAAGAGCAGTTTTACATGCTTTGGCCGGCTTTAATCGCAATCGGCTTGGTAGTCGCCCCGCGCATTGCGTTTGGTAGCCTTATCTTCGCCCCGGTTCTTCGGCTGGTGCTGGTGAAAATCGGTCCACCGTACGGCGCTCCCTCAGTCATCGATTCGATTTTTCCGTGCGTCATCGATTCGCTCGCGGCGGGATGCTTGCTGGCCTTGTACCAGGAGAAATTCAGAAAGTATGGATCGTTTTTTGCCTGGCGCGGATTTCCCATCATCTGGGTATTGACGCTTTCAGTGCCGATTTTGCAGCACTACCATTACGTTCTTAATTTTTGGCATGTGTCAGGACTGGTTCAGAGCTCGGCGCTGACTATTTTTAATCTTGGTATCGTTCTTTGTATCCAGCATGCGATCACTACACGTCCCAGGATATTGAATACTACGGTGATGATCTGGATTGGCAACTTGAGCTACAGTTTGTATCTCTGGAATATGCCATTCACGAATCCGGATTCGCGAACGTGGTTCACAGCCTTTCCGCTGAACCTTGTACTGACGTTACTGGCGGCCACGGTTTCGTTTTACGTCGTGGAACAGCCCATTCGGAATTTGCGGCAACGCCGAGCCAGAGCGATGGTTCCTCCGCGTCCGCCCGTTTCCACCCGCGAGAAGGTAGAGGATCTGGTCGAGGTCGGCTAACGGCAGCGCCTTCTGGCGAGGTCAAGTATTCGCGATCGGTAACATGGGATCAGATCGAGGTATTGGATCTACCCCTTATTTTCGCGGAGAGTCGTATTTCCCGTTCATCGCATTCCATCGAATCTTCAGCATTTCCAAAAACATTTTTGCTCCGTCGCGCAGAGGATTGATGCGGGTACCCTCGCGATGAGCCCATGCTACTGGAACCTCGATCACTTTGAGTCTGAACTTGTTTGCCAGATAGAGCAGTTCCGGATCGAAACCCCAGCGTTCGATTTGTTGCAGCGGGAAAATCTTCTCAGCGGCGCGGCGAGTAAAGGCTTTAAACCCGCATTGTGTGTCGCGAAAAGTTAACCCCAATATGATTCGCAGAAGCAAATTGAAAACACGTCCGAAAAGTTGGCGATGAAGCGGCTGACGCTGAGTTTGTAAGCCACTCTCCAGCCAGCGTGAGCCGATTGCTATGTCAGCTCCTCTCTCGAGGGCATCAAAGAGCTTTTGTGCTTCTTCGATTGGCGAAGATAGATCGGCGTCGCTGAAAAGTAATATCTTTCCGCAAGCATTCAACATCCCATTTCGTACGCTGTAGCCCTTGCCGCGATTGCCTGGATTTTCCAGCAGGCGCAGCCGAGGATCTTTCCTTGCATAATCTGCAACAATCTGCGCGGTATTGTCGCGCGAACCATCGTTGACGACGATGACCTCAGCGTCCCAACCCTGCTGATTCGCGAAAGCCAGCACTCGCTCAAGCGTGTCTCCGACACGCGATCCCTCGTTGTAAGCAGGAATGACGATGCTATAAGCGGGTGCCCGGCTGTCAGTCGTCCCCGCTGATTGTTCTATGGTCATTTGGGCGTTTCAGGTGGATGTGCTTCAACGAGCAGTAATACTGCAGTAATACTATAGAACTGAAAAGCAAATGGACGGCCCGTATTGCCCGCCGTAAACGTTACGAAAGAAACTTGTCTACAAAAAATAGCTGGATCCGAACAACTCGAAAGTTCTCTAAAACGCCCCTTGCGTGCTGTCCAGGGCGGTAAAGCTGCTGAATCCGTAGGTCGGGTTGCTTCCCGAACATCCAGAAATGGTGTTGTCGAGATTGAATCCAATTCCAGGGCTTCCGCTGGAGTATGTATCGTCAGTTGCCTGGCCCTGCTGAACTCCGTTCTTGAATGCTGTGATCACATTTCCAACGATTGTCGCAGACACGGTGTCTCCGTTGGTGACTCCATACTGCTGTCCACTTAGGCTTTGAAGCACAGTGAAGTCCGCAAAGGGCCCGTCCCATCGAACGATCTGCATGTAACCTGTCGAATTGGTGGACCATTTGTAATTCACCTCATACCCGGTGATACTGTGGCCGGCGATGACGGTTCGAAGGCGTAACTCGACCTCTTGCGAACAATCGTCAATGGGCGCTCCGGTAGTGGAGACTACGGCCGTAGCTTTCTGATCCGCCTTCCAGTTTACATTCTGCAGGACCGCGGTAGCGTCAGAGAAGTTGGCGCCAGTTTCGTTGCCTACGGCCCGACCTGCGGACGGTCGACACGTCTGCCCAGTCGATGCCGGTTGCCTTGCCGTTGACCCATTTGTTCTTCTCCGAAATAGGGTCTTCGGTCAACGGGAATGTGGTTGAGTATTTGCCAGGGGGATCGGTAATGCCCGGAGGATCAGTAACGGCTGGCGTAGACGAGCCACCGCACCCCAAACTGCATAAGATAAGTAAAAGAGAGAAACTTCCGCCTGCATTCTTCATTCCTGGAATAGGTCCCTTGTCCCGTAAATTGATCGCAGTGATCTTTGATCATCCACAACCCGCAAGGGCAGAACTGAGCCTCAAACCCGCGACAGTTTCAGGCATCTCCTTCAAGATAAAGTCAAGAAACAACAGACGGCTTTCAGCTTCCTGGATAGCTATTTGGATGCGCACCGGTTCGCGAGGTAGCCTGATTCGGCAGATTTTTTCCATTCATTCGACACGGATCATTGGAGTCGTGGGCTCTGGTTAGGAAAATGCAGCTTCGGTGGCCGGCTAGAGCTAATGTGCACATTTTACAGGGAAAATAGACAGTCTGTCAGGATCAGAGCAGCAGAGCTGCTTCACCTGAAGCAACCCAGGAACAGAGGCCTGGACTCGAAACTGGTCTCTATGATGCCGGGGGTAACCCTCATCGCGCGGGAAATCGCGATCAAGGGATGAGCCTTCGGAGATATTCTCACTGCATTTTGTCTAGTGATAGCGTAACGACGAAGAGTGGCTAGATTCCAATTGTGAACCCTGCTTGTAACGCCTTCGAGCCATCGTACCGCCCACATCGTATGTCGGCTACAACCGGCGGACTATCCATAGAGGTCACTGTCGTGAAAATAGAATTTGCATGCTCCAAAATGCTGAAGTGTTTTCCATGCCTACCCGTGCTAGTGATAGCGGTCGCGTCGCTTTTACTGCCCACATTCGCCGCGGGACAAGTCGCTTTCGTACAAGTTAACAGCAGTCCTAACGCATTCGTTTACACAAATTCTATCGACGTACCTTTCGTTACTCCTCAGGCTGCCGGCAATCTTAATATCGTTGTCGTGGGGTGGAGCGACGTGTCCAGCACGGTGGCTTCGGTCACAGACAGCAACGGTAATACCTATGCCCTGGCTGCTAGTCCCGTAGCGACGACAGTCCCAGCGCCAGGTTCTACCGACCCCGGTGTCTCGCAGGCAATCTATTACGCCAAAAACATCGCTGCCGGCGCGAACACAGTTACGGTGAGGTTCAACCAGAGTACGGCTGCTCAGAGCATACGAATCCTGGAGTACAGCGGGTTGGATATTGCAAATCCATTGGACAATTCAGGAGGAGCCACAGGCACGGCGACCACATCGGATAGCGGCTCAATCACAACTAATTCTGCCAAGGATCTGATCTTCGGTGCCGGTACGATTACGACTGCATTCACCGGCAGTGGTGCCGGTTTTGTGCTTCAGAATTTGAATGGGCTTGGAGATATTGCCGAAGACCAGATCGTAAGCGCGGCGGGAACCTATCACGCTACAGGCGTGCTCGCAGCCGGGAATTGGGTGATGCAGGTCGCAGCTTTTCGTCAGGCTGGCCAGACTCCGCCCGCTTTCGCAGCGCCAACAGTTACGTCTCTTTCGCCTACGTCAAGTCCAGAAGCGGGGGATGTCCCGATCACGGTTACCGGGACCAATTTTGAGCCCGGAGCCAGCGTGGTTTTCAGCAATGGTGGCGCAGCATCTGCCGGCGGTGTCGATTGTGTCGTGACTTCGACTACAACCATCACCTGTCTTACTCCGGCCTTCGCGACCGGCGTGGCTAGTGCCACAGTAACGAACGTCGATGGACAGGCATCCGCTCCTTCTCCGTTCTCCTTCACCGCGAGTACGCCCTTTTCTACCGCAACAACCAGCGGCATTATTTTAGATACGGGCACTACCAACGGCGGCAACACCGTCAGTATCACCGGCAGCGACTTTGCCGCCGGAGCAAAAGTTACGATTGGCGGAGTTCCAGCCGACAAGGTATTCGTTGCGAATGTCAATACCATTCGTGCCAACATGCCCGCCGGTTCTGTCGGGGCGGTTGGAGTAGTCGTCACCAACCCCAGTGGTACGTCGGGAACTTTGGGCTTCAACTACACTTACACGCCAGCTTCGACCATCAGTTTCGTGCAAGCGAGCTCCGCTCAGCCCGTATCGCCGGCCGCAACGGCGCCGGTTACATATGCTCTCGCCCAAACGGCGGGGAATCTCAACGTGGTGATTATCGGATGGGCGGACGCCACGAACACCGTTCAATCTGTTACAGACACCGCCGGAAACACCTATGTTCTTGCATTTCCCTCTACAGTCGGCACGGGGCTGAGTCAGGCTATCTACTATGCCAAAAATATTGTTGCTTCAGCCAGCAACACCGTCACAGTGACGTTCAGTGCCGCCGCTGCATCTCCGGACGTTCGCGTACTCGAATACAGTGGAATTGACCCTGTTTTCGCGCTCGATTCTGGCGGAGGAGGCAGCGGAAGCGGCACGGAACTTTCCAGTGGCCCCATCACTACCACTAATGTCGTGGACCTGATTGTTGGTGCTGCAACGGTCGCCGGTGCTATCACTGGTGCTGGTCCAGGTTTCACTACCGTTTTGGTTACTCCCCGCGGCGCCAATGTAGAACACCTGATTGGCCAGCAGGCTGGTGTGATCGACGCCAAGGCAACCCAGGCTACGAATGTGGCCTGGGTGATGCAGGCAGTGGCGTTCGAGCAGTCTGGCGCGATTCCCGATTTCAGCGTGGCCGTGACGCCGCCTGGTACGGCCTCCGTAGCGGCGGGAAGTTCGGCGAACTACACCGTCTCAGTAGGCGAGGTAAATGCGTTCGCGAACCTCGTCGGTCTGACCTGTACGGCAGGTCTGCCACCAAGCGCAACGTGTACTTTCGCGCCTTCGTCGGTGACTCCTGCTGGCACGCCGGTTAATTCGAATCTCACCATTAACACAGCCGCAAGCACACCAGCCGGGGTGTCAACGGTGACAGTTACAGGAACTTCCGGCTCATTGACTCACAACACCACGGTCGGCCTGACCGTGACTCCTGCGCCAGATTTCACAGTCGGGGGTACCGCGTTAACGCCGGCTACTGTCGCGGCAGGGGCCAACGCCACTTCTGCGATCACGGTTTCGCCGGTTAACGGCTTTACTGGGACCGTGAACCTGACCTGCAGTGTCACTCCGACAGCCACCCGGGCGCCCACCTGCGCGCTGAGCCCCGCCTCCGTTACAGGTGGCTCGGGCACCTCAACGTTGACGGTGAGCACTTCGGCTGCGACCACTGCGTCGCTTGCTCCTAGTTTGCGAAACGCGCTGTATGCGATGTTCTTGCCGATCAGTGGACTGGCGCTGTTGGCTACTAGTTTCACTTCGCGCAAGAAGAAGATCTGGAGCTTGCTGTTAGGCTGCATGGTTTTCTCGGGACTGATCTTCCTGACAGCGTGCGGCGGTTCGTCTTCAAGCAGTGGTGGGGGGGGCGGAGGTGGCGGCCATCCGGGAACGCCTGCGGGAACTTACACCATCACTGTCACGGGAACTTCAGGATCTGTGACGCATACCGCAACGGAGACGCTCGTCGTTCAATAATGTTCGAGCGGATCCTAACCGCGAAACTTACGGTCGCAATTTTGAGGGAGACGTCCAACGTCTCCCTCCTCTTTTCTGATCTCGTGTCCATCGTGTGCAAATACGACCTGGATGATGCGGAATACACCTCCCGACATCGGCGCAGGATCAAACCTGGTGGTGGTCTTCAGTGTGGCTCGAGGTCAAATCTAGGTCCTGCTTCTTTATGTCCTGCCGATTGCTTTTGGTATGACACGACCAAATTCCTCACCCGACCATTTCGTTCCCCGGCTAACAGAAGAAAGGGACAGGCCCCCACGTCGTGGTTGACGTTGAACGACCCACTGGCGTCGCTCGGGAGTATCTGAAACGCAGCGCTAGCATATCGACTCGAGGGCTATTGGAATCCCCAAGGACGAGACGTAAGCGTTGACAACCGTTTCTTCCGCATCAGTCGCAAACACTTCCCCTAAGCTGCCCTCTTGGTTGTCTCCTCCAGCGATTGCCACTCCGATTGGCTTAACTTCAGTTCCGCCGCGGCAACATTCTCTTCAAGATGCTTGACGCGAGACGTGCCTGGAATTGGCAGCATCATTGCGGAACGCGCCAGCAGCCATGCAACCGCCACTTGCGAGGTCGTAGCGTTATGGGTTTTGGCGAGACGATCGAGAACGCTGTCCTTCTTGGCAAGTTCTCCGGATGCAAGCGGAAACCATGGAATGAAAACGATATCGTTCTGAGTGCAGTAATCAACCACGTCTTCGTAAGCACGGTCGGTGAGATTGTATTTATTCTGGACGCTCGCCACTTTGATCATCTCCTGCGCCCGCTGAATGTCACTGACAGACGTTTCCGAGAGACCAATGTGGCGAATCTTGCCTTCCTCCTGCATCTTCTTCAGCTCGCCTAGCGATTCTTCCACAGGAACCTTGGGATCGAAGCGGTGGAGTTGGTAAAGATCGATGCGCTCCACTTTAAGGCGGCGCAGACTCATCTCAACGCACTGCCGCAGATACTCCGCACGGCCCACCGCAACCCATTGGTTTGGACCTTGGCGCGTGAAGCCGCCTTTGGTAGCAATTACCAGATCCTTTGGGTACGGATAAAGCGCTTTGGCGATGAGGTCTTCGCTCACCTCAGGTCCATAGGAGTCGGCGGTATCAATGAAATTCACGTTCAGGTCGATAAGGCGCTTGAGCACGCGTTTGCACTCGGCCGGGTTCTTAGGATTCCCCCAAATTCCGTCGCCGGTGATGCGCATCGCGCCAAACCCGAGACGATTTACTATGAGGTCTTCTGCTACGGAGACGGTGCCAGCATGAGAAGCATTTGGAGTAGTCATGATTATTTTGGATTCCGTGAGAGGCTCGGAAGATTCCAATTTGCTGGTCGCAATTTCCCTGCGGAGGGAACAGCCTCATGTCGCCCACCGCAAGTTCGAGTAGGGGGAACGCCAGCAGGTGCTTAAAACATTGGGGTAAGAGGTTTTGGCCGGCTCATTCTTCTTTTTATTCTTTTTGTTTCGCGTCTCTATGCGGCCGATGGGAGGGGCTAATCAGAGCGGTAGGGATACCACGTTATGAAACTAGTCCAGCGGGTCCGGACCAGAGGTTGAAGTCGCTCCGAACTTTGAGCGCGTTGAATCCTGGTTTTCGCTTCTTGCCTCTTTGCGTGGCGGAGCGGCCGGCCCCGTTCGAATACGGAATCGCGGACCCTCCAGGTCGAGATCTTCGTCGGGTCGCGCTCCTGATGGTGATGAGCGGGATGATGGCAGATTCTGGAAGCCGGTTTCGTGAGCGATGCCTGCCTGTGCTGTTGCCGCTCCGGTCCGTGCCGGCTCGTGCTCGTTTAGAGTCATGAACAAAAGTTCAATGCGGCTGGAAACACCCATTTTGTCGTAAATTCGAAAAAGATAATTCTTGATCGTGTGCTGGCTTAATCCGAGGCGAACTGCAATCTCACGATTCGTCAGGCCTTCCGCCAGACTGCGAACCACTTCCAACTCTCTTTTTGAAAGCAAACTGAGACCGTTGGAATCAACCGCGCGAACCATCGGCGAAGACTCGAGGGCCTCGACGGCATAGGTCATCTGCTGACTTGTGGCCCAGATCTCTCCGTGACGGACACTGCGGATGCATTTGGAAAGCATCTCAAGCGAATCGTGGCGGCTGAAGATACCTCTCGCGCCAGAACGAAACGCCTGAAGAACGGTATCCCGCTTGGAAGATTCGAGCAGCATTACCGCGAGGATGCCGGGCTGCGACGCGCGCAGTTGCCGCAAAAGCTCGAAGCCTCGTAGCGGTTCCTCATCCAGGTTCGAGCTGAGTATGACGACTTCCACCTGTTGCAGCTTTGCAGTTTCCACCAGGTCGCGGGAGTGCACCATCGGGCTGATGACTTCGAGATCGCGGTCGCGCCGTAGGGCGTCCGCTAGGAGCTGAGTGTGTATCCGGGTATCGTCGGCAACCAGTACGCGAATCATCTTTTTTCCGGCCGCTCCGTGAATGGGTTGCATACGCCCCTCAAGCACATACCTGACGTTCAAAAAGTCTTTGGCCATGGCTTGGCCAGCGAAGAAAGAACTACCAAAGAACTTAGTCTCTGAAACAGTGGAGGGAGAAGGTACTACAGAACTGTGGAAACCACTTCAGACCGCGATTTTCCGACTAATCCTGGTGAATTGTAGCCGACGGCTATGAGCGTAGGCAACGAACGAAAGTTGAACAACTTTGCAACTATTACAGTTTAACAGTCGTCTCATTGTGACACTTCCTTGACAAAGATTGTTGCATTCACCTATACGTCTTGCAAGTGACTGTTTTACAATAACATACGTCGATACTCGCAGGTCCACCAGGCTACAATGAAGATCCCTGAGAGAGACATTCGTCTCTAGTCTGTATGTCTCTAAACTGATGGTAACAAATACCCTACAGTAAGGGAGACTTCATAGCACGAGTTGACCCGCCTCTTGCAGTCCTTTGCATGTATCAGTATTCTAAATCTGTTGTTTAGGCATTACAGCACCTCCCCCCTGCAGCGCTCCAACGCATCCAAATTCTTATTACTTTAGGGGTCACACGTGTCGAATGTGACTTAGAGGGCGAAGCTGCAGATATCTGCAACTGGAAATGTCTTCGGTGTCGATTCAAATGGTCAAAGAGCAAGAGCCTAGCTGGTACGCGATACAAACCCGGGCTCGAAATGAAAAAGTAATTTCCGAGCGGCTCCAGGAACACGGTTTAACTACATTTCTTCCGCTGGTCACCGAAATACGTCGCTGGAGTGATCGCAAGAAAAAAGTGGAGCTTCCATTATTCAGCTGTTACGTCTTCGCCAAGCTTGTAGTCAGCAATACCGAGCAACGAAATTTTGTAAACCGGACCAACGGCGTATTTGGAATCGTTCGAATGGGTGGAGAAGCGATAGCCATCCCTGAAGAACAAATCAACGCGCTGCGAACCGTAATCACTCGGCAAGTTCCCTGGTCAGAACATCCATTTCTAAAAATCGGACAAAAGGTGCGGATCCGCGGCGGCTCGCTCGACGGTGTGGAAGGTGTTCTTTTGTCGCGCGATGGAGATCGCAGTCTGATTATTTCGGTGGATGCAATTCAGCGTTCTTTATCGGTAAGAGTTGAAGGCTACGACATCGAACCTCTGTGAACCTTTCATGAAATCGGCACAAATACTTTTAGTAAGTAGGGACAGGTCGATTTTAAATCTCTGCTGCTCCAACGGGGCAAATTGTGTGTGGCAGTTGGAGACGGTTGGCAGCGGTTGGGAAGCCCTCGAACGCGTCCAGTCGCCTATTGGGCTGGATTTAGTTCTATTCGATGTGGCTCCTGGCGAGTCGGACGGAATGCTCGCCTTACGCTGGTTGCGCCGGGTTCGTCCCGATCTGCCGGTGGTGGTCCTGGCGAGCAGCGACGATCCCAATCAGAAGCTGGAAGCAATTCGGGTAGGCGCGCAGGATTTCCTGACTCGTCCCTTCCTGCCGATGCAACTGGATAATGCCATCCGGCGTTTTCTAGACCAGAGTACGAGTGCCTCCGATAGCGGGATCGTGTCCGACGAAATCGAGCAGATCGGTGACGACGTGTTTTTCGTCGCGGCCAGCCCCACAATGCGAAGGCTACGCGCGCAGGCAGAATTGTTATCGCAAGTGAATGATCCCGTTTTCATCATAGGAGAGAACGGCAGCGGCAAGGATCTGGCGGCCAGCCTGATTCACAAACTTTCGGTCCGGTCCGGATTTCGCTTTCTTAAAATAAATTGTGCGATTTTGCCTGGCGACGCCTTGGAGCGCGAGCTTTTTGGCGGAAATCTGAACGGGCGAAGCAAACCCGGCAAGCTCGAACTTTGCCAGCGCGGCACTCTCTTCCTAGACGAAATCACCGAGATGCCGTTGGGTCTTCAGGCGAAGTTGTTGCACGTCCTGCGAGACAGATATTTTATTAGCGGCGACGATCGGATTGAGATTGACGTCCGTATTCTCGCGGCAACGCAATTCAATGTCGAGCAAGCCGTTGCCGACCGGAAATTGCGGGAAGATCTTTACTACCGTCTGAGCACATTTACCGTGCATGTGCCCGCGTTGCGTCAGCGTAAAGAAGAAATTCCTCTACTGCTCGGCCATTTCATGAATCGGCTGGCGCGACGATACAACCTGCCAACTCGAATCTTCTCTGCTGAGGCGCTCGAAGCTTGTCAGCATCATTCCTGGCCGGGAAATTTGAAGGAACTCGAAAAGTTCGTGAAGCGCTATCTGGTCATGGGAGACGTGGGGCCTGGCGTCAGAGCGCTAAACGAGGATGGCGATGTGGCTTTGTGGGAGTCCTACTTGCCTGATGCGGTTGAAGGTAACGGATCAATGTCCGAAGCGGTCGAACCGCAGTCGGGCGTTTTCGCGTTGAAATCCTCTGGCTTGAAAACATTAGTGCAAACGGTAAAGGGAGAAGCGGAGCGCGGCGCTATCGCCAGCGCGCTTGAGCACGCGCGTTGGAACCGAAAAGCAGCAGCGCGTTTGCTTAAGGTCAGTTATCGAACGTTGCTCTATAAGATCGAGCAATATCGCATGAGCCCCCCGGATGCGCACTATTCGGGCTATAGCAAGCCGCTTCGGGAGCGCGAAACCTCGTGAGAAATATTTTGGCAAAACGCAGCTTCGCAATTTTTTAATGACGACATTTGATCAACAGTTTTGAGGTAACCATGAGCCGATTCGACACAATTCGTGATTTGGATTCCAGGTTTTTAGTTGTGGCTTTTTTTGTTCTGTCGGGAATGTCCAGCGCGTTGGCGCAAACTGGGCCTGCGGCACCGCCCGCGCCCACTCCCGCAGTTCCACCCAATACTCAAGTCGCCGACGTGACTAAACCCTCGCAACCGTCGGGAACAACTCTTACCATTGGCGGAGGCGATCTGCTGAAAGTAAGCGTGTTTGGAGCGCCTGAATCCGACCAGGAAGCCCGTGTCGATCAGGAGGGCAATCTTTCGTTGAACTTCATCGGGCCGGTACACGTGGCGGGATTGACCACCAACCAGGCACAAACCATGATTGCGGAGAAACTGAAAGCCGGCGGATTTTACGCTCAACCGCAGGTTTCAATCTTTGTCAGAGAATATGCAACCCAGGGAATCTCAGTGATGGGTGAAGTGCAACACCCTGGCGTCTACCCCATTCTCGGAGCACGTAGGCTGTTCGATGTGCTTTCACTGGCCGGAGGCACGGGGCCAAAAGCGGGAAGAGTAGTCAGCATCTCTCGCCGGGATCATCCAGAAACGCCGCGGAATGTGATGTTGTCGAACGACCCTAGCGAATCAGCCAAGAGCAATATCGACGTTTATCCGGGAGACACCATTGTGGTTTCCCGAGCAGGGGTGGTCTACGTGGTAGGGGATGTTCATAAGCCGAGTGGAGTCATTATGGACAACGGAACCGACATGACTGTCCTGCAGGCCATCGCCATGGCCGAGGGTACGAATCCTACCGCATCCCTGAACAAAGCCAAACTGATCAGGACAACCCCTACAGGCCGTCAGGAACTACCTTTGCCGCTAAAAGATATGCTGGCCTCAAAAACTCCGGACATGCGGCTGCAAGCGGAAGACATCATTTTTGTTCCCAACAGCGCGGCTAAGAGCGCGACAAAACGTACTTTGGAAGCAATCATTCAAACAGCTAGCGGCGTAGCGATTTATGGGGTGGCGGTAAATAAGACTATCGAAGGCAATTTGCAAAACTCCCCTAAGAGATCGCGAAGTTTGCGGGGCCAATCCTGAACGCTGTGAAAAACAGAGAGTGTGGAGGCAGGTGTGAGTAGAAACTTCGAATTGATGCGGCAAGCTGGCAAAGGTATTGATGGGCGGAAACCTGGCCAGATCTCAGTACATCCGGAGGAGACTCCCTCGACCCAGCCGGTTACGCCCGTGTTCGAGGAGAACAAGCCCTCCGAATGGCTGCGCGCGCTCGGCATTCTTCAGAAGCATTGGCGGTTATCCGCGTTGTTCTTCGGTGTGGTCATGGTGACCACAATACTGGTTACTGTGTTCACCAAGCCTGTCTTCGAAGCCACGGCCAGGGTCGAAGTCGATCCGTCCGGAGAAAAGTTCTCCATGGACGGCAGTGGCTCGGGCGTAAGCGACGCCGAATACCTAGAAACACAAGCTCAAGTCATGCAGGGGGATAGTTTGGCGATCATGGTGGTGCGAAAGTTGCGCCTCGACCAGAATCCCTTGCTGATGGACGATCCATCCGCCGTCAATACGGGGACCACTCACACTTCCGATATCGTTAAGATCACAGAACGGGAAAATGTCGCGCTTTCGAATCTCAAGAAGAACCTGAAGGTCAAACGTGACGTAGCCAGCCGCCTGATCCTAGTGAACTTCGACAGCCGCGATCCCGAACTTGCAGCCCAGGTATCCAACACCCTAGTTCAAACTTTTATCGATCAGAGTTTTCAAAGCCGGCACGACGCCATCATGAAGTCTTCGGAATGGCTCTCGCGCCAGCTCGACGATTTGCGTAAAAAGATGGAGGATTCGAGCCTTGCGCTTGGTCAAATGCAGCAGTCGATTGGCGTGGCCGATATCGATGCCAACAGGAGCACCTTTACGGAGCACATGGGCGAGCTAAGCCGCCAGCAAACGCAGGCGCAGGCGGAAAGAATTCAGCTGCAGGCCATCCTGAAGAATGTCAACAACCCGGACTCGATCCCGGAAGTGCGCAGTAACACGGTGGTACAGCAGTTGAGCCAGAAACTTGCAGAGCAGAAAGCTAGTCTCGCTCAAGCCCTGGTAGTGTACGGGGCGAACCATCCGACGGCGAAGAAGGCACAAAGCGAAGTGGACGAACTGCAAAGCCAGCTGGAAATCCAGAAAAAAGCGATTGTGAATTCCATGCGAGCTAGCTACGCCGCCGCCGAAACGCGGGAAGGTTTAATGTCCGCTGAGATGAAGGGCACCACCAAAGATCTGGACAACGTGGCGCGCTATACGACCCTGAAGAAGGAAGTGGAAGCAAACGTTGCGCTGTACAACTCGTTATACGCACGAATCAAGGAAGCCGGCATTTCCGCAGCTTCGAAGTCGGTGGATATTCAGATCGTGGACCCGGCAAGAGTCCCCGATGAACCGATCCGTCCGCGCCGTCTCCTCAACCTGGCAGTAGGATTGTGTGCCGCTCTCATCGGCGGCATTGCCTTGGCCTTCATCTGCGAAGAGTTGGATAATAAGCTGCATTCTCCGGAAGACATCAGACGATGGATCGGAAGTACGAACGTGTCCATCATTCCTATGATCAGCGACATCGAGCTGCCAGAGAAACGCCTAGGCCGGTCCAAGCGAATCGCGGGAGTCCTACCGCCTCCTACTGAACTAGCAAACAATAATATGTTTTTCCTCGAGAGACCAAACTCGCCTGAGGGCGAAGCAGTGCAGGCGTTGTATGCGTCGATCATGCTGTCCTGGCCTAACAATCCTCCACAAACCTTGCTGATCGTTTCCGCGTTCCCAGGAGAGGGCAAGACCACGGTGGCATTAAACTTAGCTTATGCTCTGGCACAGCATGCGAACTGCTGCCTGGTGGATGCCGATCTCCGCAAAGGTCGGGTGGCAAGCGCTTTCAGCTTGCCGATCGGGCAAGGACTCGGGGACCTGCTCTCGGCCGACGCTACGCTTGAAAGTTCCTTGCTGGAAGTTCCGGGCATGAACAATTTATCCATCTTGCCCGCCGGCCGGAGTAAGGGCAATTCTGGTCAACTGATCTGCTCCAGCAAAATGGAGGAGACGCTTAACTCATTGAGGGAACGGTTCAGGTTCGTCGTGATCGATTCAGCTCCCATCCTTCCTTTTGTGGATGGACGGGCGCTTTCGACTCTGGCGGATGCTGTGGTTCTTGTGGGACGGGCCGGCGTGACCACACGCCAGGCCATGCGGCGCTGCGTGGAGCTGATTTCTGAAGTTCATGGCGCGCCGATCCTGCAAATTGTCCTGAATGGCGCAGATTTCAATGCGACCGACTATAAGTACTACGGGTACGGGTACACTGACGATCAACTGGCATCTAAATAGGATATTGCCAAGCTTGATTTTAAGGTAAACTACTCCTCCCCCCCGAAAGACCAATACTCCCCCATTACTGGTTTGGCGAACTCGACCCGCAAATATCCGACCGAGAACGCCTTGGCGAGAGAGACTATGTCTGTTGAATCAATAGAAAGTACAGGTAGCATCTTGAAGACCCATACGAATAGTGGTGGTTTCCTGAGATATCGATCGATCCTGATTTTCGTGTCGCAGATCGTGCTCATCGGGCTTACCTACTACGTCAGCTTTCTACTGCGTCTGGATACCAATCTTAGTGGCGCCAACCTGGCGATATTCTGGACGACTCTCCCGTTTGTGCTGTTGATCAAGCTAGTTTTGTTCTATCAGTGCGGATTAATGCACGGCTGGTGGCGGTATGTGGGAATGAGTGATGTGCTGGATATCAGCAAGGCGTCATTCCTCAGTTCAGTACTGATGTTTTGTCTGGTTGAAGGCGTGTTTCACATGACCGACTTCCCTCGGTCGGTGGTCATGATTGACATGTTTTTGACGATCATGGTTATGGGAGGTGCGCGCTTCGCGGTACGTGCTTATACCGAACGTGCCAGTACGGACGGTACTCGGCGCAACACTTTAATTGTGGGAGCAGGCGAGGCTGGCAGCGCGATCGTACGAGAATTGAAGCAGAATCCGGTCCTGAATTACAACCCGGTGGGACTCGTCGACGACGATGCGAGCAAAAAGGGCGTCAAGATTCACGGGGTTAAGGTACTTGGAAGCACGGACGCTTTGCATGAACTGATCCAGGAGTATGAGGTCGGTTGCGTCATGATTGCGATTCCACGGGCCAATGGCCGAGTGGTGGAGAGAATTATCGCGAAATGCCGCGAGTGCAAGGTGGATTTCAAAATTCTGCCGCCGATCGGCGAGTTGATCAACAAGTCGGCCTCGTTCAGCCAGATACGCAAACTGCGGGTCGAGGATCTGCTGGAGCGGGAAACAGTTGCTCTCGATGTGGACCGGATTCGTACACGAATGGCTAACAAGGTCATTCTCATCACCGGTGCGGGAGGCTCGATTGGATCTGAACTGGTACGTCAGGCGGCGCAATTCGGTGCGCGGCAGTTGATTCTTCTGGATCGTTCAGAGAATGATCTTTTCAAACTGGGAAATGAACTTTCGCGCAAATTTCCGCAGCTGGATTATGTTCCGGTGGTTGGCGATATCCAGGATGTTACTCTGCTTCGGGAAGTGTTCTCGACGCACCGTCCTGATTCCGTTTTCCATGCCGCAGCGTACAAGCACGTTCCGATGATGGAACGAAATTGCTTCCAGGCCATCAGCAACAACATTTTCGGCACATACAACGTTGCCTTACTGGCGCGGCAGTACCGGGTTGCTGATTTTGTTCTGATCTCCTCTGATAAGGCAGTCAATCCCACCAACATCATGGGCGTGACCAAGCGAGTTGCTGAGCTGATCATGCAAGGGTTGCAGGGCGAGGGAACTCGCTTTATGGCAGTGCGTTTTGGCAACGTGCTCGGAAGCAATGGCAGCGCGTTGCCGTTGTTTGAACAGCAGATTGCCGCGGGTGGTCCGGTCACTGTGACTCACCCCGACATGCTTCGTTACTTTATGACCATTCCGGAAGCGGTGCAATTGGTGTTGCAAGCCTCCAGCATGGGTCAGGGCGGAGAGATCTTCGTGTTGGACATGGGCGAACCGGTCCGAATTCTGGATCTGGTGAAAAACCTGATTCGGCTATCTGGTCTGGAACCGGAACGCGATATCAAAATCGATTTCATCGGCCTGCGTCCCGGAGAAAAGATGTTCGAAGAGCTCAAGCTCGAAGGCGAAGATATCGGGCCAACCGATCATGACAAGATCCGTCTTCTTACCGGAGACAAGGTCACGTTCGAGCAAATGTCGATCTGGCTGGATCAGCTTTCTGTGCTCGTGGCAGCGAAGAACGTACACGGATTGGTCAGCAAATTGGTTGAGATCGTACCCGAGTATTGGCCCAGCCCCGAAATTATTTCTCTGGGCGCTTTGGATCGGCACGATCAGGTGCTGAACTACCGGCTGGCGCACGCCAGCTTGTCTGGCCACGAATCGGCCGAATCCGCCGCCTAACCGGGTGGCGCAAATCATTGGAAGACAATTAATGACCGACAATTACGTTCCATTTCATCAAGCCTCCATCGGCAAGGAAGAGATGGACGCCGTCCAGAAAGTGTTGGCGTCTGGTTGGTTGACCACAGGCCCTGTAGCCCTGCAATTGGAGAAGGAATTTGCTGCCTATCTAGGTTGCAAATGGGCCCTGGCAGTAAATTCTGGAACATCAGCGCTTCAACTAGCGCTCGACGCTATCGGTTTGCAGCGCGGGCGATGAAGTTCTGGTTCCTTCCTACACCTTCACCGCCACCGCCGAAGTGGTCACTTATTTTGGCGCGCGCCCAGTGTTGTGCGACAGCGTTGCCGGTGGCTTCAACATCGATCCCGCCGACGTCGAACGACGCATAACCACGCGTACACGTGCGATCATTCCGGTTCATGTGGCCGGAGAGCCCTGCGATCTGGATGCACTGCACGAAGTCGCACGTCGTCACAATCTGCGTGTGATCGAGGATGCAGCTCATTCGCTGCCGGCCTGGAGCAACGGCCAACGTATTGGCACAATTTCCGAACTTACCGCCTTCAGTTTCTATGCCACCAAAACTATTACCACGGGTGAAGGTGGCATGTTGACAACAAACGATGATGGATATGCGGAACGCGCCCGCACCATGCGCCTTCACGGAATCGGTGGCGACGCCTGGAAGCGCTATTCAAAGGCGGGCAGCTGGTTTTATGAAGTTCATCATGCTGGCTACAAGTTGAATCTTCCGGACATTCTGGCGGCTCTGGGAGTGGCGCAACTTCAGAAGGTTGATAAATTCTGGAAACAACGCTGCCGGATTGCGGCGATCTATCAGAAAAAGTTCTCGCAAGTGGAAGAGGTGGAACTGCCGCCGGTTGGAGCGGCGCCATCCGACCATTCCTGGCACCTGTTCATCTTGCGCCTGCGGTCGGGTGCGCTGGAGATCAACCGCAACCAGTTCATTGAGGAATTGAAAGAACGCGGCATTGGTACCAGCGTGCACTTTATCCCTTTGCACAATCATCCTTATTACGTGCAAGAGTATGGATATAAGAAATCTGATTTTCCGCACGCGCAGGACAGTTTCTCGCGGTGCCTTTCCTTGCCGATCTTTCCTGACATGAGTGAGGATCAAATCGAGCGGGTGATTCAAAGTGTGACCAAGGTTGTGTTGAAGAATCGTAAGAAGGTTATGGTTGCCTTGAGCTAACGCGAATACGCACCTACCTACTGATTGCGTTCACTGATGGACTCTCGCGCCACGGCAGTGATTGAAGAAGTTATGGTTGACGGAAAGTCCTCCGCCTGGAACTATTCCTGGGGCAAGCGGGCGTTGGATATGGTTGTATCCGGTGCCGGGATTCTGATCGTTTCTCCGATCATGGCGATCGTGGCGGTGGCAGTTGCGGTCACTTCCGCAGGTCCGGTGCTGTTTCGTCAAACCCGCGTGGGAAAAGACGAGCGGACCTTTCAGCTATTAAAGTTTCGCACCATGACGCACTCGCTCAACCGGACTGGTCCAGGTATTACTCGAAAAGGTGATTCCAGAATTACTCCCGTGGGCCGGTTTCTGCGCCACTGCAAACTAGATGAGCTGCCGCAGCTGATTAACGTGCTACACGGGGACATGAGTCTAGTGGGGCCGCGACCGGATCTTCCGGAATTTTGCCAGACGCTGGCGAAAGAATATCGCGAACTGTTAACCCTTAAACCGGGTGTGACCGGATGGGCAACTCTGCAATTTCGCAATGAGGAACAACTGTTAGCAGGAGTTCCGGCAACAGAATTTGTAGCCTATTATGAGAACACGATCTTGCCACAGAAAGCTCAGTTAGATTTGGCTTATGCGCAGAGAGCAGCTCTGTTAAGCGATCTTCATATTTTGTGGCAAACCGTGATCGCACTGGCGCATTAACGACATTTAGTAAGTTAACTTCCATACTGTTCTGCCTTCTCAACTCCTTCGTAAGTACTGATCATGCTCCAATTTACAATTAGTCGTCGACGCGCCTCACTCGAGCCTTGGATCGCCCCGTTGACGATCTGTGTTGCCGCGGCCTTGATAGGGGTTATCGCTGGGCAGGGGCGATGGATGTTCCTTCCCGCCGTAGCACTGATTCCTTTATTGTGGCGCTGGCCCATCGAAACAGCTTTGGGTGGTGTGATTCTTCTCTTGCCTTTTGAAGGTATTTCTGTGATCGGCGAAGGTGAGCGCGGCTTGATGTCGCTCGCGTTTGTCGTCAGTCTATGGATAGTTTTCGCCGTCGGAATCGTAAGCGGTCGTTTGCAGAGGCCGTCATTGACTACCATATGGTGCGGCGCCTTCGTAGCCTGGGTCGCGTCATCAATCCTGTGGGCGGTCAGGCCAGACATCTCCTTGAATCACATAGCGACAGTGGTCGCATTATTTTTGTTCTTCCTCGTTGTGAGTTCCTTCCGACCGACTAAAGCAGAGTTCAACTGCATCATCACCCTGACAGTCGTTGGGGGCGTTGTTGCCTCGCTTTATAGCCTGTATCAGTTCCATAGTGGTATAAGTCTTGTGACGCGCGAAAGCATACGAGCCACTCTGAGCGCGGGTGACACATTGGTAAATCCCAACCGATTTGCGGTTCGGTTATTGCTGCCACTCTCGTTCGCGATAGCCGGATTCCTGGCGGCGAGTAGTCGCCAGATCAAGTTCGTTTCCTTGGGGTGCGCAGGGATTATTAGTTTGGCGCTGCTTTTGATTCAGTCCCGCGGCACTCTGGTTGCCGCGATGATTCTAATTTTTGTTTTTTGCTTGAGGCTTAAAGTCCGTCGCGGCCTAATTCCGATCGTTCTGGTGGCGGGTTCGATGATTGTGTTCGCGCCAGCTATCCTATCCAGGTTCGGAACGCACGATCGTGGCGCAGGTAGATTTGATATTTGGATGGTGGGTTGGGCGGCTCTGAAGCACTATGCCGTGGTCGGGGCCGGGCTCGGTAATTTTCCGGTAGTCTACAATGACTACGCGGGAGCTGGTGAACAGCTGTATATGAAACAGGAAAATAACTCCCATAACATTTATCTCGAAGTCGCAGTGGAACAAGGCTTAATTGGTCTAACACTTCTTTTCATAACAATTAGAACACAGTTCAGGTCGACCTCGGCCGCTCGGAAGCATCTCAACGTCTCTCCTATCATGCTTGTTGCTTGTGAGGCTGGCTTTTGCAGTGTTTTGATAGCTGGCTTCTTCGGAGACATTCTTTGGGACAAAACCTTTTGGCTCGCGTGGGTTTTCTTGGCTTTCGCCATAACTCTGCAAAAAAATCCGCTCCGCGAGGCGAAGATCCCTTTGTAACCAGTGAGGAATCTAGTGCGTACCGTATTATTAGTAACCTATTCTTATCCTCCCATCGAGCGAAGTGGCGCCCGTCGTCCCGCTGCCTTATCCAAATACCTTCCGCGTTTCGGTTGGATGCCGCTGGTATTGACTCCGAAAGTCGATGGCGGTCTAGCGCGAGAGTCTGAATGGATCGTCGAGACTGACTATCAGGATGTCTTGTCGAAATGGAAGGCCAGACTCCATCTGGATAGCCGTCGGAGTTTACATGAACAGTTGGGATTGCCCTTATCAAAGCAGGCTGGAGGGGACAAGCCTCACACCTTGGCGATCACGGTAGTAAAAAATCTCCTCACCTACCCTGACTCTACCAAGGGATGGATTCCATATGCTCTCGATGCAATTGAAAGTTTACGACGACAAAACCGTAAAATAGATGCGATTATCACAACCTTTCCGCCGGCTTCCGCCCATCTCGCTGGGGCCAAGGCCAAAGCCATTCTTGCTTGTCCTTGGATCGCAGATTTTCGTGACCTTTGGACGCAAGACATCACCACCATGAGGACTAGAGATCTGCAATTCTTACAAGTTTCGTTGGAAAAGAGAACATTGCGATCGGCGGATATGTTAATCGCAGTGTCGGATCCTTGGGCCGAACGACTAAGGCGTAGGTATTCTTCCCATGAAATTGTTACTATACCCAACGGCTTCGATCCTGACGACTTCTCCGCGCGTCCTGTTGTCACGCAGAAGTTCACTATTACCTATGCCGGGGTACTGTACCAAGGCCAACGAGATCCTACGGTCCTCTTTGCTGCACTGCAAAAACTAATTAAATCTAAATTAATCCGACCGGATGACATTAGGGTCCGTTTCTATGTGCCGCCGGAGCCCTGGCTTGTCCCGTTGATCCAACGTTATCAACTGGACGAGGTTGTTGAAGTGAATGGCATGATCCCGCGTAAGGAAGTTCTTCAACGAGAGATGGAATCGCAATTATTGCTGTTGCTGAGTTGGACGAATCCTAAGGACACAGGTTTACACACGGGAAAACTATTCGAGTATCTCGGTGCGCGACGGCCTATCATTGCAATCGGAGGGAATCGCGGAGCGATGACACAAGTTCTCGACGAAACCAATGCGGGCACACATCTTTCCTCGGAACAAGAAGTGGGCGATTTCTTGGTCAACGCTTACCAGGAATTCAAACTTGGTGGCGCGGTTATCTACCGCGGCGATGCGAGCGCGATATCTCGTTACAGCCACATCGAAATGTGCCGTGACTTTGCTGACGCCTTGGATAGGGTTACCGGTGTACCCTCGCCCGAAATGGAATACTCGCCGGAGGCGGCGGCCACTCTATGACCTCTGTGAAACGCTCGTTCCTGCGGCTCGGCATGGGACTTGTGTCGCGCACCGGTCTGGCGCGTTTTTTGCACTCTCGCCTCGATAGAAACCAGCTTTCCATCGTGATGTACCATGCGGTCGTCCGCAAACCACTCGAAGTTGCGGACTGGTGCTTTATCGATGAGGACGTCTTTCGCAAGCAGATTGCCTACCTCAAGCAATATTTTCGAGTGGTCTCGCTTGGAGAGGCCATCGCAATGCTGACTTCCGGCTCTATATGCAGTCCGACCTTGGCTATCACTTTTGACGATGGATACCAGAACAACTATGACGTTGCTTTTCCTGTCTTAGCGAGTTACGACTGCCCCGCAACCATCTTTCTTACTACCAAGTACATCGATTCGGACCTCATACCGTGGTTTGGCCGATTGCATTTGGCTTTGACTCACACTACTAAGAGATCGCTATTATGGGATGGGACTAACTTCAGACTCTCAACTCTGGCGCAACGGGCAAGCGCCAGCATCGCTCTTCACAAGTCCCTAAAGCAACAGCATCCCTTTTCGCTTGACGACCTTGTGACGGAGATCTCCCGGAAGTTGGCGGTTGATACCGAAAGGAAGTTTATTTCCGGATCGCCGTACCACATGTTGAGAACAGATGCCATTCGCGCGATGAGCAAGTCCGGCCTGATCGAGTTTGGTGCACACACTCACACGCACAGCATCCTCAGCCGACTATCGCCCGATGAACAACGAAAGGAAATCTTGGGCTCACTCCACTTAGTCTACGACCTTACGGGCGATCCTTGTACGTTGTTTGCTTATCCCAATGGTTCGCCGTCAGACTATGACCGTTCCAGCATAGAGCTGTTAAGAGCCTCGGGTGCCCGAGCTGCGGTTTCTACCATTTCTGGGCCGAATACGATTCATACGTCCCTTATGGAACTTAGACGCTACGGGATCGGCTCCGATTTGAATTTTTCCAGCTTTCAATCCATGGTCCACCATGTGACGTATCGGATGCAGCGTTTAGGGTCGCGGCTAGCGGCGCATGCCTAGTTGGACGAGCATAGCGCCCCCTGCCGAGCGGCATTGTCTTGCCCCAACGGCTGACGTATGTGCCATGTCTGCACCTTACGATTCGTCCCCTGATGAAACGGCGCGCGGGTCATTATGGCCCATCGAAGATGCCTGACGGGGTTTGTGAATTGACGATGGCGAATGAAAAATTGGTTGGGAACGACGAGCTTCGTTCAAGCCAAGGTGATAAGAATTTAGCAGGTGAAGAATCACGCATCCGTGCGGTGTACGCAGAGCGGAAAAGAGCAATTCCGGGGGATCGATACTCTTCTAACAATCTGGGTAACCTGTGCATGCGTCGGGAACTCGAGCGTTATTTGCTGGCGAATTTGCGAAAGTTCGACTGCGGATCCTTGTCGTCCAAGAAGATTCTGGACGTGGGCTGTGGCTCAGGCTTCTGGCTGCACAAAGTCCTAGAATGGGGCGCTTCACCCGACAGAGTCTGCGGCGTAGATCTAATTGAGGACCGAATTGCACTGGGGAGAAAGGAACTTCCCAAGGGCGTGACTTTGAACGCTCAAAGCGCCTGCGCTTTGAGCTTCGCGGATGATACGTTTGACTTGGTGCTTCAATTCGTCATGTTCAGTTCCATTCTTCATGACCCGACCAGGCGTCGGATCGCTAGCGAGATGACTCGAGTGCTAAAACCGGGTGGCTTCATCATCTGGTATGATTTTTTTTGGAACAACCCTTGGAATCCGGACGTTCGAGGAGTGCGAAAAAAAGAGATCAGGGAACTTTTTCCGAACTGTCTGCCACACTTTCGGAGACTCACGGTGGCTCCGCCGCTGACACGGCGAATGGGCTCACTTTCGCCGTTCTTGTATCCTTTCATTGCCAGGCTGAGGGTTTGTTGTACTCACTACCTCGTCTTGCTTCAAAAACCACTCAAAGCGTAGTCGCCTAGCAAAGAATCCATGCCCACCTTTATTTTCCCCCCAATGACTAGACTGGTATCCCGTCCACGTAAGCCGAGAGAGTTGCGCTCGAGGATTCCGGGCGATTCGCGATCCGGTTTAATTACTGCTGTGTTGGTAGACGCATCCTGTTTCTCGCTGCCCTATGACTACTCCCTTTGCGCTGCCTTAGGCCATCAGGGGCACCGGGTAATTCTGGCTAGGAGTGAATTTAAGGCATCACAGTGGAAACGCTCAGCCTCAGGGTTTGAAGTTTGGAATCACTTTTATCATCTGAGCCATCAAACCAAGCCGGGAAAGGCATATCGAGCCGCTCGGAAGTTCGGTAAGGCGGCCGAGCACCTCACCGATATGCGGAAATTTGTAAGCCGAGTGCGGGCGCTGCAGCCGGATGTCATACATTTTCAGTGGTTACCGGTTCCGCTGTTGGATAGTTTGTATTTGAAAGAATTGAGCCAGGTAGCACCTCTGATATTGACCCTGCACAACACTGACCCTCATGGCACTGTGGTGCAACGATTCCATCAAAAACTGGGAAGATCTTCCGCCTTCCGTCATTTTGATGCTGTTATTGTGCACTCCGACTTCAGCCGACGGCAGATCATCGAAAAGAAGTGGTTTCTGTCCGACAAGATTCATGTGATTCCGCACGGAGTGCTGGATTACTATCTAGCGCTCGACGGCGACGCTGCATTAAGACCCTCCTTTAACCAAGTGGTGATGTTCTTCGGCTGCATCGAGCCCTATAAAGGGGTAGATGTACTGATCCGCGCTTTTGCTTTGATGCCTGCAGATTTGAAGGCTAGTACGCATCTCCTTATCGCGGGTACACCGAATATTGATGCGGCGCCACTCCGCAAGATGGCGAAGGATCTCGGAATCGATGAGCGAGTCATCTGGCGACTGAACTATGTTGCCGAAGAGGAGGTTCCACAGCTATTTCGATCGGCATCGCTGGTGGTGCTTCCTTACCGCAGCATTGATCAAAGTGGAGTATTGATGACCGCGGTCGCATTCGGCAAGGCCATTGTCGCTAGCCGGGTCGGAGGTATTCCGGACGTCATCCAGAACGGAGTACATGGAATTTTAGTAAATCCCGGTGATCATCGGGACTTGGCTGCCGCATTGTGTTTTCTATTATCCAATCCTGGGCTGAGGCTCTCAATGGAGCAGGCAACAAGCCATTTGGCCAAGACGGAATTGTCTTGGACGACCAGCGCAAAGAAGACTGCAGATGTTTACCGAAAAGTTGTGGCTGCCCGTGACTAAAATCGCTGAGATCAATAAATCTTCCGCAACTTTGCAGGGAGAGGAAGTGCGATCGTTGCAGATCAACACTCGGTCGACACTTCGGGTTCTTGCGTTGTTCGAAACTGCAACCGTCTCTGGACCAGCGAAGAATCTGTTTCAGTTCTGCCGAGCAGCGCGGATCCTTACGCCGATCCCCTCGATATCAGTCGACGTGGAGATCGTCACGTTCGAACGTACACTAGGATGCAGCGGCGGTGGCGATTTCGCTGAAACGGCGCAGCAATCAAACCTCCCGCTGCACTGTATTCCAGAAAAATTTCTGGGCGATCTGCGCATTTTGTCGCATTTACAAAGACTGAAAGAACGTGTGAAGCCAGACTTGATTGAGACTCATGCGGTGAAATCCCATGCCCTGTTACGCGCATCCGGCTTGTGGCGGAAAACTCCTTGGATCGCTTTTCATCATGGATACACCAACACGTCATTCCGATCGCCTCTCTACAATAGCTTAGACCGCTGGTCCCTGAAGGTTGCAGCGCGAGTCGTAACAATGAATCACGTGTTTGCGCAGAAGCTGGTGTTGTCCGGTATATGCGCAAAGCACATTACGGTCCTACACAATGCGGTGCAGCTCCCCGCTGACAGTCAACTGCGAGAAGAAGCCGGAGTACGGGAGCGAAGGAAGGGTGACTTAGGCATCTCTCCCGAGGAAAAAGTGATCCTGTGTGTGGGCCGGCTATCTCGTGAGAAGGCACAAATTGATATGGTGGCTACTTTGCAGAGGCTGCAGCAAATACGTTCCGGCAGGCGAACGTGTCTA
Source organism: Terriglobia bacterium (assembly GCA_963786325.1). GTDB lineage: Bacteria > Acidobacteriota > Terriglobia > Terriglobales > Acidobacteriaceae > JAIQFF01. The sequence goes on from CAWAYW010000005.1 coordinate 311,692, forward strand.
CTTCTAGTGGGCGATGGTCCCGAGCGCTCGCGAATCTCGCGGACTGTCAAAGCCGCAGGGTTGACCGAACGGGTGCGGTTCGTTGGACAGCTCAGTGATGTCTCTCCTTTTTATAGGGTGGCTGATGTGGTAGCTATTCCGTCGCTCAGCGAGGGGTCACCAAACGTGCTCCTCGAGGCGATGGCTTTTGGCGTTCCCGTGGTGGCTACTTCGGTAGGGGGGATTCCAGAGATTGTCACCCACGAAGAAAATGCCCTCCTTGTACCGGTGCATAGTCCCCAGGCTATGGCGGAAGCCATCGATCGATTGTTGTCTAACCCAGTTATCGCGGCATGTCAGGCCACGCAAGCACAAAAAACGGTAAGGACAGACTACAGTCCTGAGGGTCGCGCGGATTCTCTGCTACGGATCTATTCCGATGTGTACCGTAGTAGTGTCGGACGGCTCCGACTTCTGGAGAACGCGCCTTCTGAGGGACCTTTGAACGACAGATAATTTGATCACTTTGTTATTTATCACGACATCGAGAATTGATTTTCCAATTAAGCGGCGAAATCGCCGGCGGCATTGCGGTCTATTGATTTGGGGGCGGGATGAACTGGAAAGAACGTAGAGTATTCGTAACCGGCGGGACCGGTTTTATTGGATCGTGGCTGGTCCGATACTTGCTGGAGCAAGAAGCGTACGTGGTTGTGCTTGTCCGCGACTGGGATCCGCAAAGCCAACTCATTCGCAGCGGCGATATTCAGCAGACTCGGGTGGTGAATGGACCGTTGGAGGATTACGCGATCCTGGAGCGCGCGATCAACGAACACGAAACCGATACTGTATTCCACCTCGGTGCGCAAACTTTGGTAGGGACCGCTATGCGCAGCCCGCTACCCACCTTCGAGGCAAATATCCGTGGCACCTATAACCTTCTCGAAGCCTGCCGCGTACACAGTGGAATTGTGAAGAGAGTAGTAGTGGCCAGCAGCGATAAGGCTTATGGCGAAGTCGAGCAGTTGCCCTATCGGGAAGATACGCCATTGCAGGCCCGCAATCCTTATGACGTGAGCAAGAGCTGTCCCGACATGATTGCGCTCAGCTATGCTCACAGCTATCGTCTTCCGGTCGCGATCACACGCTGCGGAAACGTCTATGGTGGCGGCGATCTCAACTGGAGCCAGTTGGTGCCGGGCGTTATTCGTAGTGTGCTGGGCGACCAGAAACCCGTGCTTCGGAGCGATGGGAGCTTTACTCGCGACTACATTTACGTATCCGATGTCGTCAACGCCTATGTTGTGCTGGCCTCCAAGATTTCGGAAAAGGGCGTCCAGGGTGAAGCATTCAATTTCGGACTACAGAGCCGAGTTACGGTGATGGAGATGACGCGTGCGGTCCTTCGTCAGATGGGACGCGAAGACTTACAACCCATTATCCGCAATGAAGCTAAAGGAGAAATCAAGGACCAGTCTCTCGATTCCACCAAAGCGCGGAACATTTTAGGATGGACCCCGAGCTACAAACTCGAGGATGGATTAAAGGAAACTATCCGCTGGTACCGGAAATACTTTGGCCACGACAAGTCGGATGTAGCCCAGTTCTCTGGTGCTAGAACCTAGTTGCGGCGGAGTCCAAATCTTCCAATTACCTGGTTGCTACGATGCGCTTGCCTCGCAATGACAGGGTAGTCAACCGTTAGCCTCCTGCCATCCAGGCTCCGATAAGGTCAGCGTTAACTTTTTTTCCCAGACACCTCGGACGGCAAACCCAGAATTTCAGTTTTTATGTCCCGCACAAAACGCATAGCCCAAAACGTGCTGTCGAACTGGTTGGCGCTGGCCATTACTACAGTGGTCGGGTTTTTCCTGTCGCCGTTCGTCGTGCATCATCTGGGCAATCTCACGTATGGAGTTTGGGTGATTATCATGTCACTCGTCTCGTACATGAATCTCCTTGATCTGGGGCTGCGGGGGGCTGTCACTCGTTTCGTTTCGAAAGGAACCGCGCAAGATGATCATCAGGAGGCAAACCGAGCGGTTTCGGGAGCCCTCTGGATCAGGCTTTGGATAAGCCTGGCGATCATTGTGGTCGGCCTGCTCGCTTCCGCCGGTTTCAATCATGTCTTCAAAATCCCTGTCGACCTCCAGCAAACCGCGCGTTTTGCGGTTCTGATCACCGCAGTCACCGTTGCAATGAATCTCTGGTGCGGTGTGTTTGGCGGCGTCTTAGTGGCGCTTCATCGCTATGACTTGACCAGCGGCGTTTCCATTCTTCAAACCTGCGCTCGTGCCGCTGGCATCATCTTCCTGCTGCGTTCGGGCCACGGCATTCTGTCATTGGCCATATGGGATCTGTGTACGGCGCTGATTGCCAACAGCGTTACCGGGATCTTGTGTTTTCGGATTTATCCACAGCTCAAGATCGTTTTCGGCCGTCCGGATCGGAGCACATTCAACAAGCTTTGGAATTACAGCTTCTATGCCTTCCTGATTAATGTGGCAGTACAGGTCACCTATTACACGGACAATGTGGTGGTTGGCGCCTTCCTCTCACCTGCTGCGGTAACGCTTTACGCGATCGGTGGTCTCCTCATCGGTTATACACGTCAGATCGTATCTTCAATGACTATGACGTTTACTCCTCTTGCCAGTACGTTTGAGGCAGAAGGCAGCATGGAGAATCTGCGACGCCTGTTGATTCACGGCACACGGGCGGCCTTGCTGGTGTCGCTTCCCATTGAAGCCGGCTTATTTTTTCGTGGACACTCCTTCATTCGCCTGTGGATGGGAGAGCAATATGCCCAGCCGTCCGGTACCGTAATGCAAATCCTCTTGTTATCGGTCGTCTTCAGTTCCGCGAACGTTACCAGCGGCGGGATTGTTTACGGGATGGAAAAGCACAAACGTATTGCGCTCTGGGCCATCGTTGAAGGGGCGGCCAACTTCATTCTGAGCATCATTTTGGTACGCAGGATCGGTATTTACGGCGTGGCTTGGGGATCCGCCATTCCGAGCGTGGTTATTGAGCTGTTGCTGTGGCCGGCCTACATCTGTCGGCTCGTACAGATTCCGGTCAGAACGTACCTCTGGCAAGCGTGGATTCGAACCTCCCTGGCAGTCATGCCTTTTGCCCTGGCTTGTGCGATGGCGGAACGATTCTGGCCGGCACGCAATCTGGCGATATTCTTTTTGCAAATCGCTGCTCTGCTTCCACTGCTCCCGCTCATGTTCTGGATTGTCTTTCGCGAAGAAGTTGAAGGCCGAATTCGTGTTTGGATGAATCGCCGAAGCTCAGCTCAGATGTTGACCCAGCAATACGAAACAGAGACAACCACGGTTGTATGATTATGGCCGCCGCTCAGTCCTGCCGATATGACAGCACGAAAGCGGCCTCAATCATGGCGTCGGTTGGCCTATTTTCGTTTTGGTTTCAGTCAGTCCGGCATGACGACGAAGAAGTTTGTCGATCGTACCGGGCAAGGAAAAATGTTCAAAGGCTCGGGACTGATAACACAACCAATATTAAGCGACGTTGGCGTGATTGCTTTGGTCCCTGACTACTGGGAGCCGCAGTGGCAACCAAGGCACCAGGTGATGACCCGGCTGGCTCGGTACTTCTCTGTCCTCTGGGTTGACTATCCTCCAAGATGGGGCCAGGCCCTGTCGACAATGCGATCGCGTCGCGCCGCCGCGAGGGATTTCCCGCCGCCGCCAGCTAACTTTGAGGTCTACCAGCCAGAGATTTGGTTGCCGCGGTTGGGGCGACCACACTGGCTGGCGTACCTCACGTCGCGAGAGCGGCTCAAACGGGCGGCCAGTCGGTTGCGGGCCCGTGGTTGTACCAAACTGGTTCTATATATCTGGCGTCCTGAGTTTGCTAATACAATCAACGAAATGTTCTGCGACCTCAGCGTCTACCATATTGATGACGAGTACTCATTCTCCGCAACTGAAACGGATGTCTCATCCGTTGAGTGTCGGCTGCTCGAGTCCGTTGGACAAGTGTTTATCCATTCGCCAGCACTGATGCGCAAGAAAAGTAGATTTAACGCCAACACTGAGTTCGTACCCAATGGTGTGGACTACGCACTATACGCAACGCCGGTCCCGGAGCCCGCGGACCTCAGAAGTATTCCCAGGCCTCGCATCGGATACGTGGGCTGGATCAAACGCATGCTCGATTGGGACTTGTTGTTGGAACTGGCCAAATCCCGACCGCAATATTCATTCGTTTTTGTTGGGCCGAGGGCGCCCCATCCTGCCATTGACGGCATGCTGAAGCAAATGTCCAATAGGCCTAATGTCCATTTTTTGGGCGGGAAGCCGACGAATCAGCTGGGAGCTTATCCGCAGTACTTCGACGTTTGCACCATGCCATATGCGCTCGATGATTACACCAAATATATTTATCCTCTGAAAATGCATGAATATCTCGCCAGCGGCAAGCCAATCGTTTCGACCCCTATTTGTTCAGCGGAAGAATTCAGAGACATCATCGGCATCGCAAGCGGTCCGGAAGAGTGGTCTAAAGCGATCGAACGTGCATTATCGGATGAAGAAAACTCGGCGGCTCGACGAACGGCGCGGGTGAAAGCGGCTCGGGAACACGATTGGGAAGTGCTGGTCTATAAGATTGCCCGGACCATCGGCCAACGCCTCGGCATTGCTGTTCCGGCGGCGACATAGAGATTCGAGCTGGATACAGCAAACCCATTTGCGGGAATCTTTGACAGTAAAGGGTTCATGTTTTCCGCTTACTAAGGTAACAACCGCCGAATTGGATATTGTTTCGAAGGTCTTTCGTGGTGCCGTAAACTGAGGATCTTACAAGCCGAAAGCCCCCTGTCGGCTGGAATCTGTCAGAACATCGCATCAAGCTACAAACCAAGAGCCATTAATTATATAAGATTTAGTGGCATCAGACGAAATCAGGGAGGGAGTTCAGAATGGCTAGCGAAGCTGAACCATTGGTCAGCGTTCTTACACCGGTCTACAACGGGGAAAAGTTGTTGGCGCAATGCATCCGAAGTGTACTGGCGCAGACCTATACCAATTTTCAGTACACGATCGTTAACAACTGCAGCACCGATCGAACGCTGGAGATCGCCGAATCCTTCGCCAAGCAGGACTCTCGGGTCAAGGTTCACAACAATACCGATTTTCTGTCAGTGGTGGACAACCACAATATGGCCTTCAGCCTCATTCCGGCGGAAGCCAAGTACTGCAAGGTGGTTGGCGCCGACGATTGGCTCTTTCCGCACTGCATCACCGAAATGGTCAAGCTGGCCGAACAGTATCCGAATGTTGGGATGGTGACATCGTACGTCCTGTCCGGAACGCGCGTTGGCTGGGACGGATTGCCCTATCCCAGCACCGTGATGAAAGGGCAGGAAGTTTGCCGGTTGCGCTTGTTGAAGGGAATTAAAGTTTTTGGAGGACCATCCGCCTCATTGCTGCGTTGTAGCGTTGTCAGGGAGATGCAGCCTTTTTATAAGCTTGGCAATTATCACGGCGATACCGAGGCATATCTCGACCTGCTCCAGAAACATGACTTCGGCTATGTGCACCAGGTGCTCTCGTTCAATCGCAAGGGCGGGGATGACTCGCGTACGACCGGTTATCTGGAACGAGTCAATTCGTATCCCGCTGCCGATATTGAAGAGTTGGTGCGATTTGGCTCCATTTATTTGACTGAGGACGAGCTGAAGACGCGTCTCAGGCAGGCCACCAAACGGTACTACCGATTTTTGGCACAGGCTGTGCTGGAAATGCGGAATAAGGAATTTTGGGATTACCATCGTGGCCGCATGCGCGAGTTGGGCAAAGGCATAAATTATTTCAAGCTGAGCCGTTTTGTGGTTTACCGCATTCTCGACGCAGTGTTCAATCCCAAGCGGACGATCGAGGGACTGTTTAGACGGATCGCTAAACGCCGTCAGCAAAATAGCAACAACATTCGACCTGTTGTGCCCAGCAAAGCGCCCGTCTACAGCTCCGGAAAATAGGCATAGGTAAGAGATGCGTTTTACAGAAACTGAGCTTTTGGGCGCGTTCGTCATCGAGCCCACTCCGCATCAGGATGATCGCGGACGGTTTATGAGAGCCTGGTGCACTCGGGAATTTTCGGAGCACGGAATCGATTTCCTGCCCGTCGCAGTCGAACATGGGTTTCAGTGTAGGGAAGGGAACCATCCGCGGAATGCATTATCAGGCCGCGCCTGCCCTCGAAGCCAAGTTAGTGCGGTGCACGCGGGGCTCAGCCTTCGATGTCGCGGTCGATCTCAGGCCGGGTTCGCCTTCGTACGGAAAATGGGTGGGTGTGGAACTGAGTGCGGAGAACGGGCGTATGCTTTACGTCCCGGAACTCTGCGCGCATGGATTTCAAAGTTTGGAGGATCGAACCGAAGTCCTGTATATGACTTCGGCGTTTTACGCGCCCGATGCAGTGCGGGGCGTGAGATTCGACGATCCAGCTTTCAATATTCAATGGCCGTTGCCTGCCACGACGGTTTCCGAACAAGATCGCAAATGGCCACTTGTCGACCAGGGCGGTACAAAAGAGTTCGCCGGCCATAGCCTGGTCAAGGAGAAAGCATGATGAGCGTTGATACCGCCCTGCAACAGCGGGAAGCCAAGGGCGACCCGATTCGCGTCGGTATGGTGGGAGCCGGAGCAACTGGCCGTGCCATTGCCCTGCAATTGGGAACCCCCGTGCCGGGCATGCGCCTGGTGGCCATTGCCAATCGCACTCCAGAAAATGGAGAAAGAGCGTTTCGCGAGGCCGGCGTCAAGGAATGGAAGCGCGCCGGTTCTGCGCGAGACGCCGCAGTCGCGATTTCTCGCGGCGTGCCCGTCGTAACTGACGATCCGTCGGTTTTGACCGCTTGCGATGCGATCGACATTCTTCTTGAAGTCACGGGAACCGTGGAAGCCGGCGCGCGTGTAGCGCTTGATGCATTCGCGCATGGCAAACATGTAGTGCTGGTAAATGCTGAGCTGGATTCATTACTCGGTCCGATCATCAAAGCCAAAGCTGACGAAGCGGGAGTGGTTGTCACGCACACCGATGGCGACGAACCCGGTGTGGCAATGACTCTGCTTCGCTATCTGCGAACTTGCGGACTTCGCCCGGTTGCAGCCGGCAACATCAAAGGCATGGTCGATTACTATCGCAATCCGGACACCCAGCGCGCCTTTGCCGAGAAGAACGATCAGGATGCAAGAAAAGTTACCTCGTTTGCCGACGCAACCAAGCTGTCGATGGAAACTACGGTTCTTTCCAATGCGACTGGATTCCATGCTGGCCGCCGGGGCATGTACGGTCCTTCCTGCAAATATGTGAGGGAAATGGCGAACCTGTTGCCAGCCGATCAGATGTTGGAAACCGGACTGGTGGATTACGCGTTGGGAGCGGCTCCGCACACTGGAGCGTTCGTCATTGTGCATGAAGAGTCGCCATTGAAGAAGGCACAGCTTGCCTACTACAAGATTGGCGACGGCCCGTTCTATGTCTTCTACACGCCATTTCATCTGCCACACATTCAGATCGGGTCGACCATCGGTCGTGCTGTCGTGCATCGCGACCCGACGGTTGCGCCGCTGGGCGGACCAGTCTGCGAAGTGGTGTCGGTTGCCAAGCGCGATCTGAAAGCCGGCGAGCGTCTGGATGGTGTCGGTGGATTTTGCACTTATGGCTTGATCGACAATGCCGTTACCGCTCGGTCGATGTCCGCGTTGCCCATCGGTCTTTCCGATGGCTGCACCATGCTTCGCGACGTAGCCAAGGATCAGGTCGTCTCGTTCGATGATGTCGAGATGCCTCGCGGACGTATGATCGAAACCTTGTGGCGGGAACAGAACGCGCGCTGGCCGGTGGAATCAAGGCGGCGCAAAAGCAATCCCAGCAGCCAGAGCCGGCGGGGGCCGTGCTCCGGTAGCTGTTGCTGAGGCTGGGAAATTTGGATTTGGCGCCAATCCTGGCGCAGAACTGACGAATCAGGGGGAATTTTTAGTGTCAAAGATGGTGATTCTCGGGAGCGGGATGGGTGGCTTCGGTGCTGCCTACCGCTTCCATGCCGAAGGCATCACCCCGGTGATGTACGACAAGAACACTTACCACGGGGGGCACACGGCGACGTTCCGCTACGACAGCGGCTTTCTCTTCGACCAGGGCCCGCATATTTCGTTTACGAAAGATACCCGCATCCAGGAACTTTTCGCCGACGCGGTTGATCAGCAATACGAAACTGTACAGATCAACTTGAATAATTATTGGCGTGGTCACTGGCCGCTGCATCCTGTGCAACTGCACTTGTATGGCATGCCCGAGGATGTGATCGTTAAAGTCATCCAGGATTTCGTCGAGGAACACCACGCGCCGGAACGTCCCATCAAGAACTACGCGGACTGGTTGCTGGCGAGTTTTGGCAAGACATTCGCCGAACTGTTTCCGATGACTTACACGCGGAAGTATCACCTGACCACTGCCGACAACATGAGCACCGACTGGCTGGGGCCCCGCATCTATCGCCCGAGCCTGGAGGAGGTACTGCGTGGCGCGCTCTCGGCGACGGCTCCGCATGTCCACTACATTACCCATTTTCGCTATCCCACGGAGGGAGGATTCGTCTCCTACCTGCAGAAGCTGGTGCCGATGGGAAATCTGAAGTTCGGTCACGAACTGGTGGCGGTGAATCCGCGGCAGCGAGAGATCCAGTTTGCCAATGGTGTTGTGACGAAGTACGACGGGCTGGTCTCCTCAGTTCCGTTGCCTGATCTTATTCCCATGATCAAGAACACTCCTCCGGATGTGCTTGATGCTGCTCGACGTCTGGCGTGCTCGACTTGCGTACTGGTGAATGTCGGAATCGACCGGGAAGACATTTCCAAGGCGCACATGAGTTATTTCTACGACGAGGACATTTGTTTTACGCGGCTCAGCTTTCCGCACATGCTTTCGTCCCGGAATGTTCCTCGCGGCGCGGGTAGCATTCAGGCGGAAGTTTACTTCTCGAGTAAGTACCGGCCCCTGACTGGTTCTCCGAATGACTGGATTGAACCGGTCATCAAAGACTTGCACCGCTGTGGCCTTCTCCGCGAAGACGATAAGATTTTGTTCAAGAACGCGGTGCTGGTACGGCATGCCAATGTCATCTTCGACCTGGAACGAGCCGCCGCGCTCAAGACTGTGCACGGTTACCTCGACGATCTCGGTATCGCCTACTGCGGACGATACGGAGACTGGGGGTATATGTGGACTGATGAGAGCTTCAAAAGCGGAGAACAGGCCGCGGAAAAGGCTCTCGCAGCCTGTGTGGTTTAAGACCGATCCGACGCAGTATTGTTTGGTATCGAAAGCAGTCATCTGAAAGCGCGGCTTGGATAGGAGTCGTATGAAAGTTGTTCTTTTCTGTGGCGGTCTGGGTATGAGGATCAGGGAAGCGGGCGAAAATGTCCCCAAGCCCATGGTGCTTGTGGGCAATCGTCCGATCCTGTGGCACATCATGAAGTACTATGCCCATTTCGGGCACAAGGACTTCATCCTTTGTCTAGGATACCGCGGCGATGCGATCAAGAATTACTTCCTTACCTACAGCGAGTTTCTTTCGAACGACTTTGTCTTTACCAACGGTGGCAAGAAAGTAGAAAGCCTCAATTCCGACATCCACGACTGGACGATCACCTTTGCGGACACCGGCGCCAACTCCAATATCGGACAGCGATTGAAGGCCGTGGAGAAGTATCTGGAAGGCGAAGAGGTTTTTCTGGCGAATTACAGCGACAACCTGACCGATTTCCATCTTCCGAAGCTCATCGATCACTTTTACGATCGCAACAAGACGGCAGCCTTCTTATGTGTCCGGCCGCCGCTCAGCTGTCATCACGTCGCTATCGGGAACGGGGGTCTGGTAGAAGAAATACGGACTATGAACAATACCGATCTGATGATCAACGGCGGCTATTTCGTTTTCAAGCACTCCATTTTCGATCAGATTCGTGATGGCGAGGAATTGGTACAGGAACCCTTTCACCGGTTGATCGCGAAGCAGGAACTTGTGGGCTATCCCTACGAAGGATTTTGGAAGAGTATGGATACCTTCAAGGAAAAACAGGAGTTGGATGATTTGTGCACCAAAGGCAATGCGCCGTGGGAACTGTGGAAAGAAACAGTTGGGAAAAGATCTGGAATTCTGGCGGCTGCGAGCCACACCATAAAGCTGTAATAGCCGAAACCTAATTTCAGGCTTCCTGACTCAAAGAACTCCACGGTGCCGATCCTGAAACCCTTCAACCCTATCCATTCAGCGCGCAAAATACTTTGTCTGGGAGCACACTCCGATGATATTGAGATCGGTTGCGGAGGCACGATCCTGCGCTGGTTGGAGGAAAACCCCAGCCTGGAAGTCCGCTGGGTTGTTCTGAGTTCTGGCCGCGAGAGGAAAAAAGAAGCGCTCAAGAGCGCGGGCTTGTTTTTGACTGGTGCACAGAAAAGCAAAGTCTCGGTCCAGGATTTCCGGGACGGTTTTTTCCCTTACAACGGCACTGTCATCAAGGAATATGTAGAGTCGGTGAAAAAGCAATTCTCCCCGGACATCGTGCTCACTCACTATCGCCATGATCGTCATCAGGACCATCGCGTGATTTCTGACCTTGCATGGAATGCGTTCCGTAAAGAACTCATTTTGGAATACGAGATCCCCAAATACGACGGCGATTTAGGCCAACCGAATCTTTTCGTACCTTTGAGCGATTCCGTCTGCCGCCAAAAAATTGCGTACATCTTGAGTGTTTTTAAGACGCAGCGAGTGAAAGACTGGCTGACCGAAGATACGCTTCAAGCGGTATTGCGGCTTCGAGGTGTGGAATGTCGCGCTCCGCAGAAATGGGCAGAAGCATTTTATTGCAGAAAAATGATTTTGTGAGTCCCGCGTAGTTCCCCCCATGCTATAGTTTGGTTGTCCCCCCCGAAAACCTCCCCCAGATTATTGTTCCCGGACAGAAGTGCGCCAGGAGAGCTCTGCGCGCTTTTTGCTTGTTCCATCAGCAAGTGAGTCGGACAGTCGGAGGCCCCGCTCTAAAGGTCGAAATCGCCCCGGAACGCAAGCGTTGACATCTGCAATTGCTCTCCCTGAGGGTAGGTAATGAAGCCATTTAGTGATAGATCCATTTTGCAGAATCGCACGGCGTTATTGCTCGTGCTATTGGGCCTCCTGAGCTCAACACTCATGGGACAGGTGCAGACATGGGAAATGGTCGACGATGTCGCAGACCATGCCCATCAACCCGATCCACGTGGCGCTGCTGGCCAACGGTAAAATTCTGGTCGTGGCAGGTTCGGGAAATTGTCCGCCCTCTCTGGCGGGTTGCCCGACGGGGGCGCCTTACGGGCCATCGAACAATTCCGGAGCGCTGCTGTTCGATCCCTCTGCGGGAAGTTTCACCCAGTTCAGTGTGAGCTGGGATATGTTCTGCAACGCCATGGTGCTATTGCCCGACGGGCGAGCTTTTATCAACGGCGGCACCATTCAATACGATCCCTTTTTCGGACAACCGAAATCTTCCATCTTCGATCCTGCCACCAATAGCTTCACCGACGCTCCGAACATGGCTCATGGACGCTGGTATCCGACCATGACCACGCTCGGCGATGGCCGCATCATGACCTTCTCCGGCGGGAACGAAAACGGCACCAACACCAACAACACGGTTGAAATCTACACCGTGGGATCACCCACCCCTTGGAGCCAGCAAATCACCGCGCCTTTCACCCCGGATCTTTATCCACGTATGCATCTTTTGCCCAACGGCAAGGTGTTCGCCTCAGGCGCACCTCCCAAGGCCTACATCTTCGATCCCGCGAGTTCAAGCTTTACCCAGAATGTGGCCACGACCAACTACTGCTGCACCCGCACCTATGGCAGTTCGATTCTGCTTCCGCTGACTCCGGCGAACGGATACGACCCCAAAATCCTGATCCTGGGGGGCAACAATCCGGCCACGGCCACCACCGAAACCATCGACATGGGAGCGGCGAGTCCGAAGTGGGTAACCGGCCCCGGCCTGTCCCCCAGCATGTCGCAGGCGCGCATCGAGATGAATGCGGTGATTCTGCCGAACGGGAAAGTTTTGGCCATGGGCGGGTCGGTGAACGATGAGTCGTCGAGCAGCAAGAGTTTGAACGCCGACATGTACGATCCCATCGCTAACACCATGTCGTCGGCGGGAGCGAATGTGTACGCGCGCTTGTACCACTCGGTGGCGCTGTTGTTGCCGGATGCCACGGTGTGGCTGGCAGGAGGCAATCCCGGCCGCGGAACCTACGAACCCCACATGGAGATTTACCAGCCACCGTATCTGTTCCAGGCGAATGGATCGCTGGCGACCCGGCCTACGATCAGCAGCGCCCCCACCGCCATCAGTTATGGCAATCCGTTTACGGTACAGACCCCGGATGCCGCCAACATCAGTGCGGCCGTGCTGATCCGCAACGGCACCGTAACCCATTCCTTCGGCATGGACCAGCGCATGGTGGGTCTGTCGTTTACCGCGGGATCGGGATCCCTTACCGTCACCGGACCTCCTAACGGCAACATCGCCCCCCCGGGATATTACATGCTGTTTCTTCTGAACAGCAGCGGCGTTCCATCCATAGCAAAGTTCGTTCAGATAAGTTCCAATTCTTCATCTTCGTCGGGCATCAACTTTGTTCAGCAAAGCTACCAGACGTCGACCTCGGCTTCGTCATTGACAGTTGCTTATCCAGGAACGCAGGCAGCAGGAAATCTCAATGTCGTGGCGGTTGGTTGGAACGACACCAGTTCGACGGTAAGTTCGGTTACCGACAGCAAGGGCAACACGTACACACGCGCGGTCGGACCGACGGTGGGAACATCTCTGACACAATCGATTTACTACGCCAGGAACATCGCAGCTGGCAGCAATTCAGTGACGGTGACATTCAGCAAAGCAGCGGCGTATCCGGACGTCAGAGTGCTGGAGTACAGCGGAGCCGACAAAACCAATCCGCTGGACGTGACAGCAGGCGCCTCGGGCAGTGGAACGACCACGAACAGTGGATCGGCCACGACCACATCTGCGATCGAAATGGTGTTTGGCGCCGGGATGAGCTTCGACATCTACAACGCCGCGGGAAACGGATTCGCCAACCGGGTCATAACCAATTTTGGCGATATCGCGGAGGACAAGGGCGTTACCAGCACGGGTAGTTACAACGCTACGGCGGGCATGCGCGCGTCAGCTCCGTGGGTGATGCAGATGGCAACATTCCGTGCGAGCGGACAAGGTGGAACCAATCCGGCACCGACCGTCACGGGTATTTCCCCAAGTTCGGGCACGACCGCTGGCGGCACGGCCGTAACCATCACGGGCACGGGATTTGTGTCCGGCGCTTCTGTGAAGTTGGGAGGAACCACCGCGACGAACGTGTCGGTGACGAGCAGCAACACAATCACCGCAACCACACCGGCGCATGCAGCAGGTACTGTGGACGTTGTGGTCATCAACTCCGACAGTCAAAGCGGTACCTTGAGCGGAGGTTTCACCTATTCCACCTCCAATCCCGCACCGACTGTAACGGGGATAGCGCCAAGTTCGGGTACCGCCAACGGCGGAACCGGAGTCACGATTACTGGCACTGGCTTTCTGTCCGGCGCAACCGTGACTTTTGGCGGCACCGCAGCTACGGGTGTGACAGTGACGAGTAGCACAACAATCACCGCAACCACGCCGGCACACGCCGTGGGGACGGTCGATGTCGTAGTTACCAACACAGGTGGCCAGAGCGGAACTTTAACGAGCGGTTACACCTATACTGGCTCAACCAGCGGAGCCGTTAGTTTTGTCCAAGTGGCCTATAAAACCTCGGTATCAGCTTCATCCTTGGCAACAGCCTATCCGGCTGCGCAAATAGCAGGAAACCTGAATGTCGTGGTCGTGGGCTGGAATGACACCAGCTCGACGGTCAGCTCGATTACCGACACCAAAGGCAACAGCTACATTCGTGCTGTCGGACCTACCGCAGGATCTGCGCTTACTCAGTCGATTTATTACGCCAAGAATATTGGCGGTGGGACCAACACTGTGACCGTGGTGTTCAACCAGACCGCAGCGTATCCGGACGTTCGGGTGCTGGAATACAGCGGGGCAGACACTACCAATCCGCTGGATGTAACCGCGGCAGCCACGGGGACCGGCACAACCACCAACAGCGGCGCAGCAACAACGACGTCAGCAAGCGAACTTGTATTTGGCGCAGGGATGAGCTTCGATATTTACAACGCGGCGGGTACCGGGTTTTCTAATCGGGTGATCACCAACTTTGGCGATATCGCGGAAGACAAGGGCGTGACCAGCACGGGAAGTTACAATGCCACAGCCGGCATGCGATCTTCTGCATCTTGGGTGATGCAGATGGCAACTTTCCGCGCCAGCGGACAGGGTGGTGGAACCAATCCTGCGCCAACCGTGACGGGCATTTCACCAACTTCGGGCACAGCAAATGGCGGCACAGCCGTCACCGTTACCGGTACCGGTTTCCTCTCCGGGGCATCGCTGAAACTGGGAGGGACGACAGCGACGAACGTAACCGTGGCGAGCAGCACTACAATCACCGCGACCACACCTGCACATGCGGCAGGAGCCGCGGATGTTGTAGTGACCAACCCCGATGGCCAAAGCGGTACCAAGACAGGTGCCTATACATACACGACTTCGATCGGCGGTGCGGTTAGTTTTGTACAGGTAAATTATTCGACTACGACTTCAGGTTCCTCTCTGGCGATAGCCTATCCATCTGCGCAAACTGCTGGAAATTTGAATATCGTCGTCGTGGGCTGGAATGACACCACGTCAGTGGTGAATTCAGTTACTGACAGCAGAGGAAACACATACACACGAGCGATCGGACCGACGACCGGTTCGGCGCTTAGCCAGTCGATCTATTACGCTAAGAACATTGTCGGAGGGACCAACACCGTGACTGTGGTGTTCAACCAGACGGCCTCGTATCCGGATGTGCGAGTACTGGAGTACTCTGGAGCAGACACCACCAGTCCGCTGGACGTGACCGCCGGGGCATCGGGAACGGGGCTCACAGGAAATAGCGGCACGGCGACCACAACCAATGCTAACGATCTGGTATTCGGTGCAGGAATGACATTCGACATTTACAATGCGGCCGGAACCGGATTTACGAATAGGGTGATTACCAACTTTGGGGATATTGCGGAAGATAAAAGTGTCACCAGCACGGGGAGTTACAGCGCGACGGCGCCAATGCGCGCTTCCGCACCGTGGGTGATGCAGATGGCGACGTTTAAAGCGGCGCAGTAACATTGAAAGAGAAAGATCTCTGCGGACACTAAATGGCGCCGGGTAACCATCACACTACGGTCAGTTCTCCGGCGGATGATTCTACAGGCCTGCAAACACCGGTCCCAGGCGGTAATGCGGTCCTTTCGGCGTACCGCCTTACCGGTCTTCTGGTCCTGGTGACGTTGATCGGCGCGGTAATCCGGATATATCGCTTGTCTGCCCGGAGTTTTTGGATTGACGAGGCCGCGAGCGCTTATTTCGCAACCATGCCGTTCTGGTCCTTCCTGAAGCTGCTCTGGTGGTACCAGGGCAACATGACCCTCTATTACTTCCTGTTGCGGGCATGGGTGCATCTTGGCGATAGCGAGTTTGCCGTGCGCAGCCTGTCCATGGTCTTTGGCATTCTCGCCATACCGACGGTATACGCTCTGACCAGTCGCGTCTTCGATCGCTCTACTGGACTCATAGCCGCTTGCCTGTTGAGTATGCACAGCTTTCATATTGCCTTTTCCCAGGAGGCCCGCAGCTACAGTCTTCTGGTGTTCCTGCTGGTGCTGGCAACCTACGCCCTCGTTTCGGCGATGGAATCCGATCACCAGGCATGGCGTTGGCTGCTGTTCGCCTTCAGCGCAGCCCTCTGCGTTTACGCGCATATTTTCGCGGTTCTGGTGTTGACGGCGCATGCTCTGGCCATCATGTTTCCCCGTCCTTATCGGGTACGATTGAGTACCGCGGCGATAACCGCGTTCGTTTTTGGACTTCTTGTCGCGCCGATGGCCGCCTTTGTGTTGCTGCATCACTCCGATCAAATCAACTGGGTTCCGCGGCCCGCACTTGGAGAGGTTATTGACTTTTTGCGGCTCCTCACCGGCGGCGGTGGTATCGTGCTGATGGTGGCCTATCTCGCCCTGGCCGGAGCGGCATTTTGGCGGAAGGGCGGAGGGGAACACTCGACCAAGGAAAACTGGGGGCTGCGATTGCTCGGGTTGTGGCTGGTGTTACCCCCGGTATTGACACTGCTGGCATCAGCGATCAAACCAATTTTTTTTCCGCGTTACATGGTGATGTGCGTGCCAGCATTGGTAATTCTGGCGGCGCGCGGAATTGTTAAGTTGAGCCGTATTTCGACAGTCAAGAATTGGGCTGCAGCCTGCGCACTGATCCTAGTTCTTTCAATGTCTGCGTGGGGTACCCGCCAGTATTTCGTTAACTTCCCCAGTGAGACAAGTGATTGGCGATCCGCGGTTGCCTACATAGTGTCCCATCAGCGGCCGGGCGATGGGATCATCTTCTACATACCGAACTCTTATCCTTATCGTTACTACACGCACCGTGCCGAGAGTCAGCATGAGGTCGCAGCGGTTCCGGATATCCTGTATCCCACGACAGCCGCGCAGCAACTGAATCGCGATCAGGTGGAGAAGGATATTTCCGGACGCGAACGCGTGTGGCTCGTTCTGCACATCGAATCTTTGAATCCTGAAAAGGCGGCCCTCATTAAATCAACCCTGGAGGGCAAACTAAGTCTGCAGGATAAGAAGCTATTTCCGGGAGAAGATTTGATCACCGTGGAGCTTTTTGGAGAGAAGATGGCAGCGCCTAAATAGTAGTTATGGAATTGAAATCTTCGATACGTGTGTATGAAGAATAGTTATGAATTCGTTTGGATCTCGACCCTAAATAGAATTATGAAAAATGCTGCGAACGGAGAATTACAATGACAAGCCCGGGATTCCTTTCTCGTTACTCCTTTTTCTTCATGATTTTGTTCGTCATTGGTACACGCCCAATGTACGGCAAAAACTTAACGAGCGTTCAGAGTCGTAGCATGTTCACCGTCTCTTCTCAGCAGGCTCCGCGGGATGTGGCCGGAACGTGGTCAGGCACGTTCCAGTCGCGGCAACCCAGTTTCTCGCCGTTTACGATCACAATCGTCATACAGCCGGAGCCAAGCGGACACCTAGTCGGAATCGCGAGTGTGAGCTCGGACTGTCTGAAGGATGCGACTTTTCAAGTGACTGTCAAAGCCTCGAAAATCGTCCTCGCCGGTGGTGACGAAGAAGGCGATCACGTGACTTTCGAAGGCACGATCGATCAAAGCGGAACAATGCTTAACTTAAACTATGTACTGAATGGTAGCGCCAGCGCTCGATGCGAATCCGACGACGGCGACGGAAATATGGTGAAGCGGTAGTCTTTGGTCGTTCTTTTTCCATAATTCTAGCCCGAGAGGCAGGGGCTGGCGGTTTTCGCAGAGCAACGAAAGTATTCTGTGGATCGTAGGAAACATGCGATCATTAAAGCACTCGTATTGACACGTCGGAGCTGAGGTTGATGCGACGACGAATTGATCTACCGAGGTACCGCCTTTTCTAGACAAACGGTGATTGACCAGGGCGCAGCGTCCGGCGTTCCAGGGTCAATGAAAAACCCTTTCAGCAAGATAGAGCAACGGCGAACAGAACTCAGCAGACGGAAAAGACTTTGTGCACCTAGCGATCTTAACCCAGTACTATCCTCCAGAAATTGGTGCGCCCCAGAGGCGTCTGTCGCACTTGGCCGCTCGCTTTCTCCATGCCGGGCATTCGGTCACAGTGCTGACTGGGATGCCGAACTATCCCCGAGGGAAGATTTTTCCGGGGTATGGAGGGATATTCAGCCGGGAACAGCGCGACGGTGCGTCGATCCTTCGGACTCTAACCTTCCCCGCTCAGGGAGTGAACTTTCTGCCCCGGCTGACGAGTTATTTCACTTTTGTAATCTCCTCCGCTGTGTTTGGCAGCATTTTCTTGCCGGCACCTGATTATCTTTTCGTTGAAAGTCCGCCTCTTTTCTTGGGCTTGAGCGCCTATTGGCTGAGCCGCCTCAAGTCTACGCGCTTGATCTTTAATGTGGCTGACTTGTGGCCGGAGAGTGCGGTACGTCTCGGCGTGTTGGATCGGGAAGGCTTTGCGTTTCAATTCAGTGAGCGACTGGAGAAGTTTTGTTACCGAAAATCTTGGGTGGTAACTGGACAATCTAAGACTATCTTGCAGGACGTGAGGCAGCGTTTTCCGGACACTCGCCTTTTCCATCTGTCAAATGGAGTTGATACGACCGTATTTACACCAGAAAACGGCAGCTCAGATGCACGCGCTACGATGTGCAATAATGGGGACTTCTTGGCGGTTTACGCGGGTCTGCACGGCCTCGCGCAAGGACTGGAACAAGTTCTTGAAGCTGCGGAAATGCTGCAGTCGAAGGGAGGTTTTCAGTTTGTCTTCATCGGAGATGGTCCCCAAAAAGCGGTATTACAAGCTCAGGTGATTTCCCGTAGTCTAAGGAACGTCCGCTTTTTGGACCCACGTCCGTCCGAAGAAATGCCCCGCTTGCTCGCCTCCGCGGATGTATTGCTCGTACCTTTAAAGGGATTCATTCCAGGAGCCGTTCCTTCGAAATTATACGAGGCGATGGGTTGCGGACGTCCAGTCGTACTCATGGCCGACGGTGAAGCTGCCGAAGTCGTGCGTCAGGCTGATGCCGGGATCGTGGTCCCACCCGGAGACATAACGGGAATCACAAAGGCGCTACAGCGGTTGCGGGAAGAATCGCAACTCGGCTTGAGGCTGGGTGAAAACGGACGAAAAACAGCCCTTGAGAATTTTGATCGGAACCGGATCGCGGACCAATTCATTCAATTTCTCGAATCAGAGCTTTTCACCGCTAAAGGTCCGGGACGTTGAAGTTGCCTCGATCTGCACCAGGCGTTTTCGACTGAGACTGAACCTTTTATTGACCTGTTTATTGCACAGTTGCGGTTAACCCACTCGGCGCGGTCGGGCCGCTGCTAGTGGTTCCTTCAAACTCATAACTTCCCCGCGACGGCGGGATGGCCCGCGCAAGACCGTCTAAGTCGAGCGGAGGCACACAGCCGGTCACACCACTTGTGCACGTGGTAGTCCCTGTACCAACGGCAACACTGCCCGCTCTCAGATGGTAGTCCCCTGAACCCGAGTTGTTGTAAGCAACAAAAGTTAGGTCGGTTGCCTCGTGCAGAAGGTTCTGAACGGCTGAACTCGGACTGCTCGTAAGGCGAATACTGTCGGAACAAGAATTTCCTTGAAGGAGATTGTTAGCATATAAATTATTGGTCCCCGCGCCACCGGAATATTCTTCAATTCCACACACGCCTGAATTGTTTACATTGTTGTTGATCACAATATTATTATTGACAGTGTTGTTGCCGTCCGGTGAGCAATTATCTCCCGCATAAGACGCGAGCAGAATGCCGCGATGACCGTTGTGGAAGACCGTGTTATTTGTGATCTTTCCGCCACAAGGGCTCGGTCCGAAATTGATGCCCTGACCTACGATATTCGAGATGAGATTATTCTGAACCACAGTAGCGTTATTGACGTACAGACCGTGGAACTGGTTGCAAGCCTTTCCGAGCGACATGAGACCACCATTGTTGATGCGATTACCGATAATTTGCAAGCCAGGTATCACCTGATGTTTAAAATCAGCAATAATCATTCCTGAAGATGGGCAGCCTGTACCGAAGCCATTTCCATCATTCCCATTTTGTGCGATGTCGTGGACGTAGTTATTCAATATGTGGACGCTGGTCCCTTTGTTGTTGAAGGTGCTTCCACCCAAGATCGCTATGCCGGCGTTGCAGGCCGGGCAGGGTCCCACCTCGAAGCCGACAAAATCCACGTAGTTCGCCTCAATTACAACAGCGTAACCTCCCACAGGGTTGGCTACTAGTTTGCAACCGGTCGTCGGGTCGTCGCACTGAATGACTAGACGGGCTGAACTTGTGCCGTCGTGGTCAATACAAAGATTGGTTGGGACGCTCGCGCAGGTACCCATGCTGTGAAAGTCGGAATAGGACCCAGGTGCAACGTGAATAACTGTTGAAGAAGAGCCTAGAGTAAAGGACTCGACCGCTTTTTGAATCGTTCTCCAAGGGCGTACCTGAGTTCCGGCATTGCTGTCACTGCCGACAGGAGCTACATAGTAGTTGTTCACCTGTGCCATTGCGCTTGGGCACAGGGCTAGCATTGAGAATGCCAGGAAGAGGTATGAAACACAGTAACCGAGAGATCGCAGGCAGATACTTTTCACGAATCAACCTTCAGCTGCCGGTACCAATAAGGGCGGGCGCAGCGGGGGATTTAGCGCGACATCTTTGCCAATTGCAGTGCTCCAGCATAAACAAATCGGCAATCTCTAACCGCGTCGATCACCATTGTCACCTGACAGGTGTGGCTCGACTAGGTCTCGGAAGTACACTGCCCTTGCGGGCATACATGGGCGATGATCTAAACATGACATTTCCTGGATCGGAGCCTGACGAGAGGGAGTGTTCGAACATCGCTCGACAAAAGAACCAATCACGCTATTTAGTTTTGTTTAATTATCATGTACCGGGCTTCACGGTCGAGAATATGGTCGCTAAATTAGTTGGTATTTGTTCGAAACCAACACTTCTTGGCTTCACCTCACCGTTGAGATTTGGAGGAAAGTCCGATTTCTACTGGAAGCGGACAAGAGTGTGAAACCTGGGGGGCTGAAGACGGAAGCGTCGACTTCCAACTGAGAGAAAAACCCGTGGATGTCTCGCCAGGAAATTCGTTTGTCATCCCCCTCTACCCAAGCCAGCTCGGAATCTGGTCTCGCATCCAGCAATCGCTTTGAAACCCAGATATCCCCTCCATTGCGCCAAACAGAAAGAACCAGATTGGAAAAGTTTTCGCGCCACACCGGCACGCTAGAGGTACCAACAGTTAAAAGTATATAAGTTGGTAGTAAGTCGTCTTGGGTGGTGACCGGGAAAGTATCATGCCTTAAAGTCGCCAACTCATCATCCAGTAAGATTACTTCACTTCCGGACTTCAACACTTTCTTAAATGCTAGGAGTTGTTGTGACGTGGTTTTTTGTTTGGCCTCCGATCGGCGCCTAGACAAGGCAGAGATGTTCGTAATTCCTAGAAATGCCACAAACACAAATACAATAGATCTAAACCACCGCGCACGGTCGTCCACGAGACCCCTGGACAGACCAATAAACAACAGTGGAAAAAGAGGTAGGTAGCGTTCTATGTCGCCACCTTGCCAAAACACGGCAAAACCCATTACCGGCACCGCACAGATGACGAAACTCACTAAAAAGTGGCGGCTCCCGCATCGCAACAACGCGACGAGCATGCATATAAGCACGTAATAAAACAAAAGGAACTTTGCCAGACTTAGGCGGAACAGTTGAAAAAGGGACACGGGATTATATAAGTCATGAAGTAGAAACCTCTTGAACAGTATGCCGTCGCGACCCATGTTAAAAAATGATCGAGCGAATCCGAATGCCGTGCGCGACAAGCCCTTAATATTGTCGACGCCGTGAGATGAAGTCAAAACCCATGTCAACACATCCTGCCAGCGCTGCAGATTCAGGTGAGCGATCACCAAGGCATAGGCGCAAATTGTCACCAAACCTGCGATGATACAAGTTTGTAGCCCAATTCGCAGACGACTCTTTGTCGGGTTGCCGACTAACATAATGGGCGTCAACGCCAAGCTAGGAGTTGCGAAAATATACAAGAACCACAAGCATACTGCCCCGGCAAACGCGAAGCCTGCGATCAGCGACGTTACCCATATTCTATTCTGTTTAGTCACGCCCAATATCGAGACATATATACTCAAAAGAAGTAGCAACTGCCCGGGTACATAAGAAGCCCCTGTCTGAGAAAAGTTTAACAAAGCCTGAGAAACTAAAAAGCCCACAGTTAGAATGTTGTTCCAGCCGGTTCGAGGCGAAACTTTTCTCAAAATCAAGTTAAGCACTAATACACTAAGTAGGCCCGCGATCCAATTCAATCCAAACAAGCAACTCGCTATGCTGGCGCGAGGGTCCGAGCCAACGATGTGTGAGGTAATCGGTCGCAAGAGTACGAATGTAAGCCACCCTATTGGACGCCATAACAGGTGACCAAAGTCCCAGAACGCGTTATCTTCCCAAAAGGGATGAAATTCGCCGCGAGTAAAGTTCAAAATCGATAATGTGTAAGCCCGAGTATCGCCAAAAAAAATAGGTCTGGTGAACGACGTTGCGAGAGAGTAGGAGACTAGCCAAAGGAGAACAGAAATCCAGACAGGTAGATCCCACAACTCTGACTTCACGTCGCCATCCGTGATTCCGGGGCTAGGGGAAGGAAGTCGTGTCATTCCAACATCACACTTTGGGGAAAATCGTAACTTGCGATTGAACATCGCTGCGATGCAGTTTGGATAATACTCGAGGCAAAACTGAAAGAAAAGTTATTATCAAGCAGCCGGGTAGATTAGGGTTTTGCTATGCGGGAAAGTTCTTCATTATTCCAACGGCGTGATTTATAGAGGGACCCGGTGCTTCAGGTTCGTTTCAATAACGAAGCATGAATAAACCAGTTGAGTGTTCAAGGACCCCTTCACTTCACACGCAAGATAGCCTTAGGTTATCTCGCAGATTAGTGAAGTTCAAAACAGCTGAACACCTTTTGTCGCTTATTTCCCGTAACGGGTGGTAAAATTCACAATTTACAGGGGGTCAGAAGAACGCATCGGGCCAATATCCCACGCGCAGTTAAGGCGGGACTGGCTATTCACCGCTCCCGTGAAGCTGGTGATTGTGCCCGACACATGGAGCTCATCAGCGCTTCAATGAGTCGTCGAGCCGAACGTGGCGAAGATGTCTCAGTTCACCATAACGAAGCGCGGCCCTTGGCGTTGTTGAACAGTGGACTGGGCGAGCTTTTTCAGGCGACATACAGAGATCGAGTTTTGTCCTCAATGTTGATCCTCAGGTCCAGACAAGGTGCTTATTGGCAATCGGCTGGCACCCTGCCCGAGGGGCTGAAGCTCGGTGCATCTCCCTTTCTGTTATCGCGAGTTGCAGCTATTCTTAAGAGTGAAGGTGCTCACGTGTTTAATCTTGGCGGGGCTACCGATGATAATCTTGGCCTTCGTAGTTTCAAGGCAGGATTCGGCGCGCGAGAAGTAGCTCTCCAAGCGGCGTCCTTTTGTCCCAGATCCAGTGTGGAACGTGGATTTCACAAACTTTTGAGTACCGGATGAGGCTGGCTCAAGCCGCGATGAGCTGGAATCCGAAATCGTGATTAAATCGTGACTAAAGACGATTACTCCCTTTAGTCATTGCGAGCCATTTCCCCCATTTGAGACCGTTCGGGAAGGACAAACGACGAGGAGAACAGGCTTTGTATCTGAATTTCTTTGGATTGAAGGAACAGCCGTTCGGTGTAACGCCGGACCCGCGCTTCCTGTATCTGAGCGAAGCCCACAAGGAAGCGCTGGCGTCTCTATATTACGGCATCGAAGCCAACCGAGGTTTCATCGGCCTGATTGCACAGCCCGGCATGGGCAAAACAACAATGCTGTTCCACATGCTGGAGACCTTCCGTACATCGGCGCGCATCGCATTCCTTTTTCAAACCCACTGTAATTCGCGGGAATTCATGCGCCTTCTGCTGGCGGAGTTGGGTTGCGAGGAAGACACGCAAGATCTGGTTCGCATGTATGACCAGTTCAATACCCGGTTGTTGAAGATCGCAGAAGAGGGGAATCGTCTGATCGTCGTTGTGGATGAAGCACAGAATCTCGAACCTGAGGTTTTGGAGACGTTGCGGCTGCTATCCAATTTTGAAACTTCGACTACCAAGCTGATGCATATCGTCCTGGCCGGGCAGCCGGCATTGGCGCAAAAGCTCAGCACTCCCGGACTCGCCCAGCTCCGACAACGAATCTCTATTGTACAAGGACTGGCGCCGCTTCCGACTTGGGAAGTAAAGAATTACGTGGAGCACCGCTTGCGAACGGCGGGATATCACGGCGCACCCATCTTTGTCCACGACGTTTATGATTCCATCTCGAAGTCGACCGAGGGCATACCCCGGAACATAAACAATTTCTGTTTCAACGCGTTGTCGCTTGCCTGTGCTTTACGGAAAAGAACAGTTGACTCCGAGTTGGTGAAGGAAGTGCTGTCCGATCTTGATCTTCAAAAGCTTACATGGGTCACAGCTGCTGAGAGTCCGGCGATTGCACCACCGTTCAGCGCTAAAGCGGCGATAGTACGTTCAGAACTAGAACCAGAAACGCGCAGTGAGATTACCAGTGCCGCCGAGGCCGCAGCTTACATGCAGCAAGTGGCACTAAAATTAAGGAATTGGCGCAAGTCAACTGATAAAACGGCTGTCCCGAAGGTGTAATCGGACGATCGGAATCCGAGAGCGCCCCTTTTCCCGTTGATTTAGCCGATCCGTGGAGTCGCTTCGTAGATTCTGCTTTTCGAGTCGTACATCTTGAAAATGGCAGATATTGCATTCCCGGTTGTGCGATATGGGTTTGAGAAGTCATTGCACAATCGGCGTTCTCACCTTGCCAAGATTCGTTGACCATTGTCCGTCGTTAATGCAGAGACGCCAAGATGGTGGTGCGGCGGTTACGCGAAGGAAATTGACTCGTCTCGCAGCGATAGTACACTCCCCCTAGCAGGAGCTTGTTTAATGCATATTCTTCATGTAGTGGGTGCCCGGCCTAATCTGATGAAAGTTGCGCCGGTGCTCAGCGCGCTCAAAAACTATCCCAAGATAAAGCAGACTCTCATTCATACGGGTCAGCACTATGACACCAACATGTCGGATGTTTTTTTTCAGCAATTGGGAATTCCGGCGCCAGATGTGAACCTTGGAGTCGGTTCCGGGAGCCATGCAAGTCAAACTGCGGAAATCATGATCCGTTTCGAGCCCATCGTTTTGGAGCGCAAACCGGACGTGGTCTTGGTTTACGGAGATGTCAATTCCACGGTAGCGGCTGCACTGGTTTGCTCCAAGTTATTGATTCAGGTGGGCCACGTTGAGGCCGGACTTCGATCCGGCGACAGGACGATGCCGGAAGAGATTAACCGTTTGGTAACGGACCAACTTTCCGATGTGATGTTTACGCCCTCAACAGACGGAGACGAAAATCTGAACAGGGAAGGAATTCCGGGCAGCAAGATTCATTTCGTCGGCAACGTCATGATCGATTCGCTGGTGCGGCTTTTGCCAACGGCCACGGCGAACAAGCTGAATGGTTTATCCGGCCGCTATGTGCTGGTAACGTTACATCGTCCGTCCAATGTGGATGATGATCGGACGCTTAAAAACATTCTGGAATACCTGCTGGATTTGAATGGCCGGTTGAGAGTTGTTTTTCCGGTGCACCCTCGCACCCGCCAACGAATTTCACAATTTGGCATCGATGCCAGCCAGTTGGATTTGCGGGAACCGCTGCCTTACATCGAATTTTTGGCGCTGCAGCGAAACGCCACTGTTGTAGTCACCGACTCGGGCGGCATTCAGGAAGAGACCACGTATCTTAGAGTGCCGTGTCTAACGTTGCGGAACAATACGGAGAGACCAGTGACAGTGACTTTGGGAACAAACATCCTGGTGGGTCAGGATGGAGCGATGCTCCGAGCCGAACTGAACAAGATTCTCGAAGGAAAACAGAAGCAGGGCTCCGTGCCCCCTCTGTGGGATGGACGCGCGGGCGAACGGATCGCTGAAATTCTGAACGGCTTTTAGTTCACCGTTTGTTGGGGAATCCAGCCAGCCACTACTTTGGAAGAAGTCCGAATACGTCGATCTGGCCTTGCGTACCGACGTAAACCTTGCCATTCGCCACCGTGGGCAAAGTAAACTTCACTGCGTTGCCGGCCGCTCCCGGTCCACTAATAGGACTACTGTATAGCTGGCTGGCGAGGTTCGTGGCGTCGTAGGCGTTCAGTATGGCCGCACCATTAGGGTAAGCGCCGATGTCGAGTGCCCAGACGATTCCACCAGAGGTCCCGTTGGCAGAGACCACCGGAGCCGTTCCGCGAAGGTTATAGATCGTGCTCGAATGCGACTGCGGTGCCGAGGATATTGAGCCACTCGCCACCGCGAACTGTTTCAGATAATCGGCATAGGCAGCGATGTACAGGTTGCCGTTCCAATACGCCGGCTGACCAAATACGCCTCCAACTCCTTGTAGAGAATTGAGCACGCTAACTTCTTCGAGATCCTGGTTGAGAATCGAATTGAACTTTCCCAGATTGTTCTGATCCAGCAGGAAAAGAACGCCCGGTTTGCCGGTGGCGAGAATCAAACTCTGATGCGCGGGCGAGCCCACGGAATCGGGGAGCAGGATGGGACCGGCAGAGCCCAGGTCGACGTCGTGGACATTCAGGGCGGACTCATCAGACGGAGTAAAATAATCGAGCACGATGCCATTGGCGTTCAGCTTCACAACCGAGTCAGAATAGTTAATCCCACCTGAGGCGGCATCGAATTCTCCATTGGCCGTTTCCAGGTAAATGTTGCCCGCAGAATCCGCAGCTGGTCCGGCCCCCGATTGCCAAATCGCGCCCTGATTGTTACCCGCCGTTGCATCCGTCGACGACCACACGAACTTCTGGGTCAGTGTAGCTGCGTCATAGCCCATCAGCCATCCCTGGTAGCTATTCTCATCACCGTGCGACCCGAAAGCCAGATACACCGTGCTGCCGCTGAGAAGCAGCGCCGGGCGCTGCAAATGGAACAGCGACACGAAATTGGGTGCGGCGATTTCTACCGGAGGAATGGCGTCTGTCCCCGAGGTCAACAGAAGTGCGTGCAGCCGGTGAAAATACCCGGTAGCGCCCTTCGACTTCGCGCAAACATAAATAATTCCAGACTGAACATCGATCACGGGGGTCGATGTGGTGCCGATCTCGGGAAGGAGATCGTGATTGCTACCGGTGTCAGTGGGTGGAACGGTGGTCTCGGCGGGAAACAGCAGGCTGGTTTTCCATAGCTGTTGACATGAAGTGGAATCGGCATCCAGGGCATAGACCCAGTTGCTCTCAGTCGCTACGAAGAGAACGTTGTGTTTTAAGCCGTCACTCATGGTCAGGTTCGCTACGTAGAGCGGTTCGGCGTAAACATATCCGGGAGCGTCAAGCGGACATGAAAAAAGCTTTCCGAAAGTTGTCGCAGAGACTGTCGCCGGCGACAGAGCGTATTCCTTGGTGTTTTGTCCGGTCCTTGCGTTGTCGTTGTGGTGAGTGAAAACACCATCCAGATCGGTCACAACGACGGCTACTGCTGAGCTCAAAGTTCCACCCGAAACTTCGGCCGCGATGCTGTGGCTCCCCGGTGTCGTGGAAGAACTGGGCGAATAGACTGCGGTAGTGCTACCGCTGCTGGTGATCGTGCCCACCGAAGGATCGCCATTCTGAACGTCATCGACAAACCACAACATCGTTCCCGTGCCTCCCGTTAGCGTTGCGGTGATGGTTTGCGGCTGCGAAGTTGTGACCGTGGAGATGCCGGGCGACAGCGAGACCGTAACGCTGGAGGTTGGCGGAGGTGGTGGCGACGACGGCTGATTGGTCGGAGGCTGGGTGGTGGGCGGCTGCGTCGTTGGAGGAGTTGTAGAAGTCGAGGAAGAGGATGTTCCTCCGCCGCAAGACGCCAAACCTAAGGACACAAAAAGAATTGCGCCAAGAATCAGGAATAACCGAGCATTCAATTGGGGAAGGGCCTTACGCGAACCCAACAGCATCAAGAGAGTCCTCCGCTACAAACAGGTGCCTGATAGCGTTCAGGCTCGTGACGCCACCTTTGAAGAGTGCCGCAGAAATGGCCCTGATAAGGCCATGTGACTTCTACGACGACCCGCTTTTGGACGAGATAGAAGCGAATTGAGTTGCTTAGACGGTGGCTATTACTTGTAGAAAGTTTCTGGCCGGATTATACGGGGCTGGTGGAAGGAGCCACAAGGGCGCATAGAGATTGATGTTGCTCAATACGGTTCGATCCCGCAACCACTCTCAATGCGCCCATCAAGGCGCTTTTAGGAATTTGGAATTGTTACCTGCACCCGATTCGAGTATTTGCTTTCTTTGCCGCTCTGATTCAGAGCGGTGGTGACGTAGAAATAGGTCTGTCCGCTTCGGACCGAAGCATCGGTAAAATTGGCGGCGGGATCAGGGTGGGTGTTTATTTTTGCGAACGGCCCCTTGGACGCCGTCGCGCGGTAGACATTGTAGCCGACGGTTTTTGCTCCGCTGGCATGCCAAGAAAGAGTGACACTGTGCGTTGCCACGATGTCACTTCCGCTGGCATTTAATGCTTCCAAATGGGGAGAGTTGGCCGCGTCGCTTATAAAGCTGATATTTCCCGGGGAGCTTCCGCTTTTCTGGGGGCTAAACGTGACGTCGAAAGAAATGCTTTGCCCGGCGCCGACGGTCGCGGGAAACGTGATTCCGCTGATGGAATATCCTTCACCTTTCCAGTCGGCTGAGCTTATCGTAATGCTGGCGTTGCCAGCTTTTAAAGTCCCGGTCTCAGTCTCTGACTGTCCCACGGCCACCTGACCGAAGTTTAAGGTGGGGGGAGTCACCGTAAGTTGACCCGCGGGCACGTCGATCTGCACTCCGTTTCCGCTCCCACCGTTGCTTCCCGTCTTTGTGCCTGTTCCGGCCCCGCCTCCGCACGCGACCGAAATCGTTATTAGAAACAACACGAATCCCATTGAATATTCTTGACGCATGTACTGACCGCTCCTTGCCTGAAGATTGTCCCGCGAACGAACGAACTGCCGCACCAGACATCAGCCTGGCGGAAAATGATGCTTTACTGAAAATTGGAGCTGAGTACGCGAGGTGCAGATCCGCTGCTCGCGTCAAACTCCAACCGATGAACCCCGGAAGGGCGTGTCAGAAAGTTAAATGGGGTAAGGCAGTAGAGGAAGATGTCACTAGTACATTACTTTGGTTAGCGAAAGTTGAAGTCTCATTCAGGAAACAATTCATTTAGAGATGATTGATTGAGGTTCCAAGCAGAAAAGAAGGGCGCGAAGTTTCTCACGCCCCTCAAGACTCCAGTTTGTTGCACCGTGCAACTTACGGCGTGGGGATCACCGCCTGGGTCTGATTTGAATAGGCACTTTCTTTTCCGGTGGAATCTACAGCGGTTGTGACGTAGAAGTAAGTCTGTCCGCTTTGAACCGAACTATCGGTGAATGTGTTGTCGCCATTCATTGAAGTGATCTGCGTATACGGCCCGCCTGTCTTTACCCCGCGATACACGTTATAGCCGGCCACGGAAGACGAAGAACTCGAATTCCATGACAGGGCAACGCTGTGTTGCGGAGCCGCAGTACCGCTTCCGGTCAGCGATTCCTGCACGGATGAATTGGAAGCGTTGCTGCTGAATGTCGCGCTGGCCGAAGCAGTGCCGCTGGACTGAGGCGCGAAATTCACCGTGAACGCCACACTCTTGCCAGCCGCAAGAGTGACCGGGAGAGAGAGCCCGCTAATCGTAAATTCCGAAGTGCTCATGCTCGCGGAAGTTACGGTGATACTGGAACCACTGGCGGTCAGCGATGCGGTCATGCTTTTCGTCTGGCCGACGGTGACATTACCAAAATTAAGCGCCGATGGCCCGACTGCCAATTGCCCGGCGACGGTTGCGGTTCCAACCATCGAAATGGTGAGGGTCGGATTGGAAGCATCGGATACCACGGAGATCGATCCCGACTTGCTTCCGCCGGTGGTTGGCGTAAATACCACGCCAAAGGTAAAACTCTGACCGGGACTCAGTGAAAGAGGCAAGCTCAGACCGGTGACCTTGAAGCCGGTACCCGTCACGTTTGCCTGACTGACGCTAACCGTCGAACCTCCCGTGTTGGTCAGAGTCTCGGACAAAGGATTCGTGCTTCCAACCGGAACGTTCGAGAAATCAAGACTGGAATCGCTGGTGCTCAACACTCCGCCGATTGCTGCACCAGCGGAAAGCGGAATGACAAGACTGTTGTTGGAAGCATCGCTCACTAGAGACAGATTTCCATTTACCGCCGAGCTCGACGGCTGGTGAACGGTGACACTGAACGAGGCGCTTTGGCCCGCTGCCAGAGTCAGGGGAAGATTCAATCCGCTGATGGTGAAAGCTGAGGCTGAGACGCTAGCCTGGGACACCGTGACCGTAGAGGATCCGGAGTTGGTCAGGGTCACCGGCGAAGTTTGCGTTTGTCCGCTCTGGAGACTGGGGAAACTGAGACTCGCGGGATTTGATACAAGCGTGCCGGATCCGACTGCTGTTCCGGAAACCGGAACGCTTACAACTGGGTCCGACGCGTCAGTGGTTACAGCTACAGTCCCGCTCGAGGTTCCAGTCGACTGCGGTGTGAAGGTGACCGAGAAGGTCTTTTTCTGTCCTGGAGACAGAGTCGTCGGGAAACTGAGGCCGGTCATTTTGAAGCCGCGTCCGCTAACCGTGGCTTGTTTTACGGTGACATTGGTTGTGCCCGAGTTCACCAGCGAGACCGATTGGGTCAGGCTGGCACCCACTTTAACTTTGCCCAGAGCCAAAACCGTCGGCGAAACTGTCACTTGCCCGGCCACCATTCCGCCGGTATTGCTTGCAGAGGTTCCAACGCCGGAGACCGGAATGTTGATCACGGCCGAGATAGTACTCAATGCTACGTCGGCCGGGGGTTCGGAACCGCGCCGGCGGCTCCCTCTGATCGTTCTTGCGAATCTGATTTTAGTGGTTCCAACCAAAGAGACAGTTGCGTGATCGGTTCCGGTGGAAGTTGGCGTGAAACTTACTTTGACCGTCGCTGATCCCTTCGGTGCCACTACCAGCGGCAAGGATGGTTCAATCAAAGCGAATCCGTGTCCCGAAACCGTGGCGTGAGTGATGGTCAAAGTGCCAAGCCCAGGGTTCGAAAGAGTCGTGGTCTGGGTCAGAGTCTCACCCAACTGGACGTTACCAAAGACAATACTTTTGGGAATTACCGCAGTTCGCAATGAACTGTTAGCTGGATCCGAGGTCTGCGCCTGTGGTGCCACGGGCTGGGTAGCGTTAAGCGCGGAACAGCCCACCATGGTGGAAAGTGCGAGAAGTACAACTAACAGGTTCGGGCGGGTGCCGAATTGCGTCACGGAGGCCTCTGCTAGCGCCGTACGGCCATACGGCGGGGGATTTAACCGCTCTCTGCACCATTCCGAGAACCAATCCCCGAGGAGACCGAAACGTGGAATGACGCAGCCAAATGCAGTGTCCTCTGAGGTGTGTTTCGGTGGTAGATACCGGAAGTGAGGCTATTAACGGGCCATACGGCCATGCCAAAATCGGAACAGTAGTTACCTGCGTGGCTGCCCCGGGCCAATCTGGGAATCGACTAAAGCCGGGGAAGATTAAGGAGAGAAAAACGATAACTTGACCAAGTCAACAAATATATCTGACGCCTTGAAGCGGCGCCGATCTGAATGATTTTTGTGGACACGCCGGTACGGAGTGACAGCGGTCACTACCGCCGATCTTGGCGATGCAGTACTCTAAACATCAGGCAACGCTTCGGTAGTCTAGTCTTTAAGCATTCGCCAAAAACTAATCATATAGAACAGATTGGTTCAGTAACGCTTTGAATATGCCAACGTCAGATTCCAAGCCGGTTTCGATCGGATCCGCATACAAGGGAATTATTCTGGCCGGAGGTTCGGGGACACGGCTCTATCCGGTCACACATGCCGTAGGCAAAAGCCTGCTGCCGATTTATGACAAGCCGATGATCTATTACCCGCTGTCTACGCTGATGCTGGCGGGGATAAGAAACATCCTCATCATTTCGACGCCGCAAGACACGCCCAAGTTTGAGCAGTTGCTGGGTAATGGAAAGCGTTTCGGCGTGAGTTTCGAGTATGTGGCGCAGGCGCGGCCGGAAGGAATTGCGCAGGCATTTCTGGTAGGCGAGAAATTTATCGGCTCGGCTTGTTGCGCGCTGGTTTTGGGAGACAACATCTTTTACGGGCACGATCTGGCGAAGACCGTGCTGCTCGCCGGACAAAAGAGTGCCGGAGCGAGAGTGTTCGCTTATCCGGTAAACGATCCCGAGCGCTACGGAGTGGTCGAATTTGACGCTGCGGGCAAGGCGTTGAGCCTGGAGGAAAAGCCAAGCGCGCCGAAATCGCGCTACGCGGTTACGGGACTTTATTTCTACGATAACCAGGTTGTGGATATAGCGAAAAGCCTGAAGCCTTCAGCTCGCGGAGAACTTGAAATCACTGAAGTCAACAGGGAATATCTGCGACGTAAGCAGTTGGAAGTCGAAGTTCTTGGCCGCGGTATGGCATGGCTGGACACGGGGACGCACCAGGCGATGCTGGAAGCTTCACTTTTTATTCAGACCATTGAAACCCGGCAGGGGCTTAAGGTCGCGTGTCCCGAAGAGATCGCTTATCGTTATGGATATATCAGCGCGCAGCAACTTGAGGAAACGGCGTCGTCGATGAAGGGCAACGGCTATGGGTCGTATCTGCTGCAACTGCTTCGGGAAAGAGTATTTTGAGTTTCGTTGTGAGCGGAATATAGATTTGTCGTGCGCGATCACTTTACAAATTGTCTGAGGAGATTTGGATGACGAGTTCGCGGAGGGGTTTTCTTCGTGTCCTGGGCGTAGGCGCTGTTGCGGGAACGGCTGTGCGCTGGGTTCCCGGAAAGGCTCCAGCCTATGCATGCGGGGTCGAATCCATGCCGTCCGCTGGCCTCACGCTTCTCGACAGCAACGAGAATGCCTATGGCCCGTCCCCGCAGGTGACGGAGAAAATTCGATCCGCGCTTGGTCTGGTGAACCGGTATCCCTTTAGAAAATACGATGAGATAACCGAGCGGATCGCGACTTTTCACAAGATCAAGCCGGATCAAGTGCTGTTTGGCTGCGGTTCGACAGAACTGCTTCGCGTTGCGGCTTGCGCGTTCCCGGGGGATGGGCGGCAGCTGATTCAGGGCTGGCCGACGTTTGAAGCCATACAGGACTATGGCAAATCGCTCGGTTCGGAAGTCGTGTCCGTTCCTCTCAGCGAAACTCTCGCGCATGATCTCGAAGGAATGCTGGCGCGTGCCAAGCCAACTACCGGACTGATATATGTTTGTAATCCCAATAATCCCACCGCAACGCTTACGCCGCGTAAGGACTTGGAAACCTTTATCGGTAAGCTTCCGGCCACTACGAAAGTCTTAATCGACGAGGCTTACCATCACTATGCGGGACAGTCGCAAGTGTATGAGTCCTTCATCGATTGTCCGCTAAACGACGACAGGGTGATCGTTACTCGCACTTTCTCCAAGGTCTACGGATTGGCGGGGTTGAGGTTGGGTTATGCGGTCGCATCTCCACAGACAATCAAGAAGATGCGAGCATTTCTTACGCAGGATAGCCTGAACGCGATCATGGCTGAAATCGTTACGGTAGCGCTTGACGATACCCAGAGAGTTGAGACATCTGTAAAGCGCAATAGCGACGACCGGCAGGAATTTCGCAATTCGGCTATGGTTCGCATGCTGATGCCGGTCGACTCCCACGCTAATTTTGTGATGATGGACACTCAACATTCCGCGGTTGAAGTGATCGAACACTTCCGGAAGCATCATGTCCTGATCGGCCGACATTTTCCTCCGATGGACACGTATATCCGAGTATCCCTGGGTACCCCGCTGCAAATGCACACTTTCTGGGAGACCTGGGACATGCTGCCATGGGCAAAGAAATTCATGCATCACTAAACGACAGCGGTGTTGCATACGAAATGCTGGAGAGCTTTATGCATTGATTCAACCGCTATGACCGATCTGTGAACGGTTACCGGCGTAACCGTGATGAACGGAAAGTATGTAAAGAAAGGGATGAAATCTGGAAATCTAGTATGTCGTGCGGCAGGAATGCCGGGCGATGAAGGTGTGTTAAGATTTTCAAATCTGAAAGCGAACAATTCCTGAAATTATTATGACTCCTTCTGTTATCGCGAATGCTGTTGCTGAACTGAAAAACAAAGTGGAAAAACGTCAGGCCAGGATTGCCATCATTGGTCTGGGCTATGTCGGTCTGCCGCTTGCCCTGCTCTACACCGAGCAGAAGTTCCGGGTAACGGGCTTTGATATCGACGAGCGCAAAGTGACGACGTTGATGAAGGGCGGTTCCTACATCGTCCGCATTCTGCCGGAAGAGATCCAGCAGGCACGCGCCAAAGGCTTCGAAGCGACTTCGGACTACGCTCGGCTGGGGGAGATGGACGCCATCATCATCTGCGTGCCCACGCCGCTGAACGAGTATCACGAACCCGATTTGAGCTACATCACGGACACGGCTCGATCGATTGCGCCACATCTGCGGGGCGGCCAGCTGGTGGTGCTGGAGAGCACAACCTATCCCGGCACGACCGAAGAAGTAATGGTCCCGATTTTGGAAAAGGGAAACAAGCACGGGCTGAAGGCAGCGCGCGAAGGGGTTTCTGGCGGACAGGAAATCTACGTGGCGTTTTCGCCCGAGCGCGAGGATCCCGGCAATACGACGGTGGCCCGCCGGGATATTCCCAAAGTGGTGGGCGGACTCGATTCGCAGGCCACGGAAGCGGCGGCCTCGCTCTACGGAGCGATCTTCAACCGGGTGGTGCGAGTGTCTTCGCCGGCGGCGGCGGAGATGACCAAGTTGCTGGAAAACATTTATCGCTGCGTGAACATCGCGCTGGTGAATGAGTTGAAGCTGCTGTCGCTGCGGATGGGATTGAACATCTGGGAAGTGATCGAGGCGGCATCGACCAAGCCATTCGGGTTTCAGCCGTTCTATCCCGGCCCTGGCCTGGGCGGCCACTGCATTCCGGTCGACCCTTTTTATCTATCGTGGAAGGCGAAGGAATGGGACTTCCGCACGCGTTTCATCGAACTGGCGGGCGAGATCAACCTCAACATGCCGTACCACGTGCTGGATTACGTGTCGAAAGCGCTGAATCAGCAGAAAAAGGCTTTGAACGGAGCCAAGGTACTGGTATTGGGGCTGGCCTACAAAAAGGACATCGACGACCTGCGCGAATCGCCGTCGCTGACGATCATCGAACTCCTGCAGGACCAGGGGGCAGACGTCAGCTACAACGATCCGTTTTTTCCGACGGTGGGAAAAGGCCGCAAATACGATCTGCAGATGAAGTGCGCGCCGCTGGACGATCTGGAACAGTACGACTGCGTGCTGATCGTGACCGACCACTCGGATTACGACTATCAACGAATCGTACGCGAGTCGCAGCTGGTGGTAGATACCCGCAACGCTACCCGCGGCATCACTAGTCCTAAAATTGTCCATTGCTAGTTTGCAGTTCGGCCGGCGCTTTGGATTTACCGAGATCCGAACCGCAGCCGCAATCCTGCTCGGGCAAGAAGGGGCGGACCAACAGTTAAGACGGGAGTGCGCCCGACGTCGTAGCGCTGGTTGGTCAGATTTTCGACCGAGACAAACACGTCCACTCCGTGCCGCAAGGTATGCGACGCAGTGGCGTCGAGGGTGAAATAACGTCGTAGCAAGAGTGTATTCTGGTCGTCGTCGAACTGATTCCCACCGAACCGTCCCTGAAACGCAAGAAGAATGAATGGCCGCGAATAGCGTGCCTGAAAATCGAACTGGTTGCGCGGAATTTGAGGGACGTTCAAACCTACCAAGCTCGGATTCAAACCTGAAAGAGCCGGATCGACAGTAAAACTCGTCACCGTGGCGTGAGTATATTGATATCCGCCCGAGAGCGCGATTGAGTTGCTGACTTGAACGCTGGCTTCGAATTCCGCTCCCTGTGAAACCGTGCTGCCGAGATTCTGACGCTGGCGGGTAATCAGGCTGGGAGTGGTCGTTAGCGTGACGTTTGCCACCGGCCGCGTGATTTCATTCCAGAAAAAAGTGCCACGCAGCATCAGTCGCTGGCTCCAGCCGGTGAGGATTGCACCACCTTCGGCACCGGTCAGGCGCTCTGCGCGAAGGTCTGAATTCGCTTCGGTGAATACATTGCCAGCGCGAAAACCGCGATAGAGTTCGTTCAGAGTGGGGGCACGGAATGCACGATAACCTGACGCCGTGAGCGACAGGTTAGAAGTCAGTTTGTGTAAAAGAGCCAGGCGCGGACTGAAGAAGGTTTCACTGCGATCCGGAAGTGGCGCTGCTCCGACCGGCACCGCGGGATTCGGCGGTGCGAACGCATCAAAGTTCATCCAGTGGTCCACTCGTCCGCTCGCCGTCAGCAGCCAGCCCGGTGTAATGTGTATGATGTCCTCGAAATAAGCTCCCCAGGTTACCTCTCGCCCCCCGCCCTCCGAAGTGTTGGTGGGATGCCCGCCGAAATATCCCTGCTCGTTGGTCTGCCCGTGGACATCCGATTCTTCCACTCCGGCAACCAGATGTTGGCGTGTTCCCAGGCTATGTTGCCATTGCGCGGAAAATCCCAGCTGCTGCGCCGGAACCCGTTGGGTCCGGGTCAGGTTTTCGGTGCTGCGATCGGCGGCGATGGACGAGAAGGACTGGTCCAGATTCTGACGGCTCGCGTAGGCGCGCAACTGGAAAGTGCCGACCTGGTGCGCATCCCAATTCCCGCCGAGGTCGACCTCACGAATGGTGGTGCGGTTGGTTTGCAGTGGCGTTCCGTTCTCGCGCGACTCGCCGAATAAAGATCCGCGAGCGAAGAAATCTCCTCGGTCTCCAAACTGACGCCGCAACGTAACATCACCGCTGGCGTCTTTCGAGTTTACTGGACTGTCAACCGCACCTCTAAGATCGACTGGAACGGCGATGTATCCGTCGGTGCGGAAAAGTTCCGATGCGAAACCTACGGACCACGGTCCCATTGTTCTGCTTGCGGACAACGAGAGGTCGGGAGAATTTTCGTTTCCGTAAGCAGCTTCCAGCGAGACCAGATTTCGATCAACTGGCGTTCGAATAATATTGATCACCCCACCCAAAGCGTCTGACCCGTAGAGGTGAGATGCGCCGCCACTCGCGACTTCGATACTGCCGATACTCTCCCTTGGAGTGCGGTCCCAGTACACCCAGCCACCAAAGGGGTCGTTAAGAGGGAAGCCGTCGCTCAGAACAAGCGCACGGCTGGCGCCGCTTGCACCCAGCCCGCGCAACGACACTCCCTGTGTGGTGGGGTTGGCCGTGCGGCTTGTGGTGCGCCGAAAAAGACTGAAGCCCGGCACTTGGCGAAGAATGTCGTCAGTGCGGAATGCGGCGGTGGCGTCGAGGTCGGGGGCCGACAGAATCGTGACGCTTGTGGCGCTTTCAGCCATCCGAACGCCAGTCCGATTGGCGGTGACTGTAATCTGCTGTGATGCAGTTGCGGGCAAAAGCGTGATTTGCAGGTGAGTCGCGGTGCTGGTGTCTCCTTTGTGCCAATCCAGGCTTCGCGTTTGAAACCCCAGTGCGGAGACAGTTACAACTCCGGCATCAACGGAAACTTGAGAAAACGCGAATTCTCCGTGATTGTCGCTGACCTGTCTGACGGTGAAGCTACCATTGGTGAAAACCACTTCGGCGCCAGTGACGGCTGCGTTTGTTTGATCGGTCACGACGCCCGCAACCAGGTTCGACGACGTATCTTGTGCTCGCAGCCAAAGCGGAGACGAGAGAAAAAGCGTCGCGATCAGTAATGATCGGAACGCAAGCTGAACATAAGAAGACCACCTCAGAGATGGAAATAGATGGCGACGCAGATAACCCCTCCCTGGCCTGACAACCGGACTCAATGGCTATTTGTATGACAATACAGTGATACGTCGGATCATACATTAGAGGCAGGAATAACGCAGCCTGAGTGAAAGCGAAGGAGGCGCCGTCTGCCCCTGAATATTCTTCTCGGGGCTAGGCTTTCTGCGGGCAGAAATCTGTAGCAGCGTCCACGACCATTTTCTGCTGTCCTTCCGTGATGTAAGGAAAGATCGGCAAGGCCAGGACGTGTCGGCAGGTTTCCTCGGCTCGCGGAAACGCACCTGCGCGGTAATTCAGATATTCGAACGCAGGTTGAAGATGTAGCGGAAATGGATAGTAAATCTCGGTCGGTATTCCAGATGCGCGCAGATGGTTCCGTAACTGATCTCGCTGTTCAGCGCGGATAACATACTGGTTGTAGACGTGCTCCGCGCCGATGGGAACGTGGGGTAGACCGATCCACCGGTTCAGGCCAGCCTGAGTGAACAACGTGCGGTAACGGTCAGCATTGCGCTGCCGCGCTTTGGTGAAAACGTTGAGATGCTTGAGCTTCACCAGCAAGATCGCCGCTTGCAGACTGTCCAGACGGCTGTTCATCCCCAACAGGTCATAGGCATATTTTTTGCGGCTGCCGTGGTCTCGCAGCACCGCGAGACGCTCCGCATAGGCAGGATTGTTGGTTGTGATCAAGCCGCCATCGCCCGCTCCACCCAGATTCTTTGAAGGAAAAAAACTGAAACAACCAAAGTCCCCAATATTGCCGACGCTTCGCGTCTGGCTTTTCGAATCCGAATATCGTGCGCCAATGGATTGCGCCGCGTCTTCGATGATCGGTATCCCGTGCACATGCGCGATCTGCGAGATGGATTCCATTGCGGCTGGCAACCCAAACAGATGCACAGGGATAATTGCTTTGGTA
The DNA here is from genome assembly GCA_963786325.1 of Terriglobia bacterium. Lineage (GTDB taxonomy): Bacteria > Acidobacteriota > Terriglobia > Terriglobales > Acidobacteriaceae > JAIQFF01. The sequence goes on from CAWAYW010000005.1 coordinate 350,494, forward strand.
CGGCTGGTCATTGCAGATTCCAGCTGTTTGGCGTCCAGGTTGTAGGTTGCAGGATCGATGTCAACAAACACCGGACGAGCTTTGAGTCGAGAGATACTTCCGGCTGTGGCGACGAACGTAAAGGGTGTTGTAACAACTTCATCTCCCTCACCGATCTCCAGCGCCATTAGGGAAAGAAGCAACGCATCCGATCCCGAAGCACAAGCGACAGCGAATTTGCAACCCACCAAGGCAGAGATTTCAGTTTCCAGCTGGGCGACCTGCGGCCCCATGATGAACCGTTGGCTATCCAAAACCTGGTCTACAGCGGACCGGATGTCCGCTTTCATGGTCGCGTACTCTGCCTGCAAGTCGAGGAAGGGAAAGCGAAGATCAGAGCTTACCGGGTTCGGTGGCTTGGCAAGAGTGTCCATGCAGATTTAACTATATTCGATTTCGTCCTACATGAATCAGGCCTTCTCCGGCGTGGCCAGTCCGCCCTTGAGAACTACTGTCATTTAACACTTCATCTGCAAATGTTTTCTGAACAATGGTCGGATCGTCCAGATTGGCGATCCAACTCCTTTGATATCAATCACTTTAAAAACCTTAACTTGGTGCGTAAATTGCCCTTAGTGATCTACGGGCGAAGAAGTTGGTCTTATTCGCGAGATCGTATGTCGCTTGGTAGATTATGCATTGCGGTCGTGGTGGCGGCGATGCCTGTGGTTGGTTTTGCTTCGCTGAACCTGGCCCGATCTCGAATATCATCGGGGGCCGGCTCGTTAGCCGCCCGGGAAAATCACATCTGGCCGGCAGCCGTCCATGACTCACAATATGCGACTCTGATCCATGCAATGAGCCTTACCGGTTGTGGAGCATCGCAGCCTCCGCAAGCACTGGCCACACCGGATCCGTTAATGGAAGATGCGGACTTGAGTTCGAAGGTCAGCGTCAGCTTTATTATTGGCACCGACGGCCGGGTACACAGTCCGCTGATTCTGGAGAGTGCCGGCGCAAGCGAAGATCGCGCGATTCTTTCTGTGGTGCGGTATTGGCGCTATCGCCCGGCATTGTGCAACGGAGTGCCAACGGATGCCGAGGCGAAGGTGGAATTTTCGAGCCGCCAGATCTTGTAGTGATCCGACATACCCCAATGCTTCATTGTGCATGCGACCTACGCCTTACATAGCCTGCTAAAATAATAGGGCGCCGGGGGATAAAGATTTGCATGCATGATTCCAAGCTGAGACAGGAATCCAAGGCTGCATTTTTCGAGACGTTAAAGCAACTTTCGCTGGCGCAGAGTGCGGAAGAATCCGTGAATGTGAACGCCGAATCCGAGAGCGCCGCCCGTAATATTTGCCCCGGCTGTGGCACCGCCAATCGCAAAGAAAATAACTTTTGCGCCAGTTGCGGCGCGACTTTGCTGAAATCGCCGCGCCAGGCCGAACCTCTGGCATCTTCGAAAGGGCCTGTGCCAGAGCAGCCCGGCGATCACCACTACCATCACCATTACCACCACCACTATTTTTCTGCCGATGGCATGGACTTTGGTCCGAGTCAGAGTGCTGGCGGCGTCGCTCGGGACAGTGCACGCGTACGCGCCCCGCTGACGGGACCTTCAGTTAGCCGAGCTGAAGCTGCGTTGCGTAAAGTCGCCCAGGATTGGGCCATGGCGTGTAACACCAAACAACTCGATGACCTGATTGACCTTTACCTCCCAGATGCGCTGGTGCAACGGCCGAATTCGCCCGCCGTACGCGGCATGGCGGCGATCCGGGAGTTTTTCTTCGGATTGCTAGAGGCCGGGATGAGCGAAGTTGAACTGGAACCACAGCGAACCGAGCTGCTCGGCGACTTCGGGTATGAAGCGGGACGTTGTAAGTCGCTGGTTCCTATTGCTATGGGCAAGCGGCGGGAAGAACGTGGCAAATACCTCGTCGTTTTGAGCCGGCAAGCCAATGGCGAATGGAAGATCGCAGCGGACAGCTGGTCGAGTGACCTTGGTCTTGGGGTTGCGGGTGAACCTGCCACGAAGCCTGGGCTTCCTTCTGCAACTACAATCCCACGGCTGCCTCGCAAGCCATAAATGCTTGTGGAGCTATAATTATCTGCCGTAACTTCAATAACTTAGCTGTCTCACCTCCGTAACTTGCTGTTCCCTGAAAGAACCGATAGGCTCCGATGACCATGGCATTGCACTCATTACTCTTTGCCCAAGACCAGGAAGTCGTTTCTTTGGTGATTGAAGTCCTCAAAGGCCTTGATATCGAGGTAACGCACTGCCCCATGGTTGCGGAAGCAATTCAAAAGCTCGCCGCTCAGAAGTTTGACGCGATTGTCGTAGACAATTCCGACGCGGGCGGTGCGGTTACGGTTCTTTCGGCCGCCAAGTCGCTTCCTTCTTGCGAGCAATCGATCGGCGTAGTGTTGGCAACTTCTCGAAACAGTATTGGTCTGGCCGACGGGGCACGAAGTCACATGGTGTTGTACCGTCCGCTGTCTGCGGATCGATTACGCAATGGAATCAGGTCGGCTCTCAAACTTCGCAGCGACGGTGAAGAGGCGCGAGAGTCCCAGCGAACCGGAATCAATATCCCTGCCAGCTTAAGGGGTGCAGGACAAGACGAGACTCTAGCCTTTATCAACAATTTGAGTGTCGGCGGGGCTGCGTTACAAATCGTGCAGTCCATACCTGCTTCGTGCATTCAGAGCGTTGAGTTTTTACTGCCGGGGATTGATCAAAATTTGTCGTCCTCGGTCGAACTGGTATGGCGGAATGTGCAAGGCCAGGTCGGGGTTCGCTTTGTGGGGATGTCCGCCGGCTTCACCGATACTCTAGAGAAGTGGTTGGCGAACCGGAATGCATCGCAGAAGGCGTCGAAGGCAAGCGCCTGAAATTTTATTAATCCCATCTTCACAACTGCGAGCGTCAGATCTCCACTCCTAGTTTTTGCAGTTCTCGCCGTAACTGTTCCGCGTTCCGCATCTCGATGGCGTGCATACCCAACTGCCGCGCGGATTCCAAGTTCAGAGCCCGGTCGTCGATAAAGCAGCAGTCCTCCGCAGATTTCTGGGTGATCTCGAGCGCCATCCGATAAATACTCGCTTCCGGTTTGCGCAGGCCAACAAAGCAGGAACTTACGAAAACGGTGAACATCTCGCGCAAGCCGAAGGTTTGAATCCGGTACAAATTGAGTTCCCGAGACTCGTTGTTGATGGTGCCCATAAAATATTTTCTTGACTTGACCAGTTCTTCCGCCAAAGCCAGAACGTCATGGTGAGGTTGAGACAGCGAAAATACATAGTCTTTAAAAACTTCGGGGGAAAACGGGCGAGGGCGGTAGAAAATCGTGCGATCCAGATATTCGTTGAACCCGATCTCGCCTCGTTCGAGGGACGAAACCAGCATCTCGTGGCGGTCGTGAAACTCTTTCTCGTCCAGCTTGAATTGTTCCAGTGCCTTCTCGCGCTGCACGCGGTCCCAGGCATTAGTCAGCAACACCCCGCCGACATCCCAAAAAATGGTGTTGATCTGAGGCACGAATCCTCCTCACGCATGACGGCTGTGTCACACAAAATCAAGCACAGCAAAGTAATAATGATACACGGAAGAGCAAAGGGAGATGACCGACGATGTGGGAGACGAGAAGACTCTACTGAACGACTAATGTGACCGGGCTGCTTTGAGTCATCGATCCCGAAGTCGCGGTGACGCTAAGTGTATAAGTTCCGGCCGGGGTGCCATTCGGATTGGTGACCGGTGTCCCCGCGCCTCCGGTGCCGGTGTTGGCCGCAGCGCCTCCTCCGCAGGAAGCCAAGAGGAGTAACAGTGATAACGGAGCGATGCGCGTGTATCGACCCCACGAGCGCTTACCGTTCCGTGTTCCAGGCAGAAATACAATTCCTAAGGTCGCGAACGCCCACAAGAAGGTCATACGACTGAAGCCCTGGAAATGAAGTGCGCCACTCGTACGGGGTGTGGTTGTAATAGTCACAGTAAAGGTTGTGGATGCCATGGCACTATACGGCTGGCTTCCAGGCACGGAGCAGGTGGTACCGGTCGGTGAGCCAGAGCAAGACAGGAACGCTGTCCCACTCATGCCAGCGCCACCGATCGACATCGTGTAGGAAGCATTCTGTCCGGCTGCGATGGCCAGCGAGCCAGGCGTTCCCGGTAAGACGCTCAGACCCAGGCCAGAGGCGTTCGAGACATAGGTAAAGCCGTTGTTCAGGGAGCCACTCTGCTCTTCTGGATTGATAACAACGACGTTCACGGCGCCCGCGAAATGTGCCGGAGTGGTTGCGGTAATGGACGTGCTGCTCAGTACGGAGACATTCGTCGCAGGTATATCTGGCAGGCTAACTGTCGCTCCGGCCGCAAATCCCGTTCCGGTGATCTGCACCGCAGTTCCTCCCGTGGTTGGGCCTGAGCTGGGAGAGATCGCGGTTATGGTTGGCGCGGGATTCGACACCGCCGTATACGTAAAGCCTTGCGACAATTGTCCCGTCTTCGCATCAGTGTTGGTCACGACAATGTCAACGGTTCCGGCGGCATGCGCAGGAGTCGTCGCTGAAATCGTAGTATTGCTTACGACGCTCACATTGTTTGCGGGGGTACCTGCCAGGCTCAACGTCGCTCCCGGCAAAAAGCCGGTGCCCGTAACGGTCAGGGCCGTGCCGCCGTTGATGGTTCCGGAGGCTGGCGAAATTGCCACAATCGTCGGCGGGGGATTCGACACGCCCTGCCCGCTAGCTCTAAAAGTTGCCGCTTGCATTACCCAGTTGCCCGAACCGTTTGGTGCGGTGGCTGTATAGTTTCCGGCCGAAGTTACCGTTTGGTCTTCTGCAATGTTTCCAAAGGTGTCGATGATACGGCTGGTGAATCCGGTTCCAGCTCCGATAAAGGCGGCGCCGCCCGTGGTTCCCGCTCCAAAAATCAATTCTTTCGCAGAAGCGGTGGTTGCGGTGCCACTACTGGCATTCGTTCCGGATCCTACCTCGGCCGCCGTCGCATCCAGAGGAACGCTCAGGTCGAGACCGCTGTACTCCAGAATGCGTATGTCGGGAAAGGCAGCAGCCTGATTGAATTTCACCGTCACCGTGTTATTTCCCGCGGCGATATTTTTGGCGTAGTAGATCGACTGTTGCAGTCCCGTACCTGCGGTCGGACCGACGGCCGGGGAATACGTATTTCCCATGTTGTCCGCCACCGAGCTAATCACTGAACTGGCGTCAGCCCATCCGACCGTCACAATGTTCAAGTCACCTGCAGTCTGTGCGTTTGGGTACGCTACCACCACAGTCGAGTTCTGAGGTTGAATCGTGCTCGGTCCCGACGCCCCCTGAACAAAGCTTATACCTCCGCTCGAACCGGTTGAGTATGTATAACCCCCAGACAGAGTTCCGCTTTGGCTGTCAGTGTTGGTCACTACCACGTCCACTGTAGCGGCTGGGTGGGCTGCGGTAGTTGCCATGATAGAAGTGCTATTCACCACTCTTACGCCAGTGGCTGCAGTTCCTCCCAGCATGACGCTCGCTCCAGCGAGGAATCCTGACCCAGTAATGGCCACACCGGTTCCACCTCCGGCATTCCCGGAACTTGGCGATATGGATGCCACAGTGGGTGCTGGAGCAGAACTCGAAGTCATTTGAACGAACTTTGCTATGGAGGGAACGCCGCTGCTGTTCAGAAGAAACAGCATGTAATATCCCGGGGGGGCGATGTTGCCGTTAGGAGGTCCGGTGACGGTAAGGGATCCCGATCCCGCGGTAAACGACAGACCCACCATGCGCTGGTCCATGCCGAAGGAATGGGTTACGGTGCCGTTGCGGATCAGCACGGCCGCACTGATGTTGGCGGCATCCGGGGTCTGTACCGTGAACGGATTGCCGTAACTGATGATGGTGGGGGCACTGCTGATCGTAGGTCGGGTCGCCAGCGATCCATTCGACTGGAACAGATACGGCGGCTGGTAAATCTCCATGTGGGGTTCGTAGGTGCCGCGATTGGGATTGCCTCCCGCCAGCCACACCGTGGCGTCCGGCAACAACAGCGCCACCGAGTGATACAAGCGCGCGTACACATTCGCTCCCGCCGACGACATGGTGTTGGCGATGGGGTCGTACATGTCGGCGTTCAGACTCTTGCTGCTCGACGACTCATCGTTCACCGACCCGCCCATGGCCAAAACTTTCCCGTTCGGCAGAATCACCGCATTCATCTCGATGCGCGCCTGCGACATGCTGGGACCGGTGACCCACTTCGGACTCGCCGCTCCCATGTCGATGGTTTCGGTGGTGGCCGTGGCCGGACTGTTGCCCCCCAGGATCAGGATTTTTGGGTCGTAACCGTTCGCCGGAGTCAGCGGAAGCAGAATCGAACTGCCATAGGTGCGGGTGCTTCCGTAATTGGTCGTGGCCACATTCTGGGTAAAGCTTGAACTCGCAGGATCGAAGATGTAGGCCTTGGGAGGCGCGCCTGAGGCGAACACCTTGCCGTTGGGCAAAAGATGCATACGTGGATAAAGATCCGGGGTGAAAGGCGCGGTGATTTGCTGGCTCCAGCCGGATCCCACGGTGTAGATTTCAACCGTGTTGTTGGTGTTGCCGTTTTCATCTCCACCGGAGAAGGTCATGATGCGGCCATCGCCGAGTGTGGTCATGGTCGGATACCAGCGTCCATGAGCCATGTTTTGAGCGTCGGTGAAGCTATTGGTGGCAGGATCGAAGATGGAAGATTTGGGCTGTCCGAAAAAGGGATCGAATTGAATGGTGCCACCATTAATAAAAGCGCGCCCGTCGGGCAATAGCACCATGGCGTTGCAGAACATATCCCAGCTCACACTGAACTGGGTGAAACTTCCCGCAGAGGGATCGAACAGAAGCGCTCCAGAATTGTTTGATGGCCCGTAAGGCGCCCCCGTCGGGCAACCCGCCAGAGAGGGCGGACAATTTCCCGAACCTGCCACGACCAGAATTTTACCGTTGGCCAGCAGCGCCACGTGGATCGGGTTGATGGGCATGGTCTGCGACATCGTCGACCATTTCCCAATCGTCTGCACCTGGCCCTTTAGAGATGGCGATAGGGATGCCGTTAAAAGGACGAGTACAAGGGCCCGTCGCGCCAAAAACGCGGATTTCATGGGTTTTCAAATACCAGTGTCTCCGCCGAAGAACGCCCCCGATCCGCAGCGGATCAACCTACCAAAAACAAGCCATTCGCAAACGAGAAAGCCCAGGACTTGTGGTCATGGGAGATCCGTTCTTGAACCTTGAACCCAAGCCCCAGGATGTTAACTTTCCAATGGGTGAATCGGAATGGCACGAATGTGCTATGCGCGTCTCGCTCCTAAACTGTTTGTTTCTCAGCGTCTGACAATCGGACACGCCGGCGGCTGCGCCCTCTCGTACAATGTTGCCGAATTTCCCACACAATCTGCTGGAGGAGGCTAGCACTTCAGATGCGCGCCATTTTAGAGGACGTTCGATCGGATGAAGTGACGAGCTGCGAAGTTCCTGCTCCTTGGACGCAGCCGTCACTTGCTCCTGCGCCAGCGTGTCTCCGTTCTGGCAATTCACCTCCTTCAACGCCAGCACATATTCGCTGCCCAGACTGCTAATCGATCCGGCCTTGCTGCCCGCCCACTGTCAAAGCTCGCTGGCCACCTCGAGCGTCAGTTTCGTGCTGGTCGGACGGGGCATCTGTTGCAGGGTCTCGGCCACTTCTTTCTCGGAGAGCACATTCAAGAAAGGCGATTGCCGCAAGGAAACATTGAGTGCCGTCTTCAGCGTGTCGTCGAACACGGGATCGCCCGTACTGTTGGCAAAATCGGCGAGACCAATAGTGTCCTTCTCGGTCAGTGGCTTGCTTTGATGCCAACGATAATAAAGCCCACCTGACACCAGCGAGACGACGCGGCCATCGGGAACGGAGCGGCCTTTCACAAGGGACGAGAGTTTGCGGCCTGGCTGGGTCTGGTACCAGGGCAGTGGTCGACCGGAGGGAAGACGAAGCTGTTGGGAATCAGTAAGCGGGGCAATCCGTATCTGCGCAAGATGTTCATCCATGGGGCGAGGGCGGTGGTGTTACGTGCCAAACGCGAAGGATCGTATCTCGGACAATGGATGAAGGGTTTGGAAGGCAGAGCCGCCCGCAACGTCGTGATGGTGGCGACTGCCAACAAGCTGGCTAGGATCAGTTGGGCGGTGTTGTCGAGTGGAGAGAACTATCACCCGATGCCTGTTCTTGCGGTTGCCAGCTAGACGAAGTGACTTTGAAGTTCGTTTCCCGGAAGTCTGCAGAAGAACAGTAAGGACGAAAAAACAGTCAAATAGCGTGCCCGTGAACCTGCGTCGTAACACGGGTCTTTCATGACCGTCGCGATTAACAAGGACGGGCACGCGCGGATCATCATCATGCGCCCGGAGACCATTCTCCACTAGAGGCCGAATACATTTTCGCAGACTGCTTCTCGTCCAATCGAATTCTTCTTGCACTCGGGCGGCGGACCATACATATTACGCCAACCACGCACGGTTTGGCCTGAATGAGTCTTCGAAATCGGCGGTAGGCAATGGAGCCCCTGATTTCGAAAAACTCAAACTGGCATTGTGATGTCATTGTGACGTGCCGGCCCGTTGAGTTACCAGCGTAACCGAGGGGCGGCTCCAAAAACAGACCCTCACGGTTAGAATTCAATTAGAAACCGCACAGCCCCCCCAAAATTCAGCGGAAAACCCGCTTCTGCGGCGCGATGGAGACGAGTGTGAAAACTGCATCCTTGATTCTGGTCTTATCTTGTCTTGCGCTGTTTACGGCTTGCGGTAAAGGCGGGCAAGCCACGTTCTCTACGGGAGGATCTGGCGGCGGAGGCACGGTCTCTACGGGAGGATCTGGCGGCGGCACTCCTCCCCCTCCGACCCCATCACTGGTTTCTTTGCGCGTGTCGCCAGGAGTCGCTTCTGTCATCCCAGGAGCGAGCCAGCAGTTTACTGCTACGGGTCAATTCTCCGACGGCAGCACCCAGGTTTTGACCACATCTTTGACTTGGTTGACTTCGGATACAAGCGTAGCCTCGATCAGCAATACAGGCCTGGCTAATGCCCTGGTGGCTGGTGTGGTGACCATTACCGCGCAGTCAGGAACGATAAACGGTACAGCCACTCTCAATGTGACTGGCGCCGCGGCAAACTTGCTGTCAATTACTGTGGCGCCAGCGGCCAGCTCGATTCCGGTCGACGCCGCCCAGCAATTCTCAGCCATCGGCAGCTACGCCGATGGCAGCAGCAGTGACCTGACAGCCCTGGTCACATGGAAGTCCAGTTCCACGGTGGTTGCCACCGTTGATATCACTGGTATCGTCACCGGCGTCACGCCAGGTACGACTACCGTATCGGCAAGCATCAGCGGAATTACCGGGTCGACAACCTTAACGGTCAATGCTCCGACGATTTCTTCGATTTCCATAACTCCGGTGGACCTGACCCTTGGTATCGGCATCAACGAGCAGTTCACCGCCACCGCAACTTACTCGGATGGATCGACGCAGGATCTGGTGAGTGGAGTGACGTGGAGCTCTGCCTCCGCCTCCGTGGCCAGCATTAACGCTTCCGGGCTGGCGACGACCGCGGGCGCGGGACAGACTACGATTACTGCGACCGTGGGATCCCTGAGCGACATCACGACCCTGACCGTTGTTTCCGCGCATCTGATATCGATTGACGTTGAGCCGAAAGCGGTTTCGATTGCTCTCGGCACGACCCAGCAGTTCAGTGCGGTAGGAACCTTTGACGATGGCAGCACGCAGCTTTTGACATCGGTGACGTGGACGTCATCCGTTCCGGGGACAGCGACGGTCAGCGCCTCTGGCCTGGCCACATCGGTAGGAACAGGATCGGCGACGATCAGTGCGATTTCCGGCTCGGTCACAGGGACGGTCTCGCTCAGTGTGAACGGCGCGACGTTGGTGTCGATCGCAGTCACCCCGGCAAATTCCAGCATGGCGGTCGGGACTACAAAGCAGTTCACGGCAACGGGTACCTTCAGCGATAGCAGCACGGAGGACCTCACGCTCTCAGTCCTTTGGGGTTCCTCGAGTCCGGTGACTGCGACCATAAACAATCTAGGTTCGGTCGGCAGTCTGGCCACAGGCACAACCACCATCTCGGCCACACTGGGAGCGGTCAGCGGTTCCACAAACTTGACGGTTTCGACCGCCCACCTGATGTCCATCAGCGTTAACCCGAGCAATCCCCGAATCGAGAAGGGAACGTCGCTGGAATTCACAGCGGTGGGTACGTTTAGCGACGGTAGCACTTCCAACAACCTGAGCGGCCTCTCGTGGAAGTCCTCAAAACCGAATATTGCCCAGGTTCGCGGTTCCGGTCTGGCCCATGGCAAGAAGGCCGGAACGGTGACTGTCTCGGCCACCGCGTCGGGAATCAAGGGCACGACCACTCTGACCGTGGGAACGGGCACACTCACGTCGGTCGCGATCACACCCCTAGATTCGTCCGTGACCTTGGGAAATACTCAGCAGTTCACGGCAACGGGGTCATTCAGCGATGGAACCAAACAGAACATAACGCTTACCACACACTGGAGTTCGTCTTCGGCCAGTGTGGCGACGATCGCGAATGCGCCGAGCGTGGCAGGCGTAGCAACAACTCTTGGGGTCGGGACAACGTCAATCGGAGCGAATGCCAAAGGAGTGACCGCCTCAACCACCATGACGGTGCAGTAAACCGATTGGTGAATGGAAAGGTGACGTTAGTATGCGTCGCCGCAAATAGGAGAGACCGCCCCTGAGAACTCGATTGCCCCTGGCGAAGACGGCATGGAGCACGCGAGTACTATCGAGGATCGTTGGCGGGGAATTTGGTGTTCGTCGTCAGCCGTGTCGCAAAGTGTAGACCGGTAATTGACGTAAACAGGCTCGAAAATCGCGCTGCTCATGCTGGATCCCGCATCCGCCGTGCACTTGCGCCGAGCAGATCGGGAAACCAAACTGGACAACTTGATATGGGCTTCTTCTAGCAAGGCCTCTAGCTGATTGTGCAGTCGTACTTTGTTACGCCTCAGCTGGTACTTTGTACGAATCACCGTTCGCCAGAGACGCTGTTCGGCATGGGGCACGAAGAGCTCAAGGTCAGCTCCTGAGACACCAGCTGCTTCAGCAAACGTTCGGCATCGCGAAAGTCTCTCTTGGGCCCCCGCCGCGCCCACGATTGGACAAGGCTTGTGCCAGATGGAGTGTGCCCGACATCCGGCCCGCACCTTCCCGCTTCTCACAGCTTGGCTTCCAATACTGCTCGAGCGCTCCCCAAACCGGTTTCCAGTATTGCGCGGTGGATTCCATTACCACTTCCTTCATCTGCTGCTGGATAAGCCATTCCGCCAACAGTTGCAACTGCTCCCCGGTTGCTTCCGTACAAGCGTCGCTCGAATTGGTATTCGTCTTCGACTTCGACGTCAGCCACAACCACGGCCAGTTTCTTTTTATGTACATCGATTCCCGCTATCCTATACGGCATCTCCTCCGGAGGCGAGAGCGGAGAGCGTGCCAGAGATTACATTAAGCAGGGTCTCGGGCTATCGGCGTTCCCACTCGGGAGAGACGGCGCCGATCAGTCGCGATACAACCAGGATAACTTCGTTGCTGTCACGACATTCCCGACGATTCCATAGCGAACTTGATATATGTCGCGAATGGGGACAGATCAGTCCCCAAAGAGCGCTTGAAGGTTTTTGCGAAGGTGATCTCCGGGCACCAGATCACTTGATAATGTGAATTCAGATGGTACTCGCATCCATCGGAGTGTTGTGCCGGGGTTGAGGATTCCCTTGGTGGTAAAACACAGGGATCGATCCTCAAACGCTTTGGGCTTTAGCCAGCGCTTTGGCTGATCGGGCAGTCACGCCGCGCGGACTGGGGACGTACGTGCATGATCGCAAATCGTAGTGTCTTACCAGGCATTCTGCGCACATGTGAACCTGGTGGACTTTGCAATGGATTACCGGCAAATCGCCGTGGCACACATCACATCCGCCACGCACTCGTCGCGATGACTGCTTGGTTTCTCCGGACGATGAGGCTGCACCGCCAGACGCTAGCACCGCACGCGATTTGAAATAGACGCCTGAGGCAGCGATCATCGAGCCTATAGACACACCACAGGCGCCCAAGGTGAGCAGGCTGGCGTCTACGTGTTCGCCCAAGGCAGCGGGAAACGCGATGAGTCCCATCACCAGAGCCAAAACTCCCACAGCGATCATCAAGTTGCCAATTCGTGAAGACATTCCTGAATTATCCTTGTGATGGCGACGTAACCTGCAGACATCACCATATCGACTTGCAAGGTCCGGCTCCAGATGACGAAAGTCACTTCGGTTTCAGATTTCCCTGCGAGTGACTGAGGTAACTTGTCTCGACTTACGTCGGAAATCTAACATTCTCTACGGTATGGCACTGACATCGCTAGTGGTGTGCGCAGACAGGAATTCGGTGCAGGTGCTGGATCAGATCCTTCAAGAGCTGGGCATTGGCGTAGAGCACTGCCCGGACCTGAGCACGGCGGCGTCGATGGTGTCGGAGAAGCACTTCGATGGTGTCGTGGTGGATTGCAAAGACCAGTCCGCCTCAGTTGAATTCATCAGTCGCATTCGCAAACTGCCCCTCAATAAAAGCACTCTGATCATTGGCTTGGTAGATGGGCGCGAGCAGGTCCGCGATGTTTTTGGAGAAGGCGCCAATTTCATCGTGTACAAACCGGTTTCGGTGGAACGAGCTGCCAGCAGCCTTCGTGCAGCGCATGGATTGATGGCGCGCGAGAAACGAACGAAGCTTAGAGTGTCATTACACGCGCCGGCTTCCATCGCCTATGGCAATTCGGAAAATGTTGCCGCCACATTGCTGGACCTGAGTGAGGACGGCCTGGCCCTGCAATCCGAGCGGCGTTTACCTCCACGTTGCAAGGTCTATTTTCAGTTCAATTTGCCCGGAGGCAAATCTTCAGTCAGACTTTCAGGCGACGTTGTATGGCAAGACTCAACCGGACGCGTCGGAATCCGCTTCGCTGACGTACCTCAAACGTCGCGGCGAACGCTAAATGACTGGATCAAGGCAAGCCTCGCGAGGCTGGAAACTGCTGAACAGAAGGCCCCAAAGGTCGTTGCGCAGCCGGCAGTCGAGACTGTGGCCACACGACTTGCAGGATTGGGACTTTCCAATTCATCTTCGAACCGACGCGTGCAGTCGCGACACGCATGCCGCTTGAGCGCGGATGTGTTTCGACTGGGAGAGGGCATTCCGAATCGCTGCACCCTAAGCGATGTTAGTACCGGCGGTTGCTATGTAGAAACTCCTTCGCCATTCGCCACACAGACAATAGTGAATCTGGTGGTCCGTACGAAGGACCTAAAGCTACGTATACGAGGAACGGTTCAGGTGACGCATCCCGGTTTCGGGATGGGAGTGCAGTTCAGCCTCAACACCGCGGACGAGCGGAACCAGGTTAAACAACTGATTGCCTGTCAGGCTGCTGAAGATAGTTTGGTTTAAGTACAAGTTGCGCACGATGGGCGGCTTCGCAACTTTCTGTCGAGCCATTAGACGATCATCACGATAATTGCACTTGTGCTTGAACGGCCTTGCGGAAATAATCCAACGATAAACGCAGGCCTTCTTCCAAATTTATCTTTGGTTCCCAGCCCAATAACGTTCTGGCGCGGGTGATATCCGGACGGCGTAATTTCGGATCGTCCTGAGGAAGTGCTTCGTATCGAATCTGGCTCTTCGAGCCGGTAATTGCCAGCACGAGCTTAGCGCATTCCAGGATAGTGAACTCGTTTGGATTACCGATGTTTACCGGATAATGTTCCGCTGATTTTGCCAGCCGTAAGAACCCATCAATCTCATCGCTGACATAGCAGAAGCTGCGCGTCTGGTTTCCGTCGCCGTAGACGGTAAGCTCATCCCCTTGCAGGGCTTGCTTCATGAAATTAGGCACAACTCGGCCATCATTGAGCTGCATGCGAGGACCATAAGTGTTGAAAATTCTGACGATCCGGGTATCGACCTTGTAGTAGCGGTGATAGGCCATGGTGACCGCTTCAGTAAACCGTTTAGCCTCGTCGTACACCGAGCGCGGACCAATAGGATTGACATTGCCCCAGTAAGTTTCCTTTTGCGGATGTTCCAGTGGGTCGCCGTAGCATTCCGAGGTAGACGACACCAAGTATTTCGCGCTGTACTTGCGGGCCACATCCAGCGCATGAAAGGTTCCCAACGAACCGACCTGAAGCGTTTCTATGCCATGCTCTGTATAGTCGACGGGACTGGCAGGGCAGGCGAAGTGAAAGACGTAGTTCACTGCTCCGCAATCAAACGGTTTGTTGATATCGATTTCCTGAAGTTCGAAGCGCGATTCGTTACGCAGATGATCGAGGTTCGGCCGTCTTCCGGTGAGCAGATTATCGGCTACGACAACCGAGTAGCCTTCGCCGAGCAGGGCATCGCATAAATGAGAGCCCAGAAATCCGGCTCCTCCAGTGACCAGTGCACGGTGGTTTTTCATGATTTGCGGACGTTTTCAACCGAAGTGTCGGCGCCATAGAGAGGAGCTGCGGGTGTAGCTGCGGCCCTTCCTACGCTGTAATAAGTGAACCCCTGCGCGGCCATGGCGCCCGGGTTGTAAAGATTGCGACCATCCACAATGATGGGATACTTCAGATGCTTGCGTAAGCGATCAAGATCGAGGGTGGCAAACTCTTCCCACTCGGTCAGAATCAACAGCGCGTCCGCGCCATTGGCCGCTTCATAGGGATTGGTCACGAATTCGGTTTTGGAATTCAGAACTTCGCGAGCGCGGTCGGTTGCCGCCGGATCATATGCCGCGATTTCGCAGCCTTCCTGCAAGAGCGATTTCACCAGAAGGATGGCTGGAGATTCACGGATGTCGTCGGTACCTCCCTTGAAAGCCAGTCCCAGTACCCCCAGACGCTTTCCGCGCAGCGTCCATAGCGCGGTACGCACTTTGCGCAGGAACCGCTGCCGCTGGTCCTCATTGATCCGCATGACTTCGTCGAGCAGACGGAACTCATACCCACATTCCCGCGCTACCGACCGGAAGGCCATCAAATCCTTCGGAAAACATGATCCGCCGTACCCGATGCCGGGATTCAAGAAGCGAGAACCAATACGGCTGTCGGTCCCGACGCCCTGGCAGACCTGCTGTACATCTGCACCCACAGATTCACAAATGGAGGCAACAGCGTTGACGAAGGAAATCTTCATCGCCAAAAAAGCGTTGGAGGCGTGCTTGATAAGCTCGGCGCTTTTGGCGCTGGTGATAATTAGTGGAGGAGGGATGCGCACTTTGTCGGGCGCTGGTATCGCGTCCTTGCGCTGATAATAACTGCCGTCAGTCAGGGGCGAATAGATTTTACGCAATACCTCGGCGCAACGTTCTGTGTCCGCGCCCACCACAATGCGATCGGGATACAGAAAGTCGGTGACTGCCGTACCCTCGCGCAGGAATTCCGGATTGGAAGCGACGTCGAACGAATCCGGGGCGGCTGCGTTGCGCAGGATAATCTTTCGAACCCAATCGCTGGTGTAGACCGGAACCGTACTTTTTTCCACGATAACCTTGTAACCGTTGATGGCTCCAGAAATTCCGCGAGCCACAGACTCCACGTAAGAGAGATCGGCCTCACCTTGCTCGGTCGGAGGCGTCCCGACCGCAACGAAAATCGCGTCGCTGGCGCGTACTGCCTGATTCAGGTCTCCGGAGAAAGTAAGGTTGTGGCCGTGATGGCGGGCCAGAAGCTCCGGCAGAAACTTTTCATGAATGGGAACTTCCCCAGCCTGAAGGGCGGTCAGTTTGGCCAGGTCATTATCGACCAAAATGACTTTGTGGCCGAGGTCGGCAAAACAAGCTCCGGCGACTAGACCCACATAACCTGAACCCACTACTGTAACTTGCATCGAAAGCTCCTAATTGCAGTTGTGAGGCAGACACCCTAGTCTGGAACACGAAATCGGCGGGGAAGACGGCAGCCTATTTCCTGCGACCAAACAACGCTATTTTCGTAATTATAAAGGCCTACGGCAGAATTCACACCCCGCCGGTCACACACTGAAGTAACCGCAGTCACAAGTTCAATTCCGAGTTCTTCTGCCGGGCGAAACTCTTTCCCTTTTGTTCCGATCCTAAGGCCACCACCACAATCAGCAGTCCGATATTTGCAATTTCGAATGCTGCTAGAGCCCAGGCGTACCCAAGCGGCTTACGCATCGCATACACCACATTATTCACGGGTGCAGCGATGAGAATACCCAGTTGATAGGCCAAGCCGGGCATCAGCCCACGCACTGCGTCCGGAGAAAGCTCGTTCAGATGAGCGGGAATAATGCCCCAGGCTCCTTGCACTCCCGCCTGCATGACGAACGCTCCAACCGCGAGAGCCATCAGTGAGCCTCCGAAAGTCCATGCCGGAATCATCGCCAGACACAATAGCAGCGCGAGAATCATGCTGCGCCTTCTTCCCAGGCTTTCTGAAAGATGCCCGAAAACAATGGCACCCAATACGGCGCCCACGTTAAACAGAATCACCAGATACGCCACAACCTTCGGACTGAATCCTCGGGCCGCTTTCAAAAAGTCGGGATAAAGATCCTGCGTTCCGTGAGAGAGAAACATCATGAGCGTCATCAGCAAGATCAGATAAAGGAAGATCTTCCAATGACCGCTGGCCGTGCGCACGATCGCGCGCATGGTCGGCGCTCGATGTTGTTTCCAAGCCTCCGACTCTCGCACGCGGAATCGAATATAGAAGGCCAGCAACGCTGGCGCGCCTCCCACCCAGAACATTGCTCGCCATCCCAGTGTAGGCAAGACAAACCTCGCTGCCACGGCTGCCAAGAGATAGCCGATGGAATAGCCGCTTTGCACGATTCCCGACAATATTCCTCGCCACTTGGCGGGTGCGCTTTCCATGGCGAGCGACGCTCCGACGCCCCATTCGCCTCCCATTCCAATGCCGTACACCGTTCGCAATATAAGAAATATGGTGTAGTTGGGCGCGAAACCGCACAATAGCTCTACCACCGAAAAGAAAACGACGTTAGCCATGAGCGGCTTACGACGTCCGTATCTGTCGGCGAGCAGCCCAAAGACAACCGCTCCCACAGGTCTCATGGCCAGAGTTGCGGTCATGGTCCAGACAATGGCGCTCTTGGTGACGTGAAACTGAGTGGCCAGCGTATCCACAAGAAAGACGAGGACGAAGAAATCGAAGGCGTCCAGAGTCCATCCCAGGAAACTGGCCGTTACTGCATGCCATTGGTCAGACTTGGAATGAGATAAATTCTGATCGGGAGTTGAATTGGGGGCTGTCAGTCTATCCTCAGCGATGGAGAATCCTAGTCCGGAAGTGTACAACGCGAGCGCAAGATCATCGGAGATGCTGGCGTAAAGGTCCGGGAATCTACGCCGAATTGCTTAAATATATTCATGTAAGCCCAATTTTATGAGTGACTTATGGTGAGGATCATTTATATTGACAAGCAGGAGATTTCGGGCGAAACTCCGATTTAGTACCTGGTGAGTTACCCCGGGCCGCCAGAATCGAATTTCCCCCCGTAAAACCATGTTAAAGCCCGATCCAGAGCGTTCCCGGGCCGTGGTCACTCGTATCAGCGGCCCCGATTGGACGGAGCCTGATCCAGCAGAAACTAATATGGCAGCCTTATCTGACGCCCTGGCGTTCCATCACGAAGACGAGTTACCCGCCGATCTTGCCCTGGATTTGAGACTCCATGAGTTGTTAGAGCATTCCTTGCGGTCCAGTCCGGCGACTGGTGCCGTCATTGCTCTTGCCAGCGGGGACAAGATGGTGTGCCGCGCCACTTCAGGAGAAAAAGCTCCGAAAACCGGAGTTTCCGTCAACACGAGATCGGGATTGTCGGGTCTATGTGTTCAGACCCGTCAGATGCAAAACTGTGAAGATATGCTAAACGATCCGCGAGTGAATGCGGATGCGTGCCACGCGCTTGACATTAGGTCGATCGTGGTTTTGCCGATTCTGGCAGGCAAGAAATTCTGGGGCGTCCTCGAGGTCTTTTCATCCCGCGCGAAGGCATTCGATGAGGCAGACGTAAAAGCCCTCCAGGTACTAGAGCGTCAGATCTCCGAAACCATCGAAGAAGCTGTGGATGGCGGAACTCTACCGGCAACCAACGATAGTTGGGTCGAACCATCTCCAACTGACGGCCTCAAACCTTATCCAGCGACTGAAGAACCGGGCACAACCAAAGCTGCCGCCGCCGAACTCAGGCTGCGGGAAGCTTTCGCATCTCAAAACGCCGCATCGGGTTCCGGCCCTGCAGCGCGCCAGCGAGATTATCGCACCACTGCTTTGACCGTAACCGTAATTGCCCTTGCAGCCCTTCTCGGATGGATGGTCGGTCGCGCCGGTTGGAGCATGGCCGTGAATCGCGCAGAGGCCCAACTTCCTATCGCGCCCGGGGAGGCGCAGGCTTCCGTGCAGGTCACGCCGCAAATGGCCGAGCCACCGTCTGCTTCTGATGTTCAGACAACATCTTCCCAGGCGGTGGATTCCGTCGAGCCAGCTCCGCCGCCGTCGACTCCAAAGCCCAGAACGCAGCCTCAGTCTGCAGCTCCTGCGGGCGGGCTGGTTGTCTACGAGCAGGGGCGAGTGGTATTTCGGACATCGCCGTCGCAAAAGCCAAAGCCATCTGGCGACGATTCGTCATCCATTCGGACCGCGCAAACACTTGATAATGGCGGCACTGAACAGCCTGCCACAGCCCCGCCGCCTTCCGCTAGCTATGTGCTGGAAAGGGTTGAACCCAAATACCCCGAAGAGGCGAAAGAAAAACGTGTTCAAGGTGCAGTTGTGTTGAGCGCCTTAGTGGGAACGAATGGAGTGGTTCGAGAACTCAAATTGATGAGTGGAGATCCGCTTTTAGTGAAAGCTGCGACTGAGGCGGTAAGGCAGTGGCGTTTTCAACCACACCAGGTGCACAACCGCCCAGTCGAGTTCGAAACCCAGATCACGGTGAATTTCGCTCTCCCTTAACCTGCGGCTCATCTACAAATCACCTACGGCCCGTTAGCCAGTTCCTTCGCGCGTTGTGCCGCTTTGACTACCGCCTTAATCAACGTGACACGCAGCTTACCCTCTTCCAGTTCCATGATGCCGTCGATGGTGCATCCTGCCGGAGTCGTCACAGCGTCTTTGAGCAATGCAGGATGGTCCCCCGTTTCCAGCACGACGGTAGCCGCTCCCAGAGTTGTCTGAGCAGCCAGCAGAGTTGCCACATCGCGCGGCAACCCAACTTTAACGCCGGCTTCCGCCAGCGACTCGAGGATGATGTAAATATAGGCCGGGCCGCTGGCCGAAAGCCCGGTGACGGCGTCCATGTGCTTTTCGTCCACGACCACGGTTTTTCCGACAACATTGAACAGGGCGCATGCGGCTTCCACCTGCTGCTGGTTAACAAATTTGCCTTTACACAACGCCGTCATCCCGACTCCAAGCACGCAAGGCGTATTGGGCATGGCGCGAATCACTGCTGCCTCGCCGGCCAGTACCTTCTCAATCTGACTGGTCGGCACCGAAGCCGCGACCGAAATAATCAATTGCTTGCTGGAAATGTTCGAACGAATCTGTTCCATCACTTCCTGCACAACCTGCGGCTTTACGCAAACAAAAATGATGTCGGCATCGCGTGACGCCGCCAAATTGTCTGTTCCAACTGATACGCCGAGTTTCTGTGCCAAAGCTCGGGCGCGGTCTTCGTGCTGAACCGTGGCAAAGGTCATTTTGGGAGAGAGCAGACCTTTCTCTAACAAAGCCTTGAGTAATATCCCGCCCATTTTGCCCGCGCCCAACACGGCAACTCTTTTCCCGGAAAGATCGAACCCCATAAATCTCTGCCCTCCGCTCTTTGGCGATTCGTCTGGTCTAATTTAGTGCTCGCATTGTACCGTCTCGCGGAATTCAGGGGCGGCCATCGTTAGGTCCAAACAGGCCAGCTCTTATTCAGGACAGGTTGAATCTCGTCCGCGCCATCTCGGCGATATGCTTTCCAACTGGCAGCGAAGCGGTGGCTGCAGGAGAGGGAACGTTCCAGACGTGCAGCATCCTCTCCGTTTGAACGAATTGAAAATCGTCAACCAAGGCTCCATCGGGACGGATGGCTTGCGCGCGAACTCCGGAGCCATCGGACACCAGGTCCGAGCTCACGATCTCCGGGACTAGTTTTTGCAGTGACTTTACGAACGCCGGTTTGCTCAGCGAGCGATAGTACTCGTGGAATCCGTCACGCCAATACTTCTTCGCCATACGCCAGAAGCCGGGGTAGGTCATGGTTTCAGTAAAGTCACGCAAATTGAAGTCGGTCCGTTTATAGCCCTCCCGTTTCATCGCCAGAACAGCGTTCGGCCCGGCATCGACCCCGCCCAGTACGCGGCGAGTGAAATGCACGCCCAGAAACGGGAATTTCGGATCGGGCACCGGATAAATTAGGGTGCGAACCAGATGAGTTCGCTCCGGAACCAGGTCATAATATTCGCCGCGAAAGGGAACGATCTTGACTTCCGGCTTTTGTCCGGCCATTCGGCTGACGCGATCGCTATGCAGCCCGGCGCAATTGATTGCGTTTTTCACGGTGAATGCCTCGCGCGTTGTCTCAACTATCAATTCACCATTGCGACGTACGATTCTCTTCACCTCGGTTCCAGTCTGGATATCTCCGCCCTGGAGGGCGACGATCTCTGCGTATTTCCGGCTGACAGCGGCGTAGTCCGCGATTCCCGTACTGGGCACCAGCAATCCCAGCACGCCGCTGCAGTGAGGCTCAACCTCGCGCAACTCTTCGGGCTTTAACAAACGCAATCCGGTAAGGCCGTTGGCAGTGCCGCGCTCCAACAACTTCGTAAGACCATGAATCTCCCCTTCGCAAGTTGCAACGATGACTTTGCCGCAGACTTCGTGCTTTAAGCTGTGCTCGCGACAGAATTCCACCATCGCGGCCGCTCCTTCCACGCAAAGCTTTGCTTTTAGCGAACCTGGCTTGTAATACACTCCGGAGTGAATGACACCGCTGTTATGTCCGCTCTGGTGACGTGCGACGTCTCCCTCCTTTTCCAGCAGCAGCAGTCTCTGGCGCGGGAAGAGACGGGTGCAATGCATTGCGGTGGAAAGACCGACAATGCCTCCGCCGATAATCACGATGTCGAAACTCTGCTCAGGCATAATGATGCGAGGGCATAACACGAAATGCCACCTTCTTTATACATTGTCATTGGGAACGGAAGAAAGTAACCGTCGTTTCCGGTGCCTGTGAGAACCAGATGTCTTTCGACGATCCTATCGACGATTTCCAAACGAATGATGACACGGACACTTTGCCGGCTGATGGGAATCAAAGCTCATTCCCCAGAGGGTACGAGGCCGAGGCCTCAGACCCTGCTCTCACAGAAGACGGGGCTCTGGCACTACTAAAAAGTCCTGATCTGTCGGCACGTGCGCTGGATCAACTTAGCAAGAACGGCCACTTGATGAAGAGTCGAAAGGTAAGGCTGGCGTTGGTCGAACACTTCAAAACGCCCCGCCACATTTCCTTTCCCACAATCCGGCACCTGTTCACTTTCGATCTCATGCACGTTGCGTTGATGCCCGCCGTACCCGCAGACATAAAACTGGCCGCCGAAGAAGGCCTGATCAACCGGCTGGAAAGACTGGCACAGGGCGAACGGCTTACTCTTGCGCGTCGAGCATCAGGACGGGTTGCCGCCGAATTGCTATTGGACTCTGAACCCAGAGTGATCCAGGCTGCGCTTGAAAATTCACGTCTGACCGAGTCGCTTGTCGTCAAGGCACTGATGCGTGATGACGCGCCGGCGCAATTGGTCGGAGCGGTTTGCCACAATTCCAAATGGTCGGTACGCCACGATGTCCGAGTTGCTTTACTACATCGAGAGCAGACACCATTAGACCTGGCCCTGCAAATCGCGAGGTCTTTTCCGTCTGAATTGTTACAAGAAGTGTTAAAAGGATCGCACCTGTCAGAAGATTCGAAAAAGAAATTGCTAGATATAAACGGGAAAGGCGAGGATCGCGACGGAGAATGATTTTGCACCAGGTGACCAGGTGAAAAGGGAATGGAACTGTTGGGCAATGAATGCCCTGGCAGTTATGGCGATCGTTTAATAGGGGAGACCAACTCCCCGAGTTTCATTGACTTGAACTCACTCCCAGCCTAACATTGCGCGACTGCATGATCGGCCAAACGATCTCGCATTACCGGGTCGTCGAGAAGCTCGGCGGTGGCGGGATGGGCGTCGTTTACAAAGCCGAGGACACTCGCCTGGATCGCTTCGTCGCTCTCAAGTTCCTGCCAGAAGACTTAGCCCAGGATCGCCAAGCGTTGGAACGATTTCGGCGAGAAGCCAAAGCTGCCTCGGCACTAAACCATCCCGGCATCTGCACTGTTTACGACATCGGCGAGGAGGATGGTAAGGCTTTTATCGCCATGGAGTTTCTGGACGGCGAAAACCTGACACGTCATATTGCAGGCCGTCCTCTGGAAACCGAAGTTCTCTTACAGTTATCGATTGAGATTGCGGATGCATTGGATGCTGCTCATGCCGCCGGCATCGTTCACCGCGACATCAAGCCAGCGAACATTTTCATCACGAAACGAGGTCGCGCCAAAATCCTCGATTTCGGTTTGGCCAAAGTGATGCCTGCTCTCACCAACCCGGGTGACGGCGGCGCGATGGAACAACCGACGGTGACCCTGGAAGAGCACCTTACCAGTCCCGGAACAACGATTGGCACCATCGCCTACATGTCGCCAGAGCAGGTGCGTGCCAAAGAGTTGGACGCACGCACCGACTTGTTTTCCTTCGGTGCAGTGCTCTACGAGATGGCAACCGGGACGCTGGCGTTTCGGGGCGAAAGCTCAGGAGTTATTTTCAAGGCCATTCTGGACGGGAGTCCTACATCTGCGGTGCGGCTGAATCCCGATATATCAGCCCAGCTAGAGGCCATCATCAACAAGGCTCTAGAAAAAGACCGCAATCTTCGATACCAGCACGCTGCCGATATGCGAACCGATTTGCAGCGGCTGAAGCGAGATTCGGAAACAAAGAAAGTCGTGCCAGCATCTCCCCACCTATGGCCAAGAACACATTTAGTGTTACTAGCGCTGGCGACGGTCGTAATTCTCCTGGTCCTGGCGTTGTTCGCGGCAAACGTAGGTGGTTGGAGAGAGCGGCTACTCGCTAACTCCCCTACCATTCGGTCAATCGCGGTGTTGCCCTTGGAAAATCTTTCCCGCGACCCTGAACAGCAGTATTTCGCGGACGGCATGACGGAAGAACTGACCACCGACCTTTCAAAGATCAGTGCATTGCGAGTGATATCCCGCACTTCGGCCATGCACTACAAAGGTACGAACCAGACGCTGCCGGAAATTGCTCGAGAACTCAATGTGGATGGAGTAGTCGAAGGCTCGGTCATGCGCTCGGGGAACCGGGTACGGATTACCGCTGAGTTGATCCATGCGAAGACGGATCAGCACCTCTGGGCTGAGACCTATGAGCGCGATCTGAGTGACGTGTTGAGGTTGCAGAGCGAAGTAGCACAGACCATCGCGCAACAGGTTCGCGTGCAGCTGACTGCTCAACAGAAGACCCAACTCGGTTCCGCTCCGAGAGTTGATCCTGCAGCTTATGACGCATTCCTGCAGGGACGTTCTTACTTTCAGTGGGGTTCCAATTCGTTGGAAGGGTTCCGAAAAGCACAGCAGCTTTTCGAACAGGCCATTCAGAGGGATCCCAACCTTGCTCTCGCATATGTGGGACTCGCAGATAGTTACGTGTACATGGGTTCGCAACGTTGGGTGCCTCCACAAGAAGCTTCTGCGCACGCCCGCGAGGCTCTCCATAGAGCACTGGAATTGGATGAAACTCTCGGCCCGGCCCACAGCTCACTGGGATGGCTGAGCTGGAGGTACGACTGGAACTGGCCCGTGGCGGAGAGAGAATTCAGATACGCGCTTGAGCTGAGCCCAAACTACGTCGCTGGTGAGGAACAGCTTACCTGGTACCTCGCCTGGAGCGGCCGGCGCGCCGAGGCACTGGCTGAGTTTGCAAGCATGGCTAAACTGGATCTCGCTTACAGCACCCACACCGTGGCCGAGTCGGGGATTTACTATCACCAGCGTGACTACCCAGCGCTGGTCGAAGCAAGCCGTAGATTCATAACCCTCAATCCCACTGCCTGGCCCGGTTATTACTTCCTTGCAGTCGGTTATGAGGGCGCAGGACAAAAGGCAGACGCCGTTTCTGAGTATCAGAAGGCGGTTGAGTTATCTCACGGCGACACGGACACTACCGCGGGACTGGCGCACGCCTACGCGGTGATGGGCAGACGAGCCGAGGTGGAGAAGATACTCCGTGAAATGTTGGAACAATCCAAAGAGAACTACGTTTCGCCCTATATGATCGCGACTATATACGCTGCACTGGGGGACAAGAACACGGCATTTGAATATCTGGGGAAGGCGTTCCAGGAAAAATCTCCCGACATTCCTTACTTCCTCAAGGCCGACCTGCGGCTTGACACGCTCCGTTCCGACCCTCGCTTCCAAGACCTTCTGCGCCGTGTCGGCCTTCCACAATAACTGTGTTTATCAGAGTGGCTCGTTTTTCGTTTTAGCAAGGAATCGGTTGACTAGGAAGTAGTCCGGCCCTTGAGCTGTATCAGTAAAATTTGGTAGCGAGGCAACTTCAGTGAATCAAAATCGAGGTTGAGTCGGCTTGTTGCAATTCGCGGTTTTACCGTCTAGCCGGTGCGGTTGCTACGGCTACCTGTTCAGCGGGACGCGTGTGTAGCAAATCGACCAGGGCCTGATATAGGCGGGTACGCGTAGCATGGCGCTCGCCCGCCCGCGTGATATAGCGGACGTGCACTTCGATACCTGATGTCGTAGGTCGCAAACTGATCTCGGGCGCCGCCGATACTGGCTGTGCGCGATAGCGGGTGGCGGCTTTCTGCCACTCCTGCTCGGCCGCATGTACGTTGTCCTCAGTCTGCTTCGCCACCATTTTCTGAATCGCATCGATTACGGGGTAGGGATTCTGGCTAGCTGGGACCATGATTTCAACTTCATCCCACAGCCATTGACCGGTGGTGGAGAAGTTAAAGAAATGGCCTTCGATTGCGAAACTGTTTACGAATGCGACTTTACGTCCAGTGGGATGTCCGGTGTCGGTCCAGTTGCCGGTTTCGAGCAGCACGGTGCGCAGCAGGCTGATCTCGACAACCTCTCCCACCACTCCGTCGATCTCCACCCAATCGCCTACTCGCAGTCCGTTGCGGCCCATCAGCAGAAACCAGCCGACAAATCCCATCACGAAGTCTTTCAGCGCTACGGTCAATCCCGCCCCGGCGAGACCGAGAATCGTCGAGATCTGATTGGGGACGCCGAACAAGATGATGAAAATCAACAGCGCGCCCAAGGCCTGAACCGCAAAACGGATGACTCCGCGAAGCGTATGCAACCGTGTTCGTTCCACGGCGAGTCCGACGAAGAAATGATCGACCAGGCGATTGCCAAGATACACGGCAAACAGCACCAGCAACATCAACGTTGCCGCCTGCATCATGTCGTGCAGCACCGCCTGCTGCCGGACTTTGACCAGGTCGATCCAGCTTCCGTAAGCAGATACCAAATCATCCTGGTCCTGAATGCGCTTGTCGAAATCCGATAAATCCTTTTGATCGACGGAAATGTGGTGCAAGGAAGAGATAGCGTTTGTAGTGTTGTTTGTTGAACTGGCGCCGTCCGCGGTTGTCGCATCAACTTGATTTTTCGCTTGCTGGGCGATCGCCTGCTTTGTTGGAGCTTCTGCGCTGACCTGTTTCTGGAGGGCCTCATGAGCCTGTTTGAGATTTGCGCTCGCTTGTTTGGCCTGGTCCAGCGCCTGCTGTAACTGTCGAGACTTGTTTCGCAGTCCATTCCAGGTGGCGAGCTGAGCATAGCCCGCCAGATCAGCCGTCCCTGGATTAGGGTTGGTGTAACTCGCCGTCTGCGGATGACTGGTCTCAAACTCATGCTGAGCCGCCTCGTGACGCGCAAATTGGCGCTGAATGCGGCTGAGTCGGTCTGCTCCAGAACGAATCAAATCTTCTTTGGCATCTTCCAATTCGTCCTGATCCAACTCCAGCTGTGCCTTGGCCAAGTCAATCTGCTGCTGCAGACCGTCTTTACGTTCTTCTTTCGCGACGGCAAGCTGTTTCTGTAATAGATCGATCCGGTCCTGATCCTCCTTCACGGCTGCCTGAGTTCGATTGGCCTGGGCGTAAAGTTCTTTGGTCTGCGGCGTCGGAGGCGCGGGATGCTCGGTGGCCTCGCGCATTTCGTAACTGAAAGCCACATCTACTTCGTGATCGGCCAACTTCAGCACTTGCCGTGACTGGCGCTGTTCATCCCAGTCAGAAGCCAACGCAGACATCGCGCGAGCGGTCTTGAGCGGTTGCTCATCCACAATAGGAGGCTTGCGTCCAGGCGAATTGACTGAACTGGACTGCGCCGACTCGCGAGTCAAAATCAGGCCCACGCCCGCAATCAACACCAGGGCGAAAAGCCCTAGCGTGACTACCCATTGATGTGCTCTCATCCACATAGCGATATGAAAACAGCCAAACTCGACTGAACCGATTATAACGGCGGCCGATGCTCAGCGATCACCCGCTAGTTCATGACATGAGTCGGGCGTACTGTCGTAACTGCCTTTGTTTACAGCCGCCGACTAAAATCCCCGGGTGGGCGAATACTTGAAAAGCTTGTTCGAGCAGGATTGGCAGCCAGTCTCGCGTTACGGGGTCGCGGCGTGGCTTTGCTTTTATGCCACCTTTCTGGTGTACGCCTTTGTCATGCATGGCGCGTTTCTCTTCATAGATCTCGCCAACCTCGTAGTCCACGAAGGCGGACACTTGCTGTTCGGGTGGTTCGGCCCAACTATTGGCCTGTGGGGAGGGACGATCCTCCAGTGGTTAGTGCCGTTGCTTCTGGCTGTGTATTTCTTCAGTCAAAGACAGACTGCGGCATTTTCGTTCTCTACGTTCTTCTTTTTCGAAAACTGGCTATATACCGCAACCTATATGGCAGACGCCCGTGCGATGGTTCTGCCGTTAGTCACGGCGGGCGACTCCGATTTCATCGAGCATGACTGGCATACCATTTTCTTCAGCCTGGGAGTCTTGCAGTACGACACGACAATTGCCGGAGCTATAAGCCTCCTCGGCTGGTGTGGGATGCTGGCGACAGTGGCCTGGTTCGTGCGGAGAGGTTTGAAAGATGCGGCAATTCAGGCATCGGGAGCCAAGGCGCCGATAGTCTAGTAGGTAGTCCGACCTCAAAAAACACAACCACTAACTACCGTACTGGAGCGTCCTGTTTTCTGAAGTGATCGAGGATGGCCTCTGCCTGGGACCGAGTCACAACCGCCGAAAGTGCAGCAGGATCCGCCTGCTTTACCGCTTGCACACTGCCGAAATGTTCCAGTAAACGCCGAGTGGTACTCTCCCCAACGCCCGGAATATCTCTCAGTTCGGTTGCTCGGTCGCGTATCTGACGCCGCTTGCGGTGAAACGTAACCGCGAAACGATGAGCTTCGTCGCGAATCAGTTGCACCAGATGCAGTACGGGCGAATGATGATCCAGCGCTACGGGCTCGCTTTCCTGTCCGTAAACGTAAATAATTTCTTCGCGCTTGGCGATCGCAGCCAGCGGTTGATTAATAATTTCAAGAGCTTCAAGGGCTTCTGCTGCGGCGTGCAGCTGGCCCAGGCCACCATCAATGAGTACCAGGCTGGGCATTTTTTTTTGCTCTTCCTGGATTCGCTTATAGCGACGCGTGACCACTTCGCGCATGGAAGCGAAATCATCCACGCCAATCACGCCCCGGATAATAAACTTCCGGTACTCGGACTTCTTCATCTGCCCGTTTTCCCACACCACCATCGAAGCCACGGTTTCGGCCCCTTGAATGTGAGAGATGTCGAAGCACTCAATGCGTTGGGGCAGTTCCGGTAAGCCCAACGCGTCCTGCAATGCTTCCTGAATCGTTTTTGTGTTCGGCTTCATTACGCGGAATCTCTGGTCATAGGACTGCTTGGCATTGTTACCCGCCAGGTCAAGAAGACCTCGCTTGTCGCCACGCTGCGGGATAAGGATGTTGACCCGCGTAGCCCGGCCGCCTTCGGCCGCAAGTTGCTCGGACAGTAATTCCTCGAGCATTTCGCGATCTTCAAACTCGACCGGAACATAAATATTCCGCGGAACATAGGGTTGCCCGATATAAAGCTGTTTGAGGAGGGCAGAGAAGAATTCACCCGGGGCAAACCGGTTCTCTGACATCACATCGCTCGGAGATTTCAGAGGTGTATGGACCAAAATGTCGCTAGCCGCATCTTGGTCTGACGCGTCCACCACGGCGAGTTCTGGCAAGTCCTCCCAGAAGAACTCCCGGCGGTCTAGCACGCGGCCGCCGCGCATGTGGAACAGGTTCATCGCGATCATGCCATTTTCGTAGTGATAGCCGAACACGTCGGCGTCATCGCCCTCAACCGACGCGATGCGTTGTTTTTCCTGCAACTGATCGACCGTCGAAATCAGATCGCGATACTTTGCGGCACGCTCGTATTCTTCCGCTGCGGCGGCACTTTCCATTCTCTGACGCAACGAACGTAGAAGATCGGTTGGGCGTCCTTCAAGGAACAGCTTTACGTCTCGAACCGATTCCTGGTAAATCTCCAGCGTAGTGAGCCCTTCGACGCATGGCCCCAGGCAGCGCTTGATGTAGTACTGCAGACACGGCCGCGGATGGTAACGAGTCAGATCAACCTTGCACGACGGGACCATGAAATGACGGTGAATTAAATCAACAATGCGGTACGCCAGATTGGCAGGGAAGTACGGACCGTAATAGCAGCTGCCATCTTTTCGTAGCCGGCGAGTTACATACACCCGCGGGAAGCGTTCTCCCATCGTGAGTTTCACATAGGGGTAGGTTTTATCGTCACGCAACAAGATATTGAAGCGCGGCTTCTTCTGCTTGATCAGGTGGTTCTCTAACGCCAGCGCTTCTTTGTTGTTGGCGACAACGATGTAATCTACGTCCACTGCCTCGCGTACCAGCGAGTCGGTTTTCGCGTCGTCGCCACGACCTTCCCGGAAATAGGAAGACACGCGGCTGCGAAGGTTGTTGGCTTTGCCAACATAAATAACCTCGCCTCCGGCGTTTTTGTACAGGTAAACGCCGGCAGACGTCGGGATCGTACGAATTTTTGCTTGGAGATCCATCCGGAACACTTATTCTAGACGATCGTGAAAACGGATCTGATTGAGACGGTAGAGTGGTAACTCAATCTCGAAAACAAAACGCCACGCTGGATTGTTTTGCCAGCCCGCCGCAATCACCACAGGTATTTTCGCGGACACTACGGAGCGTGTGTGGGATCCTCTGGTTTCCTGTTGGCGCCTCAACGAGATGGCGACGGTTCTTAAGCCTGGGCAGGTTGGCGCTAGCGGCTGGACACGTCTATTCGCTGCACAACGTTGCACCATATAAAAATTCCTCAGTGCATATCGCCTTTGCACGAAAGTTGCTGATCAACTGCGGCGGGGCTCCGAGCGGTGGCAGGTTAAGTGCTGCGTAATCAGTACGTTACGATTGGTGGCGGCTATTTGCTGTGTTGGCATATACCGTGCTCTTGTACAATTCGAACGCGGTAGATGCCCTCAACGAATGAGAGGCTGACAAGTTTTGAAGTTGAGTTCAGAAAGTTAAGTTCGTGAGATGAGTGAGGAAGGAGCCCTCCTACAATGAATCGCACTTCGTTAGTCGTACTACTGGCAACAAGTATGGCGGCTACAGTCGGATGCGCCAGCAAAAATTATGTGCGCCAGGAAACTACGCCGCTGATTAACAAAACCAACGAACTGGATGACCTGACCGCGAAAAATACCAACGCGATCAAAGACGTCGATGCACGCGCCCAGGCTGGGATCCAGCAGGTAACTGCGAAGGCCACTGAAGTTGACCAGAAAGCACAAGCTGCTGCCGATCAGGCGGGGCAGGCGCAGACCCAGGCCGACAACGCGGTTCATCGTGTCGATTCGCTGCAGAGCACCGTGGCAAATCTCGACAATTATCGCGTGGTCACCGAGACCGCCGTTCAGTTTGGTTTCAACAAAGACAATCTGACCAAAGCAAGCAAAGAAGCACTTGATCAGTTGGCGACCAACGTTCCCAATACCAAAGGCTACATTATTGCGGTCGAAGGTGGAACGGATTCCGTGGGTGATGCGGAGTACAACTACGCGCTCAGCCAACGTCGTGCCGACGCAGTAGTTCAGTATCTTGCGTCGCAACACAACATCCCGGCCCACAAGATCTATTTGATTGGTCTGGGCAAGGACAAGCCAGTTGAATCGAATAAGACCCGGGATGGCCGCGCTAAGAACCGTCGCGTAGATATCCGCCTGATGACCAACTCAGCGGATAGCTCGATGCCGGCGGCACCCGCGCAGGCACCCGCAACTACACCGCCGTCGATGTAAGTTTCCGGCTGCGAGTCTGTTACAGGCTGCTCCACATCCCCCGTGGCGCAGCCTCTTTTTGTTGGGCAACTCAGCACTCCAGGTTAGCTACAATATTTGTATGCGTCTTATTTCTCTTCCGTTTGTCCTTTTGTGCGTCTGCTTGTGCCTTACTAACGCGGGGTTCAGCCAGTCTGTTCCAGGCCAGTCTGACCCAGGGAAGAGAGATCCAAATCAGAACCAACCGCCGCCCCGATCAGATCGCAACAAGGAGGCGGGTGAGAGTTCCAGCCGGGACTCCCGCATCGACCTTAGCCCGCCGCCTAACGACGCCAAAGACCATCCCAATAGCTCCGTGCCCAAGCCTGAGGCCGGCGAGGATGCGAGCGATGTGCAGGACTTTCATCCCTACGATCCACATCGCGCAGCGAAGGATATTGAAGTCGGAGATTTCTACTTCAGGAAGAAGAATTATCGGGCTGCGCTCGATCGTTATCGCGAAGCATTGTTCTACAAGAATAACGACGCGCTGGCTAACTTCCGCATGGCCCAGTCCTTCGACAAGCTGAACCAGTCTGACGACGCGATCCAACACTATCAGGAGTATTTGAAGATACTGCCTAATGGTCCACTGGCTGAAGAAGCAAAGAAGGCTCTAGAGAAATTGCATGCCAGCCCAGCGTCGCAAGCCCAGCAATAGGGCGATGTGTTTGTTTTTCGTCGTGACTAGCCAACCCCGCAGGTCTACTCACTTTTCCACGCGAATAAACTCACCGGTGTTGGCATTCACCGCCACTTTGAGCTTGGCTTCATACTGGTTGGTGCCGTAGATCACGTGCCAGATGAGCTCTCCCGTAGGCTGACTCCAATCGACCATGTACATGATCGGAGTATCGGGAGTCTTGGCGAGAAGCTTATCGCCGCCATGCTTCTGCGCTACTTCCAGTGCCTTGTCCGAGTCATTTTTCAGAAAGGCAACGTCGAAGATGTGGGTGGAAGAGTTAGTGGGATTATAGTTATCCTCTGATCCGGGGCTTATGCCGCGGGAGGGCGCATCCGACGAATCTTCGCCCGACCACACATAAGGCTTCACTCCATGTTGCAGAGCAGAAGCGAAGAAGGCGCGCCACACCGCTGACTTGCCGTCTTTCCCCTTGGAGTCCGCAGTCGAAAGCGATTCGATACGATAGGGTTGTGCATCACGCGCCCAGCCGCGGGCGGCAATGTAGAGTTTTTGGAAGGCGGCGCGTCCGGTGAGATACTCGGGCGGTTTGGGTTGGGGCTTTTCGGTTTGTGCTGGTTTTGAGGGTTCGGATGTGCAACTAGCCATCATGGCCAGTGCGAGCATTGCCAACAGCAACTTTTTCATAGCCACCTTCCCCTTATGATCTGTGAAATTGTGCAACTGGAAATGCGGGAACAATTCTACTAGATGGAGCAATGAGCCGGGACATGGATTCTTATTTGGAACGTCTGCAAGAGGCGATTGCGTCCGCTATCTCTGAGCTGAGCGTCGAACAACTCACG
This sequence comes from Terriglobia bacterium, assembly GCA_963786325.1. Lineage (GTDB taxonomy): Bacteria > Acidobacteriota > Terriglobia > Terriglobales > Acidobacteriaceae > JAIQFF01. The sequence continues at coordinate 382,650 of CAWAYW010000005.1, forward strand.
CATCGTCCTGGGGAGCATCTCGATAGTCATCCCGACCGAAAGTGGAGTGTCGCCGAAGTACTGGAACACCTTTATCTCACTTATACCGGTACACGAAAAGGTTTTGAACGGTGCCTGCAGTTAGGGAAGCCAATGGCAAGTTCCATTACTGTCGCACAGCGAGTAAAAATCGCGTTGGTGATACAGCTAGGCTACTTTCCAAAAGGCCGCAAGTCGCCGGAGCGAGCTGTTCCCAAAGGCATGCCTGTGGACAAGGTCATGGCAGACATCAGGCCACAGATTGCGGCGATGGGCGATGTAATTGCCAAATGCGAAGCCCGTCATGGCACTAGAACGCGAGTGCTTGACCATCCCATACTGGGCCCGCTGACAGCGGAGCAGTGGCGCAAGTTTCACTGGGTACACGGCAGCCATCATGTGAAGCAAATATTGAGACTGCGAACGGTGAAGAGCCCCGCAATCCATATGTAGCTGCCGGAGAACACGACAGCTGCTTCTCGAAAGTCAAATATGCTGACTGGCTGAGGTGAGTATTAGAAAATGAAAAGCCCCCTGATAATTCTGGGGGCTTCAAATGCAGTTTGTTATCGAGTTTTTACTGGCGCTCGCCGGCGGGCACGCCAGCTTTCCTGCCTTGTTCCTTCATGTCGTCCAATACTTTCTTGGCATCGTCCAAAGCCTTTTGCTTTTGGGCGATCTGCTGTTTGTACTGGGCGTCTTGCTTGTCCCATGAACCCTGACTACGCAGGCGGTTGCCGGCGTCGGCATAGAAGGCGGCGGCGCGCAGCTGGTATTCGCGTTGGGTAACGTCTAGTTCACGAGCCAGCAGATCAACCTTGGACTTCTGGTCAGCGAATTTCTGCTTCCATGGGTCGCTTTCCTTCTTTGCATCAGCCGCGTCGGCCTTGTTCGTGGTGTTTTGAGCGGCGGCATCCGGAGTCGCGGTCGTGCGCTCGGCTTTCGCTGAATCAGCAGCCGTGGTTGGCGCGGGATTCGCGTCCTCGGGGCCGGCTGAATCCTGGGCATTGCCAACAATGGAGATCTTGTCGGAGGTGGGCAAGTTATCGTTGTCGTATTTCTTACCTACTTCCTTCTTGTCCTCTTTGCGGATGGAACGGGCGTAGTCGCCCAAGGGTTCGGATTGTGCCGCCGCCAGCGTGACCAGCGCGCCCGTCAGCAAAAGTTCGGCCAGAACAACATATGCAATGCGTTTCATGCGATGCTCCGTTTCTTCCAGTCTTGCCGCTTTGAATTAGGAGAGAGCGGCATCGACGTAGTCTTAGTCAAAGTGTTGCACCCGCGCTGGCACCCTTTGCGCTCGCCAGGAAGCCACCAATCGTGCGATCAAGCTGCGCCGCCTCGGCGGCGATGTCGGCAGCGAGTTGGTGTGCCAAGTCTGCATCCCGGCTCGCGGCCAGCTGCTGTGCGTATCCGGAAATGGTAGTGAGTGAAGTGCGCAGCTCAAGAGCCATTTCGGCAGACATTTCGCCGCGCAAATCCTGTGCGCGGCGGATGCGGGTCAGTTCCGTGCGATCGGTGATGAGGCAAGCGGTGCCCAGGAAGTCACCTTCGGGCGTTTGCACCGAGCTTACGGTGATGTCCAATGTTCGCTCTTTGCTCGTCGGCGTGAGATAAGCGGCTTCGAGTTGCCGAAATTTAATCTTTTCGCGCACGCTGCCTTCAATCGCCGCCGCTAGGTTTGTATAACCTCCGTCTGACGCAGAGATCAGCTCTGCACTACGAAATATTTCGGACGCGCTCATCCCGGTAGGGGAAGCGAATCCGAGTATTTGTTTGGCGGAAGTGTTAGCCTGCCGCACCAGCCCGTTGCTGGTGATGAAAAGCACCCCGCATGAGAGGTTAGACAAGACTGCCACGCTGATATTTTCCGAAGTCTTTGCGCGCCGCCGCTCTTCCCGTTGAGAACTCAGCAACTCGTGTGTTTGCTGCTTCAGTTGCTGAATAACGGCATGATAAGTCTGCAGCGGAAAGGATTGGGGTGCGAGTGGAGTGGACGAAAACGAGATTTCGTCAGTGATGCTTCGCCTCATGCGACGCATCATCAAGAGCCCCATGACAAAGGCGAAGCCCGCCGCCACAAAGACCAACGCCATACGCAGCATGATGGGGTTAGACAATATTTTCACAGCAGCCCCCAATACCAGCGCAAGAAGCTGTTTCCGTAAAACAAAGCCACAATGGCCATGCCGCCTAGAAAAACTCCGAAAGGCATCTGATGACGCCGCAGGGCGATAGCGGCCGACTGCCACGCGCGTCGACGCGCTTGTCTGGCGGGTTCATGATTTCGCGACATGCGCCGCCGGGTTCGTTTGATCCACACCGCCATCACGGTGGACAGTCCAAAAAGCGATCCGGCAATGGAGGCGGTGAACAACGTGAAGATCGTAAGTTTGATCCCGAGGAATGCGCCGATCATCGCCATCAGCTTTACATCGCCAAAGCCCATGCCCTCGACACCGCGTGCACGCAGATAGATTGCGCCAGCGCCGTAAATGAATGAAGCGCCTACAACGGCTCCCAGGACCGAGTCAGCCAGCGAGAGTAGATGCCACGAGACGTCCGAACTGAGAGGTAGCGACACCAGCCCCGGCAGAATTTGCGAAGCCAAATCATTCACCGGAACCAGCAGACTGAAGGCAATTCCCAACGCCAATCCTGGAAGGGTCATCTTATCGGGCAAGAGTTGAGTTTCGGCATCGGTGAAGATGAGGCCTAGAAGAAGAAATCCGAGAACACAATATTTAAATGTTGTGAGGCTGATGCCGAAATGTAGGTAACAGGTGAGGAAGATTGCCCCGGTGAGAAGCTCGACCAGGAGATAACGCGGCGAAATTGGAGTTTTGCAAGTTCGGCAGCGTCCCCGCAGAATCAACCAACTTAGGACCGGGATGTTGTCATAGGCGCGAATGAATTGTTGGCATCCGGGGCAGGCTGAACGCGGGCTGACGACCGACAAAGCTTTCGGCAGGCGGTAGATACACACGTTCAGAAAGCTGCCGAAAACCAGCCCGAGAACGAAAACCGCCGATGCGAAGAAAGGGTCCAACCTTTGTCCTTGCTGTGCAAAGATATGCAAAATTCTTGGATTTCCATCGATTATACGGTGGTTTAGCGTCGAAACCGGGGTACGAAAGTCACTGTACGCGCGGACAGGTATTACTACGCGCATCTACATCTCATTGACGAGCAAGGAATTCCCGTTCAACGCCATAGCGTATGACTCGAAAACAAAAAGAACGGCGCGGTTTGTCGCCGCGCCATTCGGTGCTCCGCGTCTTGTTTTTGAATAAGTTACGGAGTGTACTTGAAGTTGCTTATGTACATGTAGCGAGTTCCCGACGTCGCTGAACCTCCCCAGCTGGACTTGTTTGTACCCCAAATGCTGAATAAAAATGGAGCGGAAGCGCTGGGGACGGCCTGCGTGTGATGTACAACGAGTTGTCCGTCCACATACCAGTCAACATAGTCGGATCGCCAGACGATTTTGAAGTCATGAGAATTTGCCTGCTCGAACCCGAAGACCTGCGTGTCCTGGAAGTTTGATTCTCCGTGCCAGTTGGTGCAGTCGACAGCGTCGCTTTTGTTTCCTACTTGCTCCATGTCGATCTCAGTTTCAGATCCGGACGCGTACAGGAACCCGGTGGTCACCGTTCCGGAAACAGCTTCCGATACTCTCGACGTAAACTCGAATGTCCCGTATGTAAATCTCTGCTGGGTTACCACCTCGGCCCCGCTGGAGGCGACTCCACCGCCACTTGAGTTTTGAGTCAGCGATAAAACCAACTCGGATCCGACAGATACGTTCTTGGGATCGAAGGTTCCAACATTTCCGTTCGCATTACCCGCAGGAGGCGCCGACCCGCTGTCGGTTTCCCATGTGTAACCGCCGAAACTAAATTCGCTAGGGCCAGTCACTGAAGACGAGCTTCCAGAAGATCCGCCACTCGACGAAGATGTGCCGGACGATCCGGAACTGGACGTGCCACCGGAAGACCCGGTGCTGGAAGTTCCGGTTCCTGAACTGGAGCCCGAGCCCGAGGAAGAACCGCTCGAAGAGGATGTACTGGACGATCCGGAACTGGTCGTGCCGCCGGAAGACCCGGTGCTGGAAGTTCCGGTTCCCGAGCTGGAACCCGAACCGGAGGAAGAACCGCTCGAAGAGGATGTACCGGACGATCCAGAACTGGACGTGCCAGTGCCGGAAGATCCGGTGCTGGACGTTCCTGTGCCAGAGGTGCCACTACCCGAACTGCTGGTTCCGCTGCCTGATGACCCACTGCTGGGAGTGCTTGTACCTGAACCCGAGCCGGAAGAGGACCCGCTGCTCGAAGTACCGGTGCCGGAACTGCTGCCCGACGATCCAGTACCGGAAGTGCCAGTGCTCGAACCCGCGGTCGTGCCGGTTCCAGACGATCCGCTGCCTGAGCCAGTGGACGAAGTACTGCCACTCGACGATCCGCTGGATGTTCCTGTTCCCGAGCCCGTAGAACTGCTGCTACCCGATCCACTGCCGGAGGTGCTGCCTGACGATCCAGTGCCGGATGAACCCGTTCCCGTTGACCCAGTGCCGCTTCCCGTGCTTGAAGTTCCGGTGCCCGAACCGCTGTTTGAAGTTGTGCCACCACTCGAACCGCTGTGGGGAGGCGTGAAAGGCATGGTGCCGCCACCGCACCCTACCAAAGCAAACAAGGCCAACAATAAGACACACATCCTCAGCATTTAAATATCCTCTTGATTTGGGGATAGGGACTGACGTGCGAATCCCTTTTTTGGCCAGATGGGACTGCGGGGCCTGGAAATTTCAGATTGCTGTACTGAAGATCTTTGTCGACTTCCCAGTTCTATTCCGAACCCGCCGGGTCAATTCGTGAAAACAAATGACCACCAAGGCGATCGATGCTTCCTGGAAATGAAAACTAAAAACCACGTCAGGTATTGCACCGTCTTAAAGAGGACGTGGTCTGCCTGGGACTGCCGAGGTAACGTTGCGACTAGGTTACCGAGCCCGTACAGAGGGACTCGAACAAAAAGTCAGAAGTTTAAGTCGTAGACGAAGAAGCGGCGCGCATAGTGTAGCAAGGATTTAAGTTTAACGTTTTCCACAGTGCAACTTTTTGCGGCAACGGGTCCTTGTTATGATCTGGCCCGGAGAAGTTACCCTGCTCATCGGCGATAAAAAGCCCCAGACCTTTGCATGGAAATACCGCCGCTTTCGAATTTGTGAAGAGCTGTAGCACCTCATGCTTTTTGCTATTGATGCTAATGGATGTTTTCGGGTGAACATTTCGGCCGCCGTCGCCTCCGACCTTTGATTTAGTGCGGAAATAGCTCTCGCAGGTAAGTTTTTTTCGCGAAACGTAAGTCAAAATTCAGAAGGGGGCAAAGTGCCCGGCAGTACATTCAAAAGGCGGAATCTGCTAATGAATCGGTTCGAGAATCAATTTCTGCACGCGCCAGTTCAACAATTCACCTACAAAAAGTTCGTTTTCAGATGGACATGCAATCTCATGGATCCATCCAAACTGCTTGAGTTGCTTTCCCGATTCGCCCAGCACGCCCAGGATCTTGCCGTCGAGACTGAGTTTGTAGATTCGTCCAGGAAAACCATCCGAGCTGTATAGAACTTGATTTGGTGGAGGGGTGATGCAGACGGTCCAGGGTGCTCCTGGCGCCATCGCCTGATTTCCCGTAATGGGCAAATCCGGCTTCTCTCCAATGGCCATCTTGGCGTTCGGGTCAACCGGCACGTCAATCACGATTTGTCGTAAGACTTTGCCGTCGCCATCGAATACCTGTATGCGACGATTGCCACGATCCGCCACATATATTTTTCCTTCGGCATCGACGGCGATGCTGTGAGGAGTGTTGAGTTGGCCTGGTTGGCTGCCAGGCTCGCCCCACGACATCAGCCAGTTGCCACTCTTATCGACCTTGGCGATTCGCGAATTGATGTAGCCGTCGCTAATGTAAGTATTACCGGCAGCGTCCCACGCCATGTCGGTCACTTGCCGGAACATTCCGTCCACCGGAGGTAGCGGCGGCTTGGGATGTTTCAACGGCTCCGTCCCTTCATCTGACGCCTCCTGTTTACGGCCGAACACCATAACCACACGTCCCTGGGGATTAAACTTGATCACCATATCCGAGCCTTTGTCCGCCACCCAGATGTTGTCCTCCTTATCGATCTTCACCGAGTGGGCGAATGACCAGGCGTAAAGGTTGTGGCCGATTTCGCGCAGGAAGATGCCATGTGGATTGAACTCGAGAAGTTGCGCGGCGCTTGCGCCGTACGCAGGACCGGTGGTCTGGCCACGCGAGAACACGAAAATGTGTCCCTTGGAGTTGACCGACACGCCGGCGACTTCGCCCAGATACAAGTCAGGAGGTAACTTCAGAAAATCTGGCACCGAACGAAACGGAATTGCCGGCACTCGAGCTTCTTGGGCGAGGGCTGAGGCGGTCAAAGCGAGAAATAGCATTACGACGCAGCACCGTTGCATGGGTCTCCTACGGATCAGAGAAGCTATTAAGGTATACGAGCCTGACTTCACTGTGCAGTGACAATGAGATTATTTTTGAGGACAAGGCTCGACGCGAATGCTTGCGATAACTAAACGACTGGTGCAAGGAGTGCGCGGGCGAGAAAACCCGCTCCTCGATTCTCGACTACTTTAGAGTCACCAGTCTCTCCACCAGGTTCGAGTAGTCCTTCTTTTCGAGTCCATGAACCTGCTTGTTGTATTCATCCACTTTGGAGGAGTAATTCATGGAACAAAACTTGGGGCCGCACATGGAGCAGAAAGCTGCTTCCTTGTAGTAATCGTCCGGCAAAGTCTCATCGTGCATCGAACGCGCCGTCTCGGGATCGAGTGAAAGTGCAAACTGTTTTTCCCAGTCGAAAGTATAGCGGGCGTAGCTGAGGGCGTCATCGCGATCCCGCGCTCCCGGACGATGGCGCGCGAGATCGGCAGCGTGCGCGGCGATCTTGTATGCGATGATGCCGTCCTTCACGTCTTTGTCATTGGGCAACCCGAGGTGTTCCTTGGGCGTGACATAACACAACATCGCGGCGCCGTGCCACCCGATCATGGCCGCACCAATGGCCGAAGTGATGTGATCATATCCGGGAGCGATGTCGGTTACTAGTGGACCCAAGGTATAAAACGGTGCTTCGTAGCACAGCTCTTTTTCCTTATCCACTTGCTCTTTGATTTTGTCGAGCGGGACGTGTCCCGGGCCCTCGATCATGACCTGTACGTCATATTCCCAGGCCTTCTTGGTGAGTTCTCCGAGGGTTTTAAGTTCGGCAAACTGCGCCTCGTCGCTTGCGTCGGCAATACAACCGGGGCGCAAGCCGTCTCCGAGAGAAAACGATACATCGTGTTTGATGAAAATCTTGCAGATATCGTCGAAACAATCGTAAAGAAAGTTCTGCTTGTGATGGTGGGCCATCCACTGCGCCAGAATTGCGCCGCCACGGCTCACAATGCCGGTGATGCGTTTTGAAACCAAAGGCAGATATTGGATGAGCACACCGGCGTGGATGGTCATGTAATCGACCCCCTGTTCGGCTTGCTCTTCGATCACCTCCAGCATCACCTGCCTGTTCAGATCCTCAATCCGTTTAACCCTCGAGATGGCCTCATAGATCGGCACCGTACCGATAGGTACCGGGGAATGTCGAAGAATCGCTTCTCTAATCTCGTGAATATTGCCGCCCGTGGAAAGGTCCATCACTGTGTCGGCGCCGTAGTGCACGGAGGTGTGCAGCTTCTTCAGTTCCTCGTTGATTTCCGAGGTCACTGCCGAATTCCCGATATTGGAATTGATCTTGCACAGCGACGCCACGCCGATGCACATCGGCTCGAGCTCTGGATGGTTAATATTGGCGGGAATAATCATGCGTCCGCGGGCAACCTCGTCGCGAACCAGTTCTGGCAATAACTTTTCCCGGTGGGCCACGTAGCCCATTTCTTCGGTGATCACTCCATTGCGCGCGTAACGCATTTGGGAGAAGTTGCCGTCGCCATTTTTGATTTTTCGGTTTGCGACCCACTCTGCCCGGGGGCGAGGGACGCTGCTTCCGTTGTTGCCATCACCAGAACCGCCATTCGTAGGAGTCATTTACAAGGTCCTTTGGGGGTCTATTTGCTGATTATACGCCGCAGTCACGCGACAATTAGGCGTGCAAGCCTCGAATAATGAGACATGGCCGATGCAATTTCTCAAACGAGGCAATTAAAGGAACCGCTTCGGACAGAAACGTCACTACATGACAACTCGACGCCTTGATCGTCTAATGGCAAAGGGCCTAAAATCGCCCGTTCACTGTGAGGTTTTCGATGACCGTGTTTCGCTTGTTGTGCGTGTTCATTTTCTTTCTGGCTATGGGCGCTTTAGCTCAATCCGCTCCCTCTCAGCCATCATTCAACGGCGATGCCATCGATAAGACTATCGACCCATGCGTGGATTTTTACCAATACGCTTGCGGCAACTGGCTGAAGAGCGCTGAAATCCCTGCCGATCAGACCTCGTGGGCGAGTTTCGTGGAAATCCGCGAGAGAAATTCTGCGATCATGCGCCAGATTCTGGAAAGAGCTTCATCGCAAAATGGGGCAGGCGATGCGGTAACGCAGAAAATCGGTGACTATTATAGCTCCTGCATGGACGAGAAAACTGTGGCAGCGAAAGGCATAAAGCCGCTGCAGCCGGAACTGGATCGAATGGACCAAGCGAAAGACAAGCCGGCCTTGATGGAGGCGATTGCCCGTGTGCACCTGATCGGGCCCAGTCCACTGTTTAATTTCTATTCTTCGCCCGACCTGCACAGCGCCAATCATGTGATCGCCTACATCGACCAAGGCGGTCTGTCGCTGCCTGACCGTGATTATTACCTCAAAGACGATCCCAAGATGGCGGAAGCGCGAAAAAGCCTGGTGCAGTATGCTACGCAGCTGTTTACGCTGTCGGGCCAATCTCAGGAGCGAGCTGCGGATTCTGCGCAAACGGTCTTGCGTATCGAGACCGCTCTCGCCAAGGCGTCGCTGGATCGTACTGCGCGCCGCGACCCCAAAGTCCGCGACCATAAAATGACTCGCGAGGAAACGCTGGTCCTGGCATCCAATTTTCACCTCGAACGATATTTTGCGGCTATCGGCGCGCCCGCTTTTTCGAGCCTGAATGTCGCCAACCCGGATTTTTTCAAGCAAGTGAATCTCGTTCTAGATACCGAGTCTCTGGATTCGCTCCGGACCTACGTAACCTGGCATTTGCTCGATGGCGCCGCTCCGTGGCTGACCCAACCTTTCGTGGACGCAAATTTCGCGATGCAGAAGGCGCTAACCGGACAATCCGAGATCAAGCCTCGCTGGAAGCGTTGCGTTAATTCGACCGACGATGCGCTCGGCGAAGCTTTAGGCCAGCGCTACGTGGAGGAAACCTTCGGCGCTGACGGAAAACAGCGCATGTTGAAAATGGTCGATGCTCTGGAAAAAAGCCTGGATCAAGACATTCGAAATCTTCCCTGGATGACCGAAGACACGAAAAAGCAGGCAAAGGTGAAACTGGATGCGATCCGAAACAAGATCGGATATCCCGATATGTGGCGTGACTACAGTTCACTTACGATCGTGCGCGGCGACCTTCTGGGAAATTTTCTGCGTGCGAACGAATTTGAATCTCGTCGCCAGATCGCCAAGATCGGCAAGCCATTGGATCGCAACGAGTGGCAGATGACGCCTCCTACGGTCAACGCTTATTACAGTCCTCCGAGAAACGAAATTGTTTTTCCCGCCGGGATTCTGCAACCGCCTTTCTTCGATAAGCAGGCCGATGATGCAGTGAACTTCGGAGGCATCGGAATGGTGATCGGTCACGAGTTGACCCATGGTTTTGACGATCAAGGCCGCAAGTTCGATCCGCAAGGCAACCTGCGCGACTGGTGGACGGCACAGGATGGCACCGAATTCGAAAAGCGCGCAAGCTGCATCGCCGATGAGTACAGCAACTTCGTCGCCGTCGATGACTTGAAAATTAACGGCAAGCTTACTCTCGGCGAAAACACCGCCGACAATGGGGGCGCGCGTATTGCACTCATGGCATTGGAGCAGATGATTGCTATCAATCCCTCCAGCAGCGCCGGACAGACCATCGGCGGGTTCACGCCGCAACAGCGCTTCTTTCTAGGGGCCGGACGTGCGTGGTGTGAAAAGAGGCGTCCGGAATATCAGCGTATGCTGGTGAGTGTCGATCCCCATTCACCAGGCAGATATCGTATCAACGGTGTAGTGCGGAACATGCCCGAATTCCAAAATGCATTCAATTGCAAGGTGGGTCAACCCATGGCGCCGGAAAATGCCTGCCGGGTTTGGTGAGGCATGGATGGTTTGGAGTAACTAGAAGCCTTTTCGCCGCTGGTCGCTGTAGCGGTGCAAGGCATCTTCGATGATGGGGTAAGCCTCGGCTGCTGGTTGGATCTTATCTACTTCAACCGCTTTGCCTTCGAGTAATTTGTAATCCTGAAAAAACCTGCGCAGCATGAGCAGACGATGTGGTGGCATCTCGTCGGCTTCGCGATAGGTATTGAACTCAGGGTCCTGGGTCGCGACCGCGATGATTTTATGGTCTTTTTTTCCGGTATCGATCATGGTCATCAAGCCGATAGCGCGGGCATGGATGAGTGTCAGGGGCACGACCGTTTCCTGGCATAGCACCAGAACGTCCAGGGGGTCGTCATCTTCGGCGAGAGTCTGCGGGATAAAGCCGTAGTTAGCCGGGTAGTAGACCGCCGAGTACAGTACCCGATCCAGCTTGATCAAGCCGCTGACCTTGTCGAGTTCGTACTTTACGCTCGATCCAAACGGTATCTCGATGATGCTGGAAAACTCCTGCGGGAGTTTGTCGCCCGGGGTAACGTCATGCCAGGGATGAATCATTAAGCCTCTCAGATTCCAATAGGATCGCGTGCATTATAGATGTCTTTTCGTGCATCTTGACCTCTTCCAGTTGCCGGGCATAAAGTCAATATTGACGGTAAAGAGTTTTTTACGCTATGTCCTCAGATACCCGAAAATATCTCAAGTTTGGCGGCGCGGTGGTAGTGATCATCGCCTCGCTGGGCTTTCTGGCTTACACCGGGGTGCAGGAGAGCAAGAGTTATTACGTCACCATCAAAGAACTGCGCGGGATGGGCGATGGTGCCTACGCCAAGCATCTGCGCGTGGCGGGCAATGTCCAGCCCGGCTCGATCCGGCGAACTGGGACCAACGTCAATTTTGTTTTGGTGGAAAACGATCAACTTCTAAGCGTGGTATATAGCGGAACCGAGGCGCCTCCCGACACCTTCAAAGACGATTCCCAAGCCCTCGCCGACGGCAGTTTCGGGCGCGATGGCGTCTTCCACGCCAAGCAGTTGCAAGCCAAGTGTGCCTCTAAATATGCCCCTAAACAACCCGCTGCTCCCGCGAACGGAACTTCCCAAGGTGTGCCGACGAAAAGCGTAACCCAGGTTGAAACCCAGAACGCCCCAGGCATGTCGAATTAGTTCCCGGCACTGTTCCATTTTAAGGCGCAGATTTCTCGCTCACGCTGTCTTGTGAGTTTTTGTAGCTAATCTGCGGAGCTTTGCTCCGCCGGGCAGGGGTGGACACCTGCCCTAGGGGACTAAGGCGCTCGACTTCAACTCTGCCTTCGGCTATCTTGCAAACTTGGATTCTTCTCCCATCATCGCGATTACTGCGTTGGTGAAGCGGTTTGGCCGTTTTGCGGCGCTTCGTGGTGTCAATGCAGAGTTTGCCGGTGGGCGGCTGTATGCCATCCTGGGCGACAACGGTGCGGGGAAGACGACCCTCCTTCGCGTCCTTGCAGGCCTCGTGCAGCCGACTGCTGGTCAGATCACGCTGCTGGGGAACAGCGGCGTGAGAAACCTTTGCCGCGAAATCGGCTACATGGCGCATCCGTCACTGCTTTACGACGAGATGAGCGGCATGGAAAACTTGCGCTATTTCGCGTGCCTCTATGGTATCTCGGACGACCAACATTGCGCCGCTGCCATGACCACGGTTGATCTTGATCCCTCACTGACGCGACCGGTATCGCAGTATTCGCAGGGCATGCGGCAGAGGTTGTCGCTGGCACGAGCCCTGATCAACGAGCCCCAGATTTTGTTATTGGACGAGCCGTTTTCTAATGTCGATATGCGTTCGGCACGTTCCATGGTTGCATTGCTGATGAAGAGGCGCGATGCCGGCAAGACCATTTTCGTAGTGACTCACCAGGCAACGCTGCTGGAAGGTGCAGCAGACGAGTTTGTTTCGATGGAATCTGGACGGATAACCGCACGCGCGCCCTACCTCGCTCCGATCGAACCGAGATGATCGAAACGACATCAGTTCGTGGGGTTGGCCGAGATGATGCAAGCACCTCCCCAGCTGTAGTCACAGGCGTCACCACCGCCACTTTAGCGAAAGACCTGCGTCTGGAATGGCGATCGAAGGACGCCATCAACGCGATGTTGTTTTTCTCGCTTCTGGTAGTCGTGGTATTCAGTTTTTCGTTCGATCCGAACGCAGAAGAATCGCGGCAGATCGCGGGCGGGCTGGTCTGGGTGGCGTTTCTCTTTGCCGCCGTGGTGGCGTTAAATCAGACCTGGGCGCGTGAGTTGCGCAATCAGGTTCTGGATGCCTACCGGGTTTCTCCAGCGCCGGCGACTTCTCTCTTTCTGGCCAAGGCTTTGGGCAATTTCATTTTCGTTGCCATTCTTGAAATGCTGATGACGCCGCTGTTTATCATGTTCTACAAACTGCGCGCGCTTGGTCCGGCATGGCAGCTTATTCCTATTGCGGTGCTTGGCACCTGGGCTATCGTAGTGAACGGAACTTTTTTCGCGGCGATGTCACTGCGTACGCGGAGCCGCGAGATCATGCTGCCGCTTCTGCTTTTTCCCATTACTATTCCAGCATTGCTCGCAATGGTGAACGCGACCACTGCGGTTTTGTCAGGAGAGCTTTCCGCGAAGTTCTGGATTGTGTTGCTTACCACTTACGACCTGGTGTTTACTATCGCTTGTCTGATGCTATTCGAATCGGTTTTGCACGCGGAATGAAATTCGCTCGAAGATAATGATATTTGGTGACGAATTTCAGGGCGATAGATTTCGTCGCTCCGAACCCGACGCGGTGAACTAAAAATGAAGCGCGCCTTCCCCATTTTCGCGCTGCTGACAGCGGTCCTCCTCAGTTATGCGTTGTATGAGGCGCTTGTGGCGGCGCCCACCGAGCAGACGATGGGTAACGTCCAGCGTATTTTTTATTATCATGTGCCGTCGGCGTGGACTGCATTCCTGCTTTTCTTTATTAACTTTATTTGTTCGATTCAGTACCTGGTTCGGCGGGACAAGGTGGCCGACAATATCGCCAAGTGGGTGGTGATCTTGCTTGCTGTGGCCGCGTGTGTCGCGGCGTTCGTAGTCCGGCCATTGCCAACGGGTATGGAGCCCTCGTCGATTGCCATGACCGGGATCGTCATCGCAGGCCTCTACTTCTTGATCGGGAAATATTTTTCGGAACAGCGAACCGATGCCCTGGCGGTGGTCACCGCGGAGGTCGGAGTTGTGTTCTGCAGCGTCGTTCTGGTGACGGGGCCGCTATGGGCGAGGCCGGTTTGGGGCATTTGGTGGACGTGGGATGTTCGTCTGACTTCAACTCTGGTGCTCTGGCTGATTTACATCAGCTACCTAATGTTGCGCCGGTTCTCGACGAGTGGTCAAACTCCAGTACTGGCGGCTGCGCTGGCAATTTTCGGGGCGCTCGACGTGCCACTGGTTTATTTCTCTATCTGGATTTTTCGAACCCAACATCCCCAGCCTGTCATTGGGGGCGGGGGCTCGATCGATCCCCGCATGTTGCATGTCCTCCTGATCAACTGGCTGGCGTTCCTTTGCTTCGCGATTCTTATTTGCCGATCGCGGTATCGCCTGGAGATATTGCAAAGGGAAGTCGAAGAATTTCAGGCGTTGGAATCGCTGCAGAACCATTAGGAGCTCATGATGAATTTCCTTTACGCCGCCTACACTGCGACATGGATCATCCATGTGACTTACCTGGGACTCCTGGTGAGGCGGTATCAGCGCCTGCGCAAAGAGATTGAGCACTTGAAACGGACCGAGCCCAGAAGCTAAGACGTCGATATCAACATTTTTTCTTTGGCGAGAATTCCGGTTAGCTGCCGAACTTTCTATTGGTATTGAGTTCAGAGGATGGATTAGAGCGCAAAAACTCGTATTCTTCGATCATCGCGGCCACGCCGATGCCGGGATAAGCCGGCGATGTTTCGACTCGTACCACGCGGGCGGTGAAACGAACGCGCACTGGCTCAGTCAAGGTGACGTGCGGCGGAAACGTCATGGTCACTTCGATGCGCATGCCCTCGGCCAGAGGACGATCCAGGTAAAAAAAAACGCCGCGTGCGCTGACATTCTGGGTTTCCGTCGACAGGTCGCGAAGCCCTTGACCCGCTACTCGAACGGTTGCGGGCAAACGCATATCAAAGCGCCGCATGGTCCGTCGATCCTGCCCGCTCTGCTGAATCGAATTTCCTCTTTGCAGACTCATCAGTCCAAGCCCAGTCAAATTCCACCCCAATGAAGGCATTTCCACCAATGTGAAGAATGCACTTCCGTCAGATTTACTTATCCAGCAATAGTTTGCAAGCGCAAAATCATTGGGAACTTCTTAGGTTAACGCTTTTGCACGCTTGGGGGAGGATCTCAACCCAACAATTGAGATGAAACACAAATCCCTGCACGCGCAATGCCAGGAGAAATTTCAGGACGCCGACGCCGACGCGCGGGCAAACAAAGGCTGTTACAACGTCCGCAGCTTTGTTGCCTCAGAATTTAAGTGAAACGTTTTGCACATGATCTGTCGGTCTGGAGTCTTCATGGGGAAACTTCGGAGGAAATAGGATTTAGGGAGGTGTCGGCATCTCTGATCGTCCTTCACCGCATCTGATCCATCCAGGGATAAGGCGAAGTTGCGCTCAGCTTGACAGTCTATCCGTCAGATGTTTAAGTAGTTACTTATTTTTCGCCTTTATTCTGGTGACAAGTACGCGCGCCGCTTCGCAGACGCGAGCCGGACTGCTGTTTGCGTGCCGTCCTTACTTCCTCTCCATGAATCGGAATATCCGGAGGAGCTGGTGACATTGAACTTCCGTGGGTTGGGAACAGGCTATCGCCCTGTCTTGCTGTCGATCTCGGTCTTCTCCTTGGGTTTTTTGACGCTGGCGGTTGGTGGAGCTGTTCCCAAGTTGCCGGTCACCGGCAATAATCACTCCGGACCAAATTCCCAATTCTCTCCGATTTATGCTTCAAACCCAGGAGGAGCCTCCACACCCAGGAAGCTTGATCTAAGCCAGTTACCGCTAAGATTTGAGCCCAATCAAGGACAAACTGACCCTCAAGTGAGGTTTCTGGCACGCGGTACCGGCTATGGCTTGTTTCTTAGCGGTGATGAGGCAGTTCTGGCTTTGGGAAGGCATTCCAAAAGTCCTGTCATTCGAATGAAAATGGCCGGGTCGAATCCTGATGCGCTGGTTAGCGGAGACGATCAGCTTCCGGGTAAAAGCAATTATCTCATCGGGAATGATCCCTCCAATTGGCATCGGGACATCCCGCAATTTGCACGAGTTCGTTATCGGAACGTTTATCCTGGAATCGACCTGGTTTACTACGGCAAACAGCAACAGCTCGAGTACGACTTTGAGATAGCTCCCTATGCTGATCCGCGAAGGATATCTTTCCAGTTTGAAGGCTCCGCTAAACCTGCGTTGGATCGGAGCGGCGATCTGGTAGTCGCCGCCGGCCATGAGGAAATCCGGCTCAAAGCCCCGCGCGTTTACCAAGCCGAGGGCGATTCGAAACAGCCCGTTGCAGGGCGTTTTGTCATGCGCCCCGACGGCAAAGTTGGGTTCGTAGTCGCTAGTTATGACCACAGCCGGTCTCTGGTGATCGATCCGGTCCTGGCCTTCTCGACCTATTTCGGCGGTAGCAATGACGAATCTTGTTCGCTTATCACCGCGAGCCCGACTCCGCCGTCCGGATGTCCCGCCGTGGCGCTAGACGCCTCGTCCAATATTTACCTCGCGGGATCGACCACCTCGGTCGACTTCCCCATAACGCCGCAACCTACTACAGCTCCTCCACCCGCGGCGTTTCAGCCGGCTATTGCCACCGCTCCCGATGTTTTCGTTACCAAGCTAAACTCCGCAGGTACCGCCATCGTATTTTCTACCTATCTCGGTGGAAACGGGGCAGATACGAGCGCCGGAGTTGCGGTGGATTCTGCCTTCAACGTTATTGTGGCGGGCACGACCACGTCGAGCAACTTCCCAGTCAATAGCTCAGCGTTTCAAGGCACGCCCGCAAGCGCAGGAGCTCACGCCTTTGTGACCAAGCTGGACGCCACCGGACACTCGCTGCTTTACTCGACTTACTTGTCGGGCAATGGCGTCGAATCGGCCCGGGGTCTGGCGGTGGATTTCAAAGACAAGATTTACGTCATCGGAACCACGACATCCACAAATGCGCCCGACGCGACTCACTCGTTTCCGGCGACCCTAGGCGCGCTTCAGGTGGCCTCGCTTGGGACTTCCCAGTTTTTCGTGAGCAAAATCGATCCGGTCTTGATTGGTTTTCCCAGCCTGGTCTATTCGACCTATTTTGGAGGTGGAAGTCCGCTGAACGGTCTTACGCTGGGCGGCGGAATTGCCGTTGATGCGAATGCGAATGTCTACATCACCGGCGGCACGAACTTTCAGCATACGGGAAGCGCCACGACGGACTTCCCCATTGTTAATGCGTACCAGGGCTGTCTGGATACGCCGCCTCCGACAACCCCTCCGACAACGACTCCCAACTGCGCCACCAGCGTGACGGCGCCAGATGCTTTCGTTGCCAAGCTCAATCCCGCCGCGGCGTCAGGTTCGCAATTGCTTTACTCAAGTTATCTCGGTGGCACCGGAGACGATGTAGGCTTCGGAATTTCAGTTGATTCCGGTCTCAGTGCTTATATCACCGGTTCGACGAGTTCGACCGACTTCACTCTTCCGACTGGTACTACCGCGTTTCAGGGCACGAACGCCGGTGGTACCGACGCCTTCGTCGGCAAGTTTGGCAACCCGTGCACCGGTTCATCGTGTACAACCACAACTGTTCCCCTAACCTACTTTACCTACCTGGGCGGAGCGGGTACGGATGTGGGCCTGAGTATTGCGGTAGATTCCTTGCAAGGCGCCCGCGTTGCGGGATTTACTAACTCGGCGAACTTTCCCGTTCCCAACAATCCGGTCCAGGCTGCTCTGAGCGGCCTGGTTGACGGTTTCGCGGCTCGTATCGATACCACAGCTGCTTCATCGCTCTCCCTGGGTCACTACGGCACTTACCTGGGCGGGAGCGGCAATGACTATGCCACCAGCATCGCTACGGACGCGCAAGGCAACAGCTACGTGGTGGGCGAGACCGGATCACCCAATTTCCCCACCGCGAATCCATTTCAAGCCGCGTTGAAGGGCGGCACGGACGCATTCCTGAGCAAGCTGGGGCCAACGATTGGCCTAGCTTTGACGGAGACCGTCGCGCCTAACCCCGTCGGGGTGGGTAACAATGTAACGTTTACTTACACCATCTCGAACCAGGGCGACCTTACCAGTGGAATCATCTTTACCGACGTCATATCTTCGGTTGGCGCGACATTCGTGTCCGCGAATGCTTCTCCGGGGCAAACCAATTGCCCGGCGAATGGAGGTACGGTTACCTGCACGGTGGGAACCATAAACGGCGGGGCCGCCAATACCGTCACCGTTGTTTTGACTCCGACTCAGGCTGGATCCTTGAGCGATGGTGGCAGGATCAACGTGTTTGGTACCAGCGTAGTTGTGACACCGGCTCCTCCCCCCGCGGTAGCCACAGTGAACGATTTCAGTATTGCGGTTTCACCGGCCACACAGACGGTCGTAGCCGGAATTCCCGCCAGCTATACAGTGACAGTGACTCCTACCGGAAACATTCCGGATACGGTTACGATTTCGGCATCGGGCGCTCCTAGCGGCGGCACAGCTACTTTCCCCAACGGTGCAACTTTCACCAACCTTAGCAGCGGACCGCAAAGCCGCCAGTTGGTGGTCAACACCACGGCGCGAGTGACGACCCCTGCAAGTATTTTCCCGACAGGCAGACCGTTCTATGCCGCCTTGTTCCCAGTCTCCGGATTGGCACTGCTGGGTGTTGGAATTGGGGGTAAGAAATCTCTAAGGCGCCGACTGCTGTTGACGATTCTGTTGGGAAGTTTCTTCTCCCTGGTATTGTTCCAGGCGGGCTGCGGTTCCAGTACATCGACGAGCACCACCACTGGAACTCCGGCTGGCACTTATAACCTGACGGTCACTGCAACTTCAGGTACGGCCACGCGTACCCAGCAGATAGTTATGGTGGTGCAGTAAATGAGTAGGAAGTGATCTGTCGCGGCGGCGATCCGGCTAAAAACTCGATTTATTCCGTACCGGCCGGAACGGAATCATCACCACAGCTTCCAGATTTACCGGCGCGCCATTCTTGGTTGCGGGGCGAAATCGCCAGCGACCGAGCGCTGCCTTTGCGTACTCATCCAGACGGTCATCCACGCCGCGCAAGACCCGAACATCCGTTACCGAGCCATCGTTCCTGATGACAGCATAAAGCGTCACCGTTCCGTGCACGTTGCGCTGCATGAGTTCTAACGGGTAGGCGGGGTCGACTTTCTGGGTAGCAACCGGAGCTGTTAGATCGTTCTTGCCCTCGTTTGCCTTAGAGTCGCTCCCTTTATTCTCGGTTCCATTCAGTTCGGCAAAGCGAATCACCCAGCTTCCGCCCGCCGAATTGAAATTCGGCATGTTCAGGGTCATGGCATAGAACTTGCGATCTCCGAAAATCCAGCGATCGAGGTCAGTCGCCTTGTCTCGGGCAATCTCGGAAGCTGGAGGGCTCGAGCCAACTCTCGGAGGTTTCGCGTCTGCGAGGAGCTCGGAGTTGTCGGAGTTGCGGGCATCCGGTCCGCCGGTTCCATTTCCATTTCCGCTGCCTGCAACCGTCGATGTAGCTTGACCATCAGGCGCCGTTCCCACACTCAAGCCCGTAGGGACGCCGCTGTTCTTGCCTACGGCGGAGTTGTTTCCGGTTCCAGAGTTGTGGTTGGGTGCAATGTTTGGCGTGCCTGGCGCTCCCGTCTTCCCGGAGGGACTGGCGGCAAAAGTGCCGCGGCGATTTCCGAGCGGTGTTTCGGGAGGCGCGACTCCGGCAGGATGGATGCCCAACGAAATCAGCCGCCCTCCCGAATTGGAAACGGTGTTTCCGGCGATCGATGGCGCAGGCGGCACGACGGCGGGGCGGGTATTGCCGGCGCCGGATTGGGCCTGCACACTGCCTGCAGACTGCCATGCGTATTGTTCCGCCACGGGCAATTCCGGTGCTGGAGCAACTACGGTGGAGTGACCGATATTTATATCTCCCATGTGTCGCGCCGAGGCGGCATCGATACGTGGCGCGGGAGCAATGATCGAAGCCTGGGGAGCCTGAAGTGTACGCGTCAGGGACTCGACGCTCACCTCCTGCGGCGGTGCCACGACCGCCTGCGACAGCGCAGGATTCCGCGGGGGCATTTCGGACGGCATGGCTTCAGGCGCGGGTGCTACGACGGCAGCGGAGAGAGTTGGGAGCCTCAGATTCGCCGCTGTGGTTGTGGAGGCCATCGGGACCGCCGGCTGCGCCTTCGTCTGAGACCAGGCCACGATGTTTGGCAAAGGCACATCTTGGTTCAGTTTTACGTCGGATGGGGTAACGATGGTCTGATTGCGATTGTCCGCCTCGGGAGGCACGGAAATAATGGGTTGCGGCGCGTAAGCCGGCTCACCTTTCTGGCGAAGGGGTTTCCGGGTTCCACCGGTATCGAGGGGAGGCAGATATTCAGAAGGGGTGTAGTAAACCACATCATCACGGCGAAACACCCGGTTGACCCTGATCTCAGACCTCTGAGGCCAGAACTGTATCGATGCCACGATTGCTGCGATCGCGGCAAGGTGGCCCAGAACTGACGCACCAACCCGGCTCCACGGCGGACGAGAGTTTATGAAAACATCTGGCCAAAATGAGCCGGGAGGAGTCGAGGACGTGAACGGAACTTCCTGGTCGAAACGAAACAAGTCAAAAAGATTTCGAAGGAAAACCGTATGCCACGCGGGCAGGTCCACAAGAAGGGAAGGCCCGGGCGGAGCTTTTGGAAGTGGCGCGGGCGTAGAATCCAAAAGCACGGGAGCTGGTTTCATCAATAAGGCCGCGACTGGCGAAAGCTTGATTATAGTCTCTGAACCGCGCACTGCGTAGGCTCAGACGTCCCCGTCAGGGCAGGGAGCGGGCTCTCTACGTGGTTGAATCGAAGTATCAGCACTGTTATTCTGAGCGCCGTTTTGTCGAGTGACAATCTGCCGCCTTGATGACAACTTTTCAAGGCTCGCCCCGGCAGGGGGGTGGGACCCTGCCTACCGGGTTCGGACAACGCCGTTCCATGTTTTAATACCCACATGTGCAGACTGGCTACGGCCTTTGCAATGATCCTCCTGGAGTGCGCTCTTTTAAGCGCTCAGAACACAACTCCAAGCGCGCCCGCTCACGCGCCTGCCGAAGATTACTCCGGCATGTATTCCTTTTTGCAGGAAGGAGAATTCGTCCAACTAAATATCGAGGATGCCAGCCGAGTAAGCGGATTCATTTCGCGATATGGCGATCTTGAAAGCGATCACGGCCAATTTCTCGACCATTTTTTTAAAACCGCATCGCTTGACGCCAGGAAATTGAGCTTTATTACCGAAACCGTTCATGGCATCTGGTACGAATTCAAGGGCACGATCGAACGCGGGCCGGGAAAAACCCCGGGAGGTGAAGGCTATTACGTACTCAAGGGCACGCTGTTCCAAAATACCACCGACGCCAACAAGAAGACGTCGTCAAAATCGCGCGAAGTATCTCTAAAATCTTTCCCGCAGGATATCGACGCAGACCCCGCAAAACGGAATTGAACTGCTCATAAAGTCGCATCAGTCAATGCGGCGGACCTAACCGTCGCATATCGTCGATCAGGGCCTCTGGCGACGCGGGGCGGCCGAGAAACTTGCGCAGAAGGTCTGCCGTCTCAAACTCGCCCCCAACACCTAGCAGCCGATCCGAAATCCAGGAATACCAGAGCAGATTTCCGGTATCGAATGTTCCGAGAGACTCTCGTATGCGATGTCTGATGTCCGCCGTAATTACCGCTCCCAATCCGTAGTTCACCATGTAGCCGGGAGAATCCATCAACTGTACTCTTACCGCCCACCACGAATACTCGGGATGCGGCACGATATGAAGATATCGACTGGTGAGATCTGTCCAAACAACATTAGGGTCGGCGTCCGGTTTGTGTAGCATTCTGATCTCAAACAGAGCCCACGCAACATCGAGCATGACGCCGGAATAAAGATTCCGCAGCGAAGCGGATTGCGAAGCAGATGTGCCCAGATATTTTTGTTGCCAGGCTGCCTCGTAGACACTCCGCGAAGGCACATCGGCAAACGCCTCGATGAACAAAAGGCTGTCGTTATAAGTGAACGCCGGACGGGCCCGAACCGCGCTGAAGTGAATGGCGTGTCCTTCCTCGTGAACCAGTTCGTTCAGATTAGACAGGCCGCCACGTTCATAGCTCGCCGAGACTCGCGCGATGGCCGGTCGCCATGTTCCAATCACCATCCGTCCACATCGCAACAGATCGGTGTACGCCAACGGGGCCTTCCCCGGACGAGGATCGAGGTCATACAACATACCGAGGCCAGTAAGGTCCGCACCAAGATCGCGATAGTAGTGTTCACTGATCCTCCTCAACTCATCACGTGGGATGGCGGAATCCAACAACCTGCCTGGGCCTCCTGCATCGTAACGGTAATCCCACGGTTCGACCGGAATGTTCCCGTTTACCTGGCGCCATGTTTCGAGAATCCGTTCCAGCCACGCTTCCACGTCAGACGGCTGTACTCCCAGGCTCTCCGCCGCCGCAGTGACCGCTGGCTTATTGTTGGCTGTCTCAGCCGACGCCATTTTGATCATGCGCCGGTAGGGGCTGCCGGGTTCATCTTTCCCATTCACGGCTTGCCAGAGGGGATCAAACGCAAGAAAGAGGCGTTTACGTCTCTCTGGTTCCCTGATCTGCTCCAGCAAACTGAACGCCGACACACGGTTGACCGTACTGCCTTCGAACTGCAGATTGTTAGCTAACTCGTCGAAACACGCGTACAGCGCGGCACGCAGCGCGCCGTAGTCCAGGCGGGGATTTCGCGCGTTGCTGCACTTGCGGCTGGGAGCAAGAGTCGAGTCATCAGCGGGAAAATCTGTAAGGCTGCCCCGCATAAGTATGACCGCCCTCGCGTCCGACTTTGAGAGCCCGTCACCTGATATTTTTCCCAAATGTTCAACCCACGCGGTGCGTTTCTCGCGGTAGATTTTCTCCCATGCCTGGCGATCTTTGCCGTCATAGGTTTTCATGAGCCCGGAATCGATGGTGCTGAACGCGCCGTAAGCGTCGAGCACGTCGGCGTAAATGTTCTCCGTCACTGCCACAGCGTCAGTAGCTTTGATGTTGGGCTGAGCACTCGCCGCGCACGCCAGGAGGCATGTCACAGTCGCTAGTAGTGAAACCCACGCTCTCTTCGTCTTTCCAATCACGCTTCGCAGTATAAATCGCGGTAACAAGGCTCTGTTGGAAGTTCACATCTTCGCGTTGTATTCTCGGGACGTGCCGCCACCGCCAACCTCTCATCGGTCTCCGACGCCGGGGCTGTTCTTGGGGCTGATCATTACTCTGGCCGCTGTGGTGGCTTGCTCGGGATACATCACCTGGCAAATCTCTGGCCTGCGAACATTACAAAACAATCTCGTGGATCGCAATCGCAAGGATTCGCTGCAACTGCTTCGGATTCAAAATGATCTAAACACGATCGCTCTTGCCATGCGTGACATGCTGGACAACAACGAACCATATCCTTTGACGGCATGGACGGCGCAATTTCAGCGGATTCGGGCGGATCTCAACGATGCGCTTCGTAAAGAAGAGCAGGTGGCAGTAGGGGATCGAACTCCCGAGCAACGGCAATATCTGGGAAACTCGATGGCGCAATTCTGGGATGCAGTGGATCGAACCATGGCGCTGGCCGCTAGTGGCAAGCAAGACGAAGCACGCTCTCAGATCCAACTTTCGTTACAGGCGCGCCAGGCGGCATTGAGCACGGCAGTGGCACGCCTATTAGTACAAAATAACGAGAGCGAAGAGCAGGCTGCGTTACGAGTGGCGCGAATCTATGATCGGGTACAGAGGCAGGTCTATCTTTTTCTGCTGCTGACGCTGGTTGCCATCCTGCTCACCGGCCTGTATTCGATCCGGTCGAATCGCCGTTTGTTTGCGCAGCTGGCCGAGCTCTCCGAGCAGCGTAGCGAACTGGCGCAGAAACTTATTTCGACTCAGGAATCGACCTTGCGGCACATTTCGCGTGAACTGCATGACGAGTTTGGACAAATTTTGACCGCGATAGGCGCCATGCTTTCGCGTGCTGGAAATCAAGTCCCCGAGGGGTCACGGTTGCGGGCTGACTTGCGCGAAGTCGCTGAAATCGCCCAAAGCACGCTGGATAAAGTTCGCAGTTTGTCCCAGGCGTTGCACCCGGTCATGCTCGACGAGTCCGGGCTGGAGAGTACTCTTGACTGGTACCTGCCGATGGTGGAGCGACAGGCAGGTGTCCACCTAACGTATGAGAAGTCGGGATCAACGTTCCCGGTGGTCGGGGATGCGGCTATCCATGTGTACCGTGTCTTGCAGGAAGCCGTGAATAATGTGACACGACATTCCGGAGCGAAGGAAGCATGGGTGCGCTTGAGTTTCTTGCCGGAGACTCTGGAGTTGCAAGTGGAAGATCATGGAAGCGGGTTCACAGATCAAACGAAAAACCAAGGAATTGGACTAGTAGCGATGAGAGAACGGGCAGAGTTACTGGGCGGAACCATTGAATTCGGCCAGCCGAATGGCGGCGGAACATTGATTCGTCTTACGGTGCCCAAAGAAAATCTGAGGGAGAAACTGGATTTACATGGCGGATAAAATTTCTGTTCTGTTGGTGGATGACCATAGTCTGGTGCGGCGGGGATTTCGCCGGATTCTTGAAGATGAGCCGGACATCGTGGTCACGGGAGAGGCTGGCGACGGGGTAGAGGCTGTGCAACTTGCGCAGCAGTTGCAGCCCCAAGTCGTGGTGATGGATTGCGCCATGCCTAAGATGAATGGACTGGAAGCGACCCGAAAGATTCTCGAAAAGCAACCGCAAACCCTGGTGTTGATGCTGAGCATGCATCCGGAAGAAACACTTGTTCGGCAGGCCATGGAGGCCGGTGCCCGTGGATATGTGCTCAAGAACGCTGTGGATCTGGAATTGGGAGCCGCCATCCGCCGTGTCGTTGCAGGAGAAACAGTGCTGGATTCGCAGCTTCAACGTCCCTCCGCACTTAAAGGAGATCGCGCTCAACATTTAACGCCGCGCGAACTTGAAATCCTGCAAATGATCGTGGACGGAAAGTCCAACAAGGAGATCGCAACCGCACTCGATCTCAGCGCAAACACTATCGCAGTACATCGTGCCAATATCATGGATGCGCTGGGCATCCACAAAGCCGCCGAACTTGTGGTCTATGCGATTCGCCATGGGCTGGTAAATCTTCCGTGAACCGCCGCGGATTTCTTCTTGGTATGGCAGGAGTCGCATCCGCATCGGGCCTGCTGCTGGATTCCATAACCACGCTGGGCCTTCCATCTCCCTCCCCGGGATTTAGGCTGGTCGATGTGACCGCCGAATCTGGTTTGCCGTTCCGCCACAACAGCGGAGCATACGGAGGCAAACTTCTTCCCGAGACGCTCGGGGCCGGTTGCGCATTTCTCGATTACGACGGCGATGGATGGCAGGACATTCTTCTTGTTAACGGGATGGATTGGCCGGGTCACAAGCGCGAACGTACCACGCTGAAGCTCTATCGCAACAACCGGAACGGTACATTTTCCGATGTGACGCGCGGCGCGGGCCTCGACGTGGAGATGTACGGCATGGGAGTAGCGGTCGGAGATTACAACAACGATGGATTTCCCGACTTGCTGGTAACTTGTGTCGGACAAAATCGCCTGTTCCAAAATACTGGCAAGGGCACATTTCTCGACGTGACCAGAGCCAGCGGGTTGGGTGGAAGACAGGCGTTTAGCACTTCTGCGATTTGGTTTGATTACGATCGCGATGGTTTGCTCGATCTGTTTGTCTGCAACTATGTGAAATGGTCGCCGCAGCATGACGTGTTCTGCAGCCCGGATGGAAAACGCAAATCGTATTGCACGCCTGAGGCGTATCGCGGCGAGACTTGCTGGCTGTTTCACAATATGGGGAACGGAAAATTCGAGGATGTCACCCCGGTCAGCGGGATTTTCGACTCGAGCTCGAAGTCTTTGGGAGTCGCCATGCTTGACTACGATCAGGATGGCTGGCCCGATCTGCTGGTGGCCAATGACACTCAGCCCAACAAGCTATATCGTAATCAGCGTAATGGAACATTCAAGGATGTAGCGGTTGATGCTGGCATCGCGTTCAGCGCCGAAGGGAAAGCCCGCGCGGGAATGGGCGTAGACGTCGCCGACTTCCACAACTCTGGAGCCTCGGGCGTGGCTATTACGAATTTCGACAACGAAATGATCGGACTCTATGTGGCGAACGGCGGAAATTACGTGGACATCGCCACACAGAGCGGCGTTGGACTTGCTTCCAAAGACAGATTGGGCTTTGGGTGCGCGTTTCTAGATGCCGATCTGGACGGGTCACTCGACCTCGCCGTGGTCAACGGACACATCGACGACACGGTGCGTGACGTTCGAGGAGTAGGCTACGCACAGTCGCCCCAATTGTTCTTGAACGATGGTCGGGGAAAATTCTATGACGTGGCAAGCGAAATCGGCGGGAGCTTCAGTCAGCCGAAAGTCGGGCGGGGCCTTGCATACGCTGATTTTGATCGTGATGGCGACCTCGATCTTCTAATCACCACCAACAATGGCCCAGCCTACCTCTATCGCAATGACCATGTCGCCGGAAACAAGAGCATCCGCATTCACCTTGTCGGAACAAAGTCCAACCGCGACGCGATTGGCGCGCGAGTACGGATTTTTCAGGAAGAGTCGGTTCAGTCGCGACTGGTAAAAGGAGGGTCGAGTTACTTGTCGCAATCCGAGCTGCCGCTTACTTTCGGGCTAGGTAAACGCGAGAAGATCGACCGCCTCGTGATCGATTGGCCAAGCGGCAGCAGCGAGGAATACAAAAAGCTGACATCAGGCCGGGCTTACGAATGCGTCGAGTCTAAAGGAATCAAGGCTCTTCCCAGTTTCTAGCGTTACTGGATAGAAAGAGTAAAACGGCAGGTTCAGTGAGCACCACAAACGGGTTGACTGGGCGCGGGGCGTTACTACTATTGTCGCTCGCACAACGACCGGCCAGACTTGCTTTTTGAAGCCGCATTTGAGATTCCTTCCAATTCTGATTTCAGTCCAGCCGCTTGCGCTTTGCCGTCGGCAGTTGACGTCAGGTCGGTAGACTCCCCCGGATCCAGCGTCCAGTCATAAAGTTGATCGCCAAGTGTGCAGTGAACGATCAGTTGCCATCGCGAAGTGACTATCGACCGCATGGCCCCGCTGGTCGCGGTGGGCACAAGTTGATCTGCTTCTTTGTCGTGCTTGCCGGGATATTTGTTTTGCACCAACTCAGAGAGGGGGAGAGTCCATTGCTGGCTAGCCGCGGGTGTCTTCCAAAACCTATCGAGCGCGGGCCCCGGGAAGTCAGCATCATCGGCTCCGATCAGGCTTAACACAGTGGCGGGAATTGCCGCGTTGGTCACTGGTGTGTTGATCCGCAACCCTTGCGGAACGTGTTCCGGATAGTACATCACCAATGGAACGTGGATCAGCTCCCAATAAAGCGCTCGGCCATGAGTTTCCAGATGGTGCTGACCTAGAGACTCACCGTGGTCTGACGTAATTACGACAAGCGTATTTTTCGCCATGCCGTGTTCGTCCAATTCTTCCATCAGCCTCTGCAGGTAGTCGTCTACGTATTTCACGCCATCGTCATACGCGTCGATCGTAGTCTGTTGTGGCCAAGAAGACTTCGGATAGCCCCTCGGGACGCCGTAAGGATCGTGCACATCGAAATAGTTGAGGAAGGCGAAGAATGGTCTCTGGCGATCGTAGGCAATCCAATCCATTACTTCATGGTTGACCGTATCAGCGCGTTTGCGTACTCCGAATGCGCCGCCGTAACTGCCCGAACCTTCTGCATCCTGATCGAGCAAGGAATCCCAGCCGAGCTTTCGCAGAACACGCTTTACCAGACTATGCTCGCTGCGTTTGAGATAAATGCGCGCAAACTCCCGTCCATAGAGCGTGCGCACGAACATGTCGGCAGGAGAATGAAAATAGTCTTCGAAGTGGATGAACCCTCGACCGAATCCAAGATCGCGTGAGAAGTAGGTTCGATTCGCGGAAAATGCTGCGGTGCGGTAACCCCTTTGCTGCAGAGCTTCACCTAGCGTTGCATAGCCTCCCAAGCCCTTGCCGTCCCACCCCAGCCATGGCTCAGGCTGGACATTTCCAACTCCGTGTTCGAAGAGATAGCGCCCCGTGATTAGCGAAACGTGGGAAGGCAAACTCCACGAGCTGGTTGAAATCGCGTTTTGAAATGACACACCCAACTGCACGAAGCGATCGAGGATGGGTGTGGTTGGCCGGGCATACCCGTAGGACGAGACGTGATCCGCGCGCAATGTGTCCACGACGATCACCACTACATTGGGCGTTCCGGGCGCCGCTGGCGGCAGTTGGAACAGTGCATGCCGCTCTTGCAGTCGCTGGCCACCCTGAATTCCAATGAACACAAGCGTCCAACTGACGATAACCCAGGGAATGCCTTTCTTAAAACATTGCAGCAAGGCGTAATCATGTTTTCCAACCCAACGGGCAAAGGCAACTGCCGCTCCCATGGCAAACAGGAGGCAGGCAACATGAAGAAGTCGGTTCGTAAGCGTGAGCCAGTCGTAGACGCTCAGGAAGGTGAGCAGAAGAATAAGAACTTGCACGGCTCGGGTGCGCGATAAGAAGCGCACTAATGACAAGCAAATCAACGCCGCAGCGCAAAAGAAGCAGCCATCGACTATCGGTGAGATCCAGAAAATCTCTTTGGAGACGTGCATCATTGGACCCCACCGGGCCCAGTTGAATCGTTGGAATAACATCAGGCCCGCAGCTTCAACGAAACCCGCGGCAATTCCCCAAGTCAAACCGAGTAAAGGAAAGATCCAGACTCTATTCGATGACACCGGCGGATTGTCTTTCTGATTGCCAGTCACGGATCGCTGTCCAGGGCTTGCTACCCACGGCGATTAGGGAACGCGCTCAAGCGTTACAGTCTAGCAGCTACGTCCTGGTGGAACTTTCTGGCACGCTCAAGTAAAGTGAACTTCCGCGAAGACAGCGGACTCAGCATGGCCTGGCGGGAAACGGCGCAATCGACTTCAATCGCATCCGCGCCGAAAAATCTCTCGGGAGCGGTGCGGTGGGTTCTTCCTGCACTGCTGGCATTTCTCTACCTGGTGCAGTGTGCCTGGTTCATCCGCACCCAATCGCTCACTTACGACGAACCGGTACACATCGCAGAGGGCCTGGATGCATGGCGCCACGGACGATTCGAACAATACAACGATCACCCTCCGTTGGCGCGTTTGTGGTTCGCGGTTCCACTGCTCGACGCTAAGTGGCAAGTGGACGTACAAAAACTGCCCGACTCGTTTCATATCACCAGTATTACTCCCGATCCAGAAGCCCTCACCCGGCGCGCTCGTGGCATGAATGTTTTGCTGGGCCTGTTGTTGGCCTGCTTGCTTTGGAAAGCGTCAGCTCAGTTGTTCTCGCGGGGGGCAGCGAATTTCGCGCTCGCTCTCTTCGTGTTCTCTCCCTCGCTGATCGCTAATTTCTCCATCGCCACCACCGACGGCCCGGCCGTGCTGTTCATCTTTGCCACCGCATGGAGTCTGACCACCTGGGGTCGCCGTCCAAGCCGTAGACATACCTGTCAGCTCGGAGTGTTGCTGGGCTGTATGCTGCTGGTTAAATTCTCGACCGTGCCCATGTTTGCCCTGGCCGCGCTGTGGATTTTGCTGCTCGGCAGGGACAAGATAATCCGTGATCCCAGACATTGGAACTGGAGCAAAGCGGTCGCGGCAATGGCCGTCGCGTTCTTGGTCTTGTGGGCAGGTTACTTTTTTCATGTATCGCGTCTTTCCGTCCGTGACGGAACATTGACCGCCACCTTTCCCAATTGGAGCGAGCCGATAGTAAAGCCGGTGCACGGGAACAGCAATTACAGTCTCCTGATTCCCGCAGGCGAATACATCGAAGGCTTTCGCGAGCTGGTTAGACATAACCGTCACGGGCAAGCCGCTTTTTTCCTGGGGCAGGTTTCAAGTGGAGGTGGATGGAAAGCGTACTACCCGGTTACGATCCTGTTGAAGTGGCCGACAGCCGTGCTCATGCTAGCTATCGCCGGACTTTTGCTCGCGCTCAGAGAGCGAGTCCAGATTCCGGCGGACGTGTGGGTGATGATGTCGTTTCCTACAATTTACCTGGCGTTGGCAATTTTTGCGCGCTTTAACATCGGCGAAAGGCACGTTCTACCGTTGTATCCGTTTGCCCTGCTGCTTACGGCTATGGTGTGGGAATGGGCGTCGCGGAAACGCATCGCCACCGTAGTGCTCATATTGCTCACAGCACTGAATGCCGCTGATGCTCTTCGTTATGCCCCCGGATATCTTTCATATTTCAATGTGCTCGTGTGCCCGGCGGAAAGCTATCATCTGCTGACGGACAGCAATCTCGATTGGGGACAGGGACTACTTGCGCTTCGCCAATATCAACAGGAACATCCGGCCGACTCAGTCTCGCTCGCGTATTTCGGTAGTGTCGATCCCGCTCTTTACGGGATTCAGGCCCGTCCGCTCCAGGAAAAAGCCCGTCCTTCGGGCACTGTGATTGTGAGCGCAACCAATCTTTCCGGCCAGTTTTTGACCGATCCACAAAGTTATCGCTGGCTTTTGCAAGAGCAGAGAATCGAAATTCTCGACCACTCAGTGTATGTTTTTCACGTGCCGGCTCGATAACTTCCTTGCAAATGGTGGGTAAGGGACTATTGATTAGCGCGCAGAGGCGATATCAGCAACCTGCCGGTTGTCTTCCTTGACGATCCACTACGGAGATCCTGATACGTCAAATCCAGCGAGCCTTCGCCGGCGGGGGACGCTTGGGCTAACGCTCCCGCCAATGACTGAAAGGAACGCCCAATATCGTTATTTTCAAGCGCTACCGGGGCTCCCTTATCGATGGCGGGCGCGATCGACTGGTAGTTGTTCGGAACCTTCCACAACAGCTTGCAGTTGGTCGCCTTTTCCACGTCTTCGTCAGTAAATCCGGGAATTTTCTTGTACCGGTTAAGCACGATTCGAACTCTGTCCCGGCTGGCGCCCTCTTCTAGGAATGTACGGATGCGGCTGGCGCTCCATAGCGAAACTACATCCGTTTGTGCGACCAGTAGCACGGCGTTGGAAAGATCACAGAGCAGGCGGGCCGTCTGATCGGAGCGGCCTGAGCAGTCGACCACTACATAACGGAAATGCGCGACCAGCAGATCAAACAGGCGGGCCAATTCTGCCGCTGACGGAGTCAGGCTCAACGGTTGTTGCGGCCCCGCCAGCAATTGCAGGCCGCCTTTGCACTGGGTCATCAGACCCTCGAGCAACGATGCATCCAGCCGGTGCAGATTTTGCAGGGCGTCAACTACTCCAAATGTGGGACGTACGTTGAGATGAAGCGAGCAATGTCCCAGATGCGCAAAATCTACCAGCAAAACTCCACCCTGGGATTCCTGCATCGCAATCGCCGTATTGACGGCAACGGTGGTTCCCCCCGCTCCACCTTTGGAATTCATTACGGTGAAGATACGGGCCCGCCCTGACGAAGTTCGTCCTTTACCGCGAGAGGCGGCAAAACGCGTGAGTGCTTCGATCAAAGCTTCTGAGGTTGCGTTGCGTTCCAGAAACTCGCCGGCGCCGGCGCGCATGGCTGCCACGATGGTGGGCGGATGGTCCATTTCTCCCACCGCAAAAATCGCAATCTCGCTGGTGTTCGCCTGGATCAGTTCAATGGTGCTGATGGCCCGTTGGGCATTGCGGCCATCGATGTCCAGCAGAACTACATCCGTATGCGCATCCTGCATTTGACGCAGAACCGGATCGGTGGGACTCGACGGAAATCCTACGTGGCTGAAGACATTTCGGCCCATTCCGGTTCCTTCCAAACGGTGCTGGAGAACGGGAAGCCGCTCTTTGTCCTCAGTCAGAAGAGTTACTGCTACACCTTGCATGGCATCACTCTAGCTAATATCAGCATGTTATTGAAATATAAGGACTACGCCAAATGACTTCCGTAATGCTACCCATCGATTCGGAAGAATTGAGACTGCCGAAACCCAATCGCATACTGTGGCGCTTTTGACGAAACAGTCGGGGGACAAACAAGAGGAGGAGCCCGAACTAGCTTTTCCTCTGTAGACATTCTATGCAAAATTATCGGACTTGGAAAGAAGGAAGCTGCGGAAAAACCGCGACTGGCAGGGAAATGCGCTGTTTCGGACCCGGATACCGCTTACGACCCTTTGGAACGAGAAACTGGACTTATCCGTTCCCAAGACGTCCGGTGCCAGTACGATCTATGGCGACTTCGGGGACGGTTACACCTGTGCCGGGCAGTTGCGTGGGCGACGATCGAATGCCATGCGAGGGCGAAACTTGTGGAAAGGTAAGAGTGGCCTTGGCGGCCTCGGTCTTCGGCAAATATTCGTATCCTTCCAACTTCGCTGCCACGCCGAACTTTTGTTCAACCGGAATAACACGCAGAACTTTTGCCCGGCAACGAACCCGGGAGGTCTCGCTGAGTGTAATTTCGGAGGGCATCACCAGGGTCAATTCCACGGCGTCGCCTTCCGCCAGCAAAAAGTCCGTGTAGAAAAATACTCCGCGACCGCTCAGGTCTTGTGTGAAGCCATAACCTTCGAGTTCGGTACCAGCCATGCGGATGCCAACCGGAATCTGGAAATCAAAACGTTGCGCCGCCCGGCGTTCAAGGTGAATCTGACCATCGGTGTTCATACTTTCTCCCCCAGCCGGCCTTTCGTCGGAATTTCCCGTTCGCCAACCATACAGCTTTATACTGGTTGCTCCAACACTAATTTGAGCGACGCGAAATCTTCTCCCGCCCGATATCAAACATCGGATACTCTACTCCAGGTTCCGGCCGGCCGGAAGCTGGAAGTTGGCCAATGCCGTGTGGAAATCCCGATGTGGGGGTGTCCGGCAAGAAAGCATTTCAGCAACGGCTTGAAGTGGAAGGAAAAGGTAACTGAAAGGTATCGATTCAGGTAATTTGAGGCCAAATCAGGGCCAATTAACGGAAAAGTCGGTGCAACCGCCGTCCGGCATCGGTTGGTTGCCTGCAACTTTACGTGCTTTACGCCATCGCAACTTTCAACTTTTCTTCGGCGGACAGCTTATCTCCCTGATTGGCTCCTGGATGCAAACAGTTGCGGAGTCCTGGCTTGTTTATCGCCTAACCGGTTCTCCCTTCCTGCTTGGCGCTGCTGGATTCGCCAGCCAGTTTCCGGTATTTCTAGTGGCGCCGCTCGGCGGGATCGCGGCAGATCGTTTCAATCGCCAGAAGTTGGTCATTGCAACACAAATATCATCAATGACGCTGGCCGCGATCTTTGCCACACTCACTCTCACGGACGTTGTTCAGGTCTGGCACATTTTCGTACTGGCGGCCTTGCTCGGCATCGTTAACGCGTTCGACATTCCTGCACGACAATCGTTCCTGGTGGACATGGTCGGTAAGGAAGATCTGATGAATGCCATCGCTCTGAACTCGTCCATGTTTAACGGGGCGCGCATTATCGGTCCCGCGATTGCCGGAATATTGGTGGCGAGAATCGGTGAGGGTTGGTGCTTTTTCGCGAACTCCGCGAGCTATATCGCAGTGATCACCGGGCTCTTATTGATGCGCGTGGATCGCCCTGCGGGCTTGGCGCCGTCCGCTCCGATGGTGGCCCGCTTGATCGAAGGGTTTGAATTTGCTCGCAATACGGCTCCCATTCGCGCATTGCTCCTTCTGCTCGGACTGGTCAGCCTGGTGGCGATGCCTTACACCGTACTCATGCCCGTTTTTGCGGACCGCATACTGCATGGTGGGGCACGCGGCCTCGGAATTCTGATGGGCGCAACCGGCGTGGGTGCACTGCTCGGTGCGCTTACCCTGGCCACTCGCGCGGGAGTTCGCGGGCTAGGCCGTTGGGTCGCATTCTCGTGTGGTGGATTCGGTATTAGCCTGGTGCTGTTTTCAGTTTCGCGACACTTCTGGCTCTCCGCAGCCCTTCTGTTGCCGGTGGGATACTGCATGATGCTGGGGATGTCGTCTTCGAATACATTGATTCAGGCCATGGTGCCGGATGAGCTCCGCGGTCGTGTCATGGCTCTCTACACGATGATGTTCATGGGCATGGCTCCGTTTGGATCTTTGTTCTCCGGCGCCGCCGCTCACCGGCTGGGTGCTCCACTGACCGTTACGATCGGGGCAGTGGTTTGTATTGGAGCCGCGATATTATTCTTCTCCCATTTGCCTAAGATTCGAATGGAGGCGCGCAGACTGATCGTCGCGCAGGAAATCGCGGGCGGTGAACCGTCCGAGCAAATGACCGCGCGAATAGTTGAAGACTAACACCCCCGGAGTGGTTATGGTCCGCGCAACTCCCGAATGACTGTTTGCAGTGAACTGTGGGCGAACGGCGCGGGAGTTAACGTTAGCGCCATAAGAAGCAGCCCCAAAGCCGCAAGCCACCAGCGTCCATTACTGACTCCGGGCCACTCCTCCACCATGGGATGCCGCATGCCACTGAGCCGCAATAAAATGGCCCAGAGCAACCAGCCCGCCCAGAAAAAATATGCCATCGGAATCAACGCGATGATGGTCAATCGGGAAACGATCCGGTGTGCCCGTGGATTAAGAGCGAAAACAATATGTCCTCCATCCAGTTGACCGCCAGGTAGCAGATTCAGTGCCGTCGCGAACATTCCTACCCACGCCGCAATGGCAGTGGGATGAAAGTAGATGTCCTGCAACTGAAGTCGAGCTGAGCCCGACTGTGCCCCGGGAATAGGAAGTAAGCTTGCGACGATCCTGAAGATGAGCGGGTAGCCCATCTCTATGTCGGAGTTACTCGTAACGCCGGGCGCCAGACGCGAGTGAGATACGGCAACGATCAGAACCGTCAGGGCCACCACGAATCCTGCGATCGGTCCGGCAATCCCAATATCAAACAGCGCACTGCGCGAACGGATCGGAGCACGTATTCGAATTACCGCGCCCAGAGTGCCGATTAGCGTAGGCGCTGGAATAAAAAAGGGAAGCGTCGCGTAAACACCGTAGTAGCGACAGTACAAATAGTGTCCCATCTCGTGGGCCATGAGAATCAGCAACAACGTGGCCGAGAAGGGAATCCCGAGCAGCAAGTTAGATGGATTGCGGAGCGCCCAATTCAGCGGAAACATCGGAATGAATTCATTGCCATGAATAAAAGGCGGAATATTGTGCAGGAAGTCGAATTCCATCTTTGCGCCAACTACCAACGTCGTAAAAACCGTGGCGAGAAATAACAGCGAGTGCAACCAGTAGCGCTGGTTTGGCCGCGGTACAACGTACGCTTCTGCAGGGAGGTATTCAGCGGTTGGACTAAGAGGCGGGGGAGTGAGATCGGACATGAAAGCGTTACTACTGCGATAAACGAGAACTGTCGTGACTACGATGTCGGGCGGACAATCGACCCTCTGGCACTGTCATGGAACAGGCCGTTCTAGTCGATCGACTGTAACTCTTTGCCAGGCTTGAACCGCACGGCCTTGCCCGGAGGGATTGACACCTCGGCGCCAGTGCGGGGGTTTCGACCGATTCCTGTCTTGCGTGGCCGGACGTTAAATACGCCAAAGCCTCGCAATTCAATACGATCGCCTTTGGAAAGAGACCGTCGCATGCTCTCGAATACGGTTTCGACGGCCAGTTCGGCCTTGGTCTTGGTAATGCCGGTCTTGTTCACGACTTCGTTGATGATGTCGAGCTTGATCACTGGTTGCTCCCGGCGGCGGAATTAGAATAACCCACCAAGTGATTGATGCTAAGGGACATAAGAGAGATTGTCAACGGCAGCTTCGGTACCGTAAGATGAGACACCCAGCCGCGCACCATTTTGGTAATTTGGTAATCAGGTTTTGGGGATTTTGGCCCAAAACTCGAGCAGTATCATTTTCCATTTCCAGATTACGAAATTCCCACCAATACTGAACTTAGTTAAGGAGCCGCATGCTGAAGAGTGACCGCTGGATCCGAAAGATGGCCAAGGAACACGATATGATTAACCCCTTCTCCGAGAAGCAGGTACGAGAGGGTGTGATCTCCTATGGGCTGTCTTCCTACGGCTATGATTTGCGGGTGGCCGATGAGTTCAAAATCTTTACCAATGTGAATTGCACCGTTGTTGATCCCAAAAATTTCGACGAGCGGTCGTTCGTTACCGTGAGTTCCGAATGCGCGATCGTTCCACCTAACTCCTTTGCTTTGGCGCGCTCCGTGGAATATTTCAAGATTCCGCGCGACGTGCTGACGATCTGTGTAGGAAAGTCCACATACGCCCGCTGCGGAATCATCGTGAACGTAACTCCGTTCGAGCCGGAGTGGGAAGGCTTCGTCACGCTGGAAATTTCCAACACAACGCCCCTGCCCGCGAAGATTTATGCGAACGAAGGCCTGTGTCAAATTCTCTTCTTTACGGGCGATGAGGTATGCGAAGTCAGCTACGCGGATCGCAAAGGCAAGTACCAGTCACAGAAGGGGATTGTGTTGCCAAAACTCTAGAACGTCATTGGGGGGTTACTGAATAGAACCTATTCCATCCGGGAAATCTCGGTTGCGTTTGAAGACGACGGAAGAACGACCACGGCTGGCTATTTCCTACTATTCTCACCTTCTTTGTACATGTACTTGATCGCGGGCTTGTAAATCAGAAGGTTGGTTTGGCCATTGCGGTTGACTTTGATACAGCTTTTGTCGTACCACTCGATCATTCCACGAATCTCTTCGCCATCACCCAGCACGATCACCATCGGGGTTTTGGCTTGCATCTGCTTCTGGTAATAGAAGTTCTCAGCATTCGTCTGCTCCGGCGGAGCAGTCTTTCTGCCGCCACTTCCGCCGCCGTGGCGATCGCCGCGCTCACTGCGTTCTGGACGTTCAGGCCTATATTCCCCGTTGGATTGGGACCCGTGATTATGGTCCGCGCGATTAAGAGAAGGCCGAATTAACTTGCGATTCGCGAAGCCTTCTGCTTCCACCGGACGTTCGGCTGGAGATGAATCGATCGTATCTTTCATGGCGCCACCCGTTTGACACGCTTTTGCGGGCCACAACACACGCTGCTGTGATTGTGGATACTGAAGGCGTGAGTTGTTCCTAACCTAGCACAGTGGCGACGGGTCTGACAATGTTCAAGTGATGCTGGCGCAAGGACTTGAGTGAGGAAGTGTTTGGTACGGTGATCAATGGTCAGAGTCAGTAGTCAGTGATTCTGCCATCGGCATTCTGCAACGAGCATTCTGCAACGAGCATTCTGCCATCGGCATTCTGGGAGGGGTTACTGAACTCCGCCGTTATACCCTTTCCAGCGCGGTCGCGAACGCATCCAGAGACAGTGAGCGCAATAAATTGCGGCGCATTCCCCGCTCGACGTCGTTGAGCCGTTCAGCGGCCATCGCAATCCAGTCAAAATCTGCCAATTCTGCCAGCTGTTTCAGTTCGGCCTGAATATCCGTATTGCGCACGAGCTCCGGGGCGTTGGAGTTGAGGAAGGTGAGGTCTTGCAACAAGCTATAAATTGTGCGCAACAGCTTTTCGATTTTGTCACGGCCTTCGGCTCCTGTGCGAAAGGTCTCGGTCACTTTGAATAATTCGCTGTGATCGGTCGCGCGTAGCGCGGTATTGAGAATGGTCAATGCCTGAATTCGCGCGGTTGTATAGCCGGCAAGATCGAAGCTGCGTGCCGCGCCGATCGCTCCGTTCGACAGGCGAGCCGCTAGCGCCCGCTGCTTCGCGGTCCACTCGGGCCGGTTTTTGGCCAAATCCTGCTCGATCTCTTCGGCCGGCAAAGCGGCCAGAGTAACGATCATCGAACGTGAACGGATTGTGGGCAGCAACTCGCCTGGATTCTCTGTCAGCAAGAAAATCGTCGCAAACCCGGGGGGCTCTTCGAGGACCTTCAACAGCGAGTTTGCTGCTTCTTTCATGAACGACGACTCGGTAAAAATGTAAACCCTCTCCTTCGCTTCGCCCGGTTGGTAATAAATCGTTTCGATGACACGGCGAACCTGGTCCACCTTGATCATCATCTGAGGAGGGTCGGGCGGCACGATCAGCACATCGGGATGGGTTTGGACGAAGAGCCGCGTCTCTTTTTTGTCAGTTTCACGCAGGTTTTCACGGGCTTCGACCGCTTCGGCGAATCGAGCATCGAGATCAGCGGATTGGGCGATCCGAACACAGTTAGAGCAAGTTCCACAAAAATCCGGCAACCCGTCGGTGACGGTGGGTGAAAGGCAATTCAATGCCTTGGCCAGCATGAGAGCGAGCGTGTACTTACCCGACCCGGCGGAGCCGGCAAGAATCACGGCCTGAGGGAAATGATCCCGCGCGAGCATTTCGCGCAAGCGTTGCACAACGTCGGAATTGCCCTGAAAGGTTTTGAACACAGCTGTCAGCTATCAGCTCTCAGCTCTCTGCCATCTGCTAAAAACTGATACTCAGATTTTTCTGCTAAGAACGAGCTTCGAGTTTAGCAGAGGGAGTACACGGAAATTCTTGGATGGTGGAAGCTGACAGCTGAGTGACTGATCGCCGACACTCTCAAGCCGCCAACTTGAATCTTCGGCTTATAAGCTCCATTATTTTCGAATGGGTTGCACCTGCCGCACCGCGCGCATCCACCAGCACAACCCGGTTCGTATCGCGCGCAGCAATCGCCAGATAAGTTTTGTGGACGCGGCCAAAAAAAGCCCGGCTCTCCTGTTCAAAACGGTTTTCGTTGCTCTCGCTGCCGCCTTCCTTCGTCGCATCGGCTTTATTGCGGCGGCGAGCTCGGGCGACGCTGGCTGCTACATCGGAGTCCATCAGGATTGTGAGTTCCGGCTGTAAATCGCCACACAGGATGCGATGCAGCGCCAGCACCGGCTCGCTGCCGAGCTCGCGGCCTCCGCCCTGATACGCTTCCGTGGAATCAGTAAAGCGATCGCAGAGGACGATGCTTCCCGCTGCAAGAGCCGGCTGGATGACTTCCGAAATGTGCTGGGCGCGTGACGCGAACATCATTGACAATTCCGCCATCGGAGACAGGCCTGCGGTTGCGGTGTCCAGCAGCAGGCGGCGGATCTTTTCTCCGGTCGCGGTTCCGCCCGGTTCACGCGTAACCACGACTGGCAATCCTTGCGCGCGAAGAACACCCGCGAGCTTTTCGATTTGCGTGCTCTTTCCGCATCCGTCGAGTCCTTCAAAGGTGACAAACTTGCCGGGATGAGGATGCGACGACACGCGCAAATGATAAATCAGCGCAGCCCGTTTAGCACATGGCTGAGCTGCCTGCGACCGGTCAAGAAAGTGACCGACCTCACAATTCACTGCTATAGTCGTGGGTCGTAGTTCACAAGAGCTGTTTTAAAGGAGCCTGTACGTGATCGCTTCTTCCCCTCGGATTCTTCGTTACATATTTCTGTTAACTGCCCTCGTTTTTCCATTATTTGGCGCAGCTGTTCCGGCCCCTCACATCAGTATTTTCGTCGACGCTACTGAAGCGCCCCGGAAGATCTTTCATGCGCGTCTGACCATGCCAGCTAAACCCGGCAGTCTGACTCTTTACTACCCAAAGTGGATTCCCGGTGAACACGGGCCGACCGGACCTATTCAAGATCTCGCCGGTTTGAAGTTCGTCGGCAACGGAAAAACGCTCACCTGGCGTCGCGACCTCTTGGACGGCTGGACTTTTCACGTCGACGTCCCCTCCGGCGTGTCC
Source organism: Terriglobia bacterium (assembly GCA_963786325.1). GTDB lineage: Bacteria > Acidobacteriota > Terriglobia > Terriglobales > Acidobacteriaceae > JAIQFF01. The sequence goes on from CAWAYW010000005.1 coordinate 422,052, forward strand.
AGCATTGAAGTGTCATTGGACTTCATATCACCCGCGGGTTCGGAGGGGATTTACACGGGCGGAGCCACGGCCACCGATAAGATGGCGGTTCTGAGTTGGAATACCGTGGTACTGTATCCGGCGGGTTGGACCTCGGACGAATTAACCTATGAGGCGAGCCTGCGATTGCCTGCCGGATGGAAATTCGGTACCTCTCTGCCGGTGGCTTCGCAATCAACCGAAGAAATCAAATTTGCTCCCATCTCTCTTACCCTGCTGGTTGATGGGCCCGTCATCACAGGACAATACTTGAAGGCGGTTCCCTTGAATCCGGGGCAGACTCCTCTGGTAGAGCTGGACGTTGCCTCTGACAGTGCGGCGGCACTGGAGCCAACCCCCGACGTCTGGGAACACTATAAGAATCTGGTAACGCAGGCGAGCGCGTTGTTTGGAGCGCAACATTACCGTGACTATCATTTTCTCTATAGTCTAAGTAATCACGTGGCTCATTTCGGATTGGAACATCATGAATCCAACGATAGCCGCACCAATGAACGCGCCCTCATCGATCCGGAGCAGCGCCTGTTGAGTTCGGGGCTGCTATCTCACGAGTATGTGCATTCGTGGAACGGAAAATATCGGCGTCCCGCCGACCTTGCCACTTCCGATTACGAAAAGCCAATGCAGACCGACTTGCTGTGGGTGTACGAAGGACTTACGACTTATCTTGGCGAAATTCTTACGGCGCGCGACGGAGAGCGAACCCCCGACCAGTTTCGTGACTCCCTGTCCTATACGGCGGCGCAACTTGACCACCGTTCGGGCCGCGCCTGGCGCAACTTGCAGGATACGGCCGATGGCGTTCCGTCCATGCAGGACGCACCGCATCAGTGGGAGTCGTGGCGACGTCCGCTGGATTACTACGAAGAGGATGAATTGAACTGGCTGTGGGCCGATACGATTATTCGGGCACAGACCCATGGTCAGAAAACGTTGGATGATTTTTGCCAGTTGTTCCACGGTGCCCCAAGCGGACCGCCGCAGGTAAAACCCTATACCTTCGAGGATGTCCTCAGTGCGCTGAACCAGGTTGCACCTTATAACTGGCGAGCATTCTGGAGCAAGCGTCTCGAGAATCATGGGCCGGGTGCACCTTTGGGCGGAATCGAGGAAAGCGGCTGGAAGGTGGTCTACGATGACGTCCGCTCCGAACAAGTGCGGGCCCATGAGGACGAAAGAAATACAGTGGACGCTGCCTACTCGATCGGTCTGTGGCTAAGGGAAGATGGATCCATTACCGACAGCGTTGAGGGGATGCCTGCAGCTTTGGCGGGAATTGGACCTGGGATGATGGTGGTCGCGATTAATGGAAGAAAGTTCTCGCCCGAAATCCTGCGAGAAGCTCTGCGCGAAGGCAAGAACAGTTCTTCTCCCTTAGAGCTATTGGTTGAGAACACGGACTATTACAAGACGTTCAAACTGGATTATCACGGAGGAGAGAAGTATCCGCATCTGGTGCGGGATGAAAGCAAACCCGATGTCCTTAGCGACATCATCAAGCCGAAATAATTATTTGTGGGGTGGGCGACTTCGCCCCACACCCACTAGGTTTCCTCTACGCCGACGAACAAGTCAGCTTCCTGCGCAGCTGAGTTGTTCACCGCCGCGACCAGGTGGAACAATTCTCGCGACCCTCGTTTTCGGGAATACTCTTCAAACATAGGCCAGAGTGGCTGCTGGCTGGTGTGCGCCCGAAACGCGGTGATCTTTGTCTCCAGATATTTGCCGACTTCGATGACGGTCGTCGCGGGAGCGAGGGTGACCGGTTGTCTCCCGGGAAGCGTGAAGTTATTCGTAGCATAGTACAGCTTCTGTATTCTCCAGGGAGTGATTGAGCCGGACAATTGATCGGGAAAACGGTTGTCCCGACCTGCCCAGTGAAAAGCCAGGGTCGCGAAAATCGAGACCATGGAGTGGTCGGTATGCCCCGTAACTCCGCCTGCTGGGTCAAAAGTGAGTAGGACTTGCGGCCGAAATTCCCGCATGTGCAGGACGAGATCAGAGACCACCCGCTGCATCTCCAAGCGATGGAGCTGGCCATCCGTGTAGTCCAAGACAATTCCGCGGGACACCTTCAGTAAATCGCAGGCGGCCGCGAATTCCTTGCGACGCAGGGCGGCCAAATCAGTGTCGTTTTGTGCCCCTCCACGAAAGCTCGCGGCCTGTCCGGGTGTGAGGCAAATGACGCAGGTCTCGGCGCCCCGCTCTCGGTAAAGGCATAGCGAACCGCCGAAGCTGCCGGCTTCATCGTCAGGATGGGCGGTCACAACCATCATGCGCAACATGTCAGGATTGTATCGTGTGGGGGGCGGGCAGTCTGATCTCTCGATTTGGATCTACGCGATTTGGTTGGCCTCCAGGTTCTCGACTTCTTCCTCCTCCTGCAGCATGAACTCCAATACGTCTTGCGGCACCGGAGCATTCCACACCGGCGCGAAAGACTGGCGGTGAAGGGGAGAGGGTCCGTGTTCGCGCAGGGCTGCCAAATGCCGGGGAGTGCTGTAACCCTTGTTCGAGGCAAGTCCGTAGGCGGGAAAGACAGGGTCCCACTCCACGATCATTCGATCGCGTTCGACTTTGGCGATGATCGACGCGGCGGCGATTGATGCGGAAAGGGCATCCCCGTGAATAATCGGTTGCTGGGGAACTTCGCAATCCAGGCGCAAGGCATCAACGAGCAAATGGTCAGCGCAGGGATTCAGACGCGATACCGCTTCACGCATGGCCAGGCGCGAGGCCTGATAGATGTTGATCTGATCGATGCGCGCTGCGTCCACCGCCGCAACGGACCAGGCAACAGCATGTTCACGAATTCGTTCGGCCAGAATTTCCCGGCGATCTGCGGGCAATAGTTTGGAATCCCGGAGTCCGCGGATGCGATATCCGCGATCCAGTATAACCGCCGCTGCCACGACCGGGCCGAAGAGAGAACCGCGCCCCACTTCGTCCACGCCCGCCACTAGCTGTGCTCCCAGTTGCCAAACCCTCTTTTCGAATCTGAGCGTGCAGCGTAACCCCTTCAGAAGCCGTAGTTTCGCGGCAGAGGCAGAGATTGGCTTGATGGCCGCGGACTTGGATTTTGCTGGCACGGACGCTGATCGGAAACCGTTTCGCTCGATAACTCCAGCCATCTTGACTCATCGCGGCACTGTGGCGCAATGTGGAAAAATACCTGACCGCTCCGAACTCCCATTCCTCTAACTCGTTCCAAGGTAATCACCGCGGGATTACGGCCGTAAATTGACCGCCCGTCAACCCGCTTGTTAGATTCGCTCAGAAAGAGTGTGCGCGGGATTACCTTGACCTCGGAAATTTCCAATTCATCACCAGAACGGCAGGCCAAACGCATTCACGTTGCGTTGCCCATTCGCGTTACCTGTTTTGACAGCGAGAGCAAGTCGATCCTGGAAATGGCCTGCACATACGACATCTCCGCGCAGGGAGCGCGTGTCACCGGGCTGCGTTGCCAGACCTCGATCGGAGATATTCTCGCGATCGAACGCGGTCGCAACAAGGCATTCTGCAGGGTAGTCTGGGTGGGAGAACCCAATTCGGAATTGCACGGCCAGATCGGAGTCCAGTCAGTGGAGTCGGACCGTACGATGTGGGAGACAGAACTCCGCGACATGGAAGAAGTTTATGATCCCATTCTGACCGATGGGAATCTTAAGAAGCCGGGTACGTTCGCATCTCATGAGCGCCGTCGCCGTCGTGAGCGCTATGCGTTAGAGGCAGCGGTGGACTTGATCAAAGAAGGCGCCAAGGGTGCGCACTTGAAAGGCGTCTTGAAGAATATGTCCGAAATCGGCTGCCTGGTTACGACCAGAGAATTGGTGCTTCCGGGAACTGAGCTGAAGTTAGTGACTAGTATCAATGACTATGAGATGGCGCTAAAAGGCCTGGTTCGCCATGGAGATTCGCAAGGCGAACTGGGAATCGAATTCCGTGAAATCCGCAAGGGCGAACGTCAGATATTGCAATTCCTCATCCGCAAATTGGCGGAAAAACACCTGGAAGAAAGCTTGCAGTTTGAAATCCACCAGTAATCTTGGCACCGGGGTGATTACTTCGACGCTGCGGCTCCGGCAACCGCGTGGTCGCGGTCCACATCCTTCAGGCGCGCAGCCTTGCCCTTCAGTCCGCGCAGATAGTAGAGCTTGGCACGTCGGACTTTGGATGAGCGCAGCAAGTCTACTTTGTCGATTACCTTGGAATGCAGCGGAAAAATACGCTCAACGCCGTGACCAAAACTTATCTTGCGTACGGTGAAACTCGCTTGAGGCCCGCGACTGCGTGAAATCACCACGCCTTCAAATGCTTGCAGACGTTCCTTGTCACCTTCTTTGATCTTTACGTGGACTCGCACGCTGTCGCCCGGGGCGAATTCTGGAATGTCGGTGCGCTTGGCCTTGGCCAGCAACTTTTCGATGATCAAGTTCGTCATTGCCTTGCTCCCTTATTTCGAATTCTTGTCACTCTAAGATTTTTCCCTGGCCAGTTTGGCCAGCATTTTTCGATCTTCGTCGCTCAGGCCACCACCGTCCAAGAGATCGGGACGGTTACGCATTGTTTTTTCGAGGGCGGTGCGCCGTCGCCAACGACGTATTTCCTCATGATTGCCTGATATCAGCACATCTGGAACTTCCCAGCCTCGAAACTCTGCTGGCCTGGTGTAGTGCGGATAATCGAGCAATCCGCCCGATGCACATGTTGAATCCGGGCCATCCCCGGAAGCCAGTTTTTTTCTTGCGGTAAACGACTCTTGCCGCGTTGAAGCTTCATTGCCCAGAGCTCCTGGGATAAGGCGCGTGACCGCATCCACAATAATTGCCGCCGCTAGCTCGCCGCCGCTGAGTACGTAATCTCCGACGGAGAGCTCGCGGTCAGCCAAGTATTGTCCGACACGCTCATCCACCCCTTCGTAGCGGCCGCAGATAAGAACTATCTGTTCCAAATCTGCCAGGTCCGATGCCAGAGCCTGGTTGAAGCGGCTGCCTTGTGCAGACAGTAGTACAACACTCTGCTTAACGTTTCCGCTCAGGCGTTTGTCCCTGCTTTGGACATCCAGCGCCTCAATACATTCAAAGATCGGTTCCGGCTTTAGGACCATGCCTTCGCCGCCGCCGAATGGGCGGTCATCCACCGTGCGGTGACGGTCGTGCGCAAAGGCCCGCAAGTCGTGGACTTCGATTTCTGCCAGGCTGGCTTCCCGAGCCTTACGGACTATGCCGTAATCCAGCGGTCCGCGAAAAAAATCAGGAAAGATCGTCAAGATGTCGATCTTCATCGCGGATCCGTGGATTACTTCGTGCTTCTGTTTACCTGAATATCTTTACCTGAATATATTGAGATCCTTTGACTTCGAAATTGCTTCGCTTTGCGAAGCAATTTCTACGCTCAGGATGAAATTTCTCCAAATAATCTTCAATCACGACAATTCAACTACGAATTCCGATTCCGCCTTTGCTGCTCTTTTTCTTCCGGAGTCAGTGGCGCATTTAGTTCCAGCATGCCTTCCGGCAGAGTCATGCGAATCTTCTTATTCTTGAGATTCGTGCCGTTCAGGTACGCTTCCGCATAGGGAATCTCGTACTCTCTCGATCCTGACCTCACCAGCAGCAGAGGCGCTTCACCTGCGCCAAACTGAACGTCGCGAACCACTCCAACCTGGCAATCCCCGTCGAGCACTTCACATCCAATCAGGTCGCTTACGTAAGCCCAGCCTGTTTCGAGCTGCGCCCGTTGTTCCTCTGGAACCTGTAGCTCACAACGGAGAAGAGTTTCGGCGTCTGAAATCGACTCGATGCCGACAAATTTCAGAACCAGATAACTCTTGTGCGGCCAAAATTCTTCAACTTCTAATTCCCGCCGTGATCCATTCTCCGCAAGCGCCCAAAGTCGCATGCCTTGGTGAAAACGGTCAGGAATATCGGTATGCGATTCGGTTGCCACTTCGCCCTGCCGTCCCTGGGTTTTCAGGACGCGCGCCAGCGTGATGAACTGATCCGCTATTCCAGAATCTCCAGCGTGAAACGCTTGTTAAACTTCAAGCCTGCGGCACCGAGCACATTACGCATGGCCCGGGCGGTGCGCCCTTGCTTCCCGATCACCCGGCCGAGATCATTCGGTCCAACGGAAAGTTCAAGCACGGTTTCGCCACCTTCTTCCACCGGATTCACCGAGACTTGCGCCGGGTCATCGACCAGAGCCTTAGCAATCTGCTCGATCAATGCCCGCATATCCCCGGTGGGTGCGCTTTTATTTTCTTCATTCAAGCGGATCCTCAGCTATCGGACTTCTGCGAAGTGGGATGCGATTACCGTGGGGCGAACAAAAAAATCAGGCAACCGATGCGACGGCAGCCGGTGCCGGCTTAGACATGATCTTGCTGACCCTCTCCGACATCTGGGCTCCCTTGGACACCCAGTAATCGATGCGCTCACGCTTGAGCTCAATGCTGGCGGGGTTGGTCCGAGGATTGTAAGTTCCCACGACCTCCACCGGACGGCCATTACGCGCGCGTTCCTTCTCAATCACCACTACCCGGTACTGCGGTTGTTTACGCGCACCCGTGCGCGACAGACGAATCATTAACACAGAGCTTAAGTTCCTTTCCTAGTTGCTCAGGCAGGCTCGGACAAACCATTATTTTTGCAGAATTTAGAAGGAATGGCAAGTTGAGGCGACTAGCGAGGTGGGCGAAGCGGGAGCCGCTGCCGAAATCCCGAGCAAAGGTAAGGATCTCCTGTCCCATCGCGCGCGGAACTCGTCGAGCTCTCTCATTCGCCGGTGCGGCGGAAACGTGCCACACAGCTGCCGGGCTGGCGACGCAACCGGAACTTACCCCGTATTGTGTAACCCTGCCGCAATCCCATTGATCGTCGCCCCCAGCGCATAATCGAGGCCCTCCACGCTGCTCCCCGCACGCTTACGTCGGAGCAACTCCACTTGTACCAGGCTCATGGGATCAACGTAAGGGTTACGCAGCCGGATGGATCGAGTTAACACCGGGTTTCCCTCGAGCAGTCCTTTCTGCTCGGTAATCGATAAGATCATTCGACGCGTAAGCTCGAACTCCGCTACCAGCATTTTCCAGACCCGTTCGCGCAACTCCGAGTCGGTCACGAGTTCCGCGTAGAGTCGAGCGATGGTCAAGTCGGCTTTCGACATGGCCAGTTCGACGTTGCGGATTAGGTCGGAGAAGAGCGGGAACCTTTTCATCATCTCGCAGAGAAGCGATTGGTGGTCGACGTTCTCCTTCACAAACTGCTGCAGGGCATGTCCCACGCCGAACCAGGCCGGGACGGCATGGCGGCTTTGCATCCATCCAAACACCCAAGGGATGGCACGCAAATCTTCCAGGCGACGCCCCTGCTCACGCCTCGGAGGACGCGAACCCATGCGAGCATGTTCCAGTTCGTTTACCGGCGTGGCCTGCTCGAAGTATTCGATAATGTCAGCGTTTTGGGCGATGTTGCGGCGATAAAAGTCGAATGCATCCGCCGACATTCGTTCCATCGCGGGCGCCCATCGTTGATCGGCTCCCGGTTTGGGTCCACGCGTACGCGTGATAGCTTCCATGCAGGACGCAATCATGATTTCGAGATTCCATTCAGCTAGAACGGGGTCGGCATACTTCCAGTTGAGAACTTCACCTTGCTCAGTGATACGAATCTCGCCGGAAAAATCGCCAACCGGTTGCGCCAGTATTGCCGTGTGCGTGGGACCTCCACCGCGTCCCACGGTACCGCCACGACCGTGAAACAGACGTAGCTTCACATTGCATTCACGCGCCACGCGGTGGAGTTCGCGATGCGCTTTGTAAAGCTCCCAGATGCTGGTGAGCATGCCGCCATCTTTGTTGGAATCGGAATAGCCCAGCATCACTTCTTGCCAACGTCCCCAGGAATTGAGTAATGGTTGATAATCTGGCGAGCGCCAAACGCTCTGCATAACATCCGCCGAAGAACGCAATGCCTCGATCGATTCAAACAGCGGCACTGGCATGAGGCCGGGATCATCCCCGGACGCCACAACTCTGACACCGCTGATGGCAGCCAATCGCGTCACGGCGAGGATGTCGGCATCGAATCGGGCATTGCTGATGATGTAGTTGCGAATTGCGTAGCAAGGGTATGTCTTCTTCAATTTAGCGATCTCGTGAAACGTGTCGAGAACGTCCTGGGTCGCGGCGGACACCGACTTAGTGGAGACCCGAGCGTCTCGCCCGCCCGGCTCCGGCTCTGGATGGCCTTGCACGAGCGGGACGCTGGCAGCGACATCCACAGCGTCCAACTCGGCCAGCGCCTGCGCGTGTACGCGTGCATGCTGACGAATGTCGAGTGTCGAGAGATGGAATCCAAATGTGTGGACCTTTCGCAGCAGAGGATCGATGATCAACTCGGCCAGCGTCAGGCCGCGATTCGAGGCGAGGCTGTCGCGAATCAGCAACAGGTCGGCTTTAAACTCATCCGCAGATTCGTACGCCAGGGAACCCGTGAGTTGATCACGAGAACGCCCCAGCCGCACGACCATAAGCTTCAGCAGGCGTCGATAAGTCTCCACATTTGAAATTCGCGACTGCCGCGACGGCTCATCTCCCATCCGCGTGGTGTAGTCTGCCACCTTTTGTCGAACCGCGTCAGAAACGGGTATCTGCCGACAAGAAGCGCTGAGTTGATCCACGTTACGATCGAGTTCCGCGATGTAGTGGTCGATAATCGTATTCCGTGCCCGCTGCAATGCCTCTCGTGTCGAAGCTGCTGTGACGAAAGGATTGCCATCGCGGTCCCCCCCGATCCAGGAGCCGAAAGACAACAATTGAGGCAAGTCCGGATCCGCGATATTGCAATCGTAAATCTGGCGAAACGAGTCGGCCAGTTCGTCAAAAATGCGCGGCAAAGCCGCAAACAGCGAAAACGTATAGTGGTCCAGGCCCATACGAATCTCGTCGGTTACTAACGGCTTTTGGAGACGAACTTCGTCGGTTTGCCACAAAGCAGTCACTTCGGCAAAGATCAGTGATTCGAACCGGCTCGCGTCAGCATCCGTCAGAGGCAGGCGATCAAGCCGTTCTAACTGTTTGGCAACCCGCCGGCGCTTGAGCAGCACGGTTCTGCGCGCAACTTCGGTGGGATGCGCGGTGAAAACCGGCACAACTTTTATCTTTCGCAGCACCGCCATCGCCTGATCGACGCTATATCCGGCGGTGCGCATCCGCTTCAAGGTGCCTCGGAACGAGCCTTCCAATGCCGGCTGTTCCGGATGAAGTTTGGCTGCGCGGCGTCGGCGCTTGCGATGGGTCGTCTCCGCGAGGTTGGTAAGTTCAAAATAAATCGCGAACGCTTTGGTGACGCGATGAGCCTCTTCCACTGTGAGGCTCGAGATGATGTTCCGCGCCTGGTGTAGTAAAGGGTCCTTGAAATTAATCGGAGTGTCAGCGGGCGACCGCCCTTGGGGTTGGGTCTCGCGGTGCTGGATGAAGATGCGACGCAACTCCTCGACCACGCCGAGCAAGGACTCCCCGCACTGTTCGACCAATACTCGACCCAGCAGTGTGCCGAGTGAGCGGACATCGCGACGGAGAGGAAGGTCTTTGGCAGGGTCGGCGCTGCTTGCGGTCAGTTCAACGAGCCGGCTACGTTGGTCGTCGTTCGTTGCACCAGCGCTCCAGAGAGGCGAGTCACCCATGTCCAATCATAATTGAAAAACTTAGGAATGAGTCAGAGGGCAGGCGGTTTTGACTGTAGCCGGAGCTGAAGAAGGATTTCCGACGGCTCAGGTCGTTCGGTGTAGTCCTCATCTGTTGAACGGTAGAGGATCCTGCCGTCGGTCTCGAGGATGTATGTTGCGGGAATGGGTAATTCCCAACTGTTGTCGCCATTGGCAAAAGGCAAGTTTACAAAGGCTCTACGGTAAATCGCCTGTTGTTCTTCTGGCACGCGATAGATCAAGCCAAACTGACGGGCAATGTTGTTGTTGGCATCGCTCAACAATGGAAAGCGCAGCTTGTGCTGATCGGCCATGAAGAATGACTGCTGAACCGTCTGGGGAGAAATGGCGACCAGCGAAGCTGCAGATGCTTCAATCTGTGGCGCGATCAAATTCATGGCTTCCAGTTGTCCGACACAGAAGGGACACCATCGTCCACGAAAAAAGCAAATGACAAGGCGTGCGCGACGCAAACGATCAGCCGAAGAAATCAATTTGCCATTATGGTCGTTGAGTTCGAAGCCCGGAGCTTCAGATCCGACGGCAAGACTATTTTGCGCTAGGTGGGCCCGTTTGAGCTCATCGATAACCCGCGTGTGTACTGACTGGGTTTCCTGTGGAACGTACCTGGCGATCAGCCCCTTACGTTCCCTGAAGATATCGCGCAGAGAACGCGAGTCCGTGCCGGGTGCGGATTCTTCGAGCGATCGCCATTTCATAATGCGGGTGTCCAGCGCTGACCAAAGATCTTGAAGCGCAAGCGGGAACGCATCACTCGGCGATTGGGCTGAGGTCGGTGCGCGAGGCGCGCTTTTACATCCCCGGCATTTTCATGCCGGCCAATTTGCGGGCAAAACTTGGCTTGCCGATTTGCTTAAACATTTTCCGCATCTGGGCGTACTGACGTAGCAGATTGTTTACTTCCTGCACACTGGTACCGGAGCCGCGTGCGATGCGCTTGCGGCGGCTGCCGTTCATTACCTCATGGTGCATGCGCTCATGCTGCGTCATTGAGTTGATGATAGCCTCGACCCGGTTGAGTTGCTTTTCGTCCACCTTGTCGGCATGTTTTTGGATACCCGCGAAGGGGCCGATGCTTGGCAGCATGCCCATCAGGTTTTGGATCGATCCCATCTTCTTAATTTGCCGCAACTGATCGCGAAAATCTTCCAACGAAAATCCATCACCGGTAAGAGCGCGGCTTGCCATCTCCTGGGCTTTCTTCCTGTCGACATTCTGCTCCGCCCTTTCGATCAGCGAGAGAATGTCCCCCATGCCCAGGATTCTGGAAACGATGCGATCAGGATGGAAAGGCTCGAGCGCGTCGTATTTTTCGCCCACACCAATGAACTTGATCGGCTGGCCCGTAACCTGCCGGATGGAGAGCGCTGCTCCGCCACGTGCATCGCCATCCAATTTTGTAAGCACAACTCCGGTCAAAGAAAGCTTTTTGTGGAACTCGTCGGCGGAGTTGACGGCGTCCTGTCCGGTCATGGCGTCAGCGACGAACAGAATCTCCTGTGGATTGAGTAGCCGCTTCAGCGACTGCATCTCATCCATCAATTGCTCGTCGATATGGAGACGGCCAGCGGTGTCCACGATCAACACATCAGACCCGGTGTTGACGGCTTCCCGGCGAGCTTCCTTCACCAAACGCTCGACGGTGGCCGTATTCGCCTCGCCGGCTTCGCCTTCGTAGATATTGGCCTTGACTGCTTGGGCCACGACTTTCAGTTGCTCACGGGCTGCCGGACGATAGACGTCAACCGACACGAGCAACGGTCGGTGACCACCGTTTTTGAACCAGTGCGCCAGCTTTCCCGAGGTGGTCGTCTTACCCGAACCCTGCAGACCAGCCATCAATACGACGGTCGGAGGCTGTGATGCGAATTTAATCTTGGCTGTATCTCGACCCAAAATTTCGATCAGTTCATCGCGCAGGATCTTGATGACTTGTTCCGCAGGCGAAAGCGCGGTTGCCACCTGCTGGCCAATCGCCTTTTCCTGAATGTGGTCAATCAGCTGCTTAACAACCTTAAAATTGACATCTGCCTCCAGAAGAGCAAGCCGGATAGCACGTAGTGCCTCCTGCATGTTCTCTTCGTTGAGGGTGGCCTCGCCCCGGAGAGTTTTGAACGCGCGCTGAAGCTTTTCGGAAAGATTCTCAAACATAGGGATTAGGCATTATTTTATCAGTGATTCCAGATCGCTTTCGGAATCTGCTAGAAAGGTTTTCGGGAAGCGAGCCCGCCAGGGGCGGCGCGTGCTTCTGGGGGGAAGTACCAACGCCTTCTTCAGAAGTTCGGTAACCTACGTTTTTTTACGCCTCTCTCATTTCAAAGATGCAAAAATCTCTTTGGCAGCAATCACCGTATTGCAATGAATCGTCACCGTGTCTTCCAGTTTCCTCGCGTACCCGCCTGCATAGGTCACCATGATCGGAATATTCCTTGCCTTAGCCACGCGGAACACGAGAGCATCGCGCTCTTTGAGTCCGTCAATTGTCAACTCGAGCCCACCCAACTGATCGTCGCGATACGGATCGGCCCCCGCGATGTAGCAGATCAGTTCCGGCTCGAACTGACGTAGACCGGAGCTGAGGGCATTGTCGAGCCAGGCAAGATAGTCGTCATCGCCCGTTCCGTCGGGCAGATCAACGTCAATCGAGGATTGGGGTTTCCACGCGGGGTAATTGTTGTGCTGGTGCAGGGAAATGGTAAAGACCTCACCTGCATGGGCGGAACGCATCTTGCCTGCTCGGCTAAGGGACGCACTTGAACTCACTGTCGAAGCTGAACTCGAAGGCAGCGGATCGCCTGGATTTCGCGTACCCGCAAAAATGGCAGCTGTGCCATTCCCCTGATGGACATCGCAGTCAACCGTCATAGCGTTCCGAATCTTGTTATCGTGCTGCAGTCGACGGATTGCGACCGCCACATCGTGAATCATGCAAAAGCCTTCTCCGTGATCCGGAAACGCATGATGGAAGCCACCCCCGATATTGATAGCGACCCGGTCCCGAAGCGCATGCCTGGCCGCGAGAATCGAACCGCCCGCTGCCAGCCAGAACGCATCCACGAGTTCGGGCGAATATGGAATCTCCATTTGCATTTCTTCGCTTTCGGTAAGCGTGCCCGTCTTAAGCTTTTGGACATACTGAGGTGTGTGAACCAGCAACACGTCCTGATCGGAAGCGGGGTCAGGCGCCAGGAAATCGGAGGTTTCGGCGACGGCAGTTGCGAGCAACTGATCATGAACGCCACGATACTTGCCTGCAGGAAACACGTGCGCGCCAATAGGCAGGAGGTAGTCGTCGCGGTAGATCAACGTGAAAGGAAGCATAGAGCCGTGAACAGTGGTTAGAGCATAGTTGGCGCGTTGGCAAAAGCTATTAGCGTTTTCTGGTGTGAGACGGCGGCACGGGCGCCACCAAATGCCTCCGTACCGGCACAATCGCACCTTTCGAAGGATCAGCAGCTGCACTTGCCCGCGACAAGACTTCTTCCTGGATGTATTTCACGAAGTCCTGAATCTGAAGTTGCATCTCCTCCATGCGCGCACGCATTTGCAGGATGATCGCGATCCCGCTGATATTCACGCCCAGATCGCGAGCCAGAGAGAGGATGAACTCAAGGCGCAAAAGATCCTCGTCGGTATAAAGACGCGTGTTTCCCTCAGTGCGGGAAGGCTTCAGTAGTCCTTCACGTTCATACAAACGCAGCGTCTGGGGGTGGATGCCGTACATCTCAGCCACAGAGGAAATCATGTACGCGCCCTTGGATTTCCGCTTCGTCATCTGTATTACTTTACCGCAAAAGGCGGAAGGCACGGATCAATCCCGATCTCACAAATGAATCGTGAAATCCTTGTAGATCCGTGGGTAACTCGATTTACGACTTCTCAGCCACCGGCGCCCAACCTGCGGGCTTCAACTTTAGATTGAGGATGTAGGCGAGGACGCCTGCAGCGATAAGCAGGATCCCGAACGCGAAGGAACTGATTCCCAGGACCAGTTCATGCTGGCTGCGGACGATTGAGAAGCCAAGAAGCAGCATAGGGGCCACTCCTACTGCGACGGCTCCAACGAGCCCGCCTGGAACTCTGAATGGCCGGGGCAAATCAGGTTCGCGGACCCGCAAAACTACTAGCGCTACGAATTCCAGGCTAAGACTGACCCCATACAGCAAAATGTCGATGGTCACCAGGCGCTCGAATCCCAAGCCCAAGCACATCGCCCATCCGATGGCACAAACCACAATTGCCACCCACGGTGCGCGAGAGCGTGGATGCAGCTTGCCGAAGATCTGTGGCAGCATGCCGTCCTGAGCCATCGCCAAGGGCAGGCGAGAGTAGCTCATTACCAGGGCATTGAACATGCCGAAGCCACTGATCATCCCTCCCAGGGCAAGGCCAATGCGCAGCAGCGGGCCGCCTAGCAGTCCGGCAATGTCCGCCCAGAAGCCGGTTTCCCATGCGCTCGATGAAAGGCCGGTCATCCACATAGCAACCACAGGAACGATATAACTCAGGGCCACGATCACAACTGCCGCGAGCATTGCACGAGGGTACGTACGCTGTGGCCGCTCGACCTCAGTAGCGATGGTCGAGGCGTTGTCCCAGCCCATGTAGTTCCACATACAAATCAGCAGGCCGCCGAGAATATCGACGGTTGAAGTAGTCGGTCTGGTCACGGCGTGGGCCAAGGCCCCGAACTTGAACGGGGCAATAGCCACGATCAGAATGAAGGGCGCAGACAACAGGAAAAAAAGCCCCAAGGACGTGGTCGAGACCACTCGAACGCCCGCAATGTTCAGAAGCGCGCAAACCACTACCACCGCCAGAGCCACTATCACTCCGCGGTGCCCTTCCGCAAACCAGGGAAAAAGGCGGTCGAGATAGAGCACAAACAGCGTGGGGTAAATCGCCATATCGAAAATCGAGGCTACCAGCGAGAGCCATGCTTCCTGAAATCCCCAGAAGTTGCCCATGGCACGGCGTACCCAAGCGTAATATCCTCCCTCGAAAGGCAGGGCGCTGGAAAGCTCACCGATCATGAACGCGGTTGGCAAGCTCCAGAGAATGGGAGTCAGCAAAAGAATGAGAATGGCTTTGGGATACCCCGCTCCATGGACGATGTCCTCCGTCCCGTAAGTGCCGCCTGACACCATAAAAAAGGTGGCAGCCACAAGAGGCCAGAGAGTGAGGCGAACCGATTTTTTCCGGCTGGGGACGACGGTAGGGGACGGGAGATTTTGACGCGGGGCGCTAGCTGTTGCCAATTTCGACGGCTTCCTCCTGGGGCGATCCTTGCGCTTTCAGAATTCGGCTGGAAAGCAAGTTCGCAGCCGTGAGCATACGGGAAATTAGATGCAGAGTAAAAATAATTTTCAGATATTTTTTCCCGAAGGGTTACCGAAGGAACGGCTTTCGGGTTCAGTTCTGAGAGGTCTAGCAGTTTGTGAAGGGAACTGAAATCAAGACCGGCGACTGAATTTAGACATTCTTCCAGAGTTCCGCACGGGGATCTTCGGGATTCAGCTTCGCCAGCTCGCGCAGAATCTCTTTGGAACGCTCATCCCGAGGCATGGGGACGGTCAGCTTCACTTCGACAATTTCGTCTCCGCGCGCGCCCTCCTTCGTTGCCGAAGGAACCCCCTTTTCGCGCAGACGCAGCTTTTGCCCCGATTGGGTGCCGGGCGGAATCTTGAGTAGCGTGCGTCCGTCGATGGTAGGCACTTCGATCTTCGCGCCGAGAGCCGCTTCCGTAGCGCTAACTGGCACGGTGATGCGGATATCGTCCCCTTCGCGGTGGAACACAGGATGGTCAGCCGTACGGATGATCACGTAGAGATCACCGCCCGGTCCGCCGTGAGTACCCGCGTTACCTTTCCCGGGTACTCTGATGCGCTGGCCATCGCGAGTGCCAGCTTTGATTCGAACTTCCAGAGGTTCGGTGCGCTCCACGGTGCCCTCACCGTGACATTGCGGACAGGTAGAAATGTTTTTGCCGGTGCCGTGGCAGCGGGGGCATGGAACATTGAACTTCATTCTCCCACCGGTCTGAGTTACCTGCCCCTTGCCACCGCACTCCGGGCATGTGCCCGCAGACTCGATAAAACCATGACCGTGACAGTGCGGACAGGAATCCCGCCGGGTGATATTCAGGCGCATTACTCCGCCGCGAATCGCGGTCCAGAAGGGAACGTTGACCTGATACTCAAGGTCGGAACCGGGCTCGGGACCTTCTGGCGCCGAGGGGCCCCTTCCCCCGAAGATGCCTGAAAAAATGTCACGAAAGCCCCCCGTACCCGAATTACCGGCCTTCCTGTTCTGGCCGGGCTCAAACATGTCGGAAAAATCAAAGCCGCCAAAATCAAAACCCTGCGCACCACCACCAGCCGACCCACCGGAGAAACCTTGTCCCGCTCCGCCGCCTCCGCTGCCGGCGCGCGCATAAGCATCCGCGGTTGCGGAATCGATGTTGTCGGAATAGAAGCCTACCTGGTCGTAAATTTTGCGTTTCTTGGGATCACTTAAGACGTCGTTGGCTTCCGAGAGAGCCTTGAACTTCTCTTCCGCAGCTTTATCGCCGGGATTAACGTCTGGGTGGTACTTGCGGGCCAGTTTACGAAACGCCTTGCGGATATCGTCCGCCGAAGCGGACTTCTTCACGCCCAGTATTTCGTAGTAATCCTTTTTGGTGGGATTGGCCATTGCTTGGTGGTTGTCCTAACCTGAGGTTTCTACTTCGAATCATTCGCCGATTTCGCGGAGCCGACCGGGTGGGAGGTGAGCCCGCTCCCCTCCATACGGTCAAAGGCTAGTTCGGCCTCTTCGGTCGGTCTTCGTCTGTTAAACCGATCCGCTCGTATTTAGATACATCGATGTAGACGGGGATGCGTTGCAATCCCGTCGGGGAGGGTACAAACACAAACCATCGCCTCTCATCTTCCGCGAAGTTCAAGAAATAATCTTCACCATTTACTTCGAATTGCAATTTCTCTTCTCCCTGGGCCTGAATTTG
Organism: Terriglobia bacterium; assembly: GCA_963786325.1. Lineage (GTDB taxonomy): Bacteria > Acidobacteriota > Terriglobia > Terriglobales > Acidobacteriaceae > JAIQFF01. The sequence goes on from CAWAYW010000005.1 coordinate 438,826, forward strand.
TAACGCCAACAATCTGTAGCGCCGGCGTCTCGCTGTCCCGAGAGCATTCTGCTCTTGGCTTAAAACCGTCACTGCCACAGAAACCCTCGCGGGTGAGGGCGCCCCACACCACACGAACCGGACCTTGGCTCGGCGGGCGGGTCGGAGACCCGCCCCCCATAGCCTTTGCTGAAAGCTGGCGGCTGATCGCTGACAGCTTTCAGCTTACTTCTTGTCTTCTACGTCCACGTACTCGGCGTCGATCACGCCTTCATCCTTTTTGGCCTCACCGTCGCCGCCTGGTGCCGGGTCCGCGCCCGGACCTGGGCTCGGTGGCGTCGGCGCCTGGGCAGCTTTGTACATCTGCTCAGCCAGCTTGTGCGAGGCCTGCGTCAACGCCTCGCGGGCTTTGTCCATGGTCGCCTTGTCATTCGACTCCAACGCCTTTTTGGCATCGGCAATCGCGTTTTCGACGTCGCCACGATCGGAGCCGGAAATCTTGTCTCCCTGCTCGCGCAGCATCTTTTCGACGTTGTAGACCATCGAGTCGAGCTGGTTCTTGGCGTCGACCGCCTCACGCTGGGTCTTGTCTTCCGCCGAATGCGCGTCGGCTTCCTTGGCCATGCGCTCGACTTCCTCTTTGCTCAGGCCGGAAGACGATGTAATCGTGATCTTCTGGTCCTTGCCCGTAGCCGTATCCTTTGCGGTTACGTTGAGGATGCCGTTGGCGTCGATGTCGAACGTCACCTCGATCTGAGGCACTCCACGTGGCGCCGGTGGAATTCCGGTCAGGTGGAACTTGCCCAGAGTACGGTTCTGCGCTGCCATCGGACGTTCGCCCTGCAGCACGTGAACTTCAACCGAGGTCTGACTGTCGGCTGCAGTCGAGAACGTTTCCGTTTTCTTGGTCGGAATCGTCGTATTGCGCGGGATCATCGGGGTAGCCACGCCGCCCAGCGTCTCGATGGCTAGCGACAACGGAGTCACGTCCAGCAGCAGGAGGTCTTTCACCTCGCCGCGCAGAACGCCGCCCTGAATCGCCGCTCCGATTGCCACCACTTCGTCCGGGTTAACGCCTTTGTGGCCTTCTTTTCCAAACAGGTCCTTTACCAGCTGCTGAATTCGCGGCATTCGGGTCTGCCCGCCAACCAGCACCACTTCATTGATCTTGCTGGCATCCACCCCGGCATCCTTCATGCACTGCTTACACGGACCCACCGAGCGCTGAATGATCTCTTCGACCATTGACTCCAGCTTCGCCCGGGTCATTTTCTTCACCAGATGCTTGGGGCCGCCCGCGTCGGCGGTGATAAAGGGCAGGTTGATCTCAGTCTCCATGGTGGTGGAGAGTTCGATCTTGGCCCGTTCAGCGGCGTCACGCAGACGCTGCAGCGCCATCTCGTTACCCTTGCCCCGCAAGTCGAGGCCCTCGTCCTTCTTGAATTCGTCGATGAGCCAGTCCACGATGCGCTGATCGAGGTTATCGCCGCCGAGGTGAGTGTCACCGTTGGTGGCTTTGACTTCGATAACGCCTTCGCCGACTTCCAGAATCGAAATATCGAAGGTGCCGCCGCCGAAGTCGTAGACGGCGATGGTCTCGTCCTTCTTCTTATCGAGACCGTAGGCGAGCGCCGCCGCCGTGGGCTCGTTGATGATGCGCTTAACGTCTAGGCCGGCAATCTGGCCGGCATCTTTCGTGGCCTGGCGCTGCGCGTCATTGAAATAAGCCGGCACGGTGATGACCGCTTCGGTCACCTTCTCGCCGAGGTAATCTTCCGCCGCCTTCTTCAGCTTCTGCAAAATCATGGCGGAAATCTGCGGGGGCGTGTACTCCTTGCCCTGCGCCAACACCGCGACGTGGTCGCCGGACTGCACGACTTTGTATGGCACCATCTTGATTTCTTCGGTCACTTCGTCGAAACGGCGTCCCATAAACCGCTTGATCGAATAAACGGTGTTTTCCGGGTTGGTGATGGCCTGGCGTTTTGCCACTTGCCCCACCAGCCGTTCGCCTGTCTTGGTAAAACCGACGACCGAGGGCGTGGTTCGCCCTCCCTCTTCGTTAGGGATCACCTTGGGCTCGCCACCTTCCATTACCGCAACGCAGGAATTGGTGGTTCCCAAGTCAATTCCAATAGTCTTGGCCATATTGCTTCCTCCTAAACTCTATAAGTGCTTCTTAATCAATGTATTAAACATTGAATTGCCAACATAATAAGACTTGAGCGAATCATTGTCAATGTTTAGATGCCAGCTATTTGGACTTGGATACATCGATTTACGGTGAAGTTTTTCGCAGGGAGATCAGGCCGTGGAACTTCATTCGGCCTCCGGTTGACCTCCCTCGAGGAGACCCTCTCCAGGGCAATAGTGGTTACCCGTTGCTGGTTTTCTGTTGCTCGAAGGCCTTCTGCAAATATTTCCGGGCTTCATCCAAGGCGCCCTGGGTGTTGTCGTTCGTCTGAAGGGCCTGTCGGTACTCATTGGTGGCGCGTTCACGCTGACCGGTGACGTCGAATATCTTCCCAAGCTGAATGTGGCTCCAGACTTCGGTCCAGCGCGGTTCGCCATCGCCGTTGAGACACTCACGATAGGCATTGGCTGCAGCCTGATAGTTTCGCTGGAGAAAGAACACCTCGGCGATACGGTAGTGGGCCAGCGAGCTGTTCTTGTTGACGTCGAGTGCCTTATTGAATTCGAGCAGTGCCCCCGCCAGATCGCCTTGCTGGGTAAGTCCCTGGCCGCGCTGAATGGATGCACGTAGTCTGATGTCGCTGGAATTCTTCAGCACGTGGTCTGTTGGATCGATTACGATCCGGCGTGGCTTGCCATAGGTCTCCACGCTGAATGCCGAATTTGTCCCGACCACTTCCACCCGCTTGTCTTCCGTCTTTCCGTCGGTGTCGATCTTGAGTTGCACGGGCATACGGAACAGGTCAAGGTCCTGCGTAATCTGTCCCACTACGCGAAAGCCTTTGTTGTTGCCGAGACGGTAAATTGTGTATTTGGTCTGAAATTCTGGCGCTCCCGTTGAGTCAAGCCATTGAGAGAAAAACCAGGTGAGCTTGTCGCCGTAGTTCTTTTCGGCAAGATCCCGGAAGTCGTCCAGCGAAGCCGATTTTCCCGCGTACTTTGAGGCGAAGGTGCGCATCGTCTGATCGTACTTTTGATCACCCAACACGTAGCGCAACATGTGCAGGATCATGGCGCCCTTATCGGTTACGAGAGATTGAAACTCCGGCGAAAACAGGTCAAGTTTCCCGGAACTGGAAAGGGGAACGGTGTCGTAGGCAAGCGCGCCCACCGACATGTCTTTGACCGTCTCTTCCAGGCCGGCCTCTCCCGCAGCCTGCTCCACATAGCGAGCCTCGGAATATCGGGCGAACCCATCGCTCAGCCACCAATCATCCCGCGATGCAGGGCTGACTGAGGCTCCCCACCACTGGTGAGAGATAGTGTTCGCCAGCAGTCGATAGTTCACCTTGTCGGTGACCGCGCGGCTGGCGATGGCGGCAACCTCCGGAGCCCACGCGGCGGGCACGGTGTCGTCTGGAAGTTCGACAACTTTCAGCGTGGTTGAAGGCGCCGGGCCGTATAACGTTACGTAATAAGTGAATTCTTTAACGGCGGTGGTGGCGTAAGTCGCTCCCAGGTTCTGGTGCGCGGGTTTGAAGAACACATGGAGGTCGAGCCCCGCCTCGTCACTCTTGAATTCCTGGAACGTGCCGGCCACGATGGTGCCGGGGAAACTGGGTTTGTCCCACGCAAAGACGTAAGTCTTCGTTGGCAATGCTCCGGTCGTCGCCTTCTTGGCCAGGCCGCTGCTTCCCGTGGTTTCTTTGCCGCTGCCAATCACCACCATGTGCGCTGGAACCGTTATATTCATGGTGGCGGTGAAACGATTGATACCAAAGTCATTTACTGGAAACCAGCGACCGGCATAAAGCAAATAGGTTGTATCGTCACCGATATACGCCAATTTAAGCCCTTGCACCGGGCTCTCATCGGCTGAATCAAGCGTGCCCTCGTATTCGAAGGTAAGTATGGTTGAAGTGTCCTTGGTTAACGGGGTAGCGAGCTGTACCCGGACCGTCGAATCTTGAGTGACTCGTTCCACGCTTAGAGGCTTGTTGGCAGCGTCGAGAACCTTGGTGACGCGCAGAGCATTGTGAAGTTCGAATGTGGCAACATTAATATCTTCGACCGCGGTAATTTTCACCTTGGCGCGAGCGGTCAGCTTGTGGACATGCGGGCTCAACTCAGCATCGATCTGGTAGTCATCGACACGCAGGCGCGTCTTCTCTGCGGCCCAAGCCGGTAGCGAGATCAAAAGAACAGTGCAGGCAAAATAGAAAAACACAGCCCGACGCGCACGCCGAGGTTGAGAAGGCATCAAAACGAGTCTCCTGAAACAAGTACGCTAGTCCGTATGATGAAGATTGTGACGCAAAAGATGCTGGTAGGACAAGGTTTAGAGTGTTTTGACCGGTTTTGCGTTAACCAGTACCTCCAGGACGGCCTCCGCCGCTCGATCCACCGGATGAAGCTTTCTTTTTTCTGTCTTTGATCGATCCAGCTTCGATTCCCCCAAGGCCGACCCGCTAAGTCTAGCTCTCACCTCGGCCAGCCCGGCCAGCATCTCGCTTCGCGCGACGCCGTCCGAAAGTATCTCGTTGAGCTGACGGACGACGTTATTCGCGGTGAAATCGTGTTGAACTAATTCCGGAACGATCCGCTCTCCTGCAATGAGGTTCACCATCGCAAAATGTTGCACCTTTACCCGGGGACGTCCCAGCCAGTATGTCAGAGGCGAAACCCTGTACACCATCAGAAAGGGCGTTCCCATTAACGCCGCCTCTACCGTCGCCGTTCCACTAGCGATGATGCCAGCCCGCGATGATGCAAGTGCGGGCAAGGTATCCGCGACCAGATGAATTCCAGTTTTGCCGGCGATCAGCGTTTCAAGAAATTCGTGAGTGAGCGTAGGTGCGACCGGCAGCAGAAATTCATATTGCGGGCCTAGTTGCGCGGCGGAGTCAAGAATCGCCGGCAGGTTCATTCGCACTTCTTTTACCCGGCTGCCTGGCATCAGAGTGATCCAGTGTTTTGCGTTGTCGAGGCGGTATTGGGCTGCGTAGGCCGCGCGATCTATGTCAGGCCGAGGAAGATCCGCAAGCGGATGTCCGACAAAAGTGGCGTCGACACCACGGTCGCGGTAGAACTCTTCCTCGAATGGAAAAATCACTAGAGCCTTGTCTACATATTTCCTCAGAAGGCGTGCGCGTCCCTGACGCCACGCCCAGAATTGCGGGCAAACATAATAGACGACGGGAACGCCGCGTTTGCGCATTTGGCGGGCGACGCGCCAGTTGAAGGCTGGCGAGTCGATTACGATGGCGAGGCCCGGCTTCCGCTTAGCCGCCTCTGCAATCAGTTTGTGAAACAAGCTCCATATTTTAGGAAGATGACCGAAGATCTCTGAGATTCCAACTACGGCAAGCTCTTTGGAGTCGACCACGATGTCGCAGCCAGCGGCACCCATGCGGTCCCCCCCTATCCCGAAAAACTCCAGCTTCTGATTTGGTGTGGGGCCGGCCCTCTCTCCGGCGAGACGCTGCAATGCCTCAATCAGCAATGCCCCATACATTTCGCCGGAGGCCTCCCCAGCGGAGATAAGAATTCGCACAGATGACATTGTAATTGGAAGGCGTATGCAGGCTGGCGACAACTACGGGACGACAGCCGCCCCTAGCTGTTGAGTCGCCTCGACAACGCGACGATTTGACGTGCAGATTCGTTGTTGAAGATAACAAGGATCCTGCCGCGCTCAGCCGGACCAAGGCCGCAGTAGTTACTAGCCATCCGCTCCGGCGGTGACCGGCGAATTGCTGCCTACGGGAATTTCCTGATCCTTGTATTGCAGTTGATACAGACGGTAGTAAATGCCATGTTCGGCCAGCAACTGCTGATGGGTGCCCATCTCGCGCACCTGTCCTTTGTGCATGACGATGATCTTGTCAGCGCGCTGAATCGTCGAGAGCCGGTGAGCGATGACCACGGATGTTCGGCCTTCGACCATGCGATTTAGAGCCTCCCGGACTTTGACCTCGGTTTCGGTGTCCACGCTGGAGGTCGCTTCATCCAGAATCAGAATCTTGGGATCGTGCGCCAGCGCGCGGGCGAACGAAATTAACTGTTTCTGGCCGGTGGAAAGCGTGGAACCTCGCTCGCGCACTTCTTCTTTGAATCCATTGGGCAGAGCGCGTATGAATTCCGCGAGATTCACATCTTCCGCGGCTTTTTGGATGTCCGCATCGGTGATCCACTCGGTGCCCAACCGGATGTTGCTCTCCACTGTGCCGGTGAACAGGAACGGATCCTGCAAGACGACGCCGAATCGGCGGCGGAGCGCCACAAGATCCATTTCTTTTACATCCACTCCATCGATGCGCACCGCTCCTTTTTGCACGTCGTAGAAGCGCAACAGAAGCGAGATGATCGTCGTCTTGCCTGCGCCGGTGTGGCCAACGATAGCCACCGTTTCGCCCGGTTCGATCACGAACGAAACATCTCTCAAAATCCAATCAGGCTCGTCGTGCGTCGCCGCTGTAGCGCGGACGCCGGCGCCCGCCTTCTGGTGAGGATGTTCGTGCTCGGCTGGTATGGTCCGGTAAGCGAACCAGACATGATCAAACTCAATACGCCCGGGCCCGTTCGGCATTTTCGTCAGCGAGGGGGAAGTGATTTCTACCGACGTATCCAGCAGCTTGAAGACACGTTCGCTAGCCGCCATCGCCGACTGCAAGATGTTGTATTTCTCGCTAAAGTCTTGTATTGGCCGGAAGAAGCGCTGCGCATATTGAATGAACGCCGTAAGCAATCCAATACTCACCGCAGTACGAACCACGTGTAACGAGAATAAGTTATGTGGCGAGAAATCCAAGGTGACACTGCTCACCGTTAGGCCCCGAACAATATCGTTCCCGCCAAACCAGATTACGGAGGCGATGGCGATAGAAGACAGAATTTCCACCACCGGATAGTAGACAGCGTGAGCCATGATCGCGTCCTTGAACGCTTCCATGTGGAGGGCATTTACTTCCGAAAATTTGTTGTAGGCGCGCTTCTCGCGGTTAAAAAGCTGCAACACTACCATGCCGCTCACATGCTCCTGCATGTAGGCATTAATGCGGGCAATAGCAGTACGAATGCGGCGGTAGGAGTCTCGGACCTTGTCGCGAAAAATCTTGGTGGCGATAGCGATCAACGGAAGTACAGACAGCGTAATAAGCGCCAGTTTCCAGTTCATGCAGAGCATGATGCCGGTGATACCGGCGAGCACAAAAACGTCTTCAAAAATCGACACCACGCCGGAGGTGAACATTTCGTTCAAGGCGTCCACATCCGAGGTGACCCGGGTGACTAGGCGTCCAACCGGATTTTTATCGTAAAAGCCGATGTGCATGTGCTGCAGGTGGCGGAAAATCTGCTTCCTCAGATCAAACATCACCATCTGGCCAGCCCACTGCATGAAATAGGTCTGTAGATAGTCGAGCAGGAAACTGAACACGATTAGCCCGACGTACATAGCAGCGATTTCGGCGATCCCCACAAAGGGATTAGGGCTGAGAAAGAAGTCGAATGGTGTAACGCGTGGAACCGGTACCAAATAGCGATCAATTTCGATCGCCACAAGGTACGGCCCAAGAACGTCGGCTAGCGCCTTGAAAAGAATTGAGATGAGTGAGACGCCAACCGGCCATTTGTACGGGCTTAAATAGCGGAGCAGCCGCTTCATCAGGCGACTGTCATAAGCTTTACCTAGTACTTCCTCTTCTTGGGCCATCGTGTCAACTTAAAGATACCCTAAATAGATTAGAAATGAAGGCGTGAAGATGGAAAAGGTTTGTCTCAACGCCGCCCCTGTAGGCCCCAGATGGGCGGACGAGCCAAAGCTCGCCAAGTGTTTGGTTTTAATTGCGCAGACCTTTACTCCATCAGGCAGGTGGGATACCCGTCCATACGTGGGTTTTTATCCGACTTTCTTCAGCACCAACGCCGAGTTTTTCGACCCGAATCCCACGCAGTTACAGATCGCATGTTCGATTTGAACTTTACGGCCAACGTCGGGTACGTAATCCAAATCACATTCAGGATCGGGATGATCAAGATTGATTGTAGGAGGAATTTTGCCGTGTTCCATCGCAATTAACGTAGCCGACAGGCTGGCAGACCCGCAGGCGCCTTGCGCATGTCCGATCTGAGACTTCAACCCGGACATGGGAATTTTTCTCGCGTGCTCGCCCAGCGCGAGCTTTACTGCACGGGTTTCCACTCGATCGTTCATCTCCGTGGAAGTGCCGTGCAAATTAACGTATTGAATGTCCTCGGCCTGAATACCAGCCTCTTCCAGGGCCAGCGATATGGCCCGAGCTGGCTCGTCCGGCGATTCGCTCATGCGTACCCGATGAAAAGCTTCACAAGTCGAACCATATCCGGCGATCTCAGCATAGACGTGAGCACCGCGAGCCTTCGCATGATCGTAATCTTCGAGAACGAACATCCACGAGCCCTCAGCCATGACGAAACCGTCCCGGTCTGCCGAGAAGGGTCGCGACGCACTCTCAGGAGCGTGATTCCACGATTGCGTGAGCGCCCGCAACAACGAATAGCCTTTGATAATTCCCGGCGTGATCGGTGAATCGACGCCTCCCACCAGGAACATTGGCAGCACGCCAGCCTGAATGTGCTGGTAGGCGTAACCGATCGCATCCGTGGAAGACGTGCAGCCGGCCGTTACCACATGGCTGTAGCCCCGAAATCCGAACCGCATGCTGATTTCGCTGGGAATCGTCCCCATTGTGCCGCTGGGGATGCAGAACAGGCTTACCTGTTTGACGTGTCCGCTATGCCAGAGCCGGTATTGCTCTTCAGAAAATTCCTGTGCTCCGCCGCCGGTACCCAGAATCACCCCAATTTCGCGCTTTTCATCCATTGACATGGCTGCGGGATCAAGGCCGGAGTCTTTGATCGCTTCGGTCGAAGCGGCGATCGCGAGCGGCACGACTCGAGAAACGTGCTTGCGCTCGCGGGCGTCGACCCATGCCAGTTCGTCGAATTCAGGAATTTCTCCCGCTATGTGTACTGGCAGCGAAGAAGGATCAAAACGGGAGATGCGCTTCACGCCCGATCTTCCCGCAAGAATTGAAAGACAAAACGCTTCTTTGCCGATGCCATTTGGGCTAACCACGCCCATTCCGGTGATAACTATGCGAGGAACCGTGCGGTCTTTAGACAATCGGGCTGACTTCTCCTGGTAGACTTTGATGCTTCGAACCTGACCTAAAACTGCCGTTTCGCAACTCTTCCCAACATTCCACGTTACGCGAAGTGGGATAATTAGTCACGATGCCGCTAGGGCTTTATATCTCGGTGCCGTTCTGCCGCAGCAAATGCAGTTACTGCAACTTTGCCTCGGATGTCTTTTCCCGCGCCGTATTCGAACGGTACATCGATCGTGTCTCTGTTGAAGTCGACTCTGCCAATGATACTGCTGAACAAATTGGTGGCCACTTCGAAGCAATAGCGGACTCCATCTTTGTCGGCGGCGGCACCCCTACGATACTCGATATAAATCAACTGGAGCGGTTATTTGTCACAATTTCGCAAAAGTTTCTAGTGCCAGACGATGCTGAAATCACGGTCGAGTGTGCCCCAGGAACGCTGTCTTCCGCGATGATTGACGCATTAAGACGCTGCCGAGTAAATCGTGTAAGCCTGGGAGTGCAATCGTTCGTGGATGCGGAGGCCTCCTCTGTCGGGCGCCTGCATAAGCGCGCCACCGTGATCGACGACATCTCACAGTTGCGCGCCGCCGGAATAGAGGACATTAACATAGACCTCATCGCCGGCCTTCCGCACCAGACGTCGGAAAGTTGGGAGATCTCTTTGGATGAGGCGCTCGCGTCAGAGGTACCTCACGTGAGCGTTTACATGCTTGAGGTGGACGACGACTCCAGGCTTGGCCGGGAGTTGATGGCAGGGGGAGCGAGATACCACGCTCACTTCGTCCCCGACCAAGACCTGACTGCCGATTTGTACGAGACGGCATGTGCACGGCTCAACGCAACGGGTGTGCGCCAGTATGAGATATCGAATTTCGCCAAGAATGGCTATCAGTCGCGCCACAATCTCAAATATTGGACGCGTCAGCCGTATCTAGGCTTCGGCGTCGATGCTCACTCGATGCTGCGATGTTCCGCTACGGGAGTAGAAGGCGTACGATTTTCTTCCTCCGAGACATTGGAGGCCTATGTTGCGGGTGCCCCCCTAAAGAAGACGGCCGTTTCATCTCAATGTGCGTTGGAAGAGACCTTCTTCCTCGGTTTGCGATTAACCACCGGTGTGAATCTAAATCAAGTGGCAGAGGAGTTCGGTGAAGCGGCGGTTCGAGCATTAACGGGCACGATTTCGGAATGCCAGGAGTTGGGGCTGCTCGTGAGTGAGAACCATTGGATCCGCCTCACCAACCGGGGCAGGCTCCTTTCAAACGAGGTGTTCGAGCGCTTCATCGCAACCCCTTGTGGGGCGGACGCCCTCGTCTGCCGCTGAAGATGGTTTTGCTTCTGGCTTGGGACGTAAAGCGAGGGAAAAAAGAACACGAAGCGCTACAGGTCAAAAGCCAATCTAGAACCGGTGGACAAGAGTGTCGCCCCCACACAACCTCCCGGCGGTAACTTTGAGGGCCTGAAATCGCTGTGTTCTAATCCAGGTAATCTGCGGAAATACCATGCGAACGGAGACGTATCTTGGACTTCCAACTAAACGAAGAACAGCTGCAACTTAAGAAAAGTGTTCGTGAGTTTGCGGAGCGTGAAATCGCGCCTAACGTCATGAAGTGGGACGAGGCTGGCGAATTTCCGCTCGCAACGGTAAAGGAACTGGGCAAACTTGGTCTGCTCGGAACAGTCTTCCCTCCCGAATATGGCGGCGCGGGCATGGGATATGTCGAATACGTCACCGCAATTGAAGAGCTTTCTCGAGTCGACGGTTCTGTGGGCATCATCGTGGCGGCGCACACTTCTTTGTGTTCGAACCATATATTTCTTGCGGGAAACGACACCCAAAAAAAGAAATACGTCACCCCCTTGGCCTCTGGAGAGTTCATTGGCGCGTGGGGCCTGACCGAGCCGTCATCAGGATCGGACGCAGGCAGCGCTCGCATGACGGCCGTCCGAAAGGGAAACAACTGGGTGCTGAACGGCACCAAAACCTTTTGCACCAATGGCCACTATGCCGATGTGCTGGTGGTGATCGCGGTGACCGATCGCGCTGCCCATACTCATGGCCTCTCAGCGTTCATCGTGGAAAAAGGGATGAAAGGTTTTCGTCCCGGCAAAAAAGAAAACAAGCTTGGCTTGCGAGCCAGCGACACTGCGGAATTGATCTTCGAAGATTGCGTGATTCCCGCTGAGAACCTTTGCGGCAAGGAGGGTAACGGCTTTATCGACTCCATGCAGGTACTCGATGGCGGCCGGATCTCCATCGCGGCTTTGTCGCTAGGGATGGCCGAGGGGGCCTATGAAGCTGCGTTGAAATATTCCAAGCAACGCAAGCAATTCGGCAAAGCGATCAGCGATTTCCAGGCCATTCAATGGAAACTGGCTGATATGGCGACCGAGATCGAAGCCGCAAAACTTTTAACGCTGCGCGCTGCAGCCATGAAAGATGCGGGGATGAAGACTACCCTCGAATCTTCGATGGCCAAGCTATACGCAAGCGAAGTAGCCGTGCGTTGTGCTAACGAAGGCGTGCAGATCCACGGCGGTTACGGATTTATCAAGGACTATCCCGCGGAGAAGTTTTATCGCGATGTGAAACTGTGCACCATTGGCGAAGGCACAAGTGAAATCCAGCGACTCGTAATCGCCCGGCAATTGCTGAAGGATTAATTCGATCCGCGATTAGAAAGCTTTGCCTCATTTATCGCGGAGCACCCATATGGTCGACGGAACGCAAATCCCAACCGCCACAACTCAGGACGAGCGGACCATAGCTCTTCTGGCCCACATGTTGCAAATCGTGCTTTGGTGGATCGCTCCCTTGATAATTCTTGTTATCAAGCGAAACTCCAGGTTTATTTCATTCCACGCGCTGCAGGCTCTGCTCCTGCAAGGGGTTTATTTGCTGGTATTGCTTGCTGGATTGACCCTAGGCTTCGGCGCTCTTGCGTTCGCGGCACTCATGTCCCCCCCGGCACAGCATGCTACGCACCCTGAGTTTGTATTTTTTATGCCAATCCTCGTTCTGGCTTGGATGAGTATGGGATTGTTAGTGCTTCTGGCAGGAATTATTTACGGTGTGAAGGCCGGCCGAGGAGAGTGGGCTGAGTATCCAGTCCTCGGTCGGTGGTGTCTGAGACTCCTTAAGCTTGGGCCTGGCGGCATTCCGCGGTAAACCACTTGATGATCCTGTTTGTCATTCTTGTTTATCATTCTTGTTTAACCTGCCCTGCTTTACACTAATCAGCTTGGACCCAAGCCTCCAACCTTTAATCGATCGTGTTCGCACCGGCGACCCGCGCTCTCTTTCTCGTGCCATCAGTATGGTCGAAGATCGCACTCCTGGTTGGTCAGAGTTGCTCAAATCAGTTTTTCCGTACAGCGGAAACGCGAAAATCATCGGACTAACGGGACCGCCGGGCGCGGGCAAGAGCACGCTGGTCGATCAACTGGCGCGACACTATCGTAAGCAGAATCAGACGGTCGGAATTATCGCAGTCGATCCCACCAGCCCTTACACGGGAGGTGCAATTCTCGGCGATCGCATCCGTATGCAGGAGCATTTTTCCGATCCGGGAATCTACATCCGCAGTATGGCCACCCGCGGTTCCCTGGGCGGGTTGGCACGAACTACCGCTGACGTCGCGACTTTACTCGACGCCGCCGGCCGCACACTGGTCATGATAGAAACCGTGGGAGTCGGCCAGGATGAAGTGGATATCGTGCGCTTGGCGGACATTACCGTCGTGATTTTGGTGCCGGGTATGGGCGACGACGTCCAAAGCATCAAAGCTGGCATCATGGAAATTGCAGACATCTTCGTCATCAACAAAAGCGACCGAGAGGGCGCTGAGCGCGTAGAGCGGGAAATCCGTGCCTTGCAATCACTGGCGGTCCGTAGTGACAACTGGACTCCTCCCATCGTGAAAACTGTGGGCAGCGAAGGAACTGGCATCGAAGAGCTCGCAAGTCTCATCGCAAATTACGAGACTTATCTAAAAAAAGAGAATCTAATCCTCCCAAAAAGGGTGCAGAACTGGCGTGAGCGACTGCTCGAAATGTTGCGGGACTCGCTTTTGCAAAGGGTGCACAAGCGGATAGGGGACAGTCTTGATAAATATGCCGCAGAGATCGTTGAACACAAGCGCGACCCGTACGAGTTGGTGGCAGAGATTGTGGATCGGATGGAAAAGGTCAAGGCCTGAGCTTTTGGAATGCCTTGCTGGTTCGTAGGTCTTGCCACGATCAAAACGCTCGCGCCCACACTGAGTAGAAGGAGAGAAATTGAATTTCAGCATCGATCATATTGGTGTTGCGGTGAAGTCGCTGGAAACGGCGAAAGGCATTTACGAAACGCTCGGACTGAATGTTTCTCCAGAAGAGACCGTCGAAGCCGAACAGGTCCGAGCGGTGATGGTGCCGCTGGGCGAGAGCCGACTGGAGTTGCTCGAGCCCACATCTGAAAATTCGGTTATCGCAAAATTTATCGGCAAGCGCGGCGAGGGACTTCACCATGTTTCTCTTCGCGTGCCGAACCTGGCAACCGTGGTGGCCCGGCTAAAGAAAGATGGTGTGCGCCTGGTCTCCAGCGAAATCAAGGTCGGTGCCGGCGGACATCGCTATGTATTTGTCCATCCCTCGAGCGCCGGTGGAGTCTTGTTGGAGTTGGTGGAGGCTTAGGCGCGCATAAATACGCTCCCAACAGTCATGCTTATTCTCGCCGCCGACACCTCGGGCAGACATGGCAGCATAGCCTTGGCGCAATGCAATCCCGATAGTTCGTGTGAGGTGATTGAAATCGCCGCGCTCGAGGGGGGGACATTTTCAGCGCAACTGGTGCCTCAGGTATCCGCGCTTCTCGCGAAACACGGTTTTACTAAACGTCACATCGATGGGTTTGCAGTGGTCGCGGGTCCAGGCTCTTTCACCGGCCTTCGTATCGGCCTCGCCGTGATCAAAGGCTTGGCAGAGGTTCTTGCGAAACCTATTGCCACGGTGTCTTTGCTGCAGGCGATCGCTGTTGCTGGCCAATCCGAGGGCAAGGTAATAGCCGCCTTGGATGCTGGCCGAGGTGAAGTGTACGCGGGCGAGTACGAAGTTAACCAAGGGGCTGCAAACTTGACGGCTGAAAAATTGATAACTCGCTCTGAATTGATACAAGCAACCGCCAGCTCGGTAGTCGTGACTGCGGACCAGAGTTTAGCTGCGTGGGGGCGCGAGCAAGGACTGCGAGTGGAAGAGGTCGAGCTTCCGCGCAGTGACGCGATTGCACGACTCGGATGGCGAAAAATCCTGGCCGGAGAAATATTGTCCTCCGCGGAACTCGACGCCAACTATATCCGGCGCTCGAGCGAGATTTTTGCGAAAGACAATTCCGGGCATTGAATCAAACTGGCTAAAAACAATTGGAAAACCTGAGAGAGAGCATTCGCGAGGCCGTCCCCGATGATCTGCCCGCTATCGTGGCTTTGGCAAAGAATGCAGTCATAGCGGCGCAGTGGTCTGTCGAACAATACGAGGCGATATTTCGCGCGGGAGGTACCCACCGTATCGCTCTCGTCGCAGTTGAGAAATCACGACACGACGAACCTCGAGTCCAAGGATTCATCGTCGCTCAGGCCATTGCCTGCGAGTGGGAGATCGAGAATATCGCTGTCGATACTTCGGTACAGCGGCGTGGGCTGGGCCAGCGTCTGCTGGTGCACCTTCTGGAAATCGCAAGGGCAAAGGGGGCAAAAAGCGTTTTTCTCGAGGTTCGCGAGTCAAACTCTATAGCGCGCTCCTTCTATGAAAACGCATCTTTTAGCGAAGGCGGGCGTCGCAAACGCTACTATGAAAACCCAAAAGAGGACGCGATCCTCTATCGTCTGGAGCTTGCTTGATTTGCATCAATCCTGGTGCACGACTTTGACAATGAAAAGTCGTTCGGAAAGGAATTTGGGATTGATGCGGGCGGGACCCTGTGGTAGGTTAGGGCCGTACAAACGTTCAGGAGGGTCTACTGGATGACTCCAAAAGACCAGCTCTTGGCCAGCAACGAAGAGTTCCGCAAGCTGGCACAGGAGCACACGCAGTACGCGCAACGTCTCGATTCACTCACCCTAAAACGATATCTCACAGAAGATGAAAAGCTGGAAGAAGTGCGGCTTAAAAAGCTGAAACTGCGGCTCAAGGACCAGATGGAATCCATGGAGCGGCAGTTGCGCATTGTGTTGCACCAAGGCCAAGTCGCATAAGCGCAATCCTCCAAAGTCATGCGGCCCTCGTCGCGCTGGGTTTTGTCTGTCTGGATTCAGGCGTGGGGCAGGGCCATTTTTACTATCATTACATCGCAACGCGACCGGTTTGGCCCGCCTGAACTATAATTCCCACAACCCTCATGGTTCTTGACGGCTACTATTACGCTATTGCGCTCATTGGCGTTGCGGTACTTATGGCGTGGCTGGCGTCCCCCGTGTGGGGCTTGCCTGCGTGTCTGCTGGCGATTTTCTTCCTCTGGTTCTTTCGTGATCCACAGCGTGCGATTCCGGACTCCCCTGGTGCCATTGTCTCGCCCGCGGACGGGAAGGTCACAGATGTGTCGCCGGTTCTGGCGGATGGTATTCAACGGATCCGAATCAGTATTTTTCTCAGCGTGTTCGACGTCCACGTTAATCGTTCTCCGCTAGCCGGGGTGATTCGCGACATCCGTTATCAAAAGGGCAAATACCTCAATGCGATGAATCCTGCTTCGGCCGAGCACAACGAGCAGAATGCCGTCACCGTGGAGGGCGATGGTCAGGTTATTATTTTCAAGCAGATCGCGGGGTTGTTAGCGCGCCGCATTGTGTTCAACCGGAAAATAGGCGATCACGTAGAGCGCGGGGAACGGGTTGGTTTGATCAAATTTGGCTCACGCGTTGACGTCTTATTGGACGCTGCGGCCGCGATGCAGATCAAAATAGGCGACCGCGTCAAAGGTGGCTCGAGCATACTGGCGTACGCGCCCGAGAAGCCGATTTCGAACAGCACGGTCGGCTCGGAAGCGGTCCGTCAAGGAGCACTTTAATGGATTCCGAAGTGCCCGAAATGCAAATACGTCCGCGCGAAGGCCACCCTCGAAGACTGAACAAAGGCATGTACATCTTGCCTTCGCTATTCACAACCGCCAATATCGCTTTCGGTTACTATGCGATTTTGCAGATCGCGCACGGAACCAGCGCCGACGCTTGGCATTACGACAACGCAGCCAAGGCCATCGGATTTGCTGTGTTATTTGATGGTCTGGACGGTCGGATTGCTCGCATGACCGGCACCAGCAGCGAATTCGGCAAAGAATTAGATTCGCTGGCCGATGTGATCACCTTCGGCGTGGCACCGGCGTTGCTGGCCTGGATGTGGGGATTCCGGCAACTGCCGTCGAATCTGGGTGAGTTGTATAACAAGTTGCTTCAGTTTGGCGCGATCGCCAGCTTTTTGTTTCTAATGGCGGGCGCCAGTCGTTTGGCACGCTTCAATATCACAAGTAATCCCCAGCCCTCAAATCCCGGCCGTCCGGGCAAGAAATATTTTGTCGGCATGCCTATCCCTGCGGGTGCAGGCGTGATTGCGGCGGTCGTTCATTTTTCTGAAGGCGATCCCATCACATCATGGTGGACTGCGATCACCTGGATGTTGATGGTCGTGGCCGTCGGATATCTCATGGTAAGCACCTGGCGCTTCTACAGCTTTAAGGACATTGACTTCCGCTCCCGGCAGCCGTTTCAGCTTGTGATTCTGTTTGGACTGTTGTTTGCGGCCGTTCGCTTCTATTCCAAGTGGGTATTGTTTCTGATCGCACTGCTCTATGTATTTTCGGGAGTGTTCTGGCGGCTGAGATGGATCTTCCGCCGGAAGGGAAGCCCGCCACCCCCGCCAGCCTATACTGAAGTGTCGCAAACCTCATGAGTTCGAATTTCAAGGTTGTTCCCATCGCTCGTCCTGATCCGGTTCGTACCAGCGACCGTTACCGGCTAGCCATCGTTGGCGCCGGCACGCTCAAGGGCAAAGATCTGGCTGAGGTTCTTACTGACCGTAACTTTCCGGCGGGAGACATCAAGCTGCTCGACGATAACGAGTCGCTGGGTCAATTGGAGTCTGTGGGCGACGAGGTGTCGTTCATTCAGAGCGTACGAGCCGAGCAGTTTGAGCGAGTCGATTTCACGTTCTTTGCCTGTGATCAGGAGTGTACCCGGCAAAACTGGAAGAAGGCACAGAAAGCCGGCAGTTCGATCATCGATCTCTCGTACGCTTTGGAAGACGAGCCGGGTGCGGAAATCAAATCGCCGTGGATTCAGCGGCAGTTGGGCCAAACGCTTACGCCGGAATTGCAGCCCGGACCGGCGGTGGTGGCGCATCCGGCTGCAGTCGTGCTGGCGCTTCTGATTTTGCGCCTGCAGAAGACTGGTTCCGTGAAAAGGGTTGTTGCCACCACATTCGAACCTGCATCGGAACACGGCCAGAAGGGAATGGATGAACTTCACGAACAGACGGTGAACCTCCTATCCTTTCAGCAGTTGCCCAAGAAGGTATTTGATACCCAGGTGGCGTTCAACATGGTGGCTCGCTATGGCGAACAATCAGTTCCGCCGCTACGTGTGGTGGAACGAAGAGTTCTCAGTCATTACCAGCGGATCGCTCGCCAGGAAGCATCGCTTCCATCGTTGCTCCTTCTTCAGGCGCCCATCTTTCACGGGTACGCCTTCACCCTGCATGTCGAAATGGAAAAACGGGTAGAAATCGAGAGTATTTCCAAGGCAATTGCCGGAGAACATGTCACAATTTCCGCTTTAGCTGATGAGTCACCCAGCAACGTCAGCGCGGCCGGACAAGGCGATGTCCTGGTGTCGATACAGCCCGACCCAAATCTCGCTAACGGGTTTTGGCTCTGGGCCGCGGCCGACAACCTGCGGATTGCCGCCGCTACTGCCGTGGAGTGCGCCGAAAATATGGCCACGTCTCGTCCTAAAGGAAAAATCCAATGAACCGCGCGGTGGACGGTACAAGGGACAGGTTCTCGTCCACGATGAGTGGTGGGGAAGAGCGGTTATCTGGCTTTCGAACTCTATTGTCGACATTAGTGGTTTTAGTTCCACTTTGTTGCACCGCTTGCGGATACCATACCGCCGGCCACGCGGCCGCATTGCCCTCAAGCGTTCAAACCATTGCCATACCCGCGTTCGTCAATCAGACCCAAACCTACAAAATCGAAAAGAGGCTAACCGCGGCGGTCGTGCGCGAAATGGTGACGCGAACCCATTACCACATTCTCAACGAGCCCAGCGACTCTGCCGATGCCACGCTTCGCGGCACGGTGATTACCACCTCGACTTCGCCGCTCACGTATGACTCACAAAGCGGGCGTGCTTCGAGCGCGCTGGTAGTCGTAACGGCGAGAGTCATATTGACTGACCGCCAGGGCAAAATTCTCTACGAAAATCCGTCTTACCTATTCCGTGAGGAATACCAGGTGTCGCAAGAGCTCTCCAGCTTTTTTGAGGAAGATTCGCCGGCCCTGGAACGCTTGTCGCGAGAATTTGCCCACACTCTCGTGAGCAATGTTTTGGAGGGTTTCTAAGATGGAGGACTTCTGATGCGGGCTTTTGCCCAGGCTGACCGGTTCGTTTCGGAAGTGGAAGCGCGCAAACTGCGCCCGGTTTATGTTTTCGTCGGTGACGAAGTTTTCTTTCGTAAACGTTGCCGTGAGGCGATCCTCAAGCATCTGGTCCCATCCGATCTCCGTGATTTCAGCCTGTTTGAATTCGATTTGTCCGAAACTGATCTGCCGGAAATTCTCGATCGCGCCCGTACTCCTTCGTTGATGGCGCCCTTTCAGGTCTTTTTTATTCGCGGGGTTAAGAATCTGTTCGGTCGTGGATCCAACGAAGAGAAACTAGCCGCCATCGAAGGTTACGCGAAAGACCCGAATCCTGACGCAGTTCTTATTTTCGTTGCCGACCACATCAGTATTCCGGCAGACGCGCGCCGTATGGATATGACGGACAAAGAGCGCTACCAGCGTCTGCGGGAGACTTTGGGCCAATATTGTGCCATCGTCGAACTGGCTCGGGTGGAGGAGAGCGAAGCGGTTCGGTGGATCGGAGAGTACTGTGCAACCCGAGAGGTCAAGATTGATCCTGATGCCGCGCGTGAATTAGTGGACGCGTTGGGCGGCGACATGATGATGGTTTCCAATGAACTGGAGAAGCTGATCCTCTATGTCGGCGAAAAGAAACGCATCACGTTGGGTGATGTAGAAACCATGGTGCTGGCAGCAAAGCAACGTTCGTTGTATGAACTGACCGATGCGATCTCTTCCAAAGACCGGGTGCGTGCCCTGCAAATGCTCGACGCGATGTTGAGCAGTGGCGACGGCGACGAAGCCGCTATCGGGCACATTTACATGCTGGCCAAAACTTTCCGCCAGATGCTGGTGATTCTGGAGCGCAATGTGCGCGACCAGCGCATGCTTTGGGCCGCGTTGTGGCAGGGCTTTCGTGTCCCTCCATTTGCCGCAGACGATATCATCCGCCAAGCCCGCCGCTACAAATCGAAACGCGAACTTACGCGAGCCATCCGACTGATCGCAAAAACTGACCTTGCACTGCGGTCAAACCCACCGACCAAGCGCTTCGTACTGGAGAAGCTAATCCTGGATCTGACCGCCGAGGTGAAACCCGAAGTCGCCGGTTGGCTACAGGAAGATTTGCCGGTCTAGGAAGCTTTCAATGTCCGCCAGAGACGCTTTTCGTTTTCTGATTGAGGTCCCATGGATCGTGTTTCTTTTCTATTGGATCATCGGCTCTCTAAGAACCCGCGCAACTCGTGAAAAAGAACCGATCGCTTCTCGACTTGCAGTTCTGTTGTTGGAGGTCGTCGGCTACCTACTGATATTTGCGGATACGGCTGGGGTTGGTTTCCTGGAAACTCGAGTAGTGAGTCGCACCATGCCCGGTGCCATTCTCGGTGTGGTCCTTACATGGCTCGGCATCGGCTTGGCGATCTGGGCTCGGTATCACCTGGCGGAGTACTGGAGCGCCCGGGTCACAATCAAGGAAGGCCATCAGCTCATCCGCACCGGGCCATACACTCACCTGCGCCACCCGATCTACTCGGGACTCATTTTGGCCACCCTGGGTTCAGCCATTGTGATCGACGAGTGGCGATGCGTCTTAGGCTTTTGCCTGGTCCTGGTTGGCTATTGTTTCAAGGCACGGAAGGAAGAAGCCATGCTCGGCCAGCAATTCGGAGTGTCATTCGACCAGCACAAAGAACACACGGGTTTCCTGCTCCCGCGTTTCCATTAAAACCTGATCTTGGGTGAAAGAAAAAGGCTACTTCAGCGCGTTCACGCGCGCACTCAGACGGGACTTATAGCGCGAGGCAGTATTCCCATGCACCACGCCCTTTTGGACGGCCTTGTCGAGGGCGGAAACCGTCTGTCGGAAAACTACTTCAGCCCCGGCCTTGTCACCTTTTACCATAGCCTCACGTAATTGACGCAGAGCACCACGTAGCCGGGAAGTGTTGGCGCGATTGCGGACGCTGCGTTTCTCTGTCTGACGGGCGCGCTTCAGCGCCGAAAAATGGTTTGCCATAACTAGCTCATTACCTTCGTTTCTATAGGAGATGCCGCGATTGCTTCTGAATAAGTTATTTTACGGGAGTAAGTCACGGATGGTCAAACCTTTATGTCCGACGCCCTTGAGCGCTTGAAGATTCTGCTCAACTCATTTACGCCCATCGTCGTGATGGAGACCGTGGAAGAGATGCGCGCGGTTCGTCTGGTTCGTATCGCCTGCTCCTCGCTGAATCTTGCCACCTTCGAATGGAGTATCGCCAGTGGCCTGGTGCGCTGCGGCAGTGACGTTGGAGAATTAGTGCCGGAATCGGGGCGAACCTTTATCAGTGGACACGGCCTAGGCGCCACGGGGCACGATGTAAATGATGCCGGAACACAAGCACTCTACAACAGCAAGGAACCCGCCCAGGCGCTCAGCAACCTGGAGGCGATGTCACTTGAGGCCGCATTCGTTCTCAAAGACTTTCATCGGCACATGGATGACCCGGTAGTAGTCCGGCGCCTGCGCGACGTGGGGCAAAAGTTCTCAGCCAACCGTCGAACTGTCATCATCACTGCTCCTGCGATCAAAATTCCGGCTGAGCTTGGAAGCCTGGTCGAGTTTCTCGAACTGCCCCTTCCCGACAAGCAACGTCTTCGTCAGATCATCGACGAAGTGAGCGTCAGAGTTGGTAAATCTCGGACATTAAAACGCACACTGGATCCGGCAGGCCTCGATGCAATGGCCGCTAATTTACGTGGCCTGACCGAGGAAGAAGCGGAACGCGCTACTTCGCAGGCCATCGTGACTCGATACGGGGTCATACCAGAAACGGTCACCGACGTCCTTGAAGCAAAAAAGCAGTTCTTGCGGCACTCCGGAATGCTGGAGTTCATAGAAGCTTCCGAAAATCTCGGCAACGTAGGCGGTCTCGATAATCTTAAACTTTGGCTGGCGCAAAGGCGGGGCACTTGGGAGGACGCCGCCCGCGATTTCGGCCTGGAGCCGCCGCGAGGCGTGATCATTCTTGGGGTACAGGGTTGCGGCAAGAGCATGTGTGCCCGAGCCATCGCCGGAGAGTGGAAGCTGCCGTTGGTGAAATTCGACACTGCCGCCATCTTCGACAAATACATTGGTGAGACTGAAAAGAGAATTCAGAAAGTGTTTCGCGTCGCCGAAGGGTTAGCGCCTTGTGTGTTCTGGATTGACGAGTTGGAAAAAATCTTTGCCGGAAGCGGGCCAGACTCCGCCTCGGTTGATGCCGGTGTTTCCTCGCGAATCCTGGCGGCATTCCTTTCCTGGATGCAGGATCGAAAAGCTCCCGTCTTCGTAGCGGCTACCTGCAACAATGTAACGGCGTTGCCGCCGGAATTAATTCGCAAGGGACGGTTCGATGAGTTATTTTTCGTCGATCTGCCCAATCAAGCGGAACGAAGACAGATTTTTGCGATTCACCTCGCCCGGCGAAAGCGCAACCCAACCGAGTTTGATCTCAACCAAGTAGCTACCGCGGCACGAGGATACTCCGGAGCTGAAATTGACGCGGCCGTGCAGACGGCCCTGTATGCGGCGTTTTCCAGCAAGCAGACTGTGAACACGCAGGGGTTGCTGGATGCGCTGAAGACCACAGTGCCGCTTTCTACCACCCGCTCAGAGGAGGTCCAGGCGTTGCGCGCGTGGGCTCACCAGCGGGCAGTGGCGGCGTCGGTAGCCGGCGTCAAAGCAGAAGGAGCATAGAAGCTATCCCATACATAGCGTGGCAGGGCCGTTCGTGCGAATAGCCATGTGGGCTGCTGATTTGCTTCCTTCTTGTGCCGCGACTTCTTGCGATACGCGGCTAGGTTATCGAGTTTCAAGATCAAAATCATCAGACCTGGCCGCTTGCTTTAGACATTATCGGTGAGTTCTAGTGTCCGGACGATACTGACTTGTGAAGGTCATCGGCCGATCCATTCAGGAGATTTCTCAGAACAGTCACTTCTGACTCGATCCCTATGTGCAACGTGGGGTCTAGGTCCGGAGCGAAAAGAGACGAATGGTTGGAAGGTAAATTTGTCCCAGCCGACTTGGCCTCGGCGTACTTAGTTGGATTCGCTCCGCCCAGGCTGAAATAAAACGACGGTACACCCTGGGCGGTGAAGAAAGAGAAATCCTCCGACGCCATTCCTGGGTCTTCTACAACCACGTTGTCTTTGCCTAACGCGGTGTCGAGAGCGCCTTCCATGCGTTGGGCGAGGGCCGGGTCGTTATAGACGGCGTCGGTGCTCTCGAAACTCTCGATCTTTGGTTCGCGCGTCGCCCCGGCGGCGCTTGCTTCCGCCTTTGTGATCCTGGCGATGGCGGCGAGAACCTGCTTTCGGACCCCGGGTTTATAACTGCGGACCGTGAGCCCAAGGTCGGCTTGATCGGGAATAATGTTGTTCTTGGTCCCTGCCTGTATGAACCCGATCGTGACGACGGCGACTTCCCCGGGTTTTACCTCGCGCGACACAATCGTCTGCAGGGCCAGCACGGTGCGGGCGGCGATCACGATCGGGTCGATCGTGCTATTGGGCATGGAGCCGTGTCCACCCTTCCCATAAATTGTTATGTGCAGGGAGTCGGCGTTTGAAAATCGATAGCCCGGGCCGACCCCGATTTTGCCCGCCGGAAGCTCGTTGCCCACATGGAGGGCCAAGGCCACATCTGGCTTGGGAAAGCGAGTCATCAGACCGTCTTCGATCATCCTTTTGGCGCCGCTGATCGTTTCCTCCGCAGGCTGGCCGATCAAAATGAGCGTACCGTGCCAAGTATCTTTGGTGCGAGCCATAATGGTCGCGGCTCCGAGTAACGACGCCATGTGAACGTCATGTCCGCATGCGTGCATTACGCTAACGTCGCGTCCCGAATCATCCTTGGTTCGAACTTTGCTGGCATACGGAAGGCCCGTCTTCTCCTCAACGGGAAGCGCGTCCAGCTCGCTACGAAACATCACCGTGGGGCCAGCACCGTTTTTAAGCATGGCAACCACTCCGGTGCCGCCCACATGCTCGGTGACGGAGTAACCGAGATCACGAAGCCGCCCTGCCAGCTTTGCCGCTGTTTGGGTCTCATGTGACGACAATTCAGGATTTTGATGGAGATCCAGATAAAAGGCCCGTGCGTCAGGGTAAACACTTTCAACTTCGCTGGAAGACGGAGCCTGAGCGTAGACAAAAGCGCTCAACCATACGAGCAGGAGACCGTAGGTCAATCTCATTGTGGCGTGAATGATATCTGGAGTCTGGCGAGCAGTGCAATCGAACATCCTAGTTCCGCATGCACTGCGGCAGACGGAGGGTGCTAATGGCGCGGATGCTCAAGTCAACAACCGTCATTGACTCTCATCTGGCAGGGAGGGTACCCTTTAACGTAATGGCAGTTGCTTGCACTTTGGGGCGAGCACCCTCGACTGGTTTTACCTCCATCTACAAGAATGATTTGCCTGCGCCAGTGCGGAAGCATATTTATCCTCCTGGCTTCTGGGCGAGGGTTAGACCGATTCACCCTGTGAAGCATCTAAACGCGGCGGAGGAAATGGCGAATACCGCATGAAAAAAAGTATTGAGATCAGCCCGAATATCGAAGCGCTGTTTGGCACGCGGGATGAAAATCTGCGCCTGTTGGAAGATGGCCTGAACATTAATATCGATCTGCGATCCGACTCTGTCGAACTGGAAGGGTCGCCGCGTGACGTTGCCCGCGCCGAGCAGATTTTTGCCGACTACGATCATTTGCAGCGCTCCGGGCACGTTTTTAACAATGGCGATTTGGGAAGTATGCTGCGTGTTCTTCTAGCTGATCCCAAAATTACTTTGCGGGGGCTGGCCGAAGCGGGTCGCCAGCGCTCCCTCGGTCGCCGTACCGTTCAGCCGAAGAGTGTAAACCAGCGGCGATATCTGGAAGCCATTGAAAATCACGATATGGTCTTCGGGATCGGCCCGGCGGGAACGGGCAAGACTTATCTCGCGGTGGCCATGGCAATCTCTGCATTGCTGTCTAAACGTGTGAATCGCATCATCCTGGCAAGGCCGGCGGTCGAAGCAGGTGAGCGTCTTGGCTTTCTGCCCGGAACTTTGCAGGACAAAATTGATCCCTATTTACGACCTTTGTACGACGCTCTCTACGACATGCTTGAACCGGAGAAAGTGGACCGCTACCTGGAAAAGAATGTGATCGAGATCGCGCCCATTGCGTTCATGCGTGGCCGCACCTTGAATGATTCATTTGTCATTCTCGATGAGGCGCAGAATACGACTTCCGAACAAATGAAGATGTTTGTCACCCGTCTGGGATTCAATTCCAAAGCGGTTATCACCGGGGACGTGACCCAGATCGATTTGCCCAATGCCAAGCGCAGTGGCCTGCTCGAGGCCGCTGATGTACTCAAAAATGTCGAGGGGCTCGCCTTCACTTATTTTGACGATACCGATGTGGTCCGGCACCACCTGGTGCAGCGCATCATTCGCGCCTACGATGAACACAAATCCAAATTACCCGAAGGGGAAACGTCGACGCTGGACTCCCACACAAATGGAAAAGCAAAGGTTGCCAGCTCCGCGCTGCTGGAGAAAAATGTTGGATTGCGCTCGGAAGCTGAAACCAGCGAATAGGACGGGTAAGATTAGTGGGGAGGGCGCCTCAATTTGGCCCTCCTGTTTTATTTTGATCCCAAAGACAAAGACCCTGCTGTAGAAATAAAGCACAACGAAGGGATGTAAAGAAACACTTGGTCATCCTTAGGAAACACGTGGCCGGATTGAGCGACGCAGCTCTATCGAAATTCGTACTTCGCGCCAGCCGGGCAGTAAAACTGCGAGGCGTGGTCAATGTGCTGGTGACGAGCAGCCAGGAACTACGCACTTTAAACCGTCGTTTTCGGCAGAAAGATCAACCCACGGACGTGCTTTCATTTCCGCCTGAACCGGGACTGGTGACTGATCTGGCGGGCGACATTGCAATTTCGGCCGACATCGCGCGGCAAAATGCGCGCCAGTTGGGCCATTCGGCGGTCCAGGAAATCAAAATTCTGGTTCTGCATGGGGTGCTTCACCTCGCCGGGTACGATCATGAATGTGACGATGGGGCCATGGCGCGGGAAGAAGCAAAATTACGTCAAACCTTGGGCCTGCCGGTAGGACTCATTGAGAGAAACCCAGCTATGGGCCGGACAACGGCCCATCCAAGATACCCATTTCAGGTGACTCGTAAGAAAGGCGCTGGCTCCTCCCTTAATCCAGGGCCTCGCCTGGCTGCAAAATATCGAGCGCGGCCCCAATGAATTACGCCATCGCAGCCGCGTTGCTCTCCATGTTTTGTCTGTTAACTCTGGTTTCTTACGTGGACATGGTGTACACCGAGATCGGAAAGTTCCTCTCGCGTGAATTTCAAGAAAACATAGGTACTTTTGAGCAAGTCATTGAGCCGAAGCTGAGTGTGAGCCGCGCCCGAGCCGCCCTCTCCATGGCGGTGCTCACCCAAATCATCACGGCTGCCATCGCCATGATGGTGGGTTATGCCGTGTTCCGCGATCGAGCCTGGAGCATTTACGAAATTTTGCAGGCAACTTTGAGCCTGATCCTAATCGTCATTTTGTTCAACCGCTTCTTGCCTTTCCTCTTCTTTTCGCGAACCGACGGCGAATGGCTGACACGCTGGGTGTTCCTGCTGAGGATACTGATCTACACCGCCTTGCCGGTCACCCTGGTCCTGGGTTTCCTGAAATCGGTTACTGCTTTGACGAAAGAGCATTCGGACGAAGCCCCGGAAACTCAAGCGGAAGCGGTGGATGCTCTGATTGAGGCGGGCCAGGAAGAAGGCATCCTGCATGAAAGCAATCGTGATCTGATTCAGTCGGTTGTCGAATTTGGCGAAAAGACCGTTCGTGAGGCTATGAAGCCCCGCCCGGAAATCGTTGCTGTTCCCACCAATACGACGGTTGAACAGTTCATCGAACTATTGAAGAACAAGCCTTTTTCCCGGGTTCCGGTGTATGAGGGCACGATTCATAACATCGTAGGCATCGTTTACGCGCAGGATGTCCTGCAAGTTCCTGATACCGAAGGTCACTTCCGGACCGTCAATACTCTAATGCGTCGCGATGTGTACTTTGTCCCCGAAAGCAAGCTGGGGAGCGATTTGTTGCGCGAAATGCAGGAAAACAGCGTCCGCATGGCGATTGTGGTTGACGAATATGGCGGCGTAG
Organism: Terriglobia bacterium; assembly: GCA_963786325.1. Taxonomy (GTDB): domain Bacteria; phylum Acidobacteriota; class Terriglobia; order Terriglobales; family Acidobacteriaceae; genus JAIQFF01. The sequence continues at coordinate 465,888 of CAWAYW010000005.1, forward strand.
CCGGACTGGTCACGATTGAAGATCTGGTCGAAGAGATCGTTGGGGAAATCCGGGACGAACACGAGAAGATGGAAGTAATCCGCGAGACCGACACCTCATATATCGTACCCGGAAGCATGGATGTTGACCGTCTGGGAGAAATGTTCGGCATCAAGCCGGAAGGAAAAGAATCTGCTACCGTCGCAGGGTTGGTCAGTGAGCTGGCAGGGCGCATTCCTCATCGCGGAGAGGTGGTCGAAGAGGAGGGTTTACGCTTCGAGGTGCTGGATGCTACCGAACGGCGTGTCGAGCGGGTGAGAATTTCGCTTGCCAAGCCTACCCGGATGAAGCTGATATAGTCATATTGGTGCAGCGTGGGCGCCTTCGCCCTCGTGGATTTTCGGAAGCCGAGGGGCGCCCGTCCTCAGATGCCTTTTCATTCCGGTTTCGTTTGTATCCTTGGCCGGCCGAACGCCGGCAAATCCACCCTGCTTAATGCTCTAGTCGGCGAGAAGATCGCCATCATCAGCCCCAAGCCGCAGACAACCCGCAATCGAATCCTGGGAATCTTGAATGTGCCCAAGGAAAAGCGTCGGCCAGCCGGGCAGGTCGTACTTATCGATACTCCAGGCGTTCACCGTCCCGATACTTCGCTGGGAAAAAAAATGATGGCGGAAGTACGTGAGGCACTCGACGGCTGTGATCTGATTCTGCTGATCGTGGATGTCACACGCAGGTTCGCGCAGGCCGATCAGTCGGTACTCGACTTGGCCAAAAAGTCCAATACACCCGTCTTCCTTCTTCTTAACAAGATTGATCTGCTTCGCGGCAGCAAAGACGAGCTATTGCCGATCATCGCCGGATACAGCAAGCTTCATGACTTTCGAGAAATCATTCCGCTCTCTGCGCGCATGCGCGAAGGCTTAGAAGTCCTCCTCGAAAAATTGATCAGTTTTTTGCCTCAAGGTCCTCACTATTTCCCCGAGGACCAGGTTACCGACCAGCCGGTCCGATTTATGGTAGCGGAGGTCATTCGCGAGCGAGTGCTGGTTGAGACAAACGAAGAGGTTCCCCATGCGACCACGGTCATGATCGAGGAATTCGAGGAAAAACCAAAACTAACCCGTATCGCCGCCGCGATCTTTTGCGAGCGTGACGGTCAGAAGAGAATTCTGGTGGGCAAGGGCGGCCAGATGCTCAAGAAAATTGGCACGGCGGCTCGCTTGCAGATCGAGGAAATGCTGGATAAGCGAGTCTTTCTGGAACTTTTCGTCAAAGTTCAGGACAATTGGCGGGAATCACATCAATTCGTCGAGGAGCTCGATTGGCGCCGTCAGTTGGAACATTTGACCGGAAGCGGCAAACCATGACCGCAGGTACTTTGCTCCAAGTCGATGATACCTGTAGAATCCCGATGCGCGCTCAGATTTGCCCAGAAAGCAGGCCATGACCGATAACCCAAAGATCGACAATGTTGAAAACGATAAATCCGGTTTGACGTTGAAGATAACTCTCGCGGCAGACCGGGATGCTGTCGATCCGGTCGTGCAGAGCGTCATGGAACTGGTGCGGCAGATCCATTGCGAATCCGATAAACACGACGCCATCGAACTAGCCTTGACCGAGGCGTTGGCCAATGCCGTGGTTCACGGCGCCAAGGGCGACCCATCGAAAATTGTGGAATGCGACGTGGTGGCGAACGAAGACCAGAGCATTTTGATCGTAGTTCGAGACCCGGGGAAAGGATTTAATCCGGGAGAAATTCCTGATCCTCTACGCGGTGAGAGTGTTTATTCGGATCACGGACGCGGTATTTTTCTTATCAATCAGTTGATGGATGAGGTGAAGTTTCTTAAGAACGGCACCGAAATCCACATGATCAAGCGCTGAAGTTTAGTCATTCCTTCACCGCGATTCCTAGCGTTTTCATCTTCCGGTACAAATGGCTGCGTTCGAGTCCTAAAACCTCCGCCGTGCGGCTGATGTTACCGTGATTGTCGTCCAATTTCTTCAAAATGTAATCGCGTTCGTAGGCGGCGCGAGCCTGGTGCAACGTAGAGAATTCCGCCCCAACCGACCGGCGACTGCCATCCCGGTGGACCAGTGGCGGTAGATGCTTCCTGTCGAAGCGGGTCGTAGTCGGGTTCATGATCACAATACGTTCGATTACATTCCGTAACTCGCGCACGTTGCCCGGCCACGAGTAGAGCATAAGGGTGTCAATGGCATCGTCGGTGATTTCGCGTGGCCGGCGGCCGTAGGTGGCGGAAAGGTCTCTCAGGAAATGCTTCGCCAACAGAGGCACATCTTCCTGTCGCTCGCGCAACGGTGGAACCGAGAACGGGATCACATTGAGCCGGTAAAATAAGTCCTCGCGAAAGTTGCCACGGGAAATCTCTTCGTCCAGATCTTTATTGGTGGAGGCAATCAGCCGGGCATCCACAGTCACTGGCTCGTCACTTCCAACAGGGGTGAATCGTTGTTCGTCAAGCGTGCGTAAGACCTTGGACTGAGTCTTCAAGCTCATGTCGCCGATTTCGTCCAGAAAAAGCGTACCGCCGTTCGCCCGGTGAAACTTGCCCTCCTTATCCGCGGTTGCGGCCGGAAAGGATCCTTTGCGATGACCGAACAACTCGCTCTCAATCAAATCCTCGGGAATCGCCGCACAATTCAACTCCACGAACATTTCCGACTTGCGTAAACTCTGGGCGTGAATCGCGTGAGCCACAAGCTCTTTTCCCGTACCTGACTCCCCATAAATCAGGACTCGGCCGTTAGTTGGCGCCATGAGCTGGATCTGCTGGCGTAACGCCTTCATGGGAATGCTTTCACCAACAATCACGCTGCGCGGCGCGAGTTGTTTTTTAAGCTCTCGGTTTTCTTGACGCATCTGCTTGGCGTCGATGGCGTGTTTTACCAGGATGAGTGTCTTGTCGATGGAGAGCGGCTTCTCCAGAAAGTCGTACGCCCCAAGCTTCGTCGCGCGTACAGCGGTTTCAATCGTGCCATGGCCGGAGATCATGATGACTTCGGGCGCGTTCTCGAGGTCTCTGATCTTTTGGAGAGTTTCCAGGCCGTCCATGCCGGGGAGCCATACGTCGAGCAAAATCACGTCGAACGAACGCTTGCGCAGTGTTTCAAGACAGGCCTCACCACTCTCCGCCGACGCGGCTTTGTACCCTTCGTCCTCCAGGACGCCTTTCAGAGACTGTCGGATGCCAGACTCGTCGTCCACGATGAGAATGTTATGCATGCTGGCGAATGGGAGTGGCCGAGGCGACTTCAACCGCTACCGGCAATTCCACTACGAACCGGGTGCCCAGCGGTTGATTTTCCTCAACACGAATGGAACCGTGATGGTCTTCAATGATGCGGCTGACAATGGCCAATCCCAAGCCGGTGCCGCGTTTCTTGGTAGAGAAATAAGGCAGGAACAGGCGTTCCTTCAATTCCTGTGTGACGCCATGACCGGTGTCGGCAACCGTAATTTCGACCGCGTCCCTGCTGGCCACGAGCGATGTAGAAATTTGAATTTCGCGCACCAGCGCGCCCTGCATGGCCTCCGCTGCATTGTCGACCAGATTCGCTAAGGCTCGCTTGATGGCTTCAGAATCCGCCATCACCTTGGGGAGATCGCCAGCCAAAAACATCTGAACATGAATACTCTCCAGCCGTCCGTTAAACATGGCAAGAGTATTTTCCACGATTGAATTGATGTTTGCAGGAGCGGGTTGAGCCGTAGGAAACCGCGCCAGAGTCGAAAACTCGTCCACCAGCGTACGCAGAGTCTCCACCGCGCCGCCAATTGTCTCCGAGCAGCCCTGGATCACATTGAGAGAAGCGGCGTCTGGAGGAGAACCGCGGTCGAGATGCCGACGTATACGCTCGGCGGAAAGAGCAATGGGTGTCAAAGGGTTCTTGATCTCGTGTGCCACTCGCCGTGCAACTTCGCGCCACGCAGTCTGCTTCTGCGCTTTGAGAAGGTCGGATAAATCCTCAAATACCAGAACATAACCCAGCCCCTGTCCGCCATGGTGAAGAGTGGCAACCGTGACTGCCGCGTTGAACGGAGAAGGATGCAACGTGACTTCAAGTTGCGTTGTGGTCGTGCCCATGCGGTCAGCACGCCGCAATAAAGGCTCGAGGTCTTCCAGAACCTCCTGAGGAAACACATCACGCAACTCAGCGCCTATCGCGACCTTCGGCGTCGCCGACTCACTGCCAGAAGGATTGAACATACGAAGCAAGGCATGGTTGACGTGGGTGATGCGGCGCCGGGCATCAAGGGATAGCACGCCTGTAGGGATGCTTTCAAGAATCGTCTCAATATGCCTGCGCCGTTGTTCCAGGGCAATATTGGCTGCGCCCAGGTCGTGACTCGAAGCGTCGATCTGGCGGCGGCTGGTTTCCAGTTCTTCCGCCATGCGATTGAAGGAGCGAACCAGATCGCCAATCTCGTCGGCCGCACTGACTTCCACGCGGTAATCGAGCCGTCCGCGTGAGATTTCTTGGGTTGCCTCGGCCAGTGCCACCACCGGGCGGGTCACGAGTTTGGAAAGATAGAGAGCCAGCCACGTGGTGGAAAATAACACCAGCACCGTAAGCAATAGCAGCAATCCCATGTAGGTGCGGCGAACCAGTTTGCGTTCGCGGCTGAGTTCAAGATAGCGGCGCTGGCTTGCCTCAAGTGCTTTCACAGTCTCAGAAAGCTTTTGCGGCAGGGGCATAGCGACCAGGATCAAGCCGCGGTTATTTACATTGGCGCCGCCGACGATGTAGTCCGTCTGTTCCCAATTCAAATGCACGATGCTGTCGGTAAATAGCCTCTCCATCGGAATCTTTGCCTTTAAGAGAGGCCACGACGTCGGCGCGGCAAAGCTGGCTTGCGCGTTTCCATCCTCGATCGCCACGGCAAAGCCGCCTTGCAATGTGGGTTCATGGCGCCGGAATTCACTCATTACGGTGGAAAAGCTATGGCCGGCAAAGGCTCGCTGAGTCTCCGGAAGAGCAGCGATAGATTCGGCTTCGGCTCGCGCATTCTGGGCCAAGTATCGGGAGAGCAGGGAAGCCATGGCTGCAGTGTCTTCCCGTACCTCCTCCACTGGGCGCGAAAACCATTTATCGATCGAGCGATTCATCAACCCGTAAGCGAACCAGAACATCATGATGACAGGCAGGAATGAAAGCAGCAGCCCTCCCACCACGAGCCGGGTACGAAACTTCGATCCCAGAACACCCAACCTGCGCTCGGCAAAGAGTTTCAGCAGGTTCCGCGCTAATACAAAAGTAAGCGCTACAAATAGCAGGAAAATTACCGCGGAAAGCGCCGCGAAGAATAATAGTTGCTGGTTGGTGTCAGGATTCAAAAAAGGAAGATCGAAACTGGATTGTGAGAGAAGAATACCGAACAAAACAAAGATTCCAATCGCCAGCAGAACGATCATGCGCTTGCGGTTAGGTGTTTCACTGTTGCGATTTGAATTAAGAGTCGGCAAGTTTCAATCCCACCCAGTCAAGTCCCTTGGTCATAGATGAAGGACCGGGCGTAAGTGCTTCATTATAAACTTGAAGGGGTAGGGTGGAAGCATGTTCCCTTGCGCCAGTACCAAGTTAGGCGCATCAGCAAATCGCACCCCTGATCAGGGGATAGAAACAGTCAGCAGTACGCTTCCCATGCCGCAATTACGCGATAACTACCAGGTTCTTAAGTCAAAAACCCGATGGACCCCTTCGCACTCTAGCGTTAGCGTGAGGACTACGAGGAAGAGTAGGGGACGGCATCATTCAGTGGCGACGTAATCAGGTGCCGTCCCTGAGCTGGAGTAACATGCACCGCCCTACAACTTATTATCAGATTTGCAAAGTAGACCATCAAAATCAAGAGCTAATGGTCGCTGAAGTTGAGGAACTGCACGAAGCGGAAAGGCTGATGAAGTACTTACATAATTCATCTGATGAAATCTATCGCGTTTCAAAAATAAGCGATTAGGTAAACCGTGACATCCATGTCGTCGTGGTCCCTGATGAAAAAATGCCTTACTCGATTCGAGTGGGGGCTTTCTTTTGTGGCTCCCCCCGGAGTCGCCCGTTTATCTGACGCCATTTCGGCTCAGGTGGTTGCTTGGATCACCGCGTCAGCAGCGGCTTCCCGTGCTCCGATCAGGCAACCTGCGTCAAACGTCGTTATAGCGATATGGCTCTATTGTTCGTGTTCGGTGCGGGAGTGGGTCTACTCGCGGTAGTTCTAACAAATTTCCTAGCAAGATAATTCAGTTGTTCTGCGACGTAAGGCATGTGAGTAAAGCATTTCACGTACCGCAGAAGTTCTTGCCCATCGGCGTAATTTACATTCTCGATCCGTTATAGAGGAACGCAACAAAGAAAACAAAGGGTTGGCATGTGCCGTGCTTTTTACCAGATTCATGCAAAAAGAAAAGTTGATCGAACTGTGCGAACAAGCCGCCGTTGAGTGAGCGAAAGGGCGGACAGACACGCATGAAGTCCTCCACACCGCTTTAAATTCTCGACGCTGAAGAGATCGATAGGTCCACGATTTGAAAAGTGAGAAACTAAAGTACCCAACTATCCCTTCCCATTTCTGTACCGTTTTTGTACCGCTCCTCCACAGAATGCCGTCTTTGCTGCGTTCCGTGCGGATGTTGAATCCGTAAGTTACGGAAGACATAGAGCGGCCATAGGCACCAAAGTTACTGGTGCCGTAACCCATATGCGGTGACAATTTGTGTCAACGCGATAGGCTGCAACTTTCCCCCCTCGAAAATGCAGCAACAACTTCGCGCGGCAATCGAAAACCGTATTCATCAGGCTCGCAGGATAGGAGATTGAAGCATGTCGCAACGGCTGGGTGATCTTCTGGTCAAAGAGAAGGTCATTACCACAGAACAGTTGGTGCAGGCGACGAAGGTGCAGAAGGAAAGCAACTGCCGCCTTGGTTCAGCTTTGGTCAAACTCGGTTTTCTTACTGATGAAGACGTTACTAACTTTCTTTCGCGGCAGTACGGCGTTCCTGCCATTAATCTCTCTTACTTCGAGATTGACCCTTCCGTCGTGAAGTTGATTCCGTTCGAAACAGCGAAACGGTACCAGATTTTGCCTCTGAGCCGGGTCGGAGCTTCGCTGACTATCGCCATGGTGGATCCAACCAACGTCTTCGCCATGGACGATATCAAGTTCATGACCGGTTTTAATATCGAGCCGGTGGTTGCGTCCGAAAGCTCAATTCTGGAAAGCATCGAGAAGGCGTACGGTACCACGCAGCAGGAGGATCTCGAGACAGTCATGCAATCCATGACCGAGGTCAACGATGCTGACGTCGAGTTGCAATCGGAAGAAACCGAGATGGAGTTGGCCGACCTGGAAAAGGCGGCGGACGAAGCTCCCATCGTCAAGCTGGTCAACCTTGTGCTCACAGACGCGGTTAAACGCGGCGCCAGTGACATTCATATGGAACCATACGAAAAGGAATTTCGTGTGCGCTTCCGTATTGACGGCGTTCTTCAGAGCATCATGTCCCCCCCGTTGAAATTGAAAGATGCCATCACGTCGCGCGTGAAGATTATGGCGAAGCTAGATATCAGCGAAAAGCGCCTACCGCAAGACGGCCGCATCATGCTGAAAATGAGTTTGGGGGGGCGGAAGAAGCAGCTCGATTTCCGCGTCAGCACGTTGCCCACCTTGTGGGGCGAAAAAATCGTCATGCGGTTGCTGGACAAAGAAAACCTTCGTCTGGATATGACCAAGCTCGGCTTCGAGCAAGAGTCGCTCACCAAGTTCGAGAAAGCCATTCTTAAGCCCTATGGCATGGTGCTGGTGACAGGCCCGACGGGATCAGGCAAAACCAACACTCTGTATTCGTCCATCGCGCGCCTCAATACTCCCGACACCAACATCATGACGGCGGAAGATCCGGTCGAATTTCAATTGGCCGGCGTCAACCAAGTGCAGATGAAGGAACAGATCGGGTTGAATTTCGCGGCGTCGTTGCGCGCATTCTTGCGGCAAGACCCCAACATCATCCTGGTCGGCGAAATCCGCGATTTTGAAACCGCTGAAATTGCGATTAAGGCCGCACTCACCGGTCACCTGGTACTTTCCACATTGCACACGAACGGCGCGCCCGAAACGATCACCCGTCTGATGAACATGGGTATTGAACCGTTCCTGGTGGCGACATCGGTCCACCTCATTTGCGCCCAGAGACTCGTCCGCCGCATTTGTCGTGAATGCGCCGAGATCATCGACATGCCGCCCCAGGCTTTGATCGAAGAAGGCTACACACCGGAAGAAGCCAAGACCGTGAAGATTCAAAAAGGCAAAGGATGCGGTACTTGCAACAACACCGGATACAAGGGACGAACTGGTCTGTATGAAGTAATGGAAGTCGATGACGAGATCAAGGAACTGGTTCTGGTGGGTGCCTCGGCCCTGGAACTGAAGAAGAAGGCCATCGAGCGAGGCATGATCACGTTGCGGCGCAGCGGACTCATTAAGGTCGCTGCCGGCATGACCACACTGGAAGAAGTGGCACGCGAAACCATTCACTAAGTTTGGGAGGAAAGGGAACATTATGTCGCTTTCGTTGAGTGATCTTCTAAAACGGCTGCTTGAAATGGGGGGAAGCGACCTCCATATCACCACCAATTCGCCGCCGCAAATTCGCGTCCACGGTCATCTCGTCCCCCTAGATCTGCCGCAGATGACGCCGGCGGAGACCAAGCAACTGGCCTACAGCGTGATGACTGATTCACAAAAGCACCGCTTCGAAGAGAATCTCGAACTCGACTTTTCTTTCGGTCTGAAGGGTCTGGCTCGCTTCCGTGCGAATACTTTCAATCAGCGCGGCGCAACCTCCGCGGTGTTCCGTCTCATTCCGTTTGAGATCAAGTCCTTCAACCAACTCGGACTTCCCGCGATTGTCAGCAAGCTGTGCGACAAGCCTCGCGGCCTGGTGTTGGTGACGGGGCCGACCGGATCGGGTAAGTCGACCACTCTGGCCGCTATGATCGACAAGATCAACAGCGAACGCCACGATCACATCCTCACCATCGAGGATCCGATCGAATTCGTGCACATGAATAAGAACTGCGTGGTCAACCAGCGCGAGCTGCACGCTGACACCAAGAGTTTTGCCGATGCCTTGCGTGCTGCCCTTCGTGAGGATCCGGACGTGGTGCTGATCGGCGAAATGCGCGATCTGGAAACCATCGAATCGGCTCTGCGGATCGCTGAAACCGGCCACTTGACGTTTGGTACTCTGCACACCAACTCAGCTTCTTCGACCATCAACCGAATCATCGACGTATTTCCGGCTCACCAGCAACCCCAGATCCGGGCGCAACTGTCGCTGGTACTGGAAGGCATTATGTGCCAGAGCCTTCTGCCCACCGCAGATGGCAAAGGCCGCGCCATGTGCATGGAAATCATGGTTCCAAACGCAGCGATTCGTAACCTGATCCGCGAAGACAAGATCCATCAGATCTACTCTTCCATGCAGTCGGGCCAGGACAAGTTCGGAATGCAGACGTTCAACCAGGCGCTGGCAACGGCTTATTTCCAGAAAAAGATCACCCTGGAAGTGGCCATGGCACGCTCCAGCAACACCGACGAATTGCAGGAGATGATCAACCGCGGTGCTGGGCTGAATCGCAATGTCGGGGGAGCCATGGCGAAGGGTGCGGCTCCCAGCAAGCGCTAAGAAATAGTTCGCAGTAAAAATACAAAGCGGGTCGCGGATTACCGTGGACCGCGAAAAGATTTGCAGTCAGGAGAAGATCACCATGCCAGTTTTTACGTTCTCTGGAAAAAATGAGTCCGGTCAGAAAATCAGCGGCGAGCGGACGGCAGTCAATAAGGAGGTCCTGACCAGTCAGCTCCGGCGCGAGCGCATCACGCCGGGCGCGATCCGGGAGAAGGGCAAAGAGTTCGTCATGCCCACCTTCGGGAGCGGCAAGGTAAAGACCAAGGACATCGCCATCTTCTTCCGGCAGTTCTCGGTCATGATCGATGCCGGCCTGCCGCTGGTTCAGTGTCTGGAAATTCTGGCCGCCAACCAGGAGAATCCGGCGTTTCAGAAAACCCTGACTGGCGTGCGTACCACGGTCGAGGGCGGCGCCACGTTGGCGAACGCCATGAAACTATACCCGAAGATTTTCGACGACCTGACAACTAACATGATCGAAGCCGGCGAAACCGGCGGTATTCTCGACATCATTCTGCAGCGGTTGGCGATCTACATCGAAAAAGCAGTGAAGCTGCGGGCTGCGGTGAAGTCAGCTTTGATCTATCCGGTTTCCGTCGTCAGTCTGGCTTTCCTGATCGTAGGAGCTCTGTTGAAGTGGGTTGTACCTATTTTCTCCAACCTGTTTATCGGCCTCGGTGTCGCCCTGCCTTTGCCAACCCGCATTGTCATGGGTCTTAGCGCGTTTGTCGGACAATTCTGGTGGTTCTTTATCATGGGCATTGTCGGCATCGTGTTTGGCATGAAGCAGATTCGTAAAAACCCCAAAGGCAGATACTACTTCGACTACACGCTCCTCAAGATGCCGATCCTGGGCGTATTGCTCCGGAAAATCGCGGTCGCGCGATTCACGCGAACGCTTGGGACCCTGATCACCTCGGGCGTGCCAATTCTGGAAGGCTTGAGCATCACCGCCAAGACCTCGGGTAACGCGGTACTGGAAGAAGCGCTGATGAAGGTCCGCAAAGCGATCGAAGAGGGGCGCACGATTGTCGACCCGTTGCGCGAATCGGGCGTGTTCCCCAACATGGTTACCCAGATGATCGGAGTTGGCGAAGCTACGGGCGCGATGGATGCCATGTTGCAAAAAATCGCCGACTTCTATGAAGACGAAGTCGACTCGGCCACCAAAGATATGTTGGCGATGTTGGAGCCGGTCATCATTGGTCTATTGGGCGTCATGATCGGTGGAATCGTGATTTCGCTCTACATGCCACTGTTCTCGATGATCGCCAAATTGGCGGGCTAATCTGCAAAGTTCGGAGGCAGCTGCGTCGCAACGTCGGCGATGCGACTGCCTTCGGCTCTAAAACGCTTCTCACGCTGGCTGCCAGGACGCATCCGGGATGGTGAAAGCTTTCAGTGGGAATTCGGATCTCGCATGCAATCTATGTTCGATGAACGCCTTTGGCTGGCCTGGCTGGCGAAAGTTCGAATCATCATTCTGACCCTGCTATTCGGAATCGAGCTGGCCATTGCCCGGCTCACCCCTAATCCGTTCCCGCTACGGCTTTTCATCAACGTGGTTCTTCTCTGGTACACCATTTCGCTTTTTTATTTGCTTTTGTTGTCGTTCTGGGAGGAGCGACGCATCCAGGCACTGCTGCAGGTCCTTACCGACCTTGTGCTCGTCACCTTGGTGGTTTATGCAACCGGCGGGGTCGACAGCTCGCTGAATTTCCTTTACCCACTGGTCATCATCGTCGCTTGCATACTGCTGCCGCGCGCATGGGCATACCTGAGTGGAGCGCTGGCATTCATCCTGTATGTAACGGTTCTTGAACTTACATATTTCGAAGTCATTCCTTCGTATTCGACCACACATCCGGGGCTGGGCGCGTTGCAAGCGATCATTTTCGTCAATCTCTTCGGTTACCTGGCGGTTGCGTACCTCGCGGGATTGCTGGCGGCCAAGCTGCGGCAAGTTGACGTAAAGCTGAAGCACACCAGCGGCGCGTTAGCTGATCTTCGTGCCCTGCACGAAAATATTATTCAGTCGATCAGCGGGGGCCTGATCACCACGGGACTCGATGGATTCATCACCCTGGCCAACACCGCGGCTCTGAAGCTCTTCGAGCGATCAGAAACCGATCTCCTACGCAAGCCAGTGGCCCAACTCTTTCTCGATCCCTTGCCGACGATCGTTTCAGAGCGATCTTATGGGGAAGTGCGTTTTGTTGCTTCCAACGGCTTCTGCAAGACCCTGCGGGTCATGGCCACTGCCCTCGCCGTCCCCGGACGTAACACAGTAGGCTACGTTTACACTTTCGACGATCTAACGGAAATCCGGCGTCTGGAACGGGATTTGCGCATCCAGGATCGCCTGGCTGCGGTGGGGCGTCTCGCCGCCGCGATCGCGCACGAAATCCGCAACCCCCTGACTTCAATCGCGGGCTCGGTCAGCATGTTGTCCGAGATTGCCGACTTGAGTGACGAGCATCGTCAGTTGCTGCAGATTGTGACACGCGAGTCCGATCGCCTGAACGGCATCATCACAGATTTTCTGGCTTACTCCCGAGCCAAACAATACCAGTTCGCCAATGTCGATCTTCTTCCATTGCTGGAAGATACCCTGACGCTGTTGGAGAACCGGCTGGTAGTGGAGAAGAGAGGCATACAAATCGAACGGCAGTACTGCGTTCCTGAAGCATGTACCACTGCTGACGGCGACAAGATCAAACAGGTGTTCTGGAATTTTTGCGAGAACGCGGTTCGCGCCATGAGTTCCGGGGGATCGCTAAAGGTTTCGCTGGAGCAGATCGGAGACGACTGGCAAATCAACTTTGCCGATACCGGACCGGGTATGAGCCGCCAGCTTGCGGAGAAAATTTTCGAGCCTTTCCAATCACAGTTCGAAGGCGGAACCGGCCTCGGTCTGGCTATCGTCTATCAGATTGTGCAGGCGCACGAAGGCAAAGTCTGGGCCCGCTCCAAGCTTGGGGAGGGGAGCGTCTTCGTTCTGCGCCTCCGCCGCACGGCCGTTTCCGAGGATACATCGACCCTGAAACACATGGAAGCCCAACCAGCGTCTGATGCAGGCCAAAACTTAGCGGCCGCTGCGGGGATAGGAGGGCGCACCCGTGGGTAATATTTTGGTTTGCGATGACGAGCGTTCCATCTGCGAAATGCTGGATATAGCGTTGCGTCGCGATGGGCACAAAGTTGAAACCGTAAAATCGGGCGACGAAGCCAAGAAAAAGCTGGAGAGTGCCCTCTATGACGTAGTCGTGACAGATATCAAAATGCCTAACACCGACGGCATCGAGGTGCTGCGCTATGCGCACCAGGTATCTCCCGACTCGGCGGTCATCTTAATTACTGCGGTCGACGACTACGAAGCTGCGGTTCAAGCGGTAAAAGCGGGCGGAGCCACCGACTACATTCGCAAGTCGCCCGGCCTGGTAGACGAGATCAAGCTCGCTATCAATCGTGCGCTCGAGAAGATGACATTGAGCCGGCAGAATTTTGCTTTCAAGCGCGATGCCGCCACCCGAAATTCACTGGACAACATCGTGGGCGTAAGTCCGGCAATGGAAAAACTGAAGGCGACGATTCGAACCGTCGCATCTACCCAAAGCACGATTTTGATCTATGGAGAAAGCGGAACGGGCAAAGAGTTGGTCGCCCGCGCTGTGCATGTCTGTTCACCTCGCGCCAACGAACCTTTCGTCTCCATCAATTGCGGCGCCTTCCCTGAGACGCTGCTTGAGAGCGAATTGTTCGGCTACGTCAAAGGTGCATTCACCGGCGCCAATCAGAACAAACGTGGGCTGTTCGAAGTCGCTGACCAGGGAACTATCTTCCTGGATGAAATCAGCGAAATGACCCTTACCATGCAGGTGAAGCTGTTGCGTGTGCTGCAGGAGCGAAGCGTGCGTCCAGTGGGTGGAACTACGGAGATTCCGATCGACGTCCGCGTCATCGCCGCAACAAACCGCGACCTGGACCGGCAAGTTGCGGAAAGCACCTTTCGCGAAGATTTGTATTACCGGCTTAGCGTAATTCCAGTGTCGGTGCCCCCACTTCGCGAGCGGCGCGAGGACGTGCCCCTTCTGGTGAGTCACTTTCTCAAAAAATACGCTCCAGCGGCAGGGAAGAGTATTTTGCGCGTGAACGGCAATTCACTGGCTGCGCTCTGCGGTTATGACTGGCCCGGAAATGTCCGGCAACTGGAAAACACCATCGAAAGGGCGGTAGCACTGGAGACCGCAGAAGAGCTTCGCGTCGAACTTCCAGTCGAACGGTCTAAGGCTCGGGCTGCCGCGGCCGGTGTCGGCTTCGCTGGAGGCCCTGGTTCGGTTCCCGCGGGTTCGGTGCTGCCCGATGGCGTCGACATGGAGAAATACGTGGCGGACATCGAACGTTCGCTGCTTTTGGCGGCACTCGCCCAATCGAACGGTGTCCAGACCCGAGCGGCTGATGTATTGAAGATCTCCTACCGGTCGTTTCGGCACCTAGTTAAGAAGTATGGGGTATAGGGCTAGCTTCAGCTCTGAGCCGTTAGCTTTCAGCTGTCAGCGAAAATTGTTTCCGCGCTAAGCGAGTTGCCAGCGGATGTCACTTGCCGCTAAAAGCTAAAGCTAGCTTTTCTTCAACTGTTGCTTCCAGCTCAGGATCCGCGCTTTGTTGGCTTCCGCCTCGGCTTCCGGAATCATCCCCTTTTTCTGGTAGAGGACGGAAAGGCTGGTATAGGCGAGTACGTCGTCGGGATCGAGTTCCGCGATCTGTTTTGCGACTGCGATAGCTTCATCCAAACGACCGAGATTTTGCAATGTGCGCGCCATACCGTGCATCGCTTCAGTGAAAACTGGATCAGCGGCGAGAGACAGTTCATATTCCGCCAATGCGCGTTCCTGTTCTCCCTCCGCCACGAGATCAAGGGCAGCATAATAATGGTCTTCAGCCTTCTGGCGCGCATTCTCGTCGGCCATGAACTCCAATCCTTGGTGGAAACGAATTTTATCAGTTCGCTGGAACGGTCGTCGGCCATCCAGCTTCAATCATCGCGGTTTGCGCAAACTCAAAGCAGGCGCCTCGCGATATTCTTCGATTGACTGAAGACTAAAGACTGACAATGGAAAACTGACAACGGACAACCGGTCCTGAACGCTATACTGAGGGAACAGCGATGCGCTACATTCTCCGGTTCCTATGGAACGCAACTCGCGGACATCGCCTTACGCCGTGGCGAAGCCCCTATCTTCTGTGGCGTGTTGAAACCTATTGCGGCGTGAAAATGCAGCAAATCGGCTTTTTGGAATTCTGGGAATTCATGTGGCGGGAACGAAGCAACCTGTGGCGATTTCTAAAGTGGACGGCTGAGATAGAACGCTACATTCATCCGGCGGCAAGGGACAGTGGCCAGTGATCAATGGTCGGTACGTCTTGTGAACGAGAACTGACAACTCCCACGGACGACCGTGTGGCAACTGATTTCTTACTTTCCGGTGCTGGCGGCTGCTGTGCCTTGCAGAAAGACAGTGACTTCGCTACCTTTACCGGTACCAATGATCTTGGCCGCCGATCCGCGGTCGGCTGCGATCTCAAGGTAGCCCATGCTGCCCAGGATTCCGAACACCTCTCCAGGAGCTCCCTCCGAATAATTTGTGTGAATTTCGGTAATCTCACGTTGTCCCACGGAAATCTTGAAGGGTGCGGGGTCGACACCAAACAGCATCGGAGCATCGTGCGGGGTGATGTTTGTCACCAGATTGCCAAAGCGATCTACTTTCAGAACTACTCCACGTAATGTGCTTCCATCCACCGATTTCGGCTTGGGCGTATTGAAACGTACGAAGTCTGTAATCTCATCGCCGAATTTGTCCGAATCCACGCCTTTGGCAAGCCACGCGGCAATGGGAGCAAAAATATCCCGCGCATGAAAAGTGTTGCTGATGGGCTGCAGAGAATAATGCTCGGCAGTAACGTGGCGAATATGAAGTCGTTCTTCTTTGGCATAAATCATTGAGAGAACGCCGTTGTCGGGCGCGACGAAGTGGTGCCGGTCGCTGGTGACGAGGATCGGTCTGCGTGCGGTTCCTACTCCAGGATCGACAACCACCAGGTGAACTGTGCCGGAAGGAAAATACGAATACGATTGGGCGATTGCAAGCGCTCCGTCCAATATATCGAAAGGCTGGACGGAATGGCTGATGTCGACGATCTGAGCGTCGGGAACGATATTCAGAATGACGCCTTTAACGGTCCCGACGAAATGATCGTTGAGTCCGAAGTCGGTGGTAAGCGTAATGATGGACCGGTTCGGCAATTTGTACCTCGCGCCAGGGCAGAGTTATGCCTTGAATGCCGAAAGTAACCTGTGGTCAAGGATGGAGTCAAGACACGGAGGTAATGAGAGTAGTCCTCAGAACAACGCGACGAAGGCTTCGAGGACTGAGCACCGGCTACTGAATCTGGATATCGCCCGATCCGGTTTCAACATCTACCGGCACGCCGCCGCCGCCCACTTTACCACGGATTTCCTTTCGTCCCACCGAGCCTTGAACGGTGTGAGGTTGGTCGACCGAGATGGAGCCGGAACTGGTGTGAGCCGCCAGATCAAAAGCCGCGCCAGACGGAATTTTCAGCTCCACCGAGCCTGAACCGGTGTGCAGATTCCACGCTCCGATGGGACTGCCTTCGGCAGCGATCGTTCCGCTGCCCGCTTTAGCATCTAGAGACCCACGTACACCGCGGAGATCCATGCCTCCAGAACCCGTATCCACTCTGACGGAACCGGGCGCCGTCTGATGAAGCGTGATGTGTCCGCTGCCGCTGTCGGCGTCAAATCCGCCCGCAATCTCCTCCGCTTCGATCGAGCCGCTGCCGGTCTTCGCATGCACATTACCTTTGACCTGGTTGATCTGAATGTCGCCCGACCCCGTTTCGGCATGAACCCGTTCCCCAATGCCTGAAATGTTTAATGCGCCCGAACCCGCCGTGACTTCCAGCGGTCCCCGTATCCCCTCGACGGTTTGGTTACCGGATCCACTCTCCACTCGCAGATCGGTCGCAGCCGGCACGATTACGTCGTAGCTGATCGAAATATTGTGACGCAAATCTGGATCGTCAATATGACCGATGCGAATATCATTTCCACTTTGCTGTATTGGAGGATTCTTTTCTAAGCGTTTGATCTTGTCCTCGCCATTCCCTCCGAACCATTCCGTGACCCGGATATGTCCGGTCACTTGAACCTGGTTAGAACTGCCGGTGCGTACCTGTACGTTGCCCGAACCTGTGGTAAGGTCCATGTGTACCGGACCATTCACCGTCAGCGTGCGCTGAAAGGACCCTTCGCTGGCGGCTGCCGCCGGGAGGACCTGAAAGAAAATTAGCGTCGCGACGGTAAAGGCGTTCAGCAGCAACAGACTTTTCGATCTTTTCATATGTTCCCCGGAGTACGCTTTAGTGATAGTCAGGGCTCCTTACCGCATATTCCTTATTGCAGAACCACCTGGTCACCTTCTTTCAATCCGCCCAACAATTCGGTCTTGGCACCATTTGAGATTCCAATGTTGACCGCAATTTTCTTTTTGCCCTCCTTAGCGCTGGGATCTGGAATCTCGACTGACGCTTTCTTGTCCTTGTCATAGACGATTGCCCCTTCGGGAATTTGCAGTACATTCTTATGTTCTTCCAGAATGATTTCGGCATTGGCCGTCATCTCGGCTTTCAGCTCGCCGCCAGGATTATTGATAGAAACGCGCACTTCAAAAGTGGTGACGTTATCTTTTTCCACACCCATGGGGGAGATTTTGGTGACCACGCCGTTAAAGCTCTTATCCTTGAAGGATTCCACCTTGATACGCGCCGGCTGCCCCAGGTAAACCCTGCCGATATCGCTTTCGTCCACCTTGCCTTTTACGTAAACGGAGCTGGTGTCTCCCAAAGTCATCACTAACGTAGCGGACGACCCGAGCACAAGTATGGAGCTGACCGCATCACCCATCTCCACGTCACGCGACAGCACAACTCCATCAATCGGTGATTCGATGTCGGTGTAGCTCAGTTGTTCCTCCAGCTGCTTAAGATTGGCTCGATCTTGACCTAACTGTCCCTGGGCCTGCGCCATCTTTGCCTTCAAAACCGTAACCTGGGCCTTGGAAACGTTTTGCTTGTTTAACGACAACTCATAATTCTTTTGTGCATCCTCAAGCGAGGAAGTCGAGACGACCCCTTCCTTCGCCATGCCGACAGCCCGCTCGTAAGCGCGCTTCAGTAGGGGTACATCCGGTCCTTCCGCGTCCACTTTGGCACGCTCGTAGTCAGCCTCGGTGCTTTTCACGTTGGCTTCGGCAGCCTCGACCGCGGCGCGAGATTGCTCCACCTGGGCTTCAATTTCTTCTTTGTCCAATTGAGCTAAGAGCTGGCCTTTCTTGACCTTGTCCCCGGCATCAACCAATAATTTCTTGACTATTCCACTGGCTTTGCTCTTCACTTCAACTTTGGTGATGGGAGTGACCTTGCCGGTCGCAACCACGCTCTTCGCGAGGTCGCCTTTCTCCACCTTTTGCAGCTTGGAGGGGTCGATCTTGGTGCCGCCCCGAGTGGCCGCGATGAGGCCGCCGGCGATCACCAGTACCATTAGGAGTGCAATACTGCCATAGATCAGCTTCTTCTTTTTTTCTTCCCGCTGACATTCCCGTTCACGTCTGCCTCCTGTGGTAATCGCCTCTCAATGCTACTTACGAATCCAATCGCGGGTTAGTTCCAATAATTCCGCTGTCCGATTCAACCCAAGCATGCTTATCTGCCCGGACACAACGAGTTAGACCCGTCAAGTCGTGAAATGGAAGCAGGAAATCCTGGGGACACGTGATCGCACCGGACGTCTAGGACGTAAGGATTCAACTGATTTTATAGGACGTTAGGATGCCCGGTCATGTCCTATTTCTTTGCAATGTTAGAATTGGGCCTGCATGATTGCCTATGTGCTGCTGCGGGTGTTCCTGCTCCTGTTGCTGGTGGCAGCCAACGCTTTCTTCGCCGCCGCCGAGTTTTCCTTGGTAAGCGTGCGCGATACCCGCATCCAGCAGTTGATTGACGCCCGCCGCATAAGTGCCCGCATCGTTCAAAAGCTGCACCGAAATTTGGACGAAGTGGTTAACGGAGTCCAGCTTGGCGTCACCATTGTCAGCCTCACCCTGGGGTGGGTGGGTGAGCCGCTGTTGGCACAGATGATGCTGGGTCCGGTACGAGACGTTCCCCACGCTTCCGTTTATGCGCATGGCATCGCCATCGCCGTTTCTTTTGTTCTAATCACGTTCCTGCACGTTATTTTGGGCGAATTGGTACCTAAGTCGCTGGCCTTGCAGCGTGCCGAGCAAGTGGCTCTTGCAGTAGCCGCCCCCATGGACGTGTTTCTGACCTTGACCCGTCCGCTTCTATTCGTAATGAGCCGCTCCGCCGGTTGGGTATTGCGAATTTTCGGGTCACGCCGCATCCGACAAGGTCCAGTGCACTCTCCGGATGAACTGAAGCTGATCGTCACTGCGAGCCGGCAGGTGGGCGAGATTCCGCCGTTCCAGGAAGAAATGATTCACAAAGCGCTGGAATTGGACAACGTTACCGTCCGCGAAGTGATGGTTCCGCGCCCGGACATATTTTCCCTTCCTGGAGATCTAACGATCTCTGATGCTCTCGGACGCGTAGTTGAGGAACAGCATTCCCGAGTCCCAGTTTACGATCCCCAGCGTGGTCCCGAACACATTATCGGAGTCCTGTACGCCAAAGACCTGATGCGCTGGACTCGTCTCCGCCTGAGCGCCGCGCCGGATCAGCTTGTAGCTGCCCGAGTCTCGGCCATGCGCATCAGCCAGATCATGCACGACGTGTTGGTGGTGCCAGAAACCAAGGTTCTCACCGAATTGCTGGAAGAGTTCAAACAACGCAAGCGGCATTTGGCTGTGGTGGTGGATGAGTTTGGATCTACTGCCGGCGTCATAACAGTCGAAGATGTTTTGGAACAGATCGTTGGCGAGATCGAGGACGAGTTCGATGTCGCCCCACCGCAACAAGACCTGGTCGAAGGGAAGATCGCGGTCGTTCTCGAAGGATCAGCGAGCATCCGCGACCTGGAATCGCAGTATCAGCTTTCACTACCTCGCGACTCCGGTTTTGAAACTCTGGCTGGGTTTATCTTGGCCCGGTTGCAGAAGATTCCTCGTCAAGGCGAGAGCTTTGACTACGAGGGCCATCGCTACACGATACAGACTCTTGATGGGCACCGCATCGCCAAAGTGAAAATCGAAAAACTTGAGCCCAAGGTTGCCAGCCAAGCCGCTTATTAAGCCGGAAAGTATTAAGCAGGACCGAGCAACACCTTTAAGGACTAGCGACTGACCGTTGACTATTGAACTTCTGATGCTCCGCTATCTTTCCCTCCGCGTACTCTCTCTGCTGCCGGTGGTATGGCTGGTCGTCTCGCTGGTATTTCTTTTAATTCATCTGGTTCCCGGCGATCCCATTCTGCAGATGCTGGGAGAAGGCGCTCCGGTCACCGATGTTCAGGCCGCCCGGCACGCCTATGGACTCGACCTTCCCCTGGGTCGTCAGTACCTGAACTACTGGGAAGGCGTCCTGCGCGGAGATTTGGGACCCTCGATACGCTTCAACCAGGGCGTAACCCACCTCATCGCCCAGCGCTACCCGTACACGCTGCAGCTTACCCTGGCTGCGCTGGTGGTAGCTGTGCTGCTCTCTGTTCCAGCGGGTGTAAGGTCGGCACAACGCCGTAACCGCTGGGATGACCGTCTACTGAGTATCGTCAGCTTGTTCGGTCTGTCGTTTCCTAACTTCGCTTTGGGACCTATCCTCATTTTGTTTTTCGCGATTTACCTGGGATGGCTTCCCGTCTCGGGTTCGGGAGGCATAGCTCACCTGGTACTTCCCGCGATCACCATGGGCGGAGCGCTCGCTGCTATCCTTACGCGAATGGTGCGCACTTCCATGTTGGAGGAGCTTGGCCAGGACTACATCCGCACGGCCCGGGCGAAAGGTCTCGCCGAACGTACGGTGGTTTATGGCCACGCCTTACGCAACGCGATGATTCCGGTGATCACCGTGCTTGGGCTGCAATTCGGTGCGTTGCTTGCCGGCGCCATCGTGACCGAAACAATTTTTTCCTGGCCCGGTATCGGACGCTTGACTATCCAGGCCATTTCTAATCGTGACTATTACCTGGTACAGGGATGCATTCTGGCGATCGGGCTCACATATGTCGCCGTGAATTTCATGACCGACCTGCTTTATTCGGTGGCGAACCCCAGGATACGGCAATAGCCGAGCAGGTTCGCGTTATACAGGAAACGTGCGAGGTTAAAATCATCTTGTCCGCCCGCTCCATTTCGTTGCCGCGCGCCGCGCGTCATAACCCGCTCGCGGCCACCGGTGCCGTGTTGGTAATGATTTTTATCTTCTTTGCGCTTTTTGCACCCTGGATCGCACCCCAAGATCCCGCTTATATCGATCTCCCCGTCCGTCTCTCTCCACCAAGTTCGGCACACTGGTGCGGCACAGACGAACTGGGTCGCGACATATTCTCTCGCTTGATCTTTGGCTCCCGTGTTTCCATGCTCGTAGGCAGTTCCGTAGTCGCAGTCTCGCTTGCTCTCGGTCTGATCGTGGGGTCAGTTGCTGGCTACTATGGTGGCGGCATTGATCGGTTCGTGAACGTGGTGGTGATGAATGCGTTCCTTTCCTTTCCGGGAATTCTGCTGGCCATCGCTTTTATCGCATTCAGAGGCCCGGGAATTTTCAATCTGGTGCTGGCATTATCGCTTGGCGGATGGGTAGGTTACGCGCGACTGGTTCGCGCACAAGTCCTGGCCGCT
The DNA here is from genome assembly GCA_963786325.1 of Terriglobia bacterium. Classification (GTDB taxonomy): domain Bacteria; phylum Acidobacteriota; class Terriglobia; order Terriglobales; family Acidobacteriaceae; genus JAIQFF01. Next base: position 487,458 of record CAWAYW010000005.1, read on the forward strand.
CGCGAGCGCGAGTTCGTTGAAGCCGCAAGGGCGCTGGGCGCAACCGACCTTCGGGTGATTGTCCGTCACATCCTTCCCAACATTATCCAGCCCGTCATTGTCCAGGCTGCCATTGGCATGGCGGGCGCCATCCTCGCCGAAGCCACCATGAGCTTCCTCGGCCTGGGTGTTGCCCCTCCCATCGCCAGTTGGGGTGCGATGCTCAATGACGGGCGTGCCCACTTGTTCGATGCTCCGCACCTGGTGCTTTTTCCCGCGCTCGCGGTGATGCTCGCGGTGCTCTCTTTTAATTTCATCGGTGACGCCCTGCGCGATTTCCTCGACCCACGGTCAAGAATTGAAGTTGGTTTGTAAGGCACGGGCCGCGAGATCTTTTGGATATCGCTTTGGCTGTCGTTGGTTCCAATCGCAACTCGAAATTCGGCGACTCCCGGCTGGTCTTTGGTAACCCCCTCCCTGCTCTCGCTCCGCGAAAATTGCTGTTAACAGCCACAACATTCTCTACGGGCTTGTGTTCAAAAGAAACGTACGGCAAACCGCGGAAGCGAAGAAGAAGGGGAGACCAGAAGGAGAAGGGGAGACCATATGAATATAAGAGCCAAGGCGCTTATCTTGACCTCTGCTTTTGCAGGATTGTTGCTGCCGGCCACCGCTCAGACGAGCAGCACTACTCCGGCAACCGCGCCGGCCACAATCAACCAACGCAAGGAAAATCAACAGGATCGAATCGCCAATGGCGTGCAGGATGGCCAGCTAACTCCAGGCGAAACCCGTAGATTGGAGAACAAAGAATCCGATCTGAATCATGAAGAACATGACATGCGTAAGCTCGACAATGGCCACCTCACAGCTGCTGACCGGGCAACGCTAAATCAGCAGCAAAACAAGCTGTCAAACAACATTTATCAGGACAAACACAATGCCCGCACTGCCAATACTGATCCTAAAACGGAAGTCGGACAGCGCCAGCGCCTTCAGCAGGAACGTATTGCTCAGGGCGTAAAGAGCGGCCAGTTGACCGCTGGTGAAACAGCTCATCTCGAGGGCCGCGAGTCTGCCATCAATAAAGAAGTTCACAATGAACGCACCGCGAACGGCGGGAAGCTGACAGCAGCCGAACACCGGCAGGTCAACCGCCAGCAAAACCGCACGTCGCGCGCAATCTACCGCAAAAAACACAACGGCCGGATGCAGTAACCACTTTGCTCAAGCGTCAACAGCGCCTCCGGAAACGGAGGCGCTTCCATGTGCAGCGATGTGCGGATGAAGTCGTTCCATACATCGAAATCTAGTTGTCATTCCGAACCGATTTATGGGCAGGCCTCCGTTTCCACGGGTAGGTCGCAGGCCCCGCTGGCGAGAGCCGTTTCGGAATGGCCAACGCGTTAACCGGTCGGTAAATCCCTTCTAACTCTCAGAAAACGCCCCAAATCCAGCTCTTGATTTAATTAACAGATAGACATATAAATATAGCAATTTGCAATATAGCTATGACTTTGGCTGAAAAACTACGTTATTTGCGCGAGGTGGAAGGCTCGCTTCGTGGACTGGGACGGCCCATGACTCAGCTGGAATTGGTGCAGGGCGTTCGCAAAGAGCAGGGCCAGGGTATTAGCCAGTCCTATGTGTCGCAGATGGAAGGCGGGGCACGACGGCACATGACGCAATCCACTCGTACGTTGCTGGCAAAATTCTTTAAAGTGCATCCCGGATTTCTGGTGGACGACCCCGAGGGTTATCACACCGAGCTTGTGTCAGACCTGCGCACGACCGAAGGCAAACTCGACGTGTGGCTACTACAAGGCTCGGAGCGCTTCGCCAGCGATCCGCAAGTAAGCGAAGTGCTGATCAAGGCTGCGCGCGAAAAAGATACCCGTCGTTGTTTTCTCCTGTTAGGTGCGATTCTCGACACTCCGGGCCTTGCCGATCGGCTTCTTGAAGCGTTGCATCCCGAAGTTGCGGCGCAACGCCCGATTCGGGACAAGAAGGATGTCGCCAAAGAGGGAAGGCGGCGAATATGAACTGGGCAGACTTTTATTTGATCTGTTTCGCCATTGGATTTTCGTTCAGCTTGGTGTCGTTTCTCGCCGGAGGCTTGCGGTGGCATCTGCACATGCCGCACTTTCCTCACGCTCCTGCGGTGCATCATGGGTCCGCCCCCAGCAACGTCACCTCGACAGCTCACAGCCCTTCCAGTGCGTCACGGGGCGAGGCTAGGGTCGCGCACGGACATGCCTCCAATATTTCCGCCTTCAACTTCATCACGCTGACAGCCTTCCTGGCGTGGTTTGGAGGATCCGGCTACCTGCTCACTTGGTATTCCAGGATCCAGGTTGCTTTCGGCCTTGTGCTTTCTGTTTTGGTCGGGTTGGTCGGCGGAGGAATTATGTTCACGTTTCTAAGCCGAGTGCTGATCTCGCAGGATGAAGCAATGGATCCCGCGGATTACGAAATGGCTGGTGTGTTGGGAAGAGTATCGGTGTCTATCCGGGAAGCCGGGACAGGTGAAATCATTTACTCGCAAGCGGGCACGCGACGTACTTGTGGCGCCCGCGGAGAAAACGGGAAGGCCATCGCCAAGGGAACGGAAGTTATGGTTACCCGTTACGACAAGGGAATCGCCTATGTACGCCCGTGGTCAGAGATGTCGGAGGAATGAACTTAGGCGTCGGCATCACGCTCGAGCAAGAGATTGGTCGGCGGACGACGCCAGGGGGAATTGAATGGACAGCAAATTGTTTCGCGCACTGACAGCAGTTCTTTGGCTGGCCCTGCCGCTGACAGGTTTGCAGTATTGGTCAGTGTGGGATCAGTTGCCGGCCAGAATGGCGACCCATTTTGGAGTTTCGGGGCAACCCAATGGCTGGATGACGCGTGAAACCTCGCTCGCCTTCGCCCTCGTCGTAGTGTTTGTTGTCCTGCTGGCGCTCACCGGGACTCTCATGCGGGTTCGCAAGCCCGACGCTCTTGCCTGGTCTTTGATGGCGATGCTTTACGTCATAACGGGCGCATTGTTCAGCATCAACGCAGCCCTCATTAACTACAACATCGATGGACGCCCGCTAAACATTGTTCCGGCTCTAGCCGTCGTGTTCGTCGCATCATTCGCAGTAACGGCAATCGCCCTTGCAGCCAGGCGCGGCATTGAATTGCCGCGACAATCCGATTTCGTCGAGGCAGAAGAAGTACATGGCTCAACGTTTTGGGCGGTGGTTTTAGTTGTTTTAACGGTGGTCGATCTGGGGGTAGTCGGCCTCATCCCGCTGCATGGGCTTCGTTGGATTGTGTCGCTGCCTGCCTTGTTGATGGTTGGGGCGGCTGCACTCGCCTGGAGCGGCTTTCATTATCGTTTCACCAGTCATGGAGTCCAGATCAGTACTCTCGGTTTTCGCCTGCGTTCCATACCGTTGCAAGATATTAGGGCATACGCCATTGCGCCGTGGAATCCAATGGCTGGCTATGGGATTCGTGGCGTTGGCGAACGGCGCGCGTATGTATGGGGTAATACAGGTGTGCGCCTTATGCTATCCGATGGAGAAGTGTTCCTCGGACATCGTGAACCAGAAAAGATCATGAATGATCTGAACTTGATCAGACAGAAACAAGGAGCACCGGAAAATGCATGAGGGATCGCTTCGACTTCTCTTCTGCTAAGCACGCACGGAGCGAAGTCGAAGTGTCCCCTCTGCTGTCACCAGTTAGGTTGGGGCACTCGAAAGAGGAGGCAATATGTTCGGGATGTCACACATTTTCGAAATTTGGGTCTTCGTCGGGCTCGGAGTTATGACCATTCTTTTTCTGATGAGCGGCATGGCCAGGCTCTATCGCAAAGCCGGTCCGCATGAAGCACTCATCGTCTACGGGCTAGGCGGCACAAGAGTAGTGAAGGGACACGGCACACTTGTGTTTCCGATGGTGCAGATATGCCGCGAGCTCTCCCTCGAACTGATGTCGTTCGACGTGGCGCCGCAACAGGACCTTTACACCAAGCAGGGCGTAGCAGTGACAGTGGAGGCCGTGGCACAAATCAAGGTCAAATCAGACATGGAATCGATCCTGACCGCGTCGGAACAATTTCTCACCAAGACAGATCAGGAGCGCGAAGGTCTGATCCGCCTGGTGATGGAAGGCCACCTGCGCGGCATAATCGGCCAACTCACGGTGGAAGAAATCGTCAAGCAGCCGGAAATGGTTTCCGATCGCATGCGCTCCACTTGTGCCGAGGATATGAACAAGATGGGGCTGGAAGTCATCTCCTTCACCATCAAGGAAGTCCGCGATAAGAACGAGTACATCACCAACATGGGCAAACCGGATGTTGCACGTATCAAGCGCGATGCCGACGTCGCCACGGCGGAAGCTGATCGCGATACGGCTATCAAACGCGCTCTGGCGCAACGCGAATCAGCGGTCGCAAGAGCACAGGCGGATCAGGAGCGGGTTTTAGCGGAAACACTGTCCCTGGCCAAACAGGCGGAGGCGCAGCGTGATCTTGAAGTGAAAAAAGCACAATACGTTGAGGTGACCAAACGGCAACAAGCGCAGGCTGACAAGGCCTATGACATTCAGACCAACATCATGCAACAGCAGGTCATCGCCGAGCAGGTGAAGGTGCAACAGATCGAAAAAGAGCAGCAAGTAAAAGTGCAGGAAGCCGAAATCAACCGCCGCGAAAAAGAACTGATCGCTACAGTCTTGAAAGGGGCGGAAATCGAGCGTCAACGAATCGAAACTCTGGCGCTGGCCGAAAAGCAACGCCTCATGTCGGAGGCGGACGGTCACGCATCGGCAATTCGCGCCCAAGGCCAAGCGGAAGCCGAGATTATCTTCAAGAAAGGCGAAGCTGAAGCCAAAGCCATGAACGTGAAAGCCGAGGCCTATCAGGAATACAACCAGGCGGCGGTGATCGACAAGCTGTTCACCGGCATGCCGGAAATTGTTCGCGCACTTGCCAGTCCGCTGGCCAATGTGGACAAGATCACTATTGTCTCAACCGGTAATGGCGATGCTTCCGGAATGAACAAAATCACCGGGGACATTGCCAAGATGGCGGCGCAGGTTCCGGCTTTATTCGAAACGTTGTCTGGAATGCCGATGTCCGAATTGCTGGGCAAGGTTCGCCAGATTGGCGATAAGCCGACCAGGCCCGACGCGCTTCCGTCCAACGGCGGAGCGGGGAAGTAGCCGGCATGATTGGTTAGTGAGGACGGGAGCAATCCCGTCCCGCGCTTCCTGAATTTCGCTCAACGTTGTCATTGGGAGCGGGTTCAAGACCGCGAGGAATCTGCTGTTAGAGGCGAACGAGCATGAACAAAACCACGACGCAAATCGGTCTCGGCATAGCTATGGGCGCTGGCATCGGCACCGCTACCGGTGTCTTCGCCGGACACATGGCAATCTGGCTGGCTGTGGGGATCGCGATCGGAGTTGTGATCGGAAGCAGTTTACGCAGCTCTGACTGTGCCGAGTGCGAAGTTGTTCACAAAACGCACCAAGCTGAAGGCCGATAGCTGACAGCTAAAGTAAAGGAGTCCATCATGGCATTACTGGAAAGAGTTTCCACATTAGTGCGCGCCAATCTCAACGACCTCGTCGACAAAGCCGAACATCCGGAAAAGATGATCAAGCAGGTGATCCTCGACATGCAAAACCAGTTGTTGCAAGTCAAAACTCAGGTTGCGATTGCAATCGCCGATCATCACCTGTTGGAAAAGAAACAAAAAGAAAACGAAGACAAAGTGGCCGAGTGGATGCGCAAAGCAGAGTTATCGGTCGACAAGCAGCAGGACGATCTGGCGCGCGCCGCGCTCCAGCGGGTAGAGAGTTATCGCGACCTGAGCCAGGGTTTTGCGGAGCAAGTAGTTGATCAGAAAGCGCAGGTTGAGAATCTCAAGACAGCATTGCGCCAACTCGAGCGGAAGCTGACAGAGGCGCAAGCCAAAGCCGACCTTCTTATCGCGCAGCACCGTCGCGCACGCGCAGTCGGCAAGGCCGGCGACGCGAAGATGGCGGCGGGAAACGGCTCAAGCGCAAGCGCGTTCGACCGCATGAAGCGCAAAGTCGCACACGCCGAAGCTCACAGTCAGGCGAAATCCGAAATCGCGGCCGACGATGTTGAGGAACGACTGGCAGCCCTCGAGAAAGAAGATCGTATCGAGCAATTACTGGCGGAACTAAAGACAAAGCGCGGGGCGTAGAAGGTTGACTGGTTTGTTTTTACCCCGGGCCCCACGCTTCGCCGGTTTTACGAAGCGTGGGAGCGATCGGACAAACTTCCCGAAGCTCTGCAATTGTTGGCGACGCAACGCCCCGCTAGCCAAAGTGTTTGCCGAAAAAAACCCGGTTGCGGCTAAGCGCTGGCCTTGTCAACCAAAGGCAGCACGGGCTCTTCGTCAGTCTTCAACGTAGCCGTGTCCAGTTCCAGTTGTTCTTGGCCGCTCAACGCCGTGACCCGTCCCCGATACGTCTTTAAGTGTCGCTGCGCGGTATCAAAAGCTTCCTGCGCCTTGTTCAGGTTCTTTCCAACGTTTTCAAACTGATTCTGGAAGTGATCAAAGGATTTTTGCGCCTTCCCCAGTTCTAGACGGCTCTTCTCAAATCGGCTAGCGACTTCGTACCACTTGTGCACAAGAGCGATCGTCTGCAACGTCATCAGCAGCGTATTTGGCGACACTGGAAACACGTGTTGCGCGTTGAGCCAGTCGGCCAATTCGCGATTGCGAACGGCTTCCATATAGAGCGTTTCGCTGGGCAGATACATCAAGGCGATATCAGTAGTGCCGTGTTCAGGTTGAATGTAAGCCTTGATCCGCCGAGCTTCGACCTTCATCACGCGAATAAATTCGTGCCGCGCGACAGCGATTTCTGACTCGACGTTGCTCTCAAACAATGCCAGAACCTGTTCGCGAGGAAACTTGGCGTCAATCGGCAGCCTGCGGTCCGGAAACTGGATGACAGCATCGGCCCGTCCGTTGCCATCGCCGGCGGAAGACTGGATCTCGAACATGTGCGCTGGCAGAAAATCTGATAGCAGCCGTTCCAGGCTGGCTTCACCAAACTGGCCGCGCAGATGAGGCAGCTTGAGCATGTTATTCAAATCGTTGATGGAATGACCGAGCGCGCCCACTTCGCGCAACTGTTCTTCCGCCGCCTTCAAGTGCTGCTGAACTTTCTCAAACTGCGCGAATCCTTCTTTAATATTCTGGTCCAGCTTTTGCTGCACCTGGTCGGTGATCGCGAGCAACTTCGCATCCACCCGGTCACGGATTGATTCAAGGCACTGCGCGGTCTTTTGGTTGAGATTTTCAAATTCAACTTTAAGTTGCGAGGTCGTTAACGCGAGTGAATTATTCAGTTCCTCACGCGCGTGTCGTAAATCTTGCGTTTGTTCGCGCCGTCCGCCCGCCAGTTGAGCCTCGACCGAAGTACGGATCTCGGTGAATCCCTGGGCTAGACGGTCGCTTACCCCCTGGCGCAAATCGCCCTTGGTGCTTTCCAGGCGAGCCGCCATATCAGTTGTCGCGTTGGCAAAACTGCGCGAAAAATATTCGCGCAAGGAGGCCGATTCCTTGGCCAATTGCGCCAGTTGGGTGGCATGAGATGAACTGGTCCCGCGGCGCCAAAGCGCAATTGCTACCGCCAAAAGTACGAGGTTGAGACCGAAAACCAGGATCAAAAGAAAACTTTCCATGGGATTGCTTTGATTTTAGATAATGTTGTGAGAGAAGAAAAGGAGAAAGTTCAACTCTTTTGCCTTGCCTGTGGAGATTGAACCTATGCTAACCTGCCAACACGACATTTGTTCGGCTTTTCCATGGACGCTTCCCCGGAAATCCGTGTTGGTACTGCTGGTTGGGCCTATAAGGATTGGGAAGGCGTGTTTTATCCGCCCGGCATGCAGCATCGCAAACAGCATCCGTTGGACATTCTGGCCCGTTGTTTCGACACCGTGGAGATCAACACCTCTTTTTACGGACATATCAAACCTCACCTGGCAAAGCTATGGGTTCGCGCGGCAAAAGCCGTGAACCCGGATTTCATGTTTACGGCGAAACTGCACCGTTCCTTTACTCACAATCCGATCGCGGTGATGGAGCCCACCTCTGCGGCGTCCATCCGGCCGAACGATGAAGACGAGGCTCTGGCACGCGAAGGTCTCGAAGCGCTGGCTGGAGAAGGGAAGCTCGGTGCGCTGCTGATTCAGTTCCCGGTTTCGTTCAAAAACACGTCACTCAACCGGGAGTATCTGGAAAAGCTCTTGCGGCAGTTCATCGAATATCCGCGCGTTGTGGAAGTTCGTCACGAAAGCTGGGACGATCCGGATACCATCAACGATTTCATGCAGAAGAATGTGGCCTTCTGCAATATCGATCAGCCGCTGATCGGGCGTTCTCTCGTGCCTACCGAACATGTGACTTCCCCGGTTGGCTATGTGCGCCTCCATGGAAGAAATTACGAGCAGTGGTTTCAGGCGGAAACCTGCGCCGATCGCTACAACTATCTTTATACGGAATCCGAGCTTGCAGGATGGAAGGAGAGGGTCGTCCGCATCGCCAAGAAAGCGGAAGTCACTTATGTCGTGACCAACAATCACTTCCTCGGCAAGGCTGGCGTAAACGCATTGCAGTTGAAGAATATTCTGACCGGACGGAGAGTAAAAGCTCCCGAGACGCTGCTGGCAAACTATCCCGACCTCAACCGGATAGCCGACTCGCTTGATGATGACAGTGACAGCCCGAGGCTGCCCTTGCGGGCCTAGGTGGTTTTCTATTTCGAAACGGGCTCTGAAATCTACCTCCGAGGCGGGGCCCTCGCGCATGGATTACGTTATCGCATCGCCAATTCTTCCTTCGCAGCGTAGTGTGATTCAACGTAGTCATCCAGAATCTGGATGAATTCCGGAACAATCTTATCGCCTTTCAATGTGGTAAACAGACGGCCATCGACATAGACCGGCGCTTTCGGCTCTTCGAATGTGCCCGGCAATGAAATGCCAAGACTCGCATGCTTGGATTCGCCCGGACCGTTCACGATGCAGCCCATCACGGCGACTTTCATTTCCTCGACGCCCGTGTAACGTCCCTTCCACACCGGCATCTGATCGCGCAGGTAAGACTGAATCTGCTGCGCCATCTCCTGGAAGAACGTGCTGGTGGTGCGCCCGCATCCCGGGCAGGCCGTGACTTGTGGAGTGAAGCTGCGAATGCCAAGCGATTGCAGAATCTGTTGGCCCACGCGAACTTCCTCGGTACGATCGCCTCCGGGAGCCGGGGTGAGCGAAACCCGAATGGTGTCCCCAATGCCTTCCTGCAATACCACGCCCATCGCGGCACTGGAGGCGACAATTCCTTTCGCGCCCATGCCAGCCTCGGTGAGCCCGAGATGCAGCGGATAATTGCAACGTGCCGCCAGCGAACGGTACACATCGATTAAATCCTGCACGCCGCTGACTTTCGCGCTGAGAATAATCTGGTCCGGGCGCAATCCGTATTTTTCAGCCAGCGCGGCCGAATTCAAAGCGCTGACAACCATCGCTTCCATGGTAACTTCGCGGGCGTCTTTCGGTTCCGCTAGAAGCGAATTCTCGTCCATCATGCGCGTCAAAAGCGCCTGGTCGAGCGATCCCCAATTCACGCCAATGCGAACCGGCTTTTGATTCTCCGCTGCTACCTCAATCATCGTGCGGAAATTGTTGTCATCCTTGCGGCCTATCCCCACGTTGCCCGGATTGATGCGGTACTTCGCCAATGCCCGGGCGCATTCGGGAAATTTTTTGAGCAGAAGATGCCCGTTGTAGTGGAAGTCGCCGATGATGGGAACGCTAACGCCCTGCCCTTCGAGTTGCTCGACAATCGGCGCAACGGCTGCCGCAGCCTCTTCGTTGTTAACGGTGACGCGAACTAGTTCAGATCCCGCTCGAGCCAGCGCGGCAATCTGCTTCACAGTAGATGGGATGTCAGCCGTGTCGGTGTTGGTCATCGACTGCACCACAACTGGTGCATCGCTGCCAACTCTTACTCCGCCGACCACGGCGGTGACGGTTTTTCTACGCTGAATATTAGCCATCGGAAGGACTTAGTTTAACACGGGAAAAGAAACCGCCGGCTGTCAGACTGTGAAGCACCAGCACTTAAAGTCCGCAGAATGATAAGGTTAGTTAGGCGGATAGCACACTGAATACCGGATGCTGCTGGCGCGAGCGCAACCCATGGCTCCGCGGACGATAAGCTCAGAGAAGCTGACAGCCGAAGGCTGATAGCTGACAGCTTGCGTTAAGGCATTCTTCCCATAACGCCAGGCAGCATCTTCGCCACGTCGTTATAGATCACCATGACCGCGAACAAGACCAGAAACACAAATGCCGCCTGGTAGATCCGCTCTTTGATACGCAGGCTGATATCTCTGCGGATAATACTTTCGACGAACAATAGCAGGATCACGCCGCCGTCCATGATGGGAATAGGCAGCAAATTGAAAATGCCCAAGTTCAGGCTGATTCCCGCCGTGAGTTCGAGCAATGGTGTCCAGCCTTTTTTGCTGGCCGCCTGTCCCGCAGCGCGGCCGATACCTATGGGCCCTTCGATCGATCGAATCGAAATTTTACGCTCCACCATTTTTTCGACCAACTCCAGAATCAGCAATGATCCCTGCTTGTTTTGCTCCAGGGATTTGCGGAAAGCGGCCACCAGGGGTAAGGACGTTGTCTTCATGGGAGCACTGCCAATACCCACGCGGTAACGCGAATCACCCTTGACGTCCGTCAGTTCCGGAGCGACGGTAAAATTGAGCGGTTTGCCGTCGCGTTGAACCGTGATCTGGATAGGCTTGTCCTTGGTGTGCTTCAAACTCTCGATCATCGCTTCCAGTCCGGTGATCGGCTGACCGTCTACGCTGACGATCTCATCGCCCAGTTTCATGCCTGCCTTCTCGGCGGGCATTCCTGGCTCCAGCACCGTGATCGGGAAGCTTGCTTCTTTAGGCGCCCATCCCGCGGAACCCATCTGGTTTGGGCCATAGGCCTCCGGGACAATGTTCTTTGAAATCAGCTGCCCGCTACGCTCAATCTTCACTTCAAGAGGCTGGTTGGGGTTCAACGCCTCTCGCGGAATCACCTGTTCCCATGTGGGATTCAGTATTCCGTCAATGCTTACGATGCGATCCCCGGCTTGAATGCCTGCTTTGGCGGCAGGCGTGTCGGGAATCACCCAACCAATCACCGCCGGCTCGTCCAGTACCGCGGGATATTCGTAACGGACCATGTACACGCAGGTAAGCAGGCCAATCGCAAACAAAATGTTCATGCTGGGTCCGGCGATGGCAATCAGGAAACGGTGCCATCGCGCATGCGACATGAACTCCCCGGGATCGCCGCTACGCTCATCCATCGGGTTCTCGCCGCTCATCTTGACGTAGCCGCCAAGCGGCAACGCATTGATGCGGTAATCCGTCTCGCCTCTTTTAAAACCGAATAGCCGCTTTCCGAAGCCGATTGCGAATTGCTCGACGCGAACACCCAGCAGCTTGGCCACGGCGAAGTGGCCGAATTCGTGAATAAGGATCATGAATCCAAGAATCACGCCCACAGCAAGCACAGCAGTTAAGAATCCAGACATATAAAGTTGTTTTACTCCACTGGTATTGCGCTCGATAACGAGCGCGAACCGCCTGACCCGTCCGCTAGTTGCCTAACCCGTTCACGGGCCATGGCCCGTGCGTCTGAGTCCGCTTTCAGCACCTGATTAATAGATTCAAACTTGCCGGTTTCCGTTGCAGAGAGAACCTCTCGAATGATTTTTGGGATGCTGTCAAATTCAATATCGCCTTGCAAGAAAGCCGTCACCGCTACCTCGTCCGCAGCATTGAGTGCAACAGTTTTCGCCCCCCCCGCTTCGGCGGCCTCGTAAGCCAGACCCAGACAAGGGAATTTTTCCATATCCGGTGGCAAGAATTCGAGGTGTCGTAAGTCCATGACCGGCAAGCGCATAGACGACACAATCCGTTCTGGATACGTCAAGGCGTACAAAATCGGCAGCCGCATGTCGGTCACAGAGAATTGAGCAAGTATGCTGCCATCGACAAACTCCACCATGGAGTGAATTGTGGATTGCGGATGCACCATCACCTGCACTTTACTGGGCGGCAAGTTGAACAAACGGCAAGCCTCAATCACCTCGAATCCCTTATTCATCAGGGTGGCGGAGTCGATTGTGATCCGCTGCCCCATCTTCCAGGTGGGATGATTCAAAGCCTGTTCGACCGTGATTGCAGAAAATTGGGATTTCGGTGTGTAAAGAAACGGCCCGCCCGACGCCGTCAGCCAGATCCGCTCCACTTCCTCCATCCGGCCGCCACGCAGGCATTGATGTACCGCATTGTGTTCGCTATCGATGGGCAGCAGCGGTTTACCCTGCCGCCGCGCCTCGGCCGTGATCAGTTCTCCGGCCGCCACCAGGCATTCCTTGTTGGCCAATCCAACCGTCTTGCCAGCCTTGACCGCCCCGTAAGTGGCCTCCAGGCCCGCCACCCCAACGATGGCGCTAACCACGAAATCCACCTTCGGATGAGTGGCCACCTGCACGGCGCCTTCCGAGCCGTCTACGACTTCAATTCCTTTAATTCCGGCGGTCTGCAGATGAGATCGGAGAATTTCGGCATCGACTTCAGTAGATATCGAGATCAGTTCCGGCTTCCATCGCCGAGCCTGTTCAAAAGTGGCTTCCACATTGTGGCCGGCCGCCAGGGACACAACCTCAAAGCGCTCCGGATACGACTCGACAACACTCAAAGTACTGCGGCCGATTGAGCCTGTAGAACCCAGGATGGCGATACGTTTCATGAGAAAAATTGGGTGGGGCGCTCTGCCGGGGGGATGACCTACTGCAACACGCGCCAAGCCGCATAGTACCACAGCACCGGCGCGGCAAAGAGCAACGCGTCAACCCTGTCCAGCATGCCCCCATGTCCCGGTAAAAGTGTCCCCGAATCTTTTACTCCTGCACCACGCTTTATCAGCGATTCCACCAGATCACCGAGTTGCGCCGCCACATTGATTGCGGCTGACAACAACAGTATTGGCCATAGAGGCGGTTTTTCCAACGCAAATAACCCGTCTCGTTTTTCGATAAGGTGCGCATTCAGAAGTGCGGAGCTGATCGGAAGAGCGTACTTGTAAAGCAACATGCCCACTACCAGACTCGCGATCATCGAGGCCAGCGTTCCTTCCCAGGTTTTTCGTGGGCTGATGCGCGGCGACATCAAATGACGCCCGAGGGAACGTCCCACAAAATAGGCAAAGATGTCACCCGCCCACACCAGCAAAAGCAGATACAAAAGCAGGAATGCTCCCGATACTTGCTCCCGAATCTGCACCAGAAGTCCCAGCGGCAAAGCGACGTACGCGAAAGAGAACGCAGAAACCAGCGCTGCGGGAAACGCGCTGCTGAGATTGTTTCGTAACATTCCGATCACCAGGAATACGAACGGCGAAATAACCGCCGCAAACGCCACGCTGCCGGCAAACACTGCCGTCGACAGTAGCGGAGTCTCATGTCCGGGATTCACCGCGAGAAACAGAAAGAACAGTCCCACAAAGATATACGTTGGCCAGGGAAAAGGCTTTATCTTGTAGGCTTCGGATAGTTTTAACAGTTCCTGCGTCGCCAGCAGTGCGACCAGGGCAGCGACCAAAGCAAGTACGGGAACCGGCGCGCGTAGCACCAACCCAAGAACAATGGGGATCAGGAGAACTGCGGTGAGGATTCGTTTCAGTAGTTGCAAACCGAGCTAACCCCGGTCCGATTTCGAAGGATGGTGGCCAGATTGATGCTTTGCGTGAGGAGAACCGTGCCCATTTGTCGTGTCCCCAGCCAATCCCCCGTAACGCCGCTCGCGTTTCTGATATTCAGCAATGCCCTCCAGAAGATGCAGCCCTCGAAACTCTGGCCACAGGGTTGGCGTGACGTAGATTTCCGCGTAAGCCAGCTGCCATAGGAGGAAGTTACTGAGTCGCATCTCGCCGCTGGTGCGAATCACAAGATCGGGATCAGGCAGATGGCGGGTATACAGATTTCGTGAAACCGCGTCCTCGTCGATCTCCAAATGTTCGAGACCGCCGTTGCGCGCGGCTGCGTCTACGATCGAACGGAATGCGTCGACGAGTTCCGTCCGCGCACTGTAATTAAGAGCCAGGGTCAGCACCATCCCGCTGTTGTGACCGGTCGCCTGACGCGCCCATTCCATCTTTTCCTGCACCGGTTCTGGAAGTTCGTGCTGTCGTCCAATGTACTCAAGCCGGATGTTGTTCTTGTTCAGCGTGGGGACCTCCGCCTTCAAAAAGCGGCACAACAGGCCCATCAGAAAATCTACCTCGCTCCGCGGACGCTTTTTCCAGTTCTCTTCGGAAAATGCATAAAGCGTCAGTGACGGAATTCCGATTCGCGCCGCCGTTTCGACGGTCGAACGTACCGACGCTACTCCTGCCCGATGCCCAGCCACGCGCGGCAGATGCCGGCGGCGGGCCCACCGGCCATTGCCGTCCATGATGATTGCGATGTGTCTTGGGAGTCGTGCGGGATCGAGCCGATGATAAACTTCCGCTTCCTTGCGATCCAGCCCGACAGGAATCGTCGCTTGCAAGCTAACCTCTTCTGTTTGTTGACGCTAACATAGGGGAGCGGCGCTTGCAATAACAAGGAGTACCACTGTGTGTTGTCTACAACTTGCTGATTTAACTTCCGCACGAATTGCTTAAAACCTGGCAAACCGCGAATCTGCAAGTACGAAGACAGGAAAAATGGTGGCGCTAATCGGTCGCTTGTTTTTGTATGGCCTATGAGTGGCTGTCTAACAGGGCTTCCACGGCTGCTTCGAGTTTCTCGAAGGATTGATCAGGGCCGGGTGCGGACTGGAGTCGTCCACTGCGGTCGATTATAAAAATCGCCGGATAGCGAGCTATGTCGCGGTAAAGGCTGGGGACTATCCCTTTCACGGTTAGGAGCGGGTAGCTCACGGGTACCAGTTGTAGGTATTTCTGCTGCACTCCGACATCTTCGTTTGATATTCCAAATACGATTAGCCCTTTGTCCTTTTGCTCCCGGTAGAGGTGGTCTAACTTAGGCATCTCACTACGGCAAGGCCCGCACCAGGTCGCCCAGATGTTGATGATTACGACTTTACCAGCCTGATCACTGAGGCGCTCCGCATTTCCGTTGATGTCCACAGTGTCAAAGAGCGGTGCGGCCACATCGTGCATTGCCATGTTTCGCGTCTGTTTCGCGCGGAGAAGGCCGTCCCGAATTGGCGCAGCCGTAAGCCCAAGCGAGAGAATCGCAAGGACAAGTCCTATTTTCGCAGACAGGGAAAATGCACCCTTATGTCGGGCCTTCATTGCAACGGCAATAGTTGCAAAAAACGGAATGGTCATCGCGATTGTCGATAAGGACAGTCGAAATAGCCAGTCCTTTTCAAGATCCGTGCTGTAGCGCGTCAACGTCCCGTATACGAGCGCATACAAAATCAGAGCTAACACAGGTGAAAGAATCCCACAGAGGAGTACACGGTGATTAGACAGTTTCATTCAGTGCCTCGATCTGAGTCTGGAAAATTGCGGGTCGACAGGGGTGGAGGCTGTGCCACTCTAGCAGAATCTCCCGCAGCTGTTACAGTGCTCATTGACCTACGCTTACTCCGAAAACGCTGGAATATGCCACCTGGAATGAGGCGAGGCTCGCTACCTGAATACATTAATGCGGTGTGCGAGCCAGAAGAACTTGCGTGATGTTCACCGCCAGTTTTGCCATAGCCCGCAATGATTCGAACAGATTGCCGTTTTCGAAGCTGAGGAGAAAGAGGAAAGCATAGAACGGCGCGGGATGTGCGTCCATCCATCGCATCGCGGTGCCCGCGACCAATTTTCTGAGCCACAGCAAATGCACGGTGGAGGCCGCAAGAATTCCCAGGAGCGCCCCAGCGATAATATCAGTTGGGTAATGCAATCCTAGATATACCCGCGGAAGACAGATAGCAAAAAAAGTGTAGAGGAGTGCAATCCCGCCCCATCGGCGAGAAACAAAAAATAGTGTGATCGCCAAGGCAAAATACAGGGTGGCATGGTCGCTGGGGAAAGAGCTCCATTTTTCCAAAGCATTTGGATCGAGAGTATAGGCAAGCTGATAATGAAGTTCTGGATTGTGCAGCGGCCTGACTCGGAAGGGCAGCACCAAGGCGAGGCCCCTGGCGAGGAGAACCGTGGGTGTGGAAACCAGCATTCCATAGAGAAGAATTTCGCGCTTCTTACGCCCGTCTTCTCCAAGCTTGATCCAAGCCCACCAGAAGAGCGCCATCATAAGACCGCCCTTTAGGAGTCGGTTTCCCTCCAGAACGACTACAACGGCGTCAACAAACCACGATCTATGTACCAAGGTATTCAGGAACGAGAGAATCGCGAAGTCAAAACCGTTCAGGCTCATCCCTCCTCCAATCCGATTGGTGTTGGACAGGATATACGAGACCGACTCCTTGAGGAACAAGTTGATAGCGAACAAAATACGAAACTGCTAAACTGCTTCCGTGGATGAAGGTCGTAAACGCGTCATCGGAATCATGGCCTCAATCTTGGCAGCACGCAAGCTGGCTCCCTATGATCCTGACGGGCCGGTAGCAGCGACCATCTGCGCAATCACCGACGCAATGCGTGGGGCTGAGGAAATTTATGAAGGAGATTGATAGGCGTAGACGGAATGATGCCGTTTCTACAAAACCCCAACGTGGTTGATCTCTGCATTCGGGAGTGGAAGAAAGTTACACCCTGAAAATGTTGGAAGCACGAGAATCGTAAACAGCCGCGTTCCCATTCTCATGGTCAGAATTTGACGCTCAACGAAGCCTTCGCTGACATGCTTGGGAATCGGGGTTACCGCTGACCACTTTCATGTCAGCGTTGTACTTGGCGGGGCTATTACGGCGCATCTCGGCATCGTTCGGTGCGCCGTATATCTTCTGCAATTGCGCGTAGTCAACATCCAGCGCTGATGTTTCTGGTCCGCAAATATCCAGGCGCGCTGGAACGCCTTGAGCAGGTTGCCACAACATAGAATTCCTCGCGCCATTAACTCTCCCGACATCGTAATTGATTCTGTTGACAGCTGATCCCTGGCATTACCCTTTACATGTCTCGTGTCCTGGCATTATTCTCGCGCCCATGAACCGACGACGATTCCTGCAAGCTACCGCCGCCAGCGCTGTCACCTTCGCCTTCTCTCATCACTCCTTCGCCGCCGATAATCCTGACCTCGTAATTATTCAGAAGGAAATCGAGAAACGCCACGACGAATCGGTGCAACGTCTGCAGCAGTGGATTCGCCAGCCCTCCATCGCCGCGGAGCGCCGTGGCATGGACGAAGGTTGCGAGCTCGCGATGCGCATGCTAAGCGACGCCGGCTTCAACCAGGTCACGAAGATTCCCACCGACGGCCAGCCAGGCATCTTTGCCGCGCTCGATGCGGGAGCTCCGCGCACCGTCGGCATCTATTTTATGTACGACGTCAAACAAGTTGACCCATCTGAATGGTCATCCCCACCGTTCGAAGCCGCGATCGTCGAAAAACCTGGCTTGGGCAAGGCCGTCGTTGGGCGCGGCGCGGTAAATCAGAAGGGTCCCGAAGCCTCGTTTCTTGCGGCATTGCATGCGATACGGGGGGCGGGCCGCCAACTTCCCGTGAATCTTGTTTTTGTAGCCGAAGGTGAAGAGGAAATCGGTTCACCGCACTTTGCTCAAATCGTTCGTCGGCCGGAAGTGCTGGCTGCTCTGCGCAAGTGCAGCGGCGTTTATATTCCCTCCGCCGAACAGGAGCTCGATGGCAAAGTTACCATGACGCTCGGCGCCAAAGGTGTGGTAGAGCTAGAACTCGTTTCCAGCGGAGAAAAGTGGGGACGGGGCCCGAGAAAAGATGTGCACTCCAGTCTGAAAGCTATGATGGACAGCCCGGCGTGGCACCTGGTAGAGGCCCTCTCGACTCTGGTCTCGCCCGATGGCAACAGCCCGGCGATCGAGGGTTTTGCAGACAAGGCCCGGCCTCTATCCGCGGCGGAAAAGAAAATGATTGCAGAGGCTGCTCGCCGGCTCGATGAGAATGTTGCGAAGAAGCAGTACAGCGTCGACCGCTGGATGCATGATGTCGGCTATCAGGAAGCCCTCGAGATGTTACAGTCGCGGCCCACGGTGAATATTGAAGGGCTGGTAGGTGGCTATACCGGGCCGGGCGGAAAAACCATTCTTCCGCATCGGGCGGTCGCCAAGATGGATCTGCGACTCGTCCCCGACATGAAAGCCGATGAGGCGGTAGCGTCGCTGAGAGCGCATCTTGCCAAACACGGATTCGGTGACATCGAAGTGAATATGACCGGAGGCTATGATCCGACCAGCACTTCGGCCGATGCTCCGTTGATTCGCGCCCAGGTAGCCTGTTATCGAAGCAACAAGATCGATCCCATTGTTATGCCGCGCAGCGCTGGATCCTGGCCGGGATACGTCTTTACCGGCGATCCATTGCGCCTTCCGGCTGGCCACTTCGGTATGGGTCACGGCAGCGGAGCCCATGCCCCCGACGAGTACTACGTAATTGAATCAACCAATCCTGCCGTGCAGGGAATCGACGGCGCAGTACGTTCGCACGTCGAATATCTGTATGAGCTTGCTACGATCTAGGATAGCTGTCGCCGAATAGTGCCGGCGTCCCGCCGGCAGTCGGGAGGGCGGCCCCGCCTTCCCAAAAGGGTGGTGGTCCATGCCTGCCTCAGCGGAGCGGATTCCTCGACCTGCCAGTTAAGCGCCACCTCCCGACCGGTCGGCACCTCGCCTCAAGCATAATCTTCACAGCCACTGGCGGACCTTAAAGGAGGCCGCCCGCCACATAAACCTAACTTACTTGGATTCTTCGGGAATGACTTTCAGTTCGAGCTTGTCAGTCCAACGCAGAACCGTGAGCGTGCTGCTGACGCCCACTCTTGCGTCGGTCAGCAATCGATGCAAGTCGTCTACGCCGGCGACGGGCTTGCCATCAAGTGCCACGATCAAATCGCCCTCGCGTAGTCCTGCTTTTTGTGCCGGACTGCCAGCCGTCACCGAACTTACTACCACGCCCGTCTCTTGCGGCAGGTTGTAGAAGCGGACCAGCCGGCGATGCAGCGGGACAGTCTGGGCCTCTACTCCAATGTAGCTTCGCCGAATCCTTCCATCTTGGAGAAGGCGCCCGGCCACGAACTTGGCAGTATTGATCCCAATCGCGAAGCACAATCCTTGCGCCCCCATGATGGTTGCGGTGTTGACTCCGATCACGTGCCCATCGGAGGTCACCAGCGGACCGCCTGAATTTCCTGGATTCAAAGATGCGTCGGTCTGGATAACATCGTCCATCATCCGACCGGAGTAGGAGCGCAACGAGCGTCCCATGGCGCTTACGACGCCAGCCGTTACCGTGTACTGAAAGCCATATGGGTTGCCGATTGCGATGGCCAACTGTCCCACGCGCAGCTTTTGCGAATCTCCCAGCGGTGCAGCGATAAGGCTTGGTGCGTCGTTATTCGGAATGTCCACGCGTACAATCGCCAGATCGGTAGAGGGATCGTCCCCGATCGTATGGGCAGGGAAGCGGCGGCCGTCAGCGAATGACACCTGAATTCGAGTTGCATCGTGAACGACGTGGCTGTTTGTGAGGATCAGGCCGTCCGGTGTGAACACGAACCCTGAGCCCCCGCCTTGCCGTTCGCGCGGTTCTCCTGATCGACTCCGGGCGGACTGGGCAACGTCGATCTTCACCACCGACGGGCTAAGCTTTTCCGCGGCTCCGACGACAGCGTTCGAATAAGCGTCAAGCAGAGGAGAGTCGTCTAATACTCGAGCAGGCGACGGCTGCACAACGGGTTCTGAATAATCCGCAAGCGGATACAAATTTGCTTCTTGATCCATGAGTGCTAGATGAAAGAAACGTCGGCCGGGATTCAGCCCGGTTTAAACGGATGCAGAGGTTATTGTTTGGGGCGCAGCTTGGTGGCTGCGTTAGGAAGGATGCAGGCATTGGAAGCATCGGCCAGAGACTTCTGCAGCGCCGCTCCGATAGTGGCCAAGTCGCTGGGCGTCATCAACTTTTGCATTCCCTCGAATAATTCGCGCTCTTCTTTACGAATGTGAGAGGCCATTTTTTCGACCAGAGCTTGCAGTCCGGCCAGATGAAGGGAACGGGAGGCAGCTCGTGAAAAAAACGTGCGCAGCATCGCATGACCGGTAAGGAGCTCCTGGACCAGAGGTTGGAGTTCCGGGAAGCGTGCGGCGGCGGGAAACAATTCGCTTTCTTCCGCGGCAAAATGGAACGTAATTTCCTGTTCGAACATCTGCTGGATTTCCGCCTGCCAGGCCTCCAGATCGACGTCACCCGCCTGAATGGCGCGATCGAGGCGCACGCACAGCGCCAGGCAGTGCTGGTGCTGGTGTGAAAGCGGGATCAGATTCTTGTCACGAAGCATTTCTTTATTTTGGGTGCAAGACAGTCAATCGCGCAACCAGCGCCCCTACGGCCCCGGTAACTGCGGTCACATATTAATTGATGAGTCTTGCGTGAAATCGACTCTAAACTGCAGTTATCGTCTGCCGATTCAGACGCCGGCTGCCGTAGTCTCAGACAGGGCCTTTACGGCTGGACGCAATGTCAGCCAGTCTGTACGCACGCTGTCCCACTCCTGGATCAGAATGTTATACGTCTCGAAAAACTGCCGGATACACGAACGTTCCCATCCCACGGTCTCCTCCAAAATCGGTCCGAGAACTGCCAGAGCATTAGTGCTGAGCACGGTGCGCCGGGCGATCTGAGACACGTGTTTCGCTTCCGACACAGCGATGGTAAAGCCGTCGCGCATTTTAACGTGCAGCATCACGTTGATATCGGAGCTGCCATCGCCGGTGTAGATGATGTGATCTGGTCCAATTTGCAATTCGGCTTGCAGCTGGTCGAGAGCAGCCACTTTGCCATAACCGGCGGTGGCGCGGACTAGTGACTCGATTTCGCCCTTGGCGTTGTAGACAAATTCGGTACCGTAAATGTGGTCGCGAGGCACAATGCCTTCGAGCGCAGACTGAATCACCTCGACCGGCGAGGCAGACAGCACATAAAAGTCGAAGTGGTAACCGTCCACTCCGTTTTTGAGAATCTGGTAGAGCAGTTCGATATTGTCCTTCAAGCGGATGGTCTTGCCGACTTCGAACAGATGTTGTTTGCGCACGCGAGAGCGAAACTCGGGATCGTGCAACAACAGATATGATAATTCGGCGCCTTGCTGTACCAGGTTCAACTTGGCCATGCCCTGGGCCTTTCGTTCGAACTCGGCAGTAGGAATGCCTACCAGTTCACTCAGTACATAGCCTGAGTCGTCGAACGTCAGGGTTTGGTCGAAGTCACTAGCAAAAAGGTAACGTTTTAATGTGTTCTCACTCATAAAGATTAGATTCCCGCAGAGGCCTCGACGGCCCATTAATAACGTTGATGGCGGTGATTACCAAAGTGGTAAGTCGAGAACTCCTTTTGATAGCGGTTAGGAACGGTTTGCCGTGAGAGAGTACCCATGGGTGCCTTTACTAAAACGGCTCGACCATTGAGAATGGGGTATCGCGAGCAGTGCGGAACTGCATACAAATAAATAAGTTTCTAAAATGGTATGAGCCCGAAAAGCGGGCAACAGGAGCAGGTTGAACTATGGCAGCTACCGGAGAACTCATTCGCCTCATTAATTACGTCGACGATATCAACACCACGCTCCGCCGCATCAGTGCCTCCATCCCTCTGATGGATGCAGACGAGCGCAAGCGACTTGGCGAGAATATACGCGCCGCCAGCACTAACCTGAATGCGTTGCTGGGGCAACTGGAAAAAGGGCAGTAGTGTACGGGGTCCGGCCCGTCGGTACCGTCGGTATAATCGGAGCCGGCAAAGCCGGCCGCAGTATTGCGCTGGCGGCGGCGACAGGCGGCTATCACGTCGTTCTGGAGGATCTTTTACCCAACGCCCTGCGCCGGGCGGAAAGTGAACTTCGTATCAGTCTTGATGAATTCGTGAAAACGGGCAGGGTTTCTGCGGATGTCGGGGCTGGCGCTTTGTCCCGTCTCGAATTTGCCGGTAGTGTCGAAGAGGCTGCTCGGCAGGCCGATCTGGTCATTGAAGCGGGTCCGGAAGAACT
Source organism: Terriglobia bacterium (assembly GCA_963786325.1). Taxonomy (GTDB): domain Bacteria; phylum Acidobacteriota; class Terriglobia; order Terriglobales; family Acidobacteriaceae; genus JAIQFF01. The sequence goes on from CAWAYW010000005.1 coordinate 509,679, forward strand.
GGAATCGAAGATCGAGATATTTACCCTTCTGGACAAAATTTGCCGACCCGGCACCATTCTTGTTACCGTCCTTGGCTCTCTCAGCATCGGCGAAATTTCGCGAGTCACCTATCGAGCTCGACAGTGTGCGGGATTGCGAATTTCGCATGGCATTGCCGGCCAGCGGGTGCAGATCATACGCAGTTCTGAAACTGATAACGATACAGTTATTGCAGTGACAGAAATGGTCAAGCGGATGGGGGCAGCTGCCACTGTGGTTGACGACGTCTCCGGTCGCGGTATTGTTTCGGAACCATCTTAGACGACCGCGGGCGGATGCTTCTAGAGACGGCGGGCCGCCGACGCTCGTCGAACTATCTGCCACTGCCAAGGCGCGCATCGGCAAGCCGCTGATTTTTCGCTTTGATCCTTGCCTGGCGAAGTAGTTCGTTAAACTCCGTCGTCAGTCCTCAGCTCGTTTTACTGGATTCGAGCTGAGGGCTAACGCGAGGAGCCGACAGTATTGAGCTGCTCTACTTGTTAATGTCCTCTTTGGCTTCCAGGCGTTTTTCGAAGGCCTGTAAGGGTTGTTTTTGGCCATCGGGTGCGCCCGTTATCGCCACGTTCATTTCTTTGGCGGCATTCGCGAAATCGCCCTGGGCCGAATACATGCGTGACATGCCTACGTGCACAACCCACTGGTCTGGATTCTTTTTGGCATTCTCTTTGAAGACCGCGAAGGCTTCGGCTTGCTTGCCGCTGATCTGTAACTGGCGGGCATAGCTGTGAAGCTGAACGGCGTTGGCCATGGTCAGACCTTTATTGCGAGCCGCGGTTGCTTCGTCTTTCCGGTTGAGAGCGTCGAGGATTTGCGACCGGGTCATGAAGTTGTCATAGCGCGCTTCGTTCTGGATTGACTTGTCGGAATACACCAGCGCCTGGTCGAGATCGATTTTCTCTTGCAGGAGGTAGTTGGCCGCGTCGTCCCATCCTTCCCAAGAATATTGAGAGAGGCCGCGAAGCTGATTGTGAAGGTTCTGGGCGACGATTTCGTGGGTATTTACGCTGACTTTGAAGGGAACGGCTAACTTCTCCCATCGTAGGGTAACCATCGCGGAGTCGGGGGTGACGTCATCAAAGTCGTAAGTGAGTGCTTCGTGAAATTCGGCTGCTTGCGGCTTCACCGCGACACGGAGCGCGTCTTCGGCCTGGTCGTAGGTGAAGCTGCCCCAAGAGGTTGAGTTTTTGGAAAAGATGACCGTCCACTCATTTTCTCCCGGGATCATGTGCAGGCCATAGGTTCCCGACGGCAGGGCTTTCCCTTCAATGGTTACAGCATCTGTAAAGGTGACTGTAGTGTTTTCGTTGGCTCCAGCCCGCCAGACTTGCCCATACGGCACCAGACCGCCCCACACCTTGCGTTTGTTTACTACCGGGCGATGATAGTTGATGGTCACATCGGTGATTCCGATTCGCTGGGTGAGCATCGCATGCTGGCTGGGGCGAGGTAAGTTCAGAACAAAGGACTGGGCACTCGCGACCGATGCGAGTACGAGTAAGACCTGGACGGCGAAAAGTGCACGGCTAAGGGGTTTGAACATCACGGAAAGCCTCCCAATGTCAGTTGAAGTTGCGACGATGGAGTCTACAGAACGGTCGTTTAGACGCCGCTTGCCAGGCATGGTTAGCAGTTGGTCCCGTTTATGGGGCGTTCGCGAAAACGTACTATCTTTTCGCCCTAAAAACGGTCTAAGGCATGAGGTATAACTTGAGGGAACCTGATTGCACCGTCAAACGTAAATACAGTGAGACAGGCAGGGAAGCCACTCCTGGGAAAGTCAACGCGGCTGCTATGAAAATGTTGCTCGACATTGTTCGCCAGTCCTTGGCGACCCTTTGGGCGCACAAGCTTCGCTCATTTCTCACCATGTTCGGAATCGCATGGGGAGTGGGGTCACTGCTGTTATTGGTGGGCCTGGGAGAAGGCTTTCGCAGCGGACAAGAGCGAAACATGGCCACTCTTGGCCAGGACATTATGTTCATTTCTCCAGGCAGGATTCCGGCGGTGGCGGGCAGCCTGCAGTCCGGACACACTTACCGCTTTACCTACGAAGACTATATTGCCGTCCAAAAGGAAGCCCGTACCTTACGCAGTTTGTCGCCCGTGATCAACCGAGAGGACATACGCGCGGTCAGCGAATACGGCTCAACCAATGGCCAGGTATTCGGAGTTACTCCCGAATACAACCAAATCCGCACCGTGCCGATTGGAACTGGGCGCTGGTTGAATGACGAAGACAATTCCGAACACCGGCGCGTGGCCGTGGTTGGATGGGAATTGCTCAAGAACGTATTCCCGGGACGCCCCGCAGTGGGTGCGACCATGCTTTTGAACGGAATCCGCTTCGACGTGATCGGGGTGCTGGCCAAGGTTGGCAAGGACGGAAACAACGGAACGAACGCACGTATCTTCGTTCCGGTTGAAACTATGCGTATTCTGTTTCCGTTGAAGGAAGAAAATTCCGTTAGCGCGCTCTCTTTCATCAACTATCGTCCGCTGGTGAAAGCTGAGCATCTACGGTCCAAGGAAGAGCTTCACCAGATTATTGCGCGCCGTCACGGTTTCGATCCTAGGCTGGAAGATGCGTTCGAAGACTGGGACACGATTGAAAATTCCCAGCGCGTGGACAAGATTTTCGATGCCATGGACTACTTTCTTGGTGTGGTGGGATTCGTCACCCTGGTTCTCGGTGCAATTGGCATTGTGAATATCATGCTGGTGTCGGTGGCCGAGCGCACAAGGGAGATCGGACTACGCAAGGCGTTGGGCGCCACATACCGAAACATCCTGACGCAATTTTTCATCGAAGGCGCGTTTCTAACTATGTTCAGCGGAGGCATCGGACTTCTCATCACCACCGCGTTACTGACCGGGCTCGCCCTGCTGCCCTCTCCGCAGGGATTTGACACACCGCGGATTGTGCCGTCGTCAGCGGTTGCGGCGATTCTTTCGCTCGGCATTGCGGGGGTCGTGGCTGGGATCTACCCGGCGCGCAAAGCGGCGTTGCTGGCGCCAGTGGAAGCTATGAGGCAGGAATAGATTGAGGCGGCGATAGAATGATTGGCGAGCTTGGATCCCAAGCATATGGTGCACTGCGCCACAACAAGCGGCGAAGCATTCTCACCATGCTGGGGATGGCCTGGGGAATCGCTACCGTAGTGTTGTTGCTGGCCTATGGAGCGGGCTTTGAGCGGGGTTTGTGGGCAGCCTTCCGATCCTTTGGCACTAATCTTGTATTCGTTTTTCCCGGACGAACATCGCAGCAAGTGGGCGGCACTAAGGCGGGCAGCGAAATTCGCCTTACCGTGAATGATCTGGAGTACATCCGGTCTGAAGTTCCTTTTCTAAAACGTGTTTCGCCTGAAGTCTTCAAACAATGCTCGGTCAGTTGGGGCACCCGTAGTGCCAGCTATGCGGTGAGCGGGGTTTATTCGGCGTATCCGCGAATGCGCCGTATGGAGTTTGCGGAAGGCTCTCCCTTCGGCGAAGCCGAGGATTTTACTCACTCCCGCGTGGCATTCATAGGGGCGGATGCTAAGAAGAAATTGTTCTCCGGGCAGAATGCCATCGGCGAGAGCATTCGTATAGACGGAATTTCCTACCAGATTGTGGGAATCCTGAGACACGTCATCAACAACAGCGACGATAACCTGAATGAGCACATCTATGTGCCTTTCAGCGCGATGAGCGATCTGAAAGATACGTTTTATTTGAGTTCAATCGTCATGGAGTACGAGGGGGAAAACACTAAGGTGGTGAAAGCACTGCGCAACTCGATGGCTTTTCACCATGCCTTCGACCCCAAGGACGAGCGCGCCGTATTCGTGTTCGACGTGTTTTCGGATTTGATGGATCTGCGGGTCATTACAACGGGCATCAAGATCATGCTGGGTTTTATTGGCTTGCTTACTTTAGGAATCGGTGGCGTGGGCCTGATGAATATCATGCTGGTTTCGGTGACCCAACGCACGCGTGAGATCGGCGTGGAAAAGGCTCTGGGGGCGCATCGCTGGCATATTCTGTTTCAGTTCCTGGCCGAGGCCATGGTCATTACCGCGCTGGGCGGGCTTCTGGGCGTGGCATTCGCGTATTTGGTCTCCTGGGCAGTTCCGTCATTGACGCTGTGGAGCGCTTTTCAGGAAGGCGCGGACGAGGGTGATATCCATCTGACAATCGATGCTGCGACTCTGATATGGTCCACTGGCATATTGAGTTTCGTCGGAATCGTTAGTGGCATGTTACCCGCCATCAAAGCCGCCAAGCTCGACCCCATCGAAGCGCTGCGGTACGAGTAAATAAACTGGCAGATGTCCACCGATTCCCCAGTTGACGAGCGCTCTACGCGCATCTTCAAAACTACCGATAGAATCGTTGTGTGACGGATACGCCTAACTCGAGACTCGAACGGGTTCTTGCGCAATTGCAACTCTACGAACATCCGCTGCTCGATTTCTCGGCACGGGCTAAAGGCGAAGGCGTCGAAGTTCTCATAAAGTTTAAAAATCCGCCGGTTCCTGTACATACCTACAATTTTGAATTCCACCCGAGGGATCTCGACCATTCCCAGTTTGAGTGGGCGTTTCAGCGTCAACTCTACGACTGTCTGCATGATTACATGGTCGAAATGTTTATTCGCACGCCACAAGATCGGGCAGAGCGACAGCGGAGAGATTCGTGAGCTTGCGAGAAATCGTTGCGCAGGAGATCCGAGAACGCGGGCCCATCCCATTTTCACGATATATGGAATTGTGTTTATACCATCCTGCGCTTGGTTATTACTCGCGCAATGCCGAGCAGTTCGGGAAGGCAGGAGATTTTTACACCTCGAGCGATGTCCATGCCGTTTTCGGGCGCCTTTTGGCCCGACAATTTGAAGAGATTTGGCGCGCATTGGGCGCTACCGCGCAGATCGAGATTCTGGAGCTTGGCGCGGGCCGCGGCTTGTTCGCTCAGGATGTCCTCGACTGGTCGGAGAATAAGTTTCCTAAGTTCTTTCGCGCTCTGCACTATTCATTAGCGGAAAGGTCGCCGGCTTTGCGCGGGAAGTTGAGAGAGAGGCTGGCCAGGTTTATTGAACGAGGGCGAGTTTCGTTGCCAACAAGGGATGAGCGAAACGACTCAATCGTCAACGGCATGAACGGGAATGGCGCGACTTCACTATTCGCAAATGGTCATGAGATCCAAAGGGCGTTGGGTTCCGAGGTTCCTCTTCTCATCTTCGCCAATGAATTCTTCGATGCGCTACCGGTGGAAATACTTAGCGACCGCGGGACGCTTCACATATCGACAGCCGACGATCGCTTCGTCGAGACTTGGGTCCCGTCGTCACCTGAAGAGTTGAATTTTATTGATCGGCATGGAGTCCATCCCGAGGCAGGAGAGCGCGTTGAGGCCCCCCTGTTGGCAGGGCGATATATGTCGAATCTTGCTGCTTTAATACAGAGAGGAGCAGCGATCGTGATCGATTATGGCTACACGCGCCAGCAGCAACTCGGCGGGCGCCACCGTGGGACACTGATGACTTACCGTCAACACACGGCGAGTCCAAATGCATATGCTGTGCCGGGCGAACAGGACATTACGGCGCATGTGAACTTCACGGCTTTGACCGCCGCCGCAGATGGGAGCGGAATGCAAGTGCAGCCTCTTCTGACTCAATCTCAATTCCTGATGGGAATAGGGGAGCAGAACCAGTTCGCCGATGTGTTTGCAGACTGTGGCTTGCCGCAGGAGCGCGCCAAAGTCGCGTTGCAGCTAAAGCATCTGGTTACTCCCGCGGGTGTGGGCGAAAACTTTCACGTGTTGGTTGCGTCAAAGGGCGTGGACGCCAGGCGAGTGGCTGGACTGAGCGGTTTATCGTTCGCGACCAGCCGAATTTCGTGAGCATGAGCGGAAATCCTTTGCGGAATAAGAATCTTTCATAGCGTGAGTTTGGTTCCGAAACACAGGTTCCGCCATCTACTAACAATGACTCGAAATCCTGGCAGCGATCTGAAGCCGGTGCAGAGGGAGCCTGAAGTGCGTCCCGCTTCCTGGAAAATCCTGCTGGCGTTTGCCATGATTTATTTCGTCTGGGGATCGACGTTTCTGGCGATCAGGGTCGGAGTTCACGAGGTGCCTCCGTTCCTGCTGGCAGCCACGCGCTTTTTCACGGCCGGCGCTGTCATGTATGTCTGGCTCCGGGTGAGCGGCACCCCATCGCCTGCTTCGCGCCAATGGGTTGCCGCCTCGGCACTTGGCGCGCTGATATTTGTCGTGGATTACGGCTGCCTGTTTTGGGCCGAACAGCGCGTTCCTTCGGGAATCGCAGCGGTGGTGCTGGCGACAATCCCGGTGTTCATCACCCTACTGGAGATTGTTTTTCTTCGCACGCAACGGTTGACAGTCCGGCTCGGCATGGCTCTCCTCGTGGGATTGGGTGGCGTAGCTGTGCTGATGAATCACTCGTTTTCGTTGGGCGAGGTTCCCATCAATCGCGCGGGAGCGACCGCTTTGCTGGTGGCGTCGATTACTTGGTCTATCGCGACAATCTTCACCCGCCGTCTTCCACTTCCCACGTCGAAGCCGATGAGTGCGGCCGCGCAAATGGTTAGTGGCGGGGCGCTACTGTTTGTACTGGCGGCTGTGACAGGCGAGTTTTCAGGGTTTCGAGTGCAGGCTGTTTCGGGCCGCGCATGGTTCGCCCTGGGGTATTTGATCATTGCGGGATCGATTGTTGGATACACGGCATACGTTTGGTTGCTGTATCACGAGTCTCCAACGAAAGTCGGAACCTACGCCTATGTGAATCCGGTGGTAGCGGTGGCTGTGGGATATTTGTTGGGCGGGGAAGCGATTGGCCCGCGAACGATTGTCGGAACGTTGCTGATTCTTACCAGTGTTATCACGATTACCACAACACCTAAGGCTGGGGCGGCCTTAAAGGATAAGGGAGCTCAGGGTGTTTCGGAGTTGAGTGCTGTGAAGGCGGACTAGGTGGGTGACCGCTTCGAGCACACTTGGGGTGGTCGTCAACCATTGAGCTGCGCTCGATCGGGCAGGTGAGACACCTGCCTCTACAATTAAATCTTAGTTACGGTCGCGTCATCCTTTCCGGACGCAACAGCTGATCAAATTCTTCCGCCGTGAGATAGCCGAGCTTTAAGGCGGCTTCACGCAGGCTACTGCGGTCTACGTGAGCGTTGTGGGCGATCTTTGCCGCTTTGTCGTATCCGACCTTGGGGGTCAACGCCGTTACCAGCATCAGGGAATTGTTTACGTGCGTATTGACCTTGTCACGATCGACTTCAATTCCCTTGATCATGTACTCGACGTATCCGTGGCACGCATCCGCGATCAGGGTCACGGAATGAAGAAAATTGTAAATAATTACCGGCTTGTAAACATTGAGCTGGAAGTTGCCTTGCGATCCGGCGAATCCTACGGCGGCGGTTGCGCCATGCACCTGCACACATACCATCGTCATGGCTTCGCATTGTGTGGGATTCACTTTGCCCGGCATGATCGAAGATCCCGGCTCATTTTCCGGAATGGAAAGCTCTCCCAGGCCAGAACGCGGGCCTGACGCCAGCCAGCGAATATCGTTAGAAATCTTCATCAGCGAAGCCGCCAAAGTTTCCAACGCTCCCTGCGCAAAGATAATTTCGTCGTGCGCCGAGAGCGCGGCAAACTTGTTGGGGTGCGAACGGAAAGGCAGGCCTGTGAGCTGCGCGATCTTCGCTGCCGCCCGCTCCGCGAATTCCGGATGGGCGTTCAAACCGGTGCCTACAGCAGTCCCGCCAATCGCCAGATCGTAGAGGCCGTCGAGCGAGAGTTCCAGACGCTTGATGTCGCGTTCCAGCAAGCTCGCCCAACCACCAAACTCCTGGCCGAAGGTGAGAGGGACAGCATCCTGCAGGTGAGTCCTGCCGATCTTTACTATGTCTTTGAACTCTTCCCCCTTTGCAGCGATCGCATCATGAACGCTTCGAATGGCCGGAATGAGAGTACGTTTCACACGGTCCGCGGCGGCGATGTGCATTGCTGTGGGGAACGTGTCGTTGGACGACTGCGACATGTTGACGTCGTCATTGGGGTGGATTGGTTTTTTCGATCCCAACGCGCCTCCCGCGAATTCGATGGCGCGATTCGCGATCACCTCGTTGACGTTCATGTTAGTCTGCGTGCCGCTGCCGGTTTGCCATATGCGCAGAGGGAACTGATCATTCAGTTTTCCCGCGGCGACTTCGTCGGATGCGTGGACGATGAGCTTCGCCTTCTCAGGCGAGAGCTTTCCCAGATCCTGATTGACCATTGCGCAGGCTTTCTTGAGAACACCGAATGCCTGAATCAATTCCGGTGGCATGGTGTCGCGGCCAATGTTGAAATGGAGCAGCGAGCGCTGCGTTTGCGCGCCCCAGTAAACGTGACTGGGGACGTCGATCTGCCCCATGCTGTCGGATTCAATGCGAGTTTTCGTTTCGGTGGGCGCTGCCATTTGGTCTTCCTGACGATCGCGCAAAGATGACGGTAACCAGAAATTATAGCGCGGACGGCAGACCATCCCGCCGTTTGACCAAAATGGGCCGTTCTCTGTGCCTTTGCCGCCCTTCGCGAACTTCGCTAACGAAGGGTTCTAAAAGCTTTTTACTGTGAAGGACGCTGAGAAATTCCCGAGGGATGCGCAGAGATCGCTCTCCACTATCCCCATGCTAGAATTCTTAACTCAAGCAGGCAACTTTTGCGCCTCGCCGCTCGTGACGTGCTCCATCTATTATCAGCAGAGATAATCATTTGGTGATCAAGCAGATTTCCGGCGAGACCGAGCAGATACCAGACTCCCTGCCCCGGCCACAGTCCAGCAGCGAACCGGACATGCGGGCTGATGTCATCGTGATCGGGGCTGGCCCGACCGGTTTGGCGTGCGCGATCGAGTCCCATCGTGCCGGGTTTAAGACCATCGCCATCGACAAGGGCTGCCTGGTCAATTCAATCTATAACTATCCGGCCAACATGTCGTTTTTCACCACGCCGGAACTGCTGGAAATCGGTGATATTCCTTTTAGCACTTCCCGCCAGAAGCCGAACCGGGAAGAGGCGCTTGAATACTACCGTAAAGTTACTGAGCATTATCACCTCGACGTTCGTCAATACCAGGGAGTGAAAACTGTAACTGGACAGGATGGTGATTTCCAGATCACTACCGCCGACAGCCTGGGCCGCATTTGTGATTACCATACCCGGAAACTCATTGTTTCAACTGGATATTACGATCTTTCCAATCCGCTAAATATTCCCGGAGAGGATCTGTCGAAAGTTTTCCACTATTATCGGGAGCCGCATCCCTTTTTCGATATGGACGTGGTGGTGATCGGAGGAAAGAACTCGGCTGCCATTGCTGCACTGGATTTGTGGAGGCACGGCACGCGCGTCACACTGGTCCATCGCGGAGCCAAGCTGCACAATCATGTTAAGTATTGGATTCTGCCCGACATCGAGAACCGCATTAAAAATCGCGAGATTGCGGCGTACTTTCGCAGCACTGTTATGGAAATTGGACTCGACTATGTAAACATAGAGACTCCCGAAGGTCCTGTCCGGTTGAACAATGATTTCGTATTTGCGATGACCGGGTACCATCCCGACTATGATTTTTTACGATCGATGGGTATCGAGCTTTCGGTTGAGCAGTGCCGTCCGGTTTGCGATCCACTGACGCTAGAGAGCAATGTGCCGGGAATCTACGTAGCGGGAGTGATCGTGGCCGGATCGCGGACGAATGAAATCTTCATTGAAAATGGCAGGTTTCACGGCCGGCAAATCGCGGCCGATCTGAAGCAGAAGCTGGGAGGCGGTTAGCGTGTTTTACACCAACGTGACCGCTTCCTCGCCCAGTTGCTGATTAATCAGCCTTGCCACCAGGGCCTTGAGCTTTTCCCCGGTCTTGGATAACACGAAATCCTGCTCGGCCTCAGACCAGTCTAGTTTGAAACTTGTGGCGAGCGCAGAAATCCAGATTTGGCGCACAGGAGCGTTGGGTGAAATGATGAACTTGCTCCGGTCCTCGAAAGAAATGTGAAGGGCGCCAGACTGGTCCTCCACTTCGAGATCGGCTGAGTCTTCAGCCTCCATCAAGGATTTATTCAAGGAGGCGAGCGCCGTGTCGGCGCGTTTACGAAAATCGTTTTCATCTAGCATGAGGAGATTATAGTCGGGTCAATGGCCGGAGCCTGGCTGATGGTCGTTGGTTGTCGGCCAAACCTGGTCTCCGTAGCGAAGAAGGCGGCCGCTAACGTTTCCGCCGCCATAACTCACCCCAACCATGGAACTCCAACCAGAGCGAGCAAATACGTCCATTTCCCTGTTCGCATATTGGCGGCTGGTGCGGCACAATCGCAATTTTCGACGGTTGTGGCTGGCGCAGATTGTGAGCGAAATTGGCGACTGGTTTTACACCCTCGCCATCTACAGTCTTCTTTTGCAGTTGACTGGCCGTGCCAGTTCCGTGGCGTTGGCTCTGATCTTGCAAGTTCTTCCGCAGACTCTTGTTGGCCCGATCGCGGGCATAATCAATGACCGCGTACGCCGCAAGCGGGTGATGATCACTGCGGATGTGGTTCGCATGGTTATCGTTCTGGCCATGCTCCTGGTGCGGTCTCGGTCGACGGTTTGGATGGTGTATCCGCTGTTGCTTATGGAAACGCTAATGGCTGCGTTCTTCGAGCCGGCACGAACCGCGGTGATCCCGAACATTACGCCTCGAGAAGATGTGCTGCTGGCAAACACCTTGTCGTCGGCAACCTGGTCGGTAAACCTGTTGATTGGAGCATCAGTCGGGGGAGTCGTGGCCGCTCTGCTGGGCCGCGATGCTGTTTTCTTGTTGAATGCCTTATCGTTTCTTCTATCGGCGAGTCTCATCGGCCGGATGAAATTCGAGGAACCTCACGCGCAGGCGGCAGCTCCGCTGCGGGCTCGTGACGCGCTGGATTTTTCTCCCATCGTTGAGGGTGTGCGTTATGTACGCAAAGATCGGCGACGGTTCGCGGCGGTTTTTGGCAAGGCGGGAGAGCTCATGATCGGACCGAGTTGGGTGTTGTTTACCGTCATGGGAAACCAATATTTTCATGTGAACATTCATGGAATCGATCCGCAACGCAGCGCCATGCTGGGCATGAGCCTTTTGCTTGGTGCGCGCGGTATCGGCGCGGTCTTCGGACCTCTGTTCTCGGCTCGTTGGGCAGGGCAGTCCGACCGGCGTCTCCAAATGGGCGTTTTGCTAGGCTATCTCATCATCGGAACGGGTTACTTCGGTCTGGGCATTTCGCCGAACGTATGGGTGGCATGCCTGTTCATCGCGTTGGCGCACTGTGGAGGCTCAACGGTGTGGGTATTTTCCACTACGATGTTGCAGCTCAACACGGAGGACCGCTTCCGCGGCCGCGTCTTTTCCGCCGACTTGGGGCTGGCCATGCTGACGGTCGCGATCGGCGCCTACTTGTGCGGAGTATTTCTCGATCACGGCGCGTCTGCCCGCGTAGTAGCTTCGGGGACTGGACTGTTGATGTTGGTGCCGGCGACGTTGTGGGCCTGGGCAATGAGGTCTGGAAAAAGAGCAACCGCACTGGCGGCGGGAGCGGCAGAGTAGTGCGCGTTCCAGTTTTTCGTCGTCAGGCAGGGTACAGGCGATCGATCTTCGCCGCCATGATGAAATCGCTTTGCGTCAGACCATTAATTTTGTGGGTCCACAGAGTGATCTCGGCTTTGCCCCAGGCGAGCAGTATATCGGGATGGTGTCCCTGGCTTTCCGCTACGTCACCTACGCGGTTGACGAAGTCGAGTGCCTGCTTGAAATCCGGGAACGTAAAACTACGGATAATGTGATGCTCGTCAACGGCGTTCCACTGAGGAACCTGTTTCAAAATCCGAGTCAGTTCTATGCCCTTCATCGGAGGGACGCCTCCGCGGCAGGGAACACAGTCTTGGCTGGCTAGGTCTTCGGGCATGCCTATTTCCTTTCTAACGCGGGGGCCTCATGTCCACCTGGTTTACCGGACACTCCCGCACGCTATGAGTGCAGCTTCGATATTGAAGATTCTTGTCCACGCAGACTTCCAAACTGACCAGGTCTCCCCTGTAACACGAAATACGGAAAGCCTCGACTGGTGCGTGGTTCGTCTCCGCAAAAGTCTTTTCCAGGTCCGGCACGTTGAGATGCTGTTGCTGGTTCAGCGTGCGGTACTGCTGTGGCACCTGCACGTGCGTATAAGCCTGCTCCGCCTGCGCGAAATAGTCCTGCGCCGATAGCCCGGTGCAGGTACCGTGCTTTTGCCATTCATGCTGGATCAGGCTTCGACTCGGCATTAAGTTGAGCATGTGGTCCACGGTCGCGGACGCCACCGGGCTCCCGTTCGAGCAGGACAGCGGTGGCGGTCCGCTGCTGGCCTGGGGCCAGAGTCCGTGAAGGACAAAAGCGTTGTGACTGCCAATACGACATTCGCTGGAATGGTCGCTGGGATGACTTGCACAGTAGTTAGGCGCCCATGAGAGTGAAAGCAGGTAATAGTCAAATTTTCCGCCGGCGGGATCGCTGTCATTGTGGTGATGGTGATGCTTTGCAAAGGCGGCGGGACTGAGAAACAGAACAAGGCAGACCACGCTTGATGTAATTCGAAGTTTCATAAGAGTCTGGGGTCCGAAACCCCATCTTTGTGCAAAGAGCGCGCAGAGATGGGACACAGACCAGCACTGAGGGCTGACGGCTGAAAGCCGGTCGCTACTTTAGAACGGAAGTATACGCCGAAGGACGTGTCCATTTTGGTAAGCAACGGCCGCTAAAAGACTTGCATTCTATCAGGCTTACGACTGTCTCCAATCAGCTGTGTGTCCAGTTATATTCGGAAAGGACGTCACTCAGCAAGAACCTAGTCAGACACTCAAACTCGTGGATGGCGTTTGCGTTCGAGGAGCGACCAACAGGCGGGATCACCCGGCTGTCGGGGGAACTCTCCCGGCATAACCGCGTCCAACGCGGCTACGCTGCCCACGTCGATAGCAACATAGCGACAAACAAGTTGAGCACACAGAGGGGAGTTGACTCTCGATGCTCAAGCGAGCGCGAGTTGCGGTGGTCGGCACCGCACGCTTCCCTATGAATTCACAAGTCGTCGCTGATTAGAAAACGGCCGTGATCATTGGTTTCCAGCCAATGGTAGAGGTGAACTTGGTAGAGGTATGATGCGACAATCTCCGCGCCCAGCTCCTCGGTCTCCGTGCATAGGAACGGCACTCGCAGCCCGGCCAGCACGGCAATCAGTGATTGAGTAATGCGGTTCGGGTCAGTTTGGGTATAAGAGTAGGGAGATTTCACCTGGCTCAGCGCGGCGGAGATCACGAGCAGTCGATGCGGATAATCTGCCATGAGATGGAGACGATTGACGAACGCGTTGCGCTCGGCGGTGAAGGAATAGACTAAATCGGAGAGGTTCTTGCGTTCCACCACGCAGACATCTTCCATTCCGGCGATGGAGTAGTCTCCCAGGTGTAGGGCTCTCGTTTCGACTCCGGCAAACCAGTGTTGGAACCGAGAGAAGTCAAACGGCTGTTGCTCGCGAGTGTCGACGAGAAGAACCGCGCGCGGAGTTTTCAGTTGGGTGCCGCCACGATCTGCCAGGACAGGGATCGGTGGGGGAGCGACCGGCAACGCCGTCATTACCCATTCCAGCGGTGAACCAATCAGTGTGCGTCGTCTCTTCAGCTGTGGTTCTCCAATCGGAAATTGGTCTAAGCTAAGGCAGTTCGCACGATGCGATTTCTGCGCGTTCCCGTGTGGGCCAAGCTCCGGTCTGGAACTGGGAGCGGCTTCCAGAGCTCGTGGCCGAGCGTGGAGGGCATACATTCGAAGCGCCGATGCCTTACTGCCCAGCGAGTGGCAGCAACACCTACCGGAATCCACTCACTTCTACGAACGAGCGTTGGAGGCGCTTCACCAGTGCCGCTAGACACGATCATTTCGTTGATCTCGCTGATTCGCTTTTTGTTCACCATGATAAATGACGACGCAGAGAGAAAACAAGAAAAGTTTGCAGCAGCCAGTTGTGTGGATATGGCCGCCTCCGCTCCGGCGGCAGATCGTACCTACGAATCGAGGCTATACCTGCGGCGAAGAAAGAGCGGAGGGAAAAAGGAAAGAAACTGCTGATTGAAAGACGGTAGGTTAATGAAAGCAGAATAGACTCTCTACATAGATGGGCCGGGGAAGGGGAACCCCCTTCCCTGGTGCCCCATCCCCAAAACAACCCTAGTCGTTCACACAAAGCAGTGTGGACGCCCCGTCCTCCACCGCTCAACTACAAAGGGCCAAATTAGGTGATCAAAGTGGGCGTTTACGGAATCATTAATGGACAGGAACCGTAAGGCCATACGTCAGAACGGAATATCTTCGTCGCTGATGGGCCCGGATGCCGTCGCTGGTTCAGCTTCGGACGTACGCTGGTCGAAGTGGTTGCCTCCGGAGGAGGCTCCTCGCGAAGATCCCGCGTAGTCCCCGCTGCCCTCTCCCCGGCCGCCGAGCAGAACCAAGTCATTGACCACCACTTCAGTCATGTACTTCTTTTGTCCGGTCTGCTTATCGTCCCAGGAGTGGGTTCTCAGACTGCCTTCGATGTAAACTTTGCCGCCTTTTTTAAGATACTCGCCTGCAATTTCCGCGGTGCGGGCCCATGCCGTGATATTGTGCCACTCCGTGCGATCCTGCCATTGACCGTCTTTGTCTTTGTAGCGGTCGTTGGTGGCCAATGTAAACTTCGCCACTGGAGTGCCACTGGGTGTGGCTCGGAGTTCAGGGTCTTTGCCAAGATTGCCAATCAGAATAACCTTGTTGACACTTTTACCTGCCATGAGTGCTGCTCCTTCCGCCCCTTCACCTGGGAAAATTGAACCGGGAGCCGGAGACATAAAACGGAATTCGAGGGGCTGGAACGCCACTATAACAGAATACGGGCGTGGGAGGTCGGACCCCGGACTTCAGACCTCGGCAACCCCCGTCGAACGCATGCTTCATCTTGTGCGCAATTGCTGCCGCCCGCATTAGCCTAGGCCTGATGTCCAACGTTCGAAATCAAAGTCTGACGGCCAGCGTCCGCTGCCCGAGGTCTGAATTCCCCTTTGGCCCTTGAGTTATAATGCAACCGATGCCTGCCGAACCGTTGAGGGGAATTGTCGGGATGGTACCCGACGAGTTCAAACACGAGCCCAGGTCTAAGGGCTTGCTCACCGCGCGTAAAAAGAAGCCTAAAGAACTGGCCGTGATTACCGAGTGCTGCACCGGCTGTGCGGGCTCGCCAGCTTGCGTCGAGTATTGCCCGGTGGAAGACTGTATGTTCTGGGTGCCGGACGAAGATCATCCGCCATTTGGACGCATTCAGGTCGACCCGATTCTCTGCATCGGGTGCAATAAGTGTACCAGCAAAGGTCCGGAAGGATCTTTCCTTGATGGTTGCCCTTGGGATGCCATCGTGATGGTGGACACGGTCGAGATCGAGAAGGAAGTTGGAGTAATGCCTTTTTAGGCTAGTGGCCAGGGACCAGCTCCTCAACGGCCACCATCAGAATTCAAATCCCATCCGTATCACAAACCACCGATCACAGCTTTACTCGCTCTGTCCCGAATGGACTGTTCGGTTTCGACGGCCTGCTTGCGTACGTGATCTGGAACCTCCGGCACTTCCCGTTCGTAGGGACGAACTGCCGGAATGTCTTCTGGCTGGCCGATAAGATATAGAGCGCGCAGCGCTTCCCACACCTGCTCAGTTCCGGGATCCAGCATGGCAATCTCATCGCCGGCAGCGACGGTTTGTCCAGTTCTCACGGATACCTCCCGTAATCGCCCACTGATGGGCGATCGAGCCTCCGTCGTTTGACCGCCTGATTCGATTTTGGCAATGATTCCGCCTTGATGGATCATCGTGCCGACCATACTGGAATCGGTGATTTTACCAGCGTGCGGGGCGTTCACTTTCGCCGGCTGAAGTAATGCCAGGATTTGTGGTCTTCCGGTCGCGTCGCCAAAGCGCACCAGCGATAACGCTGCGTTGCCGCGCACTATGACCGAGGGATCGCCGAGCATTTTCAAAAGCGCTTCGTGAAACCCGGCACTGGTGGCGTCATTGCTGGTGGCGTCCTGACCCATGACCCAGGCATCGGTGTTGCGGACTTCCTCAATCGGATACGACGCCAGGCGCACCACTTCGGGGTACCAGCGCGTAATACTCGCGTCATGACGCGTCACCCGCTCGCCGATCTGCACCAGCGCATGCTGGATGTGGCGGGGCTTCTTGTCGTCGTGCAGGAACTCGATTAGTTGTTTGTCTGAAAGCTGACGCCCAAACCATGTATTCCACCAGAACAAAAACGGCATCAGCACAATCAGCCACGCGGTGAAGAAGAACAGCAACCGGTTGCGGGTCGACATTCGAGGCTTGGCGGGTGGGGGGACAAGTTGGGCGTCAGGCGACGAGATTTGTTGAGCAGGGTTTGAAAGAGCGCACATGCTTGAATCCACGGAAACTATACCAGATTAAATTGGGCGACCCACGCCTGCGGACAACCGTTTCAAGGGCTAGGCCGGAGTGTCTGGATCGACTACATCGGCATCCAGCACGCGGTCCTGTTCCAGATAATGTGAGACCGCATATTGAGCCAGGAGTGGGGTTTCGAGCTTGATTTCGGCGCCGATCCATTCGCCTTTTGCGTGCGGCGTACCGGTCACGTGCTTACATGCCCCGCTGGATCCGAATTGCGGGCCGAAAGCGGCGCTTTGGATCTCATCGAACTGGCGGAGGTTTCGCCATGCTGCGTCCCCAATCGTGCCGGAGACATCGATCTTCAGTTTCACGATTGCCATAGGTGCATTTCACCGCCAACGCAGAGTCGTAAAGCAACTTACCCTTAGGCGGCAAACAGGTGATACAGCATTAGGTAAATCACTACACCAGTTACTGAAACATAAAGCCAAAGAGGAAATGTCCAGCGGGCGATTTTGCGATGCTTGTCAAACTGCTCGCGCAACGCTCGGCTCAAAGTGATGATGACAAGCGGCACAATCGCGACTGCGAGTATGGTGTGCGAAATCAGGATTGTGAAATACACCGGCCGTGACCAGCCTTGTCCATGAAAATGCACCGAGCCAACGTGAGCGTGGTAATACAAATACGACATCAGAAATAAGGTGGATGAAATGAGGGCGGTGATCATCACCGCGCGGTGAGCGGCCATTCGCCCGCGCATTATGTAACGGCGTCCGATCAGTAACAACACGGCACTGGTTCCGTTGAGCACAGCGTCAATGACTGGATAGATAGCGTATTGCGCGGGAACCTGCATCATGCGGCTGGCTTTGTCGTGCGGCGGTTCACCATGATGAATGACAGGCCAAACATGAGAGCGGAGAACACCACCAATGTGGCCAGCGACGAAGACAGCGGAAAGAATTCCGGACCACCAGGATAAAGCAGGTCGCGCAATGCCTCAACCCCATAAGTAAGCGGGTTGATACGGATTAGGAATCGAATCCAGCCGGAAGCGCCTGCCAGAGGGAACAGCGCCCCGGACAGCAGCCATAGAGGAATCAGAAACAAATTGATGATGGCATGGAAGGCCTGTGTCGAATCCATCGACCACGCGATCGTAAAACCTAACGCAGTGAGGGCGAACGAGACCAGAAAGACCGTAAGCACCACTAGCAGGAAGTCACTGACTCCCAGATGAATTCCCACCAGCGGCGCGAAGGCAAGAAACACCAGACCCTGAAGAGCGGACAACGTGGTGCCACCGAGCACCTTACCTAACACGATCGCTGAGCGCGGCACCGGAGCGACCAGGACGGAGAGTAGGAATCCTTCCTTGCGGTCTTCGATCACTGACATCATGGTGAAGATCGAAGTAAACAGCACGATCATAATCAGTGCGCCGGGATAAAAATAATCGAGATAGTGTTGCTGTCCTGCCGTATCGCCTGAGCGAAACGAACTCCCAAAGCCGGAGCCGATTACCACCCAAAACAAGAGCGGCGAAGCGATTACACCCACAACTCGCGCGCGCTGGCGGTAGAAACGGACCAGCTCACGCCACCATAGCGTAAACGCAGGCAATAGGAGTCCGGTTGTAGGGGTGGCGTGGGCGGGCAGAGCAGCGCTTTGGGTGACCACTTCAGCTCGTTTTCTGCGCCTGCGGCGCTTTCTTGATTATGGCCTTGTCGGGTGAAAGCTTCTTCCGTGCTTCCAGATAAACATTCAAGAACAGTATGCCGGAAAGGGCGATCATGATAATGCTCATGAAAAGCCCGTCAACTGTGGTAATCGTTCCATTCATGGCAATGCGTGCGATGCCTGCCAGTGGCACCAGACCGAGGACAACCGAAAGAACAAGCATCATCGACTAACTCCTTCGTAGGGTTCCGGTAGCGGACGTCATCGCGTTCCGTCCAAGATTGCAATTTTCAAACTTCGTGACCGGCTCTATGCACTCTCCTCAGCTTCAGTCCAGAATTTGTGGCCGGTACGACGGATAAAGACATCCTCGAGCGACGGCTTGCTGACTGAGACGGCTTCAATCTCACCGGGGAAAGCCTCGACCACATCAGTAATAAAGCGGTGGCCATTTTCACGTTCCAGACGAACCTGGCCTGCAAGCACTTGCGTGCTGATACCGAAGCGGTCGCGAATTCTTTCCGACAACGATTCGGCATTTTTGGCATCGAACAAAATCACGTCCCCACCAATTTCGCTTTTGAGTTCCGCCGGAGTTCCAAGAGCGACCAGTTTTCCCTCGTTCAAGATCGCGAGCCTGTCGCAGCGTTCCGCTTCTTCCATCAGATGGGTGGTGACGAGCACCGACACCTTCTCCTCATCGCGCAAAACGTGCAGATATTGCCAGAGGTCCCGACGCGCCCCGGGATCAAGCCCTGTGGTTGGCTCGTCGAGCAACAACACAGTCGGCTGATGAATCAGTCCTTTGGCCAGTTCCAGACGGCGCTGCATGCCCCCGGAAAAGGTCTCGGCCTTCTCGTTGGCGCGGTCCGCCAGGCCGACTCGTGACAGCATTTCCGCTATCCGGGCCTTCAGTGCCGCACCCTGCAATCCGTACAGATGACCCTGATGCCAGAGATTCTCGTATGCAGTCAATTTTACGTCGATGCTTTGTGCCTGGAAGACCACGCCGATCTCGCGGCGCAATTTTGTAGGCTCTTTCGCCACGTCGAATCCCATAATGACAGCGTGGCCTCCGCTCGGAAGCATCAAGGTCGAAAGAATGCGGAACATCGTCGTCTTGCCACTGCCATTAGGGCCGAGCAGACCAAAAAGTTCGGCGCGACCCACGTCAAACGAAACTCCATCCAGCGCCGTGCGGCTTTCGTAGCGGTGAACCAGATCCTGAATCGAGATTACGGCGGAGGTGACTGGCGAGGTCTCACTGAGAAAGTCTGGGGCGACGTAGGCGGGAGCTTTAGAGACCACAGGTTATTTTAACGTAAAGGAGCAGTGGAGCCAGGCCCGATGGGACGCGTCCCAATAGAGCTCACCTTGATCTACAAATGTGTATTCAGCATCATCAGGGCGAAGAGCAGCGGCAGGTAGAACACCGTAGCCTGAAGAAGTTGGCGAGCCCGCTGCTTCGAGCGGGCTGTACTTGGCGCCAGATTGAACGTAGCCAGCCGCACTCCCACATAGAAAAGAGCCAGACCCAGCAGGAGCGCTCCGGCGAAGTAAAGTCGGCCCGCCATGCCGAGAAATGTAGGCAGCAGACTGACCGGAATCAGCGCCAGCGAATAAAGGAGAATCTGGCGGCCCGTGGACTTTCCATCGGTTTCGACTACCGGCAGCATGCGAATACCGCCATCTTCATAATCCTGACGATAGAGCCATGCAATGGAAAAGAAATGCGGAAACTGCCAGAAGAAGACGATGGCGAACATTACCAATGCGCCCCACTCCAGACGTCCGCGCGCCGCTGTCCAACCTAAGACGCCGGGCATGGCTCCGGGAAACGCACCAACAAAGGTGCAGATGGGATGAACCTTTTTCAAGGGAGTGTATGCGGCCAAGTAGACCCCGGAGGTGGCAAGTGCCAGGAGGGCCGTCAGCGGATTTAGAGTTAATCCTAAATACAGAGCGCCGCCGCACATCATTAGTGCGCCGACTACGGTCGCGTGCGTCAGGCTGAATCGGCCTGCCGGGATGGGACGCTGGGCCGTACGGCGCATGCGGCCATCCGTTTCCCACTCCATCACTTCGTTGAGCGCCGCAGTCCCGCCGGAAACCAGGCCGATACCCAGAAGAGCGTTCAGCAGGCCCAAGGAAAGGGAAGGGATGCCTGATTTCAGCGCTCCGAAATAATACCCGCACCACGCGGTCATGATAATCAGCGTGGTCACCCGCAGTTTGGTCAGTTCGGCGTAATCGCGAGCCAGTGTCAAAGCGGCGTTGCGAGGAACGACAAGCGGTTGTGTCGCTGTGCTCATGCCGCTACCGGTCTCCCTTCCCGATTTGCCACTCGTTCACCAAATGCCACCGGCACGTGCCTCCAGACCTGTACCGCCAAAACCGCGGCGACAGCCAGCAACAAAGCTCCCACGGCAACGTGAGCCACCGTCGAAATTACCATCGGCAACTCGGGCTGAACGGCGTCATGCCCCCAGGCAACGCGAGTCAGAAAAGCGACGAATCCCAGGCACAGCTGCGCGACCATCAGCGCGAGCATCGTGATGGCAGGCCGCCTTACCGCTTCGATATTGGAATACTGCGACAAGGCGCGCACGACCGTCCACGATAGCACAATGGCCACACTTCCAGCATTGACTACGTGCGGCCACCAGCTCAACCCATGGTGACGAAACAATGCGCCCAGAACGAGCTGCACATACAACACCAAGATCGAGAGCAAGGCCAGAGTGAACAGGCTTGGACGTCGTTGGTCAAACTCAACTTGCGGAACTTCTTCCACCCAGCGCCGGCCAGTGAATGTGGCGATCAGGGTGACAACGCAGAAAAAGGTTTGGGCGAAGGCCGCATGAGCCGATGAAATCGCAGGCGGCAAATAAAATAGCACCGTAAGCCCGCCCAAAATGCCCTGGGCAATTACCAAACCGAGCGCCGTGACCCCCAGAAATTTCATCCATCGCCGACGATCAACACGCCAGGTCCAGATCGCGATCACGATGCTAAGGAGGCCCACAAACTGGGCGATCATGCGATGAGTGTGTTCGAACCGCACGCCGCCAACCAGGTGAGGGATTTTGTATAACGATCCAAATGACGTAGGCCAGTCGGGGACAGAAAGCCCTGCATCGTTGCTGGTGACGAGAGCCCCCGCAATGATCAGGAGAAATGTTGCGCACGCGGTGAAGACGGCAAATCGATGATGCGCGCGGTTATAAGGTAGGGAAACAGCTTTCAGAACAGCTCCTTGAAGTTCGCGCAGCGCCGCCAGTGACGGCGCCGCGCTCGAATCAATTAAGGTTTGAATCCCTGGTCGACGGTTTTGCTGTCTTTGGCCGCCAGGGTGACTTTCTGGTCTTGCTCGCCCAGCTTTTCCTGCACAAAAGCCAGCGTGTAATCTCCCGGCGGGAGACCCTTGATTTCATACTTGCCATCCGCGCCGGTAACGGCGAAGAACGGCGTCTTTACGACGTTGACATACATCTTCATCCACGGATGCTGGTTGCACTTTACGGGCAGCATGACTTCTTCGCGGGCGAAGTTCTTTTCAATCGCCGCTGCCTTCGGTGGCTGCGACTCATTCCATTCCCGGTTGTCTTTCGGCGTAGGGTGGATGTTATGAGTGGTTTCGTCGTCGTTGCGGATCTCAATGTTCTGCCCCGTCATCACTCCCAAAACATGGGGATGATACTGGCAGCCTTTCTGGTCGATTGTGGTCGAATCCTTGGGAGTGTCGAAGCTGCGGTCTCCCAAACCTTCTTTCACGTAGACGAAGACATTGGCCAATTTGCCATTGTCCGCCACGATGGTCTCGGCCGTGTTGTTGCCTTTGCAGGCGGCATCCTGGCTCATGTCAATTTTTTGCGCCTTGGGTGCAGCGCCGCCAAAAGTGACTGTGCCGCTCACGCTGGCAGCGGTGGCGGGATCAATTGGCGCGGCCGTGGGCGCCGGTTTTACATCCGAGCTTGGAGAAGTACCTTGTTCCTCATTAGTGTTTTCTTTTTTGCTGCATCCCGCCAGCAATCCCAGCAGACAAAGTGCGAATATTGCCACCCATATTTTCCGATTCATGAATGTCGCCTTTCGTGAGAATTATGTCCCCAATACGCAATAGCTCAGCCTGCCCGTTAATCTATGAACAATTGGCCCGCTCGGGCAGATACGCACACCCCGCGACAACACTTCTGAAACAAGTCATTCTACCGCGAACCACCGATGCTCGCCCCGGAAGCCCTGCCGCTGGCTTGTTTCTTCTTTGTGTCCCGGGGTGGCACCGCCGCGCGCGTGCGCCCCATGGATGCCGCTACCCGGCGCTGTTCTTCCGGTGAGAGCAGGAAGATGTAGTCCACCAGCAACTTGGTTTGGTCCTTATCATATCCCTGGAACGATGGAGGAGTCGGTCCGGAGAAAACCCAATGATCATTCTCACGCTTGAATAGTCCTGAAGGCATTGATGTCCCCGGACTGATTGCCTGCGGGTCGACGATCCAGCGCTCCACCCAATCGGGCTTAAGACGCTCTTTTGCCAGCAGAAAGTTGGGCGCGGTAGCGATTTTGTCGTGCTGCGGATCGCCGGTCGCGTGGCATTTCAGACACGGCGCTGCGGTACTGGAGAATAAGCTTCGCGCCATGTCTGTTTCTTTGGAGGAGAGCACCGGCACCTGCTCCGGTACGTACGGCATCGGCTGCTGCGATAAGGCCTGGAAGAAGCGCACCAGTTTTCGCAGCTCGTTATCCGAGAACGAGAATGTCGGCATGCGAACTTGCAGATAGGGCCGCACGCCATTGCGGTTCGTGTCGGTGGTGCTGAGCGAAGGATTGGAAAGGAACTTTCTCAGCCATTCGGGATCGACGCGGGCGCCTTCGGTCAAAAGCTTGGGTGGCAACTGGTCTTGCGCATCCTGATATCGCCTCATGCCCATCAGGATCGTGCTCTGTTCGGGGGTCAGTTGGTGGCAGCCCATGCAGTTGTATTTCTCTACCACCCACCAGCCTTCCTGAATGTCCTTGCGGGCGTCTCCTGGCTTGTATTGATAAGCCGGGGGCAGGGAGCTTTCCTGGCTGCCCATGAGGAAGGTAGTGAGGTCCTGAATCTCTGCCTTGTTCAGATGGAGGTTGGGCATGCGGAGAACTTCTGTCTCCGACTTGACCTTGCCCTTGTCGTAAACATTCGGCTCGGCCAGCTTATGCTCGAAAAATCCCTTATGGTCGTACCAGGGTGCCTTGGCGGGACCTTCGGGCAGGCGAGCCAAGTCTTCCGGATCGGCGATCGGTTCAGAACCCTTGCCACCTCGCTGAGCAATTTCGGTGAATAGTGCGAAGTCGAGACGCTCGATCGGTTTGCTGCCTTCGTAAGTCAGCTCAGTCCCAATGCGGCCTTCGTCCTCGAAGCCGGATATCTCATGACAACCAGCGCAACCGTAATGCCGAATCCATTTCTTGCCTTCTTCTTTAAGCGCAGGATCTTCCATAAAGGAAGCCTGGGTATAAGCTGAAGGCTCTTGCTTTTTCTGCGTCATCAGATAGGAAGCGACGTCCTGCGCGTCTTCCTCGCTCAAGCGCAGGCTCGGCATCACTGTCATGTTCTGGACCTGCAGTTCATGACCATCGTTCGGACACTGACTGTGTTGCAGGTCGAACTGGTAGGGCAACCCCTTTTTCGCGTAGTCTTCGGGCCCGATATCCTTCTTTTCGTAAGGGCAATAGGGACGAGTACGCTCGCGCGCATTGTGGACCCAGCGCACCAGGTAGTCGTAGTTGGCTTTTTCACCGACGCGCGTCAGGTTTGCGGCAAATGTGCCACCTTGCAACTGATCACCCTCACCGATGGAATGGCAGGCCAGGCAACCACGAGATTCAAAGAGCTCTTTCCCGTGGTCGGTGTTGCCCGGCTTCTGCTTGGGCAAAGCATCGGCAAATCCGGACTGCCACAGGTAGGCCGAAATTGTTTGGATCTGATGTTCAGTCAGACGGAAGTTCGGCATCTTGGTGCTTGGACGGAAGTCGCTGGGCTTCTTCAGCCACACGGGAATCCAATCCCGGTTCAGTTTGAGGCGGACATCTTTCAGGTTCGGCCCGATTTTTTTCACATCCTGCATCAGGTTGTGATTCTGAAAATCGAGCTGCTGGATGCGGCCATCAATCTTGCTGTTAGCCACCCGGAGAGCGACCGCTTTCTGGTTGAGCTCGTTCGCCACCTCATTGCTGGAAGCGGCGTCGGCCTGCTTCATCAGATTGGAGGAATTTTTCGCATTGTCGATCTTTTGTTGCTCAAACAATTTGAGCTGCTGGGTGATGGAAGTCAGATCCTCGGGCTCTTTGTCGTAGCCTTCATATCGATGGCAACCCATACAGCCGCGCTGGCGGAACAGAAATTTTCCATTGGAAATATGTGTGCCTACGTCGCCTACAGCCAAATGCATATCTGCGGCGTGACAACTCTGACAACCGGCCTCGGCGTTTCGTTTCGGAAACAGAGGCCATAGCCAGTGTTCGTAATTGCCATGAGCCTTTTCGACGCTTGTGGTTGCCCGGCCATTGCCTTGATGGCAAGGTGAGCAGCCAAATTTTTCCGGGTCGTGCGTACTCAGTAATTCCGGTTCGGGGTGACTGGAGAACGCCTGCGCGTATTCGTCAGGCTTTTTCTCGCCCTTCGACATCATGGCTACAGGGGTGATCCGAAGCGGTTCCCGGACATTCATGTGGCAGGATTCGCAGCGGTCAACGATGTTGGCATCCGCCACGTTGATCTGCACAATCTTTGGATCCCATTCGTCGGTTTTCTTTCTCAAGCCATCGATCTGGGTCGGCGTCAGATCCACCATGTGGTCGGTCACAAAGGCGGACATTTTGTTGCTCGCCTCGGTAACCGGCTTCAGGACATCACCCAGCTCAGCACTCACTTTCGTTCGCTGATCTTTAAGGGAGTTGTAAGTCTCCTCTAATTCATGGAAGTTATACTGCTGTCTGTGGCCGTCGGGAAATTCAACGGTTGCCTTCTTTTTCTTGTATTCGTCGATGTCCTGCTGCTTGCTTTTCTTACTCGATGCGCTGGTTTCAGTTTCAAGTTTGTAGGTAAGGGCATTGACGTAGGCTCGCCGATCGGTGAATACATTCTGAACCGCGAGAATCTGCGCGCTTAAGTCCGTAATCTGTTTTTGCAGTTCATCCCGGCGAGGTTTGGCCGTTTCGTAAGCGCTCTTATAGGCCTGCTCCAACCGCTGGTATTCAGGATTTTTTTCGACATCCTTTTGGGATTCTGATGACTTTGATCCAGCTGTTTTTAGGAAGGTACTGTAGCGTCCCTTCCATTCCTGCTGGAAGACCTTCCACGGGCGCTGACCGAAAGACTCATCCCATAGCGCCCAGAATAGGGTGGCCATGAGGATCAACATTGCGATCACATAGTGCGCCGCGTAGGACTTGCTTACGATCGGGTCGTTCTCGGGGACGCGTTGCTCGGGCACCAGGATCCTCCCAACAGTCGTCAATCGTCGGTCATCAGTCGTCAATCAACTCAACATCGAAACTCATCTGACGACTAAACGTTAAACCACGGCGTTATCCACACATACTTAATATTCAGAGCCAGGCGCAATGCCATCTTGAGTGGTAATGCGATCATGCTGAGCACGAAAAATATCATGATCGAATATTGCAAAAGGCTCATGCGCTTGTAGTCTTTTGGGTTATAGCGGCGGAAGAGCGCGTGAACAATGAATCCGCCCACCACGTAAAAGCCTCCCACCACGACTGCGCCAAAGATTCCCTTCACCAGGTTGGACGTGATCCCAAAAAGGTCGGGGAGATCGCGGTTCACTTCATAAATCAGCCGGTTGTGGTCCCAGGTCTGCCCCGGCCAGAACCACTGCCAACCAGGACCGCGGATAAAGGTGCCGATAATGATCATCGCGATCCACAAAATGATGAAGCCGAACATGAACGTGCCAATGGAAAACTTGCGCTGTTTCCACGTGTAATAGCCGCTACCCAGCGGGTTGGTGTCGATATAGGGAATCACCATCAGACCAACGATGATCAGCGTGGGCATAACCACGCCAGCGATCCACGGATCGAAGTACACCAGCATTTCCTGCAATCCTAGAAAATACCAGGGAGCTTTCGCCGGATTCATCGTGAGGTTCGGGTTCGCTGGTTCTTCGAGAGGCGCGCTTAATGTGATCGACCAAACCATCAGGATGATGGTCACGATCATCGCAGCGAGAAACTCAATGCGAAGCAGGAATGGCCAGACGTGAATTTCCTTCTGCCAGCCGGGACGGAAAGGCCACGACTTGCGATGATGCGTTTTGGCCAGTGCAGGATTGGTCTCCAGTTCGCCGATCAATTCGTCGTTGGCCTTCGCCTGTTTCCACGCCAGATAAATGTAAAAAATCAGCAGAGGAATGAGGCCCACGATGGGCACATTGTCAGGCGCCGAGCAGATCTCCCAAAGTTGTCGCCAATCCATAAAGTCTCCCGAGGCCACGTGGGAACAGCCGTCCTCGGCTGTTCAGCCGAGCGAAGCTCGACAGTTCTTGCTTTCCCACAATCACCTGCCGAGCGTCGCTCTCGGCCAGACCGCCGAGCGCGGCTGCCTCTACGCGGTTCGTTACTTCTTCGGTTCTTTTACTTCGGACGCCAGCATGACCGCCGCTGGTCCGGAAATTCCGCCATCTTTTCTTACCCGCCAGAAGTGCACAATCATCAGCACCGACGCCACAATCGGAATCCCGATACAGTGCCAGATGTACGACCTCAACAGAGCGTTCGCGTCCACAATCGATCCGCCGAGAAGACCGAAGCGGACATCGTTATAAGGAGTCATACCCAACATGTGGCCAAAGGGTCCTTCATTGCCCAGGCCAGGCGTGGCGCGCGCCATGTTCGTGCCTACCGTGACCGCCCAGAAACCAAGCTGGTCGTCGGGAAGAAGATACCCGGTGAACGAAAGCAGCAGGGTGAACACCAGGAGAAGCACGCCAATATTCCAGTTGAACTCTCGTGGCTTTTTGTACGATCCCGTAAGAAAGACACGGAACATGTGCAGCCAGACGGCGATTACCATCAAGTGCGCCGCCCAGCGATGCATATTGCGAAGCAATTTACCGAAAGGGACGTCGTGCTCGAGATACAGAACGTCGCGGAATGCCTGAACTTTGCTGGGATGGTAGTAGAACATCAGCATCACTCCAGTCAGAGTGAGCACGATGAACAGGTAAAACGTGATCCCGCCCATGCCCCAGGTGTAGCTGTAACGGACCGCGTCCCGGTTAATCTTGGCTGGGTGCAAGTGCAGGAATACGTTTGACAACACGCCCAACGCGCGATTGCGGGGCGTGTCGTCGTGCTTATGGCGAAAGATCGAGGTATAGACCTGGGTCTTGGTGGGATCTTTGAGACCCTCGATCTGTTCCTTGGCCTTCGTCGGAAAATCAGTTTTGAGTGACTGCACGTCTTCCTTGACGCCAGTCTTTACTTTTTCCAGCAGGCCGACCTGCTTGCCGTTTTTCCCGTTCCCATTCTCTTCAGGCATTTAAACCTCTTGTCGTCTTAAGTGGCGGCAGGTGTCCTTACCTGCCCAGTCGAGTGAAGCTCGACCTTATTATGTTGGCAGAAATGCCCCCGGATCATTGAATGCACTGGGTTGTCCCTTGGGCCATTGGTAAAGCTTGGATACATCCACCAGAATCTGCCCGTCGGGGGCGATTTCCACTTTAGCTCGGTCCATGGGACGCGGCGCCGGACCCTCGAAGTTGACACCTTCGCTGTCGTATCCACTACCGTGGCATGGACACTTGAATTTATTCTCGGCGGGCTTCCAGTCAGGAGTGCAGCCGAGATGAGTACATCGCGCGTAGATGACGAAAATCCGGTCTGGCGTGCGGTCTACCCAGATACGATATTTCTGCTGAAACTTTGTATCCACACCCAACCCGAAATCGGCCGGATAGCCGATCTTGAATGAAGTAGCAGGCTCGAAGAGGGTTCGCGGCAAGAAGAAGCGGAAGAAGGCGATGAACCATGCGGTCATGAAGGCCGCGAACGCCGCCCACGCGAATCTGCGGCGTCCCTGATTGATGTCGTTATCTTCAGGCCCTACCGTTGCCACGCCCGCCGATGCGGCTGCCCTCGAAGTTCCGACGGCGGGCGTGCCAACATATGTGGTGGACTCACCGCTGTGCGAAACCGACATGGCGGCTGAGGGCGGGCCCGCCGTAGGCCGAGGTGCAGCCGCAGCGGCCGGTCTGGCTACGGGCGCGGCAACAGCTGGGGCCGCCGCCGTAACTTCCGCAGCGGCCGGCTCACCTAGCAAGGCAGCAACTTCCGCAGAGTTTAGAATCGGCAAACCTTTACGACCACGGCGCGCCTGCTCAGCCGCGATAGTGGATTTGCTCCACTTTTTTCCTTCCGCAACCCATTTGGCAACTTCTGCACTGATTGGCCCGCTCGCAGCCGGAGCCCCCGCAGGTGTTGCAGCAGCGACCGGAGCAGGAGCGGCTGCTGGTGGCGGAGCTGAAGCCGTAGCTTCCACCGGTTCGCCCAGCAGCGCGGAAATCTCACTGTTATTCAGTGCAGGCAGACCCTTGCGTCCCCGCCGCGCCTGTTCAGCCGCAATGGTGGATTTGCTCCACTTATTCCCTTGCGCCACCCACTTAGCCACTTCTTCGCTGATGCCGCCACCGCTAGCGGGGGGAGGTGTCGCGGCCTGAGGTGTGGGTGCCGCCGCGACTGGGGCTGGAACGCTGGCGGGAGCTGAGATCACGCCGCTGCCGCCTTCTTCCCACGGCATAGGCTGGCCAGCCTTGAGCGCCTCAATATCGGCGTCGGTCAGCAACGTCAAGCCTTTGCGCTGGCGGTACGCCTGCTCCATACCAATGACAGAGTTGTTGAGTGCCGGTCGAGGCAAGGGTGGTAAACGCCCGAGAATTCCAGATTTGGACTCGTCTGCCATCGGTTCCTTCACTCCTCTAAGAGCTCACTCACCACAAAACTGGTGGTGGTGGCTCGCGTCGGTTGGGACGCGGCGCCTTTGTTCAATCCGCCGCTACCAACCGATCCGGCTCACTTTGGTGCTCCATAGTCACACCCAGAGCACTCTCCACTAAATCCGCCAGCGCGGCAATAAACGTCGGGGAATCGTTCAAACCTGCGGTCATCTCGAATTGTTTGATCCCGAGTGCCATGGCTTCCTCACGCGCTTCGTGATCGATTTCGCCCAACGTCTCTACGTGGTCGGAGACGAAAGCGATCGGCACGACGCAAACCTTACCTATACCTTCCGCCGCTAAGTCGCGAATCGTCCGGTGCAGGGAGGGCTGTAGCCATTTGCTGGCTCCTACTTTGCTTTGATAGCAAAGGCGATGCGGGTTAGACCATCGACCTCGTTCCATCAGTAATTCGACGGTCTCTTCTATATGCCGCTGATATGGGTCGCCTTTTGCAACGACAGAAAGTGGAACACTGTGGGCGCTGAAGACGATCTCAGCCCGTTCTGGTTGTGGGAATCGAACCAGAGCTTCGTCGATTTTCTCGACCAGGCTGTCCAGATAAAGCGGATGGCGATAAAAACTATCCACGCAATACGCGGGGATATCGTCATGGAACAGCCGTCGCCATTCATTAAGGCTGCTTCCGGTAGTAGTCGATGAATATTGAGGATATAGAGGGAGAAGAACGACTTCGTCGCAGCCGGCAGCATGTATCTGCTCGATTGCTTCGGCGGTGAACGGATGCCAGTAGCGCATCGCCACAAAACAAGTCGCGTCCAGGCCGTGAGAGACAAGCCTTTCCTGCAACGCCGCAGCCTGGCCTTCCGTAAAATGCCGGATAGGCGAGGATCCACCGATGGTCTGATAGTGATGCTGCACTTTTTTGGCTCGCGTTGTGGAGATCAACTTGGCCAATGGCTTTCGTCCAATGCGGGCAAATGGGAAATCAATGATGTCGGGGTCGCAAAAAAGATTGAACAGAAACGGTTGGATCGCTTCCGGCGTGTCGGGGCCTCCGAGCTGGAAGAGAACTACACCTACTCGCCGTGTTGGCTTCACCATCCCCCGGGTATCCTTGAAGAAGGAGGATGTTACTCAAAATCTGTACGCCGCGTCAACGTGGAGTTTTGGCACGCAGAATCTATTTCGGAGCTGGATGTACCTCTACCGTGTCTCCAATTTCGATGCTCATCAAATCTTCACCCACTTCGAGCGGCCCTGAATAAGTTTTTCGCGTCTGAGCCACCAGCCCCCTCGCGTCGAAGGGCACTACATGCGAATAAACCGCCAGCCTTGGCTTTACCCGACTGAAAACTGTTCCGGCCTGTTCCGGCGTGGTGTGATGATCGATAACCCTCTGCTTTTGTTCCGGAGTGTACGTGTGATCGCTGGCGCTGTAGGCTTCCGGATCGAGTACTTCGTGAATCAGTAAGTCTGTTCCCTGAGCGAAGTGAATCAAATTTTCGTTAAACCGTGTATCTCCGGAAAGGGTTACGGAATGCCCGGCGTAGTCAACGCGGTAGCCGAGAGCCGGTTTGACTGGCGCGTGGTCGACTGTAAATGCGATGACCTTCACGCCATTGTTTTGGTAAACCACGCCTTGTTCGATGTCTTTCGCGGTCACCACTGCGCCTTGCGCGGGAAGTCTTTCGTCGACGTCTCGCCGTATGTGAATATCGAACTCGTAGGCCTGCTCGAGGTGGGACATCATCTCAGCCGTTCCTGTCGGCCCCCAGACGCGAAGCGGCGTATTTCTGCCGAAAATCCAGCCCGTCAGATAAAAATCAGGGATTCCCACCACGTGGTCAGAATGCAAGTGAGTTAAAAACAGAGCAGTGGCTTCAGAAAATGGAAAGTTGAGCTGGTAAAGACGCTGGGTCGCGCCACGACCGCAATCGAACAACAATTTTTCTTTTCCCGCTTCCACCAGGATGCTCGGACCAAATCGCTCAATCACCGGACGGGGATACCCAGTGCCCAAAAGAGTGACCTTGAAGTTTTGCGAATACAAGGGCGTGGTCAATCCCACTAGCGCGATCAGAATGACCGCGGTCTTGAGGGACAAAACCTTGCACGACCACGGTAAGACATTCATGAATTTACGCGTGAGAGGATTCGGCCTGGCGAGGAACGTCTGTGGCGGTTTGCATAAATTCGATGATCGAATCCGCAAACTGCGAAGTTCCAGACTTACCGCCAACGTCGCG
The DNA here is from genome assembly GCA_963786325.1 of Terriglobia bacterium. Classification (GTDB taxonomy): domain Bacteria; phylum Acidobacteriota; class Terriglobia; order Terriglobales; family Acidobacteriaceae; genus JAIQFF01. The sequence goes on from CAWAYW010000005.1 coordinate 541,108, forward strand.
AGTGGTTCTGTCTTTGGTGCGATAGACCTTTTCGAGTCCGTCATGAATCTTATCAGCGGCCTCATGTTCGCCCAGATGCCGGAGCATCAATTGAGCCGAGCGGATTACAGCAGTCGGGTTTGCCATGTCCTTGCCCGCGATGTCGGGTGCAGAGCCGTGGACGGCTTCGAAGATGGCGCAATGGTCGCCCAGGTTGGCGCTGGGAACGAAGCCCAGCCCTCCAACGAACGCGGCACAAAGGTCGGAAATAATGTCGCCGTAGAGATTTTCCATCACTAGAACATCGTACTGATAAGGATTCATCACCAGCTGCATGCAGGTGTTGTCCACGATATGCTCGCCGTACGTGATCTCGGGATATTCCTTGGCGACGTTGCGCGAGCAGCGAAGAAATAATCCGTCCGAGAGCTTCATGATATTGGCTTTGTGGATGGCGTGAACTTTCTTGCGATGATATTTGCGTGCATATTCAAAGGCGAACCTTGCAATACGCGTTGAAGCCTTCTCGGTAATGATCTTGAGGCTCTCGACCACTCCCGGAACTACCTCATGCTCGAGTCCGGAATACAGGCTCTCGGTATTCTCCCGGACGATAATCAAATCCACATCGGGGTAGCGGGTCGGAATATGAGGCAAATTTCGAATAGGTCGAAAGTTGGCATACAGCTCGAATTTTTTGCGCAGGGCGACATTGATACTCGGGAAACCTTCACCTACCGGCGTGGTTACTGGTCCCTTCAATCCGACATGAGTGCGCTCGATGGATTCGATCAGTTCTTTGGGAATGTACTCACGATATTTTTCATACGCCTCGGCCCCCGCCTGAAAAACTTCCCACTCGAATTTCAGGCCGGTCGCTTCGAGAATGCGAACCGTGGCCTGAGTCACTTCTGGTCCAATGCCATCGCCGGGAATAAGTGTGATTTTGTAAACCATAGTCCTTGCTTGTGCAGGCCGGGCGCCCTCGCCTGCGGCTTTTGATTTTACTTAAGGCCGCGGCGTGCGAGTTGCGTACGCTCCACATAACGATCGCTTCGGCTAACCCTTAACCGAGCTTTTAGTTCGAAGATCGGGCGCTTCTTTGGTTTTCAACAAATCTTTCAGCTCGGTCATAAACTCCTGAACGTCCTTAAAATCCAGATAGACGGAAGCGAAGCGTACATACGCAACTTTGTCGTAGCGGCGCAACCGGTTCATGATCAACTCGCCAACCTCGCTGGTTTTGCGCTCGCGCTCAGCGGAATCGATGACAAAAGCCTCCGCTTCGTTCACGATCTGCTCCAGTCTGCTGATTGGAACCGGACGCTTTTCGCAAGCCCGCAGCAGCCCGTTCAGCACCTTCTGGCGGTCGAATTTTTCCCGGCGACCGTCCTTCTTCACCACCATGTACGGGATTTCGTCGATCCGCTCGTAGGTGGTAAAGCGCTTGCCACATTTCAGACACTCGCGGCGGCGGCGAATGGAATCTGCTTCCTTACTTTCCCGCGAATCCACCACTTTGTCATTTTCAAAGCCGCAGAAAGGGCACTTCATGTCACATGGGATGAAGCTTCGATTGCATTGTAACAGGCGGTAAAGATTGGACTCGGTCAAGTCCCGTATGCAGTGCGGGCAGTAATCGGTTGAAGGTGGGGTCACACTGCGGGAGGCGAACCGAGAACTGCCTCAGCGACCCCTTCTTGATGACTCTCTTGGGACAGCTTGCGCAAGGACAACCGCTCATGGTGAGCCAGCAGCAGACCCGCCGGTATGACAGCCACAAAGGTTGTCAGCCACAACATAATGCCGCAGCTGGCAGCTAGTTCTTTTGGGACGTCAAAGATGTGCTCCAGGGCCGCAATGGTCGCTAGCTGCGAGCCCCCGCCAACCCCCGGCAGTTGCAGCACCGACCCCAGCATGCTTGAGCCCATCAGGAGGAGAACTTGAACCAGCCGGATGTCGAGTGGATCCTCGCCGAACACGTGAGCGGTTTGATGATAGGCGATCGTAATTTCGTGATAAGCGACTGCGATGATCCACCACATGCCAATCGAAACCAAAATCAGTAGAGCCAGCGAGACGGGTCCATGAATGGTATTCAGTCCCTGGCCAAATTCTCGAATTTTCTGGGCGATCCGGTGGCTCAGCCTCGAGCCCCAGTGAGAGAAACGCTTTTCCACCCATCCCGCCAACGCTTCTCCCTTTCGACTGACTAGCACCGCACCCAGAGCCAATCCGACGACCATGGCAAAAAACAAGATGCCACCATCACGAAAGCGATTGAAGTATTCCGGATGCGGCAGCGTGCGCCGTGAGCTCGGCAAAAATATGCCCGCTGCCATCAGCACGGCAAAAGCGCCAATATCGAAGATCCGCTCGACTGCCCACACCGCCACCTGCGAAGAGACAGGAAGATTTTGCCGCCGGGCAATCAGATAGGGTCGAATGAACTCGCCGGGGCGCCCTAGTAAGGCCAAGCCGGTAAAGCCGATTAAGGTAGGCGGCACGAGCTGCAGCCATGAAGCTTTCGGGCGGACCGGCCTCAGAAAAATCTTCCAGCGGATCGCCCTGAAAACATATGCGATGTAAATCAACCCAACGGCATGAACGATGTGCCAGGGTCTTACCTGCTCGGTCTCGGCCCAGAACGTGGCCCAGTCGAAGGCCCGCCAATGGCGAAATTGCAGGTATACCAGCACGGCGAAAACGATCAGAACTCCGCCGCTAATCAGAATGCGCTTTCTATCCATGTTTCAGGGAAGGACCCGAGCAAGTGACAATGTCCAGCACGGCGCCGTGCAAATGACTTGAACCAAAGTACCTGACGGGAGGGAATGGGTCAACGAGATCAGACTGGAAGCGATTGATTTCAAGCAGATAAGGCTCAACGGGATGACTGGGAAGCGGCGGTAGGCAATGCAGCCTGCTTTACCGAGATCGTTTGTTGCGCAGACTTCTGGTTCGCAGAGGCCTTGGCCAGAGCCGCCGCTTTGCGCTGGGCCAGCTTTTTGCGATTGTAATCGCGCACGATCTTGGCCACGTACACCCGGGTTTCGTAGTACGGAGGTACACCGCGGTATTGCTCGACGCGTCCGGGTCCGGCGTTGTAGGCGGCCAGTGCTTTGACGACATCGTAGTTGTAACGTTCCAGCAGTTCGCTCAGGTAGCTCGTGCCCCCTTCGACATTTGCGCGGGGATCGAACGAATTTGCCACCCCCAGCTTCGATGCAGTCTCCGGCATCAACTGCATTAGCCCACGCGCCCCCTTGGGTGAAACGGCGTGAGCATTGAATCCACTCTCAGCGTGGATCACACTGTTGATGAAATCAGGATCGATGTGGTGACGATCACTGATGGTATTAATGACCTCGTTCAAATTCTGTGGTTTCGCGGCTGGAACCAAGGGGGCGACTGCCATGGGCGGAAGAGACTGATCTGTTTCAAAGCGTTCGATCTGAACAGTCTCAATGTCAACATAACTGGAATTGTCGGCCCCAAGGTAAAGCCGGGTGATCGCGCCCAGATTTTCACGGCGTTCATGTCGAACCGAAAAGCCATTATGCAAGATGGCGACATCGGTGGAAAAAGCCGGGATTGCCAGGAGCAAAAATCCAAGTGCCCAGCCGAGTTTATTCAGGTCACGCATGGTTGTCTTTATAACGCCGACGTCCCGCCGGTAATCCCGAGGCGTCTCGCCTCGGAGTGGAACCCCGATTAAGGAGTTCTCACACCCAATACTTGCTCAATCGCCGCCGCCACCCCGTTCTGATCATTCGAAAGCGTGACCGCCCAGCCATTGCAGCGCAACTCTTCCGATGCATTTCCCATGATAAACGGCACCCCGGCGAAGGCAAGCATTTCTATATCGTTGTAATTGTCACCAATGGCCATGACCTGTTCGCGAGCAATGCCCCGATACTTAGCCCAGCGCTCCAGGGCGTGCCCTTTTGAGCATCCCTGATTGAGTACATCGACGATCGAGAGATCGCGCTCCACGTATTCGGTGCGAAGTACGGTGATGTCGAGCCCACTGGCGGCCAGGGCCGCCTGCGCCCGCTGCATACGGGCGATTTGTCCGCAGAACATGGCTTGCACAGGGTTGCTGGTCAAAGACTCCTCGATGGGAATCACAAAGTCTATGTATTGAAGATTCTTTTCCAGCCAACGCTGAATACTCGAGTTCAATTCGTTCATGTGCTCGAGCACGATCGCCCCCTTGGCCTCGGTGTCGAAAGTCAGGACCGTATTTCCGCGAAACTCCATCATGCTCGTGCACAATTCACGGCAGGTTCCTGCCGGAAGCAGGTCGCGATGAAAGGTTTCGCCGGAAAGCGATCGGGTGATGGCACCGTTTGAGCTGATAACCCACAAGTCGAAACCAAGCTGCTCCACTATGGGTAACGCAAAGGTATGACGACGTCCTGTAACTACCACAATTTCTATGCCTTGGGAATGAGCCCGGCGCAACGCTCCCATGTCCGTCGGTGAAATCTGAAACTGGGGATTCAGCAGGGTGCCGTCTATATCCAACGCTAGCAGGCGGATCGAGGGGTTCACTGCAGAGATTTTAACACTGGGATTCGGCAATCACGCGCAACATGTCTGGGCCATGGCCGCGTAATATAGTGCTGCAACCGCATGGGATCGTTACTATTTTTCGCCTTTTCGTGGTGGGGCATTCTGTTGCAGGCGTTTGCCATCATTCACTTTATTCGCCGTCGTCCCGACACTTTCTGGCTTTGGATCATCCTCATCGGCGGGTGGCTCGGGGCCCTGGTTTACATCGCCGTCGAAGCTGTTCCTGATGCCGGACTTCTTCGCCAGTCATTCAAAGTCTTCCCACGTCGCAAGCGCATTCGAGAACTCGAATCGGCCATCCTGGACAATCCCTCCGCGGGGAACTACGAGGAACTTGCAGACCTGTATCTCGAGGAAGAACAGTTTGCGCGTGCGCGACGGGCATACGACAAGTCAATTTCCTCCCGAACCGACTCGCCGGACCCGTTCTACCGCCGCGGCATCGCCGCGATCCGCATGGGGGACTTTGCCGCCGCCTTGCCCGACCTTGAACGGGTGGCGGCCAAAGATCCGACGTACGATTTTCATGGGGCTGCCGGATTGCTTGCCCACGTCTATGCCAACACCAGTCAGCCCGAACGCGCCGACGCTCTTTTCAAACAGGTGACGAAGATTTCAACCTCCTCGGAAACCTACTACAACTACGCTTGCTTTCTGGCCTCGCAACAGCGAAACGCGGAAGCCCGTCAGTGGGCCCAGCAGATTCTCGCAAAAAAGCCCAACATGCCCGGATATCTGCGCCGACGTGAACGTCCGTGGTTCCGCAGGGCACAGAGCCTGCTGAGTAAGCTTCGCGCCCAATAAGGCTGCCGCCTGCACCTTCTATATGTCGACCAAACCTGTTTCATCTGCGCGAAAGCCAGAATGCTAAACTCGCAATTCAATGGCTCGCATCGCCTATCTTGAGTGCACCAAATGTGGTGCACATTATTCGGCCGAACAACCTCAGACTATCTGTCCGGCCGACGGCGGCATTTTGTATGTTAGATATGACCTGGAAAACCTGAAGCAACGCTTTAGGCCAGATTCTCTTCTGACCCGTCCTGCCACCATGTGGCGCTATGCAGACGTTCTTCCAAACGTAGCTCCCGTTTCGCTGGGGGAAGGCTTTACTCCGATGTTGCCCAGCCGGGAGTTTCCAAAGGTCTTTATTAAGGACGAGGGAGGCAATCCCACGGGGTCGTTCAAAGCTCGCGGAATGTCCACCGCAGTCAGCATGGCCAAAGCTTACGGGCTAACGAAATTGGCTACTCCATCTGCTGGAAATGCTGCCAGCGCGCTTGCGGCTTACTCTGCGGCCGCCGGTCTGGAGGCCCACATCTTTATGCCCCGTGACGTGCCGATGGCTAATCGGGTGGAGTGCGAAACCTACGGCGCACGGGTGACCCTGGTTGACGGTCTCATCAGCGACTGCGCTCGTATGGTCGCTGAACGTAAGGACAAAGAGGGATGGTTCGACCTCTCGACACTAAAAGAGCCCTTCCGGGTCGAAGGCAAGAAGACCATGGGATACGAGACTGCCGAGCAGTTCAACTGGAAGTTGCCCCGCGGAATTGTCTATCCGACGGGAGGCGGTGTCGGGTTGATTGGAATGTGGAAAGCCTTCGACGAGATGGAGGAACTGGGCTGGATTGGACCAGAGCGACCTAAGATGATCTGCGTCCAGGCCACTGGTTGCGCTCCTATTGTTAAAGCTTGGGAAGAAGGTAAATCAGCCTCAAAATTTTGGCCGGCAGCGTCGACCTCGGCTGCCGGACTTCGCGTTCCCAAGGCCTACGGCGATTACCTCATTCTTGACATCTTGAAGAAAAGCAGTGGCACTGCTGTGACGGCGACCGATCAGGAAATAATGGACGCGTTAAGTCACTGGGCGCGAATGGAGGGTGTCTTCGCCGCCCCCGAAGGCGCTGCTTCGCTGGTTGCGTACAGAAAACTGCTCGCGGTTGGTTTCTTTGCTCCGGAGGATACAGTCGTCCTGTTTAATACCGGATCCGGACTTAAATATCTGGATGTCATCGACGGTCAAAAGAAAAGCCAGATACCGCCAGCCTCGCGTCAAATCGGTGGAATCATCGGGCCCTATTGAGTGTTCGGTCGGTCCTGTTTTCGCGAGATGTTAGTTCTGTGTTCGCGTGCAGGACACCCCGAGACGGACGGCGCAGGACCGACTGAGGGTTGGTTTCAGGCCTTCGTGCTACATTTCCCTCAGCGGACCTCTGATTTGCCGGACCTTGATTTACCGACCCATGGAACAGCGTCTTATCCTGATTAATTTGTTGATCAAGCTAGGCGTGGCTGCGGCCGTGTCCAGTGCGTTAGTCCGTTCCTTGGAGTTCAAATCCCTACTCTTTCGCGACGAACGAAGTTTGAAGCAGAGAATCTATCTGGTTTTGTGGATCGGAATTCCCCTGACTTTGGGTGTCTGGATCCGCTTCGGCGCGACCAGTTTTGTCGCCGGCGACTTGTCATTCGAAACGACGGTGCTTCTGGGCGTGATCGGGGGACGTTTTACCGGCATGCTTGGAGGCACTTTACTGGCTCTCCCTGCGTTCTGGCATGGTGAGTGGGGGGCCTTGCCATTCAATCTGCTTTGCGGCCTCGTTGCCGGGCAACTTCGTAATTTTGCTCCCAACCGCGAAGATATCTGGTCTTTTTCGCCAGGTGTCGACCTGAGCATCTATCGCTGGATACGCCGCAATTTGCCGAAGCCCCATCCCTTTGAATGGCAAACCATGTTTTTCGTGACAATTGTGGGATTGCGGTTCGTGCAAACTGAGCTGTCACGTATCGCCCCGCATACAATTTTCAGTCTGGAGAGCCCCACGTGGTGGGTTGAACTTCTCATTTATGCGACGTCAGTCATTGTCATCGGAACCGAGCTCAAAATCTGGAATAGCGTTCGCATCCAGATCAAACTGGAAGAGCAGGAACGCCTACTGTTGCATTCCCGCATGGAAGCGTTGCAGAATCAGATCAACCCTCACTTTCTCTTCAATACTCTGAATTCGGTTTCTTCGCTGGTTCGTTTTGATCCTGATACTGCACGGCAACTGATCATCAAACTGGCCAACATTCTGCGCCGCCTGCTGAACAGCACGGACGCTTTTGTACCCCTTCGCGAAGAAGTCGAATTCATTGACAACTATCTCGACATCGAAGTCGTTCGATTCGGACGCGATAAGTTACGGGTGGTGAAGGAACTAGAGACCTCGTCGCTCGACACCATGGTTCCAAGCATGTTGCTGCAGCCACTGGTGGAGAATTCCATCAAGCACGGTTTGTCCACTAAAATTGACGGCGGAAGCATCTACCTGCGCAGCCGGTTGACTGACTCCCATCTCATTATCGAGGTCGAGGATGATGGCGTCGGGATGGGTTCTGCGATCTTGTTGGAGCGCCCGAGCGGGCTCGGAGGGAATGGGATCGGAATGGCCAACGTGGCCGAGCGATTGAAGGTCCTTTACGGCGACACCGCTCGTATGACCATCGACAGCCACGAAGGGAAGGGAACTCTGGTCCGATTACGGTTACCTGTGCTGCAGGGGTCAGGTGCAATTCCTGAGGCTTTTTATGAAGCGCGCTCCAAAACCCGGCGGTAAAACTCCTCGTACTGCGGAATAATTTTGCTGGCGCAGAAACGCGATTGCGCCACTGCCCGGCTGGCATTCGCCATTTCCTCGAGGGCGCTCTCGTTTTTCAACAGATCGATGGCATACCGAGCCATTGTGTCCACGTCGCCAACGTCCGCGAGATATCCGCTTTTTCCATGCTCAATCAATTCCGGAATTCCACCCACGCGGGTTGCAATGGGAACAACCTTGCACGCCATGCCTTCTAACGCTGCCAGCCCGAATGACTCCAGTTCGCTGGGCAATAACAGAAGGTCGGCAAGCGACAACTTCTCTTGCACTTGCTCCTGCTTTCCCAGAAAGAGCACGTCATTGTGAATGCCTTTCTGAACCGCCAGCCACTCCGCGCGTGAACGGTCAGGGCCGTCGCCAATCATCAGCAATTTGGCAGGTATTTGTTTGCGTACACGGTCGAAGATCTCGATGCAATCGGTGACGCGCTTCACCGGCCGAAAATTAGACAGATGGACCAGCACCCGCTCGCCTTCAAGTGCATATTCTTTTCTCAATTCCGACGTATCTTCACTGCGGCAATAGACGTCGCAATTCACAAAGTTGTAGATCACTTTGATGTTGTTTCGAATATCGAACTCGCGCAGCGTGCGTTCCTGAAGGTATTGCGAGATCGCAGTCACGCCATCACTCTGCTCAATCGAAAAGCGCGTGATGGGAAGGTAAGACCGGTCAAGGCCCACTAAAGTGATGTCAGTTCCATGCAATGTAGTCACGAAGGGCAGTTTGCGCCCGCGCGGTTTGGCCGCCATCATCTGGCGAGCCAGCAACGCGCTTACCGAGTGGGGAATGGCATAGTGCACGTGCAGCAAGTCGAGATCGTAAAGTTCCGCCACCTCAGCCATGCGCGAGGCCAGCGCTAGATCGTAAGGAGGGTACTCGAACAGCGGGTATCGGGAGACTTCTACTTCGTGATAATGAATGTTGGGATGGGGTCCGCTCAGCCGAATCGGCTGCGCATAAGAGATGAAATGAATGTCGTGATCGCGCTCCGCCAGTTCCATCCCCAGTTCCGTGGCGACTACGCCGCTGCCTCCGTAGGTCGGATAGCACGTTATGCCGATTTTCATCCCCGGTCCCTTCTGCCTGCTTCTCAGATTCGATGGTCAACACTCAACCAGGATTCAGATAATGCCTGAACAATTCAATTGGACTGGTCTTTTGGGGGTTGGAGAGCGAAACGCTAGAACACGCCGGGCACTTTCCTGGAGGGATGGGGCTCGTCCACCATACTATTTACCTGCTGTTGCAGCTTCTCCTGGGTGGATGGCTCGAGGTCAGTGAATTCGATTCCCATACCCACTCCGCCGTCACATGTCCGGACCACCGCCGACGTCGAGATCTGTTCCGAACCCAGCCAAAATATGATGGTTATTACCTTTCCGACTTGAAACGGAAGCATCGTCTCCACATAACATCCAGTGCCGTTGACGTCTGCCGTCTTCGTTTTCATCGGAGCGCCGCCTTGAGCGTCGCGTATCTCAATCGGCAAAGGAACCCGTTGACGCGGATATCTCCGTTTATCTTCTTTCGCCTGAGCGGCGGGGGCGGCAGCCGTCGGAGCCGAGGAAGGAGAAGGAGCAGGTGTCGGAGATTCCATTTCTTTTTGCCAGGGGCAGGGCTGCCCCTCGACCATCTTCACTCCGGCCTTAATCTTTTGCACCGGGCCAGCGTCCACGACCCAAACTACTTTGCATCGGGTCTTCTGACCGGCAAACTGTATCCCGACTACATCTCCGGGTCTCAATTGCTTTTCCAGCCCCGCCACCTTGGCGCCGTGTAGGCTGATGTTGCGGGCCTCTGCTTCCTGGCTGAAAGGACGGTTTTCCGCATCCATTCCGAATACCCGTATCGGTAGGTTCACATCGAGTCGAGGCTCTGGTTCCATGGTCATCCGATCGGACTACCGGGCCAAACTTTTAGCATTAAATCATAGATTGGTGAAAATCTGGCGCTACGTCTAAGCGCCACGGGCTCTCGACGGCGATGACGCCTCCCTACGATACAGATTCCGCCAAATCCCGATAAGAGATAAGCTCGACACCTTTTGCGGCCAGAAGATCGCGCGAGACGGGGGAAGTAAGAATCCTAAGTTCCTGCTCCCGGGATTTCCGTAAACGAGTGTGAACATTCTGTAGATCGGAATCGTTGTAGCCTGGATGGCAGACCATCTCCCAGACGCCATCGGGAAGAGTTTCCACCATGCGCCGAAACAAGCGCTCGTCAAGCGAGCCGGTCGCAACAATGGCAAAAGTTCCGTCGGGGGTAATCATTTCGGCGTTCTGTACGGCATCCCGAAATTGGTTCGCCAGGCTTCGCAAAATTCCCACTTCACCCCATCGCCGCCACATGACCGGACGCGCGGCCAACTCTGATGCCCGAATACGCTCAAACGGATTGCGGATCGCTTTTATGCCACAGGCTTTTGCTGCGCGCAAGAGCGGCCTGAATACCCGCGGAAACATGTGAGTGTGTTTATGCGAATCGAGATGAGTCACTGTGATGCCGGACGACTGCAGCTTTCCGATTTGGGCCGCAATTTCCCCTTCGATCTCATCTGCTGCCAATCGTCCGAGGAGAGCCAGCACGGCAAACTTCCCAATACCTTCTCGAAATTTTGGGCTCCCTGCCGCACTGGTGCCCGGATCGAGCAAACTCTTGGTCGCTTGCTGCACCAGCGGAGATCCGTCTACCAGCACGACGTGACACCCTACGCCCAATTGAGGATGGGTTTTGGCCAGAGAAACGGCGTCATCAAAAGCTTGTCCATTCGCCATCAATGTTGCGGATGTGACTACGCCATCCTGGTGCGATTCCACAATGGCGCGATTCACTCCCGCCGTTAGACCGAAATCGTCGGCATTGATGATCAAACGTCGCACCCGTCAGTCTAGCAAAGGCTAAAGAAGTGACGTCCAGGATGGGAGGGTCGCTCTCCATCTGGTCGCCGTGCCGGAGAAAACCCGATGAACCAAATTGACGCGCAGATAGCCGATGGTTGTAACAACCGATGGTAGTCGCCGCCGCGACGCGCGACAAGACTGTGCTGAGTTCAGGACCAATGGCCCACCTTCCACGGAGCGAAATGCCGAGATTTAGGCTTTAGCAAAACAAGCGATGGACGCTTTCGAAGATCTGCTTGGTCTCGAAGTAAAGATCTGTTCAAGAGGTCGTATGTAGAGACAAAAAAATCCGTGAGGAGAGAAAATCAACTGAGGCAGTTCATCCCGGAGACAGCGGGGTTTGTTACACTGAGAATCCCAACGTGGGCGGTTAGCTCAGCTGGTTAGAGCGCCTGCCTTACAAGCAGGAGGTCGCAGGTTCGAGTCCTGCACTGCCCACCATCAATTCAGTAACTTAGCGCCTGATTCTTTTGCGCCTTCCGTTTTCCCCACAAAATTCCCCACAAAAAGGGTGGAGCTAGCATTGTCAAGCAATTCCACCGCTGTACGCGCGGTGTTGTTGGAAATGTGCGTGTAATAGCGCACCATGCGGGCCGACAAATGGCCGACCATGGCCTGCACAACCGGGAGTGGCACGCCGCCCTCGGCCATCATGGTTATAAATGTATGTCTCAGATCATGAAATCTGACGTTCTGGAAGACCTTCAGCGCGTCTCGCTCGTCCGCGCTTAGGTCGCGATTTTCCTTTTTGGCCTGCTCGATAACACGGTCGCCGGCAGCCTTGCGCAGACTACGCCAGGATGTGCGCCACGAGGTCTGATGTCTGGTCGGATCGAACCCACGACCGCCCTTTAACGGATCCGTGCTATTGGTGTGGCGAGAGAGGTCTGCGGGCAATAGATAGTGGTTCGGATCACTAGCGCCAAGCAATTGGGCCCGCTGGTACAGCCTGCACGCGGCCTTGGTCGCGGCCCGATTCAATTCCACCAGGCGCGCTCCGGCATTGGTCTTGGTACTCTTACGGGTGACCGTGATACGCCGTTTTTCGAGATTGAGCGTCGCGAGACGCATTTTTTTAAGAAGTGTAGATTCGGAAGGAATTGTCGTTGGCGGACAGAGAATTCAGGCCGGCACTGTACTGTGGGGAGCGGGAGTTGTTGCGTCTCGGGCCGGGCGCTGGCTAGAGGTAGAAACAGACAGGTCCGGAAAGATCATTGTTGGACCAGACCTTTCGGTGCCCGGACATCCGGAAGTCTTTGGAATTGGGGACACCGCTCATGTCGTTGCTCCGGTTCGAAATTTGTTGGGCATCCAGTCTAAAACTCCCGTGGTGATGCCGGGAGTAGCTCAGCCTGCTATCCAGGAGGGGAAGTACGTCGCCGATGTCATTCGGCGCCGTGTGGCAGCACACGGGGAACCTGAACCATTCTGGTACTGGGATAAGGGTGATCTCGCCATCGTAGGCCGGACATACGCAATAGCCGACTTGCGGTTTGCAAAGTTCGCGGGCTTCCCAGCATGGATCCTCTGGGCGATCGTGCATATTTACTTCCTAATTGGATTTGCCAATCGGCTCTTCGTCTTGCTGCAATGGGGACTTGATTTCCTGACGAAACGTCGCGGAGTGCGAGTCTTGCCCGTGGAGCCGCCCTCGGCGCAGAGATTCATCGATCCCGCGGCTTGATACTCAAGGAGCGCTCTGCGCGCTCACTCTGAACCACACGAGCTCATCCAACCCGCAGGTCCTAATCCCAACCCGCAGGTCCTAATCCCAACCCGCATGTCCCCCTCGCACTCACAAGATCGAGCGATAATTCCTCAGAATTTCATCAAGTCCGTGTACTGGATACGTCCTGGAAATATGTCCAGATAGTCCGATCTGCCTCTTATGTCCCTTGTAGAATCAGCAACTTCTGATGGCTCAATCCCCACGGGCGGTTCAACTCTGTCCCTGGCCACCATGTTTTTCCAGTGACTTAGCAGACCGGCCTGAAATTTCACACCTGTGATTTCACACCTGTGGTCGCTCACAGCCCTAACTTCCGGATTACCGACGATCGCGAGGAATTGGCCGTTTCGCTCTACCATAGCGCGTTAGTCGTCCACTTGCCGGAGACCGCCTTCAACCGAGCGCGATTGGCCGGTTATCTCCGCCGATGCACTTATCGAAGTCGGATTGGTAACGAGAACTCGTTATCGAACAGTTGAGCGGGTTGGGTCATTTTCGTAGCCGGGAACTGTACAAGATGCCCGTTATACGGACAAGCGGATCGAAGTGTCGATCGTTTTCCGCCATACCATACCCTCGTCCGGGAACCGACTTCGTTCGGAATCCCGGATTCTTGGCGGTTCGGGCGGCGTAGAAGCGCGAACTCTCAGCGGCCAACGGAGAGCGGCTCTGTGCCGGACGAACGTCACAGCGCTTCAGGAAATGGTGTAGGGGCGAGTCCATTAAGTCAAGCCGGCGCAACCCCAAGAAGTTCCGGCCCCCACCAAGCTCAGCGTACCTCACAGTATTCCTAAAGCGCTCTAGAGACCCGGCAGGCGCTGGCGCAGCGGCCGCGCCTGCCGTTCGCTCACGGCGATCTCAGTGGACGCAGCGTCGGACATAACAAGCAGAAAGCTGCTCTTGAAGTAAGGCTTGATCTCTTTGATCCGCGACATATTGACCAGCACCTCGCGGCGCGCACGGAAGAACTCATGCGGCAAGGCGGCTTCAAGTTCGGCAAGCTGGTAGTTCACCCAGAACGAGTCTTTCGCTGTCGTCGCACGCACAATGCCATCTTGCACCTGGAACCAGAGGATTTGTTCCGAAGGCACAAGCAGGGCGCGTCCGTTTTTCCGGCAGACGATTTTGCGGAGCGTCTTCGGTGCCTCGCCTGTCGCGCGCAGAATGTTCTCACGCTCTCTTTCTTTTTCCGCGGAAAGAGAGCAAAGTTTGTTCGAGCGTTCTATCGCAAACGACAACCGCTCCGGTTCGATGGGCTTGAGGAGATAGGCAAGCGCGTTGGCCTCAAAGGCCGCGAGGGCGTGCTGGTCGTACCCCGTGGTGAAGATGACGAGCGGGATCTCGATGGCGGACGGAATCGACCGCAGTACCTCGAAGCCCTTGAGCCCGGGCATTTCTATGTCGAGAAACAAAAGGTCAGGCCGGAGCTCTTCGATCTTCTCAATCGCCTCGAGGCCATCCTGAGCCTCGCCGATCACAGCAACTTCGGGATGAGCGCCGAGCAACCGTATCAGCCGCGCGCGAGCATCCGCCTCATCGTCAATGACCAGGCTCCGCATCACGCCGCGGCTCCGCTCTCGCGTGGCAACAGAATTGTGACGCGCGTTCCACCCGCCTGCCGCACTTCTATTGTCATCCGGCCCTGGTCCTGATAGAGCGCATTGAGGCGCTGCGCAACATTCTCGAGCCCGACTCCGTTCGATCGTCCATTGCTGCCGTTGAGTTTCAAGACACCGATTGCGGGTCCGACGCCGTCATCTTCCACTCGCAGACGCACCTGATTTCCGTCGGCCTCCGCAGTGATCCACAAGTGGCCTGGACCGGGCTTCGGTCCCAGGCCATGCTTCAGCGCATTCTCCACAATGGGCTGAAGCATCAGCGAGGGAATCTGCTCCATGGCGACCGCCGGGTCGACGGCGATCTTGACCTGAAGCCGGCTGCCGAACCGAGCTTCTTCAATCTGCAGATACGTCTCCAGGAACTCGACCTCTTCGTGCAGCGGAATGAGGGGGCGCGCGGAATTGGCCAGTAAATGGCGGAAGACTCTGGCGAGCCGCAGCGTCATGGTCTCGGCTTGCTCGGGATTGGTCACCACGAGGTTTGCGATGCTGTTGAGCGAATTGAACAGGAAATGCGGGTTGACCTGAGCGCGCAGGGCGCGCAGCTCCGCCTCGGTCACCTGCTGCTGCAGCACCGCTTCACGGCTCTGCACCACGATCAGCCGCTCTTCCATGTGCAGTGCGTCGAGCCGATGACCGAACTGCTCTGCCACGCTGCGCAAATAATTCACCTCGTGCGTCACCAGGCCGCGCCGCGCAGGACCGGGCGAGATGGCGAGCATGTGGGTGACCCGCCCCTCCGATCGAACCGGAACGACCAGTTCGACTTCGTCCTGGGTGTGTCCCGCGCGGTACGGGTGCTGGCAATCGAGTTCTACGAGTTCGCCGTCGTTCACCGCGTTCAACCAATCCGGCTGGGGCCCATGCGAGTGCGGCCAATTCAATGTGGGCAGGCTCGTCTTGGACAAGTTCTCGAGCGTAACCAGCTGGGCAGCTCTCAGCTCCAGCGATTGACGGGCAGTTGTCTCCACGGCGTCGGCGATCTCTGTCTCGGACCGAAGGCGCGCCAGCTTCTCCGACAACTCCCGCAGCAGAGTGCGGTAGTCCGGCGCACGGAAGATCCAACGGTTCACTAATTCGCCGATACGACGGTCAACGAACGTGAACAGGACCAGCATGGGAACCGCCGTCAGGGTCTCGAGGCAGGCCCGGGCAGCCCCCGGGTATGCGATGCGGCCCTCAAATCGAAAGAGCGAGAGGGAGTAGTAGGACAGCGTGAAGGCCACGGCCGTGAGCGCGGCCAACACCACCCTGAGGCTATGACGGATAAACAAATCGGAAAACCGGAAACGGGCGAACAAGAAGAACGCGCCTAGAACGACGAGGAGTGTGATCTGTTCGCTGAAGACGCGGAGCAGGTCGCCAACAACACGGTCGAACGGCAACAATTGCGTGATGAGAACTCCCGTCATGGCGCCGAAGGTGCCCACCAGCATCGCCAGAACAGGAAGCCTCATCGCCCGCGATGCGAGCCGTTCCCTGAACAGGGCGATTCCCGGCGTGAGCAGAATGGCTCCGTTGTACGGGGTCGATTTCTTGAGGAAAAGCACTGACGAGTTCACACCGGTTAAGACGCCGTGCCAGAGCGGTATGACGATCAGCGTACAGGTGATCACCGCCAGTGCCTGCAGCGACCGGCAGCCGATTCTTTGCCAATGCAGGGTAGCGAGCGGGCTCCACAGGCTTAACACGGTGATCGGCCATGCCGCGACTGCAGTGTACTGACAGGCCAGGATGATGAGCGCCGCTCGTCCCTGTTCGGGCGCGCCGCATGTGAGGGCGACGGAATGCGCGAGACCGCCCAGATTCCATATTAGGCTGCAGGTCACGAACAGGATATTGGCTGCGCTGGCGCCCGGCAGTTTGGCCGCGCGCACGGTGAGAACCAGAAGAAGAATGCTGATCGCCGTCCCAGTCGCGAAGCCGATGAGGCTGCCGGCGAGATACAGGTTAATCGTGATCGCGCTCGGAAACATTGAGACAGAGAACATGGATCGCGCGGTCCCCCTGAACTCGAGAAAAGCGGCGCCCGTGAAAACCGGGACCGTGGCGAGACGCGGCGCTCGCGTGCATCAAGAATACCGCCAACTGTCGGTTTTAACCGCAAAATCAGGCAGACGCGGAGATTCGCCGCTGGGCGCGGATTCCTGCGCTGCGATTGCGGTTTAAGACACAAACAGCCAGCCGAACCGGTCCGCGAAGGTCCGTCGAAGGCGAGGAACGAGTTTCGTCACCACGACACTCGCTCGATCCCCGTGCTTCGCGTTCAATGCCGCTACTGCGCTCCGGCGCGATTCCGGTTGCTCTTCTTCGGTGATCAGCAGGACACTCAGTCTCGGAATCGCTCAGACGAAAGGAAGATGCATGAGACACGGACTCGCACTCGGAATGCTGGCTCTTTTGGATGCGGCTGGGCCGTTTTAGCCAGGACGTTCCGACGCAAAGTTCCCCGCCAATGACTTTGCCACAGGAAGTCATGACCTCGGGAAGGACAGTAGAGATAGCCAATGGCCAATGACAAGAATGGCTGGACCCGCCGACACTTCGTCCTCTCCCTCGGAGCGGCTGCGATCGCTGCCGGATGCGAATCCAAAAGGCGTGCATCTGAGGCGCGGCGGTTTCCGAGCACGTTTCGCTGGGGATGCGGATCGTCTGCATTTCAAGTCGAAGGAGCCTTGGATGTCGATGGAAGAGGTGAGAGTATCTGGGACACTTTTGCCAAGCAGAATGGACGCATCAAAGATGGCTCGATTCCCAGCAAAACATGTAACTCATACTACCGGTACAAGGAAGATGCGGCGTTGATCAGCGCTGCTAATCTGAATTCATACAAATTTTCTATTTCATGGCCGCGAGTGTTTCCCACGGGCTCAGGACCCCTGAATGAACGTGGCATGGACTATTATGACCGGCTAACCGACGCGCTCCTCCAAAGACACATCACTCCCTATGCAACGCTATTTCACTGGGACCTTCCTCAGCGCTTGTATGAGTCGGGAGGCTGGATGTCGCGAGATACGGGAGAGCGATTCGCGGACTACGCCGTGGCGGTTACTCGCCGCTTGGGTGATCGCCTGAAGAACTTCATCACAATCAATGAGGCGAACGTTCACATGTTGCTAGGCCATGTCGTTGGCAATCATGCACCGGGGTTGCACGACGCCAAGCTTATCGGTCCCGTCACCCACCATCTGAACTTAGCCCAGGGCCGGGCCATCCAAGCGATGCGTGCGCAGCGGAGTGATCTGACGATCGGAGTCGCACTGGCACTCTCGCCAGACCGGCCAGAGGGAGGGAGAATCCATTTACTTAACGATATCGCCGCGCTGGCGTTTGATGAAATATGGTCGGGCGCGTTTTTGGACCCGCTGCTGAAGGGCAAGTACCCTCTGGCGGTGCATCAGATGGTGGCCGACGTGGTAAAGACCGGGGACATGAGCACGATTCATCAGGGTTGCGATTTCATTGGCGTCAACTATTACTCACCGTTCTATCTCAAAGCGGATTTTAGTGGCCCAAGTTTCTTAAGCCCAGGTAGGACACCCGCCGGCGTCACTCAAGATGCGTCTGGCCGCGAAATAGACCCTTCCGGCCTCCAAGAAGTTCTCAATCGATTGACCAAAGATTACGGTAACCCGCGTCTTATTGTGACGGAGAACGGTTGTTCCGACCCCTTGGGTGACCACGCCGCAATCATCAATGATGAGTTCCGAATTCCCTATCTGAGCGCTCACTTACGTGCTGTCACCCAGGCTATAGACAACGGCAGCCGGGTGGAAGGCTTCTTTGTGTGGTCGTTGCTCGATAACTGGGAGTGGGATTCGGGTTTTACCTCGAAATTTGGTCTAGTTGCTCAGAATGTCAACACGGGCGAACGAACCCCGAAGAAATCCTATGCTTGGTTTGCCGATATCGCAGAGACCGGACTGTTACGCGCCTAACGAGGTTGTCCAAATCAAAGAGGTCATCGTGCCAACAGCTCTCATCACAGGCGGTCACGCCGGGATCGGCTTTGAATGCGCCAAACAGCTTGCGTCTCGCTCGCGTTACAACTTGGTTCTCGCCGGACGGAGCGTGGAACAGATCAATGCCGCAGCGCAACAGCTCCGGACGGACTACGGCATAAGGGTCAGCACACTTAAGCTCGACACCTCCTCGCTGAGTTCTGTCAGAGATGCAGCAACAAAATTTCGCGCGATGCTCGACAGTGGCCAAGTCGCCTCATTTGAGGCACTCCTGTGCAACGCAGGCGGATATTTCAATGGGCCGCTTTCCTATAGCACGGACGGCTATGAGACAACGTTCGCGACCAATTGCCTTGGACATTTCCTACTGATCGAACTGCTCGCTGAGCGAATGGGAGACAACGGACGCATCGTGTTCACCGCGAGCGGAACGCATGATCCCGACACGGTGGATGGAAAGATGGTCGGCATTGTGGCTGAACCGGACGCGATTGCTCTTGCCAACGATGGAAAAGACGGCAAGAAGCCCCTCTCCGCGGGCACGCGCTACTCGACGTCAAAGCTCTGCACGATCCTTTATACCTATGAACTGCACCGTCGGTTACGGCGGGCCGGGAGCTCAATCGCATCGATTGCCTTCGACCCCGGGGCCGTGCCCGAGACCGGGCTGCTCCGGACGATGCCAAAGCCTGTGCAGTGGCTCGCGAAAACTCGTTTCATGAAGTGGATCATGAAACGAGTTGGCGTAACTCAGGGCTCCATCAGCTTCTCTGGTGCATCCCTTGCTCAGGTTGCTACTGATCCCACATACAGGAACGGGTCTGGCAGGTATTTTCAATCGAATAACGGCGCACTCAGCGATACGCGATCTTCTAGACTGTCCTATGACGAACAGCGAGCACTGAAATTATGGCACGACTCAAAGACGCTCGTACGATTGCAGCCAAACGAGGAGTCCGTTCAGTTGCGGTGACAACGGACAGAAGATTGACTATTGCCGCGATAGCGTTGCTCGACTCCGGTGGCGAGGGCGCCGTCACCCTCCGGACGGTCGGCCATGCTTCCGGAATCTCTCACAATGCTCCCTGCAAGCATTTTAAGAGCCGGATGCGTGACAGACAGTCACAACACGAAATTCACTTTGAGGTCCCACAATGAAGAGGAAATCCAAGATCCTAATCGGCTCGGCAATTGTCTTTGTCGCCTTACTCGTCGCACTGTTCCTCGCAAGAAAACAGTTTGTCGGTGGTCCCGGCAGCCCCACCGTAGAAGGCTCCCGTGCGGTAACAGATGGTGGTATCAAGATTCCCGGTTGGAACGGACGAGTCGATGCTGCTGAAGAGAGGGCGGGCATGACCCTCGATGCGGCTCGGCTTGTTGGAGAGGGACAGGCCCTTCATGTCACAACCGGCCCCGCCACCAGTTACTGGAAGACCGATGCGATGGCGTCAGGGGACTTCACAGTCAAAGCGACATTCAACGAGCCAAAATACATGAATCTCAACTCTCACCCGCATCCCTACGGGGTGTTTATCGGAGGGAACGACATGGGTACTCCAAGCCAGACCGAGCTCTACAGCGCTGCATCTGGAAACAGAAAGTTTATCGTGCGCGGATTTGGACCAGAGCCGTTCAGAATGAGCGGACTGCTGGGTGAGAGCAACGCCGCGATTCATAAAGCAGCCGGGCGCGGCCAACCGGTGACTCAGGACATCTCGCTCTCGGTAAGAGGGGATAAGGTGGTGTGCTCCATCAACGGCTCGATTGTTGCAAGCTACGACAAAACTACCCTCGTAGGCTCCGGCAAACTGACATCGACAAATAGCTATTATGGCCTCCGCTTCGCGCATAACACGGACGTTTTCGTCAGCAATCTTTTGGCCACGTCAAACGAAGTGAACGCCGCAGGGAAGTAGGCAACGGTGCAGTGCGACCGCTAGGCCCACAAAATAGGGAGAGCATCTTGGCCGCAAGAATTCTCATGGTTTTTAGTGCGAGCATTATCTTTACGCTCGGAGTCGTCCACCTCGTCTATACGTTCTGGGGGCCACAGCTCACGCCCCGTGACTCCGCACTGCAAATCAGCATGAGCCAGATTTCACCTGTCATTACGAAAGAAACAACAATGTGGCGGTGTTGGGTGGGCTTCAATGCCAGCCACAGCATGGGACTTATTTTGTTCGGCTTGGTTTTCGGTTTTCTCGCATTGGCCCATGGCCAACTCCTGTTTCAGTCACCGTTCCTGCTCGTTGTCGGGCTGGCAATGCTTGGTGGTCTTGTTGTGCTCAGCAAGGTCTATTGGTTCAGTGCACCTTTCACAGGCACCAGCATTGCTTTGGCCTGCTATGTCGCCAGCATTGCTCTATCGCGGGCCTTAATAATGCGCGCGTGACCTAAAAAGCGATAACGCTCACGACCGACCGGCTGGTTTCGGATTCTGGGCGGATAACGGGCACACAGGAAGTAATCTGGCGGTGGTCAGTCCACCTGTGTTTCACACCTGTGGTCGCTCAGTTCACCGCGTTTGACGGCGTCATCATCGCCGCCAGCATTTCATCTTGCGCTGCCAAACGATCCTCGCTCATGCTGTGGGCGTAAATTCCGAGCGTCGTAGTGACGTCGCTGTGGCGAAGCAGTTTCTGCACGGTCTTCACGTCCGTCCCTTTTCGCACAAGGAAGCTCGCCAAGCTGTGCCGCAGGTTGTGGAACCCGAAACGGACCTTCTCGCCTTCCTTGAGGACGCCCGCCTTCACCGCAGCCGGACGGAGATAGTCTTCGACCACCATGTTGGCGACGCGCGGTTGCTTGCCCTTTAGCCGGGTATACCGATTCTTTACTGATTGAGTTCCTTCACCAGCCGAGCGGCTTGGGGGCCATCAAGCTCGCACTCGTACGGCTGGTAGAGCGCGATGCGGTCCAACAGGCCCGTGTAGCGCTCGCGCAGCACAGTGCCAATATTGTCGTAGGTTCCGCTGACCGCGAAGGTGTCGAGCATTTCGTCGGTGATCAGGCTGGCCATCCCTTTCCAGTCGCCTGTGAGCGACCGCTGATGCAACTCTGGTACGACGCCCTCCCAACCATGCGTGGCAAGCACCGGCCCGTAGGTGCGAGTCGAGGCATAGAAGGCGATTTGCCGCCGGACCGCTTCGGCATTCCTGGCGCGCTCGCGTTCCGTCTCCCCGGTGATGACGAAGCTCGCACTTGCATACGTGAAATCTTGGCGCGACCGGTCCGATGAACGCAGTCCCCCATCGACCGCGGGATGAACGTATTCCCGCAGGTACCTGGGGGAGTGAAATGGATGCACATGCAGCCCGTCGCAAACCTCTCCTGCGACCTCACACATATAGCGGTTCACGCCTGCGATGTAGACCGGAATCTTCGGGTGCGCGATCGGGCCCGGATTGAAGAAAGGAGTCATCAGATCGAACTTGTAGAACTGCCCCTCAAACTTAAGTGGCGTGTTGCTCTGCCAGCATTCCCATATGGCATGCAATGCGAGGACGACTTCGCGAAGCTTGGGACCCGGCGACTCGAACTTTACTGAGAACCGGCGCTGGTTGTGCGCCCTTACCTGGGAGCCGAGTCCTAGAATGAAGCGTCCGCTGGAGGCCTTTTGGAGATCCCACGCGGTATAGGCCAGGACCATGGGACTGCGAGGAAACGCGACCGCTATCGAAGTGCCCAGCTTGATGGAGGAGGTCACCGTGGCCGCGACCGCCAGTGGGAGGAAGGGCTCGTGCTGAGTTTCGGATGTCCAGAGGCAATCATATCCCAAAGCCTCAGCCTTAGGCGCATTCGCGGCTACAGCCCTGAGGTCATAGTCCCGCATCCCGACGTCGAGTTTCATTCCGCGCTCGCTTCGTGAGGGTTGCCGCTATCACCGGCATCGATTGGTGCATTTGTTCTTAGTGAGACGACCATGCGGGGCATGTAACCTCCGAAGCCCAACCCGGGGTTGCCCATCGACCGGACACGACAGTAGCACGATGAATCGCAGTTGAGCCAGGACCGGGCCCAGGCGGTCTATTGCCTACTTGATCCAGGACTGTATCCCGTTCTTGGCCTGAGTCACAAGCACCGCGAGGGCACCTCGCTTCCTTTCCACAAGCAAACGCCTTTGGTGGAGGATTCCGACCAACTCACGAAAGTCTGAAAGTTACGTGCAGGATCCTCCCCCGTCACAGTCACTAGACTCCGTCGACGGCAGTTGTGCTAGCGCATCGAGACATAGAAGGCGTTATTTCCCGACCGCAGATCTTTACCATAGGAAAAAGTCACTCCGATTCCAAACACGCGCACTTTAGCCTGTGCCCCCGTATCCCGGAGCCATTTGTGCGAACCCAATGCGGCAGACTCATCGGTAATCTTGCCGGTGTCCAGGAAGGGGCCGAGCTTGACAGTAAAAATTCCATTTCCGTACACGTTCTTATCGGCTTCCCAATTAGATAGGAAATAGTTGCGGCCCAGGGGCGCGCTCCCCTTCCTGCCGTCGCGCGTCCCAATGTGTCCGCGCATCAACAAGTTGTTATCGCGCTCCAGTCCCAGCATGTAGAGCTCGTCGAAAGGGACATTTCCAAACGTCTTGCCCGCGCGGATCCAGTGTTGCACTTCGTAGTCGTCGCCCTGGGCCTGGGGGAGCCAGTGAAAGTGCGCGGAGCCCTGCAGCTTCTCGAAAGAATGAGACGGTGCTGACCAGAGGCGTCCCGCCTGCGAAGACAGACCGCCTTCTACGGTCAGTCTTCTCTCCGGCAAACGCCAAAGCGTGGCATTCAATTGCGCGGATTGCTTCAACTGATAGCCCTTGGCCAGCAAGCCGGGAGTCAGAACAACTCCCGGAATCACGCTGCGGAAGTCGCGGTGCGAGAGTTCAGCCCCAGCGGACCAGAGCCAGCGGCCACTCTCGAAAGAAGAAAACTCTCCTGCCACCGATTCTCGCCGCATGTTCAGGCTTCCCAGCAGCGGAGCAGGTCCCTGAAACGAGTTGCGGATGTCCCAATTTTCACTGCGCAGATCGGCAATCAGCCCGTAGCGAAATTTCGGATTCCCCTTGAATGGACTCGAAACCTCCGCATAAAGCCGGCGTTTCTCCGCGTCCCAGCGATATATAGAAACGAAATTGATGGCCTCTCGCCGTAGATTGTAGAACTCGGGAGTGATACTCAGGAATGGAAGCCCACGAAACAGCAGGAACAACTTTTCCAGTTCGCTCTGTCCCCACCCGTCGCGCTCGCGATGGCGGAGGAGAATGTCGAATCTGCCATCGTCACGCGCCTGCAAATCAAACTGGTAGCTGGGAAAAATCCCAAGCTCGCCGATGCGAACATCGCTGGTCAGCAGGTCTGGCAATTGCAATGAGCTGGCAGGCGCAAAGGTGAAGGCGCGGTCGAGCAAAGCCGCGTTCACCCGGGGAGTTGGAATGGCTCGGACGTCCGCAGTCTGTGGCTTGTTTACGCGGTTCCAATATTTCAGCGCCGCCTCGATGTTTCCTTGCAGGAAATAAACTGTACCGAGAAAGTCGTTGCCGTAGGGATCGCGCGGATCGAGCCGCAACGCCCGGCGCAGATGGTGAACCGCTTGCGGATAATGCCTCTGCTTGAAAGCGACTCCACCCAGCTCCAGGGGAAAGCGTTTGTCCTGCGGCTGCAGCCGGGCTCCGTCCATGAAAGCACGCTGCGCGCCTTCGAGGCGTCCCAGTTGTGCTAACGCCGTTCCATAGTAGAAATCGAGATCTGCCGAAGGATTTCGCGCCGACTCGGCCAGGCTCACAATTTCCTCCCAGCGCTGTGCCTCATAAAGCAGCTTGGCCTGATCAACTGGCTGGATTGGAGAAGAGCTGGTTTGAGCACCGGCCGGAACTGTGCAGATGCAGATACAGATACAAATGAAGAAAAGGAATATCAGAACCGCAGAGGTAGTTAGCGTGATGGAGTTTGAGGCACGGCCAGGAGTGTCCATCGTTCGGCTGCGCTCCATTCCTGTTCGAAGACTGAACGGTCCTGTTTGAGCAGTTTGCGTTGGGCGGGATCGTTCACCATCACAACTCCCTGCTCCTGATCCAGGCCGGTCACGACGACGTAGTGCAAAGATATGCCGCCGCCCACCGGCTTGAGCGCCACAATCAACGGACGTCCTTTGTCCAGGTGCTGCCGCAGGTCTTCCCACTCTCCGCGAATTGTGAATGTACGGAATCCTTTTTCCCTGAAGTAGCGTTCCATGTCAGCGGCGTAGATACCGTGCGCTTTGGCGGAGTAGAGCAGGTGCTGGATCTGTATCGCGTCGGAATCGAGATTCGCCGCCTGCCCCTGCTGTTGTTGCCAGTACTGCATCACCATGGCAATGCTGGCAGCCCCGCAGCCGTCTTTCTCCTGTTTTACGAAGGGAACATCTAGCCAGACGCCGGGAAGGTCTGCGGCGAGCAGCATTCCGCACACTCCCAGCAATATCAGGATTGTCCTGACCGGTGTCGTCCAGTGGCTGCCACCAGCCATCGCGGAGGCCTTATCGAACAGCGACAATAATCAGAATAAGCGCGGCGATCGCCACGATAATGATGATCAGATCCCGGTCGCTGACCTCGCCGGCGGCGAAATCGGCCTGTGCCTTGTGTGCCCGCGAAGCCAGCCGCGCCAATTCGGCGTCGTCCAGCGTTGAGACGGCGTTCTTCACCTGCTCCGGGTTCATATGTGCGGATTTCAGTGCCTTCTGCGCTTGCTCGGATGAAAGGAACTGCTGAACTTCATCCCGATTCTGCTGCCTTTCGCTCGAGGCCTTTACCACCGCCTGTTGAAGGTCCGAGGGGCTCACTAGGTGACTGGCCGTTTCTGCCACTAGATTTTGGGGAAGAGCGAAAGTAGCGGCCAGAACGAAAGCCATTGCCACTCGGAATGTCTGCCTGAGATCGAAATGCATGTCTTGAACCTCCGATAGATTTTTGGGCTGCAAGCCCCTAGAGACCCTTTACCGAAGTGAAGCAAACCTCCGGCTAAGAGACACGATAGCGACTACTGGGGAGTGACTCCAGATGACGAAGGTAACGAGGCTGGGGAGGCTGTAGTCGACGCAGCCTAGTGACTGTGAGTCGACGCAGCCTAGTGACTGTGACGAACAGAGAATTTCAGCAGTGGTGGTTTTGTAATAGGAGATGGCTGCGTGGAAGATTTGACATGCGGAATCGTAGGTGAAGAAAGCTGATGCGACTGCCCAGCGCGTGCCGAAACAGAGCAAGAACAGAGCGTGAATGCCCTGCTACTGCATCCAGCGCTGCGAATGGCTGCCCGGGAACCAGTTGTAAACGAGCTCCTTCGCTGGCTTGTCCGCTGGCTTCTGTCGCATTCGATCCCGGCCGCTCATGATCAGGTAGCGCGTGGCGTCCATCAGGTCCCGACGCAGCCTAGTGACTGTGCCGAACAGGGAATTTCAGCAGCAAATGCCACGCCCTGCCTGAATTACGCGCCCGATAAAAGCCCGCAGAGCGTCAAAACAGCCTCCCGAGCTTATTGGCCAGTTGGAAGGATTGAGGCGAACCACCTGGCTTCCGCGGGTTGCGTCCATTTTGCGTCCAATGTTTAGAGAAGATCGAGAAGGGAAGTCTTGGCTCTTCAATCGGTTAGGGTGATTGAATACAGCCCTGAAAAGGCTGCGCTCTCCCACTTTGGGCAAGCCGAATTCCGCCCATGACTGCCCGAGCTCTTACTCGTCACGCCACATGCGTCGTAGACACGGCTCCTCATCACATTCCAGCGGTTTAAAGTTGTCTCGTCGGGGACGCCAAATCTCCACAGAATTTGCCGGAAACCATGGGTCGCCGGGGCACCCCGGGGGGACACTACGTTTGGGGCCACCCCGCTTTTCACAGCCGTGCCCTAAACTAAGGCACCCGGAGAAGCTGATCCCGGAACTGGCATAGTGAGGGATACAGTCCCAACATCGCCGAATCACGAGGGCAGCACAAGGGCAGATACGATTCCAGTTGGCTCTTCTTAAGAACGATGCGTTACTCTTTGCGCCGCGCATTGTCTTTAGATTCTGTTGATGGTTGCACTCATAACCCAAAGGTCGGTGGTTCAAATCCACCCCCCGCAACCAACCTCAAATCACTGAATCGTAAGCGTCAGCGCGTTTTGCTCTGCGCTCTGTTCTGGTTCATTCCGTGCAGTACCGTGCAGAATTCTCCCAAGTTCATCTGCAATTCTGCGTTCGTCTGCCGTGACTGCGTGCGTGTAACCCATCGTGGTTTGCGCCTCGGTGTGGCCCAGCCTATTCAGCCGGACCGCCATCGGTGCACCGATCTGATCCAGAAGGGTGGCGTTGCCATGCCGGAAAGCATGGAAGCCACACTGCGGGATGCCTAGCTTCTTGAGCAGAGGATGAAACTTCCGCTTGCGAACCAGGCTGTGATCCCACGGGGTACCGTTTCCGGTTGCGAACAGCAGACCCAGCGAATTTGGCCGCCAGCTCTGCAGATATGCGCGCAGGTGTTCTACCAATTCAGCCGAGATCGGGAAACGGCGATTGCCCTTCCGGGATTTCACCGTCTGGATCTTGCCTCGCCAAACGTTCTGGCGAACCTGAATCACGGCATTTTCCAGGTCGAGATCGGCTACGCGGAGAGCGCAAATCTCGCCGCCCCGTATGCCGGTCTCAGCCAGGATCGAATAGAACGTCCTGTGCGGTCCGCTGGCAGTGCCAATGATGCGCTTGGTGTCGGCCAGCGAAAAGGTAAAGGTTTGGACTAACCCTCGTTTGGGCAGAACCAGACCGTTAAAAGGATCGTGGGCCACATATCCCCATGCCCGAGCACTGTTCCACATCATGCGGAGTGTGGCCACGAGGTTGCGGATCGTCTTGGTATTGCAGTGGCAGCCGGAAACAAACGCTTGCAGTCTCTGACCGTCCAAATCCTTGAGCGCACAACTGCCCAAGTCTTTGAGAAGCCACTTCCGCAATTGGCTTCGTGTCGAGCTTTGCGTACTGGGTTTGTGTTGGGAAAGGACCGTTGCATCCCACCGGCTTGCGAACTCCGCAAGGGTGGCAGTGGGCCTTGCCCTGTAGGTTGGACTGTTAACGGTTGACAGACGGGCTTCCAATGCGCGCAGGGCGAGTTTCCGTGTAGGGTAGTCTCGGATGGTACCCAAGACCTCCCATTTGTAAGGTCGTGTGATGGGTTCTATCCGGCTGAATCACGTCTTCCCGCCACCTGCCGATCCAGAGCCTATTCATCCCAAGCTCTGGAGAAATCAGGCTTCGCATGAATGCAGATAGTTCTTAACCTTCGTAACCAGGAGTTACAGTGCCAGACGCTGAAGTCGAGCTGCTCCGTTCCGTCCTTGTCCGCGCATACGAAAAGCAACAACCGCTCTCCTTCAGGCTGGTACAAGCCATAAAGGATTCCATCGGCCTTCGGATTCGGAGAAAGCGTGTCAGTCTCACATTGTCCAATGCAGAGAAGATCGGCTTAGGCACTAACGATCCCGTCTCTAATCTAAGTCTTACCAGATGTGAGCCAACCTGCGAAACAATTGGTTAGCGTACCTGACCCGTTCAACATGTTCAAAAGTGAGCAGCATTTCCCGCGCAGTTACTGCATTCTGCTGATGGATCATGGCATGAAACATCTAAGAGTTTCAAAATGGGTAGGGCAAATTCCTGTGGTTGGACTCTGTACGCTTTGCAACCGAGAGTTCAAAATTCCCATGACCGCGATGCACAGGGTTTCCGAAGCGCAGGAAAGCTTGCGGCTCCAATTCGCGCAACACACGTGCGTCCAAAGATCACAGCCGCACTGGCATCAATCAGCTCCGAGATACTAAAGTGTAAAGATCGCAATTTTCTACGGCACATTATCATTTGTTTTTGGACCAAAGACAAAGTCCAGTTACGAGACCGCTGGGTTGCCGCCGTCCCAGCTAATCCGACTGTATTCGGCTTTCAGCGGACAAGACGTTCCGTAAGCTATTGCCGCTCGACGGATCAACGGCTCAACGTGGTTCCGTGCGCCCTAGGAAGCTCGTCAAGGACCCTAATAATAAGGAATAAACTGACGGGCCGTCACGAGCACTACGCTCGTTCGGGGAAGAGAATCACACATTTGGTGAGGACGCAGTTCAAGCAATTCGGAGCCTACGCGGTCGAGACCCGCAGTGAAGAGATCGCTGTATTGAATTATGCATACCTCCGAAACGCAGACCCATGAGGGGGAGTGGCCCCATTGTCGCGAGAAGGAAATTTACAGTTAAAGAAAGTAACGCAGACAAAACGTGACCGGCAGTAGCATTGTTCGAGCACTGTTCATTACGAACTGTGGATTGGTTCAGGGGATCGGGATAAGCACCGTTAGATGGATGACTCAGAAACACTCGCGGATGAATACTTGCGAAGTCTGGCACGGGGCGCGGTCGTGTATGAGCCTGACGGCAACAGGCCGCCCGATTTCTTGGTCAATGGAACAATTGCCGTCGAAGTGCGCCGTCTGAACCAGAACGAGATAACCGAGTCAGGGCATCGAGGCCTCGAAGTGACCCGAATTCCTCTCGCCGCCAGAATACGGAACTTGCTCTCGACATTCGGTCCCCCGCGATCAGGCATTAGCTGGTTTGTTTGCTACGATTTTAGACGTCCACTGCCCGAATGGAAGGAACTGAGTTCCGCGTTGCGCGAGTATCTGCTGGCGTTTCGCGACAATCCTCAAACGGCACCGGAAGTCTCCGCGACCATCTGCAACGGCTTCGAGATCGAGTTGCGTCGCGCTGGAGATTCCTATCCGCAGTTCTTCGTACCGGGCGGCTCTGCAGACGATGACACCGGAGGCTGGGTTCTTCAGGAAACGCAAAAGAACCTGCGACTTTGCATCGAGGAAAAGACACGTAAGATCGCGCCATACCGACACAACTACCCTGAGTGGTGGTTGGTTCTGATTGATCGAATCGGATTCGGCGTAGAAGCCTGTGATGAACAGCTCTTTCGCGAGCACCTGAGATTCGAGCACAGCTGGGACAAGATCGTTTTGGTCAGTCCGGATAGTCCGCGAGCAGCTTTCGAGCTTCCTACTAGCCGCACAGCAACTTCCTGACAGCCCGCCGCAAATAACTGCGCTCGAAACCGCTCATTTCTGCTTACTGTGAACTTACGTCCGGAGCGACTCGCAGGTGCGCACCGCCTCGCTGACCGCCCCTTGCTGTCGGTCTCGAATTTCTGTTTGGGCGATAGTTTTCGCCAGGGGACTGCAACTCGTGCCCCTTCTCTTGTCAGCGCGATGAGCAATGAAAACCCAACTTTGACTAATCCATTGGGGCGCTCTCAAAATACTTCCAGTAGGCAAGAGCACCGAGGACCAGAATCACCACCCAGATGATGATTTGCGCGATTTGCGCTGCCCTGGCCATAAAGCGAACTGTACACCCATTCACACTGCAGGACCTATGACGGTCGCAATGGATCCGCCACTAGAGGAGACCGAGAAGGCGGACTAAATCCACCCTCTCGTGCGAAAAAGCTCACAGCTCTTACGCTCCTACTCCAACTGCGATCTTATGGAAGGTCGAGTTGACCACCTCGCCGGTCTGAACCTTCGGCGTTCCCTCGATAAATTTCGCCAAAGTCTTCAACACCTCTGGATAAGCTTTCGTGTTGTAAGCCTCTGCATTGGCTTTGTTGTCCCACAGACTGATTGCAGTGACATCTGTACCGCCGGAACTCGCGAAGGTGATTTCGTCCTTAAAACCATTCTGTTTACGTAGTAAAGGAAGGACTTCCTTCTCGAATGTTCGCGTGTAATCCGAAAGCATATTGGATCTCAAGTGAATAGATACATTGCGTGCAAACATGGCAATCTCCTTAAAGGTTGGGGCCGCTAAGAGGAAAAACTTCAGATGGGCTGACTTAGTTCAGGGAATCTGAACGAGTAAGAAGAGGAGGCTTGCTCAATTAGAATGCTAGGCCTGTGCGCAACCGTTGTCAAACACTCTCCAGATGCTGGATTTCCTCCACGCGCGGCGATAGGGCGCGTATGATCTTAATCATGATGGATGCTAATTACATTTCGGAACGTCTCTCCAGTCTGAAGAACGAAATGAGCGACCTCAGAGGCACGAACGCCCGGTATTGGAACCGGAAAGGTCACACTCCGCTTCAGAAGTCAGCCTCTGCGTTACGGCATGATCGCCTCGTGGAGATCAAGCTGGAATTGGCGGATATGATGAAACGTTGTGCCTAGCCCCTCTTGCCGCCAAGTTACTTCATGGCGTCCCGCCGAAGGACTGTTTGACTGCGTGGGATGAAACAGCGCGAGTTCCTGCTGAGACTTTGTTGGGCAGAATCTGCCAAGGACCCTAGGGACATCGCCTCAGCGATCCTTCGCGGGAGCATGTGTCACTAAATAAGCAAATGAGCTTATTCACTGGCAAACCTCCCTTGTGTCGCAGATCATCCACGACTATGCTCTGATTTTATCAGAGCGATCTGACAAATCAGTACGGTCCACCCGTGGCTCTGCATGCGCCGTTGGACGAGGACACGAAGAAATCTTGCTTGCGGCCATCGCTCATATGAAGCGTTAGGCGTTCGCCGATGTCATGGTCTGATGAAGCGGAGTGGATCGGAGCGGTAGATGCGCCCAATTCTGACGGCAAAGCTGCCTTGCACACCCTGTCGGTTCTCATTTCTCGTTCAGGCCTCGTATTTCGCCGTTTCCACCGTTCAAACGGCAGGGGGGATCAATCTGGTGGTGCAAGGACTGACCGCGATATTTCAAATCGGAATTATCCTCGTTCGTTCTTCAAAAATTCCCCACCGGCTTCGAAGGCATCTCCCGTCGCCGCAGATAGAAGAAGAACGCTGCGAACACCAGCCTGATCGCCGATCGTCCCCAAATGAGGTGGCCAGGATAGATTCGCTGGATGTCCACGGTGTACAGCGAAAGCAAAGGCGTTACGGCGAGGATGACAAGACCCACAATCAACCCATCAACAATAGCGGCGTTACGCTCCGGATCTCGGGAGGCAAGAAACAGCATCGCGCTGACCATGAGCACTATTCCACCCATCTCCTTCAGAAGGAAGAGGAGCAAAGTCGAAACCTCGGTCTCGGGAGGGTGTAGGAATAAGCGGACTACAACGTCTCGGCTGCTGAAAATCATCAATAGCGCGCCAATCCCGAGTAGCACAGAAAAGATGCGCAACGCTATTTGCAACGCACGATAGGATGGTTGTGACATGGCAGTAGGCCTCCCTTCGCTGATCACTGAAAATGTCCCACTGAACCTGTTTCGGGTGCAGTTTACGCCAATTCCAGCCCCGCTGACCCATGCAGAATCCGGTGACCCAGATCTCCTGATAAATCCAAGCGACCCGGACGCGCAGAATTCGTGACCTGACCCCATGTTGAACCGGCCAACCAAGGGGTCTAGAATTTTGCTATCACCCTTCAGCACTGTGGAGGTCTGTATGCCCCACTACGAGTTCTTCTGCCGTGACTGCAAGAAAGCCTTTTTGAAGACTTTGACCATTGCTCGGCATGAGAAGGAAAAGATCGCCTGCCCGCACTGCAGCAGCAAGAACGTCGAGCAGCGCTGGTCCGCGTTCTCCGCCATCACCTCGAAGAAGAGCGCCTGACCACACTTTCCAAGGAGGCGCCTATGTACTTCGACAATTTCTCCTTCGGCTCCATCCAGATCAATGGCAGTACCTACGAACATGATGTCGTGATCGTGAAGAAGGCCAGAGAGCGAAGGAAAGAGCAGTAATGTGGAAATCACCAAGTGGTATGTAGGCGATGTTGCGATCGACCCTAACGGTACGCGCTGGAAAGTCATAGCAGTGAACGATTCGAATCTCCTGCCTTATCCAGAGCTGGGCGTCGAGTTGATTGGTCCGTCCACCTTGCCAGCTTTTCGAGACGTGATGTCCAGCCGTCGGTTTAAAAAGGAATCCACAGCAATGAAAGCGAAAGAGCGGAAGAAGACGAGATCCGAATGAGTGATTGCAAATTTGGAAGCGCTCAATGCACCCCGCTGCACAGATGCGAAGAGGAACGCGTAGAGTTTGACCGGGTGTTACTCGCTGCAACAACGGAGAAACTCCCGATCCCCATGCTGCTCAGGTTTAAGCATTGTGTCCAAATCGTGCCTTCGACTGTATGCGATAAATACGCTCTTCCGCAGCCGACTGAATATCAGGTTCTGGTTACACGATTGCTCGCGGAAAAGGGCACTCAATGACGATCGCGCGAGCGGAAAAAGGACCAGAAGCAAAAAGCCCGATGGCGTCGGGCGCTTGAAAGGAGCCCCTGTCATGGGCGACCTCGTGGAAAGTTTTTGGCTTTACGGAAAAGACGGTGCCAAGTACCGGGCCTACATCCACCAGGAGCGAGTCAACGCGTCTTCCCTGGACGGTCCTGGCTCAATATTAGGGCCGAAAACGGCCCGCCTGGCAACTGGCCCTGCGTTGAACTTTGTGGACGACAATACATTCAAGAACATCGTGACTGGAGAGTTGCTGACGAGGTCCAAACCATGAACAATCGCGCCAGGACGAAATAGAAAAAGCCCGATTCGCGGCCCGGGCTTTTGCATGAAACCTTTGCGGAGATCGTTGGGCGACAATCCAATTCTGAGTAAAAGGGCAAACGGCTCTCGGGCTCAACATGAAAATCAGGTCTTCATGAAGCTATCTTAAGTGTCCCCGCGATAGTGGCGCGATTCGCGTCGAGTTCTTGTAAGGGAGCGCCTTGATACTTCCTAGCCTCGAAAATGCTCTCGAGCAATCCAACCAAAGCGGGGGCACCAAAGGGAATTTGATGCTCAATTTCGCTGGGAAAATCGAGACCAGCATTTATATGAAGCGGGTCGGGAGGAACTGTCCCAAGGGATGGCGGGCGTGCGGAAAGTAGCAAGGCAAAATAAGGAGATGAAGTTCACCGCCCTGCTTCACCATCTAACCGTCGAACTGCTGCGGGAAAGCGACATCTTCTTCCAGTTTGAAGGAAACATACTAATCGAGTTTGCGCTGGTTCTTAAGGAGGCAATGGTCGCTTACAGCGATTGGGACGGGCAGGAAAATACATTGGACGAAGCAATATCCAAGATATTTCATTCTCTCAACGCAGGCGATGAGTTCATCAACATGGTGAAAGAACTTCTGGAAGTCGCAAATCTCACGCAAAAAGGCCAAAACAAAACGAGGCCAATCACCCTCGAGGATGTTGCAAAAATGAAGGTCGTTTGCGACGCCTACCTTAATCTTCAGGCAAGGCAACATCTTCAGCAAGAAATCGCATCCGGGAAGTTGCAGCCAGTCGCTCAGGGTGATGTCCCTAAGTAGAAAGCTTAGTTCTAGTGTCCTGGCGAGCAGCGCCCAATACTGCCGGTACCCATCGTCTCCCAGTCCATGCGAGTCACCCGGTCCACATCGCGAATGGTGTTGATAATCCCGATGCTGTGTGTCCAAACGGGGGAAGGGTGCGTGAGTACAGCATAAGTTAAAGAGTTGAATTCTCGGGAACAGTCGCACCCGCGCGCCTAAGCCCCACGCTCGGCCAAGATTACTATTTAGTTACTATGGAGGGCAGTTTCAAAACGCTCTACCTCCTATCCCCCCTCTCGTTTGACCCTTGTTTTCTCCGGCCTGTAATATCGAAACTCAGTTCTTAGCAGCTTGCCCTGTTCCAAGGCCCCTTGTTGGTTAAGTTAGTCCAGAGCTGATGAGTTCTCAACGCGCAGAATGACAGACACGGATCTCGTAGATCGGCTGGCGCAGCACAAAACGCTCGGCGCGGTGCCCCGTGAGGAACTGGCGTGGCTGGCCGCACACGGCTCCCTGCGGCATATGAACACCGGCGACGTGCTGACCTCGAAAGGCTCACAAGTAACAGGCTTGTTCGTTGTGCTGTCGGGTCGTATCGCCATATTCGTTGATCGCGGCGCTGGGTTGAACAAGATCATGGAATGGAGGGGAGGCGACGTTACGGGCATGCTCCCCTATTCTCGCATGGTAGGCCCGCCGGGGGATTCGGTGGCCCAGGAGCCTACGACGATCCTCGACGTGCCTCGCGAATATCTGCCCGCCATCATCCGAGAGTGCCACGAGATCACGTCGATCCTTGTCCGTGCCATGGTCGATCGTGCCCGCGTCTTTACCTCCAGCGGCCTGCACGACGAGAAGATGGTCTCCCTCGGCAAATTGTCCGCGGGACTAGCGCACGAGCTGAACAACCCAGCCTCCGCGATCGAACGCTGCGCTGCTCTGCTCGAGGACCGACTGGAGGATGCTGAACGGGCGACGCGCGCCCTCGGCGCAGCCCGGCTGACCAACTCCCAACTCGACGCTGTTGACGCCGTTCTCGCGTCCTGCATGGCCAAGCGCGTGCAGGGGGTATGCTCGCCCATCGAGCAGGCCGAACGCGAGGAGGCCATTTCCGACTGGCTCGCCGATCATGGCTGCGACGTTGCTGCCA
This sequence comes from Terriglobia bacterium, assembly GCA_963786325.1. Classification (GTDB taxonomy): domain Bacteria; phylum Acidobacteriota; class Terriglobia; order Terriglobales; family Acidobacteriaceae; genus JAIQFF01. The sequence goes on from CAWAYW010000005.1 coordinate 575,971, forward strand.
CGGAAGGGCTGGCTGAAACGCGCGTGACCTTCGAGGCGCTTAATCTGATTGCCGGTGCAGTCGATGGTCCGGCGCTGAACGCCGTGCTGCGGTGGGCCGCAGCCGGATGTTTACTCCGCAGTCTCGCCTCAGAGATTCAGGAAGCGGCGATGAGCATCTCCGGGCTGGTGATGGCGGTGAAGGGATTCACGCACATGGACCAGGCCATGGTTGCTGAGTCCGTGGACCTCGCCCTCACCCTGAGCAACACCGTCACCGTGCTCAAGTCGAAGGCGCGGGCGAAATCTGTCGTCGTGGTGGTTGATTTGGAACCCGGCCTCCCGCCCGTCCGTGGCTTTGTCGGTGAACTCAACCAGGTCTGGGCGAATCTGATCGACAACGCCCTCGACGCCGTCCCTGAATCCGGTCGCATCGAAGTGCTGGCGAACCGCGAGCATCAGCGCGTAGTCGTACGCGTCATTGACAACGGCACCGGCATGCCCGCAGAGGTCCGCGAGCGCATCTTTGAGCCGTTCTTCACCACGAAGCCGGTGGGGCAAGGTACGGGCCTGGGCCTCGACATCGTGCGACGCCTGATTCGCCACAACGATGGCGAAATCTCCGTCGAATCGCAACCCGGGCGCACGGAATTTCGCGTCGTTCTGACGCTCGCTGAGACAGCCGGCGCCGGAGGAGTGCAGTGAACAAGCCAATCCTCCTCATCGTGGACGACGATCCCCAGGTGCTCGCCGCCGTGCGCCGCGATCTCCGCTCTCGCTACCGCGAGCGTTACACCGTCATGAGCGCGTCATCTGGACAGGAAGCGCTGGACACCGCCCGCGAACTGAAAAGCCGCGGGGACTCGCTGGCCATGGTCATCAGCGATCAGCGCATGCCGGGTATGCTGGGTGGCGAAGTGCTGGCCAAATGCCGCGACATCTACCCGCTTGCGCGGCGTGTCCTGCTCACGGCGTATTCCGACATTGAAGCCGCTGTCAGGGCCATCAACGAGGCACATCTCGATCACTATCTGTCGAAGCCCTGGGACCCACCTGAGGAGTGTCTCTTTCCGGTCGTCGACGATCTCCTGGATGCCTGGCAGGCCGAATATTTGCCCGAGGCCAGTGGACTGCGGCTGATCGGGGACCAATGGTCGCCCCGGTCGCACGCGATCAAGGAATTCCTGGCCAGCAATCTCATTCCCTATCGCTGGCTCGACGTCACGCGGGATCCGGACGCTCGCGTGTTGCTGGACGCGGCCGGGGTTGGCGCCGATGAACTTCCGGCGCTTTTTTTTGAAGACGGTTCTGTGCTGCGCAACCCGGAGCCCCGTCAGGTGGCCGAACGGCTCGGCCGGTCGCTCTGTGCCGCCTTCGACGTGTACGACCTCGTGATCGTCGGCGCGGGTCCGGCCGGCCTCGCGGCGGCGGTTTACGGCGCCTCGGAAGGGTTACGGACCCTGTTGCTCGACCGGCACGCGCCGGGCGGGCAGGCGGGCAGCAGCTCTCGCATCGAGAACTATCTCGGGTTTCCAGCCGGCGTCAGCGGCAGCGACCTGACACGCCGCGCAGTAACACAGGCGCAGCGGCTTGGCGCGGAATTTCTCGTGCCGATCGAAGTGACCGGAATTTCACTCGATGCGGGATACAAGCGCCTCACACTCGCCGATGGCCGCGAGATTGTCACCCGCGCCTTGCTGGCCGCCACCGGTATGATCTATCGCGAGCATCCTGCCGCGGGCGTCGCCGAGCACACTGGCGCGGGGGTGTACTACGGGGCCGCGAACACAGAAGGGCCAGTGCTCAGTGGTCGGCGCGTGCTGGTCGTCGGCGGCGGAAACTCATCGGGCCAATGCGCCATGTATCTGGCGCGCTACGCGAAAGAGGTGCAGCTCGTGGTGCGCCGCGATACGTTGCGCGGAACCATGTCGCAATATCTCATCGATCAGATCGCGAAGACACCGAACATTCGGCTGCGGCTTCGGACCGAAATCGAACGAGTCGAGGGCGAGGGTCACGTAGAACGGGTCACGCTCACTTCGACCGACGATGGATTGTGTCAAGTGGAGGAAGCCGACGCGGTGTTTGTGTTCATCGGCACTCGCCCGCGAAGCGACTGGCTCCCTGACAACGTGCTGCGCGACGCCAAAGGATTCGTCCTCACCGGTCGGGAAGTGATGGCGGCCGCGGGATTCGCCCATATCTGGAAGGAACGCCGCGAACCACTGCCGCTCGAGACCAGCGTGCCCGGGGTGTTCGCCGCCGGTGACCTCCGCGCCAGCGCGATGAACCGTGTGGCGTCAGCGGTGGGCGAGGGATCGATGGTGGTACGACTCGCGCACGAATACCTTGCGCTGACCTGAATCCAGGACGGCGCGCGCGTTGACACCTGCAGTTCGGTTTGACGGGCTACTCGCTGTGGAGCGTCAAGACTGGAGGCTCATGAGCATCAACGCGACCGCCGTAGTCAAGAAAGAAACCAAGGTTGACCCCAAGAAGCCGAACGAAAAGGTTTATTATGCGTCTCTGTCCGTGCTCAACGGAGACGGCAAAGAGTACGGCTCTCCACGTCATTTGGGTGATTTCCGTGAAGTTGTGGTTTTGCTCAAACGTGAAGCGGGAGTTACACACGAACAATTACATGAGCGTTTTGCCGCGTACGAAAGGGGTGAAGAAATCAGTTTTCCTCTGACTCTAGAAAGCGACGAAGCAATCAAAAATCTTGGCTTCGACCCCAAGGCAGCATGACAAGTGACCGGCTCGTACAATGACTCGGAGCCGCCCCATGACCTATCAGCCCGGTGACTACGTCAAAGTCGAGTTCCCAGACGAAGCCACAGGTGTCGCAGAATGGATGTGGGTTCGTGTTCACCACTGCGATGACGAAAAGGAAATAGTCTTCGGCACGCTCGACAACGAGCCAGTCAACGACCACGAGGGCAAGATCAAACTCGGATCGGAACTCGCTGTTGCCTACTCTCAGATTCGAGAACACAAGAAGGCGGTCGCCTAGCGTCGCAGTCTTCGGGAAACCCGGATGTCTCTCCGACAGTTTGAAATGATCTTCGCCTGCAAGAAGGTGAGATTGTTGTTATGCCCCATTTGAAATGAGGCCGCAGACATCAGTACGCCCCACACGTTTTTGAAGCATCGAGGACCGTCCGCCTAGAGCGACTCCAGCCACTTCGATACCGGAAGCGTGCCATCGTATATCGCAATCTCGGTCTGCTTGAGGATGAGCTTTGCGTACTTCGCTTGGCCCGCTTCCATCGTAGCGTACACATCAAAGTAGATGGCTGTTACAAGGTGATCCAAGTCTGGCAAAAGGTCGCGTGGCATTGATTCGGTCCCCGCCGTCCGCCAGTTTGCATATAGGTCGGCACGGACAACTGCATTGGAAAGACGAAAGCGGCGGGAACCGAGCAACTTCTTGGCTATGATTGTCAATCGCCTTGGCCGAAGACCGGGCAACAGGGCCCCTAAGTGCTCCTTGAGAATGAGGCGGCCTGATTTCTCAACTTCCTTCCTTAACTCTCTTTCAAGGTCACTCACCGAAATGCGGGAAAGGCGTGTTCCTTCTAATTGGGAACGCTGGTTGCTTGGCCTGGTCATCGGTCTCCTATGGGGCAACGCGTTCGAGTACGCTTACCATCGTTGGTTGTTGCACCGACCCCGCAGCCCACTCGGTAAAGGACATCTCGAGCACCATGCGCATGTCGGCACTCCCGAAGAGCCCGAACACGTGTCGCTGGGCAAGTCTCCGCTGCACATAGCCGTCCTGTTCGCCATCGGCGCATACCTTTATTTCGTGCGGAAGGAAAAAAGGCAAGCAACAACGTGAGTAAGTGATATTGGCTATCGCGAGCAGCGGGACGGCCCGCGCTTGCTGTTGTAACATCCCGTGGGTGTTGAAAAAGTCACGTCGATTAGCAGGATCAGATTCAACAGAGGCGTGTTAGAAGAAGGCATCTGCCCATGTTGTGTTTGATTTTGATTGTCGGAGGCGTGCTGATCATGATGGGACACCACGACCGCTCGGAAGCATTGTTCTACTACTTTCGACTGGAAGATCAGATTCCTGAAGCCCACCTGCTGCGTTTGATTGAAAAGCACATCAGCTTTACTTTCGTGCGCCAGCAACTGAAGGACCGCTACAGCGAGATGGGCCGTCCCTCGATTGATCCCGAGCTTTTGTTGCGCATTCTCCTGATCGGCTATTTGTACGGCATCACCAGCGAGCGCAAATTGGTGGAGGAACTGCGCATGCATCTGGCGTGGCGCTGGTTCACCGGTCTGGGTTTCGATCAGGAGATCCCGCATCATTCCACGTTCTCCAAGAACCGTCACGGGCGGTTTCAAGAGTCGAACCTGTTCGAGGAGTTGTTTGAACAGATCGTGCGCCAGTGTGTGGAAGTGGGATTGGTGCAGGGCAAGCACCTGTCGGTGGATGGCAGTTTCGTGGAAGCCAATGCCGCGAAGGAGAGCCGCATTCCACGGGAGCAGTTAGTGGAAGCGGCACAGGTCAAGCACATCGTGCGTCAGTATCTGCAGGAGCTGGAACAGCAGAACCCGGTAGAAGAACCGGTGCATACACAAGATCAGGTGTCCACCACCGATCCTGATTCCACCTACGCCACCAAAGGCGGAACGCCGGCTCGCCTGGGTTACTACGACAACTACCTCGTGGATAACCAGAGCTGTGTGATTGTGGGAGTGCAGGCCACGGCGGCCCGGATGAGCCAGGAAACGGTGGCCGCGCAAGCCATGCTCACACGTTTCTCACAATGGCAAGGACGCGAGCCAGAATCGGTGGCGGCGGACACGACGTACGGGAACGGGGAGTTTCTGCAAGGGTTGCTGGATCGCGGCATCACACCCTATATGCGAACGCGAGACAGTGTTCTAAGAAAAAACAATCCCGGTTATGGCCCAGAGCAATTTACTTATCTGCCCGAAAGCAACAGCTACCGTTGTCCGGCAGGAGAGCAACTGAACTATGTGGGGCTGAACGTTCGCAATCGTGCCCATGCCTATATCGGCAGCGCCAAACGCTGCGGAGCCTGCTCCCAAAAAGCACAATGCACCAATGGACGATATAAATATCTCGCCATTCACATTCATGAGGCGGCCCGACAACGCGCCCGAGAGTTGGCGAACACGCCAGAGTTCGCCCATGCACAGCGGCAAAGAAAGAAGGTCGAAGCCCTGTTCGCGGAACTGAAGAATCAGATCGGAGTGCGTCGCTTGCGCCTGCGGAGGCTGAAGTTCGTGCGCGAGCAGTTCTTCCTGGCAGCGGCGGCCCAGAACATCAAGCGACTCGTGCGGTTCCTCAGCCAAGCGACAACACCTGTTCTGCCCGCCACCACTTAAACGAACTGAGAAAGAAAACACTTGGCAAGGCGTACTCGCAGCCGGAAGGTGTGCTGTTCACGGACTTTTTCAACACCCACTCCCCATTACACTCAAAATCCCCCCCGACTCGGATACCAGTCTGTGTCCGATACGTGGGGTCTCGCCAAGGTTGTCCGCAAGGTCGAGTTCAAGCTACTACAATTCACACTAGGCACCGTTTGGACATCGTTCAAACCCTCGCCATTTGCCGTTTCTCATCGTTGAACGGTACGGGTGGCACCCCTCCACGTTTCCAGTACACGGGATTGAGTGATTTCGGACGGGACCCGCCACTGGACTCGGAGGGCAAGCGAATGACCTGGGTAAGGCGAATCGCAGCAAAGGTGTCCACGCGGCCCGGTGCCACTGGTCACTATCCGAGCCGTAGCCGGGATTGAAAGCCTTGTCGAGTGCGCCCCAGCCCACGTAGTGCGCGAGCGCGTCGCGGTCCTCGTCTGTCAGCTTTTCGTTTTTCTCAAAGACGTTCTTGAGGATGGTGATGGCCTTGATATTCCAGTCAAGGCGTTGTGATGGAGTAGCATCTACTGAGAAATCAGGTGGGTGTGCGAACCAGTCAGTGTTGCGGGCTAGTTGTTCGGTTCCAGGTCGTCGTCCGGGTCGCGCATGAACAGGTTCTCGTAAGCCAGTTCACGTATAGGAAAAACAAAAATCAATTTCATGGGCAGGTTACAGAGCGACGTTGCCGTCACGGGCGCGACCCTCTCATAAGGTGGGGCTGGCCGTCTCGCCGAGGAAGAACTGTCTCTGCAAAGCACTAGGGGCAAAATGAGAGGTTCTGAACAAGCCTCCCCTTGTCCACGTCCACTTGCGTTAGCTGCGCAGTCTAATGAAGAGTTAGGTAGAGTGAAATAGGGCTGAGAGAATCCGGACGATACACTAGCTGGCGACCGGGCTCAGTCGGCCCACCCAGTGCATGGTTTGACCAAGGCTATCCAGGAGAGGGTCAATGCCGAAGGTCTTCTGACGCAGCCATCTCCAACTCAACCGGCGAGGATGCGGACGGCGTTTCTGCCTCAATAAGACAAACAACGCAGCCCATGTGCATGCCTTTGAACGGGGAGCGAGCAATCCAAAGTATCGCATAGCGTGCCGGCCACGATCCGACACCTGTTCCTTCAGGATGGCCACAAACCTTTCGTTTGAATACCGCACCTTTGCCAACTGATTGTGGTTTCTCTCGTGTCTTTCGCCCAGTATTCAACCTCGTGATCCGTAACCCTCTCGAGACGGTGCTGGGCAACTGGAGGGCGCCGAATGTACCTACAGACATAGCGCAAGAAATGGGCTTTGGACATTCTTCGACTGATGTCAATGTGCCACCCGCGCTTGTACTGGGATTTGAAAATTGCTATAAGCTCCTCTGCTGAGAGTTCGGACGTGAGCACCTGCCCTTTCAGCGCCTGCGCCAGGTAGGCGGTAACGGCATAGCGCCAAGCGTGCATCAACTCGATAGACCCGCGTTTCCCGTATTCTAGACGGGCAATCCTGCGGCCTTTCGACTCTTGCAAGCCTCCCTCTGAGACCAGAACGTGCAGGTGGGGATAAAAATTCAGAAACCCGCCGAAGGTGTGTTGTACGACTATGAGAAGCACCCGCACCCCATATCGAGACTTCACCCACTGCTGTATTGCTTCGGCTCCCATCGCGGACATCCCATGAAGGAGATGTCGATTTTGCTGAAGAATCGGCCAGAATTCGCACGGCATTGTGAGGGTGATGCCGCGATAGGGGAGATCGGGAAGAATGGCATTCAGATCCTGTTGCCACGCTTCCGTCGCGCGTTGTCCGCAGCTTGTACAAAATCTCGACTTGCAGGTGTGATACACGAGCTTCCGGTCGGTACCTGAGGCGTACACTTCGGCCCCCAGAGCAATGGTCCGCAATTGATGATTTTCAAGAAATTCTCGCGGATATTAGCTGGAGTGCCAGCGTGATCCCATTCCTTTCGGGTAGCAAGTAAGAGTTGCTTGACTGGATGTTCTCCTTTCATTTTACGAATCCCTTCTGTTATGCCTGAAGGCTCGGAGCAACTCCTGGGTTATATAGATTCCCTTGCCAGAAACGTCGAGCGTGGCCATGACGACCGTCCCTAGTTCGCTCGATTCATCCATGGACATGGCGGACAAGCAATTCACTAGGCTGACCAGGTCTCGCACGGTAAAGGAACGCGGATCGGGCGCGGATCGTAGGGTTGCTGCCTGGTGTTCGACCACAAGGGTTCTCGCTTTTTTCTTGATACCTCGCTCAAGCCGACGGAGTCTCAGATTCTCAAGCTGTTTCTTGGGCGACCCGTCGCTCCACTGCCACGCTTTGTGGATGCTAATCTCTCCCGCTCTCAGCGCCTGCTCGATTGTTGCGTGAGCCTTCCTCCTTAGTTGCCTCACCTTGGTCACGTTTCCTGTCGACACGTCGGCGACAGCAGCGATTTCCGACCTCCCATCCAACCTATTAGCTTCCGTCAACTTTGACGAACCCTTGTTTCGACCACCGGCTTGCTGGTTTGCCCGTGCTTTTTCCTGGAGAGACGGCTGAAGATCCAGAGCGAGGAGTATCCGGCTGTAGGCATTCAGACCGCGGGATGGGCGATGGCTCTGGATTAGCCAACGCAGAGCTGCATCTTCGGTCAGGTCGTATTCGATACAGAGGATCGACACTCGGTCTTGTCGCCGAGCTAACTCCAACCGTGCATAGCCGTCTATGATCTGGCGATCTCGTGTGATCACGAGTGGCTCTCTAAACGCGAAGTCACCGCATGCGGCAAGAGCTGACAGTTGGGAGGCTGAAACCGAAAGGTGATGCTTGACATAGCTGGGATGCGGGCGGAGTTTGGCTATTCTATGAATCGCCAACCTGGGAGTTTCGACGCTTTCCATGCCCAGAAGGGCGAAATTTCGGAGATCACGAGTATCGTGCGTCGAAAACTGTTCTCAAAGTGATGAAAGATGAACTGCATCAGTGGTGACAAAAACTTGTGATACCGAGGAAGAAAATTCGTCCACTGGACGCGGCCGACCTCCCTACTCGTTAAGATGCATTCCGTTTAGGGCCATTCCATCCCGTCCAAACTGGGCGGCAATACACATACACACGGGAGAGTTTCATCGCTCACGTGCAACTAGCGTGCAAGATAAACCAATGGTCCCCGCTTTTTGGGGTTGCGATTCGGGGAAGGGCAATAGAATCAACAGGACTTAGGATTGATCCCTTGGGCTCATAACCCAAAGGTCGGTGGTTCAAATCCACCCCCCGCAACCAAAACTCTCTTTTGGTTTCAATGGGTTGAGCCAATCTCACAACTGGCTCGGTGACTCTAAACCCAACTTCCCAGCCCAAATTTCAGGATTTCTTTACGCACAGTTTTACGCAATCGGTGAATCGCACCCGTACAGAGTCTCTTTAGGCGTCGCACTGTGCCCTTTAGTTCGAATATCAAACCGGCCCTGATCTTTCGCTCCCAATTCCCCCCGGTCGGCGGAAAGTCACCCTCGAACGGGTGTCCGACGCATTTGCGCCCGGAACCGCCAGCGTTCATACTCCGACCATGACACTCAAGAATGCAGCATTGCTGGCACTGATCGGAACGATTCTGGCAACCGCCCTTTTGGTGTGGACGTTCGTCTCGACCGTCCTTAATGTGCTGCGGGGATTGGCACCTCCAGTAATGCTGTTCCCGTGGTTCGTCTATGCGTTTGCTTGTTTCAGCGTGGCTGTATTCTTTTATGTGTTCCACAGAGCGCAGTCGTAATTGCGGCGAGGTCTTGGCAGCCGGGTGAGTCCGGTCGGCTCGGTGGCGTCAGAGTGTCAAGGCGGCTTTTCGGGCCAGCCTACCGTTTATCGTAGGAGGACTTGCACCCGAGCAAGGCGGGTTTTAGGCACCCCATTTAGGGTTCTTCAGAAACCTCAATCAGGTTGCCTTCCAAGTCCCGCATTTGAAAGTAGTGGGTTCCTTGCCGATCCTCCTGAATGTCTCCGACACTTACGCCTCGGGAACCTAGGAGTTCTCTCGCTTTCTTGACGTTTGAAGCGTAAAGCATCGGCGTTGTCCCATCTGTTGTTTTGCCACGAGGCCCGAGGGAGATCGCAATCTGATCTTTCTTAGAGAATCCCAAGGCCACACATCCATCTCCGTCATCCATCTCGACCGGAACGTTCTGAAGCCCAAGTTTTTCGGTGTACCAAGCAGTCGCCGCCGTTAGATCGACTACCCCGACGTAAAACGAATCCGCTAATGGTTAGCAGCGACATAGTTTGGATTTAAGCGTTCAATGCTACAGATGTCAATGGAGGATGAAGCACACCGGCGAGACCCGTATCGGCGTCTGTTAATATCCAAGATAGGGGGATACATGACAAATTTAAAAGGATTGGAGTCTGTAGTCTCGCAGTTAAGAATAGAAAGAACGAATTTGGTGAATACCTTGAGACAAGTTGACTCGGCGCTTTCGGCCCTTGGTAATTTGAATGGTAGCAACAACCATGCGCAACCACGGCGACCGATCTCTGCTTCCGGTCGAAAAAGGATCGCTGCCGCCCAGAGAGCCCGTTGGGCAAAAGTGAAATCGCAGAATGTCGTTCCAATTACAAAGGGTGCGAAGCCCAAACGAACTATGTCAGCCTCGGCTCGTCGCAAGATCGCAGCGTCTCAGCGTGCAAGGTGGGCGAAGGTGAAGCGGGCGGCTTAGCTGCTGAAAGACGAGCAGATCGAGTGCCCGCTATCGAGTTACGCGGATTTGAACGAGCCCCTTGATGGCTAAAAGGAAACAACACGGTCTGTGTGCGCTCTGCCTGCAAGACCGGGAACTTCGGCGAAGTCATCTCTTGGGGCGTGCTATCTACTTGCTAAACCGTGATGGCAAGGATGAACCGGTATTGATGACTCCGCAACTGATTATGCCTCTAGCGAACGATCGGGCTTCATGCCGTGAAAACGTGATTGCGTCAATTCCATCGAAAATGTGCCTTCTTTGGACCGGAATGTTGTTTGCACGGGGGTGGGGTTGATAATTTGGAGATCAGTAAAGAAGCTGTGCCCGCGCATTTCCTGAATGACAGAGCCTGTGCGATCAAACAGTAAATAAGCTTCGGCGTACCGTGTTTCGCAAGAGGTACTGTCCAACTTGAAGTCGTCGGCGGAGAGAGGAGGAGGCATGTCTCGTTCAAATAAGCGCCGATACTACTAGCACTCGTTCTTGTTTTCAATCGCTATTGGGAGGAATCGTGTTATTTTCTTGGCGTCCTCGGGTTTTTGCCGGATTTTGCCGCCAGCGGACGACCGGGAACCACGGCACGTCATTGAGCGACTTGAGTCCAGTTGCGTCCCATTGCCAGACACGGTAGGCCGACCGGCTCTGATTCGGGCAGGATGTTTGGTTCTGGCTCAGGATCAACTCTGGGATTCCCGACTGGACGCTCAAGTGGCTCGACAAAAATAATGCGCTTGAGATTTTCCGATTTGCATTTCAACCTTCCCTATTCGAATCGAGCAAAGCACTACAACAAGGCAACTGAAAGATCAGCCAGCAGAGCTATGGTTTAGAGCTTCATGAACTCGCAAGATGTCTTCCTCCGTAAAATTGTGAGCCAGTAAAATTTCTTCCTCGGGAAGTTTCATACCGCCAGCGTTGTATCTCCACTTGGTCAAACCCCAATCTTCAGGCATCGAAAAGCTTGGTCGGCTTACCCGCGATGCTAGGATCAGACTCGCTATCGCCAACTCTTGTCGCTTTCTTCCAGACTCGCTTATCTCGTATGGCTTGACTCTCGCCATTGCTTCGTCAATCACATCCGCCGTGTATAGTGGCTCGATCCTGCCTCCGGACGCCCGTGCCTGCTCAGCCTCCGCCAACGTAAGGCAGAGAATCCAGCCGCCCGACAGATCGTCGGTACGAAACGCAGTTGGCTGGGCACGTTTAATCATCTCTTCCTTATACTCGGGCAAGCCGTAAAGACTGACTCGCGAACTTGCCTCGTCAAACACGTCGGTTGTGTATAAGGGCTCTAGATCAAGCTCGATGGCAGGGTCTTGACAGAGTTCAGGGTATTGCATGGCTAGTTGTTCGATTGAGGGTTCGACCTCGGCTCGTTTATGGCATAGAACCGAACCACCCGGAATGTCACCGCTTATGCGAAAAGCCACTGGTTCGGCCAAATTAAACATGACTTCCACCCAGATTACGTGCGAAGACTAAGCTGCCTTTCCCATAGTTTTCTCGACTGCTGATATTAGCTGCTGGATGAGAAAAGGCTTTTCTACGCATGGAGCACCCGTTTTAAGCAGCAGGGCAAGTGTTTCCTCGTTGGCCGTATCACCTGTGGTGAAGACGAATCGGGAAGCTAGTTCCGGCGACGCTCCGCTACCCATGCATGGACTTCGGCTCCATCGAGCCCTCCGGGAGTGTGCATGTCGCTGACCACTCCGAGATATTCCCCGCAGCCAAGCAGTCTCACGCCGTCGGCCCCAGAGGTGCTGCACACGACCGCATAACCGCGGTTCTCAAAGCGGTGCGGACAAATTCCGAAACGCATGGTTCATCTTCGATCAGCAGCACGGGTAGAGCGACTTGCTTTACGATTGGTAATGTCATCTGGGGATCGCTCCTTTCACAACGGGCCGCATCAGGAGTCTTTGTCATTAATCAGCGTACCGGTCGTCCGACGTGTTGGTTCGCAGTTCGTTCGTTGCCGTTTACGACTTCTGTTTGCCTCAGAAATCTCTCGAAGCAAAAGGCGGATGCGCTCGGCTTCGTCGTGCGGATCGGCTCCAGAATCGTGATTTCGGCACGAATCGCCTCGTCTGATAATTCAAGTACGGAATCAGCCACCTGTTCTGCTGATTCTTTCCAACTTCTCGACATCATTGCTTCTGTCCGTCATGTTTCCCGCCTCCTCGGTTACGTGGTCGGACTCAGCAGCTTGATCCGGATTCGTCTTTACAGCCCCCCGGTACTGGTTCTCGCTGAGACCATATTTCTGTGTAATTCCATTTTTCTTAAGACCATCAAACCAGCCCTGAATAACCTGAGTCGCTTCTTCGTCGTCTTTGAACTCAGCGAAGACCTCAGCAACTTGTTCCTTTGCAATTAAGTTTTGGTCGGCTGCTACACTGTTTCCCTCGAAACTGTCGAGCACGCTAAAATCCTCCCCGTCCGTAACCCGGTCACCTTTCCTTCTTCGAGATATGTTATATGACGCCCGTGAGACAAGTCTCAAAACTGACGCGCTTGTTCCACCGTCTATTTCCCTCGAAACATCAAACGCAATGCCTCCTGAAGCAAGTCTTCCCCAGTCCTGTAATCCGCGCCTTGGGAAAAGCGCACTCGTGCTTCCCCAAACTGTTTTAGCCTCAGCAATTCACCTGTGGTTAACAACTCTACTGCCTTATCGACTTCTTCTCTTGTGGCCCAAGGTTGGATGCTCTCAAGAAGCTTCCGCAAGCGAGAATTACTCATGTCCATCAGAAGTGGGATGTGCATCAATTCCTTCGGGCGGGGTACTTCAGCCTCAGTCCGGTAGTCGGACGCGATGATAATCATGGGTTGCGTCGGGTCTTCCTTGAGAATCTCAAGAGCCACGTCCATGCCGTGCTTCCTCGGCATTCCGTACTCAATTAAAACTACTTCAAACGGTGCGCAATCCCGGTACAGATCGATGGCATCTTCACCATTACGGGCGGTACGCACCACATAGTGTTCGCACTCTAACAATTTCTTGAACATGCGGGACAAAGACTGGTCGTGCTCGATGACCAGCGCACACTTGTTGCGCCCATTCATGGGGGTTGGCGGCACTAGCAGCGACAGGATGGGTCGTCTAGGCAAAACTTGCATGGCCTCGACAACTGCCTCCACCTTCTGCACCTTCGGGTCGAGTATGTTATGGACGACCGCATCCCTTTCAATCGGTTCTTCGGGTGTATTGTCTATTTCCTTATGGATATCTTTACTCGGAGTCGGGTCATCGGGTCTGAAAATG
>CAWAYW010000006.1:0-276395 GCA_963786325.1 Terriglobia bacterium
TTTTCTCTGGAGGCCCCACGCACGGTCCGGGTTCCACGACTGCATCAGGCGAACGCAATGCGATCAGCAACCGATGATTCAGCGAAAGCGACTTGACTTTGTCAGCACTGGAAGCATGGCGATGAAACCTCTGAACCGCCAAATCTGCACACTCAGACAATACCTTGTTTCCGCGACCAGCTGCTCCATCCGAAAGCAACAGACAAACGAAAGCCCCGCTCTCACGAGCGGGACCTGGTTTCAAGCTAAGACCTTGACGCTAGTAGTTGCTTTTATTACATATCCCCCATACCGCCACGGCCGCTGGGGGCGGGAACACCCTCTTCCTGAATCTCCGCCACAAGCGCTTCGGTGGTCAGCATCAACGACGCGATCGAGCCGGCGTTCTGCAGGGCAGTGCGCACGACCTTGGTCGGGTCGAGCACGCCCGCCTTGACCAGGTCTTCGTACTCGCTGGTCAGGGCGTTGAAGCCGTAGTTGGCGTCTTTTGAGTCGTTGACCTTGCCCAGGACGATTGCGCCTTCTTCGCCGGCATTCTCGGCGATCTGACGCAACGGCTCAACCAGTGCGCGCTTCACGATGTTGACACCGATCTGCTCATCACCCTCAAGCTTCAGTTTGTCGAGAGCGCTGACGCAACGGCTCAAGGCCACACCGCCGCCGGGGACAATGCCTTCTTCCACGGCCGCACGGGTTGCGTGCATGGCATCCTCGACCCGGGCCTTCTTCTCTTTCATTTCGGTCTCGGTCGCGGCACCAACTTTGATCACAGCCACGCCACCGACCAGCTTTGCAAGCCGTTCCTGTAGCTTCTCGCGGTCGTAGTCGCTGGTCGTCTTCTCGACCTGGCTGCGGATTTCTTTTACCCGGCCTTCGATCTCGTTGTGCTTGCCCTTGCCTTCGATCAAGGTGGTGTTGTCCTTGTCCACGGTGATTTTCTTGGCTTGACCGAGGTCGGCCATCTGGACGTTCTCCAACTTGATGCCGAGGTCTTCGGTGATGGCCTTGCCGCCGGTGAGGGTGGCAATGTCTAGCAGCATGGCTTTGCGGCGATCGCCGAAGCCGGGCGCCTTGACGGCGCAGACTTGCAGCGTGCCACGCAGCTTGTTGACGACCAGGGTGGCCAGCGCTTCGCCCTCGACGTCCTCAGCGATGATGAGCAGCGGTTTGCTGCTCTTGGAGATCTGCTCCAGCAGCGGGAGAATGTCCTTCATGGAGCTGATCTTCTTTTCATTGATGAGGATATAGGCGTTCTCGAAGGCAACTTCCATGCGTTCGGGATCTGTGACGAAGTACGGAGACAGGTAGCCGCGGTCAAACTGCATGCCTTCGACTACCTCGAGCTGAGTCTCGAGGGTCTTGGATTCTTCCACGGTGATGACTCCGTCCTTGCCGACCTTCTTCATCGCCTGGGCGATGATGTTGCCGATGGTCTCGTCGTTGTTAGCGGAAATGCTGCCAACCTGAGCGATCATGTCGCCGGTGACGGGTTTGGAGAACTTGTCGAGTTCGCCTTTGCCGCGCTCGCCGGTCTTGGAGTCGATCGCGCCGCAAACCACGGACATCGCTTTCTCGATACCCCGCTTCATGGCCATGGGGTTGGCGCCAGCCGCCACCGTCTTCACGCCTTCGCGATAGATGGCTTGCGCCAGAACGGTCGCGGTGGTGGTGCCATCGCCAGCGACGTCGGACGTCTTAGACGCGACTTCACGCACCATCTGCGCGCCAATGTTTTCCAGCCCATCTTTCAATTCGATTTCTTTTGCCACGGTCACGCCGTCCTTGGTAATGGTCGGCGATCCGTATTTCTTCTCAATCACAACATTGCGGCCTTTGGGGCCGAGAGTCACCTTCACCGCGTCGGCCAGAATGTTAACGCCGCGGAGAATCGCTTGCCGCGATTCCTCTCCGTGTACGATTCGTTTTGCCATAATCAAGATCTCCTATCAGAAGTTACGATTTTCTTGCAGGCCACGCCTGGGCGATATCTTGGGTTGCATTAGGTTCAGTTACTACCTACTGGCGACCAACTCCTGAAGACTACCGACGCGCTCCGACGGTTTCTTTCTTGGCGACGCCAGACAGCACGCCGAGAACTTCCTCTTCCTTCATAATCAGGAAATCTTCGCCGTCAATCTTAATTTCAGTGCCGGCATACTTAGCGAACAGGATATGGTTTCCCTCTTTCACCGCCAGAGGGAACACCTTGCCGTCTTCGTTGCTCCTGCCCTTGCCCACGGAGATCACTTCGCCCTCCTGCGGCTTGTCCTTAGCACTGTCCGGTATGAGGATTCCGCCGCGAGTGGTTGCCGCTTCTTCTAGGCAACGAACCAGGATGCGGTCGTGCAGCGGGGTGAATTTCGTAGCCATACTCGTAGACTCCTTATCGATTCCTAATCGGTTTTAGACTTAAGTTAAATTGCTGGGATAATAGAGGATCCGGACCATTGCGAGCCGCTCCTCGATCTCCCGAGTGAACTGTCTTGCGACCAAAACGGGGCGGAGCAGGTAGCCACCCCGGGCAATTGACGAGGCCTTCTCAGGCGGCCATGGCGGCCGGTTTGTGACTAGTCGAGCTAATCACATCCGAGACTTGCACCTTGGGAGTGCCGTCTAATACGTTATGCAGGATTTTTAGCACAGCGGGGTAGCCTGCAGTTTTGTAGGCCTCCGCTTGCTCCTTGGTATCCCAGAGACTGATTGCGACCACATTCAGCCCTCCCGGCAAAGCAAATATGAGTTCATCCCGGAACCCACTCTGCTTCCGCAGCATGGGAATGACTTCTTTATCGAAAATCCGCGTGAACTCGCCCCGGGTGTTTGGTTTCAGGCACAAAGAGACATGACGAGCAAACATGATTAACCTCCATCGATTGGTTAGGTAATCTAAGAAGGAGAACTTCAGATGGGCTGACTTAGTTCAGGAGACCTGAAAGAGCGGAAGAGTACAGGCTCAGTTACCACCGTAGCCTTCTGCACTGCGATTGTCAACCGGCCCTCCGAATGGGTGGTGTCCTAATAGTTCTTAGGACACTACCTCCGAATGAGAAACGAGGCGGCCCCAAGCCGATTGATGAACCTCTTAAACGGCCATGGCCGCTGCTTTGTGTAGGTCGAGGATCACCGGGAGTGCCGTCCAATAAAGTCCTCAGGCTTTCAACACCTCAGGAGCAAGCCCGTCACCCGAGACTACAATATATAGAGGACGTTGACTTGTCGACCTCGCACAGTATAGCTCCGCAGAAAGCGCAGGGAAGACCAGTTCTGTTCGCCCTAGTTCTACAACTAGCAAGAGCAAACTGCTGTTGCAGTCAAAGTCTCACTTCCATCTAGGACAGCGCTGAAAGGGAGTCCACTTGGCTCTTAACGACACTACAAAACTTGTCGATGCCAGACGGGAAAAGGGCTATCTCACCTACAACGAGGTGAGTGTCCTGATTCCGCACGACATCCATTCCCCGGAAGACCTAGACGAGCTGCTTGCCACCATCGGCACGCAGGGCATTGACACGCTGGAGGGCCAGCCCAGGCTAGCTTCCTCGGTCCTCGACAAACAATTTAAGAAGGAAGGAGAGGTCGGCGAGGACGTCGACCTCGACAAGCCCCCAGGCCCTCTTGAAACGATTAAGGACCCGGTCCGCATCTATCTGCGCCAGATGAGTGTAGTCCCTCTACTCACCCGCGAAGAGGAAGTGGACATTGCGAAGCGTATCGAGCGCGGACAGCTGCGAGTGCTGAAGGCGCTTTCACGCTCGCCAATTGTGATCCGCCAGGTTCTGGCCGTTGGCGAGGATTTGAAACGCGGGGCACGCTCGATCAAGGACATTGTCATTTTCGGTGAGGAAGAGATCACTGAGAAGGTCCTGCAGAACCGCGTCAAGGATATCACCTGCCGGATCGACGATCTGCAGAAGCATTACAAAATAGCTAGCCATCTGGCCGGACGGCTATCGATCATTCTGGCTACAAAGAAAGCACGCGAATACAGCCGCTGCCAAAGCAGGCTGAGCCGCGAGATCGTTCGGATTTCGCTCATCATCCGCAAACTGAGTTTCACCAACTTAGAGCGCAAACGTTTGATCGATCGGGTAAATAAGACTATGGAGGTCATGCGCTTTCTCGATCGCCGGGTCAGCGACCTGAATAGGAAGATTGAGAGCACGCGCAATGAAGAACTTAAGAAAGATTACCGCAAGACGCAGCGGCGGCATCGCGCCGACCTGCAAAGATTGCAGAGCGATGCCGGCGTGAGTTTTAAGGAGCTCCGCCGTACCCAGCGTGAAATGATCCAGGCCGAGATGGACGGGGAGCAGGCCAAGCATGAGTTCATCGAGGCCAACCTGCGCCTTGTGGTTTCGATCGCCAAAAAGTATGGCAATCGCGGGCTGCAGTTCCTGGACCTGATTCAGGAGGGCAACGTCGGCCTCATGAAGGCGGTGGAGAAGTTTGAATACCGCCGTGGCTACAAGTTTGGCACCTATGCCACGTGGTGGATTCGCCAGGCTATCAGCCGCGCCATTGCCGACCAGGCCCGCACCATCCGCCTCCCGGTGCACATGGTCGAAATCGTCCATAAGCTCATTCGCATCTCGCGGCAGCTGGTTCAGGAGTTGGGCCGCCAACCCAGGTCGGCAGAGATTGCCAAGCGCATGGACATTCCCGAGGCCAAGGTGCGCCGGGTGTTCAAGATCATGCAGGTGCCGATCTCGCTGGAGACGCCAATTGGCGAGGAGGGAAACTCTCACCTCTGCGACTTGATCGAAGACCGCGCCGTGGTCTCGCCCGCCGAGGCCGTCATCAACGTGGACCTGAAGGAACAGACCGCGCAAGTGCTACGCACCCTGACCCCGCGCGAGGAGAAGATCATGAAGATGCGCTTTGGGCTGGAGGACGGCGCGGAGCATACGCTGGAGGAGGTTGGCCGCTCATTCGCTGTCACCCGCGAGCGCATTCGCCAGATTGAAGCCAAGGCCTTACGCAAGCTCCGCCAGCCATCACGCTCCCGCAAGCTCAAAGCATTTCTCGACGACGTGCATAAATGACTCCCAGAATTTGCACACTTGGGACAAGAGCCGAGGAACGCGCAGAAAGCCCGCGGATCCTCTATCCCGGTCGTTGCTCAGTAACATGTGACACTGTTGACCAAAGAGCAGTAACTTCGGCGGCCTTGTGCAACTTCGACGAACACAGATTCAATAGCGTATGAGTAGGCCCACGAGGAAACGAATGCCGTCGCACGTCGGCTCTGCTTTAGTCTTCACCGAGCGGCCGCCCCCCGGGGAAATTTTGATGAAGTAGGAGTGGGCGAATATCAAATCGTTGCCTGGCATGAAGGGTGGAAACTTGACCGTGAAGAAGCCGCCTTTGACGTTCTAACTCAGCGTAAAGTTCGCGGTCTGTTTTCTCAGATCCGAAAACCTGGGAGAAACAAGCGACCGTGAGCTCGGACCAAAACTCTGTCGTCAACTTTGTCGTCGGCGAGAAGTAGCGGTTAGCTGGGTGCATTGCCCAGCCTAGTCTCACTTCATTTTGAAATCGGATGAAGGTCTTCAGGGCTTTCCATAAGTCTGAACATGCCGGGTAGTTGAAATCATCCTTGCCCAGCGTCCTAGAAAACCTGTGCTTCTGGCGATTAGGTTAGCCGGAAGATTCGGGAGATCTTCTTTCACTTCAGACTTTACGCTAAGCGAGCAGTCAGCTGCGAACCCGGTGGAGGCTGGAACCGGTTCGACTACTGCGTCCCGGGGCCCGATGATCGCCAGATTTTCGCTCTGCGGGTCGCCACCAGAACCGGACTGCTTGATCCTGTTGTAGATCTAATCGGTTTCTCTGGCCCGCCTGATCCAAAGGTGAAATGGCTGTAAGTTGCTAGCACACGGGCGCTTGGGACCATCCTAGAAACGGTACCGCGGGTTCGAATTCCTCTCGCTCCGCCACACAGTCAGAACTGCAGAGAAATCGGGCTGCGTCATCGCAAGAATCGCTGGAAATCAACGCAATTCATAAGGTTCTGCAATCACACCGGACCAGAGAAAGCACACCGTTGAAGCTCGCCTGCAAGTTTTCTGGCGATTTTCTCCATCAGACGCATCCACAGTCCGGTTTCAGCGACCATCATTGGGCGAATGCAATGCGATTGCAAACCGATGATGCGGCGAAAGCGTCTTGACTTCGTCGCCGTTTCGGGATGGCGTGCTATTGCAAGACCTCGCTTTGAGGGACTGGCGGATAGCCGCTCTCTTGTATTGCCTTCACCGCCGCGATTTCGCTGGGAGCGGCATCGCGACCTGACCAAGCTTGAATGCCGAATCTAGTTCGGCTCATTGCAGCTTGGCGTACTCCGCCTTGGCTTCCTTTCTGGATGACATGTCGGGATCGGCATGCGCCGGATTCTGCTGGCTCGGGAGGTTGCGCATCGCATACCGAGACGCCGACTATTCCGAGTTAGCGCACGCACAGTCCGGTTTCAGCGCGACTCCATCAGGCGAACGCACTGCGATCACAAACCGATGACGTGGCGAAAGCCACTTGACTAAACCAAATGGCTCGGCCCGTTTGACTTCATCATTTTGGTGGTGTTGCCCCACCAGACATCTCTACCGGTCACGGTTGATCATGATGAGTTATGCAAACTCCCTCCCTTCGGGGAGGCGGGTAGGGTCGCTCATTTGCGCTGTACAAAACGGCGAGCAAATACGGAGCTCAGGCGACTTTCCAGCCCTATATCGCTAAAGACGATCCTCTGGCTCCCACAGGCAAGACCCGATGGCCACGCTCTCAGGCCTTGACTACATGGGTCTTGCAGCACACAATCGGATTTCAACCTGGGGGTATTTTGTGAACAAACTTCTCAGATCGTTACTCAAGGCAGGGGTTTATTTCCTTGAGCAGTCGGACCGTAATACCGCAGCCATGGCGGAACAGGTAAAAGATCGGGTTCAAAACCTCAGCCGTCGAGCCCGACATGCGATTTACGGGCAAGAGGACCATACAGTCCGTAACGCGATTAGCTTTGCAGCTGGAATCGGTCTTGGAATAGGGGTCGGAATGTTGCTCGCACCATCACCCGGAGAAGAAACCCGTAGCTCGATAGTCGGGAAAGTTCACGACTTCGGCGACAAAGTGAGGGAACGCTTCTCCCCGGAAGCAAAAAAGCCGGCTGCTGGCACAGAGGGAATGTAAGCGACCAGCCAATCCGTGGCGTTCGGTGCCAGCCAAAGCGGCTCTGGCAGAACCAATGCAGTCCACGATGTCGCCAGCGCGCTGACGTTCAGAGGCAGCCCATCAGCAGAGTTTTGATTACAGAGCGTGATCGCCAGCGCCAGGCATTCGCCTGGGCGCTCCTGGTTACCACCCCGCCCAATCCCAGGGCCACATCAAGGCAGTAACGATGGCAAGAGCAGTCCAAAACGCAATCCACAACCAGCGTTTCCGTTTGGGTGTCATGGAGGTAAGCTCACGCTTTGCTGCTTTGTAGGTGACGTGGCCCCGCGAACGCGTCGCCGAGAGAACGGACTCAGGCAGATCGCTTTCTTGCCACCAGTGTGAACAGAGCACCGAGAGCATCATTTAGTTGTTGACGCTCACGAGTGTCTGAATCTTCGATCTGCTCCCACCGCTGGCGAATCGACCGCCGGGCGGCTTCGATGCGACCGTTCAATTTGATGGGATCGGTTTCAACCAGAGCGGCTCTGTATAACGCCTGCCATGTGGTATCGGGCATTCGGGCCTCCCTGAAGGGACCAGAGAACCGGGCAGACTGGAGAGAGAATTATAGCCCCAATCTCCCGCCCCGCTTCGATTTCAGTCTGACCGCTTCAGTTTGCATGCCGATTTGTTCAAAGGATTCCGCCCGTTTGCACTTCGAGGATAGCGAGTGCAGACTGGTTCGAGCTGCTCGTCATTTCCAAGTTCGTCACAATCTCCGTGATGGTCGGTAGCCCGAAATTGAACGGTAAGGGATGAAACGCGAACCATCCTACTGGTCGTGGTTTTGCTATTGGCCGGGGAGTCCAGGTGTTAGTTGTTTGGCGAGTTTCTTTGGCTGTTTCAGCTCCAGCTGTTTCAACTTCGACATCGTGGCGGCTGTTGTGTCCCTTCGATGACCGGACTTGTGCCGCCGTTTACGCTTGGTAACTGAGTGGCTGTTTCCCATTCTGATCATTCTCCTTCCTGTTTGACTTGCACAACAGTTTACATCGGTGGGGCGCTTCTGATGACCTTGAACATATCTCGGGAATCCAAGCGGCCATAAAGCAGGTCTGGTGTCGGGCTATTCATAGCGTCAAGGGATTACTGAGCGATTTCTTTCGCGACGTCACCGCGCCAAGCTACCTGCGTAGTCCCGTTCGCGCGCACAGATCCAAGCACTGGCTTTGAGAGGTAAGATAACTCGCGAGAAATACAAGAAGATCAGGATCCAGCTATGAGAATTACATTGAATATCGTTGGCAGCCTTTTAGTTTTGTCGGGCGCTGTTTGGTTCCTGCAAGGAATCAATCTGCTCCCTGGAAGTTTCATGACTGGACAGATTCGGTGGGCGGTCTATGGCGGTATCGCGATTGCCTCGGGCATCGTTCTATTGTTAGGGGCCAACCGACCGCGAAAAGACCATCGATGAGCAGAAAGGAAAGACTATGAACCTGGTGCTGTGGATGGTTCAGGGGTGCTTGTGCGCTCTATCCCTTATGGCCGGTGGAATGAAAGTATTTGCAGATGTACAAGAAGAAGCGAAGTCTAGCGGTCTACAGCGTTGGCGCCTTGCTTGCCAACTCCAACCGCGTTTCGCCACATCAATCAGAAGGACTGGTGGCACGTCCCGCCAGCAACCCTCGTGCATATGAGAGTGCGGCAAGTTCCAGGCCGATTCGTGGTGGATAGAGATGTGCTAAGGCTGGTCTTTTGCTACCAATCGGCGGTCGCGATGCGGATTGGTTCGCGATAGGCCAGTGCTAAGTTCACACTTCTCCCCCGGAGCGGCACCACAAGTCGGACAGCGAACAGCGAGTACCTGCTTCGGGCTGAGTTCTTTTGTCACACAAACCTCCATGTACAAAAGGTGGTCAACTAGGCCAGTTCCCCATGTGGGCGGTCTACGCTTTCGTGACAACGGACATGGGCCGACTTTGCAGAAAGGCGCTGACAAGCGCGCTATTTATTTGCAAGCCGCCGTTGTACTGGACAAAGCCCTTCTTCTTAAACGCGCTCATAAATTTACTTACCCTCGCGCGGGTAGTACCAACCATCTCCGCAAGGGTCGCTTGGCTCACCTTCAGGGGGTGCTCCGGCTTTGATTCCTTGATTATTTGCCCAAACAGCAACAAGACCCGTGCCAGACGCTTTTCGCTGAAATTGAAGAATTGATCTACCAAGTCTTCCTCGACTCGAATGACGCGGGAAAGCAGATATCCAACAAACAGCGTTGCAAACTGCGAGTCTCGCTTGAGCGTGCGAACCGTGCTTTCTTTCCGCAGGCGAGTGATACTGGAGGGCCCAATTGATCTCGCGGTGTAAATCCGCAGAGATTGCCCTCCTAGACAGCCTTCGCCAAAAAAGCTACCGCGCAGCAGGACGGCAACTATAGCTTTTTTGCGGCGCGTGGCGGCCACCGTGAGCTTCACCGTGCCGCTCTGGATGTAGAACACTGCATCGGCCGTATCCCCCTGCGAAAAAATTACCTCGTTGTCTCGGTAGGTCCGCACAGTCATCCCAGCTCGGAACTTTTTGCGGAACTCTGTGGAACTGAAACCGAGAGAACGTTTATTTGCCATCTGCCTCCTTGGCCCGATCAATTCACGTGGAAATGCCGTTCTCCACTCTAGAAAAAGAGGCTAAATCATACGGCTCAGGGATCTGGCTCGGATGGTCAATATAGGTCATACACAATTGCACACAGTACCTGAGTGGAAATCTCGGGCAAAACTGCCTGGAGCGGATGACACAAAGACAAGGCATCCAGCAGCGAAGGCTAGAGGCTTGCAGGCGGAGTTTTGTTCGCTCTTACCTCGGGTGCTCAAGCAGTGTGCGGCTGGGCGTTGGGGCTTGTTCGGCCAGAATGATCTCATCCAGAAGTAGCAAGTATCTGTTCTGGGCCGAGGCTGTTACAGTTGAAAAATATGGCACACGAAGTCCGGTCGATCCGATTGGAGTTCGGAGAGTCGAACCCAGTGGTTGAACGATTCCTGCACTACTGTTCGCTACGTGGCGCGAACGTACCGGGTGAACCAAAGATCGCACAATCGTTGCTAAATGAAGTCGACCAACCCGTTTGCGGCCAAGCCCTTCTACCGACTGGCCTTAGGAGGCTGGTTGGCAGAGTGCAGCCGTGTAAAAACAACGACATTGACTTCCGTCATCACAGGTGGTTTGATGATTGAAGTAGGCGAAGTGTAGTGCTTCTCAGCAGGACTTTTATTCCCGTCTTTTTTCTCTTCATTTTTCATAAAACAACTGGGGGAGTTCACGCAATTGTTCTGGGACTCTCTCGACCGGGGGGGGGAACCGACTATGACGTTCGTTGCAGCGCCCAAGAAAGGACGCGATTTTGACCCCAAGAACTTCCTCGCAACCATCGGGGAGGGCAGGAAAGCTATGCTCTTTCCAAAGAAGCAAACCATCTTCACGCAAGGAGATTCCGCAGACGCAATTTTTTATCTGCAGACGGGCAAGGTAAGACTCGACGTCGTCTCCAAGACTGGCAAGGAAGCGACGATCGGCATATTGAGTGATGGGAGTTTCTTCGGCGAAGGTTCGCTCGCAGGCCAACCTCTCCGGATGGGCACTGCAACCGCAATGACGGATTGCGCTGTTCTGAGAATTGAGAAAATCGCCATGGTGGACACGCTTCACCGGGAACACACCCTTTCCGATCTGTTTGTCGCATATTTGTTGACACGGAACATCCGATACGAAGAGGATCTGGTTGACCAACTGTTTAATTCCAGCGAGAAAAGGTTAGCCCGCGTCCTTCTTATGCTCGCTCATTTTGGCAAGGAAGGGGTTCCTGAGACCGTGGTTCCGAAGATCAGTCAGGAGACACTGGCAGAAATGGTGGGCACGACTCGGTCGCGGGTGAGCTTTTTCATGAACCGGTTCAGGAAATTAGGATTCATTCAGTACGCCGGGGGCGTAGAAGGTGGGTTACAGGTTCACAGCTCGCTTCTCAACGTCGTGCTCCACGACTAGCTTCCGCGCCGAAATTTCAAAGCCTAGCTCAAAGACAGCGAGCAACTCAGGCATTTGCTGGATCTAAGCCGGAGAGCAGCGGCATTTTCATCGCGACCACCACCTCCAGGAGCGTGGCTGTGTTACGAACGCTTCCCGAGATGCCGATGAGTGCGTCTGAGACGAGGGGATGTCGTTCCGCCAGCAAGTCAAGACGGTCACTCACGTTGTAGAGTTGCCGAATTTCGTGCAGAATCGCATTCGGATGCATGGGGTACACGCGGCTTCCTGAGAGAGCCTAACAGCCCGCGCGGCGGAACTGCGGAAAGTTCGGGCGACGACGAGTTAGGCACCTGTTACTCGGGAAGACGGAGTTATCCGCCCTCCCGCGCGACATGTTTACAGACCTCTACGCTGCTACGGCGACTTTATGGAAGGTCGACGTAACCGCCTCAAACGTCTGAACCTTGGGCGTTCCATCGATCATTCTTGCAAGTGTTCTCAACACTTGTGGGTAGGTATTGGTGTTGTACGTTTCTGCATTGGCCTTGCTCTCCCACAGACTGATGGCAATAACATCCAGGCTGCCGGGATTTGACAATGTGATTTCGTCCTTGAAGCCCTTCTGTTTGCGGAGCAAGGGAACCCTCACCGTCCACGGCGAACGCAAGATCGAGAAGGAAGAAAAAGAGGAGAACTTCCGTCGCGTCGAGCGGCAGTACGGAAGCTTCACCCGCTCGTTCACCTTGCCCAGCTCGGTGGACCCGCAGCAAGTGAGCGCCGACTACAACCAGGGCCTGCTGAAGATCAAGCTCGCCAAGAAGGCCGAAGCCAAGCCCAAGCAGATCAAAGTTAACGTGGGCGGCGAGAAGACCCTCGAAGCCAAGGCTCCCGGCAGGGCCGCGTAAAACCAGTAACAAGTGAGAGAAATGGGAGGCGGCTTACATCGCCTCCCCCCTGCTGCGTTGCGGGAAGCGGTGGCGTACACTCCGGATCATGCTCTTTATGGTCATTGAACGCTTCAAGCACGGCGATGCTGGGCCGATTGGTAAACGAGTCCGACTTAGTGGTCGAATGTTACCCGAGGGCCTCACCTACCACGCGAGCTGGGTCGACTCGGCGGGCACTCGCTGTTTCCAGGTCATGGAAACACTGCATCCGGACTTGTTGAACACTTGGGTCAGACGCTGGGAAGATCTGGTCGACTTTGAGATCGTCCCTGTCGTTACCTCTGCTGACTTCTGGGCTAAAAAGCACCTCGAATAGAGTAGTCAGTGGTAACGTTCCCTCGCTGGGGGTGGTCATGAAGGATGTGAACCTGGTTTTGCGGGAAAAGGAGTTGGATATTGTTCGCCTGCGGACAGAGATCGAAGCGTTACACTTGGCGATTCCCTTGCTCGCCGAGGACCGGGACTGGGTCGAACATGGGCTGGCCTCACCACCTGCGTCCTCACCGTCTCAAGGGACTGGAACTCATCGCTGATGGGCGCTGCCCACCACCTCGATTCATTCGGTGAACTCTGCTATGACTACCACGTCACGGATTCATGCTCAAAACCGCATACTCCGGCAATTGCTTTTCGCCCTTTCCAAACAGGGCTAAAAACTCATCAGGGTTTCATGGCCAGCGAAAGGAAGTAATGCTAGTAATTGTTGTGATCGTGATCATCACCGTCGTGCTGTTGATCTCCATGGATCGAGTCAGCGGCCGACAAACGACCAATGGCCGAAGCCTGAAAGCGGCCGATGATCGATTCCTGAACAGGTTTTTACACCATCGGTCTCAGCGCCGCCGGCGACCGAAGCCCTGACCACGAGACTGGACAGACGCACGGGTTGTGCCCCCGTGCATATCTACTTGATTGCCTGTCTAGAAACGTAGAGACAACTGATGACAGAAGAGGGAGGCCTTCAAAGCTACAGGCGGCCGCCCTGGCGAACATAGCAGGCTAGTGCGTGAAGGTTCTCGCAGTTTTCGAGGGAGTCGCTGGTCATCCCCCGCTGAAACCAATGGACGCGCTGGGCGGATGAGCCGCGAGCGTCAAGTCGATAAAGGACCGACGACGTATTTCTTGCATTCTGTTATCCCCTTGGGGAGCGTTGCCTGTGATTGTACCCTGCAGCGTCGTGGTACCCTCCGTCGTCTTGGTGACGGGCCGCAAGAATCTCCGCCACGATCATCAACACTCGTTTCCCGCCTCTTGCACATTTGGTTGGAGGGAACCGCAACCTGCCACAATCACGCCAACGTGAATCTCAATCACGTCCACGTTAGAGTTGTTTCGCCCAACGGACAAGAGAACAAAATGATGTGCCCCATTTCGAGCACGCAGCCGCCGCCTGAATGACAAACAACGTTTAGTCGAGTCGTCTGGAAGCCCTACTTCTTGTCTTTCTCTGTGGCTTCAGACTTGGCTTCCGCTTTCCCTTCGTCTACGGCTTGGGCTTTTGCTCCGCGAATTTCCGCAAGGAGCGGCTTGGCTGCGGATGGAGCCGGCACTTTGCCCAACAGCAAAGCCCGAGTTGTGACCTTGGGTCCATAAATCGCCTGCCGGGAATCGTCATCTTGGCGGATCGATGCACCTTCCAACGTGAGCCCAGCAAATGCACCCTTGGCACGGGAGTAGGTCAGGATCTCTGTATCCAACTTCCAATCCGTACCGGCCGAGGCATGCCGTCCCACTGGACCCGCGGCTGCGGAAGCGTCCGCTCCAAGTTGGAAATTACTCTCGAGCAGCTTTTGCATCCCTTTTTCATTCTGAATGATCATTACCAGGTCCACAGCTTCTACCCCGATCTGCAGCCCCCAGCTTCCACCTGAAATCGTGATGAATGCCGGCGCACTCCAGCCTTTCGCCGTGCGGCAAGTGGCTACGCCTTTGCCTCCTTTACCTCCGAAGACAAAGCCGCCTTTGACCATGTGCGGCACAACGGCTATGCACTTTGCGTGCTCCAACACTTCTTCCGGGATTCCGCTGTCAGGCGCACCCATAATTGCGTGGACCACGTCGGTCGCGTTGTGCAGTCGGTCGGTGGCATCTTCACGCGCCGTCCCTGCCCAGCACAGTGTGCCCAAGCTTAGCATCGCAAGCAAAAACATGATTTTCTTCATATTACGACCTCATTTCTTTTGTCCCTGGCACATTAACAAGTCAGGGCTGACCTGTCTGATCAACAATGCTCACAGCAAACTAAACGGGGGCACATCTTACCCGACGATGATGCTGCGGCTCTCTTGCACCAATTACTAAGTGTCACGGCCTTCAGTGCCTTCCTTTTCATCTAGATGCACCTCAAAATTGGGTAGTGGTGCAGTTTGAATATCCACAGGGTAGCCAAGGCAGGCGACCTGTGGGAAACTGTGCGGCATGCCGAAAGAGGAACAGCCTACGGCCCACGAAAACGGCGAGTCTCAGAAACTCGTGGACCGCATTGAGAAGGAAGTGGATGCTCAAAGGAAGAAGCGAACCCCGAAGACTCCATCCAAGCCTCCACAACAAAAACGCAATCTCAGAGTAGTCAAATGGGTCGGCACTGTCCCAGCTCTTGGAGTCTGCACTTTTTGCAATCGCCAGTTCCAGGTTCCCATGGAGTCCATGAAAAGGATCGAAGATGCGCAATGGAATCTCGACCTCCAATTCAGGGAGCACAAGTGCAAGCGCGAGGACGCCAGCCAAGCCGCTGCCCGGATCGTAAAGAAGGCTACTGAGTGAGCAGGGAGATGCGCTTGGCACGTAGAGGTGCGGCTATGCCAAGTTCCTGAAAGAGAGCGTCAAACTCACCAGAAAGCACCATGTTCGTGAGAAGCTGATAGGGATCGTTTACTTGGGGGATGGTTACTCCTAATGCGATGATCTGAGTGTCACATGATAGACCAGAGCCAACGCTTGTTTGTGGCACTGGAGGAGCAAGATTTCCGGACGGTACGGATGTCGGCTGAAGACGCCGAGTATATGTCACGTATTCTGAAATTCGATGTCCACCCCTTAAAGGACGCCCAGCCAAAAGAAGATCAGGCCGGCGATCAGCTGCACGATTTTGAAGTTAATCCCAGTCAACGCGTTGGACATTTCCTGTTGCCTTCTGGAGCCATCGCAGTTATTACGCCCAAAATCAGCCAAGCCAATGTCTTTCGGATGCTTGCGTATGTGTACACGCGGTGCAATCCCGACTTCTTCCTGCCATCTGATGTCTTATACGCCACGGAGAATTTGCTTTTTGAGCCGCTCGTACAGCTTTTCAACGAGTTAGTTGAGAATCGCGTTCGACAGGGCCTCGTTAAGGACCACGTACAGCATGACAGTAATGAGCGGGTTTGAACCTGGCGCCTAATTTTACGCCGACCGAGCGCAGGGACCTTGCTCACCTTCGGATCGCTTGTGGCACAACAGCAACCCGTCTCATTTGTTTGCGGAACTGGGCCAACCTACTAGCGAAAATTAACGTTCCCGAGTGGTTCAAAATTTATAGCCGCCGTCGTGGAGTGCTGTAGAAGCGGACCTAAGTGGAACCTATCGAGCAACAGCGGATTGAGAGTCCGAATGAGACGACCGAAAGAAACGGGAACAGTTATACGTGCACAGAAGGAGGAATTACGCAAGCGCATCGAGCATGATCCTCAGCTAAAAAAGGATTTCGATTTCCTGATCGACAAGACCCGCTTGCAGCCGAAACAGCTACTGACAGGTCTCTGGTTGGATTGCAACATGATGAACGCCGATCGGCAAACGCTTCTCAGTAGAGAGAGAAAGGAATTGTGGCCTGTCAGCGAAGACACGCTCCGAAGAACCGTCAAGACTATCCGTAGAGCCGCTGGCCAGATGGACACAACGGATCAAACAGAGTTCTCGCCGACTCTTACCAAGAGCATCGGACACAACTTTGACGGACTGCCGGACACCCTGCGCTCTTACGCGAAAGAATTGGAGCGAAAAGTCAACATCTGGGCACCCTACTGGAAGCGAAAGAAGTCGCGTATACCGATCTTGGTTGCCCTGACAAGGCAACACTCACTCTACGAGCGCATCCGATCCTCCAGCGGAGGATATCACCAGATTCGTTTGCTGCGCTTAGTGAATGTAGCGCGCGAGGTCGAGGGTTTTCGGAAAATTGAGCTACGGGCTTTTACAATTTGGCTCAACAGATTTGAAAAGAGAAGAAAAGAGCACGAGGACAACTGATCTCCTCAGAACGAATGATCGCTTTTTGGCCCGCCGAATACTTCACACTACGCGAAAAGCGTTTCGAGCCAGTGAACTAGACCTCCTTCCGCATCGTGAGAGCACGAGGACAACTGATTCTCTTCAGAACGAATGATCGCTTTTTGGCCCGCCGAATACTTCACACTACGCGAAAAGCGTTTCGAGCCAGTGAACTAGACCTCCTTCCGCATCGTGAGAGCACGAGGGCAACTGATTCTCCTCAGAACGAATGATCGCTTTTTGGCCCGCCGAATACTTCACACTACGCGAAAAGCTTTTCGAGCCAGTGAACTAGACCTCCTTCCGCATCGTGGTTTACCGTCGCAATTGTTGACGCTGCGGTGAAAGGGGCGCAGCACTAGATGGAAATTGACGGCCAAAATGCGATGACCCGTGGGGAGGGTCGTGGTATTGTTGCGGCCGAGGCAAATTGCGGCAGGCCATCGAAAGGAGATTTTGCATCGATGGCACGCCGGAGGTTTCAAGATCCCGTACCCAAGCGGGAAGGGAATTGGTGGTACTTGCTCTATTGGCATTATCTATTTGCTAACGGAACGAGTACCAGGAAACGCAAACGCCACAAACTTGCTCCGGCAGAAATTCCGGAGCGTGAAGCCAAGAAGATGGCCGCAGAGTTTCTGCGGCCAATGAATCAGGGTCTCGCACCGATCGGGTCGGCAACGAAATTCGAGGACTATGTGGATACGGTCTACAAATCAACATTGTTGCCCCTAATGGCAAAGAGTACCCGTGATCGCTATGATGGAGTGATCAAGAACTACCTGAAACCGGCGTTCGGATCAAAGTGCCTGCGCGATCTGACGCCCCTAACCCTGCAGCAGTATTTTTCAGGCATGAAGAACTCGGAACTTTCCTACGAGTCAAGGGACAAGATTCGGGATGTCATGTCGAGCATCCTCGCGTCTTCGGTGACTTACGGGCTTCTAGTAAAGAACCCGGTCGAGGGGGTGAGGCTTTCACCAGGCAAGAAGGGGAATCGAATCAAACCCTTCATTGATCCGGCGAAATTTCACTCGTTACTCGCGCTAATCCCAGAACCCTACGCGACAATGCTCTACGTTGCCGTGTACACGGGTCTTCGACCAAGCGAGCTAATCGGACTGAAATGGAGGAATATACACGCGGATACGATTACCGTCGACGAACGCTATTGCCGAGGTGAATGGGGTATTCCGAAGAGCGAAGCCAGTAATGCCACGATTCCCGTGAACGCGGGAGTCATCGAGCGCCTGCACTGGCTCAAGACTGTCACGATTGAAATAAAAGCGGGTACTGCCATACGGCGGTACGCCGCTGTAAAGGGGACGAACCCAGATGATTTGGTCTTCGCCTCGGTGAAAACAGTGTCCCAATGCGGGACAACAACATCCTCAGCCGATTCATAAAGCCAGCCGCACGGATGGTGGGAATGGGCTGGGTCAACTGGCAAGTATTGCGGCGTTCCCACGCAACCTGGCTAAAATTGGCAGGGGCAGATGTGAAGGATGCTCAGGCTCAAATGCGTCATTCGAGAGTGACTACAACCCTGGAGATTTACCAGCAGTTTGTGCCGGAGTCACAGCGGAAAGTAGTGAACAAACTCACTGAACTGACTGGGAGGGGCTTTGTAAACCAAACTCTTCCAAATGCTGTTCCATTACTGTTCCAATAAAAGGCGGAGTAAAAGTGGAAGATCTGATGAAAAGAGTCGGAGAATCAACAAGATTGAAACGGCTGACTACAGCCCTGAAAAGGCTGGCGTCGGCGGTTCAACTCCGTCCCTGGCCACCACAATTTCAAAGACTTAGCCATATCCATTTCCGCCTTCTGGTTCCGCTTGGTTCCAATTCCCGGCCGAACACTTCAGTTTATGTGCCTACTCAAGGTGCTCAGTTTCTCTACTACGCGCTGTTGACTCTCGGGTACAAACTGCTGGTAGATGTCCAACGTGGTACTCGCCCGCGAGTGGCGCATTTGCGCCTGGGCATCCTTCACATCGGCGCCCACCATCTTGAGCCACGTCGCATGACTTGTACGCAGACTGCGCCAGTTCACCCACGGCAAACCGACGGCTCGTGCCGCCGGCTTGATGAACCGCGAGAGAATGTTATTGTCGCGAAGCGGCTTTCCATTCCGCACTGACTGAAAAACCAGGTCGTTTGGACCACACGATTTAACGACTTTGTACTTGCGAATTGCTTTGTTGCCTGGCCCACCACCTTTCACTTCCACGGTCAGAAGTTTCAGGCGGTGAATCCGCTCGACTACGCATCGGTTAACGCCGATGGTTGCGTTGCTGGATTCGCTTTTTGGTGCGCCCCAGTCGCCACGGCAATACCGCTCGTCCACCGTGATCGACTCTTCGTGCACATCATTCCAGCGCAGGCCAGCCAGTTCGCTCACACGAAGCCCGGTAAAAATAGCCACGTAGACCATAGTCGCATAGGGCTCCGGGATGCGAGCAGTTAACTGATCGAATTGCGCCGGGGTAAGGTAGGGTTTTGTTCTTCTCCGGCCTCTTCTCTCCGCTGGCATTCGCACGTTTTCGATCGGATTCCGCACTAACAGACCGTAATCAACGGCTGAGCGCAGAACGCTCGATAGGACGTCCCGTATTTTGTCCCGCGACTCGTGTGCCAGTTTCGAGCTAGCCATCTCTGAAAAGTAACGTTGAATGGTGAGTGCTGTCAGATCTCGCAGGCACAACTTTCCGAATGTGGGGCACAGGTAATTTTTCAGCGCACCCCGGCTGCGCTCCTGCGTGCTCTTAGCCATTAGCGGCATGACTACTGGCAAGAAAGTTGTTTCGACGTAGTAGCTGAAGTTGGTCGCTGAACCGATGGACTCGAGCCCCTGGTTCAACGGGCGTAAGTGTTCGTCTGCAAGTTTGAGCACTTCCCGCTCCGACATCGTTGCCGGTGCGAGTCGTACCCGGTAGCGTTTCCTTTTGCACTCGGGCAGTCGTCAAAGTGCTACCTTGCGACCCGAGCAATTCCCGGATCAGTTTTAGACCCGCAAGAGCACTGCTTTTTCGGCGATCTGTCGTGCCAATGTGGGCTCCTACCCCCTTCCAACGAACGTACCACCTTGTGGGTGAGGCAAAAAGAAAAACGTTTCCAAGGGCCTCAGGAATTGCGGGATATTTGGGTCCATCTGTCAAGGAACACGCTCGCCGTGCCCCGTCGCTTGGAATTGTAGATTGATCCAGACTTGTTTCTGGCTACAAAGCACACCCTCCCTGGTGACATCCCGCTTGTTTGAAATCACTGGAAGGCCGGAGCGGGAAGGCGTCCGGCCTTGTCGCGCGCTGGTGATCTGCCAGCACCTATCCAGTTTTCGTAATACTACAATAGAAAATAATCGGGCACCCAGTATGGATGCGTTGAAAACACAGGAGGCGGACCGAGACCCGCCAGCTACGCGGTACACTCCTGTTGTGAGCAAGAAGTACCGTGGAAAGTCATGCGTCTACTGCACCGTAAGCCCATCGACAACCGCTGATCACATAATCGCTCGGAGCTTTTTCCTCGAAAAACGCCGCCTCAATTTGCCACAAGCGCCCGCGTGTGAGCAATGTAACGCCAGAAAATCCCAGCTTGAGCACTACCTGGCAACGGTGCTCCCGTTTGGCGGCAGGCATCCAGACGCGATAGTCAACTTGCAGACCATGGCGACGAAACGTCTGCAGAAAAATCTGAGACTTCGGGGGGAGCTGGCGTCTGGATTGCGGCAGAGCACAGTTCGGCACCCAGACTCTGAAACCGCGCGGGAAATGCCGCTAGCCATTCCCATCGTTAGCGATCGATTGTGTGAGTTGTTAGCTTTGATCGCCCGCGGACTGGCTTGGCATCACTGGAAGATCTTGCTGGAATCGGAGGATATCGCAATTGCATTTGCCATCTCGGAGAGGGAAGTGCTCGAGTTTGAGCGGGTATTTCAAATGAAAGCGCGCGACCGTGTGCGGGTCAATCTGGGTGAGAGCACACTGAGCTACGAAGGCGTTCGGGCGGAGGACCCGCCGCAACTGACGTGTTGGAGATTTTCAATTTACGGTGGGATCTGCGTCGCAGGCGACCCAAAGGCACCAAGTGTAAGGTCAATGCAAATTCTAGGGATGACTGGGCCTATGGCTTTCCTCCGAAAGCTCGAGGCCACGCTAAGGCGCTGCTGAGCAACGTATCAGAAAGCAGGATTTTAATGGTTTCAGAGAATCCACCTACTGCCAGATCTCCCCGCGGTCACAGCTCGGTGCTCAGTGATTGCATAGCAGCGTAAGGGGATGCGGGAGTTAACACGCGATCCAAACCGAAGCACGCGGCGGTAGTGGGCCTTACCTTAATTGTCAATCCCGGAAAACGAGGTAGGGCAGCTTCTCCTGGTCCCGCGCTTGATCTAGCAGGCCCGCCGCAGGCGCCGCGAACGCATGACCGGCTTCATGGTAGGCCGTGCTTTCTTGCTTGTGTCTCGATCGCTATTGCACTTCCTGCGTCAAGGGTTGCGGAGTACCTTAAGGCCGTACCAGCTCATGCGGTTTTCCAAGTGATGTTGCTGACTTCCCGCCCCAACACGGCCTCAGCCATGTTCTCAGCCGCTCTCTGGGCAGTTTCCAAGTTCATAAGGCTCGCCGGACCCGCAACAGAAGCTTCCCATCCTGCTTCTGTCTTGCGCACCTTGAGAGACAAGCCACCTACATCGGTTGAATAGAACTCCATACGTTATTTCCTCCGAATCACTATTTGCAAAGGGACGTTTCAGAGTCAGACGCCCTGTTGGTCGATGACGAACTCCTTGCCGCAACCGTCACACCTTCTCTCGGCTACTCTTCTTTATCGCCACCGCGGTCCTCGCAACACCTGCTTCCGGGGGAAAGTCATCGGTGGGTCTTGGACCATATCGCAAAACCAACCCACAACGTACCGAAGATCACATAGCCGACCCATGCCGACAACAGATGAAGGGCCGCCGCAACCATCACAAGTATCGCGACCACCAGGGCCACATAGGGCCACTCGATGCAACCTTTGGCGGGCATGATGTTTGCCCCCTCTGCACTCCACGCTTCTCGATTTGCCAGGGCCCATAGGCTGAGCCGCTGGTAACTCGCGGTCCTGAGCGGTTTTGTGCTCCCCGTGCCTGCTGACTAATCAGGCAGTGGAGCGGATCTGGGAGCAGCGGCGAGTAGTCGCTTACGCATAGTGCCTTCGGCAGCAATGTCAAGTCTTCGGCTTCCGCGTATGCCGAGCCTTTGAAGTTTTCGTCGCGATTGCTTTGGGCTTTTTTGCAGGACTCTTTTTCGTCTTACCCTTGGGGGCCTTTTTGACGAGTTTAGTCTTATGAATCGCTTGAGGTTGTGCTAGTCGGTGTTTGTCAGATCTTCTTCTTCCAGCGAGATCAACGCCTGCAGACGCGGACTCGATTTCGGAAATTGCCGAACCCGGCACAATTACTTCGTCGCCCGAGTTGAGATGAACCTTGAACCGGCTCTCACTGAAGCTTTCGGAGAAGTCTTGTCGGAGAATGACCGACTCAATCCGGTCGATCATTCCGCGGCGATGGCCCTCTGGGGACTCGACCACACACATGCAAGAGATAAGTTCATGCAGCTTTGACGTGATCTCCGCTTCGAACCGTTGATCCACACCTTGAGTCATTACAGGCTCGGGCAAAAAGTCTTTTGACACTTTTCTTTACCCAGTCAGCGTGGAACCAATCGCTGATTCAGTCAGTTTTGACGGATTCGCGCTTACGGGCTTTCGCTTTGCGTTTCCGGGCTTCCGCCGCGGCTCTGGACGCTTTGGTGGCAATCTCGCTGCGCTTCTTTGCTGTCAAAGATTTGGCGCGGGCTTTGCCTCCGCGACTGCCAATTTCCCGCATTGCCTCTCTGAATGCTTGCTGGTCCACCAACAGATATTACACCTTAGCTGGCAGGATGGGCAAAATAATTCTTGACAAACTGCTACCTTAGCGTCTAAGGTAAGCACGTAAGCAGACCGAGCGAGTGCTTCTAACACTCACCCGGTCCTAACCAGACCGCCTTCAGAGGAGGCAACCATGGCTGTAGCTACGGTAACACCCACCGTTTCACCCGCTCAACTCACCTTGATCACCTCAGAGGAAATCTCCCGATACGCGGAGATCACCTCACAACTCTCCCGGCTTGAGGCGCAGCAAAAGGCGCTAAGAACTGAATTACTCGATCTGCACACGGCCGGCGCGGAGCAGGAAGCCGGCTCACCGTATCTCTTGGCCTTTGTGGACCAGGTACGGCGCACCGTGGACTGTAAGAATTACGCGCTGCAACTTGCGACCAAGCTGTACGGCATCGAGAAGGCCGAGCAGTGGAAGCTGAAAATGGAAGTGTCGGCCACTCCACAGACAATCACTCAGATCAAACCGGTCCCCAATCCCGAATACACGGCACACGTAACCAGTTTTCCAGCGGAAAGGTTGAATAGGTTCCAGTTGACCTTATAGCCGGTAGCTACATTCACAGCAAGTCAGACCGAAGGTCACTGGTTGTGAGCAGCGGACATCCCTCGAATACCGCAAGTTATAGCACCTACACCGCTGAACCGAACGTTCAAAGCACCGGATTTGCCCAAACTCTCCAAAATCAAAATCCGCTCCCGGCGCATCGGAAATGCCATAATCCCCGCGAACTGTTAAAAATCCCCCATTTGCGCCGGATGCTTCAAGGGCAGTACGAAACTGGCTATAGCCTAACGTCGCCATCGAGACCACGCCCGGCCCCCATTTATTGCCTAAAGCAGTCAACCCCACATTGCCTGGCGAAGGAACGCCGATCACTACGGAATTTGCTCCCGGTGTATCTTGAATAATTGAAGAAGAGATGGTTACCTGTCCGCTGACTAGGTAAATAAACCCATCAAATTCCCCGTTAATGCCCAAACTGTTGCGCATGTGACTGAGCGTCAGGGTAGCGTCCAGACTGTTGACGTACACGTCGCGCAGGGAGTTCTCGTCTTCGAGATAAGCTAAGTCGGTCGATTCCGCGAGGTCTCCGATATAAACCAGGATGTCGTTGGCTGATCCTCCAAGATGATTGAGCGAGAACGATCCGTTGGTTATATTCAGGCCGCGAGCGCATTGCGTGAACGAGTTGCGGTCGATCTGATTATGCTTTGAGTTCACCGAGCCGATTGTGATTCCATTCCCGTAGGCTTGGCGGAAATGCAGGCGGGCACCCGTTTGATTGGAGGCTGCGTTGGTGCTTGCGACTAAATGATTGTCGTCAGTGATCGACTGGACGGTAGAATCGAAAAGTCCCGTGGCATAACTTACCCGCAGACGATCCCCCACATGGGCATCAGTCGTGTAAGTGCAATTTGACAAACCGCAACTGACATTGGGGCTGCCACTTGTAATTATCGTCGAATCGCTTTCCCGGAAGGCCGCCGACTGAGAACAAAAACAATCGTAGGTGACTGACAAGCGCTGGGCGTAAGCCGACGCCTCACTCCATGCCGTCGATGTTCGGGCGTTTCTGGGTGCTCAGCGTGTTGCCGACGCGGTGGAAGAGGCGGATGTCGTCGAGTAGGTGTGAGCCTTATAGCTCAGACGCCCAACTCCAGACCGAGTACAGTGTAGGTGGCACCCAGAAGGTTCTCATGACCAGCTACCGCATTGACGCTCGGTCAGTTTCGGACATCTGCGCACACGTTAAACATCTTGGCTACGCGACTTCGGGGCGCATTCGTCTCTATGGCGAGGAGTTTGAAGTGGTTTCAGACCCGTTTCCTGAAGCTGGTGGGATTGCAGTTCACGTGACAACTAAGAAAAACTCAACCATTCGAATACTGCAGATTCCAGCGACAGTGATTCAGAGTGCAAAAGGGCAGAGACGACACTAGCGCCTAGCTGTGTTGAGCGCGCCATAGTTTGAGCAGGAGAACATCCATGGACAAATCGAAAGATCAAGATCGGGGCAAGGGAGCGATGGAGCAGGACCAGCAGAATCAAGGTGGCAATACTAGCATGCGAGGTCAATTGGGGCACCGTCATGAGGATGAAGAGTTGAAAGACGCCGACGCTGATTTGTCCGGGTGAAACCTTATGTGTGCTGTGAGATATTCAGCCTGATTACTGTTGTGAAATCGCTGTATCAACTTGCAACTGTTTTGGCAGGGATTTATGGGTTCTCGACTTTGCCACGACTGTGGTATCAAGGGAATGTTATGAGAGCAGAAGTGTTCATCGATCAATCCGAAGGTGGAGTGGCTGAAATCTCCGTAGTCAAGCATGGTTTAAGCTCCGGTGCTGCGCGCAAATACCGCAGTGTTGAGGAAGCGATGGCGGTACTTTTGGTATTCGGATTTGACAGAGGGCTGGTTGATCGTCAACTCGCAGCCCTTTCAGAGACGTCTCCACACGTGCTGGTCAGGTTTCCAGTGACTGATATATCCGATGATGTTTTAGGATCGTTCGGATTCATGGCCGCCGCATTCCAGTCTGCTTAGATGACCTGTTTAACACGATAGGGTCAGATTCCCCAAGGTTACAGAGTAGGTAGCTCAAAAGGAGGCGTCGTGAATTATTTTGGCTTACCGGAACTGCTGCTCTTATTAGTCGGCGGCATCATCATTATCCTTCTGACCTGCCCTCGAAAAACTCCACCAGCTAGAATTGGGAACCTCACGTCGCGGCAGTAGTGACGAAGGAGGACCTTGGCCATGAAGAGAGCGCGATTTAGCGAAGAGCAGATCGTCGGGATTCTGAAAGAGCACGAGGCGGGGCGGAAGATGGCAGAGTTGGCCCGCGAGCACGGGGTAAGTGAAGCCACGCTGTATGGTTGGAAGAGCAAATACGAAGAGGATTTGGTTGACCAGCTTTTCAATTCCAGTGAAAAAAGACTGGCCCGGATATTGCTATTGCTGGCTCATTTCGGCAAGGAAGGTAAGCAAGAAGTTGCTATACCCACAATCAGTCAGGAAACTCTAGCAGAGATGGTGGGTACAACTCGCTCGCAGGTGAGCTTTTTCATGAACCGGTTTAGGAAATTGGGGTTCATTGATTATCACCCCGGTGATGCATTGCAAGTTCACAGTTCACTTCTCAACATCGTTCTTCACGACTAGAACGTTGTTCCGAAGAATATGCTCTCGTGCAGACATAGCCACTCTCGGCTTTGCCATTTCCTTGATGACTTCCGCGAGTGTCGCTTTGGCCGATTGTCTTTTTAGTTTTCTTTTATCCATATACCTAACCGACGCATCCGACGGCTTTAGGCCTCGGCTTGAAATGAAGCGGCCGCCAAATTAGAACCCTACCCAGAAACGATGTGGTTCGAGGACGACATATTCGATGCCAGATATTTCTCTGACGGACTTCGTTGATTTTGCGATCACCACACCACCTTCTCAACTAACGAAGGTACGTCAACTTTGCAGCCGCGGAGTTTATGATCCACGCTTTGATTTCTGGAAGACACTCCGCGGGGGGGATGCAGGAATTTCATGAGAAGGGCAAGAGGCTTGATGACGTTCTTGTCGGACTAAAGGATGCGAACAAATTGAAGCGGTACCTGTCGGCGGTCAAAGCGTACGAGAAGTTTGTTTCCAAACAAAGAGGGGTATCATGGTTCAAACCTGCATCAGCCATCTGGAGTTATGGCGGGCTAAACGTTCGTGTTTTATTTGATGACAACGAGTGCTAGAAACACATGACTTACTAAGTCGATATCAGCAACGTTTATTGATACACAGAGTATCTGATAGGGATACGAATCGCCTCCCGTGTACCCGGTCGAAGGGATGCTCTCGGCATATGATTTCCAAGTTTTTCCGGCGGTGATCAGCTTGCGAACGATGTTGTCCGCGCCAACCGTACCCGCAAACGCATCATCGTTAGTAACCAGCTGCCCAGTCGTAAGCATGAAGTAGTTCCCGATGGAGGGATGGGCATTGGCGAAGTACTGGGTGGCCAAACCGTACTGCGAGGCCAGACTGTTGAGATACGGTATGGCAGAATTCCCGATCACCTCGGAATAGCTGTGATTCTCCTCGAGTACCACAACCACATGGCCAAACTGCGGGATTGAGCCGGATGTAGATGGCGGGGGCCCTGGTCGCGGACTGCTTGCCGATGAGAGACTGCAGCCCACGGCGGCCACAAGCATAAGGAATACTGCTATGGTGCCCGTTGTTCGTCTATAGAGTGAGAGAGATCGCATCTTGTCCTTTTGAAACTTCGAATCAGGTTCAGTCCTTTGGGATGCCGGCACCTCTTGTCGGGGTTCTGCTTTTCAAGCTTAGCTCGCTTCAGTCTAACCCTGCTTTTCGCCTTGTTGCGGGTGGTTCCGAGAAGCAAACAGAATTGATGTGCTGATGAATCCGCATCGTTTCATGAGTGCTACTTCTTAAATCTTAAAAGTAGCGAAGGTGATTAACCGTGTCCTTTTGACCACTTGGGAAACGAATGACCTCGCTAGGGTGTGGGCTATTCTGATTAGCAATCGGCCGTGGAGGAAGCTATGGAAACGCTCGACGAGTTAATGCAACGGCTGCTTGAGCAAACTGACGGAAAACAGAGAAGCCCAGAGCTAGTCGAGACAGGCGATTGATAGGCGGTCTGCAGAAGCGGAATGTGGCGGGAAGCTTGCCACAAACCGTGAACCTTGGCCGAAAGTGCGAGAGCGACAAAGGCTAAACGTTTTTGTCGCATGCTTTTCCACGCCCCCATGCGGCGATATGCCGCAATGTCTACCACTTCCCTCCTACCAAAAGCTACTGCCGAGTTAGGAACGGGCTTGCTTGTCGCTACGGCGGGCGGAAGCTCTCCTCTCTTGTGTCGGCGACGAGCGCTTCCTTTAGCGAAGCGACTGGAAGTCTAGGATCTGCCCCAGAATGGCACCAAGCACGCTATACGAGCCGTTCGAATAGCTACCATACAGATTGCGGCTGCTGAAGCCGTCTTCATAGCCGCGACTAAAACCCTGGCGAAAATAGTAGTTGTACTCGTCCTGGTCAACGTAATATCCCGTGTAGCCGTAGTTTGCATCCCGGTAGGCGTACGAATCGCGGTAGTCGGAACGCCACCGATCCTGCCGGTCTGCTTCTCCCGTGCGGAAGCCTTCTTCGTAACCGTAGTTCACGGACCGACGTAGCAAGTCTGCGCCGTACTGGTTCGTCTCATAGTAGCTGCCGCCGCGATTGTAACGATAGGTTGGAGCCGTGTAGAAGTACGGATCACGATTGTAGTCGTGGTCACGGTCGTTATCGAGCCGCACTTGCTGCTGTCGCATGCGCTCCAGGTACTCTTCCTGAAAACGGTACTGCGACGCACGGTTCTGTTGCCGTAGCATCGCCGTCTGCTGCTGTACCGCCTGCCGCTGCTGCTGCTGTTGCTGCTGATCCAGATGTTGACGGTACTGCGCGATGCGCTGCTGCTGCTGCTCAATTAGTTGCTGCTGACGCTGTTGCGAGAGTCGTTCCTGCTGCTGTTGCGCCTGCACGTTTTGTTGCTGGCGCTGTCTGTTCAGATCTTGCTGCTCCTGTTGTTGCCGCCCGACCTGTTGCTGCTGCCTGTTCTGGTCTTGCTGTTGCTGCTGGGCACGCTGTTGCTGCTGCCTGTTCTGGTCTTGTTGTTGCTGCTGGGCACGCTGTTGCTGCTGCCTGTTCTGGTCTTGTTGTTGCTGCTGGGCACGCTGTTGCTGCTGCCTATTCTGGTCTTGTTGTTGCTGCTGGGCACGCTGTTGCTGCTGCCTGTTCTGGTCTTGCTGTTGTTGCTGGGTACGTTGTTGCTGCTGCCTGTCCTGGTCTTGGGCACGCTGTTGCTGCTGCCTATTCTGGTCTTGTTGTTGCTGCTGGGCACGCTGTTGCTGCTGCCTATTCTGGTCTTGTTGTTGCTGCTGGGCACGCTGTTGCTGCTGCATGTTCTGGTCTTGCTGTTGTTGCTGGGTACGTTGTTGCTGCTGCCTGTTCTGGTCTTGGGCACGCTGTTGCTGCTGCCTATTCTGGTCTTGTTGTTGCTGCTGGGCACGTTGTTGCTGCTGCCTATTCTGGTCTTGTTGTTGCTGCTGGGCACGCTGTTGCTGCTGCCTGTTCTGATCTTGTTGTTGCTGCTGGGTACGCTGTTGCTGCCCCCTGTTTTGGTCTTGCTGTTGCTGCTGGGCACGTTGTTGCTGCTGCCTGTTCTGGTCTTGCTGTTGGTGGCCGTTGTTTTGCTTTTCGGGCTTGGCTTGCTCTTCGTGTTTGGTCTGTTTTTCTTCCTGCTGGTCCTGCTGAGCGCAGGCAAGAGCAATGGGTCCGACAAGACAGAACAGAACTACCGTGCTGACTACTCCAAATCGTTTCATGAGGGTTGCCTCACACTGCAGCTTAAGGGAAGCAGAGGTTATTAACTGTCTCCTTTTGACCTGTTTAAGAGTGGACGAATTAGAGTTGAGATCGCCGATGCCCTCAACGCGACGCACGCAAAGGGAATTGTTGATCGGGATATTAAACCCGCGAACATTTTGGAGCGCGGCCATGCCAAGATTCTGGACTTTGGCAAGTACTCCCTGCCAACGCTCCATTGTTAGCAACGCCACGCTTCAGCGTAACCTGCAGCCCGAACCTCCAATATCGCCTGGCCCAAGTCTTAACATTCGCCCATGTGCGCTTCCCCATGCGAACCAGGCCGATCTGAGTTTCCTTCCCAAACAACACACCCAAAACAACACGCCCGGAGGCAGCGCGAACCTTGTCCTCTTGTCGGGACAGGTAGTGGGCCGCACAAGTTGGAAGCCATTTACCGCCCAGGTGACCACCGGTCGGAGGAGTACCGGCAAACTGCCCAGGTAGTTTCCGAGGAGGCGACCATCCCATTAGTTATCGCGAGGTGGGCTCGAATCAAAATGCCGAAAAGTCGAACACAACGACTAGCGATTATCCGCTACAACTATGTATCCGTTGAGTATGTCTGCGGCTTGAGTAAGCGTCAGATCATCGGATACCTGGTGGAAGTCCCGACGGTTCTCCCTCTTCTGCACCACTATGCTCTTAAACAAGAGAGCCTTGCCTGTCATCTCCACGCTCATGGTCGTCATATCCCAGTGGCCAGGGACGACTTCTGCCTGCCTAACTTCAAAGTGGCCTCCCTTGTCCAAGTGCCCCAGCAGGCCGAGGCCGAATTTTACGTCTTGTGTGAGATGACCATTAAACGCAGCCAGTCGCTCCTGTTTGCAGTCCACCCACATCTCGCCTTCCATATCATGGAAAACACGGGCCTCCACGGAAGGTGGATGAAAATTCGGGTTTGGTCGAAAGCTCAGCCTTACCAGGTTTCCTTCACCGCCCGAGTAGTTGAACACAGACGCATCAGGCAGCATCGCGAACAATCGTCTCCCGCGCAGGGTCTCAGCGTCCAGTGCTCGCTGCAATTTTAGTTTCGCACTTCGACTGGTCATTAATTCCTGCACGCGCTGGTCTTCTTCCTCTTGTTGTTTCGCGGTAAGGGGGTGGTCGTTGATAGACAAAAGTCGACCGAGAGAACCTTCTCTTGTCTCAATGATTTCCTGGACCTCTTTCTTTCCATACTGTTCTTTTTCGAGTCGGTACATCCAGTTGCTGTGGTCATCT
The DNA here is from genome assembly GCA_963786325.1 of Terriglobia bacterium. Classification (GTDB taxonomy): domain Bacteria; phylum Acidobacteriota; class Terriglobia; order Terriglobales; family Acidobacteriaceae; genus JAIQFF01. The sequence goes on from CAWAYW010000006.1 coordinate 29,942, forward strand.
TGAAATCTTAGTTCGTTAGTGATCACCCGCCGTGCCAGTTCGTTGGCCGAGACTTGACTGCTTGGAACGGACTGAGAATGTGCGGGTACGCCAAGCAGAATGATCCCCAGCGTAAAGGCTGCGGAGTTCTGTATCTGCCTCATCGTCTTTCCCTTTGCGTGCACAACTCGTATTTGATTCCTGCGATACAGTTGGTCCCTCAACTCCGGACGAAGAATCGAGAACGCCCATTCATTTATGCGCCTGCCCTAAGCGAATGTGCGCGCTGCCGCCACCCCCACGGTACCCCCTGATGGCTATCCGCCCCAAAAGAACTGGCAAGCTAGCGGCGATCGTCACGATCCGGATGTTCGTGGCGATACTTCCAGTATGCTCTCTGCTGCGCGCGCCGTACCTTGTAGAAGGGGCGATAAGCCTCGTGTCTTTCCTCCCCCCAATGGCGGTACCTGCCGTCTTCGCGGCCATCCCATCGATGGTAGTCCCTGTGGTCGCGGTCGTAGTACCGCCTCTGATTTCTTTCGTTTCGCTCCCGGGCATCTTGACGGCTGTCGTCTCGAAAATTGTTGCTGGCCTGGATCCCCACCGGTGCAAGAAGTGCCACGCCCAGGACAAGGGAGCTGAGATATCTGTGCGTACGACGCATGTCATCCTCCATAGCTCGAGATTTCCATAACTGGAGCCCAAGCTAGCAGCGACTGTACGCTTCTAGCCTCGTGGAGTCTGTTCAATACAGATCGCTTATCTCGACTCGACGGTTGGGGGGCGTTCTGTGATGTACCTTCCGCAATACCGTTTATCGGGCGGAACAATCTGCAAGCGCAAAACCAAGGCGGGCCTCGCCCGGACAAAAGGCAAAAAACATTTCGCTTCGGACATCCTGGTAGGCGGTGCTCTCGGATATGTAACTGGAACTTACCTGGCAACACATCTAGGTACCTTGTTGAGACCGGTTTGAGGTGTCGTAGCATGGGCGTGACCGGCGTGGCTCCTTAAAGCCATCAAATGGGATGGTACGCAGTTCAATGCAAACGCGGAATGGCGGCGCCTATTATCTGCGAATTCACTCTGCTCCAGTCGTCATCACTAGAGGTCCGGAAATCTGAAAGCTCTCTGACTCCGGATGACAGCTTGGCTGTGATTGCTGCTGCGCTTGATCGCAGGCGTTTCGCGTCTGGTTGTGAGTAAGTCGTCCTGATTATTTTCTGACCTCCACACGAACTCTCGCCCAGAAGCCTTAGCACTGCATTGCAAGACGATCAATTCTGACCAGTTTTCCGAGGCCTGAAGTTTGATAATGGCGAGTCATAATGTTCTGAAGGTGGAACTTCGTGAAACAATTTGGTTTTGTGGACATTCTTGATGCAGGGAGGTTTCGATGGATCTAAATCTGATGGACCCGAAAATAATTGTGCTCGTCGCCGCCGTAGTGATTCTTGTCATCGCACTGCTGGCTTGGGTTTACGTGCGAAAACGCAGGAGTACGACGGCAGCCCTGCGGCAGAAGTTTGGGCCCGAGTACGAGCGAGCAGTGCAGAAGCATGGGTCAGAACGAAAAGCAGAAGCCAAACTAGCGGATCGCCAGGAGCGGGTTGAAAAGCTCAATATTCGAGATCTTGACCCGATGGAACGCGAACGTTTTTCGAAACAGTGGGAGTCCGTACAGTCTCGTTTCGTCGATTCCCCTAAAGGGGCAGTCGCGGAAGCCGATGACCTGGTGTCTTCTTTGATGAAAACTCGTGGCTATCCAGTATCTGATTTCGATCAACGTGCGGCCGACATTTCTGTCGACCATCCCCGGGTCGTGGAGAACTACCGGGCTGCACATGAGATTGCGCAGCGGGTTGGGAAAAATGGAGCAAGTACAGAAGATCTGAGAGCGGCGATGATTCACTACCGCTCACTATTTGAGGAGCTGGTGCAGGTACCAACGATTGTGGAAAGAAAAGAGGTGGCGTAATGGCTGAACTGAAGAGAATAGAGGAAGAATTTCCGAAGGCCGAACTGGTGAGGGATGGCAATCCGTCAAAGCAGCAGGAAGGACCTAAGCTGGTGAAAGGCCAAGAGCCGGAAACTCTGGATAAAGCCGTTGCAGCTTCGGAGCCTATGCCCTTGTTTTCTGAATCGGAGATGGGCGATTTCCGATCGCAATGGAGCAAGATACAGACTGCTTTCGTCGACGAGCCGCGCCGGGCGGTCGAAGGCGCAGACAAGCTGGTAGCTGCGGTGATGCAGCGACTGGCGGAAGGTTTCGCCAACGAGCGTTCGGGCTTGGAGAAGCAGTGGGACCGCGGCGACAACGTGTCCACTGAGGACCTGCGGGTTGCCCTACAGCGTTATCGTTCCTTTTTTGACAGACTCTTGAAACTTTAAGGATGAACACGCTCGGATGCAGGAACGAGACCTCGGCATGTTACTCAACGACAAGGAGAAAACAGATGAACCCCAGTACGAAGGATGAGATTGAAGGTACTGTTCATGAAGTGAAAGGCAAAATCAAAGAGACGGCCGGCAAAGTCACGAACAATCCTAACTTACAGGCCGAAGGCAACGCCTGCGACCCCGCAGGATTAGCTAGCTTCCTGCCTCCCACGTCTAACGTGGGGAATGGATTGTCTTTCTTGCAGTCTTTGCAGTTCAGAACGAATTCGAGCATGACTTAACTATCCGCCTTTCATGTCCAGCGAGCAACCTGTCCTGCTACAATCTCGCCCCGAGTGGGAACTCAAATGGCAGACGTGTCTTCAATAATCACGCAGATAAAAGGGGAACGTGACCGCGTTGCACGACAGTTGTCAGGTTTGAACGCAGCATTAGCGGCTTTTGCAGGTGTTTATCGCATGCCCAGGTGGGCACGTCGCAGAATGAGTCTTGCTGCGAGGAAGAAAATAGCCGCTGCGCAGCGAAGGCGTTGGGCCAAGGTGAGAGCTGCGCGAAAGTAAGCTAATGGTCAACGTCTCACGATGTCGACTGATGATGGAACTACATATCTAGATATCTTGTTGCTGCCTACGAATATGGGCGCGTGCGAAAGCGCGCCCATTTGCGGTTTCATAGACCGCGCACGAGAAAAACAATCACCAGAATCACGAGTACTGTTCCTGCCAAACCGTAACCTAACATAGAACCTCCTAATTAGTGAATCCGATCTAACCAATTATGCTGAAAGATGATGAGCTTTGCTGGTCAGATTTGCTCAATCGCTGGTTCGGGAAGCGAAGAGGCTTTCAACAAGCACGAGTGTCAGAAACACCCACGCAAGACCGAGCCGATATAATCATCACGCAAGCGGACAACGCAGAGCCTTCGAGTGGCGTCCAAGCGGTATCGTGTCTGCCATCCGCAAGACCGCAGACAAAACAAGGCAGACGTGCCTGAAGTGTATGCATAGCATAATACTTAAGACCGTCAGACCTGCTGACGAGCAACCGCGCAAGCACTACTGTACCGAGTGCGGACATGAGTGGTGGGAGTTCGATAAGAAGCCCGTACCACTCAATTCACCGCATAATCTGATTCCCAGTAAAGAGCGGCCTCGCCGATGATTAGTGAACGCTCCTGAGAAGCACTGGGCCCTCGACCGTTGGGTTGGGAAACCGCAGCACGGATGGAAGGCTAACGTGGACGATTTCATTCCTGACCGCATACAACACCAACTCTGCGACCGAGTGGAGCTTGAGCTTAGTCATCATGTTGCTTCGATGTGTTTCCGCCGTTTTCACGGAGATATTGAGAATCGTGGAGATTTCCTTGTTTGTCTTGCCCTCACCTAAAACTTGCAAGATCTCGCGCTCCCGAGAGGTTAATCTGGCCTTGGGCACGCCTGAACCAACGTTACGACCCCGTAAATAGCCATCCATAATCAAATCGGAAACCAGTTTGCTGAAGACGGGTTTGTTCCGTTGCAGTTCCTCCACTGCTGGTGTCAGGTCATCGATTGCATCAGACTTGAAAATCCATCCACGAACCCCCGCTGCCAAGCAGTCTTGGACTACTTGCTCGGAGTTCACATCGGTGACGATTAGTATTCTCTGGGCAGGATCATGTTTGAGGATCTGCCGCGCGGCATCTACGCCATTTAGTTTCGGCATGCAAATGTCCAGAATGAGAAGATCGGGTTTCAATCTGTTGCACTTCTCTACCGCTTCCCGTCCGTCAGCGGCCTCACCGCAGATCTCCCAACCCTTGTGTGAACTGAGCAGTGAGCACAGACCGAAACGGAATATTGGATGATCGTCAGCCACCAAAATGCGAAAGGTATTCATAGGCCTCCCTCAGCAGAATTAAGGAAACTTATCAGGGCAGGCGCGATGCGGTCTGAGCGCAATTGCTCACAAGCCGCGTGATTCGATCCGAACCAGATCGTTTTGCAAGGAGAGAAAATTGCGGGCAATGTTCGTGGTCGTCAAACCGTGGGAATGCATCCTTCCTGATTTCAGCAGGCTTACGCCCTAAGAGTGCCCAGCCCATCAGGTTTTCAGATATTACGAATGCGCTTTCCCGTTACCATTCTTGGCGTCTTGCCCGTGACCATTGCCAGCGCCGTACAATCCGTCCAACATGAAGGCATTTGTTCGTATCCTGCCCATCTGTTCATAAATGTACTGGCGAAGGTCGGCTACGTCAAGAATGCGACCTCCGTTATTCAGGTGCGCATACATCAGATCTTCCCTAAGGCCTTCGAGCAACGATAACGCGATTTGTCTTTGGTTTATGTCCATGACACCCACCTGCGAACAGCATTTTCCGCATAGCGAGAATACCTTCTGAGGAATTTTTAATCTGAGCAATAGTGACCACACCTATGCCGACCTGTTTATGGAAAAGATTCCCTCCGAACGCAATCAAAGGCGTTAAATGGCGACTCAGCGCAGACGCTACGAATTCGTTACGTAGCAATCGCCGCGTGGATCGCTCCTGCTACAATCCCGTGCCGAGGGGGGGCCTATGCGAAACTTGTCTTCAATAATGAAGCAGTTGAAACAGGAGCGTGACCGCGTAGAGAAGCAGTTGTCTGGGTTGAATGCGGCTCTTACGGCGTTTGCTGGTGTGTACGGTGGAAACAAGCCCAGCGGTAAACGGCGGAAGATGTCAGCAAAGAGTAGAGCCAAGATAGCGGCGGCGCAGCGACGACGTTGGGCGAAGGTACGAGCTGCGAAGAAGTAAGACCCGCGCCTCCGTTAGTACCAGAGGTAGTGTAATGAACTGGGCATAGTCCTAGCCAAGATGCGAAAGCCGATGCATTGGCAAACCGCGACAGGTCAGGACCGATCTCGGCGAAGAGAACGTGAGCGGTGAGTGTGCGTCGCGACTAGGATCGTTTGAGCATGCGGGCGGCAAGTAGGCCGACTACTCAGCGGTGCTTCTCAGAGCCCGAAAATTAGCGTGGTCCCAGACTCCGTGGTCAAGACAGTGGTGACGACGGTCAACCAGACTGTCGATCCCGTTTAGGAGATTACTCATAACCACAGTCCGGGCCGCCGGCGTGCCTATGTCTGAACAATCCGGCGATTGTTGAGGGCCGCAGTGATCCCCATCCCAGACGAGCAGGCGGGTGAAGTGCCGAAAGCTTTCGTGGTCACTCGGAGACCACTGACTACCGAAGAAGTGATCAATTTTGTAGCCGATCGCGTAGCACCTCACAAGAAGATCCGCCGGGTGGAGTTCGTCGAGCAACTGCCGAAGTCTCCGACGGGTAAGTTGTTGCGCCGAGTGCTGCGGGAGCGCGAACGGAGCCAGCGGAACCTGGAACAACAGTGACCAGTAGCGGTCACAGCGTTGGCTGATGGAGGTTAGGCGCTTCAGTGGCACTTGCTGACGATCGACGGGCCATCCTTCCCCACCCGGGTTTGAACGGTGGTTAGTGTGAAGGGAATTTATCAACAACAACGTTTTCGAGTCGGCAATTAAGCACAGGGCGAGTCTTCACTTCCGGTATTTCAAGCCAAGCTCGCCATCGTACTGTCGGATAACCCCGTAGCACTCGCAGGCGGAGTCTTCAAGTTTCTTGCGGTTCACGATCTTCACTGCGCCACGGGTGTACTCGATGAGCTTCTTCTTCTGCAAAACACCAGCTGCCAAGCTCACGGTAGGTCTATCTGTCCCTAGCATCGTTGCGAGAAAATCATGAGTGATGGGCAGCGACCCTGAATCCACTCTATCCTGAGTCATTAGCAACCACCGCGCAAGGCGCTGCTCAATATCGTGGAGCCGATTACACGCGGCTGTTTGTGCAACCTGCATACCCCGAATTAGCGGCATAGCGGTTCAACATCAATTGAAGGTGTGGAGCGGATTCCAAAGTGTTTTGCAAAGCTCCGACCTCTACCCGAAACCCATCCCCCGTGATTTGTACCACCGCTTGAAGCGGGCTCCTGCTCAGGCCAACAGCCGCCAGTGTTCCTGTAAAGCCCTCATTTCCAACTATGCCAGCTTCGGCGGTTTTTCCATCTTTCATTACGACTACAAGAGAAATCAAACCTCGATTCGGGAAATACGCAAATTCTAGCTTTCCACCCGCCTCATGAAGGACTAGATGGTTTGGCAAGCTGACGTATTCGAGATGAGGACGAAGTGAGCTGTAGTCGCTATCGGAGATCGATAGAAGTATTTTGTTGCTGACTTGCTTCCCTGCGGTATTCGTCCGCTCGCTAGGCTGGGAATGAACTGGCCCGTTATGGGGTACGAGACGGGAAGTCTGGTCGGGCATGGTGACCCACCTCTCGAAGACCTTGGCAACACTATGCTGGATACGACCCTGATACTGGTCAATACTGACCGCTTCAAGACGCACCAAACGTACCTAACAGCTAAAGCGATTCCGCTACTTCAAAAAAGGCCCCGATTTCAGATGTTCGCACAAACAAAACTTTTCATGTATGTAGGATGCCCGACAGACCATCCAAATTGGCGTGTGATATTAGTGCAACAGGAAGCTGGGGCGATTACGCCGCTGGTTAGGACCAGTGGTGTAATCGCTGGGGGGAACTAAACTAATGGGTCCCCGTGCGGCGGCTAAGAAGAGACGTGATTTTGATCCCCATGCATTCCTCGCAACCATCGGCGAGGGCAGGAAGGTTGTGTCTTTTCCAGAGAAACAAACAATCTTCGCCCAAGGGGATCCCACTAACGCAGTGTTTTATATCCAGACCGGCAAGGTAAGACTCAAGGTCGTATCCGAAAGTGGCAAGGAAGCAACCCTGGGCATATTGAGCGAGGGAGAGTTTTTCGGAGAAGGTGGCCTGGCTGGACAGCCTTTACGCATGGGGTCTGCGACCGCAATGACGGACTGCGAACTTCTGCAAATTGACAAGAAGGCAATGATGCTTGCGCTCCACCGGGAACACACGTTCTCCGATCTGTTCGTGGCGTATCTGCTGGCACGGAACATCCGATACGAAGAGGATTTAGTTGACCAACTCTTCAATTCCAGCGAAAAGAGACTAGCTCGGATTCTGCTTTTGCTTGCTCATTTCGGCAAGGAAGGCGTGCCCGAGACTGTAATCCCCAAGATCAGTCAGGAGACCCTCGCCGAGATGATAGGCACAACCCGGTCGCGGGTCAGTTTTTTCATGAATCGGTTCAGAAAGTTAGGCTTCGTTGACTATGGCGGGAGCGGGCTGCAAGTTCATAGTTCACTTTTAAATGTCGTCCTTCACGATTAGCTGCTCCACGATAACACCGGCAAAAGCTGTGAGTGCCGCGTTTGCCAAGCATACTTTGGGAATCACGTCTCGGAGCGAGAGCGCACTAGGCTGTTTCAAGATTACAAATCGGAGTTATTCGCAGATGGAAGGGCGGAAGAAAGTATTTGAGTGCCAACGTCACAACGAACCCGCACCGGACTGGCATTGTTGTTAACTTGCGTGTGCAGAGTTGGAACATGCGTGGTTGGCTTACCTGCCAAAGCTTTGCGAAATACTAGCTTTCCCTGATTGCGGGTGCTAGGGAGCAACTCTAGTCTTTCTGATCATGGATCCCGATTCTCAACAGCGACTTCAGATCAGCAACGAGTTGGGGCGATTGTTAGCGCAACAGACTCAATTTTTTAGAAACGGTGCTCGGAGTGGGCACACTCCCGATGAGCTTCGCGAACACGAAGAGTCCCGCGAACGCGTCCGAGCATTGTTCGAACTGCTAGAACAAATGAGAAAAGTGGCTAGCGTTTGATCTTAAAGCTGACCTGATGACCGCGCTTTGCCAAATCGAACACGTAGCCAGTGATAGCGACGTAGGGACTCCGTGCAGCAACCGTGCCGTTGCGGAGTGCGAGGACTGTGGAGCAGCGATTTGTTCCCACTGTTGCGAGGAATGCTGCGGGGATTCGTTCTGCGGTCAGTGCTATGAATACCACGTAACGAATCGAATGCGTGAGGAAGCCTGCCCAAAGCGTTCGACCCGACTTCAAAGTCTCACAGTTCCACATCGAGGAGTAAAAGAATGCACCGCCTTCCCCGGAATTACTATCAGATTTACAGAGTTGACCACAAACGAAATCAGGAGCAGATGGTCGCTGAGGTCGAAGGGCTGCACGAAGCGGAAAAGCTGGTTGAAAAGTACCTGCGAGATATGAGTGCATCTGAGAGGAAAGATGAAATCAGCTATTACCGGAGCACTCTTTCGAGCGGCGTACCAAAGATGTTCGGACGCGTTTCATCCGACCGACCGCAGCCTGAATCATGTGATATTAAAATCTCATAGCCTCTGCCACTGCACCTTGCTCTTGTTCACCTTCGCCCATGGTCGGAGACGGAGGGAGCCGGACTCGGGGCCATAGGCCTCTTAGCGCCGGAATCCAAAGGGAATGCTAAGCGAATAGGATTCGTTTCCCGGAAAACGACCGAACGCAATTCAGTAGAACGGCGTTCAGCCATCTTCATTCGGTAATGGCGGCATGGTGCTGTCTGAATGAAACTGCGCGTCGTAGTGGCTGATGACAACGCGGAATTTTTGCAAAAGTCTCTTTCAGTGCTGGTGACCGAATTCGAGGTCGTAGCCACGGCCGCGGATGGTCAGTCAGCCCTGGAGTGTGTTCGCTGTTGGCGGCCAGATGTCGTTGTCTTAGATCTCGGAATGCCGGTGCTAAATGGCATTGATGTCACCAAGGAATTGATGAAGCATCAGCCCAGTCCTGCCGTAGTGATCTGCTCTATAGAAAGTGACCCAGAAATTGTTGAAGCTGCGCGACAGACTGGAGCGCTCGGTTACGTTTTCAAAGCGCGGGTCGGGCAAGACTTAGTTGTGGCCGTAAAATTGGCCGCGCGTGGCCAGTCCTTTGTGTCGCCTGAGTGATATCTTCCATCTGACTCCGTGACAATGCTTCATCAGCTACTCGCCAAGCGGAGATAAACCGGCTACTTGTCAGGCGACAAAAGGTAACCCTGCCGTGCACTTGTTGGTGTTGCTGGGACGAAGAGCTCCCCAAATGCAAGATTGGATCACAGTCCTTGGAGCCGCAGACTGGAATGCCGCAACAATGATGGACTCTGATGGAAATGCACAGCCTTTTCTATTATCCTTCCCCGTTGTAGAATCACCCACTCTGTTTTGTGGGTCCCGTAGGCCAGCCTTGATGTTCTCTCAACGGCGAATCGGGACCGTTAATCTAGTTTCGTCGGGAGGCCGGATATGGCGAGCGGTGCACAGGCTTTCCCGCTCTCGGGAGTGCGTGCGTCTCCAGATCAGCGAGAAAGAGTCAGCGAGGACGCCATTTCCTCAGTCACTCCTTTCTGGCATACACACCTCGTTGCTCTATTGCTTGCAATTTGCTATTACCTCGCAACTGAGGTCGGTTTCGCCCTCAAGCCCGCCTACACACCCATAGCAACCCTCTGGCCGCCCAGCGCGATTTTGCTTGCGGTGTTTCTTTTGGCTCCCCGTCGAATTTGGTGGGCTTTTCTGTTAGCGGTGCTTCCAGCTCATCTCCTTGTCCAGATGCAGGGCGGTACGCCTTTCTTCGCAGCGTTTGCTTGGTTTATAGCAAATACGGGGCAAGCCTTGCTGGGCGCGCTTTGCATCGGTTACTTCAAGAAAGAAAAACCTTTGTTCGACAGTATGCAAGGGGTCATCATCTTTCTAGTGTTTGGCTGCCTCGTCACCTCCCTGGCGAAACTAGCGTTCGGCGTCCTTATCGCCGCCCTCGTGCCCTCGTTCCTGGATGCCGAGTTGGTGCTGAGGGGGCGAGGCGGAGATTATTGGATGTTTTGGATGACGTTGTTCTCCTCGAACATGATCTCCCACCTGATACTGGTCCCGGCAGTTGTGTTATTTGGGCTAAACGGGATTTCATGGGTCAGGAAAGCAACCCTTGTCCGGTGCGTCGAGGCGAGTCTGCTGGCATGCGGGATTGTATTAGTCAGCCTCCTGGTATTCGGCGGACAAATACCCGCGACGAATAGTATTCCGGCGTTGACGTACGCTCCGCTGCCCCTTTTGCTTTGGGCTTGCGTGCGCTTTGGCTCAGGTGGACTGAGCGCGTCAATGTTGGCTGTAGCATTGATCTCGATCTGGAACCTAATCCACGGCCGAGGGCTGTGGACCGGGGCATCGCTGACAGAAAATGTCCTGTCCTTGCATATGCTGCTGGGCACATTTGCCCTGCCGTTGATGTTGTTAGCAGCTGCTGTCGCTGAACGAAGGCTTACCGAAAAGTCAGTACGGAACGCCTGGAGTAAGCGGATCCGTGTGCAAGAACGGGAATCTCACCGCATCGCTCAAGAGCTTCATGACGACATCGGACAGCAGCTAGCGTTACTGGCCAATGACCTTAGCCAGATTAAGATGCAGTCCGATTCCTCTATGAGACCGTCTTTGGACAGGCTGCATGATCGGATTGCCGATGTTTCTAGAGCTACCCGCGATCTATCGCATGGCCTCCACCCTCCTACGCTCAAATACTTGGGTCTTGCTCAGGCCCTGAGAAGTCTGTGCCGAGATGTTGGCGCGAGCAATTCGATGAGTATTACTTTTGCTGAAGAAAACGTTCCAACCAGCCTGGCGGCCGATCTTGCGATCTCTTTATATCGCATTGCACAAGAGGCGTTACAAAACATAGTCAAACACAGCCATGCCCGGATTGCTGCCGTGGATCTGAAGGTCGAAGGTGGGCGGGCCTTGTTGCGGATTATGGATGATGGTGTCGGGATAAATCCCGAGCAACAGCAGGGTGGTGGTCTCGGGCTCGCCAGCATGCGCGAGCGCGTAATCGCACTCGATGGGACTTTCAAGATTACCTCAGCACCACAGAATGGTACAACCGTCGAAGCGTCGGTGCCGCTGAACGTGCCACCGCGAGCCAACGAATTGAGTGTGGATGAAGTTGCGTAGCTGAAGACACGACTGAAGATAGCCGTGTTGAACGTATGTAGTTTTGACCCTCAGTTTGGACCCACGGCTCATTGTTAAAATCAGACCCCAGTGTTTAGCCGGATTGAGGATGCGTGGCATCCCCCTGTCGTTTGAACGGTGGGAACGACGAAATACGAGGCCTGAACGGTGCAAGGTGCCGGCACATACGACCTCGAACGATACTGCTTTCTTCTCCCGTTTGACCTTCGCCCATCTCGCGCGTTGTGCCGCTGCGATTTTGCGACGGGCTGATACTGACATGGTTCGCTTGGGTTCGCAATTGGAACAAGTTTCTGCCCGTTGACTTTCGCCCATCGCGCTCTCTGAGCCGCTGCTATGCTGGCGCGGCCCCTATCCGCTTTGTTATATCACCCTACGCAAGAAGCCCGACGCAGCTGAGTCATAGCAGATCCAATAAACTTTAGTAACGCGCCCCTACAGAAACTCCCCGATGGCGCCCTAATGCATCGATCGACTTTAATCTTCGTGGGCGGACATTAAAGTTCGCTCAGAGAGTTGAGATCCCCCAATGGAAACAATGCTCAAATGTACCCGACCCGCCTTGGCCATAGCCTCTGATCGACTAATTGAGCTGGTGGACAGGGTAATCGAGCGCCATCCCCACAAGGCCAAATCGAGATTCCGCCGCAGGCTATTCTCCTGGCTCCGTAGCGATCTGGTGCGGCCGAGCTTGAGCCGGCCCTCGCAGAAGATCTCAGCCACCTGCTGTCCGCAGGCTCTCGGGATTTTGCACAATCGTTTTGCCGTCCGAACGTTACAATGGATTTTGCAAGACAAGGCTCCGAGACACCTCCAAAGGCCCAACCGACAATTGGGCCATTTTTACTGAGTACGTCAGCGTGCCGACTTCTCCAGTTCGGCCTTGTTACGGTGGGCCGCATTATGGCCAAGCCACCCCCCAAGATTCATGACGACACCATTGACAGTCTTCTCGATAAAATCGGCATCGTTCGCGAGCAATTAATATCCATCGAACGATCCCTTGAGCGGCTTAAAGCTTCCCAAAAACTGGCCAAGAAATCCGCATAAAAATCCCATCGACCTAACCAGTGTGCGCTATTGCTCAGACTCGGTTGTCGATCCAGAGTAATGTACCCAGTACCTTCATCGCCCTAGGCCGTGGCTTGCATCAGGCCGAGTTCGGATAGCAAGGCGCGTCTTAGCATTTCCGACTGGTGCTCGCCGTTGGCGACCTGATTGATGTACGAAGCGTTGACGCCCAATCGCTTCGCAATGCAAGCGTAGTAAAGACGGATGTATTGTTTGTGAAGATCGAGCAGGGTCTGAGCTTCTTTGTTGTCAGGCCCGTGCTGCTTGGGTTGCGAGTGAACCGAACGGGTGCGAGCCATTTCGAGCCCCCTCTGGCCATCTCCCGCATGCGAGATTCCTAGGCTTTTCGTGGGTGGGTGCCTACAACGATTTGGTAGGTCTAAGGTCAAGTTCATTGTAGTCCTTATTATGACGGTTTCGCATAAAGGCAACCACAACCCGGATGTCTAGCGTTTCTTGTGTCGCCGCTCTCGGCTCTTCGTGAGTTGGCAAGTGAAATCACGCCGCCCGGTTCAGTTCCAGGCACCTACCCCAGGAGCGCACCTGAAGCCCGGATCTTCGGGAAAGCACTACATGGCCGCACTGTTCGCAAACCATTCGGGCCGCTGTAGCAGCTGAGACCAGATAGTGCGTACTCAAGGATGGAAGTCGCCAAGCGCCTGAAGAGTATGAGCGAGCAAGTTGCGCAGTTGCCCGACGGGGGGTGGATGCTCAAGCGATTGATGCTCTGATCACATCAGGCGCCTTGCCTAGGCGGGAGCGATGCGGCTGACCGGGGACAACAAAACCGACCTGCTCGTTCTGATTACGGTAACGGTCGGCGCCTGTTTCGTGGTGTGGCTACTTCTTAGGTAGTTGCTGGAACCCATGAACACAACCGCCAAGAACTAGCCCGCGCAAGATAGCTCAAGCACTCTGAGCTAAACAGAAGCAAACCCGAAGTAAAGCAAGAGTGGTACATTGCCAATCCGTGGGCCTTCGCTTGGGCAAGGCGCAGAAAGGCCTATAATCGGAGGAGTCCTGGCTGATCCACGACTTTATGGCGTCGCGACTACTTCGATGTCGCCTTGTTGGTCGGTAACCTCAACTCGCACGGCATCATTCCTGCGTTCGAAAAATAGGTCTACCGAAGCATTGCTGCTACGAAGGCCCTTAATCCAAAGCTGCGGGATCCCCTTTGGCAAGTAAGGACGATCAAACACAATCCGATTGCGAGCGCCTTGTACCGTAGTTCCTAAGCACGCCTGAACCAGCAAGAAGACGGCTCCCGCCGCCCAAGCCTGGGGCGAGCAGGCGACGGGATAGAGTGTAGGACCTTCACCGCGACGCCGATCGAGTCCGCAGAACAATTCAGGAAGACGCCGCAGATCCGCCCACCTACTGGTGTCGAGAAGGCCAAGCAGGATTCGGCCGGCCAGGTCCTTGCATTCATATTTCGCGAGGCCGCTCGCAATAAGGGAGTTGTCATGTGGCCAAATGGAACCGTTGTGGTACGACAGTGGATTGTAACGAGACTGTCCGGCAGCGACCGTGCGGACACCCCAGCCACTGAAAGATTCAGGCCCCAACAGCGTCTGGGCGACCAAGCGCGCCCTGTCTGGTCTGGCAATTCCAGCGTACAGGCAGTGCCCAGCGTTTGAGGTTCGCACCCGGCATGGTTTCTTGTTTCCATCGAGCGCCAACGCGTAAGTGGACAGATCGTCGCACCAAAATGCTTCTTCAAACCTTGTTCTAAGCGCTTCTGCTTGAGCCTCCAGGGCAGTGCATCTTTCCTTGTCTCCCAACGTGCAGCTCAGTCGGGCCGCCGCCAGTTTGGCTGCGTACACGTAACCCTGGACTTCGCATAAAGCGATCGGTGCTTCGGCCAACGTTCCGTCGGCATGAAAAACTGAATCATTCGAGTCTTTCCAACCCTGTTGAACCAAACCTGTGCTCGAACGTTGCGCATACTCCACAAAGCCATCGCCATCCATGTCTCCGAATTTGTCGATCCATTGCAGTGCAAGCTCGATGTGCGGCCACAAACGCCGCAAACACTCAAGATCACCCGTCCGCTCGTAATATGAGCCGGCAAGAACGATGAAGAGCGGGGTCGCGTCCACGCTCCCGTAATAGCGCCCGAAGGGGATTTCGCCCAGAGCAGCCATTTCTCCACTGCGCGTTTCGTGCAGGATCTTGCCGGGGTCGGCTTCAATCGCTGGATCAAAATCTTTTGCCTGCGTTGCCGCCAAATACTCCAGAACGCCTTTTGCAATCTCTGGGCTAAGCCAAAGCATTTGGAGAGCGGCAATGATCCCGTCCCGACCAAAGACCGTGCTGAACCATGGCACTCCGGCGTAAGGATAATCGATCTCAGGGTTGCCGATCATCATCATTTGAACGTCGGCCCCAGAACGTTTGATCCAGTCAGTAAAACGAGAATTTGAACTGTAAATTCGCGGGAATGTTTCCGACGCTATTTTCTGTTCGCTCCTGGCAGAGATCATTGCACTGCTGTAGCCAACAGAATCGTGTTCAGCATGGGAGTCGCAAGAAATAGCTAAATGGAAGACTGCCTTCTGGCTGGGCTGGAGATGCACTTCGAACTGCAGTGCCGACGGCGAGATAGTTTTGGGGACTGGATCGGAATGAATGCAAGTTTGACGAATCTTGTTGTCCAGGCCTTCATACGAGAGCAGCACCAGGTTCTTCCCGACATGGTCATCCAGGCGCCGCCCTTTCTTCGGCCGGTGCATACCGCGCACTTCGAAGATGTCGGCGAAGTCGGCGCTATATCTCATGCTGAATGGCACTACCAGAGCTGAGAGCCCGTAATTGATGAAGGTGAACTCTTCATAGCAGACATCGTGCCATAGAAACTTAGATCGCTGAAGCTGCAGCGTGCCTCGAGGTATAACAACCCGATCCAGGTGTGAAACGTCGAGATTGGTGAGGTCAGCGGTAAAAATAAAATTGTCGGTCTTGATAGCGGAGCTTAGAAGCAATGGACGGGCGTTCCATAGGCAAAGGATAAGCTCTGAAAGGTGACGCGTACCTTGAAAGAAAATTCCCTGCTCGCCTAGCCCGGATGCTTGGATGTCCCCCAGATGATCGAACACGGAGAACGTTCCGCCGTATTTGAGAACTCTGGCACGGTCATCAGCAGGCGATGCCTTCGTAGCTATGTAGTATTGCTGGGTGCGAGCTTCATCCAACTGAGAACTCCGTCCGAAACGGTGCTCGATGAGGATTCTCCTCGAGCCAACCGTTGATAAATGTTCAAGTAGCTCTGGGCCATACGCTCGGCGTCAAAATCCTGTTCAAAATGCCACCGGCACTTCCTTCTGTCGACCTCTCCAATTCTTTTCACTGCTTCTACGGCGCTCTCCAAGTCAGGCACTATAAAACCTGTAACTCCCTCTTGCATGACCTCGGGAACGGACCCTAAGGGGTAAGCAATCACAGGTGTGCCGCAGGCCATGGCCTCAATCATCACCAATCCAAAGGGCTCACGCCAATTGATGGGAAAGACAAGAGCGGCGGCGTTACCGAGAAACACATTTTTCTCTGGATACCCAATTTCGCCGATGAAGTCAATGAGAGGGTGATCAAGCAGCGGCTTGATGACATTCTCAAAATACTCTACATCAACTCGATCGATCTTGGCTGCTATCTTCAGTGGCATCCCGGCACGTTTCGCGATCTCGATGGCCTGGTCCAGGCCTTTTTCGGGAGAGGTCCGGCCGAGAAATGCGAGGTATCCGCCGGCTCCGCCGCCAAGAGAAAAAGACTCTCGCGGCAAACCATGATGAACCGTGCCTTGCCAATTTGCCCAAGGCAGAGGCTTACGCTGAGCGTCTGAAATTGAAATCACCGGAATGTCCCGAAAATGTCGGTAAAGGGGTACCAAATCGGGAAGGTCAAGCCTGCCATGAAGGGTTGTAACGTGTGGGACTTGCTCCTGGCGACTCAACGGGAAGTGCAAGTAATCAAGGTGAAAATGAATTAGGTCGAAATTCTCTTTTTCGTTGAAGACCTGGTCGAGCATCACGACATGATGTGCTAACTGATCCACACAGTTCGAATCCAGTCGCAAAGCTTTCTTGCAGCCCGGCACCAGACGGGCAGTTGTGAGGGAATCGCCGCTAGCGAACAACGTTACTTCGTGACCAAGACGGACCAATTCCTCCGTAAGCCAAGACACCACACGCTCCGTACCTCCATATAGTGTTGGCGGAACGCTTTCGTAGAGTGGCGCAACCTGTGCGATTCTCATTGGTCACCGCATCAAAACTCGGAAGAGTTCAGTCCGTAGAACCCAAGGAACATCTCAAAGATGCATACAGTCGGCGAAAGGCCAGTTCTGTAACCAGTCTACGGCCTCTTCCAACTTTCAGCCATCGGGTTCTTGCTCTATTGTTGCGGCGCCTCTCCAAGTTCGCGGTAATCGCTCGTGGTTGATTCCTGCATGGTGCAGCTTCTCTCCGCCGACATCATCGACCGCGGCATCGTGCTCGCCGGAGGCGGTGCTTTACTGAAAAACCTGGACAAGCGAATCCGGGAGGAAACCGGGCTGCCGATATGCATCGCCGATGATCCGTTGTGCTGCGTGGTGGTGAGCCCTAACGAGATTCTTAGCAACTTCAACTGTTGCGGAGGATTTCGATCGAATAGGTTTTCCTTGGCTTCCGTACCCAGTCAAAGACTTGCTGGTAGAGAAAAGTAGTACGATAGAAATACCACCACAAAGCGCAGGACTGTTTGTCCTTGCGGCATTCAACGACGACCAAACATTTCCGCTTTGTCATTGAAGGAGAAGAAATGCGGAATGTCTATACGCTCGCAGGGTTGACATTTGCCTTGGCAGTGGCGTTCAGCTTAACCACTGCCGCGCAGACATCAAGTACGGAGTCCAAACAAAAAAACTCACCAGATCAGAGCCAGACAGACTCCGCCGGAAATATGCATCGGGACCGGGTTAGTGAACGCTTGGAGTGGCTCAGTCAGCAACTGAACCTAACGGAGGATCAGAAGAAACAATTGAAGCCGATTCTGGCTGGCGAGTTCAAACAAATGAGAGCGGTGGGCGAAGACGTATCACTGACTCAAGATCAAAAGCGAGAAAAGATGAAGCAAATCCACGAGGCTTCGCGACCCCAGGTTCAGGCCATCCTTACGCCCGAACAGCAGCAGAAATTCGCTCAGATGAAGGAAGAAGCCAAAGAGCGACGCGGCGACACGAAGGACAAAGGACAGAGCGACCACCAACCACCACAGTAGTACCCAACCGTGCTGGAGCTGCGAGAAAAGCTCCGGTTTCAGGCCCACATTTCGGAGCGCCTGGCCATTGTCAGGCAGGCCATTGGAGGACGTTGACTTGTCGACCTCGCACAGTATAGCTCCGCAGAAAGCATATCCATGGACACACTTCAGATATGCCTTTTGCCTTCAGTCTTGTTTTGGCGGGGAAACCAGCGAATGGGTAATGGCGTGGAAGCTGCATCCGTCCGCAGAACCGTAAGATTTTCATTGCCTTAACGAGTGCTTCTCTTTCTCCGTGCGTGCCGCTATGGTCCTGAGAAAGCACTAACCGCCTTTGGTGTATTTCAGCTTCGGCTGTCCGAAGCCGTCCCTCCATCTTCGTCCAAAGCTTCGAACAGAGCAGCCTTATAAGATTCGTACCAATCAAACCGGTTCACTTCCTACCTCCGACGGTCTACCTTTGACCGACTTTGCCTTAAAATTGCGCCATTTTCCAAGGTCAGTTTCAATACGAAACACATCTAACGCAGGACTTGTGAGGCGAATGAAAGTTTGCATAGGAAGGAACCATCTGGAATTGTACTGATCACGGGGTGTTCTTTTGGTTTCGGATGGGAAAGCAGTTCCGCGGTCGCAGCGACCACGCGGGATGTGTCTCAATGGAATTAAACCGATACTGCCGAGAATCTCCTGGTCGTTCCTCTTGATGTGAGAGTGCATTCATCGAAGGTGAGGCGCACGAAGATTATTGGCGTTCTTAAGTTGTTATGCCTGGCAAACGTGGAAATCCGAATTGGGGAAGTGGAAAGCGTCCCGTGCCTGTTCCTGATTCTCCCACTGAGTTCGAAATGCAGGTCGAAAAGTTAGGACTAACGAACGAAACATGCGCCGGTTCCGCAGAACTTCGTAAATGGTGCGAGAACAACAGAAATCGTTGTTACATTCCGGAGCGGCTGCTCAAGGTTTGGGGGATTTCGGTAGATTCAAGTACCAACTTATGAATCCGCGATTGATTGATGTCGACGTTTTAGACCATATCGCGAAACCAACCCACAAAGCGCCGGAGATCACATAGGCAACCCAGGCCGACATTAGATGACTGGCTCCAGGCGGCGAAACGTAACCTTGGTAACTTGAGGGGCTCGTCTTGCTGAACACAAAGCGAAGGAGAGGGTGAAGGGGCAGAGCGAATCTTCTCTCGTGGAAGACGTCTGCAAGTGCTAACCAATGAAGCGGAACAAGAAAACCCCACGAAAACTGCTGAACGGGAGGGAATTGATGGAGGTTTCTGCAGATTTGGAGCAAACAAGTGTTGCTTCATTCGAAATTAAGAGACAAAAGAAAGAGTCCCGCTCTCGCGAGCGGGACCTGCATTCAGGCTAAGCGATTAAGCGAAAACTACATATCCCCCATACCGCCGCCGCCGGCGGGAGCGCCCAGCGTCTCTTCCCGAATCTCCGCCACGAGCGCTTCGGTAGTCAGCATTAGGGACGCAATCGATCCGGCATTCTGCAGGGCAGTACGCACGACCTTGGTCGGGTCGAGCACACCCGCCTTAACCAGGTCTGCGTACTCGCCAGTCAGGGCGTTGTAGCCGAAGTTCGTGTCCTTGGAGTCGTTGACTTTGCCCAGAACGATTGCGCCTTCTTCGCCGGCATTCTCGGCAATTTGACGCAACGGTTCTACAAGGGCACGCTTCACGATGTTGACACCGATCTGCTCGTCACCATCGAGTTTCAGGCGGTGGAGAGCCGCGACGCAACGGCTCAGAGCCACACCGCCGCCGGGGACGATGCCTTCTTCCACGGCCGCACGGGTGGCGTGCATGGCGTCTTCGACCCGGGCCTTCTTCTCTTTCATCTCGGTCTCGGTCGCAGCGCCAACTTTGATAACAGCCACGCCCCCGACCAGCTTCGCCAACCGCTCCTGTAGCTTCTCGCGGTCATAGTCGCTGGTGGTTTTCTCGACCTGGCTGCGAATTTCCTTCACCCGGCCCTCGATCTCGTTGTGCTTGCCCTTGCCTTCGATCAGAGTTGTGTTGTCCTTATCCACGGTAATCTTCTTGGCTTGGCCAAGGTCGGCCATCTGGACGTTTTCCAACTTGATGCCCAGGTCTTCGGTGATGGCCTTGCCGCCGGTAAGGGTGGCAATGTCTTGCAGCATGGCTTTGCGGCGATCGCCAAAGCCCGGGGCCTTGACGGCGCAGACTTGCAATGTGCCACGCAGCTTGTTGACGACCAGGGTAGCCAGCGCTTCGCCCTCGACGTCCTCAGCGATGATAAGCAGCGGTTTGCTGCTCTTGGAAATCTGCTCCAGCAGCGGGAGAATGTCCTTCATGGAGCTGATCTTCTTTTCATTGATCAGGATATAGGCGTTCTCCAGGGAAGGTGTTCTTCAAGTTAAAGGAAAACGAGCGTCATGAAAACCTTTTGAATTTGGAAACACTATCCAATTCAATTGTCGTGTCAGGGCAGGAAATTATAAATTGGACGGATAGCCAAATTATTTGCCAATCGCCGAATCTAGTAAAACTCACTGTGCCCACCTCTACATATGTGATGTTGCAAGTACAAACCAGCTTAGGGAAGAAATCCTACGTATATTCGGTTACGTCTGTGACGCGGTAGTGCCTTGCACTGCTTTAGGCGCGGTGGGAGTCTGCTGGGCTATCCAAACACGTTGTCAATCTTCCCCAGAATTTTCTCAGCCCACTGAATAGCAGCCGCTACCATCTTGTCAGTCCGTGGGCTACCTTGCGGCCCGCCGAATAGATCGTCGGCAGTTTTCAGGTTTCGCGCGACGATGATCCCAGTGATGATTGCCACCACGCGTTTACGGCCTTCATCGATAGTCAGTGCTAGACTCAGTTTCGGAGCACCTGAGCAGGTAACAGACATGCCCAAATTTATGTGCAATGCTCTTGTCTTAGGGTATTCTACACAAAGCGAATAAAAAGCGAAATGTCAGATAAATCCACAATCGAATGGACTGATGCGACGTGGAATCCGGTACGTGGCTGCACAAAAATCAGCCCCGGATGCAAGCATTGTTATGCGGAGGTATTTGCAGAGCGGTTCCGTGGTGTGCCGGGTCACGCCTACGAGCAGGGATTTGATTTGAGGTTGGTGCCTGAGAAGCTGGAAGAGCCGCTGAAGTGGAAAGCGCCCCGGTTCATTTTTGTGAACTCGATGAGTGACCTGTTTCAACCGGGCGTGCCAGATGACTACATCATCAAGGTTGCGGAAGTCATGAACAAAGCCAACTGGCACACGTTTCAAGTTCTCACTAAACGCTCAGACCGGATGCGTGATCTTCTGAACTCTAAGCTAAAATTCGCCGCTCACTCTGCTCACATCTGGTGGGGTGTCAGCGTGGAGAACCGCAAACACGGGCTGCCACGGGTTGACCATTTACGTGCGGCTGACGTTGCCATGCGCTTCCTGTCCGTGGAACCACTGCTTGAGGACTTGGGAAGCATGAATTTGTCAGGTATTCACTGGGTGATAGTGGGCGGGGAAAGTGGACGCGGTGCCAGACCGATGCAAAAGGAATGGGTTGTGTCGGTAAAAAATCAGTGTTGGAAAGCCAGAGTGCCATTCTTTTTTAAGCAGTGGGGTGGCGTGCGGAAGTCGAAATACGGGCGTGAATTAAATGGGCGGACGTATGACCAAATGCCAGCCGCGTTCTCCCTTGCGGCAGCTAGTGCTTAGCGGAACTTGAGAATAGTTCCATCAGGATAACTGTATGGCCTGCGCTCCGGTTTTGGATTGACCACACTCACTGCACCGTCCTTTTCCATGGGCATTAAGACTTGCTTCTTGATGTGCGTGCGCAGGAAGGGAGTTTCTGACACAACCCAGTCACCTAAAACCACGATCTCAACTTCAGTGTGGCGGAAATCATACGTGAGAATTTCCCGAAGCCAGTCATAGTCTGGTGCAGGAGCAAACAGCGGAAGCTGCTTTCTGGCATCAGTGAAATCTGAAAACTGAAATTCTCCAGCCGGGTCCACCTTCCACATCGCGTGTTTCATCGCTTCTAAGCCGTCGAGACTGTTTGTTGCAAAGAAAAGAAAGTAGTCCGGGGTATTGCTCTTGCTCACCATCAGAAACGCATGGACGTACTTGGCAACTTTCCTTAGCTGCTTCAAATACAGATCATGAATTGCCCTCAGTCGTTCATCTGGGTCAGAAATCTTCGCCGCCTCACGCCATTCGGGTGTGCCAAACTGCGCGTCGAAGTGCGCTGCAAACTCGGGGACAGACAGGAAACGATTTATCGATTCATACATGAAGTTGACCAGCACTTCAGATTTGGGATAGCTCATCAGCTTGGCAATCGTGCTGAACGAGGCTTGAGAAAATCCAAACGGGTCCACGAAGGCCAACGTTGGCGCTCGACGCTTTCTCTGCTCTTCTACACTGGCGAAAATCTCCGTGAGTTGGTCATTAAATTTGCCGGGCAAAGCGCGGAATTTGATGTTGCCCGGCAGCGTGGGCTTGATGCGTTCTAGAACTTCCATCAAGTGCTGATAGCGCTCATCATCGCTCTCCACAAAGATACACACAAGCTCAGATGTGAACTTAAGAACGTGGTCGCGCGCGGCCTTCAGTATCACAAGCGGTGAGCCGTCCTCGCCTTTGCTGTACTCACCGGGTCCAGCAAAGGCATCAATGTAAAGCAGGCGTCCATGAGTCTGAGCTAGGATGGGCAACCATGCCTGAAAATATCGGCGCAATATCTCATGCTTCTTGGCCGTGTGTGGCTCTAAGGGCCAGACCGTTCCATGTTGTTTGCTCATGGTCACCTTCCAATTGCTAACGCTTATCATCCCCCCAAAAGAAGAAAAAGCGAAATTGCCCTGCTCTCTGTGCATCGCTTGTGGATTGTGAGTGAAACCTGTGGGGGGCTGTGCACAAAATCCAGTGCATAGAAATGAAGAGGCCATGAAGAACTTGGGATTTGATCCCGAGGCAGCGTAGACTCGAAGGGAGCCGACACATGTACAGTCAACTTCACGCTAACCTAGTGGCCTACAAGACTGAGGCAGGTAAGCGCCGTTTTCGCCAGATCGCCGTCGTTGAGAAGGAGCAATTTGAGGTGCGCATCTTTGAAGGCCACGTTGTGCAGCTGGAGCCGAAATTTATAGCGGAGAGCACAGACGCTGAAATCTATTTTCATCCAAACGTAAAAGATGCGATTGCGGATGCCGAGAAGGAGTTCAAGGAAAGCTTTGAGGACGGCTGGCAAGCTTTCCATGCCGACCGCTGAATGCTTTGCGGAGGTGCGGTCCAGACTTGAATTTCAGTTCAAAATTGATTGCGGATAAGCCGACAAACCTTCGTTTCCTACACCAAAGAATTACCTGAATCTTGAATGGAACGGGACCAATTCTCAGCCCGCAATCTCAGCCCGCGATTGATGCGTCTTACACGTACTTGCAGGTACTTGGCAGTTCCCCGCAAACCTGTAAGTTGTTAATGGTGTAGGTTGAACAAGGTCTGAAAAGGCTGCGCTCTACCAATGCTTGGAGCACCCGAAATCGGGACATTCGACCTCTTAGCTTCACACTGTCCGCTAGCGCGGGATCATGGGCCTACGACCTCGTCAGTTTTCTATGCGGTATTCCGCCCAGCCTGATCCCGTCCAAACGATTGTGCGCCCGGTACCGTCCTGGATCGCAATGATCGGCTCATCTTCGTCGCACTGAACGAAGCGGTAGTCGTCGGGTAGCCTGAATTGCTCGCGTAATTCTTGCTGACGATAGTACTCAAATAGCCCATAGCTATGTGTATTCAGCTTCACCCAGTCCAAAGCTTGCGAAGTCGAATCAGCCTGATCGTCGTGTTTGCAAGACGGAAATGCGACCAATTCTTTGTAATAGTCCCATAGCCAATCAGCATCGTTCGGAAGATAGACGAGCCCGTTTTCGATAGTGCTGGTAACCGAATGCATTCGCATAATTTTGTCCATGGTGGGCTCGTAACGAGTCACACCATAAGCGCCTTCGCGGATGAGTTCTTGAATAAGTTGCGTACCGGAGGCCTTATCCTCGATCAAAATGTTCCTGGGTTGAAAGCGTGCCGACTGTTCCCGGATGGCTCGTTTCAAGTCGGGATATTCCAAGCGTTTGCGAAGCACGTGCAAGAGATAGAGCCTCTTGTTCTTTCGGCCCCAAGTTGTGCAAACACTAAAGTCGCTCAGCTCCGTGCTTTTGTTAGCCGTGTCCCAACTTTGGAGAATCATGTCAAACTTGGCCGGCTGATCGCCAGGCTCGTAGCCATTAAACCATTCCCACTTAACCATGCCGCCACCCAGTGGTGCGGGCGCCTGCTGATATTGACCCGCGAAGTTGTACTCGCCCAGAGTTCGTTTCAAATGCTCCAGAACAGGCAACGGCTCTCGCTCCGGATGTAGTGGTTCACCGGCCTTCCGCCGCGCCACCCGGGTCCGATTCGGTGAGCGAATGATGTGTGTTTCGTCCTCTTCAGCGATGGCGGGAAGTCGTACGAGATCCCAATCCTCTTGTTCCAGGACGTGGCCGACCAGATCATCCTCATGCAGACGCTGCATAATGATGATGATGACTCCCTTTCGCTTATCATTCATCCGGCTGTAGAGCGTGTGGTCATACCACTCGTTCACCGCTTTGCGTTGGGTTTCAGACAGTGCCTCATCAGGCTTCAGAGGGTCATCGATGATGATGAAGTCTGCTCCCCGGCCGGTCAGCACACCTCCCACGGAGGTGGCGAACCGGAAGCCGTTTTGGGTCGTCAGGAACTCCTGCACAGCTTGTTTATGAGGCGCGAGGCGGGTCGAAAACAAGCCGCGATACCACTCGCTGCTCATGACGGTACGACAGTCCAGGGAGTGCTTGTTAGCGAGATCCTGCCCGTAGCTGGCACAGATGACTTGGGCACTGGGATTGTGGCCAAGAACAAAGGCAGGGAAGGCCACCGCCGCGGCGTGCGATTTCAGCGAGCGGGGCGGTACATTGATGATGAGCCGGGTGATCTCCCCGCGCCGGCAAGCTTCCAGTTTCGACGCGATCAACTCGTTGTGCCAATTATGCAGAAACGGGGTACGCGGATTGAGTTCGCGGAAAGCTCGATGCATGAACGTGTAGAGATCGTTACGTGCAAAGATCTGAAATTCAGCTGCGCTCAGAGTCGCCATTAATTCCCCCCTGTAACTCAGGTTTTTCTTGTCGTTGTCCTTCTTCCTTCGGATTCAGGAAGCGTTTCAGGATGCCGTCCATGACCTCCTGATCAAGATCAGAAATAACTGGCTCTTGTGCCCCCGGCATATTCTGTTTGGCTTCGGCGTCTTGGGCTAAAACGACCAACTGAGCGAGCGCGCGTAGGTCGCCGGAGGCAGCCTTGTTGACGAGTTGCTTCAGTGCAGCTTCAAGCTTCGTTACGGTCTTCCGCTGGCCGTGTTCATTGATCACCACTCTTTCGCGAAGAGTCTTGGTGAACACCGTCGCAACATTCAGGCTGCCCTTCGGCCTCCCGTTAGGATTGCCAGAGACTCCCTTCTTGAAGCGAGTCGTCTTAGGCGGATTCCGGTAGCCCACCGGCTCTGCAACCTTGCTATCATCGCCCGTGTTCACTGGCGGCCTCCTGTTCGATTTCGTTGAAAGTGTGCCCAGAGCGTGCGTGCGTAGCAAACATGCCGGTAAATTTCTGCCATCGACGGATCACAGTATCGACATAGCGGGGATCCAGTTCGATGCCGCGGCAGACACGCCCAGTTCGCTCCGCCGCAATCACCGTCGTCCCGCTTCCTAGGAACGGATCAAGCACGATGTCGCGCCGAACAGAACAATCCATGATGGCGTCGGCAACTAACGCGACAGGCTTGACCGTCGGATGAAGTTCGAGCAGGTTGCCTTCTTGGTCGACCGCGAGAACGAATTGACCCCTGGGTAGTTCCAAACGTTGGTGCGGTACCGGCCGAATTGGCCAAGTTGCACATTGTTGCGATGACTTTCCTTGCCGCTTTTGAATACGAATATGAGTTCATGTTGACTCCGGTAAAGGGAA
Source organism: Terriglobia bacterium (assembly GCA_963786325.1). Classification (GTDB taxonomy): domain Bacteria; phylum Acidobacteriota; class Terriglobia; order Terriglobales; family Acidobacteriaceae; genus JAIQFF01. The sequence goes on from CAWAYW010000006.1 coordinate 55,642, forward strand.
CCCATGCCGCCGTTGTCCTTCACCCAAACGCAACCGTTCTTCAACTCCGAATAGACCTGCTTTCCTGCTGCGAGTAGCTCCGGCATGTGTCGCCAGTCCATGAATGCATAATGCAGTGAACCATCGACGCTGTGGAACGCGCAGCGTTGCATGAATTGGGCTAGGAAGTCGGTGAATTCAGCGTCAGTCATTTCTCCGGAGGCCATTTTGAAATTCCCGTGGCGGATGGTTCCAAGTCCCGTGGCATGCCCATCAATCTTGACGTTGAACGGCGGGTCCGTGAAAACCATGGCTGCGCGACGGGATTCCATCAGCGCGGAGTAGCTGTCGGAATTGAGGGAGTTTCCGCAGTAGATCCGGTGGGGGCCTGCAAGCCAGAGATCGCCCGCGCACGTCACTCCAATCAGTTTGCTTTCAGGCAAGTCATCTGCAGGATCCGATTTTGCCTGAACCTCAGGAGATCCCCCCTCGATCAAAACATCAATCTCACCTACCTCGAAGCCTGTGGCCTCGAGATCGAAATCCAGATCCACCTCGAAGAGGCCCCTTAACTGTTCAGCTAGTAACTTTTCGTCCCAGGAGGCCTGCTCAGCCAGCCGATTGTCAGCAATCATGAATGCTCGACGCTGCGATTCCGATAGGTGATGGATGCTAATCGTAGGCACTTCCCGGAACCCCAGACGTTTGGCGGCCTCGATCCGACCATGGCCCGCGAGAACACGCCGGGCCCCGTCAATCATGACGGGCCAGAGGAACCCGAAACTCTTGATACTCTTCGCAAGCTGACTAAGCTGCCGATCGCCGTGTATCCGTGGATTCCTGGCATCGAGCTCCAAGTCCGCGATGGAAACTCGAACAATTGTGGTGGGCAGGCTTGGATCGTTGGCGCCAGCGTGCTGGCCGCCTTGAATTGTTTGCAGTGGCTTTTCGATTTGTTTGTCACAAGACGATTTTGTGACAAACAAACGAAATAGTCATTTACAGAATGGGTCCAAATAATTATTTACGCAGAAACCCTAGACGGACCAGCTGCGTGCGTTGCGGCAAATGCGCTATTGGTCAGGGCCGCTGTCGCCAGGCTTCTCGGCTGCGTTTGCCCGCGGGTAGATTGGATGTAGCTGTACCGAGGCGGTGTACAAGATTTTGGCTTTCCGTCCGTTCGGTAGCGCGACGCTGTTGTGTCCTGGGTCTGGCCTGGTGACGACAAGGCACATCGGTCTTCGTTTGGATCGCCACTCAGCCACGATTCGCTTGACTTCTGTCTCCGAGATCGGCATCGCGGGCGCAGTATCTTGAATATACTTCACCCCCTCGCTGATCGCTACGCTATGCTTCTCGCCCGCTTCCCTAGCGCGACTGTAGGCGTGGACGACTAGGGTCGCTCTCTCTAACATCCACATGGGTTTCTGCCCGTTCTTCCTGGGTCTTCCCGGTGTCCTCATAGTTCCTCCGAAAAATTGATTCCTTTTTGAGCGAAAGTGAGCATTTGAAATCTCCGGCAGCTAGATTGTCAGGGGGTAGTGGAAGTATGCACCAAATGTTCGCGGCCGTTTAACACAGAAGTGCAAGTGAGAAACCGCCCAGTCATTGACGCAAAAAGCACGGCACTCGGCCGCAGAATTGACTTGATTATTACGGGCAAGGAAGCGGCAATGTTGCTGAGTCTATAGGAGGTATTATGCCGGACCCGATTGCCCAGCGTCTCACCACATTGCCAAATCTCAGCAAAACTGCGCTCCGCGAACTTTGGCAGCAGCTCTTGAATGCGCCTCCACCTCCCCAACTGCGCAGACATCAAATGATCCCAATTCTTGCTTATCGGCTGCAGGAGCAAATTTTTGGATCACTGACTACAGCAAGTCGTGGCCGTCTCCGGCAGTTGGCACGAGCGTTCGAGGCCAATTCGAGCAGTTCGATCTCGGCTATCCCGACTCTCAAGCCAGGAACGCGCCTCGTCCGCCAGTGGCGCGACCAAGTTCACCTCGTAAATGTCGAAACCAGTGGGTATGAGTATCAGGGTGCCCGCTATCAAAGTCTCTCCGAGATCGCACGCCTGATCACCGGCACCCGCTGGTCCGGCCCTCTTTTCTTCGGAATCAAAAACGAACAGGGCAGAAGTAAATCTGAGGAGGCCCAATGAGTACCGACGGCAAACCCATTATGCGTTGTGCAATCTACACGCGAAAGTCCTCGGAGGAGGGTCTCGAACAGTCCTTCAACTCGCTCGATGCACAGCGAGAAGCCGGCGAGGCTTTCATCCTCAGCCAGCGGCATGAAGGCTGGCGGATACTGCCCGCCCGCTACGATGACGGTGGATACTCCGGTGGAACCATGGAGCGACCGGCATTGCAGCGTCTGTTGGAGGATATCCAGGCCAATAAGGTTAACGTCATAGTCGTATATAAGGTAGACCGTCTCACCCGCAGCCTAGCTGATTTTGCGAAGATTGTTGAGGCGCTTGAGGCCCGAGGAGTGTCGTTCGTCTCCGTAACCCAGCAGTTCAACACCACCACCTCGATGGGTAGGCTCACCCTCAACATTCTCCTCTCGTTCGCACAGTTCGAAAGAGAAGTCACGGGAGAACGGATTCGGGACAAAATTGCTGCCTCGAAGAAGAAAGGAATGTGGATGGGTGGTCCAGTGCCGCTCGGATACGACCTCGAAGCACGCAAGCTGATTCCGCATCCCACCGAAGCCGCGCTCGTCCGCAATATTTTTGCTCTCTACCTCAAACTCGGTTGTGTGCTGAAGGTGATGGCTCACCTCAATCGCGAGAACGTGAAGACGAAGACCTGGGTGACTAAGACCGGTACCCGGGTTGGAGGTGCCGCCTTTGCCCGTGGCCACATCTATTACCTTCTGCGCAATCGTCTTTACATCGGCGAAATCCGCCACCGTGACCGGTGGCACCCCGGAGAGCACCCCGGCATCGTGCCGCGAGAGCTGTGGGACAAGGTCCAAGCCCAGCTGAACAACAACCTTAGGACGCACCGTAACCGTGCCCGAGACCAGTCCTCGAGCCTTTTGACGGGTCTGATCGAAGATGCGGAAGGAAATCGCTTCACCCCTTCTTTTACGATTAAGCGTGGCAGACGATATCGTTATTACGTTTCACAGCATGCAATTGAGGACTCAGCGGGCGAATGCAAGGGGCCGACTCGTCTACCGGCGCATGAGGTCGAAACCCGAGTCACTGAACGACTTCAGGGATTCCTAAAATCTGATGGCGAGATATTCGATGGACTGAGCATCACCGGCGACAGCCCTGCAATGCTAAAGCCGCTGGTAGTGGCTGCCAAGAGACTGGCCGCAAGGTTGCCGTCGCTTTCCTCAGACGACCTTCGAGACCTACTCGCTTCCTTCTTGCAGAGCATCGTCATCCAGGACAACAACATTCAGGTCATGATCAGGAGAAGTGATCTGCGTCAACTGCTGGAGCACGGCGACCACGTCGTTGCCGCCAATCTCATGCCCCTACGAAAGCCAATTAGGCCAGCTGAGCTCATTTGCCTAACCATCGAAGCGAAACGGAAGCGGTACGGTGGCGAAGTTCACCTCGTGGTTGCCCCCAACTCGAGCGTCCCGATCCGACATCCCAGGCCTGCATTGATAAAGGCCGTTGCGCGCGGGCGCGCCTGGTATGAAAAGGTTCTTGAGGGGAAAGTCGTCAACATCAAATCGCTGGCCCGCGAGACTGGGCTCACGCCGCACTATGTCAGAAACGTCTTTGCCTGCGCGTTCCTTGCGCCGGATATTGTCGAGGCAATCTTGGAAGGACGTCAACCTCTTACTCTAAAGTTCGAGAGTCTGTACAAGCACATCCCGCTGAGTTGGGCCGAACAGCGTCAACAGTTTGGTTTTCCTCAAGATCCGTCGTCCAAGGAAAATCTCTACTTGCAATAGATCGTGATCAGGGAATTTAATTCCCTGATCCGTCCCTGATAATCCCCTGTTACGATTTGAACTAAATGGGCTAATTTCCCGAGCAAGATGTGTAGCTTACAGAGAGAAGCGTGCATTTTCGACGGCGGCTCGTGGCTAAAGATTTCCGTTAGGGGCTGGGTTGGCTGGGCTCGGCCGCTAAAGCTCGCCTTCACTTACATGTCGAATGAGCGGCGGCGGGATCGACAGGTTCTGCATCTTTATTTGGGAGGGAGTCCGTCCGAGGCCATGACTTCAGTGTTCGTCATCCAGGAACAGTGAGTCAAGGCGCCAACGCCGCCTGACGCTGCTGCAGGAAGCGGCGGACGGAGGCGTCGCGTTCGAGACCGATTGCGATTTCGTACGCGTGGCGGGCTTCGCCGTGCGCGCCTGTCTTGGCCAGAAGCTCCGCGCGTGCCGCCCAGTAAGGCTGGTATTCGGCGAGCCGCGCATCTGCGGCTACCTCTTGTATGGCGTCGAGAGCGGCACCGGCACCATCCATCTCCGCAATCGCGAGGGCGCGGTTGATCGCGACCACCGGTGAGCCGGAGAGCGCTAAAAGCGCATCGTATAGCTGCACAACCTCTGCCCAGTTGGCGCGACCTGTGCGACAACGATAAACATGCGCCGACTGTATTGCGGCTTCGAGTTGATAGCGGCCAATGGACCCTAGATTGCTCGCCCGGAAGAGCAGCGCCTCAGCCTCATCGATCATGTGCGCATTCCAAATCGCAGGATCCTGCTCGGCAAGCGGCACGTACCCCGCATCCACATTGCGCCGCGCTTGCCGGCGGGCTTCCGCGTGAAGTATCAGCGCGAGCAGACCCATCGCCTCGGGCTCGCTCGGCAGCAACTCCGTCACCAATCTGCACAGGAAAATCGCTTCCTCGGCAAGATCGCGGCGGGCCATATCCACCCCCGCGGCGTCAACCCACCCTTCTGCGAAGGCTGCGTAGATCGCATCGAGGACGGTCTCGAGCCGTTCAGGGAGCTCTTCGCGCTCAGGGATGCGAAATGGGATGCCCGCGTGTCTGATCGTGTTTTTTGCGCGAACCAGTCGTTGGCCCATCGTTGCCGGAGAAACAAGGAACGCCGAGGCGATCATCGCTGCATCGAGCCCGAGCACCGCTTGCAGCATCAATGGAGCACGAATGCGGACGTCAATCGCAGGGTGCGCGCAAGCAAACAACAGCGCGAGCCGTTGATCGGGAATTTCCGCATCGGCCGCAGCAGCATCCAACCCTTCCGTCATAACGCGCAACTCCTCGCCGGCAATCTCATCTCTGCGCCGTCCTCGCGCGACATCAATAAACTTCCGTCGTGCGACAGTCAAAAGCCATCCTTCCGGATTCGAAGGGCAGCCATTCCGGGGCCAATCCGCCAGCGCCGCGGCGAATGCCTCCGAAAGCGCATCCTCGGCCGCAGCCACATCCCGGGTCCGCGCCGCAAGAAAGGCGACGAGCTTGCCGTAGCTCCGGCGCGCCACAGCGTCCGCCGTGCTACTCGCCAACCCGTCGCTTTCGAAGGAGTCCATGTGATCTGTTATTCGTTGCAGCTCACGCCCCCGTGGCCACGCCCCAGAGAGGACGCACCTCGACGATCCCGTGACTTGCGCCGGGGCAACGCGCCGCCCACGAGAGCGCCGCATCGAGATCAGGCACATCAATTAGGTAGTAGCCGCCTAGCTGCTCTTTCGATTCCGCAAAAGGGCCGTTCAACACCTGGGACTTCCCATTCGCTACGCGTACGGTCGTTGCTGTCGAGCTCAGCCCCAAGCGGTTGCTGCCCTTGAGCACCGCTGCCTTCTTGAGCGCCTCCGTATAGGCCATATACGCCCCCATCGCCTGCTCTTGCTGGGCCTTCGGCATCTTGAGCCAACCGTTCTCCTCCGAGTAAAGCATCAAAAGATATTCCATCTGAAATCCTCCTTGTAATGAGTTGTAGGCGGCCATCAAGTCCGCCACTACAATGACGCTCGTAACCCAGCGATTTCGACAGCCAACAGAATTTGGCTTTTCGCAATTGTAAGGAACAAAGCCGGAGCACGTTAATACGAGGTTTGGATTGTAGACCGCTGAGCGTTGGATCCTACTTAAGCGGCCTGTTTCTGGATGTTTGCATCACACCAGATTGGTCTAGCTCGCCACAACGGGTTAACTTCCGAGTGGTCGGGCACTCGCAAGTTGGCCAGAAACGGGCTCCCGCCCGTGCCGGTTTTTCGAGAATGTGGAGTGATGCGGGATTTCCTGATCGAAACCCAAGCCCGTGAACCAGCGCCACGCCAGGTGCATGCCTAACTCCTCCACCAGCTTCCGCTCACTGGTGATGCCGTACAAGTAGCCGATTAACAGGATGCGCAGCAGAAGTTCGGGATCAATGGAAGGACGGCCGGTATCGCTGTAACTCGCCTTCAGCTTCTCCCGCACGAAGGCAAAGCTGATGTGCTTTTCGATCCGCCGCCGCAGATGAGTCGCAGGAACTTGATCTTCCAGACGGAAGTAATAGAACAGCGCTTCGGAGCGGTCGTGTTGCCCCATCATGATCAGCAGGCCTCCGACGATGAGAATCCAACAGAGCATGGGCGAATGCTTTTTTCTAACATGCTTCTGTTAAATCTCATCCTGCTAATCGACGTGACTTTTTCAACATCTCTAACGACGTCGGTGTCGTCAAGTGTTTTTTTGATTCTTTCGAAGACACTCCTGTGTGATCGCAGAGTAGGGGTCTCCCACCGATGTCCTCAGTTTCGATAATTTTGTCCATACCCAACCAAACGGCTCGGCCTTATTTCGTCACGTCGGTGGAGTTGGCCCACCAGACATCTCTCCGATCACCCTGGACCATGATGACTTATTCGAACTCCCCCCCTTCGGGGAGGCAGGCGGCCTATTCACTCACCCGGTCACTGCGCTGGCAGGACCACTGTTGAAATCAGGCATACCTGCATGGGCTTCCCCGCTCTGCCGCAGCTTTCCGCGGCGACAGAACTCTTCATAATCAATCTGGTCGCGCATCATGATCCACAGCCGGATACCCAGTTTGCGTGCCGCCGCGATCCTGGCCTTGCCCATGCCTTTCTGGATGAGCTTGCGCCGATAGAAGCGTTTCAGCTCGGGATCTTTCGCGGCCGCATGCATCACTGCTTCGGTCCACAGGTAGCGCAGCAGCGCATTGCCTTGCTTGCTCAGTTTTCCGAGCCGCTGCCGCTTTCCACTGCTGTGCTCACATGGAATCATCCCGATGTAGCTTGCGACCTGGTTACCAGTGGCAAACCGGTGCGCGTCTCCCAGGAACACGTCGGTGGCCAAGGCCGTGATCGGCCCCACTCCTGGGTGGGTGAGCAGCCGCAACGCCTGGGGTCGCCGCTTGGCTTCTTCTTCCACCTGCCGGTCTAGCTCCTTGATCCGCTTCTGCAACTGCACGTACAGCTGCAGAAGTTCGTCCCGCCTTTGACGGGTGTAGCGAGACAGAGCCAAGGCCTGGAGTGCTTTTTGCCCAGCTGGACTCCATAGAGCATGCCCATGGCGCAATGCGTGATTGAGTGCGATCGCCTGCAGCGTGTTCTGCACTCGCGTTCGCACCTTCACCCACTGATGCCGGTCCCGCAGCAACGTTCGTAGGTCCCGCTGCTCGCTCGAGGGCATCCAGATGGTCGGGAAGCGATCTTCCATGAGCAGCTCTAACTCCAGCCGCGCATCCCGCCGATCGTGCTTCTGCTTCCGTGTTTCTTTGGCCCGAATCTTCGCCGGATGTCCCACCTGGCACTCGATCCCCAGTTCTTCCAGCAATTGCAAAAACCACTGCATGGCTCCGGTGGCTTCGATACCCACCACCACCGGACCTTCTAAGGCAGCGTAAAACTCACGCACCTTGTTTGCTTCGTGGGCTAGGGTCTTTTCGGTGAACTCGCCGGTCTCGGTGTCCACCATGGCAATCGTTTGTTGCTTCGCGTGTAGATCACAGCCTACAATTTTCATCTCGGCCTCCTTCGTCCCGAGCTTTTTGGTTGGTTACCGCAAAGTCTACTCGGGTCGTCGCGGGGCCGACGTCGTTATGTCATCACCCACGCCTGATCTATAAAAGGGATTACATCAACTATCCAGCGGTCAGTGCTGAGCGGCGCAGCCATCAGGGTCAATCCAGCGCTCCCGTGCAATCACAGTGGCAGGCCCATGCGGCGGCGCAAATCTCCGTACCGCGGGTCCCCGTGAAGGCTGTCAAAACGCGGATCAACGTTTATCCACATGAGCCAGGGAGAATGGTCCTGGTAAGCTTTTTCCAGCCATTCGAAGGTCTGGTCTTTCTCGCCCAGGCCCGTGTAGATGACTGCGATTTCAAAGGGCGCGACGTATCGCTGCTTCGATAGTTGCTCTAATTCAGCAAGCACGTTCTGCGCGCGGTTCTTGTGTCCCGACACCGCGTAAGCATGTCCGAGGGCGCCTGTCATTCTCGGATCGCCTCCCGAGAGTATTGATCCACTCTGAAATTCTGCAATCGCCTCCTCAAACATGCCCTTTTGCTCGTAAGCCAGCCCTAGGTAGAGGTGTGCCTGGGCAAAGTTGGCATCCGTGTCGAGTACCCTTCGAAGTTGTGCTATCGCCAAGTCGGGCTGCCGCTCAAAGCAGAGAGTCCTCCCCACAAGCGTGCTGTTGATGAGCGAAAGTGGGTCAACCTCCTCCCTTCGTTTCTCCATGGCCAGGGACTCATCCAGGCGTCCCATCGCAGTCACAGGACCAGAGAAATAATAGGTGAGGACTTCTACATAGTTTGGGTTCAGTTCGACCGTCCGTTTGTATTCTCTTTCTGCGCCCAGCCAGTCCCAATCGTAAGAGCTCTTGATCCACACGAGCGAAGCGTGCGCCTCTGCAACGGTGTCATCGATCTCCAGCGCCTTTGCTGCGGCCTCTTTCGCCTTGGGGATCGCCTCCCCGGGCGAGGCTACACCATAGAAACCGTACAGAGCGTAGCAGTCGGCCAAGCCGGCCCATGCCAGGGCGTAGCCCGGATCTTTGTCGATCGCCTGCTGGAAGTAGGCAGCGGCTTGCTGAAGGGTCGTCATCGTCCTGCGGCTCCACACGTAGCGGCCTTTGAGGTAGAGTTGATGGGCCTCCGGGTTCTCGGTATAACGCTTGGTCAGCCTCTTCTCCTCTGCGCTCGTTGGCCGCAAGCCCAGTTTCTCTGAAACCTCCTTCGCGATTTCTTCCTGTACAGTGATGATCTCGGACAACTTCCGATTGTATTGCCGCCCCCAGAGCTGCGAATCTGCCGCCACGTCCACCAGTTCGGTCTGAATATTCAAGCTGTCGCCTCGCTGCATCACTCTGCCGGTCAGTACGGCGCGGACATTAAGCTCACGCCCGATCTTTTCTGGATCTGCCTCGTTTCCCTTGTAGCCAAAGACTCTGCTGCGCGGAATTACCCGCAGCTTGGGCAGCTGGGAAAAACTGTTGATGAGGTTCTCGGTGACACCGTCGCTCAAATATTCCGTGTTGGGGTCGACGCTGGCATTGACGAACGGCAGCACCGCAATCGAATCAATCGCCTCGCCGCGCCCGTGAAATCCCATGAACCAGATTGCCAAAGCCAGCACTGCAGCTAAGGCGACCCCGCCAATGATCATTGCGGGCTTGGTGCGCCAGGACGACTGGTTTCGCGCCGAAATCTCGGCTGAAGGTATCGGGGTCGTGCGGTCGGACTCGGTATCTCGTTTCAGCCGTTGCAAATCGGTGCGAATCTCAGAGGCGTGCTGGTAGCGCAGGTTTCGGTCTTTCTCCAAGCACTTGTTGATGATGTCTTCCATCTTAGGCGGCAGATCGGGGTTCAGCCGCACCGCCGACGTTGGTGTCCCATCGAGAATGGCTTTGAAGATCACTCCCGAAGTATCGCCTCGAAACGGAAGCTGTCCGCTGGCCATCTCGTATAACACAGCCCCGAACGAGAACAGGTCGGTACGGGCATCGAGTTCTTTCCCTCGCACCTGCTCCGGCGACATATAAGCCACCGTCCCCACCATCGTGCCCGGACTGGTCAGATGTGGTTCATCCACCGTGCGCGTCATGGTGTTTGCTGCGGCGATCGGGCTCGACGAACTGACAGCAGGCACAACCTTCGCCAAACCGAAATCCAGAATCTTGGCGTGCCCGTGCTCGGTGACGAAAATGTTGGCTGGCTTGATGTCGCGATGGACGATTCCCTTCGCGTGAGCGGCATCGAGCGCGTCGGCAACCTCGATGGCTAGACCCAGCAGTATGTCGGTCTCGACGGGCCTTCCTGCGATGCGGTGCCTTAGCGTCACGCCATCCAGAAACTCCATGGCGATGAAGGAATGCCCGTCGTCTTTTCCGACTTCGTGGATCGTGCAAATATTGGGATGGTTGAGTGCGGAAGCCGCGCGTGCTTCCCGGCGGAAACGCTCGAGCGCGGCCACATCCTGCGCGACATCGTCGGGGAGGAATTTCAGAGCGACGAATCGCCCGAGCGACAGATCCTCGGCCTTGTAGACAACGCCCATCCCGCCACCGCCGAGTTTTTCGACGATTCGATAGTGCGAAATGGTCTGGCCGATCATCGGGCTGAAATCTTAGGGCCACAAATGAGGCAAGTCAATGAAGGCTGGGGAGATGGCAGAGTCTCAAGGCGTCAATTGGCGAAAAATCGCCATAGCGCGTTTTGACGAGCGGTCAAAACGTGAAATGGCCTGGTTACGACAATTGAGATTCTGATTAGTCCCGCTTGACCGTCATCCGAAAGGAATGCTTAACGAAGGCAGCGGCCGAGTGTGCTAGGCTCAGATCCCGCTTATCTCCTGTGGGAAAATGGAAGTTCCCGAACAGCATGGCTTCCCAGACCGATCACAAAAGTCCACTTCTGGAAGAACTGCGGTGGCGCGGCTTCCTCGACGCGGTGACCACCGACGATCTGGACGCTTACCTGAACGAAGCGCGACGCACAATCTACGTGGGCTTTGATCCCACCGCCGACAGTCTCCACCTCGGCAGCCTGATTCCGGTGATGGGCCTGGCGCACGTGCAGCGGAACGGCCATCGGCCATTGGTACTCGTGGGCGGTGGCACTGGGCTGATCGGCGATCCCAGCGGCAAATCGTCGGAGCGAACGCTGCTCACCAAGGAACTCGCCGAGCAGAACGCCGCGGCCATTCGCGCACAGTTGAGCCGCTTCTTCGACCTGTCATCGGACGAGCGGGCGCTGATGCTGAACAACGCCGACTGGCTGGTGAAGTTGAACCTTGTGGACTTCCTGTGCGATATTGGCAAGCATTTTTCGGTGAACGAGATGATCAAGCGCGACTCAGTCCGCGTGCGGCTGGAGGAGCGCGAGCAAGGCATCTCATACACGGAGTTCAGCTACATGCTGCTGCAGGCCTATGACTTCCTCTATCTGTGTCAACATTTCGATTGCACCGTCCAGATGGGTGGCAGCGATCAATGGGGCAACATTCTTTCGGGCAAGGACTTGATCTGGCGGATGCTGGGGAAGCGCGGGGAAGGCATCACGTTTCCGCTGCTCACCACGTCCTCGGGGAAGAAGTTCGGCAAGACTGAAGAAGGAGCGGTGTGGTTGGACGCTGCCCGCACCAGCCCCTACCAGATGTACCAATACTGGCTGCAGACGGCCGATGCGGATGTTGTTCGCTTCCTCAAGCTCTTTACCTTCCTCGATCGCGAGCGCATCGAAGCACTGGGGAACGACACGCAGTGCCGACCGGAGGCACGCGAGGCGCAGCGCATGCTGGCAGCCGAATGCACGGCGATCGTTCACGGAGCCGAGACGGTGCGCGCCGTGGAAGCGGCCAGCAGAATCCTGTTCTCGGCGTCGAATGAAGTTCCAACGTACGAAACCATCGCCCTGTTGGCGCGAGAAGTGCCGGTTACGGAGATTCCACGAGCGGATCTCGATGCGGGGATCGGTTTAGTGGATCTGATGATGCGCACTAGGCTGGCGGAGAGCAAGGGTGCGGCGCGCAAGCTGATCGAAGGTGGCGGCGTGTATCTCAACAATGAGCGGCAGATGCAAGCCCAAAAGATGATCACGGCTGACGATCTGAAATGGCCAGCAGCTATTCTGCTGCGCACGGGGAAGAAAAACTACCACCTAGTGGGGATAAAGTAGCGCCGTGGTGCGAATCTGCTCGTTGTTGGTGCAACATCGCGATAGCGCGTTTTGACGAGCGGTCAAAACGTGAAATTGCCTGATTGCGCCAACGACTAGTTTATTGCGGAGCTACCCGATCCCAACGGAGCAGTAAATATCCCTAAATGTTGTAGAATTTCGCCTCTGCGCTTAAGGAGCACTCTATGCGATCAGGATGGCTGTTTGGGGCGGCCCTGGCTTGCTGTTTCGTTTTGGGTTGGGGAGCACGGGGAACAACTGATGTACGCAAGCCTGTTTCTGTAACACGCATCTACACAGGTTCGGATGGGCTGAGTCATGCTGAGGAAATCAGGGACATGAAACTTATGCCCGATGCTGCGCGAAACGGCCTTGAAGCATCTGATGTCATCAAAGTGACAGGCTTACGGTTTGCACGCACTTCACCTGGCTGGGTTCGGGACTGGCATGTGGCAGAACGTCACCAGTACATCGTCACGCTGAGCGGCAAGGGTGAAATCGAACTGGTGGGAGGCCGCAAGATTGCTTTGGAACCGGGAAGCGTCATCTTGGAGGAAGACTCGAGCGGGAAGGGCCACATTTCGCGCACCATCGGAACCGAAGATCGGATTGCGTTAAACATTCAGCTTGCGGATCCCTACTCCGATCGTCCGCAAAGCGGACTGGAGAGAGCGGACTGCCCGGGGCCGAATGGCGTCAATCTACCGTGCTTTCTCTGGAGGGGACACTCGCAGTCCGGTTTCAGTGACTCGGTCGGGCGAATGCAATGCGATCACAAACCGACGATGCGGCGAAAGCGCCTTGACTTGTCGATGCTTCCCACAAGCCCGTTTCCCGTTCTTATTTCAGTCCGGTGAGACGCGAGTGTCATCCGCTCTCGCATTTACGACTTGCTTCTTACATGCTTGTTAAATACGACAAGCAGTCAAGGCCGATGTTGGAGGGGAGCGGGTGATGCCCTCCGCGTCTGTTCAATTATGTCTGGACCGTGACCTTCCCCATGGGACGCAAAGACGCCGGTGATTCCGGAGATCGAAAGGTTGAGGCCAGCAGTTCGGGCAGAATCCCGCCATTCTCGGGAATCAGAATGATACGGGCCTTGCTCTCGACGATCTTCTGAATCTCTAGAATCTCGAACATGGCAACTTCAACTTCCGGGTCAGCCGCGACTTTGTTCAGCGCCTCGCCGACAATGCGCGGACGCATGGCGGCGGCTTTGGCGAATTCGACAGCGGCCTGGCGCTCGGCCGTGCTGGTGATGATGCTCACTTGGTTGGCTCCGTCCTGCTTGATGGCGGAGGTCACCTGGCGCAGGCGGTTCACGACTTTCTCCTCGATCTGCTTGATCATCTGGCTGTCGCGGAAGTGAACCTTGCGGATGTAGACCGAACCCAGCTTGTATCCCCACTCGTGCGATTGCGGCGAAACCTCGGCGCGCACGGTCTGGCTCATAGCGTGGCGGTTCTGCAGCAGGTCGGCGAGCTTCAGGTTGCTCAGGCAGCGGACAGTGGAATTGCTGACGTTGGCGGCCAGGGAGCCGCGCGGATCAGCGTTCTTGAACAGGAAGGCCACCGGATCGCTGATGAACATTTCGTACCAGATGCCGATGCCCATAGGCGCGCCTTCTTCCGAATTAACCGGCTGGCTGCGCAGGTACTGCTGGTCGATACGCATATCGAGGACATAAAGGCGACCCAGCCAGCGAACAATGGGCGCTTTCAGGCCGAGATTGAAGAGGAGGATGTGCAACCCGGGTTCGTCGATGACCGCGACCACCTTGCCGAACAGGACATACACGTTGCAGGTGCGCTCTTCCACGATCGCGTAGAACCCAAAGAAACGCAGTAACCAGAAAATCGCCGGCATCAGGACGAAGCATGCCACGAAGGTTGCTACCGCCGCAATTAGCAGACTCATTGCTTTGTCTCCAGGACGACCTGCTGGGCATTGCCAAAGAGGCCGAGCCTGACGTTGCGGACGTAGGCTCGCAAGGCTCCTTCACCGGCACCCTTTAATTCCGACAGCTGGCTGGCCAGAGAAACCAGGGGCTGGACTTCAGCCTGCGGCTTTAAGGGTTTCAATTTCGGCCGCACGTTTGGATTGCTCGATGCGCTGGTCGGCCGTGGCCTGGGCGAGACTGACATCGGACGACACCATGTTGTGCGCGGTATTGATCGCGGCCAGCGCCGACTCGACTTCCGGTGGCGGATCAATGCCGGTGATCAGCGAGGCATCGAGCACGATGCCGTAGCGCGCTTCCGAGGAACTGCACTCCCGGTCCATGTGTTCATTAAGGTCGCGGAGATTCTTGCGCAGATCGTTGATGGAAATGCCGCCACTTCCAGTTTCCGCAGTGCCGCCAACGGCGGGCGCTTCGAAGGTGGCAATACGCTCGCGCAAGACGGAAACGAAGTAGCCCATCACGTGTGCGATCGGATTCTTGACTCCGAAGCAATACGCGTAAAGATTCCGCTCCGAGATGCGGTACCGGATCTGGCCAGTTAAACCGGTATTTAGCTGATCCTTCGTCACAGCGTCGACGATCGTGCCTGACTGATTGGCGCCGGGGGATTCGGGATCGAAGGCCATGTTCAGGGTCTGGGTGGCAATTGAGACTTTGTAGATTCTTTGCCACGGCCACTTGAAGTAAGGACCGCCTGGCATGATCACGCGAACCTGAGGATACTGATAGCGCTGCTTTTCGTCAGCGTCGAGGTCGGCTGAGATGGGATCGTTGAGGGTGGTGGCTCCGGGGATACGTTCCGCCCGGCCAAAGTTGGTTTTCACCGCACGCTGGTTTTGATCGACGGTATAGATACCACCGGCCAGATAACGGACCAGAAACCAGATGGCGAAACCGATGAAGATGCCGAAGGGAATGTTCGGGTCCATGGATATCGCTCCTTAGCGTCAACATACACGATGAGGTCAGCGTCGGCATCCGAAAGCGGGCCCGAGCGCGTTGAACGAGCAGATTCCCCCGTAGTTCACAAACGGAATAAAAGAAGGTCCGAAGTCCAAAGGTCCTCGAAGCCCGTTTCTGGATAGTTTACGTGTTGCCGACCACGCGCCCGGAATAGGTCAGCCTCATTGCGCGCGCCTCTTTGTGAGCTCTACGTAAAAAGAAATCGTGAATTCTGGCCTACCAGCGTAGGGATCGAAATCCATGGTATTGAAGGCGAGTGCTTCACCGATCAGACGACCATCCCGCAACGAAAGCGTCAAACCTACCTTGTCGGCATAATTCTTTACATCGGGCGTGGGCATGGTGCCCGTGAACATTCCAACGAGGCGGTGTTCTTTGATGAAAGGGGGGACGGTCGTTAGCAGAGTTTCTAGCTGGTCCCCCAGTTTTACATGAACATCGCCGTCCGGTTGAATCGTGACCGTAAGCGGAACGGATCCCTGCCAAGTTCGCGCAGTTCCGGTCCAGGTTCCCAGGAGTTCGGCTAGCAGCGGTAGTTGTGTTTCGGGACCGGGCGAAGCCGATTGTGCTGGCGCCGGGGCCCCGGCCTTGAGAGCTGCAGCGTACTTCGGCAGTATGGCGGCAGCTAGGTGCTGCACAATGTCTACGAGGTCGTCTTCGACGATGCCCTGGTTGATGAGGACTACGATGGCCAAGTCTTCTGTGGGGAAAATCTCCAGTGTTGTTGTGGCTCCGAAGCCGGCTCCCTCGTGGCTCAGAACCGTATAGCCATGGTCGTCAGGGTCAATAAACCAGCCGAGACCATATGATTTCCGACCGAGCATGGTGCCTGCAGATGGAACGCCACCCGTAGCGGGTTTCTTTCATCAGGTCCAGTGTTGCGTCCGTTAAGATTGCCCGCTGATCAGGTAGATGATCCTTCAGTTGAAACATTCCGAACCGAACTACGTCATGTACGCTGGACCAGATGGTTGAAGCACCAGGAGTGTCGGCCGCGAAAGCAGGCAGTCTGCGATTTCCATTGTCGTATCTTGCTACGGCATAGTCCTCCAGGCCAGGTCCGATACCGACGCTCGTATGAAATAGGCCTAATGGAAGAAAGACCCTGTCTCGCATGTAATCCTTCCAATCGAGCTGCGAAACAAGCGCTGTCATGTAACCCATCGCGCCGTAGCCAAGATTTGAATAATCGAAGTACTGACCTGGGGGATTCACCAGCGTGCCGTAGCGACGAATGGTATCCGCCATGGGTGGTACCTGATCCCCGTTACCGAGGAGGTTGACGGAGTGAATTGACAGGCCAGAGGTGTGGCAGAGGACCCGTCTCACGGTTGCTCCGGAAGCGTCGCCGACTATGGCGGTGAGAGGTGCGGAGCCGAGGTACTCGTTAATCGGACGATCGAGATCGATCTTGCGCTGTTCCACTAGTTCCATCACGCCGGTTGAGGTGTACGGTTTCGTCAGCGATGCGAGTGCATACACTGTGCCCGGCGTCGCGGGGATCATCTTCTCGCGGTCGGCCCAGCCGAACGCTTCTTCCCAGATGATCTTGCCATCCTTAGCCACGGCTACGCTGACCGACGGTAATTGCTTTTCGGTAATCGTTTTGTTGATGTAGGCGCGCACCGCCGCGAAGTTGTATTGAGCTGTCGACGAAGTGGAGTGCGTTCGCTGAGCAATAGCCGGGCAAGTTAGCAGTGTCGCAAGGAAAGCAGGCATCAATCGCCCGGCGGCAATGGTCGACCGACATTTCCAAACCGAATCCATAGCAGCGTCTCAGATGGAACCAGCAATCTTCCTCACCCTGATGTCTCCCTTGTCGGAATGGACCTCCAAGTGTCGTCCGCCGCCGTTAACCGGCCCCCGCACGGTCGATCGTCCTCCGCCGCCAACCACGGCCATTGGGAAATCCAGGCGCACATTCCCATCCCCGCTGTTAACGTCAAGCTCGGTGGAGAAGTCTTCGGGCAGCCGAAGGTCAACATTTCCATCGCCCGTTCGCAATACCCAGTTGGAATTCATTCTGGAGCCGGGATCTATTTGGGCCGCGACATTGCCCGTGCGGGTGTGAAGGATGACTGCGGTGACAGTGCCGTCGATCTGAAGATCTCCGTGTCCACTCTCGATATCTAGGGCCCCACGAATCGCAAGTGCCGCAATGTTGCCGCTCTCCGTGTGTAGGGTCAACTTGCCTTCAGCATCCTTCACCATGATCGACCCATTTCGCGATTGCACATCAATATCGCAGCCCGAGGGAACCCTGAGCTCAAGAACTCCCGAGTCAAAACCGGCTCTCCACTGGCTCGGGAGGCGAACGTCGAGTTTCACAAGATTCTCGGACTTACGATCAGTAACCGCATCGGAAGAAATTGTTTTGTCCGCATAAAGCACCGCCTCGATGTCTTTCCGATCCGAAGCGTAGACACGAACATCGGTATTGTTGCTGACGATTTGGATTTCTGGCCGGCCATTCAGACTGAAACTCTTGTGCCAGGCGACCGTGGCGGGAGATGGAACGGCTAAGGAGAGCAGAGCGACAGCAGATAGCAGGAACATACCTCGCCTCCGAAGCGAAGGTACGTAATACTGAAGATGAAAGTTCCGGCCCTTGCTCGGGCAAGGCGACCGCAGGGCGGATTCCGGGCAATCCGGAAGTTGTGCCGAGCCGGAAGTCGGCTTCTGGGAAGCGGATCGCGATTGCACACGCGGACAATTTGGCAGATGCCAACAAAGCCGGCTCCGTTTTTACACAGCAGTTGGGGCAAAAGTACGGAAAGAATCTCTGAGAATCCATTTCTTCGTAATTTGAGGAGCGGGTTTTGCTGAGACACCGTTCTACGTAGACTGCGCGCCCGAGCAAGCAGTCATAGCACACCAATTTCGAGTCCGCTACCTGGAGGCGAAGGTGACCACTTTCAACCACACTATCGTATGCCGTTCACCTTAATGACGGATTAAAGATGGACTGTTTCGTGGGAATTTGCCGCCACGAGAGCCCGGTGATTCTCTGGTTAACTTCTTTATTGGCTGCAAGTTACGTCTACGTCGGGATTTACGAATTCAAAAAGGTAACGAAGGTTCGAATCGCACTCGCTCCGCCACACAGTCAGTGCTGCAGAGAAATCGGGCTGCATTAGTGTAAGAATCGCTGAAAATCGCCGCAATTCCGCAGGTCTTGCCTCCAAACTGGACTGGAGAAAGTGTCCCGTCGAACCACGAGGGCGAGTTTTCTGGCGTTTTTCTCCGCAGGGCACATCCACAGTCCGGTTTCAGGGATTGCATCAGGCGAATGCAATGCGATTGCAAACCGATGATGCGGCGAAAGCGCCTTGATTTCGTAAGCATTTGGGAATGCCGTTTTCCCAATCGACGAGAACCTCGTCGTACCGGACCGGCCCATGCAGTCCATATCGGTCGGAGACACCTTTGAACATGACGTACCGCTTTCGGAAACCGAAGCCATGATTCGGCGCTTGGCGGAGAAACTCTGGTCAGCTTCGCGCCAAGAAACACGGATTGCACGTACCGTAATCCTAAGTTGAAGACCAGCGAGTTCAAGATACTCACTCGCAGTCACACGGGAAGGGCACCTCCGTCCTCTTGCGACGAGCTGACAGAGATTGTCCTTAACCTGCGAGAGCGAGTGACCCTTGGCCCCCAGCAGCGTTATCGTCTGGGGTTGGTCTGAGCAATTTTCGGGAAGCCGAACAGATCGGCCCTCAACCAGCACTTTTCGAATGACGCCGGATCAGTCAGCCGCAGCTGTCGCCGGCTGCTGTTTCATCATCTCCTCCATTCCTTTCTTCATTTCCTTTGCCGAGGGTTCCGTTTTGTGGGTCCCGACCATCCAGCTGTAGCCATCGGGATCGACAACCGTACCGCAACGATCCCCCCAGAACATATCCATTACCGGCCCTTGGCTGGTGGCACCGAGCTTGGTCGCTTTCTCGACCACTTTGTCGACGTTCTCAACGTATATGTAGAGGCTGGCGGGAGAGGCGCCGACACTCTTCGCACTTCGCCTTCCCATTGCAGGACTCTCTGGACCAAGCATCAGAGTTGTTCCGCGCAGGGTGAGTTCCGCGTGCATCGGCTTTCCGTCGGGGCCGTTCATGATGGCTCGCTTCGAGAAACCAAACGCTTTTTGATAAAAGCTCACCGCGGCAGGAATGTCGCTTACCGTGAGGGCCGCAGATACAGCGCCGTACTGCTTTCTGTTGAGGGGATCAATCTTCTTTTTTGCCATAGCGCTCCTTTCATGCGTGGACATTGTAGCGAAAAAGCAAGGAGTGCCGCATCTAGCGGAAGACAGATGTCTTCTTTGCTGACACTGAGCCGGGCACAAGATGTGCGGTTCCACGATGTGGTCAGCCCAGTTGCCACCTGAAGTGTTTTTTGTAGCCATGGCAACCACCATTGCTGGGATGAGAGCGACAAGAAATCTTGCGGGTATCGCTCCGACAGTTGAAACCAGCTGTTGAATCAGGAAGGCAGGTAACGTCGCGTCTCGCCAGCGTTTGGCGGTGTCCATATTGCTGTGCAGGATTTTAGCAGGAAGGTGACACCCGAGCACCCGTGGTGACACATGGCCGGGCGATAACAGCAACATATAGAAAAGCAATTTTATCGGTTATAGATCGGAGTAGGTCCCTGCAGCGGGTCATATGGGGGAACGTCGTAGAAGATCTCGTTCGGTGGTTTGCGGGGGACACTCTTGCTGGAACTGCGGGGAACGAACAGGATGTCACCGGCTAGCAGCGTCACGTCCGGAGCTTTCTCCGCCAAAATCTCCTTAAGGTCTACCGGAATCTCAATGCGGCCATTTTCGCCTTTCCGGATGATCTTGGCCTTGTGCAAGCTAGCGGTCGGGTTCAGTCCTTCCGCCATCGCCAGTATCTTCAGTACCGTGATCGGCCCGGTATCCCCCATACTCACACCCATGGGACTGTGTACGTCGCCCATGACGTAAACGGTTCCGCCTTTGGAGACCACCGCTGAAGGCTTCGTAGCTGGGACGCGTGAGTTTGCTTTGTGTGATTCTTGGCTCAAAGATAAGTGAGCGGAAATCAGACAGACTAGAAAAAGGAGGCAACGCAAGAACATATCAGCCTCACGTCGACTTCATTCTACAACACTGTGGAGCGTCGCTGGTCCACGGTATGATGGTTATCAAATCCCAAATGTATGCTAACTATTAACGATGACCAGCCAAATCCGCGTCCCGGTTTTGAAACTGAACTGATTCACGATGGGCACGATGGCTTGCCTCCCCGGACGGATTTCCGTTCTGGTCTAGCCGTCGTTATCGGATAAGTGTACATCTACTGTGCGGTGGCGTACAAACCCATGCTGCAGTATCCACTTTTCTGCAGCGCGCCGGGAACGTGAAAAGGAAGTCCTTTTAAGAATCGCCGAAAAGAGTCTCGAACCCACGTTAAGGAACTGATTGCGATTCGAAAGAAATCGCTCTGGCAATACCACTTTGACCTTCAGTGTGCGTATTTGCTCAGACAGTGGTTCTGACTTCAGAGTACTGTGTTGCACAATGGATAGGGGAATCGCATTATGACACCACAGAGCAATTGGCTATACATTGCCGAACAAGCCAGCGAGGAAATGGACTCAGCGAAACTGATGACACTCGTTTCCAAACTTTGCCAAGCCTTAGATGGTGAACGCCAAGAGAAATCGCGCCAGCACCTGTGCAATGATCCAAAGACGATTTAACAGTGGGCCTATGCTCGATAGTCACGAATAACCGCTATCCCGAACTGGCGTCGCCAAAGGCGCTATCCTTAAAGTTCTGAGTTGGATATTCGTGATTAGCATCACAGGCTGCGCCATTCTGGTTATTCCATCGCGGCTTATCAACTCTTTACCGATTCTCCGGCGTTATCGTGGTTTCCCTCGCCACGGCCTCCCGAAGTGATCAAAATAGGCCAGATTTCTGTTCCGCTGCGGAGCATCATGGTAGCTAACCAATTAGGCCATCCGCCAAATGGTCCAAGGGCTAACCCCGAAAAACACAGCCCTTGGACCCCTCTTACTAATACCCTTGGCCTGCGGGAGAATCGAAAATGGAAAACAAACTAGACCGTCCTCAATCACACGAAGAACGTGAGGTGCAAACGCTCGTGAACCGCATTGAGAAACAAGTCTCTCAGGAAGCTGCCAGAGAATCGCAAGATGCCAGAGAAGCCGAAACAATAGAGAACGTTCGACGACTACAGGAGAAAGGTCGGGAGCTAAACCTCGCTCACTCATTCGCCGCCAACGAGTCTCCCTCCTTCTGATTGCTTCGATGTCACATGGCGAACGGACAATGCCTCTGACTCGAAAGAACTCTTCTTCATGCTTTAGCATCTAAGCGCACTCTATATGAACGCACAACGCGGAGCAGTCCAACAGATTGTTTTGGGCCGGGAGTACGATCTTGCTGGTTCTGACTCTTGTCAGTTGCACAGGGCAAGATTACGGTGTGTTACAACCCACACCCGAGAACCTATGTAAATGCCTGCCTATTGAGCCTGATCTCGCTGACTACCGGCATCTTGCGAAGCACGTACCGATTCCCGACGTGCCGATTCAAGAAGTCACCGTTGAAACCATTCTTGGTTGGGCACAAGACCCGCTCATACCGCCTGATGCACCACGCAGTGGACGGGAGCTTGAGGTTTTTCACATCGCGACCGCGTTCTTACAGAATGCAAGCGTAAACGCGGTGGACTGTGATGTGGTAATGGAGATTTCGCAGGTTCCAGATAAGACTTCTGCCCGGATGATCGTTGAAACACCGGTCGATAGTGAATATTGTAGTGCGCGGCAAAATATTCAAGCAGAACTGAAACAGCACGCATTCCGTAGATTCTCAGCACGGAGGAGAACTTCCACAGGCATTGGCGGTCGATGTTGTTGGAATGGCCTTCGAAGATTTTGAGCACGATCGTGGAACGACGCAAGTTGCGACGCTATGGGAGCTTCATCCCGCCATTGTGAACCTACATCCATAAGACATTTCCTTGGCCAGGCGGCTCTGCAGTTCGGACACTCAAAAACTAGAAGGTGGGCATTCATGGCGATTCTGCTTACCGCCTCAGGTCCGTCTTTGGGGATTCCGCATAGCAATTCCCAGCAGGATGCCATCTGTCGCCATCCAGCCATTTCTAATCCTACCCCGCACCCAGGGCGCGGGATGAGCAATCCTGCACAGTATTGCCATTGTGGATGAAGAATACTGTTGGACGCAGTCTCATAGAATGTCTGGGTTAATTGTGACGAGATGATTCCGTGCTTTGGTCATCTCGGTCGGGCGTAAGCTCATCCTGAGAGGAGAAATATGAAAATCAAGCTGCTTCTGTGTGTGGTTCTTGCTGGTTGTACGTTTGGATTTGCCAAGGAGAAGTCGGATGTAAGGGATGTGACCGGGTGCCTGTCGAAGGGTGATAGCGCCAAAGAGTTCTTGCTGACCGGAAACGACGGCAGCACTTGGGAAGTGCGGAGCAGCAAAGTGGCTCTCGCCGAGCATGTAGGTCACACTGTGACTGCGACCGGAGTTGTCTCTAATGCAACCGCGCACAACATGAAGGAAGACGCGAAAGATGCTGCGCAGGATAGCGGCATGAAGAAGACTAATGCTGAGCACGGACATTTGACGGTCACGGACGTAAAGATGGTCAGCGATTCGTGCAAATGAACGAACCAGAGCACAACGAACGAGGGCCGGAGACTTCTTTGTTCAGATATCCGGCCTTGTTCTATACGCCTTAAATTTCGCAAGGAGGAAGGCCCACAATGCTGATACTCATCATCATCTTAATATTGGTCTTTGGCCTAGGTGGAGGGTACTACGGCCATACCCGCTGGGGTCCGGGCGGCGGGGCCGGCACAGGGCTGGGGACAATATTGTTGATTCTCCTCATCGCCTACATGCTTGGCTTGTTCCGCTGATAGTATGACAACCGGCGATTAATCAAAGTCGAGGCTGCCGTCCTCGCTGCGACTCAGTAACATCGCGCACAACGCGGCGGGACGTGAGTCTCTCTTTTTCTTTAGCCCCCCTCCCGCGCCTTCCAGGATGTCCGAAGCGAAATGTTTTCTACCTCCTATCCGGGCGAGGCCCGCCTTGGTTTTGCTCTTGCAGATTGTCCCGCCCCATAAATGGTATTGCGGAAGGTACATCACAGAACGCCCGCCAACCGTCGTGTCTTGATTGCGGGGAGATAAACGATCTGTATTGAACAGACTCCATGAGGCTAGAAGCGTACAGTCGCTGTTACTTTGGACTCCAGTTATGAAAATCTCGAGCTATGGAGGATGACATGCGTCGTACGAACAGATATCTAAGCTGCCTTGTCCTGGGCGTGGCACTTCTTGCACCGGTGGGGATCCAGGCCAGCAACAATTTTCGAGACGATAGCCGTCAAGATGCCCGGGAGCAGAACGAAAGAAATCAGAGGCGGTACTACGATCGCGACCACAGGGACTACCATCGATGGGATGACCGCGAAGACGGCAGATACCGGCATTGGGGGGAGGAAAGACACGAGGCTTATCGCCCCTTCTACATGGTACGGCGCGCGCAGCAGAGAGCATACTGGAAGTATCGCCACGAACATCCGGATCGTGACGATCGCCGCTAGCTTGCCAGTTCTTTTTGGGGCGGATAGCCATTAGGGGGTACCGTGCGTTGGCGGCAGCGCGCACATTCGCTTAGAGGGCAGGCGCATAAATGAATGGGCGTTCTCGATTCTTCGTCCGAGTTGAGGGACCAACTCTATCGCGCGAATCAAATACTAGTTGTGCACGCTTTCCCCGCGGAACGGTAATGCCTTTGCGTGCGCCGCGTCGAGGGCATCGGCGATCTCAATTCCGAGAAAGCAGCGTCTCCAACTCCAATTCGTCCACTCTTAAACAGGTAAAAAGGAGACAGTTAATAACCTCTGCTTCCCTTAAACTGCAGTGTGAGGCAACCCTCATGAAACGATTTGGAGTAGTCAGCACGGTAGTTCTGTTCTGTCTTGTCGGACCCATTGCTCTTGCCTACGCTCAGCAGGACCAACAGGAAGAAAAACAGACCAAACACGAAGAGCAAGCCAAGCCCGAAAAGCAGAACGGCCAACAACAGCAAGACCAGAACAGGCAGCAGCAACAGGTCGGGCGACAACAACAGGAGCAGCAAGATCTGAACAGACAGAGACAGCAGCAAGGCGTGCAGGCGCAACAGCAGCAGGAGCGACTCTCGCAACAGCGTCAGCAGCAGCTAATCGAGCAACAGCAGCAGCGCATCGCGCAGTACCGTCAACATCTGGATCAGCAGCAACAACAGCAGCAGCGGCAGGCGGTACAGCAGCAGACGGCGATGCTAAGGGAACAAAACCGTGCGTCGCAGTACCGTTTTCAGGAAGAGTACCTGGAGCGCATGCGACAGCAGCAAGTGCGGCTCGATAACGACCATGACCACGATTACAATCGTGATCCGTACTTCTACACGGCTCCAACCTATCGTTACAATCGAGGTGGCAACTATTATGAGACGAACCAATACGGCGCAGACTTGCTACGTCGGTCCGTGAACTACGGCTATGAAGAAGGCTTCCGCACGGGAGAGGCAGACCGGCAGGATCGGTGGCGTTCCGACTACCGTGATTCCTATGCCTACCAGGACGCAAACTACGGCTACACGGGATATTACGTTGACCAGGACGAGTACAACTACTATTTTCGCCAGGGTTTTAGTCGCGGCTATGACGACGGCTTCAGCAGCCGCAATCAATATGGTAGTTATTCGAACGGCTCGTATAGCGTGCTTGGTGCCATTTTGGGGCAGATCCTAGACTTCCAGTCGCTTCGCTAAAAGAAAGCCCTCGTCGCCGACACTAGAGAGGAGAACGTCCGCCCGCCGCGGCGACAAGCAAGCCCGTTGGTACAAACTCGGCAGTGGCTCTTCGTAGGACGGAAGTGGTAGACATTGCGGCATATCACCGCCATGGAGGCGTTGAAAACCGAGACCTTGTGCGATTGTTTCGTCAGCCTCAAGCTCTCTCTCCACGCGCTGCGAAACTACATGAAAGACACTCCTTACTAGGACGAGAGGCCAGATAAGGAGGGATCGGCCGTGGTAACCACCGGCGGAACTGCGTTCTTCAATTGTTCAAGCTCGGCCTGAACTTTCGCCCAGTCTTTTGGCTTTCGCTTCATCGTATAAGGCGCATCCGGATGCCCAAAGAATTCCAGAAGTTCGGCCCGCACCTCCGGCGAAGCTCCACTGAAATTCTGCTTCGCCAGCGCGTGAAGCAACTTTGCATGCGTCTCATCGTTGAGCCGATATTCCCCCGGCCCCGTTATTTCACCGGTGTCAAAATTGTCGTTGGGCAAGTCCGGCTGGCCGGTACCTACCTGGCTTAGTAGCTGTCGATAGCGATCCAGAGTCACATTGAAGCTCGATTCTAAAAGTCGTTCCGTCGCAGGCGTAGGTGTTTTGAGTTGTAGCACTCTTAGGGGGCCGATCTTTGGGAGAAGTCGAGTAAGGAAGCCAAGGAATCGTTCCCACAAGGTCGGCGGATGATAGTTGTTTCCCCAGTTCTTCTGGTAACTCGCGCGAGAAAGATTATAGAGAAACTTCTTTCTCGTCATGCTGGGCTGATCCTTCAGGATCTCGTCTTTCTTCAGGCTCCAGGCAATGCGCGTCGCCTTGGGGAGAAGCTGGCTGACAGCGTGACGGTACGAACCGAGCACCTTGTCTTCATCAGAAAGAACATCTTTCACATCCAAGCCGTAGGTTTCCTGAAAGGCTTGTTCCAGGAGAGGAACCGAAACTCCAAATCCGATAAAGTCGTGGTAACTATCCGGAGCGTAACGTCCATGCGCTACCTCCAGAACATCGAATCCAAATTCCGTTTTTACGTGCGCCAGCCGGTCTTGTTCGTACGTAACCGAGTCGCCATATTTCTTCTTCAACTTAGGATACAGGAGTGGGACCGCGCGATTCGTGCCGACAGGGTGACCGTTATTGTCCGCGGCATAATGAGCGAGTGACCCAAGCGCAAAAGCGTAGCCGTTGAGGTCCTCGGAATCGCGGAGAAGGGCCAGCACAAAGTCTCCGCTTCGCACATAGTGCGTCAAATCGCTGAAGAAAAAACTTCCATGCGGGTAATAACCCATGTCCTGGATGATGGCACCGCCGTAGGCATAGCCGTGCGCTTCTTTGATTTCTTCCGCGGTCGCACCCGGGAAACGCTTCAACAGTAAGGGGCGTATGTTCGTGTCCCACACACTGTCAATGATCGCTTCATGCGCAAGGACGGCGTAGGCCGCTGTCTCACATGGCCAGCTCAAAGAAAGGACCAGGGCCATGATAATGGCGAAGGCTCTCACAGAAAACGCCACGCTTCTGCCCATTCTAACCTCGTCGTGATCTTAGCTCGCTTTCCGTCTTCCTGAGAATTCGTTTGGTTGGCCGCCAACCCTAAAGTAACATTCGCAGCGCTAACAGCACGGTAAACAGGTAAGTTACAGAAACTACTAGTCCGTAAGGACAACCCCGTGAAATGACCCGTTCTGCACAGTATTACCAAAACAAACAAGCGATCATATTGATGTCTCAAGAGAGAGCAGTTACCGCCAAACCAGACGGCCTGCCCTCTTGAGGCGGGTCCCCGGGACACACTCCGGGGTGCAATTGAGAGGACTCTCGACTCAATCCCCTTCTCTCCCCCCACGGACGCTACCTGGCGGCAGACACCGTTGACGCTCAGAAGC
Organism: Terriglobia bacterium; assembly: GCA_963786325.1. Classification (GTDB taxonomy): domain Bacteria; phylum Acidobacteriota; class Terriglobia; order Terriglobales; family Acidobacteriaceae; genus JAIQFF01. The sequence continues at coordinate 82,376 of CAWAYW010000006.1, forward strand.
TGCTGCTGTTCGATTTCAACAGCCAGAAATGGTCCGAGCTTGCCAGGGCCAGCATCGGCTAAGGCTCAGAAGACACGCCACTGTAGCAGAGGTCTCCCTAATTCTTAGGCACCGGAATCACCGACAGCGGCTGTCCGTCTCTCTCATTGTGTTTTGCTGGGCGCGAAGCTTGCCCATTCCGGGCGTGCAGTGATGTGCCGCCATTCATGCCGAAATCACTCGAAACATTTTCCGACGTCTCCGTGCTTCCCATTCCTCACGGGTGAGTTCAACGAGGTTGGAATTGTCGGCGGGACTTGGTTGAAGGTATCGGGCGCGGTTACTCACAGTCCAGAATGGGCTATCTTTGGACAAGATGCCAGCAGCTTTTCGATTCTCCAATTCTTCCCAGAACTCGCGTGAACACTCCGGCCGGTGATGAAGGAACAGCCACCATAGGTCTTCATCGCTCATGACTCTCAGCTTCCGACGCAGACGGTAGGTGCCAAGTCCTATGATATTCATTGCTGACGCCCCGAAAGGCGGACAGTTTACCATTCTCTGAGGGGCAGAATCGAATCGGCGAAACTCGCCTCGGACGTGATTAAAGGCGCGTGTGGGGCTTTCCGTTTTGGTAAAGAAGGAGTCCCCAGAGACCGTGGTCCCGAAGATCAGTCAGAAGATCGTCGTGGAACTGGTCGGGACAACCCGTTTCGCGGGTCGGCTTTTTTCATGAACCGGTTCAGGAAATTGGGCTTAATTCACTACAATGGCGGATTGCAAGTCTACAGTTCACTTCTCAACGTCGTGCTCAACGACTAGCTTCCGCCGGCAAGTCAGGCATTTGAGGGATCTAAGCCGGAGAGCAGCGGCATTTTCATCGCGACCACCACCTCCAGCAGCGTGGCCGTGTTACGAACGCTTCCCGAGATGCCGATGAGTGCGTCTGAGACGAGGGGATGTTGTTCCGCCAGCAAGTCAAGACGGTCACTCACATTATAGAGCTGCCGAATTTCGTGCAGGATTGCGTTCGGATGCATGGGGTAAGCGGCTTTCCTCAGAGCCTAACAGCCCGGGGCGGAGCTGCCGAGAGTTCGTGGGCGATGACAGGTTAGGCCCTTGTCACTCGGGAAGACGGAGTCAACCGCCCTCCCGTGCGACATGTTTATAGACCTTTACGCTGCTACGGCGAGTTTATGAAAGGTCGAAGTAACCGCCTCAAACGTCTGAACCTTGGGCGTTCCATCGATCATTCTTTCAAATGTTCTCAACACTTGTGGATAGGTGGTGGTGTTGTAAGTTTCTGCATTGGCCTTGCTCTCCCACAGACTGATGGCAACAACATCCAGGCTGCCGGGATTTGACAATGTGATTTCGTCCTTGAAGCCTTTCTGCTGGCGAAGCAAAGGAAGAGTGTCGTTGTCAAAGGTCCGGGCGTAATCAGAAAGCATGTTCGATTTCAGATGAATAGAGACATGGCGTGCAAACATATAAACCTCCTAAAAGGTTGCTACTGCTAAGAGGAGAGAACTTCAGATGGGCTGACTTAGTTCAGGGAACCTGAAAGAGGAGAAGAATGCTCACTCCACCTAACTGTTGCATTTGAGTGGCCCCTCTGCGGCAACCGCGCAACTTGTTGTTTCGATAGGTCACAGAGCAGATCCGGCACTGCAGAGTCCGGGTTCCGGTCGTGTACCTTTGGCGGAAGCAAGCACAAACGGCAACCGTTAACCACTCCTCTTACTGCCATCGCCACGCGGTGAGTCGCTCCCTCGCGCTATTGTCCTTGAAGGGCTGTAGGACGACCGCAACGATTTCCTTGGAACGAGGACTCTCCACTCTCCCTATAACAGTCGACTTGGTTTCACGCTTGCGGTTAGCAAAAACAGGCCTTGATACGTGCGTCGGGACACCCAGGGTGGAATTGCGCAAACTTGTTCACAATTGAACTGTTTAACGACTGCTTTTATAGCACGCTAGTGGATGCCAGTCGCTCCACCGGTTGCTCGTATCGCCTGGCGGCAAAACAATTGTATTCTAAAAGCTCGCTATGCCCGTCCTTCGTGGGACAGCTCTAATCGTTGTGGGAATCGCCGCGATACTTTTGCTCGCTCTTATTTTCATCGTACCCGCTCTCATTAACGTCGATCGCTACCGGCCCCAGGTAATCTCGTATCTCCAAGAAAAAACTGGAAAGCAAGTCGAAATCGGACGGTTGGCACTCACGTTTTTTCCTGTAACGATTCATATTGATCATATCGGCGTGAAGAATCCTCCCATATTTCCCCCCGGGTATGTTGCCCAGGTGGCGCGGATCGATGCCGAACTTAGCGTCGGGGCACTCCTGCACCGGCAGGTGGTCATCAAGTCCCTCGTACTTGAGGACCCGGTCTGGAATCTAACTTCGGATCCCGACGGCCCGTGGAACTTCGAGAATCCTCAATCAAAGGTTTCGGCGAATGCCTTTCCTCTCGGCCCCATTTCGAGCGTGAAAATTAAGCGGGGGCTGATGATAGCGTCGAATCTTTTGCCGTCCGACGCGGCGGGTCCCATTTTTTTCGAAGCCCACGAGATCTCCTGCGAACTGGAGCAGGTGAACCTGGTCGGAATTATCAATCCTTCTTCTTCCTCGATGGACGGCCAGGGCAGCCTGAAGGTGGGTCTTCTGCGCTTCGGCGCCGTTGAGGTAAGAAATCTGGAGTCCAAACTGCGGTTGGAGTCAAGGCACGTTTTTTTCACGGACGTCAAAGCGGAGGTCTATGGCGGGAGTGCCGTGGGTGGCCTCTCCTTCGACTTGTCGGCGAAAAACGCAAGCTTTAAGACCAATGCGCGATTGAGCGGAATTAATCTGGCGCAGCTGTTGGCGGCCTTCCCAAACGGCGGCGGAAAGATGACCGGGAAGATGGAAGGAGACGTACAGTTAGCGGGAGAAATCGCACATTCGCTCCGCCCACTGGCGGGAATCCACGGAGCCGGACACCTGACGGTGCACAACGGTCAGGTGCCGAGTCTCAAGCTCAATGCGAATTTGATGAAGCTGGCGCACTTCAACGATCTTGGCCCGGCCAAAAACGATCCCTCCTCATTTAACTTGATAACCACCGATCTGGAGCTAGCCGATCAGCGGATTTCGAGCAGGGTCATAGACATTGACGGCTACGGGGTCGATGTGGACGGCTCGGGCAGTGTCAGCGTGTCAGGCTCTGACGAGTTGAACTATCGCGGGTTGGCGGAGATTACAACCAAGGAGAGCTTCTTCACCAACACCGTTGCCCGGCTGTCCGGAGCCACATTGAAAGACGGTAAGCTGCAGTTTCCCTTTCGGATCGGCGGGACGATCGATAGCCCCGTATTTTCCAAGGGAAAGGGCGATAAGGACGTAGACGCTGTACAAAAATATCGCTGAGGGAGAAGGGAGAGTCTCCGATCCCTGCCGCCTAGCTCCAAAGCCCTTCTCTTGATGTATAGGAGAAACAAAACCCGTTTCCAATGAAACCTCTGAGGTGATTCGGTGCTAGCGTCAAGTGCGGAAGCAGCGTGGCTCACGATTAAACGGTCGCTGATAACCATTTACAACGATATTTATGACGAACATCTCTTTGTTTTTGCCGCTGGGCTGTCGTACTATTTCGTGCTCTCACTGTTTCCGTTGCTGGTTTCGATGGCATCGCTACTCGGGTATGTACCCATCCCTCACCTGTTTGAGGGCCTTCTAAGCTTAATGGCCAGACTCGTCCCAGGAGATGGAATGAGTTTGGTGCGCAACATCGTCTCTGACGTCATCAATCACAAACACACGCACTTCCTTACGCTCGGGTTAGTCTTCACGATTTGGACAGCTTCCAGCGGATTTGCTGCAATAATCGACGGCCTTGATGTCGTTTATCGAGTCCGCGAAACTCGCTCGGTCTGGAAAACTCGACCCATAGCGCTGGGATTGACGTTGCTCGCGGGATCTCTGTTACTCGTGGCTGTAGGATTGATTGTTGAGGGGACGTACCTTGGAAGCTGGTTTACAAGCAGGTTTGACCTCAATCCTGCTAGTTTTGCCGCTTGGCGTTACCTCCGAGGGGGCATAGCCGTAGGCTTTGCCGTGCTCGCCGTAGAACTACTTTACCATTTCGGTCCGGATGTAAAGCAGCGCTTCCGGGATAGCCTGGCCGGGGCCGTCATTGCAGTCATGATCTGGATTGGTTTGTCATACCTGCTGGGGAGTTACTTCCGACACTTCGATAGTCTTGATAAGACTTATGGACCTCTAGGCGCCGCCATTGGCTTATACGTGTGGTTTTACCTTTCCGGTTTTGCCATCCTGGTGGGCGGCGAAATTAATTTCCTGCTTGGCGAGCTAAGAGGCCACAGGACTCCGCAATCGTCCGCCCCCGCGCGTACTCAGATCAACAAACTGAATACCGCAGCGTGAACTACACCCAACGAATGGCTATGTTCCTCGAACTGAAAAACTCGCCGGACTTGCAGCACGCCATTGTAGTGAATAAAACCCATTTTCCTGAATCGGTTCATAAAGAAGCTTCATTTCTGCCAGAGTCTCCTGACTGATCTTGGGAACCACGGTCTCAGGTGTGCCTTCTTTTCTTTGCCAAAATGAGCGAGCAGCAAAAGGATCCTGGCCAGCCTCTTTTCTCGTGTACTGCTGGGTGTCCTGCTCAAACGTCTTTTCAGGCTCTGCAGTCTCTCATGTCCCTAGTAAAATCAATGACTTCCAGTGCCCTCAACATCCACTATTCGCTTGCCATACCGACCAATACGCGTCACTGGGATTCCTTCACCGGCCCACAAACCCGCACAAGGCGCGGATAGGGCTTGCCGTCTAATAAGCGTATACTACTTATATACGCACCTCTCCGCCATCCTTAGCGAGGCGACGGTCTTCTGCGTCACTGGAGGCTATCGTGGCTAAGAACAGTAAAAGCCATTCCAAGAGTCTAGACATTCCTACACAACTAAGCAGACGTTTAAGACGGTTTTCCCACCACTCCCAACCACTGATGATGGGAAAGAGCGGGACATCGCGGCAGTGCTCTAAGCCTGCAAGGCTGGCGCCGACATCGACTAGCGACATGAGTGTTGAGAGCGAATCATACTTCATGATCGGGTCGCGTGACCTAGAGAAACGTATTAGGTTCGAAAGCGCTTGTCGTTCTCTGACGCCGACTGACACCTTCTTCACCTTAACAAGTCGAGCGTGATAGCAGATCAGCGAGGCAGGGAAGCCTTCTCGTTTTTGCTTACACTGATGAAGCTCCGTCTGTGCTGCTCCCATTGTTCGAACGAAGGAGTGGTTACGAGCGCCCATGGCTTTTCAACCCATCACTGGCTCCGCCTCGTCACCCGGCTCGATGCATAAACGTATATTGGTGATTACGTGCAAAGATCTGAAATTCAGCTGCGCTCAGAGTCGCCATTGATTCCCCCCTGTAACTCAGGTTTTTCTTGTCGTTGTCCTTCTTCCTTCGGATTCAGGAAGCGTTTCAGGATGCCGTCCATGACCTCCTGATCAAGATCAGAAATAACTGGCTCTTGTGCCCCCGGCATATTCTGTTTGGCTTCGGCGTCTTGGGCTAAAACGACCAACTGAGCGAGCGCGCGTAGGTCGCCGGAGGCAGCCTTGTTGACGAGTTGCTTCAGTGCAGCTTCAAGCTTCGTTACGGTCTTCCGCTGGCCGTGTTCATTGATCACCACTCTTTCGCGAAGAGTCTTGGTGAACACCGTCGCAACATTCAGGCTGCCCTTCGGCCTCCCGTTAGGATTGCCAGAGACTCCCTTCTTGAAGCGAGTCGTCTTAGGCGGATTCCGGTAGCCCACCGGCTCTGCAACCTTGCTATCATCGCCCGTGTTCACTGGCGGCCTCCTGTTCGATTTCGTTGAAAGTGTGCCCAGAGCGTGCGTGCGTAGCAAACATGCCGGTAAATTTCTGCCATCGACGGATCACAGTATCGACATAGCGGGGATCCAGTTCGATGCCGCGGCAGACACGCCCAGTTCGCTCCGCCGCAATCACCGTCGTCCCGCTTCCTAGGAACGGATCAAGCACGATGTCGCGCCGAACAGAACAATCCATGATGGCGTCGGCAACTAACGCGACAGGCTTGACCGTCGGATGAAGTTCGAGCAGGTTGCCTTCTTGGTCGACCGCGAGAACGAATTGACCCCTGGGTAGTTCCAAACGTTGGTGCGGTACCGGCCGAATTGGCCAAGTTGCACATTGTTGCGATGACTTTCCTTGCCGCTTTTGAATACGAATATGAGTTCATGTTGACTCCGGTAAAGGGAACCCATGCCGCCGTTGTCCTTCACCCAAACGCAACCGTTCTTCAACTCCGAATAGACCTGCTTTCCTGCTGCGAGTAGCTCCGGCATGTGTCGCCAGTCCATGAATGCATAATGCAGTGAACCATCGACGCTGTGGAACGCGCAGCGTTGCATGAATTGGGCTAGGAAGTCGGTGAATTCAGCGTCAGTCATTTCTCCGGAGGCCATTTTGAAATTCCCGTGGCGGATGGTTCCAAGTCCCGTGGCATGCCCATCAATCTTGACGTTGAACGGCGGGTCCGTGAAAACCATGGCTGCGCGACGGGATTCCATCAGCGCGGAGTAGCTGTCGGAATTGAGGGAGTTTCCGCAGTAGATCCGGTGGGGGCCTGCAAGCCAGAGATCGCCCGCGCACGTCACTCCAATCAGTTTGCTTTCAGGCAAGTCATCTGCAGGATCCGATTTTGCCTGAACCTCAGGAGATCCCCCCTCGATCAAAACATCAATCTCACCTACCTCGAAGCCTGTGGCCTCGAGATCGAAATCCAGATCCACCTCGAAGAGGCCCCTTAACTGTTCAGCTAGTAACTTTTCGTCCCAGGAGGCCTGCTCAGCCAGCCGATTGTCAGCAATCATGAATGCTCGACGCTGCGATTCCGATAGGTGATGGATGCTAATCGTAGGCACTTCCCGGAACCCCAGACGTTTGGCGGCCTCGATCCGACCATGGCCCGCGAGAACACGCCGGGCCCCGTCAATCATGACGGGCCAGAGGAACCCGAAACTCTTGATACTCTTCGCAAGCTGACTAAGCTGCCGATCGCCGTGTATCCGTGGATTCCTGGCATCGAGCTCCAAGTCCGCGATGGAAACTCGAACAATTGTGGTGGGCAGGCTTGGATCGTTGGCGCCAGCGTGCTGGCCGCCTTGAATTGTTTGCAGTGGCTTTTCGATTTGTTTGTCACAAGACGATTTTGTGACAAACAAACGAAATAGTCATTTACAGAATGGGTCCAAATAATTATTTACGCAGAAACCCTAGACGGACCAGCTGCGTGCGTTGCGGCAAATGCGCTATTGGTCAGGGCCGCTGTCGCCAGGCTTCTCGGCTGCGTTTGCCCGCGGGTAGATTGGATGTAGCTGTACCGAGGCGGTGTACAAGATTTTGGCTTTCCGTCCGTTCGGTAGCGCGACGCTGTTGTGTCCTGGGTCTGGCCTGGTGACGACAAGGCACATCGGTCTTCGTTTGGATCGCCACTCAGCCACGATTCGCTTGACTTCTGTCTCCGAGATCGGCATCGCGGGCGCAGTATCTTGAATATACTTCACCCCCTCGCTGATCGCTACGCTATGCTTCTCGCCCGCTTCCCTAGCGCGACTGTAGGCGTGGACGACTAGGGTCGCTCTCTCTAACATCCACATGGGTTTCTGCCCGTTCTTCCTGGGTCTTCCCGGTGTCCTCATAGTTCCTCCGAAAAATTGATTCCTTTTTGAGCGAAAGTGAGCATTTGAAATCTCCGGCAGCTAGATTGTCAGGGGGTAGTGGAAGTATGCACCAAATGTTCGCGGCCGTTTAACACAGAAGTGCAAGTGAGAAACCGCCCAGTCATTGACGCAAAAAGCACGGCACTCGGCCGCAGAATTGACTTGATTATTACGGGCAAGGAAGCGGCAATGTTGCTGAGTCTATAGGAGGTATTATGCCGGACCCGATTGCCCAGCGTCTCACCACATTGCCAAATCTCAGCAAAACTGCGCTCCGCGAACTTTGGCAGCAGCTCTTGAATGCGCCTCCACCTCCCCAACTGCGCAGACATCAAATGATCCCAATTCTTGCTTATCGGCTGCAGGAGCAAATTTTTGGATCACTGACTACAGCAAGTCGTGGCCGTCTCCGGCAGTTGGCACGAGCGTCCGAGGCCAACTCGAGCGGATCGATCTCGGCTATCCCGACTCTCAAGCCAGGAACGCGCCTCGTCCGCCAGTGGCGCGACCAAGTTCACCTCGTAAATGTCGAAACCAGTGGGTATGAGTATCAGGGTGCCCGCTATCAAAGTCTCTCCGAGATCGCACGCCTGATCACCGGCACCCGCTGGTCCGGCCCTCTTTTCTTCGGAATCAAGAGCGAACAAAGCAGGTGTAAATCCAAGGAGGCCCGATGAATACTGACTCCAAACCCGTCCTGCGCTGCGCGATCTACACGCGAAAGTCCTCGGAAGAGGGTCTCGAACAGTCCTTCAACTCGCTCGATGCACAGCGAGAAGCCGGCGAAGCCTTCATCCTCAGCCAGCGGCAAGAAGGCTGGCGGATGCTGCCCGCCCGCTACGATGACGGTGGATACTCCGGTGGAACCATGGAGCGACCGGCATTGCAGCGTCTGCTGGAGGACATCCAGGCCAACAAGGTCAACGTCATCGTCGTATATAAGGTAGATCGTCTCACCCGCAGCCTGGCGGATTTTGCGAAGATTGTTGAGGCGCTTGAGGCCCGAGGAGTGTCGTTCGTCTCCGTAACCCAGCAGTTCAACACCACCACCTCGATGGGTAGGCTCACCCTCAACATTCTCCTCTCGTTCGCACAGTTCGAAAGAGAAGTCACGGGAGAACGGATTCGGGACAAAATTGCTGCCTCGAAGAAGAAAGGAATGTGGATGGGTGGTCCAGTGCCGCTCGGATACGACCTCGAAGCACGCAAGCCGATTCCGCATCCCACCGAAGCCGCGCTCGTCCGCAATATTTTTGCTCTCTATCTCAAGCTCGGTTGTGTGCTGAAGCTGATGGCTCATCTCAATCGCGAGAATGTGAAGACGAAGACCTGGGTGACTAAGACGGGTACTCGGCTTGGAGGTGCCTCCTTATTGGCCGATGGGAAGGTGCCCAGGGAATCATTCCATTTTGGTCGAGGCACCGGCGGGGAATTTATGATAAAACTGCAAACTCAGAGGGGAGGATAACCGCCCATCGGCAAGGAGGCGATCAGAGTACAGGGGTTTAGAATGCATCCGGCGACGGCCACACCGACCAACTCTCGCCGCGTCTGCCCAGGCATTGGGTCTCGGTGTACGCGGACCAGGGTCCAGAAATCATTTCGATACTTTCAACAACACCACGCCATGTTTGGGCACGCTGGCGGTGTATGACTCTTGCGCCACGCCCAAATCCTGGTGCCGCCAAAGATCGCGCAGGTTTGCCTGCCCATCGATGCCGAGCGTCTTGAAATTGAGCGTGATCTTCAGTTCCGACTCGCCGCGATTGAACAAGCCCACAGCATCGCTTCCATCGGCCAACGGCTTTGCCCAGATCTCAAGCGGACCTTCGTCCCAAAAACGGTGACCCTGAACGCCCTTTGCATCCTGATCGACAGCAATGACCTCTCGGTTGGTGAGCATCTCCTTGGTTTCGGGACTCATGCTCCGCAAGTCATTGCCCGCCAGTAACGGAGCGGCGAGCAGAGCCCATAGGGCCATATGCACCCGATACTCGTCGGGCTTCATGCCCCCGTTGCCGACTTCCAGCATGTCGGGGTCGTTCCAGTGCCCAGGGCTGGCGAATTTCTCCAATCCGTTCTGGGAGAATCCGATAGCCGACATACGATCCCAAGTATCATTAATATCTCCCGTGGTGCGCCACAGGTTGCCCGTAGCCGGGCCCCAGCGCCACGGCGCCTTGACTCCCCAGTTGCAAATGCTGAACACAATCGGCCGCCCGGCTTGTACCAGGGCGTCGCGAAATTTTGCGTATTGCACTTCCGGATCGAGTCCTTCAGCGTGGCACCAGTCTATCTTCACGTAATCCACGCCCCACGCGGCATAAGTCTTTGAATCTCGAAGCTCGTGTCCTAGACTTCCAGGCCGCTTTTGGCAAGTGAGCGTACCAGCATCCGTGTAGACGCCGAGTTTCAGTCCCTTTCCATGTACATAGTTGGCAAGCGCCTTGATGCCAGACGGGAATCTGGAGCTATCAGCGACGATGGTTCCCTGGGCATCGCGGCTCACCTGCCAGCAGTCGTCAATATTGACGTATTGGTAGCCCGCGGCCTGCATGCCACTCGTGACCATGGCGTCGGCGGTTTCCCGGATCAGTTGCTCGCTGACGTTGCAGGCGAACTTATTCCAGCTGTTCCAGCCCATGGGCGGTGTCTGCGCGAGCGAGTTTCCACCCGCGGATTGTGCGGCCTGTGTACCGACACTGCAAACGATCCCCAGGGCAAACAAGATCACGAACAAGGTGTGTCGAGAAGTCCACATGGTTTCTCCTCATCTTCCGACCGGTAGGAAACGGTCACGCGTCGGCCTCGGGCGGAAAACAGTTCAAGGATTTGTTCATAGTCGATTGATCGAGTTGCGGTCCTACCCAATGCGCTTAGACTCTCGATGTGCGGAAGCCTTCGCTCGGCCTCGATAATGTAAGCGTGAAGAGCAAGGAAACAATAGAAAGGGGCTCGTAGAGAGTCAAACTGAAAATTCTAAAAGCGAGATTCAGGAAGACTAAACGGACAGGATGAAAATGGTGCATTCCCTCGGAAGGACTTTTCTTAACCGTAGGTGGCGGATTAAACTCCTTTGTGGGGCCGGGAGCTTTCGTCGCTGTTCCAGATTCACTTCGGCCGCCCATTTCGCTTGGCGGTTCACCCTGCCGCTCTCGGTCGAGTGTCATCCCGCATGACAACCAGAAATTCTAAGGAACCGTAATCCGGCACAAGGCTAAGCAATCGGGTTCGCCGAACGGATTGCGCGGAAAATACCATTTTGCAAATATTCGAATGCGGCGTCATCCGGTTGGTTTTGGTACAGTGCTTTCATGTGCGCGGGAGGACCTAGGAAAGGTTGGGAGTCAGACTAGGTTGGGTAAGTTAACATGGACATTCACCAGCTGAAACTGTTTCTTGCGGTGATGGAGTCTTGCAGCATGACGCATGCGGCGGAGCAGTTTCACTTGTCGCCCGGTGCGGTCAGCCTACAACTCCACAGCCTCGCTGATGAACTGCATGCGGAGCTGTTTGTTCGGTCGGGAAAGCGACTGGTTGCTACTCCCGCAGCGTTGCGCCTGGCCGAGCATGCCAAAGAAGTGGTCCGCTGGACCAGCCGGATTCAGCAGGAATTTGCTGATGACGTTTCCAAAGATGTGCGCCCTTTCCAGTTTGCCACCGGCGTCACTACGTTGATCCACCAACTCGGCCGGCCACTCCGGGAATTGCGGAAGCGATTTCCAAACGCCGATATCGGCGTGACCGTGAGCGTGACAGAGGAGATCGTGACAGGTCTGCATGAACGCCGCTTCGACCTGGGCCTGATCTCACTTCCGGTGTCAGAAAACAACCTCAAGATCCTGCCATTGTTCGATGAGGAACTGCTCGTGCTGCGGCCATCGCCGTGCAGTGTCCGCGGCACTCGTGTCCGTGTCATTCAGGCCTCGGATCTCGCCCACGTTCCATTTCTTCTCTATCCAAAACGCAGCAACATTCGGTACATCATTGATCAATTTTTTCGGGAGATCAACATTGCTCCGCGAGTGGTGATGGAGGCCGAAGATAGCGAAGCCATCAAGGGCTTGGTAGAGTCAGGTTTCGGGTATTCCATACTTCCGCGACACGCACTCCGGCGCCGGAACCGCTTTTTCCGGACCTATCGGGTGGCGGGACACCATCTCACCAGAAGCCTAGCGCTCGCCATGGTCCGCACCGACTATCCGCGCAAGCTGACCGAGTCCGTCGCCGAATTTCTGCAGAAGACACTCGCCAGTCAGCAGTAAGCGGCCCGCTAAGCTTCGCCGCCGGGCTTCAAGCTGACAGGTTTGTCCATTCTTCGAAGTTCCCGCGGAACAGGCGGTTTACATCGCGCTCGATAGTCTGGCGCGTGACCCTGCGACCGTCGCGGGCCAGCAACTTGTAGCTGTCGGAGAGAATACTGCACATGGTGGCGCGGGTATTTCGCCATTTGTAGAGGACCTGCTCGAGAACCCGGGCGTCGGAGTGTTGCGGAATGAAACTCGTCCCCAGCATTTCAACGCGTTCCCGCGTGATCTCGTCTACGATGGAGGGATTGTTCAGAAACCACCAGCATCCGAAGAGCATCAGATTGCTGAACTTTCGGGCATACACACAGAGTTCATGCTGATTTTCGCGGCTCAGAACGCTGATCAGAAAGCGGTTTTCGGGATGATCGCGGCAAATGTTTTCCACCGCTCGCAGGTCCGCTTTGCCTACCCCATCGCCCGCCAGGCGAATTCTTGGATTCACCTGGCGGCGGACTCCAATCATTAGAGAAAGCGGCACATCAAATTCACGGCACGAGGGTAACACCGTTTCACTCAGGAGCTTGCTCTGAATGCTGTTCTCCGGGAATTGGAAAGTATCGGTGAGTGACACCGCCATATACACCGGACGCATGCGCGCGTACCAGTCGGCGAGAAATCTGCGCACCTCGGTGGCCGATCTGCCGGTTGCCTGGGCGTCCACCGAGTAGCCTTGCTCAGCCAGGAGGTGCCAGTGATCGGCCCAGCCGCAAAGAATCCTATCCAGGCGCAGTACTGCCATGAACTCGGTGCTGGAGTGGGAGCCATTCATCCATACTCGCCGCTCTTCCGCGTCGAGGGGATCATTGGTCATCACCACCGAGCTCACCCCCGCCATCTGAAGGACGTTCAACACATGCGATTCGATGCTTTGGGCTTGGAAGAACGACCGGGCTTCTTCAAGGTCTGGGCTTTCGGTCGGCAAGTCGAACGCATGGAGAACAGCGATGATGCCACGCGTGGCTTCCGAAATCGGGCTATTTTCGACGAACAGGGCCTGCCAGATTGCATCCGCCTGCTCCCGTCTCGACAACCCCCAATAGCGCTCAGGAGAGATACCGGACGAGCGGAACAGCTCCGCTTCCAGATAGTGATACGTCAGCAGTTCGTCGATGCCCCACAAACCCAGGCTGCCAAATGCGGGGGCATACAAGTGAGTGTGGACGTCGATAAAGGGCGTCGTCGCGACTACCTCTTCCACAGTGGAAGGGATCTGGTCTGCCGTTACCAGATCTTCTTTAAGCTGCTGCCTAGTCGGTGTGCTTTCCATTCGTTGTCGCGCGTCCGTTCGCGGCTTTGCAATTCAGGCCGGAAAAGGGGTGAAACCGTGCGATCGAGACAACCAAGACGCCATGGCATGTCCGCTGTGTTCCCGGTCAAGCGCCCGAAGGACGTATGGAACGGTTTGTACGTGTCCGCTTACGCGTTGTCAAATCAAGAGAGTTAAACGAGCCTTTTAGAAACACTCAATGCCGTGAATCATTCATAGGCCGCTGACCGTCGCTTTGCCCCGTGGTCGACCAACGTGTGGGTTGAGACCCAGGTCCGGTAGTTCGCCGCAGGGCGGAATCTGGGTGACTAGTTGCAAAAAATGAGTATGAGCCTTGCTGAAATGAAACGTTAAAATTTCTCGTTTGACATTGGCGTGCGATTGTTTCAGTGTCCTGTGCGCCGCCAGCTGAATCACCGGCCACTCAGTCATAGATCGCCAATCACTGCTAATGGAGAAACCATGTCTGCTAGACCTACCGAAAGAAGAGGCTTTCTTAAGCTTACAGGAGCCGGTATCGCCGGCTCAGCGCTGGGAACAGCCACCAACGTTCACGCCGCTTCCGCAAAAGCAAGGACGAACCTTGCAGCCGAAAACATGCTCGACGTGAGGGCCTTCGGAGCTACCGGCGACGGTAAAACTCTGGACACAGCACCCATCAACAAGGCCATCGAGACCGCAGCAGCGAACGGCGGAGGCATCGTTCGTTTTGCGGCTGGAAGCTATCTCTGCTTCTCCATCCACTTGAGGAGCCACATCACGTTGTATCTTGACCCCGGCGCAACCATCGTGGCGGCGGACGCGCCGGCAGCAGGCGCCGTTGGGGGCTATGATCCACCCGAGCCCAACGCCTGGGACAAGTTTCAGGATTTTGGCCACAGCCACTGGCATAACAGCCTGATCTGGGGTGAAGACCTGGAAAATGTTTCCATCGAAGGGCATGGGCTGATTTGGGGGAAAGGTCTGAGCCGCGGAGAAAGAGATGACATCTTGGCGGCAGGCATCGGAAACAAGTCCATCAGCCTGAAGAATTGCCGCAACGTGACTCTGCGCGACATCTCGATCCTGCATGGCGGCCATTTCGCCCTGCTGGCCACGGGAGTGGACAATTTAACCATCGACAATTTGAAGATCGACACCAATCGTGACGCGATCGATGTCGACTGCTGCCGCAACGTGCGCATCTCGAATTGCAGTGTCAACTCGCCCTGGGACGACGGCATCTGCCTGAAAGATTCCTATGGCCTGGGATTCCCCCGGTCGACCGACCACGTCACCATAACCAACTGCTATGTTACCGGAGGCTATGAGGAGGGCACCATGCTCGATGCCACCTACAAGCCCTTCGCCTCCGACTCAAAGGTTCCCCGCAATGGGCGGATCAAGTTCGGCACTGAAAGCAACGGCGGTTTCCGTAACATCACTATTTCCAACTGCGTGATAGAGAATTGCCGGGGGATCGCGCTCGAGTCGGTGGATGGCGCACTGCTGGAAGATGTCGCCATCACCAATCTCACCATGCGGGACATCGTTGATGTTCCTTTCTTTCTCCGCCTGGGCCGCCGTATGCGTGGTCCGGAGGGAACTCGGGTGGGAGAACTACGGCGTGTGCTCATCAGCAACGTCGTTGTCTCCAACTGCGCCTCGCACCAGGCGACAATCATCGCCGGAATTCCAGGTCATTACATCGAAGACGTCAGGCTAAGGAACATTCTTGTGCTACACCAGGGCGGAGGCACAAAGGAAGACGCCGCCATACAACCGCCAGAGCTCGAGAGCGTCTATCCTGACCCGAACCGCTTCGGGGTGCTGCCGGCCCATGGTTTCTACATCCGCCATGTGAAGGGAATCGAGATGAGGGATGTTGAGATCAGACCTATGAAGCCGGATATG
Organism: Terriglobia bacterium; assembly: GCA_963786325.1. GTDB lineage: Bacteria > Acidobacteriota > Terriglobia > Terriglobales > Acidobacteriaceae > JAIQFF01. The sequence goes on from CAWAYW010000006.1 coordinate 97,583, forward strand.
CGGCCAGGGTTCGCCCTCGAAGATGTTTCTGGGGTAGAGCTCATTCACGTCAAGCTACCTCAGACTCCCGAGGTTCCGTTCCTGGTGCTCAAGAACGTAAAGGACTTCAGCATCACGCAGAGCCAACCGGTGGCGGATACACAGGTGGAAAGCGCAGAGCAAAAAACACTCTGACAAGGGGATTGGACGGCGGAGAAGCTGGGTTGGACGTCCGGCCAACCGAATAAGTTGGCCCTAGCCTCTGACCAAATCTGCGCGCTTTCAGATCCCCCGCACCCCCTTGTGAGACTCCAGAATGCGGTCTTAGTTAGCGACCACCGCTTGCAGTGGCCGCTGTTGTATCCTCGGGACGTCTGAAAACAGAGCTCTTCCCAACCAAGACGAACAAGGCCATGTCACGACTTACTCGTCGAAAATTTATCCACCGCTTAAGCATCGGAAGCGCTGGCTTTTGGGCAAGTTCGGCTGCTTTCCGCCTTGAGCCAGTTGTCGGCGCCGCCCCAGCGTTCGCGACGCCGGTGGATTCTCCTCGATTGTTCGAAGAGGTTCCTTCCGGCACAAGCGGGATCACATGGCGGCATGTGAACGGACGTTCGCCGGAATACTACCTGCCTGAAACCACCGGAGCCGGCTGCGCATTTCTCGACTACGACAACGACGGTTGGATGGACATTTACCTCGTGAACAGCGGAAGGTGTGATTTCCTCACGCCGAATCCTCCGCTGCGCAATGCGCTCTACCGGAATAACCGCGACGGGACCTTTGCGGACGTAACTGAAAAGGCCGGGGTCACGGGCGGAGGCTATGGCATGGGGGCCGCCGTGGGCGACTACAACGGCGATGGCTGGCCCGATCTTTACCTCACCCAATACGGAAGAAGCATCCTTTATCGCAACAACAAAGATGGAACGTTCACCGATGTAACCGAAAAAGCCGGGGTTGCCGCCCCGGGCTGGGCTTCTAGCGCGGTGTGGTTCGACTACGACAATGACGGGAAACTGGACCTCTTCGTCTGCCGCTTCGTGGATTTTGACAAATCAAAGAATCAATTCTGCGGAGACCAGCGCACCGGGGAGCGATTCTATTGCGTCCCAACCGCCTACCAACCGACGCGGAGCTGGCTGTTCCACAACAACGGTGACGGGACTTTTACCGACGTCAGCCGCGAATCCGGAATCGCCAACCTATTGGGCAAAGCGTGGGGCGTCGTTGCCACCGACGTGGACAACGATGGTTGGATGGATCTGTTCGTGGCCAACGACACAGTGGCAAATTTCCTCTTTGTCAACCAGCGCAATGGGAAATTCCAGGAGATGGCAATCGGGGCGGGCGTTGCCTACAGCCAGGAAGGACGCCCGCGCTCGGGCATGGGCGTTGATTCCGCAGATTTCGACCAGGATGGCTGGCAGGACCTGTTCGTCACCAATGTGGATCAAGAAATGTACTCGATCTACCACAACAATCGCGACCTGACCTTCGACGATCTGGCGGGGGCATTGGGACTGGGGCGAGTGACGCGGCTCATGAGCGGGTGGGGGCTAAAGTTTTTCGACTACGACAACGACGGCAACCTCGATCTTTTCATTGCCAATGGACATCCCGATGACCGGATAGAACAACATTCCACTCGCGTCACCTACAAGGAACCTTTGCTGCTGTTCCATAACGATGGCCATAGACTGGAAAATCTAAGTGCTTCCGCTGGACCGGCTTTCACGCAGACATTTGCCGCGCGCGGCATGGCGGTTGGGGATTTCAACAACGACGGCGCAATGGATGTGCTGATTGTGGTCAACGACGGGCCACCCCTGCTGCTGAAGAACACGGCAGCGCGAGACAATCACTGGCTCGGCTTGCGGCTTGTGGGAAAGAAGGCGAATCCGGATGCAATCGGCGCCAGAATTACATGGCAGGCCGGGGACCTGAAGCGTAGCCGACTGAAGGTGAGCGGCGGCAGCTATCTGTCGTCGCATGATCCACGTGAAGTGTTGGGCATCGGCAAGCGGCCAAAAATCAATAAGCTGGAGATCCAATGGCCGCAACCCGGCAAACCGGCGGAGACTTTCACCGATCTTCCGATTGACCGCTACATCACGATTGTGGAGGGCTCAGGATCGTAGTCCCGGTGGGGATTGGGCATTGCGATCTTAAACTCAAAGCTTCAATACGGATACGGGTCGCCCGGGCGCGCGATGCGAATGCAGTGGTCGGTAAACTGGAAGTGCGCTGCCGGCAGCTCCACTTTGGGCATGTGGCAGCTCACGCAACCCTCGTTTCCCACGGAACAGGATTTTGCGGCCGGCGAGGCCGTGGATTGCCCTCCTGGCTCTCCTTTCTGACTTGCGATCAACGCGGGATGCGATTGGCTCGGCGCATGGCAAGCGGTGCAGTTTGAATCGTCAGCTGCAGTCGGATGATTCAGTTCCACATGGGGATCGTGGCAAGCGGTGCAGGCAAAATGGCGATCAGTGGAGTTGTGGCGACGACTTCGGTAAATACGATAGGGCTGGAATCGTACGTTGTTGATGCCGCCGAGGTCCGGCATCATCCCTACCGTGTCTGCACTGCGGTGGCAGGCCCCGCAGAACTCCTGTGAGAGGGTATCGGGATCGAGCGATTTCGGATTCAAGATATACCGTGCGCCCTTCTTGCCTGCCCCCATGGCCGCGATATGTTGCGCTCCCGGCCCATGGCACGCCTCACAGCCCACACCCGGAACCATGTGCTCAAGGTCGAGCCTGCCGTTAACAACGGCGGCCGTGCCGTGGCAACTGAAGCAGTTACGGGCCTCGTCCCCACTGATGTCACGGCCGAAGGCTTCCTGCAAACCGAGAGGCGGATCCAGTTTGTCGCCGATTGTCCAATCCAGGGCCTCAATGCCGGCGTAATAGCTGACGCGGCCTTCGTACAGCTTGCCGTTGTGACGAAGAACGTAGGTCTGCGCGATGGTGCCATTGCCAAACACGTACGGGATCGGTTCGCTTATTGTTTCCTTTCCGTCAGTGACACGATAGATACTCTGTTGACCGTCGCTGACAATCTCGTACGCGTACATTCCGGCTCGAAAAGTCATCCGTGGGTGAGATTGCAGCAAACGGCTTTCCGCGGCAGTGCTCAGAGCACGAGCCATGCTCGTCTCAGAGTGGGCCTTTCCCGTATGACAAGCGACACAAACGTCAGAACCGATAAAGCCGACGCCGGGAATTTCCTGGCGAGGGCGAAACTGCGAGAACGCCGTCGTGGCCGAATTCTCCTGTAGCGTTTGGGCGAATGCGTCACAGGCAGCGAGGAGAAAGAGACCTGAAACAAACCGCAACCAAAACCCTTTCCGAATTTCCGGCCACGCAAGCGTGGCGACCGATCGCGAATGGCAGAAGCTATTTCTCAATTGCTCCCTGTCCTTCTACCACGCTGAAGATTCGGTCAACACCGGGCACGCCGATTTCCTCCTGCTTTCCACTAGGCCAATGAATTTCAATCTTGTCGATCTTGGTTAAAATCCCTAGCCCAAAATGAATCCGCGGGTCGGAGCTCGAGCAGTAGCTGCCACCGCTGGTCACATCGGCTCGCTGCCGCACTCCGCCCGCAGTAAGAAACACTTTTGCGCCGATGGCATCACGCGGGCTCTTAGGCCCACCCACCAGCTTGAACGTGATCCAATGGTTTTCGTTCTTGACGATGTTGCGCAACAGCGTGGGAGGGGAATCCATGTTGTTCATGACAACATCAATGTGGCCGTCATTGAACAGGTCCCCAAAAGCCGCGCCCCGCGCTGGGATCACATCCGCGAGGCCACTGTCCGTTGCGGGCGGCACTTCCAAAAAGCTCGCACCGTCAAGATTGCGAAACAGTAGCGGCCGTTGTGCCCAAGTCGTTCCCCAATCGCGCTCGTCCACCCACGGATAGACGTGACCGTTGGCAGAAAAAATGTCCAGTAGACCATCGTTGTCGAAATCGAGAAATCCGGTTCCCCAACCCAGGAAGGGGATGGTCGGAGTGCCGAGCCCCGCCTGGAATGAGACTTCGGAAAAACTGGTGCCGCCATCGTTCCGGTAAAGCGCATTGAAGTCGTCGGAAAACACCGTGATGTAGAAGTCCACTCTGCCGTCACGGTTGTAGTCTCCAGTCGCAATTCCCATGGAGGCCTGCGCCAGCCCAGCGTCGGTCAGCGCGAACCCGGAGACGTAACTCACATCCTCGAAGGTTCCGTCCCGGCGATTGCGGTAGAGATAACGAGGCGTCGAATCATTGGCCACGGCCAGGTCGAGCCAGCCGTCATTGTCCACGTCCACAAACACCGAGGCGAGGCCGTAGTACTTCTGCGAATCGTCAACGCCAGCCTTCTGGCTCACATCGGTGAAGGTGCCATCCCCGTTGTTGTGGAACAGATGATCCCTCTCCCCCGGCAGACCGCGTGGCCCGCACATCCCGCTCACTCCACGGAACTGGCACGAACTGGTCGTCACCCCGGCCTGCCCCGCCACCGGAGGATGTTCGGGGTCGAACTTCACGTAGCCAGGCACGAACAGATCGAGACGGCCGTCGTGGTCATAGTCCCCCCACGTCGGCCCCGTGGACCATCCTCCCAAGGTCACACCCGCCTTCTCCGCCACATCGGTGAACGTGCCGTCGTGATTGTTGTGGTACAGGCGGTTCTTACCGAAATTGCTGACGTACATATCAGGCCAGCCATCATTGTCATAGTCGCCCACGGCAACGCCGAAGCCCCAGCGCTGGTTTGCGACCCCAGCTTTGTCGGTTACATCGCTGAACGTACCGTCGTGATTGTTGCGCAACAGCATGGCGCGGGGCGCCGGCTCCTTGCCTTGCAATGCGGCGAGAGTAGAACCGTTGAGCAAATAGACATCCAGCCAGCCGTCGTTGTCATAATCGAGCAAGGCTACGCCCGACCCTGGAGTCTCGAGAATGGTCTTCTTCTCTGGTGTTCCGGATCGGTGATGGAATTTATCCAGCCCTGCGGCCTTGGTGATATCAGTGAACACGGCAAGTGCACCATCCACGAACCCACCTGCCGTGATGGGGCGCGACAAAGCATCCTTCACGGGAGCATGCGGAGCTCCAGTTGAAACCCCCATGGGTTGTTGCGTTGGCGGTTTGTGGTCCTCGGTTTCCTGCGCCGCCCCGCTTAGCGTGAGCAAGGCGGCGACCAGAAAGGGCGAACAACGTTTCGCTCGAACAGGCATTGGGACGCGCCAGTTACACGTTCCGCTATTCTGCAAATCTACTGCGGAGGCTCTCGCTCCGGGCTCACATCATCAGCCGGCTTGGTTCCAGGGATCTCGGAACGGTTCATCTGATCGAGCTTCTCGAACATGGCCTGCGCCTCTTGCTGACGCCCTAGTTTTGTGTAGTCTCGGCCCAGCAGGAAGTAGGCCTGCTTCATCCGGGGCTCCAGATGGAACGACGTCTTCAATTCCGGGATGGCTGCTTCGAGCTGGCCTCCCTGGAAGAGCACGTTACCGAGAGCAAAATGGCCGGCTGCAGAATCAGGAGCCAACGCGACTGCCTTGCGCAACCAGTCAGCCGCTTGCGAGTAGTCTTTTTTGTAGGTGTAGCACGCTCCCAGGCCGTAGGCGATCGGATAGCTCAGGGGACCGATGTGTTCCGCCTGGGCATAGTAGCCGATCGCTTCATCGAATTTTGACTGGGAGCGTTTCAGATCAGCCAGTGCGACGGCGGCTTCGACGGAACGAGGATTGACCCGCAGAGCGTTCTGAAACTCCGTTTCTGCCTCGCTCGGGTTCTCCGCCGCTAAGGCCGCTTCACCGAGCAACTGGTGGGCGCGGTCAGAATCCGGCGCCAGCGTGAGAAGCCGCTGATACTCCCGTTGCGAGAGCTCGCGGGCAATGAGCGACAAATAGTAAAGGGCGTCCCCGTTGTTCGGCTCCGCCTTCAGTACCTTGCGCAATTCCTCGAACGCTGGCTGAAATTTTCCCTGCGCCAGCAGCGCCCGCGCCAGCATCACGCGCACCGGGACAGCGTTGGGCTGGACGCGCAATTGCGTTTCCGCCAGTCGCGCGGCCTGTACGAATTCGCCCCGATAGAAAGCCTGCGCACATTCCGCCAGGCCCGGGGATTCCCCTCCTGCACTGGCCGAGGCCGCCACCACAAGCAACGAGGATAGGATGAAACACAAAGTAAGAACTCGGAGCATGTTCGGACGGGACCTCACGGAGTTTCGAAAGGACGCACCTCAACGATGCGCATGAGCTCCTGCGCCCTCTCATCACCACGTTTCTGGAGCTCTTCAAAATGCCTGGCCTGCTCTTCCCGGCGCGAGTCCTGGGTGCGGGTGTAGAGGGTCAAAAGATAGAGATTCGCGGCGAGATAGTCTGGATCAAGCTCCAGGGCCCGCCGAATTTGTTTCTCAGCTTCGTCGTACTCTTTCTTGATTAGGTAATATTGTCCAAGCTCGGCCAGGGCGTTGGCGTAATCGGGATCGGCTTTCAAGGCCAACTGTAACTGGCTGACGGCGTCATCGAGGCGGCGTTGCTGCAACGCGATGGCCCCAAGGTAATAATGCGCTGCGGTTGCGGTCTCCGAGGCTTGGACCGCTTCCGTCAGCCAGGGAACGGCAGCATCATAATCCTTCGCGCGAAAAAATGCGGTGCCGAGCGCGAGTTTTCCCCGAGGATCGCCAGGCCTCAATTGGAGATATTTCTGGAAGAAAGGTACAGCCTCGGCAGGGTCATGCCGAAACGCCGCAACCGAGCCCATCGCGTAATTGAATGACGCGTTCTCCGGTTCGAGCGCGACCGCTTTCTCGAAAGCGTTGCCCGCTTCCGCCAGCAAGTCCATATCAAGACAAACTACTCCAAAATCATAGTGAATGTTGGCGTTTTCAGGCGCAAGATCGCGCGCGTGAGCGAGATAGCCCAGGGAACCTTTGTAATCCTGCTGCTCATGCGCAACTCGCGCCAGTTCGAGGAGCAGGCGCGGCGAAAGATTCGCCCCGGCCGCGGATCCCTCGAGAGCCGTCCGGGCTTCATTGAATCGGTGATTGCGCGCGTAAGCTGAGCCGAGAGCGTGAAGGAGTTGAGGTGCCAGTGCCTGGCGCTTCTGCAGGCCCTCCAATAGAAGAATGACAAGATCATCACGCTGGCTGGCGGCCAGGCCTGGCAAGACCTGCTGTGCGTCCGCTTCAGAAAACTCCGGATCGGCAAGTAGACGCGCCGCCGCGCCATCGGCGGCCTGGCGGTTACCGGTCGCAGCGTAGTCGGCGCAAAAAATTGACAGTGCCTGAGCTCGAACCTGCACTTCCTCCGGCAGGCGTAACAAGCGCAGCAGTGACTCTTGGAATTTACCTGCCTGCTGCAGCAGAGCAGCGGTTTGATAATTGGCTTCCTGGTTTTTGGGCTCGTAATCGAGCACACGCGTATAAATCTCCAGGGCCTTGAAACTGGCCTGGGGATCACGAGCTGAGTCTTGTAGGTAGAGCCTGCCAAGGTTCAGGTAAGCGCCGGTGAACTTCGGCGAGAGCAGGATCGCCCGCCTGAAGCTGCGAGCGGCGGCCGTCGGGTTGCCCTGCTGTGCATCGATGATCCCACGCAAGTTGTCGAACCCCGCGTCCGCGGGAAACTGCTTTACGGCCTGGTTCAGCAGCTTCTCGGCCTCCACCAGGTGGGATTCTCCAATCAAACTCTGAATCTGCAGGATTTTGTCATCCCTTGCGCTTTGGCGATCCTGCGCAGAAAGGAAACAGGTTGCGTAGAACAGAGCCGCCAAAGCCGCAGCCGGTATCGGCCAGCGCTGTCGCATAGAATGTACCCTCAGAATTATACGTGACGACAAACCATCTGAATGAGGGCAAAATACGTAGCTGGCTTATACTGATGCTGCTTGGTATGGGCCCTAGGTTCAATATATGGTTGCGGTGCCCACGGCAATATCTCTAGTGACAGCCAGGCGAGGTCGCGATGATAGGTGACCGGACCGGATTGAGGCATGTTGCGAAATGCTGTCGCCGAGCCTCGCACCCCTCGGTGGTCTTGCTGTTGCTTCTCTGGACGGCCGGCGCCGCCGTCGCGCAGCAGCCCCCGCCAGTATCCGGAGTAAATCTTGGCGCAGGAGTTGAAGCGCTGAAGGCAGGCGACCTGGACGGTGCCGAGCAGGTGTTCTCAGAAGCGCTCCGGCAGGGCGTCAAGAGTGCGTTGGTCTTTCATAATCTCGGAGTTATCGCGCAACAACGTGGCAACCATACCCTGGCGATCAGCCGATTCCGTCAGGCAGTCGCCGCCCAGCCCGATTATGCTCCGTCGCGGCTGCTTCTGGGCGTCAGCCTTCTCGCGTTGGGAAAAAATGCCGAAGCCATTGCCGCTCTTGAACGCGCCGCCCATTCGATGCCGAACGAGCCACAGGCCTATCTGCAACTGGCCAAGGCATACGAAGCTTCGGAAAACTGGGCCGCCGCCGTCGAGGAACTACAGAAGCTGGTGAGCCTGGACCCGCAAGAGGCGGAATACTCGTATCTACTTGGCCGGGCCTGGACCAAACTCTACGCGTGGTCCTACCAGCGGCTGGCGCGCCTCAGTCCGCCTTCCGCGAGGCTGCATCAAGCCTTGGGGCAGGAGTATGCCATGCAGGGAAAATACGAATTGGCGATTGCTGCTTATCAGGAGGCGGCGCGATCTGATCCCAGTTTGCCGGAAATTCATCTTGCCCTTGCCCTGCTTTTGCTCGAATTGAACAGAACCGCCGAGGCGGATGCGGAGATCAACCTCGAACTCAAACTTGTGCCGGAGAGCAAAGAGGCATTGGAAACCAGAGCCAGGGTCGAGGCTGCCATGGCGGCAACATCCCGTTAGCCGTCGGTTTTTTTTTGCCGCCTTTGCGCCCAAAAACTTTTAAGCGCGAAGCTCACGAACAAATTCGTCAAGCACGCGAAGGGCTTCGCGCTTACCATTTCTTGTAGCTACTGCATAGAGCGGACGCAATGCGAAGGATTGCCTTTTCGATCTCCATACTGCTGTTGGCTGCATCGCCATTGTGCCTGCCGGCCCAAACTCCGGCCGCGACACCAGAAGATATTCCAGCGCCAAGCGTTCCAGGTGATCTGTCCCATCTCCCCCTCATGCCAGCGCGACGCCTCGAATTCGAAGATGCCCTTAAACGGCGCGACTTCAAGCAGGCGGAGATGATCCTGCTGGAAGAGTCGAATCGCGATCCGAAATCGCTCAACGCGTCAAGACTCCTTGAGGTTACGGGCGGGCTCTTCTTCTTGGACAGGCAGTATCTTGACGCCGCAATCGCCTGGAAGAGGGCGGAAGCAATCGCTCCTCTCGACCCCCGCAGTCGCTTTACGCTGGCTATGACCTACGTAAAGCTTGGCCGAAGCGAGTGGGCGCGATCGGAACTGGAGAGACTCGTCAGCGCCCAGCCCGCGAGTCCACTCTACCTTTATTGGCTGGCGCGCATCGATTATGACGCTCAGGGCTACACCGCCGCCATCGGGCGATTACAGAGGGTAGTCGAACTGGATTCCCGGATGATGCGAGCTTATGACCTGCTAGGGCTTTGCCATGACTACCTCGGCCAATTCGATGCAGCCATTAAGAGCTATGCACGCGCCGTGGAACTGAACCGGCTGCAGGCGAAGCCGTCACCGTGGCCGCTCGTCGATATGTCGATTTCGCTGGTGGCGCTCAACCGCCCGGTAGAAGCAGAAAAAAATCTGCGTGAGGCCCTGAGCTACGATGCCCGCCTTCCCCAGGCCCACTACCAACTTGGACGAGTCCTCGAAATGCAGCAGCAGGGTCCGGCCGCGATCCTGTCGTTGAATCAGGCTGTGGCTCTGGATTCAACCTATGCTGAGCCGCACTACCTTCTGGGACGGATTTATAATAGGCTGGGCGAAAGTGAACTGGCCGCGAGCGAGATCGAGCGCTTCAAGCAGTTGACCAAAATCCGAAACGCCGAAGCAGCGCCCGGCTCCCCGCCCCCAACAAATTAACCAGCTGTAGTCAGCCCTCAAACAGCGCCATCTTGTGCTGAGCACAAGACGGCGCTGTTGAAGGCATCCGGGTGTGACCTCCTAGAACTCGAGCCGCGCGCCGATTTGAATCGTACGCGGCGAACTGACGCCTCGGTTCCAAGTGCCGAAACCGTTGGCGCCTCCAGCTGCTATGTCATTCACGAAGGCAAAATTTGAACCCTGGTTGTTGACATTGGCTGCTGGGTAGAAGTAATGCGTGTTAAGGGCGTTGAAGAATGCGAAGCGAAGTTGGAAGTTCGTCCGCTCCCCTATTCTGGTGTTCTTGGTGATTGAGAAGTCCAGGTTCTTCCCACTTGGACCTCGCAGGTTGGAGATGCGGGGACCGTCGCCGGTGTATCCATAGGCTCCGGTGCAACCTGGTGCCGTGCCGGCTACACAGAAGTTACTCAAAGGTTCGAACGCGGCGGCGTTCAAGAGAGGACCAGTGCCAGGATTGTATCCGTTCGGACTATGCAGGAAGGGGTCTGCGCCCTTGACCGCGCCGACCAGGCAATTCTGCCTGAATTGGGCCACTACCTGGCAGGTAGAGGAACGGAACCACATCGGTGTTCCGCTCTGGAAGTGAATGATAGGGCTGAGTTGCCAGCCCCCGATGACTGTGTTGGCCAGACCGCTTCCTCCACCCGTGAACCTCTTGCCTCTGCCAAAGGGCAACTCGTAAACGAAGGCCACAGACAAGATCTGCGGCACATCGTCTGACGATATGCTGCGGGCGCGGGCCTGCTCGAACGGCGAGATGACTCCCTGCGTCGCGTTCCAGGAGCCTCCGAGTTGTTGCACGTTGTCCGAGGCGTTGGAAATCACCTTCGAGAAGGTGTACGCGGCCAGCAACTGTAAGCCGTTGCTGTAGTGCTTTTCCACCTTGGCCTGGAATGAGTGATAGATGGAGTTGCCGGAGTTTTCGTTCAGTCCCTGCAGCGGTCCGCAGAACTGGGGAAACGGCAGCAATGCCTGAGCCACGGTAGGAGCACAAGCGCTGGTAGGCTTGGTCAGATCCGCAACCCAATTCGTGTATGGTACGGAAACGCCGTGAAGGGTGGTGGGACCTCCCGCTGTAAACGTGTCGTTGAGAAGGGGGGTGTAGGTGCAGTTTGCTCCCGGCGTGGTAGCGTCGGTGGCGCAAGAGGGATCGATCGCGGTGATCGGTGCCTCCAGCGCTTTGATGCTCGCACTGAATGGATTCAAAACGTTCACCGGGTTCAAGCTCGACGTAAGCCGTGTCCCCTTGTTTCCGACGTAAGCTGCGCTCAAGGCAACTCTGCCGGGAAGTTCACGCTCAATTGTCAGATTCCATTGTTGTGAGTAGGGCCGGCGGTTGGCGTCAACAGGACGATACGCCCCGCCGTTGCCGTTGGCCTGGCTAGGCGCTGCGCCGTTGTCGAAGGATGAATCTGTTGCTGGAGGAAAGAGCGGAGCCGGAACTCCATTGTCAAGATAGAAAGCTGCGTTTGTGGAAGCGCCGTTGGGACTGGTGGCAAAGGTCTGGTGCAAATTGAATCCGTCGAGCGACATCCCTCCGCCCCAGCCGGGGTAATACGCTTGGCCGAAGAAGATGCCGTAACCCGCACGCACCACGGTCTTTGAGTCGACGGCGTAGGCAACACCGAGCCTCGGCGCGAAACCTTTGTGCCAAGGCTTCTCCGGGTAGTCCGCGCCGAAACTTGCGGCGCCATAGCCAGAGCCGGCGAAAGCCAGGCGCCCGGGCCGTCCGTCGGCTCCGGGATTAGCGCCTAGCAGATCGACGAAGGATTGGCGGTTGTACTTCTCCCGCGAGGGTGTGTAGTAATCCCACCGTACGCCATAGTTCAGGGTCAGCTTCGGCGTGGCTTTCCAGGAATCGTTGATGTGAAAGGCCCACACCGTCTGACGCGGATACCAGGAGGAGACCACCCGGCGATCCATCGAGCCAGTACTAACCGCTCCCAACAGGAATCCAGCAATCGGACTTCCGCTGTTAGCGCTGGAGGAAAGAGCAGTGGTCGAGCGATCAAATCCATAAGTTCCGGATTGATTGTTCGATGCGTGAATATTGCCTTGGACCGAGCGCCATTCGCCGCCGAAGGTGAACGTGTGATGGTTCCACACCTTGTTCGCCGTGTCGTTCAACACCCATGTCGGACGGACCGTGATGTTGGTTGCCGGAGGCCCATTGCTGTTTGAAATCTGGTTGAAGTTGTCAGAGAAGGTGAACGCAGGCAAGGCGTTTAGGCTGGCTGCCCCCGGAATCTGCGGCAGCTTGCCGATAAAGGCCAGGTTCTCCGATCCGTAGCCTTCGTTACGGTTCAGGTATCCGAAGGTCATGTGATTGGTCAGGGTCGAAGAAAGAGTGTGTTCCCAGTTAAAACGGGAGATGGGCGAATTCTGCGGCCTCGTGGGAGATTCCGTCGAAATCGCCACCGGAAGAGCCGTAGCCGTATTGAAGCCGGTGAACTGGCGCCACCAGAAGAAGTAAAAGTGGTCTTTGTCACCCCATTCATGGTCGATTCGGAGCATGTAGACGTTGCTGTTCGAAGTGAGCGTATCCGGCACGGCTCTGGGTAGCGTGTAATTGGATGTGGGATTGGAATTCGTTGGGGTCGGCAAGGCCGCCATGTAAGCCGCTGCAATGGGGCTGATGCAACCCTGAGGAATCACATTCCCGGGGAATTGCTGCCCGGGACCTACGGCGGCCGCTGCCTGACAGGCGGCAGGGGCGTTAGCCGGCATGTAGATCGGGATCACTGTTCCACTCCCATTCACCCAGTCCGAGAAATCTCCGGTCCGCTCCTTCAGCGAAGGAATCGAGATGGTAGGGGTGTTGGAGCCACCGGCTTGGTGATAGGACTCCCAGTTGAAGTAGAAGAATGTCTTGCGTTTTCCGCTGTTAATCCACGGGAGCTTGGCCGGGCCGCCGAAGTTGGCTCCAAAGTTGTGCTCGTTGTCGGGTGGCCTGGGACTGCCCAGAAAGTTGTTCGTCCAGGTGTTCGCGTTCAGCGATTTATTGCGAGCATATTCGAACATAGCCCCGTGAAATTGTGAGGTGCCGCCCTTGCTCACCATGGTGATCTGGCCCGAAGTCGACGATCCATATTGGGGGTCGTAACTTGACGTTAGAACCTTAACTTCCTGCACCATGTCCGGCGACATCTGAAAGTCCTGTTGAATCGAGGTCATGCCGCTCTGGCTCATGAAGCCTTCCTGCATGGTTGCGCCATCGAGCAAGGCCTCGTCGCCCGATTCCTGACCACCGTTGATGCGTGCCTGGAAAGCCTGATTGCCTCCCCCCGTCGAAATGCCCGGTAGCAGGACGGCCAATGCAGCGGACGAACGCGGCTTGCCCTCGATGGCAAGCGGCAGGTCCTTGATGGTTTGCGGGTCGGCCCCCCCCTGCAGCGTACCGTTATCGTAATTAATAATGGAGGCGCCCCCCTCCACCTGGACGGTTTCCGTCTGGGCACCAACCTTGAGAACCGCGTCAGCCCGGACGCTCGCGTTTATGGTTAAGACGATGTCTTTCTTCAGGAAGTTCTGAAAGCCATTCTTGCTGACTCTCAAATCGTAAGTGCCGGGTGTCAAGTTGCGAAAGGTGTATTCTCCCCTCTCGTCTGAGGTGAAGCTGGTTTCAGTCCCGGAGGCCTTGTTGTTAAGGGTGACGGTAGCCCCGACCACTGCGGCGCCGGATTGATCGGTCACGGTTCCACCGAGGCCAGCGTTACCAATCTGTGCCCTCGCCGAAACCGCGAAGAGAAAGAAACAGAGAGTCGCCAGCAAAACAAAACTGCCAAAATGCGCGATTTTCGCAGACATGGCTTAACCTCGCAGACCGATTTTGAACCTAGGCCAGTGATTGCGGAAATTCATCTCGGGAATCCCCACAACCTTGAAATGTTCTTGGAATTGCGCCCCTCGCTAGTACTTTTCACTAACTGCAGGGGATTATTCGCACTGACCTTTCTTGATTGTCAAGGCGAAAATTTCTTAAAGCAGTCTTGAGATCGACTAAATGACAAAAGCTGCGCGGGGTGCATTCAGCGCGACATAACTCTTGAGGAATAGATTGAAAACACTCTCGATCCGATATGTGATCCTGAGTTTCGGTAGGAAACGTCGGCTGAATTGTTCAGCGGATGGATCCCGAGAATCAGAAATGCTCGAAATCGCCGTGCTGCACTCGTGAGCTGGTACAGACTGCGAACTCGGATCGCTTCACGTTGATCGGGTTCTGACCGTTAGGTAGAGGTGATTGATATTCCACTTCGGAGGGTACCAATACGACACCGGCCGTCGATCCATCCGGTTACTTCTGCTTGATTCTCGTGCAGCCCGCGAGTCCACGGACGTCTGGATGTGCACGCCGCGCATACTTACTGACCTCACAGAACAGGTTCTGGCAATCAATCAGCTGCAGGGGTCGCCCCCACAGCGAGCGAAAATGGAGCCCCAGCCGCCTAAACTGTTCTTCCTGAATATCCGCCATCATGCGGATGGCGTGAGCCGGCGAGAGCTTCTTTGTGCTCTCGAAGCACTTGTGGATCGCATCTCCGGCACCTGGGCCGGGTACGGTGAATTCCATTTCGGAAAAATCCGTCAGTGCTGTAGTTGAAATCGGTGATGAATTGGTAAGCGAGAAAATCGCCAACCATCGGATAGGATCTCAGGATTTGGAACCCCTGCTGCATGGACGTGGACCGCCGCAGTTGTGCCCCCAGGCCATCGCGCATCATGCGCTCGATCAGGCGCAGGTGGTCACGATGCTTCCTGATGTCACCCTTCCGTCCACTCGAAGGCATGATGCATGCCGCCGAGTAAATGCGTGCTCCAGCGGCCATGGCATTGGCCAGTACCGAGTCGTAACGATCGAAATCGTAAGCTGCGAGCGAGACACCGCCCAAACTCTCCTCGAGCAGTTCCCAGGTTTCAATCCTGTTGAACATTTTGAACATCAGGATCCTGAAGATAAGTTCGTCGGGATTTTGACCGCCCGCATAGATGACCCGCTTGATCAGATACTGGCTCACCCGATCCGAGGCACGGTAGGCATTCGTAAACTTGAACTCGCGGAGCATGGGGTCCGCGGTCCAAGGAGGTGGGGCGTCCGCTTTACGACGGAAGAAGATCTCCTGCCGCTCAGCTGCAAACCTCCAGTAGGTGTCAAACACCTTGCTGGGGCGAACCGATGGAGGTAGCTGCGGCGGAGGAACCTGCAATTGAGACTGCATATTCTCGCTCACTGTCGCTCCCGGACCGAGGATGCTGATCGACATGGCTGCAGCATGCCCGGGATCAACCCCCGTTCGCGCTGCGCATACCCTACGGCATTCGGTGAAGTTGCCGTTATTCACGAGCCGAACGGCGGCGAAGCCCGATCTCGAGCTTTTTTTACTATCGAAAATAGCTGAATTGGATTGAGAGAAAGTAGAACAGTACTGATGACACCCAGGTTGAAAAACTCGCACGGCATTCCTCCGGGCGCAGGTTGAGGCAGCTCTGACAGCTTGGTGGGATCAGCGCATAGGTTCAGCACTCGCCCGGCGGAGGAATGTCGCCGGCGGGGCGGAACCGTGTTCGATATCCAGCCGGCGATCTGCTCGGTTGAGACGGCATTGGCAGCGTTGCAGCTTGAACTGCTACTTGGCTTTGAGCTTGGGAAAAACGTAATGCCCCGCGGCAGTTACAACAGCCGCGAACAATTTGTGCGGGACGTCACTTCGCGGCTCGAAATGGCGCATGCGAAGCGCAAACGAGCCCGTGAGCATGAATAGCCAAGGCGCGACACTGGCAGGGGCATGGGTCGGACTGAGTTCCTGACCGGAAAAAGATTGCGAGCGAGCCTTGGGTTGGATTGGCGCATCTTCAACTGCTACGAAAAATAGGGTTCAGCGGAGTGCACGGGTTAGTGCGCTCCAAAGAGTACTTGACGGCAACGACAATGTCAGAGAGACGATGTTACGCCAACGACCTTTTGGCTCGGTACCTGCAGCGACGGTAAGCATTCTTGAGAGGACCGTTCTCAGCAAGTCAAAGTGAGGTCGATTTCAGTTGCCAATCAGATGCTTGGCCATAGCATCTGCAATGTCCCTGACGGGGGAATCGTCCTCGTTCGCCAAAACAATAATCACGACATGCTGATCCGGATAGCGCGCCTCGAAAGCCGCGAATCCGGGATCGCCGCCTTCGTGATAAATCTTCCGCCGGGGTAAAGTTTCAACAAACCAGCCATAGCCGTAGTTCCCAGGCGGGTGCGCTGTGAACATCAGGTCAAGAGCGTGGGCGCTCAAGAATCCCGGTGATTCCAGAGCCTTGTTCCAGAGTAGCAAGTCTCCTGCGGTCGTATAGATTCCTCCGGCGCCAGTTTCCATACTGCGATCAAAATACTCCCTGTGGAGCAGAGTGCTACCCTCACGCGCGTATCCCTCTGCCATTTGCGGCACGATGGCCGCCATCGTTGCAAGCCCCGAATGCTCCATCTTCAAGGGTTCGAAAATATGACGAGCTAGATACGTTGCGTACGACTCTCCAGAAACCTTCTCGATGATGAAGGCCAGTAGGTAATACTCCGTGTTTCTGTATTTCCAGGAGGTACCTGGCTGGAAGCCCAGTGGCCGATCGCGAAAAGTCTTGACCTGTTCCTCTGTTGTGTAGGGCGTACATCTGCCCTTGTAGAAGTTCTCCCATTCGTTCTCAGGAAGCCCCGAAGTGTGCGTCAGAAGGTGGTGGATCGTCATCCCCTTCCAGCTCGCAGGACTTTCGGGATAGTACTTGCCGACTGAATCCTCGACATTCAACTTGCCGCTGTCGGCCAGCTGCAGAATTGCGGCTGCAGTGAATTGCTTGCTCAGTGACGCGATCTCGAATCTTGTTTCGGGGGAGTCTGGGATTTGCCATTCCTCGACCGCTGCACCATAACTCTTCTCCACGAGCACTTGGCCGTTCCGTTCGGCCAGAACGATCCCACGAAAATGCTTGGCAGGGGCGAGGCCCTTTACATACGAATCCGTCCATTCTCCCAAATCTTGGGACCAGGAGAGAGCCGCAAAGCTGAGGGTACCCAGAAGGACGAGAAACCATTTTGGGCTCATCGCGTTCAAGCCTCCCTTCTAAGCGGCATATCCGGAAGTTCGATCCATCCGATGGCCGGATCTGCCATGCATAGTGAACGGCGATACCACTGCTTCTTATCTGCGATACGATCGTTCATGGCTGTTCTCTCCTATGAGCTTTTCTGTCGTTGATTTTCTGAGCAGCCCGGGTACTCCGTCGCTGAGCTGGATTTCAATTTGCCCCGTACGTGTGCTCCCGGGCGGCGTCGTCCAGCATCTGTTCTAACTTCGCAATGTGATTCATCGATAATTCTTGCAATCTCGCCTTGATCCCAACCTCCGCTGCTCGAATGCGACCCTCCATTTTCGACCAGTCGGTTTCGCGCAGAGCCGCAATGTAAAGCTCTTTCCAACCATATCCCGTATCCACGTCAGCCTCCCATAAACACGGGATGGAAAACTTTCCATGCATAGTCAAGGCGAACACAAGGCGAAGATGCTAAACTGCGTCAGTGGATGAATCGCGCAAACGCGTGATAGGGATTATGGCCTCAATTCTTGCAGCGCGTAAACTGGCTAATTACGATGGAGACAAGCGAGTACCTGCGACGATGAGCGCAATAGCGGACGCGGTACGCTGGGCAGAAGAGATTTTGAAAGAGATAGATTCACGCTGGCCTGCGAGGTACACAGATTTGCGGGTCGCATAAATTTTATAACCGGTCACCCGTGAGATGCCGAACTCCCGGCACAACGAGGACATGCACTCCCCGTCCTTGAGCCTCAATACAAACCGCATGCGTTCTTCCACGATCGACCGTTCCTTCCATGGCATCGTAAACCATGTCTCCGGAACGTTTTGTAAAGGGTGAGTCCGAACGCACATTGCAAAGAAATAGGGCTGCATTACTGCAAGAATCGTTGAAAATCGCCGCAATTCCGCAGGTCTTGCCTTCAAAGCGCACAGGAGAAAGTGCCCCGTCGAACCCCGTGGGCAAGTTTTCTGGCGTTTTTCTCTGGAGGGCAGACGCACAGTCCGGTTTCAGCCGACTCCAGCAGGCGAATACAACGCGATTACATGACGATGTTGCGGCGAAAGCGCCTTGACTTTGTAAAACGTTTGGGGAATGCCATGGGAAATCGTCCGCCGGTGCAGATCGCCAATTGGGCCCTACGCCGCTGGCTTGATGTTCTGGTTTACGCAGAAGAAGTTTGTCGGATCGTACTTCTTCTTGATGGCAGCAAGTCGTCTGTAATTATCGCGGAACGAAGCCTGAACCCGTCCCTGTCCTTCGTCCATCATGAAGTTGATGTAGGCGCCACCTGCTGAGTAGGGATGCAGCGCGTCGTAATAGTTCTTGCACCATTCTGTAATTTTCCCCGCGTTAGCCGGGTCGGGGTCTACCCCGACAATGACCTCGGCGAACAAGGCTTCCCGGAAGCTGTAGGCTGTATCGTTCTTACCTACGCGTTGCGCTGCGCCGTTGACAGGGTAAAGGTGCATCGTCGAAAGCATTGTCGGCAGCTTCGAACCGTGTTCGACGTGCTTCGCAATAGCCGCATCGCTCAGCCCTGTGAAGTTGTCGGCCCTCCAGTACCACTGCAACCCCGGAACAAACAGACCATCAAAAGTGCTCTGTACTGCGGGAAATGGCGCAGGGCCAACCGCATCGAGTAAGGGCGCTCCCACGCTGTGCATGCGGCGGGTCGCCTTCTCGGTTTCCTCAGCGGTTCCTGTGCTGCACCAGACAATGGCACAGACCTTTTTCATATGAAGGTTTTCGGGAAACATTGGTGCGGGAGGGATTACGAGAAAGGCAAAGAATCCATTCACTTCTTCGGGAGCCGTAAGAATGAATTCGCGATAGGACTTCAGAACGTCCGCTGCCTGCTCAAGGGGCCAAAACGTGGGCCCGAACTGGACGGTGCTCACCGGATGCAACCGGAACTCGAATGAAGTCACGACACCGAAGTTGCCGCCGCCACCTCGTATTGCCCAAAATAGATCGTCGTTCTCCTTGTCACTTGCGGTGACGAATCTTCCATCCGCAAGCACCATGTCGACGGAGAGTAGATTGTCAATTGTGAGACCATAGCGGCGCGTCAGGTAGCCGATGCCTCCTCCCAGAGTGAGTCCAGCAACTCCAGTGGTTGAAATGAAACCGCTAGGGGTAGCCATCCCGAAAGCATGGGTCGCATGATCCACGTCGCCCCAGACGCATCCAGCCGTGACGCGCACCGTACGAGCTGCCGGGTCGACCCGAACCCCTTTCATCGTCGAAAGATCGATCACTACTCCGCCGTCGCAAGTTCCGAGACCGGCTCCGTTGTGACCGCCGCCGCGAATCGCGGTGAGAATTCCGTTCTCACGTCCATAACGGACGGCGGCCATCACGTCGCCTGCATCAACGGCACGCACAATAAGCTTCGGCCGCTTGTCGATCATTCCGTTGTAGACCCTGCGGGCCGCGTCGTACGCGGCGTCTTCCTGCTGGATTAGCTTTCCCCGAATGGCTGCCCTTAATTGTTCGATAGACTGTGCCATGGATGGCCTCCCCCTTCTTCTTATTCTTCGAGACGATCCCATAGACGCTCACTGAGCGTCATGCGCTTTCGGAGTGGCTGCCGCCTTGGTCTTGCCAACCAAGGCCAAATCCTAGGACTAGTATTCAGGTAAGTCAATCAAGGCAATGAACTTGACGGCTCGTCGGGCCAGCGGCTTCGTACAAATCGTCGTTGCACGCATTGACCAGGGTAGTTGGTATAAACGCCTGTGGGTGATGACATAACGACGTCGGCCCCGCGACGACCCGAGTAGACTTTGCGGTAACCAACCAAAAAGCTCGGGACGAAGGAGGCCGAGATGAAAATTGTAGATTCTCTCTTGAAATCAAATTTTTTCTCTCTAGGACAGGTGCGGAGAACCCTCTCTCTTTTTTCGTTCAAGCGTTCAAGCAACATTAAACCGCGCCAACTTTGGTAAGCAAAATGAATTTAGGCTGGGCCATTCCTTCTCCCGATGGCAGCAAGCTCGCGATTTGGAAGGCGAGTGGCACCTCGTATCTGTGGCTGGCAGAAAGTCAGTGAACAGCTTGCCGAAAATCTCGGCCCAAACTCGTCGCTCTTAATCAGGTCACCTCACCGGCTTCAAAGTCCACAATTGGGGTTGTGGAGATCGACGGCCGACTTTCTGGGTGTATGGTCGCTAGTCTTACCTTGGGATTACTACCGAGTAGCCAGGCGGCCTTGCGGCCGCCCGGCCCTCTCAGAACTGGGCGTGAAGGTTTCCCTTCACCCAGCTCAAGCCCTTCGAACGCCTCTTTATAGGAGACGCGGTTTCGAAACGGAAAGACGTTGACGATGAACCCGGTCATGGCACTCGGGATGAAGTAGAACGCGGTTGGTAGCACCTGCCGAACCACCCATCACACGGGAGACGCAGTAATGGAGCCGCCAGCCTGTGATCCGGGTGATTTTTGTATGGCACAGCGTGCAGAGACCATGTTGTTCATACCAGAGATAGCGAAGAGTGCGGGTACCCCGAAACGTTTCCAGCATGTGAGCCCCTTCCCGTTCTTCGAAGTAGGTTTCATAGGTTGGATCGTACGGGTTAGCTTCGCCTTTGACCTTGACGTGCCGTTTGATGGGAGTGCTCTTGGCGTAGTACAGCCAGACTTTATTTGTCTGTCCTTCGTCATCGCAGGTTTCACCGAAGAAGGACCAGCCCCGATTCCCGCGCTGGGCAAAGTATTTCGGTTTGAACCAGCGCGGGCTTTTGTTTGGGTGCCTTCGTCGTGCCCATTTCCACAGACTTGAGAAGATGGAGTGATCAACGCATCCGAACGTGCGTTTGCTCACCACGTGCCGATGATAGTTGGCCCAACCGCGAATCTTTGGGTTGAGTTGATCGATCAAGTCGGCGGCAGACACGCCCTGTGCAGCTCTGATGGTTCGTCGGATGCCATCCAGGAAGGTTTTAACATTCTTCTTGGAAGGCTTGATGAGCAGTTTCCCGTTAGGATATCTGCGCACGTTTTGTCCGAGGAAATCAAAGCCGTGCTCCACGTGCGTAATGACGGTCTTCGTCGGAGAGAGTTCAAGACCTCGTTCTTGCAAAAAATGCTCGACCAGGGGCTTAATTTCTCCTTCCAGTAATTCTTTCGATTTACTGGTGATGACGAAGTCATCCGCGTATCGGACGAGATTGACACACGGTTTTTCACCTCCGAGGGACTTGAGACGTTTTCCTGCTGGATATTTTTCCCGCAAGAGTCGTTCAAGTCCGTCCAGCGCACAGTTAGCGAGCGCAGGAGAGATAATTCCACCTTGTGGAGTCCCGTTCGTCGTATCGTGAAGGACGTGTTTTTCCATGTACCCAGATTTCAGCCACTTTTGGAGAATGACTCGGTCCATCAGGACGTGAGCCAAAAGCCAATCGTGTGAAATTTTGTCGAAACAGGACTTGATGTCGCCCTCCAGAATCCACTGCGTGTTTGCGCTTCTCAGTGCTTTGAAACACTGTTCCATCGCATCGGCGCAGGACCGCTGCTGACGAAACCCATAGGAGTTTTTATCAGCAGTGGTTTCCACAACGGGCGCGAGTGCGAGCAGATACAGTGCTTGCTGCGCTCGATCCTTCATCGTGGGAATTCCGAGCGGGCGCATCATTTTGCCGTCCGACTTTGGGATGTAAACACGTCGCAGGGGCTGAGACTGATAACCCCTACGCTTTAGTGCATGTACTGCCTGTGTTTTCTTCTCTGGTGTGTCCCAAATTTCTTGGTCCACCCCGGGGGTTTTCTTGCCATTGTTTTCCGTCACTCGTCGAACGGCGAGAACTTTGCCGCTATACGAGTGGGTCAGCAAACGTTGCAGGGCTCGCACCCTGCCCCATCTGCTTTCCTTCGTTGCCTGCACGATACGCACTTGGAGTCGGCGAACGTTGCGGTTGGTGGCCCGCCAATCGATGGCGTACCATTCCGCCGCTTCGCGTGAGACCGCACCAACAGCTTGCGCTGTCGTCATCTGCTTTGCCTAATGAGCCGATTAGTCAAGTTCTCTCGTGTGAAGCACCATAAAGGGAAGTCTGCCCGCTTTCGCGTCCGGTGATGTTGTCAGTGTGACTAACGCAACCGATATCCGCTCCATTACAGAGTGGCATTCGCTTTCTCCCTCATCTGTTATCCCCACCGCCATCGGTCCATCTTGCGATGCACTTTCCCCTTGGGGGGAGCGATGTGGATTTACCCTGTTCCGTGGGAATGACACGATAGGTTAGGTCTGTTCTATACGCCGGCAGTGTTGTTTACCCATGACCGAGAACCCGGAAGCCTCGGTACTCACTGCAAGAAGAGCCGCGCAGCATTTTAGGCTCTTTCGGGCTAACGACGCTTACGAACATTTGTGTATTCTGACCCTGCTACCAAGCCTAGCCCCTCTCCACCTTATGCTGGCAGATACACCGTGGCCTCACGGTTTCGGTGCCACTCTTACGAATGTGGGTCCATTGTCCGAGGGCTTCGAACGGTCTGTTGCCTCGCCGCTCCAACCTCGTAGGCTATGTGCGATGGGACGCACGGTCTGATCGATTTCCTCCTTGTCAGACAATCATTCCAACAGCTTTCAGGTCGCAATCCGGCTTGCCCGTCAGAACGACGCCGCTGGCGCGGCGGACGCTGCTGCGTAGGTAGGGCCGAAGTGTTCGTGGGTTTTGCCCTCAGATAAATTGTGGGTCACAGGACGAGCACATCCTGCGGAGATATTTCGCCTTTGGACTGCGCGGCGGGCACGCAGTCACGTGCGAACCAATTTGGCCACAGAAAGGGCCTCAAAACTTGCAACCTTCAATCGACAATCGCTAGGCGTTCGCCATTCAGCGGAATAAGAAAAGGGACTGTCTTCATCGATTCGGGTGCTGAAGCAATTCTCCGGATGAGACGTGTATGTTGCAGAATCCGTCGCATGTTGCGCGCACGTCGGCTCTTAGCGGCCCGGCACAAAAGATAACGAAGGTTCGAATCTCAATCTCTCCGCCACACAGTCTGGGTTGCAAAGAAATAGGGCTGCATTGCTGCAAGAATCGTTGAAAATCGCCGCAATTCTGCAGGTCTTGCCTTTAAACCGCACCAGAGAAAGTGGCCCGTCGAACGTCACGGGCTAGTTTCGCAGCGTTTTTCTCTGGAGGGCACACGCGCAGTCCGGTTTCAGCGACTCCACCAGGCGAATGCAATGCGATCACAAACCGATGGTCCGGCGAAAGCGCCTTGACTTCGTAAGCATTTGGGAATGCCGTTTGGTACGTCCCAACCAGGTTTGTGGGTAGTTTCCGGTTAAGCCGACAAACCGCGAGTCGGCCGGCGCGTTGCTCCGCGGGGTCCTGCCCGGCAGAGACGTTTATCGCGCCTCAGGCGCTCCCTCCTCCTTGGACTCGGACTTTTTGCGCGAAGCTCGCTTCGTGGGCGTTACCGGAGCACCCCGCGCCGGCGCCGAGCTCTCAATGGCCAAGACGTTCGCCACAAGGCGCGTTCCTGCGTGCAAAAGTAACACAGCGCCCAGCCGAACAGCTCTTTCATAGGTTGTGCGTCAAGAACGAAGGTGAAAGCAATCCGTTCCTTCCCGCTGAACGTATTCCGTCTGAAGGGGATGCGCCCGGGCGGCCCGTAGGTCGCCTCCTTGGAGAGGGAGATATTGCGACACAACCTCATAATCAGATTTGTGTCTGCGCAGCGGCTTTGCTCCGCCTTGCTGCTTTGGGTTTGCTATTTCGGTTCCCGGACGGCAGCTGCGACGGACTTCACGGGCATTTTGACCGATCCTCAGGGCCAGTTGATCCCGGAGGCAACCATCTGTCTGTTGCGGCGTGCAGACTCTACGCGGCGAGAGACCAAGACTGACGCACAAGGGCGATTCTCCTTTACTGGCCTAGATGTCGGAGAATATCGCTTAACGGCGGAGTCTCCTGGTTTTGCGGTACTAACTCGGACGTTGGTGTTGCAAGTGGAGGATCGTCAGGCTGAGAGTCTGCATTTCTCCAATCTTGCATCGTCGAATGAATCCGTTACCGTAACCGCCGCGGTCTCCGACGTCGGCGTTTTTGACCCGGATCCGGCGCAACGGGTCATGATTCGCGATGAAACGTTAGACGCGAACCCGGGTCGGCCTGGTATGCCGGTCTCGATGCCCGGCATCCCGGTCGAGTCTCCTGCGGGCGGTGTGAAGCCCCCGCAGTATTTCGCTCCCGGAGTAGCTGGAGATCACGGCGAACCGATCGCGATGTTTTTTCAGGTCGGCGGATATCTCTTCCCCAATAACCTGCCTGCCAATGCCCACGGCAATGGTTATGCCGATCCGAACGTGATTATCCCGGTCGCGATCGAGAGTGTGCAAACCGATGGCGCCGCCTTTAATGTGCGCGAAGGAAACAATTCGGTGAACTCCTCGATTACGTTCGGGATGCGCGAGCGCATTGATCCGATGGTCCGCCTCACCGGCGACGATCGTGACCTCAATCTGGTTGTCGGTTGGAGCCCAGCCAATCCCTCTAACCGGACCTGGATGGGGGCCGAAATCTCCTTTGGCAACGGTTACCTTAATCGACTGGAGCATCGCAAGCAATACAAGAGCAACATCTCGAAGGTGTTCGACTTCGGCAAACATGAATTGACGGTTTACGGCATCGGCTACTACGGTACTGCTTTCCAGCCGGGGCTGATACCGACTAACACATCAGTTCCCAACGACACGATCGATGTCCGCCAGCATGAAGAGACGTCCAACGGAGCCATCATCTTCAATGATGTGTGGCACTTGACCGACCACGGTCAATTTCAGTTTTCTGGGTTCTACCGCTATTACACGCTCGACGTGCGGCCAAACTTCGGCGACGGACTAATTCGGCAGAGTGAACATCGGAACGCGAACTCTGAAGACATACTCTATACGGACCGTTTCAGCAAGGCCGTCTCACTCCTGGCCGGCGTTGACGTCCGGCGGGAAGCGCCGCGGGCTCTGAATCTGGATAAGCCCGATGCCACGGGTGTGTTTATACCGGACACGTCGAATAACCTTACGATCAATTTCTACAGCCCGTTCGCCGCGCTGGACGGCACTCTGCTCCATGTCCTGCACTACAACGCGGGCTACCGGCTCGATCAAGTCACCATGGACAATCAGGATTTACTCCGGCCGAGCTTCTCCTTCACCCGAGCTGCTACAGTCAGTTCGCCAAAGGGGACGTTGACCTTTCTACCGCCGGACTCGGCTTCGTTCTTGCCTTCGATGTCACTGAGCTACGGACAGGCCTTTCACACGGACGATCCGCGCATCGGCACCTCAGCAATTCCGGGTGGTACCATCGTTGCCAAGGCGCGCGCCTATCAGTTGGTGGCTAGCAAAACCGTGGCGAAAACTGAGCTCCGTCTGACCCTGGCTCACGTCACCACGGCACAACAACTGGGCCGCATCTCCAACGATACTGGGTTGCAGGACGACGAAGGTCCCGGGATCGTAAAATCCCTAACGTTCACAGTCCGACACAATTTTCCACACGGCTTCGTGCAGGGTCTGTTCTCGAAGGCGGACGCACGCGATCGGCTCACCGGCCTGCCTACACCGGAAGCCCCGCGGCAGATTTGGGATATCCTCGCAACAATGGACAAACTTCCATTTCACCTAATGGCCCGCGGTCAATATGAAGAGGTCGGGCGGAAGCCTCTAGGTGATGGCTTCGCCGCAGTACCAGTCCGTGAATTTCACGGCGCTATCATCCGACCCTTCCCATCGAAAGGCTTCGACATCGGAGTCAATGCGTTCATCGTCAGCGGATACGGGGGCCAAACGTTGGAGACGCTGGCTCTTCCCGGAGAAGGCGCACCATTCGAACGCATCACTGGGTTTCCGCTGAAGTCCTATTTAAGCGCTTCTTTTACGTATTATTTCCGTAGTCGCTAGTGCCCTTCTTCCGTTCGCGCCGCTAAATCGAGGTCGGCTCAGCGGTTCTCCGTTTCACAATCTCCGAAAACTCCGATACGGGCGACGACTCGAACGACCAAGCACAGCGAAAAGCCCGAAACATCCAGAGCTCTGCCAGCGACGTACATCCTTTGAACGGCGCCCGTCGCAATCTTCTGGGGCGAACAGCTCCAGTCACCGTGGGCAACGTCAAATCAAACGAAACACAAGAGGAAAATTTTATGCAGCAACTGAAGCGACTGCTGGCCTTTGTTGCAGCGATGATTGTGCTGGTGCCAACCAACGTTCTTGCATCCAGCCACCGCGAAGCTCCCATCTCTGCACTGGATCACGGCGCGGACGTGACCGATTGGTACGCGTTCGTCAGCTATGACCATCCAGATCGAGTCACCATGATTCTCAACGTCGATGGTTTTCTTGAACCCTCGAATGGGCCCAATTACTTTCCCTTTGATCCCAACGTGCTCTATGAAATGAAGGTCGATAACGATCAGGACGGACATGAGGACGTTACATTCCAATTTCGTTTCAAGACGGAAATCAGGCAGCCTGGAGTCTTCACCGGCTACGTTGGTGGTATTGCCGGAATCCCGCCTATAACTTCATTGTCGGGCGCGGGCGCTGCAGGACTAAGCCTCCGTCAAACGTACACGGTGACAATGGTAAAGAACGGCGTCTGCACCGATCTGACCGATGGACAAACGCTTTATGCAGTGCCTTCCAACGTGGGCCCTCTCACGATGCCTAACTATAGCAACTTGTTTAAACAGGGAGTTTACGACCTGGATAGCGGCGTGCGCGTGTTCGCAGGGACTGTCGATGATCCTTTCTACATCGATCTGGGTGCCGCCTTTGACTCGCTGCACTTCCGCATGGGTGTCGGTGGTGTGTTGCCGGCTGCAGAGGACGCAGATGACACCCACAATTATGCCCCCGACGCCGTGGCCGGCTTCAATGTGAATTCCATTGTCCTGGAAGTGCCTATCACCATGCTGACGGTGGATGGAAAACTTCACGCCGCCAGCGAAAAGAATGCGGTGATTGGAACATATGGAGCGACCTCGCGTCGGCGCATCACAATCCGTCGCCACAGCGGGGCAGTCGATGGCGAAGGCGAGTGGAGGCAGGTCAACCGCGAAGGCAACTCGCTGATCAACGAGTTGATTATCGGCACCGGATTCAAGGACCGTTTCAGCGTGGACGATCCGGCGAACGACAAGCAGTTTGCTAACTTCTTCCTCGATCCTCTACTGGCTCATCTGTTCGGATCACTGGGCATTCCTGTTGCGGCGGCACCTCGCACCGACTTGCTCCCTCTGGTCCAATACATGGCCCCGATTTGTCCAGGCTGCGGTCCGAAAGATACCGGACCGATCGCTGATCTGCTGCGGCTGAATACCGGTATTCCTCCCACTCCGGTCGGAAGCCAGAAGCGTCTCGGCTTCCTGGCGGGAGACTTAGCGGGCTTCCCGCAAGGTCGGCGCCCCATCGATGACGTGGTTGATATCGCCGCTCGTGCTGTCGCTGGCATTCTTGCAGATCCGAAAAAGTTCGGCACACGGATCGGCGACGGGGTGAATATCAACGAAGTCGGTTATAACACCACCTTCCCGTATGTGATGCCTGCTCACAGCGGTCGCGACAGTCACCACACCGGTCCCGGCCAGATGGGTTGTACTGGCCAGCCTACTGGTGTTTGCCCGGTTAAGTAAATCTTTGTGGCTGCGGGGCAATCCGCGGCCACAAACTTTTCCTGAATATGCGAGGAATATCATGAAGCGATTTGCAGGTCTTCTATTTCTGTTTATATCAACGGCCGCCGGGTTAGCGCAGACTCCCAGCGCCTCCCCCGGCCAAAAACTCTCTCCGGCTGCGCGGAGCATAGCCCAGGCAAATAAGTTAGTCGCGAAAAACCCCAATGACTTCGAGGCCTATAACTCACTTGCATTGGCATTTTCTCGGCGTGCGCGCGAAACCTCCAATGTTGCTTTTTATAGGGATGGAGAAGAGGCGCTGCAGAAGTCCTTTGCTATCTCTCCGGACAATTTCGATGGTCAGAGGATTCGAGTTTGGCTGCTGCTGGGAAAACACGAGTTCGCAACTGCGTTGGAGGCTGCCAAGGAACTCAACCGGAAGCTACCGGACGATGTCATGCTGTACGGCTTTCTGACAGACGCCAACGTTGAGCTGGGGAACTACAAAGAAGCGGAGACCGCGGCGCAGTGGATGCTCGATCTCAAACCTGGAAACATGCCGGGCCTGACTCGCGCAGCCTACCTCAGGGAGCTTTTCGGCGACATCGACGGCTCGATGGATTTGATGAGCATGGCTTACAAGTCGACACCACCCAGCGAGGTTGAGGACGCAGCCTGGATCGTCACTCAGATGGCTCACCTGGACCTATCAATTGGCAAGATCGACGAAGCAGAAAAGCTTTCACAACAGGCGCTCGGTATGTTTCCCGGTTATCACTATGCACTGGGAAATCTAGCGAAAGTGAGAATCCAGCAGAAACGCTATGACGAGGCCGTGGAGTTGCTGAAGCAGCGTTATGAGGCGGCCGCGCACGCCGAAAATCTCTTCGACTTGGCGCGTGCGCTGCACTGGGCTGGACGGAAAGAGGAAGCAGAGCAAGCCTTCGCTGAATTTGAGCAGAAGTCGCTACTTGAAACGAATCGAGCAGACAATTCCAATCACGAATTGGCGTTTTACTATGCTGACTATGCAAACCAGCCTGCCAGGGCGCTGGAAGTGGCGCAGCGCGAGTATGCCCGGCGGCACGATGTGTTTACAGTGGATTGCTATGCTTGGGCTCTACACCTGAACAACCGAAACAGAGAAGCCCTGAATCAGATCACCTCCGCTCTGGCAGTTGGAATCCGAGACGCTCAGTTGTTCCGGCACGCCGGGGAAATTGCGCTGGCTGCTGGCGATCTCTATTCTGCCGAACGTTACCTGCGGCAATCTGCTCAATTAAACACATCCGGCTCGGAAGAAGCGGGAATCGAGTTGGCCCGGCTTTCGCGGCAGTCCACGGTGGGCGGCGTGGAGCCGTGAACGATTTGGACTGAACGGGCTGTTTCCCCAGCAGAATGTGCGGATTGGAGAGAGAAGCCAACTGTTTCGAAGGCAAAAAACTGAAAATTCCCTGTATTTTTCTCTGTTAGCAGGGAATTAGGGCGGAGAATGGTTAGCGCGAGACTGCGCGCTCCGCCAAATCATTTAAAATAAACTAGTTACAGTTGTTTTCAACATGCGTCATGCCCCACTCGCCGAGCTTGTTTCGTCTTTGGAATGAGTGACATGCAGTCTTGTCCGGCGCGAGTGCGTCCCATTTTAGGCTGAAACCGAATGATTCAGATTGCTTCTTCGATCTGAGACCGGAAATTCAACAGACCCAGGATCACGGCCTAGTGATGCGCTGGATCAGCTTCAGCGTGCAACTGGGGCGAACTTGGAAGTGCCGGCTCGTAGCTTGCGTTTATCCGCGCTCGGTTTGCGGCGTGATCCGCACGGATCTGTGAAGCACATACACCACGAAGAATTGGAGGACGGCGATAAAGAGCGGGCCAGCGCATTTTCCAAGATCATGCTCAAACAGACCGATTCCGGCATCCAGCAATTGCATGGCGCCGGCGAGCGCACCCAGGATCAGCAACGCAGGCGTCGCCTGCTTGTAGATCGCCCACAATACGAGCAAAGCCAGAGGAATTCTGGGCGCCGCCGCGTACATCGCCAATAGCAACGACGCCTCCGTTGGAACGGATTCGGCAGGGACCAGGTATTGCGGACGGATGATCGCCGCGATCGAGAAGCCGCTCGCGACCAGGACATTGATTGCCGTGACCAGCGAAGCCAGCCGAATCGCCTTTATTGTTGTCATTGATTCCTCTCTCTTCGTAAGCTCGTCCCGACCGTAGTTGGGTTGATTTGACAACTTGTGTTCGCACTACGCCAGGCTGGAATCGACGAGGTAGAGAATTCTGCAGTTATGAATCACGCGCTACGAAACCTCCGCCTCATCGAATCCGGTTGTGGTACTTAAGGCCTAATCTGCAGCAGCACTCGTTGCGCCTTCTTTCGCTGCTACCAATGCACCTCTTGCTGCTTCTTCGATGATGTGAGCGACCGCTTGTGGATGCGACACATACACGGCGTGGCTGCTTTTAACCTCCACGACCGTTGCACCGGCGCGCTTCGACATCAGCCGCTGCGCATCGGGCGGAAGCATCCTATCCTCGGTCGTTAGCAAGTACCAGGTAGGTTTCGCCTTCCATGCCGCTTCGCTGATGGTTCCTCCCAGCGCGTCCACACCCCACGGGACTTGCGAGTCAGCCATGAATTCGGCCTTTTCCGGGCTCACGTCGCCGGCGAAAGATGCAGGGAATTTCGCCTTGTCGAGCAGCAGAAAGCCATCCACGGGCGGAAGGATCGGCGGTACAGGCGCGCCAGGAGGCGGGTCCTTGATCAGTGAGGCTACAGATTCGCCTTTGTCGAGCGCAAAAGCAGCGATATAAACCAGCCCCGCCACCTTCGGGTCGTTGCCGGCTTCGGTGATGACAGCGCCGCCATACGAGTGACCGACGAGTATCACGGGGCCGTTCTGAGCGGCGATCGCACGCTTGGTAAACGCCACGTCGTCTGCCAGAGAGATGGTCGGATTCTGGACGATGGTGACCGTGTACCCGTCCTTCTTCAAGACGTTATAGACGGCTTCCCAACCGGACCCATCCACTAAGCCACCGTGGACGAGAACGATGTTCTTCACAACTGCCGTTGATTTTGTTTGTGCCATTGTGTTTTCTCCTATACTTAACATGATTGTGATGATCGCCAGCACACCGCAAATGGATCGTGTTCTGACGCTTATTGGCATTGCGTTATTCTTCATCGGATATCCTTCCTTTTCATCGATTGCGAAGTCCTAAGTCGTTCTGGTCTTGAAGCGTTTGATATATCGCGTTCTTTCAGTTCAGCCGTCCTCGTTTTCGCGATCAGTGGACAAATTCTCCCCGGCGACTACGCGTTCTTGGCCCCATGCCACAGCGCGGGCGCAATCCTCTTCGCGCACGAATCACAAGCGAAGATGAAATCCGTAACTAGGGTCGTGACTGGTTTTTCGCGGCAGACCTCGCACGGCAGTGGAATGAAAGCGTTAACCCGTCGGATTTGCCCAGCGCCAGAGACATTTCCAATTCTCTCGACCTTAGCCTGCCGCTTAGCCCGATCAGATGACGGATGAGACCGATCGGTCGCAAAGAAAGCAAGATTAATTTGCGAGTTCGAACGAAGGGATATGAATTATTGAGGGCTAGCCTGCGAGAGCGGTTCTATGAGCAGAGGTCAAGGAAGCAGTAAAGGATTACCGTCCTTCGGCCTTCTGGCCGCGAAGTGCCATACACGTGGAAGCCGCTTTCGCGATCAATCGGTTCTCCTCGTCGGTGATGGTGCACTCGACGTAGCCGATCGTGTGGCCCCGCCGCACGACCGTTCCTTGCGCTTTGAGTTGCGCCTGCCAGACCGGTCGAAAGAAATTGATTTTCAATTCCACGGTAGTAAAGGATTCATCCGGGGCGAGAGTACTTGCAAACGCTATGCCCATCGCGGCATCAGCAATATCGCAAAGAATTCCGCCATGCAGCGTTCCCATAGGATTTGCATGCTGTGGTCCTGCCGCCAAGACGACCGTTGCCCGCCCGTCAGCAATGTCTTTCGCCTCAAATCCAATCAGCCGCGCGATAGGAACGTCGTTCGTCTTTGCGCGTTCCCTGAAGTCCGCTGGCGAGGGAATTTCTTGAGTACTCATGACTTGCCAACTCCGGCCTTCGATTTCCGTGCACGAACTTTGGTATCGAGGTAGTCCTCCAGATGACGGACGGCAAGGTCACGAGGCTCTTCCTTCTTCTGCAGACGGCTCACCATTATGCTGCCCTCAAGCGTACTTGCAATCAAGGTGGCCAATTTCGCCGAATCGACATCGGCACGCACCTCGCCTCGTCGTTGCCCCTCCTCGGCAATTGATTGCAGACGATCAAGCAGGGAACTGAGTGCCTGGCGGGCTTTGGCTCGCAACTGAGGATTGCCATCGTCGGAATCGATGGCCGTGTTCAGCAATGGGCAGCCTCCCGGCACCAGCCCGGTACGCCGGTCGCGAAAGTTCCGCACGATTTGTTTGAGACGATCAACGGTATTCGGGATCTTCTCTGTTCCTTCAAAGCGCGCGTCCATCGCAACTTCCCAAGCGTGGTCGAAGGCGTCTCCGGCAAGCTCTTCTTTGCTCTCAAAGTGCCTGTAAATTCCGCCTTTTTCGAGACCCGTGGCTCGCATGAGATCGGAAAGCGCAGCGCCCTCATATCCTTTTTGATTGAAGATTGGCGCCGCCTTACGAATAATCTCTTGCCGCGTCTGCTCGCCTTTACGCACGTCCTCCTCCTAGTAATACCAAGTCGGCGATAATACGGTCGCTGACCGCAGGATACAATTCTTGGATGAGACCGACCGGTCCCAGGTCGCATTTGATGCGCCAGGACAGGAATTCGCCATTTTGGACCCCCGCGCCCGGCTCCGCTACACCCTTGGAATATTCACGACGACTTGTGAAAACCTGGAACAGCCTCAAGCACATTGAACCTAAGGTCACCGTCGCTCAGTGGCTCACCGCTTTGCTGGTGGTCGTAATGATGCTCCAGCACTACACGCGAGTCGTTCCACTTCCTGAAGGTGCGCCAGTTCACGGTGCAGACCTTGCCTGTCGCCCCGACCAATTGCAGTGTCCACGCAGAATGGGTCTCGTCGACAACATCTCCAGGAATCGACGTTTGTCGAACGGAGATTGATACACCACCGACCTCGGCCATTGCATGAAGCGGAGCCAAAAAACCGAAAACAAGTGAACGCATGCCCGCTTTTCCACGAATTGGCTCTTTTGTGGTTTCGCTACTTCCCTCGACATCGTCGGCATAAAACGCGTCTAAGATCTCCAAATATTCTTCGTAGCTTCGGCTGATGTCAGCATGAACGACGGCAGCGTTTAGGGTACGCTCCGCAGTCCGAGATTGTGTGTACGGATCGGTATGAAACTGACCGGCTGAGATGAAACCACCTTGATCACTCATTGAAATTCTGCGAAGTCTAGGCCTCGCTCCTGCTTCCTCCCATGTTGGAGAGCCGCCAATTACCACCGCAAAATGGCAGTAGCTTCCAGAAAACATGGGGACGTTCCCCAACTCACACTATTGATGGCATAAGGGACCGGTCGGTCGCATAAATTATGCGTTGCGCCGCCATGCACGCGAAGCATCGGTAACGGGCTTAACAGAGTATGGCTCGACGGCGCTACCACGAGGGAGCCTCGCCATCTAAGAAGGCGATCTGAGCTTTTTTGCGATGGGGCGTTGGCAAGCCTATTTATGCATATCTGGTCTGCAGGGCTTCGAGATCAAGGGCAGGGTTATAAACGACGGGGCAACAGGAGAATTAGGTTCCTTTATTTAAGAGCCAGAGTTATCTGCCCCAGGTGGTAGGACATGTGGTTGGTCCGACTCAGCAGAACAGCCAATCGGTTCCGGGCCGGATCGTTGGCATAGTCTTCCTCGGACATTGCGTAGTGCCTCTGCAACCATTCATCCGCGGAAAGAGTTGCAAACTGCGAGAGTAGTTTGCTGTTCACTTCTTCCCAATATTTTCTCAGCTCTCCCACAGGTGGGAACGGTGGTCCTGCCTTGTCAGGACTGGAGATGAAGATTGCATCAAGTTCAGGGTGCAGTCGCTCTCCTAGACCGAGAATCGGGAACATGGCATCGTTAATGGCCGTGAGGTGTCCCCATAGATAGATGAGACGGTTCTTCCCAGGTGCGACCTCTTGCGAGAGCTCGTCTTCCGTCAGACTTGAAAATGTCTTGTTAGCTCTCTCCACGCCGAGTCGCCAAGAATTAATTGCTACCTGCACTGATAATTTGTGGGTTGTCATTGGCACAAGCCTCTCTTTGGATCTGGCGGCTAGATCTGCGCTCTGCCGCCGTCAACGAACAGTTCGATACCCGTGACGAAACTGGAGTCATCCGAAGCCAGAAACAGCGCTGCCTTTGCAACTTCATCGGGCTCCCCCATGCGTCCCATCGGGATGGTGGACACAATCCTCGCAATCACTTCGGGAGATTGCCTACTCGCCAGCGGCGTATTGATCGGACCCGGACTAACAACGTTTGAGCGGATACGACGGTCCTTCAGATCTGTAGTCCAGGTTCGCACCAAAGAGCGGATTGCAGCCTTACTCGCAGCATAGACGCCGAAGGCGGCGGTACCCTTAACACTTGCGACTGAGCCGTTGAGAATGATGGAGCCACCGTCCTTCAGGAGCGGCAATGCCTTTTGCACCGTAAACAGCGTTCCCCTTACATTGATGTTGAACAGCTTGTCGAAATGCTCTTCGGTGACTGCCCCGAAGGGAACAAATTCGCCAACGCCAGCGTTGGCGAAAACAATATCGAGTCGCCCCTTCACGTTTGAGATGGTCTCGTAGAGACGATCAAGGTCATCCAGTTTGGCGACGTCTCCTTGAACACCATAAACGTTGCTGCCGAGAGCTCTTACGGCGTCGTCGAGTTCCTTCTGGCGACGGCCCGTGATGAAGACATACGCACCCTCCTTGGCGAATAGCTTTGCCGTAGCCAACCCAATCCCTTCCGTCCCGCCTGTGATGAGAGCGATCTTGTCTTTAAGCTTTTCGGACATCTTTTTCTCCGTCGAACCGCGCAATGGTTGAATAGACGGCTCTGGATAATTGGATGCTAATGAGACCGTTCGGTCGCATACGTTTCCCATCTTGCTGCGACTCTATCGCTGGGACTGTGAGTTTGATGAGACGCTCTGACGGGTGTCGAGCCACTTTCGAATATTCGAGACGGTATCTTCGTAAAACGTCGTGTAAAGACCCTGCGAGACGTAGCCGATATGCGGCGTTGCCAGTACGTTGTCCAGCGTTCGAAAGGGGTGAGACGGAGGCAGGGGCTCAGCGTCGAATACGTCGATCGCCGCGCCGGCGATTTGCTTGTGCCTCAACGCGCTGATTAAAGCTTGCTCCTCGACGACCGGCCCGCGCGATGCGTTGATCAACCGGGCGGTTGGTTTCATTCTCTCCAGCTCCGCGGCCCCTACCAGGCCGCGCGTACGGCTGCTCAGCACCAAATGGATCGTCAGGATGTCGGCCTGCTCGAACAGTTCGTTCTTGGAAACCAGGATTGCGCCCGCGGCTTTGGCGGTTTCGGGCGTCATGTTCTGGCTCCAGGCAACAAGACTCATTCCAAAAGCGCTCGCGATCCGCGCGACCTGTGATCCAACGTTCCCAAGTCCCAGAACGCCGAGGGTCTTTCCACGGAGATCCGCGCCCACTGTTTGCTGCCAGCCGCCTGAGCGGACGGAGTTGCTCTCCGTCACGATGTGTCGTGCGGAGGCCAAGATCAGCGCCCAGGTAAGTTCGATCGTCGGGTCCGACCTATACCCAGTGTGAACCACTGCGATCCCATGATCGTCTGCAGCGGCTACATCGATCGACGCGTTTACGGATCCAGTCGAGGCAATGAGCTTGAGTTTGGGAAGGCGCTCGATGACTTTACGGGGCAGCGGAGTCCGCTCGCGCATGACACAAACGACATCAAAAGGCAGCAGCCGCTCAATCACGGCGTCCGGGTCGGCGAGGTGGTCCTGAAACACGGTGATGTCGGCTCGATCACGGAGCATCGACCAATCGGCGCACTCAAGGGCCGCATTTTGGTAATCGTCCAGAACAGCGATCTGGTATTTCTTCATTGGCATCCATCCCGCGGTGATTGATTCGGCCAGCGACGAGGGCTCGGTCTGTCAAATCGTTCGTTTCTTGGTCAGGGTTTGACATTCGCCTTCGCGCCCCGTTCGAGCGCCAAGAGGAAGTCGGTGGATGGGAATCTTTTCTTCATGGAGATTATGAAACTATCCGGATCTTTGGCCTTTTTGAGTTCCTCTTCAAACGCTAGCAAATAGTTTTCCGTAAAATCTACGGCGGTACTCGCGTCAAGGGGAGCGCCGACCTTGCTGTGTCCAGGGACCACAACCGAAGGGTTTAATTCTCTGATTTTCTGTAATGAGTTCAACCATTCCTTTCGGGCCTTACTGTCCGTTTCTGCGGTGTAAAGGTGCATGTTATTGAACACAACATCCCCGGCAATGAGAATTCTCTGTCCTGGAATCCAAAGCATCGTGTTTTCGTCGGTGTCGCCTTGGATGTTCTTAAGGACCTTTATCCTTGAGCTTTCAAATTCAATAAAGTTATCGTCGAATTGCCCGACAGGAACAACGTGAGAGGTTGCACCTGGGCCCAGGATCGTTTTCCATTTGTCGATCTTCGCTTGATAGACCTTATTGATTCGGTCCACAACTGAGGAATTCGCAATAATCCTCACGTTCGGGTACGCCTTCTTGAAAACCTCCAGGCCAAGAAAATGATCGGCGTGCTCATGAGTAATGTAGATAATCGATAGTGGCTTTTTAGTATCTCTGATTTCCTGCAACACCCTTTCAGCCCCGGTTTTTGTCAACTGCGCATCGACCAACATCACTTCGTGTGCTCCCTCGATAATCACGGAGTTAACGCAAAACTGATCGTCGAGGGAGGTAAACACCTTGATTGACAAACCGTGCTCAGCACCCGCAAATGCAGGCAGGCTCGAAACTAAAAATAAGAAACCAATCACCACTGAACAAGCGGCAAGGCGCTCCATAAAATTCTCCTTCTTGATTCTTTACCGGGCGGTGTTGTCCTCTCCCGGTTGTAACGGCAGTTACTGGGGGGCCAAATCCGGCGGCAAAGTAACTGCCATAGGCCAAGGCCACCAATTCCGATGGTCCTAACTTGACCTGTCGGCTTGCCCGCGGCATTACTACTCTTGAATCGAAGGTGCGCGCTCATCCCATCGATCGTTAAATATCACTGGCACCCAGCCATACCCACTTCCTTCCTTGCGCAATCGACCCAAGGCGGGAAATGGCATATGTGGACCCGCGATCAAAACGTCCTCTCGGGCGAGTTCAGCCAGCAATTGATTTCGCGTCGCCGCAGCCGCAGTCTGGCCGATGTCGAAGGCCACCGTGACCTCGGGATGCGGCAACTGGACGCGCTGTGCATGGACGACATCGCCCCAAAACAGGACTTTTTGTCCCTTCGACGAAAATTCATAGCCGGTATGTCCCGGGGTATGACCAGGCAACGAGACGATTTGCACCTCGTCGACGATTGGCTCGGAGCCACTGAACGTGTGCCATTTACCGGCCTCGATGTACGGCGCGGCGATGGCTTGCGCACTCTGGAAGAATGGTTGCACATCCTTCGGCGCTTTTGCCGCTATTTCCGGCGACAACCAGAAGCTGCTTTCGGCCTTCGCGACATAAACCTCGGCATTTGGAAAGACGCGCTTTCCATCCTGAGTAGTCAGGCCGCCGACGTGATCGGAATGGAGGTGTGTGAGCAAGACAATATCGACTTCTTCGGGCGTGTAGCCTGCGCTGCGGAGGCTGCCGACCAGGCGCCCGAGTGCTCCCGCACCCCACCAGGTGCCGGCACCCGCATCGACGAGGACTAGTTGTTTGCCGGTGTTGACCAGGAAGCCCTCATCAGAAACATCCAGCATGTGCGGATCTTCGTGCAGTGCCTCGGCAACACCATCCATCGCCGCCTTCGTTCCGTTGAGCCAGTGCGGATCGAATACGGCGTGACCGTCGAATAGGGCCGTCACTTCAAGGTCGCCGACTTTCATTCTGTAGAAGCCCGGCACCTGATCATGATGCTGGGCCGCGACAGCCAGAGCTGTATTTGGAGCGGTGATAAAGCTGGCCAGCGCCACCAGAACAACGGCGGCGAAGCGCATGGAATTTCTTTTGAGCACTCTTCTCATCGTCGGTGCGGAGATTTCCACTGCTTTCTTTATGCTTTTCATTGGTATGTCTCTCTCCTCTGAGCTTCAATTTCGCTCTCGCAGTTCATTTGGCTCGGTGCAGGCGGATCAGTCGGTCTACCTGCCTTCTTCAGTCTGGTTGCATGATGCAACCACTAATAGGATGCAGCATGTGGTATAATGATGCAACTAGATTTTATGCGATCAGATACGAGGAGCTATGCGACACAAATCCTTCAAAGCTAACCTGTGCCCCGTGGCACGCTCGCTCGATACCATCGGCGAATGGTGGTCTCTGCTGATCGTTCGTGACGCCCTCTCTGGCATCCGACGCTTCTCCGATTTTCAGAAGAACTTGGGATTGGCAAAGAACATCCTGAGCGCCCGCCTTAAGAAGTTGGTTGCGTGCGGAATCATGGAACAGGTGCCGGCTTCGGACGGCAGTGCTTACCAGGAATATGCCCTAACCCCAAAAGGCCGAGGGTTGTTCCCGGTCATCGTTGCTTTGCGCCAGTGGGGAGAAAGTTATCTCTTCTCCCGCGGCGAGAAACGTCTTCAGGTTCTGGACAAGCGCACCGGAAAGCCCCTTAGAGTGGAAGTGCAAAACGCAAAAGGGGAAATCCTTACGGCGAACGATCTGGAACTGGTTACTGTTAAGAATTGAACTGACGTTTACGGCCGTCCAACCTCCTCGTGACTCCCGAAAGGAACCGACCACCACGCGAGTAGAGGTTTCCCGACCTGGTCAGAGCAAATATTCGAGCCCTCCTAGCATTACACTCGATTCGATCTGCTGAACCGCCGTTTCATTTCTTCGACGGTTAGGTTTCATTTTCACTTTGGGAACTCGTCTCCGAACATGGGACGGCCGCTCTTTGACTGCTCTTGGGTGGCTTCGTCCTGGATGACATCCCAATGCTCGATAAGAATCCCGTCCTTGATACGAAGAACGTCAGCTGCAATCCAGTTCACCGGCTGGCCGATGCCTGAAAACCGACCGTGCACGATCACAAAGTCTTTTTCGGCCACAATCGTTCCGGGTTCATATTTCAGTGTTGGCGGAATGCTCTTGATGAGATTGAACAGACCCTCACGACCAGGTGCGATATGAGCGCTGTGTTGGATGTAGTGAGGTGACCAAAACTTCTCGGCAGCCGCATAGTCACGCCTATTGAACAACGTATCGAACGCTTCCAAGACGAGAGCCTTGTTTTGTTCGGATGTAGTCTTCGGCATCTTGATTCCCTTTCTGCTACTCGGAGTTGTGACCAAACTCGTCAGGGACGCTCAGGAGATCACCTCGATTGCATCAACCCGTGAGGGATAAAACGCCAGGTACTCCTTAATGCTGGCGACTGCCTCATAAGGCTTTTCGTACGTCCAAACGGCGTATTCCGATTTCGATCCGCCGATGGGAATGCTGTAGTACGAACAATCACCCTTATACGGACAATAGCTGTAATGCTTGGTCCGAACCAGCAACGACATGTCCGCGTCATTACGCGGCAAGTAGTAAACGGGGGATATCCCTTCTCCTCCAGTCGAAGCGCCCGCGTCGATTCGGCCACTATTCTTCCGGCGACTGTTACACGCAGCCTGCCCTCAGCCGGAGAAAACGTGATGGGAGTAGGCCAGGAATTCTGATCTCTTTGCCTTTGCTCGCATTAGTCTCCATTTCGCTCCTCACGGTATTTACAGCTTCGAGCCGCCATCGACGGGAATGCTAGCACCGGTGATCCAGCGCGCCTTTTCCGAGGCTAGGAACGCGACTACGTCTGCCACGTCCTCCGGCTTGCCGATTCGCTTTAGGGCTTGCATCCCAAGAGTGGACTCGCGGCCTGCTTCGGTCTTCGTAAAATTCGACATATCCGTATTGATCACGCCGGGCGCGACTGCATTGACGCGAATGCCTTGCGGCCCAAGAATAGCAGCCCAGTTCTTGACCAAAGTCTCTAGTGCTCCTTTGGTCGAGGCGTAAGCCAAGATCGAGGGGTTGTCCACGCCGGGCTTGCCAACTACGGCGTGGGACCCGATCGACGAGATCACGATGATGTTCGAGCCGTCACATAGAATGGGCAGCAGTTGCTGCACCAGGAAGAACGGACTTCGAACGTTTGTCGCAAAGAGGTCGTCAAAATCCTCTGCCGTGTAATCTGCGAGGCGTGCCGCCTTGCTGATTCCAGCGTTGAGCACAAGCACATCCAATCGATCACCGAAGATGGAGCGCACCTGTTTGGCTAGCAGCGCAGCGCCGTTCGGAGTTCCTAGATCCGCGGAGATTGCATTTGCGCTTCCGCCTTTCGTTTGGATCTCGGAGACTAGAGATTCCGCCTCCTGCGCGGAACGGCCGTAGTGAACCAAGACATGTGCTCCCATCTCAGCAAGCG
The DNA here is from genome assembly GCA_963786325.1 of Terriglobia bacterium. Taxonomy (GTDB): domain Bacteria; phylum Acidobacteriota; class Terriglobia; order Terriglobales; family Acidobacteriaceae; genus JAIQFF01. Next base: position 137,895 of record CAWAYW010000006.1, read on the forward strand.
CCGACGCAGTGGCTCGTCCAATTCCGCGTGACGCTCCCGTCACCAGAGCCGTTTTGTCACGAAGACCAGTCATTTCTATTACCTCCGAGTCGAACGAACAATTCTTCTGTTATGTACAAGGTCCAGCCCGTCGATCTAGGGTTCAAACCGCAGCGGCACTGGTGACGATCGAAGCAATCCCGTCGGTCGCATCCAGAAAACGGTTTGTCTCGAAAACGAAGTCTTCGTGATTCTCATACCAAGATCCGTGGTTAGCATCGGCATAGAGGATCAGCTTGGCATTTGGCATGTTCTGAACGAGATAAAGCGAATTCACGGTATAGACAATGACATCGTGGTTCCCGCTCACGACGAGTGTCGGCTGTTTGATGTTCTTCAGATATGCGAAGCGTTCTCCAGGTTGAGATCCCCACTCGCCGACGGCGGCAATCTGTGCTGGTGCGACCTTGTCGCTGATCGGGGTATCGCGGTTCTCAGTGCGCGAGAGGTAGCGCTTCAGGAAGGCTCGGCCAGCCGCCTGACTCTTCTCCGAATCGGTAAAGAAGACTTTGAGCCACAGGTTCTCGGGTGGGTTGTAGGTGGCGCCAAAGATTGCCGCTGTCTCCGGGGTGATGTGACCCTGGCCATGTCCCGCGTCGTGATTGCGCGGGGCGGTACCAACCAGAATCAGCTTACGAATCAATTCCGGACGGTCCAGTGTGATCTGCTGCGCGATCATTCCGCCGATTGAGAAACCGAGAAGATCAACCTTCGTCAATCCGAGACCATCGACGAACGCTTCCGCCTTCCTCGCCATGCCTGCAAAGGTCGTTGGCGCTTCGCCGGTCGAACTCGCAACACCGGCATTATTGAAGATAATGACCTCACGCTTCTTGGCAAGCCCATCCAGGACCGCGGGATCCCAGTTGTCGAGGTTTCCCGTGAAGTGCTGGTTAAAGACAAGGGGCAAACCGCTTTGCTTGCCCCACCGCCGATAAGCGAAGCGAATGCCGTTGGCCTCAATCAACTGAGTGGGAACTGTCGTCGCTGTGTAAGTGCTCATTGTCTAATCCTTCTTCGTAATGATCGATGATCGGTTTGGCTGCCAAATACTTTGAGGCCGCTTATGTATTGCTCGTCTCCGCACTTCGCGCAATCGACGTTGGCCTCCCCTCCGGTCCCTAGAGTTAGTCCGCGATCATCCCTCCATCCACCGGGATGGAGGCGCCGGTCATATAAGACGCATTCGCCGAAGCGACAAAGGCGATCACTTGCGCAATCTCCGCCGATGTTGCCAGACGCTTCACGGGTACTGTCGAAATGAGCGCCGCTTTGTTTTCATCTGTGTTGGTGAAGCGTGTGAGCATGGCCGTATCCGTGGTCCCCGGAGCGACTACGTTTACCCGAACTCCGGTCCCCGCGACTTCCAGCGCTGCGGATTTTGTCAGCCCCTCCACCGCATGTTTACTGGCTACATAAACGGACGCCCCTGCAGCGCCGACACTTCCATAGGCCGACGAAACATTGACGATGCTCCCGCTCCCTTGGTTCAGCATCACCCGCAGTTCGTGCTTCATGCTTAACAATGTGCCTAGCACATTCGTGTCGAACGTCGCTGCGAAGGTCTCGGCGGTTTGCTCCGTCACAGGGCCGGGCACGCCTTCTGTCCCAGCGTTATTGACTGCAATATCCAGGCGTCCGAAACGCTTGACCGTTTGGTCCACAAGGTTGCGAACATCCTCATCCTTGCGGACATCACTGCGGACAAAAATGGCCTCTGCTCCGAGCCCCTGCAGCTCGGCAACTAACTCTTGTCCTTGTTTATCTCGACGACCGGACACAACTACGCGCGCTCCTTCTCGCGCAAAGATTAGTGCGGCAGCGCGACCGATGCCGGTCAGCGCGCCGGTGATCAAAACAACTGGTGAGCTCATATCGCTACCTCCTTTGATTCAGAGCCATATAGAGTAGGCATGGCTAACAGGCCCCGCCAGGTCGTTCCGTAAGCTCAGATCACTACGTTAGATTACGAACGCCACTTGCGGTAGCGTGGTTGAAGCATACTTTGTTAAGCTGGCAGCGATGCTTCCCGAGCATGGGAGTGGGAATGGAATTACGACATCTTCGCTACTTCGTCGCGGTTGCCGAAGCGGGAAACCTGACAGTGGCAGCTCAGCAAATGCTGCACACGTCGCAACCTTCGTTGAGTCGGCAGATTCGAGATCTTGAGGACGAGCTGGGTGCCCAACTCCTGACGCGAAGAGCTCGCGGCATCGAACTGACACCTGCGGGTCGAGCCTTCCTTGATCACGCCCGCGTGGTGCTATCGCAGGTTGAAGCGGCAGCCGGAGCTGCCCGCCGGGCCGCTCATCCCGCCAAGCCGTGCTTCACCATGGGTTTTCTGACCGGCCACGAATTGACGTGGATGCCTGAAGCCATGCGGATCTTGCGCGACGAACTCCCTAACATCGACGTGATGATCTCGAGTCAATACTCTCCGCTACTTGCGGACGGTCTTTCGAAGGGAAAAATCGATGCAGCTTTTTTGCGACGGGAAAAAGGGGTGCCAGGGTTGGCGTTCCGTCTTCTCGTGAAGGAGCCTCTGAGTGTGATCTTGCCTAGTGACCACCATCTCGCTGCGCTCAAAGCCGTCAGTCCGAGGGATCTAGTAGGCGAGACATTCGTGATTGTTTCGGGTACGGCTCCTGTACTGCGGGCGGTCATCAACAATTACCTGAAGCGGTCCGGAATCAATATCACTCCCGCTCACGAAGCGGACAATGTCACCATGGGGCTTTCCTTAATCGTGTCGACGCGCGGCGTAGGGCTCTTACCTGCTTACACACAGAACTTTCTCCCTTCGTCTGTGACGAGTCGCCCTCTGAAGGGATATACGCCGACTGTCGATCTGGTTCTCGGCTACAGAAAGTCAAACGAGTCGCCCATCCTGAAGGTTTTGCTTTCGAGATTGGACGAGTTGGCTGCTCGTGTCTCGAAGAAGACGCAGTGAATCTTCTTCGTAGGCCCTTCATGCAAAGCACAGTGCATCTACTCTATGGTGGTGGCGTCGAGTCAAAACGAGGAGTTGATGGATGTTTGAGAGCATTCTCTGCCAGGTCACGGAATACGATCCTGACGCTCTAGAGTCCCTGATTGGGCTCGCAGTCGAAATTGCTCGCGAGGGTCGGGAGGGAAGGCGCGTTGGCACACTATTTACGCTCGGGGATGAAAAGGCGGTGCTCGCGAGATCCCGACCGTTGATTTTGGATCCGTTGCTGGGGCATCCGGATTCCTTGCGGCACGTCACCAATCTCAATCTCCGCGGAACCATAAAGGAATTGGCGCAGCTGGACGGTGGGTTTGTGGTAAGCCGCGAAGGGACTGTCCTTTCCGCGTGCCGGTATCTCGATGCCGTGGCCACACAAGTGAATGTGCCGTTGGGACTCGGCAGCCGTCACATTGCCGCCGCGAACATGAGCGCAGTTACCAAAGCCGTGGGAATTGTCGTCTCTGAGAGTTCGGTGGTGCGGCTTTTCTGTCATGGACAACTGGTCGGCGAAATCATTCCCGAGATTTGGATGATGGATCACGCCTCCCACCTGCGTGGTACCGTGAAGAGGGAACAAGTCGGCGAACTGACGATTCTGACACCAAATCTGCGACCGGCCTCGATCGCGGACTGAAGATGACAGAGCACTGATATACGGGGAACGACGCGCATGACATCTATGCAGGAATTTAGATGTGAAGTCTGTGGACTCGTTACCACCATGCCCTCCCACTGGTTCGTGATTCGATGCGGAGATTCCGATCTTACTGTCTACCGGTGGAACTCTGAAACAGCCAACGCGCCGGGAGCCCTGCATTATGGCGGTGAGGCTCATGCCGAGGTGTACATCAGCCGCTGGTTTAACTCGATCTGCGCGCCGCCGAAGCCCAGTTTCGTGTAGCGCTTGGCCGCGCGTTCGAGGCCCGTCGCTTGCCAATTATCCTAAGCTCCGTCGCTGTCAGAACGTGTCCCGATGGGTTAGTTCCGCGCCTCCGCGATCTGAGTAACGCAATGGATGAGGCATGGCGGTTGGGACCTGAGCGCTGTCACCGAGTATCGAACGGAAGGGTGGTATCGTCGAGATCCGAGCTCTCAAACGGCTGTTCCTGTTCATTTTCACCACTTCGATGAACCCCCACCCGCATTTACTGCGTCAGCTTGCCTGATTTAGCGCTCGCGGTTGGGCCTCGCCGGTGGCCCGCTCACCTCGTGGCGACACGGCCGGCCAGTCCCCTCTCCATGCATCGGGTTCCTTGGCGTTCAGGTACCTAATGCGTACCGGCATGGCCGCAAGCCGGTCAGAAAGGCGAGCCTCATCGCGAATCGGCCACCAGTCGTACAAAAAGATCTCAAGAGGGCGCCACATGGAAACCCAGCCGCCGATCGTAAAGCTTTCCCGTACGATCTCCCCAATACGGCTGCCCTTCATTAAACCAGCTAAGAAATCGCCTAGGGCAATCGCCGATGCTAGAGCAACGAGACCAATTACAAGGCTGGTCCGGCCCACCCTGAGCAATTCGCGCTGACGCCGTCGATATGCCTGAGCGCGTTGACTGAAAAACTCGTGAATCGCGTCGCGAAGAACAGCAGCCTCATCCGGTAACCCAGCCTCGCGGTCGAGATCAACGACCAGGGCCAGAGTTGCGTCACGGGGCAGGTCCTTGGCCCAACCCACGATGAACTCCTCAGCTTTAGGATCCAGATCCTTGTCGCGAAACGGAGAAGGGTCGATCGCATTGAATAACTGCTTCAATTCGCCGACGTGTACTTCGATGACAGAGCACTTGGGAGGAAGCGGATCACCGGCAGAGGGTTTGTCATTGGTTCCGGAGGGGCTCGTCATCGGCCTAGAATACGCCATGCGACAAGACGGTTGTGAGCCGTTTCCGGACATTCGGAGCAACGCGGGTTCCCAGGAGTTGGATCGACCGTCGGTGCTACGACGTGTGGACGCGTGGATTTTGTTTGAGCCTGCTAACCATCAAGTATCGACCAAAGTCCAAATCTTCAGCGAGGTTTAACCCGAAGAAAACATCGCTAGGTGTCCTGACTTCGCCGCGACAGTCTCTTGAAACTGCGCTCTGTTTGCGCTCTGTTAGCGTTCTTACCATAGCTTTCGGTGGTCTTATTTGTCATCGCTGGCCCTGCATGTTATTGAATGTACGTTGTACCTTGTTTTCGAATCCCACTCTCTACGCCATATTTTTCAACAACTTGCAAGCGCTGGCGTATTGTTGCCGCTGCCGTAGGTGCCAACGGCTCGGCATCTTTGCGGAAGACTGGATGTCAGGGTATTCTTCTGAGAGGCGAAGTTCTTTTCATCGAGGTTGATGCGAAAGCGCTCAACCCACTCAAGACCACAAGTATCCATAACGCAGCGCGAATGGTCGAAAGCTGCGCGACAAACCCGATCAGGGGCGGACCGGCAAGGAAGCCAACATAGCCAGCCGTCGTGACTACGGCAAGGCTGGGACCGGGTGCACTGCCTTCAATGTTCCCTGCAGCGGCAAACGTATTGGGAATAATCGTGGCCAGACCTGCTCCAGCGCACGTAAATCCCACCAACGCCCAACCGGCATTGCCGAACAACAAGACGAAGACAAGCCCTGCCGCGGCCAAAAGAGCCCCGTAACATACGAGGTGGCCGCGTCCAAGCTTCCCAGTGAGATAGTCGCCTGTCAGGCGACCTCCAGCCATAGCGCCTGAGAACACAGCATATCCAAGAGCGGCCAATCCTGGCCCGGTGAGAACCGAAGTGCGAAGATAAATCGCGCTCCAATCGGCGATCGCACCTTCAACGAGCATAATCGAAAATGCAAGAAGAGCGAGCGCGCCTAATGGTACAGACCACGTAATCGTGCCTCCGGATGCCACTTTCTCGGCGTCCTCAGGTGCTGAGGGAAGCGGAAGCCACCCGAATGCGAGTATGGACATTGCGACAAGTGCTATACCGCTGACCCAAAAGTGAATCCCGGCCGGAACCGCACGGGAAGCAACCAATCCCCCTAACGCAGAGCCGGCCATTCCACCCAAGCTGAAGAGGGCATGGAATGACGACATGATGTGACGCTGGTATCGCTTCTCGAGCATCACGGCGTGAGTATTCATCGCTACATCCATCGAACCAGCCATCGCCCCATAGAAAAGAAGAGCGACCGACAGTGTTAGGACCGTATTGGATTCGGCAATCAAGGGCAGTGCGAGGCCAAACCCCAATGTCGACCCAATCACGATGCTCAGACTGCCGAACTTGTTAATGAGCCATCCAGCGGCAGGCATGGCGAGAACGGAACCGATTGCCGCCATCATCAACGACCTGCCTAAAACGGCGGGAGAAAGATGGAGGTGCGCCTGAAAGGCAGGAATCCTCGAAGCCCAGGTTGCGATGATCAGTCCGTGGATCAGAAAGATTAAGGACACGCTCACGCGTACCTGTTGGAGGCTGCGTTGCTGCATCAGTCGGATTCCATCCGATCCGGGCGCCGATTGGTTGAGCTGTACTGTGAACTTGATTGGCGAGAGCTGCCATAACTCGGGACAGGGATGTCGAATCGGCTTTCGACCCTTGATGCAGTCTTTTCGACCGTGTCAAACAGCACAGAGTTAATTCCTAAGCGAGCTGCCGCCTCGACGTTTTCGGCGCGATCATCCAGGTACAAGATGTCTTGCGGTGCCGCTTTGAGTAGTTCGAGACAATTTCGATAGATCGCCAGCTCCGGCTTTATGGATCCGTAGTCGCAGGAATAAATCAGGTATTCAAATGTAGAGAGGCTCGGAAAGGACTTGGTCACATGGCGACTGAGTTCGAGCGGCATGTTTGAGAGAAGGGTTAAGGAGAAGCCTTCACGGTGCAACAGGTTTGCCCATTGCACAGCGGCTTGATTTGGTCGAGTGATACTTTCGCTATCGAGCTTGATTAGCGTTGCTATCTGATCTCTGCTCAATCCCAGTTCTTGCTGGCCAACAACCGCTGTCCAGTAGGCAGGTCCATCGATATCACCCCGGTCGTAGGGTGGCCGTAGCTTCCAGTAAAGTTCCGAGAATCGCTCATGGGGAATGCCGCACACGAGCGCCATACCTTTCATATCCTCCAGCGTTTGCTCGAGGCAAAGAACGTTTCCGTAATCGAAGACGACTACCCGAACCAAACGCTTTTGCGAAAGACCTTGTATGGCGCTGAGTTTGGCAGTATCATGCATAAATCTGATGATACATGCATATACGTGCACAACCAAGTGTATTCGTGCACAATAGCAGAATGAATCCAGAAGCGGAAGCAAGCCAAATCGCCCTAAAGGAAGAGCGCCACCAGTACATCCTGGAGCTGCTTGGCAGTGAGGGCCGAGTCCTCGCCGCGGACCTTAGCAGTCGATACCGGGTCTCTGAAGACACGATTCGTCGAGATCTGCGCGAATTGGCAAGTTCGGGAAAGATCCAACGGGTACACGGTGGCGCCCTGCCTCGCCGTGCCGAGGCCGTTCCTTTCGTGTCTCGTCAACAAATCGACATGGAGAGCAAGGTCGGAATTGCTCGAGCGGCGGCTGACATGATCCGCGACGGTCAAGTGGTGCTGATTGATGGAGGTACCACTAATCTAAGAATTGCTTCCTACCTTTCAAGAGAGCGTTCGGCGACGATTGTTACCAACAGCCCACCGCTTGCGCTGGCGTTGGCGGATCATCCGAAGTTGAGCGTGCTGATGCTCGGAGGAAATCTTCTTAAAGAGGCGCGGATCACGACAGGCATCGAGACCATTCGTCGAGTCGAATCCATTCGCGCTGATCTATGTTTTCTCGGAATGTGCAGTTTGCACCCGGAGGTCGGAATAACCGTCGGCGACCAAGAAGAAGCGTACGTGAAGCAAGCCATGATAGGGGCTTCAACGGAAGTGGTTGGCCTGATTTCACTGGGGAAAATGGGGACATCTCTGCCTTACCTGGTCGGTCCTGCTTCCCGACTGACACGTTTGATCACCGATGCATCAGACGAAGATGTCCTGAATTCCTACCGCTCCCAAGGCATAGAAGTCACAAGTACGTAAACCGAAGCGGTTCGACACTTCTATAGGTACGCCGTGTCTACATATGACGGACCGGGACAAGGGTCTATGCTGCGCGATCAACGGCCTGGAAATGGCATCTTCGGATGACACGCCCTAGCAGGCAGTCTTTTTTCGTTGAAGTCCTTCATGCACGCGATTGCATTCCGTCTTCACTCGAGGAAACTTTTCATGCATGAATTCCACCACGCAAAGGAACACGTAATAGCTCGAACCTTTCATAAGGCTTTCCGAATGATAAAGAAGTATTTGCTATTGGGACTGCTGGTGGCGATCGCGCTCAAAGCACAACAAAGTTCGCCATCTGTGCAGGCCTGGGCTGGTGTCGTACGCACAGCTGCCGGTGAACCTGTGGCCGGAGCGAAGGTAACGGTATACACGGAGGCCGCTAAAGAGAAAATGACAGCAGTGACGGGAAGCGACGGAAGGTTCGCGATTGCGGACATTCGACCCGGGCCACATACCGTGAGCGTGCAACTGCCCGGGCGAGGTCCGACAGCGTCAACTGGAGTGGATATTACGGGCATAGCAGTTGTGCTGACGGTATCCGATCAAAACGTGCTGTCGATTGGAGCCAACCCGCAAACTCCTGCAGCAGGAGTCTCGGATGGAAACCCGAGCACAACTTCGAACTCGGCTAACGGAACAGGCGGGGAGAAACTCTCGAGCCAAAAGGTAAATGAGTTGCCGTTGAATGGACGCGACTTCAGCGCGTTGTTGTTGTTAGCAGCGGGCACGATGACCGACGTGAACGGGCAGACGAATTTCACCCAGCAGTTTGCCATCAACGGACAGCGCGGCGTCGAGGCCGTGTTCGCGATGGACGGTGCGGATGTCAGCGATCCAGAAATGGGCGGGAGCACGTTCACGAATTTCAACGTAGATGCGATTCAGGAGTTGCAGTCAAGCTCAGGCTGGATGCCGGCGGACATCGGGCGCGGTGCGGCGGGCTTTACCAATATCGTGACACGATCCGGGAAAAGCGGTTTTCACGGATCATTCTTCGAGTTCTTAAGGAACTCCGCCCTCGATGCGCGGAATTATTTCGATCACCCGTCGATTGCGGAGCCGGGCAGAATTCCTCCATTCCGTAGAAATGAGTTCGGATTTACGAATGGCGGGCCGGTCGTGTTGCCGCATCTGTATGACGGCCGAGACCGCACGTTCTATTTTGTGCAGTATGAGGGATTCAGACAGGTGCTGGGAACGACCCAGGTTTTGGCTGTACCAACCGCAGCCGAGCGAGCGGGTCAGGACATCGTGAAGTACCCGGACGGCAGCACGGACACGCTGCAGGTACCGGTGAATCCGGCAATTGCCGCGGTGCTGGCCCGCTATCCACTCCCCAACAACCCAACCGGCGCGTATGGTGCGCGAACCTATGCTGCGCCTTCAAACGTGAACACGGACACGAATCAGTTTTCTATCCGCATCGATCAGAAAGTTGGCGCAAAAGGACAATTGTTTGGTCGATTCAATTACGACAATCTGACGGGACCGACAACAAATCCGGATCAAACGCTGCTCGACCTGAGCTTTGGCGTGCAGTACGTGGATCGGCAGCGGAACGGGGTCATCACTTACACGCGCACCGCGTCACCGCGCTTTCTCTGGTCGACATCGTTGAGTTTTACGCGGACGACGCCTTCGTTTGTGACCCCGAACCACACCGATCCGGCCCTCAAGTTCAACGACGGTCTGTATGAGGCGTACAACAGCGCGGCGGGCTCGGTGATGTCAGCGTTCGGAAATTTGTTCCAAGGGCAATTGAATTTTGCCTGGACGACAGCGCGACACGCGGTGAAGTGGGGTACAGAAGCACGCCTCAATCGCGACACGACATACTTTGGCATCAGCCCGAACGGGGAATACGATTTTGGCGGCGGAACGGTTTATTCGCCCGTTTTCATCCCTTCTGCGAGTGGACGGCACGACGTCCAGCCTGGCCAGCCTCTGCCGGACACTTTGAGCAGTCTGTTGCTAGGTTTTCCGTACGCATACACGAACGCGGTGGCGCCGCCCTACGCATCGGATGGCGCGCACATTGGGCCCGCGGCCATCAACCGGAATGATGTGAACGCCTACGTCGAGGACACATGGAAAATCAATCCGCACTGGACGCTCGACTATGGGCTGCGATACGAGCTCTACACGCCGATTTCGGAGCGGGCGCGGCGGACGTCGAGCTTTCTGAATTCGTTCCCACCCGCGGGCGTAGGACAAGAATATTTGATCAATCCGCAGCCTACTTATCAGACCGATTGGAACGGCTGGGGGCCGCGTTTGCAGGTGGACTGGAATGCGCCGCAGGCGGTGCATGTGCACATGGGCGGGGCGATCACAATGATTCCGCCAAATATCTGGCAGGACAATCTTCTTACGGGGTCAACGCCCTACGTTGTTTATCCCCGCTTCAATGCGGCGCAAAACGGGGAGATTGCCTACGGATTCCAAATTACACCGAACGAATTGCCGCCCGTCTATAACACCGCTGGCGTGAACGTGCTGGCCAACGGCGATTCGAAAAAAGTCCCGGCGAATACGGTGATGGACGTAAATCGATACCAGCAGGATTTGGCGGCGCTGGCGCCGAGTCATCAGCTCTCGCTGCTGAGTCTGGCCGGGATCGACCGGCGCTTCGGCAATGGGTACTTGCAGACTTGGACGCTGGGGCTGGAACGGGCTTTCGGCGGCCTCACGGCCGATGTCGCGTATGTCGGAACATCGGCGTTCCGACTTCCCAGAATGTCCTATCCAAACGCCTATCCCGGAGCGGATCCGGAATTTGCGCGATTTACAAACTTCGACGGTAGCGGAGCGGTGACAGGGGGTTTTGGATTCGAGTCTGTGATGACAGCAACGTCGCACTCGTCGTACAACGCCTTGCAGACCTCATTGTCGGGAAATGTTGGGCACGGCGGTCCGTCGTTGCAAGCCGGCTACACCTGGGGCAAATCACTGGATGATGTCAGCGGCATCCTGGGAGGAACAGGGTCCACCGGCGCCGTGACGCAGTTTAGTCCGCAAAACCCGTTCGATACACGAGCGGAAAGAGGGCCGTCAAGCTTTGACGTGACGCACGCCTTCACGTTGAGTGCAGCCCAGGGCTTGCATTTCGAGCATTTGGGACTTCAGTCGGATCGAACCAAGCTGTTGACGAAGGGCTGGGAGTTGCTGAGCATCTCGACGATCACTAGTGGTTCGCCGTTTACGGTTTATTCGGGGATCCAGCAGACGGGCGCGGGAACGATTGGAGCGGACCGGCCAGACCAGATTGAGACACCGGACCTCTCGAGCGCCGGCAGTTCAACGCGAGCGCGCGACGATTATTTTGGGCGGGGCGCCAACAACGCGAGCTTCTTTTTCATTCCCACCGGGATCTCAGGCGGGACTGGACCAAACTCCGGGCGGTTTGGAACGCTCGGCCGTAACACATTTCGCGGCCCGGCATATTATGATTTCGATTTTGCGCTCATCAAGACAACTCCGATTGGCCGCCGAGAAAGCGGTTTGGAGCGAGCGGACCTGCAATTCCGCGCAGAGTTATTTAACCTGTTCAACATCGTCAACATGGGGCTACCTGCGAACCTCATCGAGGGTACAGGGTTTGGCATGATCAGCAAGACCGCGGGAACCTCACGGCAAATTCAGTTTTCGCTAAAGCTCATCTATTGAGGCGCGTCCTGCAGCGACACAGGGTTGGGGGAGCCCACAGGCCATGGAATATGGATGGAGAACTGGAGGTTATATTACGGGCTTCAAGAGTCTCATGCCTTTACTAGGACATGAAAAAGGTTTTCGCACTTCGATCGTTATCACCTTCTTCTTGGCCGCTTCGGCACTTCTTGCTTTTTCGCAAGGAACAAACGCCGCTTCCAGCTCACCGGAAAGTGTCGGCCAAAAGACGTTCAAAGTTTCATGTTCGGCGTGCCACGGCAAAGACGGACACGGTACTACTATCGGCAAAAAAGTTGGGGCTCCAGACCTGCATTCTCCGGAGGTTCAACAAAGGAAGGACGAGGAGCTAAGGAAACAAGTTATTGAGGGCAAGGCTAACATGCCGTCTTTCAAGAGCTCACTAAGTTCTGATGAGATCAACGCAGTAAATAGGATACGTCCGCAGTTTCGGAAGGCAAAGAGCAGAGAACTGAAGGCCTGCCTCGCCAGAAACGAGGTGCTGTTAATTCGTTGGTCGCGTCATCCCATCAGGCAGAAGGCGTTCCACGAGACCCAAAGACTTTCTTCTTGAAGAATCGGGTTCGATTCGCACAAGATAGTCAAGCTCATCTTGCGGTTCAACGATGTCCGACAGTGGCAGGCGGATGGCGGGCGGCATATTGATCGCGCAGAGCGGCGCGCCGTTCACGATCAATCTATCGTCGGCAAACGATGTGGCAAATATAGGACTGGTGAACGGCAACAATTTGGAACGCCCCCTCCAGATGCCCTCGATACCGTGACCAGCTCAGCGACCACAAGTGGCATACGTTTCATCGCCATGAGATTCTTAACCCCGCCCAACGCTCTGACTAGCGGAAGAGTGCGAGCGAGTTCGCGATAATCGGACGCGTAGCGGCCGCGCAAGCTTCTGGGGTCCCGCACGTAAGCGCTCGCCGATCGTGCCGCAGCGTCTTTTGATATGTTGCGGGTGTCTCCCGGAGCGATCACACTCACCTATTGGTGGTTTTCACGGGAGAAAGAACATGCCCTTGTCAGGACAGACACTCGTCCGGGCGACCGACAGTCTGAATGCTTCTTGACCCGGGAGTCGCATCTCCCGAACCACCGGTCGGCCCAACGCGAGATTTTGATTTTCTTATACTTCGAGAGCATTTCGTTCTAAACGAAAAGATTGATCTTGCACCGTTCTTTACATGTGTGCTACGGTTCCGGTCCGACGGCGCTGGCCAATGCAGAATGAAGAGTTTTCATTGCAGGGTCGGTCTACCGCGCTGACTGCCCAGTTGTAACGAGGAGCAAACCCTCGACGGCCTCGGGGACCCACAATGTCACAGCTGTTCACAACAGATCTTCTGCCGGCTTCAGACCGTATTGATGCGTGGCAGTGGAATGCGCAGCAGATTTGCGGTGACTGCCGCATTCAACTCCCAAAGTCCTTGTTTCACGGTGCGATCGAGATTCGGCAGGTCGCTGGCTTACGGCTGACGCGATTTTCTTCCAGCCCGCTCTCTTTCTGGAAATGGCCTTCCGATATGAAAACTCCCGACAACCGCTTCTGCATCGTGATCACGCAGCTCGCGGGCGTCAGGCGCTACCTGCAGAATGGAATCAGCGTACTACTTAATCCTGGGGATACGACGCTGATCGATTCGGGATGCCCATGGTCTTCCAGTTGTGGGACCGATTGTGATCGTCTCTACCTGCGTGTGCCGATGTGGATGATGGAGAACCGTTTGCGACTGCGTGAAATTCCGATCGCCCAGCGGATCTGTGGGACCAGAGGCTTGGGCGCGACACTTTTCCGGTTATCGCAATCTTTGTACGAAGAGGCCGATCAGTTGAAAGGGGAGGAAAGTGCAGCCGCTCTGGACGCTTATCTCCAGATCCTGTCGGCTTGCAGCGGTCGCGCGGCATCCTGCGAGCAGCGCCTGGAACTCCGGCCGCGGATCCAGAGATTCATCAATGACCACTTGTCGGACCCTACGCTGGGACCCGCAAAAATCGCGGCGGCGGCCGATATTTCAGTTCGCCATTTGCACCGCGTTTTCTCAAACGCCAGCTCCACACTCGGAGATTGCATTCGCACGCGACGTCTGGAGCAGTGTCGAAACGATTTGGCTAATCCGCACTTGCGCAGTAAGACGATCACCGAGGTCGCTTTTTCTTGGGGCTTCAGTGATTCCGCTCACTTCAGCCGGTGCTTTAGCAGGCACTTTGGCATCAGTCCTCGAATCTTCCGCGCACAAGCTGGTCTGAAAACCTGGGAAGCGGAGAAGAACCAGGGGGTAGACGATTTCTTGCGCAGAGAGATCGTGGACCTAAGATACTCCAAGCCTAACTAACGGGCATCTAGTCGAGGGCTTCAGTGCCTCCCCAGCAACTCCGCCAAGGCTGCATCCTTCGGCTTGGGTTTCCCCTGTTTCCCAGCCTCGTCAATCCGAAGAAAGGCATTCTGCATGTACCGCACGGCGAGCCACCGCAAGGGTTCGCGCTCCCAACGAGGTGACCGTCTTTGAGCGACTGGTAACTGGCACAGGCTGGTACGCTCGCCCGAGATCAGCTCAGCCAGAATTCGGCCGGTCAGGTTAGTTGTCGAAACACCCTGTCCCGTATAGCCCCGCGCAGTCGCAATCTTGGTCGCAGGGTCGAACTCCGCCATTGGCATCCAGTCTCGCGGCATGCCCACCGGACCTCCCCATGCATGAGTGAAATTCACTCCCTTCAGCGTGGGGAACCACTCGACCAGCATCCGTTGAATGCGCGCGTGGGTTTGTGCATGACGGTCCTGCTCGTCGGAGATCTTCGAGGCGAGGCGATAAGGGGCTCCCCTGCTGCCAAAAAGAATCCGCCCGTCGGCGGTTCGAGACAAGTAATCCACGGTGAAGTTGCAGGATGCCAGGCTTTCTCGGTTCTGCCACCCGATCTTCTCCCACTGCGCCGCCGTCAACGGTTCGGTCAGCGTGATTAGCGAATAGACCGGCAAGAGCGTGCGGTGAAGTTTCGCTAGACGCGTAAGGTAGGATTCGCCGGCCAGAACAATGGCATGCCTGGCTCGAACGTCCCCGGAAGAAGTCAGCAACCGCGGTGAAGTTCCCCCCTCAAAATCCAAGATCTCAGTGCGCTCGTAAATCAGGCCCCCATGCCTTTCGACCGCACGAGCCAACCCACGAACCAAGCGACCTGGATGGACGCTGGCGTTCTCCGAGGCGTATAGCGCCCCGCAAACATTCGTGACACGCACGCGCTCCCGGGCTTCACTTGCGCTGCACAAACGATACTGCTGGCCGAGGCCGAGGCGGGAATACGCGTCGAAGGCAGAACGCAGCATGGGTAGATAATGCTCTCCCCGGGCGAGAGTGAGAATCCCGCCCTTGTGAAACTGCGCGTCAATGCGTTCCGCCTCGCATACTCTTGCCACCTCCTCAACAGAGTCATTCATTGCGAGCATCAGGGACCGGGTGGCATCGCGGCCGTAGCGGTGCTCAAGCATTGCCGGTGTCACGGGAAATTTGGAAGAACACCATCCACCATTACGCCCAGAAGCGCCGAAGCCGACGATCTCTTTTTCAACGATTGCGACCTTGAGGTGCGGATTGGTCTTCAGCAGGTAGTAGGCCGTCCAAAGCCCGGTATATCCGGCGCCCATTATGACGACATCGACTTCGGCGGAGCCCGCCAGCGCGGGCCGGGGCGAAAGATCGTCACCAGAAGTCTCGAGCCAGAAGCTGTATTTAGAGTAATCAGTCATCACACACTGACTCGGTCGTGGTCGGTGGAGCGGGCACTTGAAGGGTGCGGCTTAGTTTTTGACACTTGTTAATTCCATCTCAGGTTTTTGCCGGTTGCCGCGTTGCCGTGTCGTCCGAATGGCAGCACCCAACACTCCCCAAATCGCCAGTGCGATCCATTCGTGCCACGTAAAGTGACCCGGAACCAAGGGAACCAGTTTCACCAGGATCATGACTGACGTCACAACCAAACCGAAAACAGCTGCAGCACGCCGTGGCCACGCCGGCTTCATCCGATAGTAAGCCGCACAAGCGGCCATCCAGGCCACCGCCACTGCCACTGCACCGACCTCCAGGATGGGAACCAGTAAAGCCTCACCCAGGAAGATGGACAGCGCCGTTGCAACTCCCACGGAGACGATCGCGGTATAGGGAGTCCGGTTCAAGGGATGAACGCGACTCACCTGCGGATTGAGCAAGTTGCGGCGTGACATTGCAAACAGCAGGCGCGAGGAAGCCACCATGTTCGCATTAAAAGCCTGAACCAATGCCACCAAGGCCGATCCCATGATGAGGACGACGATCCAGTGAGCATGCAGCGCGAGTTCGAATGCGACAGCTGTAGGGAACTGTTGGTTACTATTCAAACTCTGCCAGGGCGCGACGTAGGAAACCGCACCGATCACCACCCAGAAAAAAGTGAGTCCCGCAAAGATCGTCAGAAGTATAGCTACAGAGAAATCGCGTCCCTTGAAATTCGGGCTGGCTTCTTCCGCGCACTTACCCACCGACTCAAAGCCCGACACCAGCCACGGCACGACCTGCCAAACCAACAGAATGGAGAGAAGGGGACTATGGCTAAAAAGGGGATAGAGGTGCGAGGCCGACCCGTGTTGCGCTCCAGCTACGGCAAAGATAATAACGAGCGTGAGAAATGTGAAAGTTGTTGTCTTGCCCAGTCGGGCACTAGCTTGAACGCCCCGGTAGTTGAGCCATGTCAACAAGACGGTGAGGGTCAACCCCAGCACTATATGCGGCAGGTATACCGGGTATCCGCCCAGGCGGTACAGCTCATATGTGTTCAATGACGGGAACAGGTAACCGCTGATCCTTCCGGCGGCCAAAGCCTCAAAGGGGCAGGTAAGAAAGTAGCTGAGGAACATCATCCAACCGGTGGCGAAACTTACGCTCGGAGGAAAGAACCTTGCCACGTAGGCCGCCTCGCCGGCGGCGTCGGGAATCTCTTTTACCAATTGGCCGTACACATAGCCGATCGGCAGCAAAATTAACGCTCCCGCCCCGAAGCCAAGGATCGCGCCGAGAGGACCACCACGTTTCAGGATGTCGTCCATGACGACGAGCCACGCCGTGCCGACCATGGTGCCGAAGGCCAGCGCGAAGTAGTCGACGAGGCGCAGTCTACGAGCAAGTGTCGTCATAGAAACCTGAACGGCCGCAAGGCTGCGGCCGTTTCTCTATGCTTCAGGCGTGTCTCAGAACTCGTATATTTCAGAACTCATATCTTAGAGCGAATTGCATGACCCGAGGGTTTGTCAGGAGGCTCGTGTAGGCGCCGAAAGCACTTGGCACCTGTTGAAACGACGGAGGATTGGTTACGGACTGAACATTGAAACGAACCTGGTTCGGAACGTTGAACACCTCCCAGCGGAACTGTAGACTCTGATGCTCCATGGGCAGATTCCAGCGCTTGCTTAAACCCAGGTCCAGCCCCACGAATCCGGGTCCTCGTAGAACATTGCGGGAACCGCTCTGGCCCGGAAAGGGGTTGATAAAGTCGCTTTGGGCAGCAACTGGGTCCGCAAAAACGCTGACCGAACCATCGGATTGCACAAAGGCCCCGGTTTTCGGTTTGGTCACCATCTGAGCCAATCCCGAGTAGTTCCAGTCTGATGCCCAGGCGTAGCCATTACCGACACTAAAGGGGAAACCGCTGGTCCAGCGGAAGAGACCGGAAAGTTGCCAGCCTCCAACAATTGCGTCCAGCGCTGATCCAGCATCGCCAGCGACGGCTTTGCCTTTGCCAAAAGGCAACTCGGCGATCCAGTTCGCGTTGATCTGGTGCGTCGTATCGAAATCTGAAACGCCCCGGTGTTGCAGCAGGGAGAAGGCGTTCGAAAGTTGGCTGCCGAGAATGCCCCCGTTAAACCCGACGCGTGACGCAGCGGAGGTGATATCAATCGACTTCGAAAATGTGTAATTGAGGTCAAACTGGATTCCGGAACCGAGTTGTTTCCGCAGACTGGCTTGTAGCCCATGATAGCTGGAACTGCCAATCGAACTCCAGCCGAACAGCGCAGTCGCCTGATTGTTCAGCAAATCTCCGGGCTGGCCACTGGTGCACGCCGGGGTCGCACAGAAGTAGTGGCTCGCACCAGACGTGTCGGTCAAGTATCCATATAAATCAACATTGCCTAAGCCCACAACCTCGTTTCCCGCATAGGAACTGATGCTATAGACCTGGTAGATGGCTTGCATGAGCGATGAAGTTGGGCTGTATCCGAAGATTTGATACTGACCTGAGGTAACAGGCTGAGTTACGTCACGCCAGTAGGCGGCCGTCGGTTCTCCATCCCAGTTGTAGGTCGAGTCAGTCGGGGAGACGCCCTGTCGGGCCAGTTGCGACAGGCGAGTAGCTGCGCCGAAATAGTCGATGCCCGTTTTTGGATCTTTGAGATCGAGCGGTTGGCGGAGATCCCGCTGGGTCAGCAGCCTCCGACCGAGCCGTCCCACGTAGGAGAGCTGGAGAGAGAACTTTTTCGACAGCTCGCGCCCGATCGAAAAATCCAGGGCGTAGGCGTGCGGAGTCTTGATGCTGGCGTCCGTACCCCAAGTGATGGCCTGACCTGCCGGGTTCGGAGTCTGTGGAAATTTGCCATCGGGCGCCGGCTCGAGGAATTGAACTCCGCTGCCGTTCAAGGCAGGAATCTGGTTGATATTAGAAATGCGCGGTACGTCGGCCGCATCATCCACACCAGGAATACAGCAGGGATTTTGTACTGTAGCGGAGAGTCCAGCCGGAGCGTTTGCGTCGAAGGTGCTGATTAACTGCATCCCGGCGCGGTCGTACACTTTGCCGAATCCAGCTCGAATAACCGTCTTATCTCCATCGCCAACAATCTTTCGGAGCCATGTGCTCTCTGCTCGCGGTGAATACGCAATCGAGATTCGCGGCGCCAAGTCTGACTTTTCGAAATTGTAAAAGCCGGGTCCATTATTTGTTTTGCCCGTAAGAACGAAAGTCAGAGGCGCAACATTGGCGTATCCGAGACCTTGCGACATGGCAGCAGAGGTCTGGTTAAACTGCTGGCCCAGATCTACCGAAGAACTGGCCTGCCAGCCGTTTACCTCCCATGGCGGAGGGAAGAGGGACCAGCGCACACCATATGTTATGGTGAAGTTAGGCCGTACACGCCACGAATCCTGCCCGTAAAATTCGTACCAGTCCAGCCCATAACGTCGCTTGACGGGAGTACCCTCAGGCAGTAAATTGCCGCTCCGGTCGTAGTTGTAGTTGCCGATCATCTGCGACACCATGCCCAGCATCGCGAGCATCGGGTAGTCATACGCGATCGTCGAGGCGGGCTCCAGGAATCCTCCGTTCGCCGGATCCAACTGCCCTCCGGTGGAAGCAAAGCCGGTCGGCGACATCCAACTGGTGGTCCCTACCGCCTGGTTGAACGAATGCAGATAGCTGACACGCGGATTGCGGGCAGTTCCGATGTTGGTTCCAAACTGCAGGGTGTGTGATCCCTTGGTCCAGGAAAGATCGTCCAGAAAATTGTAAACCGGCATCTGTAGATTGCGGCTGTATTGGAACCCCTGGTCCAACCCGTTGAACGTATTCCATTCCTGGTTCGTGTTGCCCACCAGGCCGGTGCTCTGCCGGGTAAGTCCCCAGTGGAACGTGTTCACCATCGTGGGAGCGATCAGTGCCGTGTATCCGAGTGCCACCCCTTTACTGTGGTCCGCTATCGTGGACATGGGTGGTGTTCCGGGCAGGAAAGGTTCTTGTGGATTCTTGAAATTGTGCAGGGCGCCGCGCAAAAACAACGTGTGCTTGCTGGCGGTGTCGAGGTGGTAGTCGATTCGGGCAATGAACGCATCATCATTGACGCTGACCGGGGCGCTGAACCGGAACCCCGCATAGTTTAGGCCGTCCCCCACGCTGGGATCGTTAGTCGGATACTTCCCGTTACAGAATGTCTTGTCGAAATAGCCATTGTGTCCGGTCAGATCGAGAACGGCCGGATTGATACCCAAATGCAGCGGATCGAGGCCCTGGATGTCTGTTGGAGTTAGGGTTGTGATACCACCGCTCGTGTCCTGATACCGAATCACCCCCTGGCAGAGCGTCGGCGTGGGAATGGATCTCACTGCCGGTAAATCTTCCCGCCTGCGGGTCCCTTCATAGTTGAAGAAGAAAAAGGCACGATCTTTCTTGATCGGGCCACCCACTGAGCCGCCGAAAATGTTTCGGATGAGCTTCAGGGGTTTATTCGGTTCGCCTGCGGCCAGCTGTGATTGCTTTATGAAGTAGTCATTCGCGCTTGTGATGGTATTGCGGTGGTATTCATAAAGCGACCCGTGCAACGAATTGGTGCCACTCTTCGTGATCAGAGCGACCTGCGCGCCCGAGCCCTGCCCCTGATCGGCATTGTAATTCGCGGTTGTGACTCGGAATTCCTGCACCGAGTCCAGCGTCACAGGAAGCACCGAGGTGAAGGCGTATCCACTTGATTGGTCGTTAACATCCACCCCGTCGAGGCTGATATTGCTCTGGTCGCTGCGAGCGCCATTGACAGCCCCGTTACGAGTATCGTTCTCTTTGTCGGTGTCAGGTCGATTGCCGGTGTATGTGACACCTGCCTGCAGACTTAGCAGGTCTGGCACGTTGCGGCCCTCGAGTGGGATCTGTCGAACCTGTCGTTCACCGAAGGAATCGCCGATCGAAGCGTCCACCAGGTTCAGAGCTGGCGCCTCGCTTTCCACCGTGATGTTCTCCGTTGTCGCGCCGATCTTCAGCTGGACATTTGAAGTCGCCGGCGTATTGACGAGCAGATGCAGGCCAGTCTGTGTGTAACCAGCAAATCCCCGAGCGGTTACGGACAAGACATATGTTCCGGGGGGGACTGCCAGAAAGCGATATTCCCCTGCCATGTCCGTCGCAACACTGCGTTCCATCTTTGACTCCGGATTGCTGAGTACGACTGTTGCACCCGCAATGGCACTGCCACTCGGGTCCGTCACTGTACCCTGCAGGGAAGTCGATGAAATCTGCGAGAAAGCGGGGTTGATCGTTACGAATACGGCAGCGATCGACCAGAGTGCATACTTCTTGAGGCGCTTCATACTCGACTCCTCGCCATAGGCCCTGGGCGGGCAAAGGACCAAGCTCACTCGGGCGCACAGGCTGACAATGTTCCTTCACGAACAGACTCAGCAAGAGAGTAGTCCTATAGCTGTCTGGGAAACTTGCCTGAGAATGACATCTACTTGATTGAGAAAGACATGCCCCACGATACCCAGCGCATTCTCTGGCTGGCGAGTGGCCTCCCGGTTGCGCTAATTCAGTCCATCCTGCCAGACCGCTTTGCCGTCCACCATGGTGAGCAAGACCTTGGTCTGACCGACTTTATCGGCCGGGACTTTACATAAATCCTGGGAAAGCACAATGATGTCGGCAAGCTTCCCCATCTCGAGTGAGCCCAACTTTGCCTCCATGAACTCAGCGTAAGCGTTGTTCCGGGTGTATCCAGCGAGAACCTGATCCAGAGTCAAATCCTGGTTCGGGAAAAAAGCTCCCTTGCCGGAGTTTCCCTCGCTCGATTGTCGTGTAAGTGCAGTCTGCATGATCGGAAACGGGTCGAGAGATTCGACCGGCCAGTCGCTCCCCAGAGTGAGCGTGGCACCACCTGAAAGTATGCTCTGCCATGGCATGGATTCCTGGAGACGATCAGGGCCGAGCGATTTGCCCTGCCCACCCTTAAGGCTGGGGCAGCACCAGGGCTGGAACGCGGCGATGACGCCCAACTTTCCGAATCTTGGCCAGTCGGCAGGAGCCACAGCTTCCATGTGTTCGATACGCCACCGGCGGTCGCGTGGTCCATTGTGTTTCTGGACCGCTTCGTACGCGTCGAGCACGGTCCGCACCGCGCCATCGCCAATGGCGTGGGTCATGACCTGGAAGCCCCGCCGGTCCAGCTCCAGGAAATCTCGTGTGAATTCCTCCGGCGTGTACAACGTTGCACCCTTATTGCCGGGTGTATCCACATAGGGTTCCAGCATTCCAGCGGTGTGGGTTTCGATTACGCCGTCGGCAAAAAACTTGATGATTCCCGCCCGCACCCAGTCGTCGTGATACAGCTGACGGGCTTTCTCGAAATCTGCCAACTCTTCGGGCGACAGGGTATGACGCACGCCCACGTCTTCGGCAAACGCCGTGGTCATGCGCACGGTGAGTTCACCGCGCTTGTGGAGTTCGTCGTAGAACCCCATTTCCGCCAGATCGCCGGTCGCATTCACTACCGATGTCACGCCGTGTTGGCTAGCGAAAGCCAGTCCCAACTTGAGGCGCCGTAACTTTTCGTCGTCGCTCACCGGCATCACATGCAGGACCAGAGATTTTGCTCCCTCTTCCAGGATTCCCGTTGCTTCTCCAGTTTTGTCGCGCACAATGGTTCCGCGAGCGTTCCCGCTCGGATTCGGGGTATCGCGACGGATCCCGGCCAGCGCCAAGGCCTTCGAATTGACCCAAAGATTGTGGCCATCCCCTGAAAGGAGCGAGACAGGACGATCCGGGAAAGCGCTGTCGAGCAGCGCTCTGGCCTGACTGCCGGACGGAGTCCGGAAACCATAACTCCCCCAAATCCACTTCTCGTCGGGATGTGCGTTCGAATATTCGCGCGCGGCTTTCTTCATTTCCTCATCGTTCTTGGTCTCGCGAAATTGAAGCCCGGCCAAACCGTAACTGGCCCAGAGAAAGTGGGTGTGGTTGTCGATGATTCCGGGCATCGCCATGCGGCCGCTCAGGTCGATGACGTGCGTCTGAGCGCCTCGGTACTTGTCGAGGTTCTTGCTCTCTCCCAGGTCAAGGATTTTGCCGTCGCGGATGGCGACTGCTTCGACCCACGACGTCTTGGGATTGGAGGTGAAGATGTGACCGTTTTTCAGAATCGTATCCGCGGGCGTAACCCGCGGTTCGGCTGAACATCCTACGAGTTGGAAGGTAGCCAGGGCGAGGCAGGCCACCGCGCCCGACCGGAATACCACGGATTGCAAGATCGCTTTGTTCCACATTCGTGTGCCCTCCAACCTTGTGTCTCAACAGAAAAACGCCGTGTGTCAACGCCAACCTCCACGAGCAAACAATGCTTGATGCCTGGTGCGAACAGGGCATTTGTTTTTCAAGATTGTGGAATCGTTTATTTTTTCTTGACACGCGTAGGCAGCCCATACTAGCCTCCGTGAGTCTACAGGGTTGCAAATTTATAGTAGGGTTATGCTCCTTGTAAAGCGTTGTCATGTACGCGAAGCTTTGTGGAACGGGAGTCACCACGCAAAGCCTAGGGCCCAAATGGATCAGTGCCTGTTTTCTCGGAATGTTCGAGACTGGTTGCTGCCTCGTTCCTGTAAGAGAAGTACACTCGCCCGCCTTGCCCCAGGAAATTCAAGCCTACCCGACTGTTTGAAACCCAGGAGCTCGTCATGAAATGTCTAAGAGTGTTTTCCATGGCAGCTTTGTTTCTAGCCTTCACCAATCTTGCTTTCGGTCAAGCCGCGATTACCTCCTTGCGCGGGACTGTGACGGACCCCACCGGGGCGGTCGTGGCAGGGGCGCAAGTCGAGGCGAGTGACAATGCAAAGGGCTTTCATGCGACCCGAACCACGGACGGCGACGGGACCTATGAATTCCCTCAGCTCAGTCCCGGGAGCTACACGATTACCGCCGTTGGAGCGGGGTTTGCAAGACAGTCCAAGACCGCGGAACTGCTGGTCAGTCAGCCGGCCACAATCAACTTCGCACTTTCCGTCAATGCATCGACGACGACGGTCGAGGTTAGCTCCGTTGTCCAGACCTTGAACACGACCGACGCGACGATCGGAAATGCGGTAGGCAATTCGACCATTCAGGCCTTGCCCATCGAAGGCCGCAACGTTCCCGACTTGCTGAGTTTGCAGCCGGGCGTGGTGTATCTCGGTCACCAGTCGAATCAAGATCAGGATAGCCGCAGCGGTTCGGTGGCAGGGGCGCGGTCGGATCAGACGAACGTCACCCTGGACGGGATCGACAACAACGATCAGCGACAGGGTTATGCATTCACCGGCGCGCTGCGCTCGACGCTGGATTCCGTGGAAGAGTTTCGCGTCACTACTACGAACTCGAATGCGGACAGCGGGCGCTCCTCGGGCGCTCAAGTCAACCTGGTGACCAAGAGTGGAACCAACAGCTTTCACGGCAGCGCGTACGAATATAACCGCAATACCATCACCGCGGCCAACGACTGGTTCAACAAAAAGGCCCAGTTGGCTTCAGGCTTGCCCAACAAGGCAGGACAGTTGAATCGCAACACCTATGGCGCCTCGTTCGGAGGCCCGATCAAGAAGGACAAGCTATTTTTCTTTTTGAATTTTGAAACCCAGAAGACCGCAGAAAATCAACAGGAAACCCTTGAAGTGCCTACAGACTCATTTCGGCAAGGCATCATGAAGTATGTGGCGGCCGACCAAAGTGTTGTGAGTTTGAGCCCGGCACAACTGGCCAGCATGGATCCGGACTGCTCCGCCGCCGGTACGTGCCCGTGGGGCGGTGGCGTGAATCCCAATGTTCTTGCGGTGCTGAACCAGTACCCTGAGCCAAACGGCAGCACCCGGGGGGATGGCCTGAATACCGCGTCGTTCACCTGGTCGGCGCCGAATCCCGCAACCTTGCACACCTACATTGCGAAGATCGATTACACGCTCTCCAACTCGAACCATATCTTTGTGCGCGGCAACCTGCTGGGGGATCGAATCCTGGAGCCGCCGCAATTTCCTGGTGGTTTATCGAGTTCTGCTCAGGTCAACAATTCCAAAGGCCTTGCTGTCGGTGATACCTGGTTCGTGCGCAATAATCTGATCAACAATTTCAGGTATGGCTACATTCGGCAAGCCCTAACGAATCTAGGCTCGGGAAATAACTCTTTCGTTGACTTCGCCGAAATCAGTCCTCTGATCGCCGAGACTCGGACCAATATTCTCAATGTCCCAGTGCACAACTTCGTGGACGATGTCACCTGGGTCAGGGGCAAACATTCATTCCAGGTTGGGGGAAATTTCCGGATCATTCATAACAACACGGCCTCAAATTCTACTTCCTACAATTCGGGAGGCATGGGCGCGGGGCTGCTCAATCCGGCTAGTGTCGCGAATGCCAGCAATTCGCAGCGCACGGTGAACCTGGATCCAGGCGGCTACGGGTTCCCGGCAGTGGATCAGGGATTTGCAACGTCCTACGACAATCAGGTTCTGACGCTCGCCGGGATCATCAGCGGGGTCACTGACAATTTCAACTATAAGGTCGCGGCTGACGGAGCCTCATCGTCATTGCTGCCGACCGGCGCCTTGATTCCTCGCAATTTCAAGAACAATGAATTCGAGTGGTACATACAAGACTCCTGGCGGGTGAAGCCGAACCTAACGATCACCTTCGGAGTGCGGCACACGATATTGCAAACACCCTATGAGGCCAACGGCCAGCAAGTGGCACCCAACATCAATGTCCATGATTGGTTCGAGAATCGTGGAATGGCGGCGGCCGAAGGGAAGATCGATCAACCCAGCTTCTCGTTTGTGCCTACCGGACAGTCCCGTGGTGCGAAACCCTACTGGGACACGAACAAGGCAAACTTCGCTCCGCGCCTGTCGGTGGCCTATTCGCCAAGTTACGACACTGGCTTCATGCATTCCATCTTCGGTGGTCCCGGAAAAACCTCCATTCGGGCTGGAGCGGGAATGTACTACGACCACTTCGGTTCCGGCATCGTCGATTCCTTCAGTCAATTCGGGTCGTTCGGGCTGACCACCGGTTTGAGCATGCCACAGAACTCCTACGGCATTGGGGATGCACCCCGGTACACCGGGATCAACGACATCCCTAGCTATGCGGCCACCAGCATTACACCGCCGCCCGCGACCCAGCAGTATCCCGTTACTCCTCCGAGCAATGTGTTTGGCTCGGGTTTCGCGATCAGCTATGGCGTGGACGACAAGATCAAAACACCGTACTCAATCGCCGCGGATTTCTCGATTCAGCGCGAGTTGCCTGGCGGATTCACCTTCGAGTCGGCTTACGTTGGGAGATTTGGTCGTCATCTCTTGCAACAACTGGATCTGGCTTCGCCCACGGATTTTCGAGATCCGGCTTCCGGTATGGACTACTACACGGCGTCTCATATCCTGGATGCGGCCTTTGATGCGGGAGCCACTACCGTTCCGGTTGTACCCTTTTGGGAGAATGTATTCCCCAATGCAGCAGGAAGTGGTGTGAGTGCCACGCAGAACATTTACAACAATCTTTTCATGTTCGAGCACGGGAACGACATCGCCAACCCGTTTTACCTGGATGTGATTTGTCAGTTCCCGAGCGGGGCGCCGATTACTACCAATTGTCCCAGAGGCTTGTTCTGGTCCAACCAGTTCTCTTCGCTGTACTCCTGGTCGTCGATCGGGAGCAGTAGCTACAACGCGGGCCAATTCATGCTGCGGCACGGGATGAGTCACGGCTTGCAGATGGACTTTGGCTATACCTATTCAAAATCGATTGACCTGGGCTCCGATGCGGAACGCACCAGTACGTTCGGGACCACATCGACGACGTCGAGCATCAGCCAAAAGACGACCTTCAGCCAGATCATCGACACTTGGAATCCGTCAAAGAATCGTGGTCCCTCGGATTTCGATTCCCGGCACGTGGTTACGATGGACTGGGCCTACGAACTGCCGTTTGGAAAAGGTAAGGCTATCGCCAGCGATTCTCACGGCGTGATGCAAGCCGTGATTGGCGGGTGGCAATTTTCCGGCCTCACGCGCTGGACTAGCGGTTTTCCTTTCAGCGTGATGAGCGCATTGAACGGCGGTTGGCCCACGAACTGGAACTGGCGCAGCTGGATGGTGCAGACGGCGCCTATCTCCACCGGCCTATTCCATAACGCGCAGGGAGCCCCGATGGCGTTCGAGGACCCGGCCGCTCTGCAGGCTGCGATATCGACAGGTACGCCCTGGCGCACTCCCTATGCAGGGGACGCGGGCACGCGCAATAATCTCCGCGGCGACGGCTTTTTCGGCATCGACACGGGACTTTCCAAATCGTGGACGCTCCGGGAAAGCCTGGCTCTGAAATTTGCCTGGGAGGTTTTCAACGTAACCAATTCAGTTCGTTTCGACGACAATCCGAATACATCCCTCGGCACTTTATCCAGCAGTCAGAACCTGGGGGTTTACAGCAAATTACTAACCACTCCCCGGGTGCAACAATTTTCATTGAGGCTATCCTTTTAGACGTTTGTCTCGCTGACTATTTACTGTCAGGCTCAGGACTTTTGTCGGATTGATCTCACGAGATCGCGAAGACAGGTGCCGCCCACATTCGTGGGAGCAGAATCTTGGGGAATCACGTACCCAGCGGCATACTGAGGAGCTTTCTCTGCGATTAAGAAGTACGGACGAACCGATTCATTTATGAGCGTGAACGACCTAGTTCTGGGAATGCATCGGAACATCACGCGACGGGATTTTCTCAATGGAGTCAGCGTTGCCCTGGCGGCGTCCGTCTTCAATCCGGCGCGGGCACTGGCATTTGAGGACAGTCATGCGGGAAAGATAGAAGCTGACTCCTACCCGCCTACACTCACAGGAATGCGCGGCGATCATCCCGGCTCTTTCGAAGTTGCCCATCAGATGCGAGATCAGCGCGGATGGAATCTTTCCGGCGCGATCAATACTAGTGAGGCCTACGATCTGATCGTGGTGGGTGGCGGCATCAGCGGACTCTCGGCCGCTCACTTCTTTCGCCAGAGCGTGCCCAACGCCAAAATTCTGATTCTGGATAACCACGACGACTTTGGCGGACACGCCAAGCGAAACCAATTCGTGTACGAGGGCCGCACTCTGGTGATCAACGGCGGCACGCTCAACATCGAATCGCCGGAACGCTACAACGCTCCGGCGCGGCAGCTGCTCGACGATATCGGAATCGATCTCAACGCGTACTTGAAGCGAAACGAGAGAAATCAAGGATTGTACAAATCACTGGGACTAGGCCCGGCGTACTTCTTCGACAAGGAGACCTGGGGCAGGGATCGGCTGGTGAAGGGCGGGCGGAGTTACGAAAGGGAAACGCGTGGCTTCACGGCCGAATTTCTGGCTCAGACGCCGCTGAACGAGCGGGCCAGAAGGGATGTGTTGCGGCTTTACGACCCACAGCAGCCTGACTACCTGCCCGGTTTGAACTCGGCGGAGAAAAAGGAGCGTCTGGCAAAGATCAGCTACAACGACTTCCTCATCCACCTGGCCCAGGTCGATCCGCAAATGATCTGGTTTTTCCAAACCGGCCCCACTGGAGTCTTTGGCGTCGGGACGGACGCCACTCCCGCCCTGTTTTGCTGGCAGATGGGAATGCCGGGTTTTGCTGCCATGAATCTCGAGCCCACGCCGAAGGGCGTGCTGGCGAATCTGCCGGGTGGGCAACACGGGCGCCAACTCGAGGGCGAACGGGACGTTCACTTTCCTGACGGCAATGCGACGATTGCGCGATTGTTGGTTCGCGACCTGATCCCAGATGCCGTGCCAGGCAAGATGATGGATGACGTGGCGCTGGCGCGAGTGAACTACTCACTGCTCGATCGCTCGAGGCAAGCGGTTCGAATTCGTCTCAACAGCACGGTGGTCAACGTTTCGCACGACGGGGACGCAGCCAAAGCGAGCGGTGTCGTCGCATCCTATGTGCAGGCAGGGAAGACCTACCAGGTCCGCGGCCAAGCCTGCGTCATGGCGTGCTGGAACATGGTGATTCCGTATTTAGTTCCTAGCCTTCCCCAAAAACAGAAAGACGCTCTCGCCTTCAATGTTAAGGCGCCGATCGTCTATACGAGCGTCGCGGTGCGGAACTGGAGGGCATTTCAGAAACTAGGAGTTAGCCACATTGAATCTCCCACCATGTACCACACCAGCGTGAGTCTCACGGAAGCGGCCAGCCTGGGTGAGCTGCAACATCCGCAGAGTCCGGATGAGCCTATCGTTCTGCACATGGTGCGCACGCCCAATTCACCGGGCAAGGCACGCAAGGAACAACATCGTTTAGGGCGCTATGATTTGCTCAGCACTTCGTGGGAAACTTTTGAGCGCAACATCCGCGAACAATTGGCGCGCACTTTGGAGCCGGGCGGATTCGACCCGGCAAATGATGTTGTGGCGATCACGGTGAATCGCTGGGCGCATGGCTACTCCTACACGTACAACAGTCTTTACGACCCCATGGAGTGGGTGTTTACCGACTCGCCGGATCGTCCGTGTGTGGCGGCGCGCCAGCCGTTCGGACGTATCACCATTGCCAATGCTGATGCAGCCGCGAGCCCTCACACGGACGCGGCTATTCTCGAAGCGTATCGTGCGGTCGGTGAAGTCATGAACCGGCGGGCGATGCCGCTGCTTTCTTGAACGGTGTTGCGGATAAGGAATGCTAGGAAATCATGAAACTCTCGGATGAATATCGCTTGCTCGGCATGGGACGGGAGATCACGCGTCGCGACTTCCTGAACGGCGTGGCCATCGGGGTCACTAGCGCATATCTGGCTGGTGCCGGATCAGGTTTGGTGGCGGCGCAGAACGCGCCTTCATCGGATGGCGCGACCGAGTATCCTCCGCTGCGTTCGCAGCTGCGCGGGAACTACCCGGAAGCGGTCGCAGAATTCGACAACGTCCGAGCCGGACGCTATGCGCAATTTCCGGTTCCCGCTGATGAGGTCAAGGAAGAATATGACTTGGTGATTGTTGGCGGAGGCCTCTCGGGCTTATCGTCCGCGCATTTCTACCGCACAGCGCTGGGGGACGACCAGAAAATCCTCATTCTTGATAATCACGACGACTTTGGCGGCCACGCCAAGCGCAATGAGTTCCACTACCAGGGGAAAACTTTCATCGGGTACGGCGGAACGATGGCGGTCGCCACGCCCTTCCCCTACAGCTACACCGCGAAGTCTTTGCTGAAGGAACTTGGCATCGACGTCGGGCGTTACTCCGAGTTCGTCAATCATGATTTGGAGACGAAGTACCATCTTTCCGCGGCGACGTTCTTCGACAAGGAGCATTTCGGGGAGGATCGCGTAGTTACGGGAATGGGCCGGCGTCTCTGGAAAGAATTCTTCGCGGACGCTCCTTTGACAGAAGCGGCACGCGCTGACCTGATTCGCCTGCATGGCAAGAACCCTGATTACATGAGCGGCCAGAGTGTCGAGGAGAAGAAATCCAAGCTGGCCAAAATCAGTTATCAGGATTACTTGCTGAACATCGCCAAGATCAGCCCGAACGCTTTGCCTTTTTTCATGGGAGAGGGGCAACGCAACAATAAGCGTGTGGACACCCTTCCTGCGCTGGAAGCCGCGGAGCACGGTTCGATCGGCTTCAATGGCTTGGGGTTGGGGCTAGAAGAAAGTTACAACGAAGGATCGTTCTTCTTTCATTTTCCTGATGGCAACGCCTCGATTGCCCGGCTGCTGGTGGGTAAGTTAATCCCTAAGGCAATGCCGCAGCAGCAGACCATGAACACGGTGATCCAAGCTTCGTTCGATTACGCGCAACTGGATCGGGAAGGAGCAGCGACGCGCATCCGGCTCAGCAGCCCGGTATTGCGGGTTGAACATGAAGGCAGCCCGGATTCGGCGGCGCGGGTACGCATTGCCTACCGCAAGGCGGGGAAAGTTTATGGTGTGCGCGCCCGGCATTGTATTTTGGCTTGCTACAACCGACTCATCCCCGCGCTGATGCCGGAAATTCCCGCGCGCCAGAAGGAAGCGCTGGAGTATCCCGTCAAAGTTCCGATGATGTACACGAATGTGTTGCTAAAAAAATGGACAGCGTTTCAGAAGATTGGCGCGTCCCGATTCGCTGCTCCCGGCATGCCCTACCCCTACGCGTATCTGGATCCGGGAACCACAGTGGGAGGGTATCGCGGAGCCACCGTACCCGAGGAGCCCATCCTTGTCCACATGATGGCCAATCCGAACAAGCCGGGATTGCCGCGAAAAGAACAGAACCGCATTGGTCAGGAGGAGCTGCTCTCGATGACGTTCGAGCAGTTCGAATTGCAAGTCCGGCGGCAGCTCTCACGGATGCTCGCGACAGCGGGATTCAATGCCGCAGAAGACATTGCCGCCATCACCGTCAACCGTTGGCCGTACGGCTACGCCTACACGTACGACACCCTCGCCGATCCAGAGATGCCGCCGGAGCAGCGGCCGCACATTCTCGGCAGACAGCGTTTCGGGTTGGTATCGATCGCAAATTCAGATGCGGGAGCGGCCGCTTTCACCAATCAGGCGATCGACGAAGCGAACCGTGCCGTACAGGAGATCCTGGTGGCCCAGGGGCTGACCTAGGTCATCGGTGCAGATGGGACAGAGCAAGAAAATGTTCGACAACATTCTTGTGCTGGCCGTTTTCTGTTGTTGCGTTGCTGCGGTCACGGTCTTGCGCGCGCAGCAAGACAAGAGTCCTGAAGAAAAACCTTCTGTAGATGTGACGCAACCCATACCTTTCAGCCACAAGCAGCACGTTGGCCTCGGGCTGCCCTGCAACTTCTGCCACGAGAACAAAGACCCTGACGCGGATATGACTCTGCCTTCCGTCGCCCGATGCATGGGCTGCCACGCCAGAGTCGCGACTGAGAAGCCCGCTATCAAGAAGGTCGCCGGCTATGCCCAACGGAACGAAGCCATTCCGTGGGTGCGTGTCTACTCGGTTCCTGGCTTCGTCTATTGGAGCCATCGCACCCACCTGGACGCCAAGATGAAATGCGAAATGTGCCACGGCGATGTGAGCGGGATGGAAGTACTAAGAAAAGTAACGGGCGTCACCACCATGGGCGGGTGTGTCCAATGCCATCGACAACACGAAGCAAATACCGGGTGTCAGACTTGCCACGAGAGCCAAAGTCCTTAATGGCCAGTCTTTGTCGTTTCCACAATGATCATTGCACACTATTCTTTGCCAGCGGCGGAGCAGTAGCCGGAGGCCGGCGATGCTTTGTGGCTTGTTCGTATGAATAAGAGAGCTTGATCAGCGTGGCGTCCGACCAGGGTAGGCCGAGGAACTCCAGCCCGACGGGCAGTGACCCGTGTACGTAACCCATCGGCACCGTGATCGAAGGATACGAAGTGGGGGACGCCAGACGTCCGCTGTTCAAACCGTCCGGCGTATTCAGATCGCCGATGAGCCGCGGCGGAACACTCCAACTGGGATACACGAACGCATCGAGCTTGTGTTCGTCCACTACCTTCGTGAGCAAATTGCGGAGCTGGCGAGTTCCCTCCCGCACCGGTTCACAGTAAGGATCATGATGGGGCTCTTGCGTGACCGCTCCTGCCCCGCTAATAAGCCATTCGACGGAGGGATGGTATTTGCCTGACTTGGCGATTTCGTCCAGGCTGTGGACCGGCGCTCCGGGCCCGAGGCTCGCGAGGTAGTCGTGGAGCTGGAATTTGAATGGCGAGCAGCGGGTCCAAACCATGTCATTTTCTTTCTTGAGAAGCGCCGACAAAGCAGTCGACTTGTCCAATTCGGGGATGGGCAGGGGATCGATGACCTCGGCTCCCTGAGCTTTGAGGTCGGCCACCGCCTGGTCGAATGCGCGCACCAATTCCGGGTCGGCGATCTCAGGGTCAATCATCAGGCGCAAGATTCCGAGACGCGCACCCTGCAAACCGTTTTTCACCAGGAACTGTTGATAGCCTTGTGCCGGCATCTTGTCGCGGCTGGACAGGGTAACCGGGTCGGTGGGATCGGGCCCGGCGATCACGTCGAGCACAGCGACTGCATCGGCGACGCTTCGGGTCATGGGGCCGCCAATATCGCGATCGAGATCGAGAGGAACGATGCCAGCCCGGCTGGTGAGTCCCATGGTGGAACGTATGCCCACCAGACTGCAGTGCGCCGCTGGTCCTCGGATGGAGTCCTCGGTATCGCTACCCAAGCCGACGGCGCCAAAGTTCGCCGTCACCGCCGCGGCAGTCCCGCCGCTTGATCCCGCGGTCACGCGATCCAGCGCGTACGGATTTTTGGTGTAACCGGGCAGGCGCGAGGAAACGGATTCCACGCCACTCGAGGCAAACTCAGACAGGTTCGCCTTCGCCAGAATGACGGCGCCCGCCTCGCGAATCTTCTTTACTTGAAATGCGTCGTAGGGAGGGACTGATCCGGCCAAGGCCAGCGAGCCGGCGGTTGTCTCCAGGCCGGCAGTGTTGAAGTTGTCCTTCACGATGACAGGGATGCAGTGCAATGGTCCGGTTAGGCCACGTTTGGCGAATTCGGCGTCTAGTTCGTCCGCGCGGGCGATGGCTTTAGGATTGATCGTGATGATCGAATTCACTGCCGGTCCGTACTTGTCGTAGGCGGCAATGCGGTCCAGATATCGTTGGACCAGATCATGGCAGGTGAGATCTCCAGCCTTGAAAGCGGCATGGATGGTGGCGATCGAGGCCTCTTCGAGCTGGAATGGTGGCTGCGCGGCGGGCGGCGCGGCTGCGGCCACAGCCGGCGCGAGCTCGATAATCTGATCGTGACGAGAGTATGAAAGCGGCGCGAACCTGAACGTCACCAGAGCCAAACAGACTGCTACGCGACCAATCGTACGGTTCATCTGGCCATTTTCTCCGAAAAAGAGATCGAGGTCGCCGAGGCAGAGATGCTAACTCGCTGGCGCGTAGTGGGCAATAGCTCAGGCACTAGGGCTGAATGGCAGGTTCGGAACCTTGACGATCGAGGATTTATCTTGGGTCCTGCGCCATTCCGGCAACCAGACGCATCAACGTTCGGACATTGTTTTCTAACGCCACCAACCGCTGCGCTTCATGGTTTCGATTTCAATCTGCCCTGCCCATTTTCAGAGGAAGCGGCCGAGTTGCGGGAGACCGGCGAGATGCTCCGTGGCGGACAGCCGCCCGCCCGAGGGTTTTTCTCGTTTGGTGTTTACACTGCCTTTTTCTTGCTCAACTTTTTCGGTGCTTTCCGGTACGTTCATGCGCGCTGGCAACTCGAAAGCCGTGTCGATTTGAGGCAAATCTCGGCAGGCAGATTTGTGCTAGCTTGCTTGGCTCCATTTTGGCTCCAATAAAAAGCACAAAAACAGGGAAGAATTCCGGGGGATGACTTGCAGAATCAACAGATAGCTTTGGTAGAGCGCACTGAAAAGGCTGGGCTCTCCCAATCGACTTGCAGCAGGCCTTTCATGAGCCGACATCAAGGAGCAGTTTACGTCCAGTGGCTCAGACAGGTCTTGCGCCCTTCGCACGTTTCGGAATTCGCGAGCTCATAATCGAAAGAAAATGATCTGGACGGGCATGCATCGTGCCGTACCGTCAAGAACCTCTGTTCTCGTCGGTCGTGCTGATCCAGTTGAATCGGCTGCCATCGATGGGCACATTGGTTACAGTGTTTTTGCGCACCAAGCTTAACGACGCAGGTCGCATTGCACTTGGGACAAGGCTCTGGTTTCCTTTGCAACGTGTAGCCGCTGGGAGGCACAGGTTTTCCAAAGATCATAGAATCAGACGATCGTATCCGGGGGCGTAGTTCAGCTGGTTAGAACGCCGCCTGTCACGCAGGAGGCCGCGGGTTCGAGTCCCGTCGCTCCCGCCAATCTTCCACCCGAACACGCTATCTTCTGTCAAAAAGTATCGGGGCAGCGTCACTTCGGCCGCCGACCAACAGGCCAGAATGCGAAGGGTAGCCACCCGACCTGGATCCACCGTGGCTTCAGTCGCGAACGAATCGATCAATCAGCACTTCAAGTCTCATGCGGAGAACTTTTGTCGCTGGTAGATCGTGAGTGAGCCCGTCTACAGCCAGCATGAAAACCTCCGAGACCTCTTTAGTACCAAGGACAGCCTGCGTGTACTTAAGTTGAATCTTTCTGCGCCCTTCGTAAATGTCCGGCGTGACTCGTCTGCATGCCCCATAGAATTCCGTGCCCATCGGAGCATCCACGATTAGCTCCCTCCACGGGTCAAGCAGCAGAGCTTCATAGACCGACATAAGCTTTTCCCGTCTGCTTCCCGGCTTTGCGAGAGCGTGTTCCGCGGCCCGATACTGTGTTTCGAAAAGGTCCTCCAGAACGGCGCCAAAAATCTCTTCCTTGCTCTTGAATTTCCGGTAGATCAGCGGTCGCGATACGGCTGCCTGTTTGGCGATATCTTCGAGCGAGCTCTTCGCATAGCCAAATTTAAGGATGCAGTCGCGGGCAGCATCGAGGATGACGCGCCGCCGTGCTGCATCTCGGTCAAAAGATTTTTTCTGCATATTTTTGAATCGTTACACATTATACATAATCTGTAACAATGTAACTAGCACGAAATGACCCTTCGTGCCGCATTCGCACATAGCTTAGCAACTGTCGTGGCTCTTGCGCGCCAGTAACTCAATTGCGAGGAAACGAACGATGAAGAAGAAGATCTTTGCGGGATTCATTGGGGCAGTGTTGTTATCAAGTTCGCTTGGCTGCAGCAACAGCAACGTCCGAGCGTCGACCGGTCCTTCACCAGCTAAGGTCGAAGTCGCACCGGTCATTCAAAAAGACGTGCCGGTTCAGGGCGAGTGGATAGGAACGCTCGAAGGCTACGTCAACGCACAGATCTCTCCGCAAGTGAACGGTTACCTCATTCGCCAGGATTATCACGAAGGGGCATTCGTCAAAAAGGGTCAAGTGCTATTTGAGATTGACCCGCGTCCATTTCAGGCGGTGCTCGATCAGGCCAAAGCGCAACTGGCGCAGGCTGAGGCGCAGATGGCGAACGCCGAAACGAACGTGAAGCGTGATATTCCCGAAGCGGAGGCTCACGCCATTCCCCAAAGTCAGTTGGATACGGACACGCAGTCGCTCCGTGGGGCGAAGGCCGCAGTTGGTGCCAGCGAGGCGGCGGTCGAACAGGCTCAGCTAAATTTGGGCTATACGAGAGTTGTCTCCTTAGTTGACGGAATCGCCGGCATTAACACGGTGCAGGTGGGCAACCTGGTGGGACCGTCCACGGTCCTCACCGCGGTTTCGCAGGTAAGTCCAATCAAAGTCTATTTTCCCATCAGCGAACAGGAATACTTGCGCATGGCGGATGGCGGCGGTCCGGGGAGCGTGGACTTTACCAGGCACGCTTCACGAATCCCGTTGCGGTTGACCCTGGCCGATGGGAGTACCTACCCACATCCCGGCAGAATCACCTTCGCGGATCGCCAAGTAAACACGCAGACCGGAACCATTCAAATCGTGGGCGAGTTCCCCAACTCCAAGAATCTGTTGCGACCGGGACAATATGCGCGCATTCAGGCGTCAACCGGAAGCATTACGGGTGCGCTGCTGGTGCCGCAGGCGGCAGTGAATCAGCAGCAAGGAAGCTATCAGGTGACTGTGGTCGGCGCCGACAATCGCGCGCAGCTCCACACGGTTGAGGTCGGGCCGAGAGTTGGCCCGCTTTGGGTAATCACATCCGGCCTTAAACCGGGAGAACGAGTCGTTGCCGCCGGCGCAGAGAAAGCACGAAATGGCGAACTGGTGAACCCAACGTCTTACAAAGAAACGGAGGAGCGCTAATTATGGCGAGTTTTTTCATCCGACGCCCCACCGTCGCGATTGTGATCGCGATCCTTACCGTCATCGTTGGCGCGATCACGATCGCGCTTTTGCCAATCGCACAATTTCCGAACATTGCGCCGCCGGAAATCTGGTTGCAAGCTAATTACCCCGGCGCCGACGCAAAGACTCTCGAGCAGTCCGTCGCTACGCCGATCGAACAGCAAGTTACCGGCGTGGACAACATGGAATACATGTATTCCGTGAACACCACTAATGGTTCGCAAACGTCTCTGATCGTCGATTTTGATCTCAAGACTGATCCCAACACGGATCTCGTACTTACGCAATCCCGACAGCAACTGGCAAACGGTCAACTTCCGCCCGAGGTAACGAGCTATGGGATTAGCTTGCGAAAGTCGGCCACGGCTCCTTTCATGCTGGTCGGCCTATACTCGCCCCACGGCACCCGCGATGCTGCGTTTCTCTCTAATTATGCGTACATCAACCTCAACGACCCCATCGGCCGCTCCTATGGAGTCGGCCGGTCGGAGGTCTTCGGAGCCGGCCAGTATGCGATGCGGCTCTGGATAAAGCCCGATCAGCTGGCGAAACTGGGCATTACCGTCACGGATATTACTAACGCCATCCAGGCCCAGAACAAAGTAAATCCAGCTGGCCAGATAGGCGGCGAGCCAGCCCAGAAAAACCAGCAGTTCACCTACGCATTGCTGGCGAAGGGGCGCCTGAGATCTCCGGAACAATTCGGCAACATTGTTGTTCGCGAATCCCCGAATGGCGGAACCGTGCGCGTGAAAGACGTGGCGCGGGTGGAGCTGGGCCAGCAGGACTACAGCACGATCAGCCGTCTAAATGGGAAGCCCACCGCAATCATTGCCATCTACCAGCTGCCCGGATCTAACGCGCTTCAAACTGCGGAGGGCATCCGCAAGCTGATGGCCCAGATGAAGGACCGCCTTCCCGAAGATGTCGATTATGCGATATCGCTGGACCAAACATTACCGGTCAGCGAAGGCATGAGGGAAGTTGTCGAAACCCTGGTGATTGCGATTTTACTGGTCATCCTTGTGGTGTACCTCTTCTTGCAGGACTGGCGGGCCACGCTGATTCCTATGCTGGCAGTCCCGGTTTCGCTCGTCGGCACGTTTGTCCTGTTCCCGCTATTCGGCTTCTCAATCAACACACTGTCGATGTTGGGCCTTGTCCTGGCAATCGGTCTGGTGGTTGACGATGCAATTGTGGTGGTTGAAGGCGTGCAGCACCATATCGAAGAGGGATTGGCTCCGAAGGACGCGGCTCTCAAAGCGATGGAGGAGCTCTCCGGGCCCGTTGTGGGGATTGCCCTGGTGCTGGCTTCGGTGTTCGTGCCTACAGCGTTCATCCCAGGCATCACCGGGAGGCTTTATCAGCAATTCGCCCTGACCATCGCCATTTCTGTGATCCTCTCTGCCTTCAATGCGCTCACGCTCAGCCCGGCGCTCGCTGGTCTGTTGCTGCGACCAAAATCAGAGGAAGGCACCCATAAGCACCGCGGACCTCTCGGCAAATTTTTTGACGCATTCAATCGCTATTGGGAACGCAGTACCAATGGTTTTGTGCGCTGGTCCCACGCGGTAATTCGCAAGGGCGCGCTCGTGATGGTGCTGCTCGTTCTCTTCGGTCTGGGCGCGTTTTTCTTTGGTAACCGCCTGCCGTCAAGCTTTATGCCCGATGAAGACCAGGGCTACCTCTACGTCAGCATGCAACTTCCCATCGCGGCGTCGATGCAACGCACGAGCGAGGCTGGGAGACAGGTGGAGAACGTTCTCGCAAACATTCCGGGAGTTCAATATACGACATCTGTTATCGGCTTCAATCTGCTCAGCTTCGCGCACACTAGCTACAACGGGTTCTTCTTCGTCACGTTGAAACCGTGGAGCGATCGCAAGAGCAGGGCGGAACAGTATCAGGAAATAAAAACTCGACTGAACCAGGAACTTAGTCGTCTTCCCGAGGGGACTGCTTTCGGCTTCTCGCCGCCTGCGGTACCCGGCGTTGGCACCTCCGGTGGATTTCAATTCGTCCTGGAAGACCGCGCTGGAAAGGATGTGAAGTTTCTTTCCGATAACTTGAACAAATTCCTGGTAGCCGCTCGCAAGCGCCCTGAAATCGGCATGATCAGTTCAACCTTTATCCCGAGCGTGCCCGAGCAGTACATCAATGTGGACGAGGACAAAGCACTCAAGCAGGGTGTCGCAATCAGCGATGTGTATCAAACCATTCAGGCATATATGGGTGGCCTGTTCGTCAATTACTTCAATGATTTCGGCCGCACCTGGCAGGTATATATCGAGGCCGAGGCGCCTTACCGAGCGAATACGCAAGACCTGTCGCAGTTCTATGTGCGCAACAACCAGGGCCAGAACGTACCGCTTTCCTCGCTCGCGAACTTCGAAACCGACTACGGCCCGGAATTCACCTTGCGCTACAACGAGTATCGCGGCGCACAGATCTTCGGCAGCGCTGCCCCGGGTTATAGCTCTCAGCAGGCCACCGCGGCCCTCGAAGATGTTTTCAATCAAACCATGCCCCACGGGATGGGCTTCGACTACATGGGCATGTCTTATCAGGAGCAGAAAGCGCGGCAGGGTGTGCCAGCTTGGGCCATTTTCGTACTTTCACTCCTCTTTGTCTTTCTGATTCTTGCGGCGCTCTACGAAAGCTGGACGTTGCCATTCAGCGTCCTGCTGAGTACTCCCGTGGCGGTATTCGGCGCTCTCGCAGCTCTGTGGCTTCGTCGCTTTATAGTCGGCCTTTACATGCCGCCGTACATGGTCCAGATGGAGAACGACGTTTACACCCAGATTGGTCTGGTAATGCTCATCGGCCTGGGCGCCAAGAATTCCATCCTTATCGTCGCGTTCGCCAAAGAGGACTACGACCGCGGTATGTCCCTCGTCGATGCAGCACTTTCGGCGGCGCGGCTTCGGTTCCGGCCGCTGATGATGACCGCGCTCGCCTTTATTGTCGGGTGCGTGCCGCTATGGATAGCGTCCGGCGCAGGCTCAGTCGCGCGACAGATTATCGGAACGACCGTGATTGGAGGCATGCTGGCGGAGACGTTTATCGGCAGGTTCTTTGTTCCGGCGATCTTCTACGTCGTTGAGAAATTCTCAGGCGCTGAGAAACGGAAAGCATTGCCACTCGCTCCCGCCGAGGCGCCCAGTCTGGGGGATTGAATTATGAAGAACACTGCACTCTTAGGAATCCTAGCCGTGCTGGTTCTAGAAGCCGGCTGCATGATGGGCCCGAAGTATAAACGGCCTGCGGTGAATGTTCCTCAAGAATACCGTACGCCGGAACCGCAACTAGCCACCCAAGCCTCGTCGCTTGGCAACGAGCAATGGTGGCAGGTTTATCAGGATCCGGTGCTCACACAGCTGATTCACACCGCCGTTGCGCAAAATTATGATGTGCGCATCGCCGCCGCTCGAGTGCTCGAAGCTCAGGCGCAAGTCGGGATCACACGCTCCAACCAATTTCCGTCCGCGAGCGTCGGCGCCGACATTTACAGCCAACAAAACGCCAAGTTTACAAAAGTATTTCCCGCTTACCAGGTCAACGCGGGCGACCTGAATCTATCGGTGATCTGGAATCTAGACTTCTGGGGGAAATATCGCAGACAGACCGAGGCGGCTCGAGCCCAATTACTCGCAACCGAGTGGGGGCAGCGAGCGGTGATTTCTTCTCTGGTCGCCAATGTAGCGACGGCTTATTTCCAGCTAAGGGCGCTCGACAGTGAACTCGAGATCTCGAAGCGCACACTGGCCTCGCGGCACGAGTCCCTCAAGCTAACGCAGTTCCTTGAAAGCCACGGGTCGAACTCCGGACTGGACGTGAGCCAAGCAGAGCAACTCGTCTACACCGCTTCGGAGACGATCCCGGATCTCGAGCGGCAAATTCAGCAGCAGGAGAACGTGCTCAGCGTTCTGCTCGGAGAGAATCCCGAATCCATTCCCCGCGGACGCGCGCTGACCGAACAGCCCGTCCCCCAGAACGTTCCGGCCGGCCTTCCCTCAGAATTGCTGGAGCGCCGGCCGGACGTCCGCCAAGCAGAGCAGATCATGGTCGCAGCCAACGCGCAGATCGGCGTTGCAAAAGCCGCGTTCTTTCCCAACCTGTCGCTCACTGGACTGGGAGGCCTGGAGAGTAACGCCTTGCACCAGTTCATCACAGCGCCCTCGGAGACTTGGTACGCGGCCTTCAATGTAAGTCAGCCTGTATTCCAAGGAGGGGCTCTCCGGTCTCAACTCAGGCTCGCCCGCGCCAACTGGCAGGAAGCGTCGCTCTCCTACAAGCAAACAGTTCAAAACGCTCTCGAACAGGTTTCCAATTCACTTGTCGCTTCTCAAAAAGACCGCGAGTTCCGCGAACAACAAGAATTGCTCACACAGGCAGCGCAGCAGACCGATCAACTCTCCGAGGTTCTTTACAAGAACGGCGGCGCGAGCTACCTGCAAGTGCTGACCAGCGAAACGAATTACTTCTCGGCTGAACTCAATCTCGTGCAGGCCCAACTGAATGAGCGTTTGGCTCTCGTTCAGCTTTACCAGGCACTCGGCGGCGGATGGCAACAGTAATGGCATATGCGGAGGTGGTCGTGTCCAGCAGCCAAGCGACTAGTCAATCCTTACCGATCTCGGTATTGGATCTAATACCCTCGCGGGCAGGTGAGCCAGCGAGCAGCGCCATTGCGCAGTCGGTGGAATTGGCGCGGCACGTTGAGCTATTGGGTTACAAGCGCTACTGGGTGGCGGAACATCACTCCATCCAGGGACTGGTTTGCTCAGCGACGCCGATACTGATCGGACACATCGCGGCGGCGACCAAAAAGATTCGGGTGGGCAGCGGTGGAGTCATGCTGCCAAATCACGCACCGCTTGTGGTAGCAGAACAGTTTGGAACTTTGGAATCCATGTATCCCGGGCGAATCGATCTCGGTTTGGGACGAGCTCCGGGAGGCGATTTTTCAAACCATGCGCGCGTTGCGACGCGGTTTGGCTCAAGACGGCGAAGATTTTCCGGCCCTACTTGAAGAGTTGCGCACATACTTGGGACCTGAAAGACCTGGTCAACTTGTAAAAGCGATACCTGGACAAAACAGCAATGTGCCGATCACGTTGCTCGGATCGAGCGACTTCAGTGCTCAATTGGCAGCGGCGTTAGGCCTGCCATTCGCGTTCGCGGCACATTTTGCACCTGACGCTTTGTATGCGGCAGCGCAATTTTATCGAGAACGTTTCCAGCCGAGCGAAGTATTACAAACACCGTATCTGCTTATTGCCGCACAGGTGATTGCAGCGGGGACAGATGCGGCAGCTCGACGATTGTTTACTACTCCACAACAGCGTTTTCTACGACTCATTCGGGGCGAGCCGGTGGAATTGTTGCCCCCCGTTGATTCAATGGAGCCCCTATGGCATGACGGGGAGAGATCGACTGTGGAAAGCCGATTGAGGGCGGCGATCGTGGGATCGGATACCACCGTGCAGGCTGGCCTGGAGAGACTCGCCAGTGATACGCATGCTGATGAGTTGATCATTGTGACGGACACGTATGAACACAGCGATCGTATTGACTCATACGAACGCGTGGCTCGCATTGCTAAGAACATCAAGCGGGCACCAGATACCGCGGCGTAGCTTTCACTTGTGGCGCTGCCACTGGCTTCCAGAACGGTAGAAAATTACGAGTCTCAAGAAAGAGATCTTAAAAAGGAGACCTTTTACGCATGCGGGTAATGTTTTTTGATCACTAGGCGAGCCGGACGTCATGGACGTAAGAGATGTGTCAATCCCCGAGCCGCAAGATGATGAACGATTGATCCGGGTCCATCCGACTTGAGACTTCGCATTTCCATTCGTCACCGGTATGGATGGCGCTGGTGTCGTAGAACGAACTTGTTCGGACAACTACTCAAGAGAAAAAGCGAAAGGAGATTCAAATGAACAGTTCAAGCAACCTGCTCGTGTTGGGTGCAACAGGACAAGTAGGAAAGCTTGTTGCAAAAAACCTAAAAAGGAGAAAAGCAAACTTTTCGGTAGGGTCGCGAAGGGAAGCGAATCTGGAAGAGCTTGCAGATCAATTCGGAGCATCGCGCTTTATCGATCTTGATGATCCAAGAACCTTCGATGAGGCATTGAAAAACGTCACAGGCATTTTTCTGATAACTGGTTATACGGTTGACATGCTTGTGCAAAGCAAATCACTTATCGATGCAGCAAAGCGTAATGGTGTCAATCATATCGTGCACCTCGGCGCATTCACGACAGACCAGGACTCCTACGCTACTGTGTTCGCTTGGCATCAGATGATTGAAGCATATCTTCGCAACAGCGGCGTTGCATGGACGAATTTACATCCCAATATGTTTATGCAGAATTTACTAACCTATACCTCGATCAGAAGTGGTCAGTACAGGCCATACACTTCCAAAGCTCTTGGGTTTACTGCTTTGGAAGATCTAGCAGAAGCTGCAGCCGTAATTCTCATGGAAGGGCCGAAAAAACACAGTGGAAAGGACTATTTCTTTTCAGCGGATGCACTTACGCCGCAGCAAGTGGCTGAAAATCTAACTGCGGCTACCGGCCGTAAGTTCACAGCAGCAGTCCTCGATGCCGAAACTTTCCTAAACGAAACGACCCAGCCGGGTTCAATGTTCGAACCAGCGTATTCAAAGGGAGGATTCGAATTCTTCCGCTACGTCGAGGACGGAAGAATGGCTTACGTTGGAACCGTAAGAGACGATACAAAGACAATTCTAGGTCGCGAACCATTGTTGCTGAGGGAATGGGCAAAAGTACACGCCAATGAGTTATTGGAGATTGCGGGTAGCTAAAACTGTTGAACTATTTCCTTCTCAGTTGCAGATCTGCAGAAGACCTGCAACTGAGTAGGAAATGGCACGCGACCGATATCAGCATTGCGTGCAGCGCAAGGGATGCTTTCTCAGCCGAGATCGCTGCCCTTTGTGCCAGTTTGGGAAACAGAATGCGCCTTCAAGCGGCTCGATGTTGCCTACCAGGAGCGCGATTTGGGTCTACCGAGCCTCAAGACCGACTTCCTGCTCGATTCCTTGCGCACCGATCTTCGTCTCACCGAGCTGGTGAAACGAGTGGGTCTCCCGTAATAAGTGATTCAAGATCGCGCGGCGTCGGCGCCCCCGCAAGCGGTTCTTTACGCAACGGCTAGTAGGGCGACGAGGATAGCACTATTTTTCTGGGATACTTTGCAATCCCACCTCATGCGCGATCTAGAAAGGGTGAATCGCGGCGAACCTTGAGCCAACCTTTTCTCCAGTCGAATCGAAATATGTATAATCCGCACATGCAAGGAATACCCTGGAGCACAATTGCGCTCGGCTCGCTGTTGCTCGTCTCGGCCCGCTCAACAGGAGGACAGGAAGTGATATCTCCGCAACCTGAAAAGTCGAAGCCGCCTGTCAAAATGGAGCGGCGCGGGCGCATCCTTGGAATCGGCGGTGTCTTTTTCAAATCCGCTGATCGTGACC
Source organism: Terriglobia bacterium (assembly GCA_963786325.1). GTDB lineage: Bacteria > Acidobacteriota > Terriglobia > Terriglobales > Acidobacteriaceae > JAIQFF01. The sequence continues at coordinate 181,788 of CAWAYW010000006.1, forward strand.
AGATGCGCGAATGGTATTCGAAGCATCTTGGACTCGCTGACAAAGGCCAAGGCGCGATGCTTCCGTGGCGCGAACACGACGACCCGCAAAAGGAACACGTTACAGTTTGGACTGTTTTTCCCGCCTCCACCAAGTATTTCGATCCCAGCCCCGCAGCGTTCATGATCAACTACATCGTGGACGATATGGATGCTTTGCTCGACCGCTTAAAACAAGAGGGAGTAAAGATTGACGCCAAACGAATGGATGAATCCTACGGTCGCTTTGCCTGGATCTATGACCTGGATGGGAATAAGATTGAGCTCTGGCAGCCGCTCCCCGCAAAGCCCTAGGGGCCTTTCCACTGTACTTACTCCGTCGGTTTCGCCAGCGCCAAAAAATATTAGGTTAAGATGCTGCGGCTCGAACGTTTAGTCTCAACTCGTGATCGTTGGCCCTAGTTGATTCTGCGTTCTTAATATCTCACCGAGGAGGAACAAATCGGTCAGCAACGCGCGAAGATGGATGGAGGCGTTCAGGTTGTCAATCAACTGAGAACTGATGACGGGTTGGGTTAAGACGATTTGAAGCGCCGCGAGCGAGTCGCTGGCATCTCGCTCCAGCATCGCCAGGAAGGGCTGATATTTTTCCGCAGGTTCCAAGCCGGCGTCTTCAATCGCGTCGCCGAATACTTTTCCTATTCCGGTCAACGCCACGATGGCGCGGCTCAGAAACTCGCGAATCTGCCCGCCTGACTGGCTCCCAGCATCGCTCGGCAGTCCTTGTCCCGCATACGCCAGCATGAACTCGTAACACTCTTCGATGGCGTCACAGCGATCAGCGAACTCAGGCTGCATCCTCAGCCTCGCCGTCCGGTTGCGGACTGGGCTGAAGCGTCGACCACCCACCGCTCAGGATCATGCTCCTTGAGATAAAAGTCGCGGCTCATCGTGCCGACGATCATGGATGCGGTGATGGGCAGCTTCTCGGGCCGAACTGCGAAGTAGATGTGCACGATGACAAGCGTGATAAGTCCGACGCCGGCCAGTCCGTGCAACACGTACATCAGCCCCCAGGTCATATCGCTGAACAAATAGGGGTTCCGCGGGAAGAAAATGGTCCGCACGCGAGACATCATGAACACGCCGGTCACAATCGCCGAGAGGCCAGTCACGACGATGGCGCCGTGATAGAGCTTGTTCTCCAGCGGATACTTGGCAAATTTTCGCGGTAGCGCCGACGATTTACCCATAAAACGCTGGAATCTTTTCCATGCATCTTCAAGGTCAGCCCGGTCCGGCCAGATTGACCAGAAATCTAAATAAAAGGAAGCATGAACAATGTGAAAGAGGATGGAGAGGGTTAAGACCGTGCCCGCGATCCAGTGATAGGTCACCCAATCGAACTGAAAGCCCAACTTCGGTAAAAACGCGGTGAATAGAAGCGTCAGCATTGACGCGGCCATAATCCAGTGAAACAGGCGTGCCACCAGGGAATGCCGGGGAATGCGGGCAGGGAACCGACTGGCAACGGTCGCCGTACTGTCCGCGACAAACTGTTTTTCTCCTGCGAAATAGCGGATGTAAATTGCGTGAACAATCAAAAAAAGCAATCCTGCGATCAACGCTACCCAGATCAAAAACCATGCAATATGAATTGGAACATTCTGTCCCAAGGGACTTGTCGCCCACTCTACGATTCCCATGCTGCCTCCTGCACTCCGCTGATAGCGCGTTTCACCAAGTTGCGCATCAGCGGGATTTTGTAGGCGTTGAATTGCAGTGGCACGGCTCCCTGGACTGCCAGTTTGCCCGCCATCTCACTAGTTGCGACGCTGCGAGATTGCCCGCGTACCGCGTCTTCCACAGCTTTCAATCGCAGCGGTCGCGCTGCCACGGCGTTCACGGCAATACGTATGCGCTCGATCCTGTCACCCGAAACCACCATCGCTGAAGCCACGTTCATGAGAGGGAAGTCCCAGACGTTGCGATCGCGCACTTTTTCGAAATAAAAGTGTGCGCCCGCCCAGGTGGACGGAATGCGAATCGCGGTTAACAGGTCTCCGGGTTGCAAAATGTTCATGCGGATGATGTCGATTTCTGGGCCAACGAAATAATCCTCAGCGTCGACCACGCGCTCGCCCTTAGGCGTTTGGACAACGAACTTGGCGTCCAACGCGATCAGGGCCGGGGAAGTATCGGACGGATTGACCGCCACGCAACGTTCGGCGTGCAGAATGGCATGTTCGCGATTTCGACCAACCGGAGTGTCGGCATAACAGATATTGCCGCCGGCGCGATAACAAGGCCATCCAGCACGGTAATACCAGCAACGAGCATCCTGCGAAACATTACCGCCAATCGTGCCCTGATTCCGAATCTGCGGCGATGCAACCAGTTCCGCCGCCTGCGAAAGCAAACCGTATTTCTCTTTGACGATGGGGTGGCGCACAACTTCAGTGAGGGTGGTCATCGCGCCGATTTCGATTCCATCGCTGATAGTGCGAACGCCGCGCAGTTCTTCGATTCCGCTCAGGTCCACAAGCGCTTTGGGCCTTTTGATTCGGTCTTTTAGCCAATCAAAGCTGTCCAGCCCGCCAGCCATTACCCAGGCATCCCGGCCATGTTGCTCTAGAAGCTTTTGCGCGTCGGCAACGGAACTCGGCTGAAAGAGCTGAAATGCCGGCATGACATCTCTTATGACTGCCATAGTGCTCTCCGTTCAAAAACCGTGTACATCACACTTCGCCAACCAATCTCTACTACTAAATGAATGCGGTCAATGGATCCTGCATGGGCCGGCCCGCTTCCAGCGATGTCAGGATGGTGTCCAGATTAACGGGCGCACGCCGATAGATCTCGTCGCCCAGAGCGTCCGAGAGGGCATTCAACACGGCGCCGCAGCCGCCACCGACCGGGGGCTCGCCGATGCCGCGCGCTCCCACGGGAGTCTCGGGGTCCGGAATGTTTAGAGCAGCCCACTGCATGTTGGTAGGCACATCCAAAATGGTTGGCGGCTTGGTATGGTGAAATCTCCGCGAAATCGTGTGGCCGTACTGAGGATCGAAGACCCACTTCTGACTGATTGCGTGGCCGATACCCAATATCGACCGGCCTATAACTTGGCCGCCAAGAGATTTGGGGTGGATGATCGTGCCAACATCAGCCACCGCAAGAAAATCGGTGATGTAGTACTTCCCAGTTTCCAAATCCACTTCTACTTCGGCGAAACTCGCAACATAGGAAAAGGTTTGACCGTCATGCGGATATTTGTCTTTCGCCGCGGCAACCAGGCCCTGACCGGCGAGTGCTGCGATGGATGCTTTTGTGTATTTGTTCACATCATCGGGTGGTTGATGGCCGTCGTAGATGCCGCCCAGTTGGATGGCGCGCTGTGCAGCCTGAGCAAAGGTCATGCTTTTACCGCCACCCTTGTGAGAGACGCGTTCGTTGGCTACTTCATATTGTTCCGGCTTACCCCCGTATGTTTTTGCCGCAATTTCCTGCAGCTTCTGTTTGCCATCCATCGCCACAGCGTGCGCAGCACGGGTCATCGCATGGGTGGTCTGGCTGCCGCCTGAGACACAAGTCCATGGCAGGTTCTTGCTGGTGTTCCCCCATTCGACATCGCACTTTTCCCAGGGAACTCCCAGGACCTCGGCGACCACCCGATGCACGTCACTAATGGATTCCGTGCCCAGGTTGCCAATACCCGATTGGATGGCGATCCTGCCATCGGGTCTAATGACGAACAGCCCGTCATATCCCGTAGAGCCCGCGAAGAAGCCACTCGAAGACACCCCCACTCCGCGAACCTTGGTTCCACTACGCTTCGTACGAGCAATTCGCTCTTTCCATTTGAACTGCTCTGAGCCGCGATCCAGCGCTTCCTTGAGAAACGCACTGGTGGAGTGATTTTGCTTGCCATCCCTCGGGGGTCCAAACAGGGCTTTACCCGCTGGCGCATTGATCTTGCGAATGTCCACCTGGTCGAGTGAAAGTTTGCGAGCCGCCTTCGCGAGGATCGGCTCCATGATAATGATGCCCTGCATTCCGCCGGGCGCGCTCTGGGGACCTCTGGGCGGGGTATTGGTCAGCATGGTGACCCCACGCCACCGCATTGCGGCGGGTTGATACAACAACGACACCACAATGCCGGAAGCATTAGCATCACCATTGGCGTCATACGGGCCATTGTTGGAGATGGCGAACATGTCGAGTGCCGTAATCTTGCCTTCCTTCGAGAATCCAACTTTCATCCTGCCTTGAAAGCCAGGGCGGGCCCGCCCGATGAAGTGCTCCTCTTCACGACTGATGCGCATCATCACTGGGGCATTGGCTTTTTTCGCCAACAGCGCCGGAATGATCGCAAAGATGTAACCGGTGGCTTTGCTGCCGAAACCGCCACCCGTATATTCGCTGATCAGCACGATCTGATTCGGGTCGATATTCAGCCAACGCCCGAGGCCAGCAACGGTTTGCACCGTGCTCTGAGTTCCCATGTGAATGAACACTTTGCCGTTCTGCCAATAAGCAAGGGCCGTTCGAGGTTCCAGGGTTTGATGACTGCTGTCGGGAGTCACAAAAGTTTCATCCAGAACCAGGGCGGCATTCTTGAGACCAGCATCCACGTCGCCGTAGGACCATTGATCCGGGACTTTGCCCATGGGCAGGCGGCCTTGTTTGGCCTCGGCAAAATCCTCAGCCGTCCATTTGAGTTCTCCCAGGTGAGGGGGCGGAGGGCTTGGTGGCTTTTCACCGGGCTTGGCCGGTTGCACGGCAGGCTTGATCCAAATGTTGCCTTCAGTACGCGGGTTAGGTCCGCCGGGGCGAAGGCTGTCCAAGGGATCGACTACGAATGGCAGATGCTCAAACTCAATATCTATTTTTTCAATCGCCTCGGCTGCGGTCAGCTCATCAACCGCCGCGACGGCCAGAATCGGCTCGCCCTGATACAAAGGTTCCATTGTGAGAGCTTTTTCGCCCTGAGGATTGGCTTTGATTACCGCACCCAGGTCCGTCACACTATCGGCGGGGGCCGGGAGGTCGTCCTGCGTGAGGATTGCTTTCACTCCCGGCATGGCTAATGCTTTGCTTAAGTCGAGATGTTTAACGCGTCCGTGCGGCACAGGGCTGAGCAGCAATTTGCCGAACAGCATACCCTCGGCCCGAAAGTCTTCGGCATATTTTGCCTTCCCGGTAACTTTCGCGTAGAGGTCGGGGGTAGTGTAGTCCTTGCCGATAAGCTTGTAGTTCTTTGGAGCGGACTTTCCATCTTGGCTAGGCATGGTTCGCCTTCCTCATATTCTCCGCGCCGCGCATCATCGCGGTGAGGATCTTGTCATAATCCTGGCATCGGCACAGGTTTCCAGAGATTCCGTGTGCCAGTTCGGATCGGCTGGGATTGGGATTGGTCTTCAGATAACCAACCGTGGCCATCACGAAGCCGGACATGCAAAATGCGCACTGGAAACCTTGCTCGTCGATTACGCCCTGCTGCACGGGGTGCAACGTCCCATCGGCTGCCGCAAGCCCTTCAATGGTTAGAACCTTCTTGTTGCGTACGGTATGAGTAAGCACCGAGCATGAGTAATGCGGAACCTCATCGATGAGAACCGTACAGGCTCCGCATTCGGCGCGATCACACCCCAGTTTGGTCCCGGTAAGGCCGAGCTTGTAACGTAAAGTCCAAGCCAATGTTTCCTGTTTCATCGCGTCCACCCGGCGTTGCTGGCCGTTCACGTTGAGAGTGATAAGCCGGTCGCCCAAACCCGTACTATGCTGGCCTAGAAGGGTAGAAGCGCGGAAAAGATAATTCGCGGAAGAGACCGCTACTCCGCTGGTGATAACTCCCTTGATGAATGCGCGTCTGGATATTTTCCTCGCGCTGTCTTCGGCTGGGTTGATATCAGGTTCTTCGGTCATACGGTTCACCCCTCTGATTGGCAACCTTCAGGTGGATACCTCTTTTTGTACACCCAAATAAGTGTGGCGTGTCAAACCAACCACAAAAAATCAAAGATTAGTCGCGCTCTCTGGCGAGAGTGGCACGAGGAGCCATTTCGTCTCATGTTTCAGGCACATATCATTGATACCTTCAGGGGGGTACGGCCATGCCACGAGATCTGGTTCGCGACGGACTGCGGTTCAAACTCGCTCAACGGTATCAGGAAAACCCCACCCATTTCTTAAGCTTGTCGAAGCAAGCGATAGATTCTCCGATGGCGCGCGAAATCCTCGCGGAACTGCGGAATGCGGGCCACGTGGAAGAGGATGTTCGCGGCACCATCCGGCTCACGCCGCGTGGTTATAGGGCTTTTCAGAACGACCCACCGCCGTACTCTTACGAAAACTAAAAGATCAGACTCAAACCATGGGTTGTAACGGCTGTGGTGGTTCATCACCGCTCATATTGCCTTATTTTCGTGTCCCTGTCGCTTGAATTACCTTGGTTATGGCGACATACCCTAACAGGTCTTTACAAGGAATGAGGGATCAGCGACCATCGAACCTCGCACTTCGTCAACAACTTATTTTCCTGGTCGGAGGCCGTTGTGTCCGCTGTTGTCGTGGTGTTGCTCATGTTCGCTGCAGTCATTGTGATGGTAAACAAGGTTGAAAGCGAGCAGGAACGTCACGCGGATATTGAAACCACCGATTCGAGCACTTGAATCCCCGCACTCGCCGACCGTCCCTACACTCTCCTCATTATTCGCACCACCTTATCTGGGAGATTAGAAACCAGTTTATCGGCTCCACCGTTCAGCTGACGCATAGGTAATTGACGCCTGGAAATAGATTTCTGACAAACCCCTTATAATCATTAAGTTAAAGGGCGTCCTAAAAGGGCTGCAAAAATCGTAGTACGTCGCGAGTGAAACCCACCATTGGCGGGTTGAATGAACTTGGGGGTACAGACAAGTATGAGAAAAACTGCCCTTGGAATTCTTGCGGTCTTTTTGCTGTTCGGGGTTGCGGCGGTAGCGCAGGAAAGGGGAGGCGGGCACCCTGAGGGCGCTCGCGGTGTCGGCGGTGGCCACATTCCAACCCACGGTCCGGCGCCCACTCGAGGCACGCCACATGCTATCGAGGAGCATCGGAACTTCGCCGACAAGACTGGACACCCAAACGCTCCTCACGTGCATTCCAACGGCCAGTGGATCGGTCACGACACCGGCAGGGACGACGTTCACTACCATCTCGATCATCCCTGGGAACATGGGCACTTCACCGGCGGATTCGGGCGCGGGCATGTTTGGCGGCTGGCAGGCGGCGGTCCAGGACGCTTCTGGTTTGCCGGTTACTACTTTGGCGTTGCCCCTTACGATGAGGGGTTTTGTAATGACTGGCTTTGGGATTCCGATCAGATCGTGATCTATGAAGACCCCGATCACGTAGGCTGGTACCTTGCTTACAACGTTAGGCTGGGAAGCTATGTTCACGTCGACTATCTCGGGAACGGCTAGTTCAAGAATAAGCGGCGGACACTCTTGTCCGCCGCCTTTCAGACTCCCTTCAGGTTCGTTGTGGTCAAATCCTGCCCACAATCTTCATCGCTTTAAGTCAAATCGCGGTAAGGTTTTGATCGCTTGATCAGGAGGCGCTTATGCGAATTTCCGTTCTGGCCGGGCTCATTGTTTTTGCATGCTCCCTTGCGGCGACCGCGCAGCATTACACGATCAGTGGACGGATCCCCTTCGATGGGGATGCTGGATGGGACTACCTTTTCGCTGACTCGATGCATGGCCAACTATTCGTGTCACACGGCACTGAAGTTGAGGTTGTGGACATGACCTCTGACAAACCGATCGCAAAAATAACCGGCATGAAACGCATACACGGAATTGCGATCGCCAATGACCTCAATCGTGGCTTCATCAGCGATGGTGGCGACGATGCGGTCATTATTTTCGATCTGAATTCGCGCGCCGTGCTTCAAAAGGTGCCGACAGGTAAGAATCCAGACGGCATTTTGTTCGATCCGCATAGCAGGCGCGTTTTCGCCTTCAACGGCCGAAGCAACGACGCAACTGTCATTGATGCCGCCTCCGGGAAAGTCGTCGGAACAATTCCTCTGGACGGTAAGCCGGAGTTTCCAGCGAGTGATGCGAAGGGAAACGTCTATGTGAACATCGAAGACAAAAGTGAGATCGCTCAACTCGATCCAGATCACTTAAAGGTGAAAAAGGTATGGTCACTCTCTCCCTGCGAGGAACCCTCTGGTCTTGCCATTGACCTGGAAGCGAGGCGATTGTTTTCAGTGTGCTCGAATAACAAGATGGCGGTGGTCGATGCGGATTCCGGCCAGGTAGTTACTACTGTCGCGATTGGCAATGGTCCAGATGCGGCCGCTTACGATCCCAGTAACAAACTTGTGTTTTCTTCGAATGGCGAAGGTACTTTGACGGTGGTGAAGCAGGACAGCCCAAACAAATATACGGTGCTCGCCCCCGTATCAACGGAGAGAAGCGCTCGAACTATGGCCTTGGACACGAAGACTGACAAGATTTACCTGTCGGCAGCAAAGTTTGGCGCCACCCCGGAGGCTAGTGCAGCCAATCCGCATCCACGGCCCACAATAGTGCCGGGGAGCTTTCACCTTCTCGTACTCTCTCCCCAGTGAAATCAAGTTCGAGAAGTCGGCGTAGTCATGAGACCACCTGCTTCTGAAAAATCTTCAGCTCTTTGGGGATGATGAATACCGATTCATTCTTGATCAGGTGAAGCTCGCGGAATTTCTCCTGGGACAATTCCACGTGAACCGGGGCTCCCCATTCGGTGATCGCTTCGACTTTGACTAAGGGCCCGGCGGAATTTATGTGCTTGATGGTAGCGCGAAAGTTGGGTCCACCGTTGGGCTGGCGATGAATCTCCAGCAGGTGAGGACGTACGTAGACCACGTCTCCCGTCGCAGCATCGTGGATCGCGGGACTGTCTTTGTCCTCATTAATTCGGCCATGGAAGAGGTTTACATTGCCCAGAAAATTGTAGACAAACGGCGTAATCGGGCGATGATAAACCTCGTCAGGACTGCCAACCTGCTCAATCCGCCCTTCATTCATCACGGCGATGCGGTCGGAAACTTCGAGTGCCTCTTCCTGGTCGTGCGTGACAAACACACTCGTGATGTGAACTTCGTCATGCAACTGGCGTAGCCATCGCCGCAACTCCATCCGGACTTTCGCATCCAGCGAACCAAAAGGTTCGTCGAGCAACAGAACGCTGGGTTCGACGGCCAGCGCTCGAGCCAGTGCCACCCGTTGACGCTGTCCTCCTGAGAGCTGGGACGGATACCGCCCGGCCAGGTTTTTCAACTGAATTAGCTTCAGCAGTTCATCTACCTTGGCGCGAATCTTTTCGTGGGATGGACGTAGGGCACGCGGACGCACCCTGAGTCCAAAGGCAATGTTCTCAAACACTGTCATGTGGCGAAACAAGGCATAGTGCTGGAACACAAAACCTACGCGGCGATCCCGAGCCGTCTGGTGTGTGGTGTCGGTGCCATCGAAAAGCACGGTTCCAGAATCAGCGAATTCCAATCCTGCAATGACGCGGAGCAGAGTCGTCTTTCCAGAGCCGGACGGACCCAACAGAGCGACGAGTTCGCCAGAGGGAATCTCCAGACTCACGTCGTCGAGGGCGGTGAACTGGCCGAATTTCTTTGTTATGTTTTGGGCTTCAATACTCATAGCTCACACCGCTTCCCCATTCCATAATGCGGATTCCGCCAACTGCCGCCGCGCTTTCCATTCCACAAGGGTCTTAGCTACAAGAGTCACCAGTGCCAGCAGAGCCAACAGAGATGCCACGGCGAATGCGGCGGCGAACTGGTACTCGTTATAAAGAATTTCTACATGCAGTGGCATCGTGTTGGTGCGTCCGCGAATGTGCCCGGAAACCACCGACACAGCGCCAAATTCGCCCATGGCGCGAGCATTGCACAGAATCACGCCATATAGCAGGCCCCATTTGATGTTTGGCAGGCTTACGCGAAAGAAGGTCTGCCATCCGCTTGCGCCAAGTGCGATGGCGGCTTCTTCTTCTTCCTGTCCCTGCGCCTGCAGCAGCGGAATCAATTCTCGAGCCACAAAAGGAAAGGTGACGAAAATGGTGGCTAAAACAATTCCCGGAACAGCAAAGATAATTTGCAGGTCGTGCCGAGCCAGCCACGGTCCCAGCACGCCCTGCAATCCGAAGAGCAATACATAGATCAAGCCCGATACAACGGGAGAAACGGAAAAGGGCAGATCGATCAGGGTAATCAGCAGACTCTTACCAAAAAAATCAAATTTGCCGATTGCCCAGGCGGCGGCCACTCCGAAAACAACGTTCAGGGGCACGGCAATTACTGCCGCCAAGAGGGTCAGGCGAATGGCCGCCATGGCGTCCGGCGTCTGTAGGCTAGCCCAGTAAACGCCCATCCCTTTTGCGAGAGCTTGCGAAAAAACAATCGCCAAAGGCACGAAGATAAAGAGCGTGAGAAAGACAACCGCAACCCCGGTCAGAATCCAGCGGACCAAGGCTGGCTCGCCGGTAGCCGCAGTGGGAGCCGTTCGGGCCGATGGAACCTTTCCCGCAACTAGCGTGCTCGTCGCCATCGTTTAAGCCAAGGCCTCCGCAGTTTTTGTCTCCTCCGAAGTGAGTTCGGATTGCTTCTCGTCGCGCCGCCCGCTCCATTTCTGCAGCAGATTGATGGGCAAGAGTAGCGCTAGCGAAAACACCAACATGACGATGGCGATGGCGGTTGCCCCAGCGTAATCGTATTGGTCGAGCTTGGTGATTATCAGCAGCGGAGTGATTTCTGTGCGCATCGGCATATTGCCAGAGATAAATACCACCGAGCCGTACTCGCCGATGGCGCGGGCAAAGGCCATAGCAAATCCAGCCAGGGCCGCAGGCAAGATAGTCGGAAGAACAACCTTGGAAAAAGTCTGCCAGCGGCTGGCTCCAAGGCTCGCCGCGGCCTCCTCGAGTTCCTTGTCCATGTCTTCCAGCACAGGTTGAACGCTTCGTACCACGAAGGGAAGTCCGATGAATGTGAGGGCGATTGCCACTCCGAGTGGGGTATAAGCTGCTTTGATACCAAGTGACGTCAATGGCCGACCAAGCCAGCCATTGGGGGCATAAATCGTGGTCAGGGCAATACCTGCTACTGCCGTGGGTAAAGCAAATGGAAGATCGACCATCGAGTCAAACAGACGTTTGCCGGGGAAACGGTAACGCACCAACACCCATGCCACCAGCACTCCAAATACCAGATTGATCAGCGCCCCAACCAGTGATGCTCCGAAAGTCAGACGGTACGAAGCCACAGCGCGGGAAGACGATGTTATGTGCCAGAATTGTTGCCAGGAGAGCGATGACGCCTTCAAGAAAGTCGCAGCGAGCGGAATCAGCACGATCAGGCTGAGGTACAGCACGGTGAATCCCAGGGCAAGTCCGAAGCCGGGAAGGTTGCTGCGTTTTTTAAAAGTGAATGCCATTTAGATAACGGTCACTGATTCGGTTGATAGATCTGGTCGAAAATTCCGCCGTCTGCAAAATGAATTTTCTGCGCTTGCTGCCACCCACCGAAAATTTCGTCGATGGTAACCAACTTTATGGTTGGAAAAGTCGAAGCGTACTTCTTGGCCACAGATTCCAATCGCGGGCGGTAATAATTTTTTGCCGCAATTTCTTGACCCTCGGGGGAATAGAGGTATTCCAGATACGCTTGGGCAATATTCCGCGTGCCTTTCTTGTCGACTACCTTGTCGATGAGCGCGACCGGCGGTTCGGCCAGGATGGATTGCTGCGGCACCACGATTTCGACTTTGTCAGGCCCCAGTTCCTTGATCGAAAGAAAGGCTTCGTTCTCCCACGCAATCAATACGTCGCCGATCTCACGTTGAACGAAGGTGGTTGTCGAACCTCGCGCTCCGGAATCCAGTACAGGAACGTTCTTATAAAGGCGGCTCACGAAGTCACGCGCCTTCGCCTCATTGCCGCCCGGTTGCTTAAGCGCATAAGCCCAGGCGGCTAAGTAGTTCCAGCGCGCGCCGCCCGAAGTCTTGGGGTTAGGCGTGATCACTGAAATGCCTGGTTTTACCAAATCGTCCCAATCTTTAATGTGTTTCGGATTTCCTTTTCGCACCAGCAGCACAACGGTTGAGGTGTAGGGAGTACTGTTCGTGGGCAATCGCTTTTGCCAGTCCGGGGGAAGCAATCCAGCGTTCTGTGAAATTGCGTCGATGTCATAGGCCAGTGCTAGCGTCACGATGTCCGCCTGCAAGCCGTCGATGACTGCGCGGGCCTGCTTGCTTGATCCGCCATGGGATTGCTCGATGGTGACGTTTTGCCCAGTCTTCGCTTTCCAATATTTGACAAAAGCTTGATTGAAATCCTGATAGAGCTCTCGCGTCGGGTCGTAAGAAACGTTCAACAACGAGATCTGGGGAGATCCCTGGATCGATAGAACCTTGATCGAAAGAAGCAGTAATCCGACAAGCACAATCGATGTTCTTTTCACCGTTTCTCCCCGCTCTCTTCGTATGACATCGGCGCGATTCTCATTCAGTGGCGGCTTGGGCAAAAAGTAAAACGGCCAACGATTTCGTCATCGTTGGCCGTTTGAGAACTTGAATGTGCTGGAACTACATTCGATCCTCATGCCCACGATGACAACGACACGATCTACATTTCGCGCGGGTACAACACCGGCACATGAGCAGAGTGGTCTCCATGAATTTCAGTATACGGTAGAAGGGAATTTTAGTCTAGTAGGATGATAGACATTATTGCATAAGAGGTCAGTGCAAGCTGTTAAAGCCGTAATTCCTCGCTTTGCCGGTCCAGCAGCTCTATTTCAAGCCCGCTGCCCGGGATCTTTCGCGCCTGCCCTCGTCGGCTTTGCCCAAATGCTCAAATGCCTGCGCTAACCGCAAATGGGTCTCGGCAAAGTTTGGCAGCCGGCTGGAAGCGATTTCAAGGTGAACGACTGCCGTCTTATAGTCTCCGCTCTGCAGCAAACTAGATCCCATGTGGTAGTGTGCCCAGGCTGAATCGGGCTGCAGTTCAATGGCCGCCCTTAACCGTTCAATGGACAAGGGATATTGCTTTTGTTGGGCAAGCGCCACCCCCATTACGTACTGCGCGAGATACATTTTCGTTGCACCGGCCATTACCGGTTGCAAGGCTGCGATCGCCTTATCAGGTTTACCGTCATACAAAAAGCGATTTGCCGCCATAATTTTGTTTGCAACTGTGATTCCATCTTTTGGGTCCACGCCGGTGGCGATATTGCCCGCAGGGCTCGATTTCTGGAGTCCGACATATCCGAGCGACGCGAGCTTCTGCATTTCACTGGAAGATAGCTCGGGCCCTTTCGCGTTGGCGGCGCCGCTGAAGCGACGATCAAATCCATCCAGCTGCGCGGCTAGTGTGTCAATTGTGGCTTTGGAACTCTGGGACAAGTTACGGGTCGCGTCGGGATCAGCGGTCTGGTCGTACAACTCCGGCCTGGGTGCCTTAATGTATAAATATTTGCCGGCACGCCAGGACTCCAGCGCACTCCATCCAAAGGATCGGGCGGGGAAGTCGGTCACAGCGTAAGACGCCTGGTCCGCATTCGAACTGCCCTTCGCAATTCGCATCAGCGACTGCCCTTGCATCTGAGACGGTACGGGCAGGCCGGCAATTTCCAACAGCGTGGGAGCAAGGTCTACCAGGCTGACCCTGGAGTGGATTCGTTTTCCGGCGTTTTGATTTTTCGGCAGCTTCAGGAGCAGCGGAACGTGAATCGTCTCGTCGTAAAGAAAAATGCCATGTGCATCCTCACCGTGCGCGCCCAGACTCTCGCCATGGTCAGCAGCAATCAGGATGAGCGCCTCGTCGTACACCTTGTTGGTTCGCAGGGCTGCGACCAGTTTCCCGATCGCCAGATCGGTGGCCTTAACCGCTGTATCGTAGGAGGCGTCGGATGATACAGCATTTGGATCGTTCAAATTTACCCACAAGAAAAAAGGCCCGCGCGCCTGGTGAGCCAACCAAGTGATCGCCCGCGTTACCACCTGAGATGCTGGACGCTCAACGGGACCGCCATTGCCCGGCCCCATGTCGGGTTGACGGAATCCGGCGTCATAGGTGCCAAAGCCGCGGTCGAAACCGGCGGCGAATCCATTCTTCGGATCAAGGCTGATCGATCCGACGAAAGCGGCCGTGTGATAGCCGTGGCCATGAAGAACATCGGGAACGAAAGGAAGCGTGGTTGCCAGCCGAGAGCCGAACTCATTCATGCTGTGTGTTTGAGGATAAGTTCCGGAGAGAATTGTGGCATGGGAGACGATCGTTAACGGTGCCTGAGAATAGGCCTGCTCAAAAATCATGCTCTCAGCGGAGATGCTATCGAGGTTGGAAGTCAGCTTTGCCTTGGAACCGAGGAAGGTCATTCGATCGGCGCGGACGGAATCCAGTGTGATCAGAACAATATTGGGCGGGTTGGCAGCTCGCGCCGAAATCGGCTGGAATGCAATGAGAATAGAGAAAAAAAGTGTTGGTAAATTGCGGCGGAGCATGGGTGAGTTCAGTCTATCGCAGACTTTGTACGTCTGAGCATAACGCAGTAGACTGCGCGTCATAGCCGCTTGACATCAACTCTCACGGAGATGAGAATCACGGTCTACCTTGCATCTCCGACGAATCCAGCAAATTGGCCTCGGTCTGCTGCTCTGTGCTGGCGCTGTCTTTCTTTTTTCCTGCCAGTCGGGCAAATGGCGCGGCGACCGGAAGCTCGTCATCCTGGGCATCGATGGAATGGATCCTCAGCTTCTGAAGAAATTCATGGCTGAAGGAAAAATGCCCAATTTTTCGTCTTTAGCTCAGAAGGGGTCGTTTCGTCTTCTCACCACCAGCATCCCGCCCCAAAGCCCGGTGGCATGGTCGAACCTGATTACCGGGATGAACGCAGGCGGCCACGGCATCTTTGATTTTATCCATCGTGACCCGCGAACACTGCAACCATATTTCTCGGCATCGAGGGTGGAGCCGCCGAAACACGGAATTCACCTAGGAAACTGGGTCATTCCGTTGGGAGGCGGCAGCGCTGAACAACTGCGCCAGGGAAAGAGCTTTTGGGAAACGCTGGACGACTATGGCGTACCCAACCTCATATTTCGGATGCCTTCGAACTTTCCCCCGGTAAAGGCGAAGGGTCACACCTTGTCTGGTATGGGAACGCCGGACTTGCGCGGAAGCTATGGCACATTTTCGTTCTACACCGACAATCCCATGAGCTCCGCTGGATTCGTAGAGGGCGGACAAATCATCCCGGTCGAGGTGAAAGATTCGCAGGTCACGGCGAATCTGGTGGGACCGGACAACTCATTTCGCAAGGGATCTCCGCCGGCGCTCGAGCCCTTCACCATTTCCGTCGACCCACTGGAGCCAGTCGCGAAATTCAGCGTACAGGATGAGAAATTTGTCTTGCGTGAAGGAGAGTGGAGCGATTGGGTCCACATCCAATTTAAACTGATCCCGTTTATCGGAAACGTGAAAGGCATTTGCCGCTTCTATCTCAAGCAGGCTCATCCGCGATTCGAATTGTATGTCTCACCGGTGAATATTGATCCGGCCGATCCTGCTCTGCCCATCTCAACTCCGAAAGAGTATTCGCGTGAGCTCGCGGAAGAAGGGGGCGAATACTACACTCAGGGAATTTCGGAAGACACCAAAGCCCGCTCCGCTGGAGTGCTCGATGACAAGGAATATCTGCAACAGTCCCGCACTGTTCTCGCCGAACATCGCCGAATTTTCGATGTGGAGTTTCCCAAATTTCGTTCAGGTTTGTTCTTTTTCTACTTTTCCAGTCTCGATCTGAATTCCCACATGCTGTGGCGTCTCATCGATCAGAAACATCCGGAATACGACGCTTCGCTCGCAGCCGAATATGGTTCTGCGTTACCCGAGTTCTATCAGCAAGTCGATCAGGTCCTGGGAGAAGTCCTGCAGCATGCCGATAATCGCACCACCGTGATGGTGCTGTCGGACCACGGTTTTGCCCCATATAACCGTTCGTTCAATCTGAACACATGGTTACTGAACCACGGCTACATCACATTGAAAGCCGAACCGAATCCCGGTCAGAGTGAGGCCTTTGCTAACGTTGATTGGAGCCACACGCGCGCTTACGGGCTGGGTTTGAACGGCCTGTATCTGAATCTTCGCGGGCGAGAACGCGAGGGAATTGTCGAATCGGGCGCACAAGCCGAAGCCTTGCTGAAACAGATCAGGGAAGAGTTGCTCGATGTGCGCGATCCACAGAATAATCTTCAAGCCATCACGCGCATCGATCTGGCCGGCGAAGTCTATCAGGGTCCGTACGCGCATCAAGGCCCCGATCTGATTGTGGGCTATAACCGCGGTTATCGCGCCGGATGGCAAACCATCCTCGGCAATTTTCCGGCCGACGTCTTCGAGGACAACTCGAATCCGTGGAGTGGCGATCACTGCATGGATTACACCCTCGTGCCAGGCGTCCTGTTGAGCAATCGGCCCATCCATATAGCGAGTCCCTCGCTTACCGACATCGCTCCTACCATCTTTGCCGAATTTGGAATACCCAAGCCCGGCAGTATGATGGGACATTCAGTCTTTTAGAAATGGAGACGGCGAAATGTCCTCGCAGAAGATCAAAATTGAAGGTGAATTGCTAGAAAAGGCCAAACAGTGCGCGGAGGCCTCCGGCTACGCATCGGTGGATGAGTTCGTGCTGCATACGCTTGAAAAGGAAATTAAGCGTCTCTCGCCCGACCAGGGCGGCGGGTCAGAATCCAAGGAGAAGGTGACGAAACGCCTGCAGGGCCTCGGTTACATCGAGTAGGGTGTGGCTGGTGGAATCGGAGCAAGGCAACAGGGTTCCGCCGCAGGCCACCCTGACGAGAACGTAGTACCCATCATCGAATGATCGCATTTGTGACAATGAACCTCGCTTCCTCTGACTGGCCGACCCTCATTCCTCTCCTACTCGTGCTCGCAATTTCCATTGTCATTGGACTGTTGATGGTTGTGGTTTTCCGTTACACCTCCGACCAAAAGGCAATTGGCCGCGCCAAAGATCGCTTAAAAGCGAACCTGCTCGCGGTCCGCTTATTTCAGGACCAGCTACCGGTGGTGATGCGCGCGTACGCTAGAATTCTTCGCGGCACCGGCAGCTATCTCCGGTTGGCGTTCACCCCCTTCCTGATCGCGATTTTGCCGATTACTTGCCTGATCGTTCAACTTGATCGTTATTTTGGCTGGATGCCTTTGCGTCCGGCCCAGACCTTCCTGCTTGAAGCGCGAATTGAAGACGCAGAGGCCGCGAACCAGGCGGAATTACAATTGCCTCCAGAATTGAGCAGCACAGCGCCCGCCGTTCACATTCCTAAAGATAAGGAAGTCGTGTGGCGCGTCGTCGGGCAGCGCGAAGGAAAATATGACCTCCACATCGCAACTGCCGGCCACACGGTCACAAAGCAGGTTGTAATTTCGACCGGAGTGGCTCGTATATCCCCAGTCCGATGGCGAGGAAATTTCTGGGAGCGAATGTTCACTTCCGGTGAGCCCGCGTTAGAAGAAAATAGTCCGGTTGAGGCGATCGCAGTGACCTATCCGCCCCGGGTAATCAATTTTGCGTGGATGGAATGGAACTGGATCGTCCTGTTTTTCGTGGTCTCATTGATTGCCGGTTTCATTTTCAAGAGCGCGCTAGGTATTCAGGTATGAAGTTGTTTTCTTTCGGCGAAAAGCGATACAGGTCTTTGCATGTCAGCCTTTTGCTGATAGGCCTGGTTTTACTGTTTCCGTCGCGCAGTGAGGCTTATGCGGGTCCGGGCGCAGGATTTGCTGTCTTGTCCTCCTTTTGGACCATCTTGGTTGCGTTTCTTTACTCCTTCTACGCGCTGGTTACGTGGCCGATTCGCCAGTTGTTGCGTATGTTCCGACGGCGTAAAGCCTACGGTAAGGCTGAAGTAAAGCGCGTGGTCATACTGGGCTTCGACGGCATGGATCCCGTTCTCGCAGCGCGATTCATGGACGAAGGTAAATTACCGAATCTGGTGAAGCTTCGGGATGGCGGAACTTTCCGACCGCTGCGAACTACATTTCCCGCGATCTCGCCGGTCGCGTGGTCGACATTTCAAACCGGGGTGAATCCCGGGAAGCATAATATCTACGATTTCCTTGCCCGGGATCTGAAGAACTATCTTCCATATCTTTCTTCGGCGCAGATCAGCGCGCCCAAGCGTCATTTAAAAATTGGAAAGTACAAGCTGCCTCTTGGGAAATCTGAGGTTAAGGGGCTACGCAAGGGAACGCCGTTCTGGCACTGGTTAGGCAAAGCCGGAGTTTTTTGTTCGGTGATCCGCGTGCCCGTGACTTTTCCGCCCGAGAAATTTCCCGGTGTGCTGCTCTCAGGAATGTGCGTGCCGGACCTGAAAGGAAGCCAGGGCACATTCTGCTTCTGCAGCACCCGTGAAAGCAGCGATAAGTTTCGCGAGGGCGGAGTGCGGATCCCAATCGAACGCAATGGGGTTGGATTTCGTTCCTTCATTCCCGGCCCGGAGAACCCGCTTGGCACCGGTAATGACCTCCGCGCCGATTTTAAGATTCGCCCCGACATCCGCCGTAATCAGGCCCGGATTGAGATCGACTCGGAAAGTTTCTCTCTTGAAGTCGGACAATACTCCGAATGGATTCCCGTGAAGTTCAAGGCGGGCATGGGTTTCACCGCTCACGGTATTTGCCGCTTCTTGCTAAAAGAGATTTCTCCTGAAGTCGAGGTCTATGTCACCCCGGTGAACATCGATCCCGGGCGACCCGACTTGCCGATCTCTCACCCCGTGACCTACTCCATTTACCTGGCCAAGCTTTTCGGTCCGTACGCCACCTTGGGACTGGCCGAAGATACTTGGGCATTGAACGAAGAAGTGCTCGACGATGAGGCATTTCTGGCACAGTGCTACGGTAATCACGAAGATCGCGAGCGCATGTTTTTTGATGCGTTAGAAAAAACTCCGCAAGGCCTTTGTGCCTGCGTCTTTGACACGACTGACCGTGTGCAGCACATGTTCTGGAGGTATCTCGACAAAGATCACCCAGCGGTCAGACATATGCCGCAGGACCAGAAGCCACGTGTGATTGAGGATCTATACGACCGCATGGATGCTCTCATCGGAAAGGTCATGCAGCAGATTGACCCCGAGACTATGCTGTTGGTGATTTCCGATCACGGCTTCAAGTCATTCGCCCGGTGTATGAATCTCAACGCGTGGTTGCATCAGAATGGCTACCTCGCGTTGAAAGAAGGCAAGAACCAGAGCGGAGACTGGTTCGAGGATGTCGACTGGTCACGCACCCGCGCCTATACCATGGGATTGAACGGTCTGTACCTGAATCTGAAAGGTCGGGAACGCGAAGGCATCGTCGAAGCCGGCGCGGAAGCCGAGGCTCTAAAGGAAGAGTTGCGCGCGAAGCTTCAGGGGTTGATCGATCCCGCATCAGGGACCGTAGGAATCACCGGGGTGTTCGACTGTGATGCCGTCTACGCTGGTCCCTACGTCGATAACGCGCCTGATCTCATAGTGGGGTACGGGGAAGGTTTTCGCGCATCGTGGGACTCGGTCATGGGTAAAGTGACGAGCGACATTTTCGAGGACAATCTCAAAGCGTGGAGCGGTGACCACTGCGTAGATCCGCGTTTAGTTCCGGGCGTTCTGTTTTCAAATCGCAAGATCGCTGTCGAGAAACCCGCGATCGTCGACGTCGCCCCCACCATTCTCAAGCTTTTCGGTCTGCAACTTCCGTCCTATTTTGACGGCAAGCCTTGGCCGGTTGCGCCCCCAATTCTGCCAGCGAAACACGCAGCTTGATACCGGCCCTCCGCATTTTCCGACCCGGCGAAGTGGTGTCCGGTCCAAGCTCTGCGTGGAAGCCGATTCTGAGCCAAACGCCTTACGACATCTCAGACGTCACAGAGTCCTCGTCTAGACGTTTACTGAAAAGCCGGTCAAACTTGGCTGGGCCGTTGTCGCCGCCAGAGTTCCGTTGCTTGGGGAGAATTGCAGAAAATCCTGCTGCAACGTGTTGTATGCCTGCTGAGCGGAGGACAGGTTGCCCGTTTGCAACGACTGGCCGAGTTGATCCATCAATTGGCTGATCGCGCTACCACCGCCACCGTGATGATGATGACCGTGAGCATGCGTCGCTGCCGCACTCTGGAAATCTTGCTGAAGCTTTGCATAATCCTGCTGCGCCGCAACCGTATTCCCCGACTGAAGATCGGTTGAAAGCTGGTTCATGGCCTGTGCAATCGGACTGTTGCTCTGTGCCACTGAAGTTGTGCTGGCCGGGGCACCTTGCAGCTGGAGGCTGGCAGAATCAGATTGTGCAGCCGACAAATTACCGGATTGTAAATCCTGCCCGAGTTGTTGGAATGCTTGCTGGAACTGTTGTTTTTTGCTTTGTACGCTTTGAGAGTTGAAATTGAAAAGGCTGCTGCTCAAAATCCCTGCGACTGACATCGACTATCTCCTCCAATGAACTGCCGTACTTGTTTCACAGACGGGGTTCGGTAACCTGCTCTGCTGTGAAGCCACAAACCGTAGGGCAATTCCTCGGCCAAACCCGCCGCGATATTCATAATGGTCGGATGTCACGATCCACGGCATTTACATGCCGAGCCCTTCGCGCAATGATTCCAATTAGGCAAAACTTGCCCGGTTTCGACTCGGCAAAGACTGCCCAGTTTTTGATGTTGCTAGGAAGACTTCGGTGGGGAGAAGAGACCACCGGAAAATTAAGCCGAATGGCAAAACAGCGAATATTGGTGGGTGCCCTTGATTTTGCGAAATGTTGCATGTTTTTCCAAAACAGTTTCGAGCAATGGATTGTGATAGAGCACATAAACATCCCGCGGATTCTCATGCAAAGAATCTTCGACGTTGGACATCAGTTGGGTGAGTTCGGTCTCCGGCAAGGGATTGAACAGATAAAGCAGCAGCGGTTCCGCAGGAAGGAAAAACTTGCAGACATCCGCGCACACCGACTTCAGGGCGAAGCACTTTTGCGACTCGCTTCTGTAGGCAATCAGATTTTTCTCTGCCACCTGATGCAGATCGGGCAACAGCTCCACACCCACAACCTGGCGAAACGGATAGTCAGCGGCCATCAAAAGCACACGGCCTTTACCCGAGCCTACGTCGATAAGAGTGAATTTGCTGAAATCAAAATCCAGGCTCGCCATCATTTCCCTGAAAAGCACGGGATCGGTCGGTTGGTACGCGGAATGAAATTGTCCGAGTAGACGGTCGCGCCAGTTTACTGTCGCGCTGGTGGTGTCGACGTGATAGTCCCAGTCGTATTCGGCATCGCCATATCGCTGTCGACGCTGCGCGGGAGTTGACTCCAGAAGAAATTCCCACAATGCTTTCGAAAAACTTCGCGCAGTCGGCCAGAAGCCAGCGCGTGCCAGACCCTCTTTCCACCACCCACGTGCGGTTGAAAGAACCCCTGGCGTTTGTGCGGTAGCCATGCTTCAGCCATGGTAAATGGCGGCTCGGAAAAACGGCGGCCAGGGCTTCTATTGGCAGGCACGATACTTCATAGCTCAGTCGTCAGCCTGCAACAACTTAAATTCCGAAGTAGTCCGGGCTAAGGCCTGCCACAACACTTTTCGTGACCATTGCGTCTAAGTATCAGATCTCGGCCGGCAGGGTTGGTTCCTGCCATTCGCGGGACGTATAATAAAAGGGTTGCAATCATCGTGGAGGAAGTCATTATGAATCAGCGCGCAAGCGCTCTTTGGGCTCAATTGAAAGCCAACCGTCCGGCGTACACGCTTTCGATTTTGCTTACATTGACTCTGGGGATTTTGATTGGCACGGTCATTTCTTACGGGGTCAAGGGACAGGAAAAGAAGGCCATTTCCTCCGATGCTTCGCCACTGACTGTTCCGTCGCCGCAGATGCTGTCGAGCCAGTTCTCCCAGATTTCCAAACAGTTGGAACCCAGCGTGGTCAACATCAACACCGAGTCCACAATCAAGACCCCGAAGCGCCGCCGCGGACAGGGAGACGATGATGCCAATCCGTTTGATGATTTCTTCGACCGCTTTTTCGGTGGGCAAGGCGGTCCGGGAGGACAAGGCGGCCCTGGCGGCAATGCGGGTTCGATTCGCGAGCGGTCGCTCGGGTCCGGCGTAATTGTGGATTCGAAGGGTTACATCGTCACCAACCGCCACGTGGTGGATAAGGCAGATCGAATTCGCGTGAAGCTACAAGACGATCCGCCGGGTGTCCTGCATGAAGCCAAGGTAATCGGCGCAGATCCTGAAACCGATTTGGCCGTCATCAAGATTGAAAGCGACAAGGCTTTGCCAATCGCCAAGCTGGGTAACTCGGAAAGCATGCAGGTGGGAGATTGGGTGCTGGCGGTCGGAAGTCCGTTTGGATTGCAGGAAACGGTGACTGCTGGAATTGTCTCGGCCATGGGGCGCAACATCGTACCAACCCGTCAATTTCAATCGTTCATTCAGACTGATGCGGCCATAAACCCCGGCAACTCAGGCGGTCCGCTGGTGAATATGGCGGGTGAAGTAATCGGAATCAACACTGCGATTCTTACGGATACGAATGCATACGCTGGCGTGGGCTTTGCCTTGCCCTCGAACACTGTCATGCAGGTCTACAACCAGCTCATTGGTCCTGATCACAGGGTGTCGCGAGGCTCGATCGGCATCATGTTCAATGCGCAGGAGAATCCTGCGATCGCGCGGGTATACGGAACCGGATCAGGGGTGACCGTCTCCGATGTGACGCCCGGCAGTCCCGCAGAACAGGCAGGGGTAAAAGTAGGCGACACGATCGTCGCGATTGATGGCAAAGCCGTCAAGAATGGCGATGAGTTGGTAGCAGATATCGCCAGCCGTAAACCCGGTTCGAAGATCGTGGTCGGATTCATACGCAACGGCAAAAAACAAGAGTTGACGGCCACCGTAGCTGATCGGGCCAAACTATTTGCTGCTCGACTCGGTGATGATGAGGATACCGGCGTCGAAACCGGACCGAAGGAGGGCAAACTCGGCATTACCGTCCGCTCGCTTACTCAAGAGATGGCAGATCGGCTGGATGTTCCAGCTAATAAAGGGGTTATCGTGCAAGACGTTAAGTCCGGCTCATTTGGCGAAGACGTTGGGCTGAGTCGTGGCGACATCGTCCTTGAGATAAACAAACAGACGGTAGACACTGAAGAACAGTTCAACCGGGTCTCTGGCTCTTTGAAGAGTGGTCAGGATGTGGTTTTCTTAGTCCGGCAGAGGGGCGCTGGGCGCCAGGGCGGGACGATTTTCCTGGCTGGCACTCTCCCGTAGAGCCGGCCCACCCAAAAGGGGCTGACCTAAAAGAAGCTGGCGTCGGCCCCGGCGATGGTTTACCCTGCCTCCTCGACTTGAATTGCCCTGGCAGGTTCAGATATTGCGACTTGGTAATTCCATTCCGGCAAAGCTGTTGATCGCTGGGAGCGCCCTGCTTTTGGTGTGCGGAATTGGCTCAGCACAAAACAGCAACAAGGCGGCTGGTGTCAAGCGGCCGTCAAAAGCCAGATTCTTGACTGTTTCCTCTTCATCAACCTCCCGAAAGAACAAGAAGTCGCGTAAGCGCGTCAGTGCGCGACAACGTGGTCAGCAGAAAATCGATCCGGCGCGCGCCCGTGAAATTCAAGAAGCACTGATCCGCGAGCACTATATGGAAGGCTCGGCCTCGGGCGTTTGGGACACGGCTTCGCAGAGTGCGATGGTACGTTACCAGGCCGATAATGGCTGGCAGAGTAAAGTCGTTCCAGATTCCCGGGCATTGATCAAACTGGGACTAGGGCCTGACCACGATCACCTTCTCAATCCCGAAAGTGCGATGACGTCCCAGCCCGAACCTCTCCGCACTTCCCCCATGTTGAATCAGAGCCCGATCGTCGCGCTTCCTTCCCAGAAATAGCCACTCAGCCATTAGCGATGGATCGTCCGTCTTGCCGCCAGTCTCAGCTTTTAAAGTGAATCGAAAGCGAATTCCTGAAAGAAACCGCGGTGGCGTGCCGACGACAGAGGGCCGGCCACAACTTAAAACTGACGACTAACCTATCGTCCGTTCATCACTGGATCGGGAAAGAACGGCAGCGGTTTGTCGCTGATGACTGCGCGGGGATTGTCATCTACTAAAGCTCGGGCGACGTCGGTGCCGCAGAGTTTGCCCACCTTTTCCCGGGCTGCTGAAAGCATAGGGACGCGATGCTTGGTGTCATGAGCATCGGTGGCCAGCACGTGGACTGCATCTCGTCCCAAGAGCCACTCGGCGACGCGTGAAGCTTTGGTTCCCCACCCACCGGTAATGGCGGACGCCGTGACCTGCACCACGCAGCCCTGCTCGACCCATTGCAGCACCCGTTGCTGGTTCTCCTGAAGGATCGGATTGCGTTCGGGATGGGTGATCACAGGAGTGATACCAACCTCCGCCATCTTGGTGAAGTATTCGTCGATTTGGGAAGGGATGCTGTAGTTGCTTAACTCTACCAGCAGGTAGTGAGTGTCTTCGATGGTGAACCGTTCTGGCGTGACCAGAACCTCGCGCAAGTTGTCATAGGACAGATGGAAGTCGCAGCCCAGGCTCAGGCGCGGGCTTTCTCCCGCTAGTACCCGCAGATATTCAAGATTGCTGGCCAGGTGCTGTCGGTTATATTCATAACGCTCGTTGGCATGGGGCGTAGCCACCATGTGTTCGATTCCGTCGTCTGCCGCCATCCGGCACATCTCGAGCGACATATCCCAGGACTTGGAACCGTCGTCGACCTTCGGCAAGATGTGGCTATGGATATCGATCACTTTGATTCCTGCGGGGAGGGGTATCTCTGATTTAAACAGATTTCAAAGGAAAAAACATTAGTGAGGGATAACGTTTTCCTTAGCTTAATTCAAACTTTAGTCACGAGCATAAACTGTTAATTCGGCGGACGACCCTTTACGAAATTCGTGCACCCGGATCATCGTACGGTTTCTCCAGCCCTGCGATAAAGCAGGACCGCGATAAAGGGGGACGTGCCACAGAAAAGGGCATTCACTACAAGTAATCCACTGATATTTTCCTAATTTCTGCGATTCTAGCTGGAGGTGAACGGGTGAGCGATCAGGCAAGGAATGCAACCGCGAAATCGGCAGGAACAGTAACGCTTGGAGAACTGACAGTTCGCCGACTCGGTTTCGGAGCGATGCGTCTGACCGGAGCGGGAGTATGGGGACCACCGAAGGATCGGGCTGGCTCCCTCGCTGTTCTGAGGCGGGCGGTCGAGTTAGGGGTAGATTTCATTGATACGGCTGATTCCTACGGCCCTGAAATCAGCGAGGATCTGATTGCCGAAGCTCTGTCGCCTTATCCGAAGAATGTCGTCATCGCGACCAAGGGCGGCTGGATTCGTCCGGGTCCGGGCCTGTGGTCACATGATGCGACCCCGGACCATTTGCGTAAGGCCGTGGAAGGCAGCTTAAAAAGGCTCCGTCTGGAGTGCATCGATCTTTATCAACTCCACATACCCGATCCGATTGTTTCCCTGGAAGCCTCACTCGGGATGCTGGCTCAGTTGCAATCGGAAGGGAAGATTCGATCGATTGGCTTGTCTAATGTAACCCGGGAGCACATCGAGCGTGCGCGCAAAATCGTGCCTGCCGTATCTGTACAGAACCGTTACAGCTTTGCCGATCGGGAGTGGGATTACGTGGTGGATTATTGCGAGCAGAATGGAATTGTGTTCATCCCCTGGTTTCCTTTAGGAGCTGGCAAAGTTGCGCAACAGACCCTGCAGCAAATTGCAGCTGCGCGTGGAGCCAAGCCCATGCAGATTGCGCTGGCATGGTTGCTGCAACGCTCGCCGCTTATGCTTCCGATTCCGGGAACTTCCTCGCTCGAGCATCTACAAGAAAATATGCTGGGCGGATCGCTGCGGCTAACCGAAGAGGAGTTTGCCCAACTGGCCGACGTGCCACAGCTAACGTTTTCGCGCTGAACGGAGCTGGAGCGCTTTCGCCCGTACAAGCGCATGACCTGCACACACGAGCGAGACGACGGAGCTCCACAGCAACAATCATTTGCCCATGGTGAGTACGGCCCGGAACCGGACTCGTCCGCTGATCATTTGATCATAGGCTTCTGCGGCTTTCTCCAGAGGATAACGTTCGATCATGGGGCGAACCTTGGTGAGTGAACTGAACTGCAATGTGTCCTCGGAATCCTTGGCCGTGCCTGCGGGCCAACCGCGTACCGTCCTGCGGGCAAAGATCAGTTGCAGAGGAGTAATGGTTAGAGGTTCGGCGCTTGCTCCAACGATGATCAGCTTTCCGTCTGGCCCCAGGCCGTCAACCAAGCCCGAGATCGCCTTCGAATCGGGTGCCGTGGCCAAAATGATGTTCGCGCCACCGAGCGCCTGCAGAGCAGACGCCGCTGTTGTCAACTCGGTGTCGATGTAACTGTGCGCGCCCAATTTCTTCGCCAGCGCTTCCTTGTCGCCACCGCGGCCGATTGCAACCGTGCGAAATCCCATCTGACGTGCGTACTGAATACCTAAGTGGCCGAGGCCGCCAATGCCCTGTACCGCCACCAGGTCTCCGGCGCGGCCTCCAGCGTTGCGAAGAGAGTTGTATACGGTAATCCCGGCACACATGAGCGGCGCGGCTTCGTCGGCTGGAAGGTCGTCCGGCATGGCCGCAACCGCTTCGGCTGGAACGACTACATATTCCGCATAGCCACCGTCAAAGCTGATTGAAGTAATTTTCTCGAACTTGCACAGACTGAAGTGGCCTCGACGGCAAGGGTCGCAAGTGAAACAGTGCCCGCCGTGCCAACCCACACCAACGCGCTGTCCAGGCTTCCATTGCGTAACGTCCGCACCGATTGCGTCGATACGTCCGGCAATCTCGTGGCCAGGAATACGCGGGTATTGTAAACCGGGGAACCCGGTCTCTTTCACGAGTGAGTCACTGTGGCACACGCCGCAGGCGTCCACTTTGATCCGCACCTGCGAGCGTCCAGGCTCCGGAATTGGTCTCTCGACAACTTCAAAGTTTCCCCCGGGCTTGCTGACTTGTACAGCCTTCATAAATGTTTTCCTTAAGAGACGTTAGGACGAGATCGATTTGTGGGAACAGATCCCCTGCTTCCGGGCATCTGGCAAACCACAGCCTACCAGATGGGAAAACCGTGGGCGGGGATGCAGAAATTGGAATATAAAAGAGCCGCCAACCTGTCGCTAACAGACTAATCCCACCAGCGGACGTTCGCGCCGACACGTTTACTTGTATCTCTCCGCCATGAATTCGCCGATTGATTGGTACGCTTTGGTCAAGCTGGGTTCATCGGGCAGGAACACGATCCGGAAGTGGCGGGTGCCTGGCTTCTGTCCGAAGCCGGAGCCATGCACGACGAGGACGTGCTTTTGGCGGCACAGTTCTTTCACAAAAACGTCATCGCCTTCGTTAATTTCGAGGCGCGGGTACGCATAAAACGCGCCGCGGGGAGTCACGCAACTCACCCGTGGAGTCGAATTGCACCACTGAACAGTGAGATCGCGGCGGGCCCGAAGCTTGTAGCGGGTTTCCGTGAGATGATCTTGCGGGCCATCCAGCGCTGCCTTGATGGCGTACTGCTCGGGATGATTCGCGCACAGGCGGGCCCGAAGGAGGCGATGAATCCCCTCCACGTATGGCTTGACCGCGTTGGCGTCACCGCTGACGATGCCCCATCCGACTCGCCAGCCCGGCGCAAGGTAGTTCTTCGATAGCCCGCCAAAAGTTACAACCGGAACATCGGGCGCTATCGCTGCGATGGAGATTTGTCTTTCTTTATCGACATCACCGTTTCCAGGCTCGTCGAGGATGAGCTTGTCATAAATTTCATCGGCGAAAATGACGAGATTGTTGCGTCGCGCCAGGTCGGCCAATTGTTCCAGCATGCGCCGAGAACAGATCGCCCCGGTGGGGTTGTTGGGATTGATCAGGACGATGGCCCGGGTACGCGAAGTGATCTTGTGCCGGACGTCGATTAGGTCGGGTTGCCACCCGTCATCTTCGTTCAGATCATAAGTGACTACCGGAATGCCCAGCTTGCACAATACTGCGGAATAAAGCGGGTAGTCAGGGCTCGGAGTGAGAACATTTTCGCCGGGATTGACCAGAGCGGTAAGGCAAACGTCGACCGCCTCACTTGCGCCCGAAGTCACGAACACGTCTTGTACAGTTGTAATACCTTTGCGCGCAGCCTCGCCACGGATGGCTTCGAGGGCGTCCGGAATTCCTGGCGATGGAGCGTAACCATTCTTGCCGTCGCACATAGCCTTGTGTACGGCCTCGATCAGGTGCGGCGGGGTTTTGAAATCGAAGATATTGGGATCGCCAACATTAAGCGCCAGAACCTTGTGGCCTTGCCGCGTGACTTCGTCAGCTACCGATGCCAGATCGCGGATAGCATAGCGAACCTTGTCAAGACGTTGGGCGGCGGCGATTTCGCGAGCTTGTGCGCTGGGCATGGGTCTAGTCAATTCACAGCAAAGCCTTAACCTGTAACGCCGGCATCTTGCCGGCTATCGGAGGTCGTCTCGCCCTCGAAGCTGAGGGGGAGACGACCATAGGAGGGCGACGCTACACTGTCATCGTTCAATCCACGCGATCTATCTGTGCCTTCTGCAACCGGTCCGAGTAATCCACGTAAATCGCTTTCCATTCGGTGTAGAAGTCGATGGCGCCCATCCCACCTTCGCGATGGCCGTTGCCCGTGGCTTTTACCCCGCCGAAGGGCAGATGGACCTCCGCACCAATCGTCGGCGCGTTGATGTAGGTAATGCCGGCATGCAGATCGCGCATGGCGACGAAGGCGCGGTTGACATCTTTGGTGTAGAGCGCTGACGACAATCCGTATTCGATTCCGTTAGCGATCGCGATCGCATCTTCCAAGTCTTCACACGGAATAATAGATACGACCGGACCGAAGATTTCTTCCTGGGCAATACGCATCTTGGGATCGACATCCACGAATACGGTCGGCTCCATGAAATACCCGTACTGATATTCGCCCTTGTCCAGACGATTGCCGCCGCACTTCAGTTTCGCGCCCTCGGACTTGCCGATTTCAACATAGCTGAGGTCGGTTTTGAGCTGAGCCTCGTTGACCGCCGGCCCCATGTCTGTGTTTTCCTCCAGGCCGTTCCCAACTCTAAGTTTTTTCGCGCGCTCAACGTAGCGCTCCACGAATTCTCTGTACACGCCTTTCTGCACGATGATCCGGCTGGTCGCCGTGCAGCGCTGTCCCGTGGTCCCGAATCCGCCCCAAAGGCCGCCTTCGATGGCGAGATCGAGATTGGCATCATCGAGCACGATCATGGGGTTCTTGCCGCCCAACTCCAGCGAGCAGTGTTTGAAGCTTTTAGCCGCAGTGGTCCCCACGGTTCGTCCGACCGCGGTCGAACCGGTCAGGGAAATGGCTTTAACGTCTGGGTGTTCGGTCAGCGGGGCGCCAACATCGGAGCCGAATCCGCTGACGATGTTGATTACTCCCTTAGGCACGCCTGCATCGGATAGGGTTCGTACCAGATTGAACGTCGAAAGGGGCGTGTCCTGGGCAGGCTTAATTACGCAGGTATTGCCGCAGACGATGGCGGGAAGGATTTTCCATGACGGAATCGCCATAGGGAAATTCCACGGCGTAATCATTCCGCACACCCCGATAGGAGAGCGCACCGCCATAGCGAATTTGTTGGGCAATTCTGAAGGCGTGGTGGGTCCAAACAGGCGGCGGCCTTCTCCGGCAAAGTAATAAGCGGTGTCGATGGCTTCCTGGGTGTCGCCCCGCGTCTCTTTCAGGATCTTGCCCATCTCGCGGGTCATATCGCGCGAGTACTCTTCTTTACGTTCCAGCAGCATTTCGGCGGCACGGAACATGATTTCAGCGCGGCGGGGAGCTGGAACCAAACGCCATTTGGTGAAGGCAATTTTGGCAGCGTCAACCGCCGCGTCCACGTCAGCTTTGGCCGACTTCTGGAAAATGCCGACCACCTCGCGCATGTCAGCAGGATTGCGATTTTCGAAAGTCTGGCCGGTCGAGCAGTCTACCCACTCGCCGTCGATGAAATTCTTGTAGACCTTGGTGTTTGGGGTGCTTCCTAGCGCGGCCGGGCTGGCCAGCGTATCCGTCGCCATAATGCCTCCTGATTCGTGTCGTAATTATCCATGCTACAGGCGAGCGGGAAAGGCGGCAATAGAGGCAGCGATCAGGTTGAGGGGCCAGTGGTTAGTGAGCACTGGCTACACCTTTTCCGAACACCAACCGCTTGACCACCGATTCTGAGAGACTGCGCGAGCGAGCCAGGTGCGCCTGTATCAAGCACCACCGGACATGGCCGACGGAGGTGCGACCCAAGGTAATCAACCCTGCCCTCCCAGTTATGCTTGTGATACTCTCGCAAATACCTCATATTCTTTGGGTTTGGCTAGATTCTGGTGCCATTTGTGTCTTCAAGCAGCAAGCCGGGAATCCATGTAGCGTGGAAGACGGTCACATATCGCAGTGTGGCCCTCGGCGCGCTGCTTATCGTGGTCGTGTTGTTTGTAGGCATGAGTTTCGTGTTCCCGCAATTCACGCAAAGAGAAGTCAAATCAGTCACGAACTTGGGCAGCAGGCTGCTGGAGATGGTGGCTGGGGCGGGCACGAGTACCAAGGCCGGGACGGCTAGTTCGCAACAGGCCCACATCACCGCCCTCGATGGGTCGGTCCGGGTAAAAAAGGCCAGTAGTAATAGCTGGATCGCGGCCGATTACAACGTTCCTCTGGAGAAAGGCGACGTTGTACAGACCGGGTCGGAAGGCATGGCCAAGATCGTCTTCAACGACGGTACCAACTACACCGTAAAGCAGGATTCCCTGATCGTAATTGAAGAAAACTCGGCCAATGACCAGCAGCAGACCAATGTTTCGGTCGCGGTCAGCACCGGTACAGTGGATCTTTCGACGGCCACCTATGTTCAGGGATCAAAATCGCAAGTAACCGTCGCAGGAGCGACCGCGTCTTTGGCTCCCGATAGCGCGGCCATGGTGCGCAACGACCCGAAGGCCGATCAACACGAAATTCTGCTGAAAAAGGGCACGGGAGACATCACACGCAACGGAGAAACGGTGCATCTCGCGGACTGGGAAAAGGTAGCTTTTCAATCGCAATCTCCGCGCATGGCCAAGCTGAAAGAGATTGGACCGCCTACCCCGATCTCGCCCGCCAACATGATGCCCATTTTTTCCGCGGGCGAGACCAAGCCTGTGGAGTTTTCCTGGACGCAAATGGCCAACGCGGTAGGATACCGCTTACGTATTTCGCGCAATCCCTACTTCTCTTCGACGATTGTGGATCGCAAGGTAAATACCGCCGATGTCATTGTGTCGGGATTGAACGAGGGAGCTTACTACTGGCTGGTGCAATCTTACGACGCAAATGACAAGGAGTCGATCGAGAGCCAGAAAAACCGTTTCACCATCATCGCCAAGGGTAAGAGCACTGCCGCTATCAATCTGGAAGTGGACCCGTTTACGCAGCACGGCCATGTGATCGAACTTACCGGGAAGACTGAAGCAGGAGCGAGAGTAATGGTTAACGGGCGGGAAGTGCCGGTAGTCGGAGTCGATGGCACTTTTCATTACTTCATGCCTCCGCTGCCCCAGGGACAAAGTGTCATTACGATCACGGCGCAGAACTCCAAAGGCGGAGTGAATACATTGCAGAAAAAGATCGTGATTCAGTAGAGCCTCAGGAGAAAAATTCCCGAGGTGCCGGGACTTTGGTTTGGCGGCGAAATGGGGTTGATCCCATAGAATTAGGGCACGGCCCCCCTCCGCACAGTAACAACCGGGTACGCCCGGCAATGACAGCGGTCTGAGAGAGCTAATTCGCGTATGTCATCCAACGGATTTCATTCTTCAACCCGTCTGCACAATCTGAGATCACTATTCAGCATTTTTTCCAGTGATCTTGCCATCGACCTGGGGACTGCCAACACGCTGGTTTACGCTCGAGGTAAAGGCATCGTCGTCAATGAGCCCTCTATCGTAGCCATCAACAAGAACACTGGCGAAGTCGAGGCCGTAGGCAAAGAAGCCAAAGAGATGCTGGGCCGCACGCCCGGCAACATCGTAGCTATTAAGCCCATGAAGGACGGCGTTATCGCCGACTTCAAAGTCACCGAGAAGATGCTCAACTACTTCATCCAGAAGGCGCACAACCGCAAGATGCTCGTACACCCCCGCATCGTGATCGGCGTCCCTTCGGAAATCACCCAGGTGGAAAAACGCGCGGTCATGGACTCTGCTTATCGCGCCAAAGCTAGCGAAGTGTATCTGGTGGAACAAGCCATGGTGGCTGCGATTGGCGCCGGATTGCCTATTACCGAACCCAGCGGAAACATGGTCGTGGATATCGGTGGCGGCACCACTGACATCGCAGTGATTTCCCTGAGTGGCATCGTTTATTCCCGTTCCGTGCGCATGGCCGGCAACCAGATGGACGAAGCGGTAATGAACTATCTGAAACGGAAATACAATCTGCTGGTGGGTGAACGAACCGCGGAACAGATCAAGATGGAAATTGGATCCGCCTATCCGCTGGAAAAACCCTTGACCATGGAGATCAAGGGCCGCAACCTGATTGAAGGCGTGCCCAAGACAATCACGGTGGACGATAGTGAGATCCGCGAGTCCCTCAGTGAATGTGTTTCGACCATTATGAACGCTGTGCGCGTGGCCCTGGAACGGACGCCCCCCGAGCTTTCCGCTGATATCAGCGACCGCGGCATTGTTCTGACCGGTGGTGGTGCGCTTTTGAAGAATCTCGACAAGCGAATTCGCGAAGAAACCGGGCTGCCGGTTTCCATCGCCGACGATCCGCTGTGCAGCGTGGTACTGGGTACAGGCAAAATGCTGAGCGATTTCAAATTGCTCAGAAAGATTTCGATCGAATAACTTAAACAGTTTCCTGGTTGCCAGTGTCTGGTTTCCCGTTCCTTTCTGTCGAACTCGCCTAAGACAACAGGAACCAGGCGCGGTCGCGCCCTTGAAACTGGAAACCAAAAACCCGAAACTGTAATTTCATGGAAAATCTCATCACCCGTTACCGTAACGTCACCATCCTGGCGGTGATGCTTTTTCTTCAAGTACTCGGGTTGGCGATTCAGGTAAAGCGCGGTGGCGGCGGAGAATCAACCCGTTTGATTCGCAGCTGGTCAGTCGGCGCTGTCACTCCCCTGGAAAAGGCAATCGTCTGGTGTCAAAGCGGGATAGGTAATATTTGGAACAACTACATTTATCTTCGTGGAGTACGACAGGAAAATCGCGATCTGAAATTTGAGATCGACCACTTGCGCCTTGAACAAGTGCGCCTCACCGACGATGCCCAGCAAGCCAGGCGGCTGCAGGCATTGTTGGCTTTTAAAGAGCAATACATCGCCAAGACCGTTGCCGCTCAAGTGATTGGTTCGAGCGGCAGCGAGCAGTCACGATCGATTTACATCGACAAGGGCACCAAGGACGGGGTGGAAAAAGACATGGCGGTCATTACCGCCGATGGTGTCGTAGGAAAGGTGTTGCGGGCGTTCGCTTCCACCTCCCAGGTTTTGCTGATCAACGACCAAAGCAGCGGCGTGGGAGCAATTCTGGATAAGTCGCGGTTGCAAGGAGTTGTTAAAGGCATGTCCAACGGCGATGTCATCCTGGAAAATGTGATGACCGACGAGTCGGTGGCGCCTGGGGAGCGAGTGGCGACCAGCGGCGGCGACCAGATTTTTCCCAAGGGACTTACCATCGGAACGGTAATGAAGGTTTCCCCGGGCGCCGATCTCTTTCTGAACATCAGGCTTAGACCCAGTGCGAACTTGAACCGACTGGAAGAGGTTTTGGTGATTACGAAGCGGGAAGATCGGACTCCTGCAGTGGCGGAGACCGGCACGCGGGTACGTGCGGTAGATATTTTGACGCAGAGGTTGCCATCGGTTCCCGATAAGCCGGTGGACGCGGGTGCCGGGACCGCGGCCAACGCAGTGCTGGAATCTCCCACGAATCCGAAACCACGAAGTGACACCAACTCCGCGCCCGGGACCAATTCGGCGGCGGGAAATGTTTTGGCTCGGCCGAGCTTTGGCACGAAGAGTTCGGATCTGACTCTTAAGCGGGTAGCGCCAGCGGCAGGCGAACCGGCGAAAGCAAAACCATCACAGTCCAAGCCGTTGCAAGCCAAGCCGTTGCAAGCCAAGCCCGCTGAAGCGAAACCGGATGGGTTGGAGGACCAACCCCACTAGCGTGCCCATCACCTACACATCTCAGGAGCAAGTCGAGGTCTACCGGTTCAATCCGGCCGTGACCATTGGCGTTCCTCTTGTAGCGATTTTCCTGCAAGCGTTTTTGCCCTCACGGCTGCATTTCTTCGCTTTCTTTGACCTGCCATTACTGGTGGTGATTTTTTTTGCGGTAGCACGGCGCAGCCCGGTCGCCGGACTGGTTACCGGTGCCATTATCGGCCTGTTGCAAGATTCACTCACCCAGCAGCCGATCGGAATTTACGGAATCGCGAAGACGGTGGTGGGCTATGGCGCATCGTCGCTGGGCGCGAAGGTCGACGTCGACAACGTCGGAGCAAGGTTCTTGGTGACGCTATTTTTCTATGTTGTCCACCAGATCGTTTACGTCACGGTTGCGCGCGGACTGGTGAAATTGACCGTCGATTTGAACTGGGGCCACGAAATCGCTGCCGCGTTGCTGAACGCTGCCATCGCAGCCGTGCTGTTCACACTTCTGGACCGCTTCAAGCAGAGAGCCTAGCGTAGTCATCAGTTTAGGTTTCCAACTTCAAACTGCTTTTCTGAGATCGGCTCTCAGAAGTGTTTCCATAGGCGAATTAGACATCGCATCGAGGTCCGAAGTCCTGGACGGAAAAGTCTGATGACCGCTGCCCGAGGTCCGAAGTTGGTGCCCTTCCGTCACTGAAAGCGCAATACGCGACAGCAACTCAACGGATTACAATTAAAGCCAACTTTCCTTGAAAGGATTAGTCGAGTTTCCGGTTCGGGCTGTCGCCCGAGGCCCGACACCGACGCCTGCTCTAGTGTTTGGCCGTGATGAAAAAGTTTCGAGTTTCCGTCTCACCGGGGTGCAGTATTTCATCCTGGGCATCTTTCTTGTGCTCGCATACGGGTTGTGGCGGCTTCAGGTTGTGTCGAGTGAGTTCTATTCGGCCCTGGCGGAAAAGAATAAGACCCGCGAAGTTCCAATCCTCGCCCCGCGCGGCAAAATTCTCGACCGCGACGGGCGCGTGATCGTCGATAACTACCCCTCATTCACAGCTTTGCTGTTGCGCGATTCTACGCGTGATCTCTCCGTCGACGCCGAGCTTATCGCGCAAGGTCTGCATCTCGATCCCAAGGAAGTACGCGAGCGTCTTCACAAGTTTGGAGGCACGCCCCAGTATCAGCCGATCTATTTGAAGGAAGACATCACGCCAGACGAACTGGCCTTCATCAAGTCCCACCGGAACGAATTGCCTGAGCTCGATACGATCATGGCGCACCGCCGTCTGTATCCGCGAAACGGATTCATGGCACACCTGATCGGCTATGTGGGGGAAGTCAGCGAAGACATGCTGAATCAACCACTCTGGGAACTTTATAACCCTGGGGACGTGGTAGGGAAGTCGGGCGTTGAGCTGCAATACAACCAGTTGCTAATGGGCAAGAACGGGTCGCGCCAGGTTCTGGTGAACAGCAAGGGCAAGGAAGTCGGCGAGTTAGACGAAAAGCCTGCGGTGCCGGGACATTCGCTGAAGCTGACGCTCGACATAGATCTGCAGATTGCCGCTGAGGAAGCTATGGGCGACAAGAATGGAGCGATGGTGGCGATGGATCCGCATACCGGTGAGATCCTCGCCATGGTCAGTCGCCCCACTTTCGATCCCAATGACTTCGCGGTTCGAATTTCACGGGACGAATGGAAAAAGCTGGTCAACGATCCCGATAAACCTTTGCTGAATAAAGCAATCCAGGCGCAGTTGGCACCAGGATCGACCTTCAAGATCCTCATGTCCGTGGCGGGCTGGCAAGAGGGTATCGCCCAAACTCTGAATGTCCACTGCAATGGTGGCGCGACCTTTTATGGCCGGCGCTTTGGCTGCTGGGTAAAGTCTGGTCACGGTGCGGTCGACTTAACCAAGGCGATTTACCAGTCTTGCGACGTTTTTTTCTATACCTTGGCGGAAAAGCTTGGCATCTCGCGCATCGCAAAATATGCCTCCGCGCTGGGATTGGGTGAGAAGACTGGAATCGATCTACCTCAGGAAGCCAGCGGTGTCATGCCATCGGAAGAATGGAAGCTGCACAACTTCAAGCAGAAATGGTTCGCGGGAGAAACGATTTCAGTCGGTATCGGACAGGGTGCGGTGGCAACTACCCCGGTTCAATTGATGCGAGCTATCTCGGCCATCTCCATGGATGGCCGTATGGTGGTTCCCCACGTCGCCAGCCCGACCGGCTTGCCATCGGATTACCTCGAGGCCCACAACTATACGGAAGTAAAGAACATTCCTATCGACGCCGGCGGCTTCGACACCATCACGGACGCGATGTCGCGAGTCTTGCTGCCGGAGGGTACGGCGCCTTCGGCTCACATTCCTGGAATCGATATTGCTGGGAAAACCGGGTCGGCGCAGATCGTTTCACTCGCTGTTCGTGCCAAACATGCCAACAACGCCGCTCTCAATCAGAACGGGTGGTTTGTGGGATTCACGCCCCGCCGCAATCCCGATGTCATCGTGGCAGTCCTGTTTGAAGGGGGAGAGCACGGCAAGCTGGCGGCCCGCCTGGCTACGCAGGTGATCAAGGCCTACGTGGACAAGCAACGCCGGCAGCCCACAAAAGTCGCAAGTGGCGCTGAAAAAGTGGATGTCGGAGCCGTGTGGAATGAGGGTGGCGGAACCGATGACGACCTCCACGGCGGACATTTCGACGTAGATGTGCCGAAAGTTCGGGTGCCACTGGCGTTGGCCGCGCCGGGCGTGCCGTAGTGGATTCGCTGGGCGGCTGCGCGTCAGCCGGCAGGGCCTTCCCTGAGTCCAGCCGGAAGGACGCAGCCCACTTTTGAAGCGCTAGAGAGGAATCGAGTTAGTAAACAGTCTGATGGCTGACGACTGAAGATTGATCAAAAAAAATGTCCCGCTACATCTCATTTCGCGATTTCGACTGGATGCTCTTCATCTTTGTCCTGCTGATTTGTGGGCTGGGCGTGATGGAGATCCACAGCGCAACGTTACACACCAAGTTTGCAGGGGCGCATGTCCGGCAGGTCTATTGGATCGCAGGCGGGATCGTCGGTATGTTCCTGATCAGCCTGGTGAACTACCAAAAGCTGCTGGATCGGGTGCACTGGTTCTATATCGCTGCCATTGTTTCTCTTATGTCAGTCATGCTCTTCGGGCAGAAGTATCTCGGTGCTCGCCGCTGGATCAAGATGCCCGGTGGTGGGCACTTTCAGCCATCGGAGTGGGTAAAACTCATCCTGATTCTGGCCGTCGCCAAGTACTTTGCCGATTTGCACCAACGAGAGCTCTCCTGGCCCGATTTTGCCAAGGCCGGTGCGATCGTGATCGTTCCCATGTTGATGGTATTGCGTCAACCCGATCTTGGGACCAGCCTGACCTATCTCCCGATTGCCGTCATGGGGCTATTTCTGGGTGGAGTTCGCTTCAAACAGGCGGCTATTGTCACTTTAGGGGCGGCTTTGCTCCTGCCGCTGGCATGGCACACCTTGAAGCCTTACCAACGCGACCGGTTGACCAGTTTCATGCATCCCGAAGCTGATAGCCAGGGTTCGGGGTATCAGGTAAACCAATCTCTGATTGCAGTGGGCTCGGGGGGAGTTTGGGGTAACTCAGAAGGGGCAACGCAAACCCATCTTTCATTCTTACCGGTGCCGCAAACGGATTTCATCTTCGCAGCTTTTGCTGAGGAGCATGGATTTGTGGGTGCCTTAGCCGTTTTGCTGCTATACTTTGTAGTGCTGATGAGATTGACGCAGAACGCGCAAACAGCGCCCGACCGCGCTGGCACGTTCGTGGTAATGGGTGTGGTAGCTGTGCTTAGCTTCCATATCCTGGTCAATGTCGGCATGGTGGTCGGCTTTATGCCGGTCACCGGAATACCCCTGCCGTTAATGAGTTATGGCGGATCTTCTGTCCTGTTCATATTTCTGGCGTTGGGCATTGTGATGAATGTCCGCATGCGCCGGTTCGTGAACTAACGCGGGAAGAAGCAGGCTGGGGAGTAGCCGTGCTTGCCATCCACGGCGCCAAAAAAGATCAATTACGATCGCCCTCGCGTAAAGAGGGCACACACCGGCTAGAAAGCAGTTCAAGGCCGGGCAGGATTGAGCAAAGCGCAGCCAGGCCGGTAACGGCCCCCTCCCAGTTGAGAGAGCGGTCACAAACCTGGCGAAGTGCAACGCGATAAGTGCTAAAGATTCCTAATCTTACGCAACCGATTCGACCGCGGGGAGAACCCCGGGGCCTAGGCTGTCCCTTGTCCAGGGCGTCTATCGCACAGCTTGATCCGCCCAGTCTTTTCCTGCCTTCCATCCGTTGATCCTTCGGCTGCTTAGCAGCCGAGGACCGGAGTTAGCATGACAAAAGAATTGTTTGTTTCTTCCACCCCTCACGAAACCAAAGTGGGGATGGTCGAAGACGATCTGCTCGCAGAAATCTACCTTGAGCGGGAAAATGAATACACCCTGGCAGGTTCCATCTACAAAGGCCGCGTCACCCGCGTACTTCCTGGAATGCAATCGGCCTTTGTCGATATCGGACTGGAGCGCGATGCGTTCCTCTACGTTTCCGACTTTATGGAGTTGGAAGACTCGGAGGACCTTGACGAGGTCCCCACCAACCGCCCCGTCCCAGAGCGTCAGGCGCAGCCTCAGTATCAGTCCCAACCGGAAGGCCACGCCGTGGACGAAATAGTCGCGCCGGCGATGGAGCCCAACGGACAGGAGCATGTTGAGACCTCGGTATCGGAACATCGCCAGTCTTTCGCTCCACCCGAATCGCGCGAGAATCGTGAAGGCATGAGAGGCCGGCGGCGGCGTCGCGGACGCCGCGGAGAGCGATTTCCGGAATCCAAGTTCGCACATCCGGGAACTGAAACTCCGCGGGAAGCTCCGCGTCCCGATTTTCCAGAACGGAGCCAACGCACCGAATCCTCAGACGTTCAAACCAGAACCGATCGGCCGGAACGGTCAGAGAGGTCGGGAAGGTCAGAAAGGCCGGGACGGCAGGATCGACCTGACCGGTCCGAATACGGACCGCCACCAGGATACCAGCCGATCATTCTTCCTGGAGAGTCGATTTCCAAATATCAGCGTATGGCGCAGACCAGGCCGGCGCCCCGCTCCGAACCGGTTCCCACTTTAGCGTCCGAACAGGTAGCGCAGCCGCTTTCGGAAATCTTTGCTGGTGACGAGCCGTTGTTCGCAGAATCGGTGCAGTCGGACGCGGCGCAACCTTTGCCGGAAGTCGATGAGCCGGCGGTCGCGGAAGTTCGCATGCCGGTGGTCGACGCGGCGTCCGCAGATTGGGATCGTGAACAGAGACGCTTGCACGAGATGAACGTAGCGGCCGTGTTTGGGGGAGAGGTCGACGACGAAGAAGATCAGGACGACTCCGCTCAGCACCAGATAAACGCCAAGCCATCTGGTGTTACCGCGCATGCCGGGCCTGCTGCTCCAGGGGCGGCCAGGGTGTCTGGCACAGTGGAAGAAGAAGAAATCGAAGAGGAAGAAGCTGATCTGTCTCATTATGTTGAAGAGATAGAAGAAGATGCTTCCTTCGAGGAAGTCGAAGAAGAGACTCATGCTGCCGGAGAGCGCGAGCAGCGGGCACAGGAAATTGCAGCTTCGGCTGAATTCGCCAGCGTGGATACCGTTCCGTTTTCGGCCGACGCCATTTCTTCTGAAGAGGTTGATGTTGCTGCAGCCGAAGAAGTCGACGAAGAAGCTGAGGCCGAGGCTGAACTCGACCAGGCTCAGGCCGAAGCGGAAGCCGCTCTGGCTGCGGAAGCGGGCGCAGTTGGAATGACCGAGGCGCGGGCCGAAGTTCGTGCTCCCGCGGGCACTGCTGGTTACACCCAGCGTGCGCCGCGTCCGGGGTATGATCGCAGGCCGCAGCGCGGAGGACGACGCGGCGGTGGGGGGCGTGGCCGGCCTCGACGGAATGAGCAGGCAAATATTCCGTTGATCACGGACCTGCTCAAAGAAGGCCAGGAAATTCTTGTACAGATTGCGAAAGAGCCGATTGGCAAAAAGGGTGCCCGCATCACCAGCCACATCGCACTGCCCGGCCGTTTCCTGGTGTACATGCCAACGGTGAATCACACCGGCGTATCCCGCAAGATCGCCTCGGAAGAAGAACGACAGCGGCTTAAGCGCATCATCCAAAGCGAACGAGAGAATGGGCACGGCGGGTTTATCGTCCGCACCGCTGCCATGAATGCCGCGGAAGAGGATCTTCGCGCTGACATTCGCTTCCTGAAAGGCTTGTGGGCTGAGATCAAGAGCCGCGCGGACGCCGGCAAGGGACCAACGCTCATCTATCACGATCTGAATGTGGTCGAGCGCGTGCTGCGTGATCAGGTGACTTCGGATTTCTCCACCATCTGGGTCGACAGCGACGAGGAATACGAACGCATTTTGCGCTTCGCCAACCGTTTCCAGCCTGCGCTGGTCAAGCGGGTCAAGCTATACACCAAGGAAGTTCCCTTGTACGAGCAGTTCGGACTGAGCGAGGAAATTAACAAGGCGCTTAAGTCAAAAGTCTGGCTCAAGAGTGGCGGGTACATCGTCATCAATCAGACTGAAGCACTGGTTGCCATTGACGTGAATACCGGGAAATATGTGGGTAAGACGACTCGTCTGGAAGACACCATTGTCAAGACCAACGTCGATGCAATCAAGGAGATTGTGCGACAGATCCGTTTGCGTGATCTTGGTGGAATCATCATCATCGATTTCATCGACATGGACGAACGGCGCAATCGCCAGAAAGTGATGCAGGCTCTGGAAGAAGCTTTGCGCAGCGACCGGGCGCCGTCCAAGGTTTTGCAATTTAATGATTTTGGCCTGGTGGCGATCACCCGCAAACGAGTAAAGCAGTCGCTTGAGCGGACTATCGGTTCACCGTGTCCGTACTGCCAGTCCACCGGTTTTGTGAAATCGGTGACTACCGTATGCAACGAAATCTATCTGGAGATGCGTAAGATCGCGAGACACCTTGAACACGCGGATGTGATGCTGCGAGTGAATCCCGATGTGGCCAAAGCGCTTAAAACCAACAATGGCAAGGCACTGCTCGAGATGGAAGAGATGACTAAGAAAACCGTGATCGTGAAAAGCGATCCGGCCTTGCATCAGGAGCAGTTTGATATTAATTAGCGTTAGCGGCTGACTTCTGGCTATTACTTTTGCCGGTTAGCCACTACCTCTGGTTCCAAGTGAGAGAAGTCCCGACGGGAAAGACGGGCGTTTTCGCTCGTCTTTTTTTGCGCGCGATTGCATGACTGAGTGTGCGTGTTGCACAATGGCTCTCCGGACAGAGAGAGATCGTGAACAAGATCGATCGAAGTTTTCTTGCCGCTGCTTTCGCTTGCTTGACCTTCATGCTGGTGGTGGGATCTGCCGCGCAAGCTTCTGCTCCACAACTGAAGACCCGCAACGTTGTCCTGATCGTGAGTGACGGATTGCGCTGGCAGGAGATCTTTACTGGTGCTGACTCAGCTTTGATGGACAGCGAGCACGGCGGCGTTTGGGCTGACCCTAAAGATCTCAAGCAGAAGTTCTGGCGTGACGATGTTGCAGAGCGTCGACAGGCATTGTTCCCGTTTCTCTGGGGCGTGGTGGCGAAGCAGGGGCAGATTTTCGGAAACCAGGCCAAGGGGAGCGTCGCCGTTGTCACCAACGGCATGGCATTTTCCTATCCCGGCTACAACGAGATGCTGACCGGGCATCCGGATCCGCGGATCGACCGCAACGAATTCGGCATTAATCCGAATCTGACGGTGTTTGAGTGGCTGAACCGGATGTCTGAATTCCGCGGCAAGGTTGCGGTCTATGGCACCTGGAATGTGTTCAAAGACATTTTCAATGAACAGCGCAGCGGCCTGGTCATGCAGGCGGGCTGGGACTTGCCCGGGAAGGAAAAACTTACGCCGCGTCAGGCATTGCTCAACGAGCTGTACC
Source organism: Terriglobia bacterium (assembly GCA_963786325.1). Taxonomy (GTDB): domain Bacteria; phylum Acidobacteriota; class Terriglobia; order Terriglobales; family Acidobacteriaceae; genus JAIQFF01. The sequence goes on from CAWAYW010000006.1 coordinate 224,103, forward strand.
AGAGTACGACCCGCTTTGATGGCGACGACCTTTTCAACTCCTTTCTACAGGTACCGCTGCTGGATTATGTGAAGGCAGATCATCCTCGCGTGCTCTTCGTGGGATATGGCGAAACCGATAACTGGGCGCACCAGGGCCGCTACGATCTGGTGCTGGAGAGCGCCCACGGCTTCGACCATTTCGTGCAGCAGCTGTGGGAAGTCATGCAGTCCATGCCGGAATATCGCGACCAGACTACTTTCATCCTCACCACCGATCACGGACTGGGGAGCGGATTGGTGGAGTGGAAAGAGCATGGCGTCGATCAAAAGGGATCGGAAAATATCTGGATCGCGATTGTAGGCCCCGATACTCGCGCGCGGGGCGAGCGCAGCAGCGTGACGGTTACACGGTCCCAGATCGCCGCGACCGTGGCTGCGTTTCTGGGCAAGGACTTTCCGCATGACGTGCCCGTGGCGGCAGCGCCCCTCTCGGACGTACGGTGATGGTGAGACGGTCAAGCTGGATCAGGCAATTGGCAAACGTGGAGTGGGCAGCCGCCACGCGGGCCAGCGGCCGGGCGAGTTGAACGCGCAAGGCGAGCACCGGATGCGCCAGGTTTCGTGGCTTTCGAAACCTGGGATTCCTTAACTTCCCAGCCGTTCCTTCTGGCACGGCTATGCTAATCTGCCGGACATGTTTCGGGTCCATCGCTGGCTATTCATATTTCTTGTTTTTCTTCTAACCGTTCCATTCTTGTACGGTCGCGTCACCCACGTCGAGGTCTTGTCCCGCACGGACATTCTCGGTGCCAAGCCATTCGGTGAGAGCGGACCATATGAACGCATTGTCGGACGCGTTCATTTTGCTGTGTCCGTCGCCAACCCGCACAATCAACGCATTATTGATCTCTCGAACGCGGTTAATCTGGCGAACGGCGAAGTGGAATTCTCCGCCGATTTCGTCGCGGCCCAGCCCAAGGATCCGACCAAGGGCAACGGCACCTTGCTTTTGGAAAACCCCAATCGCGGACATTCCCGCATACTCTCCCTGGTCGATGGTGGCGACGAAGATTTATCAATGAGCGCCGGCGATGCATGGCTGCTGCGTAACGGCTTTACCGTGGTCGCGCTCGGTTGGCAGTGGGATGCTTCCGGTTGCGACGCACTCCGGCTCTACGCCCCGATTGCGAAAGATCATGGCAAGACAATAACTGGCCTTCTGCGCGGCGACGTCATGCTCCCTGCCAAGGCTGGCGAAATTCCCCTCGGTCATGTGATTCTCGGCAAGATCGGAGGTTCGGAGTATCCGGTGGCGGAACCAGACGATCCGCGCAATACGCTCTCGGTTCGTGACTCGCGGGAAGGCAAGCGCACTAGGATCCCGCGCTCCGAGTGGCAATTTGCGGCGACGGTCGAGGGTAAGCTGACTCCGAGCAACCGGTCGATCCACCTCAATGGCGGCTTCGAAGCGGGGCGCATTTATGAGTATGTCTACGTAGTCACCGATCCGGTGGTGGCCGGACTTGGGTTCGCAGCCGTGCGTGACTTCGCATCGTACGTGAAACATGCGTCTGATACTGTCACGCCGGCTTCTCGCGTGCTTGGCGAAGGCATTTCCCAAAACGGCCGCTTCCTGCGCGATTTCATTTACCAGGGTTTCAACGCCGATGAAGATGGCAGGATCGCCCTCGATGGCGTCCTGTCGCACGTGGCAGGGGCAGGCAGGGGAAGCTTCAACTATCGCTTTGCTCAGCCTTCCCGCGATGCCCAACCGACCTCATCAATATTCTTTCCCACCGATATTTTTCCCTTTACCGATCAGCCCGAGACCGATCCGCTCACGGGCGAGCACGGTGGTTTACTCGATCGCGCGGAGCGTGAACGGGTCGTTCCCAAGATATTTTTCTCGCATACATCTTACGAATATTGGGGGCGCGCAGCCTCGCTCATCCACACCACTCCCGATGGCAAGAGCGACGCTACCATTGGTCCTAATGTTCGCATTTATTACTTCACTGGCCTGCAACATTTCTCCGGCCAATTTCCGCCTTCTCGTGGAGAAGGGTCATTGTTCGGGCTGCAGCCTCAGTCGGCGCTACCCGTTCGCTTCTTCTGGCGCGCCATGATTGCCAACATGGATGTGTGGGTCCGTTCGGGCATCGCGCCCCCGCCCAGCGCGTACCCGACGATTGCCCAACATACGCTGGTGCCACTGGGCAAATACGCATTCCCGCAGATTCCGCCTGTGAAACGGCCTGATGAGGTCAACACCGCTTACCGTCTGGATTACGGCCCTGAGTGGCAGCAGGGAGTTCTCTCGATACAACCACCGCATGTCGGGAAGGCGTTCCCCGTACTCGTGCCGCAGGTCAACGCGGATGGCAACGAATTGGGTGGTATTCACCCGCCGGAGATAGCGGTTCCACTTGCGACCTATACAGGATGGAATCTCCGCGATCCCTCCATCAGAGGGGCAGGCCAGCGGGTTGCTTTTCTGGGCTCCTATCTTCCATTTCCCAAGGATGCTGCGGAACGCAAACAGTCAGGGGATCCACGAAGGTCAATCACAGAACGCTATCCCAATCGTGAGACCTACCTCGAGCAATTCGCCCGTGCAACGGACGAACTCATCTGGCAGCGATGGATTCTGCCCGAGGACCGCGCGGTATGGTTGCAGCGCGGTGGGGAGGAATGGGACTTGCTATCGCATTAGATTTTTGTCTCGTCCACTTTGGATCACTGCGTTAAGCGCTTAAGTCGGTGAGTCCTTCAAAGGAGACTGCCGATCACCCTCGGCAGTCCAGACGGGCAACTTTAGAGCCGGATTTTCAATCAAACAATGCGATTTAAGTTCAGACAGGAGGGCTGCTTGAAACTACAACAACTCAAAAGGCTTGCTGTATCTGGGGTTATGACGACGGCTCTGGGGATGGCGCTTTTCGTGGCAGTGCCGCAGTCGTATGCGGACGATCATGCCAAGTGTCAACGCCAGATTGAGCGCGCGGAATTAAAACTGGACGAGGCGGTTCGCAAACACGGCGAGCGTAGCCATCAGGCAGATCAGCGGCGGCGTGACTTGAACGCCGAGCGCGAACGCTGCTGGAGCACTTACCATGGATGGTGGAACGGCCACGATCATCAATGGCACACTGACCGTGATTGGGACCGCGATGATCGTCACTAGGAGATCGTAGGTAAGCGTTAGCTCTTAGAGTCCGGCATGAGCAGGAATCCCCGGCCCAGCCGGGGTTTTTCTTTGGTCCAGGCAGTGCGGCTTATTTTTGCCTTCTCTAGTCAGCGTTTCCAGGTATGCCCACTATCGCGTCAGACTTCGATTACCTGATGTACGCGATCGCGTGGCAACGGCGACGCTGTAGTGCTGCACAGATTGGCGAGGTGCCAACTTGTCACCGATTACGGCTAGCTTTTACGGCCGGCGATCATAAGCCCGGCACCCACCACGAGGATGACCGCGCTGATTGCGGGCGAAACTTTCTCGCTACTATGAGTTTGTACGCCAACGCTTACATCGCCCGCCTTGATTCCGTGATTTTCAGAATGGGGAAGCGCAATAAAGAACGAAAGAATCCCCAGAATTGCAACCGCCAGTCCTACCACAAATAGAGCTTTCATCCCCACCTCCTGTGTTATTGACAGGATGGACCCGAGCGTCCATCGACCCGCTTCAGATGCCGACATGCAGGAACGGGATGCTCTGAATACTCTAAGTATCTGGATTGACGTGGCTTGCGGCACGCTGCTCTATTGTGCGAAATCCCTGGCAAACTCGACCAGGCTGCGCAAGCCGATTCCCGATGGCCCTTTGGCGATCCATGGTTTTTGCTCTTCTGTCCAAGCAGTGCCGGCGATGTCGAGATGCAGCCAGGGGACGTCTTCAGCGAACTCTTTCAGGAACATGGCGGCAGTAATCGCTCCGCCATAGCGTCCACCGGAGTTGACGATGTCAGCGATGTTGGAACGAATGATCTCCTTGTACTCATCGTCAAGCGGCATGCGCCACATCTTTTCGCCTGCTTTGGACAGGGCTTGGCTGAAGCGTTCGTACATCAGCTCGTCATTTCCAAACACTCCGGCATTGATCGATCCGAGCGCAACCACTACCGCGCCGGTAAGCGTCGCGGCGTCAATAAGGTGCGTGCAGCCGAGTTGCCGCGCGTAGTAAAGACCGTCCGCCAGCACCAGCCTACCTTCAGCGTCGGTGTTGATGATTTCGATGGACTTGCCGGACATCGCGATCTGTACATCGCCCGGCTTCTGTGCCTTGCCGGAAGGCATATTCTCCGTAGCCAGAATGATGGAGATGATTTTTACTTTCGGCTTGAGCAATGCGATGGCACGCATCGCTCCGATCATGGTGGCTCCGCCCGCCATGTCGTACTTCATCTTCTCCATGCCGTCGGCGGGCTTGATGGAGATACCTCCCGTGTCGAAAGTAATTCCTTTGCCGACCAGTCCCAGCACCGGCTTTTCCGGTGCACCCGCCGGTTCGTAGCGCATGACGATCAGCGCTGGCGGCTCATCGGAGCCCTGCGCAACACTCCAGAAAGCTCCCATCTTAAGTTCTTTAATCTTGTCTGCGCCGTAGACTTCACACTTCAAGCCAACTTCCGTTGCCATTTTTTTCGCACGCTCGGCGAGGATGGTTGGCGTCATGCGGTTAGAGGGTTCATTGACCAGGTCGCGAGTGAAATTCTGTGATTCGCCGATGATGCGGGCTTCATCCACCACAGGTTGCAGTTTTGTTTGATCGCCGCGGGCGACGATGACCAGAGTGTCGATCTTCTGATCCTTGCGGTCGCTCTTGTAATAGTCAGGATCGAAGTTTCCGACAAATGCGCCTTCTACGACAGCTTTGATCGCGTCTTCGGTCTTAAGTCCGGCTTCCGGTGCGAGCATCGCAAAGCTGCGCAAGCCCTTCGACTTGAGTGTTCGCACAGCTGCGCCGGCCAAGCGGCGCAGTTCGAAAGCGTTAAAGCCTCTCGCGTTGCCGCCGCCCAGCAGCAATAACCGCTTTGCCTTCAGCTTCGCGGGATGATGCAGTAGAGTCATCTCAAAGCTCTTGCCGGTCGCCTCGCCGCTGGCGATGACGTCGGTCGCTGCTTCTTTGATTGCAGGATCCAAGCTCTCGATAGAGACTTGCGTCTTGTTTTTGTCGCCGCGATCAAGCGCGATCACCACGAGACATTCGGTTTCGACTTCTGCGGGAGCGGACAACCAAAGATTAGTTTTCATAACAGTGCTTTCAGTATCGTTGGCCGAAAGGGAATTAGGCAAGCGCGGTGTGTCCCGAAAGACACGTCGTATCCCGCCAACCACACCCTGAAAAGTCTCAGCGTCTCGCAACCCGAACCCCATCAATGTTTTCTGTGATGGCTTCCGACCTGCAATCTCCATTCGCGGAGGCAACACAGGAGAAGACCATGACACAACTTAACTTGTCCGGCAGGGAATCAACCGATGCAAAACAGAAATCTTCAAAAGAATCAGAAGGCACGTCGATCAAAGACCAGACCGTGGGTGCTCTGGGAGCACTCGCCATGTTCGCTGCGGTCATTGTGGTCGGAAGCTGCTCTCGAAGCAACACGCCGGTAGCGAGGCAACAGCCCACGCAGCCAACCGCACCGGTTGCGACTGTTCAGAGTCCCGTTCCCACGCCTGTCGCGACTAAGGCAAAGCCGAAAAGCAAGCGCGCGAAAACGCTTTCCTACGTCAACCGTGAATACGGAGTTGGCTTCAACTTCCCTCGGGAATACGGCCTGAAATCAGGCGATCAGGCTCAGTTGAGCTGGGGATATCTGGGGCCTTTTCAACAGGACTTTGTGCAACCGGGCGGGGTGACCGTGGCGGCGGTGGAGTTGCCGAAAACTGCCTATCCAGGGACCGACTTTGATTCCGCGTTCCTCGCTCTAAGTGTGAACCCGGAAATCACACCCGAACAGTGCACCCAATTTGCCTTTCCCGAAGCAAAAACCGCTGCGGATCCGTCTGCGACGGGTGCGGTCGCAAAAAACAGTGCTGAAAAAGTAAAAATTGGTGCAATCGAATTTACTAAAGTCGTAGATTCAAGGGCTGCCATGATGAAGCAAGCCGACGCGAAGTATTTTCACGCCTTCAAGAACGGCGCCTGCTACGAATTTGCCCTTGGTCTTGGAACTGAAGGTGATGGAAATGTAGAGGAGACGGCGCCAGTAGATCGCCAAGCCGTATTTAGCAAACTGGAAAAGATTCTAGCCAGCGTAAAGTTCCAGCCTGTCTCTATAGGGGAAGGCCAACCGTTATCTCCGTCGGCCAGGGAACGGGCGCCTGAGAATTCTTCCAACACTCAAGCGCAAAATGCAATCGACCATAAAGAAAAAGAATAGGTTGCGTGTTCGCCGATCAGAAGCCGGACTGCCTGCCGAGGGCGGCCCGGCTCTCACTTTTGTCCGAAGGCGGTAGGATACTGCGGCTGGTAGGTCTTGAATCCTGCGCGTTGCATGCCCTGAATAGCTTCTCTGTTCTTCATGAACGTGTCCCAGATGAAACTGCTACGAGCATTTTCCGCCATGAGGAGCGTAATTCCGGTGTCGATGGCTACGACGTCGCTGTCATACCAGTTCTTCAGCGGGTTGAACGCGTTGACGAATCCGTACGTGCTCCACGCATCCGGATAGCGATTGCGAATATTCCGCAGGACCCGCATAACGGGTTGCGGGAGAAATGGCAACGAGCCGCCGGCGGCGCTAGGTACAACCGTCCCGTCGATTGGGCCCATCGCAGGCGGTCCTCCCCAAACCACATAACCTCTGTCGGAATCGGAGGCGGTAATGCCCCACAGGTCGTCGCTGTAGTCGGGAAATTGCTTCGCGAGTTCGAGACAGAAGCGGCGGTGCACGTCGGTCGCGATAGCCGAATTTTCGAAGTAGTCGGTGTAGCGATCGCGTTTTCCGCGGAAATCAAAAAACGCCTGTGAATACTGGTGAACGAACAAGGGCGCGAACGAGCCAATGTAGCGAAGCCCGTCGTACTCAAAGATATTTCTTTTCCACGCGTCCCAGGCTTCGATCTTAAGGGGATGAGCGGCAGAACCCATGCCCAGGAGGTACATCATCATCAACTCGCTGTAGTAGTCCCAGCGATAGGGCAGAAAGCCCGCTTCCGGAAGCCATCCGTGCGGCAGAAGAGTTGTGTCTTCAGAGAGCCAGGTCCAGTCGACGCGATCAAAAATATCGCGGCACAACTGGCGGATTTCGGAATTCTCGAAGTGTTGCCGGCAGCACAGAATTCCGCATAACAAGAGAGCCGTATCGACCGAGGAAATTTCCGAATCCCAGATTCGTTCGCCCGTATTGACGTGCGCAAAATGATAAAAGAATCCCCGATGATTGGGCAGGGTCTTCCAGAGAAAACGCAAGGTGTTGAGAACTCGAGTCCGCGCTTCCGACAGAGAAATAAATCCGCGCTTCTCTCCGATACACAATGCGGTAAGACCGAAGCCCGTCGCTGCAATGCTAGCTACCACCGCGTTGTCGGTGGTTGCCTTGCGCGCATTGCAACGGTCTTTTACGAGTCCCGTGATGGGGCTTGCCTGCTCCCAGAAGTAGCAGACCGTGGTTCTTTCCAGTTCTTCGAGGAATGCGTCGTCATCGGGAGAAAGAAAAGTTTTGGCCGGTGGAGGAGCCGGAGTCGTATGCTGCTCAGGAATGGGCGACATCGAGGCCGCCAGGTAAGACGCAATCCCGGATTTCGCGAATGGCAAGGACAGCCCAAGGCCGGCAAGTTTTCGCAACAGATCGCGACGGGTCCCGGTTACCAGACCAGGGGTCTTAAACTTCAATTCACCATTCACCTGACAAATCTAAACGATTCGGGAGTGGAAACGTTCATGGAGAAAAAACTAGGGTAACAGGAATGGTTACACCGCCTGAGCCTAAAGGCCTTGACGAAAGCCAACGGGAGACTAAAAATCTGGTCTGCCACCAGGCGTCGTAGAATATTCCATGAAGCCATGGATGAGGGAACTGCAATGACCGGCAAGAGAAAGGCGTTGATTTGGCTGGTTGGATTCTTCGCCGTGGCGGCGATTATCGCGGCCGTGATTGCGATCCGGCCCCACACTCGTCCTTTGTCATTGGCGGGCGCGGTGATGCGCCAGGATGTTGATCCCAGAAAGGAACTGCCGCTTGCTGAGGTTCAAGTGGCAGCCGTCTCTAATGGTTCGGTTATCGGAACCGGAAAATCGGATGCCTCCGGGTTCTACACTATTTCGCTGCGTACCAGGCTGTGGATCGGTCGTCCCGTCATTCTCCAATTCCGGCATGCGGATTATCAGCCTCTCGATCAACGGGACTTTATTGGCGACAAGGTCTACGTGGCCAAAATGGTGCAGATACCGCATGAGACACCTGCAGCGAAACGGGCCGATATTGTCGTCTCCAACATTCAAGTGAGATATTCCATCAAGACTACGACCACCGCTAACGTGGGCAGCGCGGTCCAGGCTTTCGAAGTTCCCAACGTCGGAAACATGCCTTGCGCAAAAAAACCTCCATGTTCGCCCGACGGCAAATGGAAGGCCGCGATGGGTTCGAAGGTGCTGGATGCGGGCGAGAATAATGAGTTCCGCAACGCGCGAACGTCATGTATCGCAGGACCTTGTCCTTTCACCAAGATTGAAGGCGATAGTCTTTCGCAAAACGGCCGTTTACTCACGGTTTCGGCACGCAATTGGTCCGATACTGCGACGTTCCTGGTGGAAGCAGAAGTGGTTCATCCCATGGTCAGCGACCTGATTCGAACCTCTTATCCGGTAACTTTTGGGCAAGCGTTGAATTTCACAATGCCAGCGGCTGCGGAGGGAATTACGATTCAGGCCGAAGTCAATGGCGAGGCCATCATCTACCCACTCGGCCCCAATCTCTATCTAAGTTGGGCCGATTGCAACGCCCGCGTGAACAAAGATCAGACAAAGGTTTACCGTTGTGAACTCAAGCCTGGATACCGCTTTAAGTAATCACGAACCGGAGTCCTGGCGCAGAACTACTGCAGCCTCCACGGAGAAGGCTCGGCCCAGTGCCGTAGGTTCTCGTTCGCCCAAGCCGTCGACTTGTCTTTGTGACATGCGGAGCATGGATTGGGAGTCTTGTATTTTCCGGTCATGGCCGGTGTGATGAACCGGAACGTGTGAGCGTGCACCTTCAAGTCACCGAGAGTCGTTTCGATAGCCGGCATGTGGCAATTAACGCACTGGCTTCCTGGGGTTCCGTCTTTGTGATGCGTATGTTCTTCAAGAGTAGCTGTGCGCGGCCCGTTGAGGGATAAGGGGCCGTGACAGTCCAGGCAGATTTTGTTTGCGGGCTTTCTCAGTTGCGCGTAGTTCGCGGTGCCGTGCACATCGTGACAACTGAAACAGGTGATTCCGCGACGGTACATTACTCTTTGCACGAAGTCGTTGCCCTGCATACGATTCTGTGCGCGGTTCCGTCTCGATTGCTTCCGTAGTTAATGCCCTTTGTGGGAGCGGGCGATTGCTTCTCTGGCTTCACTGTCGGCGGTACGGCGACGCTCGGTTTCTCGTTTGTCCCACAACTGCTTGCCCTTGGCGAGAGCGAGTTCCAGTTTTACCCGGCCATTTTTGAAGTACAGGCGAGTGGGAATGAGGGTGAGTCCCTTTTGTTGAGTCTTGCCAATGAGCTTGCGAATCTCCTCTTTGTGCACCAGCAATTTGCGAGTGCGCAGGGGGGCGTGATTGAAGATGTTGCCGTGATCATACGGGCCGATGTGACAGTTCAACAGCCAGAGTTCGCCGTCTTTGAGCAGCCCGTAACTATCTTTGAGGTTAGCCAGGCCGGCGCGCACCGACTTGACCTCGGTCCCCGTGAGAGCGACTCCGGTTTCGAATTTCTCGAGCAAGAAATAGTTGTGGGAGGCAATCCGGTTCACGGCGGCGTCGCGCTCGCCCGCAGCCGTAGGGTCGCGGCGCGGATTCTTCTCCGGCTTGGGCTTGGTCTGATAAGCGGGCTGGCGGGCCATGGTAGTAATTAGCTTATCTCAGATGCGTCGAATGCGCGTGTGAGCGTGTAAACGCGGTACCGGCGCCTATAAACCCTACTTTCACGACCAATGTCCTATCTCGGTGGGACTTGCGAAAGAGCATGCTCTTCAAGTGACTCTGCAATCAGCCGAGCTTCCTTGATGGCTCGGAGTTCCGCGCTGTGGCCAGCATTGACACCGTTGGCGAAAGACTTGCCTTACAACGTTATCTTGACAACCTGGAGAAGACCGACGAAGAGCCGCAACGAACATCGATCGATCTGCTTTGTTCGGGCGCAGTCAAGTTGACGGAAGCGCTTCATCGCGCCTGAATAGAACCGTCGTCAGAACGCACAACTCCCAATCTCTAGGTACGTCGGCGAGAGCAATTGTGCCGTATGACAATTCTTGAACTGAGTTTCGCAACGACCTCGAGCGTCCCTGCTTTTGTATTCACATCGCAAGCGCGGCTCTAACCTGTTGGCTTGCCCTGACCGTCTGGCACAGGGGAGAGGCTCGCGAAGACAGAAATCCGCATCCGACTACATATTTGAGGCAAAATTTTCCCCCAATGGACTTTCGAGTAACTCGCTTGGGACTAAGACTAATGAGTTTAACTGCTACCAGATCAGTCACTTCTAACCCGGAAACCCGATGCTATAATCGGGCAGTCAACTCTCCATCAGAGCATATTCAGCGGCCTGGCCTCGGGTATTTTCCTATCCCCGAGGGAAGACTGCCTGCGAGGGACCAGTGAAGACACGCCTGATTCGCCCGGCAGCGATCGCGTTACTCGTCGTGGCCGTGACCCTACCTATAGGGGCCGCCGATAACGCCAAGTCGCTCTATAATAAGGGTAAAGACGCAGAAGCGCGCCAGAATTACGAAGCGGCCTACGATTTTTATCGCCAGGCATACGACATCAAGCCCAGGGATCTGTCTTACCGGGCTTCCTTCGAGCGCATGCGATTCTTAGCCGGCGCGTCGCATGTACACCGCGGCCAATTGTTACGAGACGCCGGCAAACTCCAGGAAGCATTCGCAGAATTTCAGAAAGCGGTGGAGATCGATTCTTCCAGTTTCATCGCGCAACAGGAACTTCGACGGACGCAGAAGATGCTTGATTCGGCCAACGTTCCGCCGCCCCGATCGGCCTCTCCGCCGACCGCCCTGCAGAAACGAGTGCAGGAAGCGCAAGGGCCCGTTGACTTGGCGGCCATCTCAAACATTCCTATCACTCTCAAGCTCACCGAAGACACCAAAGTCATTTACGAAACGGTCGGCAAGCTCGCGGGAATAAACGTGTTGTTCGATCCGGACTACACTTCCCGCCGCGTAAAAATCGAACTGAACGGAGTGACGCTGCAGGAAGCGCTGGAAATTATCGCTCTTGAATCCAAGACATTCTGGCGGCCTGTAACTCCGAATACCATTTTTGTCGCGTCAGACAATCCTTCCAAACGGAAAGAAGTAGAACAGAGCGTCATCAAGACTTTCTACCTGGCGAACCTCTCGCAACCCACGGAACTGCAGGATGTGGTGAACGCGTTGCGTCAGATTCTTGAAATTTCCCGTATCCAGCCGCTGCCATCCCAGGGAGCGCTGGTGGTGCGCGGCACGCCTGACCAGGTTGCGCTGGCGGAGAAGCTAGTCGGCGATCTCGACAAGTCGCGTCCGGAAGTAATCGTTGATGTGGCCATCATGCAGGTCAGTCGTGACAAGACGCGAAACTTGGGAATCAGCCCCCCGACCAGCGCTACGGTTGCATTGCAAAATAACATTAACAACTCCATCACAAACAACAACAACAACAACAACAACGGCACAGGCACTAACGGCAATGGTACGAGTACATCGGGAACGGCCAACCAGGTTAACCTGAACCGTTTGGGTAACCTGAATGCGACCGACTTTACCGTTACTATTCCACCCGCCACAGCAACGGCGCTGTTTAGTGACAGTAATACCAAGTTGATTCAGAATCCGCAGATCCGAGCCGTGGATGGGCAGAAGGCGTCACTCAAGATTGGTGAACGCGTCCCTGTAGCGACTGGCTCGTTCCAGCCTGGAATCGGCGGCGTTGGTATCAATCCACTCGTCAACACTCAGTTTCAATATCTCGACGTAGGCGTGAACATCGACATCACGCCTAAAGTGCATGCCGGACGCGAAGTTACGTTGAAAGTTTCAATGGACATTTCATCGGTGACGGGCCAGTCGAATATCGGAGGCATCAGCCAGCCGATTATCGGCCAGAGGAAGATCGAGCATGAAATCCGTCTTCAGGAAGGTGAAATAAACCTGCTTGGCGGAATGTTGGAAGATAGCGAGACCCGCTCCCTGAGTGGCATTCCAGGGTTGGCGCAAATTCCTATTCTCAAATATCTGTTCGCACAAACCAATACTGATCATTCCACGAACGAAATTGTATTTGCGCTGATTCCACACATTGTCCGATCTCGCGATGTAACCGATATAAACGAACGCGCATTGGAAGTTGGGACGGCATCGGCCATTTCCCTGCGACGTGCGAGCCAGACGCCAGCAAGCGCTCCCGGCGGAGATACTTCGGCGCCCGTGCCGCAGGCGCCCACTTCCCAAGCTCCGGCGACTCCAGGCCCGGGCCAGCCCGCGGCTCCGGCGGGTGGCGCAAGTTTCGCGTTCGATCCGGCCAACCTGACACAGGCTTCGGGTTCTACCTTCGCGGTGAACGTGATGTTGAAAGGAGCGCAGAACGTTTACTCAGTACCATTGCAGGTAAGTTACGATCCGAAAATTTTGCAGGTGGTCAACGTGTCGAATGGTGGTTTGCTCTCGCAGGATGGTCAGGCGGTTGCACTTGTCCATCGAGACGACGATTCCAGCGGAGCTTTGCAGATTACGGCTACCAGACCACCGGGAGCGAGTGGTATTTCCGGGCAAGGCGCGGTAGTGACCCTTACTTTCCTGGCGAAAGCCAGCGGCCAATCGGCTCTAACTATCTCGAAGGGCGGCGCACGTGATCCCGCCATGCAAGCCATAGCCGTCGCTGGCACGGTCGCTACCGTGACGGTGCAGTAGCGAATGAAAGATTCGGTAGGCTTGCGGCAAATCGGTTGCGTGGGTTGGTGTCCAGAGATGCTTTTTGATCGCACAGGTCGCGAAGACGCAAAGAAAAAAAATTGCTGTTTCGCTTTTCGGCAGCCTAAAGTCCGGACTATTTTTGGCGATAATATTCTATGAAGTCCGTTCTCCTGAATCGCTCCTCCGCACACCGTCTGCGGGGATTCACCCTCGTCGAGTTGATCGTGGCGACGGCCATCTTGGTCATCTTGACCGGCTTGGCCGTGCCCCTGGCGCGAGTGGCCATCAAGCGCGAAAAAGAGCATGAACTACGCCGGGCCTTGTGGCAGTTGAGGGATGCAATCGACCGCTACAAAGATGCTGCTGATCGCGGAGCTTTTCAGCTTAAAGTAGGAAGCGAAGGCTTTCCGCCTGATCTCGAAACGCTGGTAAAAGGTGTAGACGTGGGCGGCAAGAAGGTACGCTTCCTTCGCAAGATTCCGACAGATCCCATGACCAACGACACCGACTGGGGTATGCGCTCTATGCAGGACGATCCAACTTCGGATTCGTGGGGAGGACAAAATGTTTTTGATGTGTTTTCCAAGTCCCGAGGCACGGGCCTGGACGGGACGGAATACAAAGATTGGTGAGTTAATTTTCCTTATCGGTCATCGCAATTGCATTTCTATTTCGGATCTTGAATGACGAGTATCGGAAGACGGACGGATCGCGGATTCACTTTGATCGAGTTGATGATTGTCATCAGCCTGATCCTGATCCTCGTTTCGATTTCGATACCGGTTTATAACCAGTCCATCCTTCGAGCCAAGGAGTCGGTGCTCAGGCAGGACCTGTTTCAACTACGCTCCCTAATTTCGCAATATACCTTGGACAAGCAAAAAGCTCCGCAGGCGCTCGATGACCTGGTGCAAGCCGGATATCTTAAACAAATCCCAAATGATCCCATGACCGGAACCAATAGTAGCTGGACCGTAGATCAGGAGGATTCTCTGATGTCGGTGGACCAGCAGGATCCGGGAATCAGCGACGTGCACAGCGGCTCGAGCGGTACCGCGAGCGATGGAACCGCTTACAACACCTGGTGACGAGCGTCGGGTTCTGACGAACCAGGAGCCCCCATCCGGGCTTTCCACGGTTCAATTTGAACAGTCCTGCCTGAAGCACTAACATCAGAACATGCCGGTCGAAACTGAAATCACCCCTTCCACGTACGTACCAGTTCGCGCGCCGCGAGGAACAACCATCTCCTGCCAGGGTTGGCATCAGGAAGCTGCCATGCGCATGCTTATGAATAACCTTGATGAAGAAGTTGGTGAGAGGCCGAAAGATCTGGTGGTGTACGGTGGCACGGGCCGGGCCGCGCGCAGCTGGGGAGCGTATCATGCGATCGTTGATTCTCTGAAGAAACTCGAAAACGACGAGACGTTGCTGGTGCAATCGGGGAAGCCAGTGGGCGTTTTCAGGACTCACGAGTATGCGCCGAGGGTGCTGATCGCCAATTCCAATCTGGTGGGGCAATGGTCCAACTGGGAAAAGTTTAACGAACTGGAACGTGCCGGTCTGATGATGTATGGCCAGATGACGGCCGGATCGTGGATTTACATCGGCTCGCAGGGAATTGTGCAGGGGACGTTTGAAACATTCTCGGCTGCCGGGGAAAAACATTTTGGTGGCGACCTGGCGGGGAAGCTGATTGTCAGCGGCGGAATGGGAGGCATGGGTGGAGCTCAGCCACTGGCGGCCACCATGACCGGGGCCGCGTTTTTAGGAATTGATGTTGACGCGGAGCGCATCAAGAAGCGCCTGAAGACCGGTTATTGCGATTTCCTGGTTACAACGCTCGACGAAGCCCTGCGCATTCTAAAAAATGCGATTCGAAAGAAAGAAAATGTTTCAGTCGGCCTGGTAGGAAACTGCGCTGATGTAATTCCGGAACTGGCTGACCGTGGTGTGCTGCCCGACATCCTTACCGACCAAACTTCAGCTCACGATCCGCTCAACGGATATGTGCCGAATGGCATGACACTGGACCAGGCTGTTGAATTGCGTACGCGCGATCCGAAGGCCTACGAGGAAAAATCCCTCGATGCGATGGCACGCCACGTGGAAGGCATGTTGCGCTTGCAAAAAATGGGGGCGGTGACGTTTGATTACGGAAACAATATTCGCACATTCGCTTTCCAGCGTGGAGTCAAACACGCATACGATTTTCCAGGATTCGTTCCGGCATATATCCGTCCTCTATTCTGCGAGGGGCGTGGGCCGTTTCGCTGGGTAGCGCTTTCAGGTGAACCTTCCGACATCGCAGTGACCGACGAACTCGTGCTCGAGCTTTTTCCGGACAATCGCATTCTGCGGCGCTGGATCGACCTGGCACGCAAGCGCATTAAGTTTCAGGGGCTGCCGGCGCGTATCTGCTGGCTCGGTTACGGAGAGCGCGCCCAATTCGGCCTGGCCATGAATGACTTGGTAAAGAAGGGAAAGCTTAAGGCTCCGATTGTCATCGGACGCGACCATCTTGATTGCGGTTCGGTGGCCTCGCCCTTTCGCGAAACCGAAAGCATGAAAGACGGCAGCGACGCAGTGGCCGACTGGCCGCTGCTTAACGCTTTATTGAATACCGCGTCAGGCGCATCGTGGGTTTCAATTCACAACGGTGGAGGCGTGGGCATCGGTTATTCCCTTCATGCTGGGCAGGTCACAGTAGCCGACGGCACGGAAATGATGGCGAAGCGAATCGAGCGGGTGCTTACGACCGACCCGGGGATGGGAGTGGTTCGCCACGTCGACGCTGGATACAAGGACGCCCAGGATTTTGCTAGGAAGAATCACGTAAAAGTCCCGATGGCGAAATAGGGGCTAGCACACACCGTGTTGGGACAGGTCTCCGACCCGTCCGGGCCGAGCGAAATTCGGCAATCCCTTTTTTCCCGACAACCCAGAGCCCTGCTTGCGAGCTGGCTGGAGGCTCTCCTGCACACTCACTGCTAAACTAAGGCCGGCGTGACTTCCTCTACCAAAGGTAAGATTCCACTCGATCGTCCTTTGCTGCTGGTGAACATCAGCCAGTTGCTGACACTGCGATCTTCCTCTTCTCGTGACTCTGGTCCACGCCGAGGCGCTGACTTGCAGGAACTCGGCCTGATTAAAGACGGCGCAGTTCTCTGCATTGCCGGAAGGATTGTCTTCGTCTCTAGCACTAAGGACGCGTTATCCGATCCCTGGATAAGCAAGAATCGTAAGAAGATAGTGGAGATTGATTGCTCGGGCCAGGTTGTCGTCCCCGGATTCGTGGATTCGCATACCCATCCCGCTTTTATTTATCCGCGCCTGTTGGATTTTGAGAGGCGTATTACCGGAGCGACTTACGAACAAATTGCTGACGCAGGAGGTGGAATTCGTTCCAGTCTGGAAGACGTGCGCAAAGCCGGCATGAAGCAACTGGCAGATCATGTCTTGAACGCGCTCGAGCAGATGGCGGAACAGGGAACTACAACCGTCGAAGCAAAATCGGGCTACGGATTGACCGTCGATGCAGAGATCAGATCGCTCGAGGCAATTCAAAAAGCAGCTTCGAAATGGCCCGGGACGGTCGTCCCAACCTTGCTTGGCGCACATGTGGTTCCTGATGAATTTCGAGGCAAGGCTCGAGAGTACGTAAAACTTATTTGCGACGAGATGATCCCGATCGTGGCGAAGCGAAAACTGGCACGGTTTGCCGATGTGTTTACCGATCGCGGCGCATTCACGGCGGAAGAAACAGAGAGAATTTTTCAAGCGGCAAAGACTCACGGATTGGGGGTTCGGGCGCACGTATGCCAGTTGACGGAGACTGCTCTCCTGCCTCTTTTATCTTTTAACGTCGCGTCCTTCGATCACCTGGATTACGTAAGCGACGGAGACATTAAACGTCTCTCTAAGTCCGATTCCATCGCCACGCTGGTTCCAGGAGCAAATTATTTTCTCGGCCTGGATAAATTTCCTCCTGCCCGTAAGTTGATCGATGCAGACGTAGCCGTGGCGTTGGCGACGGACTATAACCCTGGCTCCTCCCCTACCCTCAGCATGCCGTTTGTGCTATCCCTGGCCTGCACGCACCTGAAAATGTCACCAGCGGAGGCGATCGCTGCCGCGACTATCAACGGCGCATGGTCATTGCGAATGCAGGAACGGAAGGGATCGATCGAGGCGGGAAAGGATGCTGATCTTGCGATCTTCGACGTCGCAGACTACCGGGAAGTCGCATACTGGATCGCGTCAAACCATTGTGCGTTCACGGTGCTTGGCGGGGCAGTAACGAAATCAAATCGATATTAATGCAAGCCTAATTTTGCCGTCGTGGTTCGCTGATTCTGGATGAACTAGGTTCTTCGTGAACGCAGCCCGGGGCGACCGAAATGCGTTAGGTAAGCGAAATTTATTTGAGTTGTTCGAGAGTCTGCAGCAGATTATCCCTGCGCCGGCAGTCGGGATTTGAGCGAACGTAACTCCATTGCTATAATCGTGCCTGCCCTAAACGCTTCCAGCGTCCTGACTGCCCGATCAACTGGCAATTCCGTCAAAATTCCCGCCCCAGACAAGGCGCAGAATCGGCAGACAGACTGTAAGCCAAAATGTGGCCAGGTAGCTCAGGTGGTAGAGCGCAGCCCTGAAAAGGCTGGCGTCGGCGGTTCAACTCCGTCCCTGGCCACCATATTTTCAATCACTTGCACGTCTCGCATCTCGCTCTTTGGCTGCAATTGGCTGCAATTCCTTTCTGACTTCAGTTGATACTCGTGCTCAAACTGCTCAATTTGTTGACTACTCGTTGTTGGCTTTCCGGTACGAATTGCTGATAAATGTCCAGGGTGGTCGATGCCCGAGAGTGGCGCATCTGCCCCTGTGCATCTTTCACATCTGCGCCGGCCATTTTCAACCAGACCGCATGGGAGGTTCGGAGACTCCGCCAGTGAACCCAGCCAAGCTCCAGCTTCCTTGCCGCTGGCTTTATGAATCGAGCCCGGATGTTGTTGTCGCGAATTGGCTTGCCATCCTTGACCGATTGAAATACCAAGTCATTGGGCCCGTCGGACTTTACAGCGCGATATATCCGCACGGCCCGTCCCGCTCTGACTCGGATTGTCAGGATCTTAAGGCGGTGTATCCGCTCAACAACGCATCGGTTTACTGCAATCGTGGCATTCGAGCAGTCGCTTTTGGGGGTGCCCCAATCACCACGGCAGTACCGTTCGTCAATTGTGATTGAGTCGTCATGAATATCGTCCCACCTCAGTCCGGCCAACTCGCTAACCCTCAGACCCGTGTAGATCGCCACATAGACCATCGTGGCGTACGGCTCTGGGATCAGCACTATCAGTTGCTCAAATTGCTGAACCGTGAGGTAGGGCTTGATTCGCCTTTTGCCTCTTCTTTCCGCTGGCATTCGCACGTTTTCGACCGGGTTTCTCACCAGAAACTCGTACTTGACGGCGGAGGCCAACACGCTGGATAGCACGTCCCTGATCTTGTCTCGGGATTCATGAGCCAAGGGGGACATCGCCATGTTGGAGAAGTACTTCTGCACTAATAGCGGGGTGATGTCGCGCAAGCAGAGTTCGCCAAACGTCGGGAGGAGGTAGTTCTTAAGTACACCCTCGGAACGATCGCGCGTGCTCTTGGCTAAGAGCGGCATCACCACTGGCATGTACTCCTGTTGAACGTATTGAGCAAAGCTGACCGCAGAGCCAACACCTTTTACCCCTTGGTTAAGCGGTCTCAGGTACTCGGCTGCTACTTTCCGAACTTCGCGTTCGGCCATCGTGGCCGGTCCTAGCCTCACCCGTTTGTTACTGCGTTTTAGCTTTCCGTTGACGACAACGTCTTGGCGTACCTGGATAGTCCACCAGTCGCCACGACGCCGCGGTTTCGGATCTTGGAACCTCCGGCGTGCCATCCGCTCAAAGTCTCCTCTCAGCGGATTGCCGGTGTTTGCCTCGGGCAGAACGATACCATGCTCATCGGTATGAGTCATGCTTTGGACAGTGGATGCTCGGTGTTTCGGTCCCATTTTTGTTTCGGCACGTTGTGTCTGCGGCGTGCCAAGGCTCTGTGCTATTCAGCCTTACTTAATCTCAAATTGGACGACTCCAGGAAGGGATTGAATGTCCCAGAAGGCTTGTGGGACGACCGGAACATGTTTTGAGCACGACGCTGGCGAGGGGCCCTAGGGACGATATTTTTTGTCCGGAATCAATTTCCGGACAGTGGATCGGGTGGACTCTGCTTTTTGGCACAACGGGAGAGCAGTCTCCGCATTCCGCGCATGTGATCCTTGTCCTCAAGGCGGACTAGCTCGGACCAAGTCTTGACAGCACCAACTCTTGAGTTGGAGTGGCGGCTATTAAATACTCTCAGTTCCTTTGCGTAATGGCCTTCGAGGTACTCGGCTGGTGGCAGATAGCCCTGCGCGTCCAGCCTGGCAGCAATCTGTCGCAATTGCTCGATGGAAACCTTGTTGCCGCCACCGAGTGTCGCTTCTAACCACAAGCCGCCAGCAAGATCCATAAAATCTAGGGCAAGTCTCGAACGTCGGCCAGGCTTCTGTGAGGCCGATTTTCTGGAACTGAGGTGCGGGAGAGTCTCCGAAACAGGGACGTGCCCTTCGTAACCTCCAGGAGGCGGTGGCAAGTTTGCCCCCCTATTGGCAGAGCCGAATTCCCGGTCCCGGGCAGCGCGATATTCTAATGCAACCGCCTCGGCCTCAAGCTTGTTGCGCCAGCGATTTGCGAGCCGATCCATACTACGGTCCCACTCCGCCACAGCATGCTGGTTTACTGACTCGCCTGTACGCATCGCCCGGCTCGCAACTCCAAATTTCACGCTGGATTTCCGAGCGGCAAAGAGTTGTGCTATTGGATGATCACGAATTCCTCGTATGAAAGCCGGTGAAACCGTGCGATTCTGTTCTTCGCAGGCAACAAGATGGGCGCCGTAGATCTTCTTGGCCCATTCGTCCACCAACTCCACGTGAAAGTCAAACAGTCTTGGCAGATAACCGGCAGAATTGAGACTTTTGGCAGTTTCAAATGCTATTTTGCGCTCCCCCTCTTTGGCACGCTTTTGCATTTCCTCAGCGAGTTCGCTAGTCTTGGGTGTGATAAGGCGTCGGTCGAGATCACCCCATTGGAACGAATTCTCACCTAGTCGGCGATACTGCGCTTGTAGTTCCATGACAGCCTGTTCGAGGTGAAGTTTTTCTTTCCGGTTCGCACATCCTAAGACTTTATCTTTCCTTGAACTTTTCTTTATCTTTTCCTTATCCCGCTTCCATATTATATATAGGCATTCCCGCAGCGTTCCCCGCCTGGCCAAAAAAAGCTAAACTCACCGCGATACCAAAGCTCCTCCTGCCGCTGACGGGCCTGCGTGTTCCCATCGCCATTTTCCAAACTTAACCGGAGACGGTCGCGGCGCAAAGTGATTAAAATTGCAGCAAGGTCCTGGGCAGCAGCCTGGAGGCGGAGGATGGAGGAAGAGCGTTCCCTTGCTACTCGTACTTTGAAGGTGGTCGGCTTCGGTCTATTGGCATTTGCCATCACCATTCTCGCTGGCGGTATTTGGAGTGCCCTTCTCGTCACCAACCTTCGGGTCAGCCCTGTAATACCTTGGTCCGTTCCCGCGATGGCGCTTCTGCTGTGGATGATGTGGAGCTACCTCGGCGGGAGGGGGTGGCCACGCAGCACTTCGGAAGCGCGACGCCGCTACCTGCGGGCCAACAGAAGGTCCGGCCGGACGTACCTGTGGGCATCGGTCGCCGGTCTTCTGTCGGTGGTTGCGCTGGCTGGATACTGGATCGTGCTGTTCCAACTAGTCAAGATGCCACCCAACGCGCTCCCGGATGTGTCGAGCTATCCGCGTATGACTGTGGCGCTCATGATCCTGATGGGCTCGTTGGTTGCTCCTTTAATGGAAGAAGCAGGGTTTCGCGGATATTTCCTGCCTGATCTCGAAATGGCGTTCAATTTCTCCTTAGGCCAAATCGAATAAGCTGTCGGCTGCAACTTCGTCGGCGGCGCCAAACGCCTCGGCGAGGATGGAGCGAAAATCGCGAAGTACACTCCGACGCCGGAAAGAGGTCCGATGGCGTATTACAAAGTTGGGATTGAGGTCTGGTGCGATTGGAATCCGGCGGAGAGCGACCTGGAGGATATTGCCCAGAGCATGGGGATGGGTGAGGCGATTTGTACCATGCGCGAAGTCGTCGCCGTCGTGAATCGCCCCGCAGGATATTGAAGATGAAGAGGCCTTGAGTTTCGTCGGGGGATCAGAGGGCGATGCGGACGAGAGTCAGGGGTAGGGTGTTTCTGGGCGGTGCGGTTACGAGAGCAGGTCAAGCGGTGGCGCTATACGGGTGCGCGGACGGTCAGCACCGGACAGCCAGCTTTGCATACTATTTCGTAGGCCTTGGCCCAAGTAGTTTCCGTTCTCGAGGCTTCGTCGATGTGATGAAGCCCCAGAACGATGAGGTTCGGATTCCATCGAGCCGCGGTCTCCAAGATTCTTTCAGGGATTGAACCGAATTCCACGAAACATTCGGGTCGCGACGGAAGAGTTTCATCTGCAGCGATTACGGCATAGAGCCGTTCGAGCCGTTCCTTTCGGATTCGCTCTTGGTCTTGCACGTCTGGACGATCGGTCACCACATGCAGGAGCGCAAAAGATGAGGACCGCAGTTCTTGCGCCAGCCACAGCGCGTACCGAACCGCATAGAGCGAGTGCGGCGCAAAGCCGGTCGGGACCAGGATTCGTTGAGGGCCGACCTCCGGATCCTGTCCCGAAATACTGGGTCCGATCGTGAGGACGGGACAGGAGGCCTGTCGGAAGATCCTCTCTGCCACGGATCCCAAAAGGAACTTCGCAACTCCTGTCCGTCCGCGGGTGCCGACCACGACGAGGTCAATTCCGTAGTCTGCGATGAGATGCGAGAGGACGGTCCAGACATCGCCGGACTTGACGAGCAGTTCATGCCGGACACCTTTGAAGTGACCCGCCATGAAGTAATCCATAAGCTCAGTCTGCGCTGCGCGCCACGCATCCTCGACGTTTCCGCGGGACTCGGAGCTCGACACGTGGACGATAAAGAGCTTTGCCTCATGGCGACGTGCGATCGGGATCGCGTAGAGCAGCGCCTCTTTGGAGGCGGGCGAAAGGTCGGTCGCCGCTAGGATGTTGTCGAGCTTCAGACGCGCACTGCTGTTGAGGGTAGTCATGCGGGAATTACGCGGAGTATAGCATCAGGCCGCAGCGTGAGTTTTGCGCGTCCGATTTAGCAGTCTTTCAACAACTGCGTGAAGTCGTCTTCATTGAGGAGAAGTTTCTGAAGATACCTTCGCAACCTCGTTGCACCGAGGTTTTGTCCTGGGTGAGGTTCGTGCAACGAGATGACTTTAGGGATGCGATTCGGGTTTGTAAACGCTCTTGCTGCACCGGCCTTTCCCTTCTGGGCGGTGTAGCCCAGTTTCCGGAGCACGCAAGGGTAGCGGCCGACAGTCAATGCTTATCATTAAGACGGGCTCTGGGTTCGTCAAGGCATCGCCAGTTGTCCCGCACTACCTCAAAACGGCAGCTTTGACCAGTAGACGAATCACTCACCACCTACGCAGCGACCCACCCATACTGTGTGTTGCTGGGTATGAGAGCACCGGATTGCTTGTACATCCGACGTAGCTTTTCTAGGTAATCGCTCGGCATGGGATTGCGTTTGGCTTCCGGATCAACGCGGTAGACGTGTGCTGCGTTGAGGCCGAAGATGCGCCGCTTTACGTCATCGGTCAGTGGTTTCCAACCAAAACGCTTCATCAGTCGGTCGGGCATTTCCAGCCGACGAAAAGCCTCGATCTGCCATTGTGGTGAGCCCCACCAGATCGAGTCTGTTCCCCACAGGACGTGGTCAGGTCCGAAAGCGTCAATGATCATGCCTACGACGTATGCCGCAAGCAGCGGACTGCTCGAGACCATCATGGCAAAGGTGCTTCCCAATTCCATATATATATTGCTGACTTGAGGGTTCTGCTTTTTCCAGCTGCAGATCTCTGAAACCCAGGGGATATAGCTGGTTTTTTTGAATTCGTCCTCTGCGGCCGGGAGTGCGTCCTCCAGTCCCTTGAATCCAGAGTGATACACCAGGAAATTGAGATCGGGAAAATCTTTGGCCGCATTGGTGACGTCCATCGGGTTCCACCACTTGAGGTCGCCGGGAAACGGCAGGCCCTTATGTACGCAGATGTTCTCGATCCCCTTCTTGCGGGAATACTCCAGCGCGGGGTACGCCAGCTTCTCGTCGTCTAATCGCCAGCCCTGTTTGCCCTTGGCTCGCGCCACACCGTTGTACCCCTTCCACGCATCGATCTTGAGCTTTTCCGTCTGGGCATGCATGTACTCCAGGTTCTGCTGCCCGAGATCAGGAGAAAAATATCCATGGCTGATGACTCGGGGTGAGCTGGTGAGCTCATTGATCCAGGTGCGGGTCTTGTAGATTACTTCCGGAGTTAGGACATCCGTTTCTTCCGACGTGCCCGGCAACGCGCTGAGCGCGACCATGTCCGTATCACTGTCGAGAAAAACTTCTTTGATGTAGTTCTCAAGATAGGCATCCTCGATTCTGGCTTCTCGTTCCTTGAGCGCAGGGTTCATCCTTCTAGCCATGTCACGCATTCCGACGACGGCCTTGAGGAATTCCTGATCCGCGCGCGGGGCCTGATTGGGCATGGCAACATGGTGTGTCTGCACGTCGAAGATGAAAAACCGAGCCTTATTCTCGGCCACCGCTGCGGGTTCGAACAGTTCGGCAGCTCCCACCCGGAAGAAAGGGCCGAATACACTATTCATGGCAGCGAAGGCAAGGGCCATCCCACAGGACGTTCGCAGGAATTGACGGCGGTCGATGCCCAAGCAACAAGCCTGCCGCTCCGCGCCCGTAACGATTTCCTGCTCCAGAAGGCGTTGCTGCGGAGTCTGTGGGATGGGTTGGTATTCCTCGTTAGAGATGACCTGTGTGGGCACCGGCAGATGGCGGTCGAGCCACGCGTCGAGATCCGATTTACGGATCCATCCATTCTGGGCTTGGGGTTTCGAGCAGGACGGAACAGTCTTTGGGTTGGACATATTCACCACCAAGACAAGGGGGATTCATCGGCCAAAGATTACTGCTCCGCGCCCCGGTTTACAACTGTCTATGCCCATTTGTTCTGTATGGTCTTCATCGACAATCTCGACAGCCACTCCGCCGCCTTGACAGACTCGCTGCGGTCCACCCATTGGCCATTAGCGTTTATTTTTGCGTAGGCGGCCACGGCACTCACGACAGCCGCAGCACTGCCCGAATCCTGTTCGGTTTCCTTGCGGATGACATATTTGGTCGGGGAAAGAATTCGCGTAACCTACCAGCTTTGCCAAGCGATCAGTGACGACTTGACGGTGCGGACGTCATGTATTCGTGTGTTCTATTTCTGGACCATCCCTGTAAAATCCATACGAAAATGCTTGATGAAAGCCGGTAGATGCAGATCACTGGCAGGAACTCGCTGGTACTACTGTTGAAATTCCTGATTGGCGCCGGCCTGCTGTTCATCATTTTGATCTTCGTAGCCATCCCAGGAGTCAGCGATCTCCCACGGGCCGTATACAACTTTTCTCGCCGTTCCCCGCTCATTATCGTGTGGAATGGGATGGAGTTGAAGCTGCCACCGCCATGGTTTCGGCCGAGTAATAAGGAGCAGATCGACAGGGAAGTGACGTTCTTTCGCGATCAATTTCCTTCGGCGCAGCATGTGTTTTCCTCGATTACATTGAAGCCACCATTTAGCAATGATTTCGTTCAAGACCCTGAAAAGGGGTTAGGACGATGGGAGCACTTTCACGATTCGGTGTGGTCGATCCCAAACGCGTACCCCAGAGTCGTTACGTCCTATTACTCGAATGCTTGCAAGGCGAAACATGCTTTTCGTTGCGCGAACACGGTGTTGCAAGTGGGGGATGAGAGACTCATGAACATTGATTGCATTGAGACTCGCGATGGCTGGCGCTTCGATTACGAAGGAATTCCAGACGATGCGTCTGAAGCGATGTCGATCCTGCAAAAGAATATGTAGAGGAACGTTCACCGTGAGCTCCGTGGCATCGTCGGTCGCATCCCTTTCTCCACCCGAGCCATATAGAAGTCGTGTAGGGGGCCGGGACGTATGCTGGCCGAGATGGCAGCCCCTTTGAAGAGATTCTTGAGATCCTGATTATGATTGTCATTCAGGCCCCGCACCGTGACGCGCTCACGGTTGCGTTGCAGTTTGCCTCGCACGTAGCGGTACTCGCCGCTGTCGTGAGTCTGCACCGCGAAACCACTGTAGGCCCAGAGTTGGCGCTTGGTACGGAAACGGTGGGGTGTCTGCAGCAAGGCCACCAGCAAGGCAGACCGAATCGGTCCGATCGAAGGAATCTGGTGCAGTAACTTCACCGCAGGATGCTTGAAGGTTGCCCGCACTGTCCATGATCAAGCCGGCTGCTGGATTTGCCCCGTCCCCGTTCGTGAGCGTGAAGCTGTAAAGCACCGTCTCGTGCCCGGAGGGGTCGAGCTTGAACACCGTGCCACAGCCTGGCGGGACAAAAAAACCAGAAGAACAGGATGTAACGCCGCCAAACTGCGTAGTTCCATACAAGTTGCCCGCACTGTCCATGATCAGGCCGGCTGCTGGATTTGCCCCGTCCCCGTTCGTGCCCGTAAAGCTGTAAAGAACCGTCTCGTTCCCGACGCTACTCGACACTGTCTGGTTGGCTACGGGAAAGTCATCCAGCGCATTCACCCGCAAGACAAGCCGGGAAAGCCGCCGCGGAAAGCTCGGATTGATACTATTGCCATAATAAGGAGGAAGCTGCACTCTGTCGGCTTCATCGATTACCAACGACTCTTGGGCTAGGACCGAAGGGAAGAGGCAGCCCATCATGAACACCACGCAAAACAAGGGACGGTTCATCGGATGTTCCTCCGAACGCAATCGGAATCGAGCCTGCTCGCTGCGCGTTCAGGGCGCGCCGTCCGCAGATCAGCTTGTTTCGCTGTCACAGGCTGTGGCACCGTTCAGAGCTCTCCCCATTACCCGGCGAGCCACACAGAGATAACGCGACCGCCAAGAGAGCGGTCAAAACCCCAAAATGGCGGGAACCCGGAATCCTGACGCCAGGAATGGGTCGTGCCCTCCAACGCAGCAGTTTAGCAGCCACCGGGGCAGGAGTACGAGAAGGTCAAGATTGCTGGCGTAACATCGCCATAGCGCGTTTTGACGAGCGGTCAAAACGTGAAATCGCCTGACGCGGGGAAATCTCTAAGCGCAAGAAAAAAGCATCCAAGCAATTCCGCGAGGAGTTTGGACACACCCCACTTTCCGTTGAAGAAAACATACCCTGGAAATGCCGCCAGCTCGTCATCGGCAGTAGTGCATATGGGCGATTGCCGGTGATGCAAGAAGTGCGGCGCGAGGCCGAGCGTCTAAAAATCAAGTTGTTGGTTCTGCCAACCGCCGAGGCCGTGAAGGTTTTGGAGCAAACCTGAAGGATACCAATGCCATCCTCCACGTGACATGTTGATGCTCGTCTCGTGCACGATGAGTTCGGAGCGGGATTTAATAGATAGAACCCTTAGCATAAGCGGCATAAGGCATGTTCTGAAACTCTTGGCCTTCGGCGCTGGCTAAGGTTTTCTCGCCTTTGATATCCGCGCTGATGGCGCCGGTCGGGGTTAGAACACTAAGTCTGTAGACAGTTGCCCCAATCTCGTTCTGGTGCACTCCCTTGACATGGAAATGAAGCCATCCTTCGATTGGCACGCCCGCTCGTTCTACTCTCTGTGCGAGCTTGGTGAGCTTGATCACGGTGTAGTGGAATGTCGTTCCTATTCCAACCGGTTTTTTCGCGGTTACCAATCCCCAGTCCTGAATGTCATCAACGAAATCCGCGCTCAGGGAATTGCCATGCAAGACACTGCTCAATTCATATTCCACCATTTCAATTGGCTGCGTTCCGGCTAGGGTCAGTTTCACTCTTAGAAAGATGTCGCCATCGATCGGAAAATCGAGAGAATGGGACGCGGGCATGGAGTGTGCGGCTTGAACGTGAATCTTCAAGATTGCTATGTCGATGATGGGTGGAGAAGCTTGCAGCTCGGCAAGCTTGCACTTGGCATACGCAAGGCTCTTCGTCAAGCCGTTGATAAATCGCTGCCGCTCCCGATCAAGTTCAAACGGAGTAGAAACCAGCCTCCATGTCAGGAACAAAGCAAATAATCCGGCGTAGGTGAGGAGCGTCGCATAGGTCGCCGCACGCCACTTATCCTCGCTCAGGGCAGCGCTAATGCCGGAAGCAATCAGACCAGGCGCTAGCGAGCACAAGCACGCGACAAGGATGTTGTCTCTCGCCCATTTCAGTTTTTCTCCCGCCCAAAACGCGACAATGTAACGAATCCAATAGGGACGAAACTCCGGGGCCCTTGCGCCTTCCATGGCTCGCACCTCCTCCCTGGGCGGCTTCATAAAGCAGCTCGACCGGGAACAGGCAACGCCGCAGGCACGTACAAGCGTTTACTGCTTGATTAATATGATGCTGGGTAAGACCGTTTTGTTCCCAAATGTTGGATTCCCCGAAGGTTGGACACCGGCCTGTGCTTTCGCGACAGCAGACCAAGAATCAGTGTTTTTAGAGTCTTAGCCGCGCGGCTCCCGGAGAGCGGGTTCGGCCGCCAGTTCCGCGGGTGGGGGCTCCTGCACAGGATCGTTACAAAAACTACGAGGTTTTGGAGCTCGCGAAGGCGGCATAAGCATGTAGAAACTTGTGTTGACGAGATCTATTCGATCTCAATCCGTCGTAAGAGTTTGAAGTTGCTGAGAATCTTGCTAGTGCCCTGCACCACGCAGCACAACGGATCATCGGCGATGCATACCGGCAGCCGGCTGTTCCCGATCGCCTAAAGCACGAAAACCGTAACACCTGGAGCTCATTTCATAAGCGAGGCACGCCTCCCGGCACGTCGTTGCTCCACCCAAAAACGAGGACGCACTCTGCTCATCACCTCCTCCCTCATCACTCCTCCCTTGACTCAGTAAACCTCTGGTGGTAGCGTGACCCTGAGTCTGGGAGGAGGACAGGACAATGGAACGACCGACCCCAGCGCCGACTCAGACCTCAAGGGCCACGAAGTAGGCACCAGATCCGCCGAACCCCCACGACATCCTCTCTCCCGCCTGCGGGAACAAGCCTGAAATCCTAAGGCAGAGCCTGGACCATCCGCATTTTTCCAAAGACTCGATGGCGAGCTCAATTTCCCAAGAATGGAGGATAAACGTATGTGTTGGTTCTCGATTGAGTATGCGAACCAGATAGAAGAGGCCAAGACTGGACAGCGACTTGGAATCAAGCAAATGCATTGGCATTCGAATTGGGTAGTTCGGGAAGCCGAGCTCGACGCCCCAAGGCCTTGTCCGGTTTGCCTGGTAGATCGGACCAGGGTCCTGTTTCGGTTCTCCGAAACTCAGCAAGCGTCGCTCCACCTCAGCACCGAGGCCGAGGCGGTTTTCAGAATGTTAAAACGACCGAAGCGGGACGTCTTTGAGTTCTCGGGCGGCCGACAAATTACATTGGGCGATCTGCCTGCTGGTCTGATCTTTGACGTCCTCGTTGTCCCAGGCTCAGAACAGCTCTCGACCCTCCTGGAGATGGAGCCGGCCGTGCAGCACGAGGAGGAAGAGAGGGAGAAAGAACCGCTGCTTACTCGATTGTTGGCACGTTTCTAGGCGCAATTCCTATTGGCTTTGGTTGTGAGGCGTACGTTGTTGTCGTTCTCCCTCACAGTGCAGAGTGGGATTGGGAAGGCGCCGACCACCAGCCGCTGGCGGGGAGAAGAGCGCCGATACCTGCGCCGATGAGCCCGAAGACCGGCGTAGGGATAGCCTTTCCCTTGTTGCCGGTGCAGACGATGGGAAAACGGAGGCTACTTCGCAGTTCTCGGAGCGGAACCTCAGAAGTAGGCGCGCGGGGACTCCGGTGCGCCACGATTCTTCGTGAACACCGTCACATCCCAAATCGGGTCATCCATGTTTAGGTCCCACAAACCAACGGAACTTTGATTACCAAAGCACGACGCCCCCGATCTGCGATCTCGAAGCGGACTTGGGACAGTGCAAGGTCATCAGACGTTCGAATGATGGGAGGAGAATCGATCAGATCCTCCCTATCCAACCGCTTCAGGATTCTCTTGACCACATCTTCGTTCACAAGATCAGAGGCTGTAGCTTTCGAGCAGCGAAACAAGAAAACGTTTTGATGGCCAAATTCTTCCGAATCAGACAGCAGTTGGTATAGCTGTCGTCTGCTGATGTCACCTTTAGCTATTGCCGGTTCGAGGCGCTTCTCAAACATGTCTCCCCAACTCACTGCCGAGTATGACAAGTTGAGACCCTTCAAGAAGAGGCTGACGACCCCCAGCGAAGTGTATTGGGGGAGAAGTTCGAACAAGAGTGCTTTGTCTTTCGCGCTCAGAGACATTTTTGAATTTGGCGCTGTCGAACGGCGTTCCTTTCTCGTATTTACACTCGGGGGCCAGCGGGGTGGGAAGGTTGGCGATTATCTCACGAAGCATAAAAAATGCAAACATCCGGAGAAAACGCGTCGGTTTAGCGACGAAAGGTGGACGGGATTCTCGGGGTCTTCTCTCAATCGCCGTCTGGCATAAGCCAACTTCTCAGGAATGGCCCCTTTCCGCATTCTTTCGCTAAGTTATTTCCGGGAGTAACATTTCGACGTGGTTATCGGAGGTGAGCAAATTGGATTCACCTGAAGAAAAGGACAAGCCCAGTACCACGCTGCCGGGAACCGTTGAGAAAATCATCAAACCGATTGTCCCTGGCGAACCGGATAAAGCACAGATTCAAGTTGAGCCGGCGGAGCATCTTTATCGGGAGATTCGCATCGACAATGTGCTGAAGGATGAAAAAGGCGAAGAGGTAGCACTTAAGGAGGGTGCGCCGGTAGATGTCACGATTGAAGCGGACAAGAAAGACACGACCAAAAAGCCAGAGTAATTCAGCGGTCTGGCATTGCCCAACTTCTCACGATGCTGGCCCTGGCACGTGAATCGCAAGCGGGTTGACACTCTGGTATCCCCCTGCGCAGTTTTTGGTAAAAGCCAGTAAAAACAAGGGCTTGACGCTCGACTTGGGGACTTTTTTTCTGTTCAGCCAGGTCGCACCATCGCAAGAATGATTGAGTCACTCTGAAAAGGGTGGAGCGGGAATCAAACGTATGCCAAACCAAGAGAGAAAAGAGCGTGCGCTTGAAGCACTTAAAAAGTACAGGAGCCGAATCACATCGGAAGAAAGAATAGCGAGCTTTGCGGCGTGGTTTGTCGAACAGGAATGTGCATGGAACGACGTGAAGAAAGAACCGCCGACCGACACCATGCTGGTGCTACTGAAAGACAGCAAAACTAACATCGTCAGACTGGGCTATCGGACGACTGGTGGAGGCTGGCAGGTTCAAGAAGAGCCGAAGGGATTTGTACCCCTGCAGTGGATGAGGATTCCCTGAGGTTCGCAGGGCCGATGCCTGTTCCAAAAACTCTGAGATAGTCCGCCCCTAACCCGTTCATCTCAATAGATCGAACTTTCGGTTTTGAGCGTTCATCAAACACTAGATTGTGGAACATGTGCGAAGTGGCCGAGCTTCCTGATCCCCCTCCCGTGGATCTCGCCTGTTTGGTTTCCGCTGCTGGTCAGCACCCTATGTATTGTGGCAGTTCTGCAGTCAAGACGATCTATCCTTGACCATGGCGACATCGACGCTAGATGATTTCTTGTCTCAGAGTTGAAGCTTGACTGCCGAAGTCTGGCAAGGTTACTCGACGGACTTTTCCCGAGGCCGTTATTCGCGGACGAGCGTAATTGATGTTACGCCAACAACCCCTCAACTCCGACAGTGCATCTGTAGAGTGGATGGAGGTGGCGCATGAAGACGATGACGTGCCGATCATTGGGTGGGCCTTGTGAACAGAAGCTGTCTGCCGCGTCATGGGACGAAATCGTCCAAGCGATGACGAAACATGTGATGGAAAAGCATCCTGACACCGCAAAAGCGATGGAAAAAATGCATAACGAGGACCCTAAGAAATGGGGCAGAGAAACGAAGCCGAAGTGGGAGGCGACACCAGAGACATAAACGTTTGCCGGGTCGATGAGTGTAACGGCGATGTTACGCCATCAGCCAACCAGTCCCCTCCAACACGCCCACCTCCGCGCAAATTCCGATTCGCTAGCGCATACTGTACGTATGTCACAGAAACGAACAAAAGCCGATAAAGCACAGCGAGAAGCTGATCTACTCGACAAGAGGTCGTCCCACCGTCCACCACAGAAACAGGGGAAAAAACCACGCGAGGACTTCAACCAAGCCGCTGTGCGGATCGTCGAAGAGGCTGCTGAAAAGCATTAAGCCCTGGCCAATCAGCCCCACATTCACGGTTAGGCGGTCGAAGGATTGCCCGAGGCCTTGGCGCGCAACAGGCCGTAAAGTGTGAGCAGCAACGCCGCCAGGATGGCCACGCCGAAACCACAATTTGCTTGCCTGCCACTTCTGCCAGTGTCCCGCCGGGGCGGGAGCTTCCTAGCATGTAGGTTGCCTCCAATGGAAAATTGGCTCGCCTCTTACCAGAAAGTATGGCTGCGACCCGATGTTGTCGCTGGTTTGACCACTGCTGCGGTGGTCATTCCCAAAGCAATGGCGTATGCAACGATCGCTGGCCTGCCGGTGCAGGTGGGACTGTACACGGCCTTTCTGCCGATGGTGATCTATGCCGTGCTAGGTACTTCGCGCGTACTCAGCGTGAGCACGACCACTACGATCGCGATATTGGCTGCCGCCCAGCTGGGCAAGGTGGTCCCGGGAGGAGATCCAGCATCGCTATTGACTGCCTCCGCCATGCTGACGCTGTTAGTGGGATTAGTGCTCGTAGTCGCTTCGCTCCTGCGGCTGGGCTTCGTTGCCAATTTCATCTCCGAACCGGTTTTGATTGGCTTCAAGGCAGGCATTGGCGTCGTTATCGTCCTGGATCAGGTCCCCAAAATTCTCGGCATTCATTTTGCAAAAGGTTCGTTCGTCCAGAACCTGGTTGCGACGGTCCACGGCATTCCCGGGACATCGCTGACAACACTGGCGGTCGGAGTCTCCATCATCGCTCTGTTGGTCGCCATCGAACGACTCGTGCCCCATGCTCCAGCTCCGCTCCTTGCGGTGGCTGCAGGCATTACCGGTGCTTACCTGCTGAACTTGCATGCACACGGAGTTGAGTTGGTCGGCCACATTCCGCAGGGCCTGCCGTCGTTGACCATTCCGGCGTTCTCCCTCGCGACTCAACTCTGGTCCGGCGCCTTGGGTATCGCTCTAATGAGCTTTACGGAGACGATCGCGGCCGGGCATGCTTTTGCACGTAACGATGAACCTTGGCCGCAAGCTAATCGGGAGTTGCTGGCTACCGGCCTGGCAAATGCCGGCGGCGCGCTTCTCGGCGCAATGCCCGGTGGCGGTGGCACCACCCAGACGGCGGTGAATCGTCTGGCCGGAGCTCGCACCCAGCTGGCAGAGATCGTGACGGCGGCTATCACGCTGGTGACGATGATTCTGCTGGCGCCGCTCATTGCCCTGATGCCGCAAGCCACTCTTGCGGCAGTGGTTATTGTCTACTCGGTCGGACTCATACGGCCGGCGGAGTTCCGTGAGATTCTCAGTGTACGTCGAACAGAGTTCGGGTGGGCTCTGATCGCATTTGCGGGTGTGGTTCTTGTGGGAACATTGAAGGGTATCATCGTGGCCATCATTGTCTCCCTCGTGGCGCTTGCGTACCAGGTAGCTGATCCGCCGGTGTACGTCCTTGGACGCAAGCCGGGCACGAATGTATTCCGGCCCCGCTCAAAGGAACACCCCGAGGATGAGACGTTTGTCGGCTTGTTGCTGCTGAGATTGGAGGGCCGGGTTTTCTTCGCCAATGCTCAGCAAATCGCGCGGAAGATAAGACTCTTGATTGAAGAAGCGCAGCCGACGGTCGTTGCCTGTGATCTCAGTGCGGTTTTCGATCTCGAGTACACGGCCCTGAAGATGTTGACCGAAGGCGAGAAGCGACAGCGTGAGCGTGGCGGCAGACTGTGGCTGGTTGGGATGAATCCAGGCGTGCTTGGCGTGATACAGAGATCGCAGTTGGGTGAAGCGCTCGGACGCGACGCCATGCACTTCAATCTAGAGATCGCGGTTGCCAAGTACTTGGGTACAACGCGCGTAGATGCAGCTGCAAGCTGATCCTTAACGATCGTTCCATTCTAGCCAAGCAGATGACGCTCGACGCATCGCGGGATTCCAGTATCAAACGGACGCGGCCCGTTTTGCCGCTACTCATCCGAGATAAGAACCGGATGCGCTAACGAGCGCCCGTCCGGGTCTGTGGAGGGGGTCGTGAGAAATCACGATCCCTACTCCGATCACCAATCAGGGCGGGATGGACTGCCATACTTTCCAACGAACCGGTGCAGAGCATTTAATGGTCTTTTTCCGGTAGGAGTGCCTGTGAACTTGTCGGCGAACCCGCTATTCCTAGCCTGCCGCCCGTGCAGAATCGCTGCTTGAATCGAAAGGAACGCGAGCGTGGATCGTAGTGCCGGAACCGGGGTGTGACTTGATGGAAAACTCACCGCTCACCAATTGCATTCGCTCTCCCATGCTGATGAGCCCGAGGCCGCGACGGTGGATGGCGTCTTGCGGGTCAAAACCAACTCCTAGGTCACTCACAGTCAATTGAATCTCTCCCTCTGTACCGCACAGTTCCACTTTGAAGTGCCGCACGCCACTGTGCTTCACGGCATTCTGCAAAGTTTCCTGTAAAACTCGGAACAGACAAAGCGAGATTTCATGGGGCACACTTCGGGGTATGGCCGTATGGCTGAAGTCAATCTCTACATTCTGTTGCTCGGACAAATCCTTGCAGAAGCTCTTAGCCGCGGCCACAAGGCCCAGATATTCCAGTTTTGAAGAATGGAGGCGGTGCGACAGGGCCTGAATGTCGTTGGCGATGTCCGAAAGGCGCTGGCTGGCGTGATGCATGTGATCGTGAAATTCAACTGCCGAGGGCGGAAGTTGTTGGTTCCATCGATCCAGCTCGATTGCCAACAGTGCCATCCGTTGGTTGATGTCGTCGTGTAGCTCTCTGGCGATCCAGGTACGCTCCTGCTCGTGTCCTTCAATCAATCTGCGCCCAACGTCGGCAAGAACCTCCTGGGCGAGCTTGGCGTCCGTGACGTCTATGCAAGATCCTATGTAGCCGGCAAAAGATCCGTCCGGATTTAATCTGGACACGCCTATATCCGAAAGCCAGCGATATTCTCCATCGTGCCGCCGGAGCCGATACTCCATCTGAAAGGACTCCCGCCGATCGAACGCCTGAGTGTAGGTATGCATACACCTGTTTAAGTCTTCAGGGTGCACTCCTTCTGCCCAACCGTTGCCCAACTCTGCCTCGAGTGGCCGACCAGTGAACTCCAGCCAGCGTTGATTGAAGTAGTTGCACAGTTTATCAGCGCCGGACATCCAGATCATCACCGGTGCTGTATCAGCAACCAAGCGGAACCGCTGCTCGCTCTCGCGTATCGTCCTTTCAGCATGGAAACTCTCACATTCCCAACGATACATTGATCGAGCAACCAGTATGGTCAAGACGGCCAGACATCCGATGCTTGCTAACACCAGCAAGGGAGCGCCAAATGGCGTGTCATACAGATCGGTTCTGTGTCCTACGAGACTCAACCACCCGATCAGAATGGGCACAACCACAATTGCCGGAACTAGTGTTCGCACAAGAAAACCAGAGTTGCTGTCACTTGCAGCGATAGACACTATTCCTTCGTTAGGTCGAGCAAGAAAATAGGCCAAACATGCCGCCATTAAACCTGCGGTGGTGTGCACGGCCATCGTAGAGTAGGGCGTAATCGAGTAGAGTGACTTGACTCCATACAGATAGCCGCACAGAGCTACCAGAGAGAGCGCAAAGCATGCAGCTACAAGGGAACGTTGCAGTGCAAGTGCCTTCTTTAGTCCTAACAACATAACGGCGAAGCCCAAAAACAGAAAACAGATCGCCGTTGAAATCGCCATTCTGCCCGGGTAGTCCGAAATTGATAGAATGCGTGTATCGCGAACAAGTAGCTGGTCAATCCTAAGACTGATGTGGAAGGCATATTCTGCGAGCGTCGATCCAGCAATGATGATTACCAAAAGCCCCAGAATGCGTCTGATGCCCTGCCGCTCATTATTGTTAGCTAGCCAAAGCCCCGCACCCAAACACAAGAACGACAGGGTAGTATTGACCTTCATCGATTCGAGTGTAGGTCGAATGTACGTCAGGGAGGGCACATTGAAGACCCAGCCGCAGAAGACCACAAGCCCCAAAGTAGAGACAAGCAATGCGAGTGCCTTTGACGCTTGCCGAAATCGGGGAGCAAGCCCGAGAACTTCTACACCATTGCGGTCGGCTTGGTCGTTGGGCGAATACACTGGAATCTTGACCGTGTGCAGATTCTAGACCGTGACGCTTTCCTATGGAAAAAGGGCATGTTGCTGCGCGAAACCTAATTCCGCGTCAGCATTTTACGCCAGAGCGGAGTAGTAGGTGTTGTAAACAGGCTGATTACGCCAACTGGCTTCGGAGAGCTTGAATGACGGCTTCTCTCGATATTCCAGCTTCTTTCAGAATGTCAGCGGGTTCGCTGCTCTCTTCGGCCAGGATTGCAGCTACAAGATGGAGTGGTTGCACCTGACTGTGCTGCAATTCCCCAGCGAGTGTCGTCGCAGCGTTCAGAATGCGCTCAAGGCTGGAGGACATCGCCATATCAACTGAATCCGTGATGGGTTCATGCCGAGGCAAAATGTTGTGAAGCCCAAGAAGAACCTGTGACGCAACTTCTGCTGAGAAGAACGGATCTGGCTCACATATTGGCCCGGAACGGGTTACAGCGCCCACGAACCGCTTTGCAAGCTCGCCTTGATCTTCGTTAATAATCGCTTCGAGAAGATCGCCCAACTCAAGTGCGGTCGAGCCTCTCCTGCCCGCGTCCTTGCGAGTTAGGAAAATTACCATCTTCGATCTATCTGAGAAGTGCTCAAGTACGGTAGTCATCGCAGCCTACTGTCTAGTCTACGGCTGCGCTCAGGCTGTTTGGCGAGAAATCTGTAGTGCCGTATCGACAGTGCTCCGCAGATAGAGTGGTCTTGAAACCGGGCAGTCGAGGCGGAGCATTGACGATACGGCGATTTGGACTAAGCCGCTTCCGAGAGCTCACGTCCTATGGGTTTTGAATGGGTTTGTTGTGGTGGGGAGAACGAAGAAGCGCATTGCAGGGGATGTGAGCGGAGGGTTGTGATGTGTGCGGAGCGACCGATTATGAGGTGAATGAGACGGCGTTTCGGGAGGTTGGCAACTTCTTTAGGTGTATGCGGACACACTGCGGCATGCACGCGCACGACGCGCATTGCAGCTCCGATCCGGGTTCGTGGTGTGAGCGAGATCGTGATCATGACGAGTTGATCTCCGCGAGATGCGAGTCATCGGTTGCGGGCACAAGAGTCGTGAAGCGAACGACGACGTGCAAGGTGCCGCGTTTGCACTTGGGGCAGCAGCGATTGATTGCCGACTGTTGCTGAGGGGTAACGAGGTCAGTGCCTTGTGGAGCTGCGGCCTTGAGATGGTGACGGCAAAGAACCAGTGCCTGACGGCGATTGCGGTTGGCGAGCAGCCCGAAGTGGCGGATCTTGACGAAGCCACAAGGCAGAACGTGAAGCAGAAAGCGACGGATGAACTCCACCGCATCGAGGCTCATCACCTTGATGCGGTTGTTGTCTCTGGAGTCGCGCCATTTAAAACGTACCTGCTCGTTGTTCAGGTCCAAGAGCCTGCCATTGGCGATGGCAACACGGTGAGTGTAGCGTGCCAGGTACTTGAGCACATACTCAGGACCGCCGAAAGGTGCCTTGGCATAGACGACCCATTTCTGATGGCGCAGGGTGGAGAGCATTGCGTGAAATGGGCCTGGCTTGGATAACGCAGCTAGAGTGCCCGGGAAGCGCAGTTGGTGGTTGTCGTAAGCGTGTTTCAGGAAGGCCAGCATCTTGCCACGGAACATGCAGCTGAGCACCGGCGCGGGAAGGAAGTAGCGAGGCCGACAAGCGATCCACCGTGATTGGTCGGGTGCCAGGCCGCCGGCCGGAACCAGGCAGTGCAGGTGGGGATGAAGTTGCAGTCGCTGATTCCAGGTATGGAGTACGGCGAGAATGCCGATGCGAGCACCGAGGCGGTGTCGATCGGCGGCGATCTCCATCAGGGTCTCGGAGACAGCACGAAATAGCAGAGCGTAGATAAGACGCTGGTTTCTGAGTGCGAGTGCTGCCAGTCGCTTGGGCAGCGTGAAGACGACATGGCTGTAGGGCACGGGCAGCAGACTCGACGCCTGCTTCTGCAGCCAGCGATCGCGAGCAGTCGACTGGCACTTTGGGCAGTGGCGATCACGGCATGAGTCGAAAGCCACGTACTCATAGGAGCAGCTGTCACAGCGTTCGAGATGACTGCCGAGTACGGCAGTACGGCATCGACCGATGGCTCCGAGCACCTTGCGTTGTTGGCGGGAGACACCATGGCCCCAGCGCTGGAGAAACTCTTGCTGGTGCGCGTGAAAGACATCGGCCACTTCGAGCCGATGCTCTCTCATTTTTTCTTAGGTTCTCCTTCGCGAGCCGGAAGCTCATCGAGCGGACTTACGGTGGAGTGCAGCCGGTGCTCGGAGACATGGAGGTAGCGCGCGGTCGTCTCCAGGTCGCAATGTCCGAGCAGCAGCTGAATGGTGCGCAGATCGGTTCCACTGTCGAGCAAGTGAGAGGCAAAGGAATGCCGCATCACATGGGCGGAAAGCCGCTTGGCAATGCCCAGCTTCTGGCGCAACTGATGGCAGAAAGCGTTGACGGCGCTGGCGTACATCGGCCGGTCGGACCTCATTCCGGGAAAGAGCCAGTCCTTGGGCTTGCGCTGGTTCCAGTAGGCACGGAGCCACTCCAGCAGCTTGGGCGAAAGCATTACCTGACGAGGAAGCCCGCCCTTGCCTTCGCGGATGTTGATGATCATCCGCTTGCTGTCGATGTCGGTGACTTTCAGATCCAGGACTTCCTGGATGCGCAAGCCAGCCCCGTAGAGCATGCCCAGCAGGGCGCGGTGCTTGAGGTTCTTGGTGATGTCGAGCAGTGCGGCGACTTCTTCACGGCTCCAGACCACGGGTAGTTTGCGGCGTATCTTGGGCTTGGTAACTTCGGTGTCGAACCAGCGTTGCTTGAGCGTACGAACGTACAGAAACCGCAGTGCCGAGACGCGAACCTGGATGCTATGCCAGGCTAGCTTGCGCTCGTTCAGCAGGTAGAGCTGATAGATACGAACATGCTCAGACCCGAGCTTGTCAGGGGACTGGTGAAAGTAGCGCGCAAAGTCGGCTACGGTTGCCGTATAGGTACGGATGGTTCGAGGAGTGAAATTACGCAGCCGTAGCTCTTCCAGCATGCGTTCGCGAAGTGCAGTCATGTATACCTCCTTCAAGGTATCCATTACTGTACTTACGTACCGTCGCTACAACACCTGCCGCGCCAGCGGCTTAGTCCAAATCGCCATAGCGCGTTTTGACGAGCGGTCAAAACGTGAAATTGCCTGTTAACGCCAATTGTCGAAAGCCTATCTAAATCACTCGGATTTCGCCCCTAGCTTGGGTGACGATTTACCTGCATGTTGGCTACCTGTTTATCTAGGTTTCGTCTGGCACAAGTTCTAGTAGTCACACCCGCAGCAAGAGAGCACTCTCAATTACAGGCTTGGGGCCGACATGCTATCCATGCGCGTTCTCGTGGTAGAGGATTTCGCGCCCTTTTGGCAGGTTATCCGCTCGACACTAGCGGAGAGGCCGGAGGTACAGGTCATCGGCGAAGTGGCAGATGGCTGGGAAGCTGTTCAGAAAGCGGAACTACTGAAGCCGGATCTGGTCCTCCTTGACATCGGACTCCCAACGCTGAATGGAATTGAGGCTGCTCGCCAGATTCGCAAACTGACCCCGGAATCCAAAATAATCTTCCTAAGCCAAGAGTCTTCTTGTGAGATGGTGCAAGAAACACTCAACTTGGGGGCTTGGGGTTACGTTGTGAAAACAAGGACCGCAATCGACCTCCTAGCTGCTGTGGACGGTTCTTGAGGGCAGACATTTTGTCAGCTTTGGGTTTGTCGATTCAGAACTTCAACTGACGCGGGCCAAGCCCGGGCTGCCAGCGATGCTTTGAAGTAGCCACGCAGGTCCCGGAGGCACGCTTGGAGAGTGAAACCAAGACTGGGGTCATGAACCAGGAGGTAAACCATAATGCGTGGGGTGGGCAAGCTCGGGCGTTTCCTGCTGATCTCCGGACTCTTGATGCTCGGCATCTACCTTGGTGCGCGTGTCTATACGACCCTTTCTTCACGGTCGGAAGCCCGGAGATTAGAGAGCAGGCCACCGGAGAGCCGGCAACCGGTCGCCCAGGAACATGCTGCCAGGTTCAGCTTTGTGGTTAAGGAGCCTGATTTCAGTCTTTGGTCGCCACAGCGAATCAAGCACTACCAGCAGAGTTTGTCAGCACAACTCGGCCCGCCAGTCGCCCTGCTCCGGATTCCGAAGATCCGCCTGGAAGTGCCAGTGCTGGAAGGAACCGACGACCTGACCATGGACCGCGCGGTCGGGTTCATTGCCGGTACGGCCCGGCCCGGAGAAGACGGCAATATCGGCATTTCGGGTCATCGCGATGGGTTCTTCCGTGGGCTGAAAGACATCCGGGAGGGAGACGGGATCGAACTCGTCACGGCGACAGGAACGGATACTTACACGATCGACCGCATTGTGCTTGTTAAGCCGGCTGATGTCTCGGTGTTAGCACCGCGGCCGCGACCTTCGATCACCCTAGTGACTTGTTACCCGTTCTACATCGTCGGTAGTGCACCCAAACGCTACATCGTGCAGGCGTCGATGAACGCGTCTAATCCAGAAAACATTCGCGCGGCAGAAGAAATCAAACCCGGAGGCAAGAATACCCATCACTGAAACCGCAGGCAGCATTCGTCTATCCATAATATGTGTCGAATATGTGTCGCGCTTTTGTAAATCCCTACTTAAATCCCCGAATTCCGTCGTTTGACTCTCCAGTGTTGCTATCCACCTTCCCGAGCCTTTTGGAATCAATTACACCAACAACGCCTCCGGGGTCACTGCATCTTTGACGACGTGCTACCCGACGCCTTGCGATACGCCTCGAAGTCAGTCCAGATTCTCTCCACCGATTTCCCCTCCAGGGTCTTCACCGTAGCTTTGTCGGGATCCTTCAGAGAATGAAGCTCCAGCGTCACCTTTCCACAAGAGGGCGAGATTGCATCCGGGGGATAGGCGTAAAACCCCTTGGACGACGAGTTCACCACCTTCGTAAAGCGGTGGGAGTTGTTCACGACCTCTTCGATCTTTCCTGTCTGAATCGGTTGAATCTCTTTTTCTCCGCACTTGAGCTTCATCTTGTAGAAGTCGGTCTTGAATTTCATCTGCCACGGTTCCGAGTACACACCCCCCACAAGCGCTCGTCCCAGCAGGGACCCCTTCGTCTCCTGCATATGCGACGTTGCCATGATCTCGATCACCGGGGTGTACTCGTCCAAATAGGGCGCCCAGTTCTTCAATCCCCAGAACTCTGCTACATCTGGAGTCGACTGAATCGAACGGTTTTTGTGTTTCGCCTGTCGCTTTTCGTCATCATTCTTCATCCCTGTACGAAGGCGATAGATAAATATGGGGGTCAGCAGAGTGATCCGGTAGTCTCCCTCATCGAAGAAATAGGATCGAAAATCGAATTTCTTGTCGTCCATCACGCGTTCCAGCGCGTGATTGGGAAAGACATCCGCCGATTCCACCGGCAATAGTGTCGCCTGCGGCGGAGTACCGGTTACGAGTTTTGTCCGCGCCTGATCAAGAAGGGCTGCCGCCTCTTCGATGCGAACGATCCTCGAAGGACCCTTCCCAGGTGTCGTTTGTCCCGCGGCCGAGGTTAGACCGATCACCATCCCCTGCGTATCGAACACGGGGCCGCCGGAAGTC
Organism: Terriglobia bacterium; assembly: GCA_963786325.1. Taxonomy (GTDB): domain Bacteria; phylum Acidobacteriota; class Terriglobia; order Terriglobales; family Acidobacteriaceae; genus JAIQFF01. The sequence goes on from CAWAYW010000006.1 coordinate 265,423, forward strand.
CACGGCTTGATCACGACGTCGGAAGTAATACTCTTCGCGTCCACCGCATCGACAATGCCAGACGCCGTTTCCTTAAGCGGTCCCATCGGGCTGCTCACCGCCGTAATCTTCTCGCCCACCGCCACTTCCGGTGGCTTCCCCTCGCGTGTCATTGCGATCGGAGCGGCAACACAATCCGGACAGGGAGACAGATTTACCCACAGAACGGCAATGTCTTTTTCGTTGTCAGAAGCCAAGAGCGTCGCGGCGACCTTGTGCTGAGGATCAAATTGCACGGCGATGATTTCGGATGGACCGATGACTTGCTGGCTGGTCAGAATCAGACCTTTTGGATCCACGATGAACCCGGTGCCATGCCCAAACTCGCTCCAAACCGTCACCACCGAATCGAACATAGCGGAGGGTCCGTGATTTCCGTTCGCCTGACCGCATGCGAACGCGTTCAGCCCGAGAGAGACTAGCAGGGTAGCTAGCGGTATCTTGCGGAGTGACAAGTGTAGTCTCCTCACCCGGCCCAAAGATGACCGGTGCGCCTCATGACGCGCTTCTTGCTGAACTTATGTTTGTAAGGCCCTGATACGGCTTTGAAAGCCAGCGCCTAGGAAGCGAGAGAAAGTGGCTAGGAAAAAGCTCCCGCAACATCGCAACGGTGCGCCCCAACGGAGCCATTGTCAAGTGCACGAATTGGTCCAGCTTCTCCCAATTAGCCGCTGAAGCCGGATAGCTAGCGTAACATCTCTATAGCACTCACGACCGATTCTGAGCGCTATGGCCTGTGGGTGATGACATAACGACGTCGGCCCCGCGACGACCCGAGTAGACTTTGCGGTAACCAACCAAAAAGCTCGGGACGAAGGAGGCCGAGATGAAAATTGTAGAGTGCCGATGCCTAGACGGGTACTTACTTGAAGTCTGATTGCCAGTTCTCGACAAGGGTGATGGGAGCAGCTTTTTCCGGCGTAGCGGTATTCACAATGAAACGCTTTCCGTCTGGGGAGACATCATAAGGAAAGATGTAATATCCAAGATTTATGCGAAACAATGCATGCGCCACCCCTAGGTCTAGTTTCGCACCCCGATGTGTAATCCTAACCGACATGAGAGTCTTGTCCGAACCCAAATAGAAAAGTTCTTTCCCATCGCGTCGCCACCGCGGCGCGCGACCGCCTGCTAAAGAGACCTGCACCCTCTCCGTCACCGCTTCACGTGAAGTGCTAGAATGCGCGCGAAATGGAACAACATACACTTCTTCACGACCTGCCGGGCTCGACACATACGCGACCCAGCGCCCATCAGGAGAGAATTGTCCGTCCGTTTCAACCGAATCGCCCTCAAGCAAACGGTAGGGGGAACCGTCGCCCTTTGTGCGATAAACCCACAACTGACTCTTGCTCCTGCCAACGTTGATTCCTTGACCATACAGGAGGTAACGGCCGTCCTTAGAAAGATCAAGTGGCCAACTATCGGTTCCAGCATCGAATAGTGGCTGCTCAGAACCCCCGCCGCTAGCCTCGATTCTGGCAATCGTGTAGTACTTTCGCTTTGAGGCAAATATCAGTTGCTTGCCGTCCACCGACCAGATCGGCGATCCATGATCGAAGTTAGTGAAAGTAATCGGTGTGCGAACATGCCTGAGAAGGTCATAAACCCAGAGATTGCTATACCCACCTTCTCCGATTCCGATCGCAATTTTCTTCCCGTCAGGCGAGAGATGGACTTCCCACTGAAAAACGGGTGTTCCTATGCTTCCCAGTTCCTTTCCAGAGCGGTCGAACCACCGCAATTGAGTTCCACCCACCTTCTCACCCAATTGGTAAGCCAACACGCTCTCTGAGGCGTCGAACACTACCTTCCAGATTGAAGAGTCATAAAGGACCTTTTCGCCTGTGGGTCGAGGCTCCCCCTGTAGCTGCCCGGCTTCGGGGTTGAATTGCTGCATCTGGAGCATGCCTTTGCTGTAGAAGAAGAGAACGCCGGACACATAAGTGCCATCGCCTTCACTGGCAACTAACAATCTTTGGCTCCCTCCATCGATTGATCCCATGTAGAGTCCGTCGTGAACTGCGTCGCGAAAGTGGCTGGCCGCGAGATACAAGAAATGACGTCCGTCCGGAAGAAACTTCGGCCAGCGGTGAGTGGTATGTATAGAGGGATCCACCGTGGTTAGTTGCACAGGCGATCCACCCGAATCCGCAACCTTGTAGATTCCGTCGTGGGAAGCGGGGGCAAAAATGATCACGCCGTTCTTCCAGCTTCCACCGCGCCCGAATGGAGCGTCGCAGATCGTGGTCGGGGCGCCGCCTGCGAGACGGATCTTTTTCAACTTTGCTTCTGCAAAGAAAGCAATCCACTGCCCATCGGGGGACCAGAAGGGGAAAGTGGCGTCTTCGGTGCCCTCAAGAGGAGCTGCCGACAATTTCGCGAGCGTCCGAATCCAAATCCGGGCGGTTCCATTGCTGCCAACGGCGACAAATGCCAATTTTCTTCCGTCCGGCGACAGCACCACGGCACCGCCATCATCATTGATGAGATTGAATGTGGCCCCCTCAGGCGGGAGAACATAGGAACGGCTTGCGGGCGGAAGTGGAGCGTTGGCGGACTTCACGGCAATCAGCAAGCCGACCGCTACCATCGCGGTAACAATCCAAAACAGCGGTTTCCTTAAAACTGGGCTCGCCTCGTGACCTGCGATACGAGAAGACTGAATCATCCCAGTGGGTTCGGCTGCCGTTGGGATATTGCCAGGCGGTTCTGTTCTTGACGAGCGCCATTTTACGGTCGCTAAGAACCGGTATCCACGTCGGGGCAAGGTTTCCACGAATTGTGGCGTTTCGGCAGAGTCGCCCAACGCCTCTCGTAACCGGTTTACCGCGTTATTCAGACCGTGATCGAAATCGACAAAAGTATCGGATGGCCAAAGTTCTTTTTGGATCTCCTCGCGAGTTACAAGCTCTCCGGGTCGTTCAAGAAGTATGGCAAGAACCAGGAAGGCCTGGTCAGGAAGACGCACTCGCGCGCCATTTCTGCGCAACTCGCGCGAACGCAAGTCAGCCTCAAATTCTCCGAAGCAGATAATTCCGGCTGAGGTGGGCGAAGTTGCCACGATTACCACTCCCTTTTTGGGCTGGAAGTGTATCTCTATTCTATTCTCTCCGGGAAGACCCTTCGCTAAAGTATTGATTTTACTCAGAGAGAAGAATAGGAGATGAATATGATACGGGATGGATTGACGCGCTCACTGTTCTGCCGCAATTTCCCCAGTAAGGCGCAATTGTGATCCACGCCGGCCGATGTCTCGGGGGAGGGAGCCATGCCCAGACGTTTCTCGTGGATAGCTGTCGGATTCCTTATCATATGGCAGTTTGCTTGCGGTGGTGGGACCCTCAAGCAGTCTTCCAACTCGAACTCTTCGGGCACGCCGTCGACAAACATCTCAATTTCCCCTGGAAGTGCCATGGTCGGCGGCCCAGACCTGACCCTGACAGTCTCAGGATCAAAGAATTTCACATTCTCCAGCGCCGCGCACAAGTTTAGCCAAGTAGTTTGGTCGCAAGGGGGCATCGACACATCGCTATTAACGACTTTCGTCAGTAGCTCACAGCTTACCGCAATTTTACCCGCACCTCTCCTGGCCAGCGCTGTCACAGCCAAAGTGCGCGTTGAAATTTGGGACGCGCAGGGCGATGCTCCTATCGCTACGTCAAGCTCGGTATACTTTCAGGTGACGGAAACACCCACCCCAACTCCATCTCCATCTATTTCTTCTATCTCGCCTTCGACGGTTGCGGCCGGCAGCCCGGATGTGACGATTACGATTAACGGATCGAACTTTGGGCAATATGGACACTTCATCTCGAGCACTGCTTTCTGGACCACCAATGGCAACCTGCATGACACCGGCACATGGTTGCAAACAACGATCGTTAGCAGTAGCCAATTGACCGCAGTGATCCCGGCAACATTGTTACAGAGCCCTACCTCAGTTCAAATTGTCGTCATGAACGGTGACGTCATGGGCATGTCCGACGGGTACTTCGGCTATCCGAGGTCGAACTCGGTCACTTTTACTGTGGGCCCTTGAGCTGAGTTATACGCTCGAGCTGTTATCGAGCCACATTGCTTTGGAATGAAGATGATCTGCTGAGCGCACTTCAACCACGGTCCTTTGTACAGTCCTGTTCATCTCAGTTGGCGCAAAATCGCGTTAGCACAAGTTTGCACTTTCCTTTCGCCTATCTGCGAACAAAAGGCGCAAAGTTGCGATAACGCCTGTGGGTGATGACATAACGACGTCGGCCCCGCGACGACCCGAGTAGACTTTGCGGTAACCAACCAAAAAGCTCGGGACGAAGGAGGCCGAGATGAAAATTGTAGGCTGTGATCTACACGCGAAGCAACAAACGATTGCCATGGTGGACACCGAGACCGGCGAGTTCACCGAAAAGACCCTAGCCCACGAAGCAAACAAGGTGCGTGAGTTTTACGCTGCCTTAGAAGGTCCGGTGGTGGTGGGTATCGAAGCCACCGGAGCCATGCAGTGGTTTTTGCAATTGCTGGAAGAACTGGGGATCGAGTGCCAGGTGGGACATCCGGCGAAGATTCGGGCCAAAGAAACACGGAAGCAGAAGCACGATCGGCGGGATGCGCGGCTGGAGTTAGAGCTGCTCATGGAAGATCGCTTCCCGACCATCTGGATGCCCTCGAGCGAGCAGCGGGACCTACGAACGTTGCTGCGGGACCGGCATCAGTGGGTTCTATAAAAAGGGATGTCAAGAAAAAAAGCTCCGCCTCGACCGGAGGCGAGAAGATTTTGTGTCTCGACGTCCAGCCCACTGCTGTAAGTGTGCCCCCCGATTCGATCGACAGGTTTTGCTCTGGCTTGTTTGCGATCCCCTGTGGGGTTCATCTGCCGATGGTGACAATGCCAATCGAGTCTGGAAACTTTGGCAAGCGAAACCTGGTGTCTCCAGTGTCCACCATGGTTCTATCGGAGGCTCGAGGCCTATCGCTATTTCTGGTGAAACGAGGGGGCATAGCGTGAAGAGGGAGACTCGGTGCCGAAGCACACAGGGCCTAACTCACTGACTGATACTCACCCTCGAACCGAGCGTCTCCAGAACCGAACCGACCACCACCCGAGAGAATCACCCGAAGATGGAAGGGCCTGTTCAGCAGAGAGGCTCAAGCTGCTTGCCGTTGCAATTCGTTGGCGTTGAAATCCACTCCTTTCTTCCACATCGTTAAAGTGATGGTGGCAATCTTTCGTGCCAAGGTGAGCCGCGCCATGGTCGGCCGCATCCCTTTCGCCAGAAGTCTGACATAGAAATCGTAGAGCGGGCCAGGGCGAGTGCTGGCCGATAGGGCAGCAGCTTTGAACAGATTCTTCAGGTCGTGATTATGGTTGTCATTCAGACCCAGCACGGTCAGCCGCTCCCGGTTGCGGCGCAGTTTCCCTCGTACCATGCGGTACTCGCCGCTGTCATGAGTCTCGAGTGCGAAACCACTGTAGGCCCACAGCTGGCGCTTGGTACGGAAACGGTGTGGCGTCTGCAGCAGCGCCACCAGTAAGGCGGCGCGAATCGGACCGATCGCGGGAATCTGCCGCAGCAACCTCACGGCCGGATGCTTATGACTCTCCAGCAATAAGTCCCGTCGCGCTTGTTGACGCACCGGCTGCAGCAGATCCAGTTGCTGATAAAGCCGTTCGGCTCGCCGTCGAACTCCAGGTTCTACCATCTTGGCCAGCCATTCGGCGCGATGACGCGGAGCATAGACGGTGGTACCGCTACAGGGGATGGCCCAGCTGCGATACAGGGCTTTGATCCGATTCATGACTCGGGTGAGATCCTGGGTGATAGTCAGATAGCTGCGACCCAGTTCTTTCAAAGTGCGTACTCCGTGCTCTCCGTGGTACACCGGGTTGAGCCGGTTCAGTCGTAACAAATCCGCTAGCTTTCGCGCATCGATGCGGTCGCTCTTGCTGCCATCTTTCAACAACGCGTTCTTTCGTGGATCGCAAACTACCAGATAGGTGACATGAGGTTTCAGCAGGTCATGTAACCAGGCGGCAGAGGTTCCTTCTTCGAAGGTCACCGATAGACTTCCTTGCAGCCCTTGGATGAACTCAAGAATCGTCCCCGCTTTGGTCTCCAGAATGCATTCCATGATCAGCTTGCCTCTGCCCTCCATGACGGCAACCGAGATCGTTGCTTGGTGAACGTCCATGCCGATATACTTTTCCTGGTTCATAACGGCGCTCCTTTCGGTAAGTTTGGTCCGAACAATCACAATCTACCGTAGAGTGGGCGCCTTTTTATATTGCGTGAAGGTGCGAACGCGAGTGCAGAACACGCTGCAGGCGATCGCACTCAATCACGCATTGCGCCATGGGCATGCTCTATGGAGTCCAGCTGGGCAAAAAGCACTCCAGGCCTTGGCTCTGTCTCGCTACACCCGTCAAAGGCGGGACGAACTTCTGCAGCTGTACGTGCAGTTGCAGAAGCGGATCAAGGAGCTAGACCGGCAGGTGGAAGACGAAGCCAAGCGGCGACCCCAGGCGTTGCGGCTGCTCACCCACCCAGGAGTGGGGCCGATCACGGCCTTGGCCACCGACGTGTTCCTGGGAGACGCGCACCGGTTTGCCACTGGTAACCAGGTCGCAAGCTACATCGGGATGATTCCATGTGAGCACAGCAGTGGAAAGCGGCAGCGGCTCGGAAAACTGAGCAAGCAAGGCAATGCGCTGCTGCGCTACCTGTGGACCGAAGCAGTGATGCATGCGGCCGCGAAAGATCCCGAGCTGAAACGCTTCTATCGGCGCAAGCTCATCCAGAAAGGCATGGGCAAGGCCAGGATCGCGGCGGCACGCAAACTGGGTATCCGGCTGTGGATCATGATGCGCGACCAGATTGATTATGAAGAGTTCTGTCGCCGCGGAAAGCTGCGGCAGAGCGGGGAAGCCCATGCAGGTATGCCTGATTTCAACAGTGGTCCTGCCAGCGCAGTGACCGGGTGAGTGAATAGGCCGCCTGCCTCCCCGAAGGGGGGGAGTTCGAATAAGTCATCATGGTCCAGGGTGATCGGAGAGATGTCTGGTGGGCCAACTCCACCGACGTGACGAAATAAGGCCGAGCCGTTTGGTTGGGTATGGACAAAATTATCGAAACTGAGGACATCGGTGGGAGACCCCTACTCTGCGATCACACAGGAGTGTCTTCGAAAGAATCAAAAAAACACTTGACGACACCGACGTCGTTAGAGATGTTGAAAAAGTCCGTGAACAGCACACCTTCCGGCTGCGAGTACGCCTTGCCAAGTGTTTTCTTTCTCAGTTCGTTTAAGTGGTGGCGGGCAGAACAGGTGTTGTCGCTTGGCTGAGGAACCGCACGAGTCGCTTGATGTTCTGGGCCGCCGCTGCCAGGAAGAACTGCTCGCGCACGAACTTCAGCCTCCGCAGGCGCAAGCGACGCACTCCGATCTGATTCTTCAGTTCCGCGAACAGGGCTTCGACCTTCTTTCTTTGCCGCTGTGCATGGGCGAACTCTGGCGTGTTCGCCAACTCTCGGGCGCGTTGTCGGGCCGCCTCATGAATGTGAATGGCGAGATATTTATATCGTCCATTGGTGCATTGTGCTTTTTGGGAGCAGGCTCCGCAGCGTTTGGCGCTGCCGATATAGGCATGGGCATGATTGCGAACGTTCAGCCCCACATAGTTCAGTTGCTCTCCTGCCGGACAACGGTAGCTGTTGCTTTCGGGCAGATAAGTAAATTGCTCTGGGCCATAACCGGGATTGTTTTTTCTTAGAACACTGTCTCGCGTTCGCATATAGGGTGTGATGCCGCGATCCAGCAACCCTTGCAGAAACTCCCCGTTCCCGTACGTCGTGTCCGCCGCCACCGATTCTGGCTCGCGTCCTTGCCATTGTGAGAAACGTGTGAGCATGGCTTGCGCGTCTGATCCTGCTAATCGACGTGACTTTTTCAACATCTCTAACGACGTCGGTGTCGTCAAGTGTTTTTTTGATTCTTTCGAAGACACTCCTGTGTGATCGCAGAGTAGGGGTCTCCCACCGATGTCCTCAGTTTCGATAATTTTGTCCATACCCAACCAAACGGCTCGGCCTTATTTCGTCACGTCGGTGGAGTTGGCCCACCAGACATCTCTCCGATCACCCTGGACCATGATGACTTATTCGAACTCCCCCCATTCGGGGAGGCAGGCGGCCTATTCACTCACCCGGTCACTGCGCTGGCAGGACCACTGTTGAAATCAGGCATACCTGCATGGGCTTCCCCGCTCTGCCGCAGCTTTCCGCGGCGACAGAACTCTTCATAATCAATCTGGTCGCGCATCATGATCCACAGCCGGATACCCAGTTTGCGTGCCGCCGCGATCCTGGCCTTGCCCATGCCTTTCTGGATGAGCTTGCGCCGATAGAAGCGTTTCAGCTCGGGATCTTTCGCGGCCGCATGCATCACTGCTTCGGTCCACAGGTAGCGCAGCAGCGCATTGCCTTGCTTGCTCAGTTTTCCGAGCCGCTGCCGCTTTCCACTGCTGTGCTCACATGGAATCATCCCGATGTAGCTTGCGACCTGGTTACCAGTGGCAAACCGGTGCGCGTCTCCCAGGAACACGTCGGTGGCCAAGGCCGTGATCGGCCCCACTCCTGGGTGGGTGAGCAGCCGCAACGCCTGGGGTCGCCGCTTGGCTTCGTCTTCCACCTGCCGGTCTAGCTCCTTGATCCGCTTCTGCAACTGCACGTACAGCTGCAGAAGTTCGTCCCGCCTTTGACGGGTGTAGCGAGACAGAGCCAAGGCCTGGAGTGCTTTTTGCCCAGCTGGACTCCATAGAGCATGCCCATGGCGCAATGCGTGATTGAGTGCGATCGCCTGCAGCGTGTTCTGCACTCGCGTTCGCACCTTCACGCAATATAAAAAGGCGCCCACTCTACGGTAGATTGTGATTGTTCGGACCAAACTTACCGAAAGGAGCGCCGTTATGAACCAGGAAAAGTATATCGGCATGGACGTTCACCAAGCAACGATCTCGGTTGCCGTCATGGAGGGCAGAGGCAAGCTGATCATGGAATGCATTCTGGAGACCAAAGCGGGGACGATTCTTGAGTTCATCCAAGGGCTGCAAGGAAGTCTATCGGTGACCTTCGAAGAAGGAACCTCTGCCGCCTGGTTACATGACCTGCTGAAACCTCATGTCGCCTATCTGGTAGTTTGCGATCCACGAAAGAACGCGTTGTTGAAAGATGGCAGCAAGAGCGACCGCATCGATGCGCGAAAGCTAGCGGATTTGTTACGACTGAACCGGCTCAACCCGGTGTACCACGGAGAGCACGGAGTACGCACTTCGAAAGAACTGGGTCGCAGCTATCTGACTATCACCCAGGATCTCACCCGAGTCATGAATCGGATCAAAGCCCTGTATCGCAGCTGGGCCATCCCCTGTAGCGGTACCACCGTCTATGCTCCGCGTCATCGCGCCGAATGGCTGGCCAAGATCGTAGAACCTGGAGTTCGACGGCGAGCCGAACGGCTTTATCAGCAACTGGATCTGCTGCAGCCGGTGCGTCAACAAGCGCGACGGGACTTATTGCTGGAGAGTCATAAGCATCCGGCCGTGAGGTTGCTGCGGCAGATTCCCGCGATCGGTCCGATTCGCGCCGCCTTACTGGTGGCGCTGCTGCAGACGCCACACCGTTTCCGTACCAAGCGCCAGCTGTGGGCCTACAGTGGTTTCGCACTCGAGACTCATGACAGCGGCGAGTACCGCATGGTACGAGGGAAACTGCGCCGCAACCGGAGCGGCTGACCGTGCTGGGTCTGAATGACAACCATAATCACGACCTGAAGAATCTGTTCAAAGCTGCTGCCCTATCGGCCAGCACTCGCCCTGGCCCGCTCTACGATTTCTATGTCAGACTTCTGGCGAAAGGGATGCGGCCGACCATGGCGCGGCTCACCTTGGCACGAAAGATTGCCACCATCACTTTAACGATGTGGAAGAAAGGAGTGGATTTCAACGCCAACGAATTGCAACGGCAAGCAGCTTGAGCCTCTCTGCTGAACAGGCCCTTCCATCTTCGGGTGATTCTCTCGGGTGGTGGTCGGTTCGGTTCTGGAGACGCTCGGTTCGAGGGTGAGTATCAGTCAGTGAGTTAGGCCCTGTGTGCTTCGGCACCGAGTCTCCCTCTTCACGCTATGCCCCCTCGTTTCACCAGAAATAGCGATAGGCCTCGAGCCTCCGATAGAACCATGGTGGACACTGGAGACACCAGGTTTCGCTTGCCAAAGTTTCCAGACTCGATTGGCATTGTCACCATCGGCAGATGAACCCCACAGGGGATCGCAAACAAGCCAGAGCAAAACCTCTCGATCGAATCGGGGGGCACACTTACAGCAGTGGGCTGGACGTCGAGACAAAAATCTTCTCGCCTCCGGTCGAGGCGGAGCTTTTTTTCTTGACATCCCTTTTTATAGAACCCACTGATGCCGGTCCCGCAGCAACGTTCGTAGGTCCCGCTGCTCGCTCGAGGGCATCCAGATGGTCGGGAAGCGATCTTCCATGAGCAGCTCTAACTCCAGCCGCGCATCCCGCCGATCGTGCTTCTGCTTCCGTGTTTCTTTGGCCCGAATCTTCGCCGGATGTCCCACCTGGCACTCGATCCCCAGTTCTTCCAGCAATTGCAAAAACCACTGCATGGCTCCGGTGGCTTCGATACCCACCACCACCGGACCTTCTAAGGCAGCGTAAAACTCACGCACCTTGTTCCCTTCGTGGGCTAGGGTCTTTTCGGTGAACTCGCCGGTCTCGGTGTCCACCATGGCAATCGTTTGTTGCTTCGCGTGTAGATCACAGCCTACAATTTTCATCTCGGCCTCCTTCGTCCCGAGCTTTTGGTTGGTTACCGCAAAGTCTACTCGGGTCGTCGCGGGGCCGACGTCGTTATGTCATCACCCAC
>CAWAYW010000007.1:0-449100 GCA_963786325.1 Terriglobia bacterium
ACGAATCTGAAGCTGCTTTCAACCGGGCATTCAAACGCGAGTTTGCAACCCCTCCTGCGCGTTTCCGCGGCCAGTCGAGGTCGGCTCAGGCGAAGCTGCCCCGGCAAGAGAAATCTAGGCTGAGTGAATAGATGGCTGGGCTTAGTTCTCGACGGTCTTTGCTAAACTATGGGCTTCACGAGAGGAGCATTATGGCGAAGAAAATTGACCCCCTCAATAAAAAGCAGTACAGCGCTGTTTCGGCCATGCTCACGGTCTCCGATATTCCGGCCGCTGTGAGTTTTTATCAGAAGGCTCTCGGATTTTCCAAACGTACGATCATGAATAGCCCAGACGGTAAACCCATGCACGCCGAGTTGACCCTGCGCGGAACGACTTTGTTGCTTGGTCCGGAAAATCCTGCGTGGGGTACCCGATCTGCGAAAAGCGTAGGCGCTTCGCCGGCTGGTCTCTTCATCTACGTTGAGAATGTCGACAAGGTGGTCGAGAAGGCGACCAAACTTGGAGCTAGCAGTAATGGTCCAGTGATGGACATGTTTTGGGGCGACCGGTGCGGCAAGATCGTCGATCCCGATGGATACAGTTGGATGATCGGGACGCACAAGACGGAGCCTTCGACAAAGGAAATGAAGAAGAAGATGTTGGAGCAGATGAACCAGCAGGGCACAGGCACCGCAACCGCAGCTTGAGATTGGGGCGGGCAGGCGATCCACGTCTCTCCCGATTTCTCGAGGGTTTAAGTGGCCACTTGAACTCACGTAAGTTGTTCAAGCCACAGCGTAGGCTGGCCGTCAAAAGGCTTCGCTCTCCAATGGACTAAAGGTGTGCCGCGGAATGCGCCGTACGCTTAGAGCCGCTATGCGCTGGGGTGAACCCACACGGTGAGACAGATTTGAATGACACACGTGCCATTGGATTGAGTTTGGGTCGTTCATTACCTAGCCGGGGATGAGGTCTGGAGCAGGGGACGGCGCTGAGTCCCCTGCTCCAGCATCCCTTTAGAATCTTCCTCCTCTGTACTGCGGAAAAACTTGACCGTGGGACTACGAAACTGTGTCATGGAATCGGAATGCCTGGCTTGCTGTTCAAATTCTTCTGGAGAACAGTAGCCCAACGCAGAGTGCAATCGCTGCCGATTGTAGTATTTTTCGATGAATTCTTCGATGTTGCTGTGCAAGTGTTCTAAGTCGCTGTAGTCGTTTGCGTAAATTTCCTCCCGTTTCAAGGTTTTCAGGAAGCTTTCGCAACTTGCATTGTCGTACGGATTTGCCGGGCGGCTCATGCTCGGAATCATCCCGTGCTTTTCTAGAACTGCCACATATTCTGCACTGGCATATTGCACGCCACGATCGGAGTGATGGACCAGGCCCACGGGAGGTTGTCGTACTACGATTGCTTGCTCCAACGCGGCTATGGCCAAACGGCTGGCTAGGCTGCGTTCCAGGGACCAACCCACCACCTTGCGAGAAAATCCGTCGAGGATTACCGCTAAGTAGACAAACTCGGTTTTCAGCCGAATGTAGGTGATGTCGGCCACCCACAGTTGATCAATCCCGGTTAGCTTCATGCGCCGGGCCAGGTTCAGATAAACCTCCAGTTTGTGATCCGACTTCGTCGTCACCACGAACTGCCGTGGCTGCACCGCTAGCAAGTTATCCTCCCGCATGATCCGCGCTACTCGCTTGTGATTCACTGCCATACCTCGCCGTCGAAGTTCCTTACGGCTGATCTGCTTCGCTCCTTGGATGCCGGGCGATCTCCCCTGCTTCTGACGGCACGAACCGAACATCTGAAGTACTTTTCGGAGAAACTTGCGTCGGTGGTGAAGAACTTGTTTGTCCTAAAGGGTAGCATGAGCAAGAGGCAACGCCAGAGCACAGCCGACGCACTGGCCGCAGTGCCCTTGGGAGACCAACGGGTTATTCTTGCGACTGGCAGCTATATCGGCGAGGGATTTGACGACGCCAGGCTGGACACTTTTTTCTCGCTATGCCAATTTCTTGGAAGGGAACTCTCCAGCAATATGTCGGGCGACTGCATCGACTTCACGACAACAAGCAGGTTGTTCAAGTCTACGACTATGTGGATTCGTACGTTCCGATGCTGGCGCGGATGTACGAGCGACGGCTGACAGGATATGCCGCCATCGGGTACACCGTGCAGCCCCGAGAAGACGCCTTTTGAGTCATTGGATTTTGTGACGTAACTGTGACGTAGCTCATCACCCTGCGATCAGCTAAATGATCGTTTGACGACAATCAAGGGCTAAGAAATCACAACAACTGATCTTGGATCAGTAGGTCTAAACCTTGAAAATGAGCGCAGCATTTCGAGCTAGGTTTATAGTTGGAGGCGCATGATATTTCCGTGGAAGTCACTTTGCCTACACTATCAAGAATGACGATTCGGAAAACGGGTTTTTGTGGGAAAGTGTAGCTAGCTGCGAAACAAGTCTGGCCCGACCTGTCCCAATACTACAACGCTGCTGGTATTAGCGATGAACAGAAGTCCGCCCTCAGCATGTGGCAGGACGACTCCGCGAAGATTGCCGTCAAGATGGCTGAGATTCTGACTCGGCAAAACCCCCTCAGAGAGTGGCCAGTTGCTTCTAGTAACCTCCCTCGTCAGCTTAGTTCTGTTGGTGGCGTTATGGTTCGCGATGTTCTTAGAAGTGTGGGGACCTCTAAAAAGCTGGAAAGTGGCCGTCATGCTCGCCGTTTCTGCCCTGTTGGGAAACGGCATTCGCGCCTTGCTAACCCTGCAGCATCTCGATGCGAAACGCATTGACGGAGTACGTGTTGCCAGCGAACTCGTATCCTCATTGATTGTTTCTCTCGCGCTGGTCATCTTCTATTTTTTGGGTGGCATAGCATACCTTGGTAAACCGACGCTCCTGAACGATCCTGACACCGGCAAGCTTTCGAACGCTGCGCTTTTCGTCTCCTTAATTGGTCTTGCGAGCGGATTTCTTCTAGAAAAAGCCGTCGCAGCAATCGAGAAAGCTTTGGAACCCGTGTTAACGACGTCGTTGACGAAACTTCGCTAATGTTTAAAGCCGCGTCGATTGCCAATGATCAGGAGTATGATCGCGTTTCCTTGGATATGGCTAAGGACTTCAAACAGATGGAACTCACCGCTTACGCGTTGCGTTCTGAAATTCTCCTACCGACGAGTGAGATGATCTGCAGGGGCGAAGCTCAGGGAAATGTCTTGGGTTGTTAACAATCTGGACCGTACAATCGTTTCGGAATCGTCAAACGGAAAGAGCGGATTGTTTCAAAACCCGTTCTGATATCGCTGGATAAGCTCCTATGGACGGTACCGCTACTGACGTAGTGGTCTTGTCTTTCTTGTCGGTTTGTGCGGCGCCTGGCAAGATAGAGAGGTTGCAATGTCCAATTTGATTGAGCACGTGTTTGTGCTGATGCTGGAGAACCGGTCGTTCGATCACATGCTCGGTTTCTCTGGCATCCAGGGCCGCGACGCGGAAACCGGAGTTTCCACACACATCAATGGCCTCGCGGGAACTGAAGCGAATACTTTCAATGGCCACACGTTCCCTGTCATCCACAGCGCCGATGACACGATGCCGATCGACCCGGGGCACGAGTTCAACAGCGTTCTTGAGCAGCTATGCGGACCGGGCGCAACCTATCAGGCGGGCGGGGTGTATCCACCCATCAATAACTCAGGTTTTGTCGCATCATACGCGGCTAGTGGCGGCGGTGGCGATCCGGCTGAAGTCATGAAATGTTTTGCTCCGGAACAGCTTCCTGTCCTGGTCGCTCTTGCGCAGGAATTTGCGTTCTGCGACAACTGGCATGCTTCCATGCCAGGTTCGACATGGCCGAACCGGATGTTTGTTCACGCAGCCTCTTCCGGCGGATTGGACCACAGCCCGACCACAGAGGAAATCGTTGAATGGGAGACGATTGGAGGCTTTCAGTTCAAGGCAGGCAACATCTTCGATGCCCTGAAAACGAAGGGGGTGTCGCGCCGTCTGTACGCCGGAGACGATTTTCCCATGGTTGCCGCGCTGAAGGGCATCAGCCTGGTTGACATCCGACACTACAGCAATTTCGCCGCCGATCTTGGCAAGCCGACTTATCCGTACAGCTATGTGTTCATTGAGCCCAGCTATCATGTCCTCAACGAATACAGAGACAGCACTTCACAGCACCCGCTTACCGACATCACACTCGGCGAGGGACTAATAAAAGAAACCTATGAAGCGATCCGTAACTCTCCGCGCTGGAACAGCAGTGTCTTGATCATCACCTGGGATGAACATGGCGGGTTTTACGATCATGCTATTCCTCCGGGTGCGGTATCGCCAGGAGATACGGCAGCGGGCGACAAAAACAATGAGAACGGCTTTACTTTCCAGCAATACGGGCCTCGTGTTCCCGCAATTGTCATCTCACCGCTGGTTCCAAGAAACACGATTGATCATCGCTTGTACGACCATGCTTCAATACCAGCCACGCTTGAGGCGCTTTTCGGCGTCAACGCACTCACTCAGCGCGATGCGAAAGCAAACCATCCCGATGTGCTCCTCTCCCTGGATACACCGAGGTCTGACTGCCCCACAACTCTGCCTTCGCCCCCAACTGCTCCAGCCGGCCGCCAGGTGATGAAGATGGCTGTTCCTGCTTTGGGGGAAAGCGTTGCCGCCAGACCGGACGCGACGGTCAACGAGGGCACGCTACCAGTAATCATTCAATCGGCCATGCGTCAAGATCTGGAAATGTCGCCAGGGCAACGGAATGAGATTTTACAGCGCGTCCGCTCGATCCGGACGCGCGAGCAAGCCAGGCAGTACCTAGCACAGGTACAAACCAAGGTCCGCAGCTATCGAGCTGTCAGGAGCGGAGGACTGAATCTGGAGTAACTCTTCTGTGCCACTTTTCAGGTTTTCGAGCTCGCACTTTTCATTTTGGGCTTCTATGAGTCGAACCCGTGGAACGTCTAACCTTTGGACGAGCGAGGCTCTTCGGCTTCCCACCTCTCGATGCAGCCGAAGCGGTACCCGGTGCACCCGCCTTTAAGACGCGAGAAAGCGCAGTACCGTCAGGTGAGCCAAGTCCGCTGGCAGCGTCCCATCCCGGCCCCGCATCATAGCCAATGTTCTTGAATTGCTGGAAACTGACGCGATTGTTGCCCATGGAAACATCGTGAAATGCACCCGAGCCTGCGGGCAGCGCATAGAGCTGGGGATTCACGAATCCAACGCGTCCTTTCAGCTTCTGGTTGATAAGGGCTATCAGTGCAGCCCACAGAGGAGCGACTGCGCTGGTTCCGCCCTCCTGCAATTGTTGTCCGTCCACAAGAATGTTGTAACCCGTGTCCGGATCTCCGTCGCCGGTCACATCTGGGACACCGCGGCCTTTGAACCCCGCCGGGTTTAGAGACGCAGGTACATTAGCCTGTTGCTGATAAGCCGGCTGCGGGAACGCGCCGCTTACGCCCCCGCCACCAGATCCGAACGACCCTTCGGGGCCAGCACCGGGAGACAGGTCTGCCGCGTTCTGGTTCCATACCGACTCGGCTGAAATGGCTCCATTCGCCGTTATGAGGCGCGTTCCGCCACAGGAAAGCGCAAAGGGGCTTGCCGAAGGAAAATCGACATGGGCCTTGCCATCCCATGCTTTCGGTCCAACATCGGCCGCACCGTTATCGCCGGCGGCGACGCATACCGTAATTCCCAACAAGGCTGCCGCCTGCAGGGCTTTATCAAACTGTACTTGAAAGTTGGTGGTCGAAGTGTCTTCCGGACCGCCCCAACTTATGGAGAGTATCGAAGGATTGTTTTCGGTATCGTGAATCGCCTTCGTGACCGCATCCAGAAAGCCGTTGGAGGCGGCATCGTTTGGCGCAAAGTACACTACAAACTTGGCCCCCGGAGCCGCAGCGCCAGCCACTTGGATGTCCAGAACGACCTCGGCATCATCGCTATCGGCACTACTCGGCGCATTCGTGCCGCCATCGACGGAGACTGGGATCACCGTTGGCGTGGGGAGGCCGAGATTGGAGAAATACGCGTCAAGGTCCGACGGTCGATATCCACCACCTAACTCGATAATCCCGATTGTCTGGCCGGAGCCGTCCAAGCCTTGAGGAAAATTGTAGATCTTGCCGAGTTCCGCTGCGGTGAACGGACGAGCGCCATCAGAAGCCGCGTGAGGGGAGGAGCTGTGTCGCTTTGCCACGGGACGATTGTCGAGACCAAAAACTCCCTCGATCACTGTCGCAAGCTCAACAGGAACTCGCACCGGACCCGTGCGGCCTCGATATGTTCCATTGGGATACGCGTACGTCTTAAGGGATACTCCGAAGGCCCGATTAAAGTTGGCAACGGTGCCCGCAAGGATGACACTCCGCCTGGCTGCACTTTCCCGAACCACGCTAAGGTTGTATTCCGTGGCAAACTTTGCCACCAGCGCTAGATCTTTGGCGTCAGCACCGTAGCGCTCCTCGTATTGCTCATGCGTCAACTGCTCCAGTGGAGCTCCCGAAAACTTCAACATCTCTTGGGGTTGAGGTAAGGCAATCCTGGGACGGACGCGAACTGTCACCTCAAGTCGCTCGTCGGATGGAGCGGGCGCAACGACACGCGCGTCCTTGAGCGGCTGCTTCTCGCTGCCGGTAATTGATACCATCTTTCTCGAGGTCATCTCTCCTCCTGTGCTCCACTACACTCTTAGACGCGCAAGGTTGGTTCCTTACAGGTTGCTCCGCCCTCGTTACCCATCACTGCCGACAGATTGACGTCGAATGGTGCTGGGACTTTGAAGAGCCCATCCGAAGACCTTGACCCAGACGAAGTGGAATCCATTTTCTCCCCGAGGCCTGCGTGGCCGTTTCTTTGATCTCCCTTTTTCGTCCCTTCCAGTCTGTGACGTCGGAACCGACAAAGGTTGTCGCTCGATGTGAGACTCGACTAGGAAGGGGCGCGCAGGACATCGAACTGACGAACTTCCAGAATGAATCCGGAGCTGGTTTCCTTTAATGGACCGGTCACCGTTATTGGCCGTGAGCCGTTTCCAACCGGTACAAGCGTCGTCAATTGCCCGAAGGCTAACCGCTCGTCGTCTTCAAGTGGTTTTAGCGAGGCGGTCTTGTGGTCCCACTGAATCTTGTCGGCCGCTTGCAATGGAGCCAAGGCGACAGGCGGCCGCTGGTCGTTGCCGGCGAGAAAATATTCACCGTCTTTCTGCTCGATTTCTCCGGTAAGCGTGACCTCGACCCCGCGAAATTTGTAAGTTGCGTTGGCGGTCCGCGTAAACTGCTCTGGCCATTTGTCCAAGTCCGGCAATCCATTATGTTTCAGGTAGACGTAAGCGACTGAATCTCCCGCATCCGGAATGGGACGCACCGCATCCACGCCTTGCATATTCTGTAGCGCTTCATAGGCTCCACCCCAACACGCTGAAATACCGTACGGACATGACGGAGTCACGCCCACCACCACGCGCGTCCCCTTGGATTTCGCTACTACTGCGGCGTCTTTCGCGATGGTGCCGGCTTGAGCCTCGGACATGGCGATGCTGAGTTGGAAAGGCTTGACCGCCGCCACGGGGACACTGGATTGAATCTGGACAATCTTCGCGATCGAGGGGACTTTCGCCTGGTTCAGCACAAACAACATGTAATGGCCCGGAGGACAGGCGTTTGCGTTGCCAGGCGAAGTGACATTCAGCCTTCCGGCGACTACTTTGAACGGCAGGAAATTGATCCGCTGATTCTGATCAAAGGAATGAGTGACAGAAGGCAAACGGATCCAGGTGACTTGGCTGATCTTGTCCGGTTCGGGAGTCTGGACTTCGAACGTTTGGCCATAGACCACGTTGGAGGGGGCATTGGTAATTTGCGGACGGGGTCCGCGGAAAAGGTAGGGCGGCGAAAATATCTGCGCGTCTCTGTGACTGTCCTTCGGGTCGTTTTCCGGGCCGTTCGCAACAGGAAGGTATTCACCTCCGCCCGCGCTGAGCACGGTGGCGTCAGGCAGGAGTAGCGCTGTTGCGTGGTAGCAGCGATCGACAGCTTCGGCCGCCAATTGGGTCCACTGGCTGGTAGCCGGGTCCCAGAGTTCCGCCGTGTGCACGGGCATTCCTGGAGTCAGATCGTTAAAGCCAGCACCGCCCAGCCCACCTCCACCCTTGGTGCCGCCGGTTACCAAAACGCTGCCGTCCGGCAGGATGGTCGCGTTGTGTTGGCGGCGGGGAAATTTCATTGCCCCGGCCGATCTCCAGACCGGAGCAGCTGCGTTGAGATCAATCATTTCAGCCGCATTGGTTGGCGCCTGAGTACCTACGTTGTGGCCACCGCCCACGTACAGAACCTTACCCTCGTCATACATCACCGAGGGTGCGTAGTCGCGCGCTCCATTTGCTCTCGCACCATTGGCGAGCGGCGTCCAGGTTCCCCCATTGTGGGTATCTAGGAAGAAGGTCTGGGCATTGGTTCCGGACATGAAGACTCTGCCGTCCGGGACAACATGCATGCGTGGAAATAGAGGCAGTCCGTCAAAAGTTACGATGGAACGCCAGACGCCGTTCTGCCAGATTTGCTGGACGTTGTTGATGCCCACAGACTTTCCGTCAGGGGTAATAAAAAAACTTCCTGAGCTTGCCAGCACTGTGCCGTCACTCAGAGTGACCGCGGTCGGGTACCAACGGCCCTGGTTCATGACTCCGGAAGCCTGCCACTTGTTTGCGACGGGGTCGTAGATGCACGACTGGGTGAGCCCGTTGCTGTCTGCAAGGTGCCCACCGATTACGAGGAGACGTCCGTCCGGAAGGAAAGTGTGGCCGGAACAGAAGAGATTTACCTTGGTACCATCGGCTAAAGTGGGCTGAGGTGTTAACGTCGATATCTTTGTGCTGGGGTCCCAAACGAATGGCGTGCATTCATGCACGTTGAGCGAGTCGGTGGGGTGGTCGCGCCGTCCCCAGAAAAGCACCTTTGCGTTGGGCAACACGTGAGCATGGATCGCGACGTTAGGTAGCGAAAATACAGCGCCCCATTGGCCCACGACCTCCGGTTTTTCAGAGGGCACCGGTGGACCAGCCGGCGCTCCTGGAGCGAGGCCAACAGGTTCCGCAAGAAGTTGAGGCGCCGTGTAGGTTGCCGATAGCCTGTATGCAGGGTTGGCATTCGACGGCGGTGTGTTCGCCGCGGTAAGGCGTAGAGTGTGGAATCCGGTGGCAAGAGCGTTTCCGGAAAAAGCACTGTGTGCCGGCGTATCTCTCTTATAGGTCTTGGTGGCCACCCGGCTGCCGTTTGGCGCCACAATATCCGCAACAACTTCAGTTTGGTCGGTCCAGTTACTCGTGTCGGGCTGGAGTGAGATCTGGATCGGAGTGCCGGCATCGCACCAGATCCGGCCCGCATCGACCGCGGTTCCTCCTCGGGCCGGGAGTATGTCGAGATCTGAGGCTCCTTCGAACATTTGGGCCACAGCATGAGACTCAACTTTGAAGCCGCCACCCACTCCATCCCTGCTATAGCACACATAGCCCAAGCCGTTCTTGTTCTGCGGAATGGTGATCGTGACCGACCCATTCCCATCCGTCACGGCGTCGCCGCGATGCCCGGTATAGTCGTGTAAAGTTACTCCCGCGCCGAAGCCAGTCGCCACGGTGATCGTCCGCGAGGAATCCGGATTGTTGTTCAGTCCGACGAGAAGGTGGGGTTGGTTAAGTCGCTCGTAGGCAAATACATCGAAGTCCATCCATCGCTGCTGAGTTGGTCCGTTGGCAAGATTTTCGTGGATCCAGATGAGATTGTCGATTTGCGGCTTGAGTCCGTAACAATTTTTGTCGGTACTGTAATCGCGGTAATAGACGCAGGGATAACCTTCAGAAGTGAGGATGTAGGCGTAGGCGAGAAGCTTATTGAACACAACCCGGCTCGGACCCAAATCAGTGTCGTGATTTTCCACAAATGTAACTGCCTGAGCCGGGGAAATTCCGGTGAGCCCCACATGATCGAGATCGGCCATATTAAAGCGCCCGGCATTGTTGCACATAGATGCGATCACAAATCTCATCGGGAAGTCGAAGGCACTGCTACGATTCCGCATCCCCTTTGGGTTGGAGACCCATCCATTCACCAGAATGCGATTGCCGTCAAAGAACTCGCCAACCGCGAACTTACCCGCCATGGATTTGCTCTGCAAGAACGGGAACAGGAAATCGGTCGATAGGCCCTTCACATCATCAATCCGGTATCCCTGTACATCCAGCGCACGTGTGAGCCAGTCGGCGGCCGAGATAAGATTGTCGAAGACATAGTGAGGCGGTTTGGCATTGATAGGCGCCAGTTCCCGGCCGAAAGGAATGTCGTCCGCTGGTGGACCACCAAGATTGGGATCACGTGCAACCTGCGGAAGGAAGTTGGCCGGATTCTTAGGGAACCGACCTATGTCCGGAGTGCCGTCGGCTCCGAGATAGCGGAAGACGAAGGGTTTGATGTCGCCGACCCTCTGATGCTCAACCATGTCCAGGTAAACATCCAGGCCGTTGGCTCGCATGATGGCAACACACCGCTGAAGCTGGTCCCGGGTACCAAACCGTGTGGGCACGGACCCTTTCTGGTTTTTTGATCCGATGTCGTAGTCGTCGAATGGACCATACCCATCGGCCCCGGACTTCGCTCCAGAGATGGTCTTGAGCACGGGCGGCAGCCAGACAGCTGAGAAACCTGCCTTGCGGAGATCGTTAGCTTGTTTTGCGAGATGATCCCACCACCAGGGCGTCGAGAGATTTCCATCCGCCGGAGATGGAACCGCGTCCTGGGGCGACAACTTGAAGAACGCCTGAAGGAGAACTCCCACCAAATACCCCCGCCGTGAAAGAATTGGCCGCTAAATAGTCGGATAGTTAGTGTGAAAACCGGACCGCGTGAATTCCATTACTCGACCGAATCGCAGAAGGATTTTGGGCTTCCGGCGCCTCGACGGGAATCGCACTTCGAAGAACGATTGCGCGGAATTTTCAACTCATGATTAAAAAATGTCAAGAGGTAATGTGATCGTTTTCCGAAAGCAGAACAAGCGTGGCAGATGATCTCTAGAGTCGTTTTAATGAGACCGCGTTTCCTTGATGAGAACCTTGAAACTAAACTCGTCGGAATTCTCCTTTACTACAAGAAAAGGTCGGAGTTCCGACCTACAAATGCTACAAGAAAAGGTCGGACTTCCGACCTATAAATAAATAACAATTTTTGCGCTTGACTGGTCAAGCACGTGAGTGCAATATTTTTTGCGTCACCTGTCGGACGCAGTTCCCACTGAGGGGGAGGAGTTGCTAGCCCTTCCAGGTGACCCGGCCGAACGAAGCAGCAAACCTGGTCAGCACTTAAACAAACACTCTGAGCGCGTCATCGAAAGCGAAATAGGAAGTTCCGGAGAGATGAACCGGCGGTGTTCACCTGGATTTGTTGTGTTGGGCTTCCCGCATTACTCATTGCCACTAAGTGGGTAACAGGAGTTAGTATGACTACTCGAAAATCGTCAGGCCCACGGCCGATGAATGTGTTCGTCAGGCCAGGTTCCAAAGCTGAATTGGCGTGCCGCCGTTACGCAGCACGAGAGAAGGTACCACCCAAAGAAGCGCCGCCACGCTCCGAAGTAATTGCTCCTGGTTTCACACGCCGCAAATCTCTGAACCTGGTTGATCATGATGGCAAGATCATCCGAGATTTGGTCTATACGAATTTTTTCGTGGGTGGAAGCGCTTGGGATCCCCATGATATCCAACGAATCGACGAGAATCTTAACAAGGCCATGACGGATCAACATCTGAACAATGTACTGATCCAGTATTTTCGCGGTGCGGCCAATATCACCAGCACCTTTCGTCCTTCGTCTCGTCTGTCGGTCAAGCCGGATACGATTTCCCAACCGGAAGTGGAGAATCTCCTCACGGGACTTCACTCAGGGAGCAAGTTAACGGGCTTCGACTTTTCCAACACCGTGTTCAATTTCATGCTGCCGAAGGGCACGGTGTTGACCATCGATGACGGATCGGGCGACACCGGTGGAAAGGGCAAGGGCAAAGCGCACTCCGCACCGGTGGAAGAAGAAGCGAGTTCCTTGGAGGGTCTCGGCGGTTTCCATGGATCCATCCATATTGGGGCAGACACCCTCTACTATGCCGTGGGAGTTTTTTCCGAAGGTGCCAATGGAATCGTCGCATTCGATGAACCTTGGAAGAATGTGGTCGCCACTTTTTATCACGAACTTGTGGAGGCCCGGACCGACGCAGATGTTGAAGACAATCGCGTCGCGTGGGTGAACAACGAACGGCCCAGCGAGGAAATTGGTGATATTCCGATGACTCTCGCGGGAGGCAACTTGGGCAAAGTGATGAAAGAAGTCCCGCTCGAAGACGGATCGGGTACCGTGCCGATTCAATTAATGTGGTCAAACGCGGTAGGTGGACCTGAAGGACCGATTGCTATGCCGCACGCTCTCGATACGCATACAGTCCCTAGCTGATTTGGCCTGGGTGAGTTCAGCGCAGGTGGAGCGGGAATATTTAGGATGGGCGTTTTTATTAACTTGTAATTGCAAGCGCGGACTGAGCAGTGAGTCGGTCTGATTCAAGCCAACTACAAAACGGAGACAGCTAGCCGTTCGCACATGAGTGGGAGACAAAGCGCGGGCCTTGATCGGTACGCATACAAAAGAAAAGTGGCGTAGGTTGCACCGGACAACAGTGGCAGAAGTCGGAGTTCAGTGCATGCCATTTGGAGGCCATTAGGTCGAAATTCGTCGCATCGCATCGGAAATCACGGCCCCGGAAGTAGCGCAGAAGCGTCGATAGTGGCTTGACGCCATGACTGGCGCCGGGTTTCAGTGGGCAAGTGCCTCCGACGCTGTGATTCTGAATTCATTAGGGCGCATTCAAAACTTTTGATTCTTTGGGAGAGCAGCCATGAACCACATGCAACTGAGGAATATTACACCCCATGGTCGAGGCGTGCGTGGACTGAATCTATCGAGGAGCTCCGTATTTTTCGGTGGGGCATTCGGCCGGATTTTCCGGGCTCTGCCGGCCGCGGAATTTGGCGCCAGCGATGATGAAACGCTGGCAAATCTGAAACTATTGGGCAAGGAGATGGTCAGCACGATAGATGTGCCGAAGGACGGTCCGGACGCAGAGGAGAGCGGAATCCCCAGCCTGTATACGTATCTGGGACAGTTTGTGGATCATGATTTGACGTTTGATCCCGCAAGCAGCCTGCAGCAACAAAACGATCCTGACGGGCTGGTAGATTATCGCACTCCGAAATTCGACCTGGACAACGTCTACGGGCGGGGGCCCGACGATCAGCCGTATTTGTATGACTTCAGCGAAGGGTCGGACAAGGCGAAATTCCTGATGGGAAAGGCGCTGACGGGCGCTCCAGCTATTCTGCCGCCGGCGCAACGATTTGGCACGGAATGGCGCAGATCCCCAACGCGCAATCATTGGCGATCCGAGAAACGACGAGAATACCCTGGTAAGCCAACTGCAGGGGTTGTTCCTGCGCTTCCACAACCGCTTGATCATTGACAAGAAGCTCAAATTTGCAGACGCGCAAAAGACGCTGAGATTCCACTATCAGTGGATGCTGATCCACGATTTCCTGGTGAAGTTGGTCAACAAGGAAACGTTGCATTCGGTATTTCCGCATTTGGCTTCGGGTAAGTCGATCGCGGACGATCCACCCGTGATGCAGTTTTATCACGCGAAAAATGAGGCCTTCATGCCGCTGGAGTTCTCCGTCGCGGCATACCGATTCGGGCATTCGATGGTGCGACCTGGCTATCGCCTCAACGACGGCGCTAAGAATCTGTTACCCATCTTTCCACTAGATGAACATCAAGGCCAACAACCCCATAGCAGTCTGCGCGGATTCACGGCGCCCGCCGACGACTGGGCGATTGATTGGGCGCGCTTCATCGACATCGAAAATCGACCGAACGGCGTGGAGCTGGATGACGACGGGAAGATAAACGGCAAAAATCCCTCGGACGAACAGCTAGCAGAGAATCGTCGTCGACTACAACTGGCCTATCGCATTGATACGTCCATCGTTTTCCCGTTGGGAAGGTTACCCGTCGACGTAGCCGACAAGCTTATCCGCTCGTTGGCTGAAAGGAACCTGGTGCGTGGCTGGAGGCTGCGCCTGCCGAATGGGCAAGCGGTGGCGAAAGCGATGGGAGTTGTTCCGTTGGACGAGATCTTGATCGGCAAGTTTCAGGATAAGGTGGACGCATTCAACCTAAAAGACCTTAAAGACAAGGATAACAACAACCGCCCGGTTAAAGCGTTCATCGACAACTGCCCGCTGTGGACGTATTGCCTCGCGGAGACGAACGCCCACACCGTGCCTGGATTGTTCGGGATCAAAACGAAGCAGCTGGGTCCGGTGGGCGGGCGAATTGTAGCAGAGACCTTTGCCGGACTGCTGACCAAGGATAGCCAGTCGTTTGTGGGGCAGGATCCGCGGTGGAAGCCGACAATTGGTGACGGCAAGATGTTTGGACTAAGGGAATTTGTGAAGTTCGCGATTGGGAAGTGACGGCACGTCCAGCGGGGCTGCGAAGAACGTAATCCCGGCTCAATCGGTGTGAAGCGATGCTTGATGACTTCATGGCGTTGTCGCGAGTACTGACCGGCGTCGAAGATCTCGACGTCAACCTGGGCCGACAATATCTTGATCGGCTGGCGAGTAGCCCCTTCCAACCTCAGCTCGATGAAATCCTCGAGCGATTTCGCGGACTCAAAAAAGGCGAAAAGCTTGTCGAAAAGGTGAAGGTCAAAATTGTCGAGGTCGATCGGTTGCGCCCGACCGTGTGCCAGATTATTTTGCTTTGGTACACGTCAACTGTGCAGGACAACCTGGGCATGGATCCCCCGGCGCCTGCACTAAGTTTTCGTTACGGCACGCCGGAAGAATACTTCAGCGGGCTGGCTTGGAAGATCATCGGGGCCCATCCGCCGGGTCTCTCCGGGGGATATTTTGGCCATTGGCGATACCGGCCTGACAACGAGCCCAAATGAGTCCCGGAAGGAACGATTTCGACGTGGTGATTGTCGGCGCGGGTGTTGCCGGCGCGATGCTAGCTTACCGGTTGGCCAAAGCCGGCGCTCGCGTAGTGATGCTGGAGGCGGGGATCCGGAATCCGCCTCGTTCCCAGATTGCCGGCGCCTACGCCGTAGCGCCGATCAAGAGTCCGCACAGCCCTTATGTACAGATTGAGGCAGACGCGAAGGCGCCGAGCCCAGATAGCGCGGCAGATTACGAGCAGACCTCTCCCGAATCTGACAGGCAATACAAGAGTGGCTACGAACGCCGAACGGGCGGCTCCACGTGGCATTGGCTGGGGCACACGCCGCGAATGCTGCGGTCTGATTTCGAAATGAGATCGCGTTACGGCGGCAGAAAAGACTTTCCTCCCGCGATGGTGGACTGGCCGATTACATACGACGATCTGGAGCCGTGGTACTGCGATGCCGAGAGGGAAATGGGTGTCGCCGGCTCCGATGAAGAGTGGAACAACCTGTTCGATTCGCCGAGAAGCAAGCCATTTCCGATGAGCATGATCTGGCCAAGCTACTCGGACATGTGGATCGCCGAGAAGATCAACGGGAAAAAATTTGGAGGTGCGGAGTACCGGGTCCGGAGCACCCCATCGGCAAGAAACTCTTCCCTATACGATGGCCGTCCGGCTTGCGCGGGCAACTCTATCTGCGTACCGGTTTGTCCGATCGGTGCGAAGTACGACGGTTATGTGCATGTGAAAAAAGCCGTCGCTGCAGGAGCTGCTCTGTGGGAGCAGTGCGCGGTCAACGGGATCGATAAGGATGCCGACGGTTCAGTGCACACCGTCCGTTTCCTGACTTACGGCAATGTCCCCCGGAAGGTCAGTGGGGACATCGTCGTCATCGCCGCGAACGCTATCGAAACGCCCAAGTTGCTTTTGATTGCCAAGCTTGCGAACCGCAGTGGTCAAGTTGGTTGCAACCTGATGGATCACTTGTCCAAGAGCACCTACGGTCTTGCGCCTGAAAAACTGTTCCCGTTCCGTGGGCCGCCATCTACTTCCGGGATCGAATCGTTCCGCGACGGCGCGTTTCGTTCCAAGCGGGCTGGATTTCGCGTTTCGCTCAACAACGACGGATGGTCGAGAAAAAGTTCACCTCACGCCCAGATCATTCAGTTGGTCACCGAGAAGAAGCTGATCGGCGTCGAGCTGCAAGCGGAACTCTTTGAAAGTGTCACACGACAAGTGCGCTTGAGTTGCTCGGTGGAAGTGGCGCCCGATCGCAACAACAAAGTGGAATTGTCGAACAATACAGACGGCTTGAAGATCCCCAAGCCAAAGCTCACGTTCTCTCCTCCGGATTACAGCCTCCGGGGACTTGCTCACGCCACAAAGACGCTGAGAGACATCTTTAGTCGCATCGGCGCCACCAGCATTATTGATCCGAATGACGGCGACCCCAAAGCTTTCGACGGAGCGGGACACATCATGGGGACATGCCGCATGGGCAAGGACCCGTCGCAATCGGTGGTCGATTCCCAGTGCCGCTCTCATGACCATCGCAACCTTTTCATCGTCGGCTCCTCAGTATTCCCGACGGTAGGGAGTCCGAATCCGACTCTCACATTGGCTGCGCTGGCCCTGCGCGCCGCGGAAGCCATTGGCAAACAGCTGGGCATCAAGAAACAACGGCAGACGAAACCATGAGCCCTTCCACGCGCGTCGCTACGCGGTCCGATTTGCTGAAGCTGCTCTGCGAGGCTGCCGAGCTCGAGCATGGGATTGCCTGTTCTTATCTGTACGCCGCCTTTTCGCTGAAGCGTGATATTTCCGAAGGTGGCATGTCCTGGGAGGAACAGCAAAAGGTCCGACGGTGGGCGGCCCAGATTTACTTTGTGGCTTCGCAGGAGATGCTGCACCTGGCGCTGGTGTGGAATCTGACGACAGCGATTGGCGGTACGCCTTATTACCTGCGTCCGAACTTTCCGCAAGATCCGACCTACTACCCATTGAAGGTGCCGTTGAAATTGGAGCCCTTCGGGACCCGTTCGCTGCGGCGATTCATTCAGTATGAGCATCCGGAAACGACGCCGATTGAGGCTGAGGTCAGAGAGCTGCTGGAACGGGCGCGCGAAGACGAGGAAGAATTCAGCTTTGCCAGTATCGGAGAACTGTATGGGTTGATCCGGTCGGGGTTTGAGCGCATCAACGGGAAAGAATTGTTCATCGGAGCACCGACCCAGCAGATGACTCCGGAGTTCGTGCACTTTCCGGATTTGGTTGCGGTGAGGGACCGGGCGTCGGCTCTACGAGCGATCGAGGAGATCACCGAGCAGGGCGAAGGACGCAAAGGCCATCGAGAAAACTCGCACTTCGTCGCCTTCGTTACGATGCTGAAGGAACTTCTGGAGTCCAGAGCGACTGGCTCCGGCTTTTCTCCGGCGAGGCCGGCGATGCACAACCCGTCCGCCGGGGTCGGACACGGCGATACGGCAAATTCAAATCCGATCGGGAATCCGCTGGCGGGCCGCGTGGCGGGACTTTTTGACTCCGTGTACAGCTTGATGCTGCGGATGCTGGCGTGGAGCTTCGAATTCGATTCGGTGGGTGCGGGAGCGCAGTTGAAGAAATTCTGCAGTGTGGCGATCGATTTCATGCCGCGGGTGCTGCTGCCCTTGGGCGAAGGTCTGATGCTGATGCCTGCGGGGGAGAAATATCCGGGGAAGACGGCGGGGCCTGGATTTGGCCTTACGCGACATGTGATGCTGCCGCCTCATGCCAAGAACGCAGAGACGCTTTGCCGCGAGCGAATTCAGGAACTGGCAGCGATTACGGGGGAGTTGCTGAAGCAACCGCTGTCGGATCCGGTGAAGGCAGGATGCAGGCATTTACAAGTGATCGCAGGAACCTTTTAACGGGCGCGAGCCTAGTTGCATTGTCGCAATCGTCGAATTAGTTCCTCACGATATCGCTGGAGGTCAGAATGGAAGAAGCTGTTGCCATAGATCAGGTGATTCAGAACAATTTCAGTCAGCTACAGAAGCCGGGCGTGCTGTTTGTCAGGCCGGGATATAAGGCAACCAAGGGTAGAGTCAAGGACGAGCCGGCCATCGTCGTGACCGTGGCAGACAAGCGGAAGGGAGTATCCACCCAGTACTCTCGGGATTTGGAGCGGACCGCGAGCTGCCTAAAAAGGGGCAAGAGAAGTCCTAGTGGGCAAGATACTGCTACAGCTAAGCAAGAAGAACGATGAATGAATCCAAGACAATTCTTGATCGAAAATATATAGGAAAAGCTATATGGCAGGTAAGTCGGCAAAGAAGATAGACAAGATTATCCAAAACAACCTGGATAAGCTACGCAAGCGCGGCGTTCTGACCGTCCGGCCGGGATTTGAAATCGCGAAACATCAACTTACCGGACAATCTGCAATCGTGGCCACGGTGCACACGAAGAAGAAGAATCTGCCGAAGAGCGACAAGATCCCCGACTCAATTTCGGGCATTCCTGTGGACGTCCGTGAGGCGAGCCCATTCCAGCGTTTGTGCGCACATAATTGGCCTGCGGCCGCGGTCACACAAGCGTTCGGACGTCCTGAGGACAAAGAACCCACTTGGCCCTTTGAACGGCAGATTCCGAGCGGTAAGCTGCTTCAGAATTTGTGGTCTATGGCCCCGAAAGCATTGATGAAGTCCACAGCTAGTCAGCCCGGAATGCAGAAGGCACTGGCGGCCCACGCGAAAAAGAAGCCACTCAACTATGTGCCCGCCAAAAACGCGCCCCTCACTCCTGTCACAACGACTACCACCATCACCGCGATGGTGAGCCCCGATGCGGGGTTCGCCATGCTCCAGGAGTTTCTCGCTGCTACCAAGAAATCTCTCGTTATCGGAATGTATGATTTCACGTCAGGCAGTCTTCTGAAAGAATTCGAGAGTGCTCTGGCCAGTCCGAAGACGCTACAGATGGTCCTCGACAATCCTGCCTCTCCGAACCCAACAGCGAACCAATCCGATGCGCAAACCGTTGAGGCCCTCAGGGCGTCCCTGGGACGCCGCGCCAGCATCGCATGGGCTCTGGACCGCTCGGATAAGTTTGTTTCGGTGTGGATGTTCCCCTACGCCTATCACATTAAGGTCATCGTTCGCGACGGTAATTCGTTTTGGTTATCGAGCGGCAATTTGAACAACAGCAACGAGCCGAATCCCGCCTCCCCTCCTTCACACGAAGACCGCGATTGGCACGTGATCATCGAAGACCCACCGCTTGCAAAAACCTTCGAGGCGTACCTTAATCAAGACTTCGCGTCCGCGGCGGCAAATCAGGGCTCCTCACCAAGCGCGATCTCGGAGGCTCTTTCCGACGCGAACACACAACTCTCACTCGATACGAATCTCCCGCCGCCGCTTCCGATAGCGACCTCAAAGAATGGTATTGCCGCACAGACGTTTCGCAATATTCCCGTAACCATAACGCCCCTACTGACGCCGGACACGTTACCCAACTCAACCAAGGGTCAGTATCTGACCACGATGACGAAACTGATCTCCAATGCGAAGAAATCACTTTTCATCCAACTTCAGTACATCGAGGCCTCGAAGGGAACCGGAGACTACGATGCGCTGCTGCAGACCGTCGCCGACCGGGTGAAGGCAGGAGTGGATGTGCGGCTCATCGAAGATCAACAGAACGGCGAAAAGTGGGCGGAGAAGATGAAAGCGTCAGGCGTCGATCTTACGGCAAACATCCGGTTGCAACCGAGCCCAAACGTACACAACAAAGGATTTGTCATTGACTCGAATATCGTGGTAGTGAGCAGTCAGAACTTTTCGCCCGCAGGCGTGCAAACAAACCGCGACGCAGGCGTGATCATCGAAAGCCCGCTGATCGCCCAGTACTTTGAGCCAATCTTCCTTTCTGACTGGAATAAGCTGAAGCCGTTCGCACCTAAAGAAGTCAAGGCTGCTGCCACCAAAGCTAGCAACCGATCTTCCGCGAAACCCAAGAGGGTCGACGTTAGGTCGAGAGAGTAAGAGGAATCGAAGTTGTGCCGTACTCCCGATGTCCGCTGGACGTATGTAATGGCCAGTAATTAAATGTCCCGACGTTTTACAAGGCTCCGGTAGTCTGCTACAGGTTCCGAATTTCTTCAGTTACTACGGAGGTATCATGCCGACAAACATTCCAGCCCGTGAAGTTCCGTTTCCTAGTTCTTTCGCTCTTGCAGAGGCCCCTGCCAGCAAAGAAGGTAAGGAGACTAAAGAGCCTGAACTAGAGGTAGACCAAATTCAGGGAAACATCGTCGCTGGATTTAACAAGGACAATCAGACATTGATTTTTCTGGAAATCCGGGAGCCCAAAAAGTTCAAGCGCTGGTTGCGCGCCATCACCCCCTTCGTTGCCACGACCGAGGAAGTACTTCAATTTAACCGACTCTTTAAACTAATCCGGTCGCGGCGCAAGGTGGAGTCCCGTGCCGTTCTGTCAACATGGCTCAATATCGCCTTTTCATTCAAAGGGCTGAAGGCGCTGGACAAAGAAGCTAGCAAGTTCCAGGACGAAGCATTCAAGGCAGGGCTGGCGAAACGCTCGCGAAGTCTAAACGACCCTTCGGAAGGAGCCGGCTCCCAAAAACACTGGCTGATTGGCGGCGAAGATAACGAAGCGGACCTTTTATTGATCCTCGCCAGTGACTCCATCGAAGAAATGGCTTTTGCCGTTCGCCGGGTGGAGGGTTGGATATATGAGGGAGCGAACCTTAATGGAGAAATGGTACCAAGTGGAGCTGTCGTTATTTTCAAACAAAAGGGAGCAACGCTGCCGAGTCCGTTGACGGGCCATGAGCATTTTGGCTTTCTGGATGGAGTATCGCAACCCGGCATCCGTGGAACAGCCGGTAAGACCAAGGAACTCATCACTCCGAGGCAGAACCCTGCGAATCCGAACCAGGGTAAGCCTGGCCAGGATCGTTTGTGGCCGGGCGAATTTGTCTTCGGATATCCAGGCCAAGATCCCAACAACCCCGACAAGAAAGGAGAAGTCAAGACGGAAGGCCCGTCGTGGAGTAAGAACGGATCATTCCTCGTGTTCCGGCGGCTTCGTCAGGACGTCGGCGACTTCCATGAATTCCTCAAAAGAGAGGGCGACCGCCTGAAACTTGGACCGGAACTGTTCGGAGCGAAATGTGTAGGGCGCTGGGCCAGCGGTGCTCCGATTGAGCGTGCAACCAAGGCAGACAATTTGAAGATGTCACGCGATGATTGCGCTAACAATGCTTTCGATTTTCAAGAAGCCACGGTTCCGAAACCACCGAAGCCCGGCTCAGGGCAATGCGCGGATAATTTCCCCAAAGCGCTGGCACAGGAGGACAAAGACGGTTTGGTGTGCCCATTCGCAGGACACATCCGCAAGGCCTATCCGAGGGACGATGAATCCGCTGATCCGAAGAAACAGCCTTTTCCGAATGAAGCGGATACAGAGACGCACCGGTTGTTGCGCCGCGGAATTCCGTTTGGCGACCCATTCGATCCGACCGTCATTCCTGACGATGGGAATCGAGGTCTTCTTTTCCTTGCTTACCAAACTTCCATTGAAAATCAATTCGAGTTTGTCACTAAGAACTGGGTGAACAATCCTGACTTTAAAGATCCCGGTTCAGGCCACGACCCGATCCTTGGCCAGTCCGACAAGAACGGAAACCGCGAGCGTTTCTTTTCCATTAAGCTTGCCAACGGTGAAAAACAGACGATCCGCCTGGAAAAAGACTGGGTGATTCCGACGGGCGGTGGCTACTTTTTCTCGCCTTCCATCCATGCACTGGAAATATTGAGCGGCTCCAGCGATTAGAAAATATGCATCAGGTCGTCTCGCGACTGGATAAAAAGATTCTGGTACGAAGATAGCTGCGACCTATTGGAGGAAAAAATGCCAGGTTTCGCTCTCGAGAACCTGAAGCCATGGATACATCGGAGCACTCGGGTGAGCGCGAAGTCCAGCCTTCCTATGTCGCGAGGATCTGCTCTGGCCAACCCGATTGAAGCCTTCAGGCTTCCGCCTCGTCGGAAGGGGGTGAGCGCTAGACAGTTTGCCATCTCGCTGCTGCGGGCAGGAGCCGAGATTGAGCATTCCTTGTTGGTCCAATACTTATACGCGGCATATTCTGTCGACGAACGCGCTGAACTCGATTCAAGCAATACTGGACTGCGATGGAAAACGGCTATCCGGCTAATCGCACGCGAGGAAATGGCCCACCTTGTCACCGTCCAAAACCTTCTCCTGTCCGTCAAGACGGGCGAGCTTTATCTCAACAGGGGTCCCATCGACAAGGACATAAAAACTCTCCCGCTGCCATTCCAGCTTGAGCCTCTGAGCGAAAGGTCTCTCGAGAAATACATTTTGTTTGAAAGTCCAGCGGTGAATCTGCTGCCTGGAGACGCATCGGAATTAGTGCAGGACATTCAAAAGAGACTAGGACCGGAATCCCGGGTTTTGAGCGTCGGCAGTATTTACGCCGCACTATATTGGCTATTCCTCGAGAGTGACGACCCTCGTGACAATTGGCCCTTTGCGCCGGAATCTGTGGACGAATTCCGGCGAGCCTACAAGGCCGGATTCCATCTCAGAGCTTCTGATTTTGTAGATAGAAGCACCTACCTCGAGCGAGCGGCGGACCCCGACGAGTGGGGAGTGTATGAGGAGGAAACGCGCGTGGACGGCGCATCGCCGCGCGACACGGCTCTCGGCAGCTTGCGCTGGATCATGGCACAGGGCGAAGGCCCAAATGTGATTGAAGAGTCGCACTTCTTCCGTTTTGTCGAGATGTACAAGAAGTTCAAACAACTGGGCGGGCAATCGCCGGTACTTCCCGTGCCAAGCAATCCGCAGCTTCGGCGCACAAGTGAGGGTACGGTTATTCGAAATAGGCTCAGCAGGCGTTGGGCGGAGCTGGGGAATTCGCGGTACCAGCTTCTGATTCTCAACATCTTCGAATCTCTCAACACAAAGCGCACAACGGAAACAAACAAGCGACGTCTGTTTGCTAAGTGGGCCATCGCCGAAATGGAATTTGTAAAGAAAATTGGCCAACTGCTTCCTCGTATGTTTCTTGCGAGGAGCGCTGCGAAGAGCGCGGGAGCCATCTTTGAAGAAGTCGCGCGTACCGGAGACGGAGCCAAAGCGCGTAGTCCATCGCCAGTGGCTGCTTAAGAATTCTGACTCTTGGATCGCCGAGATTGTTGAACTGCGAAAGCGTACGCACGTCGTACCCAAGGCAAAGAAACCCAAGCCTCAAGCCCCCGAGCACACGGACGACGTAACCACGGCCGGCCTAGAGGAAAGCCTGCTCGACGCAGTGGCCCGTCAGAATGACGAAATGCGCGAAGTGCTAAGGCAGCTCGAAGGTAGCTAGGAAAGAGGGCAACATGGAAACCTCAAAAAGTGAACGGATTCGCACAGCTCGCATACATCCCGCGATCGGGATCGCGCGCCTTGGGAATAGCGAAGACGATTACTTCATCGGGCCCGAAGTTCCAGGCGTGTACCAGTTTCCGGAAGGGGGATTTCGGGATGCTGAAAACAGGCTAAAGCGCCAGGGCGCTCGATTTCGGGTTTTCGGCTATGACGAGATTGATCGCCCTGTTGGGGAAATCCTGGAAAGAGACGCTGTGATCGAGTGGCGCGTGCATCTGAAGAACACCAAAGCCGTAGGCCGCAAATTTAATGGCTTATTAAATCCAGACGAAGAGCATCGGAATAGTGAATGGCTCAACGCAGGAAACGACGAGAAGAAGCTGATTCTGGATCCCGGTCTTCAAGGAGTTAGCAAAACCCAAAGTGAAAGACGACTGCATTGCGAGGATTTCATGGATGTTGCCTTCGAGCCAGTCCTCGAGTTGGGCAGGCTGATATACGAGCAGGGCACCGGAAGGTTGATCGTTCTTGGCGGGCGCGGACGGTCGGGAACGCCCGATGAAAACAAGTATCCTCTTACAAAAGGCGATTTCGCCAATCACGACGGGTGGTTTGACGATACGTCAGACGGTGTTGTGACCGCCTGCGTAACCATGGCTAACGGGAGAAGAATTTCCGTCAAGCCGGCGTGGGTTGTGGTTGGTCCCCACAAGTTCGCACCGGAGCTGCAAACCATCGTTACCCTATACGACATGCTGTACCAGGTTGCCATTGACGCCGGACTGATCGCGAATCCGTTTTCTGATCCGCGGTTCTTACCATCGTTCAGTCGGGATGTTTATCCCATTCTGCGACGTGCGGACCAGATGCGATGGGTTTTTGCCAAGAGCGACATCGGACATACATTTTCAATCGGGCCGGGAAGTCCAGAAGAGCGAAAACATGTTTTGCGTCAGTTTCGCGTTCCGTCACGCCACCCGAAAGAGCCCGGAACAGGTACGGGCCGCATGCCGTATGCTTGGTCTGATTTGTACACGGATTCCGCCGTAAATGGGACAGTCACGCCGCACCAATATCGGACACTGGAATCGTGGGCGGCAGGGAATTTCACCGACGATTGGGATGGAAAGCCACCAGCCCTATCCTTCGATGTAGTTCCGTCCGGTCTCGACCGTGCCGCTCTCGAAGCGTGTGTGGGAGGAGCATTCTTTCCGGGTATAGAGGTGAGTTGGAAGATGCGTGACGTTTTTCGCTATATCGAGCCGTTCCGTTTGGATCCGGAGTGTCTTTCCCCGGGCGACGTCTCGCAACAGATGTCCCTTCCCTGGCAGACCGACTTTGTGGATTGCGCATACGAAGATCCATACGTATGGTGGCCGGCGCAGCGACCGATTGACGTTCGCCGGGCTGAAGAAACCGAGTATTCCGTTTGGGCCCGCCGCTTTCCTTCGGGAAAGGGAGAGATGGGCGCAGAAGCTATGGTCAAGGATTTCTACAGGTTGGGACATGTATTGCGTTCCGGCAATGGCTTTTTTGAAACCGGACGCGTGGAAGACGAGCCAGAGTTGCCATTTAACGAAAGCAACTTTCGAAAACGGCGCGGCGAGCTTGAATCAAGAAAGCGATGACCATGCAGGCTCGCGCAATGGATGTGGCGGTAGTGGGGGGCGGGCCCGCCGGTGCAGTGATAGCCATGTTATTGGCCCGCGCCGGACACACGGTCGTGATCGTTGATCGTTCTACCAGGAATCGCCCATCTATGGGAGAGACACTTCCGCCCGTCGCAAACGCACTCCTCAGATCGCTTAGGTCTTGCGAACCGTTTTTCGAAGGAGCGTCATTTGCCTGTCGAAGGCTTGGTGTCTATTTGGGGAGGTTCTGCCCCATACGTGAACGACTTCTTCGTCTCCGCTCAGGGACTTGGCTGGAATTTGAATCGAACCCAATTTGACGCCATGCTACTGGACGAGGCGGAAAAAGCGGGTGCTCAGATATGCCGGAACGCGTCTCTGGTCTCCTGCGAGAGGCTTGGGAACGGTGAATGGAACCTTCGAATCCAGAACAAAGAAGGCCCCCCCTGGTTGCTCGCGAGGTACTTAGTAGATGCGAGCGGGCGAACTGGTGCCAACGCAATCTCATCTTTATCGCAGCGGGTTTTTACGGATCGACTGATTGGTGTCGCGAAATTCTATGCCTGCGAGACGAGATCCAGGTATGCGTTGATAGAGGCTACGGACGAAGGCTGGTTTTACTCACTGGATACGACTGATGGTTACCTCGTTATCTATTTCAGTGACGCCGATATCCATTCACTTGGCTGTAAGACAAGGGGAGACTACTGGAAAAGTGAGATTCAAAAGGCGAAGCACACGGAAGAGAGGGTCGGCGGTGCGGTACCTCTTGGAGTGGCCAGGATAATCACTGCGGCAACGAGTAAAAGAATTCACGTCACCGGGCCCGGCTGGATCTCGATTGGTGATGCCGCGATGAGCTTTGACCCTCTGTCCTCTCTTGGGATCTATAAAGCTGTCGACTCGGGAATCCGAGCGTGCCAATCGGTGCTGGGAGCGCTGCGCCAAAGTACAACTTGCAAGGGATATGCGGATTGGTCCAACCACACCTTCAATACCTATATGATTCAGCGCGCCGAAATCTACAAAAAACAAAGTCGCTGGAAGGGATCTGAATTTTGGAAACGTCGAAGAGGTTTCTGATAATAATGGGGGAGCTGTCCGGGGCTTACTAACGAGTCGGCTGCTGTTCATCAAACGCCTTACGTTTCCGCCGAAATACGCAGTTGCCGCCAAGCGACGACGCCTTCGAAGCGTCCTCCGACCGGGTTTGGTGTAGCGGGAATCATTGGAGGAAAGTGTGATAGGGCAAACTTTCGTTTCTGTGCTCCGTACCTTACGTATGAAGCGCGTGACCGAATGTCGGAATTCCGACTTTGCCGCAGTGAGAACTTTTTCTTGACACTCGACACTATCCCGGTTAGATCAATAAGAACAACAAAGCGCTGGTCAGTGCTCGGGGCTTTTCCGATGGCAAAGGATGACCCGGTCTCAGCTCAACGGGTTGATAGAGTAGGTGGGTCTCATATTGCATTCGGAGAATTACCTGCCTTGCCAAGTCGATGCAGCTGAATCGCACGACAATGCTCATCGTTTTGTTCTCGCGCATGGCAGCTTTCGCCATGCCACCGTCGAAGCAAAGACTCGTTGCTGGCTTTCACATAACTTCAATCACGGTTCGGGCCACAACGCTTCCCCAGGAATAGTTTTGAGTTTTCTGGTGCGTTCATCACGCCCCGGGTCTGCGAGGAATTGATTGCCATGCCCCGAGGAATTGGCCCCGTCGTTGCCTTGCTCATCATTGCCTCAGCTTTTTCACAGTTCGGCGGTACCGGACTGCCTGCAACACTTGGCTTTGCACCGCAAGCGAGTCCGAGCTCAGGCGCAAGACCCGCGTCGACGAAGACTTCTCAGGCGCACAAGAATCTGCCTTCGACAAAGACCAACCCCAGCGATTTCTGCAAAGATCTCACGCCCTGCGTGCCGCGAATCGATCTCGGTCCGTGGAACGCTTCTTGTCGCTACAGTCGTGCTTATCAGGACACACCACCGCGTTCGCCGATGGTCGCGCTCAACCTTGCGAAACCCATTTCCGATACGCTGCCTGTCATTGCGAACCGGCCGGATGTCATTGACCCTATGCAAGTCCCTGATGTTGGTCTCAACGACCTGGATTCCCTCAATCGCTGGTGCCTCAACAAGGCCGTGGTATCCATCACGGCTCTCGTCGTCACACTCCCAGACCCCGTAAATTCCCACCTCGCCCTCGATTTCGATCGCCGCATCGATGCTATCCAAGCCGCGGCCCTCGACGCATGGTATGCCCTGGATCAGTTCTGGCTGCCTTGGGATGCAGTTGGGATCGCCGAGGCGGAGGATCCAGAAAAAGCAGGCAAGGAGCGTGTGCTCAGGCAGCTTCGCCAGAACCAGCCGGGCCTGCTGATCTTCCGCTCACGTGAGTCCGAGCATCCCAAGGCGCTGTTCGTCTTTCTGGTTGGTGAAACGCCAACACGAGGCGTGAACCTTTCTCAGTTCGAGAACGCGATCGCATATGTGCGTGAAATTCAGACCGCAAACCACCAAAGCACCACATCGGAGATCAAGATCTTGGGCCCGGGCTTCTCCGGTTCGATCCCGCTCCTTTCTGAGACACTCAAGCAACAGATCGCTGGCAAAGCCTGTTGTTTTGAAATTATTCCCAGTTCCGCGACCGATCACGACCTGCTCGGCATGCTTCGGGAGACGGTGAGTGGCGCAGGCACCGTCCACAGCGTTCTGCACGACGATGATGCCGCGCTGGAACGCTTTCTTAACTACGCCAATGACATTCTCAAGATTCGCCCAGCGGACATAGCTATCGTCTCTGAATCAGAGACCGCTTTTGGCAGTGGAGAATTTAACCTCGACTCGGCACCGGCCACGCCGTCCGCTAGGTCCCCGGCTTCTGCCAGGCCGGCTCCTGAAAAGCTGTGCCGGTTCGACACCCGCGATTTGGCCAGCTCTCTACGAGCCTGCACCCTCCGCCTGAGTTTCCCGCGAGAGATCTACCGCCTCCGCTCCGCGTACCCCGATCAACCGCAGCTGGCGGCGGGGTCAAAGGGAGAAGAGAATCAACCCACCTCCGGACTCACGCTGAACCTTAAAACCTCCACTGGTCGGGAGGACGACTTGCCTTCTTTCTCAGGGGAGCAGATTCCTCTGTCGCAGGAAGCGATCATGCTCAGCATTGCCGAAACCATTCATCGCCGCAAGATCAAGATGGTAGGCGTCGCTGCCAGTGACGTGTTTGATACGCTCTTTGTACTACGTTTTCTGCAGCAATTCTGTCCCGACGCCCGTCTCTTTGTTCTTGATTCCGATCTTCTACTTATTCGCGCAGCCGATAACCTATCGCTCCAGGGAACCCTCGCTGTCACCGATTACCCCCTGTCTTCTGTGATCCAGTCCTGGCAGGGCAATGACCGTGCGGTTCGCACTTTTCCCAGCCGTAATGCGGAACTTACCTACAACGCTTTTCTGGCGCTAATCGGTGAATCCGACAGAATGCGCGACTACTCGTTTGACTCTGGGGATGAGGCAAAGTCGCAGGATCGCAAGACTCGTCCCCTAGAACCTCTGCTCTGGCTTACGGTAGTTTCTCGTAACGGCTTCCAGCCGGTTCACCTGCTGCCCCATGCGGAGAGCGAAGGAGACGCTGTGCCCCTCGCTGGCCGCCCTGTGTCCAAACCTGACTGGGTCACCAAAAGAACTCCC
Organism: Terriglobia bacterium; assembly: GCA_963786325.1. Classification (GTDB taxonomy): domain Bacteria; phylum Acidobacteriota; class Terriglobia; order Terriglobales; family Acidobacteriaceae; genus JAIQFF01. The sequence continues at coordinate 28,774 of CAWAYW010000007.1, forward strand.
AGCAAGCTGGAAATCAAGCCGGAATATCCGAGCGGTGGATATCTTCTTCTTTGCGCGCTGCTGTTGGGAGGGACTCTAACTCACCTTGGTCTCGCATTTTATGGCGAGCGATGTGAGGTGACCTTCCTGGGATGGGTGATCGAATTCTTTCATATCTGCGACAACAGTGATGCTCGCACTCAGAAGGCCTACCTGCTCTCCAACTCATTCATCATTCTAGCTGTCCTCGACTTTATTGTGTTCCTGCCGATTTGGCGCATAACCTACGAGCGAACTGGAGAAGGCCTCAACTCGCTCTGGTATACGTTGGTCTCGATTCTGAGCATAGGCGCCATGATTATCATCACGACGGTTGGGGCGCGGCTCTCCGCCCGGCACCGCATTCTCAATACGCCAGAGGGTGGTTGGCTTCTCGTGTCCTGGGTAATCGCGATTACCTACTTCGCCATGTGGATCAGGTTGGCTCTTCTGCGCGGAAACGATTCTTACTTCTTCCTTCAACGTTCTCTCGACCTCTCCAATGGCACTTCGCCGCTCCTGCCTCACCTCCTGTTGTTGATTGCCTTTTACCTGTGGTCGATGACCAACCTGCGCCGCGTCCATTTCTGGGAGAATCGCCGCGAAGACCTTGACTTTGCCTCCATCGACGCGCAGTTCCGTTCTCACTTCGCGGAACTTGGACTTGATCTCGATACTGCTCTGGGTAAAATGTTTTTCTACAAGCGTTCTTGGATCATCGTGGTCGTCGTCCTGGGCATCTTTCTTTTGCTCCGCCCCTTTTCCCACATCTCGGGATTTGAACCCTTCCTGATCCCGGGTGCCGATCTGAAGCTCTTCGATGCCGTCTACGTCCTCTATCTTTTGCTCTGCACCACGTTCCTGGTGCATGCGCTGCTGCGATTTGTCGTGTGTTGGGCAGCCCTGCAGAAAATTCTTCGTCGGCTCGAGCGGCAACCCATACGTCATGCCTTCGACCGCCTGCCCAAGAGGTTCTATTCCTGGAGTCCCCTCTGGCATTCCGGGGGCGCCCGCCGGAACTATGCCCTGCAAGCCCATGCTCTGGAATGTCTGCGCAAGCTTAGCGCCTGCCGAAAGGCGCCGCCTTTGTCGCAGAAGTTGGTCGATGACCTGCCTGGTCTTGTAAATCAATTGCAGGCCTCGACTTCAAGGCTGCTCGACGCCGAGGCCGCAAATTACCTCGACCATCAGGCCGAGAGCGAACTCTGGAAGGCAAATCTCATCGCCACCGCCGACCGTATCGCAAGCGATTTTCTAATCCCTAGCTGGAAAGCGGTTGGCGGCAGCGAGAGTCTGTCGGGCGACGGCAGCAACGACAGCAAGTCCGACAGCGGAGCGCGCTACCTGAGTGTCGGCCAACCACCCGACGGAAACGAGGTCCACATAGTCGCCGAAGAATTCGTCGCTCTGCGTTTTGTCGCCTTCATGCGTTACGTTGGCGTTCAGCTTCGCAATCTTCTTTCGTTCGTAGTGGCAGGATTTATCCTCTGCGTGGCCTCGGTCCGCTCATATCCCTTCCTTGCCCACCGCTCCATCGGATGGGCTCTCAGCCTCCTCTTCATTGCTCTCGGCATCCCCGTTGTCATCGCCTTCGCGCAGATGGACAAAGATGCTATCTTGAGCCGCCTCTCCGATACCCAACCCGGCAAGCTTGACCGCGCTTTCTACGTCCGACTAGTCTCTTACGGTGCGCTGCCCTTGTTGACTGTGCTCGCCTCTCAGTTTCCGCCCATCGGTCGGTTCCTATTTTCCTGGGTGCAGCCCGCGATTGAAGCTCTGCATTGAGCGTCTAGAAATCAATCATCAGTCCTCAGCTGTCGGTCTTCGACCAAACCACGGCTCAGTCGCTCGGGATTTGTGAACGACAAACGACCGATGACTGACGACCGCTCTACCGCATATCGTCACCGCTGACTACTTCTTAATGAAAATCGCAATGTAGCGAACGATTGCACTTTCACTGATACCCCGTGACCGCAGGGCCGTGCCGAAGATTTTATTTGACTAACGCTAGATAACGGTAGTATTAAAGCGAGAGGAATTACCGGTGGTATCTGCGATGGCGCTTAGTTCCGGCCGAGCACTCGTTGCGCGCGTTCGACGGCTGCAATTGCGACAAAGCTGCTGAGGCTGCGATGCTCAAGCTTTGCAGCCTTTTCGATGAGTCGCCGTTCATCCTGGGTGTAGTAGGAGAACACCTTCGCTCCGAGTGGTCCGTTGCCGGTGCGCCTGGAAGGAATGTGATCCTTTTTGGCCACTGCTTTTATGCTACCACTAAGCAACATAATGCATTGCGATGTAGCGGAGCCGGTGATCTATGATTTCCAGGGGAAGCACTCAAAGGTGAGACAGAGCCGCTACGCCGAGCATCTATCTGAGGTGATTGAAAATAGATCGGTTAGTTGGAGAGCGCCATGTGCAAGATCGCTAAGTCAGTGAGGTTTGGCCAACCTCAACGCGGGCCCGAAATCTCAATTTATGACAGCAGGGAATCGTTCTCTCTGAAAAATAGCTCTTTGATTGCCGATCCTGACTCCCATGCGTTCGATGAATCCTTCCATCACATTTCGCTTGCCTAGTCTGGCGATGACCGCAGAGGAGGCCCAAACGACTGCTTCGGCACACTCCTCAGTAGTGATGCCGCAAGTTTCCGACGAAGCCCTGATCTCTCGCATTTGCATGAGTGACAAACAGGCCATGGCTTTGTTGTTTCGCCGATATGCTCGCGTGGTACGCTCAATCTGCTATCGAGTTCTGCGCGACTCTTCCGAAGCCGATGATCTTGTCCAAGACATCTTTCTGCTGGTTCATCGCGACTGCAAAACGTTTGACAGCTCCAAAGGTCCAGCACGGTTCTGGATTCTGCAAATGGCCTACCGTCGTTCCATCTCCCGCCGCCGCTATTTGACCTCTCGACATTTCTACACGCGACTCGACCTCGACGACGCAGCAAACGATCTCGTCGATCCGACAACTGTATTCTGGTTTGAGGATTCGATTGAGGGCAGACTTGGAGACGGACGGCTACTAAATCTGTTTGACGCGCTCTCGGAGAATCAGCGCCGGACCTTGCGCCTCTTCTTTATTGAAGGGCATACATTCGATGAAATTGCTGCGAAGCTCGGTCTAACTCGAGGGAATGTCAAGCACCACTACTTCCGTGGATTGGACAAGCTGAGAAAAGAGCTTTTCGGCAGTAAATTACCGGGTAAGCGAGCAATATGATGAAAAGGTCTTTTCCAACCCAGGGTCCCGCAAGATCAAGGTTCCTGCAGCGCGAATGCCGCGGAATTTTGAGCTAGAATCGAGAAACATGTCAGCCAGTCCTTCCCAAGAGAAGGGGGTCACGATGGTCACGAAGCTAGTTACTCTTTTATGCGCGGCTGTAATTGTGTTCTCGCTGACAGCGGCGGTGAAGGCTCCCGCTCAAGAGAAGATGCGCAAGACGTCGAACGAAGACCGCTGGGAGGGGAATGTCGTCCGGAGAAACCTGGATAAGTCCACCTTGACAGTTCGGAGAGTGGGTTCAAACGTTGAGAAGACGGTTCACTATGACGGAGCGACTCGGTGGGTCAGTCAGGAGCATGGTAGCAACAAGGTCAACGACATTGACCCGACTCAGGTCAAGGACAACGATCGAGTGATCGCCAGAGGCATTTGGGACAAAGGAGTACTTTACGCCACTCTAATCTCCAAGCGACTCTCACCCTCGAACTGAGTTCAAACGGCCGGAATGATCGGGTCGCATGCTCAATCGGGCTCGCGGACTACTTCACGTTCCAACCTTATCGCGATTGTGCTTCTTCTCGGGACTTAGGACTGAGTAGGGCCCTCACCGTCCCGAGTAGTTGGGCTCCGGCTTGCCCTGCTTCGCGGCTGGAGAAGTCATTCTCCAGTTCAACAATGGGAAAACACATGGCGGCTTTTCTGAATCTTTCCCAAATCTGCCCTGGATGGTCCGATGGTGGATTAGGACCAAGAATTACCAGTCTTGGTCGTGCAGCCTTGAGCAGGATTAGCGAATCAGAAATGTTGTTGTTGGTTAGCGGGTTGTAGCCTGCACGAAGGAGCAATTCCCGGAGATAAGCTAGGACATCGGTGGATCTGTCCACGCACAAGATCTGAACCTCGGACGGGATCGCCCTGGTGCTAGACGTTGTGCGCTGATAGAAGGCCGAAATTGCTTCTAGTTGGGTTTCATGGGTATCAAACAACGTAATCAAGTTTGTAATCTTTAAGGTGTGATGGATTTCCCGAGGAACATTGCAAAGTTTGAGATCGCCCCCAGCGGCCCGAGTGCTGGCAAGAAGGCGCACTAAGATCCCCAAGCCACTGCTATCGATAAAAGTCACCTCACCTAAATGCAAGACGATGTCCCTGCTCTCCGGAAGAAGGCTCTTGATTTGATCGCGAAGAGACTCTGATTGGGGGCCGGCGACTACGCGGCCACTGCAGGCGACCAAGACAACATCGCCAATTCTTCGGATTTCGGGGTTCAGCTGCACAAAATCCCCGCCATTCGATTCAGAACGTGTTCCAGGTTGGCCGAGCGGGAGGCCAGTCGCCAAACTTTCTGCCGCCGCCTTGATTCAGGAGTGGGATTCACGATTGGCCCGGCTCTGCTCATCGGGGCAGATTCTGTCCTTATTCGAGTGATAAGTCAAGATCATCCGTATCGCAGAGGGGACCGGGCAGAACAGCCGAAAATCAAGAGCCACCGTGTGCAACGGGTGGCCAACCTGGCCACTGTGAAGGGCCCCTGCCTCGCAGAGTCTTGGTGCTGGACGGGTCTGCCCCCGATGATTCTCCGCTGGCTCTCCTCGGCATCAGCGGTTATGAGATCTGCGCATTAAGGGGACTGCTACTTTAGTAGTTTCTGCGGAACCCGTTATGTCGTAGGGTGGGCGTACACGAATTCGACGCCAGATCGCCCAAAATCTCGGTAGTACGTACTCTTGAACGCGGCCTACATCCGTGTGCCCGGATGTCACATTTCCAGCCCGGCGGACGTTTTAACAGATGTAGTCATGGTGGGCGGGGGTTATCGTGGGTACTGCGCAACTATTAAGTCGCTCCATGTCCCAGACACTCGAAAGCGCCAATAGTTGGCCAGAAACCGACTTTCGGGCGGTGTTTCTCGAATATTATCCCAGGATTGTTGGCGTATTGGCGCGCATGGTGGGCGACCGCACACGTGCGGAAGAGTTGGCTAACGATGTCTTCTGGAGACTCTACCGTGAGCCTGCGCTACGGGCAGACGGCAACCTGGGTGGATGGCTTTACCGGACCGCAACCAATTTGGGAATCGACACTCTTCGCTCCTTATCACGCCGCCGGCATTACGAGGAAGCAGCCGGACGGCTGACTCCCGGAGGGACTGCCGGCGCCAACGGGCCCCTAGAGGATGTCCTTCGCGACGAGAAATGCCGCCGCGTTCGCACCGTGTTGGCATCAATCAAACCGGCTCAGGCCCAGCTCCTCCTCCTGCGCGCCAGCGGATTCTCCTATAAGCAGTTGGCCGATGTGCTTGAGGTGAAGATGACCGGGATTGGCACGATGCTCAACCGTGCCGAAGAGGAATTTCGTAATTGCTACCTCGAACGCCATGGACACGAGGAGGACCTATGATCTGCCCCAATGATGGAATACTTCGCGCCCGCATCGATAGCGAATTGAGCGAAGCGGATCTCGAGCAAATCACTCAGCATCTTGCCTCGTGCGCCGCATGCCGCAGCCGGATGGGCAAGTTGGCGAACGACGCCACAGGTGTGCAGGAGTTTCTCGCTACGCTGACGCCAAGGCCGGAACCAGTAGCTGTCGATGCCATCTCTGCCTACGCTGCTTTTCGCAACCAGTTGGCAGCGGAACAGCAAGAAGAGGGTTACTGGTTGAAGCGTCTTTTTGCGCCACGGTGGCGCCCAGCGTGGGGACTGATCGCGGCGGCGACGATCGTTGGCATATTCCTCGCATTCAGCCCGGCGCGTCTTTGGGCACAGAGGATCCTTGCCATGTTGCGCGTGCAGAAGATCGCGGTCGTTTCGATCGACCCATCCACGCTGGTGTCCAATGTTGAGCCTGACTCCCGGCCCTATCGGCTCATCAACCAGTTTGTCTCCGACAACGTTTTGGTCACCATCGATCCAGGAAAGCCAAATGTCGTTCCAAGTGTCGCGATGGCCAGTCAGTTGGCCGGATTTCCCATTCGCACCCTCAGCAATCTCGGCACGCCACAAAAAGTTCAAGTCAATGGTGAAGCAGCTTTTCAGATGAACCTCAACCGAGACCGCATTGAAACTCTGCTGCAGGAGGTGGGTCGCGCCGACATTCAGATTCCCGAGTCCATGGACGGAGCGCTCGTCGCCGTTCACATTCCAAAAACCGTCGTTTCGATGTATGGCGATTGCCCAGCTCGCCAAGCCTCTCGCACTTCTTCCGCGCAATCCTCCCCCGGACAGGAAATGGCCGAACACAAGATGGAGCGTTTTGCTCGAATAAACAATGCGAACTGCGTGTACCTGATTCAGGCGCCCAGCCCCACTATTAGCATGCCGCCCGAGCTCGACATGGCTGAGATCGCGGAAGCTGGGCTGCAACTGGCAGGCATGAGCCCGGAGGAGGCCCATGCGTTCTGCCAAACCGTAGACTGGTCATCCACCCTGGTGATCCCGGTTCCCCGGAACATCAGTTCGTACGAAAAGGTGAAGGTGGATGGCGTTGAAGGCACGCTCATCGCCGAGACAGTTGCGCAGTCGAATCGGTATAGTCTGTTGTGGGTTAGGAACGGCGTGATCTATTCGTTAATGGGCTCGGGCGATTCCGGCCAAGCTCTCAACTTGGCGGCTTCACTCAACTGATGTTAGACGCAGATCACGCGCCGGCCTGGTTACCGGATGATCTCTGACCTCGCTATCAGCACCCGCAGGCTACGCAAGGTCTTCGGGGATAAAGTTGCGGTGCGAAACCTCACCTTGGAGGTCTCCCGAGGCGAGATCTTCGGCTTTTTGGGTCCGAACGGCGCCGGCAAGAGTACATCGGTAAAAATGCTTCTCGGACTGGTTGCGCCAAGCAGCGGTACCGCGGCGATCCTCGGCAGACCCGCCGGTGACGTCAAAACCCGCGCCAAGGTGGGCTTCCTCCCAGAACATTTTCGTTTCTATGATTGGTTGACCTCAGCCGAACTTCTTAAGCTCCATGGCCGCCTCTACGGCATTTCCCATGCTGAGCTCCGGCGTCGTGTTCCGAGCTTGCTCGACCGAGTCGGGCTCACTCCCCATCGCGACAAATGCCTACGCGACTTCTCCAAGGGCATGTTGCAGCGCATTGGCCTGGCCCAAGCCCTGTTAAACGACCCCGACCTGGTCTTTCTCGACGAACCCACTTCTGGCCTCGATCCCGTCGGCCGTCGCCTGGTTCGGGACATCATCAAATCACAACGCGAGCGTGGCGCTACCGTACTTTTGAACTCTCATTTGCTGAGCGAAGTGGAGATCAGCTGCGATCGTGTTGCCTTTCTCAAGGAGGGCGAGGTAGTCGAGACCCGAGAGCTGAATAGCTCGCTCGAAGAACAGACCGGTGTGACCATTCGCGCCACCAACGTTTCGACCGATGCCGTGGCTGCGCTTCAGGTATTGGCTGGTTGTGTGCGTATCGAAGGCGAGCATCTCATCTTGTCGCTATGTTCCACCGGCATGCTTCCTCAGATCGTGCGCTGCCTGGTCGAAAAAGGAGCCGAGGTGTATGAAGTGACCCCGCAACGGCTTTCGCTGGAAGAACGGTTTCTCCAAATCGTAGGTTCTGACGGGGGCCTCTGATGGGTGTCTGGATCATGGCCGGGGTCACGTTCCGCGAAGCCGCGCGCAAGAAGGTGTTGTGGATGGCTCTCGCTGCAGGTGCCGGATTTCTCACGCTGTTCGGGACGGGCCTGCATTTCCAGGTCAAGGACCTCGCCTCGCAGTCGATCAACCCCGTGCTGCGGCGGGAAATCATGAACACAATGTTGACGATGGGCCTGTACGCCGTTGATCTGCTCGCCGTGTTGATGACTATTTTGACCTCGGTCGATACTCTCTCGGGCGAGATCACTTCTGGCACGATCCAGGCAATCGCGACCAAGCCGGTGTCGCGCTGGCAGGTTCTTCTGGGCAAGTGGCTCGGGTTTGTTGGAATGATCACCGTCTACATCATTATTATGGTCGGCGGCGTAAACGCGGTGACCTATTTAATCGGCGGTGTGACCGCGCGCCACTTGCTTCGCGGTTTTCTCTTCATGTGGATGGAAACCTTGGTACTCCTATCTTTGACCTTCGTCTTTGGCACCTATTTCTCGACCATTACCAGCGGCGTACTTGCGCTAGGCCTCCACGGGATCGCCTTCATTGGTGGCTGGATTGAGCAGTTCGGTGCCATTACACACACCCAGCGTGCAGTCAATGTAGGTATCGTCGCGAGCATCCTGATTCCGACCGAGGCACTCTGGCGACGGGCCGCGTTCGAAATGCAATCTCCTCTGGCAAGTGCGATGCGGATGTCCCCATTTTCCAACGTTTCCGTTCCCAGCGTAACCATGGTTGGGTACGCCGGCCTATACATGCTGGCAGCCCTCCTGCTCGCGGTCCGCCGCTTCGGTCAACGCGACCTTTAGAACCGCCCAGAGTTTGGCGGACGCAGCACGACGCGACATAAGGCGTGCTTAGACTTGGCCAAACACGATCCCAGTATCACCTGCAACTGATTGCTATGCTGTTGAAGGCGTCGCAGAGGCATGCCGCAGAGTTATGGAGGATCTGCTCGCACTCACGGGTTACTAGACTGGCTAACTCGTCCTAAAGCAGGACCAAGCCTCGCCGGATGCCCTCGGTCACTGCCTCGGTGCGACTGGAGGTCCCAAGCTTTCCGAAAATCGAGGCGATATGGAATTTTACCGTGTGCTCAGAGATGCCGAGGGTGGATCCAATTTCGCGATTGCTCAGTCCTGCTGTCATCATTCGCAAGACCTCAGTTTCCCGCGGAGTCAGTTCTTCATCCCCAGGTTCTAGTTCAACCGTATCCCGCGGAGGCCGCACCAGTCCCTGCACAGTGTCCGGCTCAAGAACGATCAGCCCCGCGGAGACCGCTTGCACCGCTGCTGCAAGTTGGCGTTCAGTGCAATGCCGCCTCAATAGAGCGCTGGGGCGCGTGGTGAGTAGCTCCGCAACTCCTTGGGCCTCCGGATCATCCGTCAACAAGACCACTGCGGCTCCGCTCTCCGAAAGGGTTTCTACTGAGTTTGCCAAGTTACCGTCCAGATCTACAACCACAACCCCTGGACGCGCCTGGCACAGAGCGGCGCTCAAGTCTCGGGGTGAAACATCGAGCAGCGAAATATCCGGCTGATGGGAAAGCATCGCGGCCAACGCACGTCTTCGCTCGGTCGAATGAGCAAGAATCAACACGCTCAACCGTCGGGCCTCCGCCGTTTTCAGATTCATCGCCCGAAGCGGTCTCCCAGCGTGACCGGGGTTTCCTTTCGTTCCCCGCTGCGCACAATGCCGATTGTGACTTGCTCGCCTACTCGTACGCTACCTAAAACTGTACGGAGGTCGTGCGTGGGTGGGAGCGACTTGCCTCCTACCTCGACCACGATATCTCCCAGCATCAGGCCGGCCGTGGCAGCAGGTCCGTTGCTCTCCACGTGTACCAGCAGCAAGCCGTAACGGCTTCCGATATTGAGCTTCGTCCTCATGTCCTCCGGCAACGCCACTGGTTGTAGCGCCACTCCCAGGTAGGGGCGCTCGACGTGTCCTTTCGCTAACAGTTCGTCCACCACTCGGCTAACTGTGCTGGTGGGAATCGTGATGGGTGTACCTCGCCTCAGACCCGTTGTGTTGATCCCCACCACTTCTCCCTTTGTATTTACGAGCGGCCCACCGGAATACCCGCGATACAGGATCAGGTCTGGCCTGACAAAGCGGTCGATTTGCCCTCCTTGCCAGGTGTGCCACGTCTCCATGAGACCTGAGATAATTCCTGAAGTCGCCGTCAAGTTTCCGCGCCGGGTTCGCGCCAAGGCCAGTACAAGGTGACCAACCCGTAACTGGCCGGCATCGCCACGTGCGACCGCGGCTCCTTCCACATTCTCAATACTAAAGATGGCGAGATCGGTGCTCGGGTCGCGTCCTCTTTCATGCGCAACCGCGGATTTTCCGCCAGGTAGTAGGACCGACAGTTCGTTGCCCGGGGTTGAGTGGTTTGCGGTAACAATGAATCCCTGCTGCCATATGAGCCCGCTCGCCGCGTGCGCTTGCTTAGGCTGAAGGGCAACGACCGACTGCCCAACCGAGTCTGCAACTTGCGCTATATCTTCGGAAATTTCCGCCCACCTGCTTGATGACGCCATGTGATCCCCCGATGAACCTATGATTTCTAGCACGTCTTCCATCATGCTGCCGGTGAAGGGAGTGCGCATCAGTCAAATGGCTAGGGAGTGATACCAAGGCTCTTCGGAATACCCATCTGCGAAAGCAATACCCTGGTAGATCTTCGTGCCTGTCTAGACCTCTCGTCGGAGCAGCCCAGGAGTGTAATCGCCCACGGCATGGCTCCGCCATCCAGCCAGAAGCCCTGGTTCTCAATGCGGCGTGGGTTAATCCAAGAACTGGATCGCCATAGCTGACGGGAATTCCGCTTTTCAGGGATGCTTCAGGTCGCTCCGGTACCATTAGGAGATCCGGAATTCATGTGAAATCGCTATTCACATTACTGGCGCTCGTTTCTACGGTGATTCTGCAGACATCATTTCTCTCGGCGCAGGTTTTGACACCCGGTGTTCAAGTGATCAGTGGTGTCGTGCTCGATCCCTCGGGCGCTGCAATTCCGGGAGCGAAAGTAAGTTTGATCGCTGCGGACGGAACTCTTATCGATCAGTCCTTAACTGACAACGCGGGGATGTTTCGTTTCAATCACGTGGGCGCGGGAGAATATGGAGTCGACATTCAGGCGGCGGGATTCCGAGAGACCAAGACCAATGCAGTCGTCGGAGTTAAGCGACCTCCGACTCTACACGTGATCATGGCCATTGCAGTGGAGAACCAAACCGTAAATGTTGGCGCCGGAGCGCCGCTGGTCAGCACCGAGGTTGGCGAGAATCAGAATGCGAACACAATCGACCGCGGCGCCCTTGATCGTGTGCCGGTGTTTGATCAGGATTACATCACCACCATGTCGCGATTTCTTGAGGACAGCGCCACCGGCACAAACGGGATCACACTGGTGGTCAATGGCATTGAGGCAAACGGGCCGGGAGTGACGGCGTCAGCAGTGCAAGAGGTGAAGATCAACCAGAATCCTTACTCGGCGCGTTTTGCGCGCCCGGGGCGGGCCAGGTTGGAGATTATTACTAAGAGCGGAACGTCCAGTCTTCATGGCTCACTGAATTTCATGTTTCGCGATTCGGTATTCGATGCGAGCAACGCCTTCGCCACCAGCAAGCCTCCGGAGCAGCGGCGATATTTCGAAGGTTCGCTCACAGGTCCGTTGGGGCATAGCAAGCACACGAACTTCTTACTTTCGCTCGACGAAGACCAACAGGACCAGCAGGCCGTGGTGGTCGCCGAAGTCCAGCCCAATGTTCAGATCAATGAGAATGTCGCCAACCCTACGCGGCACTTCTTTGGCTCGGGACGCGTGTTTCACGACCTGGTTAATGGCGATCAAGTCTGGGCGGGATATTCCTACGAACGGCGCACCGTCAAGAACCAGGGAGTCGGCGGAACGACATTGCCCAGCGCCGCTACCGACACAGAATTCCAGGAGCACGAGGTCAACGTAAGTTACCGTCACAGCTTCTCGCCGCGATGGGTGAACCAGTTGCGATTTCTGTTGGGCCACTATGACTCCCCGGTAAGCAGTGTCACCCAGGCGCCCCAGATTGTGGTCTCAGGAGCCTTCGCCGCGGGTGGAGCGCAGGCCGACTCGCGACGAACTGAATACCACTTTGATGGCACCGATTTCTCCACCTACGTGAGTGGAAAACATGTATTGAGCTTTGGAGTGGACATTCCCGATATCAGCCGCCGCGGATTGGATGACTTCACGAACCAGTTGGGAACCTACACCTATCCCAGTCTGGACGCCTACGCTGCGGGACATGCGACGACTTATCTGGTGCAGCGCGGGGACGGTCACACGGTGTTCCTCGAGAGGGTGTTAGGCGCTTTCATAGAAGACAACATTCGGGTGACGCCGAACTTGTCTGCTTATCTCGGGATGCGCTACTACTTTCAGAATTATTTTCACGACGATTCCAACAACTTTGCACCACGCTTTGGTTTTGCCTACGCCCCCTGGAAGCAAGGAAGGACCGTGATACGCGGTGGGGCGGGGGTCTTTTATGACCGCACTGGACCGTCACCGATTGGAGATTTGCTCCACTTTAACGGGGTCAACCTTCTCCGGTTCATCGTGAACAATCCCATCATTCAAAATCCGGGCAATCCGACGCCTCCTCCGATCAACGTGCCGACCAGCGTAGTGACTCTGGACCCGGCGGCACGGATTCCATACTCGGTGCAATACAGCGTCGGGGTAGAGCGCCAAGTAACCCAGGAGAGTACCGTTAGTGCGACCTTCGTGGGTTCGCGAAACATCGATGCGTTTCGCTCAATTGATGCGAATGCCCCGCCTCCCCCCAATTATTCTTCTCCGCCGAATCCAGATCTGGGGCAGGTCCGCGAGCTTCAATCGAAGGGCTACCAGAAGAGTGCCGCACTGGAGCTTACCTTTCGCGGAAAGCCCAGCAAGTGGTTTTCCGGACAGGTGCAATACACCTTCGGTAAGACGTACAACAACACCGGCGGGATCACGTACTTTCCTGGAAATAGCTACAATCCTGCCGGAGACTGGGCTCTTTCGGACAACGATCGTCGGCACAAGTTCGACTTGTTGGCGTCGTCGCAACCAACGAAATATTTCACCGTCGGAGCGGCGCTCTCGGTCTATTCAGGAAAGCCAGTCAACATCACGACCGGAGCCGACAACAATCACGATGGCGTTGTGAACGACCGTCCGGCGGGTGTGCCACGCAATGCCATGCCAGGGCCAGGGACGGTCGAACTGGATCTAAACCTCGCACATGACTTTATGCTTTCCAAATCTCGCAAAGAAGCACGGACGCTGACCGTGTCGCTTAATTCTTTTAACGTGCTCAACCACGTCAATGACATGACTTATATAGGAACTATTACCTCGCCATTTTTCGGACACGCGGTGGCGGCGCAGCCTCCCCGCCGCATGCAGTTGGACGTGCAATTCAAGTTCTAGGTGCGCCACGAGCAAAACGAGTCGGCGATAGACGACTCGTTTGCGTAACTATCTAGTCGATGAGGAGGGTCCCTCGGAGTCGGTCTGCAGGAAAAGGCTCCAAACCACCTTCCGTTGCTGTGGTCAAAAGCCGTGATGGTGAGCAGAGAAGGCAAAAGGCTCGGAAGTAATCAGGTTGGTTCAGTCGTGCAGATAGGATCTAATCTGATCAAGAGGTGAATTTCGTGTTTTCCAGTCGGAGAGCCAATACGCGTAGGGTGTCCGCGATTTGTCTGAGTTTTCTTTTCGCATCTTCTTTGTCTTTTGCGCGAGGTTCCCCCTCAAAAGGCACGGCAGCGTTTGTTTTCGATGGCAACCGGACGTATGTGGAATTGAGCTTCGTCCGGCAAGATCGCTCGGTTCATAAAGCCCTGGCTTTCGTCGATATGGGTGGTCCCTCCATGATCCTCACGGACTCTCTCTTCAATGAACTACAGATTGATCACAACCGATCGCTGCTTTTCAGACTTGGCGACCTGACCGTCGAGGTGCCGGGGGCGGAAGTCATCAAGGAGAGTGCGGAACCCTACTCAATCGGATCGGAGCTCAAGGTCGAGGGAACTTTATCCGCAAGCATTCTGCAGAGATATCAGGTCGTGATCGATTATCAGAAGCGAAACCTTACCTTGGCCCAGCCGCGAACCCTCAAACCCCGCGGAATACCCGTGCGATTTCACATCAACCAGAAAACCGGCCTTCTCTCTGTGGATGCGTCGATTGGGGGTGAGACATACCCTATGACCATCGACAACGGCTCGGCTTATACCTGGTTCCGGCAGAGCGCTGCGAAAAGCTGGCTTGTATCGCATCCCGATTGGGACCGTGGAGTGGGCGCGGTCGGCGCGAGCAATATGATGATGTCCGGGGACGACGCCGAAAGCTCCGGTATCCTTTTGCGTATACCCCAAATCTCTTTAGGGTCTTTAATCCTCAACGATGTCGGCGCCCTCGCTCCTGGATCCGTCAGAAGTTTTCCAGGGAATCTCGACCTATTTGACTGGTACTCGCAAAAAAATGCTAGCGCTGTAGTCGGATGGATCGGAGGCAATGTTCTGAAACGCTTTAAACTAACGATCGACTATCCTAATCACCTGATGTACTGGCTACAGCAGACCAATCCCGACTCGGCCGATTTTAACCAAGTTGGCCTCACCCTGCGATTTGAGCACGGTGCATATTTTGTGGCGGCAGTCGCTAGAAAGAAGGGCCGGCCAACAGTGGAAGGTGTTCTGCCTGGCGATCGATTGATTCGGGTGGGTGACTTGGAAACCAGGAATGCAACCTGGGGTGCGATCTATGATCGGATGCATGGTAAGCCTGACGAGACTCGCACGTTGTTGTTAGAGCGCGACGGAAATCGGCTGAACGTTATCGCCAAAGTCACAGCTTTTTGACCGTAGGCTTTTGCTTCCGTGCCTGTGAGCCAACACCCTAACTCAAAGCTCGTCTGTCGTGCTATTTCGTCTGAACCAAAAAGCACCAAGAAACCGCAACCGAAAACGCAAGCCGCAGCCAAAAAAGTGACATCAGATTATCGATTTTCTTGAGCTGGGGGATCGACATCCAGACTAATCGGATGGCAAAACTTCGGTCTTGCGCCATGTTCTAAGATTAACCCCGTAAAGCACGATACAAAACAGATTCGCCGGAATGAAGCCAAGTTGCGCTGTCCGCAACCCGATGACGCAGATGATGAGGCTGTTTACCGCTGCCAACACCCACCCCTCCCAGCATCTTCGGCCAACCAGAATCGTGGAAAAAATTGTGAGCACACAAGACAAGCAATCCAATCGCAGCACGAGCGACAACAAATCCAATTTCATAAGACCTATTTTCGGACTGAAACGGCTAAAAGACGCACTCACCGAGGTCTCATAGACGTAACCTTGGTAATTTATGACGTTTTGGTTCCCTGTCGCAGAACTCCTGGTGGATCGGCTCGTCGCTACGTTCAGAGTGTCGAGAATGTTTGGTTCAGGGGATGGTCGATTATCTGGTACAAGGACACCACTCTGAGCGACATCACTTCAGAAATTGATTACGCCGTCGCCAATAATTTGTGGCTGATCAATGTTCATGTCCATCTCCGCCGCCTCGCTCCAGAGAACGAGTGGGCGCGTGTCGTGATAGAGCGGACCACCACGTCCCGGTGGTTACGAATAACGAAGGCATGATCATCGAGAATTTGAACGCGCAGGACTCGGAGGAGCAAGACAATCTGCGGAAAAAGTTAACGAAGTAGCAAGAATCGCAGGATAGACGGTTTGAAACCAGGTCAACGCTGCACATCCATAGGAAGCACGATATGAAAGACCGAGCCGCGGCCGAGTTGACTGGTGACGGATATTTTGCCGCCGTGCGCCTCGACGATGGCTTTCACAATCGCCAGCCCCATGCCCGTACCTTGCACGCGATAGCGTTGATTTTTACCTCGATAAAACTTTTGAAAGATCAGAGCTTGCTCCATGTCGTCGATTCCCAGGCCCTGGTCCGCCACGCTCAGTTCAAAATTCGTAGTCTCCTTCTTTAGTATTTCGGCGGTAACGTAAATACGCGAGTCGGACGGAGAATACTTGGCGGCATTTTCCAATAGTTGAACAAGTACTTCTTTCATACGGTCTGGATCAAGACGAACGGTAATGTCCTCGGGTACCCGGACCTCGACAGTATGCTTGCCCATGACTTGTTTTACGTCATCGACTGCGGCCTGAACGAGATCGATGACGCGGCAATCCTGAAGGTCCAGCTGAAATTCATGCGACTCCAGTTGAGCGACCTCGGCGGCTTCGCCCACAAGCCGGTTCAGACGGTCGCTTTCTTCATTGATAACCGTCATCAACTCGAGGCGATCATCCGCATTCAATACGGTATTGGATAAAAGGCTTGTGATCGAAGCCTTGATTGAAGTGAGCGGAGTTCGAAATTCGTGGGTGACGGAATCAAGGATAGCCGAGCGCAACTTTTCCCCTTCGCGGCTGGCTTCCGAACGACTCAAGGTTTCGACAGCATTGGCGCGTTCGACGGCGATAGCGATCAGACTTCCCATGGCGTCGAGTGTCTGGCGGGAGAGAGTGCCGGCAACCCCAAGCGCTCCCACGGTGCGCACTCCCATCTTTAGCGCGGCGAAGCTGAGATTCCGGGTGCGGTCTATCATGGGTTCGCCCCGCGCCATGATGGACTTGAGTTGCTCTGTGTTTAGAGCTGGAACGTCGATTCCCGCGCGATAGATGTCGCCCTTTTCTGGAAGAAAAATGGCACAAGACGACACGTCAAACGACTCGATCACATGATGCGGAATGTTGTTGAGCAGTTGTAGAACGTTGTCCGCGGTCAACAGCTGCTGGCTAAAGCTGTAGAGCCTTTCCAATTCGCGGCGGCGGCTCACGGCCTCCTCCGCCTGCTTGCGTGCACGATTCGATAGTTCGCTGGCAATTACAGCAGTGCTGAGAAAAGCGAGCAAAGCGATCCAATTTTGCGGGTCTGCGATGGTGAATGTGCCGGTAGGAGGAAGAAAATAGTAATTGAAGGCCGCAGTGGCAATGAAGGCGGTAAACAATGCGTAGCGCAATCCCCACACCGCCGACACAATCAGAACGAAGACCAGAAAAGTGAGGGCCACCGTGGTGGGATTAATATGAATGATTGGGGTATAGAGACGGACGACTGCGAACAGGATCACGGCGCAAACAGTAAAGCGGATCAACATTCGGTACCTGGACTGATTCACGATCAGGATTGTAGCTGAATATCGACAAATCGAACCCCGTCCACGACAATAGTCGGCAATGACCAAGACGCCAGAGCAATGGCTGGAAGAAGCTACCCCTCCGAAGAAGGGAGGCACGCTCAAGCTGTTTCTTGGGTACGCGCCCGGGGTTGGAAAAACCTACAGCATGTTGAGCGAAGCCTTGCGGCGCAAGAGCCGGGGCGAAGACGTTGTGATCGGACTGGTGGAGACCCACGGTCGCAAGGGGGTAGCGGAGTTAGCCTCAAAGCTGGAAACCGTGCCACGAAACAAGATCGAATATAAGGGGACGGTTTTTGAAGAAATGGATTTAGCGGGAATTCTGGCGCGCAAGCCAGCAGTGGTGTTAGTGGATGAGTTGGCGCATACAAATATTGAAGGCAGTAAGCACCGCAAGCGTTATGAGGACGTGTTGGAACTGGTGGACTCCGACATCGATGTACTGACCACTATGAATGTGCAGCATCTGGAGAGTGTCGTGCCCAGCGTTCAGCGTATCAGTGGCGTCACGGTGCGAGAAACGGTTCCTGACTGGATCATGAAGCGCGTGCAGGAAGTGGTTATGGCCGACCTTACTCCGGAAGCGCTTCAGACGCGGATGCGGCGAGGGGATATCTATCCACTGGACCGGGCGGAGAAGGCGCTGGCGAATTTTTTTCGCCCCGGCAACTTGATTGCCTTGCGCGAACTGGCTCTGCAGGAAGTTGCGCAGGAAGTAGACCGCAGCCTCGAGACCTACCTTGATCACGAAGGCGGCGACCGCAAGCTCGGAGTGCGTGAGCGTTTCGCTGTAGCTATCAGTTCGAATCCAGCGGCTCAGCAGCTTATCGCCCGTGCGGCGCGCATGGCGAAGAGGCTCGACGGAGAATTATATGTGGTTTACGTCGACATCGGCGTGGACGACAACGACACCAATCAGCGTACACTGGCCGCGAATGTACGGTTTGCCGAAGGTGTGGGTGCGCAAGTGGTGAAGCTTAAATCTCAAACTGTGGCGAAAGCCGTCGCCGAATTTGTAAGGGAAAAACACATCACCCAGGTTGTGTTCGGACATTCCGCTGTAAAAGGCTGGAAGCGATATCTTTATCTGAACGCGATCCATAAATTTCTTCGAGATGCGCCACCAGTCGACGTTCATATTGTCACCCAACAATCTTCATAAATATTTTCAGCTAGGTAGCACAACCGAACTTTATGGCCGAAAAGAAACGCATTCTGGTAGTGGACGACGAACCGCAGATCACTCGGGTTTTGCGGACGTCTCTTGCGGGGAACGGCTATGACGTCCGAACTGCTGATGACGGTTATGCCGGTCTGAAGGTAGCCCGAGAATGGCAGCCAGACCTGGTCATAACTGATATTTCCATGCCCAACATGAACGGCATCGAGTTATGCGGAAAGCTTCGTGCCGAATCCGCTTTGCCAATCATCGTGTTATCGGTGAAGGGAGAAGAGAAGACCAAGGTGCAGGCTCTTGATGCCGGTGCCGACGACTACGTCACCAAGCCAGTCGGGATGGATGAACTGCTGGCGCGTGTGCGCCGAAACCTGGTACGAATCAGGCCGACAGGGGACAGCACACAGCGAGCCATCACGATTGGCGACTTCAAGATTGACTCCGAAGCGTTTCGCGTAACCGTCAAAAATAAGGAAGTCCGCTTTACGCCTAAAGAATTCGAACTTTTGCTTTTCCTGGCCAGGCACGCTGGACGGGTGGTGACCCATCGAACTTTGCTACTAGCGATTTGGGGGGCGAATAGCGTCGAGCAACCGGAACACCTGCGAGTTCTGGTTGCGCAACTTCGCCGGAAGATAGAAAGTGAAAGCTCGTCGCACTACATCATCACCGAGCCGTGGGTCGGATACCGCTTCGAACCGGCCGGCGAGAATTGATTGCTTTCCCACGTTATAACCTTTCCACAGTCCAGTTAACCTCTTTCACCCGAACTAGTCGTGTGGTGTAGTTGGCCGTTCGCAATCCATCAGTCCGGGCGAACTTCCTTCTGAATTTTTATGAGTTTTTAACGCACTTCTTATGCAAAAGTTACGCCCCCGAGTTATCTAATGTAGTGAGAGGCAAACAATGCTTCCGGCAAACACGGTCGCAAGTGTTGAAGTACTTGGCACCTTAATGGCGTGCCTTTTGGGAATTGGCTTTATGATTCGATTTTTTGTTGCGCTGGCGGGTGACAGAAAAATGAAAGCGGTCGCACATGTTCGCCGCCAATCGCGATTCCCGAAGTATGCCCGGCCCGAACCAGGCAGGTACCGAAGGCATGTGGGCAATCCTGCTGAACTGCTTGCGATAGGTGTTTTGAGAATTACGCAGGCTCTGGCGTCAAGGCGTCGCCATGGCGATGTTCACATCACGCCCCTGCGTCCCTATTTGGTAAAGGGAGCTTCGCGAACCGGCGATCGGACTTCTGCGAATGAAACCTATCGCACTGGTTAGCTCGCATCTGGGGGCAATCGATATGAAGGACGTGGTTCGTAACCGTCACGCTCGCATGCTTTGCTCGGGTTAACACTGAAATTGAACTTGGCGCTGAATGCGCGCACAAAGTGTCTTTCAGGACAGGATTTCGCCGCCTGCACAATCGTTCGAGAGTGCTCGATGTATCCTAGGAAGCCACCACCCCAAATGAACCCTTCTTACCAAATGACAGGCGTATGAGCCGACTCTCGCTCTTCGGTTTATTTGCCGTCACCGGCATGCTGGTGTGTTACGCGTTGGAAAGGCGGAGCCAATGGTACATCCTGGCATTCAGCGTGTTCTGTCTGCTCGGTTCAATTTACGGCTTCCTGCAAGGGGCATGGCCGTTCGGGCTGGTTGAAGGTGTCTGGTCGGTGGTAGCTTTGCGGCGTTGGTGGCGGACGGGAATGACAGGTTGAGGGATCTGACTCGATTGAAAGATTGATTATGAATTCTTGCGGTTGAAACGGCACAGCGCCTGACTGCCCCGGACTTTCCCGCACGAGAGAGCCATCGTTTCGAAAGCCCTTTCATAGCGAAACTCAGGCTTCAGGTAAGGCTTTTTAGCCGACCATGGGCTGTTCTGTCCGATTTTCTCTTCCCCAGTTTTCTTCTCAGTCATAAGGCAGGACCAACAAGGGATTTGCGATTGCTACAGATCACTCCCACACAGATTAACACCAATCTTAAAAAAGTTAAGGATCCTTATTATTCATTCTTCTGGTGCCTCAACCTGTCTATCATCTTCCGGCCCGCAGCGGGCCAAAGAAGTCAGCCAAGTCTTTGGCTAATGACTCGGGCTCTTCCGCCGCTGCGAAGTGGCCTCCACGCGTCATTTCAGTCCAGTGCTGAACGTTATATCCGCGCTCAATCCAGACCCGCGGAGGGAAGGGCGCCTCTTTAGGAAAGCGCGCCACGCCACATGGCACCCGAACGCGCTCCCCCTTTGCGAACTGGAGTGGCTTCTTTTTCGCTTCATAATAAAGACGGCAAGAGGAGTGTATGGTTTCGGTCATCCAGTAAAGCGTTACATTTGTCAGAAGGTCGTCCTTGCTGAATCGCTTTTCCACATCGCCATCGCAGTCAGCCCAGTCACGAAATTTCTCTACAATCCATGCCGCCAGTGCAGCGGGTGAGTCATTCAAACCGTAAGAAGCAGTCTGCGGAGTGTTTCGCTGCAGATGCGCGTAAGCACCGTGATCGGTGTACCAGCGTTCGACGTCGCTTAGAAAACTTTCCTCCACTGGGGCAAGCTTGGCGCCCGGCTCGATCTCTGGCCGGTACGATCCTGGAATGTAATTGAGATGCACCCCCAGAACATGGTCAGAATGTCGTAGTCCCAAGATCGTGCTCACGCTCGCTCCAAAATCGCCTCCCTGTGCCGCAAATCGATCGTAGCCGAGCTTTGCCATGAGCCGTGTCCAGAGGTCAGCGATGCTGAACGTGTTCATGCCCGGCTGTTTGGGCCGGGATGAGTATCCAAAACCTGGAAGTGACGGAACCACTACGTCGAATGAAACCGAAGGATCTCCGCCATGGCTTGCAGGATCGGTCAGCAAAGGAATGATCTTGAGCATTTCCAGAAATGATCCGGGCCAGCCATGAGTAAGGATCAGCGGAATTGGCGACGGCCCCTTGCCGCGCTCGTGGATGAAGTGGATCCTCGTGCCATCCACGTCGCAACAAAAGTGATGGAGTTCTGAAAGCTTTTCCACCTGCGCCAGCCAGTCAAATTGATCTTTCCAGTAATCGCAAAGTTCATGCATGAAGCGAAGATCAACACCATATTCCCAATCCGAACCGGGAATTTCATCGAGCCAGCGTGTTCGAGCCAGTCGCAAGCGAAGATCTTCCACGGTGTCGCTGGAGTAGGGAAGGGTGAAGGGTTCTATGTTCATGTCATCTCTGATCTGCGCGACCGCATCGGCGGCCTCCCGTCGTTGCAGTGGTCGCAGTCAACTTTCCATGATAAATATGAAAGCGTGCCCGGTGAGAATTCATTTCGGCGAGTGGGCCTGGCTCGCGCGCTTTCGAAACTCGGTTACTGTTCCCGATCCGATGCGGTTGCTCTTATCCGCTCTGGCAAAGTTCGGCTAAACGGCGTTGTCCGTCGCGACCCCGAAATTTCCGTTCGCTTGGAAAAAGACCGGATCGAAGCAGATGGCCAGCCACTTCGAGCCATCGATAAGGTCCACCTGATGCTGAACAAGCCGCGAGGAGTTGTCGTTACCGCATCGGATGAAAAAGGACGGCAAACGGTGTATTCGTTTCTGGACTCGAAAATCCGAAGCGGCGATCTGCCATGGGTGGTGCCAGTAGGACGCCTCGACAAGGCCAGTGAAGGAATTCTTCTGTTGACCAATGACTCCGAATGGGGCGATCGGGTGTTATCACCGGGGACGCATCTGAACAAGACCTACCATGTACAAATTGGCCAAGTCGCCGATGCGGCATTGTTGAAATCGTTAGAGCGGGGGGTTGAACTTAAGGATGGAACCCGTCTCCGCGTCAGAACGGTTCGGATCTTACGCAGCGGTGGGCGCAACAGTTGGCTCGAAATCGTCCTGGATGAGGGCAAAAATCGGCATATCCGACGCATGCTGGAGCACTTAGGCGTCGAAGTGCTGCGATTGGTCAGGATCGCCATTGGTCCGCTGATTCTTGGGCGGCTTCCTAAAGGAGGGTTTCGCGCTTTGACCGCAAGCGAGAAGCAGGCCATCGACCTGGCCGTGGAAAGACCGATTCCTCCACGATAAGGCTGGAAGGTCCTATCTTATGAGTATTGAAGGTCTTTTCCAGGATGAACGAATCACAGTGCGAAAGGCGGGGTTGCCAGTCTCTGACGGATCCGAACGGATATGCGGGAATCGCGTGGGCCATCGTCGGAAAACACGACCGGGCCTGGTCAAACCGCCCGGTGTACGGGAAGATCCGGTACATGTCACTCGCCAGCACGGGCAGGAAATTTGATTCAAAACGTTATATCGCGCAAATCGCCGCACTGGAAAACGATCAGCCGAAAAGCGAGAGTTCGAAGGCCGAAGTAAAACAGGAAACCGCCTAGAAATTCTCGCACATGAATTTTACCGGGGCCAAAGCCTTGGCAGCGAGTTCGAGGTTCTGAAGATCGTCGAGCGTAAAGTCCGGTCCGGCCGAAGGCAGATCGAAACCCTTATGGCAGATTTGAATGACTCCCAAAACCTTTTCCGCTTTATCCACAACCGGTGCTGACATTAGCTTGTGAATGGTTGCGGGCTGGAGCTGTTCGCCGTTTTCTCCGCTCGGCTTGATCGTCTCAAAAATATTTGCGTGCTTGACGATGGTGAAGTTGTTAAACAGCTCTACTTTTCTTGTGACCGCAGTATGGGCCGCAACCGCCGACGAACTGGAGATCGGGATCGATCCCGCAGCCGTTAGTTCCGCCGGAAACAGAAATCTCAGCAACCCATGTTCCAGTCGCAGCAATGCCACTTCGTTGTCTCGCACCCCGAAAGCCTTGGCTAGTTCAGCGCAACACTGCGCGGGCCCGCTCGCCCTCAGAAGACGACCTTCCAGCGCCTTAACATCAAATCGCTTGTGGTCGAGCGCGGGCGCAGCGGCAGCGGCGGATTGCCCCTTGTCGGGCGTATGATTTTTGTGTTCCATAAATGCGAGCGCACCAATAGTTGTGGCCACTCCATGGTGACGTTACGGGGAGATATCATCAAGTTACCGAGGTACTCCCGGAATGGGCTTTAGCCTTCCCTGGTCAACGGGAACTTCTTCTCGCGCCATCCGCGAATCCCCCCGTCCATAGACAGGACGTTGGCGTAACCCATTTTTTGGAGATTATCGGCAGCCATAGCCGAACGGTATCCCCCACCACAATATAGAACCAGCGGGGTATCTAACGTAGGCACCCGCTCTTCGATGTCGCGCTCGATGATGCCTTTTCCCAAATGAATGGCGTGGGGCAAATGATCCTTGGCGAATTCACTTTCTTCGCGAACGTCGATCAACAAGAACTGGTCGCCGCTATCAAGACGGGCTTTTACGTCATCAATACTCACTTCACGAATGCGTTTTCGGGCATCGTCAACGATCTTCAAAAAACGGGCAGAGTGCTGGTGGGCCATAGGTTGCCTCAGTGTGATACCGCCCATTTTATCGAAAATAGGGATCCGAAAGAGTGCCGGCAATCCGATTGAACTATTCGGAGGCAGCCGCCGCGGCGCGCTTCAGTGGTAGCAAACTCGATTGAGTGGAAGCCAGGAAGTGCTGCAGGTCGGATTCCAGTTTTTGACGGTCCTCTTCCCGAAGATCAGCGAATTCGAAAGGCTGCAGGCAGCCTTGTGTGGCCCACATGGGAAAGAGCATTACGGCCCGGCTTCGTATCGTTGTCTCGCCGATATGGAACATGACCTCCACCTTGATCCCTTCATCCAGGGCCTTTTCCAGGTGGAGCAACCCGCCAGTGAAAGAGAGCTGGTGCAGACGCGCGTGAATCTCGCGGCCGTTGTCGAGCCTGAGTAAAGCTAAAACGGTCCCAGCGAGCTTAACGCGTGGGGCGCGACGAGCTCTGTCCGACTTTGATCGAGGCATATTGCCTCTGCACTATGACACTGACGTCCACTTCACGGCAGATTACGAAAGAACCAGACCAATTTCATACTGCCGGAATTCGCTTTAACTTTGCCCGGGAATTCGTGTTTTTGGTCGCCTCATTCCGGGGGAAAATAGGTGCCCTTCGTGAGTACCAACGATTACCGCCGTCACTTTACCAGGGGGAGTCACAGTCGTAAGCTGCGACCTTATGGCACTGAACGCCCTCTTGATGTGCAGCGACGAACGGGTCCTTCGACTTCTAGGCAAAGCTCTGGAAGAAGTTGAAATGGAGCAGGAAGTCTGCCTGTCGGCGCCTGAGGCCCTGGATCGGACGGTCCTGCAGCATTATTCGGCGCTCGTGCTGGATTTCGATGTGCCGGGTGCGGCCACGGTGGCTCGCATGGCGCGACTGGCACCTTCCAGTCGAAGACCGGTAATTTTTGGAATAATTGGCGCCTTGACAGAAATTGCGGAAACGTTTCAGGCGGGCGTCAATTTCATCATTTACAAGCCGTTGGCGTTCGAGCAGATCGTCCGTTGCCTGCGCGCCGGCCGTGGATTCATGCGCGCAGACCGCAGAGAGTCGCCGCGACAGGAACTGGAATCGTTGGTTTATCTTCAGTTCGGCATCGCCGCTCTTCCGGCGATGATGCTGGATCTGAATCACGACGGCCTTGCGTTACAGGCGCCAGAACCGCTGCCACCGGTTCAACGAGTGCCTGTGCGTTTTGTCCTGCCTGGTACTAACAACATGGTGGAAGGCATGGGCGAAGTGATTTGGACCGATGATGGCGGCCGGGCGGGGGTGTTATTTTCCCAACTCACGCCGGCTTCACGAAAGTATCTGAAGCAGTGGCTTGGGAAACGTGAGCCCAAGAAAAAAGGTATCCTGCGGGCTGCTCGCAGCCAGAAGGTCCGCCGGGCGGCGGCGGGATCCAACTAGCTTTCAGTTTTCCTCCGTTTTCTCCATCCACCGGTACATAACCATCTGCGCTGCGTGCTAGACTCGTGCTTCTATTTGATCCGCATCGGTAAAGGCCTAACGGGATCGAATGCGCGAGCTAAATTTCCTTTCTGCTGTTTCCATGGCTGAGAAAATCCGCCGCAAAGAATTATCTCCGGTCGATTTGGTTAATTCCCATCTTGCACGTATTGCGGAACTGAATCCGAGGTTGAATGCTTTTATAGAAGTCTGTGCCGAATCTGCGCGGCGGCAAGCGCAAGCGGCTGAGGCGGCCGTCGGAAATGGCGCACCGCTCGGGCCCCTGCATGGTGTCCCCTTGAGCATCAAGAGTTCGATTGAAGTCACCGGTCTGCGTTGGGAGGCGGGATCGAAGACTCGAGCTGATTCTTTGGGCTCCCAGGATGCTCCGCTGGTAAGACGGTTGCGCCAGGCGGGCGCGATTATTCTGGGGGGCACCAACGCCCCTGAATTGCTAATGGCGTGGGAGACGGACAATGTTCTTTACGGTCGAACCAACAATCCGTGGGACGTGACGCGCACGCCTGGCGGTTCAAGTGGCGGAGAAGCAGCGGCGATCGCCTCCGGCATGTCCGCCGGCGGCGTCGGCAGTGACGGTGGCGGATCAATTCGGGTGCCGGCGCACTTCAGCGGTATATGTGGACTGAAACCGACGCCAGGCCGCATACCCGCTACAGGACATTTTCCCGCTTCAACCGGGCCATTTGCCTTGCTGGGGGTCGTCGGTCCGATGGCGCGAACCGTGGCTGACCTGAAGCTATTGTTCGAAGCGATGCAGGGTCCGGATGATGGCGACCCCTCGGCTGCTCCGGTGCCGGTCCGATGGCCAACTCAGAATGATCTGAAAGGGATTCGCGTTGGATATTTTGAAGATGACGGCCGCACTCCCGTCACCGCAGAAACTCGCGCGGCAATCCGAACCGCCACAGAAGCCCTGCAGCAGGCGGGATTTCAGGTAGAACCGTTTCGTCCAGAAGGACTGGAACTGTCCCGTCAGCTGTGGTGGAAAATCTTCGGTATCGCTGGGGGTATGTTGCTGGCTCCGATGATTCGAGGCCGCGAAGCGGAAATCAGCCCTTTGCTAAAACAATATTGTGGATGGGTGGCGGATGAACCATCTCACACCGGCAAGTCCCTGCTGGATACCTGGTCGCAGCGCGATCTGGTTCGTATAAGAGTGCTTGAGCAGATGCGGAAGTATCCCGTCCTGCTTTGTCCAGTAGCTGCTATTCCCGCGTTTCGCCACGGTGAGCGTTGTTGGCAGGTCGAGGGCAAGACCGTGCAATATCTTGATGCGTGGAGTTATTGCGAGTGGTTCAATCTGCTGGGAACTCCTGCCGCGGTCGTACCCGTGGGGAAGTCAGCTGAAGGATTGCCGATAGGAGTACAGATTGTGGCGCGTCCCTGGGAAGAGGAACTCGTACTGTCCGTGGCTGAGATATTACAAGCACAGTGCGGCGAGTGGGCTCCGCCTCCGATCTAGTAAGATTGCACGTGTGAAGCGGGTATCGCTGTCTCCCGTCTTTGAGGCTTATGCAGGGTGATGTTCTTCGATTCGATTGGGTAGCGCAAAGAAGAGCGTCGTCTCCACACTTGTAATTCTTATGCTTCGACGAATCCTGATCGCACTCGGCTTGTTTGCAGCATTTGGTATTTTCGCTGCGAAAAATCAACAGGCGGCAAGTTCGCCGGCCAATCCCACCGAGGCCGCGCACCTCAATAATGTGGGCGCGGCTTACATGAATCAGCAACTGTTCGAAAAGGGGCTCAAGTATTTTCAGGATGCTTCCGAGCTTGATCCCGACTTGCACGTAGCCTCCCTGAATCAGGGCATTGCGTTGTTGAACCTGGCGCGCATTGAACCCGCAAGGGCGCTGATCGAAGCCGCAGTGAAGAAAAATCCCGAGGATGCCCATGCATGGTTCAATCTCGGACTGCTAAATAAAAATTCCGATAATCCGCAGGGCGCAGTAGAGGCATTTCACCATGTAACTCAAATCGATCCGAACGATGCCGATAGCTGGTACTTTCTCGGAGCGGCTTTGGCCCAGCTAAAGCAATATCCACAAGCCATCGATGCGTTTCAGAATGCGCTCAAGCTGAATCCACTGCATGCTTCGGGCGAATTCGGTATTGCGCGGGCTTACCAGCAATCGGGTGACGCGGCGCAGGCTCGAGAACACCTGGTTCGTTTCCAGCACATTACTCAAAATAAACTCGGCTCTCCTATCGGATTGGCTTATGGCGACCAGGGAAAATATTCGTTAGTGGAAGAATTAGCGTCCACCATGGCGAAAGCGTTGCCGGCGATTCCCGTGCGTTTTGTGCCGATGACGGATGTCGCCGGGTTGACTTCGAAGACTAATGCGAGCGCTTCTGGCGACGTCGCTTCCTATCTCGGGCCAGGAGCCTGTTTTCTCGACTATGACGGAGATGGCAAGCCGGACATTTTTTTGTCGGACAATGGGCCGCAGGGTGGTTTGGCGTTCTTTCACAACCTTGGCAGCGGCAAGTTTGAAGATGTGACCAGGAAAGCGGGATTGGATCCGACCATTCATGCCATCGGCTGTACTGCCGGCGATTATGACAACGACGGTGCGATTGATCTGGCGGTAACAACGAATGGAAGCGTGCTTCTGTTGCACAACGAGAAGAACGGCGCCTTCAAAGACGTAACGGCGGTCGCGGGAATCAAGAACGACGGAATAAATGTCGCGCCCACATTCGTCGATTACGACCACGATGGAGATCTGGATCTTTTTGTCGCACAGTACAATGCAGATCCGCACTTCGATCCACGCCGCAAGGCAGACGGGACGGGTGGCGATGTTTCGACATCCCCACTGAACCGGATTTGGCGAAACAACGGAAATGGCAACTTTACTGACCAGAGCGAAGAGACTGGTCTGGCAAGTAAAGTTCCGACCCTGTCTGCGGTCGGGACCGACTACAACAACGATCGTGCTATCGATCTGATCTTGACCGGCTATTACAAGGAGCCAACTGTTTTCCAGAACCCCAGAGAAGGAAAGTTCAAAGTTGAAATGCCGTGGCCCGGTCCTGGCGCGCCCACAGTGGGAGTTGCCGTTCTTGACTTCGACCATGACGGGTGGATGGATACCGCTTTCTCACAAATGGCTGCAGGCGGAGTCACGCTCTGGCGGAACGATCACGGCAAGAAGTTCGAATCGGTGGAACTCCCCAAGACTAACTGGATTCGCGCCTGGGGCGTTACCGCGATCGACTATGACAATGACGGCTGGGTTGATCTGGTCGCGGTAGGCGAAACCGCGGAGGGCAAGGGCGAAGTCCGCCTCTTTCGCAACCTCGGTTCGGATGGATTCAAGGACGTTACCTCCGACGTCGGGCTCGACAAGATTCAGTTGAAGAATCCGCGTGCGGTCATCGCTGGCGACTACGACGGCGATGGCGCCACCGACTTGCTCATCACTCAGAATCACGGTCCGGCGGTGCTTCTGAGGAACGAGGGTGGCAATAAGAACAACTGGTTGCGTCTTTCCTTCAAGGGACTGGCTGACAACAAAAGCGCGATCGGCACAAAAGTCGAAGTTTTCGCTGGGGCAAATCGCCAAAAATTTGAAATCGCTGGATCCTCTGGTTTTCTGGGTCAAAATGCAAGCGACATCGTCGTCGGACTGGGACAGGCGAAGGAAGCCGATGTTGTGAGGATGCTCTGGCCATCCGGAGTTCTGCAGGACGAAATCCAGGTTGCCGGCCTGAAAGACCACAGCTTCCTTGAGATGGATCGCCGCGGCAGTTCCTGTCCTACATTGTTTGCTTGGGATGGCACTCACTATGAATTGGTCGGCGACCTGCTCGGCGCCGGTGTAGTCGGGCACTGGGTCGGGCCCGACCAGCGCGATGTTCCGCGACCCACGGAATATATCAAGGTGCCTCGCAACTCCGTTCGTGAGAAAGACGGAAAGCTCAGCTTCCGTTTCATGGAACCGCTCGAAGAAGTAGTCTACCTGGATCAGGTGAAGTTGCTCGCGGTCGACCATCCTGGGGACGTCGATGTTTATCCGAACGAATATTTCGCCAGCGGCCCGCCTTACCCGGAGTTCAAAGTTGTTTACAGTCGCAACGCCCACCCGCCCGCGGGAGCATGGGACGAGCATGGGCACAATGCATTACCCAACCTGCTGGCGCATCGTTTTTTTGGCGACTTCGAGGTGCAGCACTTTCAGGGATTCACCAAAACTCACACCCTCGAACTGGATCTGGGCGAAGCGTATCACGGGGGGCCGCTTTGGCTACTCATGCATGGAGAGATTGAGTATTTCTCCGCCACCAGCATGTACGCTGCCTACCAATCGGGGATTGAACCCGTTGCCCCGTATGTTGAAGCCCAGGATCATAGCGGGAAATGGACTCGGGTTGTCGACGACATGGGTTTTCCCGCCGGCGGCCCGCGCACGATGACCGCCGATCTGACAGGCAAGTTGCCGCCGGGGACGAAGCGCATCCGCATCACGACCAATCTGCAGATTTATTGGGACAACATTCTGGTGAGCCGCACTGCGCAAAACCAGGATGCTCACCTAACCCCCCTGCCGCTGGCGCGTGCCGACCTGCGTTATCACGGGTTCCCCCTGAAAATCGAAAACCAGCCGCCGGGGAATGTCGCCTATGTGTACGAAAAGACCAGCGTTACGGGTCCCTACACGCGTCCCGCCGGTGCGTACACGCGTTACGGTGATATACGTGCGCTGCTAAACGGCTACGATGATCGACTGGCTGTGTTCGGATCGGGCGACGAAGTGGCTTTGGATTTTGATCCTGCGAAGCTTACTCCGCTACCCAAGGGGTGGGTGAGAGATTACTTTTTCGTCGCGAATGGCTATGAAAAGGACATGGACTTCTACGCCGCCGAGGCCAGCACCGTCCAGCCACTGCCATTCCGCGGCATGGGAACCTACCCCTACCCCAAAGGAAGGGTTTTTCCCCTGGATGATTCACATGTCGACTACCTTTTGAACTACAACACGCGGCATCTTTCGGGAAACGAACCCAAAAGCTTCCGGTTTGACTATCCGCGCTGAGATTGGTGGCGCCCGGTGGGGCGGGTCTTCCCAGACTGAATTCCAGCGCGAATTCACTACCAAATCGTTTTAATAGTTGACACCGCATCGCACGGCATAATTCAATACGCGGGAATGGCAACCACTCCCGCGGCCACCACTTCTACCCCGCTACGTCTTCGCAGATCGCTCACTCTTTGGGACTTGATTCTGTACGGCATTATCGTGATTCAGCCCACCGCGCCTATGCCCGCGTATGGGGTTTTCAGCAATGCCGGCGGTGGCCACGTCGTGACATCGATCTTGATCGCGATGGTCGCGATGGTGTTCACGGCGATGAGTTATGGCCGGATGGCGCGCGTCTACCCCAGCGCCGGCTCAGCCTATACCTATGTCGGTCGGGAACTGCATCCCTCGCTCGGCTACGTGACCGGGTGGAGCATGACCATGGATTACATTCTCAATCCATTGATCTGTACCATCTGGTCCGCCAAGGCGATGGCTGATTTGCTGAGCGGAACCCGCTATCAGATTCCTTATCCAGGCCTGCTATGGCCCATATTTTTCGCGGTTTTGTTTACGACTCTGAATCTGCGTGGGGTGCAGACATCGGCCCGCATCAATCAGATACTGTGTGCAGTCATGGGAGCGGTGATCGTCGCGTATTTCTGGTACACGATCCGGTATATCTTCCATTTGCCGCAGTACCCCGAGGCTTACTTTCTGCGCCCGTTCTACAATCCCGAAACTTTTACGGTAAGCCGCGTGTTTCACGGCACGTCGGTCGCGGTCCTTACCTATATTGGCTTTGATGGAATCTCTACGCTGTCGGAAGAAGTCGAAAACCCGAAGCGCAACATTTTTCTGGCAACAGTTTTAGTTTGCGTCATTACGGGATTTCTGGCGGCGGCGGAAGTCTACGGGGCTCAACTGTTGAGCTCGCAATACTTGTTTTCCGCGAGCGAAGTCGAGAACGCATTCAGCCACGTGGCCGCAATCGCAGGTGGCACTTTGCTCACGAAAATCATCAGCCTCACGCTATTAATTGCGACGGTTGGTTCCGGCATGGGATCGCAGCTTGGCGCGGCCCGTCTGCTCTATGGCATGGGACGCAGCGACGCGATCCCCAAGAAGTTTTTCGGCGCCATTCATCCCCGTACTCGCATCCCGGCGAATAATGTTGTCTTTGTGGGTGTGATTGCGCTGGTCGGCGCATTTCTCATCACCTACGATGCCGGTGCTGAACTGCTTAACTTCGGAGCGCTGATCGCGTTCATGGGCGTCAACATAGCAGCTCTTACCCACTACTTCATCCGCGGCGAAGATAGAAGTATCGGACAACTGATTCCGCCGGTGTTGGGCTTTCTGATTTGCCTCTTCATCTGGATTCACCTTTCGAAGATGGCGATGATCGTGGGCTCCATCTGGATGATCGCTGGCATCGCATACGGCGCCTGGAAGACGCGAGGCTTTCAGGCTGAACTTGTGAATTTCGATGTCCCCCCGGAAGAAAGCTGAGAAGGCGCGTGGGAAATTGGCCGGAAGGGATCGCGGTTCGTCCGTTCCACTCAGCGTTGAAAATGTACGGACCCTAAAAGCCACATTCTTTTCCTCTCCGCCCGAGTGGCATGCCTGGCTGGAGGAGTACCACGAAATTCGTCAGGAGCTTTGGGTAGGCTTTCACAAAAAGGCTTCAGGCAAGCCCAGCATCACCTGGCCGGAAGCGGTGGACGGCGCTCTTTGCTTTGGCTGGATCGACGGCCTGCGCAAGTCTTTCGGTGACAGTAGCTACGTGATTCGATTTACGCCTCGCCGTCCGCGAAGCGTTTGGAGTTCGATAAATATCAGGCGCGTCAGTGAATTGACAAAGCAAGGACTCATGCGACCTGCGGGCGTTCAAGTCTTCGAAAAGCGCACCGGTAATCGGTCAGAGATTTACGCCTACGAGCAACGAAAAGGGACAAAGCTAGGCGCCACTTACGAAAAACAGTTTCATACCAACAAGCAAGCCTGGGATTTCTTCCAGGTCCAGCCGTCCTGGTATCAGAGGACAGCCGCTTGGTGGGTGATCAGCGCAAAACGAGAAGAAACGCGACGGAAGCGGCTAGCCCAGCTCATGGAAGACTCTGGGTGCGGGCGAACCATACGCGAGTTGCGACGCACAACCAACAAAAAATAACGCCGAGCCCTTCCTGCACCGAATCTCCCTCTCGTAAAATCGCTAAATCATCAAATACCCCAATTTCTCGAATCCTTTCACTCCACATTCCATCCGCTGACTTCCACTGAAGCCTGTGCCACTCCAAGCTCCTGCGCCCGATAAGTTGCGGTGATTTCGCGTCTCTCCCCCGGCAGCAACGAAATGTAATTGTCCTGCCATAGGACTGGAAGGATTTCGTCTCCGCCCTTACCTTTATCCACTTTTAATCGGACAAAGAATGCCAGGCTCTGGCTGGGGTTTTGCAGGATCACGTGAGTAGTTGCTTCCTCATCACTGCCACTGCCTTTGCGTTCGGTGTGATTCGCCACATTCAGTTTGACCTTAGGTAATTGAGCCAGCGCAGTGTAGTCGGCGTAGGAAGAAGTTGGCGTGGTGTACCAGTTCGATTTTTCCCAATCGAGCGTCTCCGGCTTGCTGGAAAGCCAGTAAAAATTCGAACCCACCAGCTTGCCGCTGGCGTCTTCCAGGCGCAAAGCCAGGAAGTACGTCGGGCTAAGTCCTTCGATCTCAGGCAGAGTCAGAACTTTGTTGGTGCTGTCGGCCGCGGCCTCAACGTCAGTTTGTTGCGAAAACTTCTCCCTCATATCGAGGTTGAAGACCTTAGTACTCAGCTTCAATCCCTTGGCATCTACGTACTGACTGCTCACCAACCAGATCGAGTGATCGTCGTAGCTATACAGGGGGTGTAGTGCCTCCATCGACTTCTTCGCTCCGAAGTAGCCTCCGCCGGGACGCAGATAGAAGTCATACAAGTGCCAGATCATCGATGGCCAGGCGTTGTTCAGCATCCATTGGATCACCCCCGTCGATACGTATTTGTTCCGGCTGTATCCCTCGTACATTGCTCGTACGCCTTCGTAGGTTTGCAGCTGCGCCTTCACGGCATAGTCATCCACGCCGGTGGCTGGCCCGAAGCGGGCGTTTAGCGCGTCGGTGAAGACGTGGATATCTTTGAACGCGCCACCGCCAGCGTGATAGTTCCATGTGTCGTCAATGGGCCAGAGGTGGTCTTGGCCGACCATGGCGCGAATGCTTTCAATCGGCGGCACCGCTGGTCCCATGCTGGTTTCAGTGTTGAAGCCGTAGGCTCCTCCGCATCCACCCTGGTTGCACTGGCGATTTGAGTCGGTCGTATCGGTTTGCCAATAGGAAGGGGCGACGTATTCATAGGGCCCGGTCATCTTCACACCACTTTCGCCCGAGTACCCAGCGAGTTTTGCCGTGGCAGAAGAGATGACGGGATTCGGCCAGAGCAGTTCCTTTTCTACTTTCAGATAAGTCTGCTCGACGTCAGGCGGTGGCGGATTGTCGCTCCCATTCATCCACGCCACCAGGCTAGGATGACTGCGCAGACGATATATCTGATCGCGCAACGATTGCTCGGCGATACTAAAATCCTGTGGTTTCCAATTTGGCCAATGCTCCCAGTGATCGCAGCAGCACCATCCGGCAAGAACGAGAAGGCCTCTCTCGTCCGCGAGGTCGAAGAATTCCTTCGTCTCCAGCTTGCCTTCCAATCGAATCGTATTCAGCCCCAGGTCTTGCACGTAGCGAAACTGATCTCGCAGACGTCGCGAATTTTCCCGCAGCATCATGTCAGAAGACCAGCCGCCGCCACGAATCAGAATATTTCTGCCATTGATTGAAAATAGTCGGCGATTCGCTGAGAGCACCTCAGACTTGATTTCGCGAATTCCAAACCTGCTTTCTGATTGATCGGAAGCTTTACCGTCAACATCGAACTCCAGATTCAAGTTGTAAAGTTCAGGCTTGCCCATTTGCACCGGCCACCACAATCGCGGATGTTCGATGTTAAGTTGCGAGAATTGTTCCGGCGCGAAGACGACGTCCTTCGACTCTCCCGGTCCGAGTTGAACTTCCTGGGCAAAATCGATCTTCTCAATCCTCCCCTTTAAAGTGCCCTTTACCGGAAGGTTGGTCGCATTTTTCAGCAGCGCGGTGACGGTAAGCTGGGCCTTGTCGTTCGACGGCGGGCCCACCTTCGAGAGGACGGTGGGATAACGCAGTGCTACCGGACCGCTCGTCGTAATCTCAACATCGCGCCAAAGGCCCATGTTTCTATCAGGAGGCGCGGGGTTCCAGTCGACAAATGTGATGGCTAAATCGTTTTCGGTCGGAGAGAACACCTGAACTGCCAGTACGTTTGGCCTACCCACGATGGCAGTGTCGGTAATATTGAACTCATAGGTGCGCCAAGCCCCGGCCACATCGTCAGACTTTGCGATCTGCTTACCATTCAGCCAGATGTTGGCTCGATAATTGAGCCCGCCAAAATTTAGCCAGATGCTTTTTCCCTTGAAGTTTAGAGGTAAAACGAACTCTTTTCGGTACCACCACGGAATGATGAAAGGGCTGTCCTGTTGCATGGCGATATTGGAAAAATTCGAGCCGATGGGATAGGTAACCCCTGGCAGCGACCTCAAATTCATAGCGAAGCCTGGATCGGGATAGACTTTGTGTTCAACTAACGCCGCGACCACGGTGGTGGGGATAGTCACGGTGTACCAATCCTTGGGCTTAAAAGTCAGGCTGGAAAGAACCTCGCCCTTTTCGTCCACTTTGCCAGACGATTGCAGATTCCATCCTTCGCGCAGTGAAAGCGTCGGTTCGGTGTGGGGATGCCCGGATTTAGGTTCCTGCGAAAACATCAGGGTGGAAACGGACAGCAAAGCCACGCACAAAAGAATGTTCTTATTCGTCGTCAGCAAAAAATTCTTGATTTCAGCAAAGTTTTTCAAGGGCGCTCCGTTGTATTGGATTCGGTACCGGGTTCCGCAGGACGGCTCTAGCTTAATAACACGTCGTATTAACACGTTTCAATGGCTGATTTTGTGCGAGGGGGCGGTCGGGTTCTGCTCGTGCGACTCTGCCCGTATCTCGGATGTCCCAACCAGGTTGTTGCCAGCACGAGCTCACATGATCCGCTCAGTACGTAGTCTATAATGGGGCATTCCGCCTTACCTTCTGGAGTGATTAGAAAATGATCCGATTTCTGCAAACCCCCGGCCCGATCAAGAAAGTGGTTCTTGGAGGCCTGTTGACGATTATCTGCGCCGCCATGGCAATTACGCTGATTCCCGGTGGCTTGGGGTCGGATGTGATCGGCATCGGAACCCCGGGACAAGGCGTCGTGGCGAATGTAGGCGGTGAGCCGGTCACCGCGGTTGAAGTGCAGCGCGAGGCCCGTCAGATGCTGCGCCAGCAGTTCCCCCAAGGTGGCGAACAGGCAAGCATGTTGCTGCCTTACTTCGCCCAGCGAGCCGCCCAGAATCTGATCAGCCGACAAGCCATCATCGCTGAAGCGCAGCGTGTAGGTTTGCGAGTTTCAGACGAGGAACTCCGGGATGAGTTGCAGCACGGTCGTTACTCCGCCACGTTTTTTCCTGGCGGCAACTTTGTTGGGCAACAGCAATACGAGAACATTTTGCAGAACGCAGATCTCAGCGTTCCGGTGTTCGAACTATCCATCAAGAATGACATCTTGCTGGACAAGTTCCGCAACCTGATTACGGGCAGCGTCCTTGTTTCGGATGCGGAAGTGCGGCGGGAATTCGAGAAGCAGAACGTCAAGGTTAAATTCGATTATGCCGTGCTCCGCAAGGATGATCTGCTGAAGCAGATTCAACCCACTGAGGCGGAGTTGAAAGCGTTCTACGAGCGCAATAAGGCGAGTTACAACAATTCGATTCCGGAAAAACGCAAAGTTCGCTACGTGGTATTGGATACGGCAAAGGTTGAGGCAGGCACGTCAGTTTCTCACGAGGAACTTCAGACCTACTACGACCAGCACAGGGAGGATTACCGGATGCCGGAGCAGGTCAGCGTGAGCCATATTCTAATCAAGACTCCGCTCCCCGGTCCGGATGGGAAGGTCGATCCCAAAGGAGTCGAGGAGGCTCGCAAGAAGGCTGAAGACGTGCTGAAGCAGGTGAAGGCGGGAGGGAATTTCGCTGAACTGGCCAAAAAATACTCTGAAGATCCGGGCAGCGGAAAGAACGGCGGCTCCCTGGGATTCATTGGCAGAGGGCGCACCGTTCCCGAGTTTGAAAAAGCAGCATTCTCCCTTCCCAAGGGATCGATCAGCGATCTTGTGCAGAGCAGCTATGGCTTCCACATCATCCGTGTCGACGACAAGCAGGCTGCACACGTTAAGACACTGGACGAGGTCAAGGATCAGATCGAGGAGAGTATTAAGCAACAAAAGGCGGCCCAGGCTGTCACCAATCAGGTGAACGCATTATTGGGACAAGCCCGCACCCAGGGACTGGAGAAGGCCGCGGCGGCCAAAGGCCTTCAGCTCGTAAACACTGATTTCTTCAGTCGCACTGACAATTTACCGGGGATTGGTAACTCGCCGCAGTTCATGAGTGCTGTCTTCGGGCAGGCGGAAAAAGCTCCTCCTGATCAGGTGCAATTGCCCCAGGGATATGCCGTTTTTGAAGTCGACGCCATCAAGCCAGCGGCCACCCCTACCTTCGACGAAATTCGCAGCCGGGTAGAGAGTGAATTCAAGAACGAACGGGTGGCGGCATTGCTTTCGCAAAAGACGCAGGAGCTTGCCGATCGGGCCAAGGCTGAGCACGATTTGAAGAAAGCGGCGAAGGAAGCTGGAGCGGTGATCAAGACCAGCGAACTGGTTCAACCCGACGGCCAGGTTCCCGACATTGGTTCAATGTCGGGCGGAGCCTCGGCGGCGTTCTCCATGAAACCGGGGGAAATCAGCGGACCGATCACCAATGGCAACACCGGCGTCGTGCTGTCGATCCTGGATCGGCAAGAGCCCTCCCCACAGGAGTTCGAGGCTAAAAAGGATCAGGTGAGGGATTCACTTCTCTTAAACAAGCAGCAGGAAATGTTCGGTCTGTTTCTCACCAATCTGCGAGCCCAGCTGGAAAAGGCCGGAAAGATCAAAATCAATCA
The DNA here is from genome assembly GCA_963786325.1 of Terriglobia bacterium. Classification (GTDB taxonomy): domain Bacteria; phylum Acidobacteriota; class Terriglobia; order Terriglobales; family Acidobacteriaceae; genus JAIQFF01. Next base: position 66,115 of record CAWAYW010000007.1, read on the forward strand.
GGACGAGATGAAAAATCTTACCCGCGCGCAGGCTCAGGAACAGGGAGAGTAAAGACACGAACACGCCCAATTCTCCGATTGCTGGTAGCATCGGATTAGTTCAGAACGATGGTATTCCCCCGCGCTACCGGTATCCTTTTACACCCATCTTCCCTTCCGTCTCGCGGTGGTATAGGGGATTTCGGCCCTGCTGCCTATGAATTTATAGACTTCCTTGCTGCCGCTCGTCAGGGTCTTTGGCAGGTGCTCCCGCTGGGACCTCCGGCAAATGGGAACTCTCCCTATTCTTCTACCTCGGCCTTTGCCGGGAATCCTCTGTTGATCAGTCTCGAACGTCTCGCAGAGCGCGGCTGGGTAGAGTCATCGACCGTGGCCGCCGCTAACCGGGAAATCGGTCACATCGATTACGAGGATGTTTACCAGAATAAGCTGCCCCTGATTGCCGCAGCCGCTGGCACCTTTCTGCAGAAGGCTCCGGCTAATGCACGCCGTCGCTTCGAGAACTTCTGTCGTACGAATTCGTGGTGGCTGGAAGATTTTGTTCTTTTCGATGTTTTGCGGGAACGGTATTCGCGACGTTGCTGGAAGGAGTGGCCTCGGGAACTCGCCAGCCGGCAGCCTGCGGCGATTGAAAGCGTGCGCAGGGAATTGGCTTCTGAGGTCAGTCTGCGCCGCGCCACCCAGTTTTTCTTTTTCGAGCAGTGGCGCGCGCTGAGGCTTTACTGTGCCCAGCGCTCCATCCGTATCGTAGGCGATATTGCGATTTTCGTAGATCACGACAGCGCCGACGTTTGGTCTCATCGGGAACTGTTTCGACTTAGAAGTGACGATTTCGAACCGGAAGCTGTCTCTGGAGTTCCGCCCGATGCGTTCAGCGCCACCGGCCAACGGTGGGGAAGCCCTCTGTACGACTGGAAGGCGATGAGGGCGCAAGGCTACGACTGGTGGATCGATCGGCTGCGTTGGGCGACCCAGACTTGCGACTACATCCGTCTTGATCATTTTCGCGGATTCGAGCAGTTCTGGGAAATTCCCGCCGCCGATCCCACGGCGGCTAACGGACGCTGGGTTGACGGCCCGAAGGATGAGCTCTTCAACAAACTACGCGAAGCGTTGGGTGGACTGCCATTCTTCGCCGAAGATCTCGGCTACATCACTCCTGAGGTGCATGCCCTACGTGAGCGGCACCAGATTCCCGGAATCGCCGTGCTGCAGTTCGGTTTCGGCGACGTGGGCGCCCACATTTACTTGCCGCACCGGCTCACCCCGGACCGAGTCATTTATACCGGCACCCACGACAATGACACCACGTTGGGATGGTGGACGTCGGGCACAACACCGACTGAACGCCGCGCTATTCAGACTTATGTCGGCAATTGTGACGACGGCATCCATTGGGCCTTCATCCGGTTGGCGCAGGAATCGGTTGCCAGCCTTTCCGTGGTTCCGCTGCAAGATGTGCTGGGGGCGGGCAGTGAAGCCCGTCTAAACACGCCCAGCGTCTCTTGTGGCAACTTCCGCTGGCGCTACCAGCCGGGGTCATTGAAAGACGCCCTGGCGCAGAAGCTGGCGGCGCTGGCCACCGTTACGGATCGCCTTCCTCCGCACGTCCTGCCGCCTCCCAGTGAAGATTTTGTTGCCTGAACATACTTTCCCATACCTAAACAAAAAGCCGGAACCTTTCGGCGCCGGCTTATTGGTTGGGGGTTGCCCGGATAAAACTTGAGTATTTAGATTTTGAGACGAGCGTCGGCGTTCGTCCCGGATGTCCGCCATCAGAAGCAACAGCCTTGCGGCGCGGACGCTCGCCCTTACTTCCGACTACGCAGTGCGTCGCGGGCGCATGGTCAAATCTCTGACTTGGGCCAGGACGCTGGACAGCTGCATTCCATTCAACTGAGAAATGAAGGGCAACAGTTCCGCGATAAACTGATCCTTCATCAACTCGCCGATTTCTTCCTGGCGGTTACGTTCGCCGCCAGAAAGAAGGTCAGGCACGGTTACTTCCAGCGCGCGCGCCAACCGTTCCAATGAGGAAAGGGTCGGAGTAGCCTTCTCGTTTTCGATCTTCGAGACGTAGGTCCGCGGCACGGACATACGCGCCGCCAGTTGACGCTGGCTCAGCCCATTCCGGAGGCGCAGAGAGCGAATGGAACTCGCCAGGTTCAAGTGACCGCGGCCATTGCCATTCGATGGCATCATCGTTGGCGGTGGCGGAGCCATTACAATTTCCGGCTCCTCTTCGTCTAAAGAAGCGCGACAGCGGCGGCAAAGATCGTTGGAAGTACGAAATTGGACCAACAGGCAGTGATCACAACGAACGACTTCCCTTGAATCTACAGGTGCAAGGGTAGTGGCCATCTAGGTGTGGGAGGTGCCAGAGCGGGGGCGTCTCCGGAACGAAAACAGAAGCAGAACATTCTCGTTCCAACCTGCAGCGTAATTTGCGGTACAACACCTGTGGATGTCAAGAACAATCCGGGGTTAAACACAAAGCACACCGAACGAAAAGCAAAATTAGCTGGAGAAAAAACGGAGAAAACAGGTACGAAACCATGAACAATAGAGAACAGGCGTGGGGGTTACTAACTGAGTTCACGCAATCCGAAAGTCTGCGCAAACATGCACTGGCAGTGGAGGCGTGTATGCGCGCTTATGCCCGCAAATTTTCCGCGGGCTCCGCGGATTCCAGTGCGGCGGACGAGCAGTTGTGGGGCGTAGTCGGGCTGTTGCACGACTTCGATTATGAAAAATATCCCAGCCTGGACGACCATCCCTACAAGGGCAACGAAATCCTGAGGGAACGCGGATACTCTGACGAAATCCGTCGCGCCATCATGTCGCACGCCGAATATTCCGGAGTCTCCCGCGACAGCCAGATGGAAAAAGCGCTTTTCGCCTGCGACGAACTTGCCGGATTCATAACCGCGTGCGCCTTGGTCAAGCCGGGTAAGTCACTGAACGAAGTTGAGGCTAAGTCCGTCCGGAAGAAGATGAAAGACAAAGCCTTCGCCCGCAGCGTGAAACGCGAAGACATCGTCAACGGTGCTGCCGATTTAAGCGTTGACCTCGATGAGCACATCGCATTCTGTATCGAGGCGTTGAAAGGAATCGCGAAGGAATTGGGTCTCGATGGAAGCGCAGCTGTCTAGGCAACATGGAGATGCGGGCGTCCACTCTCGTTCCCGTCATAGAAAGCAGGGTATCCAGGAATAGCCGATTCCAGCATGAAGTCCGCCAATCACCTGTGGGGTGTTATGTGTGGCGGCAAATCATGAAAAACTCAGAATTATTCAACATCTTGCTATCCGGAACTGCAACCTTACGTCTAGAAACACGGCAGACGGGGTTTCAAATTCACACTTCTTGTGCTGAGCGTTGAGTCCTGACGAAGTTAATGCTCATGTTCACCAAGAATTCGCCAGGAGACAGCCTATGCGCTTGACTAAATCCGGGTCTTTAGCTCTTGTAGCAATTCTCGCTCTCACACTGGCAGCCTGTGACAATGCCAAGACCGGTTCCACTTCTGCTCCTGCGGCAACCGGGAAGGTCCCGATTACAACGAAATCGGAGGATGCCAGGAAAGAATATTTGCAGGGCCGCGACCTGTCCGAAAAGCTATTGGGCCAGGACTCTCTGCAGCATTTCGACAAGGCGATCGCGCTCGATCCAGATTTCGCTACCGCCGAGCTGGCTCGCGCAAATAATTCTCCCACCGCCAAGGAATTCTTTGAGCATCTTAACAAAGCGGTCGGTCTTGCAGACAAAACTTCCGACGGCGAAAAGCTCTTCATCCTTGCCAATCAAGCCGGTGCGAATGGGGACGTCGCCAAGCAGAAAGACCACCTGGACAAACTTGTTGCAGCTTATCCGAACGACGAGCGAGCTCAGTTTGTGCTGGGCAATTACTTTTTTGGACAGCAGGATTATGCCCCTGCCATCGAGCATTACAAGAAAGCCACAGAGCTCGCGCCCGACTATTCTCCTGCTTTCAACATTCTTGGGTATGCATACCGGCAACAGCAGGACTATTCCAATGCTGAGCAGGCTTTCAAGAAATATGTTGAGCTGATTCCCAACGATCCGAATCCATATGACTCCTACGCCGAACTGCTCTTGAAGATGGGGAAGTTCGACGACTCGATCACGCAATATCGCAAAGCGCTGTCGATCGATCCGCATTTCGTCCCTTCACACTTTGGAATTTCGGCGGACCTGACTTATCAGGGGAAGCCTCTGGAAGCGGAAGCCGAGTTGGGAAAGATGGCGGATCAGTCTCGCAACGACGGTGAACTTCGAACCGCATTGTTCGGTCTGGCAGTGGTCGCCGCCGATAGCGGCAAGCTGGACAAAGCGCTGCAACAGATAGACAAGGAATTCGCCGTTGCGGAAAAGAAAAACGACGCGGCAGCCATGGCCGCCGATCTCCAGGCCAAGGGCAACATCTTGGCTGAAATGCAAAAGTATGATGAGGCGGGTAAAACTTTCGACCGCTCGCTAAAGTACGTTGCAGACTCAGACCTGTCGCAGGAAATCAAAGACAACGCGCAGCTACTACATCATTTCAACCTGAGCGCGCTGGCCATCGGTAAAAAAGATTACGCCGCTGCGAATACTCATGCGGAAGAATTTCGCAAAGGCGCGGAAGCCTCTAAGAATCCGGCTCAGGTCAAGCTGGCGCACGAATTGGCGGGAAGAATTGCTTTGGCTCAGAAGGATTACGACAAATCGATCTCGGAACTTCAGCAATCGAATTTGCAGGATCCGCGGAACCTTTATCGATTAGGCCAAGCCTACGATGGCAAGGGCGACCACACCAAAGCACAAGAGTTTTACGGCAATGCAGCCAAATTCAATTCCTTGCCAGCGCTGAATTACGCTTTCATCCGCACCAAGGCTGAGAAACTAACAAGGAAATCCTGACAAGAAGTTGGCGGCGCGGGAGTTCCGCCGGTTGTCAGGAGGGCGTTCCTTCCTCTACCGGAGAGCGGCTGCGACCTTGCCACTTGCGATCAGGTCGGAGATCCGAGCGAAGTCCTGATACATCACCCGATCGATCTTCATGGTTGCACACACCGCACGTATGGCGGCGTGCGCCGCTTGCCCTCGCTTGGACGTCTTCAACGGCGCCAGAAAATCCAGCGCCTGAGCCGCAGCCATGGCTTCAATCGCCATCGCGTTACGCGTGTTCTCGACGATCTTTTTCAGCTTTATTGCGGCTGTCATTCCCATGGAAACGTAATCTTCCTTGTTCCCGGAAGTAGTGATTGAATCCACTGACGCGGGATGAGACAGCACCTTGTTTTCGCTGACCAGCGATGCGGCTGCCACCTGCGGCATCATGAATCCGGAATTCAGACCTGCTCCCGCTGCCAGAAATGGCGGTAAACCTTCGCTCAGCGCAGGATTCACCATCCGCTCCAATCGTCGTTCTGAAATTCCAGCCAGCGCACTGAGAGCTATGCCAAGGAAATCAAGAGCAAACGCCACCGGCTGGCCGTGAAAATTTCCGCCAGAAATGACGTCGGCATCCAAACCTGTTGCCCTCCGTTCTGTTGAACGCACAGACGCCACCGGGCCTACCGGACCCGTGATAAACACGAGCGGATTATCCACCGCCGAATTGACTTCAATCTCCATCACTTCGCGGCAGTGGGTCAGCGTATTGCGCACCGCTCCGTGTACCTGCGGCATGCAGCGCAGCGAATAGGCGTCCTGCACACGATCGCAATCCCGGTGAGATTCTCGCAGCTGGCTGCCCTCGAGCATCTTTCGCAGATTGGCTGCGGTCTTGATCTGCCCGCTGTGTGGACGCGCGTTGTGAATACGCTCATCGAACGCAACATCGGTTCCTCGCAACGCATCAAGCGCGAGCGCGCCAATTACGTCGGCTGTATCTATCAGTATCTCGGCCGCCAGTAGCGCAAGAACACCAACCGCGAGCATTGCTTGTGTGCCGTTGATTAAGGACACCGCTTCCTTGGCCTCCAGCACCAGCGGCTTTATCTGCGCGCGTCGCATGGCATCGGGGGCGGGAATGCGTCCGCCTTTTTCGTCCACGCATTCGCCCTCCCCCATGAGCACCAGCGCCAAATGAGCCAGGGGAGCCAGATCCCCACTCGCGCCCACGCTGCCCTGCGACGGCACCATCGGCGTAACGCCGCGATTCAACAATTCACAAATTGTGTCGATGACCGCGCTGCGCACACCCGAATGACCCTTCGACAAAGAGTTTGCTCGAAGCAGCATCATGGCGCGTGTCTCTGCGATGGAAAGCGGCTCGCCAACCCCCACCGCATGTGATCGAATCAAATTGACCTGAAGCTCGCGAATTTGATCGCCCGCAATGCGGACGTCGCTCAACTTGCCTACGCCGGTAGTGATCGCGTAAGAAACCCGATTCTCAGCAACCAGCGTATCGACCACCGCGCGTGCCCTGTCGACAGCGGTGCGAGCTTCGGCCACGAGGAGTACCGCCCGTCGCTCCACCGCAACTTCGCGCACCTCTTCCAGTCTGAGATCGTTGCCGTTAATGTGGAGCGCGTTCAAGAGAGTCTTTGGCCCTCCGCTCGTGATTTCATTCGTACACCGCCAGTCCTGAAGTCATTCATGATTTACCTGCAGCTTCCCGAAATACTTTCAAAATATTTGCCGGCAGTGAAGCCGCCTTCATTTTCGCGTCGAGAATCATGTGCGTAGTCTCGCCTTCGGCAAGTAGTTCGCCATCCGCTCGCACTAGTTCGTATCCAAAATGAATTACAGAATCACGCACATTTTTCAAATGCGTGCGCACAATGATTTCGTCGTCATACCGCGCCGGAGCCTTGTAACGACAGCGCGCGTCGACCACCGGGATGAAGCACCCATCATCCCGTTCCATGTCGCGATAAGTAAAGCCCAACTGGCGCATTAAATCCACGCGCCCGATTTCGAACCAGATGAAATGATTCGCATGATAGACCACCCCCATCTGATCGGTCTCGGCGTAGCGCACTCGCACTCGACTTTCGCATACGGCGCGGTTGAAACTTTTCTCCGCGTTCACTGCCCACTCCAGCGAGGTTTGCGTTTTTCAAGAAACGACTCGATGCCTTCGCGAAAGTCGGCAGTCGTCCGTATCCGCGCATTGTCCCGTACAGCCTGATTTATCTGATGGTCCAGTTGTTCAGCAATGTAGCCGTTGAGAAGCCGCTTGGTGGATCGCATCGATGAGGGACTGTTTTCCATCAGCTGCGTTGCCAATTCTTTCGCTCGTTCCATCAGGCGCGCCGGTTCCACCACTTCGTTAACCAGACCGTAGCGATGCGCCTCGGCGGCATCAAACAGCCGTCCTGTCAAAAGCAGGTCGCGCGCAATCTTATGTCCCACTTGCCACACCAGCATGGAAGAAACAATGGCGGGCACGAACCCGATGCGCACCTCGGTATAGCCGAACTTCGCCTCGGGTACCGCCAGAGTGAAGTCGCACATAGTGGCAAAACCTGTTCCGCCCGCGATGGCTGCGCCATTGACGGCAGCGATGGTTGGCATCGGAAAGTCGTAGATCCGTCTGAAAATCCGAGCCATACGCGACGAGTCTTCGATGTTCTCGTCGTGTGTCTTTCCCAGCAGGCCTTTCAACTCGTCCAGATCCAGTCCCGCACAAAAGGCTTTTCCCTCGCCGGTAAGTATCACTACCTGGGCAGAAGACCGTTCCATTTCATCGAGGGCGGTCATGAGTTCGTCGACCAGCGCAAAGCTGACCGCATTGCGCTTGTCCGGGCGATTCAATGTGATAGTGGTGACGCCGGACTCGTACGTTAGCTTAATGGTCGTGTAAGCCATGAAGTTCGATAACTGCTCTGGTGATCCTACTCTTCAGTCGGCGGCGGAAGACGCTGTATACCGTGCGCCAATCTCGTTTGTCACTCGCAGCAAAACGTCCAGAGGCTTGAGCGAGGGCAACGCTGCTCCCTTTTGCTTCAGGGCCTCCACGACCTTTTCGGTTGCGATATTTCCCACCAACGCATCTTGTGCGAATGGACATCCTCCCAATCCGCCGAGCGCAGAATCAAACCGTCGGCAACCTGCGTCATACGCGGCCAGTATCTTTTCCATGGCTTGTTCCGGTCGGCTGTGCAGATGCAATCCAATTTCGAGATACGCGTATTTTGAATTCACCGCCTCAAACAATTCGCGAATCTGCGCTGGCCCGGCCATCCCTACAGTGTCAGCCAGCGAGATCGTGCGAATGCCTTCTGCTTCGAGTAGTTCCACTGCATCCACCACTTCGCCGATATTCCACGGATCGCCGTATGGATTGCCAAACGCCATTGACACGTAAACGACGATTTCGAGACCAGCCTCCTGGCCTTTGTTCGATACCTTCTCCAGTTCGTCGATGGAATTCTCTAAGGTCTGATGCTGATTGTTCTTCAGGAAAGTCGGCGACACTGAATACGGAAAGCCGAGGGTCTGCACCGCCCCCGTAGCGATTGCTCTCTGCGCACCTTTTTCGTTGACCACAATTCCGATGATTTCGACGTCGTCGGGAGGATCGAGTTCCTTCAGCACTGCCTCCGAGTCCGCCATCTGCGGGACAGCCTTAGCAGAGACGAAAGACACTGCATCAATATGCTTAAAACCGGCACTGATCAAAGCTTTCAGGTAATCGGTCTTGATGTAGGCGGGAATCTGGCCCTTCAGTCCCTGCCAGGCGTCACGCGGACATTCGATGAGTTTTACAGAATCAGGCATAGAAAACCGGACCACGACTCAACTGGATATTCCACCGATTATTCTTCAAAACCAAAGCGGCCCTGGATCCATGAATATCCGATTCGTGAATATCCGCGCAGATCCGCGGCGCCACGGTCAAGTTTGCAGCACCCCGACCTTAAACTCCGGTACATCGGGATTCAGCGCCGCCGCTTCGAGCGCCAGCGTAATCGCATCGCGGGTCTCGATCGGGTCGATGATCTTGTCGATCCACAAACGTGCAGCACCGTAACGCGGATCAGTCTGTTCATCGTAAGTGTTTTTGGTCGACTCGAAAAGTTCCTTGCGTTCTTCGTCGCTCAATTTCTTACCACTACGCTCCAGTTGCTTGATCTTGACTTCGACCAGGGTGCCGGCCGCGGCATCTCCGCTCATCACAGCATAGCGGGCGGTAGGCCAGGCGAAAACGAGACGCGGGTCGTACGCCTTGCCGCACATCGCATAGTGTCCGGCCCCGAATGATCCTCCAATAATTACCGTAATCTTGGGCACGACTGAGTTCGACACTGCATTCACCAGCTTGGCGCCAGCCTTGATGATGCCGCTCCATTCCGCATCGCGTCCCACCATGAAACCGTTCACATCGTGAAAGAAGACGAGCGGCACCAGATTCTGGTTACAGTCCATGATGAATCGCGCGGCCTTTTCGGCTGATTCTGAATAAATCACCCCGCCGAATTCAATTCTCTTGTGGCCTTCGTGATCGGTTTGTTGCGCATGCAATTTCTGGTTCGCCACAATTCCAACCGCAAAACCCCCGATGCGGGCGTACCCGCACACAATGGTCTTCCCATATTCAGCCTTGTATTCGTCGAAGCGGCTGCCGTCCACAACGCGTGCCAGAATCTCTTTTGTGTCGTAAGGACGAGCGGGAGAGGAATCGTAAATGCCGTAGATTTCTTCTGCCGCCTGCGCCGGCGGTTGCGGCTTCTTGCGGTCCCATGGTGACTGGCGGCGATAGCCCCACTTTTCTATGATGGCGCGAATACGAGCCAAACAGGCTTCGTCATTGGGTTCGCGAAAGTCCACGGTGCCGCTGATCGCGGAGTGCATGGCAGCGCCGCCCAGTTCTTCGGCGGAAACTTTTTGCCCGATGGCCGCCTGCACCAGTGCCGGACCTGCCAGAAAGAGACCACTGCCATCCGTCATGAGCACATGGTCGCACATCACGGGCAAGTATCCGCCTCCGGCCACGCACATCCCCATGATGGCGGCGATCTGCGAAATTCCCATCGCCGACATGACGGCGTTATTGCGGAAAACGCGGCCAAAGTCATCCGTATCGGGAAACACATCTTCCTGCAAAGGAAGAAACACACCTGCGGAATCGACCAGATAAATCGTCGGGATACGATTTTCGATCGAGATATTCTGCGCCCGAATTACCTTCTTTGCAGTCATCGGGAAGAATGCTCCCGCCTTTACGGTAGCGTCGTTGGCGATAATCATCACCAGCCGGGTTTGTATGCGAGCCAGTCCAGTAATCACACCTCCTGCCGGTGCGCCACCCCATTCTTCGTACATGCCATGGGCGACGTAGACACCCAATTCAAAGAAACTTCCCGGATCGACCAGCAAATTGATCCGCTCGCGCGCCGTCAGTCTTCCCTTGTTGTGCTGGCTTTCGATGGCTTTCGGCCCGCCACCCTCACGAATGTGTTCCTCTTGGTTGCGCACCTGCGAGACCAGGTCGGCCAGGAACCTCATATTCGCTTCAAAGCGCGCCGAAGTGGGATCCACACGCGACTGCAGAACGGCAGAGCTCGAAGGCAGTTCGGGATCGATGCGATCGTTCATAGGATGATCTGAAACCGACTACGGTATCTTAGCCGACGCGAAGGCGCAACCGCCGGATCCTTTAAGAACAGTACAGTTCAGTTATTTTTATTCCAAACAGGTGTATTCCCACTGCCCGAATCTTTAAGCTGAAACCGTTTTTTCTATCCACCGTTCCAGGCGGCATCCGTCTTCCTCCAAAAGAAAACTGCCGGATCCAAAACACTCGCCAAGAATTCGGTGCGATTCAGGATCGCGCGCCGCTCGCGTGATCCATTGCTTTCCCACCTGATACTGGCTGGCCGTGAACCATTTTTGCGGCAAGACCTCTGCCAGTCCAGCCTGCAGATAGACAACATACAGCGCGAAGGCAGGATCGTCGGGGCTCTTGGCTGGATAGCTTGTAGGGACAATGACCTCGTCGACTTCGCGAAGCTCCGGTGGCACTTCGACGTTGTGCATGCCTGCCGCTAGTCCCAGTTGAATTTCGAAATCGGCGAGAGGTTCTGTCGCGGCGTAGATGCGCTCGCTTGATCGCTTGAACCAGCCTGCGATTTCGGCAAAGTCAAAGGCTTTGAGCTGAATGGGATCGAAACAGACAAAGCGGATACCGCGTCCTTCAGGGCACCAAATGCCCAGATTTGATGGCGGCACATGAAATGGTCGGCAATAGGTATTGAGCGCCAGCCGAGGCTTTTCCGGCTCCTGCTCGAGACTGAGAGAAACCAGATAGGCGAGCGGCCCTTCGCTGCCATGATGGGTCCAGACGAAACGCTGGCCGGAAGTGGAGTTGAAAGCGGGGAAGATTTTCCAATACCAGGGCGTCGGGCCGACGGTTCGCTGCAGAAGGTCTTTCAGACGGGAGGTACTGAGATCGGACATTAACCGGCCGTCGGCACGCCGCGTGGCTTGACGTTGGCGCGAATGAATTGCACGATGTCGTCCATTGCAGTGCCTGGCTGAAAAATGGCGGCCACGCCCGCCTTCTTCATATTCTCTACGTCTTGGTTGGGAATGATTCCGCCGAGTACGATCAGCACGTCATCCATTTTGTTCTGCTTCAGCAAATCCATCACCCGGGGAATGATGGCGTTATGCGCTCCGGAAAGAATCGATAGTCCGATAACGTGAACATCTTCCTGCAGGGCCGCATTGACGATCATCTCCGGCGTTTGCCGCAAGCCGGTATAAATCACTTCCATGCCGGCATCGCGCAAAGCGCGAGCGATGACTTTGGCGCCGCGATCATGCCCGTCAAGGCCAGGCTTCGCCACCAGCACACGGATCTTCTGCTCTGCCACAGCCTCCATTTAACCATAAAGGCAAGAAAACGACGGCATGACGTTTTGGTATTGAGCTTGTCTCGGCAACTTTCCGAGCGCCACATCGCTGGCCGAAGCGAGACCCGAGGACTGGCGGGAGACAGCCGGAGGGGTTCGACGCTACACGGTCTTGATATCCAGACTCCGCCACAAATACCAGCACGCGACGCTGCGGTATGGCTGCCAGGACTTTGCAATCTTTTCCATCTGTTCCGGCTTGGGCATTTTGCGCTTCTTGTAGTGCTTTTTGATTGCCGCCTGAATACCATAATCACCAGTGGGTAGGATGTCAGGACGCCGCAGGGAAAACATCAGAAACATATGCGCGGTCCACACCCCTACGCCTTTCACCTGGGTCAGGTGCTTAATGACTTCGTCGTCAGTCATTTCGTGCAGCCGCGTGAAGTCGAGCTCTCCGCGCGAGGCACGTTCCGCCATGTCTTTCAAATAGGACGATTTTTGTTTGGACAAACCCACGGAGCGCAACTGAGCGTCTGTCAGTTTAAGAATGCCTTCCGGCGTCAGAGGCTCTCCGGCGAGGGCCGCGAACCGATTGAAAATCGTGACCGCCGCTTTGCCATTCAACTGCTGGTAGACAATGGCTTCAGCCAGACTGTGAAATTCCGGCTCACCAAACTCCATTCGGCATGTGCCTACATTATCGATGATGGCCGACAGAATCGGATCGGCTCTCTTGAGATGGTTGATCGCTTTGCGCATGCCGGTATTTGACGATGTCTAAGCTACAGAGGATAGCAGAATGAATTGTGGCAGAAGTGAAACGATGCAGGTCTCAGCCCTGACGCCCTTATGAAAGGTAGCGCAAGGTTTCCTGGATCAATCCGGAAGTGCCGCGGTAGGGATCGCCCGGGTCATCCCACTCCATCGAGCAGTATCCCTTATAACCGTGCTCCTTCATGAAGCCGAATGTCTTGGCCATATCCACATGCACTGTTCCTTTGCGGTTGGTTTCGGAAGACTTCACGTGCGATATGCAATAGGCCCACCGGAACATGGCGTCGATGCCGCGATAAGCGTAGTCAGAGGGCATGTTGGCCAGGGTGTTGCAGAAATCTGGCAATGCGCGCAGCCATGGGCTGTTTACCCTCTCAATTAACTTCACCAGGAAAAATGGATCTTCGCTGACCGGGTTATCATTCTCTAAATTGACGACTATGTTTTTCGCGGATGAGTATTCGATCACCCGTGACAAACTGCCGGCGGCAAGATCGAGATCCGGTTTCGACGACTTCGTCGGCGCGATGTTCGTGCGAATACTGGGGGAACCCAGGATGACAGCGGCATCGACCCACTTGGTACTGAAGGCGACGGCCTGGTCGCGTTCCGACCGGTCGGATGAGTAAGCGCTGAACTCGCCATCTACCGCAATGTTCACGATGGCGGCGTTCGCTTTTTCAACGGAGGCGTGAAACTGCTCGAAATACTTGGCGTCGGTAGAAGGGAAATGCCCAGTCCAGGGCTCGATTTTATTGACGCCCAACTTCTCGACGACGTGCGCCGCGAAATCTTTGAGTTCGATCGTGGGATTTCCCTGCTTGTGTTCCCGCCCCGCAATAAATTCCCGAAAAGGATATGAGGCGACCGCGATCCGTTGCCGAGGGTCCGCAGGGAATTGCAGGCTGGGCGCGGAAGCTGCCCGCAGTAAGGCTGGGGTGAAAAATGTTCCCGCCGCGGTTGCTGCGCATTGTCCCAGGAATCTTCGTCTACTGGTGGTTGACACGCCGGTCAGTTTAGCATGCAGACGGTTTTGAAGACTCGTTCATAAATGCCCGCAGGCGGCGGGGAGCGCCGCGCTCCTCACCAGCGATTCACCATTTACTATTGACCTTTGCGAGAGGTGATCATGATCACAATTGTTTCTGGCCTGCCCCGTTCGGGGACTTCTCTAATGATGCAAATGCTGGCGGCGGGTGGTGTGGCTATCCTCTCGGATGGGGAGCGCCGGGCGGACGTGGACAATCCCCGTGGCTATCTGGAGTGGGAGCGTATCAAGCAACTACCGAAGAATTCAGCCTGCATTGCGGAAGCCGAAGGCAAAGCCGTGAAGGTAGTCTCGCAGCTTTTGTTGTCGCTCCCAGTGGGGCACGAGTATCGCGTGATTTTTATGCAGCGGCCATTGACTGAAGTGATGGCATCGCAAGACGAAATGCTACGCCGGCGAGGGACGTTCGATCCCGCAGAGGACAATTCAGTGGTAGCACGAGCTTTTCAAGATCATCTGTCGGACGTCTATGCTTGGCTTAACAGCAAACCCTACGTGAAGGTAAGCCGGGTGCAATACCACTCTGTTCTCCATGAACCTAAAAGCGCGGCCGAGGCGGTGGCGAAATTCTTAGAACTTCCCCTGGATGTCGAGGCTATGACGCAGCAGGTGGATGGGAGTCTGTACCGGCAACGGCGCAAGTAATGGCTTACGCTGCAGGCGCTTCTTGGCGTGAGCAAAAAGTTGGCGGGGGGTTGGAGAAGTGTTCGACGTGGAACATCTGTACTTGCGTTGTTGTAAGTACAATGGCTGATTGTATGTTACCTAAGTATTAGGCAGTCCATCTCCCATGGTGACGGGGATATGGGGTTGAGGGCTACGTGGACGATCAGGTCTTGCCGGGTGGCAGCTGAAAGCCGATCTTCCGTTTCGACGTTTCCCCCGGGGTCATCAGTTCCTTGATGGCTTCGATCAGATCCTGAATGGCGGTGTCGTGGGTTTCCAATCGGCGGTCTAACTCGTTTATTTTCGCCGCCAGCTGGCGATTCTTCAGCAACATTTCCCGCATCCGCACGAAGGCGCGAACCACAAAAACGCTCATCTCGATGGCTCGCTTGGAGTTAAGGACAGTGGCGGCCATGATTGCGCCGTGCTCGGTGAAAGCGTAGGGCGGATAGCGGCGGCCACCACGGCCTTTCTTTGAGGTTGCAATTTGCAACCTCAAAATTTGGTCTTCTTTAGTGTTCAGCCGAAACATGAAATCGGCAGGAAAACGGTCCTGGTTGCGTTGAACCTGCTGGTTCAACCGCTTGACGGTGACTCCATAAAGCTCCGCGAGGTCGCTATCGAGCACCACTCGCTGGTGTCGGAGGAACAGGATTCGCGATTCGACTGGTACAGCCAGCGCTGCCGGTTTTTTGGTCATGGAAGCAAAGCCTTTTTTGAGGTCGCAATTTGTGATCTCAAGTTTGCCACGGACTGGTATTTGAGGTTGCGATTTGCAACCTCAAAACTTGGTCTTCTGAGAGATCGCGGGCGACTCGCCGGTGATCACACCCACCACACAGAAGCTAGGCAAAATCAGGTGATGCTTACTTCTGTGTAGGTGCCCAATACCTGGCGGAGGGCCTCGCAGATCTCGCCTACTGTGGCGTAGGCGCGGACGGCATCCACGATGGAGGGCATGGTATTAGCCCGAGAAATGGCTCCGCCGGGGGGGGACTTTGGTTCCTGCGCTGCAGCCTTCTTTAAGGCTTCAAGACACCGAGTTACCTCTTCGTTGGAGCGGCGGGCACGCAAGGCCTTCAATTTTGCGGTTTGCTGGCGGGCCACGCTTTCGTCGATGTAGAGGATGTTAGGCGGATCTTCTTCGATCACGAACTCGTTCGCGCCCACGATGATTTTTTCTTTAGCTTCGGCAGCTCGTTGATATTGGTACGAAGCCTCGGCGACTTCTTTCTGGGGGTATCCGCGTTCGATGGCTTTGACCATGCCACCCATGGCGTCGAGTTTTCCAAAATAGTCGAAGGCGCCCTTTTCCATTTCAAGCGTAAGATTTTCAAGAAAATATGATCCGCCTAACGCGTCAACTGTTTGGGTCACTCCGGATTCGTAGGCGATGATTTGCTGAGTGCGCAAGGCGATGCGTGCCGCTTCTTCCGTTGGCAAGGCCAACGCTTCATCGTAGGAGTCGGTGTGCAGAGACTGGGTTCCGCCCAACACGGCCGCCATGGCTTGCAGCGCCACCCGCGCAATATTATTCATGGGTTGCTGAGCCGGCAAAGAGACTCCTGCCGTTTGCGTATGAAAGCGCAGCAGCCAACTGCGCTGGTTCTTCGCCTTGAACCGGTCTTTCATGACTTGATACCAGATCTTGCGCGCGGCGCGATATTTCGCGATCTCTTCGAAGAAGTCATTGTGGGCGTTAAAGAAAAAGCTGAGGCGGGGCCCGAAGTCGTCGACATCCAGACCGCGTCTTCGTGCCCACTCAACGTACTCAACACCGTCGTACAAAGTAAACGCCAGTTCCTGAAGGGCGGTGGAACCTGCTTCCCGGATGTGATATCCGCTGATCGAAATCGTGTTGAACTTGGGAGTGAACCTTGACCCGAACTCGAAGGTATCTACAACCAGGCGCATGGACGGCGCCGGGGGATAGATGTATTCCTTCTGTGCGATGTATTCCTTCAGGATGTCGTTTTGCAGGGTGCCGGAAATCTTCTTCCAGTCCGCGCCTTGTTTTTCGGCGACCACCAGGTACATCGCCCAGAGAACTGACGCGGGCGAGTTGATGGTCATGGAGACGGTGGTCTTTTCCAGATCGATACCGCCGAAGAGAATTTCCATGTCCTCGAGCGAATCAATGGCGACGCCGCATTTGCCGACTTCCCCTTCACTGGCCGGATGATCGGAGTCGTAGCCCATGAGAGTGGGCAGATCGAAAGCCACGGAAAGGCCCCCGCCGCCATGTTCCAGCAAATATTTGTATCGCTGGTTGGTTTCTTCCGGCGAAGCGAAACCGGAAAACTGGCGCATGGTGAAGAGTTTGCCGCGATATCCGCTGGCGTGAATGCCGCGAGTAAAGGGCGGCTGGCCAGGGTAGCCCAGGTATTTGTCTGCGCTCCAGTCTTCGGGTAGATCCGACTGGGTGTAGAGGCGGCGGACCGGGGTGCCGGAAATCGTAGTGAAACGAGCCTGGCCGTGTTCGTCGAGATTTGTTCCGGTAGGCGCACCTATTGGTCTTTCCGGAGCTTTTTCAAGGGCCGGAAGCAGGGTCTTTTCCGCCCAACTTTTTTCTGATTGGGAGGGGTGACGCCCTTCAAATACGTCTGCGATAGAGCTTTCCGCGACTTGCGGTTTGGGAGGCTGCTCGGGCATGTGGAACTCTGCTTGTTTCGATCATAGAAGACTCATGCGCGAGGGGGCAAGGTACGAACGTGTCGGGGACTCTCAACGAGCTCGATTTACGTTGACCTGTCAGCGGAGAGTCCGATTGACTGAGCCCGCACTTACCCACCCTGCAAAATCGACGGGGGGTACCCTCGTTTCCAGTACCCTTCAATTTTACGGGCCTACCACTGGTGGGCTGGACGGTCCGCCTTCATTCTTGTTGGAATCGGACTTGCTTGAATCCGAATCCTGCCTAGGCTTGAGCGGGGCAGGGGGCAGGACGTTGACAGGTTCCGTGGTTGGCTCCTCGGGGCCCTGGCCACTATTGCCTAAAGCTCGAGTGGTTACGGTTGCGCCAGATGCCTTTCTTAAATCCCGCAAAATTTCCTGGCGATCGTGACCGGCATACTCGCGTGCGAAGCGGGTCAGGGCTTCGGTAAGGATATCGTGGTGATGGAGAGTCCCCAGGCCCTCTTCGTGGGTAATGTTGAGCCACAGGCGATGAACCAGGTGGACGTCCTCGGTCTTCAGGGATGGGGTATGCGGACCTATGTGGAATGTGTCCACCTTGCGGTCCGGACGCACCACCTGAAAAATAAATTGGCGTTTGGGTTCGGGCATGGCTTCCCAGGCCTGGCCCAGAAAGAACGCTTGTTCCTGCGAGGTCATTTTGCTGGAGAGACCCGAAACCACAGCCGAAGATTCCAAGTTGTTGGCTGTCTGCACAATGGCTGACCACGGGTCGCGGGCGGGGACAACCAGCAACGAAACATGTTTCCCGAAGTTTTCAGCGACGGAAACCGCGCGGGTGAAAAGCTGTTGCTCGTAGTCGCTGAATATTTGTTCAGTGGCAAGATCGTAAGCGGCGGTGCCGAACTGACTGACGCGCGCCGACATTACGACGATGTCCTGCTCCTTCGTGTCAATGCGCTCCAGCGCCCACTTCAGGTGATTCAAGGTGTTGTAGTCGCGGACGGTTACCATCACGTTTCCAGGACGAATTCCCAGTTTCGTGCGTTCGACGGTGTCGCTTTGCAGGAGCTGGAAGTGCTCCTTCATGTGCTGCTCGGCGAGAGCATGTTTGCCGCGGTTAACGCGCTCAGAAATGGTGAAGATCAGGAAAAACCCGGCCGCGAAAGAAACGCCTGCCACCGTGGCGATCGACTTGGTGAAAAGGTTCACGATGGCGGTGGACAGTAACACCATGAAGACCGAGGCCAAGCCGACGGGGATTTCGTGCCCGGCGATGGTGATGTTGGGTGGAACCTTCCAGCCGCGTTCCCCTTTGTATTTGACGCGCAGCACTAGCATGGCGAGGCTGTTGAAGGTGAAGCTCCAGATCACTCCAAAGGCGTAGGCTTCGCCCAACAGGTAGACGTTGCCGTGACTGACCAGAATGGTGAAGAGCTGTAGGAAAACCACCAGGTTGACGATGCGGTAAGTGGTTCCGAAGCGAGGATGGGGTTGGCGAAACCAGTCGGTGAGAACGCCGTCTTCCGAAATGCGGTTAAGAACGCCGTTGGAACCGATGATCGCCGTGTTGACCGCACCGGAAAGGATCAGGAAGCCCACGACAACGACAAATGCCCGGAAAAACAATTTCAGCAACACCGGGCCATATTGGTACATGGCGAGCCCGGCGATCAGGTTGTCCTTGTAGACCGGGATACGCACCGAATCCGGGATGATCATCACGAACAGCAATGCGGTAAGGCCGGTGAAGACGAAACTGTAAATAGCGATGATGATGGCGGCGCGCTTCAGATTCTTGAGCTTGGGATGAGCCAGTTCACGATTTACCTGGGCGAGCGATTCCTCGCCACTCATCGCCAGGACGGAGTGGCCGAAGGCGATCAGGATTCCCAGGATGCCGAATTTCCTGGCCAGGTCCTGTGCCAGATCGGTGTGCTTCATGAAGCCCAGTGCTTCCGAACTGAACCTCAGATTGTCCGGGGTGGGAAGAGGAACGGGCTGAAAACCCTGCTTGAAGAGCGTCAAGGCAGACCAGCCGAGCAGGATGATCACCATCACAGTGGTGATCTGCATCACCTGCAAGGCTTTTTCGCTTGATTCCTGAATGCCCTTGGTATTTTGCCACCAGAAATACATGGTGACGGCAACCGCGAAAACCACCGACGTCCAATTGACATCGACGTGGGGAACGCCATGAAACATCAGGTGCATGGCGCCCGGGACCCAGCCGTGAGAGTCGGCGGTGGCAAAGGTGTCGTTGATCAGTCCGGCTATGTATTGCCCGGCGGAAACTCCGGAGATGGGGCCGGTAAGGATGTAGTCGAACATCAGGGCGGAGACGCTGATCTTGGCCAAGGTGCCGCCCAGAGCTTCCTTGACCACGCGGTAGACGCCTCCGCGGACAAACATCGAACAGCTTTCGACGTAAACCGCGCGAACCGCGAAGGAGAACAGCATCACGCCCAGGATGAACCATGGCGCTGACTTCCCCACAGCTTGCTCCGCGATGCCGGCGGCATAAAACGCCGATGAACCCAAGTCGTTCAACACGATCGCGGCAGCCCGCCAGTAGGAGATGAAAGTCAGCATCACCGAAGTGGCGACTACGATCCGAACGCGGTTCGCGGTTGAGCCTGCGGGTTGAGGAGGAGATGCCATGCGAAGGCGGGCTAAATGGTAAGGGAGCCGAAATCGTCAGGGGCCGGCGGATTCTTGATTACTTGGACGCCGTCCATGGCCAGCACGATCGCGGAACCAAATGCTCCTGTGGTCAATAAATGTAACTGTAGCAGATGAATTGTATCCCGGAGGTGGGGGACCCCATACGCGACAGTCATGTTAGCTCATGGTGGAGGAATCGGTACAGTTGGAAAACAGATTTGGCTGATCAATGGGCGGCGGGCCAGGGCGCCCGCCCCACATCTACCTAGTTTGTTATGCTTGGCTGGTGTTGCGAATCCACCGGAGTGCCTGGCTGCTGATATTGCTTTCTGCGGGTCTGCAGATTGCCGTTTTCCCTCTGCCTAATCTGTATTTTCTCTGCTGGGCTGCCATCGCACCGTTGCTAGTTGCTTTGTTACGAACCCGGGAACCGGACACTCTCCAGTTGCGCGGCGGGGTCAAATTGCGTCCGGCACGTCCGGTCCAAGCCTTCTTATTGTCTTATTGCTGCGGCATTCTGTGGTATGCGGGGACTTGCTACTGGATTTACAACACCATGCGCCAGTATGGAGGCGTGGGAACGGCGGCAGCGCTCGGACTGTTGTTTCTTTTCTGCCTGTACCTGGCTCTTTATCACGGATTGTTCGGTCTGCTGGTTAGCCTTTTAGCCAATCCTGCTCGATCATCGCCGCGGTCCGGGCAAAGCGGCGAGACGATTCCAGGTATCCGCAAAGTTCTTTTACTGGCTCCGTTTTTGTGGGTGGCGGTCGAACTGGCTCGGACCCGCGTCACCGGATTTCCTTGGGATTTGCTGGGCATCGCGCAAGTAGACAATATCCCGTTGGCGCGCATCGCTACCGTGACCGGGGTCTACGGCCTGTCGTTCGAGATCATGGTGGTGAATACCGCGCTGGCAGCGGCATTCGTGATCCGAGGCGAGAAGGGGGAGCGCAGCAAGCGCACACCACTTTTGTTGGCGACCGTCGCGGCGATGGTTGTGCTGCAGGCGGGAAGACTCGTAAATCCTCCACCGATGCCGACCAACCATACCGCCCGCCTGGTGCAAGCAAATGTTCCAATTTTGCAGGGGAGCGACTGGACTAAAGAATACTTCGAGGGGACGCTGCGCGATCTGAGCTTGGCGAGCCTGAGTAATCCGAGTCGGAATGCCGGGGTCGAGCAAACGTCCGGGACGTCGAACCGTTCTTCAGGCAACAGCGCACTGCTGGATCTGATTGTATGGCCGGAATCGCCCGCGCCGTTTTACACCACCGATCCGGCCTTTCGCGATGGTATCAGCAATATTGCGCGCGAGGCGCAAACCTGGATGCTGGTTGGGAGTCTGGGCATCCGGAACGCGGGCGAGACGCCGCAACATGCCACCACGCTTTACAACTCCGGAAGCCTGGTCAGCCCTGGCGGTGAGTGGCTGGGCCGCTACGACAAGATGCATTTGGTTCCATTCGGCGAGTACGTTCCATTTAAACGAGTATTCGGATTTGCCGGCGGGCTTACCAAGGAAGTCGGAGACTTTTCGTCGGGCGAATCGCGAGCACCGCTTCCGGCCGGAAGTAGCAAGCTCGGCGTTTTTATTTGCTATGAATCGATCTTCCCGGATGAGATTCGGCAATTGGCCGAGAATGGCGCGCAAGTTTTCGTAAATATTTCCAACGACGGGTGGTATGGCGACAGCGGGGCCTACGCGCAGCACTTGAAACAGGCACGCATGCGCGCGGTGGAGAACAATCGTTGGCTGCTGCGGGACACAAATACCGGGGTGACGGCTACCATCGATCCGTTCGGCCGCGTCGTGGCCACGATTCCGCGCAAAATCCGAACGGCTCTGGATGCTAACTACGCCCTCACCAACGTAACCACGTTCTACACCCGTCACGGGGATGGGTTCGCATATCTCTGTGCGATAATTTCCGTAGGCGGAATTTTATTCCATTTCTCATTCCGCGCCAGAACCGAGCCATAATCATGAACGAAGAGCTGGAACAAGAATACTCAGGGCTGAAGGCCAAGGTCCGTGATCTTCGGGAGTATCTTTGACGCAGGCACACTGCGCGACCAGTTAGCCGAAATCGATAAGCAAGCCGCCGACCCTGCTCTCTGGTCGAATCCGCAAAAATCCCAACAGGTAATGCGTCAGAAGAAGCGCCTGGAAAATGTCTTGGCCACCGAGTCGGACTTGGTGCGCCGAGGGGAGGATATTTCCGCTTATTTCGATCTGGGACGCGAAGGGGAGAACGTCCAAGCCGATTTACGGCGCGAGATCGATAGCCTGAAGAGTCTGGTTGATCGTCTGGAAACGGAAAGCCTCCTGTCCGGCGAGAACGACGCGCGCAACGCGATTGTCACAATTCACCCCGGAGCTGGCGGCACGGAATCGCAAGACTGGGCCGATATGCTGTTGCGAATGTATCTTCGCTGGGCAGAGCGGCGTGGATTTCCAACCGTTCTTTATGATTACCAGCCAGGAGAAGAAGCGGGGTTGAAGTCTGCGACCTTCGCCGTCAATGGCGAATACAGTTTCGGACTGCTGACCAGCGAAATTGGTGTTCACCGCCTGGTTCGAATTTCGCCTTTTGATCAGGCCAAGCGCCGGCATACCTCGTTTGCCAGCGTTTATGTTTCCCCGGAAATCGACGACAGCATTGAAATCGTAATTAAACCGGAGGACTTGCGAGTAGACACGTACCGCTCGGGTGGCAAAGGTGGACAGCATGTGAATACGACAGATTCCGCCGTACGTATGACCCACATCCCCACCGGGCTGGTGGCCAGCTGCCAGAATGAGCGCTCGCAGCACAAGAACCGGGAGCGGGCGATGAGCATGCTGCGCTCCAAGCTCTACGAATACGAGTTGGAGAAACAGCGGGCGGTTACGAAAAAGATTGAAGACTCCAAGTTGGATATCGATTTCGGATCGCAGATTCGTTCATATGTTTTGCAGCCTTATCGACTGATCAAAGATCACCGGACGAAGATGGAAGTTGGCGATGTTGACCGGGTACTGGATGGCGATATCGATCCGTTTATCCGCGCTTACCTACGGATGCGGCGAGGCGAGAAGCAAACCTGAAGGTTTTGGAGAGAAGGCTCTCAGGAGTTCGAAACTATGTCCCGCATGATCGATCTTATACGCGCGTCGGCGTTGCCTTCGAATCTGATGCAGTCCGCATCGAAGGGCTCATTGAGCGTGCCTCCCCAAGAGGTGATCGAGATCCTGGTGTATCTGGCCGTGCATCACAAAATTTTTGGCCAACAGGCACAGCTTACCCTAGCCGGCTGGGACGAAGCTGCGTCGCGCACAGCGGCAAGTAATCCATCCACTTCGAAGGAGGTGCTGAATTACATGATTTCTCCAGCGAATTTGCGCCCGGTGCTATTGCCGGCCTTGCTGGCCAACCCCTCGGTCTCGACAGAATCTTTGCTCGAGTTAGCGCCCAGCGCGAGCCGAGACGTGGTCGAGACGATGATGAAGAGCCCACGCGTCACCGGTTCCCCCGTCATCTTGGATGCGCTATTGTCGAATAACAACTTGACGGGAATCCAAAGCGAGGCCATACGAAATTTGATCGAGCCGATAGCTGCTAAACCCACGGCCACGGAGCCTCGCCCCGAGAAGCAGCCAGAGCCACTGGCTGACGAAACCCCGGGACCTGCAATCAACGCATTGGATGGAGTGTTCCATCTTTCGCCTGCAGGCGAATCTGAGGACACGAACGAAATACTTGACGACGGCGTTTTCGCATATCTGGCTGAGCATGCCAACGAAATAGCCGCGGAAGGTGATCAAGCCTTTCAACCGATCGGCGGCATCTACGAGGAGTTTATGCCGGTAGCGGAAGAAGCTGAGGCGGAACCGGCCCCCGCAGCTAAAACTCAAGCCGGGACAGCCGTTGCCGCCCAGAAAGCACCGGCCAAGAAAACGAGCCTCACGCCGAGCGAGCAGCGCGGAAGCGCCCTGCAGAAGATTTCTAAACTGGATATCAAGGGCCGAATTCAACTGGCGATGAAGGGCACAAAAGAAGAACGTTCATTGCTGATCCGTGATGGCACCAAGATTGTGGCTTTGGCGGTGCTGGAATCCCCCAAGGTAAGCGACGGGGAAGTGGAAAGATATGCCAGCCAGAAAAACGTGCTGGAAGCAGTGCTTCGCGGCATCCCGATGAAGCGCCGCTTCGCCAAGAATTATTCGATCATCCGCGCGCTGGTTTTTAATCCGCGCACCCCACTCGATCTTTCGCTGGGGCTGATGAAAAACATCCTCGTGGGCGATCTGCGTAACTTGTCGAATAATAAAGAGATTTCGGATACGGTTCGCAAACTGGCCACCAAAATGTTCAAACAGAAAAGTGATACTTCCAGCAAGCACTGAGCTCTGGAGCAAGTGCTGGGTCCGCGAGTTACAATTTGGGAATGGTCACCCTCCCAAAGTCCGACCCCATCGCGCACCTGCTTGAGCAATCCCGTACCATCGCCGTGGTTGGGCTCTCGAACAGTCCAATGCGTCCGAGCCACGGGGTTTCCGCTTACATGCAGTCGCATGGGTATCGCATCATCCCGGTGAATCCGACTATTGCGGACTCGCTCGGGGAAAAGTCATACGCTTCGCTGCTGGAGGTTCCGGAGAAAATCGACATCGTGAACATTTTCCGGCGACCGGAATTCGTGGAGGAGATTGTCGAGCAGGCAATTCAGCTGAAGGCGCCCGCTATCTGGATGCAGGAATCAGTGGTTAACGAAAGGGCAGCGGAAAAAGCTCGAAGAGCTGGGATTTTCGTGATTATGGACCGGTGTATTTTGAAAGAGCATCGGACCCGTTTTGGTTGACCGTGAGAGACGGCGTCATTGCTAACAAGGGCACCACCTATACGACGGAAACGCCTAATCCGTCGTAAGGTGGTGCCCGTCTTGATCTAACGGCTTTTACGCTTTAACAAAAATCACGGTGGCGTCGTCGTGCAAGCCCTCGCCGTCCGCGAAGGTGCGCACATCAGCCAGAATGCTTTCGGCGGATGCCTGAGACTGCAGAACATGGTCCCGCATGCGTCCAGCACCATATTCTTCATCGGAGCCGTTAGTAGCCTCGGTTATTCCGTCGCTGTAGAACACAAGCCGCGAACCTTCGGAGAGGTGCACCTGGCTCTCGGAGAATTCTCCCGCCCCCAATCCCAGAGGTATTCCACGTTCGCTGTCGAGGAAACGTGCCCCGCGATCATCCACTAATAGTGGGCGCAGATGGCCAGCGCTCGAGAACGTCAGCGTCCGGGTAGATGGATTCAGCACCGCAAACAGCATGGTGACGAAGCGACCTGACGGAAAATCGACGGTCAGCAAGCGGTTCAACCGTGTCAGAACTTCACCTGGGCCGCTGCATGTCTGTGCCAGCGAGCGCATGATGCCGCGAGTGGCTGACATCAGCAGTGCTGCGGCCGTGCCTTTTCCTGAAACGTCCGCGAGCACAAGGCCCCAGCAACCATCGTCGAAGGAAATGAAATCGTACCAATCTCCCCCGACAGCTCCGGCCGGAATGGATAAACCGGAAATGGCGAAACCTGGGATATAGGGCGAGCTTTTCGGCAGAAGAGCTTGCTGAATCACTCGGGCTTCGCGCCCTTCATAGGTCATGCGTTCGCGCTCGTCGCGTTCGAACTGAAAGCGACGCGCGTTGTGGACGGCGACAGCCAAGTGCTCGCACAACCCCTGCAAGAAACGCAGTTGCTCGCGCGGGAAGGCATCCAGTTTATGATGCGAGGCCGAAAATACGCCTATTAGTTTTCCATCCACCAGAAGAGGGATGGCGACTTCAGAGAGAGTGGATTCCTCGCATCCGACATAATACGGGTCGAGCCGAACGTCCGGGGCATAGTGCATCTGCAGGGTGGAGGCTACGTAACCAACCATCCCCTGCTTGCCAACTTTCAGCCGCGAACCTTTGCCCTGCAAAGTGCAACCGTGAATGCCGACGGCTTCGAGTTCACCACGCAGTTCATCGTGCAAATAAACGCTTGCCTCCACGCATTCGAATGAAGAAGCCACATCCTTTACCACCTGCTCGATCAGTTGGTCGAGGTCAAGGATGGAGGTAATTCTTCGTGAAAACTTCTGCAGTTTAAGCAGATGCTCTACCTGCTCAAGAGGCACATGACGCACGCCAGCAAGGCCGGTTCCGTTCGCATCGGACGTATTAATGACAGACCCTGGAATTGTGGCCATCTCAAAACCCCTTAAAATTGCCAGCCTGTTCGAAGAAAAAGTTACGAAGACCTACAACAAATTAGATGATCCTGGCTAGGCGCCGGATTCTGTTTTCGGGGTTGGGGAAACGCTCTTTCCCGCCTTCGATCTTCGCCGTTTGATCTCTTCCAGGCGCTCCCGAATGCGCTTTTCGAGGCCTTCGTTGGTGGGGTGATAATAAACTCGGTCGCGCAGGTTGTCGGGCAGACACTGCATGTCAGCCACTTTGTCTTCCAGGTTATGGGCGTATTGGTATCCCTGTCCATATCCAAGGCCTTTCATGAGGCCAGTTGGCGCGTTGCGAAGGTGCAAGGGAACCGGTTCCGCGGCGGTGCGTTCCACATCGCCCTGAATATCGCCGTAAGCCGTGTAAAGTGCGTTGGACTTGGGAGCGATCGATAAGTAGACCACCGCTTGCGCCAGCGCCAGATTGCCCTCCGGCATGCCGAGAAAATCGACGGCGTCGCGGGCGGACATGCACTGTGCGAGAGCGTTGGGATCGGCCAGGCCGATATCCTCTACCGACATTCGCACGACACGGCGGGCGATATAGAGAGGATCCTCTCCGGCTTCGAGCATGCGTCCCAACCAGTAGAGCGCCGCATCCGGATCGCTGTTGCGCACCGACTTATGCAGCGCCGAAATCAGGTTGTAGTGTTCTTCTCCGGCTTTGTCGTAGCGCAAGACGCGTTTCTGGAGTGCGTCCGTAATAATTTCGTCCGTAATTTCCGCAACATTTTCCTGGTCGGGTTTCGTGTCTTTGTCGACCGCGCCGCGGGCGAGAGAAGCCGCAACTTCGAGGACGTTGTAGGCGCTGCGGGCGTCGCCGCTAGAATATGCCGAGATTTTTTTCAGCACGTCGTCACTGGCGCGCAGCTTCATACTGCCAAGTCCGCGAACCTGATCGGTAAGCGCACGCTTGAGAAGTTCGACAACCTGATCTTCCGCCAGCGGTTTGAGAACGTAGACCCGACTCCGGGAAAGCAACGCGGAAATGATTTCGAACGAAGGATTTTCCGTCGTGGCGCCAATCAGACGGATGTTTCCTTTTTCTACGTGAGGGAGGAAAGCATCCTGCTGCGCCTTATTGAAGCGATGAATCTCGTCGATAAAGACGATGGTGCGGGTGCCATATTGTTTGGCGCGCTCGGCGTCAGCCATCACTTGCTTGATTTCCTTGATGCCGGTGAGCACAGCGGAAAATTCAACGAATTCCGCTTTGGTCATGCGAGCGATGATCTGGGCCAGTGTCGTCTTACCGGTACCGGGCGGTCCCCAAAAGATGAGGGAGCCGATATCGTCGCGCTCGATTTGTGTGCGCAGGGGCTTACCCGGGCCGACAAGGTGTTCCTGGCCGATGAATTCATCAAGTGAGCGCGGCCGCATGCGGTCAGCAAGGGGGCGGGTGCGATCGCCTGGGCTGTCGCGGTCCGGAATGGTTTGGAACAAGCTCATTGGTCGTCTATCTCAGTGCTCACCAGGGAGGCACCTGAAGCGCGGAGAAAAGCAATGGACTTATAGATGTCATTCTCTTTGTCTCGGTGTCCGTGGCAGGTCTCCTACTACCGTCGCTGTCTTGCTACCTCATACAACACGATACTCGCCGCCACCCCCACGTTGAGCGAATCCACATGGGAAGCCTGAGGAATAGCTATAACCTCGTCCATAGCTTTGATGAGGTCTCGGGACACGCCTGCTCCCTCGCTACCCATAAAAATCGCAACCGGATCTGTCAGTCTGGCTTGATCAAGCGGCGTTCCTTTGTGCGATGCGGTAGCTACCAGCCGCAGATTGGCTTCTCTCATACGCTCAATGGCGGCGGACAGTTTTGTACGTGCCACGGGCAAACGAAAGACCGAACCCGCTGAAGCTCGTATGACTTTGGGATTAAAGGGGCTTACCGTACCCTCGCCAAGGACGACACCACCTGCACCGAAAGCCTCTGCCGACCGCAAGATCGTCCCCAGGTTCCCGGGATCCTGGACCCCGGCTATTACCAGTAGCGGACCAGTTTGGGCGTTATCGAGAATTTGACTGAGCGAGAAATCTTTCCAGCGCACGAGCGCGGCTACACCTTGGGGGGCTTCACTGGGAACGATGCTGGCGAATAGTTTGTCGGGCAATAGTAGAGTCTCGACATTGGCCCTCAGTTGGGAAAGCAGACGCTCGGCGCGGGCTGAGGCCGTCTGGTTGAAAAAGACGGCGCGAAAGCGCAAGCCGCTACGAATGGCTTCTTCCAGAATCCGGAGCCCTTCGATCGCGCAGTATCCGTCGGACGTAAGCTCGCTGCGGGTGAATGCCCGGCGCAACTCTTTCACCAGGCCGTTGTGCTGCCCGGCAATGCGCCGCAAGCGAGGGTCTTCGGCGAGAGTTTTGGTGACGTCCTTCATAGTCCCGATCAGAATGATACCTGCTTCCGTAGCTCCGGTTTTCAATCCAAGAGGAACCGGGAGAGAAGCCTAGACTGGGACGAAACTGTATCACCGTCTCTGTTCCTCTCGGTTTTCTGCGCTTTCCCATGTTATGTTAGCTTTCTCGTTTTTAAGACTTGGAGCTGGAAGGGACTGCGGTGCGCGTAGAAATCGTAAAAATCAATAGCGATACGCCGGAAGCGTCGCTCATCCGATATGCTGCGGACCAGATTCGCGCGGGCGAAGTGCTGGGCATGCCAACCGACACTTTCTATGGGTTGGCGGCGGACCCTTTTAATTTGCGGGCAGTGGACCGGGTGTATGAAATCAAGTCACGTTCGCGACACAAACCGTTGTCGCTGTTGATCGCCGACGTGGACCAGGCGGAGCAACTCGCCGACCCTCTGACGGAAGAATTCTATGCGCTGGCACGGCGCTTCTGGCCGGGTCCGCTCACCATCATCGTCAAAGCTTCGTCGCGACTTCCGCTGAAGGTAACGGCCAATACAGGTAACGTCGCATTGCGAATTCCGAAAGCGACAATTCCGCTGTCGGTAGTTCAGGCGGCGCAGATTCCCATCACTGCGACGTCGGCTAATTTGAGCGGCGAGACGGAGTGTACTACCGCGCTGGCGGTTCGTGACCAACTGCAAGACCGCATTTCGATCATAGTGGATGGCGGCACATCACCGCGGGAAGTGGCTTCGACCATCATTGATCTCACCGACGAAGAGTCTCGCTGGCGGATCATGCGAGAAGGCGCCATTCCAGCTCAGGAGATTTCCGAGTTTTTCGCGCAAGGATGAAAAAAGAAGCGAACCGGCGCCGGCAAAGTCCCTGGCCATTGTGGGTGGCGGCACTGGTCGCGGCAAGCGTCGCAATCTTTCTTGGAATCACCAGCATACAAATTGTGCGAGAAGCCGGTTTGCAAGAAATCCATCCGGCGGATGCCATCGTGGTATTTGGAGCGGCTGAGTACGCGGGAAGGCCATCCCCCGTCTATCGGGCCCGGCTTGATCATGCTTACGATCTATTCCAGCGAGGCATTGCTCCCGTGGTGATCACAACCGGCGGCGCAGCAGCCGATCCAACGTTCAGCGAGGGGGGCGTCGGCCGTGACTACCTGATGCACCGCGGCATTGCTGAAGCAAAACTGATTGGTGAAACCCAAGGTTCTGATACGGCTTCCTCTGCCGAACGAGTAGCAGTGATTATGCGCACAAACCGCATGCACAGTTGTGTCGCTGTGAGCGATGAATACCACGTGTTCCGCATCCGGAAACTGCTAGAGCATGAAGGTGTGCAGGTCTATGTGGCGCCGCGCCCAGGCTCGCGTCCGCGCGCCGGGTGGCAAAGGAGCGTGGCCGTGATCCGGGAAGCGGCCAGCTATGTGGCGTGGAGGCTTCGCATTACCGCGTAAGTTCGGAACACGCCTATTGTTGAGGGAAGCCGAGAATTACCATCCCATCCTCTTTCTCAGCTCTGTGATATGGGCAACGTGATGGCGGCCATGCCACGAATACAACGCCAGATTCTTTTCGAGCGGCACCATCCCGAGTTCGGGATGATTGAAGGTGCGCTTCCAATCTTGTGACTCCAATGAGCGCAAGAGACGTACCCATCGGTCGTGCAGCGAATCGAGCATCGTCAGCGAAATTTCCAACGGTGTCGAGTGAACGTCGGCCAACTTGGCCCAGCGGTCTTCCATGTAGGGCTTGATGGTCGGGGCGTCTTCGGTCAAGGCCAACTTAAAGCGGATGTAGGCGTTCATATGGCTCTCGGGCACGTGGTGCGTGACCTGCCGCACCGTCCATCCGCCATCTCGATAGGGAGTTTCGATCTGTTCCGGGGTTAGGCCTTCGAGTGCCGCGCGTAAGGCGGCTGGGGCTCGGGCGATGTCATCGATGAGCTTCTTCCGCCGGTCAGGATCAGGCGGGCCGTCGAAGGTGAATTTTCCGATTGGATAGCGCGGATCGCTCATATTTTTCACTTTCCTCCAACTGTTCGAGGAGACCCGAAATCCGCCAGAAATGCAATGAAGAATGATGCTCGAATCAAAAATTCGGAGACAGATGCTGTTACGAATTGTCTTGTGAATCGGAGATCGAGTACAGTCCCCGGAAATTGGCGACTATCTTACCAGCGCCAAAATGCGAACCGGGGCTGCGGACCCTCCGGTAACTTTCATTGGAGCTACCATCGCGACCGCGCCGTTGGCGGGCATGCGATCCAGATTCGCAACGTTAGTCAGTGCATACAGTCCGTGAGCTAGGGCGTACTGGTTGACCTCGAGATTCTTGCTCGCGCCGTGTTCGAGGTTCGGCGTGTCGATGCCAAGCCCAAGCGCATTGCGTCCCTCAGTAAGGAAACGGGCGGCATCCTCGGAATATCCGGGGAAGTGCATAACCCCTCGGGCGTCAGTATTGCGGTAATTCCTGGCGGAGGACCAGCGAGACGCCCAGCCGGTGCGTGCCATTACCACGGCACCCAAGGGAATCTGGCCATTGGCTTTCTCCCAGCGAACGATGTCCTCGACGGAAATCTGATAGTCGGGATTATTTTTGACGCTTGCGGTGGCGTCGAGTACCACTAGCGGGGCGACTAAGCGACCGGCTGGAATCTCGTCAACTGTCCACATTCCGCGAGCCATACGCGCCGGAGCATCGATTCGGGTGGGAAACTGTTGTGCGGAGGGTGAAGAACCACCCATCGGGACGTTTTGTAACTTGTAGGGAGAATTCGTTTTGCTTTCGGCGGACGTAGGCAGAGAATGAGTGAGATCTACGACCTCGCGGAAGCTGCCGGGCGGGTTCGCTTCAGGCCGCTGCTTCGCGAATAGAAACAGCGCCAACGCCAGCACAGAACCAATCACAAACGTATGAATCTTCATTACTTCGAGTCGTCTTTCGTCGCTTCAGGGACTTATCGAGAAGTCTTCGCAAACCCAACTAAAGCAGTAAGATGCAAGCATCGTTCGATCAAGATGCTCGCTATATTTTCGCTGTGGGGGTAACCCCGGACAAGGACCATCGGTACATGACCTGCCGGGGTAAGAACCGGAATCTCCCTGTGAATGAAACCAAAGCAAGGAATTAAAACCTGGTTCGGGCTGACGATGAAAAACAGGTGTCAGAATGAAGTAGCGAACTGCAAACGCTAAGCCCTTCAGGTTAAAAGATTTCTCACTTAGGTACGGCCTTCGCCTCATGGGGAATAATACGGAATTGCTGTTCCACCAGTTCCCAGGAAGTTTTATGGTTCGGTTAATCAGTGGGTTAACCAGACAGATGCGGCCGCAGAAACCAAAGTACTCAAGAAGTTTACGGAGTCATTATTGAGGAGGTTGCGCCGTTCCAACCAGGCGCCCAAAAAACTGTCGACGATCATCCCCAGGATGGCCGCACCGGCGCAAATCGAAATGAAGTGAAGAGGAATTAATCCACCGGTTGCGCATACGGCGCTTACGATCGTGGCCGCAGCGATGCCAGCTAGCGTCCCTCTCAAACTCACAGCGCCGTTCGTTCCGGCAGGCACGGTTTGCCAATTTGTAATCAGTCGCGCTTTGTCTCCGAAAGCCTGTCCAACTTCGCTCGACACAGTATCGGCGGCAGCTTCAGAGAGCGCGGCTGAAATCCCCAACAGCAAAGCTGCATTATTGCTTCCAAAGAAATAAATTGCCGAACAAATCGCAGCCACTCCGAGGTTGGCCAAAACCTGAGATGCGCTGCGGCCTTCTTGTTTCTCGGCGACACCCAAACTTTGCTTACGGCGGTAGCCGATTCTGGTTGTGACCCAGGCAAGCACGAAAACTGTGATCAGCGCGCTGACTGCAGCCGCGCCGGCTCCCAGGTATAGAACGAAGCAACACACGGCTCCGGCGAGAGCGCCACTGTTATTAACTCCGTGCAGCCAGCGGGCTACGGCCGTGAACAAGGCGGTCACTAAAGCGCCGATTATCCAGCGCCCGGCGAGTATCGAGGGATCAGGGTTCACCACAGCCATGAACATACGGGCCGCGAGTCGCATTTCGCAAACCGGTCTTGTTTTATGCTGCCGACCCGCCCACCCACAGGATGTGGCCAAACCGCTGGAGGGTACCGCTAATTGTGCTTGTCAATCGGGTTACCGGTGCAGCTTAATGGCATCAAAGTTCACGGTGTAGTCTAAAATTCAGTACGCTGGCGCGATTTTTGCGTCTTTCTTGCTAGGGGGAAGGACTATGGCATCGTCTGTCTGGTCGGGATATCTCACTTTTGGTTTGATCTCCATGCCGGTACGTCTGTTTTCCGGAGCTCGCAGCAGCGGTATTTCTTTCAACATGCTGCATCGCGATGATCTGCAAAGGGTGAAACAGCAATACTATTGTCCCGCCGACAATCGTGTGGTCGAGCGCAGCGAGATCGTCAAAGGCTACGAATTTCGCAAGGGGGAGTACGTTGTCATTGAGCCGGAAGAGATCAAGAAGATCGAGCCACAGACGGCGAAGACGATGGAAATTTTGGAGTTCGTCAAATCCAGCGAAGTGGATCCAGTTTTTTTTGATGCCTCGTATTACATGATCCCGGAAGAAGCAGGCCGAAGGCCCTACGCATTGCTGACCAAGGCACTGGAAGAAAGCGAGTTCGTCGCAATCGCCAAGCTGACCATGCACAATCGCGAGTACACGGTGTTTCTGCGTCCTCACGAAGGCGGGCTTATGCTGCACACCATGTACTACGCGGAAGAGGTTCGATCGGTTGAAGATTTTGGCGCTCCCGATGTCGAACTGAAAGATGCTGAGGTTAAAGTCGCGCACCAGCTTATCGACGCTCTGTCAGCCGAATGGGACCCGGAAAAATACCACGACACCTTTCAAGACAATCTGAAGAAACTCATCGAGACCAAGCTGGAAGGCGGCACGGTCGCCGAGGTTGAAAAGCCAAAGAAACTTGCTCCGGTCGTGGATTTGATGGCTGCTCTGAAACAAAGCCTGGCGGATATGGAAGGAAAGAAAAAGCCGGCGGCAACGGCGCGCGAAGCGGCATCGGGCAAGAAGTCGCGAGGCAAGGCCTAGTCAGAAGCTTGGGGCGGACATTGTCCGCCGCCTTTGCTTTGAGATCAACCGTCAATCTAGAGCCTTCAAGCAACCAATCATCCTAAAAACAGAATCAACCCCCAACAGCGGCGGACATCAGTGTCCGCATTGCCCGTTGGTTCAACAACATTCACTGTGAAGGGCGAGGAGCGAACTTTGTCCGACCCGCCATCGGGCCGCTGGCGCATATTCTAACCAACCATTAAAATGAAACCTCTTCCGGATCATAATGAGTTCATGCGACATTCGGCTGGGGTGGGGATGAAATTTCGGCGCTTGAGCCGGGTGGTCGGCGTTTTAACTCTGTGTCTGATGGGCGCCAGTTGTGGCGACCAATACCGTCCCGTAGCCATTCCGATCGTAGGGCCTCCACCCGATCCTGCGGCGTTTCACTTTGTTCTGGTGCTTAGCGACAATGGGACGCAAAACCCCGGTGCAAGCAGCAACCTGGACGTGGCGGGGGACACAAACATCGGGGTGGCACAACTCGGGCTAGGTCCGGCGCACGCCGCTCTACTGCCGAATGGCGGCCGTGTCTACATCGCAAACAGTCTGGAAGATACGATTTCCTCATATGTGCCCAGCGCGTCCCGTGCCGTAGTCACAACCTCTTTGCCTGCTGGATCGCATCCCGTATTTGTTAACACCGTCGAGAATGGCACGGTTTACGTTGCCAATTTCGGTACCAACACAGTGGCGGCCATCTCTGCGACAACTAACGTGATGCTGAGCCCGCAGATAGCGGTCGGCAATCAGCCCGTAGCATTGGCGGAAACCCCGGACGCGAAGAAGCTGTACGCCGTAAACCAGGGCGATGGCACGGTAAGCGCAATTAGCTTGATTGACCGAACCGTGGTTCAGACCATCGCAACCGGAGCTACCCCGGTATGGGCATTGGCTCGCTCGGACAGCGCGCGGGTGTATGTGCTTAATAGTGGAAGCGGAACCGTTACCGCGATTGACACAGCCACTGACCTAATCGTTGGCAGTGCGAACGTAGGGCCGGGCGCAAACTACATGGCCTACGATGGCAAGCTGGACCGGCTTTACGTGACGAATCCGACGGCGAATACGCTGACGGCACTGAATATCTCGACGGATCCTCCGACGGTTTTGTTTACCGTCCCAGTAGCCGCCGGTCCGACGACTGTGGCAGTTCTGCCTGACGGAAGCCGGGCTTATGTAGCTAGTGTTTCAGCGAACGGTGGCAATGCAAATTCACAAGTCACGGTCGTAAATTCAAACAATGGTAGCGTTCGGACTGTCGTTGCACTGTCATCGGTACCAGCCGCTTGTGGCGTGGCCAGGTTCGAACTTTTCACTGCTGCTTCCGCCGATAGTTCGAAGGTGTACGTTGGCAACTGCGACGCGCGAAACACGAGCATTCTTCGCACCTCTGACGACACGAAAGTGCTCGACATGTCAGCCCCGTTAAGCGCGATCACTCCTCCCAATGGAGGCAATCCCCTGCCGCAAAATCCCGTATTTGTTTTGCCGGGACCCTGATTCAGTACTGATCTGATAAACATTTTCTGCTTCGATTATTCAGGCGAAGCTCTGCTGAGATCATCAATCCCGCTTTTCAATTGTCTGTTCTATTTGCCAACGGATGCCGCGAGCTTGTCTGGTTCTGGAACACCATATCGCAGGGCGATATTCATAAACATGCTGCCACGTGCGGTTTCGAAGCTGATGACCACTGCTTCGGTGTCTTCGGTGCTGGTCGGGCCATGCTCTGAAGTGAGCAAAACAGGAGGGTGCACGCGGAAATGGAAGCCTTGATCGTTAAGGGTGGTGACGGCGTTTCCGGTAACCTGATTGGCTAATTCGCAAACTGTCTCGCGCACCAAGTCTTCGGATGCGGTCACGCTTCCGCCGGCAAAGTGGCTGGCTACTTTAACCGCGGTGTCGTGATCGAGATCGAAAACGATCCTGCCTTCAATGTCGCCGGTAAGCGAAACTTGCGCTGCGACACCCCGGCGACGATAGGCCTCTTGCTCCATGCTGAGGTTTCCAATGGACATGGGAGATTGCAGTCCCTGCGCCAACACAGCGTCTGCCGCATTGATGAACGGCTGAATCACCTCCATTTTCATGACTAGGCTCCTGCACCGGCAGCAGCGGCGACGGCGCCGTCTTCGCCCAGCACGTACTTGATCACTTCGTAGAGAACTTCGGGTTTGACCGGCTTTTGAACAAAGTGACGCGCTCCGCGCTGCAAGGCAGCCACAATGTTTTCCTGGTATCCGACGGAGGACACCATGACGATGCGGGCCTCAGGATGTTTGCCCACGATCTTCTCGGCAGCCTCAATACCTTCCATCTGCGGCATGGTGATGTCCATGAGCACGATGTCGGGATTGGTGCGATCGTATTCGGTGATGGCGGTAAGGCCATCGCCAGCTTCGCCCGCTACCTGACCACCGAAGGTCTCCACGATACGAGCCAGATTTTTACGTGCGAAGACAGAATCGTCCACTACCAGGTAGCGGACGGGTTGACCGTCCTTGCTTCGTTTCAGAGATGCAAACTGTTCCATGACTCCTCCTGCGAATATGACAACCTAATCCCGAAATCTATCCGACTCACGAACCACCCATCGCAAATCTATTCTTGTCCCGTAGTTGCGGCCTTGCTGTTTTCTGCAGTCCCGTTCGCCAATCCGCGCTTTCGTTCCGACATGCATTGCACCTGTAAGGTGTTAGCCATCATTTCCAGCCCGACTACTCGAAGCGCAAAGCCGCGCTCAATGCCAGCTTTGGGCATGCCGTAAACGACGCAGGATTCCTCGTTTTGTGCGATCGTCATGCCGCCCGCGGCTTTAACCAAACCGAGTCCCTGCGCACCGTCATCTCCCATTCCTGTCATCAGCACAGCCAAACCTTGGGGGCCAAATTCCTCGGCCAGACTCTTGAACAGAATATCGGCGGACGGACGGTGTCCGTTGACCCGAGTCTCATCGCTCAATATGGCGACATCACCCAGTGGCAGCCTCTTGACCTTAATGTGCCGGCTGCCCGGACAGATAAGGACCCGACCGGCTACCAGGACGTCCCCCGATTGCGCTTCCTTGATGCGGATAGCACACGTTTCATCGAGTCTACGGGCGAACATTTCGGTGAAACCTTCAGGCATGTGCTGCACCACGACAATGGTGCCCGGGAAATCCGCAGGTAATTGCGAAAATACGTACTGTAGCGCCTGCGGCCCTCCAGTTGATACACCGATGGCGATGACCTTAGTGGGAGCCCTCTTGGTGTCAAGTTGGGCTTTTGACCCCGCCCGCGAGCATTGGGCCAAAGTTTGCACCTGCACTCCACGGCTTTGCGCAGCAGCCTTTATCTTGCCAATAAGCTCGGCTGCAATCTCAGGCATGCGAGAGTGCACGTCAACCGGTTTGGCGACAAAATCGAATGCGCCGAGTGACAAGGCTTGCAGCGTGATCGAAGCTCCCTGAGTGCTATGGGAACTAACCACGATGACGGGCAGACGATGTCGACGCATGATCTCCTTCAGCATGTCGATCCCGCCCATGCCGGGCATTTCGAGATCCAGCGTTAGGACTTGCGGTTTCAGTTCGTCAATTTTCCTGAGGCCGAAATTGCCGTCCATCGCCGTACCCACCACTTCGATAGAACTATCGGTCTGCAGAATTTGGGGAATCAACTTGCGCATGAGCGCCGAGTCGTCCACCACAAGTACGCGTACGGGGGTCATGGGTGCCCCTCGGACGTACCCGCGCTTGCTGCTCTGCGACCAGGGTTCGCTAACAGAAGCCCGGACGCAGTTCCATTCGCCTGATCGGAGCGAGCTTTACCGTGGCGCTCGACAATTGCGGGAACATTGACGATGAGAACGACGCGGCCGTCGCCCAGTATCGAGGCCCCGCTAACCAGATCCGTCGCCACGCTCCGGTCGTCCAGGGCTTTAATCACCAGCTCTTCTTCTCCGCGCATACTATCAACTACCAGCCCCAATTTCCGTTCGCCAATGGAAATGATCAGCACAAAGAGTTTTGCGTCTGTGGGCTCACCGAGCTGAGGGGTGCGTCCAAGACGAACCACGGGCAGGACCCGGTTGCCGAGCTGCAAGACTTCGTAGTTGTGTATCTGATGCACGTCGGATTCTTTAGCTCGGGCGATTTCGGCAACAGCGTTCAGAGGAATTGCATAGAGCTGATGTCCTACATTGAATAACAACGCACGAATGATGGCCAGAGTGAGAGGCAACTTGAGACGGAAGGTCGTCCCCTTGCCGGTGCGAGTTTCCATTTCCACGGAGCCCTTAAGACGGTGTAGCACATTTTGCACTACGTCCATACCCACACCGCGCCCGGAAATTTCCGTGATCTCATCCGCCGTGCTGAATCCCGGCTTGAAGACCAGTGCAAGAATTTCCGATTCCCCCAGGCGATCTGCCTCTTCTTCGGTCACGATATTCGTTGCCACCGCTTTGGCCTTGATCTTTTGTGAGTCGATACCTCGTCCGTCGTCGGTGATTTCCAAGATGACTTGATTGCCTTGATGATACGAAGCGACATGAATGATTCCGCGAGGCGGTTTCCCAGCGCTGACCCGTTCCTCAGGGCTCTCGATGCCATGACTGATAGCATTTCGAACCAGGTGCGTGAGGGGCTCCGCGATTGCGTCCAGCAGGCTCTTATCGAGATCGGTATCCTGCCCTCTCAAGACGAGGTCCACGTCCTTGCCGCATCGCTTTGCCACGTCGCGCACCATGCGCGGAAAGCGACGGAGAAGCTGCTCTACCGGAACCATGCGGATTTTCATGACCGAGCGCTGCAGATCGTTCAGCACGCGGGACTGAAATGCCATGGCATCACTAAAGCGGCCGCGTAACGCTTCCTTGGGCGCATGGCGCGCGAATTCCGCGAAGGCTTGTTGCAGCATGGATTTGCCGATGATCAATTCTCCCACCAGGTCGAGCACGCTATCTATCCGCTCCGCATCAACACGAAGGATATTTTCTGCGTGCGCATGGTTGGATTTGGCGGTACGCGATGTAACATCGCCTTCCTCTGGCGAATCCGATCGGCCAGGATGAGATGAGGACGTCGACGGAAGGGCGACTGGTGCGCTTTCCGTGGTTTTGCTGGATGAACCTGCAGGCGACGGCCCGAGTAAGTCGATCTTTACTTGAGAAATTATCGATGGGATGCGGCACTGGACGCTCAAGTGTTCTATCGACTTGCCGCTAGCCACCAGGAGCTCCAGTCGCTGGGCGCTCTCCGGCGAGTGCGGATCGGGTCGTGTGCCCAGGATCTCGGCAGACGTCTTAAGCGAATTTAATACCATTTGGCGAGCCGCGATGGGCATCAGGCAATTCGGGTCGATAGCGGCAGTAATGTGGTAAACGTTTCGATTGCGAGATTGCGCATTCTGAATCGCCAGCTTTTCGTATTCACTCCACTCGGTTGCCGTTGCGCCCATCGGGTTGTCTGCATAGCCCTTCGTCGAGTCTGCCGGTAAGGTCTCCTCGGGCCTTGCAGTCTTGGGCTTACCTTGTGTCGTCTGTTGGCCGCCGGCGGCTGGAGAAGGTTGCGATATCTCGCGAATCAATGTATCCAGCGCCGCAGTGGAAGGCACGTCTTTCTTATGCTGATAGGCGGTCAGGATTTCCGCGAATGTATCCGCTGCGGCAAACGCAACTTCTGCCAGGCAGCCGTGGGACGCCGCAGATTCCAGGGCCAAAGCGTCTTCCATCGCGTGTGCGGCATTGCTTAGTTCTCGAAAACCGCAAGCCGCCGCGTCACCCTTGAGGGTGTGGACAATCCGCCGGATGCTGCGAACAAGTTCGACATCGCCAGGTGAAGTTTCGAGCTTCAGAGCCTCATCATTGAGCGATTGAAGGAGCTCTTTCGAGGTTTCGAAAAATAAATCCCTCATCTCGGCGCCGCGTTCGTCAGAAGAGTGGCTCATCCCGTCACCTCGATCTTCTGATAGGCCGTGCCGCTGTTGCGATGAACCATTACAAACTTGTCGCTCAATGACAAAAGGCTTTCGGCGTGCCCGACGAACAGATGGCCCTGAGAATTTAGACACCGGGCAAACTTGTCCAGCAAGCGCCGCTGTTCGGCTTCGTCGAAATACATCATGACATTGCGGCAAAAAATGACATCATTGCGCTGCGGAAGATATTCAGTCTTTAAGTTGTGGAAGTCGAAGTGAACCAGTTCCTTTAAAGCTTTTTTTACGGCATAGCGCTCGCCGGTTTTGTCGAAGTAGCGCAGCCGGTAGCTGTAATCCACGCTGGCCATTTGGGTTTCGGAATAAAGTCCTTCCTGAGCCGCGCGCAGTACCGAATAGCTGATGTCGCTGGCGACGATTTCAACCTTCCAGGGTGGAGGAATCAGCGGCTTCGGCGACGGCGCCGAAGATGAGAGCGGATTGCGAAGACTGAAATAGCCGAGACTATCAGCGACGAGCATAGCTAGGGTGTATGGCTCCTGGCCGGTCGAACAGCCAGCGCTCCAGATGCGCAATGAATAATCCCGCTGCGCGTGTTTATGGCGGATGAGTTCGTCCAGAACATACTTGTGAAACAATTCCAATTGCGACTTGTTACGGAAGAAGCTGGTCTCATTGACAGTAAGGTTCTCCAGCAATTGGCCCAGTTCCGTCTTTCCTTCTTTGCTGATCAGGAGACGGTAGTAGCTGTAAAAAGAGTCCAGGTGGCATTCACGCAGTCGGCGTTGGAGGCGGTCCTGCAGAAAGTGGGTGCGACGTTCGTCGAAATGCATGCCGCATTCCTGGTAAATCAGCGCCTGTAGAAGCTTGAGCTCAGCTTCCGTGAACTGCGCCGCCATGGAGGGTGAGGCCATTTAGTTTGAACTCGCTCTTTTATCCTTTGCCCCAGAGAAACAGTTACTTGGACGCGGCGGCACTCCGCGTCTCGGGCTTTGCCGTTTCGGCTTTACCCTTTTGAGCGGCGCCATTTTCCAGTAGCTTGTCCAGGTCTAACAACACAATCAGGCGCCCGTGACATTTGCCAAGTCCAGTCACACAGTTGAGGCCGCCCTCTTGCGAGGCTGTCGGCGAGGGTTCGATGTCCGCCGCAGGGATTTTAAGAACTTCGGAAGCGGCATCAACGATCAGTCCGGACAGTCTTCCACGATGTTCGACTACCAGAATCCGGTTACGCCGGTCGGGTGCGGTTTCAGCCTCACCGAAGAGTTTCCGCAGGTCTATGACCGACACAATCTTGCCGCGGAGATTGATGACACCTTCCATGTAAGCGGGTGCGTCGGGGACAGCCGTGATTTCGGGAACGCGCACGATTTCGTGCAGCGCCGTGATGGGAACGCCGTAGGTTTCGCGTCCCACCTTGAATCCGACAATGTGAAGTTCAGCGTTCATGCGGTTGGTGAGGCTTAGGCCCGCGCTCCGGCCGCGGCCGCCGCGGTGCGCCGTGCTCCGGGCATTGCCGGCTCTTCAAAACGGCCGGGCGTACGTTCCGGTTGTTCCAGGGCAAAGCGGTGCATGGCGTCCAACAGGTCGCGAGACATCTTGGACATTTGTTCAGCCGAAGCCGCCAGTTCGGTGGATCCGGAAGTCGTCTGTTGGACCAGTTCCCGCATTCGCTCCATGGCCTTGACTACCGCGTCCGCTCCCGACGCCTGTTCCTCCACAGCCGAATTGATTTCATGCGTAATTTCATTCAAACGAGTAGTAGCACGTGCGATCTGCGACGAGCCGTGTGACTGCTCGTTAGTAGCGGCGCCAATTTCCTGCGCGAATTTGTAGACTTCTGTGACCACGTTGGATATTTTGCGCAAGGCAGTGTTCAATTCCTGACCTAACCCAAGGCCGTCGTTCACAATAGTCGTGCTGCGATCCATGTTCTCCACGGCTTTGCGCGCTTCTTTCTGGATACTCTGGATCAACTCGGAAATCTCTTTGGTGGATTGCGCAGATTTTTCGGCCAGCTTGCGAACTTCGTCGGCCACAACCGCAAATCCCAGACCGTGTTCTCCGGCGCGGGCTGCTTCGATGGCCGCATTAAGGGCGAGCAGATTGGTTTGTTCCGCCAGATCGTCGATAACTTCGATGATCTTGCCAATATCGTCGGCCCGCTGACCGAGCACGTCGATAATTTCTCCCGACGACCGAATGGTGATGTTGATTTTGTTCAGGCCATCCGTCGCTTTTTCCATGGTGGAAATACCGCTGTGCACTTCTTCCCGCGACCGGTTCGATATATCCAAGAGTACCTTGGCGGTATCCGCGACCCGTTGAATCGAAGCGACCATCTCGTCGATTGAAGCGGAGGTTTCGCTCACGCTCGAGGCTTGGGTCTGGGTATTTTTCACCATGTTCTGCACGTTGACGCTCATCTCGTGCATGGTGCTGGTGACTTCATCGATGGCGGATGCGGTTTGCAAGCTGACTTTTGCCGAATCGTCGGAAGCGCCGGCCACCTGACTGGAAGCGCTGGCCACTTGAGAAGCGGCGTCGCGCACGTTGCTGACCAGGTTTCTCAGTCCGGTTACCATGCGCACGATCGCGTTGCCCAGAGTGTCGTCTTTCGAACGAGGCGTGACCTCAACTGACAGGTCCCCACCCGAGATAGCTTCAGAAACCGAAGCCATCTCCTTCAGATACTCGACCATGCTGTTGAAGGTTCGGCCCAACTCGCCAATTTCGTCCTTGCGCTGGATATCAATGTGATGATCTAGATCCCCGGCTGTGCCAATTTGCCGGGTGACCTGCATGAGTTCAGCGAGAGGACCGGTTATGGATTTGGCCGTGCGGAAAGCAATGATAGCGCCGAGCAACAGCGCCGCCAGCGTGCTCAACAACGCGATTCCAATCGTCCAGTTGCTGGCGCTCTCGTCACTTTGGCGGCGTTCTTCGAGCACCTTCCGGCTTTCCTGGTCGGCGGTTTCGAGATAATCGGTAGAGGTTTTGATCCAGCTGCTTGCGTCCTTTTGCAGGTAAAAGATTTGCAGTTCAGCGACTGTGGAATTGCCCTGGTCGACATCTTTACGCTTTTGCATCAACGGCTCGGCAAAATCGCGAGCCCAGTTCTGTTCCGTCTGTTGCACTTTGGCTAAGGCGGCGCGCTGCTGTTCGGAGGTCGACAGAACGTTTGCGGCTTGTATGCGTTCAGACAACCCACGAATCCCATCATTCACGTGATCGGATTCGCGGCTATCGCCGCTAAGCAGATAGTTGGTCAGGTACAGGCGATTCTGCATCATCTGAAACCTGATTCGGTCAGTGGCGTCAGCCAGTTCCAGTGCCTGCGATGCCGCAGCCTTGGCGCTATGCTCGCGACGGACGGACCAGAGGTTCACGGCGAACAGCACCACGACCATTGCAAGCACCGTTCCGAAGGCCAGATAAAGTTTCTTGCCGATCGTCATGCATCCCTCCGTGCTTAACCTGGGCGCCGACAGTCTGCGGGCGCTCGGTACTTCATTTTTCAGTTTCGTTTTGGGGTTGAAACTTGAACTCCACCGTTCCCCGGCTTTCAGTAGGAGCGGGTTCGAATTTCCATTGCTTCATCGCGTTTATCGCCGCATTCACCAGGAGTGGATGACCACCAACCACCTTGGCATTCTTGACCGTGCCGTTGGGTGCGACCACTACGGCTAACTTCACGATGCCGGTGATACTCATGCGGCGTGCTAAATCGGGATAGTCCGGAGCAACCTTGATGCGGGCCTTGCGAGTTAATTCATTGCCCTTACCTTCCTCTTGAGCCTGCGTCAAAACTGGCCGAGCGAGAGCAGCAATAGCCATGATTACGATTCCGAGCCATAGGCTGAGGCACCGTCGTGTCATTGCTGCACGCACACCTTTCTCCTTGAGTGAGGAATCCCATGAGGTGCAAATGCAATGACCATGCCAGCGGAACGAAGCCTTAGCACCCCTTGGTAACATGTCGCCAAATCATTGAATTGGCATGGGTTAGATAATTCTCTCGAATTGGCCCATGCGGCGCTCTCTTGCTTTCTTCGTCTCAAGATGGCGAAAGTTTCTCAGGATGAGATATTTCGAAGCGGTTTACCGTGATTTCCCATCTCGGCACCTTACCTGTTATTCGCTTGACTCAAATTGAGATTGCACGCTAATTTGCTTGTATATCAAGCACTTGTAAATTCTGAGACGCTTGGGTGGTGGCGGTCTGACGATGTCAGCGGGAGACATAACCGTGGCGCGAAACGGCAACCCGCGTTCAGATGAGGCTTTCCAAAGACTGTTGCTCAAATTTTCCGCCGCTGCCGCCGATGGCACTTCGCCTCCCGCATTGATTCGCTTGTTTTGCCAATCAACCCGCGAGTTTTTTCACGTGGACGGAGCCTACTTCTGGCAGCGCGTATCTCAGGACGAACTGGTGGGCGCCGAAGCCGACGGCGTACTCGCCGAACGGTTCCGAGGCACAAGGCTGGTAGGCAATCAAAGCGCGGTAGCGATCGAGGCCTTCCAACAACGTAAAGTGGTCTTAAAAAATGGTTTAGATTCTTCGCGTTATCTCATGGCAGCAGAGTATGGAGCGCGGTCGATCATGGCCGCTCCACTGGTCGTAGGGAGCGAGGCGATTGGGGCGGCTGCATTTGTGCATTGCAGTGACCCGGATTTTTTCAACGAAGATTTGGCAGCTAAGGCGACCATTCTCGCGGGGCAATTGGGCAGTCTGCTCGAAGCCAGCCGCCTCACCCAGGTTTCTCGAGAAGAGCATCGGCGAACCGAGATTCTCGCTGAGGTGGCGAAGGCACTACATTCCGCGCCCGAATCGACAGCAGTCGTCGACGCGGTCGCCGATCGGCTGCGGGTGCTTTTGC
The DNA here is from genome assembly GCA_963786325.1 of Terriglobia bacterium. Taxonomy (GTDB): domain Bacteria; phylum Acidobacteriota; class Terriglobia; order Terriglobales; family Acidobacteriaceae; genus JAIQFF01. Next base: position 110,255 of record CAWAYW010000007.1, read on the forward strand.
GAACTCGCCTAGTGTGCATTCTGCTGCGCGACTCGACTGGATTCAGCCTAAGTGCGGTCGCTGCGGAATCTCCTCAACTCGCGGCTTCGGTCAGAGTTCGTCATGACCGCCGCGGGATGCAGTTTGCCGCCGATCTTGCTAGCCGGGCGGTCGCCGCCGGCGAACCGATTACCGTATCTATCGACCCCGCGACCCATGCGTTAGGCGAACTGGTTCCGCCCGGGATGCTTATCTCAGCGCCATTCCGCACCTCGGTCACTCAGGGAGCGGTATTGGTATATCCGCGACTGGAAGGTGTTTTTACTCCGGAAGAAAAAGCGCTGGTTTCCGTGGTCGCCGGCTTCGGAGCCGTAGCAATCGCGAATGCCGAGCTTTACAGCACCGCCCGCGGACAGGCGCATGAGCTTCATCAATTGCTGGAGATCTCAGCGGAGCTTGGTTCCATAGGCCGCCTCGACGATTTTTTGCAGAGATTTGCGTTGCGGGCGGCAGACTTCCTGGGTTTTGGTTCTGGATTCCTTGGACTACTGGAAAATGGTTCCTTTCGGGTCCGCTGGTCGGCAGAAAACAGCCGATCTCAGAGAGTGGACTTCGTACTACCCAGCGGCCCCGTAAGCCGCGCATTGCTCAAAAAGGAAGTTTTCTGGTCCGACGAACCGAGCAAGGTTCCCGGCATTAATCTCGAAATTCTCAGCAAGCTCGCTGTACGGCAGCTCCTAACCGTCCCGCTTCTCGATACTACGGGAGAAGTGTTAGGCATGTTCGGCGTTCTCGACCGGCAAGACGGCTCGGGCATCTCGCAAGAAGACATTCGGCGTGCTCGCGTGCTCGCTGCACAAGTCGCGGTTGCGCTGGAGGTCACTCGCAACCTTCACCAATCCGAGCAACAGCGTAAGCGGGCCGAATCGCTGACTGCGCTGGCTCTCGAACTCAAATCCCACCTAAAGCTTCCGGAGTTTGCTCGAAGTTTTGTCAGCCGGGCCGCTGATCTTTTGGGGGCGCGTCGGGCATTCCTGGCAGTCAAGCAGGATAAGGGTCTGGAAACTATCCATCTGCAAAACGCCGAGGGCGTTGAAATCCACGATTCAAGTCTGCTTCGTCGTTTCGCGCATGCTCTGGAAGGACGGCTCGCCGAGCCAGGAGGAGGCATAGTCTCTGGCAGCGCCACCGAGCTGTTGGGACCAGAACTGGCTACCGAGATTGAAGCAAGCGATTTGACCCTCGTGCGACTGGTTGCCACTTCGGAGGAATTACTCGGCGTATTGTGCCTAGAAGGCCGCGTTCAGCCCATTCCGGAAGGTGACGACCAGCTACTAAAGGCGGTAGCCGGTCACGCGGCAGTGGCGCTCGAGAACGCCCGTCTGTTTACACGAATGGATCAGGCAAATCGCCACTGGATCGAAATCTTCGATGCCATCAGCGATTTCATCGTCGCCCATGATGAAGCCGGAAATGTGTTGCGGGTAAACCGCTCCCTGGCTGATTTCATTGGCGTTTCACCCCAGGAGCTCATCGGGATCAACATGTGCGCTCTCCTGGCGATGGGGAATGCACCACCGTTGCGATCGTGTCCTTTCTGCAGAAATATGGGAGACGGCAATGACGAATATGTCCACCCCGTTTTGGAGCGGACTTACCTGGTTTCGACATCCCGGGTGCATGGCGCGAGCAATGAAGGAATGCAGATTATTCATGTGCTCAAGGACATCAGCGATCGTCGCGAAGTCGAGCAGCGATATCGCGAGCTGTTCGACAATATTCAGGAAGGGTTGTTCTTTTCCACGCCGGACGGCCGTTTCGTCGAGGTGAACGACGCCCTAGTACGAATGCTGGGTTATGGCAGCCGGGAAGATCTGTTGCAGGCGGACGTTCGGGCGCAAGTTTATTTGTCGGCGGAACGGCATCACGAACTTGCACGGCTGATGCAGGAACACAGCGTAGTAAGAAATCATGAGGAAGCATTACGCCGGCGAGATGGGTCGATTGTGCATGTATTGATCAACGCGTTCGCGGTGCGCGATAGCCAGGGACGCATTACTCAATATCGCGGCCTGATGTTGGATATAACCGGTTTGAAAACCTACCAGTCAGAACTGCAGCGGGAGCGTGATTTTTCAGGAAAGATTCTAAACAACACTCAGAGTCTGATTCTCGTGGCGGACACCGCCGGTCTCATAAGCTACGCCAATCGACGGTGGTACGACATGGGCTACGAGCAGAAACAGTTGCTCGGCCGGCCGCTGGAAGACCTGGTCGCTCCCGCCCGCCGGGCCAATGTTGCCGACGCTCTCGTCGCCACGCTCGCAGGACGGCAGGTAGACAACCTGGAACTCCAGATTTTACGAGGGGATGGAAGGATCGGGCATTTCTCGGTCAACCTAAGCCCCATGCGCGATGAGCAGTCAAACGTAACCAGCTTGGTGGTGGTTATGACAGACGTCACCGATGCGGCGAGCCTGCAATCCAAACTGATGCACGCGGAAAAGATGGCTGCTGTGGGCCAACTCGTGTCTGGCGTGGCGCATGAGGTCAACAATCCGCTTACCGCCATTCTAGGATTCGCTGACCTGCTCATGGAAAATGACGAGGTTCCTGAAAGCGCGCGCAAAGATCTTCGGGTGATCCTGCAGGAGGCGCAACGCACCAAACAGATCGTGCAAAACTTGTTAAGTTTCGCCCGTCAGATGCCGCCACAGCGAAAAGCGCTGCAACTGAATCCCATCCTCCGGCGCACCGTTCAACTGCGTTCGTATGACTTCCAGAGCCACGGTGTTGAGGTCATCGAACATTTAGACCAGGAATTACCCAGTGTGGTTGGCGATTCTCACCAGCTGCAGCAGGTGTTTTTAAATATTCTGAACAACGCCTATGACGCGGTCAGCGAAGTTGGGCGTGCAGCGCGCATTGAGATAGCGACCACCCGCAAAGGCAACTCGGTAGAGATTTCATTCAGCGACAACGGCCCTGGAATTTCCCATCCCGATCGCATCTTCGATCCCTTTTTCACCACGAAGGAGGTGGGCAAGGGTACGGGGCTGGGATTGAGTATCTGCTACGGCATCGTGCATGAGCATGGTGGCGAGATTTTGTGCCACAACAACAACGGGCAAGGTGCGACGTTTGTAGTCAGCCTGCCTGCCGCCCCAGAAACGGCCTCGGTTGGGGCCGCCGCCGGAGTCATACTGAGATGAGTACGCAACCTGTCACCAAATCAGCGGTCTTGCCGGTTTTACTTATAGAAGACGAACCCGCCGTGATGGCCTACGTTCGAGCCGCGCTCGAACGTAGCGGATATTCAGTAGTCAGCACGGAATCCGGAGCTGAGGGAGTACGGCTGCTGGAAACGGGAGATTTTCTAGGCGTCGTCTCTGATATGCGCACACCGGGAGGGGTGAGTGGAGCCGATGTGCATGCCTGGGTGGTGCAGCATCGTCCCGAATTGTCCGATCGTATCGTATTTATCACTGGTGATATTGCGAACGAAGAAACTGTTGCCACCCTGCGCGAGACCGGCGCGCCCTGTGTTGAGAAACCGTTTCGTGTCCAGCAGTTCATTTCCGTGGTCGAAAAAACTATAGGGAAGGCCTTGTGAGCGAAGATCTAAGAATCCGCCTCCTCATCGTGGACGACGAGCAGAGCATCCGCCAACTTTGCATGACCGTCGGCGAAGCCCTCGGATTTATTTGCATGGAAGCTGATGGCGGAGACTCAGCGCTGGCTCTGCTCGAAGAGCAACCCGCCCATATTATTCTCACCGACATGGTGATGCCCAATATGTCAGGTCTCACCTTTCTGGAACGGGTGAAGAAGATGCTTCCCCGTGCGGAGGTCGCCGTGATGACCGGCCACGGATCGGTGGAAACGGCCGTTCAGGCGATGAAACTTGGCGCCTATGACTACATAAGTAAACCGTTCTCCCCACTGGAAGAGCTGCGTCTTTTCCTGCGGCGGATGGCGGAAAAAGTCCGGCTGGTGGAAGAAAACGAATTTCTGCGCGAGCGGGTCGATACCGAAACTGAGTTGCACGGAATCGTGGGCGCGTCCACAAAGATTCAGGACGTCCTGCGCATGATCTCGCGCCTGAAAGATACGCAGACTCCAGTTTTGATTACCGGTGAAAGTGGCACAGGAAAAGAGCTGGTGGCGCGAGCCATCCACTTCAGGGGATCGTTCGCGAAGCGCCCATTTGTGGCGGTGGATTGCGGTTCGCTGGTCCCCACCTTGATCGAAAGCGAACTGTTTGGCTACGAGAAGGGCGCTTTCACCGGTGCAGTAAAGGCGCGAACCGGATTGTTTCAGTCAGCCGATGGCGGAACCATTTTTTTGGATGAAATAGGTGAATTGCCGCTGGAGATGCAGGCCAAGCTACTTCGCGTTTTGCAGGAAAAGGAAGTTCGGCCGGTGGGCAGCAATCAGAAGCTGAAGGTTGATGTCCGCGTCATCGCGGCCACTAACCGCGATCTCGAAGTCGAGTATCGCAACGGGACCTTCCGTAAGGATCTTTATTTTCGTCTGAATGTGGTGACGGTCCGGCTGCCTTCGCTGCGGGAACGGCGTTCAGATATTCCGATGCTGGCGCATTGGTTCCTGGAACGCTATGCGCGGGGCAGTTCGATCCAGATCACAACCTCAGCGATGAAATCATTGCTGCAATATGACTGGCCCGGGAATGTGCGCGAGTTGGAGAATTGCGTTGAGCGCGCGGTCGCACTGGGTGATCAGCGGACCATCGATTTTCACGATTTGCCACCTTCCATTACTACCGCCAATGCTGGAGCGGAGTTGGGCGATGAGATCCCCACTACCCGGCTCAGCAGCACCGACTTGGAAGACATCGAACGCGCCACCATCCAACGCGTTTTCGAGCAGGTGAAAGGCGATAAGGCACTTGCCGGGAAGATGCTGGGAATTAGCCGAGCGACCCTGTATCGAAAGCTGAAGCGCTACAACATCGGAGGACGTGAAGGCGAAGCCGCGAGCCAGGCATTGCAATAGGCGTTGTCGTGAGACAACGTTTCATTGTGAGACGGCAAGGTCGTATCTGGTGTCCTTGGCCTTTGATGGACTGAGTACATATCTTTACGAATGAATAATTTACGGACGAAATGCTCCGGATCTAACTTTGGCCTCGCTCGTGCAATATTTTCCCTGCGATGCGGTCCGGGTGCCCTAGTCAATGCTAACCGGCTGGCCCGGGGACCCAGGCCGCGTCGACCCTGGAGATTCGAGGTATCGCCGTGCCCACACAGGCCACCGGCAGAGCGCGAGTGCGGCAGGAAAGTTGTGCCGCGAAATTGGCGAAGTTCTTTCCGGAGGCGAGTCCCGTTCGCATTCCGGTGCGCCTGACTCGAGTGGTCGGCGAAAAAGCTTCTACTGAAAGCACCGTGATTGAGTTCGGAACGGCGCGGGAAGTTCTTTTTTCGTCAACCCTGCCTCTGGAGTTCGCCGATATGCTGCGGCTGCAAAATTCCGACGGTACTTTGGATGCCGAAGCTTCAGTGGTGGCGTTGCAATATACAAGCGGGCGAACGGCTGTTGCTGCTCGATTTACTCAGGAAGTTTCCAACTGGATCGTGAAATCATGAAACTGACACCAAAGACGAAGGATTTGGCTGCGGAGTGGGCTGAAGCGCGCCTCCTCTATCCTCTGTACAGCGCATTGGCACGGGAATTCGTGATCGACTTGCCCGCCTGTGACGACCTGGAAACAGGACGGAGAAATCCGCCCCAACAGTCGGTAGAGCAAGCTCGGGAATGGCTTCTGGAAATGGACCAGAGAATACAGGTTCATCAGTTGCGTCAGTTCCTGCAGACCACAAGCCTGACTAGCGAGGAAGGTTTGCAGACGTTGCTTGATCATCATCTGCACCGCACCCCGCGTCTTGAGTTAGACCGCGACAAGATCGATTTTCTGCTGGTCCAATACTTTTCCCACTGCACCCCTTCGCGTCTCGAAGACACGGACGTGGATATGGCCTATGTGGCGCAGATGCTGGATCCGGTTCTGGGAAGCGTGGATTTGACCCTTCCGTCATGGCTTCATCCTCTCGATGATTTCATCCAGGCAGCCGATGCCTGCCGCAGCCTGAACGAATTACTTACCAGCGGCACTCTGGAAAAGGGCAGGAAACTCAAGGTCTCGGTGGGAGACGATTATTTTGAAACCGTCGCCATGGTGGCTTTCACTCGCTTTAGCTTCTTGATGCGGCGAGTCTTCTTCCGGCTAATGCATCAGGACTTGAATACAATTCTGGAAGGATTGCGGGATCTAGAATCGCAGGGCATCGCTACGCTGGATTGCCGGTCAGCGCAATTTTCGGCGGACGAGCCGGTAGTGCGGTTGCGCATGATCTGCCAGTCCTGGAAGGTTATGTTTCATGCGGAGTATTCTGCTGGCAGTCCATTGCGGATGCTGGTGGACCTACGCAATGTGGTAGACGCAGCGTTGACGCGCACCGGTAAGAAGGCGACTGCTGCAACGCCAAGTCAGCCGCCCGCTTTGAGAGCTAGGGCCGCCGCCGCTGGCACACAATTTACTCAGTCTGTTTCAGATGCCGGCGAATTTGAGGTTAAGTCCGCTCCTGAAGGGATCGATGACTCCGGCGATACAGAGCAATAGTCTCAATTGAGTTTTTGTAATAGCGCCGCCGGTTCGCAGCCGAGCAACACGATTCAAAAGACGCACGAATCGAAAACGGAGACGAGATTGGACCAGGCCACGGTACTCATTATTTCTGACGATCCGGAATTCTCGCGCGCCGTCATGGATCGGTGGCAGGGAGAACGGAATGCGCCCGAATTTACCCTGATGAGCGCCGGCGTTTGCCGCGATCTGGACTCGGACGGCTTCGCTCTGGCGATCGTTGGGGGCATTCACGCCACGCTGCTTTCTCCGGTGCTCAGTGCTCTAAATCTATCTGGCAAGCCGACTGTGCTGGTGAGCAAGAACAAGCAATCCGTCGAAGAAACGGGGCCTGATGTAAGAGTTGTGCTGCAGCAAGAAGGCTGGCTGGAAGCGGTTGTGCTGGTGTCCGCGGAAATCTTGAAACTTGGCCAGGCATTGGCGCGGGCCCATCGTGCGGAACAGGCCGGAAAATCATTGAAGCAACAGGCCGCTCTCGGCCGTTATATGCTCGATGTGCGGCACACATTAAATAATTCGCTGACGTCAGTCCTGGGTAATTCCGAACTTCTGGTCCTCGACCCTGGTTCGCTGTCCGCCGGAGAGCGCTCGCAAATCGAAACTATCCGCAACATGGCGATCCGCATGCATGAAATCCTGCGCCGCTTTTCTTCCATCGAGAAAGAAATGAACGCTGTTGAAAAGCAAGCTGAGAACGAAGCCCGAACTAAATCTCGATCAGCGATTGCGGGCTCGTAGTCACCTCTAAAAGTGTCATCCACAGAAAATTTGGCCTGCATCCGCTCTGGCCGCTCTTTATCGTTAGACAAACAAGAACTCCTTCGTCCGCAGTTCTTTAATCGCATCCCTTAACTTCGCCGCTTTTTCAAACTCGAAGCGTTTGGCGGCCTCGCGCATATCACTTTCGACCTTGGTGATGTAAGCGTCCAGTTCAACCTGGGACTTGAACTCAGGCAATCCTTCCGCTTCTATGTCTGTCAGGTCGGCATAGTCGGCTTCGATGATTCTGGCCAGGGTCATGTCGAGCGGCCGGATGATTGACTCGGGTGTGATCCCATTAGATTCGTTATAGGCGACCTGGATAGCGCGACGGCGATCGGTTTCGTCGATGGCCTTCTTCATCGAGTCGGTCATCCGGTCAGCATAGAGCAAAGCGCGGCCATTCAGGTTGCGTGCACAACGACCTATGGTTTGGATAAGAGATCCGCTCGATCGAAGAAAACCTTCCTTGTCGGCATCGAGAATCGCGACTAATGAAACCTCAGGTAAGTCGAGGCCTTCACGGAGGAGGTTAATGCCGATCAAGACGTCGAACTCCCCCTTGCGCAAATCGCGCAATATCTTCACTCGCTCGAGAGTCTCGATTTCAGAGTGCATGTACCGGCACTTAACTCCTACCTCGCTGTAATATTCAGCCAGGTCTTCGGACATCCGTTTGGTGAGGGTGGTTACAAGAACGCGTTCGCCCCTCGTCACCCGGGTGCGAATCTCGTGCAACAAATCGTCGATCTGCCCTTTAACAGGCCGAATCTCTACGGGAGGATCGACCAACCCAGTCGGGCGAATGATCTGCTCTACTACTACTCCCGCGGATTTCGTCAGCTCATACGGTCCCGGTGTAGCGGAAACGTAGACCATCTGATTCATGCGGTGTTCGAACTCTTCGAAGGTGAGAGGACGGTTATCCAGGGCCGACGGCATGCGGAAGCCATACTCCACCAGGGTTTCTTTGCGAGAGCGATCTCCGTGATACATACCGTGAAGTTGGGGAACGGTCTGATGCGATTCATCGATGAACATCAAAAAGTCGCGAGGAAAGTAGTCAAGCAAGGTGGGAGGCGGTTCACCCGGCAAACGGCCGGTGAAGTGGCGGGAATAATTCTCGATACCATGGCAATATCCCATGGCTTTTATCATTTCCAGATCGTACATGGTGCGCTGGTGAACACGTTGCGCTTCCACCAGTCGACCTTGTTTCTCGAGTTCCGCCTCCCACCACAGTAGCTCTTCGCGAATCGACTGGGCCGCTTTATCGCGAGTCTCTGGCTTCATCACGTAGTGTGTCTTGGGATAAATCGGCAGGCGAACATATTTCTGCTTGACCGTGCCAAACAGTGGATCGATCTGAGACAGCGATTCGACTTCATCGCCCCACAGTTCAACCCGGTAGGCCATGTCGTCGTAAGTGGGAAAGATTTCGATCACATCACCACGTACCCGAAAAGTACCGCGCCGGAAGTCGCCGTCGGTGCGTTCATAAAGAATCTCCACGAGTTTGCGCGTAATGTCTTCGCGTTTAATCTTTTGTCCCTTTTCCAGGAACAGAAGCATGCCGTAATAAGCCTCCGGTGATCCGAGACCGTAAATACAACTCACCGACGACACGATGAGGCAATCACGACGTTCAAACAATGATCTGGTTGCGGACAGACGCAACTTGTCGAGTTCGTCGTTGATCGTGGATTCCTTTTCGATGTAGAGATCAGCAGCGGGAACGTAGGCCTCCGGCTGATAGTAGTCGTAGTAAGACACGAAATATTCCACCGCGTTGTGCGGGAAAAAACTCTTGAATTCGTGATAGAGCTGGGCCGCCAAAGTTTTGTTGTGCGCCATCACAATGGCAGGCCGGTTGGCCTGCTCAATCACCTTGGCCATGGTGAAAGTTTTCCCGGAGCCGGTGACTCCCAGCAAAACCTGGTGCTGCTCGCGATCGAAAATACCTCGAACCAGGGACTCGATGGCACTCGCTTGATCGCCCTGCGGGGTGTAATCGCTAACTAATTTAAAGTCCATAAAATCTGTTCACCCACGTACAGAAGCGAATTTTGACGACTGTACATCTCTCGATTATAACCCGGAGATTTAGACCGTGATTTGACGGGCGGCTAGAGGAAAATGCGGGGTCGGCACTAGTTTGAAGCGACTATGGCTCGATCATTCACAGTATTTCTTGGCGGCAAAAAGCAAACGGCGCTAGGTGCAGCCTCGCGCCGTGTCTCGTTTTTCGATGTGATTGTGTTTACGGCAGTTTGAAGTTCACAGCGATTTGGGTTTGAACTTCCACCGGTTCGCCATTTAGAAAATAAGGTTTGTATTTCCATTGCCGAACGGCTTCCATTGCGGCGCGTCCCAAGATCGGATGGCCGGTCAATTGCCTGAGCCCGGTTATATTTCCAGCGTTGGAAATGGTCGCCTGCAGTTCGACGGCGCCTTCAATACGCATCTGCAAGGCTTGCGCCGGATAGACAGGCTGAACTCTTTTAAGAATCAGACCTTGCGAGACCCCTTGCGAAATTCTCAACGTCTGCTGAGGGGCTTTTTGGGCATTGATCGCGTTCGTATTTACTATGCCGGTCAACGCCGAGTTGTCGGTGCCCGTCGCAATGCTGGTCGCGGTCGGAGGTTGTTCCGGTTCCTCCGCAGTGACTACAGGTTTGGGTTGGTTGGAAACGCCGTTATTCACGATTAACGCCGGTCCCGGTTCCGGTGGGGTGGAGCTGGTAGCTTTTATCTCGGAAGCGGCGTTTTCGCTGGAGGCAGCTTTGACTGGGTTCAATGCTTTGACGCCAGGAACCTCAGCGGCAACCGCCGCGGAAGGCTTTGACGGAGCCAAGACTTGCGGGGATCCGTTGACTACGGCGTCCGGAGGTTGTAATGCGCTTTCGTTCTCAGACGGCTGTGTAACTGTCGCCGCAGGCGCCGGCGGTAGCGAGGCAGCGCCCGCTGCAATTGATTGAGCTGCATTCTGCGAATGGCCGGACTGCGTCTTGCTCCAGCCGAAATAACCAGCGGCGGCCACTCCTAAAAGCACGACTGCGATAAGAACGGTCTTCTTGCTGCCGCCTGCGTTCGAGGCTTGCAGCTCCCGCACATCCAGCTTCCGGCTATGGTCGAGAGAAGGTAAGCTGACGGCCGCCTTCGATGGAGCGGAAGATGGTCTCTCTGCGGTCTCGACCACGGCTGGCTCATGAGCAATCTCTCTTCCTGCCGGAGCCTGCTGGGCCCTAACGACTGGTTTCGATTCGAAGGGTTCTACTTTTGATTCCTTGGCGCGGGCGGGAGCCGCAGCGGCTCCGCTTCCAGATTGCGTAAGGCTTACATGGCTTGTTGCAGGATTATCAAAGTCAGCTTTTCCTGCAGCTTCAGCAGCGCGTCGCAGTGCCGACGCCATCGGTTCCGCCATCGGTTTGGAGCGCGGTTGCCAGGCATATTCCTTGGTTGATGCAGCCTCGGTTACGGACTGCTCGGAAACCCCTGCCGATGATGGAGAAGAATCCGGCATGTATTCGAGTAGTGCAGCATCCACCGTGTCGGGGAGTGGAGCAGGTTCTGCCTCAAGTTCAAAAGAAGCATTGGCTACAGGTGGTGCTGTGACAGCTCGCGGGGCAGCGAATGTCGGAAGCTCGGGCAAGTGCTGTGTGGCAATCGGTTCCTGAACTCCTAAAGAAACCGCGACTGGCGCAGGCTTTCCGGCTTGACCCTTACGCAGCAGGCCACGCGCAACCCGTAACGTTCCTTTGGATTGTTCAATGTTGATCGGTTTGCTGAGGACCAGGTTGGCGCCGAGGCGAAATGCCTTGGCAACACCAGCCTGTCCTTCCACCATCGCGACTGATAATGACGATTGGTTAGAACCGGAATTGCGCGCGCTCTTGAACAGGAGGGCCGCGTTCTGTTCGTTATCGCAGTCGACGACAATGGCATCGAAATGCTGAGTCATCAGTTTTTTGACTGCGGCAAAAGGCTCGTTACAGGGCTCGACGACAAACTCGAGATCGCTCAACACCTGGCTGACGACACGAGCGGTCCTTTCGTCCGGACAGAACAATAACGCTTGGTAACTCATAGTAGTCAATCGTAGATAGAGGGTTCGGGGCCAGCAAGTTACCGTGGGACGAGGGAGGGTAATGTGACTGCCGTAATTTACAGATTTTACAACGCAGCAATCTCAGGGAAATGCGTCAAATCCGAAGAGTATAGGACACGCGATAGGACATTTAGGACAAAGAGACCGCCATCCCTGCGAGCGATTCGCAGGCAATTCCTCTCTGTATTCCCTCCGCAAAATATGATATTTTGACACTGCATCAAGAGCGGTTCAGACGAGCTCTGAACCCACCAACCGAACAGGTGATCGTTACGGTGGTCACAGCCTACGCAGGCTGGATGCGGCGATGAAACGAAGTCGCAAAGGAAAATCAAATGAGCAAAAGCTATGGAATTACACCCGCATACCTTGCGTGGAAGCGGGCCGGGTCACCGGGGAGCGTCTGGTGTACGCCCTGTGATTGTCCTGCTGATGAGAATCACGTTCACAAACAAGGGATGTCGCCTGAAATGTTAGCGTGGCGGCGTCGTATCGGGCCTGATGGGCGAGGGACAGCAAAGACAGAAGAAGATCCGCTCGACCATGTCCCAGTCGCTCGGGGCGGGAACAAGGTCTATCCGGTGACACCAGAGATGCAAGCCTGGGCACAGGAAAGGGTCAGGAAACTAAAAGCTAGCGGTGCTCTGCCGATTCGGGAAGACGAGAAGTGCGGGCATAAGAAATATTGGCTAAACTGCGACTTGTGCCAGCGTACATCGAAATATATCCAGTGAGATGAACCGCATCATTGGCTCAAGTAGCCCATCCGAGTAAGGTGTGGCGCTGCGAATGCTTGACGGTGCAATACGCTTGCCCATGAATGTGTTTTCTAGTTGCCCGTGGTGCGCGGGTTTGCCTGCGCCGATGCCTGCGCCGACTCCAGAGGTACGCCATACCGCGCCATGATTTTTTCTTGGATCGAGCAGAACGCGACCGCGACCATGACATGGTGACGGAGACAGCCGAGCATCAATTCCTATGGCCTGCTCTTGCAGCTTTAGTCTCGTGTTTGTGGACTGGCGGAATGGAAGATAGCGTGGCAAACTGCTGCGGGTTCAGCGGGATGACATAATTGCGGGCGCCCGTACCTTCCCCGTGGATCCGCAGTCGCTTCTCCTCCAGGTCAATGACGACCGTGGCCCGTTCTCCGCTGGCATCAGTTTCGACCCCTGGCGCGAATACAAGGACTCCCTTCCGTCGCAACAGCAGGAGGGCGTCCAGAATTGCTTGTACTTCATTTTCGATCTCGCTCATCCACACCTCTGGGTACGTGTATCGAAAATTGGTGCCGCAACACGCTTTCGCTTCCGTCAATCGATACAAATAAAGCTCCCGACTCTGGGTCTGCCGGGTGGTGAGACCGCGAGACGGATGGTGCGTGAATCAGGCAACATTCCCCCCGAGTACCGAGGATAGGCGCGGGTCGTGAGACCAAGGGAGTAACTACTGCGGTAACTAAGTGTGTCGGCAGTAGTTTCGGGCACAAGCTCGTGACAGACGTCGTTCAGGAAGGTCTTAAAAGCGTTGAAGCTTCTGAGTTTGAGTAAGCTGGGCGGGCAATCCGGCAGGCACCCTCAACGCACTCTAATTACCAAAGTAACCTGACAGTCGTTCCAGAACACCCGCACAATAAGTTCTTAGAGACTCAGCGGTTGAGCACTCCGGCCCCAGCTTTGTTTCATTCGGATTCGATTGGGAGCTTTATGGTTGAACGCAGAGTTGATTTTGCCACTCGGAAACGCGTAGCAGAGATGTCTGCTGATGAGATGAGACGCGCTTTATTAACTTCTGACAAAACCGGTCTGCCGAACAGGCGAGCCTTTGACGAAGGCGACCCAAGCCCGTTCGTGGCCATGAGCGACGTCGACGGTCTAAAGATGATGAACGATACGCATGGTTACGCTGCTGGCGACATGCTCATACATACGTTCGCAGAGGTACTGTTGAAAGTCGGCCTAGACGCATATCACGATAAGGGCGATGAGTTCTTTTGCAAAGGAAGTTCGTTCCAAGAGCTGAACACAAAACTGTCTCAGGCACAACAACTCATATATAGGCAAAAGTTGGTTGCTGCATCTATGAGCGGACGTATTGCCAAAATAGAAGGCATCGAGTTTTGTTTTGGAATAGGAACCAATCCCGCTGAGGCAGAACGTTCTCTGAAGAACCAGAAAGAGATTCGGAGGCTAACAAGGTTTTCTAGGTCGCTGTGAATTTGATTGCCTCCGTCCAATCGTGTCATGAAGATCGTCATTTTCGCCATTATCGTCGTGGGGCTTCTCGGCGGATGCAGCAGGACGGCTAGAACTGACAAACTCGATCCTCACAACTGGAACATTGAGTCCTTCAACAATGGGGTCGTTACAATTCAACATGAGGGCAAAGCGTATAAAGCTAGATGCGACATCAGCAGATCCTTCAACAACGCTGACTCGGTCACTGACCCGAACAATGTTTACACGTTCCCCTCATGTGACTTGATAATCGGATTTGTGGGGAGGAACGTGCAGCCATTTGAGGGCAAACAGAAAGACGCAAACGGATGGATAACAAACATGTGGAGCGTTGGAAGCACACTCGCGCTGCGAAGCTGGCGCGATGAACACACTCCTTGGAGACAGGAGGAGTTCATAATTATATCGGTAACAAAAAGTGCGCTGTAAGTTCAGCACGCCCTTAACGCCCCACGATCCAATCCCCCAAATGAGCACATGAATCTACTCTTCGAGATTTCTGGTTACTTTGGTCAGCTCAATTGACCAAATTGAGCCATCCGCAAGTTTAATCCTAGTAGATTGAGGCCGTTGAGTTTGGGGCGTTGTTGTCTCGTTGATTCAGGGGAGTCAAGCATGAACCGCCGCAACTTCTTTCAGTTGATGTGGGGCGCTTTCGCCATAACAGTCCGCGGCAAGAAAAAACTATGGTCTGAAATTCATCCTCCACAGCTTAATGAGAGGCGGCAGTATCCCGATTGTATGGAGGCGCAGGCCCCATAAGAATGTCAAAAGGCTGCGTTCAGAGCCATGATGATGGCCGACTCTGCGCTGTCAACTTACTGATCGTGACCTGTTGGTTTCGTGTACCTGCGGTAGAACAAAAAAGTATTACTGTGGTGAGGAAGTATGCTATGCATTTATCTGCAACGGCATCGTTATTTTGAAGTATCACAAGGATTTCATATGCCGACACTGGCTTAGGAGTCAATCGTCGGCTATTGTCCGTTCAGCCAACTCGATAGTGGCGACAGGGGCGATCTTGTCACAGCATGGGCTAACGAGCGGTGCTCCAACCAGATCGTCCGCCGTCATTAGTTGACGCGCAACGATGATCCGTGCGACGAATTGCCAGCTACCCAGCCTTGTGGGAACCAGAAAATATGGTGTTCGTTATGTACAGGCTTCTCACGCATGAATGCGTCACATGGTAGTGATAGGACACGACGCAGAAAGAATCTCCGCAACACTCCGTACAGCAATCAGAACGAATCGTGGTGCCGCTAGTGCCTATAGTGGGACGAAGCGGCCGTGAACGGCGGAAGATGTCAAGAGAGTAGGGCTAAGATAGCGGCTGTGCAACGACGACGTTGGGCCAAGTTCAGGGCTAAGCGGAAGAGCTAAAGCCAGTCGAGTATTGCGACATGTCGCACAATTACTACCAAGCTGGTTGCAGATTGTAGGTTCGCAGTGTGTCCGCAGCAAAAATCTTGTCAACGTGTAAACCTGATCCTCGACTCCGACGTACAAAGGAGGGTTGTATGGTGGTTATGAGTCATAAAGGACAGTTGCTGGTGGTGACAGTTTTCGCCTTAGCTGTCGTGGCAAGCGGGCAAGCACAGGAGAAGAGGAAGACTATCCGCACAACAACGGTGTGTCACGATCTTATCGTTAGGGTGAGCGAGATCAGATTCGATAAACCGACCAGCAGCACTACAGAACAAACGGAACTAGCTTTATCCCAAGAGAACGAAGCATACGGATTGAAACATCAACTTGACAGATGCCTGATGGAGACTCCAGTACGCCTTTCGGTGAAAGATTGGCAGCGTGCAGTCCTTGCAGAGACAAGCCTGCAAGAAGAATTTGACCGAGTGAAAGCAGCGTTTGAAGTACAACAAGAAAGAGACGTGGCTCAGGTCAGTTATGAGGTGCTCCACGAAAGAGATCAGCAATGGCAGAAGGATTTCGCCGATTTAGTACAAAAGTACAATGCTCTCGTAGACCGATGCGCCTCGATTCCCAATCCCCCGAAACCGCTGGTCTGCACTACAACCAATTTGGGCCACGGCGACAGCACGATGGTTTGCAAGTGAACTGTGAACGCATCAGCCACTTACTGAGGATTTAACTAGCCTTGTCAGTCGAATCAAATACAGGATAGGGACTGCGTTCGTTCTGCGGGCTTTCGTAGACAGAAATTCGGCAGCTGAAAGGTGCGGTCTAGGCCGCTTGCGAGAGCGAAGCCTTTAATTTTTTCACATCGCCGCATTTAGCCAGATTCCGTTTGCCAGCGATCCAACTGCTGCCTGATTACCTGATAGCATTCACAGCAGGCTTTTTCCAGTGCTTCTCGATTTAGAATCGAAACGTGACCGCGAGTGTATTGAATTAATCCAGCCTTCTGCAGGACAATTGCCGCAACAGTCACACTGGCACGTCGCGTGCCTAGCATCTGGGCAAGAAATTCTTGAGTCAACGGCAAACGGTCTGAGCCGATTCGGTCATGGCTCATCAAGAGCCATCGCGCCAACCGTTCTTCAACTTCATGCAGACGGTTGCAGGCAGCAATCTGTGTAACCTCCATGGTCGATTCCTGAGAATAGCGCATCAAGCTAACGACCAATTGCGGACTGCGAAGGGCAGCCTTCCGCATGTCGTCGGCGTTTATTCTGTAAGCCGTTCCTTGGGCTTGGGTGACGACACGGCTTGCGCTGCTATGAAGCCCCGCCATCAAGGGCAATCCGATGAAGCCTTCTTTGCCCACCAGCCCGACTTCTACGCTCTTACCGTCAGCCATGACATTCAGAACCGAACCCATCGCCGTATTCGGAAAGTAGCCGTACCGTATCGGGTGTCCAACTTCCTGAAGCAAGTCGTGCAGCTGCAAATCGACGAGAGTCAGCTTCGACAAAATAAAGTTACATTCCTTTGGCGGAAGCCCAAGTAAGATTCTGTTCTTGAGGGCGTGGCCATTGCCATCGGGGCTGAAACCTTGTGGCACGGGGTTTTTTGTTGGGCGAGCGGGCGATTTCTTGACCATGACGACTCCTTTGCGCCAGCGTTAAGCTGTCAGATTTTGCAAAGGAACCGTCTCCCAAGGCTTGGGGTACGGCGGAAGGTTTGCTAGATGAGACTCCGCCATTATACGCTAAAGTACGCTAGCGTACAGGCATTTGCCTTAGTGGTATCAATAGTCTTCAGTCTTCGACTGAAAACCGTCTTAACGCTAGTTAATTCCGCGCCTACTTCACCGCATGGTTGTCCGAAAAGACCAACACGAAGAGTGGTCAAAAGCGGGCTGCATTTCCTGCGCAGTCACTACATTATGCCGCCTTTTGCCTTTCCAAGAACACCGCAACATCTCGCAGAGCTCTAAGACCGCTCATGGCATTCACGAGAGCTGCCCTTTCCTCATCGCTTCCGCCGTGGTCTTTTGAAAGCTGCAGCCGCCTCTTATGTATTTCAGACTCTGCTGCCTGAACTAGCTCGACCATCTTCGTCCAAACGGTTTCGAGCAGGGCCGCTTGATATGACTCTTTCCAGCCATTGCTGGACGGCACTCTCTCTCGATGAAGGTCAACTAGCTTTTGACTGATAGCCATATTTACGCTCCGTAATTTTGCGCAAACTATCTAGCGTAGCCAATGCGTCTCGCAACGAGGCTTGTTCGCCATTCGATTTCGAGTGACAATCTTCGATGCGATCAAGAATGACATTGAGTGCATCAGCGATTCGTATAAGAAGTTTTACTGGGTCTGTTTCCAATAAAGCGATTTGGCAGAGTTGCCGCCAGTGGTGAGAATCGCTGTCGATCATGCGATCTTTATAGTCCGAAGATTTTCTGCTTTCAGCCTGCTAGCGTACCATCTGGGGCCAGACACAATTATCCAACCGAGGAATCGCGCCAAGGATAGCGTTTGTTCTGGACGGGCTTCCTAACGCACTCAGCCGTTACGTGGTAATCACCGCATGATTCGCAGAACGATTGCCCACAGCACCACGTTTTCCTCACAACCGTTCAAAATTGACCTTATTGAATCTGGATTTGGAACATGATCCTTGATCCTTGCGTGAAAAGAGTCTCAGCCACGGCAGGCGTACTGCACTTGTGGCGGCTCTCGGGGATTCATCCAAAGCATGTTCAGGAGGGGAAATACACTGCCAGACGACCAACTTGACCTGCTTCGATCTGTCCTAGCGCGTGCCTACGAGAAGCGTCAGTGGCTTCCCTTGAGGCTCCTTCAAGCTTTAAGGGATTACATCGGCCCGCGCATGCCGAGGAAGCCTATTGAGAGTCTGAATATTATTGACAAGAAAATAGACACGGCTCAGGCGTTCGGCCTTCTTGGTTTTCCTGCTCGGCATTTGTAGAACACAGCATACCGACGTCGTTGTCACTGGATACACTCGATTTGGCAGAGTGGATTCATGTGGTCTCGCGGCCATCAGCTTACGGCCAGCGCTTTTTGCCTCTGTCTTGCCACCCACTGTGGTCGGGTTGCGGAGTGTCATTTACCGCAGCGCAATGTCGGCTGGTTGTCATTTTCCGCTTCCCCGTCCTCCGACAGAATAGGGGCTACTACACGTAATGCCTCAACTTCGTTTTCCAGCCTCGACTTTTCAAGCTCTTTCTGTCTCAAAACTGCGTAAACGTCCTTCATAGCCAAGCACCCCTAAAAAACGGTGTGAATTGCAGCGACAACCAACCTCAGAATAACAGGTTGATAGTGCCTTTTCAGTCTAGCCGTGCAGTTGGAATCTGGCCTACAGGATTTGCCCTAAGGGCAGGCGAAAACGGCCAGACGATGGTTGCAAAAATAACCAGTCTCGATGCAACCCGAAAAAGACGACTGCATCGTAGCTCCAAGGCAGCACCATGGCGAAGACTATCTTAATCGTTGATGACAACGCCCATATTCGTCTGGCGCTCTGTGAGCAATTCAAACGCGAATCGGACTTCGAGGTCTGCGGAGAGGCAGCGAACGGAAAAGAGGCAATTGCAAAGGCTTTGGAATTGCACCCTGATCTGATTGTGCTGGATCTTTCGATGCCCGTAATGAATGGTCTTGACGCGGCACGCGAATTGAAGAGGTTGATGCCCACGGTACCGCTGATCATGTACAGCTTGTTCGGCGACGTGTTCGGAGAGCAGCAAGCCCGTTTAATTGGGATTTCCGAACTGGTTTCCAAATCACAGCCTGCGGCTATTTTGATCAACAAAGCCCGCAGTCTGCTTTATCAAAACGCCGCCTGATCACTTCTTGTTCTCCCAGTCGGGAAAACCTTAGCATGCCCGCTCCCGCCACGCTGCAACTTCTTTCCGCAGAGTGTCGAGTCCGTGCAGAGCATCCTCGATTGCTCGGTTTTCTTCGGGCGTGCCACCGTGGTTCATGGAGAACTCGTGCAACCTTACTTTGATCCCATTCTCCGCTACTTGGATTTTCTCGTCTATTTTCAGCCAATCCGTTTCGAGCAGTGCGGTCGCGTAGAGTTCTTGCCAACCATACTTGGTCTTGATATCCATGTGACCTCCCCACAGCCCAACGAACTTTAATAAAATTATTACGAAAGGCAATTGGGCAGTCAAATAAAAATAGCGTCCGCTGGCGTACGTACACTGGTTTTCGCAAGCGGCTACGTCGCTGTCACTGAATACGTGTTCGATCTGGCAGTAGTAGGGAGTCATTCAAAACAAGTGCACGCGAAAATGCCCCAGACTCGGTTAAGTCGTGGGGCATTTTCGCTAGGCTCTCCCCTGAGCAGCCCATTTCACACAATTTCAGACGCTCGTGTCGTCTAGCAGGTTGCCTGACTCCCGCGCCTGTGGCGGATTCCGACAGACAAGTAAGGTATTTCTGGTATTACTAATTTTCGCACCTCTAGCATTATTTTCCCTCTCACTCGATTCGATGATGAAGTAAACACTCAAAATAAAGTGATGGTACGGTTCGTGCTATGTGTCTCATGGATTGAAGCAGGCACATGCCGAGGAGGTAATGGGCCATGCGAGAGAACAGAGAGAAGTGGATGGAACTCTGCGCGCAAGCAGCCAACGAACAAGATTCACGAAAAGGAGTTTTATCGTAAAAGCGATGACATTGATGACATTGATGTCAATGACCCCAGACTGATTTCGGAGAGCATCGAGATTAATCCTGAAGGAGACGCATACGAACCTCTCACGACAGTTGCCATCATTTAGCCGTTGAGTTGAGTCGATGGGCCACGCCCCGTTGTAGCCAGTCCCGCTCAAATGCTCGGGCGTTTTAGAAAGACGATGTGGAACGGAACATGGACTTAATCCGGGACATATTGCTCAAGGTAGCCGCCGATCCAGAGCTTGATGGTTCCCGTTTTAAGATCTTTAATACGGCAGATTTCGAGGGCCACTCGCAAGAGGAGATCGCCTATCACGTTGACCTCTTGTTTGAGGCAGATTTTGTGAAAGGTGTTGCAACCTTGGATGCACCAGCACCAGCGATTTCTAGGCTTACATGGGAAGGTCACGAATTCGCGGATAACATACGCGACCCCGGCGTTTGGGCTAACGTAAAGGAACGGATCGAAGGGCCTGCCTGGTGTTGCCATCACCGTATTAGCGCAACTTGCATTGGCTGAAATGAAGAAAACGTTACACCTCGATAAATAAGGTCCTGTCGGATCAACAACCGCAAAAAGACTAGCTCTGGTCGCGTGGACAACCAAAAACCGCCGCTTGGGAATGTACGTTCGTTTCGAACCGGCTTCCTCACGCAAGAATGGGTGACGTGATAGTCGTAGCAGACCTCACAAAACGAATCCCCGCAGCAGTCCATCCGACAGTCTGAGCAGATGGCTGTTCCGCAGTCAGCGCACTTGGTGACAGCGACCTTGCCACACGGCGTTGCCACGTCACTATCGCTGGACACGAATTCAATCTGGCAATTCATGATTCCAACTCACATGCAAGTTCGCAAGAGTGCCAGCCCGGGACAGGCTCTCGATGACGTTCAGGCATCAGGACTCAAGAACCTCTTGAGGTGCAACGTCACTGAGAACGCTCTGACACAGTTTCTTTCGTGGTCTACGGTTCGCAGTACTGGGTCGTTGCGTTAGCCCAGCGGCAATTCTCTTTGAAGTAGCCGAGAGAGTTGTCGATTCTATCAATCGAAGTGCCTTTGGGTCGTTCGCCCATATCACGAAGGAAGGCGGCGCAAACTTGTGAAATGGCCTGGTTACGTCAACACCCGCTAAGGCTCGCTAGAGTTGTGTTTGATAGCAACCGATATCAATTTTCCCATCTTGTACTCTAGGACGTCCGTCGAGATCCTGACTTCCCACAACATCAGATCCAAGGTTCTCTGCCTTGCCTCGAACTGGGGTGTCTCGCTTCAGATGAAAATCACCAGAACGGGGATCCACAAACTGTGGTTCCGCGAAGACTGAACTCAAATCGTTACCTGTCTGCTTTACGTACTGCTCAAAGCCCGCGAACGCCTTAGCGTCAAAACTACCAGTCAGCGCCCCCGGCCCACGCGAAAAGTAATAGAGGTTGTGATCGATAACAACGGTCGGCACGCCTTCGCTGGGGCCAGATCTGCTTGTCATGAGCCTCCCGTGATCACCGACGTAAACGATATTGTTCTTGAAGGTGTTTCGGGACATGTAGAACTGCATCAGAAATTCGCCGCCGCCCGTATCCCAAGTGTCATTTTTGTAGATTATGTTGTTAACGATGGCCACGTCCAGGGTATGCCCTCTCTTCAAGTCATAGCCCCCGATTGCAAAGCCAGACGCATGGCAGGAATAAACCAAGTTGTTGCGTGCGGTCACATGACTCGTATCGCCATCGTAGTGCTCGCTCGCCAGTTCAATTCCGTAATCGACATCGTGGACGACGTTGCGTTCGATCAAAATTCTTGTCCCACCGTCCACGTAAATGCCATCGGAATTTGGTCCGTTTTCCCCGGGGTTCCCTCGCGCTGTAATGTCGTACACTCTGTTTTCACTGACCACACCGTCTCGGGCACGATCTACCGCCGGGTCGGGGGCGGTGTGCTCAAAACCGATTAGGTCAATCCCGATGTTGTTGTTATCGTGCACTACATTTCTGGTGATACGAAAACCAGCAACGTTGCCGTTCACAACAAGGGACTCACTACTGCCCGTTCTCAGATGATGGACCTGGTTCCCGTCGACCACGAGGTCGCTGATCGACGTTTTGCCGTCTGTCCCGTAAACACCGATTCCCAACCCATTCGCTGGGGGCGCATGTCCCGAGAAGTTTTGCTCGATGTGGTGTACGTCATTCCCCAGAATCTCGATGTGCGAGCCTGCGCCAGCCACGCGAATGCCCCACGGAACGCTCTGAGAATCGCTTGTTTTGAGGTTGCGTATTTCGAATTCCTGCACGCGAACGAAACTCACGTTAATTAGCTCAACCAAGGCATAGTCTCCTTCTCCTACGCTGAGACAAGACCCGTCGAGAATTGCTCGCTCACCGAGTTGACTTCGAAAGGTGATGAACCCACCTTCCTGGCTCCCGCCAGAAGTGATTCTCAATCGCTCGCAGTAAACTCCGCCGCGTAGGTAAACGGTCGTACCGGGCCTTGCGATGTCTGCCGCACGTTGGATTGTTTTGAGTGGTCTATTTATTGTTCCGGGGTTCGAATCATTGCCGCTCGGCGAAACGTACAAAGTGGACGTGACTCTGGGGCACCACCAACGATACCGATGAACACGATCCAACAGACTGTCTGGACGGCCAGTTTATGCATGACAGACAACTTAGCTCGAGCACCAGCAGACATCAATACAAATGGGTTTGCGAGACAGATACCCCAGATTGTTGTTAAATCCCCATAGCGCGTTTTGACGAGCAGTATCGCTCCCCAGTAGCGGCCACCCCTGTTCTATTGATACTGGTAACTGCCCTCTCCCCAAGGAAACTCAATTTCAATCTTGCAGGACTTTCCTGAAACAACGAATCGAGCCTTGCCGGACCGCTTTCCTTTCACAAAAGGAAAAAGCGCTGCATCGTACATGCCTTGAGCGTCGGCTTTAACTTTCGACTGCCCGCCTTCATTTTCGGACCGCTGGTCAATAGTGAACTCCTCGTCGGGCTGAAGGCCGCTCAATCTCATCAGAACGCCGAAGTAGTATGGTCCTGTCTCGATTGCCGAAAGATGGCACGGACCGGAAGTTTCCTCCATGGGAAAGGGAATAATCTGCCCGAATGCGTGTAAATGGTCGTCATCTGAAATGAGGGCAAATTGAATTGGCTCACCCTTGCCGCCAAAAACTTTCGCATTGATCGGGTCTTCGGCAACGTGTTGGGCGGGGTCGGCTAGTACGTTCACGACCTTGCCGTCGCCATTCAAGTAGGCATCGGCGACGGCTTGCGGATCGCTGCCGATGTTAAGAATGCAGAGAGCATAATGCTGATTCTTGGATAGCCCCGAGGCAAACAGGTTGTAGGTGATTACTGTCCTGCCCTGAAGTTTGGACCGTCCGATTTCCTTGTACGACAGCCTTGCTCCAGGCGAATTAAACTTCTCACCCCACTGATCCCTGCTCGGGACGGTTTGTGCGAAACACGGCGCAACAAGCTGAGCTGCAACTGTCAACACAAGGAACGTGCACGACGCGAGTTGGATCATCATGACGCGAGTGAGTATAGCAACCTCCTACTTGAATTGGCCGGTTGGCGCAACATCGCCATAACGCATTAACCTTCAAAAAGGCGAAACAAGGCGCAAGCTTCTGACATCGCGTGATTGCGTCAGTTGACCGGAGGGCGACAGCACAGTGGCTATTGTAGAATTCCCTGCGATGCTCCGTTCTCTAAAATTCTGTGGCGCCTTGCTGATTAACCTAGCAGTCGCAGTAATCGCAACAGCCAGTCTAGATACCGCGGTGCGAGGGGTAATTCCGACTCACACGGTCGCCGCAATCATGTGGAAGGAAATCATCTTGAGCGTTGTCTGTGCCGCTTTCATTGGTTTCCTCATGTGGCGAACGTGGCGGAGTTCTGCCGCAAAGTGGATTTGGGTTCTGGCTGTACTCTGGTTTCTTTTCGGCTACCTGAGTGTCGCAAGGAGTGGGAACCCGTGGGGACGACTCTCTGGCTTTAGTTCCGGGAGTGTCTTTAGTGGGCCTGACGTAAGGACTTTCTTCGCCTTTACGGTTCCTCTCATTCGAACCATCTTCTACTCCGTGGGCGCATACATCTCGTCGCTGCTGTATCACGCCAGAGTCAGCTTGCCCGATGGTTGTTGAAATATCGCCATAGCGCGTTTTGACGAGCGGTCAAAACGTGAAATGGCCTGGTTACAACAGTTGATAGGATAGTTGATCGATGATCGGCTGGTACTTTGATATCGTCGTCGGTTTCCTAATCCGCACTGTCATTCGCTTCGTCAAGATACGGAGTAGCGAAACGTGGCCCGTCGAGAAGGGCACTATTTCAAGCGCGACGTGCCCACTAGCAGCGTATGGAGGACCAGTCGCCGAGTTGGGGTATACCTATATCCACAAAGGGGAATACTACTCTGGCGTACACACGAAAGCGTTCATGTTGAGGGGTTCCGCAGAAGATTACGTTTCTCAGAATTGTTATTGGGTCGCAGATCGCAGTGCGCGTCAAACCAACTCAGCCTGAAACGTCGGTTGTTGCTGTTGATGAGTGATATGGCCTGTGGGTGTTGAAAAAGTCACGTCGATTAGCAGGCTCAGATTCAACAGAGGCGTGTTAGAAGAAGGCATCTGCCATGCTCGGTTTGATTTTGATCGTCGGAGGCCTGCTGATCATGATGGGACACCACGACCGCTCGGAAGCATTGTTCGACGACTTCCGGCTGGAAGATCAGGTTCCTGAAACCCACCTGCTGCGGCTGATTGAAAAGCACATCAGCTTTGCCTTCGTGCGCCAACAACTGAAGGACCGCTACAGCGAGATGGGCCGTCCGTCGATTGATCCCGAGCTGTTGTTACGCATTCTGCTGATCGGCTATTTGTACGGCATCACCAGCGAGCGCG
The DNA here is from genome assembly GCA_963786325.1 of Terriglobia bacterium. Taxonomy (GTDB): domain Bacteria; phylum Acidobacteriota; class Terriglobia; order Terriglobales; family Acidobacteriaceae; genus JAIQFF01. The sequence goes on from CAWAYW010000007.1 coordinate 134,997, forward strand.
CAGTGGTGGAGGAACTGCGCATGCATCTGGCGTGGCGCTGGTTCACCGGGTTGGGTTTCGATCAGGAGATTCCGCATCATTCCACGTTCTCCAAGAACCGTCACGGACGGTTTCACGAGTCGTACCTGTTCGAGGAGTTATTTGAACAGATCGTGCGCCAGTGTGTAGAAGTGGGATTGGTCGAGGGCAAGCATCTGTCGGTGGATGGCAGTTTCGTAGAAGCCAATGCCGCGAAGGAGAGCCGCATTCCACGGGAGCAGTTCGTGGAGGCGGCCCAGTTCAAGCACATCGTGCGTCAGTATCTGCAGGAGCTGGAACAGCAGTACCCGGTGGAAGAACCGGTGCATACACAAGATCAGGTGTCGACTACCGATCCGGATTCGACCTACGCCACCAAGGAGGCGGATCGCCGGCTCGCCTGGGTTATTACGACAACTACCTCGTGGATAACCAGAGCTGTGTGATTGTGGGAGTGCAGGCCCCGACGGCGCGGCTGAGCCGAGGAGACGTAGCCGCGCAAGACATGCTCGCCCGTTTCTCGCAATGGCAAGGACGAGAGCCAGAATCGGTGGCGGCGGACACGACGTACGGGAGCGGGGAGTTTCTGCAAGGGTTGGTGGATCGCGGCATCACTCGGTATATGCGGACGCGAGAGAGTGCGAAGAAAGAACAACCCCTTATGGCGCAGAGCAGTTTATTTATCAGCCCGAAAGCAACAGTTATCGTTGTCCGGCGGGAGAGCAACTGAACTATGTGGGGCTGAATGTTCGCAATCGTGCCCATGCCTATATTGGCAGCGCCAAACGTTGCGGAACATGCCCGCAAAAACCACAATGCACGAGTGGACGATATAAATATCTCGCGATTCACATTGATGAGGCGGCCCGACAACGCGCCCGAGAGTTGGCCAACACGCCAGAGTTCGCCCATGCACAGCGGCAAAGAAAGAAGGTAGAAGCCCTGTTCGCGGAACTGAAGAATCAGATCGGGCTGCGTCGCTTGCGCCTGCGCAGGCTGAAGTTCGTGCGCGAGCAGTTCTTCCTGGCAGCGGCGGCCCAGAACATCAAGCGACTCGTGCGGTTCCTCAGCCAATCGACAACGCCTGTTCCGCCAGCCACCGCTTAGCCGAACTGAGAAAGAAAAACTCGGCAAGGCGTACTCGCAGCCGAGAAGATGTTCTGTTGAACGGACTTTTTCAACACCCACGCCTGATTACAACAGTCAGCTCCGGATCAGGCGACTCAGCTCGCTCTTGAACGCGAGTTTCGCGGCCCCAAATTGCTCCCCGTACACACCCGATCCACGAACCGTCCACACGTCGCCAACAGGCGGAGTCACTCAGATCCAATGTCTCGCGCCGGACACGTTACAGTGGCAGCACAACGGTTCACGGCAGGGTGTTTGTATCGCGAAGGATCAGACTAAGCCTAGTATTGACACTGTTGAACAATTTGGAATGGTTACCTCACAGGAACTTTGGTACTACGTTAGCGATTCGTGCCGCTGAAGGAGAAACTTTGAAAAAGGATAAAACTATGAAAATCGTTCTCGTGCTTTTGCTCTTCGCAGTCTCCGCGTTTTCTGCTTCTTCTCAGGACGTGCAGGATATCTCACCGAGTAACACACCGCTTCGGGTGAGCGGGACTTTCGACAATATCCTGGGCCAGAATCGCACCAACAAGGACATGCTAGCCTACGTGGTGATCTTTCAGACACTGAGCAACCATGCCCGCGTGAATTTGTCTCAGGACGATTACGCACTTCCTAGAATGCTGGCGGCGAATTCCGTACAGGCGATCTACGACGTTGACCCGGAGACTGCATCCTTGGACTTGGCCACGACGATCCAGGCACGAGTCGTTTGGGTTCAGTACGCAGACGGTACCACGTGGGGCGACACGACGAACGACACCGTCGCTAATCTGCTCCGTGACCGAGTAGGACTCCGTCAATTCTTGGAGCAAGTTTCGACTGCCACTTCAATGACAGTAATGTCGCTTCTTGCACAAATACAAGTGGATGTCCAGCAGAGCCAGATAGCCAGAGATATGGCAGCATATTACTCGCGCATGTCTGCCGCAGACGTCATGAACGATGTATCTACCAGATTAGCTGCTGTTGCCGCACACAACAAGATGCTTCGTCTGAAAACACGGTAATCAATGACCTATCAGGGGCGCTAATCCCTGTGCTGCGCAAAAACTCGTCGGGTCGTCGTAAGATGCTGAAAACCAGTTGGTTTTGTGAGTTGTTTCTGTTGCCCAAGCACCGGCGACTGGGTTTCAATTGCCCCTCTGGGTCGACTGGGAAGATCGAATCGTCCTAGCGCCAAGTGTGAAAGCATTTCACTCGCTCATCAGGAAGGTCCGGGGCTAGACTGTCCACCTCCCTTGTCTATCCCCACTAGCGCAAGAGGATCGTGTAAACCATATTTGGCTGCGTTGTCGGCAAGTCGGAAACAATCTGGTTGTTGACGTTAAATCAATAGCGCGTTTTGACGAGCGGTCAAAACGTGAAATGGCCTGGTTACGACAGTTACCACAGAGTAGTTCCTGATTCGGGGTTCAGCGTCGCACATCTCAGGAACCGAATGCACTCTCGCCTCCCGCGAAAACCTGAGAGCGATGGCGATCAGAACCTCAACGGGGCTAAGGTGTGTCTCATGGTGCTTCGAAGTCCAGGGCATACACTTCTTGGCTGCCAATATCGCGCGTAAGAAGGGGAGAGCCGTCTGGAGTCAACCCCATCCAGGAAACCCAGGGATCGACCGCTCGGCGAAAGTTTTGCAGATCGGCGACCTTTTCGAATTTGCGGTCGGAGATCCGCATCCGATAGACCGCCAGTTCCTTACTGGTGCCAGTGTCGAAGTAAACATATTTGCTATCAACCGACCATTGCGGGAAGCCTATATCGCGGATTGCCAGATCAGACCAGTTTCCTGTCGCAAACTCGTAGAGCCTGAGCTTTTTTCCGTCTTCAGTTACTGCTATCAGGTAACGTCCGTCTGGCGAACAACGCGACATGCGCAAACCATTGGAACCCGGGACAATCGTCATCTCGGACGTCTTGATGTCGAAGAGGCGGGTCTTCGAATTTTGCGCGGGGCCGTCAATGAAAACTACGGAGTTACTCTGGCCACACCACTCGCCCCGGCCGCCCTCTATGGCAAGAGGCTGGAGCGAACCGCCGTCTATCGACACCAGATACAGCCCCTGCCCTCCTCCGACTCCAAACGCATTGAATAGGATCTGCCTACCGTCCGACGAGAAAGTCGGTGCCCAAGCATCCAGGGGGGCGCGAGTGAGTTGCAGCTTTTCCGTGCCGTCGACGCGACTACGCCAGACTTCTCTTTCCGGATACGACAAGTAGGTCACCCACTGCGCATCCCTGGAAAAGCTCACTTGCGTAACGGAGCTGCCTCCGAGATAGGGAACGAATTGAGCTGACTTTGCATCGTAGCGGACCAACTCCGAGCGGAGTTGCACACCAATCGCGAAAAGCCGCTTGCCGTCAATACTCGGTTGGGGAGAATAAAAACTTAGGGGCCCCGCGGTCAACTGAATCGGTTGTCGATTCACCTTGTGAAACCTGTCGGCAGCCTCTCGAATGGCCCAGATGTCCGATCTGACACCATGAGAAGCTTGAAACAGGTAGTATTTTCCGTCCGGTGTCCAGCTACCCTGAAGCGGATCCGTTGCCTCATGCCAGCCGGAGAGTAGATCGTGAACCTGGCTGCCATCGCTCGATGCTTCCCAAATGGCAGTGTGATCTGCGCTGCTGGCAGTAAAACGAACCGCTCGCGAATCAGGTGACCAACGCAGCCACCACGTCGTGTAATAAGAATCGGGCACTTCTGCAAACTTCCGCGATACGTCGTTCCGGTCCACCTCGATGAGGTGGTTTTCATGCGCAATGAGTAAATTGCCATTCGGCATCCAGGTTCCGTCCGCTCCAGGAACGGTCGCGAATCGCCGCGGACTTCCGCCTACGACGGGAACCGCCCAAAGCGGTTGCTCCAGCTCTACTCCACTAAAACTGCCCACCACGAGCTCCGTCTTGTCGGGGGAGATATTGTTCAGCGAAGCGTTGGGAAATGGTGTGTTCATCACGACTGTGTCGCCGCCAGACACGGCGACTTGGGCGATCACATAGCGTCCGTTCACGGACTCCTGGATGTAGAGTCTGGTGCCATCCGTGAGCACGATGGGGGCGACCGCCCCGAAGACGCCTTTCACTTGCCCATCGTGAGTGATTTGCGTGTATCCGGTCACGCGAGGAGGCGAAAGCGTCGGCCGGAAAACAAACGCGAGAGCCAAAAGCCCGGCCAGTGCGACGGCAGAAATCGCCGCGATTCGTGGCCAGGAACGCTGTCGAATTGAAGTCCCCGTCAGAGTTGTCGTCGCGCGAGAGACCGAAACTGAGCGACCTGATTCGACCTCGCGCTTCAGCCGCTTGAGGTCGACACCAATCTCAGAGGCGCTCTGGTAACGCAGCTTGCGGTCCTTGTCCAGTGCTTTGTTGACAATCGGTTCGAACTCCGACGGCAGATCAGGGTTCAAACGGACCGCCGAGATCGGGGCCTTGTGCAGAATGGCGTCGAAGATCATCGCCGAAGTATTTCCGGAGAACGCTGGGCGGGCTGTGGCCATCTCGTAAAGAACCGCACCGAACGAGAATAGGTCGGTGCGGACATCAAGTTCTTCCCCGGCGACCTGTTCCGGTGACATGTAGGCGACCGTGCCCATCGCGGTGCCCGGACTGGTCAGGTGGACCTCGCTCACTACTGTCGACGCATTACCCAGAGAACTAGTGGAGGCGTGTGCGGAACCAACTTTGGCCAGCCCGAAGTCGAGGATCTTGGCGTGTCCTCGCTTGGTGACAAAGACATTCGCAGGCTTGATGTCGCGGTGAACGATACCTTGCCCGTGCGCGGCGTCGAGACCTTCGGCGATTTCTGTAGCCAATTCCAGCAACGTGTCGGTCGGCAGTGGTTGCCCACCAATGCGATCCCGCAGCGTCGTGCCCTCCAACAGCTCCATCACAATGAAGAACTGGCCATCCTGCTGGCCAATTTCGTGAATAGTACAGATGTTGGGATGATTAAGCGCGGAGGCGGCGCGGGCCTCCCGCTGAAAGCGCTCGAGCGCTGCAGTATCCGAACTGAGCTCCGGAGGAAGAAACTTCAAAGCCACGCGGCGGCCGAGCGTTGTATCCTCGGCCTCGAAAACGACACCCATACCGCCGCTGCCCAGCTTTTGCAAAACGCGGTAGTGCGAGATGGTTTGTCCGATCATGGGGTCGAAGAATGTTAGGCGGGATGCGAGGGCAAGTCAACGAGAGCCAAGGAGTTACCCGGATCGCAAGAGGTCGTTGGCGTAACATCGCCATATCACTCAATGAGCGTCGGTCAAAACGTGTAAAGGCCTGGTTACGTCAACTACCAAGTTCTATGGGGAACAGAAACCAACTCGCCAGCATTGGGCTAAGGCTATAAGGCTGACACCTAAAGTACTCCTTGACTTGTTCTCCGCTGGGTGATATTTTTACCCGCGCTTTCGGCCCTAACTCCGATTCCCGATTTCTCCTCAAGAATCGTTGAACGAGTTACGCGGTTCGCGAGAAGGGTAGGCCTCGTGAGAATGCGCTCACTAGAGGTGCAACAGCGCGAAACCACACGGATTAGGCAGTGCTCCTGTCGCCTGGCGTCTTTTCTGTGGGTCGTTGGCATCGTGGCGTTCCTTCTATCCATAGCATCTCCTTACGACGACGGGTTCCAGCAGGAAGTATTCCGCCCGAAGTCCTTTCATGTCGCAGTCAGGCGTCTCCCGTCAGCAACTAATGGCACTCGAAAAGGCGGGGCCGTGACACAGCTTTTGGTTGCCACGGTCGTCAATGCCACTGTAATGCCGATGGCGTTACGCGATGTTGAACCTGATACAGCGACACTGCTGGCGATCTGTTTCCGAACATCCCTCGCCTTGCGCTCACCACCGCCTATACGCTGACAAAGCCGTCCCCTTTTGCTGAACAATCACGATTGCGCTCAATGACCGACGGTAGTAACGCTCACTGTTTTGACGGACAATCGAGCCCTTCCTCCGGAAGTAGCATGGGTGCCGCATGACCATAACGCATAGATTCTGGCGCTTAGCCGCGCTGCTTTTGTGTGGCGTCATTGCACTGGCACTTGTAACCCTTATCTGCTTCCGGTTTCACGTCGGTTTTGCTACGGTGGCCTTACTCTACCTGATGGTCGTTGTGCTGGTGTCCCTCAAGGACAGCTTCGTTTCATCGGCCCTGATCTCCGTACTCGCGGTTGTGTGTTTGGATTACTTCTTCACTACTCCGCTTTTCACCATAGGGATGAACGATCTCCCGAATTACACGGCAATCGGCGTTTTCTTGATAGTTTCTTTGATCATTACCCGCCTGGTGTCCAGAGTGAACAAGCAGGCGGAAGAGGCGCTTTCCAGCGTGAGCTACAGGGTGATTGAGGCAGAAGAACAGGAGCGTCAGCGGATCGCCCACGACCTTCACGAAAATATTGGTCAACGGCTGACTATGTTGTTTCTTCAGATTGACAAACTCAAGCGAGACTCTCTCACTGCGGCTGACGCGCAAAGCCAACTTGACGCGCTACTGAAGCAAAGCTCAGAAATACTGACCGATGTCAAAGCCTCGGCACACGAGCTGTACTCTCCAAGACTGGAGTATCTGGGCATCGCAGGGGTCATGAGCAGCTTCTGCCAAGACTTTGGTGAGGAGAAGAAGGTGGAGATTGATTTCAAGAGCGAAGGTTTACCCAGCTTGGTACCGCAGGACATCACTCTTTGTCTCTTCCGCGTATTACAGGAGGCCGCGCACAATGCAGTGCAACATAGCGGAGTGCGACAGTTCGAGGGACGATTGTGGGCAATATCGGATGAGATTCACCTTACCGTGAGTGATCGCGGCGTGGGCTTTAACCTCGAAATGGCAAGGAAGGCTAGAGGGCTGGGTCTCAACCGAATGGAGGAGCGACTGAAGCTAGTGAAGGGGAGCCTTTCCATCGACTCGCAGCCCAAGCGGGGTACCACAATCCACGCTCGCGTTCCTCTCACCTTGGAAAACGATTCCAAACATGAAGCCGGACGGCAACTGACGTAACATCACCATTACACTCATTCACCGTGAATCGCTAGGGTTGACAGGCAAGCGACTTACGGCGACTGACCGCCTTCCACGACCGTGAAATACAGAGATACCCAGTGGCCGACTTCGTGGACTTCAATTTTCGAAGCAATTGACGCTGTCGGATAACCAAGAGCGACGTACAGTTTGCGCGCTGCTTCCAGGGTTTCTCGAACCTTGCTCATGTCGAGAATGTCTTCAGGGCGAATCTGAGAAATGGGGATGATTTGCTCAGAAGAAATCGCCGTGACGCCCAACCAGGTGATCTCGCGCACTTTATATCGTGCGCCTTCGACCACCTCAAGATTCAGCGAAACCGGTTGAGGATGTCGGCTGACGTCAACAACCGCTATGGTAGGAGAGACGGTAGCGCGAAAATAGCCGAAGCTCTGAAGCGTGTCCCGCACTCGGCCAGCAAGTTCAGCAAGTTGCTGATCGTCGAAACAACGACCTATCAGCCCAGCCCTGATGGTTGCTTGCTCCCTCGGCGACAACTGGGTCGTCATCGGCAGGCTCACCTGCGAGACTACAAAATGCTTGTCGCACGAATCTTGGGGAGCAGCGATTGAAGGGCTTCCAACGAAGCAGACAGCCAAGAGGGTAACAAACAGAAGGGTACGCATCACTTCTACCTCTGCTCAACGAATGATACCACCGCGATTCACTGTCGAAATATCGCCATTGCACTCAAAATGCCCCGACTCTGATACCAGTCTGTGTCCGATACGTGGAGTCTCGCCAAGGTTGTCCGTAGGGTCGAGTTCAAGCTACTACACTTCTTCAAGCTGAGGAGTCACGGAAACTCATCTCTTTCGCCTGCGGGCCACTTTCTTAGGCTGGTCGAAAATCTCTTCTGGCGGGGCTGCCCTTCGGATGGCCAGGCGCATCTTCGTCTTGGAGACCTTCTTCCATCGGGATCCAAAGACATCGGACTTTGCGTCAGCGGCGGACACAATGACCGTCAACGTGTGGCACGATCCCAGCTCTATCGCAAGGTCCACCGCCTGCGTGATTAATTCTGTGGACAACATGCCTTCATCAACAAGTAACGTGACGTCCGAACCAAGGCGAGCAATGTTCATGACTTCGCCTGATTCTTCGTCGCCTCATCAATGATCTGCTGCCTTTGCCGCCAAGACGTACCATCAGGGCAGTACACCGCATGTTGAGCCGGGTCGTTCAATTCGGCATTGGCCCGCTTCATAGCTTCGCCGAAACCCTCATACGGCTCGTAGCCATAGAACTCGCGATCTCTGATGTGGCCCTTGGCAAAGGCGTAATTTCGGTGGTACTGAAATGTATCGGTTGGAAAGTTGGCCCAGAACGTTTTGAACGCCTGGGCAATTTCTGCCTGTTTGGCCGCACTCTCTAACTGCACACGCTTTGCGCGAGCAGCCTGCCCTCGCTGCTGTCTCGCGGCTTGCTCACGTCCCTGGGCCTCTCTCACAGGCCGGGCCGCTTCTTCTTCCGCCGCAAGGAATTCCTTGAACGACTGACCCGGGTACTCCCGAATCACAAATGATTCTGCGGGAGGTAGACTGCGACCCTCCGCTGCAGCTTTGTCTTTTTCCCATTGCTTGATTGCGCGAGCCCAGACTGCCCCAGCCCTCGAGTAATCCCCAGGGGGACGTCCAATGCCTCGAGTGCGGGCCAGACTGTCCTGGGGCAACGTCGCGTACACCAAAGTAACCACACCGATGTACATACATGGTACACCGTACAATCCAGCCTCGAGGGCCCAGCTGGTCTGCCATGTCCGGTTGCCATTGCCACCGGCATCGGGAGCGGGCCAGGACCAGATCGGGCCAGGGGTCAAGCAGGATGGTACGGGGTAGAAATTTCGGGCCAGCAGATCGGGGCAAGCTTGGATAACGTCATGAGAGGTAATGCAAACTTGGACGTCCCGTCTCCCCGTCTTTGGAGCCCCCGGGTGTCAGTCCCCGGGCCCGTGTCCGGTGTACGGTGTATATACTGCCGTCTCCAGTCCCCGGGTGACAGTCCCCAGTCCACCCTGGCGTTTGGCCACCCCGCGCCGTCCGCGGGCCGATTTTGGACTTCGTCTCAAAATGAGACATATTTCCTCCCCTGGTCGGCCACGTCTGGCGGGCGCCTCACGCTTCCAGTTCCCCTCGAAGAGCCCTGGTCGGGACAGCAAGTTCCCTGCGTACTCTAATCATGGCTGAAACAATGGACTTAGTCACGATTGTCCTGTATTTTGTACTATCTCGAGGATCGCCAGCTGCTCCGGTCCCGTCCGGTACGGGTTTGGCGTCTCGAGGGATCTCGAGGGGTGCTCCAAAAAGTGTGGTGTCCCTGGCCGTGTACGAACTACAATGTGGACATCACCCGCGGCTGGCTGCAAGTCATTTGAAATAATGGGGATAGGTGGTCACTGATCGTCCAGCGAAGGGGGGCCGGGGGACACCTGCCGGGTCGCGCCTGCCAGCGGAGCGGGGCCACGCCAAACGCTCACTCTGGGACAACGGAGTTTCAGATTCTATATTTTTCCCCGCATCTTTATAAAAATAGGGTGGTTACCTCCTCCCGTGATATCTCTTCCCTATTTTTCGGGTGAAATAGGGGCTTGAAAGGCAATTCTCCGGCAGATCCGGCAATTTTAATTTTTTGGGTACTTTCTACGACGTACACAGACCTCGAAGCGAAACAGGCGGGGATGCGGGTCAATACCGCCCATGACCTCTCGGGCCGCTTCAACGTACTTCTCTGGTGTGAACCACTCGTTGCTTTTGGACGAATTGAGGTTCGAGATTGTCTGTTTGAAGCCTAATTGTTTCTGGGCCTCTGGTACGTGACCCGGCGTCTTGCAAAACAGCTAACAGTGTGGTCAAAGCGACAAAAATCTACACCGTGTCCGACAATGGTCTCGACAAATCATGGAACGAGCGCGTGTGGCTAAATCCGCCGTACGGAAATCTGGGTGGGGATTTCGTTACTAAGCTAATCGCTGAATTTGAATCTGGGAACGTAAAAGACGCTATTCTCCTAGTCAACGCACACTGTACAGATACAAAGTGGTTCCAGCCGCTATTCAATTACTTGCTGTGTTTTACTGATCACCGTATTGACTTCTGGAACGATGGCACGAATCAGACAACATCAACACATGGCAGCGTCTTCGTGTACTTCGGGCCAAAGAAAGAAAAGTTCATCAAGCTATTCAGTCAGTTTGGTAATTTTCCAAACATGGCAGCCGCGTAAACCAACCGGGCCCGCGTTACTTTAGGTCGGCCTGATCCCGCACACGCCCCGCGGACGTGTAATCATTAAATCTATGACAACAGCGACGACAGACATGAAATCAGCAGGAATCATCGAGCACGACTTATCCACCGCTGAAGAAGAAATCGGTGTGGAACAAAAGATGCAGCATCAAGACATGAAAGGCATTTGGCAGATAGGGTTAATGATCCCGGAGGGTTCGCGGACCACCTTCGACGAGTTCCGAGACAAATACGTACCGGAGGAGGGACGGGCCTCGGACGGGACGAGAATCACAGATATGTCCCGGATAATCGCTTCTGTGGATTTCTGGCTAACCATGCTGAACCAAACAGAGCCTAGTGCAAGCTTGTGTTTCCGGAATCGGGAGTTTGTTGTGGGCCTCAAGCAGGTGACGTACCGTTTTATTTATGTGCTGGTGAACCGATGCGACGGAGGGACGATTTCTTGGCCCGAGTTGCAGGAGATAAAAAACCAGCTCGTGGGTCAAGACCGTTGGGCATTTCAACTCTTCCCCGCTGAAGCGGAGAAGATAAACATGGTGAATACCTATCATCTGTTCGCTTACCCCAAGGGCCGGAAACCTAAGGTGGGCCGACTATCTAACAATGGGGGCCTGTGTGAGATGCGGGAGTTGCATTTGGAAGATAAGGCACAAACCGACAATGCTTGACTGAAACATCATCAGCGTCTATCCGAGCAGTACACTTCGGAGTCCAAGCTGTGGAGAAATCTAAGTAGGCCGGAACTTCCGTAACCGCATGAGTGCCCTAAGTCCCCCCATCGCGGCGCTGCACCTGATATTCTTAAGAAGTGGGCAACTAACTCCTGCTCATAACTCCTGGGATGGAGTCGGTACTTAGCAGTACAGCAAACGGGTCTTCATCCGACCGGCACTTGCATTACATGTCTCACCCGCGCAAGCATTCAGCGCAAGAAAGCCGCCCCACGAGAAGTAAACTGTAACGTCAGTCGGTCTTGGCGGACTAACTACACCCAACTTTTTACCGAAGCCGTACCTTTCCGCCAAGGGTGTGGCACGTTACAGCCCCATCGGGTCTTCATCCGACCGCATGGGGCTTTTCTTCTTCAATCACCATGACAACACATCTGACCAAGAACACGAAAGCCGTGTTGCGGTACTACCTCAGTCTGGACAAAGCGAGGTTTCGGCTGTCCCTGGATACCATCGCGTTAGCGTCCGGCGTCAAGAAGAGAACCGTCCGACGCGCCAACGACCGGCTGCAGGATCTAGGTCTCATCTCGTGGATAAGTGGGCATGGCAACATTCGGACTGGAGGGGGAGATGAGTGCGTGCCCAACGAATACCTGCTTAACTCTGAGGTAATTCGGGCGCACAAGCGACAACAGAGGGGGAAGGCTACAGTAGCAGGGAGCAGTAAGCAGGGGACGGTAGCAGTAGTCAGTGATAAGAATCAGTGATCAGTGGTAACAGTATACGTAGGTGTCCATTTTCATAGGTGTCCACTTTCAACCGTGACACGACCCCTTAACATAGGTGTCCAATTCACAGTTTGACCTGACAGCACGGGAGAGGAAATACGATGGTATTGCTTGCCCCGATTAAGGACAATTTCTTTGACCTTCCGACCGAAGGTTTGCATCGAGCGACGATAATTGATGTTATCCCCGGCGGCGAGATTAAATGTAATCCGAAGTACGGCCAACGTAGCAGGGTCATGCTTGACATCGTTTACCGGATTGAAGATCAGCAGGACGCAGATGATCAGCGGTAATTTATACCCAGCATGTCACATTCGTCATCCGGCCAAATTCAGATCTCAACAAGTTGCTGATCCGGCTAGGCATCTTGATAGATTTCAGATCACCCACATTCGACGTCCAGAGCATCGTGGGCAAGACGACCAAGATTAACATTCAGCATGTCCGTAAAGGTCTATCGACATTCGCTAACGTGGTGGACGGTGTCCCTATGGCTCGACGACAGGTGGCTACCATCGTTGAAGACTTGGAGGGTCCATGCAAACAAATAGCCAGCTAAATGACCTCCAGTTACTGTGGCAAGCCGTCCTGGGCGAAGTACCACCGCCGGTCCAGTTTGTGATCCGGGGCGAACTGCACACATACGAGACTATCCGACACGGCATCGCGAAGACCGCAGTCAAAAATTTACAGGTCGACAGCACGATGACGTTGAACCACAAGATCCGATTTGCAAGTTCAGTTATGCAAAATCGGACAGTGGACAAGCAAAAGATTGAGGGCCAGAGATTAGTCGGTACGTGTACACAGGAGGCGACATGACAATAATCACACTACGTCTCGGACCCGCATGGCAGATCAGCGATGACGACGCAGAGACGGTGCGTGAGTACGACGACCGTTGGGAGGTCCGGGGGCCCCAGATCGGAAAGCATGACGCGGTCTGCCGTGAATGTGGCGAACCTATCTTCCGGGGTGACGAGCGGCTCTCTTTCGTTCGCACGGATCCACACTGGCATGGTCATTCTGGTGACCCAGATCGGTGGACGCAACAAGGTTTCATCCATACCTCGTGCGAGGACCGGATGCGCCATCCTCTTCCTAAACCGGCGAAGAGTGTCAGTCCGAAAGGAGAACCCCGGCCAGCCTGGATCTTCCCGCCAGATGTTATCGCAGACATTCGTAATCGTGCGCCAGAGTGGGCTGTTCACGAAACAGTGAGCACCAGGGGCGCAGGGTGTCATCAATGCGGGCAAACTATCCTGAAGGGAGACCGGCGTCTGACGTTCAGAGTCGAGAGTCCCAAGGGGCAAGAATGGCAGCGCAGGGAGGCCAGTATTCACTTCGCACCATGTACGGAAGAAATGGCTACAGCAATACCTGAGGATATCAATGATGAAATGTCTTCACACTAACTTAAAAACTTTTACCTTCAGTCCCGCGGCGGGTGGTAAGACCATCGAGTTCTGTCCTGATTGCACGAAATTCGACGCTGCTCGTCTCAAGATTCTGAATCCTGGCAAGACACAGAAATCAGCCGCGGTCATTCTTGAAGAATCCGGTTACAGATATACCTTGGAGGCGCAGCCGGTGGAACGGGATCCGGCGCCGCTCGACGAAGTGGGCCCGGTCGCGATTCTGATGCGGACCAGAGACGACGAGCTCGCAGTCGAGCAAGACGAGGATGAGCTACGCGGGGATTTGGTCATGCAGGAAAATTCAATGAGCGGTCTGAGTGCATGACGGCTATTTTGAAGCGGCTTTCTACTTAGACAAGGTACTCGGTGCGGGTGCCAGCCGGTACTTTGATAAGCTACGCCGTCTGTCCCGTTCACAGTCGCTAGATTCGCTCATTGCGACAATCAATCAGTGGGCGGGCATTCCTGTCGCTCTCGCTCCTGTCGCTCCCGCCCCAACACCATCCGAGAAGTGGGTGCCCTGTAGCCATTGGACTGGTGGTGATCGGAAATGCGCGACATGTGAGAAACATGCCGCAGCCGTCGCAGAGGCGGTCTCGCATGCGGAGACAGTCGCTGATGCTGCACAGATTGAAGCGGATCTCGCTCATAAGGTCCACGGGACAATGCGGCGGGCTCAAGACATGTATCTCAATTTCCGACCGTTCGTCCAGAAGCGGATGCATGCGGAGTGTGACAAGCATACGGGTGGCACGCAATACAATTTGTTCGACGACGTCGAGTCTCTGGTCTGGCAGAACGTGGCTGCTCGGATTGAGACGTACAAAGATCAAGGGCTCAAGCGTGGCGCGATGGCATGGTTGAAAGCCGTCGTCTACTCTACCGTCTCCGATCATTTCAGAGCCCAGTACCAGGATAAGCGGGACGTGCGTAAAGAAGCAGCTTTGGGGGCTGAGGAAACGGTGACAGACCCGAGCGCCCCGTTCGTCACAATCCATGCCAGCCCGACTCGCCCAGAAGGAGCAGGTGTTGATCCCGACGAGGTCAGCGTCTCTGCAGCGATGCAGCGGGCGTGTTTGAGATAAAAAATACTTGATGAAAAAGTCAAAATACGGCGTTTGCTTAGGTAGATAGGGTAGATATCCGCCCCCAATTCGTATATCGCCCTCCCGGGCATGAGTCAAGACAGCCTTGAAACTGAAACTGTTTTCGTTCCACAAAATCTAAAAGATTATGCGTGTTCAAGGCCACGCATAATGACTCACTGCCCTCGATGACGTTCCTCCCGTCACGGGGGCAGTTTTTTTGTTTCTGGTGTGGTCACGGGGCTGCACCGGACGTCCTGTGGCAAACCGACTCCTCAGTCCGGTTTGTCACAGTGATTCTATGGCATACCGATTGGGATTGGAGGTACTTTGCCCAGGAAGAAACCAGCGAATTACAAACCGCGGCGTTCTCTCATCGGCTTGACATTCTACGGTGTGACTGTCCTGGCAAAGACAGATGAGCGTGGCCCAGCAAACCAAATTATCTATCTGGTCAGATGCGACACTTGCCTGGGAACGACGCGGAGTAGAGCGTCTAATTTCACCAAGGCCCGGGCACGTCGCTTTTGTAAATTGTGTCGTGCAAAGCAGTACACCGAAGCGGTTGAGAATCCACTCGAGCTGACCGATGCACAAACGGCGCAGGTACTAAGAAGCGCAAGGATAGCGGTCTTCTGTACCCTCGGCGCCGAGCACGGTTTTGAATCTGTGGACGACATCATTGCTCAGACCATGCTCGAGATTTTGTCCAGGGGGAACACCGTTCGCAAGGATGACATCGGCGGGTTGAGTTACAAGATCGCGGCCACCCTGGCGCGGCGTACCTGGAATTCTGGGCCGAAGTTCATCGAGCCAATCTGGGACGCGGACCTGGGCGAGTTCCGCGACGTCTTCGACGATCTCGAATACGAACCACCTGATCCAATCGATGACTTGGAATTGGAGAAATATGCCCTCGAGGTGCTGACGCCAGAAGAACACACTGGATGCTGGAATATCGCGGACATAACGGGGCTCACTCCCAGGCCGATAAAAGGCGACACACGATTCTGGTCACACGGTGTCGAGATACTTACATCCAATTTTTGGGCGAGCTTCAACCGTAGTGCGAACAAGATCGGAGCACATGGATGAGAAGAAGTTGCGCCGACGACGTGGTAAGACAGCCGCATTCACGCCACTACAGCAGAAAGCTTTCGCTGCCGTCCTCAGTTTCGCGTCTGAGATTTACGACGCCGCGGAGAACAGATCTCTTTTGCGGCTCTCGGTCAAAGAAATGACGAAGCTCGACTACTTGATCTCAACTCAGATGTGCGCGGAAAAGAATCTGACCAAAAGTTTGTTGAAGTACTGGGCGCGGCTTTTGCGTGGTGAAGAGATTGGAGTCGGCTCCCGAAATTTGCTGATCGCAAAATTGGGCCCGCTGTTTTGCAGTCGTGAATATGCGCTTTTCCCGATGGCGCGTTTTTTTTGTCCCGCGGAGGCATGGAAAGAACAAGTGTTGAGGAAACAAGCAAATCTGTTGGCAATGAAACAAGATCCGGTCATCTCTTTGCCGCCGAAACATGATGACGGGGTTCGACGATATGGGCCCGAAGGAATATGGGTCAACGCAGAAGTCATGGAGGCGCCAGTCACGGAATCGCAGGATGAACAAGACGACGGTAGAAGTTTTGATCGGCAGGAATTGAGTGCAGTAAGTGGTTGAACTTTTAGGAGGAAACAAATGGCTGAACAAATGATGACAGCAGCAGAGATAGCAGCAGAAATTGAACGCCGTGAGAACTCACCAACACTCGAGCAACTGAAAGCCGCACAGGCATTCCACGAATTCACCGCCAGCAACCCCGACTGGGTTGAATGTTCCGAGAACGTCGACACTCTTTTGACCTGGATGCGAAAATATGCAATTCGGCCCAGCGTCGGAAATTATGAACAGGCATTTGCCGCTTGTCAGGCAGCGAGCCTATTCATCGACGAAGGTGAATCTGAGGACGTCCCACCGGAACCAGAAATTACTTTGACCCTCGCGGAACTCGACGCGATGCCGAGTGACTTGTACAAGCAAAAATTGCACGACCCTAAGTTTGCAGCGGCTGTCGAGAAATTATTGGAAACGTCCCGCAAGGCGCGGCCACAGCCGATCCGGCGGTAATGATTCATCCGATTTATCAGGAGGAAAAGAAAATGGCTTTCAAAAGTTTAGGTAATCGTAGTCCACAAGAAATCGCTGCCGATGAACTGAATAATAACTGGGCCGCTAGTAGGCGGGCCCTTCGCCCGCAAGCCGCCCCAAGTATCGCGGGTAGCTCACGATTAAGTGACGTCCACGTTCCAGATCCTGTCCTTGAGCGGGCTCGCGAGAAGGCTGCGCGGGAAGTAGCAAATAAAGAACACAAAAAGTTGACTGCGAAAGCCGAGCGGGCCCACCGGCACAAACTTTTGACCGAGGTTTACACAGGATCACCACAGTTAATGGACTTGTTAAATACGTGTAATCGTATGACACCGTCGAGGGTACTGTCATCACAAGACTACAAATGTCAGTGCACTATGGGTCTCGAGCGGGCCAACGAATTCCTGGATCCACCTCTAACCGATGCAGAAGCTGTCACAGTAATGCAATTTTTCCACGCACAGTTACCCAACCTCTACCCTGATTCGACTTCGTGGATTGTCGCCTGTGACATCTTGACCGCAGAGAATGTCATCCGGCAAACAGTCTTCTTTCAACCAGTGACCGAACCGGAGCCCGTTGCAGCCGGGAACCCTCACCCTTACAGCGATTATTCCGGGAGTGATTTCGCGAAATGGGAAAGGGCACAACTTGTGCGTGATTTCGATCAGGAGCATCTGAAAGTCTTCCGCACCGGTCTCGCTGCTGCGTCAGCAGAGCTTGGTGGTCTTGAGATTAGTGAGGCTGACGTCAAGTTTATTCGGGAAAAATGCAGCAGTCTCCCTTTTCATGAGTGGACGTCTGAGCGAATTAAGAACGTGGCTGTCGCCACACTCGCTGGGCCGATTGCAGTACAACGCGATCCTGAAGATAGTTTGAGTTCCCTTGAGTATCTACGTGCCCACAAGCTGGGGACTTCTTACCAAAGGCAACAGTGAGCCGCTTCTCGTTGGACACCCCACCATTAGCGGGATCAGGGACGAAGGCGACACAAATGTGGTGGGCCGATTGGGAGAGGGAAGCTACTCCCGCTCAACGTGCGGACTTCGCCGCCCGAGGTATCCAGGCGCCAGAATTTGCCAAACCTCAACACACGATGGCGCCTACTTACGAGGGTCAGAGTTATCGGCAGTTCATTGCCGACGAAGAAGCCCGCCTTGTCCCTGAGCGCGAGCGTGCCCGACGTGAAGCTATTGCGACGTCGCAATGTTTCGTGGATGCCCAGGCGCGGAAGCTTGAGCGAGAAAATCAGGCCAAAGACGCAAAGTCCGCGGAACTCTTTCGTGAATTTCATAGGGTTGTCGCCAACCCGCCGCCGTCTTGGAGTCAGGCCAATGGTCCCTCCCATATCATGCTGCACTACGCCATATCGCGGGGCGTCGTGCAGCCGAATAACTTTTGCTGGTCGGATGCGGACCAATTTCGGGCAATACACGCTGAGCTACATGACCCAGCAAGGATGGCGCAATGGGGAAAGAAGTGAACGTCGAGCGCAGCGGGGTGGATTTGATCTTGAATATCGTCGAGGGAGAGTTGGACCGCGACCCTACACTTTTGGACCGAGCCGCCGATCTGGCCCTAGAGATTTCCACCGTCTTCAGCTTGAGGGTGGTCCTGTCGCCGAAGGAGTTCGCATTGCACCGGCAACTTTTTGGTACTCGGTTTTCGAAGGCTCCGGGAAAGAATTGGAATCTCACGATAAGACGAGACATCCCGACCCCGCAGCCACCGCGACGTCGCCCCGCTCGAGCAGCTCGACCTCGACCTAGGAGAATCGCGGCCCGCGTTCCCCGGCGCAGAAAGGTAGAGGCATGACCGCAACAGCGACAGCGTATGTGAATAGGCCTCCTCCGCGTCGCGGCACATTTTCGGGGACGAAGGACATTTCAGCGGGGAGAACCTGCCTTGGGTGAGATGTTGTTCGAAGGATTTAAATTCGGCAGCGATGCCAGATAGGAGAGGTAGTGGAATTGCTTCAAATCGGTAGGCGGTTTTCAAGGCTTGTTGTTCTTCATAATGTTCGGAAATATAAACCGTACCAATATCGCGTCCGGGTCAAGTGTGACTGCGGGCGAATCAAAATTGTATGTCGATACGATCTTTTAAACGGTGACACAACATCATGTTCGTGCTTTCAGCGCAGCGATCTCGCGAGACGGTCGACGAGAAACGCTCACGGTGTGACACACGGGGCCACTAAGGCAGATGCGTCACCGGCGTTGAAGCGGACCTATTCGAGTTGGAAAGCAGCCGTACAGAGAACCACGAACCCCAAGGCAAATCGAGGTCGTGATTGGCATAGATACGGCGGGTGCGGTGTAACCGTGTGTGAACGGTGGCTGTATTCATTCAAGAACTTTCTTGCCGATCTTGGTGAACGTCCAGCAGGTACAACTTTGGGCCGGTACGGCGACATCGGAAATTACGAACCGGGCCGATGTGCTTGGCAGACACCCGCTCAACAAGCCGCAGAGAATAACAACAGGAGGGAAAGATGAGCACCGCTGGTTACAAGCGAGAGTGTGAAGAAGCTGCTGCAGATGTCGCCACGAAGTTGGAGATAACGGCGCAAGCGAAACTCAAAGCAGTCGAGCCAGAGTCGTGGCCGCAGTCGCGCCCGAGTTGGCCGCAACACAACAGTTCCGGGAAGCCATTATCGGCGAGTGCTGATTAGCCGTGCCCACTGCGGCAGCTCAGTTCCGCTCACTGCAGCTTCGCGTACTCCGCCTTGGCTTCCCTCAGAATGGGGATGTCGGGGTCGGCATCTACTGCGGCAACCCTATTCGGTGCAACAGGTCTGCGAAGCGCGAATCGGAGCGAAGTGTGTCGAACTCCGGATCAACCTTGATGAAGAGAACACCCGTACGATTGGAAAACGCCTTGTCTAGATCCGCAAATGCAGCATCTTTGTCCCCCAGCATGGCATAGTCACCAGCCGCAGAGCTGTAATCCTGTTGGGCCTCGTTGTATGCAGCATCTTTTTTGAGAAAGCCACGGTAGCCCGATTTTTCGAATGTCTCCATCATCTCGTTCGCGTCTTCATCGTCTCCATTTAACCTTGCTTTTTTAGCCCACTGTTCCATCGCTTCTTTGTATTTCCCCATGAGTTCGTAGGTATAACCGAGCCAAGTTATCGCGTAGGGGTTCGTCGGTTCTATGTCGAGCGCCTTCTTTGCCTGTTGGAGCGCTCGGCCGTAATCATGAGAGTAATTGTAAGCAAGCGTCAGACTCATGTTATAGATCGGCGAAAACGGGTCGATTTCCGCAGCTCTCCTGCATTCGTTCAACATGTCACCGATCTTGCCCACGTCGGCATAGAACCAGCAGGAAGTCACGTGAGCATACGCGGAATTGGGGTCAAGTGCCAAAGCCTCGCGAAGCTCATCCTCAGCTTCACGAAAATTCCAGAAATAGAAGTAGTCGAGCAAAGCCAAAGCAATGTGAGATTCTGGTATTTGGCTATCAAGCTGGAGTGCTTTCTGCGCGGCAGATCGGGCCTTGTAAAAGACGTCGCTGCCGGAAACGTTTCCCAAGTATCCCTGTATCGCGGAAGCGTCGGCCAATCCCGCGTACGCCGCAGCATAATTGCCATCCCGGTGGACAGCATTGCTGAACAGCTCGACCGCATTTGCCATGTCAGCACTTGTCCATTTGTCGAAATGAGAGCGACCTTCGAGATAGAGTCGATATGCTTCGGCGTCTTTAGTTCCCGCTTTTGACAGGCTTTCCCGCTCGCTGCCAAGAAGTCGTGGTCTGAGTTGAGCAGCAACATCCCGCACAATAGAACTTTGGAGCAAAGATACGTCGCTTGCGCTACGGCTGTACTGCTCGCCCCAGAGTTGCGCTCCAGTCGCAACACTGACAAGTTCAGTATCCACAACAAGTTCCCCATCATGCTCGGTGATACGCCCCGTTAGCACCGCATCCACGTGCAGATCGTGTCCCACCAACTGAGGATCGTCTAATTGGGCTTTGTAGTGAGTTAGCGTGCTCCGGGCCATGACTTGCAGATTTGGAAGTCGAGAAAGGGAATTTGTAATCTCTCCTGCGAGACCATCGCCAAGATAATCCATGCCGGAGTTTTTGCTTGCATTGGTGAAGGGCAGAACAGCTACGGCATGGATCGACGCCCCACCTGATGTGCCGAAGTGCAGATTACGCCAAGTCAGAAATATGACAGCAAGGACGATCACCAGCAGCGCTAATCTCCAGCGCAGTCGGCTGGACAATAGGGGAGAACTTCCGGGTGCATTTGTTATCTTGGTCTTTCCGCTTTCCGTATCCCTCTTCAGCCTTTTCAAATCAGCCCTCGTCTCGGCGGCAGATTGAAAACGAACCTCACGATCTCTCTCCAATGCCTTATTGATAATTCGTTCCAGTTCGGCTGGCACGTTAGGGTTTAATCGCACGGGAGCTACGGGAGCGCGTTCCAGAATCGCGTTAAAGATCAACGCGGAGGTTTCGCCTCGGAATGGCAGCGATCCGGTACACATCTCGTAGAGCACTGCGCCAAACGAGAACAAATCAGTGCGAGCATCTAATTCCTTTCCGCGAACCTGCTCCGGCGACATGTATGCAACGGTGCCCAACACACTGCCGGGACTGGTGAGATGTTCCTCTGACTCGATGGTCGGGGCGCTCAGAGCAATGCTTTCCGGTCTCAGGGTGAGCTTCGCCAGCCCGAAGTCCAGAACCTTCGCTTGACCTCGATTTGTAATAAAGATGTTTGCTGGCTTGATGTCCCGGTGGATGATTCCCTTGGAGTGTGCTGCATCCAGAGCGTCTGCAATCTGGATTCCTAGATCAAGTACGCTTTCGATCTCCAGCGGCTTCCCTGCAATTTGGTGCTTCAGGGTCACACCATCCAGAAACTCCATTGCGATGAAGGACTGGTCACCGTGTTTGCCAATCTCGTAAATCGTGCAGATATTGGGGTGGTTAAGAGCGGATGCTGCCCTTGCCTCACGACGAAATCGTTCTAGTGCTTGCGGATTGTTGGCAAGTTCTTCAGGAAGGAACTTCAGGGCGACAAAGCGCCCAAGCTCAGTGTCCTCTGCCTTGTACACCACACCCATCCCGCCGCCGCCCAGCTTCTCGACGACGCGGTAATGCGAGATGGTCTGACCGATCATGTGTGGCGGAGGAACTCAGGGTGCCATGTTAGGTGTGCTGCGAAGGCGAAGTCAACGAAGGGGCACCCCAGTTCACGATTTAAATGCCGATAAAGTTATCCTCAACACGAAAGCCGTTGCCAAGCGGATCGTGCGCGAGATGCACTCGCCCAGCAACGCCCCGGACGCACCGATAGCCAACTATCGGTGCTTCCACTGCCTAACAATAAAGAGACACTTACAGCGCCTAAAAAAAATCCGATTGTTTGGGTTGGGGAACGCCCTGTGTAGAAACACCGGGCAAGGGTGCCGACAGGCTCTAATTTTAATGCATCCGGCACGCGAAAGCGCCGTCTGACGCGGCATCCAGGGTGCGATTTGTCTTGACGCAAGCCGGTTTGAGGATAAACTTGTTGGCGCTTAGCCGTGCCCGCCTTCCTTTCCCTTCCCGGAGGTGCGACTGAACCGGCCCTTCGGCTCCCAGCCCGCACGCAGGAGGCACCATGAAATCCAGAACATTGATGTGCATTACAGCTCACAAATACATTACTGGAGGAAACACGATGACACACAAAACCAAATTCGTTACTCTTTTCGCCTCTTTAGTCGCAACGCTTGGTGTCCTGTGCGTTGCTCCGAAAGCAGAGGCAGCGTGCACAGCGGCAACCATTCAAGGCAGTTATGGATTCCGCTTTGACGGGTTTGTAGGTCCTTCAAGCAACGCCGCGTTGAAGGTCGGCGCTTTCGCTCCGGAGGCCGTGGTAGGTGAAATTTCGTTCACAGCGACTTCGAGCACGGGTGGTACCCTTACCGGTTCTGAAAGTGGGAACTTCGGTGGGGGAGTGTTCCAGCTAACGTTCCCAGGGACGTATACCGTCAATGCCCCCAAATGCACTGGCAGTCTAACCCGCACGCTTTTTGAAGGGTTCACTGTTGCGGATGATTTTGTGATTGTCACAGGCGGAGACGAGATCGAGTTCGCGTCTACAACAGCGGGAATAGTGGAGGCGGGGGTAATGAAAAGGGAGTGAGATTGAGACAGAGCTGCGAGCCGAAAAGGCTTCGTTTCGACCTGGGCCGTCGACAACAACCGACCAGGAAATCCCGGAGGTCGCTCGCTGAGAATGTTCGCAAGATGCTTCGGCAGCGCCTGGACCATCGTTATCACATTCCCGGCCTCAAAGCCTGGCCAAAGAAATAGTTGCGGCGGAGTTACCACAATCGTTCCGGGGCGAGGCGGTGGTAGTACACATCACTAAGTCCAGCCCCGGCTTAGCTCGGTTAGGGCCAAGCAACAAAGGTTTCGTTATGGGTTCTTAGGCAAATGCGCCGAATGTACTGTTGACCTGGTCTCGGCTTCTATCAGAACGCGGCTCCTCGCCCTCCAAATATGCAAGGGTCGTGGTGAGGTCTGAGTGGCCCAATCTCTTCTGTAGAGTGCGAGCCTCTACACCATCCTTGTGCTGTAGAGTCGCATAGCTCTTTCGAAATTTGTGTAGCTTGAACTCTCCCTGTAGACCTGCTCGTTCCGCCAGAGCCTTCAACTGTCTCAACATATGACCATTCGGCTTGCCTTCCGGCGTCGGGAAGATCAGTCGACCTTTGGTCTTGAGCATTCGCTTCTTCAAAGCCGCGATGAGGAAGTCGGGCATCGGAATCTCGCGCTCCTCGTAATCCTTTGGCGTCCAGTTAGTCTTAGCTTTCACAGTGAACAGGCCATCGACGAAATCGATGTCGCTCCACTCCGCATACATCACTTCCTGTTCCCGTATTACCGAGTCGGCCATCGCTCATCAATTTCCTTCATAATTTCCTCAGCCCATCGGACTGCATCCGCGATTGCACTCATCGTGGCAGGTACTCGCTTCCCTCCATCGTATTGAGCCAGTTTCTGCGCTGCAAGGATTGAGGCCAATGCCAGCTCGTCTCGCGCAAGGGCAACGGCCCCGACGGTTACGCCGTAATGACACGGCTTGTGCCGTTCATTCGCAGAATTCGAAGGCGCAAAAGGGCGGCGATGCCATTGTTGGCGCACCGACTGTGGCACATCTAGCCTAACGGAAGCGCCGTCTGATAGGCATTCAGCGCCCTACCTGCAATAATTTTGTCTTGACAAGAGCCAGTTGAAGAATAAACTTGCTGGCGCTTAGCCGTACCGCTCACTTCTCTCTTTCCCAATGGTTCGGCTGAACCGGCCCTTCGGCTCCCAGCCCTCACGAGGCGGCACCGTGAAATCCAGAACTTTGATTTTCGCGGACCGGGGTCTCGCCAATGCGTACAGATTTTCCGGTCAGTTCACGATTGCATTCGAATTTCTGAACGGTCCGTTCCTCTGCAAGTTTTCGGGAACGCTAGCAAGCTAACCGAATTGGAGCCGATTAAAATGCGAATCGAGCGATTCGCCGTCCAAGGAGGAACTTACCATGAACAGTACAAAGAGATCGATCCTCATGCCGGTGCTGGTGTTCGCGGTGGCCATGCTGGCCGCTGCCCCAGCCGAAGCGGCAAAACCATTCGTATTGAAGGTACCCGTCGACTTAACTGACACGTTCAACGACTGCGGCTTTACAATCGTCGAGCACACCGAAGGTTTCTTCACCATTCACGTCTTCTTTGACACGAACGGTAATCCCAGATTCGAGATCGACACCTTCGCGCTGAAGGAGACCTTCACCAACCCTGCCAACGGCATCTCCCTTTCCACGCCCAACGTCGGACCTGAGACCATCACGTTTCAGCAGGACGGATCGGTGACGGTAGCTGATATAGGGCTGATCGGTCACATCTTCGTCAAAGGACAGGGAAACATAGCCTTTCAGGTCGGGAAAATCGTGGCCACGTTCGACGCGAATGGCAACTTCACCGGCATCGCGTTCGAGGCCGGAAAGCACGACGACCTCATACCGGCGATCTGCGCCGCGCTCGCATAGGACTAGGTATCGCGGCTTCGGACTGAAGTAGCTTGACGACGGTACCCGAAACATGCCGGGGCGGAGCGGTGTGTTGTACCACACCCATGCCGCCCCCGCCAATCTTCTCGACGATGCGGTAGTGCGAAATGGTTTGACCGATCATGTGGTTGATGTGCTCACTGCGGCAAGCCCATCCGGCGCAGCAGGTCGGCGTAGCGGGGGTCGGAGCGAATCGGATCGAATGCGGGGTCTACCTTGAGAAAAGACAGATTAGAACGTGCTTGGTACGCTTTATCGAGCCACACAAATGCCTGATCTTTGTCACCGAGCGCTACATAACTCGCTGCAACATGAGAAGGTGCGTATCGTTTTCCGGCAGGATTCTTGCTGACCTGAATGAGTTGCAGCAGCATCCCCCTATAGCCTCCACGCTCATAGGCGTTATCAATCGCGGTGGCATCCTCGTTTCTGCCTTCCGCACGAAAAGCTTCCACTAGCTCCAACGCAGCTTGATCGTACATTTTTCTGTCCGTATATATGTTGAACAAGATGTGATGGGGAATGGGCGAATTCCGATTGAGTTCGACTGCTTTGTGTGCCTGTTCTAAAGCATGGTCATAATCCCGCGCACAGCGGTACAACAATGCCAACGCGATTCGGGGCAATAACGAGAGTGGATCGAGTTCCAGCGTAATCTTGCCTTCTGCAAGCGCATCAGCCATTCTGCCGTTCGCTGCCAAATAGACGGCGAACTCCCTGTGGGCGCTCGCTAGATTCGGATTCAACCGGATAGCCCGCTGCAACTCAGGCCCAGCAACAGCCCAGTTCCACCTCATCATCGCAGCGAGTCCCAAGCCAACGTGTGCTTCTGCCACATTGTCATCCAGATCAATCGCATGTTTTGATGTCGCCATCGCGTTGCTGTACGCCTCGTCTATGGATAGGTAGCCAAGCAGTCCAAGTAGCGCATAGGTTTCTCCCATGACACCATAAGCCGCAGCGTAGTTGGCATCCTTCTCGATTGCCGCCCGGAAAAGGTCTGTCGCTTCTCTGAAACCTTGTTCAGATGCCTTATCTACAGAATGGAGTCCCTTGACATAGAGGCCATATGCTTCTGGATTGTTGGTTCCTTGTTTTGCGAATGTTTGTTGTTGCTCAGTGGACAGCTTGAGCCGGAGCTTTTCCGCAATGGTTTGAGCGAGTTCCTGCTGCAAGGGCAGAATATCGGATACCTTGCGATTGTATTCTTCGCCCCAGATGTGGCTACCGTCTCTCACCTTGACCAGTTCAGTGCTTAAGAACAAGCTGTCGCCCTGTCGGA
Source organism: Terriglobia bacterium (assembly GCA_963786325.1). Lineage (GTDB taxonomy): Bacteria > Acidobacteriota > Terriglobia > Terriglobales > Acidobacteriaceae > JAIQFF01. The sequence continues at coordinate 160,855 of CAWAYW010000007.1, forward strand.
GCAGACGACCGATGAGTACTGCCTTTACATCGAGCGCCCGCCCAACCGCCTGCGGATCAATGTCACTGCCCTTGTAATGAAACGCTGAACTCCGCGACATTACCGTAAGGTGCGGAATGTGCGAGAGGCTGTCGATCAGGCTATCGGCAATCCCGTCGCTGAGAAGCTGTGTGTTCTGATCGCTACTATTAGTGACAAGCGGTAACACCGCAATTGAAGTAATGGCTTCATTGTTGCGCGAGGAAAAATACATCATACCTAACGCCAGAGCAACTATTGCGACCAGAACAAATCCAACAATCGCCCCTTTGCCTCGCCACCACATTTTTCCGACAAGAATCGCTGCCTTCTTTCTGTTCACCGCTTCTGATTTGGCAGATTCCGTGTCCCGTTTCAGCCGTTGCAGATCGGCGCGAACGTCCGAAGCGTGCTGGTACCTCAGATTGCGGTCTTTCTCCAGACATTTCGTGATGATCCGTTCCAGTTCGGCTGGCAGATCGGGATTGAGGCGCACAGCGGGGGTAGGTGCTCGGTTGAGAATGGAGTCGAAAATGATACCTGAACTCTCCCCCCGGAACGGCAAGCTGCCGGTAGCCATCTCGTAGAGAACGGCACCGAATGAGAACAGATCAGTTCGGGCGTCCAATTCCTTGGCGCGGACTTGTTCCGGTGACATATAGGCGACGGTGCCAAGTGCCCTGCCGGGACTGGTCAGATGTTCCTCGGACTCAATAGTTGCGGCGCTCAGGGCAATGCTCTCCGGCTTCAGCGACACCTTGGCCAGCCCGAAATCGAGAATCTTCGCTTGCCCGCGTGCCGTCACAAAGATGTTCGCGGGCTTGATGTCACGATGAACTATGCCTTTCGAATGAGCCGCGTCCAATGCATCCGCGATCTGGATGCCAAGATCAAGCACCGTTTCGATGTCCAGCGGCTTGCCAGCGATCCGGTGCCGGAGCGTCTGCCCCTCCAGCAGTTCCATCGCGATGAACGCCCGCCCATCGACCTCGTCAATTTCGTAGATGGTGCAGATGTTCGGGTGGTTCAGGGAGGACGCAGCCTTGGCTTCCCTCTGGAAACGGCTGAGGGCTTGGGGATCGTTGGCGAGTTCGTCGGGAAGGAACTTCAGGGCGACGTGACGACCCAGCTTGAGGTCTTCCGCTTCATAGACCACACCCATGCCCCCGCCGCCGATCTTGCGGAGGATGCGGTAGTGGGAAACCATCTGCCCAACGGGTTGAAACGACGTGGACACTGGCGAGAATGTTACGTGCGAGCTTGGCGAGGGGTCAATGGATGCCGCGCCCGCGCTTCTCGACGATGCGATAGTGCGAGATGGTCTGGCCGATCAATGAAGAGGGCTCGCTCTGCGCGACCATCCTATGTGGCCAAACTGCGGCGAGTCAATGAATTACGGGCAGAGCTAACTTCGACCTGCGATTGCGAATCGGGGCCAGCAACGCCCCGCGTCAGATCTTCGGTAATCTCGGTAATCTATCCTGCTCGCTCGGGACGTGGTCAAATTGAGTATTGCAAGACATGCAGCAACCTCTGTCCTCCCGCAGCAGACCGCTACCGGGCGTCCAGATGTACGAGGGCACATGCCCACATTCGAGCAAGAAAACCAGAAAGAGAAAGTCATTTATTTTTCAACCTCCGCGATTGCGGAGCGGTGGAACTGTAGCGCTAACAAAGTGATCAGCGTCCTCGAGGAGCACCGTGGTAAGTCCGGTTTCATGGATCTGGGGAGCCCTGAAAATTTGAAGACGCACAAGAGACGGTACAGCATTATTCGGATTCATCCGACGTTGCTGAATTCTATCGAAGCCACAATGTAAAAGGGCCACCCACTTGGGTGACCCTCTTTTTTTGTCCTGCTCCGACTGAACCCGCTACTGAATCGTTGCCGTCCTCGGATTGCCATCCTTGTCCAGCCCTTGCGCGATCCATGCCTGCTCCTGGACGCGATCCAACCGGTCAACTGCTTCTTTGATGTAGTGCCGGTACGTCTTCCTGATTTCATTCGGCGACGTTCCGACCATCGCGCTCACGTCTTCGACGTTGACCCCTGTCGCCAGCGTCGTGCTGATGAAGTAGTGGCGGAATCCATGCGACGTCATCTTGACGTTAGCTTTCTTGAAGGCGACTTCCAGAAACCGACGATACCTGTTGGCGACTACCTCCGCACTCGTCACACCGTCCCAGAAAAAATATTCGGCGTTGACCGGTAGCAGCGCCCGCAGTTCGTTCGCCAGGAACACAGGAATGCGGACCCGAAATGGTTCATCCGTTTTGGTGCGACGGTTGGTGATGAGATTGCCGACCAGACAACTCCGCTTCAGTATCGTCGTGTCCCGCAGCGCCATTCCAGAAAATCTCATGACTGAGGCGAAGACACGAACCGACTCATCCGCCAGAACACGGTTGACTTCTTCAGTCGTCGGCGGAACAATTTCCCGCGGGGTGAATCTGAGTTTTAACCTGGGGAACGGATTTGCGCTCAAGTATCCCGCCTCTTCAGTCGCCCAGCGGAATAATCCGCCGAGGACCGAGAGGGAGATCCGCAGACTGTTGCTGTCGCCGCTCCGTAGATCGAGCGAGAGCTTGAAGTCATTGAGATGAGTCTTGGTGACAGAGGCCAGCGAGACAACCTGACGGTCTTTGCAGAACGCGATCAGCCGATCTGACATGTTCTTTGCGCGGTTGTTGCCGATGCCTTCCTGCTCCCGATGCTTGAGCCAATTCGTGACAGCGTCCGCGAGGCTGATCTTCGTCGTCGCTGGAATCTCGCCCTTCAGTTCCCTTTCCACTTTCTTGACCAGCAGCATCGCCTGGTCGAGGTCACGAGTCTTGGCCGACTCTCGCACCTGCTTGCCGCCACGCTGGAACTGAATCCACAGCGGGCAACCGCACTTCATGTAATTACTGTCCTTGTCGCAATCATCGGAATGACGGCGGTACAGCCTGATACCCTGTGCGGAAGCGAGTTGCTTGTTGGCTTTCATTTTGCCTCCCCTGTAGATCAAGTGTACCCTAAGTACAGCAGGATAGGACAAAATTATTATACCCGTATAAACACTGGCGATTACATGTATTGATTTGTTACCGTGGTAATTGGCGGTTACAATGGCGACAATGCGCGTGCCGCTTTGGCTCAAAATCCTGTGGACCGTTTGGGTTCTCGTGTGGGCGCCGTTTTATTGGAGGCAGTATGGCGCTCAGAACCTGCTCTATTTCTGCGATTTGGGGAATGTTTTCGTAGCAGCCGCCCTGTGGTTGGAAAGCCCCCTGCTTTTTTCGTGGCAAGCTTGCGGATTGTTGTTATTCCAAAGTCTCTACACCATCGATTTGCTGGTTGCGGCCATCAGTGGCAAGCATCCGATTGGCGGGACGGAATACATGTTTGATAGAACACTGCCGCTTCTGGTGCGCTGCTTCGGCCTGTTTCACCTGGTGACGCCACCACTTCTGCTTTGGGCGATTTGGCGGTTGGGATATGACCAGCGTGGATGGAAATATCAGACGCTTATGGCTTGGGTGGTCGTACCGATTAACTATTTATGGCGTCCGGAGTCCGATGTCAACTGGGCGCGAGGGCCTTTTTTTCAGGAGCAGCACCTGGTCCCAGGCGCGTTGTATTTGACAGGTTATTTGATCGCGGTGCCGATGCTGGTTTACTGGCCCACCCATCTGTTACTGCACTGGTGGACATCTGCCCGCAAGCCGGTATTGCGGACTCAGTGATCCGCTGCGTTGGTGACTACATCAAACGACCTCTGCGCCGCTTCCAGCAAGGCATCTGCCTCGACGGGCCGTCCGGTGGCATTCTCCATCCAGAGATCGGGAGCAACCGACCCGATTTTCACCATACGCTCAAACTCTGGACCGATGGAGCCGGCCTTCTTCATCTGTTCTTCAATTTGGAACGCAATCAAATGTCCGATGGGGTAATCGGGAAGGTACAAAAATGCGTCGACCATATGAGAGTAGACGCCTAGCAATACAACATCCTCCTTACCAAAGACGGGCGCATAGTATTTATTCCAGACATCCTTTGAAATCTGCAGTGTGGCATGTCGGAGTTCCTCAGGCGAAGCGTGCGAATGATCGTACATCCAGTGCCAGACAGCCATATCTACGAGTGCGACGCCGGAAATCTCGTAGGTCGCCCAGAAATCGTTGAGCGTCTTTTCGGCTTCTTGCTTTGCGTTGGGCGCAGGCAGTCCGAGTAATTCCAGATCGTGACTCTGGAAGACGAAAGCAAACGCCTCCGTAAACGCCGTATTGGGCACACCTTTCAGAAAAATGTGGTCTACGCCGTTCAAGGAGAAAGTCTGCTCGACGTTGTGCCCCAATTCATGCGCGGCAACGTTGAAACTCTTGTAATTCATGCCATTGGCCTCCACCCTGGTGCGAAGGTGCGCTTTTTGTCCGCGCATTTCCGCGCCCATGGCATGTCCCGCCCCACGCGCCGGATCAACGGCAATATTGGCGGCAAGATATTGGGCGCGCTCCCTGGAAAAGCCCAGCTTGATCAATAGTTGAGGAATGTCCTGCTGGTATGCCTGTGCGGTCGGATATCGTCTTGCGACCATCTCGTCAAGCTGTGTCTCAGAATACTGGCTGCCTGGTCTGAAACCGCTGTACCAGATATCGAATGGCTCAAGGCGACGGCCGAGTCTGGATTGGATGAGGTTCGCCAACCGTGGTACTAGCGGCGAACTCACGACTTGTTCCAGCATGGCTCGAACCCGAGGTTCAGGAATTTCCCGGTTTTCATCAAAACGTCGTGCGATCAAGGTTGGTGCTGCTGGAGAATAAGGGTCAGCTTTCCGCGCCGCAAAAAATGTCTTCTGCAACATTGCATAGCGGGTATCAGGTTCGCGTGCTGCGTTTGAATTCGATCTTGCCGCGGCACGGTCATAATCCTTCACGGCTGCCGGGGCTATCTCACGGGTAAAGGGATTCCAATCGACGGCGGGGTTGTTAATCACAACCGCTGGAATCGATTGATTCACGATCTGCTCCATCACTTGCTGGATCACACGCTGTTTTTCGAGCCCTGTCGACGAGTCTGTGTAGCTGGCTTTGATCTCGTCTCGCAGATTCCAATGGCTGAGTAAACGCATCTTCGGCGGGAACAGTCGTTGGCCTTGTGCATTAAGTACGTGGTGCATCCAAATGTTGTATTTAGAAACATACTGCCCGGTCTCGGCCTCGGCTTGTGCGCGTGCGAGGTTCACTTCCGCGGGAATCCTTTTGGAGAAGCTTTGCGCCAGACGTACTTCGGCCCATTGCCTTCGTGACCACAACCGCGCATCGGTGAGACGTTCTGCCAAACTTGTTACGGGAAAATTAAGCAGGACTACGAAGGCAAGTTTGTTTTGAAAGAAATCATCAATGACGTGAGCCGAGGGATCGTAACCGCCAATAATTTCGTCGATCGCTAGTACTGGTCCAAGATCGAGGTCGAGTTGTTGGCGAAACTCACGATTCATTTCGTGCATATACCCGGAGAGATGTTCCAGCAAATGCTCGAGACGGCTAAACATCGCATCCAGGGTAGGCTGGTCGCCCGCGAAATGCGTTCTCACGAAATCTTCGAAAGTGGCGGCGTCGCCATCGTCGGCGCGCCAGAAACGTGCCACTTGCAGCAGGCCTCGCTGAATTCGCAAGCGCTGTGAGTCGCCGTGCGCGGCAATTAGTTCGTCGCGGAGTTTCGCGATGGAATGTTCGGTCCAGGCTAATGAAATTTCCGGAATGGCGGCCGTGCCGGCCACAGAACTCAACATGAATTTCTCCCAGGAAAGGTTTGGATCTCAGGCAACGCCGGGACGGCCCAAAATTCAGTCAACCAATCGCCACCTCGACGAATCGACCTCATTCCGTTTTATCTTTGCGTGCCGCGGCTGATCCGGGTTGCGGATAAGGTAGTGAATTACTGAACTCAGAAATATCGGCCGGTCGGAAATCGGGAAAAGGCAACTCATTGCCTTCTCGCCACTTCTGAACCAGACGAGTGATGCGCTCCGCTTTTTCCTTGTCCACACCCATGTCCCGACCCAGATATACCGTCTTTGACGGCAAGGCCATACCGGTGCCAGCTGCGTCGATGATGTCCATGATCCGCAGCAGCAGGTCTTCTCGAATAGCCAGGAATTCATTGAAATCCACGGTCAGAACGTAGCAAAAAAGTTCCATGGTCAGGGCGCTTTCACTAAATGCGATAAATCGGTTTCTTGCGCTCTCGGTTTCGACCTTGGGATGTTCGTACAGCAGTCGCCGGACCTGCGCGAGTACGTATCGCATCTGGTCAGGCGAAGTCTCGTAACGCAACCCGAGCTTGGTATTGAAAAGAATCTTGTCACGCCGGCTGAAGTTTTCTACGTTCATCGTCGCCACGGAACCGTTCGGGATAAAAAGTTCGGTCCGGTCCGCAGTCCGAATTCGAGTTGAACGTAGACTAATGTCCTCCACGGTGCCGGTGGAATCGCCGAAACGGCAAACATCGCCAATACGGATCACTTCGTCGCCGAGAATCGAAACTCCGCCAAAAAGATTCTCCAATGTTTTCTGGGCGGCGAACGCGATAGCGATACCGCCAATGCCCAAGCCCGCTAGCGGCGTCGTCAGGTTGAAGCCTAGTGTTCCCAATACCAGAAAAATGGCGAGCACGACGATTGTTGCTTTGAGAACCCGCTCACCCAAAATCATGAGTGAACTGGTTCCCATCCGGCCGGACAAAATGGCGCGCTGACGTACGCTCCGTAATACTTCTCGTAGAAATCGCCACAACAGCCAATTGAACGCGACAATCGCAACCACGCCGGCCACTTGCTGGTAGTAATGTCTTGGGAGTACCGGAATGCGGAGGTAAGAAACTATAATTTTGTGAATGAGTACGCCAAGCAGCGCCCAAAGGGGACGCACGAACGAATTCCAGGCGGCCACCACGGCATGCTGTCTGTAGCGTGCCCACGAATACCATGGAAGCCGCAATATCTGAACGGCCAACCATCCCAGCAGAGCGGCGACAGGAATGGAAAGCAGGATCGCGAGCCACTGCCACAGTGGAAGTCCCAAAAACTGGTGACGAACCAGAAAGCGGGGAAGATGGGTCTCGACCTGGTGTACCGCGACTTGCTCGTACAGTTCAGGAAGCCTGGCCAGCGTGTCGGACGAGATCAGCCATATGTGTGCACCGCCAGAATCCGTAACCCGGGTGAGAATGAGATCGACATCGATGTCGCCCGCATTCAGGGTGCCCACTCGCTGCTTATCGAGTGGCATTCCTTCCTCCGGCGTGCCTTCCGGTTGGTTGCTGATTCGCCTCAGATCGCCGGAAAACGAGCGATCAATCACTAGTTTCAGCTTTGCGGCTGTGTCCTCGCCTTGGGTCTGGCGCCGCACGAGCGACATTTGAAGGTATTGAGCCGCCGTTGTGTAACTTCCGGATTGCGCTGCCTGTAAAAATCCATAAAGGGTCCCGCTCGGCGTGTTTCTCCCGAGAGGGTCTGCTGCTGGGGTTCCAGTCGAAGAGGCGTTTCCATTGGCAGGCTTTTGCCCCGGCAATAACTGGTAAGCCAACGCCGGCAACATCATTGCCAGAATTATGGACAGCCGAAGCGCTCGTTGGAGCAAAGAAGACATGTTTTCTTCTCAAGCAAATTGTAATGCAGGCACCTGCGCCGCACTGGTAGCCGGAATTCGATACGAGCGGGACGCTCGCACCTGCATTCAAGCCGAATATCGGTGCGGGTTAATTCTTCTTCGGCCGATAGATGTCAGTGCTGGTTCCGAAGAAAACTTCAGCGGCTTCCATAACCGTCTCCGACAAAGTGGGATGCGGATGAATAGTGAGAGCGATGTCTTTGGCCACTGCCGCCATTTCCACTGCCAGCACGCCTTCTGAAATTAGATCACCCGCGCCAACTCCCACGATGCCGACCCCCAAAACCCGCTCAGTCTGCGGATCGAGTACAAGTTTGGTCATACCCTCTGTCCGATCCAGCGTCGTCGCGCGACCTGACGCGGCCCAGGGAAATTTCGCAACCTTGATTTCACGTTTTTCCTTTTCAGCTTGCGTCTCAGTCAGACCGCACCAGGCGATCTCGGGATCGGTAAATACGACCGCGGGAATCGCCGCGGGTTCGAATGCGACTTTGTGCCCCGCGATTGCCTCCACCGCGGTTCGTCCTTCGTGCGATGCTTTGTGGGCCAACATGGGTTCGCCCACGAGGTCGCCAATCGCGTAAATCATAGGATCCGTCGTCTGCAACTGTTTGTTCACCTGGACGAATCCACGAACGCCGAGTTGGACCTGTGTCTTGTCCAGACCATCAATTTCTGAATTCGGCCGCCGCCCCACCGATACGAGGACCTTATCGAAAACCCTCTCCGATTGCTTGACGTCAGCGCCGCCGAAGGTGACCCGGATGCCGGTCGGCTCTTCTTTCATTGAGGCGACGGTTGTGTTCAACAAGATGGAATCGAAAATCTTTTCCACGCGTTTGTGCAAAGGCAAAACCAGGTCGCGATCAGCACCAGGAAGCAGTCCCGGCAACATTTCCACGACCGAGACTCTCGTTCCGAGAGCGGCATATACCATTCCGAGCTCGAGGCCGATATACCCTCCGCCGACCACCAGCAACGTCTTCGGCACTTCGCCGAGGTCCAGAGCAGACGTGGAGTCCATGACTCGCGCAGATTCAAGTTTGAGGCTGGGAATAATCGCAGGTCGGGAACCAGTCGCGAGAATGATGCGATCAAACGTCAAACTCTGCTCTTCTCCGCTGGCTTTGGAAACCTTCACAGTGTTCGAGGTCTCAAAAGCCGCGCGCCCTTGAATGTATTCGACCTTGCGCTGTTTGGAGAGCAGGCCCAGGCCCCCGGTCAGTTTCTTTACTACGCCTTCTTTCCAGGAGCGCAGGCGAACCAGATCAATTTTGGGTTCAGCATAGTCGATTCCCCAATTTTTGGCCTGGCGTGACTCGTCAATCAGTTTGGCTACGTGCAGGAGGGCTTTCGATGGAATGCAACCACGATACAGGCAGACTCCGCCTGGATTCGTCTCCGGGTCGATCAGTGTCACTTGCATTCCCAGATCTGCAGCCAGGAATGCCGCTGCGTAGCCACCTGGCCCGGCACCAACCACAGCAATGTGCAAATTTGAAGTTTCAGTCATTCTGTGAGAAAGGCGTTACCCGCGAAGGACATCAGCTTGCATGAATTAGGACAAATGAATTTCCTTTGCGTATCTCGATGTCCCCCGTGGTTTGAGATTTGTCATTCTATCCCTGCACCGACAACAGGAACGGCTGCTCAAACGCTTCCGCGATCCAGCGCAGAAAACGGGCAGCGTCCGCACCATCGATCAGCCGGTGATCGTAGGACAGGGAAAGCGGGAGCACTTGACGCGGTTCGAACTTTCCGTTCATCCAGATCGGCTCCATGCTGGAACGAGACAGGCCGAGAATTGCGACCTCCGGATAATTTACGATCGGTGAAAATCCTGTTCCGCCAATGCCGCCAAGATTGGTGATGGTAAAAGTCCCGCCTTCCATTTCTGCCGGTGTCAGTTTCTTGTCTTTTGCTTTTCGAGAAATCTGGGTCAGCTCTGCGGCCAGTTCTACGATATTCTTTTTGTCTACATCGCGAATCACTGGGACGAGCAGGCCGCGATCTGTGTCTACGGCAACACCTACATTAATGTATTGCTTGTAGACAATTTCTTCGTTCGCCATGTCGATGCTGGCATTGAACTGAGGGAAAACTTTCAAGGCCGAGGCGCAGACTTTCAGCGCAATCGCCGTGACCGTCATTTTGCCGCCCGCCTCTTCGGCCTTCGGAGCGAAACGGGCACGAAGCTGTTCCAGTTCAGTGATGTCAGCCTTGTCCTGCTGAGTCACATGGGGGATCGAGGTCCACGCTTCCCAGAGGTGCTGGGCTGTCTTGCGCCGTACCCCACGCATGGAGACGCGTTCCACTTTTCCAAACTTTGAAAAATCCGGAAGGGATGGTTGCACGAAGTGACCGGACTGCGCCGATCGAGCCGCCTTGGTAGCGAGCAAAGATTTGGCGTATGCCTTTACATCGTCCTCGCTAATGCGACCGCCCGGCCCGCTGCCTTTCACTTCGTGAATATCTACGCCAAGTTCTCGCGAGAAACGGCGAACATGAGGTGCGGCCGGCGCTGGGGCGCGATGCTCCGTGCCCGCAACTTTATCCAGTTGTTCCGGCATAGCGAAAGGCTTGGGAGCCTGAGCCTGCGGCTGGTCCGGAAGAAATACTTCCGCTTCTGTCTTTCCCTCAGCTTGAATGGCTGCTTGAACCGAAAGACGAGCTTCATGTTGCTCGGAAATGTGCTCGACCGGAGAATGTTTGGGCGTTTCTTGCTGAACCACTCCCCCGCCTTCCAACGTAAAAATTACCTGGCCGACTTTAATCTTTGCGCCTTCTTTAACCTTGATCTCCTTCACCGTGCCAGTTACTGACGAAGGGACTTCGACCACGGCTTTGTCAGTCTCCAGTTCCATCACCGGCTGGCCTTCGGAGACTTTCGCGCCGGGAGAAATCATCAGGCGCACAAGATCGCCCTGGTCGATGTTCTCTCCCAACTCGGGCAACCTGAATTCTGCAGTCCCGGTGGTTGAAAAGGCTGATGGGCCCGCAGGAGCCGCTTCGGGGCGAGGTTTCTCTGCGACAGACGGCGCTGGTTCTGCGGGAGCAGTGGCAAGCCTAGCAGAAGTTGTCTTGGCGGGAGCCTTTGGATCTGCGGTCTTGGCTTTAGGTCCGGCGCCGTTTTCGACCGTGAAAATTACCTGTCCAACCTTGATCTTCTGTCCTTCCTTCACGCGAATTTCTTTTACGGTCCCGGTTACGGAAGAAGGCACTTCGACGACGGCCTTGTCTGTTTCCAATTCCATCACTGGCTGGCCTTCGGTGACGTTCGAACCAGGAGAAATCATCAGGCGCACGAGATCGCCCTGGTCAATATTTTCACCGAGTTCCGGAAGCTTGAATTCTGTCACTGAGTATTTACTCCTGATAACACCGTTGTAGCCCCGCCTGCCGCGGCGACTGTACTGGCGTCACACCTCTTACCCTCGACGGCTCTTTGAACAGCCGGCGGTACGCCAGCGTTGCGTTCTACGTGTTTGCCGGATTCGCTTTCTCCGGATTGATTCCAAGTTCTTTGACGGCTTTTTGCAGCAGTTCGAGTTTGATCTGCTTTTCGCGCGCCAACGCGGTTAGTGCAGCCAACACGATGTGCTTGGCGTCGACCTCGAAGAAATCACGCAGAGCAGCCCGGCTCTCGCTGCGTCCAAAACCATCGGTACCTAAGGCTACAAGTGGCCGCGGCAGCCATTGCGCAATCGACTCCGGCAGAACCTTCATGTAATCGGATGCCGCGATCAGCACTCCGGGCGCATCTTTCAATGCTCGAGTAACGAATGGCACATGCGGCGTTTCTCCGGGATGCAGCATGTTCCAGCGATCGCAATCATTGCCGTCGCGATAAAGTTGCTTGTAACTGGTCACGCTCCAGACATCTGCAGCTACGCCGTATTTTTCTTCCAGAACCTGCTGCGCCTTGAGCACTTCATACATGATGGTGCCGCTGCCGAATAGTTGCGCCCGCAGTTTGGAGTCTTTTTTGTTCGACGTTCGGAAGCGATAGAGGCCCTTCAGGATGCCCTCTTTGACATCTTTTCCTTCTGGCATGGCGGGCATCGGCAGTGGCTCGTTGCTCACCGTCAGGTAATAGAAAATCGATTCCTGATCCACGTACATGCGCTTGATGCCTTCCTGGATGATGACGGCAATTTCGTAGGCAAAAGCGGGATCGTAAGCCAGCAAGTTTGGTACTGGCAGGGCCAGCACATGGCTGTGGCCGTCCTGGTGCTGGAGTCCCTCGCCTGCGAGCGTGGTACGTCCGGCGGTTCCGCCCACCAGGAAGCCGCGCGTTCGTAAATCGGCGGCCGCCCAGATAAAGTCTCCAATGCGCTGGAAGCCGAACATCGAGTAGTAAATGAAAAACGGGATCGTGTTGATCCCGTGATTGGCGTAAGCGGTCCCGGCGGCGATAAAAGAGCAGATGGAGCCAGCCTCAGTGATGCCTTCCTCAAGAATCTGACCGTCTTTGGCTTCCTTGTAATAAAGAAGCGTATCCATATCCACTGGCTCGTAAAGTTGGCCCACGCTCGAGTAAATTCCCACCTGCCGGAAAAGGGCCTCCATGCCGAAAGTGCGGGCTTCATCAGGGATAATCGGCACGATCAGCTTCCCAATTTCGGGATCGCGCAACAGTTTGGAAAGCAGCCGGACGAACACCATTGTGGTCGAAGCCTCGCGGCCGTCCGTGCCTTTGTGGAACTCCTCGAAATGCGCCTCGGACACCGGAGCAATCGGCTGGGAACGAACTTTCCGCTCCGGCAGGTAGCCGCCCAGTTGCTTGCGGCGTTCCTGCATGTATTTGATCTCTGGACTGTCTTCTGCGGGACGATAGAAAGGTGCGTCGTTCAACTTTTCATCGGGGATGGGAATCCCGAAGCGAGAACGGAAGGTACGCAATTCGTCTTCATTCAGTTTTTTCTGCTGGTGCGTAATGTTCTTGCCTTCACCCGCCTCACCCAGACCGTAACCTTTGATCGTCTTGGCCAGAATGACAGTCGGAGCGCCCTGGTGTTCGGTAGCTGCCTTGTAGGCCGCATACACTTTAATCGGATCGTGCCCGCCAAGGCGCATACGTGAAAGCTGATCGTCGGATAGGTGCTCCACCATTTTCAACAGTCGAGGGTCGCTGCCAAACAAGTTGTGCCGGAAATAGGCTCCACTCTCAACGAAATATTTCTGATACTGGCCGTCGGTGAGCTCGCCCATGCGCTTGACCAGAATCCCATCCCGGTCCTTCGAAATGAGATTGTCCCAGTCGCTGCCCCAAACAACCTTAATTACGTTCCACCCCGCACCGCGGAAAATAGCTTCCAGTTCCTGGATGATTTTGCCATTGCCGCGCACCGGTCCATCGAGCCGTTGCAAATTGCAGTTCACCACAAAAATCAGGTTGTCGAGCCGCTCTCGCGACGCCAGGGTGATTGAACCCAACGACTCGGGTTCATCCATCTCACCATCGCCCATGAATGCCCAGACTCGTCCGCCGGTGGCCGTTTTCAGCCCGCGGTTCTCCAGGTAGCGGCTGAACCGGGCCTGATAAATCGCCTGAATCGGGCCCAATCCCATGCTGACCGTGGGGAATTCCCAAAAATCAGGCATGAGCCAGGGATGAGGATAAGAAGACAATCCCCCGCCCTCTTTCAATTCCCGGCGGAAATTCTGCAGCTTTTGTTCCGGAATCCGTCCTTCGAGATAGGCACGGGAATACATGCCGGGTGCGGCATGGCCCTGGAAGTAAACCAGGTCCCGGTCGTCTGACTCGGTTCTTGCCTGCAGGAAATGATTGAATGCGACTTCATAAAGAGTGGCGGCAGAAGCAAAAGTGGAAATATGACCGCCAATCCCCTCCTGGATCTTGTTGGCGCGTACCACCATAGCCAGTGCATTCCAGCGAACCATGCTCTTGATGCGACGCTCCATCTCCTGACTGCCGGGAAACGGTGGCTGCTGTTGGGCGACGATGGTATTTTGGTAGGGAGTCGTCGCGGTAAAGGGAAGATTGACGCCGGCGGCGCGTCTGGCGTGCAGGGAGAGCTGTTGTAGCAACCGTCCGGCCCGCTCCGGACCGCCTTGCGATAAGACATAATCCAGCGAATCCAGCCACTCTCTGGTTTCTAGAACTTCCACTCCGTTAGTTTGCGTCTCAGCCACGTCTGGTTTTCTCCATCCATGTGTGCGGAACCTTCCATGATAGTCAATTATATGGAATTTTGCTGGCTCGGTTCTCAACGAGCCAAATGGGAGCCGTGGCGGTTTAGGGTTCTAAATTGCTTTCCTTTGCGGACTTCGCGGAACTTTTCCTCTGCTCAAAATACAGTAAGAGATATCAACCACCAAGGACGCGGACCACTTAGTCCCGCAAATTTAGCCGCACTACCGGTGGCGGCGTGCCCTTAATATCCAATCCGGAACGGGCTTATAATGAAGGTTCGTTTTAAACGTCGTTCGTATCGGCAACCTATCTGACCCAACATCTATCACACGTCAACCAACAGCGAAAAAGTCTTTGCCAGGAAATCTGAAGAGGAGAGTTTCGATGCCCAAGAAATCAATGTCAGGGAACAATGGAGGAATAACCGCTCAACCCCATTTTCACCAGCGAGGTCCGGAGATCCAGAAATATGGCACCGTAAGCCACGCGCTTCCGCTAGAGCTTGAAGAGCCAGTGCGTTTGGAGATGACTGAACAACTCAACCAGCTTTTGGCCGACACTATGACCCTACGCGATCTCTACAAGAAATCGCACTGGCAGGTCGCTGGCCCAACCTTCTACCAGCTCCATTTGCTATTCGATAAGCACTACAGCGAACAGTTGGAACTCGTGGATACCATCGCTGAACGGATTCAACTGCTCGGAGGAGTAAGTCTTGCCATGGCTCCCGATGTCGCGGAGACCACTCGCATCGAGCGTCCACCCCGTGGGCGGGAAGAAGTTCCGGTTCAACTCTCGCGGTTGCTGGACGCGCATAAAATCATTATCGCCGAGTGCCGCGAGCTTGCGGAGCGAGCCGATAAACTAGGCGACGACGGAACCAATGACCTGGCCGTCAGCGACGCGCTACGAACCAATGAACTACAAGTCTGGTTTCTCAGCGAGCATCTGGTGAATATGCCCCTGTCAGACGTTCATGAATAGAGTCTTAACTGATCTAAAACTCATGGGGCTGACTTCAAATCAGCCCCAATTTCTTCGCTCCGATAGCAGTAATGCGCCCAGAAATTCTTCAGGGGTTGGGAACGACCACCTGCAACTGGCTTGAATATTTGCTCTCCAAACCATTGTCTCCAATGGCTGTACTGACGTAGTAATACGTAACTCCACCTTGAACAGAATTGTCGAGATAGTTAGAACCGGTATCCGCTGCCGCATTAATCTTGATATAGGGCCCGCCCGGCGTGGAACTGCGATATACGTTGTATCCCGCTACTCCGGACGGAACCGGGCTCCATTGAAGAGTGACAGAATGCGGCGAGCCTGCCGAACCTGAGCCTGCCAAAGATTCAATCAACAGCGTATTGGTCGCACTATCGCTCAGGGTAATGTTGCCCGATGCTGTCCCGCTGCTCTGCGGCGTGAAGGTGAGAGAAACGGAGACGGTTTCACCGGCCGCGATCGTTTTCGGCAGCGATAGCCCGCCCAGACGAAACTCCGGACTGGTCGATGTGGCGGAAGAGATGGTTAAACTCGATCCTTGTGCCGTCAGAGTCGTGTTGACAGTCTTGCTGGTGCCCACCGCGACATTCCCAAAGTTCACGGCACTCAAACTGGAGGTCAATCGTGCGATGGAAACACCTTGGCCTGACAAAGCGATATCCAGTTTCGAATTTGAGGCATCTGAGACAACCTCGATGGTCCCGGTCATGCTTCCCAGTCCCAAAGGAGTGCACAAAACATTGAAGGTGACGCTTTGGCCCGGCTCCAGCTTCAGGGGGAGGGTCAACCCCCTCACACCGAAACCTGGGCCGGTGACATTGGCTTGCGAAATAGTCACCGTTGAATATCCCGAGTTCGTCAGCGTTTCAAACTGGGTTTGACTGTTGCCCAATTGAATTTTCCCGTAGCCAAGGCTAGTAGGCGTGGCCGTAAGAATTCGATGGTTGGAGTAGTTTTCTCGATAAGGCGGTTCAGCTCTTGCGCTTAAGACAAAAAAAAGTGGGAATGCGGACATAGCGATCAGGAGGCGGAAAATAGTCTGGAGGGATGGCATGACTCCAGTTTGAAACATCCCGAAGCCGGATCGTAGGGCTGACTAGGACATTTCCACACTCAAAGGTTCCAAAACCCTCGTGTCAGAAGGACGCCGACAACAATACAGTCGCATATCCCGGTTAACGATTTCTCAGCGATTTTGGAAAAATCCAGAAGTGTTTCTGCGATTGTCCGAGGCCTTTTAGATTGGAGGCGCGGGTGAGAATCGAACAGCTGACGCCCTTTTGGATTGTATAACTTGCTGAGAAATAAGTCGGTGGAAAAGCCCAAAACTGCCATGTCATGGGTTGGTAGCACAAAAGTAGCACAATAGAAAATTGGATCAGGATGACATGGACTGACAAAAAAGATCGACTCAGTTTGAATGCTAATTTGAAGCTCAAGGGTCGGATTTGACTCACGTACCTGCTAGCACAAAAACTATCACACAAAAATACGTGGGGTCACGTTTCATGCGTCAAGTTCTTGTGCTAGTTTTGTGCTAGTTGCGCTAGTCCTTCAGCGCGGCTTCGATTGAAATTGCGCCAGCACCAGTCGCACGGCACTCGGCGGGATACGAAGCAGGCGCCGGATGCGCTTGTTCCGGCGCTCTGGGAACCCGAAGTCTAGGACGCCCGCCTTGCCCTCAAACAGGCGGTACACGGTATCAGTGCTGACCTGAAGAATTTTCGCGACTTGTTCGGACGTGAGGTGCTGTGGGAACTCTGCTGGTTCTGCGGTGGACTGGATCACCTGAACACTCGGTCACCGCCAGTCGAGTTCGGTTCGTCTGAACCGCTCGACAGTCGGGGTTTTGCATATTCTGATTATGACGGACGCCCTGAGCAGGCACAAGAGTACCGACGTGCCTGGCGTTAGGCTACGCTATCCTAAGAGGGCCTAACAAAATCCACTCCTGAGCTATCGCAAGGCTCGGGATTAAGTTCGCGTCGGCTCAGGGATGGCAGACCCCTTTACCAGAGAGTGCCACTGGTATTCTGTTCGTTCTGCATAGCGGAATTCCGCTGGGATGCGCTCTTGCAGGCGCTTCCTTGCGAGCCGATTGGGTTCAGTCGAAGTTGGCTCTGCCCCACAATTCATTGACTCGCCGCAGTTTGGCCACATAGGATGGTCGCGCAGAGCGAGCCTTCTTCATTGATCGGCCAAACGATCTCGCATTACCGCATTGTCGAGAAGCTGGGCGGCGGTGGGATGGGTGTGGTCTATGAGGCCGAAGACCTCAAGCTCGGTCGCCACGTCGCCCTAAAGTTCCTTCCCGACGAACTTGCCAACGACGTGCAAGCCCTCAGCCGTTTCCAGCGGGAGGCCAAGGCTGCGTCCTCTCTGAACCACCCGAACATCTGCACTATTCACGAAATCGACGAGGCCGATGGACGAGCCTTCATCGTCATGGAACTGCTAGAAGGGCAGACGCTCCGGCACCGGATCGCTGGCAAGCCGCTGGAGATCGAAACGGTGCTCGATCTGGGCATCCAGATTGCCGATGCACTCGATGCAGCTCATTCGAAGGGTATCGTCCATAGGGACATCAAGCCCGCGAACATCTTTGTCACGAATCGAGGTCAGGCGAAGATTCTCGATTTCGGGCTGGCCAAGGTGTCGCTGAAGCCGGAGAACGTTGCCATGAGCGCCCCGACCATCGGCTCGGAGGAGCACCTTACCAGTCCCGGCAGTGCTTTGGGCACGGTCGCCTATATGTCGCCGGAGCAGGTTAAGGGCAAAGAACTCGACGCTCGTACTGATCTGTTCTCCTTCGGAGCAGTGCTGTACGAGATGTGCACGGGCACGCTGCCGTTTCGGGGCGACACTTCGGCGCTGATCTTCAATGCCATTCTGGAGCGTCCACCGGTGCCTCCGGTTCGGATCAACCCTGATGTATCACACAAGCTCGAGGAGGTCATCAACAAGGCCCTTGAGAAAGACTGTCGCCTTCGTTATCAGCATGCCTCCGACATTCGCACGGATCTCCAACGGCTGAAGCGGGATACTGAATCGGGCAAGACGGTGGCGAGTGTTGAAGCATCGCACGGCTGGTCACGGCGGACGATGTTGATCGGCGCAATGGCTTTCGTGTTCGTCATCGCTAGCATTGCGGTGGCAGCGTTCTATTTAGGCAGAGGTGGTCACGCGCCCATCAACTCGGTTGCTGTACTGCCGTTCGCCAACACCAGCGGCGATCCGTCAACCGAGTATATGAGCGACGGAATCACGGAGGGCGTCATTGACAAGTTGTCGGGTCTCCCAAATCTTAAGGTGATCTCTCGCACCTCAGCCTTCCGTTACAAGCAGCGTGACATCGACCCAAAGAAGGTCGCAAAAGAGCTAGGGGTGGAGGCGCTGGTCACGGGCAGGGTCGTCCAACACGGCGAAGATGTTTCGGTAAGCGCCGAACTCGTGGATGCACGCGAGGACAAACAGCTTTGGGGTAAGCAGTACAGCCGAAAGCTGGCTGACATCCCTTCAGTCCAGCAGGAAATCGCAACTGCCATATCTGGAAATCTGGGAGTAAGTTTGACGAGCGAAGACAAGACACGTTTGAACAAGTCGTTGGCGACAAATCCTGAAGCTTATCAGCTTTACTTGAAGGGAAGGTATCACGCGAATCAAGCAACAGCAGCAGGGTTAAAGAAGGGCATCGAATATTTTCAGCAAGCTATCGAGAAAGACCCCGGCTATGCTCTGGCTTACGCGGGTTTGGCTGACTCCTACTCTGCGCTTGGAGGCGGATGGATGTACCTACCTCCGACCGACAGTCTTACGAAAGCGAAGGCGGCCGCGATGAAATCACTGGAGCTTGATGACACGCTCGCCGAGGCACATGCTGCCTTAGCATACACCGTGTTCTTCGCGGACTGGGACTGGCCAAGCGCAGAACGAGAGTTCAAGCGGGCAATCGAGCTAAACCCGAACAGTGCGCTGTCCCATGATCGATATGCCACATGCCTATTAACGAGAGGTCGATTCAACGAAAGCATGGCGGAGGCACAGCGGGCACAAGAGCTTGACCCGCTGTCACCGGAAATAGTTTCCGTACTGGGGTTCGTTTACTTGGACACTCGACGATACGACGAGTCTATTGCGCAATTCCAAAAGGCTCTCGACCTGTATCCAAACGCTGCAGTAATTCGTGCCTCGCTGGCTTGGGCGTATGCAATGAATCGCATGTATCCGCAAGCCCTTGCGGAATACGACAAGATTCCAGCTCAGTATAAAACTGTGGCTGCAGAAAACCAGTTCGTTGCTGGCGGACTTGGTTGGGTTTATGCCGTCTCGGGCAGGCGGGATGATGCGCTGAAGATCGCCCAAGAATTAAAGGACTTGTCCTCGCGCACCTACGTCGATTTTTATCAGCTTGCAACGATTTATGCGGGTCTCGGCGACAAAGACGAGGCGTTCCGGTTGCTCGAAAAAGGTTATGCACAGCATTCAGCTAGCATGCCTTTTCTAGGGCCAGACTGGTTCTGGTACGGGATTCGCTCCGACCCGCGCTACGCCGACCTGCTACGCCGGGTGGGTTTGCCGCAGTGAGCACATCAACCACATGATCGGTCAAACCATTTCGCGCTACCGCATCATCGAGAAGCTCGGCGGCGGTGGTATGGGCGTCGTCTACAAGGCCGAGGATACCGAGCTAGGTCGTTTCGTCGCGCTCAAGTTCCTGCCTGATGACGTTTCCCGAGACCCGCAAGCCTTGGAACGTTTCAGACGTGAAGCTCGTGCCGCCTCCGCGCTCAATCATCCCAACATCTGCACGATTTACGACATCGGCAAGAATGGCGACCAGTCCTACATCGCCATGGAGTTTCTGGACGGGCTGACGTTGAAGCACAGGATTGGCGGGCGACCACTGGAAACGGAGACTCTGCTGTCATTGGCAATCGAAATTGCGGATGCGCTCGATGCCGCCCACTCCGCTGGCATCATTCACCGAGACATCAAGCCTGCAAACATCTTTGTCACCAAGCGGGAACACGCCAAGATTCTCGACTTCGGTCTGGCGAAAGTGACGGCAGTTGGCAACGGGGTGGCGGAGGCGGCGGGAACGACGGCTCAAGAGACGGCAATGAGCGAGGAGCACTTGACCAGTCCGGGAACGGCTATGGGTACCGTTGCTTATATGTCACCGGAACAGGTAAGGGCCAAGGAGTTGGACGCCCGCACTGATCTGTTTTCATTTGGGGCAGTCCTCTACGAGATGGCAACAGGCGCATTGCCCTTTCGCGGTGAAAGCTCCGGTGTGATCTTTCACGCGATTCTGGAACGTGACCCGGTTCCTCCGGTGCGGATGAATCCTGACCTTCCGCCGAAGCTGGAAGACATTATCAGTAAGGCACTCGAAAAGGATCGGAACCTGCGTTACCAGGTTGCAGCAGAGATGCGCGCCGATCTACAACGCCTGAAACGGGACACAGACAGCGGACGGACAGCCCCCCTCGCGGCTGGCGGACGAACGGGCAAGTCTCTTTGGAAATGGCTCGCGCCTGCGGGGGTAGCACTCGCGCTCCTTGGTGCGGGCGGGCTCTATTGGCAGTCTCGTGCGGTCGCGAAGCTGACGGAGAAGGACACGATTGTTGTGGCCGATTTTGCCAATGCGACCGGCGATGCAATGTTTGATGACGCCCTGAAGCAGGCACTTTCGGTTGGCCTGCAACAGACTCCTTTTCTGAACATTCTTTCCGATCAAAAGATCAACGACACGCTGGCCCTGATGGGACGTCCCACCGGGGAGCGGCTGAACGAAGCGGCGGCACGGGAGGTCTGCCAACGGACCCAGAGCGCAGCCGTGCTGGCAGGCTCAATCTCGACTCTTGGCAGCGAATACGTCGTTGGACTAAAAGCGGCGAACTGCGGGACCGGAGATACGCTGGCTCAGGCGCAGATCCAGGCCGCCAAAAAGGAAGACGTGCTGAAGGCGCTGGACCAGGCCACCACGAAACTGCGGACCAGCCTGGGCGAATCGCTAAGCACCGTGGAGAGGTATGACACTCCCATTGCTGAAGCTACCACATCCTCTCTGGAGGCCCTGAAGGCATACAGCTTGGGGATGAAGGCGCTACGCGAAAAAGGCGCAGGTGAAGCCATTCCTTTCTTGAAGCGCGCCGTTGAACTCGACCCCAATTTTGCACTCGCCTACGTCGCCCTGGGCGTTTCCTACGGCCCGAACCTGGGAGAACCAGGTCTGGCCGCCGAGAATATTCGGAAAGCGTATCAACTGCGCGAGCGAGTAAGCGAGCGCGAGAAGTTTCACATCACCGGTGCTTACTACGCCAATGTGACAGGAGAACTGGAGAAGGCCATCCAGGACAATGAGCTCTGGGCTCGCACCTACCCGCGGGATCAGTCTGCCCTCACGAACCTGGGATACAACTATCAACTCTTGGGACAATACGAGAGATCAGCTATGGCAGAGCGCGAAGCCATCCGCGCAAATTCAGACGATGCCTCCGACTACGGGAACCTCATGATCTCCTATATCGCTCTCGACCGCCTCGATGAGGCAAAAGTCACCTATCGCCAGGCACTCGACCGCAAGCTTGATGATCCCTACCTGCACGACGCTATGTATGCGGTGGCTTTTCTCGAAGGCGATGCTGAGGAGATGAAGCGCCAGGTGGCGTGGGCCGCGGGCAAGGTGGGGGCGGAAGATCTCCTGCTAAGCGCGCAGTCTGACACCGAGGCGCTGCATGGGCGTCTGGAAAAAGCAAGAGAGTTATCTCGGCAAGCCGTGGAATCGGCTCGTCGGGGCGACCAGAAGGAAACCGCAGCGCAGTGGCAGTTGAACTCTGCCCTGCGTGAAGCCGAGTTCGGCAACTCGGAGCAGGCCCGGCAGCAGGTCAAGGCGGCACTGGCTATAACCTCAAGCCGGGACGCAAAAGTCCTTGCCGCCCTGACCCTGGCGCGTGTCGGGGATATGGCCCGCGCACAGGTCATGTCGGAAGAACTGGCGAAGGAATTTCCGGCGAATACCCTCCTCCACAACTACTGGCTGCCTACGATCCGGGGCTACACCGAAATCCGGCGAGGCAATCCCGCGCAGGCGCTCAAGAATCTCGAAGCTGCAGTCCCTTACGACCTGGCGTTTCCCCAGCCTCAATTCGAAGAGGGTGGGTTGCTGTACCCGGTGTATGTGCGCGGGCAAGCTTATCTTCTCCTGCATCAAGGAAAAGAAGCCGCCTTGGAATTTCAGAAACTGCTTGAGCACCGCGGGGTTGTCATAAACTCTCCTCTGGTAGCGCTGGCGCATTACCATATCGCGCGAGCTTTGGCCATGAGCGGAGACTCGGCAGGATCTCACAAGGCCTACCAGGACTTCTTCGCCCTCTGGAAAGACGCCGACCCCGACATCCCCATCCTGAAGGAAGCCAAGGCGGAGTACGCGAAACTGCAATGAGCCGAACTGAGCTGCCGGGCTGGAGGTTCTGCTACAGCTTCTTAACCTATAAGGTGTCTGAGCGCCTCGCCACACCAACGGTGCGATTCTTTCTGGGCAGGCCAGCGCATTGGTTCCCGAATTGTAATTGTGACCGACGTGGCGTTCCCGTAGATACGAATTGATATATTGCAAGCAACTAACTATGAATCACTAACTTGCGAGAAGCGTCGTGCAGTGAGCGCAGCCATTCGCCGCCCACTGTTGACAAGCTCGATAACAATAGGACGTGACCAACACAAAAAGTAGCACAAATATGCTTTAACTATATTGTTTACAATGTAATAGTGAGTCTGATATGAACCCACGTCCATTCGATACTCATTGAGCAGAACGAGCACGGGGTTTGGGGTCTGCCACATCGAAATCGAGTGCTCTCCGAGCGGACGCCCTTTGGAGACATGACCTAAAGACAACGTTATCAACCGCTTGGGTGAGACACAGGTCTGCAGAACAATGGGGCCCCAAATAAAGGATTGTTAAATTCGGGCGACGGGCCCGCTGCCAGACCCCAGCCGGTGGGCGAGGTGCCTAAGATCGCCCGGCCCGGTCCAGCCGCCCAAGGCAAGGTCTCGGGACTCCGGCAGTCTGGATTTTTTGGGCCACATATTTTTCTGGGGCTTTTCCGGGTCCCTTCTCTATCCCCCTTCCGGGTCCTTTCAGGATCCCGGGGATTTCCAATAATCGCATTGCCAGAAAACGTCCGAAAAATCGACATGGCCCAATTTTTTTTGGCCAACTTTTGGTAGTGTACCGGCCTGCCCCGTGACCGAAATATTTCCGGTAGGTCCGTTCCGCTCCGCGAGGGTACCGTGAGGTGTATAATTGTTTTGTTCGCGGCTTGTTGACGATAGCAATGGACCACTTAAGTGTGCTGCAGCGCGAACGAAACACCTGAATCTGGTCGCCGTGGGAAGCTGGCCATGTCTTCCCCAAACTAGCGGTGGCCCCCTTCAACTTGGTCAATAAGTTGACGCCAGGTCAATGAGACCAAGCTTACCCGTCGTCAGTGACAGTGACGAGGGCAGGCATTTGCCTGAAGGGGATCACCATGCAACAACTCAGCACACCTGCTCGCGCTCGTTCTGCTCGCCCTCGCTCTCACACTCCTAGTCAAGCGTGTAGTTCTCCCTCGGGGGAAACCTGTGCCGAGACGACGCCGAATTTCCGGCGGGCGTTCAACATTGTGGACCTTGCTGCTGTCGCGAATGGGCTCGTGGGGGCGAAGTGATTCATGGTTTTCCAACCCAAAATCTGCGAGTACTGCCGTAACGAATACACGCCAAGTGTGTTTGCCTCGGGCAGGAGCAAGTACTGCTCAGATGAGTGCGTCAGGGCCGTGAAAGCAGCGGCAGCACGACGATATAGAGGCGAACCAAAGACAGTCGAGCCTAAGATTTGCGAGGTCTGCGGGGCAGAGTATCGGACAGCCCAGAGTGCAAGGAAGTACTGCACACCTGAGTGTAAGCAGACCGCGAACATAGCAAAAGCTCGGGAGAAAGCTCAGGAGAGGATGAATGCCCTACGGGAAGCCCGGGTTGCCAAGGGCGACATGCGGATGCGCGAGAAATCAATCGCGGTACATACGCGGGAACAACTGGACGCGATTAAAGAGATTCTAGACACTGACAACCCTATCGGCATAAGAACATGTTGCTACCATCTGCTTTCCCTCGGGCTGCTCAATAGCACCAAAGACTTCTCCAACATGGCCAAGAAGATCAATGATGCGCGAAAGCGACATGAAGATGATCGTGATTATCTGCCGGACGAGGGCTTCGCGGATGCCAGCAGAGTACTGGAGTGGAATCAGGGTTGGTCAGGTGGAATAAATTCATACATCCGAGCCTACACGCGAGTTTACGAACGCAACCACTGGGAGAACCAGAAGATTGTTCCAATCATCCTGTGCGAAAAGACCGGACACGGCGACTTCCTCAGAGCCACAACTAAGGCCGAACAGGTCCGTATGTTTCTCAGTAAGGGAACACACGCACGCAGTCATCTCGTCAAACTAGCAAAGCATTGCGCCAATATCATCAGGACTGGTCAGGAAGTATCCATTGGCTATCTCGGAGACTTCGATCCCTCCGGTCTACGCATGGAAACAACTGGAGAACATGGCAACAACAAAATAGGTACAGGACACGCCGAGGGGCTACGTGACATCCTCCAGAAAAAGTATGACATTACTGAAGGCGTGTCATGGAAACGATTGGCGCTGACTGAAGAGCAGTTTCTGGCTTTACCGAAAAAAGCTCGCGTCCCGGTCAAGATAGAACATTGGGATGAAGAGTTAGGCAGGATGGTAAAAGGTGACGCCAACGCACCAGCTTACATCGCTAAGTACGGGAAGCTCGGCGGTGAAGTGGAAGCTCTCGGATTCGCTACTCTCCAAAAGATCGTAAAGGATTTCATCGACGAGACCAGAGGACCAAAGGGAAACAAGCTGTGGAAGCGGTCCAATCAACAAGAGCACGATGAGAAGATAGGCGCCTCAGAGCGCTTCGACTTCGACCTTGAGGAGGACGAGGAGGAATAGCCGTCAGACGTTACACCTCCTTGGGCTTTAGAAAAGAAACTAACTCGCTCCAGTTAAAACCCTCTTGGGGTCAGAAATCTTGCATTTGTACTGCTCGATCTGCCGTTCGGCCTCGGCCAGCGCCTATCAATTTCCCTCATAATCTCTTCCGCACATCGGACTGCATCCGCTATCGCGCTCATCGTCTCTGGCACCAGCTTCCCTCCTTCGTGCTGAGCCAGTTTACGCGCTGCCAGGATTGAAGCCGCAATCAGGATCACGCGTTTACGGCCTTCGTCCACTGACGGAGTTTAAATATGTTCGCCTTTTGTTTGTCACCCATTGCGCGAGCGCATTTACCGTGCGCTAGCGCACAGAAAATAAAAGAGTTGTGTCAAGAGGCATGACCGCTTATAAGGATTCACACGAGCGATATTATTCCTGACGACGCCGCTCTTGCTCTGCAGTGGAAACAGCTTTGCATCGCTGCGACATTAGAGCTTGACTCATCAAAATTACTCCAACGGATTGCCGCAGCCCGCACCGCCGTTCTTGACCGAATCGAATGACGAACAATTCGCACTGCGCGATCCTTTAGAAATTCTGAGCGCCCTCCGCATTATTGCGGAGCGTGAAATTGGCGAACAGAGGAAAGGCGGGACTTAATGCACGAAAACAAGAAGATCCCGAACGATGGCATCCCTTTCGAAGCTCCAGGCGAATCCCTTTACGAGAAAGAAAGCCGCGAGGCCGAGGAGATACTTGCCAAAGAGCGTGCCGCTCGTAAGGCCTTGGCTAAACACAAAAAGAATTCACAAAAGTCTGGTTGAGTTGAACGCTTGAACCATCCTGCTCTATCGTGGCACCCATCTCAAAGCGCTGAGCAGATCGAGCACCCGAAGGAGTGTAGAATTCCCTGAAATCGACGCAGAAACGTTATTCCTTGGCAGAAGACGGGACGACAATGCTAGACGAGGAGTGGATTAAGACACTTGAAGATGGCAGGAAAGTGAAATTCACCAATCAAGAGCTGCCGGACGAAGTGACGTTTATCACTGCTCAGATTGAAAGCAACAAAGTCGTTTATTCGATCATACTGGACAAAGCAAAAAGCCCGCTTAGCCGTGAAGAAGTCGAAAGTCAGTTCGAGAGTGAGCTATTAAAGAAGTAGCAAGCCGCCTTACACCACATTAAAATGCTCTGCGAACTGAAGCATTGTGCAGATGAATCCATTCTGCCAGATCGAGTATGTAGCCAGTGACAGTGACGTAGGTACGCTGTGTGGCAAGCCTGCTGTGTCACGGCATCCACAATTCGATTCGAGCGTATAATCCGCATCCGAGGTGGAGACTGACTCTAACGAGCATAGTTGAGGTCGTAGTCATACTCGCCGTCATCATCGCGGCGATTCGCTTCTTTGTGAAGCGGGCCTAGTCTGCTGCAATCAATCGACGGTCAACATGCGGGTCTGTGCGGGGTTGACCAGTACTAAGCTCACACCTCTCTCTCGGCTTGGCACCACACGTCGGACATCGGACAGCAAGTATCTTTTTCAGGCTGAGTTCCTTTTTCATCACAAAACTCCATATACAAATGGTGGTCAACTAGGCTTTCGTGACAACGGACATGGGCCGACTTTGCAGAAAGCGGCTGACAAGTGCGCTATTTATTTGCAAGCCGCCGTTGTAGTGGACAAAGCCCTTCTTCTTGAACGCGCTCATAAATTTACTTACCCTTGCGCGGGTGGTACCAACCATCTCCGCGAGGGTTGCTTGGCTCACCTTCAGGGGGTGCTCTGGCTTTGATTCCTTGATTATTTGCCCAAACAACAACAGAACCCGTGCCAGTCGCTTTTCGCTGAAATTGAAGAATTGATCTGCTAGGTCTTCCTCGACTCGAATAACGCGGGAAAGCAGATATGCGTTAAGCAACGCTGCAAACTGCGGGTCGCGCTTCAGCGTCCGAAGCGTGCTCTCCTTCCGCAAGCGAGTGATATTGGAGGGCCCAATTGATCTCGCCGTATACATCCGCAGAGCTTGCCCTCCCAGACAGCCTTCGCCAAAAAAGCTATCCCGCAGCAAGACGGCGATTATCGCTTTTTTGCGACGCGTCGCGGCCATCGTGAGCTTCACCGTGCCGCTCTGAATGTAGAACACAGCATCGGCGTTGTCCCCTTGCGAAAAAACGATCTCGTTATCTCGGTAGTTCCGAACAGTCATCCCAGCACGGAACTTTTTGCGGAAAACCGTAGAACTGAAACCAAGCGTTTGTTTCCTCGCCATCTGTCTCCACGGCACGTCAATTCACGTGGAGTGCCGTTCTCCCGTATGGAAAAAGAGGCTAAATCATATGGTTAAAAAATGTGGCTTGGATGGTCAATATAGGTCATACACAATTGCACACGGTACCTAAGTGGTTAATTCCGAGCGCTAAACGAATTCTTGGTGTGCTGGCTGCGTAGCTGCGATTTGCGCTGACCGTCGCGCGGGGTGTTGTGGGCAATCATTCTGTGAGTCATGTGGTGATTACCAGGTAACGACCGAATGCGTAAGGAAGCCTGTTCAGAGTGATCGAAATATTTATTCGCAGAGGCTGGTTAGCGACGGCCCAGCATTCAATTAGGCTTCGCTTCATCGTGGGTCGACGGTGCTTTCCTACAGTTAGTATTCGGCCCCGCTTTCGCATTTTATTCCTCAGCCAACACGATTCTGTCAGTCATGGGGTGAGCAATTATGCTCAGACCGCATCAGGCCTGGTTTGTTAAGTTTCCTCTAATTCTGAGGGAGGCCTATGAATACCTTTCGCATTTTGGTGGCTGACGATCATCCAATATTCCGTTTCGGTCTGTGCTCACTGCTCAGTTCACACAAGGGTTGGGAGATCTGCGGTGAGGCCGCTGACGGACGGGATGCTTTAGAGAAGTGCAACAGATTGAAACCCGATCTTCTCATTCTGGACATTTGCATGCCGAAACTAAATGGCGTAGATGCCGCGCGGCAGATCCTCAAACATGATCCTGCCCAGAGAATACTAATCGTCACCGATGTGAACTCCGAGCAAGTAGTCCAAGACTGCTTGGCAGCGGGGGTTCGTGGATGGATTTTCAAGTCTGATGCAATCGATGACCTGACACCAGCAGTGGAGGAACTGCAACGGAACAGACCCGTCTTCAGCAAACTGGTTTCCGATTTGATTATGGATGGCTATTTACGGGGTCGTAACGTTGGTTCAGGCGTGCCCAAGGCCAGATTAACCTCTCGGGAGCGCGAGATCTTGCAAGTTTTAGGTGAGGGCAAGACAAACAAGGAAATCTCCACGATTCTCAATATCTCCGTGAAAACGGCGGAAACACATCGAAGCAACATGATGACTAAGCTCAAGCTCCACTCGGTCGCAGAGTTGGTGTTGTATGCGGTCAGGAACGAAATCGTCCACGTTAGCCTTCCATCCGTGCTGCGGTTCCCCAACCCAAAGGACGGAGGGCCAGTACTCCTCAGGAACGTTAACTAATCATCGGCGAGGCCGCTCTCTACTGGGAATCAGACTATGCGGCGAGTTGAGTGGTGCGGGCTTCTTATCAAACTCCCACCACTCATGTTCGCACTCTGTGCAGTAGTTCTTGCGCGGTTGCTCGTCAGCAGGTCTGACGGTCTTAAGTATTATGCTATGCATACACTTCGGGCACGTCTGCCTTGTTTTGTCTGCGGTCTTGCGGATGGCAGACACGATACCGCTTGGACGCCACTCGAAGGCTCTGCGTTGTCCACTTGCGTGATGATTATATCGGCTCGGTCTTGCGTGGGTGTTTCTGACACTCGTGCTTGTTTAACGCTTCTTTCACTTCTGCAGATGGTCTATCAGAAGAAGCCGGGAGGGGATTCGACATTATCCAGCCGCACGCCTCGCATCCCCACGCCGCAAATGTACTATTTTCGAGCCACACCAGTACTCGGGCCATCGGGCAATCTCCACGGACTCCAAGAAAATAACCGCCCCATACTTCTAAACCGAAACTGAACTTTGATTACGCCTTGGACTTCCTGAACTTCGCCCACCTTGCACGCTGTGCGGCTGCAATCTTGGCCCTGCTCTTCGCTGATATCTTCCGCTGTTTACGACTAGGCTTTGTCCCACTATAGGCACTAGCAAACGCGGTGAGTGCCGCTTCGAGTCCAGACAATTGTTTCGCAACACGATCTCTTTCCTGTTTCAACTGCGTGATTATTGAAGATACGTTTGGCATGAGTTATCCTCGGCGGGGATTGTAGCAGCACCGCGGGAAAGGAGCCGCTTTGAGTCAGCGGCTTCGACCAAGGTGTAGGAGCTGCCTTAACCATTCGGCGTGACAATAACTCCGAGGATCATCTCATTCGTGTACGAGGATCAGGTGGGGTGAGCCGCTGACCGGTCAAAGTTATGCTGCCTTCGTCTTCCGCTTCCCAGTCGGTAGTGCTCGCCGCGCAGCACGTTTTGAATTCGCAGCCTCTTCAATTTCCTTCCGCCACGCTAAAATCTGATGTCGATAAAACATGATGCGGCCTTCGCGAAATTCAGGATGGCCCGGTTCTCCCAAGTGGCCGACCTGCGTCGCCGTTCCGCCTTATCCGGCAATTGAATCTTGACTGTTGCGCCGCCCAGCTTCGCTAGATGTCCCTCGACAACAGAGGCGGGAATCCGCAATACGCGGTAGCGCCGCTTACTGCGCGTCTCGCCCACCCCAAAATCAATCACGCCCTTGACTTTTGAGAACCGACGGACAATCGTGTCCTCGCTGCACTTCAGGACGGTGGCGACTTCTGAAACAGTGAGGAGTTCAGACATTGGCACCGTCCTTCCACGTCGCCACTACAAGGGAATCCAATCTGTCCTGTCGAGCAGTCACCCACGGCGCATAGGATTTCTCTGTAGTCTTGACACTGGTATGACCGAGCAGCTTGGAGACTTCCTCAAGGGGAATCCCAGAACTCAGCCATTCAACCGCCGCCGTGTCGCGTAAGCAGTGCGGCGTAAAGTTTGTGGCCTGCCCGAACGTGGCGCGGAACAAGGCACGTAGATCGTGCTGCCAATTCGTGACGGCGGATTGTTCTAGCCCATTGCCGTTCCAGAATACATAGCGCGGGTTGCCATTCAGGACGGCCAGAACCTCAGCCGCAATATCGGGCGGTAGGGGAACTGATACCGGGGTGCCAGTCTTTTGCCGAGCCGTGGCAACTCGATATATTTTCTTCTTTACATCGAGCACTAATTCGCTGCGTTCCAGCGTGACCGCATCCCGAATAGCTAGGGCAGAGTGCCGCATAAGCTGGATCAGAGCGCGAACGCGCTGTGCCTTTACACCTTCAAATACCGTCGGTACTTGCTCCAGCAGTTTCTTGTACTCCACTTGCGATAGGGGCATTGTGGGCGGTTCATCTACCTGAATGGCGGACAGCTTGGGCAACCGTTCAATCCATCCTGCCTCATGGCAGAAGCGTAGGAACCCACGGACGCGTGCCTGCACCTGTTGCCGTGTGGCAGACGAGGGATACAGGGCATCCCAAGTTGCTCTGTATTCGGTAAGCAACTCTTTATCAATCTCGGCAGGGAAGAACTTGGAGCGGGCTTCGCTGAAGCCTCGCAGGCGTTCTAACTCCCGCTCGTATTTTTTGAGGACGCCGCCCGCTACGCCTTCGGTTTTCTTTTCCAGCAGGAACAATTCAACAGCGCGGCCAATTGTCTTGCGGTCATCAGCGGTCACACCCGTTGGCTTTGCTCCCGCCTCGAATTGTTCCTCCAGCTTGCGCCGTTCGGTTTCGGCCTGCTCCCAAGACCGCGTAGAAGCAGACCGGCGGTACTGCTTGCCGTCCTGTGACCAGCGTAAATGCTTGCGGCAATTGCAGCGCCGCCAAGTTTCGTCATCGCGGTACTTGCAGCTTGCCGCGTGTCTTACGAAGATTGATATGGATGGAACCACCGTGCCTCCCTCTACAGCTAAAGCCAACGGTAGCACGAAATTAGCACAGTTTCTAGGTAATCTTTGGTAATGCTCAGGTTTTATCGAGGGTTTAAGATGGAGGCGCGGGTGAGAATCGAACTCACGTATAAAGGTTTTGCAGACCTCTCCCTTACCACTTGGGTACCGCGCCTTATTGCCGGATGGAAAAAGCCTCGCGGTCGCGGGGCTCCTCCTCTGAAAATTTGGAGCGGGAGACGGGGGTCGAACCCGCGACATCGACCTTGGCAAGGTCGCGCTCTACCACTGAGCTACTCCCGCTTGGCGAATCTGATTATAAACAACGAGACAACATTGCAGCAATGACGCTTAAATTTGTGGGCGCCTGCCGCCCATTCGTCATGAGTACAACCTAATGTGCTCTTTTTGGGACCAGCGATTCCCGCGGTGCGCCTGGCATATGAGCTGCTCCGACAAAAGCCGCACGAGGCGGACCTGAGCTGCTCATATTTGCGCTTTGATCGATCCTGCGCAGGCGCGACGCCCGCGCCCACACCTAAACCTTCATCGACGCTGCAGTGATTCGATTTCGAACGTCCCAAAGTTCTTTGTAGAAAAGGTGTTCCATACGCTGGTGCAACACTTCTACCGGAGTTCCCATCGTGCCAACCACTCCGCCCCCGATGATCCGCTGAGCGAGCTTAAGGTGATGAAAGCGGAAAAGATGGACGCGTTCATCGAAATCCAGCAAACGCTCGGCCACGTCGTGTAGACCAAAAAATTCCTGATGACGGCGATACAAGTCGTCCACGGTAATCCCCGCCTTACTCAATTCAGACTGAAACGCGTCGCCGAGCCGCGGTCCGATATGTAGAAGACCGAGGAATCCGGGAGAGTCCAATCCGCTGCCATGTCCCAGCCCGGCGCGAATGAGGTGGTAGTCGTAAGGCGTGATCGTCTCCAGTTCGTGCAGCATGGAGATGGGATATTCCAGCATGTGATTGCCACGGCGCAAGATTTGAGCCGAATTTAGCAGGTCGCCTTCAGCGATCAGGGCGCGAGCTCGATCAAGGTCCCACGCAATGCCTTTGAGCAGCAATTCCGATGCCTGGTGAATGACCTGGAAAGTCATCTCATCCGCATGGAGCAACTCTTCGGCGCTCTTTTGCAGCGACAGCAATTCGTCGGTGCGGAGGTAGCGCTCGTAATCCGATGCGCCTCGACCAGGCAGAATCGGTTTTTTCAGGTCGTCCATGCGATTTATCTCGCGGGCAGGTGGTAGAAGAACCCCACCTTTCTTCTGTTCAAGCTGGCTGGCCGGTCCATTGTGGATCTTTTTCCGGAGCGACGATTTCGCCGTCGCGCATGTGAATAATGCGATCACCGTAGCTCGCAGCCTCAGGATTGTGCGTGATCATCAGCACCGTCTGGCCAAGTTCCTGGTTGGAATGCCGCAGCATCGCAAGCACGATCTCCGAGTTCTTGGAATCCAGATTGCCTGTCGGTTCGTCTGCCAGAACGATGGCCGGCTTATTAATGAGCGCTCGCGCCAGCGCGACCCGCTGCTGCTCACCCCCGGAAAGTTCCGAAGGACGGTGGCTAAGACGTTTGTCCAGTCCCAGGAGGCCGATGATCCTCTTGAAGTAAACTTCGTCGCGGGCCTCGGTTGTGCCGGCAATGTCCAAAGCGATATCGATATTTGAACGCGCATCCAGGGTGGGCAATAAATTGAATTTCTGGAACACAAATCCAATTTTGCGTTTTCGAAGATGCGTCCGTTCGGCGTCGGAGAGTTGGGTAAAATCGTCGCCATCGATGATTACGCGGCCCCCATCGGCGCGCGTCAATCCGCCTAGCAGATAAAAAAGTGTGGACTTACCGCTGCCCGAGGGCCCAACTACGCTTACAAACTCGCCTTTTTGTACGCTAAAGGAAATTCCGCGGAGGGCCGGAACATCGATTTTGCCCACTCGGTAGGTCTTGCGCAGCTCAACGGCTTCGATGAAGGCAGGCATCCAACTACCTGAATATTACACGAAGCTTGGGCAGGCAGATCGGAGGGCGTTGGGTGTTTAGGGTTGCGACTCTGAAATTCTCCGGCGTTAGCCAGCGACAACGGATTTCTCGTACGATGCGAACGGCTGCGGAATAAAATTCGCTAACGGTTGTTTAGTGGAGTTTGAGTCTTATCAACTTCGATCGCGCCTAAGCTGCGCCGGACTGACCTGCGGCCTGGCTATTTGAATGTGCCCGCTTGGGTCCACGCTTGCGCACCAGCAGAAGGCGAATACGCTCAAGCAGTTCCGCCGGAGCATACATGCCCTTGGGAAGAAAGACGTCCGCCCGGGTGTCACGATCGAAAATCCGCACTTTGCCGGAGAGCAGGATGGCTGGCGTTTCGGGCGATATGGTCTTGACCGCATCAATGAGCTTGCCGCCGTCAAGGCCGGGCATGATCAGATCGGTCAGCACCAGATCGACACCACCTCGTTTGAATTGTTCCAGAGCTTCTTGTCCGCTGGTGCAAGTGACCACCCGGTAGCCTCGGGTTTCGAGCATGACCTTTCGGATAGACAGAGATTGTTCGTTATCGTCAACACAAAGAATTGTTCGTTTGGGCTTCATTCCTGCTTCCGAAGTGGCTGTCAACAAGCCGGGCCAAGAATCCAAAAACGTTTCGATCACTGTCGCGGGAAACTCAGAGCGAGACAAAATCCTAACGGCAGCGATACCGGCTGTAAAGTGTCGCCGATGCTAATGGTAAATTTGCCCCATTGAAAAAAAATCGAGCTTATGCATGCCTACATTTTTTCGCGACAATCGCGGATTGTTTCCTAGAAGAAAACCTCTCCTCGCAAAACTTCCACAACATTTCCTCCGACGCGAACGTTAACCACTCTGTTATCCACGCGCGAGGCGCGTACAAAAATGCGGCTTGGGCGTAACATTTCGATGCCTTGCTCGATGAGCGCGCGTTCGTCCGGCTTGGCGACATGATTCGCTACCATCCAGGCAGCGGTGCAGCCCGCGGCGGAACCTGTGGCTGGGTCTTCCCCATTGTAAAACAGCATTCGGGAATGCAGCCGGGCCGCAACATCGACGGTTTCTCTCGTCACAAAGTAAAAAAACTTCCCTCCAGCGGAACGTTCTAAATATTCAGCGGCACCCCTGAGATCCACCTGCAATCGTCGTATCGCCTCCAATCCACGAAGCGGAACTATCGTGAATGCGACTCCGGTCGAGACTGTCTGGATCGGTAAGGAAGGATCAATATCGCCATCGCGTAAACTAGTAGCGCGTACCACCGTTTCGCGATCGTGGGTTAGACCGAACTTCGGTTCCACCTGCGTCATTTCCCCGAACACCGGCTGTCCCGAAATTTCCTCAAAGCGTACCGGAACCCTGCCAACGTTGAGGTCGAGTGTGACTTCATTGTTGCCGGTTGAGCCGCGTAGAAAAAAGGCAGTACCCAGCGTCGGGTGACCGGCAAAGGGCAGCTCTTCCTGGACGGTGAAGATTCGCACACGGACTCCGCGTTCGCGTTCGACCGCGGGATCACGCGGCAGAACGAATGTGGTTTCAGACAGGTTCATCTCCCGTGCTATCGCTTGCATCTGCTGGTCGCTGAGCCCGCGCCCATCAGAAAAAACAGCCAGGGAATTGCCCTCGAACGGCACGGAGGAAAAAACGTCGAGCTGTGTGAACGGAAAGTGGCGAAGGTTAGGCATTTGCCCTGTTCGATGACCTCCAAACAATCGACAACGTTTTCGAGGACAATAGAATACTTGAATGTCTTCTACGCGAAAACACGGGCTTAACGCAACACTCTTACGGTTTGGAACGACAAAAATGACCGTGCGCCCGCAATGGGCCACATCAGAGAATCACCGACCCGGACAATTAGTCCATTGTTTGACTCAATTTCAGGGGCCGCGTATTGTTGAGGCTATGACTCTGCGCTCTACGCTGGACATCTTGGGTTGTTGTATACGGATGCCGGGCTCTGGGTAGCGCAGTAAGGTTTCTGACACCCACCCGGATAAAATCGGGTGGGTTTCTTTTTTTGGCTAATTCTTACCCGTCTGAAGCGGGGCTGAAAAGCGTTGTGCAGCGCCGCCACGGGACCAACCAAATCGACTGAGGAGACGAATTACATGAGCACTGACACAGCAACTGCGACACCGTCCGTTCCTCGTATAAACGACACTGCGCCCAATTTTACCGCCGAAACTACCCAAGGTACCATTGACTTCCATCAGTGGATCGGCGACGGTTGGGCGGTATTGTTTTCACATCCGAAGGACTTTACTCCGGTATGCACCACCGAGCTGGGCACGATGGCCGGACTTCAGCCCGAATTCGCCAAACGCAACACAAAGATCATCGGTTTGAGCGTCGATCCGGTGAGCAGCCATGGAAAGTGGGCGGTCGATATCGAGGAAACCCAGGGTCACAAAGTGACCTACCCCATGATCGGCGATCCGCAGCTCAAGGTCGCGAAATTGTACGGTATGTTGCCGGCGGAAAGCGGCACAACCTCCGAAGGCCGCACCGCCGCGGACAACGCCACGGTGCGCACAGTTTTCGTGGTTGGGCCGGACAAGAAAATCAAATTGCAGCTCAGCTACCCGATGAGCACCGGCCGCAATTTTGACGAAATTCTGCGCGTCCTCGATTCCATCCAATTGACTGCCAAACACAAGGTTTCCACTCCGGCGAACTGGAAGCCCGGAGACGACGTCATCATTAGTGGCAACGTGTCCAATGAAGAAGCTCAGAAGCAATATCCGGGCGGCTGGAAATCGCCGAAGCCCTACATCCGGATTGTTCCTCAACCCAAGTAATAGAAAACTGTGCTACGGACTCGCGCGGGTTTCACAGCTCGAGAAATGGTGCCTATTCGCATCAAAACAAGGACTGTGATATCCGCCAAATCCGTGGTTCCCTTTGCTCTACCTCTCGAAATGAATCCTTTTCTCCCCTTTCGATGCGGGCCATTCCGGAACCAGTAATTATTTAGTCCCATGCTCTCTAGCAACCTGCGGTTGCGGAGCTTGCGTTCTGCGGCGACGCCTGCAGACGGTGGCAAAGACTTACAGCGTAGTATGGATGGAACGAGAACGCGGAAGCGCATGGGGCCCGGTGGTCTTCCCGGTCTTCAAATGCGGAGCAATCCAGCGCCCATCACGGGTTTTCAAGGTTTAGGCTTACCGAGAAATCAACTTCGGAGTAATTCGGGGGCGTTCGGGGAGGTTTATGCAGTGGAGTCCGCAGTAAGGTACTGCTCGCAATCGCTGGGGCAGCGGCGGGCCGTAGGAACCACCGGGCTCGCTTCCGCAAGCATCTGTTTGAGCCGCTGCGAGCCAAACAGTCACTCGGTTGTTCGAGGAATTGGCAGATTACGGACACGTCACCGGCAGTGGTTTTGGAACGCTAGTTTTTGGGCCCTTGCAAGTCGCATACCGCCTCGCAGGGGCTGCCGGAAAGCTTGGCGTCAGCGTGAACTACAGTCTCGCCCAAGATCCAGTGTCACGGGTACCCAATGGCGAATCTGGGCTATTTGCTCCTCTCGGGTGGTGGGGTGACCGTCGGGTGCAATCCTTCGATCAGGGCGGTAGTACACTTGTCGAGTTTCTCGTTCCTTTCCGTGAGTGCACCGTCAAGCGCAGCAATGCGTGCCCGATCTGCTGCACCCGTGGTCATTGTGTGATACACGACCCCCGAAACTCCACCCACTACATACATGAGCACCAAAATGCCTATTCGCTTCATGATGGTTCCTGTTTGGTAAACACTAGCCCGCTTCTGATTATCTG
The DNA here is from genome assembly GCA_963786325.1 of Terriglobia bacterium. Taxonomy (GTDB): domain Bacteria; phylum Acidobacteriota; class Terriglobia; order Terriglobales; family Acidobacteriaceae; genus JAIQFF01. The sequence goes on from CAWAYW010000007.1 coordinate 197,440, forward strand.
GTTGCTTCAGCAAGCCCCAACAGGTTGGGGTTGAGATCCCTCGCTCCCCGAATCTGCTCGTACTCGGTTGATGTGCGGCCGGTTCCCAGACCGAGTAGTGTCTGAAATGCCGCAGCCGGCGTCTTGCGACGGTTGTGTCGAAAGACGAATTCATCCAGGTAAACCTGCAGTTGGTCCTTGCTTACTCCGTGGTAGGTTCCAATCAGCCACTGCTGGAGGTTTCCAATCGCGCGATCGGCAAGCGGGACAGCAGACCTCGCACCTCGGCGCAACGCCGACAAGCGGTCTCGTAGCAGGTTAGGCCCAACTGACGCTGCAGAAGTAGAGCGGACACGCCTCGCTTGTCCGTGGTCATTAAGTACGCGGCCCAGAACCAATGGGTCAGCGGAATCTTCGTCCGATGGAGGATAGTCCCAGATGTCAGCGAGACCTGGTACCGGCACTTACAGCATTGGTGGCGCCGCTGTTTCACCAACTCATAGGCTTTTCCATACCCGCATCTCCGACAAGTGAACCCATCCGGCCAACGACAAGCTGCCAGATACTGCTGGCAGCGTTCCTCCGTGGCAAAGTCGGACTGAAACTGGCGGAGAGTCTTTGGGAACGAGGGTCGTGGCACACCTCAACACTACCTATTGGGGCTTGCTGAAACAACCAGATAATCAGAAGCCCGCTAGCTCCCGCGCCGTTCTAGATCGCCCTAGCTCTTCCTCAAACAACGGCGTAGACCGTTCGGAAAGGCGGAAAGAACGACTAGCGATTATCCGCTACAACTATGTATCCGTTGAGTATGTCTGCGGCTTGAGTAAGCGTCAGATCGTCGGATACCTGGTGGAATTCCCGACGGTTTTCCCTTTTCTGCACCCCGATGCTCTTGAACAAGAGAGCCTTGCCTGTCATCTCCACACTCATGGTCGTCATATCCCAGTGGCCTGGCACAACTTCTGCCTGCCTAACATCAAAATGGCCTCCCTTGTCCAAGTGCCCCAGCAGGCCGAGTCCGAATTCCACCTCTTGTGTGAGATGACCATTAAACGCAGCCAGTCGCTCTTGTTTGCAGTCGACCCACATCTCGCCTTCCATATCATGGAAAACACGGGCCTCCACGGAAGGTGGATGAAAATTCGGGTTTGGTCGAAAGCTCAGCCTTACCAGGTTTCCTTCACCGCCCGAGTAGTTGAACACGGACGCATCAGGCAGCATCGCGAACAATCGTCTCCCCCGCAGGGTCTCAGCGTCCAGTGCTCGCTGCAATTTTAGTTTCGCACTTCGACTGGTCATTAATTCCTGCACCCGCTGGTCTTCTTCCTCCTGTTGTTTCGCGGTAAGGGGGTGGTCGTTCATAGACAAAAGTCGACTGAGAGAACCTTCTCTTGTCTCAATGATTTCCTCGACCTGTTTCTTTCCATACTGTTCTTTTTCGAGTCGGTACATCCAGTTGCTGTGGTCATCTTGGAATTTTAGTTCGTTAGTGATCACCCGCCGTGCCAGGTCGTTGGCCGAGACTTGACTGCTTGGAACCGACTGAGAATGTGCGGGCGCGCCAAGCAGAATGATAGCCAGTGTAAAGGCTGCGGAGCTGTGTGCTTGTCTCATCGCCTCTCCCTTGCGTAACCGCGCTATTGCAGCGCTGGGGTTCGCGTAAGCGCGGCCAACAGGATCAGCAACAACGTGACCAAAATCATGGTGCCACTGACCAGCAGGAGGATTTCGCTCAGCATATCGGTATTCATTAGATCTTCCCGGTGCATCTGCGTCTTCCTCTCCAGCAGGTCGGCACGAGTGGGGCACCGGACCTGCCACTGAGACTCGTCTCAATCGCGGCCCGATTGTTTCTGGGGACCCGCCTCGAAAGGGCAGGCCGTCTGGTTTGGCGGGTAACTGCCCTTTTGAGACATCAATAGGATCGCTCATTTTATCCGGCGATACTGTGCAGAATGGCTCATATCGCGAGGTATCCGACATGGCCTGCCGCTAGTACGCCAAATGTGCAAAAGTCGCGGACTTCGTTCGATTCCTCCGACTCGCGCGTGAGGGGTATCACATCGTGATAGCCCAGATCTCCCGGACGAGGTGTCGAGAACACCCGTCGGGCACGCTGGTGCTGCTGCCGACTCGAGTCAGCGGCCGATTCGCGATAAGGCTGTTTAATTCCTGCACCCGTATGCGATTCAGAAACTGCGCGGTGCGGCGCAGCGGCCTCCCAAAGAAGTGGTCAAAACAGGCCAGCTATATATTCTGCTGCGGTGCATCATGGTTGCTAAGCAATTAGGCCATCCGCCAAATGGTCCAAGGGTAACCCCGAACACATATCCCTTGGACCCCTTCTTATAACTCTTGGCCTACGGAGAATCGGCAAATGAAAGCACACTGGACTGTCCTCAGTCGCACGAAGAACGCGAGGCTGAGACGCTCGTGACACGCATTGAGAAGCAAGCCTTTCAAGAAGCCGCCAAAGAAGCCGAAACGAAGAGAACGCTTGAGGACTACGCAAAAACGGTAGGCAGCTAAACCATTGCCAGCTCCAATTCCGGAAAGCGGAAAGTGTTCCATGCCGACCACGGAAACCAGCATAAGAATTCGGGTTGCAACGATCCGGTGGCGGTCTCTCCCGTTCCCCTGATCTGAACAAGCCAATGTAGCCGCGTCTTGGCACGAGAGATCAACCCCCTCATGGCGACAGAACTCAGATTTCATCGTGCCTCCAAGAAGTCCACCGCAAGGGAGAGCCCCCAACCCCAGCGGCTCTTCCATCGCAAAATTCAAAACGCCCGTAACAGGCTGAGCATTCAGACTGCTTAAGCCCAGTTGATCCTCACCGACTGTTATGAGTCTGGCTTTGGCGTGACATCAAAAGAGGCTATGTAAGATCTTCGAGAATCGATCCAGGACATTGACAGCGGCAAAAGCGGCGAGTAACATCGCGCGCGGCTTGACTAATGTCTTGAAGGAAGGTGAGAAGTAGCAAATCTTAGCGGAACGACTGGGATGGTCCTTGCGTCGGATCCAGGAAGGCCACATGCTTACCGAGAAACCATCAGTACGCCGCCCTCCCCCTTGTTTAAAAAATGGATGCGCATTTCAGGCAGCGAACTGCCGAGCCAGAGCAGGAAGCTCTTTTCTGATTTCGTCCAATCTTTCCAGCCTTCTTTCGTAATATTCCATTTCGAGCTTGTTATGCGCGCTACGCGTCCAATAAACGCGATTGTCCTCTCGAATCTCGGAGATTTCTCGTCTAAACGCATGAGACGTTCGATGATGTCTGATTCGTTCATAGCCGTACATTTACTACCTTTTGGCAGAGTAAGAGTAAGGACACGCGCACCGGTTCAACAAAAGAGGGGACAAAGGTCAAACGAGAGAACAACGGGGCCTGAGATAGACGAAACCGTCCGTCGTAACAGCGGCACGGTGTTGAGACCAAGGCTCTCGAACTACTAGGTGAACGTCTCCGTGCTGCTGAACTTGACGAAGTGGTCCTCAATGCAGCGATTGTCCTGTTTACCCGCCAACCTGAAAATCAGCTCGGCAGCCGTGATCCACCCAGATTCCACGACGATCAAAACCCCAACTGCGGCCTTGCTGGCATGACGAGTCGCTGTGTTGCTTGATCAGTTGCACGCCGCCGCGCGTGTCAGCTGGGCAATAGTGCCGGTGCCTGTCATCCGATGAGCACGAGACGACTTGTCCCGAGACGTATCCGTAGTTGTCGTCGCGATCGCGGTGATGGTCGCCATCACGGTCAGGATCTCGGTCCCCACCACGGCGTTCTTCGATGGCGAAATCAGCCCGGCAGCCGTGATCGACCCAGATGCCCCTGTCATCCGAGCCCCAACTGTAGCCTTCGGTGCAGGCGGATTCGCTACGCTGATTCACCAATCGGGCTCGGCCTGGCCCATTCGCCGAACAATAGTGCCGCTTGGCGTCTTCAGACGAACACGAAATGGTTTGCGCTGCGCTGCGGGGAATGAACATTGCGAGCGCGCACACGATCAACCCCAAGTAAATCCAATTCTTCGTGCTAAACATTGCCACCCTCCCGGAAAGTAATCCACACTCAGCCAGATAGTGTGCCCTTCAGACCGCGGTTCGGCGGCCGCTAAGCAAATTGATGACCAAAACCACTAATCCCACAACCAGCAGCATGTGGATCAGACCTCCGCCCACGTGCAAACTAAAACCCAAAAGCCACAAAATCAAAAGCACCACAAAGATTGTCCAAAGCATAGTCACATCCCTCTGCTCCTTGCGAGCACGACCAAAGAGTTTTCTCACCAACAGGCGAACCTAGAAGCTTCGACGAAACTGCATCCAACAGTATTCTTCATTCACAATGGCAAGACTGTGCGGGATTGCTCATTTCGCGCCCTGGGTGCGGGGTAGCATTAGAAATGGCTGGATGCCGACAGATGTGGTATATCCCTGCTGGGGCAATTGCTATGCGGAATCCCGCCACAGACGGACCTGAGGCGGTAAGTAGAATCGCCATGAATGCCCACCTACTAGTTTTTGAGTGTCCGAACTGCGGTCGGCCAATGCCCTTCATTCGACTAGATGAGGGAATTCGGTATCCGAATCTAGAACAGGAAGTTGAACGCGTTGATCTTGCGTGTCTCGGGGCTGACTGCGGATGGAAAGGCACCTTTGCGACTGGAGCAGCGCGGCAGAGTAAGACGGTTGAATGGCCGCACCTGAAACCTGCGGGCTCCTACGAGAACCAAAAGTCACCCACCGCCCATTAATCCGGACCGATGTGTCGGTATTTGGGACCTCAGCTTTCTTTCACGACGCTGTGCCGGCTTCACATTCAGTACGAAGTGAACCGTTGCCAACAGAAAGTGAGGACCGTCGGACTTGGCGACGAGCGCGTCTACGGACTTCAATGCATCGGCCGGCAGCTCCGCGTCCTCAGCCAGCATGACGATGGGAACCTGTGGTTTGACCTTTTTGATCTCAGTCGCCACCACTCCGCCATCCAAAAGGCCCAACTGGTAGTCGAGCACAATTGCATCCACAGGCCGCGACATAAAGAGCCGCAGACCATCGGCACCGTTGGTAGCGGTTAGCAGCTCGTATCCGTTTTGCTCCAACAAACTCAGTTGGCCCGGATCTCGGTGTATACACAGCAGAGTGCTGTTTGTACCCATTGGGTTCTGTATACAGGCAAGCTTTCCACCATTCTGTTCACAATTGCTCAATGCGGGGACCCGGCGCGTGGAGGCCGGTTGCCGACGAATAGAACCGCCTTTCTGCATCGGGGGAAGAAAACTAACCGGCTGCGGCAGCCAGTAACTAACAGTCCCAGGATCTCCAGTCACTAGCTATGAACAAACTGCCGTCGTGGTAAATCTAGGCGGGTTCCCTTGGTGTCCAATAAAGGAAGTTGAAGCGGGACCATACATTGGCTATTGGCTGGCTATGGCTTTGCGACTAAAGCGGTCGCGCATATCTCTCCATGCCGCGAGAATCGAGAACGCTCACAAGAATCGAGATTTTTGGTCAATTTTGACCAGTGTTCAGACAGCCGACGCTTGATACTAACCACCTGAATCGTTGAGCGGGCTCGAGCTTGGAAGCCTACACGAGGCACGCCATGCAGGAAGAAACACAATCCAAGCACTCGGAAGAGGCGCTACGAGCTTCGGAGCTGAGATATCGTCGGCTTTTCGAAACTGCCAAAGATGGAATCCTGATTCTCAACGCGCATACTGGACAGATAACCGACGTTAACCCATTTCTGGTTAATTTGTTGGGCTACTCTCATGACGAGTTTATTGGGACGCCACTCTGGGAGATTGGGCCGTTCAAAGACATCAAGGAATGCAAGCTGGCCTTTCTAGAGTTGCAAGAAAAAGAATATATCCGCTATGAATCTCTCCCGCTTGAAACCAAAGACGGCCGGTCCATTGCAGTGGAGTTTGTTAGCAATGTGTATGGATTGAGTGGCGGGACGAGGGTTATCCAATGCAACATTCGTGACATCACCAGGCGCAAGCAAGCGGAGGAGGTACGGCTCCACCGCGAGGAGGAAACCCGGCGCTTTTTTGAAGCGAATCCGGCGGGCAGCTATGTGGCAAGCCCCGATGGAAGGTTGATCACATGCAATTCAGCCTTCGCGCGCATGCTCGGCTTTGCCTCAGTCGAAGCGGTGATGAAAGGTGATCTGCTTTCAGTCTATCCGGACCGCGCGTCGTGGGAGTCATTTCTGAGGCTCCTCAAGGAGAAAGGACGGCTCGAATGCAACAAGGCTGAACTCCGCCGTAAGGACGGCAGCTTGGTCCACGCCGTGGAGAATGTCGCCGGAACGTTCGACGAGCGGGGTGAGTTGGCCGAGATCCACGGCTGCCTCATGGACGCCGGTGAGCCGCCGCAGACGCGGCAGCAGTGGCGCCAGGCTCATAAGAAAAGATCGGTCTTTCATCTCAAGACTTTTCTCTCGATAGCAGGCCCGGGCAGGACGATTGTGTATGTCCCGAGAAAACATATCCTCTTTGAGCAAGGCAAACGGGGAAATGCTGTCTTCTATATCTTGGCGGGTGCGGTGAAGCTCACTGTAGATTCTAAGGGCAAGGAAAGCACAATTGCCCTGCTCGGCCCGGGAAACTTCGCAGGCAAGGAATGCGCCGCAGCCGTTCGGCCTCGGAGCACGGCGTCAGCCCGGACGCTTACAAATTGCACAATACTCAGGATTGAGCGAAAAGAGATGTTGCGTGTGATCCAAAATGAAAAGACCTTTGCGGCATTTTTCCTCGACTACTTGCTGGCTCGCATCACTCGATACCAAGAAGTCATAATGGACCACCTTCTCAACCCCAGCGAAAAACGGCTGGCCCGAACTCTTTTGTTACTAGGTAACTTCGGCGACGGAGGCAAACCGGAACTGGTCATTCCGACAATCGATCAGGAGGAGCTGGCGGCAGTGGTTGGCACAACCCGAGCCCGAGTCAGTTTGTTTATGAATCGTTTCCGAAAACTTGGCTTTGTTGCCTACAAGGGGCGAAGCCCCATCACCATCCGCACCGCAAAATTGTCGAGGTTCGTGATGGCTTGACTCGGTGTCACACTTGGCACGATTTCTTTGCCGCGTCTTTTGAGTCATTCTTCATGAGTCTCCCTTCGCAACCATCGGCGCGGGCAGGCAATTTGTGCTTTGCCGATTCCAGGGCACCATCCAAATCGGTGGAGGGGGAGACTGGTTTAGTCGGCGTTGCCCCGGGCGGCAACCGGAGTGCCAAAAAGGTTGCCGTTTGTGCTTGCTTCTGCCAAAGGTACACGACGGGAACCCGGACTCCGCCGTGCCGGGTCTGCTCCGCGACGTATCGAAACAACGAGTTGCGCGGTCTAGTGCAGAGGGCCATCTAAATGCAAGAGTCATCCGGAGTGAGCATCCTTGCTCCTCTTTCAGGTTCCCTGAACTAAGTCAGCCCATCTGAAGTTTCTCCCCCACTTAGCGAATGACAACCTTAAGGAGGTTGACATGTTTGCACGCAACGTCTCGTTTCATCTGAAATCCAATATGCTTTCCGATTACACCCGAACATTCGACAAGGACATCCTTCCGTTACTTCGCCGGCAGAACGGGTTCAAGGACGAAATTACGCTCTCCGGTCCCGGCGGAATCGACGTGACGGCCATCAGCCTGTGGGACAACAAAGCCAGCGCTGACACTTACAACAGCAGTACTTACCCCGAAGTGTTGAAGACCATGGCAAGATTTATCGAGGGGACGCCTAGGGTTCAGAACGGCGAGGTTGTCAACTCGACCTTCCACAAGATCACCGCTGGAGTAGCAGCGTAGGGGTTGTAACCCTTTCAGACGAGAGGGCGGAGTTGACTCCGCCCTCCCGGTTTTCTCGGTCCCGAACGTCCACCGCCGAATTACTCTCACTCAGCTTAGGCAACTTTGCGTGGTTCTGGCTTGTCCCGGTCGGAGCTCGCTTCTTTCTTGCTCACTTCATTCGTAAAAGAAAGATTTGGCGTACCAGTCCGCTCCAGCATTTTCCGCTTTCTCCACCTGAGGAGGAGTGGGGCCAGCGTGCCTAAGACGATTACCAGCACGACAAACGAAATCAAAAGCGACAGAGACCCAGCTCTATGAGTAGCGGTGGGTGTAGTGGCGGCTGCAGCAGGTGCGCTGGCAGTCTCCGAGGATGAGTTGGCGGTTGCGGCGTCCGCGGAGGCCGGGCTGACCGTTTCCGAGGCCGGACTGGCCGGCGCAGCATCCGCAGCGGGCGGGCTGACCGTCGTAGCCGATGCAGCTGCAGCCTGGGCCTCTGATAGTCTGCGAGCATGGGTTGACGGTCGCGCTGAGTGAGCCGCTTTCTCAGTGGGCGTGCTGACATTCGCCGCAGACGGGCTGACCGTCACCGCAGGCGCAGCAGCTTCCGCAGCGGGTGTGTTGACGGGCGCCGCAGATGGACTCATCGCTGCAGCCGGTGCCGCAGCTTCCACCGCAGGTGTGCTGGGAGCCGCCGCAGACGGGTTGACCGTCGTGGTCGGTGCCGCAGCTCGCGCAGCGGGCGTGCTGACAGTCGCTGAAGACGGACTCACCGTCGCAGCCGGCGCTGCAGGCGCTGCAGCTTCCACCGCAGGTGTACTGGGAGGAACCGCAGACGGGCTCACCGTCGCAGCCGGTGCCGCGGCGTCCACAGCGGGCGCGCTCGGTGCTGGTGCAGGGGTGGCGGTGGTAGGTTCGATGACAGTTTGCGAATAGGGAACAACAGCTCCAACGGTGGCAGCGGCGGCCGCGGCACAGTGTTCGGAAATCATGCTCAGTTCGGTGACGGCAAAGGTGTTGTCAGCAGCGCCGGAACTCACGGCACCACTTGCTTTGTGTCCTGCGAGTTTTACGTCATGGCCAACATGCGGTTTGAGATCAACACTGCTGGTGGTGATCTTGAAAATCTGACGAGAGCCGTCTTCCACGACGGTGTAGTTTCCATCAGATCCACCCAGGCAACCTTTAACGTTGGCCGGGTCCGTGTTGCTGCCAGCGGCGGGAGCCTGCGCAAACCCCAACGTCACCAGCAGGGCCGATACAGCGATCAGCAAGAATACTTTCTTCATGGAGTCCTCCTAAGATTCTCGCCTTGCGGCGGTCTGAGGTTTCACTTGGGATTTGATTTTGCTGTTGGTCCTTACGCAGAACGCTTGCGCGTTGTGCACCGGTTGAGTTCCGGCCTGGGAACCTGAAGCATCCGGAGTGGAACAGCACAAACATATCTGGTATGGATTTGACTGTCTGTTCACAACCGCTCACATTCGATGGAACAGCCGTCACTAAGGAAGGAAGGAAGGTGGGGTCGGACGATCGACGCTAGAGGAAGGCTGTCGGCCTGATTTTCAAGTCGGCCGGCAAACACGGCGGTCACTGCCCTTCGCCAGGGTTAAGCTGTGCGGAGACATTCGCGGATTGTTCGAGACCGTTGGTCGAAAGGAGAGAACACATTGTGCGCCGAACAGTGGCGTGATCATCCACTACGAGTATCCGAACCGTGGGCATACATCCTGCTTCCTGAGATGAGCAGGCTTACTTCCAAGACAGTCCTAAGACTTCACACCAGCCAAACTGCAACCGCTTCAAGCGGTCGCCCGATAATCAGGAATGCCCTTTCCCGTTACCATTACTCTTGGTGTCTTGCCCGTGACCATTGCCAGCGCCGTACAATCCGTCCAACATGAAGGCATTTGTTCGTATCCTGCCCATCTGTTCATAGATGTATTGGCGAAGGTCGGCTACGTCAAGAATGCGACCTCCATTATTCAGGTGCGCATAAATCAGATCTTCCCTAAGGCCCTCGAGCAACGATAGCGCGATTTGTCTTTGGTTTACGTCCATTCCGCCCCCTGCGAATAGCATTCTAGGCATAGCCAAAATACCCTTCTAAGGAATATTTAGTCTGTTGCAATAGTGACCACCTAAAGCCGAGCTGTTTATAGAAAAGGTTCCTCTCCGAACGCAATCTCAATGGTTAGATGAGCGGCGCTGCGCAGACGCTACCCAGCCTTGTTAGTCGAATCAAATACAGGATAGGGATTGCGTTCTGCACCGGCTTTCTCAGGCAGAAATCCCTTATGCGGTAGGCATTGCATGCTTCAATGACCGCTCGCCTCAGCAGGTTCGACAGTCAGCACAAACAGCAGCTCCCCTGATTCTGGCGACCACGGTTTCTCGGAATGTGGCTCCTTGGAGAAAGGAGCGAGTAATAGCATCGCTGAAGAAAACTTTGACGTTCTGCTATCTGACCTGCACATGCCGCATGCGGGGGATGGTTTTACCGTCGTCGGCGCCATGCGCCACACCCACCCGCAAGCAGTGACGCTGGTGCTCAGTGGCTATCCCCTTCTGGACACAGGCTGACGCAACCCTTGTGAAGCCGATTGGGATCGCCTCACTCAGGAAACTCATCCACGATAAACCAGCGCACCCAGTAGCCTCGAAGTCGCTGCCCGCAGAGAGCGTGGCCACCATACTGGAGCATGATCTCGCTGCTACGATTCAGGGCTGGATGGAACTAGTCGAGCATGACGAAGAGCTGACTTGTATCCCGTTAATCTTTGAGGACCGCACCGGCCATCTCCCAACCTCACCGCCGACTTTGTTAACCGCTTGCGCCTCCCTTCAAAAACGACAGCCCAGATCTCCATCGCAGCACGGGGAGCACGGAGATCTGCGACGCAAGCAAGGCTACACTGCCGCGATGTTGGTGGAGGAGTCCCGAATCCTGCAGGTCAGTATCTTTAACACCCTACAAAAAAATCTGTCCAAGGTGGATTTCAGCAAGGTGCTGTTGGACGTGATCACCATCGCAGATGAAGTGGATTCGCAACTGAAGCAGGCCATGTTCAGCTACTCGGAACCCCGGCCTCAGTCCGCCCGGTCGGCGGCCTAAGGTCTTGCAGGGGTGGAGACGAAGTCTCTCGGGGTCTGGTCTTGGGTGATGCTCTCTTCGATCCTAGACACGAACTTCGGCGCATGCCCCTTCAACATTTGCCGGATGCCAGGCCCAAACTCGTGGAAGAGGTTAGTCCCCACGTCGCCTCCAATCGTCGAACCAAAAGTTTTGAATGATGCCGAAGGGGATCGCGCCCAGTATGGCCGGTTAGCACTTGCGATAGCGACCGAAGTCAGCACTCCGAGGAAATATGACGAGTTCAGTGCCCTCTCTCCGGAGTCGTTACGCATGATCAAAATGCGCGAAGCTCCGTAGGCGGCCCGGCCCAGAAACCTGCTGCTGGTCGAAGGGTAATAACGTGGGTCCTGCCTGAGCAACGACGGATACAGGTACTTACCAAAAAAGACGCTGGACTCTTTTTGAACAAACGCCACTTTATAGAGAGCTGTTAAGCTGGGCTGCGGTCCCGGAGTGACGTGTGCCAGTCCTATTTCGTGCATTACGCCCGCGTTGACAGCAACGCCGCCAAGTGTCAAAGGTGACCGTGCTTCATTGACGAACGCGTGAAACTTCTCCGCTTGGGTTGGAGGCTGTGCCGACGGAGCATCAGGAAGTGATGTCCACGTATGCATCTCCGGGTGCTGCACTTCGGGTGAGTGTGAGCCGTCAAACTGTAACCCCAGAAGCAAATCAGCGGAAGGGCGTTCGCTCTGGCACAACGCCCCGCAAGCTGCCAACAGCAAAAAGGAAGTGCCCCAGATTGGTGCAATTCGCTTCACGATAGCTCAGTCCTGCAAAGCGACAAGCGGCTTTTGGGCTCCTCGGCGATTCGGGCCGGAAACACACCTCAACGGTAGCACTCTAGCCGGCATTCGTCTGAGCAAGACTGCTCATTCCCGGAAGACAGAGACATGCCCCACTGATAGCTGTACCGCCACGAAAGAACTGGCGAACTAGCGGGCGATCGTCACGATCCGGATGTTCGTGGCGATACTTTCAGTATGCTTTCTGCTGCGCGCGCGCACCTTGTAGAAGGGACGTTGCTGGCAGAAAATCCGAACTTGGAAGGAAAATATTGAGAGGAGAGGGCCCGCCAAGAATTATGGCCTTCTTGGGTGGTCTAAGCGGGCAGAAAGATTCTAAGTGGGTTCTTGAACCTGTAGCCGCTGAGAAGTTCGTTCGTTTTGTACCAAGGCTCGATTTAGTTCGTTAACCAGGCACAGCAATTTTACGGGGTCAAGTTCTTTACTGGCCTGTTCGGCGAGGTCGTGCCAGTCAGTATTTTGCGCGGCCATAACCGTAATCCCCTTTCTTCGTGTTCGGCACGTTACTCTGGATTGAAAACCGATTCTGAGCAATAGAGCACACTCAATACAAATGGTCCAATCGTCAGTTGGCCCTCGGCTCCTCTAGCCAAATCGAGTTGGCCCCGGAGGAGGCGCAATGCAAGTTACAGAAATCTCACTCCACCACGTATCACAGCCGAGATCATGAGGACCGATTGAGACACTACCCAAAAGAGCCTGTGGCCCACCGGCTGTTATCGTTTGCTAGGCTTCATTTCCACCGCCTCAGCTGCGGAAAGTTTCCGGTCTCGGTGGGCAAGGTGCCCGTATGCAGTTCACAAGCTTCCTCGGCCGCCGCACCGCAAGTGGGACAAGGCACGGAGAGTATTTGTTTCAGGGTGAGTTCCTTGGTTTTCACCGCGATAATGCAACGATCCTGAGCTGGAAAAATGCTCAATATTGATCATTTTCAACACATTAGCCAGTTCAGGTTTCAGTCGATCCGCCAGCGGTTTTTATCAATCTGAGCAAAACTGAACACTTTGGCAAGCGACCATTCTTGTAAAATTCATGAGGATCCTAACTCTACACCGGGAGGCGCTATTGATGGCACCATCCGTGCTGGCCAAGAGAAAAACCTACTTCGACCCAAGGAAATTTCTTGCCACTATCGGCGGGGGTAGGAAAGTCGTGTCCTTTGCCCAGAAACAAACAATCTTCGCGCAGGGAGATGCGGCTAACGCAGTTTTCTACGTCCAGGAAGGCAAGGTTAGGCTTACTGTCGTATCCCAGATTGGTAAGGAAGCAACCCTGGGAATATTGAGCGAAGGAGAGTTTTTCGGAGAAGGTGCCCTCGCTGGACAGCCTTTACGCATGGGGTCTGCAGCCGCAATGACGGACTGCGAGCTTCTACAAATTGACAAGCAGGCAATGATGCTTGCGCTCCATCGAGAACACGCGCTCTCGGATCTGTTCGTAGCGTATCTCCTGGCACGGAACATCCGATACGAAGAGGATTTAGTTGACCAACTCTTCAATTCCAGCGAAAAGAGGCTAGCGCGGATTTTGCTGTTGCTTGCACATTTCGGCAAGGAAGGCGTGCCCCAGACTGTAATCCCCAAGATCAGTCAGGAGATGCTGGCGGAAATGATAGGCACAACCCGGTCGCGGGTCAGTTTTTTCATGAATAGGTTCAGAACGTTGGGCTTCGTTGACTATGGCGCGAGCGGGATGCAAGTTCATAGTTCACTTCTAAATGTCGTTCTCCACGACTAGCTTCCGCGCCAAATTTCACAAACAAAGTAACCACACAGCGATGGGCAAAATCGGGCACATGCGCCTACGCCTAGCGTTCGGGACCTCCCAGTGCTGTTTGCATCAACCCCACAATATGAGCTACCGCATTTAGCCAAATTAATTGTCACAACTGTGCACTTTGGACCAGGCGAGCCATTCTTTCCAAGCCTATGCTCTATTTATCGAGGAGATGAACAGGCGCAGCGAAGGGCGCTGCTCTGGCATCTTGGGAAGAAACAATGGAAATATGACGCATTTCACCAATAAGCCAATAGCCAAACTGCATAGAGCTCCCCAACCGCCCCTGTCATACCCGGGAGCGACCCCTGATTCAGACCGTGCCAGGAAGCCATCGCTTGCCGAACCTTCTGCCACCGACCAGGAACTGGATCCCGGAGATCGCGTGGAGGGTCTGGGCGACTTCGGAAAGCCGACCGGAGAATTCGGTACAGTTGAGCAAGTTAACGAAGATGACGCGGTCGTCAAGTGGGATCATGACGGTCGCATGAGACTCCACCAACCGTGGCTCAAGAAGGTTTAGCTCGCCTGGCCAAGCTGGGCATCGACCTGGGAAAAATCACAGAGAGATCGCTGGCCGATGGCATCCCCGCCTCACCCACGCTTTGGATGAACTGCTAGCCTCTTTGGAAGAAAACATAAGGCCTGCTTGAGACTCTGGCGGATCAAAAAAGTTGGAATTTGGTCCGCGTGCATCGCGTGACTTCGCCGAGGTTGAAAAGGAATAGAGGAGGGAAAGATCAATGCGACACAAACTCGTCCTCTGGCTTCTGCTATTGCTTGCTGGATTTCTTATTGGGTTTATCCTGCAGTATTCCAGGCTACAGAAGGTACAGCAGGAACTGTCTGCCTCGACAGAACAACTGGGATCCTGTCAGTCGAGGCAACAATTGTCGCAGCTCCGCGACACAGCCACGATGATGTATCTGGAGGTGGTGCAAAAGAACTACGGAAAGGCCGGGGAATATGCCAGGGAGGTTTTTGATCAAGCTCAGCAAATTGCGAGTAGCACGGAGGACCCCGCACTCCGCAACTTGCTTCGTGACACCCTGGCAGCCCGCGATCAGATCACGGCGGCATTGGCGAAGGGAGATGCCGCTGCACTTTCGGAAATACAGCCAGTCTTATCTAAGCTCGAGCAGACCGCGAAGCGTTGACGGATGTATGCAACTACCCTGCACGACTCTCCGAGACACTCAGAACGAAGCTACCGGATTGCCCGCTGAATTGCTTTCGTTAGGCGCACGAGAGTTCGCACTGTACTCGTGCGGAACTGGGTAGATACATTTCTTCACGACAATTTGTCGGCAATGTCGTGTGGCAAGCGTGAGCATTATTGCTCAGACCTCTTGAATCCTGATTTGCAAAGGTAGGAATCGACCTGGTGCACCGGCATGTATGCCCACGAATCTGTGTGCGAATGCGAACACCACACGAAGCCAGAGAGCCGGCGCAGAGGTAACAGAAATGAGGCTATCCATGAAGAAAGTAATGTTCTTACTTGCGATGTTGAGTCTCGGTACGCTCTGCTGGGCAGGGACGGCGCGTGAAGATGCCACCGACCGACTGCACAACGCGACCGACGTGGTCCACGCAATTATGGGTGCGCCTGACAGCGGATGTTCACGATCAAGCGGCGGACTTTCTGCTTCAAATGTGGTCGAGAGTTTGACGTTCGCGGGTCCTGATATATCCGGTAGGTTCCAACGAGCCGATAGCGCTCTTCCGCGCCTGACGATCTTAGAAACCTGAAGCTTCCGCGACTTGATCCTGTCGCCCAGAAAACGCAACCCTGGTTCTTCGCATGTGAGCTATCTTGCTCAGACACGAAAGTCTACACCTGTCATTCTTTATTCTCCTGAGTGTGTCGAGAGAGCGACGACCGCCAATTCGTAGCTCCCATTCTTGGGTTGCTGGGGGTGAGATCCCCAACCGTTCACATCGAAGCGACCACATCCAGCCGATTGGCGTTCTGCATCCGTGCGTAGGCCGGGATCATCTGGCGGGCACGAATCGACCCGAAAAGATCTCGAACTTAGGGCAGCACCTCTACGCAGATGAGAGGGGTTAGCCCGCGTAAATGAAAGGTCAAAGATCATGCCTTTAATTCAACTCCTGGAAGTTCTCGTCGTGGTAGGCGTTCTTCTGTGGCTGGTGAATCGCTTCATCCCAATGCAGTCGTCCATCAAGTCAATCCTGAACGGCGTGGTAGTCATCGCCGTGGTTCTGTGGCTGCTGAATGTTTTTGGACTCTTTCATTCTCTTTCCCGGATTCACGTAGGGAAGGGATGAGGTGCAGGACTTGATCAAGAAATCTGAACACGGCAATCAAAGATCGATACACGGCAGATATCTGCCATCAAGGAGACACTTGTGAAACTAAGACTATTGCTAGGCTCTGTAATCGCTCTCAGCTTATCCGCAGTCGCTCAAACCGATTCCCAATCCACCGTAGTCCTCGAGCCCATGGCTCACACCCCAACCTACCGAGTTACCGTAGTCAGCCGCAGCATTCAGGCGGTCAACTATAAGCACCGCGGCGGAGCCACCAAGCTGGATTTTGCTGGAACTGATTTAATGCCGCAGGCCAACGGCCAGGCCAAGGTCGAAAGTAAGAAGGGCTACATTGAAATCGAAGTGGAATTTGGAAACCTGCAGAGGCCCACGACTTTCGGCAACGAATATCTGACTTATGTCCTCTGGGCAATCTCCCCCGAGGGCCGAGCCGTGAACCTGGGCGAGATCCTGGTCGGGGATAACCACCGCAGCAAGGTGGATGTCACCACCGAGCTTCAGGCCTTTGCTCTGGTCGTGACCGCGGAACCTTATTTTGCGGTACGACAGCCGAGCAATTTGGTGGTGCTCGAAAACATCGTCCGTGACGATACCAAAGGAACAACCGAGGCGATGCACACAAAGTATGAACTGCTGGAACGCGGTGGCTATATTCCCACCGGCTACAAATTCGATCCAGTGGTTCTGAATACCAAATTGCCGTTGGAATTCTTTGAGGCGCGCAACGCCCTGCGCATCGCGCAATCCGAAGGCGCCGAGAACTACGCCAACGATACCTATCAGCAGGCCGTCCGCCTGATGAACCAGGTCGATGAAGATGCCATCGACAAGCACAGCAACAGGAAAGCAATGATCGGTGTCGCCCGCGAGGCGGTACAGACCGCGGAAGATGCGCGCGCCATCACAGTCAAAAAGATCGAGCAGGAGCGCCTGGACAACGAACGGCAGGCAGCCGCCAACGCGCAGGCCGATACGCGGGCCCAGGCCGACGACGCTATCCGCCAGAAGGAAAGGGCGGAGCATGACCAGGCCCGAGCCGAGTTCGCGAAAGACCGGGCGGAGTCGGACACTGCAAAGGCACAAGCCGCCAGAGCCCAGGCAGAGTCAGACACAGCCAGAGCTCAGGCCGATTCTGCCAGAGCCCAATCGGACATGGCAAGCAGCCAGGCTGCATCAGCCAATGCGCTCTCCGCGGCTCAGGCCGACGCGGACCAGTCTCGCCTGGCTGCACAGCGGGCCCAGGCGAATTCACAACAGGCAGAGGCTGATAAAGCGGCCATGCGCGCGCGATTGTCCGAGCAATTGAGCAAGATCCTTCAGACTCGCGACAGTGCGCGGGGTCTCATCGTCAGCATGTCCGATGTCTTGTTTGACACCGGAAAATACTCATTGAAACCGGGTGCTCGGGAGAAGCTGGCGAAAGTCGCAGGTATTCTGCTCGCCTACCCTGGACTCAATATCGAAGTCGGCGGCTACACCGACAATGTGGGCGGCGATGCAATGAATCAATCCCTGTCCGAGAACCGCGCCGGCTCGGTTCGCACTTATCTGGTGGAGCAAGGCGTAGCTACAAACTCGGTGAGCGCGCGAGGCTTCGGCAACACATTGCCGGTCGCTTCCAACGGCAATTCGGCAGGCCGCCAGCAGAACCGGAGAGTCGAACTTCTTGTATCCGGCGAAGCTATCGGCAACCCGGTCAACACAACGACAGGAAGCTTGCAATAGAGGCGTTTTCACTTGGCAGCAACGGAGACCGCACCTACGAAAGCAATTCGAATCACCAGCACAGCCGTTTTGTCCTTGCTTCTGGGAGTTGCTGCTCCTGCTGCGTGTAGGCAGGAGCAGCACGGGGAAAAGCAAGACCATCCCGACAAACAGGGCAGGCACGAGGAAGCAAGGCCTGAACAGCAGCATGCTCAGCAACAACGGCAGCCCGATCAAAGGCAACAGCAGCCGCTGCGCGCTCAGGAACAGCAGCGCCAGGACCAGAACAACCAGCAACAGCACGCTCAGCAACACAGCGTGTCGAGCAGAGCGCGTGGCAAGAGCATCGCGCACGAAGCCTGGGAGTCAGACCACCGTACCTGGCAACAACGTGGCGGCTACCGCGGCTACCGCATCCCTGACGACCGGTTTTCGGGTGGGAAACCGTATCCCCTGACGCATTTCGTTTCAGAATTCATTGTGTGGTTCGCCTGGTCTAAGGACGGAAAGCAAATCGCGATTGCGCGCGGAACGGGATCCAGCGATGCAGTAATGATTACGAATTTCAGATAGGACGTTAGGTCGTTCGCGCACGGAAGAATTTGTTGAGCGACTCCGATCCTCGGGCCGCAATCTTAGGGTCGCCGCATACCGCATAGGCAAGTCAAACCTCGAGTACGAACGGAGGAACTCTGCCGCAAGCCGGTTCTCTTCGTCCTTCTCCGTCCGGCCTTCCGCAATCTCGGCGCGGACGCGAAGGCAAAAGTCGCAAGGGCAGTCAGGCCGAGCTCGTGCATTTCGGGGGCTTCATTTCGTAGCTGCCTCCAGCAGCTTCATCCCGCGCATCAAAGCCTCCGGCATCTTCTTCACGTACTTTTGTTGAGTGACTCCAATGTTAGAGTGACGCAGTAGTTCCTTAGCCGCTAGAGCATCTCCCGTTAGTTCGGTTAAGACTGTAGCCGCGCCTCTCCTGCCAGCATAGAGACCCTTCCACGTTATTTTTTTGGTCTTGAGGGTCGGCGCTATGGTGAACTTGACCAGCGTCTTTAGATCGCGTGGGAACACTCGCTCATTGTCGCCGGCCTTCTGACGCCACAGAGCCAGGGGTATTTTGACTGGCGTAATCAGTGGCAACGACGCAAGGGAGTTCGCAGTCTTGAGCTCTCCTTCTTTGCCACGGACAATAGAACGCCGGATGTGAATCCAATCCTCTTCTATGTCGCTCCACCGCAGACCTTGAATCTCCCCCGGCCGCAGTCCGGTGAAACAAGCGAGAGCGAGGATGGCTTGACAGTCCACGTGATCGACTAAAGTCGAAATAATGTTCTCTGCCTCTTCCAAAGTGTAGTGTGCTGTATCTCCGGGAGGTCTGGACCTACCCAACACTTTGACATCGTGCCAGGGGTTCGATTCGATGAGACCGAGATTGACGGCATGAGAGAAGATGCCGGAGGCCAGGGAGCGGATGTGCTGGACGGTAGATCGGCACAGCGTCTTGGATAACTTCGTCAAGAATGCCGAACCCATGTGCGTCCGGTATTCTCTGAGCGTGAGCGTTCCGAAATGCTTCTCTAAGTGCTGCGTCCAAACGTGACGGTAGCCGTACACTGTGGAGTGCCGGAGATTCTCTACCGTGAAAGGCTGGTAGGTTTGTTTCCAGAAGTCCACCACAGCGATGTCTTGAACGTTGGGGCCATTTCCAGCGTTGATGGTTTGCATGAACTCATCGGCAAGCATCCTCACATCGCGACAAGTGCGAGAATAGTGTTTGTCGTCTTTGGAGCAGAGCCGATGAGAGACTTGTTTACCCGCTGCATAATAGCGTACGAAGAATGCACCAGATGCAGGGTAAATGTAACCTCTCTGATAGCGCATGACCGTCTCCTAACCGATATGCAGTAAATATGCAGTAAATCTTTGGTAACCAATGGAAACACTGATAAACACTTTACGGAAGCGCATGGGGCCCGGTGGTCTTCCCGGTCTTCAAAACCGGCGGGCGGCAGGTTTTCCTGTCGCCGGTGGGTTCGACTCCCACTCGCTTCCGCCATTTCTTTTCATGGGGTTGCGCTTTTTTCCGGCCAGTCTCGAACTTGTAGGCCAGGTTCGCCTTTTCGACCTTGCGCAGAATGGAACAGAGATAACTATTGGATCTGGAGCGCCGCACTCAGAGGAGTCTCGCTTGAAGACGGGCCGGCAAAGATCTTGTAGACGCCTGGCAACAAACTCCAAGCGTTGATGTTCTCGTCGAAGATGGACATCACCCACGGATCGACTTCAACTGTCACGGTCTTGGATTCGCCAGGGGCAAGTTCGATTCGCTGCCAACCCACCAGCCGCTTGAATGGTTCACCGGCAACCTCCGGTAGTGTCGCGTACACCTGTGCTACTTCAGTGCCCGCACGCTTGCCAATGTTCTTCACATCAAAGCTTACGGTCCGATGTGCATTGTCGGTCTTCAGCTTGGAATAGGCGTAGGTCGTGTAGGAGAGCCCGAACCCGAACGGGAACAAGGGCTCCTTGTGTTCGGCCTCGTACCATTTGTAGCCCACCTTCAGGCCTTCGTCGTAGTGGACGGTATACTTGGATTCGCTACGCGCACGATCATTTACCGCGCCGTTTCCTGCGCCTTCGTCTTCAGGAGAAAGTGCCGGGATCACTGGATGCGGCAGATCAGAATCGCTCCTGGGGAAAGTCATTGCTAGTTTGCCGCTTGGGTTCACTTCTCCGACCAGCACGTTGGCGAGAGCTTTATGGCCGCTGCTACCCGCGAACCATGTCTCCAACACGCCACTAACTTTTCCGATCCAGGGCATTGTTACCGCCGTGCCCGTCTCAAGAATAACAATCGTGCGTGGATTCGCTGCGGCTACCTGCTCGATCAGCGCGTCCTGGTTGTCGGGAAGTGAGAGGGTTGCCAGATCAACGCCTTCTGACTCCCATTGGTAGGCAAAGACGATTGCGACATCGGCTCTTTTGGCCAAAGTCACGGCAGCAGCCAGATTCTCCCCGGAGTTGTACTCTACCTTGACGTTCGGGAACTTCGCCCGCAGGGCTCTGAGCGGCGACGTGGGGAACCAAACGTGATCCTGCCAGTGAGTAGCGCCCTTCCCTCGCTGTGCAATCGCGTTGCCTCCGGGCGGATCCACCTGGGCTGAGCCGCCTCCAGAAATCATGCCCACATCAGCGTGCCCGCCAATTACGGCGACGCTACGAATCTTATCCGCGTCCAGGGGGAGGATCGATTTCTCGTTCCTGAGAAGCACGATGCTCTCTTCTTCCAGCTGCCGTGCGATGTCCAGCCCGCCTTCCACATCGACGACGCCTTTCTCAATGGGATTGTCAACGATGCCGGAAAGGAATTCTGCGTAAAGGACACGGCGCGCATGATCATCTATATCCGCCATCGGAACCTTGCTGTCCTTTACTGCCTGAGCCAGCGCCGGCCCAAAGTAATCTGCCATAGGTTGTTCCTGGTCCATCCCCGCTGCGGAAGCCTTCTCGGTGCTGTGCGTACCGCCCCAATCGGAGATGACGAAACCCTGATATCCCCAATCCTTCTTAAGAACGTCGTGCAGGGTGTAGGTGTTCTCACATGCGTAGTCGCCATTGATGCGGTTATAGGAACACATCACCGCGCCTGGGTTCGCAATCTTAATGCCTATATGAAAGGCGAGAAGATCGCTCTCTTGCATGGCACGTTTGGAGATGATAGCGTTCACGATGTTTCGGCCGGTCTCCTGATCGTTTATCGCGAAATGCTTTATGTCGCCAATGACATGTTGCGCCTGTTCGCACTTCATGAGATTGCCAACCATTGTCCCAGCTAGCAGCGGATCTTCTCCGGCGTACTCGAAGGTTCGGCCATTCCTCGGTTCGCGCGTAATATTTATGCCCCCACCCAGCGACATATTAAAGCCCTGTAATCGCAACTCTCGACCGATAAGCGCGCCGTACTCGCAGGCGCCACGCGTGTCCCAGCTCGATGCGGCCGCCAGAGTGGATGGAAGCGCCGTCGAGTATCGGCCATTGGCCCCGCTGTCGCGAACGCCGTACGCGGCGTCAGAAATGAATATTGGCGGAATGCCCAACCGCTGTACACCTTCGACGTAGCCTGCGCCGCCATTCGAGATAAAGGTCAGGGGCATCTGCCATTGGGAGGCGTGTGCCATACCATTTCCATGCAGAAGCGCAATCTTCTCGCCCAAAGTCATCTGCTTCAGAACCAGTTCGGCCCGGTTCTCAGGAGAGAGTTGGGAGTTCATCCAAGGCTGGCTGGGGTTCTGCGCGATAGCGAGACTTACGGCAACTATTAAACCCAAGGTGGTTGAGAGGAAAAACGGCGGTAGGGGCCCTATCAATTTCGGAATCTGCATTGATCTCCTTTGCTCAACCATTTTTGAACTGCGTAATCCATATCAGAGGTTCCGTCCGAACACAAGAACGCGAAAGGCTTCTCATTGCTTGCTTGGAGGCGGAACCCTTTTGAGTTCCGCTGTCAGCTTTTGCTTGACATATGAAACAGCTTTACCCGTGCGGCCTAACCCGGCGCTGCAATGGATCAACACAGGCTTTTCGAGCTTCGTGTAAGCTTTCCACACCTTCTCAAGTTCGCGGTCAGAGAGCGCAGGATGCTTGTAGTTGCGAACTGGAAGATGCGCAGCCTGGAATCCGCTCGCCCGATAGTAGGAAACCAAATCCATGTGAACTTGGGTGTAGAGCCGCAGCTGTCGCTGGTCCAGTAAACAAATGACGGATCGAATACCGAAGCTTTCCCTGGCCTTGTTAAGCCAAACATCGACGGTGTGTTGCGACACCTGGCTCGCTGGTTTTTTCCGGTCTTGGTCCGCGGGCAAGTTGCTCACCAATTACCCACCGAAACATGCGGCTTCCCCTACCTCGCAATTCTCGGTTGAGAATGTACACCCGAAACCAAGTCGATGAAATTGGAGGTAGTGGGCATGTCTATCAAAATACACTGGTTAGCGTGACCTGTGCGATAGGGCGTGCT
Organism: Terriglobia bacterium; assembly: GCA_963786325.1. GTDB lineage: Bacteria > Acidobacteriota > Terriglobia > Terriglobales > Acidobacteriaceae > JAIQFF01. The sequence goes on from CAWAYW010000007.1 coordinate 219,945, forward strand.
TGCGTTTGGCTGGCGATTTCCCCGGTTTGCAATGACGGTAAGTACGGGAGGATGGGTGGCAAAACGGCAATCCGATTGTAACTAATTGAATACATTATAGTTATTTATTTTATAGAATATCTCGACTAGGCACAGGAAACTGGGATGTAGGGTTTGCCAGCATTTTGCTGCGATTTGCTGGCATTCGAGAAATCTGGAGTGCGAATTATTGGACTCTTTAACTACCCCTCTTGGAAAGGCGTCTCGACCCGGCGAGCCGGGGTAGGTGCCTATTGTTTAGCCGAAGAATTTCCTTGCACGAAACTAAATATGAGGACATCTAGAGTTACTTTCGCCGTTGCAGTATTCGCGTTCTTCACAGTTCCTTTAGTTGCTGCCCAGAATCAACCACGATCTACTGCCTCGAGTGGGCAAAAGCAATCGCTGCCTTCGAGCGCGACTACAACAACCGCGCCGCGCGAGGCGGTGCACTCCGGCACGAGCCGAATCATCACGGCGTACTCGCTTCCCCCTGATCTCCATAAGAAGGCACATGACCTGAACCGCATTCGTTTTCGAGAGGCTCTAATCGCTTTTGTTTATGGAATCGTAGTCTTGTGGCTTGTGCTGCGCTGGAGACTGGCACCGAAATATCGGGACTGGAGTGAGCGTATCTCGTCGAAGAGCTTTGTTCAGAGTCTGGTGTTTGCTCCGTTGCTATTGTTAACGATCGCGATTTTGACCTCGCCCTTGGATATTTACAGCGAATGGATCGAAATGCAGTATGGAATCTCAGTGCAAGGATGGGGTTCATGGGGTTGGGATTGGGTCAAGGCAGAACTAATCTCGCTGGTGATTGGGATTGTCTTTATTTGGCTTCTTTATCTCGTCATTCGCAAGAGTGCTCGTCGATGGTGGTTTTATTTTTGGCTGATCACATTGCCGCTCGGTGTGTTTTTGTTCTTTCTACAACCGCTGGTGATCGATCCGATGTTTCATAAGTTTGAGCCCCTGCAGCAAAAGGATCCCGCACTTACAGCCAGTCTCGAAGGGTTGGTGAAACGGGCAGGTCAAGACATTCCTCCGGAGCGGATGTTTTGGATGGGGGCAGGTGAAAAGACAACGGGGCTCAACGCGTATGTGACGGGCATCGGAGCCTCGAAGCGCATTGTGGTGTGGGATACAACCATCGCGAAGATGAACACTCCGCAGATCGTGTTTGTTGCTGGTCATGAGATGGGACATTATGTTCTGCAGCATATTCCGAAGGGGCTGGCCTTCTTCGCGATTCTTTTGCTCCTGGCCTTTTACACCGGCTATCGCTGTATCGGTTGGTTGCTGGCGCGCTGGGGCGCGAACTGGCAGATTCGTGCCCTCGAGGATTACGCGTCGTTGCCGGCAGTATTGTTGCTTCTATCAGTCTTTTCATTTGCAATTAATCCGGTCGGTTCAGCTTTCAGTCGGTATTTGGAGCATCAAGCGGACCAGTACGGGCTGGAAGTCACGCATGAACTGACGCCGGATTCCAGCCAGATAGCGGCGCAAGCTTTCCAGATATTGGGCCAAGTGGATCTGTCGGATCCCGATCCGAACCGCATGAACGTTTTCTTGTTCTACGATCATCCCTCCATTTCCGACAGAGTTCGGTTCAGCTTGACTTATGATCCGTGGGCCGGTGGAGGGCAAGGCGAATTCGTCAAATGATCGGCGTGACCACCGATGAGCGCAGATTAGACGGGCACGATTCACGGTGGCCAACTGTAGTAAAACTGTAGTAGTTGCATGTTCAAAACGGATCATTTCCAGGCAGAATGGATCAAATGGACCGACTTGTAGCGCGTGGAAAAGATGAGTAGTGTAAAAAATTTTCCAAACGGTTCAGAACCCGCCTGTGAACTCAAAATCCACTGTGCAAATGCGCGCTCTTCGTTGCTACTCGATTCGGTCCCTCTTGGCCAGGTTGTGCCCTCCACAGAAGATCTGAATGTTTTTGGGATCTTTCGAGGACCGCCTTTTGAGTAAGGGATGATGTGGCTGAAAATCTGGGCGAGTGAGAAAGATTCAAGTTTTGCTGTGATAAAAACGTGATAGTTCCATGTTCAAAATGGCTCAAATTCGATCAGAACGCATCAGAATGTATTTCTCGTAAGCGTTTGAAGAATCAGGTAAAGTAAAGAATTTTCCTAACCAATCAGAACAGTCCTGGTGATCTTCAAAACCGGCGGGCGGCAGGTTTTCCTGTCGCCGGTGGGTTCGACTCCCACTCGCTTCCGCCATTTTTATCTTTGTAAAACCAGCATAAATACTGGGAAAAATTGCATAGAACGGGGCGGTCATGGTTTTCCGTGCTGTTTGTGCTACAGGCCAAAACAGGCAGAGTCAATTGTAATGCCATCTCTTGCCGACTCCGGTATTCGTGGATCACGTCCACTAGGCTCATGACCGAATGGACGGCTGCTGTGCAGCGGACTAATTAACCGCTGCCAGCTTAAAGTTTGGAGCGCGCTATTGGCGATTTGTCAAACGGTAATCCGGCCCATCGAATGAGTGGGCAGGCCCATCGTTACGTAAGCGTCTGTCCTGTTTGAGCAACATATTGCCAAGCTTAGTAAAGCGATAAGAGAAGGCTACATGGGACATCTCTCCTGATTCCGTCTCATCGAATCCCCGTGTGCTACTCTCAATGACCGAGAAGTGGACGTAATCGTAGATGTCAATGTCTTGCACTCTGACCAGCAAGCCCGTAGGGTCTTCGCAGATATCACCTATGGCGAGATGAACATACATCATTGATGACCTCCAAATTTCACGACCGACGACCACTCAAGAGGGAGGCTGGAACCCCCATTATTTCTGAAGGCTCCAGCATGTTTAGGTACGGAGGTGACTAAGCTGACATTGCTCGACGCTGCGCGCGACTCTCGCGGATCGAGGCAACACCCCGGCGGATGTTCAGCCAACCGTTTTCCTGAAAGAGATGAAAAAGGTCATAGCTATAGGGCACCTCGCCGGTGATGATCTCTTCTTTTCCTTGATCATCGGTAACGGAGAAGGCAACCTGCACCGGTTCATCGGGCGAGTTTTGCTTGGTGAAGTGGACGAGTTTTACGTTGAGGGTTGCTTGCTCTTGAGCTTGAGTTTGCATAGGCATTGTTTTTTCCCTCGTCCCTAGTTGGGCACCGAGTTGTTCACCCTAAAAAATAATAAAGTGCAAGTCAAGCCGACAACGCCACATTTTTTGTAAAACTTTTTCCACCGGGCACAATTTGCATAGCGACACACTGAGATCAGTACAAGAACATACGAAGGTTCTGTCCTTAAACATGTTGCCTCGCTTCTTTTGTGAATCCGTTGAATGAGTAGTTGCGCGTCCTTACAAAGCAGAGACGAAGTGAGCCGCTGGATTCCGCTTTACTGTATCCCGGCAGAGCCGATTATCAAGCGGATCGCATACAGTGTTCTGTGTAGTTCCACGGAGACAGATATGAAGGTTCATTGATGTTCTGCACCCAAACATGAGGAGTACAAAAACGCGCATCGAAGCAAAACTATGCGTCAGGCTTGGAGATGAGCACACTATGCAAAAGGACAACATGACTACGATAAAGCAACGCAGCAATGACTTGATCGCTATGGAAACACCAGGCCTCATCAAGAAATCTGGCTATACATACAACCGAGCCGGAGATCCTGAGTTAGCGCTACGAACTGACGCAAGGTGGAAGCGACAAATTTTGGGCGTTTGAACTGGAACATCTGTCGGATGCAGACAGGACGACGTTGGAACGATCGAACGATCTGGGTGCGGCGTCACAGCTGAAGGACTGAAGCTTTACATCGAAGAAACCCAGCCGTGAAGACGCACAAAGCATTGGAACTGCAACAGCAGGACGCGGGATCGCCAGCAAAAGGAGCATAGCCGCCAGCGAAGCGTCGTCTCTGCGCAGCCGCTATCTTTCTCGACGCCCTGCCCGCGAAGTCAAAAAAACGCGAAAGAGATTACTTACGGACGGTATAGTGCAGCTTGAGGACGCCGTCTGGGAACTTCGCGCAGGAGATGAGTTTTAGTGGCACTGTGCGGCGGCTGGGCGCGATCAATGGAATGCCTTCGCCTATAAATGTGGGAATAACGTGAATCATAAAATCGTCGATCTCTCCTTCGTCGAGAAATGACGCAATGATGCTAGCGCCCCCCATGATCCAGATGTCTTTGCCCTGTTTCTCCCGCAGACCGGTTGCGAACGATTTGATGGGTTCGCTCACGAATTCCACACCCGCAGGCGCTGGTGATCGTAGACTGCGTGTAAAGACATAGTTTTTAACTTTTGTATCGAAGGCCGACCTGGACACGCCTTTCTTTTGAAAGCCAAGCGCCATATCGCATGTCTTCCTGCCCCACAAGATCGTGTCAATCGATTTATAGAACGCACCCATGCCGTAGTCGGCCTTCGAACGCGGACGGTCGAGCCAGTCGACGGAGCCGTCAGCCCGAGCAATAAAGCCGTCGGCGCTGGTGGCGATGTAGACGGTGATTTTGCGCTTGGGAGCCATGGCAGTAGAGGCAGTGGTCAAATCCTAATCCAGCTCCACCATTGCGGTACGCGGTTGAGAAAGTAGCAGAGCTGTAAACGGCCTTGTCAGGTCCTAAACTTTACAACCGGAATCCTTTTGACAGCAACTCATTTTGCGGAACATCCATCGGAGGGAATTCAACTGCTGGTTAGTCCCCATCTGTGTGAGCAATTTCAAGTGAGAGTCTATTGCCCCTTCGCTGATCCCAAAATCTAATAGAACCACGTACCTCCTTATCGGAGGAGTACTCGTGCATCGGGTTTGAGTCGTGTTGGGGCTTCGCTACTCGAATCGCAACGCCGTCGTTATGGAGACGACTCACGCTGCCAATGACTAGCATAGCTTCCTGGTAGAACCTACTTCGGATTTTGCCGCTCCCGCCAAGCAGCCGCATCCATTCGCAGAACCCTAAGACCGTTCCAAGCCGGAGTGTACCAAGGGCGTCGGACAGTGACTGTGTTCCGTCACTGGTCGCCTTCGAGATGACGTTGTCGAGGACGACCTTAAGAGGCCAGGGGCCGGCCAGGCTCATCACGGTTTGCACGAGCATGGCTCCGAGAATGACGAAAAGGCTTCCCAGATATGGGCGGATTAGGTCTCGGACTAGACAGAACACATTGGCCACTCCTGAGTCGACCGGTGCAGCAAGGAATTGTAAGCGATGGGCTGGCAGCGGAGAAGCTTCGTGTGGAATGAGGGCAGCTTCGTTGACTTGGGCGTGCTTCCGCCATAGCATGCTTGCGCATGATCGGCCAAACCATCTCCCACTACCGCATCATCGAGAAGCTCGGCGGCGGTGGGATGGGTGTGGTCTATAAGGCCGAGGACACCGAACTCGGTCGCTTTGTCGCCCTGAAATTCCTGCCTGAAGATGTTGAAAAAGATCCGCAAGCACTGGAGCGCTTCCGCAGAGAGGCGCGGGCGGCGTCAGCTCTGAACCATCCCAACATTTGCACCATCCACGAAATCGCAAAACACGAAGGCCAGTCGTTCATCGTGATGGAGTTCTTGGAAGGGACGACGCTGCAATATCGCATCGCAGGAAGGCCACTGGAGACCGGCAATCTGCTGGCGCTCGGCATTGACATTGCGGATGGCCTCGAGGCCGCCCATGCCAAGGGAATTGTCCACCGTGACATCAAGCCTGCGAACATCTTCGTGACCCAGCGCGGACACGCCAAGATTCTGGACTTCGGACTGGCCAAGGTCACTCCGTCGGCCAGTTCGGCCAGCCACAACGCATCGGCTGAGACGCAGACGTTGACGGCGGATGTGCAGCACCTGACCAGCCCAGGGGCGACGCTGGGAACGGTTGCGTATATGTCGCCCGAGCAAGTGCGAGCTAGGGAATTGGACGCTCGCACCGACTTGTTTTCTTTCGGCGCGGTGCTCTATGAGATGGCGACTGGGGCTTCGGCTTTCCGAGGTGAAAGTATCGGTCTGATCTTCGACTGCATCATGAATCGCACGCCTCCACCAAGCGTGAGGTTGACCCCCGGGCTCCCCATCGAACTGGGACGGATCATCGATAAGTGTCTGGAGAAAGATCGAGACTTGCGCTACCAGCATGCCTCCGACATCGGGGCCGATCTTCAAAGGCTGAAGCGCGACACTGAATCGGAGCGGGCGAAAATCAGTGCGCCGGTCAGTTCCACAATCACCACAGGAAAACGTTGGAAGATAGTCGTTCCGGCTCTTTTTCTGATTCTCGCGTTGTCAGTGGCCAGCTATCTGCACCTTCGCCCTGGTCCCAAGCTAACCAACAAAGACACCATTGTCCTTGCGGACTTTACCAACGCCACGGGAGATTCCGTGTTTGACGACACGTTGCGGCAAGGTATCGCGGTGCAGCTCGCCCAATCGCCTTTTCTGAGTCTTATCTCGGAGGAACGAATCCAGCAGACGCTAGGCCTAATGGGGCATCCGGCGGATGCGCGCCTCACTCCCGAAATCGCCCGGGAAATCTGCGAGCGAACCGACAGTGCCGCGGTCCTCGACGGATCGATCGCAAGGCTTGGCAGTCAGTATGTGCTCGGGTTGCGTGCCCGGGACTGCCGCACCGGACAGGTGCTCGCCGAGGAGCAGGCTCAAGCCGCGAGAGAAGAAGACGTGCTGAATGCCCTGGGCCAAATTGCGAGCAAGTTCAGAACTCGGGTCGGTGAATCACTAACCACGGTTGAGAAACACAACACTCCGCTAGCGGAGGCGACCACACCGTCTCTCGAAGCCTTGCGCGCCCTAACTACCGCTAACAAGGTTGCTGGCTCATCTGGTTCGGCAGCTGCCGTGCCTTTTTTCAAGCGCGCCATCGCGATTGATCCCAACTTCGCCACTGCCTATGCGGCACTAGGGCGCATGTATGGCGACATTGGAGAACCAGTCCTTTCCGCCGAGAGCACCAGCAAAGCTTTTGAGCTGCGCGATCGCGCCAGCGACAACGAAAAGTTCTTTATTACTGCTTCCTACGAGATGCAGGTTACGGGAAACATGGAAAAGGCACGAGAAACCTGCGAACTATGGGCGCAAACTTACCCACGTGAATTCACCCCTCACGGGTTTCTCTCCGGCATCATCTACCCCACATTCGCAAACTATGAAAGAGTCATCGAGGAGGCCGAAGCGTCGGTGGTGCTCGCTCGGGGATTTACCTTCGGCTATCTCAATCTCTCTTTCGGCCATCAAGACCTTGGCGAGTTGCCGGAAGCTGAGAACGCCCTGCAGCGCGCCGCCACGCTCAAACTGGAAAACCCAGCGTTCTCGATTCAGGGCTACGATCTCGCCTTCTTAAAGGGCGACCAGGTGGCTATGGATCGGGAAGTGGCTCGGGCCAAGGGCCAAGCTGGGGCTGAGCAAGACATCGACAACCACCAAGCTTTTGTACTGGGATATTTCGGTCATTTGCAGCAGGCTCGGAGAATGTCGAAACGGGCGTCGGAGTTGGCTCAGCGATCGGCCCGGTCGGAAAGTGTCGCTCAGTACGAAATCGGTGCGGCACTCCGAGAAGCCTTTTTCGGGAACGTGCCTGCCGCACGGCAAGGCGCAATGGCCGCCCTTCAACTCTCCAAGGATCGCGTAGTGGAATACGGCGTTGCCTTTGCCCTGGCCGTCGCTGGGGATTCTTCACAAGCGCAAGCTCTCGCGAATGATCTGGAAAGGCGTTTCCCAGAGGACACATCAGTCCGATTCAATTACCTGCCCACGGTCCGCGCACTTCTCGCTCTTAACCGCAGCGAATCTTTCAAGGCGATCGAAGTGCTCCAAGTCGCAGCTCCGTACGACCTGGCATCGCCCCCCAGCAGTTTTCATGGTTTCTTCGGGTCCCTCTATCCGGTCTATGTGCGTGGCCAAGCCTACCTGGCCGCACACCGGGGCACCGAAGCCGCCGCGGAATTCCAGAAAATCCTCGAACATCGAGGGATTGTTGTCAGTGATCCCGTAGGCGTAGCCGCGCGTTTGCAATCAGGCCGAGCCTTCGCTGTGTCTGGAGATACCGCGAAGGCGAAGGCTACCTATCAGGACTTCCTCACCCTCTGGAAAGACGCCGACCCCGACATCCCCATCCTGAAGGAAGCCAAGGCGGAGTATGCGAAGCTAAGGTAGCTTGGCCGGAGTTCGACCACCAGCAACAAGAAACATGGGCACTAAGGATCGTTCGACCACTCGCTTCCGCCAAAACCGCAACCTTGTCTAAAAGATGGCGCCGTAGAATGGTCACCTTTTCCTCAGCAGTGTAGTGCTTCCGTTCTCTTTTCATACGTTCGCTCCGCTATCTTAACGGCTACGAGATTAGTGGAGCGGGCGGTACTGCAGGACTAGCTAACTGGCCTTATCGGACGAAGACTCGAAAGCCGTGTGAAACGGGTGGCGCTCGTTTCGGACAGGTTTCCTTACGCACGAAGTCTTCAGGTGGTAGTCGTAACATACTTCACAAAATGATTGTCCACAGCACTCCATCTGGCAGTCGGAGCAAATCGCCGATCCGCAATCGGCACACCTGACTACAGCAGGCTTCCCGCACGGCATACCTATGTCGCTGTCACTGGATACGTATTCGATTTGGCAGAATGGAGTCATGGGAATGGGCTCGAATTACTTCGCGTGATGCATTTGGTTCCGAAGACCCTCAACCATGAGACCGATCAAACCATAGGTGGCAGCGTTCGCAAGAAGGGACCAATATAACCCAAGGGCAAAGTTGAAATGCATACTCGCAAACGCAACTGGGCAAGTGAGTTGTACGAGACTCAAAATCGGGTCGGCAGAGGTCATTGCTGGAGGAGTGGTTGCGAATGCATAGAGTGCCCAGCAACACGCAACGAGAAAGCCTGCACTGGCCCACATTGCAATTCGGTATTTCATGCTGCCACCTCTTGCCGTTCTGGTTCAATCATCCCACCAACTGCTCCGAACTTCAAACGTGATCTGCGACCGCCTGCCAATCTATGTCGTTATGGCGAAACCAAAGCGAAACTAAAACTGCGGTCATAAACGACGCTTGTAAGCGCGTGATCTTGATTGCAGTTTCAATCTTGGCAGCGCTACGATCTTGACAAACCAGTACTAGCAACAATCTGCGAGTTGCGGATGCAATCGAATGGGCCGCAGAAATTCTGAGAGAGATCGATTAGCGCTGGCCCGGAGAGTAGCCCAGAAAAAGTCTTGCTACGAAGAAAAGGGGTGCTAGAATGCGCCCGATTCTTTGAGGAGGGAAAGCTTGCGTCTTTTAAAAACGTCAGCTGTAATTTTGGTGATGTCACTCAGCTTGTTCGCGGCTGAGAGTCCATTTAGCGGAACCTGGAAGCTTAATCTAGGCAAATCTAAAATGCCGCCCCCAATGCTTAAAAGCGACATTGCTGTCGTTGATGCGGACGAGAATGGCCTTAAGTTAACCGAAGACGTAATCGACGACAAAGGCCAGCCGCTCAAGATCAGCTACGAAGCGAAGTTCGACGGCAAAGACTATCCCGTCAATGGAGATCCGTCCTCCGATTCAGTGTCATACCAGCGTGTCAACGCGAATACGCTAAAAAGCCAAACCAAGAAAGCTGGAAAAGTTGCAACTGATGCCACGATCGTTGTCTCGAAGGACGGCAAAATCACCACTGTGAATTACACGGATTATTCACAAGCGAAGCCCGCAAGGGGTACAGGGGTCTACGACAAACAATAAACAGGTCCTGCCTCTAAAAACAGAAAGCCGATTGGCTCGGGCGCTTTCTGTCGTTGTTTCATCTGCTCTTCCATCTTCCGAAACGAATCCCATTGGGACCCGCGAGAGATGGCCGGATGGTGCGGACGAGGCTCCAATCAGATACCACTGATTTTTCCGTTTCACGAACGTGTCTAGGGAAGTCAGGGCATGCGGAGTGATGAGAGCAGGATTTTCCTGCCCGCTTTCAGTTGTGGCGGCTTTGTAGCTTCCGGGAGGGAAGCGAGCCAAAGGGCCAAGTGAAAGACGTTTTTGAACTCACTATCGATCCGCAAATGGGAAACGCCGATAAGGTATTTACTGTATTACAGTTTGCTCTCGGCTAGCTTTCGGTAGTCGGTTATGGTTTGGTTTTGGCTCGAAAGCTGCGTAAGATCAACGTATACCAGCACAAAATTATTCCATCAGGTCTTTCGTGTCCTTTCTGTCCTTTTGTTTTCAGCTAAGTACAATCCTTGCAACACGCTCTTGATCTCCCGCTCCTCCTCGCTTCCGCCATTTCTGGGATAGGTTTTCCCTCAAAGGGTGCGCCCACCACATCCCTCATCCTGGTCCAAATTGAGCTAAACTCTTTGAGGTAGGCAATTGGCTGCCAGTGAAAGCCTTCTGTTTGTGAACAGGGATAAACAGGAACCGGTGAAAAAGCTGGTATCGAGGCGGAAACGAATGCAACTTGCATTTATTTCCGCAGTGGTTCTGATTCTTATCAGCGGACTTGCTGCGTTTGACGCCGTGGTCCGTCTTCGCGCCGCGCAAAAATGGGTCGGCCACAGTCACGACGTTCAATCAGTTCTGTCGGACCTTAGCAACGCCAGCTCAAGAGCTGGCCGGTCCCGTACCCGATATATCGATACCAGCGACAACTCCTTCTTCGAGGAATATCAGTCAGTTGTGGGCGAAATTCCTCTCAGGCTAAATCAACTCGAGCGGGTCACTGCCGACAATCCAGAGCAACAGGAGAATTTCAGGGAGTTGCAGGACATTACCAACCGCCGGTTGAGTTTGCTCAACCGCTCGATGCAGTTAAGGCATGCCGGGGCTTCTGACCAAGCCGAGCAAGTGCAGTTACGGCAGGGAATCATCGATGTGTCCGGTGAGGCGGATGCGGCGTTGCAAAAGATGGAAAATGCGGAACAGCGGCTCTTAGAATTACGACGGCAACATTCAGAAAGATTGTTTCGTATTACCGCTTACATTTTGACCGCTGCCTTCGCCTTGGCGCTCATCCTGTTGTTTCTGCACTATCTTCTTCTAAATGCTGAATTAGGCGCTCGCGAGCAAGCTGAAGAATCTTTGCGCTCCTTAAGTGTGCGCTTGCTGGAGCTGCAGGATCAGGAGCGTAGAAAGTTTTCTCGCGAACTTCACGACAGTCTGGGGCAATATCTTGTCGGCGTGAAAATGAATTTGACGATGCTGGCTAATACGATTCCGGCCAATGCCATGATTACGGAGTCGATGAAGTTGCTGGATGACGCCATGACCGAAACCCGGACCATCTCTCACCTGCTGCACCCGCCGCTTTTGGACGAAATTGGTTTCGCGTCAGCCGCGCGATGGTACGTAGAAGGGTTCGCGTCACGTAGCGGCATTCCTACAAGTTTGGATATACCGGAAGATCTGGATCGCCTTTCCGAACCGCTTGAGCTTGCGCTGTTTCGCGTTTTGCAAGAGAGTCTGACCAATGTTCATCGCCATTCCAAGAGCGCACGGGCGGATGTTTCCCTGCGCGAATTCCGGGACCAGGTCGTGCTCCGCATCAGAGATTACGGAAGAGGAATTTCGCCCGATGTGCAAGAGCGTTTTCGTCAGAATCGTGCGCATAGCGGGGTGGGGTTGGCGGGCATGCGCGAGCGGATTCACGAACTTGGTGGCGAGATAGAAATGGATTCGGATAACTACGGCACACAGATTTTAGTCAAAATGCCACGATCGAAACCAAGGAATGCCCTCGAAGCCTCCGCTGATTGATGGCCGGTAGAGCTATCCTTGCGCGACCCTGATCAGTTTTTCTTTCGCAGATTGCTGGAAGTGCCGCCAGCGGCCGGGACATAACACTTGAGCGCATAATCCATCACCATGCGATCAGCGTTGAAGCGCCAACCCAGGGTCCGGATCGTGCGCTTCATGCGTCTGATCCAGCCGCGAGGCAGGCCATCGCGGTCGCGCTCATAGTAAAGCGGAATCACTTCTTCGCGAAGGACGCGATACAAATCTTCTCCGTCGCGGGTGTCGTGTACGCTCATATTGGAATGAGTTCTGCCGGTTCCGATAGCGAAACCGTTGAGGCCGTCATAGGCTTCAGCCCACCAGCCATCCAGTACGGACAAGTTCAGCCCGCCATTCAAAACCACTTTCTGGCCGCTTGTGCCTGATGCTTCCAAAGGACGCCGCGGGTTATTCAGCCAGACATCGACGCCCTGGACGAAATGCCGCCCCACGTTGATGTCGTAATCCTCAACAAAAACGAACTTGTCGGCAAACTCCATGTGGCGCATCAGCTTAGCGATTTGCTGCAGCATCTTCTTGCCGGGTTCGTCCCGGGGATGGGCCTTTCCCGCAAAGATGAATTGCACCGGCCGTTTGGCGTCATTGACCATGAGCGTGAGTTTCTCGATGTCCGCGAGAATCAAGTCAGCGCGTTTATAAGTGGCAAAGCGCCGAGCGAATCCAATCGTGAGAGCATCGGGACTGAGGACGCGCCCAAGCCTTTGCAGCATTTCCGCAGACTCGCCTCGTCGTTCAGCCTGCTCCACTACGCGATGACGCACAAAGTCCAGAAGCCGCGATTTCAAGTGCAGATGCGTCTCCCAGAGTTCGGCGTCGTCTACACTCTCAATTCCTTCCCAAATGCCGGGGTCGGCGCTGTGTTCCTGCCAGCCAGTCCCGAAATGCCGGTCGTAAAGCCGGAACATCTGCGGAGCCAGCCAGGAGGGAACGTGAACGCCATTGGTAATGTGTCCGATAGGGACTTCGTCTTCCGGCTTGCCGGGGTAAAGCCCCGTCCACATTGCCCGCGAGACCTCTCCGTGTAAAGCCGAGACGGCATTGGCGCGGCGTGAGAGTTTCAGGCCAAGCACGGTCATGCAAAAATCCTCGCTGGCGTTGCCCGGATTCTCGCGCCCCAACTCCATGAGCCGCTCGGGAGAGATACCCAGCGCCTCTCGCAGCGGACCCAGGTGCTCTTCCATCAGATCCGAGTGGAATCGGTCGTGACCGGCGGGAACCGGGGTATGAGTGGTAAAAACTACTTCCCGCGAAACTCGAGGTACCGCCTGGTCGAAAGTCAGTCCTTCATCCTGCATGCGGCTGCGAACCGCTTCCAGAACTGCAAAGCCACTGTGGCCCTCATTGAGATGCAAGACGCCGGGTGTAATCCCCATGGCGCGAAGGGCGCGAAATCCTCCGGCACCCAGCAGCAACTCCTGACGAATTCGGATGCGAGAGTCTCCTCCATACAGTCGCGAGGTAAGTTCGCGGTCTTCCGGGTGATTTCCATCGATGTTTGAATCAAGAAGAAGCAAATCGCAACGGCCCACTTTCATTCGCCAGACTTTGGCGCGGATGGCTCCGCCACGAGTCTCGACTTGTACTGTTACCGGCTTGCCGTTCGTGCCGATGGCTGCTTCCATGGGCAACTTGCTGATATCCGTCTGGATATATTCTTCCTGCTGCCAGCCGGTGCGATCGAGCCGCTGGCGGAAATATCCTTGTCCGTAAAACAATCCGACACCGATGAGGGGAATTCCCAGGTCGGACGCGCTCTTGATGTGGTCGCCTGCGAGTACGCCTAGTCCTCCGGAATATTCCGGAATTGAAACATGAAGACCGAATTCGGCAGAGAAATATGCGACCGGTCGGGGCCGCAGTACGCCGGCATGTCGTGCTCCCCAGGTCCTGTCCGCCGCGAGATATTCGCGCTGGCGGCGATATGCATAGTTGATTCGGCTATGTAGAACCAATTCCTGGGCGCGGCGTTCCATTAGCGCCATGGGAATTTCAGACAATAACGAGACCGGATTGTGATTGACTTGCCTCCAGCGTACCGGATCGATGTCGCGAAACAGGCTGCTGGTGTCATGGTCCCAACACCACCACAGGTTTCGGGCTAGCGCCCAAAGTCTTTCCTGCGCGGGCGCGATGAAACGATCCAGCGTCCGGGCCTCGCTCACGGCTGGAGCTACCTGGGCCGCTGCCTGGGCAAGCATGAGAACTTCAGACTCCAGAAAAACGCGAGGCGCAATCGTCTGAACGACCAACACTCCCTGCAAAACTCCGCGATCGATGAGTGGAACTCCCAGAAAAGATTGGTATTTATCTTCACCAGCCTCGCTGAAATATTTGAAGCGCGGATGCTTGTTGGCGTGTTCTTCCGCAACCGGACGCGCATGCTCGGCAACCAGTCCCGCGAGTCCTTCATGAATGCCCATGCGCAGCGTCCCAATGCATTGGGGCCGAAGTCCGACTGATGCTGCGAGCACCAGGTTGGCCCGGTCCGGTTCGAGCAAATACACTGAACAGACTTCGGTCTTAAAGCGCTTGGCAATCAAGTCAACCACATTCATCAGGGTCTCGGCCGGTTTCCCACCCTCGGCTGCCAGGTTGCCGATCTCCTCCAGGGTCAAGACGTAGCTATCATCATGCGCGGGAGCAGGTTGGCTCATGTTTTGGATTCTCTCGTGATTCGGGTTCAATTTGAGATTAACGCGCGCCTGATGCGCATCTCTATCTAGTGTAACCGCTGGACTAAAGCACGCCTAGGTTACGACTGTGCTTTCTCGATGATCAGGGTTTCAGATCTTGATACTGGCACTGGCGCCGGGTGCAGCCCGGGATCCGGTCACAGTCAAAAGTCGTTCTTATAACTGTAAAGTCTCAAGGTGGCAACCGATTCTGATCGGCAAACAGTCCCGAAACATCTATATAAGTAGGTCCCGTACGAATCTAATAAGCAAAATCGAGATCCAGTCCAATCGAATTTGTCTATTCGACGAATGGAAATTGTTGTTGAACCCTTCAATCGCTGCGCGCATCCAATTTGAAAAGTTACCTTTCGGAGTTTGAGTGAACGTGTGAATGATTTGCGTGGGACGTTGATATTTTACAGTCGGCGACTCCGAATTCGTGCGTAACTTTCACAAAATACACGATCTGCAGTTCTGGCACGCCAAGTGCTTCAGCGACGGTAAGAGGGGGAGGAAGTCTAGATGCCAATCACCGGTTCTGACGATTGGAGACAGCTGGCAGAAGCGGCTCGGAATGAGTACGACTCGGAAAAGCTCAGACAGTTGGCGGATCAACTGAATCGTCAATTGAAAGAGCGCGCCGAGAACTTGCGCCCACAGTCCCCAAAAGACTCAGACTAAAACCTGCGTTTCCTCGCCCTTGTCGTTTTCAGCGGATTCCTCCTCGCCGCCGCTGGTCAGCTCTATCTACCCAACGAACAGCGTAATTTGACCGAGAGGTCGAGCCTCCTTGGGCTGAGGATGGGTAAGTGTAGGCTCCAGAGTTCCGGTATAGTCATCCTGTTCTGACTTCTACGGTCGGGGTGTCGCATGTCTCAGTGGGCGGGCAAGGTTGCCGTCGTGACCGGCGGAACATCCGGAATTGGACGTGAAACGGCATTGCTGTTTGCGAAACGCGGGGCAAAGGTCGTGGTCGCCGGTCGGCGTGAAACTGAAGGCAAAGCCACTCTGGAAACGATTCGCAGCGTTGGCGGCGAGGGATTGTTTGTTAAGACGGATGTCTCCAAGACTGATGACGTCAAAGCGCTGATTGAAAAGGCAGTAGAAGCTTTTGGTGAGATCGATTGTGCCTTCAACAACGCCGGAATTGAGGGCCATTGGACTCCTATCGTCGAGATGACGGAGGCTGAGTGGGATCAAGCTATCGACATCAATTTAAAGGGTACCTGGTTGTGCCTGAAATTCGAGCTGCAGCAAATGCTCAAGCAACGCCGGGGCGGAGCGATAGTAAATAACTCCTCAATTGCAGGTTTTATTGGAAGCTACGGAACCACGGCCTATGCAGCCAGCAAGCATGGCGTCATGGGACTGACCAAAGCGGCAGCGCTCGAAGTTGCCAAGTTTGGAATCAGAGTAAACGCAGTATGTCCAGCCGTGATTGAGACTCCGATGGCCAATCGTTTATTTGGCGAGCCTGATGTTCACGAGAGGATTGTCGCGTTTCATCCAATAGGTCGGCTCGGACGACCGGTTGAAGTAGCGGAAGCGGTTTTGTGGATGTGTTCGCCCGCCGCTGGATTCATGACCGGGCAATCGCTGGTTCTGGATGGCGGGTTTCTCGCCGGACCCAATCCCGGATAGAAACTTAAGCGAGCGGAATTGTGCGAAGCGCTTCAGAATTTTCATAGAATAATGAGGAGCGATTTGTGATCACGTCCTACCGTAATTGCTTTGCTTGGCTAGCTTTGTTTGCGGCGCTGGCTCTTTCTTCGTTGGCGGCTGCTCAAACTCCCACGAACAATCCTGAGATTCTGGTAATCGATGCGTCTGCACCATCGCATCCATTCCCGCATTTCTGGGAGCACACATTCGGGTCAGGAAGAGCCAGCCTAAGCTTGCGGGAAAGCTACCGACAAGATCTTCGCCAGGTAAAGCAGATTACGGACGTCGAATATGTTCGTTTCCACGCAATCTTTCTCGATGAAATGGGCGTGTACGACGAAGACAGTTCTGGCGGGCCTGTCTATAACTTTTCTTATGTCGATCAGGTCTATGACGGCCTTTTGCAGAACGGAGTACGGCCGTTTGTTGAATTGAGTTTCATGCCGAAGAAACTGGCGTCCAAAGATGCGCCCCACGCGTTCTGGTACAAGCAAAACGTCGCGCCACCCAAAGATTGGGCTAAGTGGGACGATCTCATTTATCAGTTTACCAAGCATCTGGTAGACCGGTACGGGCTGGATGAGGTTCAGAAGTGGTACTTCGAAGTTTGGAACGAACCGAATATTGACTTCTGGGTTGGAGAGCCTAAGCAAGCCACTTACTGGGAGCTTTACGATCACAGCGCCGCCGCGGTGAAACGGGTGAACTCCAGTTTGCGAGTTGGCGGTCCGGCGACCGCGCAGGCGGCGTGGGCCGACGCGTTCATCCAGCACTGTGTTGAGAAGCACGTTCCCGTCGATTTCGTTTCCAGTCATGTGTATGGAAATGACAGCGCGACGGACGTTTTCGGAACCAACGAAAATATTCCCCGCGACCGCATGGTGTGCCGTGCGGTGAAGAAGGTGCACGAGCAAATCAAGACGTCGGCGTTACCAAATCTCCCGTTGATCTGGAGTGAATTCAACGCCAGTTACAAAAACGAGCCTGAAATCACCGACTCCACTTACATGGGCCCCTGGTTGGCGGATACGATTCGACAGTGTGATGGTTTGGTCGATGAAATGTCCTATTGGACCTTTTCCGACGTATTTGAGGAGCAGGGAGTGGTTAAGAAACCCTTTTATGGAGGATATGGGCTGATCGCAGCGGGAAATATTCCGAAGCCTGCGTTCACGGCATTCAGAATCCTGCATCAGTTGGGAAATGAACGGATTACGCTGGATTCCGATTTTGCGTTAGCGACTCGCTCCAAGGACGGGTCGCTGATCATAGCCATCTGGAATCCGACGCCTCCGGATGACACGGGCACCTCGAAAACAGTGAAGATAACCATAAAAAATATGGGTAAGGCTCGCCACGCCTATGTTTCCAGGGCAGACGGGGATCACGGCGACCCGCGTCCGGCTTATGAAAAGATGGGTTCGCCTATTTATCCGACGCAAGCGCAGTTGCAAAAACTGCGTGAGGTATCGGTTGCGGTTCCGCCAGAAGTGTTGAGTTTGAACCAGGGTGAGCTGACGTTGTCCTTGCCCACACATGGCTTGGCTGTGGTCACGATAAGGAAATAGGTAGATTTAAAGCTTTCGGGGACAAGCCGGCTTCTGGCTGCCGAAAACTAGCGTAAGTGTATGGCATGACAAACTTTAGCATGCGCCACCGCATCTAGGAACAATCAATTTCCTGACAGGGTGCCTCGGTCGCCTGCCGTAGGATAGCGATTCAAAAGGTTACTTGGCAAGCATCGCTTTAAGAACCTTTCGAAGTTGATTAGGATTCTTGCATGGGAGAGCACAAGGCATTTTGGGACAGTTGGCAGGAGCGTCTTACCGCTCTTCGCAATACCCCGCCCGTCCTCAAAATTGTCTGGCGCTCCGGCCCAGGCGTAGTGATTTTCGGTCTGGTCGCCCGGCTCTTCGCCTCCCTGTTGCCTCTCGCATTGTTGTGGATTCCGAAACTGATTGTTGACGCCATCGTCCATGCCCGGGCTTCTGATCAAATCGTATCGCCTCGGCTATGGTGGCTGGTGGGAGCCGAATTCGGCCTCGCGGTCTTAACCAGTATCCTCGCACGCGCCATCGACTACTCAGACTCTTTGCTGGCCGACAAGTACACGCGGCACGTAAGCATTCAGGTGATGAAGCATGCAGCCGAATTAGATCTCATTGCCTACGAGGATCCGGTTTTCTACGACCGGTTGGAACGTGCTCGAGTGCAGGCAACCGACCGCCTGGGAATGATACAGCAGATCGGGCGGCTGATTCAGTTGGTCATCACGACTGTTACTTTGTCCGTCACAATCATTGTTTATTCGCCATGGTTGATGGTTTTGCTGATTGCGGGAGTTTTGCCCGCATTTCTCGGTGAGAGCCACTTTGCCTTTCTCGGATACGCCAAGAACTTCCGTCAGACGCCCGTCCGGCGGCAGTTGGATTACCTGCGCTTGGTCGGCGGCAGCAAGGAGGCGGCAAAGGAGCTAAAGTTATTTGGCCTCAGCAAATTCCTGACCGAGCGTTTTACCCAGCTTTCCGATGGAATCTACGAGGAAAATGTCGCGTTGTCGCGACGCAAACTGATCGCCGGCGGATTTCTTTCCGTCATCGCGACCATGGGCTATTACTCAGCCTACGCGTTTGTGATCTGGAAGACTCTAATCGGGGCATACAGCATCGGTGTCTGGTACTTATTGTCGGGCGCTATCTTGCAGGCCAGCAGCAACATCCAGCAGATTTTCTCCACCGTCTCCGGAATCGCCGACCAAGCTCTATTTCTTACGGATCTGCTGGCATTTTTTGACATGCAGCCCACGATCCGCTCGAAGCCCAATGCTTTACCCGCCCCCCGGCCGATCGTTCGCGGATTTGAATTCCGCAATGTGTCTTTCCGTTATCCCGGAAGCTCTCGCATGGTGTTGGATCGATTGAACTTTCATCTTCATCCCGGCGAGAGAGTAGCCTTGATTGGCGAAAACGGGCAGGGGAAAACCACCATCGTGAAGTTGATCACGCGTCTTTACGATCCCACGGAGGGCGAGGTGTTGCTCGACGGAGTGGACTTGCGCGAGTATCGTCTGGAAGATCTCTATCGTGAAATTGGGGTTATCTTTCAAGACTTTATGCGGTACGAAATGACGGCGCGAGAAAATATTGCCGTCGGCCGCATCGACCAAATTGGAGATTTGAAACTATTGGAATCGGCCGCCAATAAGAGCCTGGCGGATGCGGTGATTGCCAAGTTGCCGAGTGGCTACGAACAGATGCTAGGGCGGCGGTTCGAAACCGGGGTGGACCTTTCAGGCGGGGAATGGCAAAAAGTTGCTTTGGCGCGAGCTTACTTGCGCGATGCCCAACTTCTGATTCTGGACGAGCCCACGGCGGCCCTGGATGCGCGCAGCGAGTTCGAAGTTTTCCAGCGATTTGCGGAACTTACGGTGGGGAAGATGGCTCTTTTTATTTCTCACAGGTTTTCAACCGTTCGGATGGCAGATCGCATCGTAGTGCTAGAAAATGGCAGAATTGCAGAAGAGGGGAGTCACGATGAACTCGCTCGATTGGGCGGACGGTACAAGGAAATGTTCGAGATGCAGGCTGCCAGCTATCGTTAAGCTCTGAACCGAGTTTCACGCAATTATTCGCCGCTAAGATTTTCACGCGATGCCACCAGAAACCAATATCGAGATTTTGAGCTCTGAGCCTGAGCGTCAGCCGGATCCTCCAAGAGAAATTGTGCATGACCTGGATGCATTGAGCGCGGCCGCCGCCGACCTCAGCCGCAGACTCGTGTGGATGCCCGGCCCGTACACATCAGGGCCATTCTCGGAACGCCACAAGGTACTTCAGCGCGGCCTTAAACCAGTATTAGCGGCTTTTCGCGGTCCGCTGCCAAAAAAGGCCGTAGGGGACGACTTTCGCTGGTTATATGACAATTTGCGTTTGGTGCATTCCAATATCCGAGGCACTAAGGAAGGCTTCAAGTTAGTTCGAAAAATTCCGCATGTTCGGATTCCGGATGGCGGGGTGACACCACGCGTTCTCGCCTTGGCTGCAGGATTTCTGGCGGCTACCAGTTATGAATTCAGCGAGCGGTCACTGAACGGATATGTGCAAGCGTTCCAGCAAAGCTCAACTCTTCAGTTGCATGAACTCTGGGCGCTGGTTCCGTCGCTCAAGCTGGTGCTGTTGGAGGAAATTGCGGCGCGAGGATCGAAGGTCATATCGGACCCGGAAGGCTCCTACGGGGTCGGCGTCTGCATAAGAAGTCTCCGGGAAATCAGTCAGGCGCAGTGGAAGGAAGTCCTTGAACCGTTCATTCTGTTCGATCGAATCTTGCGGGAAGATCCGGCCGGTGCTTACCCTCGAATGGATTTCGAGAGTCGCGACTTATACCGAACGGAGTTGGCAAAGATCGCTGAGCACTCCGATCTAACCGAGATAGAAGTTGCGGCGACCGCGGTTACTCTGGCTAAAGAAGCGCAGGCTGGACAGTATTCCGACCCGCGGCTGCAAGCGCGTTTGGGGCATGTTGGCTACTACCTGGTTGCGGAGGGAATCCCGGCGCTCGAGGAGAGGGCAGGTTTTCAGCCTTCGATTGGGAGACGAATTGTCTCATTCCTTCGGCGGCATCCGAGCGAGTTTTATCTTCCGGGCACCGAAATTCTCACCCTGGCGATCATGTCGGCAATCGTATTGCTCTTAACCAACACCTACACCTCTCCGGAGCTTATTTTCTTTTCGATGTTGATGTTGTTGCTGCCTTGCTCGCAAGGCGCCATCCAGTTGGTGAATTATTTGGTGACGTCGCTTCTGGAACCGCAAATTCTTCCCAAGCTGGATTTTTCGGAAGGCGTTCCGGGTACTTGCGCAACCCTGGTGGCGATACCCAGCATGCTTTTCACCCGCGAGCAGGTGATGCGGCTCGTGGATGACCTGGAAGTCCGATTCCTAGGAAATCACGATCCCAATATCTATTTTGCCCTGCTCACCGATCTGCCGGATTCACACGTGCCCGCAAGCGAGAACGACCCGCTGATTGATTATTGCAGGCAGTTGATCGGCGAATTGAACGATAAGTATGCCGGACAAGCTGAAGGTACATTTCTAATGTTTCATCGTCACCGCGTGTACAACCCGCGCGAGCGCGTGTGGATGGGATGGGAACGTAAACGCGGCAAGTTGATGGACTTGAACAAGCTGCTGCGCAACGAGCACGATAGTTTTCCGGTGAAGGTGGGCGATCTGTCGGTCCTGTCGCGCGTCCGATTTGTAATTACCTTGGATGCCGATACGGAACTGCCTCGGGGATCGGCCGACCGCCTGATCGGGGCGATGGCGCACCCGTTAAACCAGGCCATTATCGACCCTGATCCGGAAAAAAATATTGTGGTGGCAGGGTATGGCATTCTCCAGCCTCGCGTGGGGGTTAGCGTCCAGAGCGCCTCGCGTTCGCGGCTGGCCAGCCTTTACTCGGGTGAGACCGGCTTCGATATTTATACACGGGCCATTTCTGACGTTTATCAGGATCTGTACGGAGAGGGAATCTTCGCCGGAAAAGGTATCTATGAAGTTATTACCGTACAGCAGGTTCTGGAGCGCCGGTTTCCCCGCAATGCATTGCTCAGTCATGACCTGATCGAAGGCGCTTACGCGCGTGCCGGTTTGGCTACTGACATCGAGATCATCGAGGATTACCCGTCACATTACAGCGCTTATAACCGGCGAAAGCATCGCTGGCTTCGTGGCGATTGGCAGATTACGGGATGGCTTCTCTCCAAAGTGCGTGACGAGTCCGGGCGAAAGGTCCCGAATCCCATCTCGCTGGTATCGCAGTGGAAAATCCTGGACAACTTACGGCGCAGCCTGGTGGAACCTGCAACTTTCTTGTTGCTGGTGTTCGGATGGCTGGTCCTGCCAGGAAATCCGCTCTATTGGACCTTGGCCACGATCGGAATTCTGTTCGTGCCGGCGTGGTTTCAGTTCGCGTTCAACCTGATTAAGGCGGCGGTCCAACGAAAGCCCGAAGTTGTCAAAGATGCGCGATCTGCCTTGATCACGACGAACGTAGGCATATTTTTCACGCTCTGCTTTTTACCTCACCAGATGTTGCTCTCGCTCGACGCAGTGGTGCGAACCCTGGTGCGACGATTAGTTACGCGACGTCGTCTGTTGGAATGGGAAACCGCGGCCGAAACGGAAATGAGCGCGCGCAAACGTACTCCGGTAGACATTTATCTTGAGTGGATTCCGGCACTGGCCCTCGGTCTTGGTGTTCTCGTGTACTTTGCCCGGCACCGCGCTTTTTACGCTGCGTTACCCATTCTCCTGTTGTGGGGTTGCAGCAAATGGATATCAATGTGGCTAAATCTTCCTCCGCGCTCGACCCAGACTGAAACCTCTGACAAAGACGAACTGTTTCTGCGGAGCGCAGCATTACGGACCTGGCGCTACTTTGCCGAATTCAGCACGGCTGAACACAACTGGCTCATCCCGGACAATGTGCAGGAGCAACCTCCGGCGGTTGCGGCCCGTATATCGCCGACTAATCTTGGGTTCCTGCTCAACGCGCGCCAAGTGGCTTGCGAGTTCGGGTTCCTCACGGTACCGGAATTGGCCGAACAAACCCTGCGAACCTTGGCGACCGTAGATAAGTTGCAGCGATCCCACGGTCACTTGCTGAACTGGTATGACACGCGAACGTTGCAACCTCTGCTGCCACGGTTCGTTTCTTCGGTGGACAGCGGGAATCTGGTGGCTTCGCTTTGGACTTTGCAACAGGGGTGTCTGGATCTGTTACATCGTCCGCTGGTGGAAAAGCAGGTAGCAGAAGGCTTGACCGATCATTTTCGAATTTTGGTTGACCGGCATGCGTTTCCTCAAAAGCGCTTCAGGGAATTTGAAACACAGATGAAGAAGAAGAGCTGGCTTCCGCGTCTGCTCGCACCTTCCGAAGAGGGGCTATTGGGGGTTGATGCTGCAAATGCGGACCCGAAGCATGAAGCCGAGGTTCGATGGTTTGCCGCTGAATCCTTATCACGACTCCGAAACCTCAGAAAAGCAGTCCAGTTGTACGTTCCGTGGATGCTGCCGGATTTTGTTCCGCTGTGGAACGACTCGACGCTTAGTTTCAAATTCGATTCCGGAAGCATGACGATCGGGCGGTTACCGGAAATCATAGACTCGCTTAACGCTCGTCTGCGGTTTGCTTTCGATCACGCCAACGGCTCGGGAGATAGAAAAGAGCTCTACCAGCGACTGCAGGCGATCTTGCCGGAAGCCCGGTCGCGGGCCTTGGAACTGATACAGAATCTCAAGCAAGTCGCCACGGCCGCAGGCAAACTCGCGAACAACATGGATTTCCGTTTTCTTCTAGACCCGCGACGCAAATTATTATCACTGGGGTTTGAGGTTGAAACTGGAAAGCATCCCACCGCGTGTTACGACTTGTTGGCATCGGAAGCTCGCATTGCGGTATTTGCCTCGATCGCGAAAGAAGACATTCCGCAGGATGTTTGGTTTCAGCTAGGGCGGTCGCATACCCGCGAACATGGACTTCCAGTTTTACTTTCGTGGACCGGAACTATGTTTGAGTATTTGATGCCGGGACTTTGGATGCGGACTTATCCCAATACTCTCCTGGATAATTCGCGTACTTCAGCGGTGCGTTTGCAGCAGATCTACGCAACGGAAAAGGGGGTCCCTTGGGGGATTTCCGAGTCTGCCTTTGCCAAGCGCGATGATGCCGGAAATTATCAGTATCAGGCTTTCGGTCTGCCTAAAATCTCGTTACGCAATGGCGAAGAAGAGGCTCTGGTTATTTCCCCGTATTCCACTTTCCTGGCTCTGAGTGTTGATTCCGGAGGAGCGATGCGTAACCTGCGCCGTATGGCTGCCGATGGATGGGTGGGTCCCTACGGATTCTACGAGTCGTCCGACTATTCTTCTTCAAGCCGTCATTCCTGGCGTCACCGACATGAAGTGGTGCGCTGCTGGATGGTCCATCACCAGGGTATGAGCTTGTTGTCGATGGCGAACTTCCTGCACGATGGAGTGGTACAACGCTGGTTTCACAACGATCGGAGGGTCCAGGCCACCGAATTACTGCTCCACGAAAAGCCGCCCGCGAGCGTCCGGCGAGAGTTCGATAGCGCAGCGGCGTGAGAGCAGAGGATCCGCTTATGAGCTCGCGGATGACTGATACTCGTCGACCAGGTCAATGTCGGGTAGCTCGAGTCCCCAGTTGTCGCCGCTGGAACTCAATCCTTCGAGCCCTACCTGATATTCACTCGTACCCACCAGAGGCTTTACCCAAACAACCCGAAACTGAATGCGGCGTTGACGGTATTGAAGTGTAAGTTTGTCGCCCGTCTTCAGCACATGGTGAATCGCACCCAGACGAGCTCCATTAGAAGTAATGTCCAAGGTATGGACTAATTCATTGACCGGATTGTTGGCCGCATCTTTCCCGGATATTCGTACCGGCAGTACCACTTTGACGCGTTTTTGTCGGCGCTTTCCAACATCTTTTCCCACGCGAAAGGCTCCCTAAGAGTGACGAATACTTTTGTCGCTGCGCTGCTAAGTGGCATTTAAGGGGCCACAAAGACGAAAATGCGGAGGGGATGTGCCGCTTACAGAATCAGATATTTACAGCGAAATAAGAAATCCGGTCGGACCGAATCGCGTGAGCGAATGACGCTGTGGAGCAAGCCTCGTGACACTTTTTGTCAACCTGATTCTGGGTCATTCATTCCATCTGCCGTTCCTTCTGTCATCCTGACCATTCAGAATGTGGATCGGATTTTACCGGGCACAACTTTGTGTCTATCATTGCGGACATGCCCAACAAAGTCCGCTGGGGAGTCCTGAGCACGGCTAACATCGGAGTAAATAAAGTTATCCCCGCAATGCAAAAAGGTGAGTGGAGTGAAGTGGTGGCCATTGCGTCACGCGACCTCCGCAAAGCGGAAGCGACCGCGCAGGCTCTCGGCATTCCGAAAGCCTACGGTTCTTATGAAGAACTACTCGCCGACCCTCGGATCGAAGCAATCTATAACCCGCTTCCCAATCACCTCCACGTGCCGTGGTCCATCAAGGCAGCGGAGGCGGGCAAGCATGTCTTGTGCGAGAAACCTGTGAGTCTGACTGTCGCAGAGGCCAGAACTTTGCTGGCGGCGCGAGACCGCACCGGTGTAAAGGTGGGCGAGGCATTCATGGTGCGTACCCATCCTCAGTGGTTACGAACGCGAGAACTGATCGCCTCCGGCCGGATTGGATCGCTCCGTTCAATCACCGGTTTTTTCAGTTATTTCAATGTCGATCCCGCGAATATCCGCAATCTTTCTGAATATGGCGGCGGTGCATTGATGGATATCGGGTGCTATCCGATCAATACATCACGGTTTATTTTTGGCGAAGAGCCATTGCGGGTGTTCGGCTTGGTAGGCAGAGATCCCGTAATGAAGGTGGATCGCCTGACGTCTGCCATTCTGGAATTTCCTTCCGGACAATCCACATTTACCTGCAGCACGCAGCTGGTGCCTTACCAGCGAATGCAGTTTCTGGGGACCAAAGGTCGCATCGAAATCGAAATTCCGTTCAACGCTCCCAAGGACAGGCCTTGTCGCATTTTGATCGACGATGGAAAAGATCTGTTCGGCAACGGTATCACCGCTGAGAGCTTTCCGATCTGCGACCAATACACTATTCAGGGGGACGCATTCTCAAGAGCCGTGCGCGATAACGGTCAGGTACCTGTTCCTATCGACGACGCCGTGAAAAATATGGCGGTGATTGAAGCTATTTTTCGTTCACTGGAAACGGGGGAGTGGGAAACTCCACGCGGCTAAGGGATCAAGAAGCTGTTTATGGCCTTGGTTCTGTCGTTCGGTCTGGAAATATGAAAATCCGTTTTGCGATATCCGAGGTGAGGGTTTCCTCTTTATAGAAGCGCGTCAAAATACCGTTTTTCCAGGTCAGAAGGTCAGCGTTATTTCTGGCGAATTCATCCCAGTCCTGCGCCTTTTCCGATCGCGCCCTGCGTTCGTGAATTAGAAAGATGTAAGCCCAGGTAATGGTCTCGTGATACAGCGACGCCTTGCCGTGTGCCGCGGCAAAGCTCTTCAATGCCGCAGAAAATGTCTGGAGCGCCTCCAAAACTGGAAGCTTCGTGAGGTACAGATAAGCAATCCGGACATGCTCCGGGTGCCGCAAGCATTCCAGCGGGAGAGTGAGTTGCTCGAACTGCTCGAGCAGTTCATGGTCGGTCATGAGGATTTCACGCATTGTCAGGGGCGAGGCTCTGCACTTCGGCCGTCTCCGGCAGCTATTTGCTCAACCTCGATTCTTTCAAGCGATGACTTGCCTTTGAGTCCAGATCCAGCCCGTAGAATTTTTTCAGTTCCCTAATCTGGCTCTGAGACTCAGGGCTGAAGGGAGTTTTGCCGTCGAATGCGTGCAGGACAATTCCTTCCAGTAAATCGCCGAGCGTCAAATCGTGGTATTCCGCAAATGCCTTCAGCACTTTCAGAACGCGCTTTTCCATCCGCACGCCGGTCTGAACCCGAACAACCGTCAAACTCTGCTTCTTGCTCATTGGTACCAATGTACCAAAGTAACAACCTCCGAGACAAATGGAAAGTTCCGCACGGCTGGTTGCGAATCTCCAAGGCTCGCGCTCGCTGCCCTGAGACTCGATTTGCGATCAGCCGGCACCGGGCCCGATAGATTTCTCTTATCTTCGCCATAAATTTTAGTTTTCAAAAGTATTTGTGATAAGGGCGAAAAGAATTATGCATTGGACTCCAACAGGTCAGGAGCCTTACTGTCCACTCGCTGAGTACAGGCTGTGATTGCAGTGCACCACCGAACATAGCCAAGGGGAGAATTGGGGCAGTCTAGATGAAGAGAACCTTCCTATGGAGGGTTGTAATTTGCGCCATGAGCATGGGGATGGTTTCCAATTCAGCGAGCCAGCTTTTTGCTGAAGAACCAGCCGCACAGTCGTCGCCGGACTTGGCTGGACGCATCGATTCCCTGGAAAAACAGCTGGCGGACCTCAAGAGCGAACTGGCGGCGCAGAAGGCCACAGCTGCTGCCGCAGCTCCGCCTCCCGCCGAAGCTGCGGTTGCTACTGCCACTTCGACGGCTACTCCGGCGACTACAGGACTCGCCGGTTTGCTTGGGCCAACAACGCTCAGTGGTTTTGTGGACGTTTATTACGGTTACAACTCGAATCAACCGGCAGGCCGTACCACCGCATTTCGCAACTTTGATATCAATTCAGGCCAGTTCGGTTTGAACATGATCGAGCTCGTCGCCGACAAGGCACCGGATGCTGCTGCGAGCCGCGTCGGATATCACATCGCCCTGGGTTTTGGACAGGCAATGAACATCGTTAATTCCACGGAGCCGGGCCAGTTCCCAACAGAGTCAAACTTCGATCAATACCTCAAGGAAGGATATTTGGAGTATCTCGCGCCAGTAGGAAAGGGGCTGCAGATCAACGTAGGAAAGTTCGTAACCCCAGCGGGCGCCGAGGTGATTGAGACCAAGGACAACTGGAATTATTCACGTGGCCTGCTCTTTGCCTTGGCCATTCCGTATTTTCATTTCGGAGCCAGTGCGAAATATGCCTTCAATCCAAAATTTGCCGTTACGGGGTACCTGGTAAACGGATGGAATAACAGCATCGACAATAACAGCGGCAAGACCACCGGCTTCAGTGCAGCCTGGACTCCGACTGCCAAGCTCAGCCTGATTCAGACTTATCTGGTGGGCCCGGAACAGACCGACGACAACGGAAATTTCAGACATCTCTCCGACACTGTCGTGACATACACCCCGAACAGCAAACTGTCGCTGATGGCGAATTACGACTATGGCCGCGACCACCTTACCAGTGCGTTCAGTTCGGCACACTGGAGCGGTATCGCCGGCTACGTGAAGTACGCTCCGACTGCCAACTGGGCTGTCGCCGCCCGGGGCGAATACTTCAGTGACAACGGCGGAACGCAAACCGGAACGCCTCAGGAATTAAAGGAATTCACGCTTACCTTGCAGCGAATGCTGGCCAGCAAGATCATCACTCGGCTGGAATTCCGGCGCGACATGTCGAACCAGAACGTTTTTCCCTACCGGACAGGCTTGTTGAAGGACGCGCAAAATACGGTAACCCTTGGAATGGTGTACGCATTCAGCAGCGCGGATGCAAAGTAAAGTCTTCATCAGGGAGAGAGAATTTGAAAGACAAACTTCTTTACCCGTGTGTAATTGCTGACCTCATCGAGTGCACGATTGAATATCGATCTTTACCCAGCTGCAGTGATGCCGCTGAAATGTGGGCCAGCGGCTTGGGCTCAAGTCAAACCACCCCAAGTACCAGCACCCAAGCCGCGCCCGCGCCAAAATTAGATCGCAGTATCAAGGCAATTACGTTCATTGAATGGTTAGAACTTCTGACAAATCAACTCACGGAGCGATGCTATGAATGTTGACTCACGAAAGGGCCCAAAGTTGTCCCTGGCCCAAAAGTTTTCGAGGCTTGCAGTCCGGTGGCGGGATCCGGAGTGGCGCCGATATGGCAAGCTTCTATGGGCTGGTAAAGCTTTGGGTGTCGGATTGGTTCTGCTGATTATCACGGTATTCTCAGGACTGTTCCTTACCCATGTTCTGGCGGCTGACGCAGAAGTGAAGGCTGCCGATGTCGTCAACCCGCTTAACACCGTCTGGACTCTGGTCGCCGCATTCCTGGTGTTCGGCATGCAAGTTGGATTCACTATGCTGGAAGCGGGATTCTGCCGCTCCCGCGAAACGGTGAACGTATTAATGGAATGCGTGGTCGATACCTGCCTTTGCGGGCTTCTTTTCTTCGCGTTCGGCTTTGCGTTCATGTTTAGTCACGGAAATGGCTTCATCGGATATCACTGGTTCTTCCTGCAGGGAACTCCAGCAACCTATGAGACTTCCGGCGTCGCCTTCCTCGCGTTTTGGCTTTTCCAGTTCGCTTTCGCTGACACATGCTCCACGATCACTTCCGGAGCGATGATCGGCCGCACGGGATTTGTCGGCGATCTGATCTATAGTTTTGCCGTTTCCGGTTTTATCTACCCCATCATCGGACACTGGGCCTGGGGCCCGGATGGATGGTTGGCGCTGATGGGCAGCGAGGGGCATGTTTTTGCTTCGTCGGGGATGGGCTTCCATGACTTCGCCGGATCCACGGTGGTGCACACGATTGGTGGGTTCGTGGCCTTGGCAGGCGCCATCGTTCTGGGTCCACGCCTGGGACGGAAATTCAAGCGGGACGGCGGAGCTCCCATGTTACCGCACGACTTGACCATCGCCGTCTCTGGCGGCCTTCTGTTGTGGTTCGGTTGGTATGGATTTAATCCTGGCAGTACGCTTTCCGCCATGGATTTTGAGGGGATTGGGCGGGTTGCTGCCAACACAACGCTCGCGGCCTGCGCCGCGGGATTGACCGCGATGTTCTGGGCCTTCAAGTCCAGTAAGAAATGGGACGCTGGCTTCACTACCAACGGATTTCTCGCCGGACTGGTGGCAATCACCTGTCCCTGTTACTGGGTCAGCCCAGTCGGAGCCATTCTCTTGGGTGGAGTCGCCGGGGTGCTTGTGGTTCTCGGCGTGGAGTTGCTGGAATGGCTTCGCATCGACGACCCCATCGGCGCAGTTCCGGTTCACGGTTTCTGCGGAATATGGGGAACCCTCTCACTAGGATTGTTTGCTTGTGGTAAATATGGAGCTACCGGGCCGATTGCTCCCGATAACTCTGCAGCTCTCAAAGGACTCTTCTATGGCGGTGGAACTCAAGTCCTGGTTGCCCAATCCATCGGCAGTGCCTCCATCACAATTGCGACGTTCGTGGTCGCAATGGCTGTCATGCTGGCGGTGAATGCTATGGGCGTGCTGCGGGTAACCGAGGAAGGTGAGAGTTACGGGCTCGATTTGCACGAGCACGGAATTTCGGCCTATCCCGAATATGTCATTTCGGCTCTCGGAGCTCCTGGTGGCATGAGCCAGGAACTTCCGCTGGCTGCGCACAAAGCACATATGACAATGCAACCATTGCCGCGTACTGGCACGATGTAAATGGTTGGAGCCTGTCCGGGGCAGGCGAGGATCTCTTCCGTCCCTGCCTTGGACCGAGCCTAACGACTTGAGAGGACAAGATGACTAAGATTGAAGCGATTATTCAGCCATCCAGATTTGAGGCCGTTAAAGAAGCGTTGATGGACCTGGGTGTGGAAGGAATGACGATATCGGACGTACGCGGTCACGGCAGGCAGAAAGGTCACACTGAGACCTATCGTGGCCGCGAGTATAGCGTGGACCTGCTACCCAAAATAAAGATAGAACTCGTCCTGGTCGACAACCTTGTCGATCCCGTGATCGATGCTATTGTGAAGACAGCTTCTACCGGCAAAATCGGAGATGGGAAAATTTTTGTTTCGAAGATTGATGAAGTGATCCGCATTCGAAATCAAGAGCGCGGAGTGGCAGCCCTCTAGCCGACATTCCGCCTTCGGAGTCTCATGCCATTGTTGGCGAACAGTTTGGCGTCGCAGGAAACGTATCAACAAGCGTCCGAAAGAATACGTGTGGGATTTGAGCGCTCGCGCGATGGGCAGGCCGCCGTCCGCGAGCGCTCGGATGTTACGGACTCTTTGATACGCGATCTGTGGGCACAGTTTTCAGAAGAATTGACCCCGTCCGACAGTATATCCGTCGCTGCACTCGGCGGTTACGGCCGCCGGGCTCTTTTCCCCCATTCCGATGTCGACGTGCTCTTCTTGCACGAATCGGCCCTTAGCGAAGTTGCGCAGAAGCAGCTGATCCCGAAAATGGGGCAGGCTTTGTGGGACCGTCATCTTCGTGTCAGTCCCACAACTCGTTCGTTGGCGGAGTGTTCCAAGCTTCACCGTGAAAATCTTGAGTTCAATATTTCGCTGCTGGATTGCCGGTATCTTTGTGGCGACGCCGGACTATTTGAGCAGCTTCGGTCTCGAATCATACCGAAAATGGTGGGGCGGGAGGCTCTCGAGCTGCAGCAGAGGCTTACCGACTTGACGTCGGCTCGCCACAAAAAGTACGGGCACACTATCTTTCATCTGGAACCCAATATAAAGGACTACCCCGGAGGACTGCGCGACTACCAGGTTGCATGCTGGCTCAGCTTGATTTCGGAATTGGAAAAAATGGGGAACTGGCCCTCGCCAGAAAAACTGTTGCCTGGCGCTTTTCGTGAAGAATGTAAAGCGGCTCTTGATTTTCTTTCAGCGGTCAGATGTTTTATTCACTACCGCCAGGGCCGGGACTTGAATGGACTTACCTATGAACTGCAGTCCGAGGCTGCAGCGGCAGGCATCGGATTGCCAGGGGGAGCGCCGGTTGCTCCCGCGGCGTGGATGAGAGTTTATTTCCGCCATGTGCGCTCGATTTATAGACTTACCGTATTGTTCGATGAAGTGCCCCCGGTCCGTTCGGGTGGTTTATACCGCCTATTTGAAAATCGCAAATCGCGTTTGTCGAATGCGGATTTCTCAGTGGTGGAAGGCCGAGTCTTTTTACGCCAGCTGTCTTCCGTGCAGGATCCCTCTGTGGTCTTCGGGCTGTTTGAGTTCGTCGCACGTCACGGTCTAAAGCTTACGGCCGAGACCGAACGATGTGTGGAAGGGGCCTTACCCGTCCTCGAGAAATGGGCGCAGAATTCACCAGAGATCTGGACACAGTTTCACCGAATCCTGGTTTCGCAGCATGCAGGTATAGCTTTGCGAGCCATGCACCGGCTCGGGATGCTGGTCCTGTTCTTCCCCGAATTCAAAGCGGTTGATTCACTTGTGATTCGTGATTACTACCATCGTTACACCGTCGATGAGCATTCTTTTGTGGCCATTGAAAATGTTCACGCGCTTCGCACGCCAGAGAGCGAGTTGGAACGGCGTTTTCGCGACATCCTGGAAGGAATTGAGCGTCCTGATCTGCTTTTTCTGTCTCTTCTGTTACACGACGTTGGCAAAGGAATGCCATCCGACGATCATGTGGCCGGCAGCCTGCAGGCATCCACCAGTGCCCTCGAAAGGCTTCGTCTTGACCCTGCGGACCGAGATACCGTGATGTTTTTGATCGGGAGCCATCTACTCATGTCGGCTACGACGAGGCGGCAGAATATTTTCGATCCAAAGGTGGTGGGAGAGTTCAGCGATCTGGTTGGTACGACTGAGCGATTGAAGATGTTGACGTTATTTACTTACACCGACATAAAGTCGGTAAATCCGGAAGCACTGACACCCTGGAAAGCTGAGATGCTTTGGCAACTGTATGCCGCAAGCTTTAACCGTCTCAGCCGGACAGTGGATGATCAGCGCCTGACCGCGAATACGACTAATCGAGAACGAATCAATGAGGTTGTCGCGGCTGCCGGTGAGATCGATGCAAAACACATCACCACTTTCCTTGAAGGCTTTCCCCGGCGCTATCTGTTAATGCATAGTCCGGGTGAGATTTCCACGCATTGCAGGATGTACGACCAGCTCAAAGTCAAGGATGATGAACCGCAGATCGACATCGTGCGTCGCGAGGGTTATTTCGAGCTTGTTCTGTTGACGCTCGATTGCCCCGGTCTTTTTGCACATGTTGTGGGTACACTGTCGTCATGGGGAATGAATATTCTGAAGGCTGAAGCGTTTTCCAACCGGGCCGGGGTCGTGCTGGATACGATCCGATTTGCTGACCGTTTTCGTACGCTTGAACTCAATCCGTCCGAGGTAGGCCGGCTAAAACGAAGTCTCTCCGATGCGGTTGCGGGAGAGGTCAATGTCGTAGAACTCATGGAGGCGAAATTCAAACCCGGAGTTTCGAACCCCAAAGTAAAAATTGAGCCCAGCGTGCAAACCGACAACGAGTGCTCGCAGCACAGCACAGTGATTGAAATTGTCGCTCAAGACCGACCCGGCCTGCTATACGACATCAGTTCCACGATGGCGGAACTCGGCTGCAACATCGAAGTAGCGGTCATTGAGACCCAGGGCCAGACAGCTACGGATGTGTTCCACGTGACCTGCGCGGGAGCAAAACTGGATCTAAAACATCAGAAGGAAATGCAAGCTGCACTGCTTGAGCAGCTATAGGATTTTGCAGGAACCGGAATCTCTCACTGCGAATCACGTTCTGCCGCCAGATATCTTTGCAACGCGTCTCGCCAGTCCGGCATGGTAATGCCATAGGCATGCAGACCCTCAGCCGAAAGCACGGAATACTTTGGGCGTTTCGCTGGACGCACAAGCTTATCGCTGCTGGTTTCGACGACGTTCGTCTTTAAACCTGAACGTTTGATGATTTCCCGGGCAAACTCGTACCATGAACACTCGCCAGAGTTTGTGGCGTGCACAATACCCTTCGCATCTTTTCGGCAGAGTTGAGCGATAGCGCCCGCCAGGTCCTTCACGTATGTAGGAGACCCACGTTGATCACTGACGACCTCTAGCTTCGGGCGGGTCGACGCCAATTTCAAAATGGTGTCAGGAAAACATTTCCCACCGGCTCCAAACAGCCACGACGTCCGCAAAATGCAGCAGTCCGGAAGAACTTGGCTAATTTGTAGTTCGGCCTGAGCTTTCGATTGTCCGTAAACGCTCTGTGGCAAACGCGGGTCGCTAGTGTCGTAGGGTGCTGTCTTGGTCCCATCGAAGACATAGTCTGTACTAAGAAATATTAGGCGGCTGTTGTGCTGTCTCGCGGCTCTTGCTACGTTTACGGCGCCGCCGCAGTTAACGTCGAAGGCCAGTTCACGATTCGTCTCGCACCGGTCCACGTCCGTGTAGGCTGCAGCGAGAACAATCCAGTCCGGACGGCTCTGACCGACAAGCTCGAAAACTCTTTTCTCGTCACGGATGTCGCCGTCCGACGAGGCCAGCCCCGTGACTTCATCTCCCGTCCACTCTGACATCAGCGCTTTGCCGAGCAGACCAGTTGCTCCGAAAATCGTGACCCGCATGCGGCAAGTTCTCCTGACGATCGTGCCCAGTTCCAGCAGCGTTTTTTATTTTTATGAGTCGGTGTGATCTTTACGAATACTGCGTGGCAATCCATTTTCGGTAAGCGCCGGTAGTTACATCTTTTACCCACGCCTCGTTATCTAAATACCAACGCACGGTTTTACGAATGCCGCTGTCGAAGCTCTCGCCAGGCCTCCATCCGAGATCGCGTTCGATCTTGCGCGCGTCGATGGCATAACGGCGATCGTGTCCAGGGCGGTCCTTCACGAAGGTGATCAGTTGCCTGTGGGGGACGACGGGATCTTGCGGGCATTCTTCGTCGAGAATTGAACACACGGTTTCCACAATGTCGATATTTCGCTTTTCGTTGCTGTCGCCGACGTTATAGGTCTCTCCTGGTTTGCCCCTGGATAGGACCTGACGTATGGCATCGCAGTGATCGCCCACGAAAAGCCAATCGCGGACATTTTGTCCATCGCCATAAACGGGGAGCGGCTTGCCGGTCCGCGCATTGAGGATAATCAGCGGAATCAGCTTTTCGGGGAACTGGTACGGACCGTAGTTGTTTGAGCAATTCGTGGTCAGGACAGGAAGACCATAAGTATGATGATAAGCGCGCACCAGATGGTCGGCACCCGCCTTGGAGGCGGAATACGGGCTATTCGGCGCATAGGCAGTGGTCTCGCAGAACGCCGCATCGTCCGTGCCGAGCGATCCGTACACTTCGTCTGTCGAAACATGAAGAAGCCGGAACGCCTCTCGCTCTGGCGGCGCTAATTCCCAAAAATATGCCCGCGATTCTTCCAGGAGGCAAAAGGTTCCATGAACGTTCGTGCGAATGAAGTCATCCGGTCCGTGGATAGACCTGTCTACATGGGTCTCCGCCGCGAAATGCACGATCGCGCGAGGCTTGTGAAGCTTGAGCAATTCACGCAGGAGATCGCGATCGCAAATGTCGCCTTGTTCAAACCGGTATCGCGGATCGTCCGCGACGGACAGGAGGTTGCGCGGATTGCCCGCGTAAGTGAGTTTGTCGAGATTGATTACCTGCTTTCGTTCCTGCTCCATCCATTGCAGGATGAAGTTGGAACCGATAAATCCGCACCCGCCCGTAACAAGAATCGTATTCTCCATGGCAGCACCAACGCCGAACTGCTCGAGATCGGCCCTGGGAGCACCAATTGTAAATGAAATGCATGATCGATCCCCCGGACACAACTCCGATTGGGTTTGTCACTCAGATTTCAACAAAGCCTGGGAGGTCAAAGTCTAGGTGGCTAGCGGCGGAAGGGAAAGTCCGCGACCCATTGACAAAAATGTTACGAAATGGCCCAAGCTGGCTGTTTGAGACGATGCAGCGTGGGGCGGTTTTCTTTCCATGATCGAATCCGGTTGCGGAAGGGCCTTTCCGACAGCCAGTTCCAGACACTTCTTCAATTTGTTTTGCCATTCCGCCCCATAAGTACTCTTTCGAAACCCTCGAACGAGCCCTACTGGCGGCTGCCGCCTTTGCTGCGGGATCGGATAGCAGCATCCGCAGCATGCGCTCACGATCGTCTAAGTCGGCATGCCTGAGGGTGAAACTTGATCTCGCCGCTCTTGATTGAAAATAATCACCGGTGAGGATTGTCTGAGGCTCATCGAAAGCCTGATGTTCGGCAGGTTGAGAGTGATTTAAGAGGCTGGATTTGAGATCAGCTGTCGAAGTTTGTGGGCTTTTGTTCTGTTCTCCGATAGAGGGAGACAGGCGACACCTATCAATACGGAGACCTCGGACGGGGTGCCCGCGCTACGCAACGTGAACGTCGCGTTTTCTCGCGATTCTCCTCTGGTTTATTGTCCCCGATGAAAATGCGTTTGAACCCACTTCACGATGCCGTCCGACCTCAGGGGCTCGGGTTGCTGTCCGTACCACAAAACCAGTCCACTAAACGCGAGTAGAAACAGCAGCACGGCGTTCAAGATCCAGCCTCGGCGAGCTACTGCCTGGGTTGGAATCTCAGGCCTCGCAATCTCTGGGCTTGCTTGTGCCACTGCGTCGGGGACGGGTGATGGAGATTTTCGTGCCCGAATACTAGCCAGCACTAGAAGAGCATTTGTCACCAGGATGACCGCGAATGCGAGCCCTGGCAGAAAGTCGAGTCCGATGCCTCGCGCCTCCGATACTCGTATTGCGAGAACGACCGTAATCAGCCCTCGGGGTAGCACCCATAAAATCAGTTCGCGATTATGGGCCCCAATGCCTTTCCACGCCCAGCGGCTGGATAAAATCGCAAGCCAGCGTGCCAAAAATAGTAACCCCAGAGTGCCTGCCATGAGCAGTGGATGGGAGCGGAAAATCCCTAACTCGGCGACCGCACCGATGAGTACAAAAAAGAACGAGCGCACCAGGAACGCAAGTTCGGAATGAAACGTCAGCAAGGCTTGCTGCGAGTTAGCCATCTGCACAATTGGCAGGGCGAGGCCGAGGTCAGGATCGACGCCGGGAAAATTAGCCAGCGTCAAACCGAAGCCGAGTACGGCAATCAGGCCATTTGCGCCCAGCGCTTCCATTCCTGCATACAGGACCAGCACAATCGAAAATGTAAGGACCTGCCAAAAGCGCTGTTCAGATAAAACATGTAAAAGCCGTGACCATAGAATGCCTGCTATCACCGCGAACAATACCGCAATACCGACCTGATTTATCAAACCGTGAGCCAAGCCTTGCACAACAGCGCTCTCCTGGCCCCGCATTTCCAGTAGCAGGCCGACGGTAAGAATGGCGAGCACGTCACCCCATGACGCTTCCAGCACCAACGTTACTCTGACAGGTTCTTCTGCTTTTAGCTGCTGCAATACAGGCAAAACCACCGTGCTGCTGGTGCAACCTAGCGCCGCTCCTACGAGCAATCCGTCAGTCCATGGCAAACCGAGTCCCTTCACCACGATCACGCTCACAAGAGCTGTACTGAATAAATACGCCAGAGAAGCGAGCAGAAAACTTCCAGGAAAGTGCCGGAGAGTTTGGCGAAGATCGAGCTCGAGGCCACCTTCAAAAAGTACGAGAATGATCGCCAGAGTTCCCAGGAGATTGGTGGTTTTCGCAAGCGTTCCGGGCTGCACTAGTCCCGAGACGGGGCCCAACAATACTCCCAGCATCATCAATATCAGGACGTCCGGAATGCGGGTCAAGCTAAAGACGCGGTTCGCCAGAAATGCCACCACCAGCAGGCCACCGACTAATCCGAGAATCAAGGCTGCGGACATTTCTGATCCAGCGTTCTAATTGGGCCGGGCGCTATTGGTTCAAGGCGGCTCAAGGCCCGACCTGCACATGTTATCGCGTGCTACTCTCGTGCTTGGGAAATTGATTGGTATCGTTAGAACAATTCGCGCCTCTCGGTTTTAGCCTCGCGGCAGCATCGTGCTGGGGTACCAGTGATTTTACCGGCGGTTACTCATCGAGGCGGTCCGATGGTTTTGTGATCGCAATGCTGTCGCACGCCAGTGGCTTTGTTCTCATGCTCGCTTTGGCCTTGTCGACGCATGCCGCGTATCCATCGGCGTCCAGCCGCAACTGGGCTCTGCTGGCGGGCGCATTGGGCGGAACTGGACTGGCTATTTTTTATCGCGCACTGGGTAGCGGCAACATGGGCATCACGGCGCCGGTTTCCGCGGTCCTCGGGGCGGCGATTCCGTCCGCGTTCGGCATCGTCACGCAGGGCTTGCCGGGAGCATTTCCCATCGCCGGATTTTTGCTCGCCGGTCTTGGCATCTGGCTGATTTCCCGTCCAGACGGCTCCGCGAATAGCCGTTCAGGAATTTTCACGGCGATGCTGGCGGGGATCGGATTCGCTGGATTTTTTGTCTGTATCGACCATACAGGAGGCGCCTCCGCTTTGTGGTCCGCTACGCATTCCCGCGTCGCATCTCTTTTCATAGTGGGCACTATGGTATGGTTTCGACGCAGGCAAGGACGGTTGCACAGAACAGATGCAACTCTCGCGCTCTTCGCCGGCTGTTTGGATGTCTCAGGCACCGCGCTCTTCATTCGTGCGGAACAGGGCGGACGCCTGGACACGGCAGTTGTATTGAGTTCGCTTTATCCCGTGATTACGGTTCTCTTGGCTCGCCTCGTTCTGAGCGAACATTTTACTCGCTGGAAGATGGTGGGTATTTTTGCTGCGCTACTCGCGGTCCCGCTTATCGCCGTGCAATAGACTGAATGTGGTGCGAACGTCCGAGTTTGTGTGCCGGATCTGCGCCGGTATCTCCCGCAACGATATTCGTAGCTACAATAAAATTTCCTCGATCGCCCTAAACCAACGGGAAGCTCGCCCTCCATGGCAGACTTACCGCTGTTATAATAAAGAATTGCTCTCATGCCTACGAAGCGTCTGATTCGATCCACAACAGTTCTTTGCGTCCGCCGAAATGGTGCCGTCGTGATGGCCGGAGACGGCCAAGTGACGCTCGGCGAAGGCGTTATCAAGCATTCTGCCAAAAAGATTCGCCGTCTTTATCAGGACAAGATTCTGGCCGGGTTCGCCGGTTCTACGGCCGATGCGTTTACCCTGTTTAGCCGCTTTGAATCTAAGTTAGAGCAGTACCATGGCAACCTGGGCCGGGGCGCGGTTGAGCTTGCGAAAGACTGGCGAACTGACAAGTTTTTGCGCCATTTAGAAGCGCTCCTTCTGGTTTCAGATAAAGAACAAACATTTTTACTAAGCGGTCAAGGTGATGTGATTGAGCCGGATGGCGGCATAGCCGCCATAGGCAGCGGCGGTCCTTATGCTCAGGCCGCAGCCCAGGCTCTGGCCGAACATACCGACCTGACGGCCCACCGGATTGCAGAAGAAGCAATGAAGATTGCGGGCAAAATGTGCATCTATACAAATGACAGGGTAACGATTGAAGAGTTGTGAGAACGGACGCCCGAGGTCTAAATTCTGATTTATGGCTATCTACCTACCCGCTACCGCTGAAGAAGAGCAGATCGCACTCGACGAACTGACTCCGCGCGAAATTGTCGCCGAGCTGGACAAACATGTGGTCGGCCAGAAGGACGCCAAACGCGCTGTGGCCATTGCCCTGCGTAATCGCATGCGGCGGCAGAAGCTCGCTCCCGACCTTGCGGAAGAAGTAATTCCCAAGAACATCATTATGATCGGGCCGACGGGCGTCGGCAAAACCGAAATTGCGCGCCGCCTGGCCAAGCTTGCCAACTCACCATTTCTGAAAGTGGAAGCCTCGAAGTTTACAGAAGTCGGTTACGTGGGCCGCGATGTCGAGTCGATGATCCGCGACCTGGTGGAAATCGCCATCGAAATGGTTCGTGAGGAAAAGCTGGAAGACGTTTCCGACAAGGCCGAGCTCAATGCTGAGGAGCGGCTGTTGGATATTCTTCTGCCACCGGTCAGTCCTCGACCGGGTGAGGGTACCAATGGCGGCATGGTGTTGGAAGGTACGACGGCGTCAGGGGGAGAATCGCAAAGCCGAACTCGCGAGAAACTACGCCAGCAATTGCGGGAGGGTAAACTCGACGATCGCACCGTAGAAATCGATGTGCGCGAGCGCAATTTTCCATCTTTCGAAATCATTTCCAATCAAGGCGTCGAAGAGATGGACGTCAATATTAAGGACATGCTGCCCAACCTCTTCGGCCAGCGTACCAAGAAGCGGAAGATGAAGGTCAATGAAGCCTTCGAGTACCTGATCCAGGAAGAGGAGCAGCGCCTGATCGACATGGACCAGGTCACTCGTATGGCCATCGATCGCGTGGAAGATTCCGGCATCATTTTTCTCGATGAAATTGACAAGATCGCAGGACGCGAGAGTGGCCATGGGCCGGACGTCTCACGTGAAGGCGTGCAGCGGGACATTCTGCCAATCGTCGAAGGGACGACGGTGAACACCCGCTATGGCATGGTTCGTACCGACCATATCCTGTTTATCGCGGCGGGCGCGTTCCATGTTTCCAAGCCCAGCGATCTCATTCCAGAACTTCAGGGCCGGTTTCCTATCCGCGTTGAGCTGCAATCTCTTACTATGGAAGACTTCATACGGATTCTGACGGAACCCAAGTCTTCCTTAGTTAAGCAATACGTGGCATTGATGGAAACTGAGGGTGTCAAACTGGAGTTCAGCCGCGAAGCTCAGGAAGAAATTGCTCGCTATGCTTTTCGCGTAAACGAAGGCACAGAAAATATCGGCGCGCGCCGCCTGCACACCATCATGGAGCGCGTACTCGATGAGATCAGCTTCGACGCGCCCGACAAGAAGGGCGAAAACATTAAAGTCGACGCCGATTACGTGCGCAAGATGCTGGCCGACATCGTCAAGGATCAGGATCTGTCGCGTTACATCTTGTAGACGGTGACAGCGCAGCCTTTGTCGTCCTCTTCTTGCGATTCTACGTGCCTCGCGACGACAGAGAACAAAGCATGATTCTCCCCGGAAATGACTGAAAGAAGTTAGATTGGAACTCTGTGCCTTATGTCCAGATAACTGACCGGTCGATGCTGGCAATGTTCGTTCTGCCCGTGAGTGCCATTGCCATGGCAAATTCCCGCTGCAGGATATTAATTACTTTCGTGACACCCATTTCGCCTTCGGCACCCAGGCCGTACAGATAGGGTCGTCCGATAAGCACAGCGTTCGCTCCAAGGGCGAGCGCTTTCAATACGTCGGTCCCGCGTCGGATGCCGCCATCGACGAATAGAGGGACACGGCCTGCAACCTTATCCGCCACTTGGGGCAAGGCGTCGATGCTTGCGGGTACGGTGTCTAAATTTCGTCCGCCGTGATTAGAAACCATGATACCCGCTACTCCCGCGTTGACGGCCCGATCTGCGTCCTCAGGATTGAGAACACCCTTCACCAGCAAAGGAATTTTCGCGAAAGAGTGCAACCATTCGACGTCTTTCCAGCTCAGCGCTGCGTCAAGAACGCTGCTGAAAATGTCTAGCGAACCGGTGCGTAACGTGCCTTCGGCGCCAAATCCTTTCAGTCCTTTGAGGTTGGGTAATGATTGCAGTTGGACGTTAGCTCGAGTTTCCCGATTCCGGGCGCCCGCGATTGGGGTGTCTACGGTGAGGCAAAGAGCGCGGTAACCCGCCCCCTCCGCGCGTTGCACCAGTTCACGGGTGAAGCCATGATCGGTTTGCGCATAAAGCTGAAACCAGAGGGGAGTCTTCGTCACCGCCGCAACGTCTTCAAGGCTCGTGTTGGAGAAGGAACTGAGCACCATGGCAGCGCGCGCCGCTCCTGCGCCTCGCGCCGTGGCAATTTCGCCCTCAGGGTTGGTCAGCTTCTGCGCCGCTGTGGGAGCCAGAAGAATGGGGAAGTCATGTTGCTGGCCGAACAATGTCACGCGTGTGTCCAATTGGGAAACGTCGCAAAGTACACTGGATCTAAGACGAATCCGTTCGAAGGCTTCCTTGTTCCACTTCATTGTCAGCTCATCCCCCGCACCACCGCTGATGTATTCCCATCCCATTACCGGCATCCTGGCTTTGGCCAATGGCTCGAAGTCAGCCAGGCAGACAGGGTCGAAACCACCCTGCGAAACCGTCGGCTGAGATGGCCTAGTCGCCTGAGCTGCTGGCGTCGTATGCGGAAGAGCTGCGGCAACGGCGAGAGCACCGCCCGACGTCATGGCCTGTCTTCTGGTGAAAAGCACGGGAGAACCTCCAAGTGGGGACTGAGAAGCCCGGCAATTGTATGTGTAATCAATGGGAAAAAGAATTGTGCGACTTGCCTGATCTCGATATAATCTAACTAACCGGTTAATTAATATGACAGGGACCGTAAAAAACGGGTTGGAAAAACCGCGCCTGGGTTCGCGTGGCCGTCCCGAGGAAAGTAAGGCGGCTATCCTGCAGGCTGCCGTGAGGGAGTTTTCCCGTGAAGGGGCGGCGGGGGCGCGTACCGATGCCATTGCGCGGGCCGCGGGTGTCAATAAAGCCCTGCTCTACTATTACTTTAAAGACAAAGAGACTCTTTACGGTGCTGTGCTGGACCAGGTGTTCGGAGGGCTAACGCAGAGTATTCAAAAGGCCTTGGCCAGCGATCTCGCTCCCAGAGAGAAACTACTAGCCTATGTGGGCGCACATTTTGACTACATCGCGAGCCACCCCTTGTATCCCAGGATCACGCAGGGAGAGATGATGCGCGCGGCGCGCGGCAGTGCGCCGCAACTTCAGCGTATCGCGCGGCAATACTTCGTTCCGCTATTCCACAAAGTTGCGGCCGTGATTCATGAAGGACAGGCTGTGGGCGACTTTCGTCCTGTAGACCCGCTACATTTCATCCCCTCCATGATTGCCATCATCACTTTTCACTTCACCAACGCCCCGGTGTTGCGAATAGTCGGCCACGTCGATCCTCTTTCCCCGGAACTCATTGCGTCCCGCCGGGCTGCGGTGCTGGATTTCATTTCGGCAGCCCTGTTCAGTTCGGAAGGTAATTCCAAAGGAGCACGAGCTTGAACGCGCGCAACAGATTTCTGATTATCCTCGCGGTTATCTTGATCGCTTCGACGGTCTACTACCTTGTATCGACGCCCCGTTCCAGTGATCTGGTGCTGATCGGCACCGTCGACTCCAATCAGATTATCGTTAGCCCACAGATGCAGGGTCGCATCGCCAAACTTTTGGTTGACGAAGGCACGCAAGTCAAGCAGGGAGATCTGATCGCGATACTTGATCCGTCGGAGTTGGAAGCCGAAGCTCGGGCCGCCGCCGCCATGATCGACAGCCTGAGGTCGCAGGTTTCCGCCACCCAAGCCACGAGCGTGGCGACTCACGGCTCGACCTCAAGCAATGTGCTGAACGCTCAGTCAAAACTGCAGTCAACTCGTGCCCAGCTACTGCAGGCGGAAGCTACCCTGCAACGCACGGAAAGCGATAGCCGCCGCATGATCGAGCTGGCAAAACAAGGAGTCGCTTCGGATCAGGACCGTGTGCAGGCCGAAAGCAACCTCAAGGCTCAGCAGGCGACGGTGCAGTCGCTGAAGGAGCAGGTGGGAGCGGCCGAAGCTGACCTGAACACGGCCCTGGCCAACACCAATCAGGCCCACGCAGCCACTAGCACGGTGCAATCGACTCGCGCTCAACTGGCCAATGCCGAAGCTCAACTTAAAGAAGCAGAAGTCCGGTTGGGTTACACCAAAATTTATGCTCCGGTCAATGGGACTGTTTCTGTTCGCGCTGCCCGCGAAGGAGAAGTTCTTACCGCCGGGCAGCCGATCGTTACGGTTATGGACTTAGGCGATACGTGGGTGCGTGCCGCGATCCCGGAAACCGAGTCTGATCACATCGGACTGGGAGACACGCTTCGCGTTCGAATGCCCGGCGGGACGCTGACGTCGGGCAAGGTATTTTTCAAGGCGCCAGAGGCGGACTTCGCGACACAGCGTGACGTCAGCCGGCGCAAGCGCGATATCCGGACCATCGTGCTCAAAGTTCGCCTGGACAATCCCAAAGGTGCTTATGTGCCAGGCATGACCGCCGAAGTGCTGGTTTCACCCGAACAACTGAAAGCAACTTCGTCTTCCGAGGCTGCAGCCACGGGTAAGCCGCAGTGAGACCTGGTTTTCGAAAGTAAAGATCGATAATTTCAGAATGAAGACGACAAGACATGGTGGCTGACATCAAACCAAACGGCGCACCGCAGAAGAGAGAATCCACGGAAGAACGCCGGTCTGCGCAATCTGCTGCTTCGAATGCCATCGAGGTCGACCATATCGTTAAGAAATACGGCGAGTTTACTGCCGTTGATGACATTTCGTTCAACGTGAAGGAGGAGGAAATCTTTGGCCTCCTGGGGCCCAATGGTGCAGGGAAATCCACGTTGATCCGCATGATGACCACCTTGATACCGATTACCGCAGGCGCGGCCCGTATCGCCGGCCATGACGTCGCCACGGATCCCGACGATGTTCGTCGTACCATTGGCGTCATCCCCCAGGCGCTCACGAGTGACCTCGATCTTACAGTCGAAGAAAACTTAAGCATTTACGCCAAGCTTTACGATGTTCCCGCCGACAAGAGGAAATCTACGATCGACGAACTACTGGGCTTGGTTGATCTTACGAAGTGGAGAGAAGCTCAAACCAAGACCCTCTCTGGCGGCATGCGTCGCAGGCTGGAAATCGCCCGGGGGCTGGTGCACAGCCCTCGCATTTTTTTTCTGGACGAGCCAACCACGGGCCTTGATCCTGTCTCCCGCGTCGCAGTGTGGGAGATGTTGATGAACATCAAGTCCCACCGGCAACTTACCATTCTGATTACCACCCACTACATGGACGAAGCCGACCGGCTTTGTGATCGAATTGCGATTGTTGACCATGGCAAACTGGTGGCGCTCGATACGCCTCCTGCGTTGAAGGCGAGCGTGCCCGGTTCCAACGTGATCGAAGCGCAATTCGACAATGCCCCCGCCGATTGGGAGCAGATCTTGCATGGGCTGAGCGGGGTGACTTCGGTCCAGCACGAGGGCGCTGGCATGTATCGCATCCTTACCGGAGACGGATCTCGCACAACCACCGAACTCGTAGAAACGGCAGTGCGAGCCAGAGCCGTTGTGAAATCGCTTTCTGTTCAGAACACAAGCC
This sequence comes from Terriglobia bacterium, assembly GCA_963786325.1. Taxonomy (GTDB): domain Bacteria; phylum Acidobacteriota; class Terriglobia; order Terriglobales; family Acidobacteriaceae; genus JAIQFF01. The sequence goes on from CAWAYW010000007.1 coordinate 264,647, forward strand.
TGGATGACGTTTTCGTCCATTACACCGGCAGGCAATTACGCGATGAGTTGGTAAAGGCTCAGGGCTTTGTCATGCCGCCCAGACCAGGAATGCAGCCATGAATCGAATGTTGGCAATTGTCGAACGCGAAATGCGCAAGTTCTTTCGCTCTCCTGCACTAATGATGGTGTCGATGATCTTTCCGCTGGTACAGCTCATCGTGCTGGGAAATGCGTTTGGCGGAAAAATTCGCGATGCCCGCCTCGGCCTCGTAGACCAGGACGGCGGTACGCAAGCGCTGAAAATCCGCGAGGCCTTTGATTCGGTCAGGGCGAATATGCGGACATTCTTGCCGGTTTACTACAACGACCAGAAACAGGCAATGGAAGACGTTCGCAACGGAAAGATCGAGGGCGCAGTCATTATTCCGCCTCAGTATTCCCGCAAAGTCTACGAACACGATCAGCCGCAGATCGCGCTGGTAATCGACAACAGCGACAATTTCATGAGCGGCGCGCTGGAAGATGAACTCACTCAAATCACCAACGCTTTGAACAACCCGGTAGTGGAACCCCGGCTATTGCAACAGAGCGTTTTGCAAATCGTTGAGCTCTATCCCTACATCGAATACATGAAATTTCTGCTGCCCGGATCGATTACGCTGGCCATTTTTATGTCGGTTATGATCGGCGGCGGCATGCTCTATATCGACGACAAAGCTCGCGGGGTTCATGAAGGCTATCTGGTCACCCCAATTACCAAGGCGGAGCTTGTTTTCGGACTGAACGCAGCCAGTGCAGTGAAAGCCGTGATGGTGGGCGTCGTCATCACGGTTATCGGGTCGCTACTGGCCGGTGTGGGAACTCTGTTCAGCTTTTCTACGGCGATGGGTTTGCTGGTGATGATCGTTTTGACCGCGGTTGCGCTGAATACCATGATGTTCCTGCTGGTAGTCAGAGTCGACGACCCGCTCGTGCCTCGAGCGATTTTTGGCATTTTGAACACTCTGCTCTTCTTCCCCAGCGGGGCGGTTTACCCGATCCAGGCGTTCCCATGGTGGCTGCGAGGCATTGCCAAGGTAGATCCTTTCACGTTCGCAGTTCATGGCTTCAAGACCTTGCTGCTGAAAGAGGCTGGTCTGTCGGCTATCGTGCCCGACATGATTTATCTCTCGCTGTTCGCGATCGTGGCTCTCAGCATAGCGACGCCATTGTTCAAAAGGACCTTGTAAGGCGCTCCCGGAACATGCTCGCCCACCACCAAGGCTCTCTGAGATGCAGCTTTCATCCTTGAGGGCAGCAGGACGTTCCGCTCACGAAACGAAATGCACACGGGAAGATCTTCTCCCCGCGACCTCAACTCCCGAACCTTGCCGACCGACACGCGAAGGCAAGGTCCCGAACCTCGCATGGGAACTTTTACGTGCGCCCACGAATCCATTATGCTTAGAAGACTATGAGCCTGTTGGATGCCACACCGTACGATCCGGGGCCGGCGCGTCGGCGCCGAATCAAAATTCTCATCGCCTTCGCCGTCGTAATCGTATTGGCGGTAATAGTGTGGACGAATCGTTACTGGTCCGAAGAGCACGTAGTCGGAAAGTTTTTCGCGGCTCTCAAAAACAAAGATTACGACACTGCCTACGGAATCTACTTTGCCGATCCGCAGTGGAAACAGCATCCTGATAAATATTCCCGCTATCCATTGAACCAGTTCGTGCAGGATTGGGGCTCGGGTGGTCCATGGGGCGTAATTAACACATACAAGGTGAATGGCGCCAGCGGTTGCAGCGGCGGTGGTAGCGGGATCGTCGTCGATGTCGTGGTCAATGACCGCGCCGAGCATGCACAGCTGTGGGTAGAGAAATCCGACAACACCCTGAGTCTTCCTCCGTGTGAATTGATATTTCGTTAAATGAGCTCCGCCACGAAGGTTTCCGCGAACTCGATCGGCCTCCCTCGATAATTTGCTTCGTACCAAACAGAGCCCGTTCTTTTAGCTCGCCTTAGGGCCAATTTGTTCCAGCGTCTTTTGCAGCGATGCCTCGTCGCTCACATTGAGGCAAGTTTTTGAGCGATCGATCTGGCGCATCAAACCACATAGAACCCTGCCGGGTCCGGCTTCCACAAATGCCTGCGTCCCTTTTGCGATCAGCAAACGCATAGACTGTTCCCACTTCACGGAACCAGTGACCTGACGGACCAGAGCATCACGAGCCGCATTGGCGTCTTCGATCACCGCTGCATCGACATTGCATACCACCGGAGTACAGGGTCTTTGCAGGGACAACACCCCTAAGTCGGCTGCCAGCCGGTCCTGAGCCGGACGCATCAGTGAAGAGTGAAATGGAGCGCTGACCGATAGCATGACGGCGCGTTTTGCCCCACGTTGGCTGGCCAGTTTGGTCGCGCGCTCTACCGCCGAGGTGTGGCCGGAAATCACGATCTGATCGGAGGAATTTATGTTGGCGGGCTCGCAAACCTCGCCCTGTGAGGCATCTGTACAGACTGCCGCAACCTTCTCCACGTCCATTCCCAGGATTGCAGCCATGGCTCCCACGCCGACCGGAACTGCTTCCTGCATATATTTTCCGCGATTGCGCACCGTTCTTACGGCGTCCGAAAAGTCTATGGTTCCCGCGGCCACATGAGCGGAATACTCCCCCAGACTATGCCCGGTGACAAAGTTGGAGCCAATGCCCTCTTCGTGCAAGACCCGCCAGGCAGCTATTGATGCCGTGAGGATTGCCGGCTGGGTGATCTCCGTCAATCGCAGTTTTTCTTCCGGACCTTCAAAACACAGTTGCGACAACTTGTAGCCCAGCGCTTCATCGGCCTCATCAAAAGTTCGGCGAGCGATGGGATATTTTTCGGCTAAGTCCTTGCCCATGCCGACTGCTTGAGAGCCTTGACCAGGGAAGAGGAATGCGATTTGAGGTGTCATGTTTTGGTTTTTTGCGGGCCCGAAATCGGGCAGATGTCCATCCCGTCGCCCAGACGGGACGTCTGAGCTGCGTTGGACTCAGGTACCGACCGGCACGGCGGGCCGCAGCCCTGCCACTTCTTTGGCAATTTTGTCGTTGATGTTTCGTTCGGCGAATTCGGACGCCACGCGCAGCGCGTTCTTGATGGCATTGGTGTTGGACGATCCGTGCGTAATGAAACATACGCCTTTCACGCCGAGCAGAGGAGCTCCACCGTACTCGGTATGATCTAAGCGCTTTTTAAAATCGTGGAAGGCGCTGCGAGACAGAAGATAGCCAACCTGACGTGTGATGGTCGCCTTCAAAGTTTCCTTCAGCGTCGCGCGCACCAGATTGGCCACGCCCTCCGATGTCTTTAGTGCTACATTGCCCACAAATCCATCGGCGACGATTACGTCTACTTTGCCGCTATAAATGTCCCGGCCTTCTACGTTGCCGATGAAGTTCAACGGAAGACGCTTCAACAGCTGGAAGGCTTCACGCGTTAACTCGTTGCCTTTGGTTTCTTCTTCACCGATCGATAGCAAACCAACTCGCGGTCGCCGCGTCCCGTACATACTGCGGAAGTAGATTTCCCCCATCACCGCGAACTGTTCCAGATTCTCCGGTTTGCAGTCCACGTTGGCGCCCACATCGAGCAAGATCGCAACCGTGCTCACTGCTGTGGGAAAGACCGCTGCCAACGCTGGACGATCGACGCCTGGAATGCCCCCCAGAACCATCTTTGCGGTAGCCATCGCCGCGCCAGTATTTCCGGCAGTGACGAAACCGGCGGCACGTCCTTCGCGCACCAGCCTTACACCGACATGGATCGAGGAGTCCCGCTTTGATCGCACCGCCTGGACGGCTTTATCGTCCATGGTGATGACTTCGCTAGCGTGGACCACTTCGATCGGAAGTCCTGCGGCGGAATGATAGCGAGCGAGTTCGGTCCGCAACTCCGCTTCATTACCGACGAGGAGCGTGCGAACGCCGTGGTGCCGTGCGGCCTGAATCGCACCCTCGATTTCAGGTTTCGGCGCCCGGTCCGAGCCCATCGCGTCCAAAGCTATGACGCTTGGCATGGAAAGGTTGGACTAGCTGGCCTCTTTGACGTCCAGAACTTCACGGCCTTTGTAATATCCGCACTTGGGACAGACACGGTGCGGCATCTTTCGCTCGTGGCAGTTGGGACACTCTGATAGCGAGTGGCTTTTCAGTGCGTCATGTGCGCGACGACTACTGGTGCGCGCTTTTGAGTGTCGCCGTTTTGGATTTGGCATGATTTCTCTCTTCTTCGTTCAACTTGTTTGATTCGACGTCGGTTACCGGATAATAAACTGATCTTGGTGAATTAGTGACTCAGCTTGTCTCGAATATCTTTCAAAGCCAGCCAGCGTGGATCTTCCACCGGCTCGGTGCAGGCACATTGTTCCTGATTCAGGTTCTTGCCGCAGTGAGGGCAGAGGCCTTTGCAATCATCGCGACAGATTGCTTTTAAAGGAAGAGCGAGGAGAACCTGCTCTCGCAACACATCTTCCAGCAGCAAACCATCACCCTGATAGTAACTGACTTCGGCCTCGGCAGAGGTAACGGAAAGCTCTTCGCGCCCCGCATCGGCGCCCTGCGGACGGTACAGCAGGTCGAACTTGTGCTTTACATCCTGCGATACGGGGTCCAAACAGCGGGCGCAGGCCATTTCGATCTTCGTGTCCAGGCTTCCATCGATGCGTATGTCCTTTACTATCTGGTGCTTGCCATGTTGCTCTTTCACCAGTTGAGCGCGTCCGGTGGTGCGCAGAACCTCGATTTGGCGGAAATCTTCACCAAAGTCAAGCTGACCAGGCTTGATTTCCTCTTGAAAATCAATGGGATGCTCTTCCAACTCGTGAATTTCAACGAACATCAGGCACCCCCCGCGCCGCCCAACCACGTACCGCGAAGACCGCGGAAGTACACTCGGAAGAGCAATTTCACCGTAAAAGCAGAACTTAAGAATAAAGGCCGTGGAAAAGAGTGTCAAGGAACCAGGTATGGGCATACCAAAACGCGCCTCGCGCGCTACCCTTTTGAATCTTGCAGTTGCTGTTTGATCCGGCTGAAGGCAAGACCAAAGGCCACGTTATTATGACTGCACTCGAAATCGCCAGTGAAAACCCCGGCAGACGGTCGGGTGCACAAACTATTTATCCTCTCTTCACCTCATCGATTCTGCTGCTGGCATTTCTGCTTCGCCTTTGGAAAGCTTCCGGAACATTCCTGAACCTCGACGAAGCCATGCACTTTCTGGCCGCGAATAAACCTTCTCTGTCAGAGGCTTACCAGGCAAGTCTGGGTTTGGCGCACCCGCCTCTCCTTATTTTGTTATTAAACGTCTGGCGGAAGCTGGCGACATCGGAGTGGGTGCTGCGACTTCCGTCTGTGTTCGCCGGCACAATTTTCTGCTGGATATTCCTCAAATGGCTGACCCGCGTGTTGGGCCCGGTTTGCGGATGTGTCGGGCTCATCCTGGTAGCATTCCTCCCGCCTTTCGTCGAACTTTCATCAGAAATCCGCCAATACGCTTTGCTGCTTTGCTTCACGATGGCGGCGACCTACATCCTTGAGCTGGCTCTGGACGAAACCTCTACAGGCAACATGGTCTTGTTTTTCGTGCTTCTCTATCTCTCCATGCTCACCCATTTTTCCGCGCTTCTCTTCGCCGGTGCGGCCGCCGCCTACTCGGCGTGGCGCCTGACAGGTCTTCGTGCCGGGCACCATTTAATCGGAACCTGGATAGCGGGCCAGGTCGGATGCGCGGGACTTTTTACTTATCTTTACCTTACGCACATCACGAAACTAAAGAACAGCCCAGCGGCGAAACACATGGGAGTACTTTTAGGAAATTCCTATTTTCACCCCGCACGGGACCATGTTGTTCCATTCGCATTTGCCAGAACTTTCGGAGTTTTTCAATATATCTTCGGACAACTTGCAATCGGCGATATCGCCGCCATCATGTTTCTTGGCGGGATCGGACTGCTGCTGAGGGGAAAAGGAACTGAACGTCTGAAAATTGAAGACGACGGGATACATTTTTCGCGCCAGTTGGCAGTTTTTCTAATCCTGCCATTTGTGATCACTTGCGTGGCTGCGATGGCCGATCTGTATCCGTACGGGGGAACGCGGCATTCTGCATTCATGATGCCTTTTGCAGTGACGGGGATCAGCTTGGCGATTGCAAGATTAACTCGCCAACGTCTGGTCACGGCGGTTGGCGCCTCGATTTTTATCGTCGTGGTCTGCCAGATCTTTGGCACGCCTCACCGTCCGTACATGCATCGTGCAGATCAGCGCCGCCCTAATATGACGCAGGCAATAGACGCCATTCGGCGCCAGGTTTCGCCGGGCGGAACTATCTTCGTCGATTTTCAGACAAACTTCCTGCTCAGATTTTATCTTTGCCCTGATGCCGGTCCCGGCGTGTTCTCTACGGCAGGCTTCCGGGAATACTCTTGCGATTCTTATCGCGTCATCTCGACAAGTTCCGACACCAGCGTTTTAACGGCAGATATTTTCGCGCAGCAATGGGTCGCCATGCAGGCAGTCTCTAACTTGAAACCGGGCGACCCAATCTGGATATTTCAGGCAGGGTGGGACACAACCCTGGCGCGGGATTTACCCAAGACTGTACCGCAATTTAACGATCTCAATCCCCAGTCTTTCGGGCTCAATATTTCACTGTTCAAGCTGATCGCTAAAGTCTCCCGTTCGTGACGGAGCCGAATAGGCTGCGACTTTGTTCCGCGGCCGGCTACGTCTCGCGAGAAATCATCGGGAAACTGAGTGGCTAAGAAAGTCCATTCCGTTGCTATTTCAACTCTTGCAACTTCTGGGTGGCGAACTGGGCGACATCGGTGGCGGGATTTTCTTTTTGCATTTGTTCGTAGATGCGTTTAGCTTCCGCGGGCTGCTGAGATGCACTGTAGGTATCAGCCAATTCCATTTGTGCCGTTGCTTTGCTCACGGTGCGAGCTGGCTTGGCGATCAAGGAGTTATACAGGTCGATGGCATCCTTGGTGCGGTTGGTATTGCGGAACACCGTGGCGAGTGCCATCTTTGCCAGGGCGGCAAGATCGTCGTTGTGAGAGGAAGCAACTTGCTTTAGCTCCCTTTCCGCCATGCCATTATCTCCAAGCTGAGAAGCGCTAAGGCCCATGAAATAGCGGGCAAATTCCCCTGTCCGAGTATGCGGATAGCTGTCCACAATTGCCTGAAATTGTTTCTGGGCTTGAGTCGCGCGTTCTTTGGCGGAGGCGAAGCTGGGTGCATCGGGCTCCGCGGGCGCTCCCGCAGGGCGTATCGGGGTGTCTAGTGTGCGGATCGCCTGATTCAACTGAATGCTGGCCTTCTGATCCTGTTGGTTCAGGTAATACCAGCCACCAACCGCAATCGCCAATACCACAGCTAGCGTCACTCCTCCGAAGACTAGCCTAGTTTTGTGTTCGATGGTCCAGTGAACCGTGGCTTCAGCCGCTCCGATTGTGGCCCGGCTGAAACGATCCTGCTTCAGTTGATGACGGGTTTCTGCGCGCACGAATTTCCCTTCTAGATAACGATTGTCCTTTAAATGATAGCCCTGAGTCTAACGGCAAACTATGGCAGCGTCAAAGATTGACAGTGCATCGCGAGTCGGGGAATCTCCAGTTTGTAAAATTCGGCAGCACACACGAAAGCCGCCAAGTGACTGGCGGCTTGCGACCGATGGTCAAAAGTGACGTTTAGCGCGAAGTTTCTTCCAGAATTCCCTGCTCCAGCTTCTCCTGACACTCGATACAATGCCGGGTCCAAGGCACGGCTTCGAGCCGTTTGGCGTTGATCTCCTTGCCGCAGGCGATGCATTCCCCAAACTCGCCTTCGCGCAAACGCTCGAGCGCGCCATCTACCATCTGTAAAAGCTGGCGGTCGTTGTTGCTTTGATGAAAGAGGAATTCCTTGGTGTAAGAACTTGCGGCCCGGTCCGCGATGTCTTGGGCAGAACCTTCGTCTACCGTACGGCCGTCTTGTTCCGTGCGAGTGACCATTCGGCGCAATTCAACCTGACGGGATTCGAGTCGCTTCTTAAAGTAGTCCAGTTTTTTCTTTTCCATTTTATAAACCTGCGATAACAAACTCGCGGCCCTTAGGCCGCGTCCTTAATGCGCCGATTCGTTTGACTGAACGAAAATGATATGCGCTCAAATTGAGATGCGTCAACTGGCACAGAGGATTCTTTCTAGTGGATATGCACAGGGGTGGTTGGATGGCAAAGACAATCACCGCCACTACGCCTACCGGGGCAAGGGATCAGGCATCGCTGCCAGCGCGTAGCCCATCACCGCCATCGCAGTTGCGTTCTCCTGCAATTCCCGAGGCACGATCTTGTCTAAAGTATCGGCAGCGGTGTGATGATAGTTGAAATAAATGCGCCCATCTTGCAGGAGGCCGAAGGCGGGTACGCCTTGCTTGGCCAGTGGCTCAATGTCCGCTTCCGGACTTTCGCTGCTCAGTTCGATGAGGTTTGCGCCGAACTGCTTCAGAATTTCTTGCACAGGCTGGAGACTGGCTTCCGCCTTGGGTGTTATTTTAGCTCGGAACCCCGTGGGGTGAGATGCACCGAGGTCGCTTTCGAGTGCCGCCACATGATTGCTAATTTCTGTCGCATGGGCCTTAGCGTATTCCAAATGGCCGCGGCCGAGGTTTTCTTCGTCAATCCAGGCGATGACTCGCAGAGTGCGTTTCGGCCGCAGATGAAGTTGCTGGAGCAGCTGCGCCGTTTCCATCGCAACGGCAACTCCGGCCGCGTCGTCGATGGCGCCAGTTCCCAGATCCCACGAATCAAGGTGTCCCGAGACAATCACAATCTGCTCGGGGTGTTCGGATCCTTTGAGATCGCCCACGACGTTGTAGGTGTTTACTTCTTCGGTAGTTTGCGAGGTCAATATGAGGTGTATGCGAACTTTTCCCTGCGCTGTCAGATGCGCGATCAGATCTGCATCTTCGCTGGTAACGGCTCCAGCCGGAATGTCGCTGAACCGGCTACCGCCGGTATGCGGCAGGCGGTAATCAGCTCCGCCTACCGATCTGACGAGGGAAGCTATCGCGCCCAACTCAGAGGCCCGTTTTGCGCCTTGACCGCGATAGGCCACGGCTTCCTCGTAAGCGTTACCGGCAAAACCGTCCGCTGCTTTTAATTTGTCGAAAGCTACATTGAACAGAACGATCTTTCCCGCGACGTTTGCCCGGCCCAAGCGATCCAGATCGTCAAAACTATTTACCACTACGATTTCTCCGGTAATTCCCTCTGGCGGCGTCGGGTGATTTCCGCCCAGGGCTGTGAGCACTATTTTTTGAATGGTCCCGCTAGCCTGGCCCGGATATTCCACCAGCTCAGCGGTCTCCGCCCCTCGCGTCCATCGTCGCGCCTGCACGGGCTCGAGACGAACATCCAGTCCCAGCTTGCGCATTTCACCTGCTACGTATTCGATTGCGGCTTGAGCCTGGGGAGACCCCACGGGCCGCGGCCCGATATTTTCAGTGATGTGGGCTACCTGGCGGTAGGCGTAATCGTCAGTCAATCCTGCGTAGCGAATGGCAGTAAGCTCGTGGAGTAACAACGGGGGCAGGGAGGCGGCGACGCGTGATTCCTTGCGTTCGTAATCCGAATTGATGGAGGTGGTTGGCTTCTGGGCGAGAAGGACGCCGGGTGTGATGCCTACCAATAGGAGCCAGCTTAGGTTTCGCATGCAGAACTAAGATTACCGCAATCGGTAGTCCACCGTTTTGAGCCGGAGCGGCACGCGGCATGAATTGCCTGCACGCAAAAAATGGCCCCATTTCTGGGGCCATTTTAAAAGAGGCTAGATGGAGGGTTAAATCAGGAATGGCGACGCAGAGAGCCGATCCGCGATCGGGCCGGCAAAGAGAGATCGAATGAAGCAAGTGAAGGTCATTCTTGTCAGCGGCCTCTTTTGTTGCGTTTACAAGAAGCACTTGCTCAACCAAAGCGAGCCACGGCGAACGGTACAAGGTGGAAGCCAGCAAACTCTTAATATTGTGCAGTTTGCGGGAGATTAGAAATCGTCATCAACCACGAGGAGGCGGTGCCCAGGACACTTGAGCTGCATAATCCTGCATATTGGCTGCAAGCCCTGAGCGAAAAAAGAAAGACCCTCGGCGAGAGTCGAAGGTCTTTTTTGAACCAGGATAGAGGCCGATTCAGGAGTTGCCGGCGACCATCCGAAGCTTCCCGGGCAGAAAGTGATAAGGTGGCCACGGTCCGCTGATCGCTAGCTCGCAGTTTTTTAACTGCTTGGCCGCGCTGTTGTACCGATTCTGATATTTTTCCACAGACTTGGAGTCGATCAGGTGGGCGATATCGATCAGCATGCCGTTGGAGTCGACTCGCTTGCAACTGATCTCTTCTTCCAGTGGATTGAATAACTTATGGACTTGTACGGAGAGAGCACGCGCTTTGGTTCGACGCTCCCGGTCCTGAGACGCTTTCTCCCGCAGCTTAATCAGATAGTCTCCGCCGACCGTATCTGGCAGAATCACGTCCGCCATCGCTTCGCGTAGGGATCCGTCCTTTACCCGGAGTTTCAAGTGCATCTCGGCCTTGCCACGCAGCCGGGCAACGCTTAAACCAAATGTCCGGCGATTCGTTCGAACAGCTTGGCGTAGAGCCTCGTCAGTATCGAAAATCGTCCCGAAGCGGAATGGCAGTACGGTTCCACTGCGGAAACACACGCTAACCACCCGCGCGTGTTCAAGCACATTCTTTTCACCGAATTGCGCGTCATCGCGCGCATATTCGCTGACTACTATGTTGAATTCTCCGCTGGGATAGGCCAGTACAGTAGCACCATTCACGCCCTGAACCCCATCTACCAGGGAAGGACGACGAGAACGAGTGCCGTTAGCTAGGGTCTGTTGCTCGGTGATGCAATAAGCGTACCACGCCATAAGGTCTCTCCGAACCTGTTGCGAGGCGAGATTAGAGTCACCCCACGCATACTATTGACTACGTTTTTGAACCGCTTGGAAGAAAGGGCGTACAGCGACGAGATTGGACGCTTACTGCCGCGTCCTATGTGCATATTACCTTGGTTATACCTAAAAATGCAACCTTTTCGTGGCAGGGAGCATCTTCGTCCTCGCCAACAGAGGAACCTGCTGCGACCAGATTGAACTACTCTGATCTAAAACTTCGGTGTTCGACTCACGTCGTTCCATACTGACCATTCGACCTCGCCACCAAGAAACTGTTCTATTTTGAACAGCTTGCTCTCTGTTTACTCTGCATTCTGTTCGAGTGAGAACCAAACGGGACCTATCGTCAACGATCCACTGCCCGAGTTGTGGTGCCAAGCCCGGACAGAAATGTGAACTTGCCACCGGTATGCTGCGGACCGTCCCGCATTTAGCTCGGAGTCTCGCAGTTCGGGAACAGAGAAACGAACGAAAACCCAGTCATCGGAATCTGTAAATATTTGGTCGAGGCAGATGGTGGTCTTACTGCCTTTGCGTCCTGTGCTCGCAACAATTATTCTGTACCCTAGCGTACGTTATAATCAGCAATCATGAAGCCGGTTGCAACGCTCGGGAAAAAAAGTGAGTTCAGCCCCAAGGTTTTTCTGGCGACGATTGGCGACGGCCGCAAACTATTGGCGGTCAGGAAGAAACAAGTAGTCTTTTCACAAGGCGAGCCGGCGGACGCTGTTTTCTACATCCAAAGGGGTCAGGTCAGACTTACGGTGGTCTCAAAGGCTGGCAAAGAAGCGACTATCGGGATCGTGGGTGAAGAGAATTTTTTTGGTGAGGGATCGCTTGCTGGTCAAGTCCTGCGGATGGGATCGGCAGCTGCCATGACGGATTGCGAACTCCTCCGGGTGGAAAGGAAGGCCATGATGACGGCACTTCACCGCGAGCGAACGTTATCTGACTTATTCGTGGCTTACCTATTGGCACGCAACATTCGTTACGAAGAAGATTTGGTTGACCAGCTTTTCAATTCCAGCGAAAAGAGACTTGCCCGTATCCTTCTATTGCTGGCTCATTTCGGTAAAGAGAGCGTTCCAGAAGCAGTCGTGTCCAAAATCAGTCAAGAAACGCTGGCTGAAATGGTCGGCACAACTCGTTCCCGAGTCAGTTTCTTCATGAACCGGTTCAGAAAGCTGGGTTTCATACATTATGCCGGCGGAGCCAAAGGCGGGGTGCAGGTTCATAGTTCACTGCTCAATGTTGTTCTGCACGACTAAGTTTCCGCCCCACCGGCACGCGTCTCCGGTGATGAATTAGAATCAGATCCATGAGGTTGAAGCGCTTTGGCCTGGTTCTCGCTCTACTGTTGCCCATTTACGGTTCCGCAGCACAATCCCAAAGTGACGCTTCGCCGCAGACCGTACATAGAAAAACCAGCACACCCTATACCGGCGACCTTTCCATCTTTGATTCTCCAGGAAGAGACCAACGGCTTCAGATCAATCGAGTTATGGATATTCTGGGAATCACACCAGGTAAAAACGTGGCCGACATCGGTGCAGGATCTGGGTGGTTTACTGTCAGGGCAGCAGGTCGGGTTGGAATTTCGGGCACGGTTTACGCGGTGGATATCAATCCCGAGGCCATTCGCTATGTCGAGGCGCGCATCCGCAAGGAGAAATTGCGCAACGTTAGACCAATCCTTGGGAAACCGGACAATCCGCGATTACCCACGAAGGTTGATGCGGTCCTGCTGTTGAAGACGTATCACGAGGTGGCAGACCCGGTCACGCTTTTGCGCAACCTGCGATCATCTCTTAGCGCCGGTGCCAAAGTCGGAGTAATAGACCGCAATGGGGACAGCGAGAACCATGGCGTCGCTCAAGACATCGTGGTGCAAGAGGCAAGTGAAGCCGGTTACCAGTTAGTTGAGAAAGATGATTTCGTGAAAGACGGAATGGATTACTTTCTGGTTTTCAGTCCACGATAGGGCGAGGACTTCATCCTCTTATTTGTCCCCCAGTTACTTCTCCTCCGGGTTTTTGAATTCCTCAGACACCTTTCCTCCGTAGTGTTTGACTACGAGTGCGGCCACGCTGGCAACTGATTCGTGTAGCGAGGTGGTCTCACCACGATGATGGCCGGTGAAAACAACGAGAACAATCGGTTCACCCTTCACCCACAGCACTCCGGCATCATTCGCAATGAATGGCTGTCCATCGCCAGTTTTATGGGCGATGCGGACGTCCTGCAGGTAACGGGGAAACCGGTCATTGACCTGTTGTTTTTCCATCATGCCCAGGATCAGGTCGCTGGCTTGCTTCGAAACCAGTTTGCCGGTTTGCATCATCTCCAGAAGCCGACCGATCTCCCGCGTAGTGCTGTGACCGAAATAAATACCCGCATCGTAAATCGTGTGTCCGAAGGCCTGCTGGACCTGGACTCCTGTAAATTTGTCGAACGGAAAGCTGATGGTTTTATCACCGGTGGCGTTTCGATAGGCGGGGTCCAGGGTGCCCAGCCAGGTGCGATCCCAATCCAGATCAGAGAACTGAATGGATGTTTTCTCCAGTCCCAGCCTGTGCATGTAGGCCGTCACATTTGCCCGCCCCACTTTGTCCCCAAGTACGTCCGTAGCTTCGTTGTCGCTGATGATGATCATCAGGGTAAGTAAATCCCTGACGGTAGGCGTTAATCCGGAATCCATGGTGTACAGGACGCCTGACGGAAGGCGCTCGTTGCCGGCAGTCAAGGTGATACGGTCATCGAGCGAGAGCTTTCCCAATTCCACCTGATGCATGAGTTCGGACGCAATCGCAAGCTTTATCACGCTGAACGTTTCGTAGACGGTATCCGAATCGAGCGCGATGTCCTCACCCGAAGAAAGATTCTTCATGTAGATGGACATGTCTCCGGGAAATTGACTGCGAATTTTCTCCAGTTGGCTTTGCAACGATTGCAGAGATGTTTTTTGCGGGTCGGCTTTTTCCCCGCCATCCAAATCTGAATTCAGCTGGTCGAGCAGTCGAGTGTTGGTGGTTAACGCGCGTTGAAGAATCGCGGCTTGCTGGTTGGCGGTAGTCCAGTCGGCTTTTTCGGTCGCTTCGGTCAAGCCTGGCAATTCCAGGTGAGCATAGGTATAGCGTGCTCCGTACAGGATGTGTTTGAACCACGGACGCCCCGGAATGCCATCCGGATTCAGCCAGTTGCGTTCGACCTGCATCATTCCGTGATTGATCGTATCCTGCGTTTTCGGGTCGAGGCTGCCGGATAGGAGCGCGGCTGACACTGACTGGTCAAGGCGTTTGCCGGCTGCCTCGAACGCATCGATTCCATCTGCAACCGGTTTGAGATCGAGCTGACCTAAGTTCTTTCCCTTTTCCAGTTCGGTAACGAACTGGCGGATATTGCTGGCGTAACTTGCAAAGTCGAAGGGCAGAATGTCGGCGTTGGCCAATCGCAGAGCCAGCACTCCCCACAACTGTGACATCAAAGTGTGATAGCGATATCCCGGATCGCCGAAATGGTTCATCCAGTAAAAGTTGTCGTACATGGAATGGTAAACGCCGTAGTCGCCGTCGAAGCTCAACCCGATGACCGGCATGCCCACGAAATTCAGGAACACAGTGTGGTCGGAACCGCTCCCAATGCGGGTGTCGGCCAGATTGGCGTCGGTAACAGGTACCGTTTCGTCACTTTTATTGTTCTGTTTCTCTTTTTTTCGAATGCTTGATTGCTTCCACGCGTCGTAGAGAGACATGCCTGCGGGATCTTTAAGATGGTGGCTAGTTTCGACCAGCATCGGAGACAGAGATGCGACTGCACTGCCTTCAAAGTTCGGCCCCGATGTCGACGAGTCAACGTTGATATAGGCGACAGCCTTCTTGCGCAGCTCATCAGCGAACTGCTCGCCCCATTCCGTCGAACCGGTGAGCCCGATTTCCTCTCCGTCCCAACTGCACACGACGATGGTTCGCCGCGGACGTATACCTTGTTTCGAGAGCTGTCCGAGGGAGCGCGTCAGCTCCATCATGGAGGCCGTTCCGCTGCTGGGGTCGACTCCTCCAAAAACCCAGGCATCGCGGTGATTGCCAAGCACAACCCATTCATCTGGCAGTTCCGAGCCGCGAACACGAGCTTCCACCACGTAGTAAGGCTTAATCGAATTATCCACTTCGACCTTCAGGTGCACGCGGGCTTGCTCGCCGCCGAGGCGATATTTGATGGACAGGCCGCCCTGCCATGCGTCGGGGGCGTCCGGGCCACCCATGTTCTCGAGTAAGGGCTTGGCGTCGTGCCAGGAGAGCGGCAGGGCCATGATCTTCGGGAGCGACACGGCTTCCGCAACGGGAATTCGCCTGGCGCCGGGTAGCGACGCCCATCCCGGAGTGAGGGGGTCACCCGGAACCATGAAATCGTAAGTAATTGCGCCATGCTGGATGTGACTCTCCGGACCCCAGGGTCCGCCCGGGAAAACTTTTCCTTTCTTGTATCCGTCCTCCGCCGGATCGCTATAGATAAGGATCGCGGCAGCACCTTCGTTTTGCGCAGTCAGGGCTTTGAACCCGCGATAGCTATAGGGGTTCGAATAGCGAACCAGAACGATCTTGCCTTTGACGCTGATGCCTTGCTGACGAAGCAAGTCGAAGTCCTCGGGATTGCCGCTGTGCGCGTAGACCACCGGTGCCGTCACCTCACCGGATATGGACATACCCATCCACGCTGGACTTACACGAGGATTTTTCGTGTCTGGATCCGCATCGTAAGGCTCTTCCCGCAACGTCGCACGGTAGTGGACTGGAGCCACCATCTCCATGAATGAACTCTTAGGAGCAGTGCTGTATACGTCATACCGGCGAATGACCACGTCTTCCATCCCCTGCTTTCGCCACTCATCTGCGATATAAGTCGCAAGATCATTGTTACGTTTTGATCCTGCAAGATGTGGCTCCGCGGTGAAGACCCGGTGTTGACGTCGTTCTTCATCGGGTGAGGGAATGGCTTCCAATTTCTGCTCGGCTGCACTTTCGCTGGCAGCGTGGGCCGCGGTGAATCCCAAGATGGGCGTGTTCTGGGTAGAGACCGGCAGAGTCAATAGCAAAGAAAGGAACAGCAGGGTTAGAGGAAGGCGTATTGCGGTCGAAACCATGGCGAGGCGGTCCCTCATTTTTGGAAAGGCAGGTTGCGTAGGCGGCGAAATTATATCAGTCACACTGCAGTTGACAGCGTTGCAAAAGCGCTCTGACCCATGCAAGCTGGTACTCAATGCCGGAACTGCCAGATGTTGTCACCTACATTGGCGCGCTTGAATCCCGCATAGTCGGGCAGCCGCTCAAACGCGTTCGGCTGGCGAGCGCTTTCCTGCTGAGAACCTCTCAGCCGCCACTGGCAAACGTTGAAGGACGCACCGTTCAGCAACTTCGGCGAATCGGCAAACGTATTGCGATCGGGGTCGAGGGCGATCTGTGGTTGATCCTTCATCTTATGATCGCCGGCCGTTTGCACTGGCGAACACCGGAAGCAAAATTGTCCGGTCGTCAAATGCTGGCCGCTTTCGATTTTCCCAATGGAACTCTGGTGCTTACCGAAGCTGGCGCCAAGCATCGCGCGTCATTGCACGTCGTCAGTGGCGAAACGAACTTGAGTTCGTTTGACTCCGGTGGCATCGATATCTTCTCCAGCGATCTTGATTCGTTTCGCGCCGCGCTTACAGCAGAACATCACACACTCAAGCGAGCGCTCACGGATCCTCGGCTGGTTAGTGGCATCGGCAACGCTTATTCGGATGAGATTTTGCATGCGGCACAACTGTCTCCCATTACGCTCACGAAAAAGTTGAATCCGGAGGAATGGGAAAGACTCTTCGTGACCGCCAGGAGCACATTGGAACTTTGGGTGAAGCGTTTGGGGGATGAAGCAAAGGCAGGCTTTCCCGAGAAAGTGACCGCGTTTCGCCCCGAGATGGCGGTACATGGACGTTACGGGAAACCTTGTCCAAGATGTGGTGACGCTGTTCTTCGGATTCGTTACGCCGACAAGGAAACGAATTACTGCGCTCGATGTCAGACCGGCGGCAAAGTGCTTGCGGATCGGAGTCTGTCTCGTTTGTTAGGAAAAGACTGGCCACGGACCCTGGACGAGTTAGAAGCAATCAAGCGCCGCTGATAATTCGAAAAATCGGACAACGCTCGCAGAGAAGCCCTTGCACTCTCTGGCGGAGGAATCAGTCTCGGGCTAACTCCTTTCCGTCGAATTCCCTGGTGAACAGGGATAACCGGAACTCGGAGCGGAACAAGCACAGTGGTCGAAACATTGCCAAGCCAAGCTGCAACACAATCCCGGCAGAAGTTCGTGCCTCCTGAGATTCAGAAGGTCGGAATCGTACCGAATCTTCGCGACAGTCACTTCTGGTAGACCGTGGTGCCGCCGGTGACCGTCCGCACGATCTCAATATCCTTGATTTTCTCCTTGTCCACAGTGTGAGGATCGTCGGCCAGCACGACGAAGTCAGCCAGCTTACCCGCTGAGATCGATCCTTTGATCGCCTCTTCATGTGAGTTGTACGCGCCGTTGAAGGTGTTGACCCGCAGTGCTTCATCGACGCTGATTCGCTGGTTAGCTCCCCAAGTTTCTTTATTCCACCCGGTGCGCGTCACCATTCCTTGAATTCCCATCAGCGGGGCAAACGGTCCCGGGCTGAAGTCCGAGCCCGCTGCCACCGGAATCCCGGCATCGATGAACGACCGATATGCCATGCTCCACCGCATGCGCTCTTCGCCATAAAAATGAAACTTGTCGGTGTTGTAATACGCATACGTCGTGAAGGCGGCGGGAACGGCGCCGATAGCCTTGATGCGGCGCAGCAGATCCTCGTTGACCAGCGTGCAATGGGTGATTTTAGGACGCGCGTCGGTCCGTGCGAACAGCCCCTGCGCCCGCTCGTATGCATTCAGTGCCATCCCGATGGCAACATCGCCGTTGGCGTGACAGTTGACCTGGATGCCGGCGCGATGGACCCGCTCGACCCAGGCATTCAGGTCGTCCTGCGTTTCTGTGATGTTGCCTTTGTACGGGGGATTAGTGCCGGCATACGGCTGACTGATCGCCATGGTCCGTTCAGAGAACGATCCGTCGACCGTGTGCTCGGAAGTGGCTCCTATGCGAATCCACTCGTCTCCAAAGCCGCTGCCGATTCCGCTGGTGATCATCGCCTCCAGCACCTCGCCGCCGGTCTCGTAGCTGACGCGATGCAGGAGTTCGCCGCGGGCACGCACCTGTTGCAGAGCAAACAGATCGCCGTCTTCGTGGTGAACACTGGTCAGGCCAAAGCGGACGAATTGTTTGGAGATGTAGGCCAGCCCGTCGCGATCGCGCTGTGCCTTTTGCTCCGCAGTAAGTGTTTCGCGCTTGCCGACCTTGTCGAATACGACTCTCGCGTGGTCGGTAACCCTGCCGTTGAGTTCTCCGCCACCATCATGATCGAAGGTTCCACCCGGCGGATTGGGAGTGTTCTTGTTAGCTCCGGCCATTTCCAGGGCTTTACTGTTGTAGTACGAGGTGTGGCCGCCGCGATGATGGACGACCACGGGGTGGTCCTTCGACACTTGGTCGAGATCGTGGACGTTGAGCTGGCGATTATCTTTTACCTTGGTGTCGTCGAAGAAAAATCCGTCGATCCAAAAGCCCGCGGGCGTGGTCTGGGCCTTGGCTCGGAGTTTGTCAATGATACTGGCGATGGTCACAAACTCAACTTCAAAGGGATTCCCCACGATGACTTCATAGAGCAAGATGTTGCCGCCCGCATGATTGTGGCAATCGATGAACCCAGGCACGACCGTCATCTGCTTCGCGTCGAATGTCGCAGTCCCCTTGCCGACCATCGGCTTGATCTCAACGGAGCTACCAACGGCGACGAACCGGCCTCCCCTAACCGCGAACGCTTCCGCCTTCGGCGCGCGGGCGTCGACCGTGTAAACTTTGGCATTGAGAACGACCAGATCGGCGTTTTGCGGATCGGAATTGGTAACCTGGGCATCGACGGTGCCCGCAGCGCCAAGCAATGTCCCGCCGGCAATACCGGCCAAGCCTGCTCCGCTCAGACTGAGGAATTTTCTACGGCTGTCGCGGTTCTTCGTCATCGCTTGCCCCCCTCTGATTTTTCGTACCTTCGCGCTGTGTTCGGGTTCTGTGCGTCCTGCCCACCGGTACCCTACTATAAAAGCGTGTAATGCTGTAAATCGTTTCACAAACCTCAGTCGAGAACGAATTCCTTCCCGTTCACCAGGCGAGCGCGTTTGCGCTGCACCATGCTCGCGTTAAACCATACTCGGGTTAGCCAGAAATCTGACACATCACGAACCGTGCTCTGTCTCCGCTCTCGCTTACATGCAACAAGATGCTGTCAACAAGATGCTTGACAATCGAGATCAATGTGCATAACCTTCCACGATTGTTGTAAGGTGCGGGGAGACGATTTCGCTGTTTATCGCCCGTGGGCGAAACATAAACGGAGATTCGATGGACGGCATAACGTCTCACGGCCACGTTGCCCTTTCCGCCCATCATCGCCCGCGTCCGGCGCAATTACACTTCGACAATTTTTTCTGTGCTTGGGTGTCAGACAAATTTGTGTGCCTCGGGGGTAGTCCTATGTCACGCTGCCGTTCTTTTGTGCCATCTCGATTGCAGACGCCGGTACTTGCCATTCTGACGACGATTCTGGTGCTCACATTTTCGGTCTCCGCTCAAGACACAGTGGGCCGCATCATCGGCACGGTGATCGATGCGCAGGATGCGGTGGTGTCGGGAGCCAAAGTGAGGGTGACCAATACCGGCACCAATGTTGTTTCTGAGACTGTCACTAATGCCGAGGGCGCCTATCAGGTGTTACAGCTACCGGTCGGCTCGTACACCGTCTCGGTGGAGCAAGCGGGTTTCGCCAGAGTGGTGACGGCGCCCACGCCGCTTGACATCAACCAATCGCTGCGAATCGATGTGCGCATGAAGCCCGGATCGGTTGTGGAAACCGTGCAAGTCGAGGCGCAAGCCACACAGGTTGAAATCTCGAACGCAACACTCGGCGCAACGGTTACAGGAGCGCCGATCCAGAATCTGCCGCTCAACGGCCGCAATACCCTGGATCTGGCCCTGACCCAACCCGGAGTCGTTCCCATTGCCGATGACATAGGAACATACGGCACGAGCAATGGCGGGTCCAACGGCTTAGGGGGCATCAGCGTGGCCGGGGGACGCGGGGATTCAGTAACCTATCTTCTCGAGGGAGGACTCAATAATAGAACCACGAGCAACCAGGTCGTCTTTAATCCCAATCCTGAAGCCGTGGAGGAATTTCGCCTCCTGGAGAACAACTACACCGCCGAATATGGCCGAAACGGGGGAGGCACCGTCAGTGTGGTGCTTAAGTCGGGCACGAACTCCGTGCACGGAAGCCTGTTCGAATATCTGCGAAATGATGCACTGAACGCCAACGATTATTTTGACAACGCCCAGGGCAATCCGCGCCCGGTCCTGAAGCGCAATCAATTTGGTGGCACGATTGGCGGCCCTATTACGCTGCCGAAGTTAATAGATGGCAAAGACCGCTTCTTTTTCTTCTTTGGTTATCAAGGGCAGCGGCAGACGGCGACACTGAATCAGGGGTTTGTTGCGACATATACTCCCGCGCAGTTGACCGGTGACTTCTCAAACTTCAATGGCGCGGGTCCGGATCCTGGAGTCGCCCAGTTCCTGACTGACCATCCTTATTACCAGCCCAATGCGGCCCTGGCAGCGCAAGCGATTATCGATCCCACGAAGATCAATCCAGTCGCGCAAGCCTATATTGCCGCCGGCCTCCTGCCCACGTCGCCTAGCGGGCAAGTATTTCCACAGGGGTCGCAAAAAGACGATGTGAACCAGTATGTCGGCAAGTTCGACTTCTACGCTACCCGCAACGACCGCATTTCACTGTCCCTGGGCTATAACAAGGAGCCCATCATCGATCCATTCTTTGGAGCGAACGTAACCGGCTTTAGTTCGGCAGCTACCACCTGGGACTACTTCGGAAACATCGCTTACACAAAAACGATTTCACCATCCACGCTGAACGAATTCCTGGTAACCGCACAGCGCTGGTACCAAACCACCATTCCTGCCAGTCATCCGCCTTCCATTGCCCAATTAGGAGTCAACGTGCAATCGGACGATCCGTTTGGCCCGGCGACGCTGTCATTCGCCAGCGGCATGACCGTGGGTTTTGATCCTAACGTTCACTGGAAGGCGGACAACAATTACGGGTTTTCGGATACGCTGACCTGGAATCGGGGCCACCACACGTTCAAATTTGGCGGTCGCTTCGGAATCATGCAAGAGAACACGGTCTATTCGTACCAGACCAATGGAATATTCTATTTCTCCGGAGCCGACGGAATAGGTTCGGGAAATGACTTGGCCGATTTTTTGTTCGGAGCCTCGGACGAGTTTGATCAGTTCTCTAAGGCGCCCAGCAACGAGCACCAAAAGCAATACGCAGCGTTCGCTCAGGACGAATGGAAAGTAACTCCCCGTCTTACCTTGACGGCAGGACTTCGCTACGAGTACACGACGCCCGAAACCGATACCAAGGGCTACAGTTTCACCATCCTCCCGGGCGTCCAGTCGACAAGGTTTCCGAATGCTCCGATCGGGTTCGTAGTTCCCGGCGATCCAGGGGCGCCGCGAGGCTGGTACTTCCCCGACCGCAAGAATTTTTCTCCGCGCCTGGGCTTTGCCTGGGACCCCCGGGGTGATGGGAAAACCAGCATTCGCGGAGGCTTCGGAATGTTCTTTGACACGCTCAACGGATGGATGTCGGACTGGGCTACTGACGAGGCACCCTGGGCTGGCGGCGCCGCCGTGGTGTTCGATCCCACCGCTCCGGGCGTTCTCCCCGCAAACGCGGCAAGCCCGATCATGTCTCATCCATACGAGACGGCCGGCCAGGCTGATCCGTTCCCATCGAAAATACCGCCCCCGTCGGACATCGATTTTACCGCTGCGGGATTCCTTCCGTTCCTGGGATCGGGGAATAATTTTGTGAACCCGCACCTGAAAACTCCGTATATTTATCAGTACAACCTGAGCCTACAGCGCCAAGTCAGCAGCGGCCTCATGGCTGAGGTTGGTTATGCCGGCAGTTCCTCACACGGACTTCTGACCTGGGTTGACCAAAATCCGTTCGTTCTGGGAACCACCCACCGCATCCTGAACGTTAGCCAGGGGCTGGACGACAGTACTTTCGGCTTTATGGCAACGTTTGATGGCCTTAATAATGCAAATTACAACGGCCTGTTGACCAGCTTGACGAAGAGAGCAAGCGATGTGCCTGTGCTGGGAAACGTGTTTTTTACGGCGGCCTACACCTTGTCCCATAACCTGGACAATGGATCGGGATTCAATTCTCACATAACCGCCATTCCTTTCTACAATCGCCATCAGTTCTACGGAAACTCCGACTTCGATGTCCGGCAGCGGTTTACTCTCAGCGGCGGTTGGGAGTTGCCATTCGCCCAGACTTGGGAGAACGGCCCGAAACGGCTGACCAGCGGTTGGAGCCTGTTTCCTATCTTCTTTATTCAGTCTGGGATCCCGCTCGACTTTACCGCGGGCACACGCCAGCGTTCTACCAGTCCAGGACCATCGGGAGCGGGTGACGGACAGCTGGTCAGAGCAGATCAAACCGTCAGCTCGGTTCAGACCTTTGATCCGCATCAGGTGCAGACGTTTAATGGAACCCCCGGAAACTATTGGTTCGATCCCAATTCATTTCAGCCAGACCCCTGTATCGACGCAGGCACATGTCCGCTGGGATTCTATGGGACCTATCGAAGAAACTCATTTCATGGGCCACGGCGAGCCAATCTGGACCTGGCGCTGGAAAAGTCAACCAACCTCACCGAGCGAACAAAACTCATCTTTCGCCTCGAGGCTTTCAATATCTTCAACCACACGGAATTCCGGCCGCCTGCCTCTGGATCGTCCCTGTCCGGAACGTTTGGCCAGATCACCCGAACATACGACCCGAGAATCCTGCAGTTGGCTCTCCGGTTTACCTTCTAGCCTGGCACTGCGAGATTGCCATTTCATGCGGGACGTGGCCATCCAAGAACGCAAGGGTCGGGCGATGCGATCGGTGTCTCTAGTGCCCGAGGTCGACTGAGCCTTGCGGAATGAGTAAAGGAATGTCTCACTGGAGGGGCGAATGAGCAAAAAGCGGGATCAGGCACTTGGAATGGGCGGCAATCTTACGCGACGTGATTTTCTCAATGGCTGTGCTATCACCGTGGGAGCTTCGCTAGCGGCAACAAGTCCCGGCTGGCTCGAAGCGATGTCATCGCCGGATGCGTCTCCGGAAAAAGATCCCTCCTATTATCCTCCGGCTAAAACCGGCATGCGTGGGAGCCATGATGGATCCTGGGAAGTGGCGCATGGGATGCGCGATGGCAAGACCTGGCCGGATGCGGTCGATGAGAAGGAATCCTACGATCTCGTCGTTGTGGGAGGCGGAATCAGCGGCCTGGCTGCCGCCCATTTCTTTCGCAAACAGGCGGGGCCCCGCTCCAGGATTCTGATTGTCGATAATCACGATGACTTTGGCGGACACGCCAAGCGCAACGAATTCCACGATGGCCAGCGGCTATTGATCGGCTACGGCGGAACCCAGTCTCTCGAAGCGCCTCATCATTACAGCAAGGAGGCTTTCGGCCTGCTTCAGGAATTGGGGGTCGATGTCGACCGCTTTTACAAGTACTTCGAGCAGAATCTGTACAAGTCGATGAATCTGAAACGTGCCACCTTCTTTGATAAGGAAACGTTTGGCGTCGATCGGATGCTACCCGGCTTCGGCGCTCATTATCTCGGCTTGAGTTATCCTCCAGATATTCTGGCGCAGATTCCGGTTTCGCCAGCCGCGCGGAAAGATCTTGCACGGCTGCAGGAAACGGATGTGGACTATCTGCCCGGCCTCACTCCCGCAGACAAGCGGCGCAAGCTAAGAAAGATCAGCTACGCGGAATTTCTGCTGCGATATGTAAAGGTCGATCCCGAGGTCTTGAAGGTCTTCCAGACCGCGCCTCATGGGCTTTACGCCGTGGGCATCGATGCCGTCTGCGCAGAAGACTGTTTTGGGATGAGTTACCCAGGCTTCAAGGGAATGAAGTTAGAGTCGCGCGAACATGGTGGCGGGAGAGAGGAGCCGTACATCTTTCATTTTCCCGATGGCAACGCCTCGATTGCGCGCCTGCTGGTTCGTTCACTTATTCCTGATGCGGTGCCCGGCAGCACGATGGAGGATGTTGTGACCGCCCGCATCAAATATGCTCGCCTCGACGATTCCGCTTCCCCCGTGCGCATCCGACTAAACAGCACGGCAGTGCGTGCCAAACACGCAGGTGATCCGCAAAATGCAACCGCAGTCGAAGTCACCTACGTTCGCGGCGACAAGGCCCACAGAGTCCGGGCGGCCCATTGCGTCCTCGCCTGCTACAACATGGTGATCCCATATCTTTGTCCGGAAATGTCCGAAAAACAGAAAGAGGCGCTGCATTATTGTGTAAAGATTCCGCTGGTATATACCAACGTACAGATCAGTAACTGGGAATCCTTCCACAAATTGGGCGTGAATTCGATTTACGCTCCGGGCAGTTACTTCAGCGGCGTGTCACTGGATTTTCCCGTGTCTATAGGCGACTACCGCTTCCCTAGTTCACCCAAAGAGTCCTGCCTGCTGCATCTGCTGCGGACCCCGTGCAAACCAGGGCTTTCCTGTAAGGAACAGTACCAAGCGGGAAGATGGGAATTGCTGAGTACGCCCTTCGACGTCTTCGAGCGCAACATCCGCGATCAACTCGGGCGCATGCTTGCCGGCGGTGGGTTCGATTCGACAAAGGACATCCAGGCTATCACCGTAAACCGCTGGCCTCATGGATACGCCTACGAATACAACCCGCTCTTCGAGCCGCTCGACCGGCCGGATTCCGAGCGCCCGTGCGTAATTGGCAGGCAGCCTTTTGGACGCATTCACATTGCTAACTCTGACGCAGACGGCCACGCCTACACGAACATTGCGATCGACCAAGGCTACCGCGCTGTGCGCGAGATCAATGGGGGTCAAAGGCAAGAAACCAGCGCGTCCGTGTATGCGGGTGCCTAGAAGCAGCCGATTGATTTCCTTTTGCCGCTTGACAGGTCTCGGGGCTTTCTCTAACCTTACAAACTTATAGTAATGTCATAAAAGAGCAGGCGGGCAGATAACAATGATGGTCTCGTCTTCCGGCAGAGATTCCATGCGCTGCTCGATGTTCCTCTGCACTTTCTTGTGCCTTTTCTCTTTCGCTGCATCCGCCCAGGATCGTTCTTACGGGCGTTCCATGGTCGTGACCGATCGCGGCATCGTAGCCACCAGCCACGGGTTGGCCTCGCAAGCTGGGGCGCGGATTCTGGCTCAAGGTGGGTCGGCCATCGATGCGGCCATCGCGGCCAATGCCGTACTCGGTGTAACCGAGCCGATGATGAATGGCATCGGCGGCGATCTGTTTCTTCTCTACTGGGACGCGAAGACCGGGAAACTTTACGGTTTGAATGCCAGCGGTTGGGCGCCGCAAAACCTCACCATAGATTTCCTGAAAAAGCAGGGCATTAAATCTATGCCTGAGGCAGGCATCCACAGTGTTACCGTTCCCGGCGCGGTGGACGGATGGGCGGAGGCTCATCAACGTTTTGGACGACTGCCGTGGAAAGATCTGTTCACCCCCGCCATTTACTACGCGGAGCATGGTTACGCGGTACCGGAGATCATTCAGGATTTTTGGGTGGTAGGAAAAGCGCGGCTGAAGCAGACGCCCGAAGCCCAGCAGGTATTCCTGCCTCACGGAAAACCTCCTGCATTGGGTGAACAGTTTCGCAATCCTGATCTTGCAAACACTCTGCGGTTGCTGGCGGACAAAGGCAGGGATTCGTTCTATCGGGGTGAAATAGCGCAAGCGATGCTGAAAACATCTGCCGGTCTCGGCGGGACCATGCAGGCAAGCGACCTGGCGGAGTTTTCCTCAGAGTGGGTCGAGCCGATCTCCACTGACTATCGGGGCTGGAGGATTTATGAGCTTCCGCCCAACGGGCAAGGCATGGCCGCGCTCGAGATGTTGAATATGATGGCGACGTCTCAGGCGGACAAAGACGGGCCACAGGGAGGAGTTGAGTTGCACAAGAAGATCGAGGCCATGAAGCTGGCCTACACCGATCTTTATCGCTACGACGCCGATCCCAGATTTGCCAAGGTTCCGGTGAAAGGGTTGCTTTCGAAGGAATATGCCGAGCAGCGCGCCGCGCTCATAGACCCCCAGAAGGCAAATTGCGCCGCCGCCAGCGGCGCGCCGGCGAAAAGCGACACCACCTACCTCGCGGTGGTGGACAAAGACGGCAACATCGCGTCATTGATTCAGAGTCTCTATGACTATTTCGGATCTGGAGTCGCGGTGGGCGGCATGGGTTTTCTGTTGCATGATCGGGGTGGCCTGTTTGTGCTCGATCCTGAACATCCCGACGCGTTGGCTCCGCGCAAGCGTCCTTTTCATACCATCATTCCGGCGTTCATGGAACACGACGATTTGCATATCGGCTTCGGAATCATGGGCGGATCCAATCAACCACTGGCGCATGCTCAATTTGTTTCAAACGTCGTGGACTATGGCATGAATATCCAGGGAGCGCTTTCCGCTCCCCGATTTACGATCCGCGACACGGGTGAGCCCATCGGCTGCACGATTGTGATCGAGTCGCGTATGGCGCCCGCGGTACAGGACAACTTGCGCCAGAAGGGTCATGTCCTGATCGTGAGGAAGGACTACTCCGCGTTGATGGGGCGCGGCCAGGCAGTGCTGCACAACTCAAGAACGGGTGGGAACTCAGGCGCTTCTGATCCGCGGGCTGATGGCTCGGCGGAACCGGAACCCATTCCTCAACCGTAACCTGACATAGATTGGAAGGACAAGTTTCGAGATCTCTCGGAGAACTATGGCTAACTCTAGCGAACAAGAGCGCAAACGGTCTCGCGACCGCGAGCTTGGTATGCATCGCGACATCACCCGGCGAGATTTCCTGAATGGCATGGCTGTCGCCGCCGGTGGTGCGCTGGCTAGCACTTGGCTCCCGGGATCGGTCGCCGCGCAAACATCCGCCGCCGCCCAGGACGCACCTGGCTACTATCCACCAGCGTTGACTGGAATGCGCGGCAGTCATCCCGGAGCTTTTGAGACCGCGCACAGTGTGCGTGACGGAGATTTCTGGGCGAAAGCCGGAAAGCCGGTTGCTACCGGAGAGACCTACGATCTTATCGTGGTTGGCGGCGGCATCAGCGGGCTGGCCGCAGCCTACTTCTATCGCCAACACGCCGGTCCCTCAGCCAACATTCTGATTCTCGACAACCACGACGATTTCGGGGGCCATGCCAAGAGAAACGAGTTCCGTCCGGGCGGCCGCCTGTTGCTGACCAACGGTGGAACCGTGGCTATCGAATCCCCGTTTCCTTACAGCAACGAGGCAAGGGGGCTGATCACTGAACTTGGCATCGATCCGCCGGCGTTCGAAAAAAAATACTCCGACAATGAAGCCTACCGCGGTCTGGGCTCAGGCTACTTTTTTGACAAAGAGACTTTTGGAGTCGAGCGGCTGGTTACGGGCGCGCCGGGAGGGCGCCGTGGCGCGTCGGGCGGCAAATGGGGAGATTTTCTGGCCAAGACCCCGCTCTCCGCGCAGGCCCAGGAGAGCATTGTGCGGATACAAGAGGGCACCACCGATTACATGAAAGGAGTGCCGCAAGCGGAGAAAAAAGCCCGCCTTTCGCGGATGAGCTACAAGGATTTCCTGCTCAACGTCGTGAAGGCCCACCCTGATGTGATTCCTTTTTATCAGTCCCGCACTCACGGCCTCTATGGAATCGGCATTGACGCGGTCCCGGCGCTCGATTGCTGGGCCATTAGTTTTCCTGGATTTCAAGGCATGGGGCTCGCTCGCGTACCCTCGAAGGGGCTGACGTTCACCGCGCTGGGAGCGGTGACTCCGCAAGCGGACTATCACTTCCATTTTCCGGACGGGAATGCTTCGATTGCGCGCCTGTTGGTGCGGTCCCTGGTTCCGGGCTCGGCGCCCGGCAACACTGCCGAAGACATCGTGACCGCCAAAATGGATTACAGCCGGATTGATCGTGGTGACTCTCCGGTGCGCATAAGGTTGAATAGCACGGTGGTCGCAGTTCATCACTTGGGAGATTCCGCTTCGGCGAAAGAAGTGGAAGTGGCCTATGCACGCGATGGAAAGGTGTATAGCGTCCGTGGCAAAGGAACTGTGTTGGCCTGCTGGAATATGGTGATTCCGTACATTTGCCCGGATCTGCCGACCGAACAAAAGGAAGCGCTGCGTTACGGGGTCAAGGTGCCGCTGGTATACACAGTAGTGGCTCTGCGCAATTCGAATGCGTTCAGCAAGCTTGGGGTTCGCGGCGTCTCTTGCCCAGGTATGTATCATTCTTCGATCAACCTGGACCAGGCCATCCATATCGGTGACTACAAACCTCCCCGATCACCCGATGACCCGGTCCTGGTGCGCATGCTGCGTACACCCTGCCAGCCAGGGCTCCCTGCCAGAGATCAGCAGCGTGCTGGCCATTACGATTTGCTGACCACTTCGTTTGAGACGTTCGAAAGGAACATCCGCGACCAGTTGGCGCGAGTGTTAGCCGCGGGAGGTTTCGATCCCGCGCGCGACATAAATGCCATCACCGTGAACCGCTGGCCCCACGGATACGCCTACGAATACAACCCCTTATGGGACTCGGATTGGCCGGAGGGAAAGCGGCCGTGCGATATCGCGCGCCGGCGTTTTGGATTGATCACCATCGCCAATTCCGATGCAGCTGCCGCCGCTTATACGGACCAGGCTATCGATCAGGCCTTCCGGGCGGTTCGGGAGCTGGTCGAGAGGCGGAAGGCAACCAGTTCTTAGCTTTTAGCTGACTCCTGCAATCATGAGCCCTTGGCTAAGAGCTAAAGGCCAGGAGCTAAAAACTAACCAAAAGCGAGTAGTTTAAGAAATGATGACCACGCTATGCCGCTGCCATGAATAAACGATTCAACCAAGGAGGATTGACCATGAAAAGCCGAACGCTGCTCATAGTCACTGTTATTTCATTGGCGGTCGCGTCTCTCTACCTCGGGTCAGCGATGGCACAGTCGGTTACGGAACGGGAGGTCAACGAGCTGGAACAGAAAATGAACGCGGCGTATGCCGCCAATGATCTTCCCACGTATTTCGGCTACTACTCCAAGGATTTCACACAGTGGCTGCCCGAAGGGCGCACCGACCTTCCTCAGTACGAGAAGATGTGGACTAAGTTCATCCAGAGTGGCGGCGCTGTCGAGTCGGACGAGATTTCCGATATGCATATACAGATAGGCCCGAGCGGAGATACCGCGGTTGCGAGTTACCTGTTGCACGTCAAGACCCGTTCTCCAAAGAGAGAGGTCGCCGACGAGGTGTTTCAGGAGTCGGATGTCTGGTTCAAGCGCGATGGAGCCTGGAAGGTTGCCCACCTGCACTATTCACACGCGCCCAAGCAAAAATAGTTCACACTGCGGGGTATTTCATGAGTGGTTCTTATGACCGGTATCTAGGCATGGACCGTCCTATCACGCGCCGTGATTTCATGAATGGCGCAGTCATGGCGATGGGCGCGGCGTTGTTGCCTCGGGGGCACGCCTTTGGCGCAGCCAATCCAGCGGAGGCGCAGAACCAGGCGGGATACGATCCGCCGGTGAAAGAAGGGTTGCGCGGCAGCCACCCGGGATCGTTTGAGATCGCTCATAGCCTGCGCGATGGTACCTTTTGGAAAACGGCTGGCCAACCGGTTGACACTGGCGAAGCCTACGACCTGGTCGTGGTCGGAGGAGGAATCAGCGGCCTGGCGGCGGCTCACTTTTTTCGCGAGAAAGCGGGAAAGTCAGCTCGTATTCTTATCCTGGAGAATCATGACGATTTCGGCGGTCATGCCAAGCGCAACGAGTTCCACATGGGAGGGCGTCTTCAACTGCTGAATGGTGGCACCTTCCTGATCGACAGCCCTAACCCGTACAGTCCGGTTGCTGACGGATTATTGAAGACACTCGGCATTGATCCACCTGTATTCGAAAAGAAATTTACCGACAGAAACCTCTATCCTTCTCTCGGCTTGCACTCCGCGGTGTTCTTTGACAAGGAAACGTTTGGCGAAGATCGCCTGGTTGTGGGCACTCCCGGCCGCGGCTGGGACGATGACGATGAAGCGACCGATGGCCGGGCAAAGAAATCGATGACGTGGTCGGAATTCATGGCCCGTACGCCTTTATCTCCGGATGTCCAGCGCGACATTGTGCGTATTCAGGAGGACAAGGTGGACTACATGCCCGGCCTGTCCTCCGCGGAGAAAAAGGCTCGACTTTCGAAGATCAGCTATCGCGACTTTCTGCTCGATGTGATCAAAGCCAATCCGGGCGTAATCGCGTTCTATCAGACGCGAACCGACGGCGAGTGGGGAGTCCACATTGACGCAGAGCCGGCGCTGGACTGCTGGGCGTTGGGCTTGCCCGGATTTCGGGGTATGAATCTGGAGCCCGGTTCCGCGCCCAACATGAGCTATACGGCGGCGGGCTATGCCAATGGAGGCTCTTACCGTTTTCACTTTCCTGATGGAAACGCATCCATTGCGCGGTTGTTGGTGCGCGACCTGGTTCCGGATGCCGTGCCCGGCCATACGGCCGAAGACATCGTCACCTCACAGGTTGATTACGGCCGCCTCGATCGCGAGAACGCTCCCCTAAGGATCCGGCTGAACAGCACGGTACTGGCTGCCCGCAACGTCGGATCGCCTGCCGTTGCGAAAGAAGTTGAAGTCATCTACGCCAGCGGGAACCAGGTTTTCAAGGTGCGCGCCAAGGGGTGTGTGCTGGCCTGCTGGAACATGACGATACCGTATTTGTGTCCGGAACTTCCCGAGGCGCAAAAAGAGGCGTTGCACTACCTGGTGAAGGTGCCGTTGGTCTACGCCAGCGTGGGTATCCGGAACTGGACTTCGTTCCAGAAACTTGGCATCGCCAATGTGTCCGCTCCGGGCTCGTACTGGTCCAGCATCAGTCTCAATGCCGCGGTGAACATCGGGGACTACAGAAGTCCCACGAAGCCAGAGGAGCCAATCCTGCTGCACCTGACCCGAACCCCCTGCAAGTCGGGCCTGCCCGCCCGAGAGCAGCACAAGATCGGCAGGTATGAACTGCTGGCGACAAGCTTCGAAACCTTCGAGCGCAAGACGCGAGACCAACTCGCCGCACCCTTAGTTCGGGCGGTTTTGATCCGGCGCGCGACATCGAGGCGATCACCGTCAACCGCTGGCCGCACGGTTACGGGTATGAGTACAACCCGTTGTTCGATCCCGACTGGCCTGAAGATCAGCGTCCGAATGTGATCGGGCGTAAGCGTTTTGGCAGAATTACCATCGCCAACACTGATTCCGCAGCGACTGCTTATACCGATGCAGCCATCGATCAAGCGTATCGAGCCGTGAATGAGTTGTTGGGCGGGGTGTGAGGTTGCGGAGAACAACTACAGCTCGTCATTGTTCAGGAGTTCTAGGCAAGC
The DNA here is from genome assembly GCA_963786325.1 of Terriglobia bacterium. Classification (GTDB taxonomy): domain Bacteria; phylum Acidobacteriota; class Terriglobia; order Terriglobales; family Acidobacteriaceae; genus JAIQFF01. The sequence continues at coordinate 296,286 of CAWAYW010000007.1, forward strand.
ACCGAGAACTCGATTCTTGTTGAAATTTATGAACTCGACCGGACACGCGGGCTCCCAGGTTTTATCGATTCGGCTCAACAAAACTTTTGTCTTGACAGTGCTCCAGCGGTTTCTCTAACCTTCCACAACTATAGTAGGGTTTGTAGTTCACCTTATCCGAAAAAATCTCCTGTCGGTTCAACATTTCTGCCAATCAGGAATTAGAGGCCGTCGGGTCGCGGCACAGGCTGCGGGAGGTGACTTATGACGCGCTGCAGACTGTTTGTGCTGCTTGTATTCCTGCTTTTATTTCCAGCCCTCGCAAGTTCCCAAACGGGACTTACATCGCTGCGCGGAACGGTGACTGACCCTTCTGGTGCGATGGTTGCCGGGGCAGATGTCAGTCTCGACGATCCAGCCACCGGGTTTCACGCCAGCCACCCCACGGATCCGAACGGGACTTATGAATTTCCTCAAATCCCGCCCGGCAAGTACACGATCACAGTAAATACTTCTGGCTTTGGGAAACAATCCAAGCAGGCGGAATTACTGGTAAGTCAGCCTGCCACTATCAATTTCGTACTATCGGTCCAGGCTTCGACGACTACGGTCGAGGTCAGTGACATCGCACAGACGGTAAATACGACCGATGCCACGATCGGGAACGCCGTGGGGGGTGCGACCATTCAGGCCTTACCCATCGAGGGACGAAATGTCCCCGACCTGTTGAGCCTGCAACCCGGCGTCCTCTATTTAGGGCGCAATGTTAATCAGGACCAGGACAGCCGAAGCGGTGCAGTTGCGGGGGCACGTTCCGACCAGGCGAACGTTACGCTCGACGGTCTGGATAACAACGATCAGCGCCAAGGATATGCTTTCACAGGAGTGCTGCGTTCCACGCTGGATTCGGTACAGGAGTTTCGAGTCACTACCACGAATACCAACGCCGACAGCGGACGATCATCCGGCGCGCAGGTAACAATGGTGACGCGCAGCGGCACCAACAATTATCACGGCAGCCTCTACGAATATAATCGCAACACTCTCTTCGCCGCGAACGACTGGTTCAACAAGGCATCGCAGGTTGCCGCGGGACTTCCCAACAAGCCAGGTTCTCTGATCCGTAATACGTTTGGCGCCCGCTTTGGCGGACCGATCAAGAAAGGACAAGCTATTCTTCTTCATCAACTATGAAGGCCAGAGGACAGCGGAAAACCAGCAGCAGAATCTGACCGTACCCAGCGAAGGTTTGCGCGCGGGAAATTTGACCTACGACTGTAGCGGAGATCCTGCCTGTCCCGCCAGCGGCCAGCAGACTCTGACACCGGCCGATCTCGCGACCATGGATCCGGTTTGCACACCGTTGAATGAGGCTTGTCCAGGACATGGTGTGAATCCCGCAGCCTTGGCCGCGTTGCAGGCGTACCCGCACTCGAACGCTGCGGGCGGCGATGGTGTGAATACCGCTGGCTTTACCTGGTCTGCGCCCAATCCCATCAGCCTTAATACGTATATCGCCAAAATCGATTGGCAGGCGAGTTCGAGTCACCACGTATTCGTTCGAGGCAATCTGCTGGGTGACCGCATATCGGGTCCGGCACAATTTCCTGGCGATCCGTCCAATTTCAGTCAGGTCAATACTTCGAAAGGCATTGCCGCGGGGGACACCTGGGCCGTCACCGGCAATCTGATCAATAATTTCCGCTATGGATATATTCGTCAGGCGCTAAACAACATCGGGGCGGGAAACAACTCGTTCTCTGATTTCGTCGGCATCAGTCCGCTCACTGCCGAGAATACAACGACCCTGCTGAGTGTCCCGGTGCACAACTTCGTGGACGACGTCACCTGGACCAAGGGAAAACATACGTTACAGGCGGGAGCCAACTATCGGCTGATTCATAACGATACGCTTTCGAACAGTGTGTCCTTCAATTCCGCCACGACGGGTTCGGCCAATATCAGCAATGCGCAGATCGCCAATAGCGGCCAGAGCTTCGATCCCGCTGCCTTTGGGTTTCCCGCAGTCGCGGATTCTTTTTCTTCCAACTACGACAATGCTGTGACCGCGGTTGCCGGTCTGCTGTCGACGATCAACGCGCATAACACCTACAAAGTGACCGGTGCCACCGCTGCGAGTCTTTTACCGACGGGAACCCTGATTCCGCGTAATTTTAAAACCAATGAATTCGAATATTACATTCAGGATTCATGGCGCGTCAGACCGAATCTTACCGTCACTGTCGGATTTCGGCACACCTTGTTAGGGGTGCCGTATGAAGTGAATGGGCAACAAGTGCAGCCCACCATCGACCTCCATCAATGGTTCCTGAACCGCGCCATTGCGGCGGCCCAGGGATTGGGGAATCAACCCGAGTTTGCCTTTGCTCCGTCGGGTCAAAGTCGCGGAGGGAAGCCTTTCTGGGATATGAACAAGGCCGATTTCGCTCCCCGTTTCGCCATCGCATACTCGCCTGATGCGAAGAGCGGATTCCTGCATGCTTTGTTCGGCGGCACCGGTCAAACTTCCATCCGCGCTGGTGCGGGCATGTACCACGACCACTTTGGCCAGGGTATCGTGAACGGCTTCACGCAATTCGGCTCCTTCGGACTTACCAGCACACAGGCAGCGCCGTCGAATATCTTCACGCCAGACGACGCACCCCGTTACACGGGTCGCACCGATGTGCCGGCTAGTGTCCTCACTCCGCCTGCGTCAACCATTGCTTACCCCGCGTTTCCGCCGGATGATCCCAATACCAATGGCTTTACTTTCAATTCCGTCGGAATCGACGATCACCTGAAGACTCCGTACTCGATTGCGGCCGATCTGTCGATCCAACGCCAGCTCCCGGGCGGGTGGACATTAGAATCGGCCTACGTAGGCCGGTTTGGACGCCATCTGCTGCAGCAGTTGGATCTGGCCGAACCGACAGACTTAGTGGACCCGAAATCAGGCATGGATTATTTCACCGCAGCTACTCTGATGTCGAAATTCGCAATAACGCACGGCGAGGATCCGAGCGCGACCATCGCCCCCATTCCGTTCTTCGAGAATATTTTTCCCACCGCGGCTGCGGGCGGATTCAGCGCTACCCAGAATATCTATACGGGTGATTTGGGTTGTGCTCAGGACTCCTGTTTCAGCTGGGCCGGGCGGCCGGGAAGAGAGGTGGGTGCACCCTTCCGCCTGGGCCTGCTGTGCACTGGGGTAGCCAACGGCGGCGTGACCGCGGTTTGCGCTGGCGGACCGGCAGCTGCGGTGCCCTTCTGGAATCCTCAGTTCTCGTCCCTGTTTGCGTGGTCTTCCATCGGAACCAGCAGCTACAACGCCGGTCAGTTCATCTTGCGGCACCCCTTGAATCATGGGTTGCAGGTGGAGTTCAGCTACACCCTTTCGAAGTCGCTCGATTTGGGCTCAGATACGGAGCGCACGAATCCCCAAGGCACCACCTCTACCACTTCCGCCATAGGGGGCGCCAGCACGGTCCAGAGTTTCATTCAGAACTCCTGGAATCCGCGCTTGAATCGAGCTCCTTCGGACTTCGATACCCGGCACGTCATAACAACCAGCTGGGTGTACGAGTTGCCCTTTGGCAAGGGAAAAGCATTCGGCTCGGGATCGGGGTCATGGGTAGATGCCGTGATTGGGGGCTGGCAACTGTCCGGGATCGCACGCTGGACCAGCGGTCTACCCTTCAGCCTGATCGATACCGAGGGATTCACCAACAACTTCTTGTTTAACACCAACATGGTTCAGACCGGGCCGATTAAGACGGGGGTTTTCCGCAGCGCGGAATCGACTCCCTTTGGTGCGCCCGAGGTTTTTTCCGACGCCGACCGGGATGCCATGCAGAACCAAATCTTTACCACACAGAGTCCCATACGCTTTCCCTACGTCGGTGAAGCCGGAAGCCGCAACAACTTCCGCGGCCCGGGATATTTCGGGATCGACTCGGGATTAGCCAAAACCTGGAAGATTCGCGAAAGAATGGACGTCAAGTTCGCATGGGAAGTGTTCAACGTGACCAACTCCGTGCGCTTCGACGTTAATACGCTTACGTCGCTGGACAACGGCTCGGCGGATGGTTCATCGATGGGAGTTTTTCGCAGAACGCTTACAACGCCCCGAGTCCAGCAATTCTCGCTGCGATTCTCGTTCTAGAGTTCGATGCTAGAACGTAGGTGGTGTGTTGACCCAGAGGATGACGGTCGGCTTTTTTGAGGGATTGAACCAGCGATGGCCTCGGTTGCTTTCGAACCAAAAGCTATCATGTTGCTGCAGGATGTGACACTCGACCTCGTCAAGCCAGACTTCCAAACTTCCTTCCAATATATAAAGGAAGTCCTCTCCCTGGTGGGCATAGGCGCCATCGCTGCCGGTCCCGGGAGGAACTCGAATCAACATGGATTCGAGCATCTTGGTGCCGGTTGAAAGCAGCTCCATGCGAACGCCCGACTTAGTCTCCAGACTTTTCCGGTTGCCCGGCCGCACCACCCGACTTGCTTGTACGGGTAGATCATAAAGCTCCAGGACAGTAGTGCCGTACGCCGCCGCCAGGCGATAGATCGTCGATACCGAAGGATTAGCGCGAGACAGTTCAATTGCGCTAAGGAAGCCCGTCGAAATCTGGGCGCGTCGCGCCGCCTCGGTAATGCTTAGCGAGCACTTTTTCCGCAGTCGCCTGAGTTTTTCGCCGAGGTCACGAGCAGGCTTGGCGTCATATGTTGCTTTGGCGGGCAAAGATCCCGCCATGGCTTCCTTAATCCCCGGAACATTCAGCCGTTTTACGTCGTGCAGGTATTTGATGCGTTTCAGGATGTCCAGTACATCGGGCGTGTAGAGGCGGTAGCGCCCAGCACTTCGGGCGGGAGTGACGAGGCCCACACTTTCCCACAATCGCAGTGTCGAGGGACTGATTTTAAGGATACGGGCAGTCTGCCCGACGGTAAGGAAACGTACAATTTTAGGATTGGACCCGCGAATGGCGGATGGAGGTCGTCGTCGCAAACGACTAATAATAACTCGAACTCTGGCGGAATACGAACCGACGGTTCCGCAATGGTGAGTCTCCTGTTTCGTACGGAAATTCATCGACACACCACATTGGTGGAGTGTCAAGTTCGCGTTTGAACTAGTGGCAGAGAACTCCAGATGCAGGGGGCACGCGTTCCAGGTTTCAAGTGTGCTGCGTACCAGCTACAATCCTCAAGCAATGGCTGGTTTCGATGCAATCCGGGCCGATGCGGCAGAAGTGGACACCACTCGGGGTCGGTTGAAAGTATTTCTTGGCTACGCCTCGGGCGTCGGCAAGTCGTTCCGCATGTTTGACGAAGCGCGGCGGCGTAAGGAGCGGGGGCAGGACGTGGTAGTGGGCGCACTGCAACCGCAAGTCCCGCCAGAAATCGAGCCAATTCTGAGCTCGCTCGAAATTGTCCCCACCATTGACGTCGAGGGCGTGCCGGTCATTGATGTTCCTGCCATTCTGCGCCGTCATCCCCAGGTTTGTTTGGTGGATGGGCTGGCTTACGACAACCCGTGGAGCCGCAACGCATACCGGTGGCAGGATGTCGAGGAGTTGCTGGCACACGGAATTAACGTGGTTGGGTCGGTGAATCTGCAGCACATCGCGGATCAGCGCGAGATGGCAGAAAAGCTGACCGGTAGGCCGGTGATTGAAACCATTCCCCGGGAGTTCCTCAATCGGGCGGATGAGATTGTCGTAGTGGATGCCCCCACCGAAGATGCACCAGCGGAGCTGTCGGCGCTGCGGGAGATGGCTCTCGTTCTTTCCGCGGATGTGATCGATGCTGGACTGCAACGCTATTTGCGGTCACACGATATCGAGCCCACATCGCGGGCACAAGAACGCTTCCTGATCTGCCTGACAACTCACGCCAACACTGATCGCATGATCGCGAGCGCCCGTCAGAGCGCGGCACGCTTTCATTGCGACGTCCTGGCTATTTATGTGCGACCGCCGAACTCATCCGAGGAGGACCACGGGGCGATGGAAGAAAAACTAGCCCAGGCTCGTGCGGCCGGCGCCCGGGTAGATGTATTGGAGGCCGCCGATCCCATCGAATCCATCGTGCAGTATGCACGCTCCCACGGGGTCACGCAGATTTTTGTGGGACACAGCAAGAAGAAGGATTGGAGGGCACGCCTTTGGGGAACCGGCGTGAACCGTCTGATCCGGGCTGCCGCAGGAATGGACGTTCGTGTCTTTCCCCACTAGACGAAAGGCAAAGTGCCATGACTCATCTGACCGTAGGAGGTCACCTCAAGATATATCTCGGTTATGCCCCGGGTGTCGGGAAAACGTACCAAATGCTGGAGGATGCACGAGAGTTGAAGGCCCGCGGAACGGATCTGGTAATCGGATTTGTGGAGTCACACGGACGCGCCGACATTCGCGAGCGGCTCGATGGACTGGAGATGGTTCCGCTCAAACCAATGGTACACCGCGGCGGCACAGCGAAAGAACTGGATGTCGATGGCGTCCTGCACCGGAGTCCGAAAGTTTGCGTAGTCGACGAGCTGGCGCATTCAAACGCTCCCGGCTCGGAGCGGCAAAAGCGCTGGCAGGACATTCAGGTGTTGCTGCACGCGGGCATCAACGTTCTCACCACCACGAATGTGCAGGACCTAGCCAGCCTAAGCGACCAGATCTGGCAGCTGACCGGGCTGCGTGTCCGTGAAACCGTGCCGGATTGGCTTTTTCAGCAGGCAGATGAGGTGGTGATTGTAGACGTCACACCGCGAGCTTTGCTTCATCGCCTGAAACGCGGCGTGATCTATCCGGAGGACAGAGCGAAGACCGAGCCGGAGCAACTATTTCAGGAGCCTGTTCTCGTGGCTCTGCGAGAGCTGGCGATTCGCCAGACAGCCCAGGCGCTCGAAGCCCGGCAAACCGGGAAGACCAAGCCGGCGGAATCGCAAACCGAAAAGATACTAGTCAACGTAACCGCTGATCCATCCACCGCCATGTTGTTACGCCGGACGAGACGCGTAGCCGACCATCTGCAGGCCGTCTGCATCGCAGTATACGTGCATTCCAAACACGAATCGGCCGCGGTTCATGCCGAGGATCGCCCCACTGTCGATCGCCACCTCCGGTTCGCAGAGAATCTGCACATTCCCGTCGAAGTCATTCACGGTAAAAATCGCGCGCAAGCGCTGGTTGAGTACGCCCGCAAGCAAGGCGTGACCCAACTTTTTATCACGCGTGACACCAGGCCGCGCCGGCGGTGGTTTCCTGGCCTGGACTTTAACGACCAGGTCCTGCAGCTGGCAAGCGAGATGGAAGTCGCAGTCGTCTCCGAACGCAGTCGTCATGGCTTGGCTGCATCTCCCTATCCGGAGGATGAAGCCGGTGCCCTGATGCATGCCGGTTACGTCAGAATTTCGCCAGACATAACCGTGGAGGAAGCGATCGCCGAAATCCGGCAACAGGCCGGACAGGTCGAGATGATTTATTACGCCTACGTGCTTGATGAGTCGCAGCATCTGATCGGGGTGGTTTCATTCCGCGAGCTGCTCTCCGCTGAAAGATCGCGGAAGGTTCGTGTGGTGATGCGTACCGACTACGTTCATGTTGTAGAGGACGCTGACCAGGAGACCGTGGCACAACTACTGGCCAAGCACCGTTTGCTGGCGATGCCTGTGCTCGATCAGGACGGGCACATGCTGGGCATTGTCACCAGCGCCGACGTTGCCGGATTGGTTCAGCAGGAAGCCGGAGAAGACATTCTGAAAATTGGCGGCATGGAGGCGCTGGACGGGCCATACCTGGAAGTAACGTTCGGGCAGATGGTGCGTAAACGAGCAGGATGGCTCGCCATTCTTTTTGTGGGCGAGATGCTGACTGCGACCGCCATGGGGTTCTTCTCCGCGGAAATCGAGCGTGCCGTCGTGCTGGCGCTTTTCATTCCGCTGATCATAAGTAGCGGGGGAAACTCTGGTTCGCAAGCCACAACCCTTGTCATCCGGGCCATGGCATTAGGGGAAATTCGGTTGCGGGACTGGTGGCGTGTCATTCAGCGCGAGCTGGCAGCCGGCCTTACCTTGGGCACCATCCTCGGTATCATCGGAATATCGCGGATTCTTCTGTGGCACGCCTTGCGTGGGACGTATGGTCCGCACTATCTCGTGGTGGCCCTCACAATCGGATGTAGCCTCGTCGGGGTGGTGATGTTCGGTACCACCGCGGGATCTATGTTGCCTTTCTTGCTGCGTCGCTGCGGGCTTGATCCCGCAAGTGCGTCGGCTCCGTTTGTTGCAACGCTTGTGGATGTCACGGGTCTAATCATCTACTTCTCGGTTGCGAACGTCATTCTGCACGGAATCTTGCTTTAGCAATTTTGATTTCTCACTCGTAGTGCCATCCTGATGACCATCCGCCTTCATGGTTGACATACCCTACCGGGGTAGGATATCTTGGCGGCTTATTTACACGCCATTAATGAGGTTCGGATTAAATGTTTCGGGCCTGGTTTGCGTTGCAAGGCGAAAGAAAGAACCTATGCCGCGATTACTCCGATCGTCGCCCCTTCTGGTTGTAGCAATCCTCGCGTCTGTGGGTTGCTCTGACACACCCAAAAAAGCGTCCGCCGACGATGCCGCCGCGATTCAGCATCAGGGCAATCGCGTCATCGTACCCCGCTCTTCGCCGCTGGCCAATCGTTTGGACATGGAACCGGTGCAATTGACCAGCATTAGGCGGCAGGTTACCGCGCCAGCCTCGGTTGAGGCTGATCCCGCGCGCTACGCCAGAATCCTTCCGCCTTTGAATGGTCGAGTGTTGAAGCTTTTTGTGCATCCCGGCGACTCGGTAAAGAAGGGCGACGAGCTGCTGCTATTGGACTCGCCGGATTTCGGAGGCGCCGAAGCCGACTATTCGCGTGCCCGCACTGCCTTAACTCAAGCTGAACACTCGCTGGAGCGGCAGCAGGATTTGGCGGCGCACGGCATTGTGGGACAACGCGAGGTTGAACAGGCGAAGACTGACCGTGATTCCGCTCTGAGTGACTTTAATCGAACCAAGGATCGCCTTAGGCTGCTCGGCATGGACCCTGACAAAACGACCCTCGGCTCACCGCTCATCGTGCGCTCCCCGCTGACCGGGAAGGTGCTCGATATTCTGGCAGCCACTGGTGAATTTCGAAACGATCCCACTGCTCCACTCATGACCGTGGCTGATCTTTCCGATATTTGGGTGACTGCGAATGTTCAGGAGAAAGATATCCACTTTGTTCATCGCGGTGATCCTGCGGTCGCGACTTTCGCGGCTTATCCTACGGAGAGCTTTGGCGGGAGAGTTCTGTTCGTTGCCGATGTGCTCGATCCCGATACCCGCACGGCGAAGGTTCGCATCGCGTATTCGAACCGAGATGGGCGTCTGCGTCCAGCCATGTTTGCCACGGTTACTTTGAAAACTTGGGATACCAAGGAATTGACCGTTGCCACAACCGCGCTGGTATTAGCCGGCGACAAAACAACGGTGTTTGTTCAGGTCTCTCCCAACACCTTTGAACAGCGGCCGGTAGGCACCGGAGAGCAGATTGGACAACGCACCGTCATCAAGGATGGCTTGCAGATTGGCGAAAAGGTCCTCATTCGAGAAGGGGCGCTTCTACAATGATCGACCGTTTCGTGACGCTTTGCCTGAAACGTCGACAGGTCGTCTGGCTGATCGCAATTCTGATGACGGCTTTCGGTTATTCCTCGTGGAAGGCGCTGAAAATCGAAGCTTATCCCGATATCGCCGATGTCTCGTCTCAAGTTATCACTCAGTATCCTGGCCATGCCGCCGAAGAGGTCGAAGAGCAGGTCACCGTACCTTTAGAGCGGGAACTAAACGGAATTCCCGGGTTGCAGATCATGCGTTCGCACAGCACGTTTGGCCTGTCTTTGATCACATTGGTGTTTCAGGATGGAGTCGACGATTATTGGGCAAGGCAGAGAATCACTGAGCGTATCGCCGGAGTAAGTCTTCCCCCCAATGCCAATCCTGGCCTCGACCCTCTGACCTCTCCCATCGGTGAAATTTACAGATACACGCTGGAGTCGAAATTCCGCGACCAGCGCGAGCTTCGCGAGTTGCAGCAGTGGGTGGTTGTTCCGCGCCTGAAAGAGGCGGTGGGAGTTGCCGACGTCACCAACTTCGGTGGCGAAACGACCCAATTTCAACTGATCGTGGACCCTGCCAAACTCGCGCAGTACAACGTCTCACTCCAACAAGTCATTGCAGCGGTTCAGGCCAACAATGCGAACGCAGGCGGCAGCATTGTGGTCCGTGGCGAGCAAGGCTACGTGGTACGAGGAATTGGATTAGTCCGCTCGCTGCAGGACCTCGGCAATATCGTGATCCTTGCAAAAAACGGCACACCTGTTTTTGTAAAGAACCTCGGAGCATTGCAATTGGGGGCGCTGGAGCGGCGCGGGATTCTCGGAAAGGACAGGAATCGGGATGGTGTGTCCGGGATCATTCTGCTGCTACGCGGAATGAATCCATCCCAGGTTTTGGAAGGCGTTCACACTCAGGTGAACGCGTTGAACAATGGGATTCTGCCTTCGGATGTAAAAGTCGTACCGTACATTGATCGTACGGATCTGGTCCACACCACGGTTAATCGCGTGTCGCACACGCTACTTGAGGGTATGGGGCTGGTCCTGATTGTTCTGATCCTTTTCCTCGGGAGCGCCAGGGCAGCCCTGATGGTCGCTGTCACGGTTCCGTTTTCACTTCTGTTTGCATTCATATGCATGCGCTTTACCGATATTCCAGCCAACCTGCTGTCCCTGGGGGCAATCGATTTCGGCATCATTGTGGACGCCTCGATCGTGGTGATGGAGAACATTCTCCGCCACCGGGAGGAGAACCCGGACTGGGTGATGAGCGAGGATGACGCGGTGGCGTCCGCCATTCAGGTGGCGCGTCCGATCTTCTTTGCGACCCTCATCATCATTACAGCGTACTTGCCGCTGTTTGCCTTCCAACGGGTTGAGAAAAAGTTGTTCTCTCCCATGGCGTATGTGGTTGGGTATTCGCTGATCGGAGCTTTGCTCATGGCGCTGGGAATTATCCCCGGCCTGGCCCTGGTGACGTACCAGAAGCCCGGCAAACCGTTTCACAATCCAGTCCTCGCGTTTCTTTCCCGGCATTACGAACGTGCCATACGGCATCTTACCCACCACCCGATGCATGCCATCGTTCCGGCAGTGGTCGCCGGACTCATTGCAGTCGTTTTGTCAGTGACGATCGGCAAGGAATTTCTGCCTTATCTGGATGAAGGATCGCTTTGGCTGCAAGTGCAACTCCCACCCGGTCTATCCCTTGAAAAAGCTGCCACCATGGCTGACGAACTTCGAGCTGCCACGCTCGAATTCCCGGAAATATCGACGATCGTCAGTCAACTCGGTCGCAATGACGACGGCACCGATCCGTGGACTCCTTCCCATATTGAGTGTTTTGTCGGTCTGAAACCTTACGACTCTTGGCCTAACCCCGGCGACAAATTGGATTTGATCAAACGTATGAGCGAACGGTACTCCAGAATCCCCGGGGCGACCGTCGGTTTCTCACAACCAATGATCGACGGAGTGAACGACAAGATCTCCGGAGCCCACAGCGATCTCGTGGTGAAAATTTTTGGCCACGAATTCGGAGAGCTGCGCCGAATCGCAGGCGAGCTAGTTTCCTTACTAGAAAAAATTCCGGGCGCTTCTGACGTGACCATTGACCAGGAGCCGCCTCTTCCGCAAATTCAGGTGAGAGTGAACCGAGAAGCGGCCGCGCGATTTGGAATCAATATTGCCGACATCGCCACAATTATTGAGTCGGGGATCGGCGGAAAGCCGATTTCTACGCTGTTCATCGGAGACCGCGTATACGACATTGCGGTTCGCTTTCCTGAGTCTGTCCGTTCGAGCTCCGACGCGATTGGCAGCCTTACCGTCACCTTGCCGAGCGGAGCTCGTATTCCTCTTTCGCAAGTGGCTGAAATCAGCACCGCAACCGGCGAGAGCAGCATCACTCGGGAGATGAATCGCAGACATCTTACCGTTCGCCTCAACTTGCGAGGCCGGGACCTGTCTGGCTTTTTCGCCGAAGCACGCGAAAAGATCGCGCGCGACGTGAAATTTGATCACACCAAATATCAGATCGAATGGGGCGGCCAATTCGAAAATCAGCAACGCGCTCAGCAGCGTCTTGCATTTATTGTGCCAGGCGTGCTCGCACTAATTTTTGTTTTGCTCTATTCGTCGTTCGGTACGCTCCGCCACGCCGGATTGATTTTGACGATCGTCCCGGTGGCGTTGCTGGGAGGGCTCATTGCGTTGACCATCCGAGGTATGACTCTCAACGTGTCGAGTGCCGTTGGATTCATCGCGCTTTTTGGCGTTGCGGTGCAGAATGGCGTCATCATGGTCGCAAGCCTCAACCAGCAACGCCATGAACACAAAGAGCTACAGGATGGGGTCGTTCTTGGAGCTTCACAACGGCTGCGGCCCGTTCTCATGACGGCGACGGTCGCGGCGATCGGCCTGCTTCCCGCCGCGCTGGCGCGCGGAGTGGGAAGCGATGTGCAACGACCTCTCGCAACCGTGATCGTCGGCGGACTCGTCACTGCGACGCTGTTGACGCTTCTTGTGGTCCCCTCGATTTACCTGTTACTTGAGCGCAGATATGACCGAGCTCACCCAAGGCTTGCGCCCGATCAGGAGGACGTCTGATGAAGCTGCGACAGCTTATAGTGGCACTTGCTCTTTTTCCTCTCGCAGCTCCAAACATCGCGTTGAGCCAGGAGAGTGCGCAGGCAGCGACTCAAACTCTCGATCAGCCTTCGGAATCCCTCCGTCCGCATATTACTTTCGAGGACTTTGTTACTCAAGTCCTGCGTTCGAACCTGGCTCTCGCAGTCCAGCGATCCACGGTCGATCTATCGAAGGCTGCGGTCACTACCGCCCGGGTAACGCCTGATTGGTCGGTGGATGTCGGTTTACCTACGGTCGATATTTCGAATCAAGGACAGGCTACGAATTTCAGCGCCGGGCTTAACATTCCGATTGAACTGGGCGGCAAAGGCGGAAAGCGTGTCCACGCTGCCTTAGCTGATGTGGCTACGGTTGGGTTCGACTACGACGATTCCGTACGCCAGCTCCGAGCGACGGCAGCAGGCGCTTTCATTGCTTCCTTGAGCGCGCGCGCCATCCTTCAATCGAGTTACAAGAGTCTCGGTGAGTTCGATCGCATCGTAGAGGTCAATGAACAACGCGTTCGGGTTGGCGACATAGGGGAGATCGAACTGATGCAGTCCCAGGTTGATCGCGATCAATTCAAGGCGGGTGTGATCAGTGCTCAAGCAGATGTTTATAGTGCTGATCTGGCACTGGCTCAGCAGCTCGGACAGGCGGAGAAATTGTCTACCCAGATGCCCGTGCCCACCGGACGCCTGGAGGTTCCCATCCGCAGTTTCGATCCTGATCAGCTCGTGGCCGGCGCACTCCAGAAACGGTCTGATGTTCTTTCGCGGCAGCGTGCTGTCAAGGCGGCTGAGTTGCGCATCCAACTAGCGCAAGCGAATCTGATCCCGGACCTCGAGGTGAGCGGATTGTATTCTCATACCGGGACAGGGACCGGCGGATTTGTACAACCGCCGGATAATGCTATTGGCGCTTCACTATCAGTCAATCTTCCATTTTCACGTTGGCGGCATCAAGGTGAGATTGAAACCGCACGCGCTTCGCGGACTCAAGCTGAACTCCAACTACGCTCTGCGCAAATTCAGGTGGAATCCGAGGTGCGCGATGCCTACTCTCGCTATCAGGCCAGTGTTTCGCGACTGAAGCTTTATCAGGGAGGTGTGTTAAAGGAGGCAGATCGTGTGCTTCAGGCTCGACTCTACGCCTACCAACGTGGAGGCGCGACCCTGCTCGAAGTCATCGATGCACAGAAGACGTCGGCAACTATTTACCTTGCATACTCACAAGCGCTTGCCGATCACGCCAATGCGCTGGTAACTCTTGAAGTCGCTGCAGCAATGTGGGATGTTTCTTTCTGAATCCAGAGACAGCGAATGGCTCGGTTATTTAAGGTAGGTGCGGACAATTGTGATGAGATCGTCTGCCGCATCCTCGGATGACTTCGAATGCCGGGGCATGTGGTTGCGGATGTGATCTTCCATCAATTCTCCCATTAGGCTATTGATGGCTCCGCGGGCGGCGGAAAGGCGCTGCAACATCTCCGCGCATTGTTCGTCATCGTTCAGGGCCCGGAGCACAGCTTCGAGCTGGCCGATGATTTTTTTAGTGCGGTTTACGAGATCTATTTTTTCTGCGGTAGTGTGCGACATGGGCTGGTGTCTACCCTAAGGGGGTATGGTACACCCCCCCGGGGTCACAGTGCAATATTCCTGAAACGCGAACCGTCGAAAAAGGGGAGAACATTCTGTGAAAAAGGAAGAGGTCCTCGCCAAGATTCACGAGGTCGGGATAATGCCTGGAATTCGTTCATCTTCAGCTGAAGATGGCCGGTTTGCCGCAGATGCAATCGGCAGGGGTGGAATTCCCATCGTCGAAATCACTATGACCATGCCAAGAGCGATTGACGTGATTTCCGACATGGCGAGAAATTCTCCTGGCATCATCGTTGGTGCTGGAACGGTGTTGGATCTTGAAACCGCGCAGCGCTGTTTGGATGCTGGAGCCGGGTTTCTCACGAGTCCGGGGCTCGATTTGAAGATCGTCGAGTTCGCCGTCAAACAAAACATCCTGGTTATCGCGGGCGCGATGACGCCAACCGAAGTGATTACAGCGTGGCAGGCGGGATCCGAGTTAGTGAAGGTGTTTCCTTGCGCACCGATCGGGGGCGCGGCCTACATAAAGGCACTAAGAGGTCCCTTTCCCCAGGTGCCCATGATCGCCGCGGGAGGTGTCAACCAAGAGACAGCTGCCGACTTCATTCTGGCAGGGGCCGCTGCGCTTGGAATCGGTGGACGGCTAATACCGAAGGCTGTCATTGAAAAGCGGCAGGGTGAACGAATCAGCGAACTGGCCAGGCGGTTCTTGCGAATTGTGCAGACGGCTCGTATTAAGACCTCGCACCGGAATTAGCCGAGACCGGCGAGGCACCAAGGTGCCCATGAGCCTCTCATGCAGCGAGTCAAAGAGGCAGGATGTTTGACCCGCACCATCCGTTGGGGGTCCTGACGACCTAAAAGACATTCGTGCAACCGAAACGGGCAGGTGTGGATAGCGGCTGCACATTTCCCGCCGACACCTCCTTCGTTTCAGGAAATCCAGAGAAAATTTGAACATGACTTTGCTGGCGTGGCCGCCAACGGCGCTCAGGGATTTGTATTCTTCGTCAATCAGCCATTAACGATAGGAGATCGTCAATCCTTACAGTCGGCGTCGGGCATGACAACCGTTGAAATCTACCATCTGGAGCGATTGCGCGCCTTAGTAGATTCGCTTAAAGGGTGCGGGATTCGGCTCGAATATCTGCGGATTCCGATGACCGAGCCGAAACAGTGGGCGTTCTGGAGCGCAATGAACTATGACGTGGTACGTAACTAGGCGGAGAACGAGCTGAGGCGAGACGAGTGGATGAAAGTGGTTCAAGATACGCTCAGTCGCATCCTTGCATGAACGACAGTGATCGAAATGGGATCTACATGCCCGACCTCCTTCACTGCCGCGCCCCATGCAGCCCATTGAATCCCTGGAAATGCCCATGGCATCCTTAGGATCTCAATTCGCTCGAAGTCAAATTTTTATGCAAATTTGTGGAAAGTTTTACGGCTTTTCTATCTCCACCATTCTATGTTCGCCTTGGTGAGAGAATGCAAGTAGAGCTCTCCCAGCTTTGCAGGAGGCGAACATGACGGTATCGAACAAAATGAAAGCTTTGTGGAGCAGAGCGGCAAAGGGCAGGCTCTTGCTGGTGATGCTGTGTGGCAGTCTGGCACTAGGGCCACGCGCTTACGTCCAGGCTCAAACCCGACCCGCCGCCGTTGACTCCGCTCAGATGTCGGCGACTCCGGGAGCGTCTGAAATTCCGTCCGCAGTAGCAAAAGAACTGCAAGCGGTGAAAGCCCGTATGGCGCAAATGGAGTTGCAACTGAAAAATCTCGCAGCATTCGAAGCTGCGCCCACGGGTGTGGCCGTTCCGTTGGCCAGCTTCGCGCCAACCGAAGTCACACTCACCGGGACCCTAAGTTGCGGCCATTGCCAGGGCATCCAGCCGATGCATAAGGGGTACACGCAGTTTAGCTGGGCTCTAAGCTCTGTCAGCCAGGGAGACGACATCGTGCTGGTCGGTCACGATCAGGTTTACAAGTTGCGGGGAGATAAGGACAAACTCTTGAAATTCATGTCCGCTAAGGCGCGAGTGACCGGACGTCTGGACGGAAGCACTTTGGATGTGGAGACAATCGTCCCAGCCGCGAAAGGCGGGCAGTAAGCGGGGATAGGGTTCGCTCTCAAACGGTTACCCAAGCGTGCCGTTGCCGGTCGAGCATGGTCATCTTCCGTTGCAGGACCACATTTAGCTCTAAGTAGTACTTAGCTATCGTGCCCTCCAAGTCTTTGCGGGCGATGACTTTGCCGACGGAGATCTCTTCGAGAAAAGGTTTCCTATTAGCGTCATTCTTCCATCACAGTTTGTCCCGCATTCAACCTAGGGGGTTGCCCCAGGAACAATTATTCTTCGTACGCCTCCACGGCAGTTGCCACTCGAAGCAGCATAAACACAGATGCTTTACGAACATTTTATAAACTCTTTATGAACTTTTTACTCTTCCGCGTATCCAATGGTAGTGGGCGTCGACTAGGAGTGTCGCGTTTGAAACGCGAATACACCTGGCCAAGTACTAGTGTTTCATATCAACGAAGCGGCGATTTTAGCTATAGCTCATGGCTAACATAGCTTTCGTGCTCAGAAGAATTATCTATTTTGGACGGCAACCGGACGTGTGCGCTTACGTTGTTCGTTCTTGATCACAGTTTGCGTATTTGGGCTTGCGAGATGGGCGTCGGCACGGAAGGAGCCAACCGAGTGGGGAGAACAAGAGAAGAAATGAGACATGCAGTTCAGAAAGGTCTTGCTGCCACGCTGTTGTCCGTGGCCATCGCCGTCGGATTTGCCACTAGCGCGCTGGCGGGCACGGATAATGCTCCGGCGGTTCCGGCATCAGGTAGCGTTAGCGGAACTACGCGGAATGCTGTTGGGAAAGCAGTGCCCCGTGTCACGGTCACTGTGCATAGGTTGGAGGGCGACGTTGACCGCACTGTGATCAGCAGTGTGGCAGGAAACTTCGGGCTCAACGATCTGAAACCTGGGCACTACGAGTTAATGGCGATGAATGAGGGCGCGGACTCACCTGCTGCTGTCGTGGAAGTAGCGGCCGGCCAAAGTGCCAGGGTTGACGTCGTCGCTGCGAACACAGTAGCTCATGCTGAGACTACCGTGGCACCGGGCTCAGTCCCATCAGCCGACCGGTCAACGGCCGTAGCCGATCCAGGCCTATCACCGGCAGTCACGCGAGCGCTGGAGGCGCTGCAAGCGCGCATTGAGCAGCTCGAAACGGAATTGAAGGCTCGTCCGGCGTCCGAACAAATGGTGACGGCTCCACCAACAGTGCCCGTAAAGGGGGCCGAACCAGCATCACCCATCGTTCCTTCTGGTCAGCAAGTCGCGATGGTACAACCGCAGAGCGAATCCACGAGCGCGCCGGCCTCAGCCGCTCAAGCATCTGCCGTTCCCGCAGTGGACACAGTAACCCCGTTTGCATACGCCGACTGGACCTGGCTGAACGGCACCGCTCGCAACAAAGACGCGGTGTGGGATTCGAAATTCTTTACCCCGGAGATCAGATTCGATACCAACTTTATCAGCAGTTTTAACCATCCTCAGGATGACACGATTGGTGGGTCAACCGAGATTTTCAGGTCGAACGAAGTCCAGGTGGAACAGATCAGCTTTGGCGGCGACTTTCACTGGCAGAACGTGCGCGGCCGGGTTTTGACCATGAACGGAATGTTCGGCGTCACTACCCCCCGCAATGACGCCAGCCCCGGACGCGGACAATGGGATCTTCGTGGTGCGTACAAGTACGTGTCCGAAGCATACGGTGGCTACCACTGGAATGTGAACCACGGCCTCAATCTGGATGCGGGAATTTTCGTGTCCTACATTGGACTGTTCAGCTACTACAACTTCGATAACTGGGCTTACCAGCCCTCATATGTGTCTTCCAACACGCCATGGTTTTTCAACGGCCTGCGAATCCAGTGGTTTCCCACCAACAAATTGAAGATTGAGCCCTGGATCATCAACGGATGGCAATCATATGGCAGAATTGGAAGCAGGCCTGGCTTGGGCGGACAGATTTTGTATCGCCCGGCGCCGTGGATTTCGATGGTCTTCAACAACTACGGCATGGGTGAGGATGCGCTGGGCGCTGGTAACGGCAAACTGGGCCGTACGCGCATTCACACAGACGATAGTGTCGAGATCAAGTACTACGACCATCCCGAGAAAACCCTCGACAAAATGGCATTTTCATTCACGGGGGACCTGGGATGCGAATACGGCGGAGGAGTGAGTTGCTTTGGAGATACAAAGGACAGCACCGGCGCGATCCTTACTCACAAGCAGGCATTCTTAGGCTGGATGGCCTACAACCGTTGGTGGTTCAAAAAAGACAAGTATGGACTTACCGTCGGCGGCGGAGCGATGAATAACCCGGGGCGCTACTTGACGTTGCTACCACCAATTAATGGAGCGGACGCCATCTCCGGGAGCCCTTACTTTACAGAGAATCCCGGCGACCCCTTCAAAGCTTGGGATACTTCGATCACCTTTGACTATATGCCCAAGCAGTACATTACCTTCCGTTGGGAGTATGGCTATCGCCATGCCAATGTGCCATATTTTACAGGTCGCGGTGGGATAACACCTGGTATCAACGGCTCTCCTAGCACAATTCCCAACCCGGCTGCCGGATCTTTGGTGCCGGGCACAACATTCGTGCCGGGGCCGCTCTTGTCCCCGACGCCGGGCCTCACCTGCGTTGCAGGAAGTGGGTTCTGCCCAGACTTGCGGAAGGATGAAGCCAGTATCCGAATGGCCATCATGGTCAAGTTTTAGGACTTGATCGGACAAAAAGAACAGCAGCGTCGGCAGACCCTCGACTTAGGTTTGCGCGCTGCTCGTCCCCAGCTACGTTTGAAAGACCAACCAGTGTGCAGGCGTCGGAAAATGCGGGGAATCGCTCGGGGTAGGTCGCGCCGCGAATTGAATTCTAGAGTGCACCGCGGGATACCGTCAGATCAGTCACCACTTTGAGTAGGCGGTGAAGCTTCATCCTTTCAAGTTCCAAACACACCGGCTCGAACCCCCAGAGTGTCGAAGTAGGCATATTCATTGCTCGCCACAACTCAGGGCAGCTTAAAGTTTTATGGACTTTTGATGACCTTTTTACGGAAAAATTACGGTTCACATTATCCAATGTAGTGTGAGGCTGGAATGCTTCCGTCGAATGCAGTTTCGAGTGTCACGATTTACGCCGTGTTGCTGCTGTGTACGCTGTGCGTGGGTTTCATGATCAGGTTTCTTATTGCGCTGGCTACCGATGGAAAGAAAATACGAGTCGACTACCCGGTCGGCCTTAAAGGGATGCGCTACTGGGACGATGTAACTTGCGAAGAGCCACGATCCAGCCATGGTGCCGTTAATCCTGCAGCTCATGTTTTTATGGGAGTCGTCAGACTTGCTAGTGCCCTCACTTCGAAACCCAACCACGGAAGCAAGGGGACGGCCGCTGACCGGCTCCATATCGCCCTGCTATCTGAGCGAAGGCGGGAACTTGGTTCCACAAGCGACTACCGTTATTGATCGAGCTGGTGCTTAGGACTGATTGGAGAACACGCACATGCGCGACATCATTTTCGTAGCCATTACGGTTGTTTTTTTTCTGATTTCCATCGCGTATGTGAAGTTCTGCGATCGTATCCGCTAAGGTGAAACGCTTATGAATGCTGAATCGATCATCATGCTGGTCGTGTGTGCTGGATTAATGGTTTACCTGCTGTATGCATTGTTGCGGCCGGAGAGGTTCTAGAGATGACAGCGAATGGCTGGTTGCAGATTATCGTATTTCTCGCGCTGTTATTGGCGGTAACCAAGCCGCTGGGGATATTCATGGCGCGGGTGTTCAGCCGGGAGCGGACATTTCTCGATCCCGTGTTGCGGCCGGTCGAGCGACTGTTGTACCGCCTGACCCTGGTGGACCAAGAGCATGAAATGCGGTGGACGGAATATGCGTTCTCCATGCTGCTGTTCAGCGGCGTCTCCATGCTGGTGCTGTACCTGATCGAACGGGGGCAGCAGATCCTGCCACTGAATCCCCAAAAGTTCGCAGCCGTCGCTCCTGACCTGGCTTTCAACACCGCGGCTTCGTTCACCACCAATACCAACTGGCAGAACTATAGCGGTGAGGCCACCATGAGCTATCTCACGCAGATGGCTGGGTTGGCTTATCACAACTTTGCCTCCGCCGCGGTAGGCATTGCGCTAGCGATTGCGTTCATCCGTGGTATTGCGCGGCGCGAGAAAGAGACCATCGGTAATTTTTGGGTTGACCTGACGCGGACAACTTTGTGGGTGCTGCTGCCGGCGTGCACCGTCTATGCGCTGATCTTGGTCTCGCAGGGCACAGTGCAGAACTTCAGACCCTACGACACGGTGAAGCTGGTCGAGCCACAGCAGGTGCCACACCTTGGGACTGACGGGAAACCAGTGGTGGGCCAGGATGGCAAGCCGGTGATGGATACCGTGGCCGATCAGGTGATCGCTCAGGGTCCGGTCGCATCACAGGAAGCGATCAAGATGTTGGGTACCAATGGCGGCGGTTTTTTTAACGCCAATAGCGCCCATCCTTTCGAGAATCCCACCCCGCTCAGCAACTACTTGCAGATGCTTTCGATTTTCGTGATTCCTGCGGGGCTGACTTACACCCTGGGCCGCATGACTGGATCGCAGCGCCATGGTTGGGCGGTCTGGGCGGCGATGGCAATTCTGTTTATGGCGGGTGTGACTACCGCTTATTGGGCGGAGGCGAAGGGCAATCCTCTGCTCAAGGGAGTGGACCAACATGCCAGCCTTATGCAGTCCGGCGGCAACATGGAGGGCAAGGAAGTTCGCTTTGGCATTGCGGATTCAGCGCTGTTCGCGACCGTCACCACCGACGCGAGTTGCGGCGCCATCAATGGCTGGCATGATTCCTTCACTCCGCTAGGCGGGATGGTGCCGCTTGCGAACATCATGCTCAGTGAAACCGTATTTGGAGGAGTGGGTGCGGGGCTCTACGGAGTCCTTATCTACGTGGTGTTAGCGGTGTTTATCGCCGGACTCATGGTCGGGCGCACGCCGGAGTATCTGGGCAAAAAGATCGAAGCCTACGACGTGAAGATGGCGATGCTGGTTACGCTGGTTTTCCCGCTCGTTATCCTGACACTCTCGGGGATTTCCTCGGTGCAGGGATTCGGGACCTCGAGCATCAGCAATCCGGGCCCGCACGGCCTCACCCAAATTCTCTACGCTTTCACATCGCAAGCGGGCAATAACGGCTCCGCTTTCGGCGGGTTGAGCGGAAACACGCCCTGGTACAACATCGCCGGCGGCCTGACTATGCTGGTCGGCCGTTTTTTTATGATTCTTCCCATGCTGGCGATTGCCGGGAATCTGGCGAAGAAGAAATATGTTCCGCCGTCACTGGGCACGTTTCCGGTAACGACGCCCTTGTTCAGCGTATTGCTGGTGGGTGTGATCGTGATTGTAGGCGCTTTGACGTTCTTCCCGGCGCTGAGCCTGGGGCCGATCCTTGAGCACCTGCTGATGCAAGCCGGCAAGACTTTCTGAGGACCTATGGTAGAGAAAAAAGGTAAAGCGATTTGGGACATGAAGATCGTCCAGGGGGCCGTCTGGGACTCATGGGTCAAGCTGAACCCACGCAAAATGATGGGTAACCCCGTCATGTTCGTTGTGGAGGTCGGCAGTGTGGTCACAACAGTGCTGCTTATGCGAGACGTACTTCGCCACCAGGGCGCGTTCGGGTTCAATCTGCAGATCACACTCTGGTTATGGTTTACGGTGTTGTTTGCGAATTTTGCCGAGGCCATGGCGGAGGGGCGCGGCAAGGCACAGGCGGAGAGTCTGCGCAAAGCGAGATCGGAAACTGTAGCCAATCGGGTGTTGCCTGATGGCAAAACCGAAAAGATTGCCAGTTCGAAGCTGCGTTCGGGTGATGTTGTGAATGTTTCCGCCGGCGAGTTTATCCCAGGTGACGGTGAGATCGTAGAGGGGGTCGCGTCGGTAGACGAGTCCGCAATCACGGGCGAATCCGCGCCCGTGATCCGCGAGGCGGGAGGAGACCGCTCGGCAGTCACCGGCGGAACGCGAGTGCTGTCCGATTACATCAGGATCAAGATTACGTCCAACCCCGGAGAAACATTCCTAGATCGGATGATCGCGTTGGTGGAAGGTGCCGAGCGCCAGAAGACGCCGAACGAAATCGCATTGAACATCCTGTTGGCTGGGCTGACGATTATCTTCCTGCTGGCTGTGGTGACGCTGCAGCCATTCGCCGTCTACTCAGGGGCGCCGCAGACAGTGTTTGTGCTGGTTTCCCTGTTGGTCTGTCTAATTCCGACCACAATCGGAGGATTGCTTTCCGCGATCGGCATTGCTGGCATGGATCGCCTGGTACAACACAACGTGTTGGCTATGTCGGGACGGGCGGTGGAGGCTGCGGGCGATGTCAACACGCTCCTTCTGGACAAGACCGGCACCATCACTTTAGGAAATCGTCAGGCTGCGGAGTTTGTTTGCGCCCCCGGAGTTTCGGAGGCCCAACTGGCCGACGCAGCCCAGTTGTCATCTCTTCCTGATGAGACGCCGGAAGGCCGCTCCATTGTAGTTCTGGCAAAAGAACGATATGGCCTGCGCGGACGCGACCTAGCTTCACACGAGGCGCATTTTGTGCCCTTCACCGCGCAAACCAGGATGTCGGGCGTCAATCTGGATGATCGTGAGATCCGAAAGGGCGCATCGGATGCGATCGCAAAATATATTTCTGTAGTTAGCGGCAACGGACTTCCGAAGGAAGTGCAGGCCACGGTTGAGCAAATCGCGCGTTCCGGCGGCACGCCGTTGGTCGTGTCCGAAAATCGCCGCGCTCTAGGTGTGATCTGCCTCAAGGACATCGTCAAAGGCGGGATTCGCGAACGGTTCAGCCAGCTTCGTGCCATGGGTATTCGTACGGTGATGATCACGGGCGACAACCCGCTCACTGCCGCCGCGATAGCCCGCGAGGCCGGCGTCGATGACTTCCTGGCCCAAGCCACTCCCAAGGAAAAGATGGACCTTATTCGCCGGGAGCAGGCTGACGGCAAGCTGGTTGCGATGACCGGGGATGGCACCAACGACGCTCCCGCGCTGGCACAGGCCGATGTCGGCGTGGCCATGAACACGGGCACGCAAGCTGCGAAAGAAGCGGGGAACATGGTGGACCTGGATTCGAATCCCACCAAGCTGATTGAGATTGTCGAAATCGGCAAGCAACTGCTGATGACTCGCGGGGCGCTAACCACGTTTTCCATCGCCAACGACGTGGCCAAGTATTTTGCCATCATTCCGGCGATGTTTGCGGGCACGTTCCCAGTGCTGGCGGCACTCAACATCATGCACTTAAAGACGCCACAGTCGGCGATATTGTCCGCGGTTATTTTCAACGCGCTGATCATCGTCGCCTTGATTCCGCTGGCCCTACGCGGAGTAAGGTATCGCGCCATGGGCGCGGCGGCACTGTTGCGCAACAACCTACTGGTCTATGGCGTGGGCGGGATCATTATCCCGTTCATCGGGATCAAGTTGATTGACATGGTCATCACAAGCGTTGGGATGGCCTGAAGAGGATCACCATGAAAAAGAATCTTCTGATTTCCGTGCTCATGACGATTGTCACGACTGTGCTGCTGGGTCTGGTTTATCCACTGGTGGTCACTGGACTGGCTCAGTTCCTCTTTCCGGAGAAAGCTAACGGGCAGCTCATACGGCGCAATGGAACCCTGATCGCGTCGCACATCATTGCCCAGCCCTTCGTGGGAGCGGGTTACTTTCACCCGCGTCCCTCAGCAGCGGGCGCGAATGGCTATGATGCCACCAATTCCGGCGGATCCCAACTAGGGCCGACGAATCAGAAGCTCATTGACCGAGTGAATGCCGACGTCGCCAGCGCGCAGGCGGAGAATCCAGGCAAGCCCGTGCCCGTCGACATGGTCACTACTTCCGCTTCTGGCTTTGATCCGCACATCACGCCGGCCGCCGCGGATTTCCAGGTTCCGAGAATAGCCAAAGCGCGCGCAATGAGCGAGGAAGCGGTCCGGGCACTCGTTGCCCAACACACCGAAGGACGGCAATGGGGCTTCTTCGGGGAGCCCCGGGTCAATGTGCTGGAGCTAAACCTGGCCCTGGATTCGGTTTCGAAATAGTCTTCCAGACACTGGAGGTCTGTTTCTCTCCTTCCCAAAAAGCGCAAAGACCGGTTGGCCTCATTGTCGTTCACTCCGCAGACGCTATCATGGCGATGCGACGAACTTTCCCAAGCATTGCAAAACTCCAACTGTGCTCCTCAAAAAGGGCGCACAATTTCAGTCGTCGTACAGTAAAGCCGCTAGGTGGTTACCCGCCAGTGAACCGTGTGGCGGAGGGAAAGGGATTCGAAACCCCGGTACCGTTTCCAGTACAACGGTTTTCAACTGAACCGTTTGGAAAATTTTCTACTCTACTTCTCTTTCCAACCGGTTACAAATCAGTCGATTTGATCCGTGGCTCCTATAAAACATCCGCTTTGAACGTGGAACTATTACAGTTTTACTACCGTGGATTTAGTAGCAGATGACAGCTCTCGAAAAGGCACGGTGGACGGTCGGGCAAAACTGAATGGTTACGAGTGCGAAGAGTGGGGTATAATCCCTGCCGCTCGGGCCTGGACAGCCGGAAAAAGCTGTGTTCGAGGGGTGATCAACAATGAGAATTTCCCATCGGAGTGCGATGGCGGGTCTGTGGGTTTTGCTCGTTGCAGTTTGTGTTGCAGGCGGCCAGGAAGACTTGCGCAAGCGGTTCAGCAACCGGGACGTCATTGAGATGGCGAAGCTGGGCCTTTCCGACGACGTGATCATCGCAAAGATTCGTCAGGCGTACGAGGCTGGAGCGGATGCAGTCAGCTTCGATACCAGCGTCGATGGATTGAAGTCGCTCAAAGCCGCAAACGTTCCTGACTCGGTCGTTAAGGTCATGATTAGCCCTGCTCCTCCGCCGGCACCGGTGGTGGTGGGTGCGAGTCCAATCTCGGTCGATCCGAATCTTCCTCCGCCCGAGGTAGGCGTGTACTGGAGGGATCAAGGCAAGTTTGTGCGGGTTCAGGGTCAGGCGGTGACCAACACCAAGACGGGTGGCAAGGCTGGTAGTTTTTTTTCGAACGGACTGAGGAACCAGCACTGGGATGCGACCATTGAAGGGCACACGTCGAAAAATGTTGTCCGGGACCGCCAGCCGATTTTCTACCTGTACGTTCCCGATGGTGACGACTCATCCGACTACGTGTTGATCAAGCTCAACAGGAAGAGCGATCACCGGGAATTCCAGATCGGTTCCTTCGGCGGCATCACGGGCGGCAAGTCTGGCGTGCAGAAGGACAAGGAAATCCCGCTCCGTGCCGAACACATCGGGATCAGGATGTACAAAATCACGTTAATGGACGAAGGCTTGAGGCCAGGGGAATACGCCTTCTTCATGGGCACGGGCCAGAGCAATACGATGGCGGGCGCACACGGAGGCAACCGGTCGGGAGGATCGGCGTCAGGGAGGGTTTGGGACTTCACGATTCCTGAGTGAACTTAGAATTAAATGCTCGCGAATCAATTTCTGTGGCGGGACGGGGAGACGACCCATCGAGAAGCCGGGCATCCCAAAACCCTTCGTTGTTATGGATTCCCGAAACCGCGCGTCGGGAGCCGAGAACATTTCGGGCTGATATTCATTCAAAACACGTCGCTTCGACACAGTGAACGGTGGATCAAGATAAACACAGTCTCCTGCGGTAGCTTCTTCTAGCAGCTTGGCGAAATCGAGTGATCGATGCTTCGCAACTCCCAGGCGCGCGAACACTGAACAATTTGCACTCGCGATGAAAGTGGACCAGTTCCTGCTGTGCCGTATGGCACATTGAACTTGCCGTCGCCATTTGTCCTGTACGACCCGTTAATACAAAAACGATTCAGGTAGATGGACCGGGCAGCTCTTTCCGTCGGACACAGATCGGATCCATCTGCCCTCCGCAGACCCAGGTTTGTTTTCTTGCATCGACGAACAGGCCTAAGAGCGGCCGTCAGGATCCGCCAGATTCTTTAGCGACGATCCTTCTGTCGAGTTATTCTCGTAATGAGTAAGGAGATGAGCGAATGTTGGCGCCGCCAATCCAGCAATCCGGTTGGAGGATGCATGGCGATATTAGAGCACAGACCTTCTCGGAAATGAGCGCTTTGGTCTGGACGTCCCCGTCGACACAGCTCTTCGTCAGACGTTCTGGAACGGGACCAGAGTCTATCCCTCTATCTCATCGAGGACAACCGAAGGCCTTCATGCCATCCGGTGAGACCGCGTACTCGTCGTGGACAACTCCGATGTGGCGAAACTTTGCAGTTGGATGCTGGTGCGCAGGAAAGTTACTGCTCGATTGGGAGCGAAGCCGACCTGTAGCAGTCGTCGGCCAGGAACTAGAAACTGGAAACTAAATTAGAATCTGATGCCGTCGTCATATGTATGGCCAAAGTCTTGTCATGCCCGGACCCAACAATCCACACGTTGCCTGGGGACGGGGCAACTCCAGCCCATAACAGATCACAGGAAACTCCACCCTGGGTCGGGTTGGGACTGGATGCGATCGTCCAACTGGTTCCGTCCCAGTGCAAAAGTAGTGTCATCTGGTGCCCTGATCCATCCGCCGTGAAGTAGGAACCGAACGCCCAGACGTCATTTGCCGAATTCGCCGTCAATCCAAACAAACGGTTCGATTGATTCGCGCTATCCGGGCCAACATTTGGACTCGGAACCACCGCCCAACTGGTGCCGTCAAAGTGCTCGATCAGGGTCAGCGTGGCAGCGTGTTTGGGAGACGCGACCGGCGTGGAGAAACCCACCGCCCACACATTGTTCGGCGCCAGCGCCAGCACGCCATTCAACTTGTTCGTGCCCGCGCCTACGTTGGGAGTCGGCATCCTCTTCCAGTTCGTGCCATCCCAGTGCATCGCTGAGGTTCGGATGTTGTCTGAACCGTTGAATCCCACCGCCCAGGCCTCATTCGGCGCGGCGGCTGACGCGCCGAACAAAAACTCATTGTTCGATGCCAGAGTCGTCGCCGTCCATGCCGCGCCGTTCCAGTGCTCGAAAAGGGGCGAGACCAACCCAGTACCGAGGTTCACCAGACTGCCGATGGCCCAAACATCATTCGCCGAGCTAGCGGTCATGGCGAAGACATCCGCTTGATCTTTCTTCCGGAACTTGGGACCCGGAAACAGACTCCACTTGGTTCCATCCCACCGCTCGATCACCTGCCCCGTATGTGCCCCGTCATTCACGTTTCCCGCCGCCCAGGCCAAAGTCGGAGAAATATCGACCACCCCCTGCAGAAAGCTGTTGTTGTCGCCGTTGATCATCGGAGCGGGAAACGCCGTCCACTTCGTGCCATCAAAGTGGATCGTCGACTGCCCCACCGCCCAAATATCGTTCGGCGAAGAAGCCGCCGCCGCCAACAGTTCGCTGTTAGAGTTCTCGTTCGGAGTCGGGACCACCTGAAAAATCGAGCCTGTGCCCGTTTGTCCGTGTGCCGGCGCGCCCAGAAACAGAGTGACAGTCAACCCGAAGAGTATGCTCGCGCTAAATGTTAGTTTCACAATCCAACCTGAATGGTGCTGAGTTAAAGGCCTATCGGATTCTGACCTTCACAAGTTGATAACTGGCGCGAGGCATACTTATTCCCCACTCCTTCCGTCCTTTCAATCACGCTTAAGGCGGCATGTAAACTCCTCCTCAAACGATCGCCTGAGCGTTGGAGTTCTGCGGGCCATTCGGGTTCGGTTCCAAATTTCGCGAAAGACAGACGATTCCCGGTATTCGAGTTCTAGAGCGAGTGTCTTAGTCAGGGCGTTGGGATTAATGCCGCCGTTTATGGTCTTGACCTAGCCCCCGAAAAAGGTGCCAAGGAGAATGTGAGTTTCTCCCAAACCCAGGAGAGGAGAACACGGTGAAAGGCACACGACGCAGTGAAGAGCAAATCACCACGACTTTGAAGCGAGGAGAGGCGGGGCTGGCGACGGCGGAACTGTGCCGGCAGCACGGCATCTCGGAACAGATCTACTATCGCTGGAAGGCGAAGTACGGTGGGATGGACAGCGGAGAAGCCAAGAAGCTGAGGCAACTGGAGGACGAGAACCGGAAGCTGAAGCATGTGGTGGCCGACCTCAGTTGGACAACCGGGCTCTGAAAGACGTTCTTTCAAAAAACTGGTAGAGCCTGTGGGACTTCGGGCAGCCGCGAGATACTCCATGGGGCAGTACCAGATGAGCGAACGGCACGCCTGCAGGCTGATGGGGTTAGCACGATCGACGCATCGCTACCGCGAGCGGAAAACGGTTCGTGACGCCGAACCGCGTCGGCGGTTGAAAGAGTTGGCAGCGCGGCGAATGCGCTTCGGCTATCGACGACTGACCGCGATGTTGGTGCGCCAAGGGATAGAGGTAAATCACAAGCGCGTGTATCGACTCTATCGGGAGGAAGGATTGGTCATGCGCATGCGACAGCGGCGACGGATCCGCTGGCACGGAGCGGTGATCAGCCGGGCGGCGGTCAGGCCGAATCAACGGTGGTCGATCGATTTCGTGAGTGACTGCGTGAGTACGGGAAGAGTGATTCGTATGTTGACCATGGTGGACGATTGCACGCGTGAGTGCCCTACGATCGAAGTGGATACTTCTCTGGGCGGGTTACAAGTGCGCCGCGTGCTGGATCGCGTCGCGGCGGAAAGAGGTCTACCAGAAGCCATTGTTCTGGATAACGGCCCGAGTTTCGTGGTCGAGCCTTAGCTGCGTGGAGCCAAGAACGCGGGGTGCGGTTGGAGTTTATTCAGCCGGAAAAACTGGTGCCGAACGCATACGTGGAAAGCTTCAACGGCCGGCTACGCGATGAATGCTTAAACGCCAACTGGTTCACCAGTCTCTGCGACGCGCGCCGAAAAATCGAAGAGTGGCGGCAAGATTACAACCAACAACGCCCGCACAGCTCGACTACTTGCCGCCCGCAGAGTTTGCACGCACACGAGCGGAGATCCACGCATGAGGAAAGCTTCTACATGGATGCTGGAGAAGGAGACTCAAAACGCCGTCCCCTGCTCCAAACCGGGGCGCATCAGTCTCTCTCCTATCCTCTAGTTATTCATCTTCGAAAACTCGTCGTCCGTATTTATCAGGTTGGACTGGAACACGCCGTCTGTGGTCGCCACCGTGTGGAGAATGTCATCGCTGTCTATCCACACATACTCAGGGTGATTCTCAACGCAAACTCTTATGTCACTCATTAGTATCCGCTACTTCGTGCCTGAGATTTCCGGTTCGTCGTGACCCTTCCGATACGCGTTAAATCGAATTTCGTCGGAAGACTTGTGCGCTGTCATGGCCTCCCTGAAGTCACGCCGAACCTGCTCTTCGCGTTTTAGGGCCCTGTTGAGTTCCTGGAGAATCTTCAGCAACTCATCAGGATCGTTCGTTTCCAGTGCGGCGTTGCACAACTCTCTCCAGTTTTTGTGCACTCCTGCAGCCATAGTGGCCTTCCTCGAAAGTTAGCGTTTTGTAGCAATATCGTGGGTGCGGTCATCGACAGTCACTCCCACCACGAAACCAAAAACCGCACTCACCCACGGCTGACGGCTCGTAGGGCTGCAACAATCGACCCGACGATACAAGAACCAATCAGTAAGGTCAGAGCGCTCAAGAATACGCCGCCCAGCAACTCAATAGTGCCTTCCAGCCGCCGCACGCCCTGCGCCTCTCGTGACGTTCGCCCGACACACAGATTGCCGCGGAGCCTGGGTTCTGAAGCGCTCCCCGTTCTCCGAATACCCCTCTGGCCTCAGAGAACCAATGAGAACGCGGTTGTGCATCGCCATCCAAACTGCGTTGCAGCTATTACATACCGCCCCGGTTCTGGGCAAAAACTAGCGCCTCTTTTTGATGAGCGAAATCGATCTCTTTGAGCGGCAGCGTGGTCCGCGCCGGTTGCCTCAGTCACGACGGCATCCTGTGTGACTCGATCGTCATTCGTCTTCAACGTTCCCGGTACCGTGATCACATTCTTCCCGTTCTGCTCGAAACGCACGTTTCCGCCGGGCCTGTCCCGTGCCACTCCACCTTGTAGTTGACAGGCTTCAGTTTTTTATCGCCGATCTGAACGACATCAAAGATCTCGACCGAGTGCGCGTTGTCTCGTCCGGCACGGGCGCTTCCGCCCCGCCCAAGCAAGTCAAAGTAAGGACAACCGTCAAATGCAACTTCATCATGATTCTTTCTTGTTGAAATGTTTTTGGACTTCACTATTGATAACTGGGCTCGTGAAGATTTATTCCACGCAATGTCCGTCACGGTTGGGCTCCTTGTGACTTCTGGTAGAAGCAGTGGGAGAAACAAGGAAACAAGCGATATTCGGCTGAAGAATCCGCTGGAAGGCTATCGACGGTTGTCGTTCGTGATGCGTGACTGCGGACGTTGTGGCGGTCCAGCGTGGAGCCGGTTTGCAGCATGAAACTCATCGTCATTGAGAGCTGCTCCCAACGTCGGGTGTTTTCGCGTCATCGAACAGCTGATCGAGTTGGGCACGGTCCAACCTTTGCCCACTTACGACAGTAGAATCGATCTTGGTCACATTCGAGATATCCGTTAGAGGATCAGGTACGCTTTCGCACGGGGGGGCGTGTGGCTGGTTTTGAGGATACCATTCCACCGCAACAAGGTTGACCATAGCAACGCAGGCCATAATCCGGGTGGATTCAACTGTAGAGGTCGAACTTCTTGCAAAATAGCGGTCTGGCTGCGACCCGTCATCGGTTTCTTCCCGGCACCGGTGATCCTGCACTCGAGTCCTCCAGTGCAGAAGCGGCTTCGGAAAAGTCGGTTAGGTTGTACGGAGGAGTCGACCAGCAGGGATCGTCCTGTCTTGCTGATGGCCGGGAGCGCAAAGCGACGAGTCACGCTCTTCTGAGACGGCAACCTACGAGCAGTCCAATGATCGCGTGATCGCGCAGAGCAGTCGTGGACTGCAGAAGTTGTTGCGTGTCCCCATTTCTTACATGAGAGGCTGTGCAGAGCACGGCCACCGTCTCCTTCATTTGTTTACCTACGCTTCGTTAAGTAGCCCCCGGGATTCTCACCCAGAGGCCCTCCCAGAACTGTACGTGAGCCTCTCGACTCATACAGCTCCTATGGTGGAAACTGCACAACGCTGGTCCTCCCACAGCGCAAGCAGGTTAGGCTGGCGGTCGATTACCCGAAGCAGCGATGCCCACGCACGCGTGCGATGATGAAACAGCGTCTTGTTTGCGACAAGCCCAGCGAACCAGTGATTGGCCGACATGCCTCTCGATGGGCCGGAGCACCGAAGGATTGAAACGACCGTAGTAGTTAAACCATCCGCGAAGCACTGACTTGGCCCCACTACACGCACCCCCTTTGCTCCATCCGCTTTCGCGGACTTCATCGCTCATACGGGGTACTTCGCCCCTTGGTGTCGCATCCGTACTCTCACCCTTGTGGTTCAATCCACTTGGCGCTTCTCCGTTTGCATCGACACCGAAGGTTCCCACGTTCCATGTAATCGCCTCGCCCAGGATCAGGCCACCTATATGCCGGATACCACTCCGCCCGTAAGCAAGTTTCCGTCGGAGCTTATCCCGCGGGCTTCTAGCAAACCGCGGTTTTGATATCGTCTTGTTCTTTCCGACATGAGAAGCGGTGGTTCACTATCGTTCCTCTTCCTGGGAGTTACCTGACCCGATACCCTTCCGAGCCTTTTGCCTTCACTGCTCACCACCACGGTTTTTGACCGCAGCAGCGGAAGGTGGTTTGAAATCTCCTCCTGCAAGACGACTCCGAGGGGCCTACCCTCATCGACTACACAGTTACGCAAAACCAGTCGTCTGTCGCCGACTCGTTTTGCTCGTGGCACACCTAGAAAATAAGCTTCAACGCCAACTGCAATGCACGCGGCGTGTAGTTCGGGTTGGTTATGACAATTTTGCCGAAGCCTGCACCTTGGACGGCGTTGGTTGTGGGGGCGTCATTTTGATTGTTAGCGACAAAGTAGCTTGGTGTGTTGGTCAAATTGAAGGCCTCTGCGCGAAATTGCAGCTTAACGCGTTCCGTCACGGTGAAATCCTTGAAGATAGAAAGATCGAAATGCCGGAAGGACGGGCCATACAGGCTGTTACGCGGCGTGTTCCCGATTGTGCCGAGAGTGGGAATAACAAATGCGCCTGTATTAAACCACTCGTTGATGCTGGGATTAGACAGCGTTGCAGGAGCGACTTGGTTTGGACGCGTGGGTCCCCCACCGATTCCGTTAAAGACAGAATTGGCAAAGCCGGTGAAATTGTCGGTTATGCTGAAGGGGCTACCGGAATTCCAAATGAGAACCGTATTGGCTTGCCACCCCGCGAGCACCAGTTTTTTGGCTCCGGTGAAGTTCTTGCCAAAGGGCAACTCATAGGTAACGGTGCCGACAAAGCGATGGCGGAGATCGAGGTCGCTGTTGCCGGTCTCAAACTTTTTGATGGCGAATGGATCCGCATTTCCAAAGCCTTCCTGGCCTTCATAACTTAGCGTTGTGGCATCGTCGATGGAGTGGGAATAAGTATAGTTGGCCGATACAGTGAGTCCGTTGTGATAACGGCGCTGAAACGATGTTTGCAAAGAGTGGTAGCTGGAGCTCCCCGAACTCTCGTACTCGCCGACACCACCGAGACCGGGCAGGATAGTGGCAGTTGGGCGGGTATCGAAGCGACCGTCCGGACCGCGCAAAGAGGCGGGAGCGGTAAGCGGATCGGGGACGTTGATGTCATTGATGACGACTGGCAAATGACGCCCCACGGAACCCACATATCCAATGGTGATGACGTTCTGGCCAAATTGCTTCTGCAGCAGAAGATTGAACTGCTCTACATACGACGTCCTGAAGTTCAGCGCCACATTATCAGGAAGAGATAAGCTGGGACTGTTTAAGGCCTGCGGAACCGGGATCGGAATACCTTGTCCCAAAGCTGTGGTCTGCCCCAAGCCAGTTTGGCAGGTTGGCAGCGTGGAAGAACCTGTCGAGCCGGTCTCAATCTGAGTAGCAAGGGTAGATTGACAGCCTTGGCCATTGATGCTTGGAGCGTACACTCCATTGAAGGGTGCGTTCTTCAAGGACGCGTTTGAGGTGTAGTTTCCGGGGAAGTCGGCGATGCCGAAGCCACCACGAAGCACGGTCTGATGACCAAGCGAAGCGGCAAAGCCAACCCGGGGTTCGAAGTCGGAATAGGTGGTCTTGAGGCCGGCAGTGTTGGATGATGCCACCATCCCGGTAGTGTCCACGCCTTGGGCCTTGAGGACGGCGAGCTCGGATGCGGGGACAAGCAATGTGTTGGTCGCCGGATCAAAGTTCGAAATGCGGCCGTTGGCTTCGGTGAACGGAGTGTATATGTCGTAGCGAAGCCCATAATTAAGCGTCAGCCACGGCCTCACTTTCCAGCTGTCTTGAGCGTAGAAGCCAGGCTCCCACGAACGATAGTTGGGAGTAAAGAGGTCGGTGTTACGACCTTCCGCGGTAAATGCCCCAACCAGGAAGGTCGCTAGATTGTTGAGTGACGCCGATCCGCCATCCTCTGGTAGCCCGAAGTTGATGTTGCCAACTCCGTTGCTGCTTTGTTGGTTTTGTGCCTGCCGGCGAATCAAAGCAGCTCCAAATTTCATGCTGTGCGCACCGCGGTTATAGGTTACCGCTCCGCTGTATTCGAAGGTGTTGCTGATATCAACGATCGGAACAAAATTGCTATCGCCAAGAGGGGCAAAGCCAGCCACGTTGATGAGGGGTAGACCTGAGGTCGCCAAAGGGCCGTAATTGATATTGCCCGGAAAACCCACCGCGGTGGCGGCGTTGGTACCTGAGTTCGGAGAGTTGGAAGTGTTATCGATCCGGGTATATGCGGCCTTCAACTCGAGTAAGAGATTGGAGCTAAAGATATGGGTGTAGTTGAGTTGACCGTTATAGGCAACATCTTTTGCCGGTCCAGCGAAGCCAAACTGGCCATTGCCGGGATTGATGCTGACCCCGTTGATCGTGACATTAGGCAAGTTCGTCGGAATGACCGAGCTGACATTGTTGGAAGTGAATCTCGCGTAAAAAAGATCGTTGTTGCTGAACCGATGGTCGACGCGCGCATCGAACGTTGTACTGAACTGGGTTCTGTTTGGGTCGAAGAGGAAGTTATTGGTTTCCTGTCCGGATGCTCCAATGTTGGGCAACGGATACAACTTAAATAAGTTCGCCGCGATCGGATCAACCGGCAGTCCAGCGGTTGCCGGATCTGCAGCGACAATTCCCGCCGGACCGAGAGCCTGCTCGGCCGCAGTGGGTACGGTGCTAGTTATGGGATTCTGGACGCCTGCAACCTGGCGGAAGCCTTCGTAAGCAAAAAAGAAAAAGGTCCGGTCCTTAATTATGGGACCGCCAACGCTGCCCCCGAAATCGTTCTGGCGAAACTCGGATTGGGGAAATTGGGGCGACGGGTTAAAGGGATTCCTGGCGTTGAACGCGTTGTTTTGAAAATACTCGTACAGCGAACCGTGAAAGCTGTTGCTTCCGCTCTTGGTGATGACGCTGACCAGACCGCCCGGCGTTCTTCCGCTCTCGGCAGTGTAGTTGTTGGTTTCTACGGTCACTTCCTGAATGGCATCGATCGAGGGCTTGACGCCAATGGTTCCGATGATGCGTTCGTTGTTGTCGGTCCCATCGATCTGCGCGTTGTTGAGCTCGACGTCCTGTCCGTTCACCGAAAATGAACTGGTCTGGCGGCGGTCGTCGGGACGCTGACCGCTGCTGAGTGAATCAACGCTGGCACCTTCGTTGGCTCCCGGCACGAACGTCACCAGGGTCGTCAAATTGCGCGTATTGAGGGGCAG
This sequence comes from Terriglobia bacterium, assembly GCA_963786325.1. GTDB lineage: Bacteria > Acidobacteriota > Terriglobia > Terriglobales > Acidobacteriaceae > JAIQFF01. The sequence goes on from CAWAYW010000007.1 coordinate 331,594, forward strand.
ACTCTCCACGTGCTGCTCGGGCACCGTATTCTCGACCGTGGAAGTCTCCGTTTGGAGCAGGGGACTTGGGGATGTCACTTCAACGCTCTCCGAACTTTGTCCTACGTGCATTGACGCGTCCACCCTGGAGCGATCGCCCGCGGACACATTCACGTTGGATGTGAAAGTCGTAAAACCTGGTACTTCGATCCGCACCGAGTAGTTTCCGGGCAGCAGCAGGGTGAAAACATATTGGCCGCTGCCGTTGCTTTGCGTGTTTCGGGTCTCGTTTGTCCTCTGGTTGGTGAGGGTTACATTGGCGTTAGAGACCACCGCTCCAGTAGCGTCGGTCACCGTTCCCACAACATCCGCTGTTGTGAGCTGTGCATTCACCACGACAGGCAATGCCAGGATCGCGCCCAGGAGCATCGAGAACAGAAGCAGATTCTTGCGAGCTCGACTAACCGGTACTCCGGCAATCTGGTGATTGTCAATTGTCGTTACGCTTTGTAAGGTTTTATTTTCATTCTCGCGAGGGGTCGGTACTCTACTGAATTTCACAGTGCTCTCCTAGAAAGACTTCCTTCCTAAGAGCACGGGCATAACCAACAATGATGGGATGAACCGGTGCAGGAACGGGGTGAACGTTGGCTCGGCGATGGCCAAGATCTAGCGATACCAAAATTGAAAGCAAGCGGGATAGAAATATGATTTCTCGGAAGACAATAAACAAAAGTAATTTAGCAAGAGTGAAATCTGCTTCAACGATTGTCGTGGGTCTTGTGAAGGCGGACAAAGACAAATCAGCCTAGTGCACATCACGAAAAGGAGAGCTAGAACTAGAAAAGGAGGTGCAAACGAAGCATCCAGCTAAAACCTGAGCTACCAGATGTCTTTCAGCAGTTTCCGCAGTAGCGCCCGATTGGCTTTTCGAAGGGGTAAACACAGTCCATCATTCAGTTTCACAAACATATTGCCGTTCGGAGGCAAATGAAACTCCTCGACATGGTCGAGATTTACGATCGCATTGCGATGCACGCGGAGAAAACGATTCGGGTCGAGCAGCGTCTGGAGACTTTTCATGCTTTGCCGAATCAAATGAGACGTGTTCTCCATATGCAGTCGAATGTGATTCCCTGATGACTGCATCCATCGGACATCCGCGACTCTTACAAGCATAATCTTTTCATTCTCTTCAACTGCCAGTCGCTGCAAGAAGCGCCGCGCCGGTCGTTGTTGCTCCCGGGCACCCGGCCTCTCCTCGACCTCGAGCTCCATCCGAGCACCAGCAATTCGCGATCTTGCGAGATCCAGCGCGGCTTCGAAGCGCTCGGCATCAAATGGTTTTACAAGAAAGTCGATCGCGGAAGAAGTAAATGCGGAGACCACTGACGGATCGTAGGCAGTGACGATGGTTGCTGGCGCACGCTTGACTCCGACAGCCCCCCAACTCGGAGCTCGCCGAATCGCTGGCGAATGCGCAGCCAGTATCACGAGGTCTGGAGCGCTCTCCTGAATTGAGGACACCAGCCTGGAGTCGTCCACGCAAGTCACCGTTATCCCTGCTTCGCACTCGAGCGTTGAGCAAATGAGCTTGCGACTCACAACATCGGGTTCCGATACCAAAACTCGGAGGGGCAACGAGTGAGTCGACGCTCTCGCTTCATGCTCACGTATTTCGAAGAAAGAGCTCAATGGACGTTTTCACACCATGGTTGAGAAGAAGGCTAAATCGTTCGCACAGGAAAAAACCCGGCGCGACATGGACGTGTTAAGTGCCGTCAGTGCCATGCACATATTTCCGTTGCCGTTGGCGACGAACCCGCGCTTACGGGTTACCTGCAGCTGGACGTACTACTCATAACCTTCGGTCGCAAAACACAAAGCGCGATCGAAGAACTGGTCCGGCAGGCGCGACAATTCCATCTCGCCGTAGATTTCCACCGGGCCGCGGATGATTCCCTCGCGCGGGAGGAATTCCTAGAGATGTTCCTTGGTCATAGCAATCGCCCAGCAGAAGTCGGAAAGCGCAACCCCTTGAGAGGCGCGGCGCTCACCGATCTCAAAATAACGCTGCACGATGTCGGCGCCCGTCTTGGTGATCAGCCACTCACTCAAGTGCTGCAAGATCTCTTGAATTCGTCGTGGCAATTCCTCGACCGGAACTTTGTGCAGGTCAGAGGTGCGGGAGGATGTTTCGAGTTTCGCGATCAACTCGGTGGCGAGTTCGTCGGAATGACGTTCAATCAGTTGAACCAAACTTAAGGAAATCATGCCACTCTCTCTACTGGGTTCGATGCGGATTCTGGGTGAATAGACACATGCAAAAATCGCCCCCTAGTTTTGTAATGAAATGTAATTATTGCTGGCCGTGCTTTGTCCCTCCCCTGTTTTGGACACCTCCGGCGACTCTTCTGCGCCCCGCTTGAAATCATAAAAAGCGTTCCGTCTTTGGGTTTCGGGTTCTCGATTATGAAAACTTGACGGACAGGCTTTTATTCCCGGCAGAGGTAAAACTTTCTGGGGTCAATTGTGCGCTACCTTACCCTGGTAGGCCAATACGGTGCACTAAGCTTTGGAAGCGCGAATCAGAGCGGAGAGGATCGAAGCCCGGCCGCAACAGGACGCCCGGGTTAAATCGCTCTTCGTAGCCTTTTTCGAGCCAATTCATCGCTTGGTCCATATCTCCAAAAGAAGCATAGATCATGGAAATCTCGGCAGCATTCGAATAACCGGGGCTGGCACGCTTCTTCAACTCGTTCAGCAACTGGACCGCTTCGTCTCTCTTCCCCGATGCGACATAGGCGCGAGCAAGATTCGCTATGCACGTCGGGCTACGGCCGGAAAGCTGGACGGCTTTTTGTAGCTCTGCGACCGCTTCATCGTACATGTGTTTTTGCAGATACGCCTGGGCGAGTTGATTGTGTGCGAGAGCAAAATTAGGATCCATTTCGATCGTCTTGCGGCTTTGCTGTATGGATTCGTCATAAGAGTGCGCGAGGACAAGGAGTTCTGCCAAGTCGGCGTTAATGATAAGAGATAGCGGATCCAGGTTTTCCGCTTTTCTCATCTCCGCAATCGCTTCGTCATACCGACCCAAGAGACTCAAGTGCCAGGCATACCAATGGTGAGCGGTTGCGTAGCCTGGATTCAATTCAATGGCCCGCTGGAATTCCTTCCCGCCAGAGTCCAAATCCCAGTCGAACCCGTCCAAGATGAACGCAAGCGAGTTATGAGCCTCGCCGAGGGTGCTATCCAGTTCCAGAGCTTTGATCGCCGCCGCCTTCGCTTTGGGGAATGCCTCCTTGGGGGTCATCACCGCATATTGCCAGTCTCCCAACAAGGCATATGTGTCGGCTAACCCGGAATAAGCCTGGGGATATTTCGGGTCCTCACCGGTTGCTTGGTTGAAATAAGCCAGGGCGACCTTCAAACCATCCGCCGTGCGCTTATTCCAGAAGTAGCGGCCTTTGAGATAGGACTCGTAAGCTTCCGGATTAACAACCTTTACATTTTTCAGTGCAGCCTGTTCCTGTGGAGTCAAATTGATCCGAATTTGGTCCGCGATGGCTGCAGCCACCCTGTTCTGGAGCGCCAGAGTGTCACGCAACTCACCTTCATAGCTCTGGGACCATAAGTGCTTGTCTGTAGAAGCCTCGATCAACTGCGCCGTGATGCGGACTTGGTCGCCGGAACGGAGCACAGTGCCTTCTACCACGGCGTCGACATTCAGCTCGCGAGCGATTTGCGGCAGGGGCTTGCGAGCACCTTTGTATACCATTACGGAGGTGCGGGAGATCACACGTAAAGCGCTGATCTGTGACAGATCTGTAATCAACTCGTCGGTCATGCCATCGGCGAAGTAACCTTGTGAAGCGTCGCCAGAGAGGTTGTCCAGAGGAAGTACCGCCAGGGATCGGATGCCGGTGGGCGCACGGCCACGCGAACGAAATAACCAGACCGCGAGAATCGGCAAGCCCAGGACGAGCGCCAGGGCGAAGATAATCCGACGCGTCGGCCACAGCCGGCGTTTAAATGCAGCGGGCTCAATGGTCAGCCTGTCGGCTTGGACCTCACGCCCAGTCCCTATCGTCTCTTGTTCTTGTGACTCAGGCAGATTTCCAGCTGAAGGCTGCGGCTTTTTTGGGGGGACATCTACATCGACAACTGACACGTCGGCAATAAAGCGATAGCCCCGTTTGGGAAGCGTTTCGATGAAGCGCGGATTCTCGGCCGAGTCGTCCAACGCGGTTCGAAGTTTCGCGATGGCGATGTTGAGAGCCTGGTCGAAATCACCGAAGCTCTCGTTGGTCCAGACCCGGCCGCGCAACTCCTCCCTGCTGACCACCTCTCCCCGACGCTCCAGCAGGATCTCCAGCAGCTTCATCGGCTGCTGCTGCACTCTGATTCTCAACCCAGATCTGCGCACTTCGCCCGACTGGAGAGAAACCTCATAGGTTCCAAATCGCACGACGGAAACCGGCCGCGGAGATTCCATAGCGCCTTGGGGCTGCGCAGGGAAGTCTAGCACTTCGCGCACAAACTCTGGTTTCAGGATATATGCACAACTAACTCTTTAGCTAGCAATTATTTGACGGGAAATCGAATGGATATGTAGAGAAAATTCTCAGTCGATTGACGGCGGACGACAGGCGCGTCAGATTGTCACGCAACAAGCCACCGGCAGTTTCGAAACTCCGTCGAGCGATTCGGGGGAAGGCAAATGAACGGTATTGGACCGGGACTACAACAGATGGTCGGATTCGGGACTTCGTCCTCGCGTGACGATCAACCATTGGTAGGGTTCGAAGAGTTGGCCATACCGCTGTTCGATTCCCTTTACAACTTCGCGCGCTGGATCGCGCGTGGTTCGGATGATGCCGAGGATCTCGTGCAAGAGACCTATCTAAAGGCCTTACGCAGTTTTCCATCGTTTCAGCCTGGCACTAATTTCCGGGCGTGGATGTTTCGCATCCTGAGGAACACCTTCCTTAGCTCGCGCACAAAATTCGAGCGGCGTATGACCGAGGCGCTGGACTCAGAGGAGGACGGACCTGAACCGGTGGTTGAGACCGAGACCCCCGAAACGATTCTAATCAATCGCTGTAATTCCCAACTGGTGCAGCGCGCCATCGACGACCTGCCGGTGCATTACCGCGAGACCCTCCTTCTTTGCGAAGTGGAAGAAATGTCCTACCAGGAGATCGCGGAAATATTGTCGATCCCTATCGGAACCGTCATGTCACGGCTGGCCAGAGCCCGGAAAGCGGTTCGCGATTCACTTCGCAGCGCTCGGGCACGCCAGTCGACTGACTGCCAATCAATCGAAATCCGTCTATAGGCGTCGTTTGAATCCTTCGCTAGGCCTCTGCTGGAACAGCAGCTTGATTGGATCATCGCATTCGCACTTTCGGCGACGAATTTCTTGGCCCGCTGCAATTCTGGACGATCCGAACTTGTGCCCTGATCGCAATTGTCCAGCAGTTGTTTGTAATAAGTGGCCGCGAGGGCTTCTTGATTGGTAAGCTCCGCAGAGCGGCCTGCCCCGTACAGTCCATTAAAACGGTTAGGATCAGACTTCAACGAGAGGCGGTATTGCTCCAGAGCCTCGGCGGGACGATTCAGTTCGAGCAACATGTCCGCATACATTTCCCGCGCCGGTAATTCTGCCTCGCCTTTACCCACTTGGTCTTGGAACTGGATTACCGGCTTTATCAGTTCGAATGCCGCAGCACTGTCCTTTTCGGCAAAGGCAAGCCAGGCGTGTGCCTCATTCTTATTTGTATCTACGGGCGGGACTGGCGAATTGGGGTGGTTCTTCTGGTCGATCTCAATCGCTCCATCTAAACCATAAACCGCAAGCCGGGCTGAAGCGACATCACTCAAGTGGCCTGCGCCGACCGCCTGTACCCAATAGGTAATTGCCTGAACTCGAGGCTCTGCACCGGCAACCGGCCGCTGTGATTCCGCCGCCTTCCAATCTTTAGTTTCTAATATAAGCAGCGCGGGAAAATGCGCTTGCACATAGAAATAATAGGGTTCCAAGCCTCTGGTAAAACCCTCGTTTCTCACGGCAACGGCTTCCGCTTCGATTGCTCGCGCCTTCTCGTGCTGACCGGTCTGCAAGTAGGCATATTCCAGAAAAATCCATCGCATGAAGGCGCGCTTCGGTTCCCGAAGGGCTGTGCTCAGCGGCGGCAAGAGAGGCAAGATTGGAGGCGATATCGTCGCGCCACAGACCGAGCCGCGCGAAAATGTGCGACGGCATGTGAAGTGCGTGCGGAGATGACGGAGCAATCTTCGCGTACCGTCTGGCGGCCGGCAGTCCTTCCTGCGCCATGTTGGGATTATCGCAAGCATGTATTAGATAGTGCGCTACGCCAGGATGCTCGGGATCGTTTCTAAATACGCCATTCAGAAGTCCAACTGCTTTTTTCCTGTACTGCAACGATGTGTCATTCGGGGGCTCGGCTGCCAGTAACGAAAGCGCGTACAAGACCGTCGCTTCCTCATCGGAGGGATAGTCTTCATGGAGCCGCTCCATTCTTTTTGAATAAGCCTCAGCCCTCTCGACTGCGCTCTGCTTACCAGGTTTGTAGAATATTTCCATTGCCTCAACATAATCTTGCTCACGGCGACTCGTCTTGGCGCCCGCTCGTGCCTTCTGCACGAACTGCCAGCCTTCAGCTAGATCTTTCTCCGAAGGGACGTTCCACACCTGGTGGTACAACGACATCGCTTTTCCCCAATGAGCGATAGAGCAGTTTGGATCGTGCTGCAATACCTTCTCAAAATACCGCATGGCCTTGTCGTACTCAAACGAATGCAGCGACGCCACGCCAGTCTCCACTTCCGACTGCGCTTGCGACGAACAGGATGTTGGGAACGAGATCTTACCAAGCTTCACTGAGGACGTTGCGCCCGGTTCGTGTTCATGTTGTTGCGTGAACCCAATAATAGAGGAGACAAAGATGAATATCAGACCGAGAGAACTTCGTGCACAAGAATTGGTCATTATCTTCCAGATCACGGTCATACGATGCGAGAAAATTCTGTGTTAGATGCCTGCGATTAGCTCCCGGCGAAACTGAGCTGTTGTAGGATCCGTTCGAACTTCTTTTTCGAACCAGCGTGGGGATTGGCTCGGCTGAGCAGAGCGCTTGCTTGGGATGTGAGGTGTCGGCAGTTTCAACCTTGCCCGTCCCGACTCAACACCTTTTTAGTAAAAAGCACGTCACTCAGGCACAAGCTGCTGGCGATAAGTTTTCTGATTTGGAGACCGTATTTTGAAGATCGCCATAAGCCATCAGAATTCCAATTTATGTTACGCCTTTGAACAATTTCGCCAGGCTATCGATATCCGCAGCACTCGCGTCGCCGATTACAAAATAGCGCAGCCCGTCCTTACTCCATGTTTCCATGTTGAAGGACACATCCTTCGGCGTGAAAGAATTGTCATTCTGTCCAGCTGGCACTCTCAAAGACCGGGCCTGGAAGACGAATACAGAAATGTGGTGCTTTCGAACATCGTAGATGAGATGCGCACCCGGCGTTTGATCAAGGTAGGTCATCCGGCCGCCAAGCAGAGAAAACTCGGAGTTCTGGAGTTCCGGCAAATCGAAGGCGAAGGGGATCTTTCCCTGGAACCAGGGCTTCACCGTATGCCGATCGGTGGAAATCACATCCACCAGCGATGAACTGGCCAGCGTTACTACGTGCAAGTCTGCGATCTCGCTGAAAACCTGACCGCTGCCCGACCGGGTTCCCACGTAGTTTGAAGTCACCACCCCGACGATGAGAACAACGGCCGCCGCCGCCGCGAACATCCATCCTAGACTTATACTCCGCCGCGGTTTGGGTGCAACGCGCTGCTGAATCCTTCTGCGGAATTCAGCACTGGGAGTAAAGCGCCTTCCAGCAACTTGGATAGCGCGCTTCGTCACGACGCGCGTAAGGGCATTCGCCGAGCAGGAGGGGCAGTTGTGCACATGATCGTCGAAGGCCCGCATCTCCTCCGACGGAAGCTCGCCGTCGAGGTAGGTGTCGAGTTTTGCCTTCCAAGACTCACAAACCATGATTCATCCTTTTTGAAACTGTAGCCGCAGGCCATCGCGCAATGTTTTTCTGGCACGCGATAAGCGCGACATCACCGTGCCTATGGGAATGGAAAGCGTGTCTGCAATTTCCTGGTACGACATCTCCTCCACGTCACATAGAAGGAGGACTTCCCGGAAATACACCGGCAACTCATCGATCGCACTCTGCATGAGTTGGCGGTTCGACCGCTCCATTAGAACCGTTTCCGGCGTGTCGCCCTCCACTGGGAGTTCGGGCCCGTCCCCCTCGGAATCAAGGGATAGAGTCATTGTCCCCTTCAATCCCGTGCGCGACGTCAAGAACGTGTTACGCAAGATGCGATACATCCATGCCCGAAAATTAGTCCCCACCTGGAACGACGAGAACCCTTTCAACGCCTTGGCGTAAGTTTCCTGAACCAGATCCTCAGCTTCCTCGCGATTCCGCGTCAGCCAGTGTGCGAAGTTGTATAGCTGATCGAAGAGCGGCATCGCCAATTCTTCGAACGAATCGGGTTGAGCGTCGAAGCGTGTCAAATACACAGTCTTAAACTGCCGGGCAGCACTTTTATTCCTTCAGATAGAGAAATAGTTTGGGGGGAATAAAACCTCATCAGAGCGGTTATCACCGGTAAGCCGGGCAGAGTGCACGTGAGCCAGGCAGAACCGAAGATGGGTGATCGCTCCTCCATTTCGTGCGCCTCGATAGCCGTACTGGTCGCAGTCTTTTGGCTCCTGCCAGCGGCCTGGGCGCAAAGTTCCGGGGAGGACGTGCATGTGACTTCGCGGGTTGAGCATGCGCAGGCCAAAAGTGGTCAGCCAATCGATCCGGCCCTGGAGACCCATACCAAGCCCCTCAAAGTGGACGTAAATCTGGTGCTAGTGCCAGTGTCCATCGTAGATCCGGAAAACCGTCAGGTGACCGGACTGGACAAAGAGAATTTCGAAGTCTTCGAGGGCAAGGAAAAGCAACAGATTCAGCATTTTTCGAGTGAGGATGCCCCGGTTTCGCTGGGAGCCATCTTCGACGTCAGCGGCAGCATGGCAAGCAAGATCGAGCGAGCGCGCGAAGCGGTAGTGGAGTTCTTCAAGACAGCGAACCCGGAAGACGAGTTCTTCATGATCGCATTTAACGACCGGCCCGAGGAAGTGACCGACTTTACCCAATCGGTGGACGAGATCGAAGGCAGGCTACTGTACACGGCTCCGAAAGGGCGCACCGCCATGCTGGATGCGATTTATCTCGGCCTCAACAAGATGAGGCAAGCCAGGTATGGGAGGAAAGCGCTGCTGATCATCTCGGACGGCGGGGACAACCACAGTCGCTACACCGAGACCGAAGTCAAAAACCTGGTAAAGGAATCGGACGTGCAGATCTACGCCGTCGGCATCTACGACCACTATTTCCCGACTGAAGAAGAACGTCTGGGTCCACAGCTATTGAGCGACATTACGGAACTCACCGGGGGTCGCGCATTCTCAATCGACAATCCCAACGATTTGGCGGATGTTGCTACAAAGATTGGGATCGAGTTGCGCAACCAATACGTCCTTGGATATCGGCCTGCCAATCCCGCATACGACGGCAAATGGCACAAGTTAAAGGTCAAGTTGGTTCCCCCCAAAGGACTGCCGCCGCTACACGTTTACGCAAAGACTGGGTATTACGCGCCTTCGAAATGACCTGGTTCAGACACTGCGCTAAAGCGTAATCAATTCTGCACGGCCCAATTCGCGACCTGGAATATCGGAATAAAAGACCAGAAAGTCCGTTATCACCAGTGAGAATCATTTCGCAGGAGGCAGATGAGGAACAAAATCAAAACCAGCACATTTGTTGAAATCAGCTCGCGCGCATTGGCTCTTTTTACCGTCGCTTTGGTTGCGACAGTCAGCGCTGCGTCGGCGAAGGAGCACAAGCCTAAAGAATCTGGCGTGGGGAGCCAGGTAGTCGCTCACATCTCATTCAGCGGACTGTCGGCTGTTGACATGGCAATGCAGAGAAAGGTGAACGACAACTACTACCTCTACGTGGAGCATGCAAAAGACCAAGGCATCTCGATTATCGATATCAGCAAGCCCACTCGACCAAAGTCGGTTGCAGTAATTCCGTGGCCGGATCCAGACCTGTCGAGCAGGATGAGTCTGACGGGCGCGGTGGCGGTCATTTCCGAAAGCGAGGTTCTCCCGATGCGCAGCGGCAAAACCTCCACCGACGATCTTGTGCTTTGGGATTTGTCGAATCCTACCGCTCCTCGAGTCGTGCAAAAATTTTCGGGAGTGGTCAAGTGGCTTCAGGACGAGCGAAATTTCATTTACGTTTTGAATGGCGACGGATTGTGGGTGGTTTCCGAGCCGCCTGATCAGCCGGCAATAACCGAGCCCTCGCCCCCCTATGGAGACTGAAAAATAACGGGGGGGACATCGAGCAACATCGTTAAGCGGCGCGGAGGCGGCAGATGGGGCATCGTCCCCGCAGCGGCTCCGCGCCGAATCTTAGACAGGAGCAGGGTAATGGTAAACCCATTCGATCTCAGGACAGCATTGTTGGCCAAGCACGCACAGCATGTGGTCTTGATCCACTTTTCAATCGGGCTGTTCATCACGGCAGTCGGGTTCGACCTCATCGCGCAATGGACGAAGCGGCGGGATTTGCCGACCCGGCCTACTACAACCTGTTCGTGGCAGCGATTTCAACACTCCCAGTTCTGGTCACTGGAATACTCGCGTGGCAATTCCAACTCGAGGGCCAGAAACTGAAGGGGACCTTGTTACTGCACCTGGTATTGGCGTGCGTCTCAAGCGTCATGATCTGGCTGGTCTGGTGCGTGCATCTTCGTGCGAGGCGACGGGCAGAAGCTTTGCCGACCTACTGCTTGGCGCTTGAGATTCTGGGGGTCGCTATGATCGCGCTGACGGGGCACTTGGGCGGCTTTTCTAAGCGGCGTAAACATGCCTGGCTATAACTCAGCCCACGAACATATCTCTCTCTCTTTCTCTGCGACTTGTCATTCAATGCTGGTCACACAGAGTACCGCTTCGCCGCCCAACTGTGTAAACCGAGCTGACCTGCTGTCGTCCCCGCCCAAGGTGCCCCCGCCGGTGACGCCACAAAAACTTTAGCCAGTGGAATAAGTCGCTGGAATAAAAATGGCTGACGCCGGTTATCACCTCAGAACGCTACAACCACGGAGGACAGATGACGGACAAGAAACAAGATCTGATCGATCAGAAGTTGCAAGATCTCAACAACGATGGCATCGACCGTCGCGGTTTTCTGAAGTGCATGGCATGGGCTGGCACCGGGCTGGTCTGGACCTTGAGCGGGGGCGTCCCCGTATCGCGGGCCTTCGCCAAAGGCAGCGGCAAAGGCGCCGCCAAAGGTGGCGACTTCACCTTTGTGCAGATCAGCGACAGCCACATCGGCTTTAACAAGCCAGCCAATCCGGACGTCACTGCCACGCTGCAGACGGCGATCAACAAGATCAATGCCATGCCCCACACGCCGGATTTCATCATCCACACCGGTGATCTGAGTCAGCTCTCGAAGCCGAGTGAGTTCGACACGCTTGACCAGGTGTTGAAAGGGGCGTCCGCGAAACAGATTTACTTTGTGCCGGGCGAGCACGACATGCTCAGCGACAACGGCGAGCAATTTCTCCAGCGCTACGGAAAAGGTACGAAGGGCACGGGCTGGTCCAGTTTCGATCACAAGGGCGTGCACTTCGTTGGCCTGGTAAATGTTGCCAATTTGAAAGCTGGAGGCATGGGGTCGCTCGGTCACGAACAGCTGGAATGGCTCGAAGACGATCTCAAGGGCCGCTCTGCCAGCACTCCGATTGTGCTCTATGCGCACATTCCGTTGTGGACCATCTATCCCGATTGGGGATGGGGTACGGACGACAGTGAACAGGCTTTGTCTTACGTCAAGCGATTCGGTTCCGTAACTGTGTTGAACGGCCATATTCATCAGATCATGCAGAAGGTCGAAGGTAAGCTTTCGTTTCACACTGCGATGTCGACGGCTTTCCCTCAACCGGCGCCGGGCACAGCGCCCTCGGCTGGACCGATGAAGGTACCCGCCGACCAGTTGCAGCGGGTGTTGGGTATCACCGATGTGAACTATCTGGTCAGCGGCAGCAGCCTGGCCGTCGTTGATTCGCCGCTCGGGGACTCGGGGTCTTCGGCTTCGGCGAATGGGGGCCGACCTGGCGGGAGTTAACTCGATCTGCGACGGACCGCCAGGATGCGTTCCAACAGAAAAGATCACGCAAGAAACTCGAACTTAGAAAGGAAACGGAAAATGACAAAGAAAACCATTTGGGTCGCAGGTATCGCCATGCCGGTGATGATTGCGATGCTGTTGCTGTTCGCGGGATCAGCGAGGGTCACGGCGAATGATCAGCGATCAGCGGCCAATGCGACGGTAAACATCGACAACTTCGTTTTTGGGCCGCAGACGCTCACGGTGCCCGTCGGAGCGACCGTTACCTGGACAAATAAAGATGACATTCCGCATACAACGGTGAGCACGGACGGCGTGTTCAAGTCGAAGGTGATGGATACGGACGAAAAGTTCTACTACAAGTTTGACAAGGCGGGAACATATTCCTACTACTGCACGATCCACCCCAAGATGACTGGCAAGGTCGTGGTGCAATGAGACAGGATGCTTCCAGATAAGCCACGGAAACGCTCTCTGTTCCGGGTAGCGTGAATAATTTCGGGGAAGCACCTGCTCTTCAAGGCGGCTTGAACGATATGACTGCAGACGCGGCACAATTCGCAGCGATGGCCATGGCAACCGACGACCTGGATCTTGTCCATGCCAGCAAGAATGGGGATGTTGCGGCTTTCGAGCAACTGGTAAAACGATACGATCGCAAACTCTTTCGAATCGCCCAACACGTCACGCACAACCGGGAAGACTCCGAGGACGCTGTGCAGGAGGCCTTCCTGAAAGCCTTCCAGCATTTGGGCGAATTCCGGGAGGATTCCAAGTTTTCAACCTGGCTGATTCGCATCACTCTCAACCAGTCCCTTACGAAGCTGCGAAAGCAGCGCAGAACAAAAGAAGTAGCCTTCGATGAGGATTTTCAGGCAGGAGAGATGCTTCCGATGGAGGTCGCCGATTGGGCTCCCAATCCTGAGCAACTTTACGGAGCGTCTGAATTTCGAGATATCCTGGTCAAGGCCCTAAAAGAATTGCCACCGGTCATGCGAGCAGTCTTCGTGCTGCGGGACATTGAAGGCTTTTCAACAGCGCAAACAGCAGAAGTGCTGGACCTGAGTCATGCTGCGGTGAAGGCTCGGCTCTGGCGAGGTCGGATGCAGCTTCGTGAACGCCTGAACAAGTACTTCGGAAAGGACACAGAATCGGAGCGAGCGGAGTTTGGCCCTGGAAGCGGCGCCGCTGAGGAACTGAGGTTGCAAGAAACGGCGTCTACGAGTGGCTGCGCAGTTTAAGACGTTCGACTCCAGCGGCACCCAGCCTACTTTCGTGAAGCCTGGCTAGCTTCATATTTCTGTAACCTTTTATTCAAAGATAACGAGAACCGTTATCGCCGAGTGGAAAGCGTCAGCTCTCTCCCAGCAACGGACAGGAGTCTGCGAGGACAATTCGCACACGGAGTTCAACCGAGTGACTCCTGTCCGCCCCGCCTAACACGCCTCGGCCCTTTAATTACTACCGGCTCCCTCGATTTCCAGACGTGCTCGATTACTTTACCAAGTCACCACTCGCATCGCTCGACCGGTCACCGCATGGAATGCTAACCCGCAGTGCACACGTCAACCTAATACAAGGCAATTCAGCCTTGTACCCGCATTCAACTCTCGCCGAGAAATTACGACGGCGTTTGTTACTGGACCGGTCCAAGGTTTGACAATCAATTGACACATGGCTGGAATCTCGGCCTTGGTCGCTGCGTCTAACTCTACATGAGGTTCCGAAAAGTATTTGATAACCGACGCTCACGTAGTAGCTGCGGAATAAAACCTGACGACCTCAGTTATCAATAGTGATCGTTAACACGCATTCAACAAGGAGAAGTTATGAAGAAGGTGCATTTAACTGCTGTACTCGCTCTAACGTGCCTGCTTGGAGTTGGCATAAGTGCCAGCGCTCAAGAGGCCGGTGGAGTTATTGCGAATGTTCCGTTCGAGTTTGTCGCTGGAGGTAAGACGATCCCGCCCGGAACATATCGCATTGGTCGTGTTAGCTCAGCCATAGATCAAAATCTGATCATCCGCAGCCATGACGACGGCGTATTAGTGACCCCTGCGATGGTCGACGTAACTCCGTCTGACCGTGCCGGGCTTAACTTCCAGCACGTGGGAAACAAGTACTTCCTCAGCAGTATCGAGACTCCGAGGGGCGTCTATAGCTTTGGGACACCACGAGCGATGACCAAGGTAGCCCAGATTAATCAGCACGATACTGTTTCTCCCTCTGGCACCAACACCACGTCTTCCCCCGGCACGAACTAGGTCGAGGACGACATTGGTTGCTACAAGGGTTGTGGCGGGGACTTCTGAGCCCAGAGGCGCTTACATCTAAGCCTAAGTTCCCCTCTACATCCTGCGCCAGGCTTCGCGGCAAAAAAGACATTGAGATCGGGTTCGGCGTCGTAATCATCATGAAAGTTAGGTTATGGAGGACTATGTGAGAAGAGCACTTGTGTCATGCGGACTACTTATGACGTTAGCGGTCCCTTCGGGAATGTGGGCACAGCAAGCCGGCTATTCCCAGACCAACCTGGTCTCAAATACTGCCGGCGTAGCAAATACTACAGACACTCAATTGTTGAACCCCTGGGGAATCTCCATCCTTCCGGGGCAAGATTTCTGGATTGCCAACAACAGCGGCGGCACCTCCACGCTCTATGACACACAGGGGAACAAAGATGCCGCGCTGGTAGTGACGATACCTGGGGCCGCACACAATCCAAATGGTAATTGCAGCCCTGGGTGCCCTACTGGAAACGTGTCAAACGGCAACGGCACCTATTTCGGCGGCGGGCAGTTCATTTTTGACACCGAAGATGGCATCCTCGCAAATTGGACCGGTGCCAGCAACACAGCGGCTGTGGGCTTCGACAACTCCGCCAGTGGCGCCGTCTACAAAGGTCTTGCCTTGGCCAACACCTTCCTCTTGGCTACAAACTTCAACAGCGGCAAAGTCGACGTGTTCGATCGCAACTTCAACCTCACTTCGTTGAGCGGTTCGTTCACTGATCCAAACCTTCCCCCGGGTTTCGCTCCACACGGCATTCACGCTATCGCTAACCAGATCTACATCGCCTATGCCATGCAAGATGGCGCCAAGCACGATGCAAAGCCCGGCGCTGGGCTGGGGCAGGTGGATGTGTTCGACATTAACGGCAATTTCGTGAAAACTTTCGCTTCCGGCGGCATGCTCAACGCGCCTTGGGGCGTGGTGGCGACTCCGGCGACATTCGGAGCGTTCCCGAACGCGATCCTGGTGGGCAATTTTGGCGATGGCACCATCAACGCATTCGACACAACCGGGAAATTTCTCGGACAGCTCACCGACTCTTCGAACAAGGTGCTGGTGAATCCCGGCTTGTGGGATATGGTTTTTGGCGGAGGCGGTCCGTCTGGTGATCCAAACACTCTGTACCTCACGGCTGGAGGTGGCAACCAACCCAATTTCCCGGCTGGAGGCAGCACGACGAGTGTGTTCGCCAGCCTTGTCCCTGCCGCCGCCGTCGGCAGCCCAGGCTTTTCTCTGAGTCTCTCGGCTCAAAGTCTAACGGTCGCGCCGGGCGGTTCGGCGAACCTGATGATCAGCGCCAGCGCGGTAGGAGGATTCAGCGGTCAGATTACGCTTGCCTGTTCTGCGCCCCCTGGCCTGAGCTGTGCTTTCAACCCTTCAACCATCTCCCCAGGATCGAGCGCTTCATCCTCGACCTTGACGATCTCTGCCGTCTCGACCCCGCCGCCGGTTACCGGGTACAGCTTGTACGGCGTGGTGGCCTTGCTGCCTGGTCTGGGACTGTTCGGAACCGCCCTCACCACCCGCAAACGGAAGCCGCTTACACGCAAGGGCATAATGTGGACCAGCGTACTTGGTTTGATGCTCTTCGTCTCAATGTTTGCTCTCGGATGCGGCAGCAGTTCAAAAGGCCAAACGCCCGCATCCCAGGTCACTGTGACGGTGACGGGTACGTCCGGCTCACTAAGCCATTCTACCCCCGTAGCCATCACCATCAACTAAGACACCCCCGGACAGGGACGCACTCCGGTGCGTCCCTGTCCGGGGTGCCTTCATACTGCTATTCGTGGCAGCCACAAGTGCTTCGGCAGGCAAGCGGAAGCTGATCGAATAAGGTCAGAGGGAGACTCCGCGGAAGAACTTCGGTTGGGCATGAACAAACGCTTAGGCGCCAAACCCCGCTTTCCTCCTAATTTTCAGAGATTCCTGGAATAAAAAACAATTCCGCTCGTTATCAAGATCGAGAGCAAGCCTAGTGTCGACGAACCAACGGATGATCGCGATGATTGACTACCAAAGTGCACTCTTAGGTCGAACGGAAGTCGCCGAAGGCACAATGGCATTTCAGTTCGAAAAGCCAAATCACTTCTTATTCAAGGCCGGGCAGCACATTGATCTGACTCTAACGGGTTCCCACCCTGGGCTGTCAAACGGACTAACTCATACCTTCTCCATTGCAAGCTCCCCGTGCGAGAAAGAGCTTGTCGTCACCACCCGCATGCGAAATACGGATTTCAAGCAGGCCATATCTATGCTGCCGATTGGTAGCCGGGCGAGGATTGCCGGTCCCATGGGCTCTTTCAGTCTCCATAAAAATACAGCCAGACCAGCTATCTTCATCGCCGGAGGGATCGGGATCGCGCCATTCTTCAGCATGCTCTCTTTCGCAACAACGGAGAAATTGCGCCATCCTATTGTTCTGTTCTACGCAAACCGCTACCTGGAGGATGCCGCGTTCATCGATGAGCTCTGGGAGTTAGAGGGTACGAATCCAAGATTCCGCTTTGTTCCGATACTCACGCGCACGGACAAGAATTACCGAGGTTGAAGGGAGAGACCGGACACCTCACCCCGGAAATGCTTCTGACACGCGTAGGAGCCTTGCGAAGCCCGATCTATTACATAGCTGGGCCGCCCACGATGGTTGCAACGGCGCGCCGAACGCTCATTGATGGGGGCGTGGATGAGGACGATATTCGAACGGAAGAGTTTGCCGGCTATTGAGGATCAAGAATCTGTGGGTGGGGGATGGGCTGGCTGCGGGCAAGAAGAGGCAGGAACCCCATATGAAAGATCGAGCTCTGACACCGGGGCCTTCCGAAGCGGAGGCAATCGAACGCGCCAAACAGGGTGATGCGGAAGCGTTTGAGTTTTTGTACGGCCTGCACAAGCGGCATGTTCATTCTCTATGTCTCCGCATGACGGCAAACACGGCGGACGCTGAGGATCTGACCCAGGAAGCGTTTATGCAGTTGTTTCGCAAGATTGGAACTTTTCGCGGCGAGTCGGCCTTTTCCACGTGGCTGCACCGGATGGCAGTCAACGTTGTCCTGATGCAGTTGCGCAAGCGGAGTCTTCCCGTCGTCCCGCTGGAAGAGACCGTGGAAGGTGAGGAAGAGACATCGAAAAAGGAACCGGGCGCGCAAGACCCGGTGCTGTCGGGCTCGATCGACAGGCTGCGACTGCAGCGGGCGGTAGAGGCGCTGCCCCAGGGCTATCGAAGGATCTTTGTACTGCATGACGTGGAAGGCTACGAGCATAACGAGATTGCGACCATGCTGGGGTGTTGTGTCGGCAACAGCAAGTCACAGTTACACAAGGCGCGAATGAAGTTGCGCGAGGCGCTAAAAAAGAGCAGAGCCGAAGGGGCCGGGGCCGTGCGCCCAGTATCTCCCCCGATAATCCCAAGGCACGACCGCTCGGCGAGGAAAGCGCGAAAGGCTGTTTTGTCAGGAACAATATTTTCAGAATTGGGGAATATTGCTTGACTCGCAGAGTTTCACATACTGCTGGCACACGATCATAGGCAAAAAGGAATTGACCTAAGGAGCTTACATGTTTGAAGGACTGTTTCAACCGATGCATCTGGTGGTGATTTTCGGAATCGCGCTGCTGGTGTTCGGGCCAAAGAAGCTTCCGGAACTTGGCAAAGGAATCGGAGAGGGCATTCGTGGCTTCAAGGCAGCCATTAAGGATGAAGAGAAGCCGGCCAGCACAACAACCACCATTGCCAACGACCAAAGCCTGGCCAAGGGGTGAATCTTGGGCCTGGGAACGGAAATCCTGTTCGTGCTTATGCTCGGATTGCTGGTAGTGGGTCCGAAGCAGATGCACGCACTATTGAAACACGTCGCGCGAGCTAAAGCTCAGTTCGAAAAGGCAAGCGACGGCTTCAAATCTCAACTCGCGGCAGAATTCGATGCCGCGCATCATCACGAGAGTAAGACTCAGACGTCGCATGAATTGGCTGGGGACCAGTGAACCATCCTCGGATCCTCGGCATCGGAACTGCGAGCCCGCCGGTCAGGCTCTCCCAGGAGCAAAGTTTTCACGCGGCGGGTTACCAGGGCGAGCGCATTCGGAAGATTTTCCTGAATGGCGATATCGAGTATCGCCATTTTTATTTGGAAGGTGAGCCGAATCGCCACGAAAGCTCGGATCAACTGAATGAGCGCTATCTGCATGGAGCGATGGAAACAGGTTGCCGCGCAATTCGGGACTGTGTCGAAGCCGCCGGAACCACCGTGCGGGACATAGATTTCCTTGCGGTGTGCACATGCACTGGCTATGTGTGTCCGGACGTGGGTAGTCGTCTCATCGCACATATGGGGTTCAGTAACAGAGTACAAAGGGCGGCCATCGTTGGGCTTGGATGTGCCGGCGCCCTTCCTGCATTGCAGCGGGCAGTCGATTTCGTTCGCGCAAATCCAGGCCGCCAGGCGTTGGTGCTTGCCGTCGAGATTTGCTCAGCGTGCTACTACGTCGATAACACTCTCGAAACCGTTGTCGGTAATGCGATTTGCGCGGATGGCGCCGCAGCCTTTCTGCTGGCGGGCGGGCGGCAAGCCAATCCTGGCTATCCGCAGATCATCGACTTCGAAAGTTTCATCAATACGGAGCAGATCGACGAGGTTGGACTTCAGCATCGTGACGGGAAGTTGCGGATCGTGCTGGGAGCTTCGATTCAACACTTGGCGGCCCCCATGATCGAAACGGCACTCCATCAGTTGCTGCAGCGGCATGGACTTTCTAGATCCCGCATTGCCTTTTGGGTTGTTCATCCGGGTGGCCGCAAGGTGATCGACAACGTTCAAAAGCATTTCAACATGACGGATGCACAGCTGCGGTTCTCCAGAACCGTATTGCGGAACTACGGAAATATGTCCTCTCCCACAGTCATGTTTGTCCTGGACGAAGTCGCGCGTAGTGGTAATCCGCAGCCGGGCGACTGGGGCGTGATGATCGCGTTAGGACCAGGAATGGCGGCGGAGGTCGCCCTACTCAGATGGTAGCTCGTCGGCGGGCTTTTTGGCTGTTCCTGCAGTCTCTCCATCGCGCAAGGAGGATGGGTTTGTGGGCGGAGATGAAGCCGCTTCTGAAAGATCGGCTCTTCCCGGTAAGAATTGCGTCAACGAAAAACGGGAACCCGTCTCCTCTTGTTCTGTTTCAGATGGCGACCGGTTATTGGGTTTCTCAGGCAATCTATGTCGCCGCAAAGCTAGGCATCGCCGACTTACTGAAAGACGGCCCCCAGTCGTGTGCCGCATTAGCCGCAGCGACTGGATCAGACGCCCCGTCGCTCTTCCGCTTGATGCGCGCCTTGGCAAGTGTGGGTGTCTTTTCGCACGTCAGCAGAGATTGCTTCGCTCTTTCCCGTCTCGCCGAGAGCCTTCAGAGCAATGCCCCTGCATCTCTCAGAGCGATGGTGATCACGGTCGGTGAGATTCACTACCAGGCGTGTGGAAACCTTCTACATAGCATTCAAACCGGATCTCCAGCCTTCAACAACGCGTTCGGAGCCAACTTATTCGACTACCTGAGACAAAACATCGACGCCGCGGATGCGTTTAATCAGGGTATGACAAATGCGTCGTCAATGTTGGCGTACGCGGTTTTGATGGCCTACGACTTCGCGGGAATCTCTTCCATCATCGACATCGGAGGAGGCCAAGGTAAGCTCCTGGAGAAGATACTGCAGTTCAATCCCAATATAAGAGGCACGGTTTTCGACATGACTTCGACCATCGAAAGGGCGAACCAGCAGCCTGGCAACAACGCATGGCGCAGGCGATGCTCATACGTTGCCGGGGATTTCTTCAGCTCGGTTCCACAAGGAGCAGACGCCTATGTTCTGTCGAGCGTGATTCATGATTGGGACGATAGTCGTGCCATTACAATCCTTAGAACTTGCCGCAGAGCGATGACTAAGAATCGCAAGATATTGCTGGTTGAGATGATTGTGCCAGACGCGGCTTCGGCGTCCTTCAGCAAGCTTATCGATTTGAACATGTTAGTGATGAACGGGGGACGGGAACGCACCACGGCTGAGTTTTGTGCTCTGCTCAATGCCGCCGATTACAAACTGACGAGAATTGTTCCAACCATGGCTCCGCAGAGCGTCATCGAAGCCATCGCCAACTGAATTCGAACCAAGCGAGGACGCGACTCTAACCTGCCCCGAGCGATGTTGCAACGTACACCGCCTGTTTGCCCGTGGGGCGAACGTTCAAAATCCATTGGCGGCTCTTGCCCATGTTCATCGGGTTTTCAAAGCCGTGCTGCACATTTCACCGTTTTTCCGTGAACTTGTGATAGAGGCGGTGCGAATCGGGCGGTCGCGGACAACTAACCATCTGCATTGTGCCTCCGGGATTCATTGTCTCCCAATTAAGGAATGCCTCGCCAGTTCCCATGTTTGTGAGGCACTTTCGACATTCAACACCTTATCCCGAGGTTAAAGATGCAGAGTTATACGTCGATGGCGCTTACGTGGCATCGTCGGAAAACGAAGAACCATGACTTTTGCCGGCTGGCCATAGATTTGACAATCAATTGACATCCCGTCTGCATCGCGGCGGCGGTCGCTGCGTCTAACTGAAGTTGTGATAAAGCATCTGACAACCGAGGCTCAGGAGACACTTGCCAAGCGTTTCCGCGAGGAGAGCAAAGTAAGTACTCAGAACTAAGAACAAAGAATGCAAGGAATAAGAAGTGGAGATCTGACGAAAGCCGACGGCTTCTCGCAAGTTGAGTCTGGATGATAACGCGCAAGAAGAGGGATACCTCGGCGCGGTGCTTTTCTTTATCTTTAATCTTTGCATGCCGAATCCCCGGAATTTCGATAGACCCGAGTGCGTTCTTCCCGCCTCGGACTCATAGTAGGTAGCAACCGCCCAGACGATTCGAAACAGTGGAGCGACAAACCAACGGCCCCGAGTGCATTACATTTCGTTACAAACAACTTGGGGCGCATCCCCTTTTGTCTGTGTCTATTCACGCAGAATCCGCATCAAATCGAGAGAAGAGGATGGCGTGATTTTCTTTAGAGTTGGTACGACTGATTGAATGTCACCGCGATGATCGCGCCCGGCTGTCTACGTACAAATGATTTCACTTTACTCTTCGCCATGGTTTGAAAACGTCCATTGAGCTCTTTTTTCGAAATACGTGAAAGTGAGCCGAGAGCATCGACTCACGCGCTGCCCATCCGAGTTTTGGTATCAGAACCCGACCCTGTGAGTCGCAGGCTCATTTGCTCGATGCTCGAGTGTGAACCAGGCATGAGCGCGATTTGCGTGGACGACTCCAGGCTGGTGTCCTCAATTCGGGAGAGCGCTCCGGATATCGTAATATTGGACGTACATACTCCAGCGATTCGACGAGCCCCGAGCTGGGAGGCTCTAGGAATCAAGCGTGTGTCGGCAACCATCATCACTGCCTACGATTCGTCGGCAGTCTCCGCATTTGTTTCTTCCGCTATCGACTTTCTTGTAAAGCCATTTGATGCAGAGCGCTTCGAAGCCGCGCTGGATCTGGCAAAATCGCGAATTGCCGGTGCTCGGATGGAACTCGAGCCTGAGGAGATGTCGAGTGACGAGGAGCAACCACAACTGGCGCGGCGCTTCTTGCAGCGACTGGCAGTCGAAGCGAATGAAAAGATCGTGCTCGTAAGAGTCGATGATATCCGGTGGATGCAGTCGTCCGGGAATTACATCCGGTTGCATGTCGGGAAGACGTCCCATTTGATTCGGCGAAGCATGAAAAATCTCCAGGCGCTGCTCGATCCAAATCGTTTTCTCCGCGTGCATCGCAATGCGATCGTGAATCTCGATCACGTCGAGGAGTTCCATTTACCGCCGAACGGTAACATGTTCGTGAAGTTGGACGATGGATTGTGCCTGCCACTTCGAAAAGCCAATAGAGCGTCACTGCGAAAACTGTTGAAAGACATTTGGTAGTCTAAGGTTTCCTCACAGTTCGTCGCTCCGGGTGGCTCAGTCCGCCTCATTCTCGCTCAAAATAATTCTCGCCTTGGCCATTCAACGATTTCACGTTTCATAGTTTCAACCATGACTTGCTTCCAAAGTTTGTATTGCTGACCGCCACGGTCGCTCGAGCCAAGCTCATACCTTTCCCAGTCACGTTCATCACAATTTTCAATGGCAATGCCCGTGCTTCAGTAGATGGGTTATTTCATCTGGTTGACGAGGAGAATCACTGTGAAGTTCAGTCGAGTATCGCCCTGTCTGACAAAAAGCGGCGCTCCGCAAAGATGGCCAGCTTTTTGTTCGTTCTCATTAAGAGTGTCGCTTATTGTCTTGTCCCTCATATTAATTCTAGTGCCCACAACGCAATTGATGGCTCAATCCATCACTTCCGGGGATGTTGTGGGTGTCGTTACTGATCCTTCTGGAGCCGTTTTGGCTAATGCCAGCGTGACCCTGAAAAACCAGGAAAATGGACGCGTGCAGGCACAATCCACAAACTCTCGGGGCGCGTATCGGTTCTCGCTGTTGCCACCGGGAAGCTACACCGTTTCCGTCACTGCCGCCGGCTTTCATAACGCCAATGCAGCGGCCGTGGTGACTATTGGTCAAGCTGCGACAGTCAACATAGCCCTGGAACTTGGCGAGGCCACATCTACGGTAGAAGTAACCTCAGACGCCCAGTTGCTGCAGACTGACAATGCTGACGTTTCAACTAGTTTTAGCGAAGCGCAGATCTCCCAAGTGCCCAACCCCGGCAACGACCTGAGCTATATCGCGCAGACGGCTCCGGGTGTAGTCCAGAACACGCAAGGTGGCAATGGTAATTTCTCCGCTTACGGACTTCCAGCCACTTCGAACCTGTTTACTCTCAACGGACAAAATGAAAATGATCCGTTCCTCAATTTGAACAATTCTGGTGCGACGAATCTGCTACTGGGCAACAACGATGTCCGGGAGGCTACGGTCGTGACCAACGGCTATTCGGGCCAGTACGGAACATTGGCGGGAGCCAACGTAAACTATGTGACCAAGTCGGGTTCTAATAGCTTTCACGGGAATGCGCTCTATTGGTGGAATGGAAGCACTCTCAACGCAAATAGCTTCTTCAACAACCAGAGTGGGGCGCCCCGACCATTCGACAATGCTAATCAGTGGGCGGCTTCGTTTGGGGGACCGATCAAGAAAGGCAAAACGTTCTTCTTCGTAGATACCGAGGGGCTGCGCTTCGTGTTGCCTACCAGCACCAATGTGCGAGTCCCGAGCCCGCAATTCGAGGCCGCCACAATCGCCAACTTGGGCAATATCAGCCCGGGATCGGTTCCGTTCTACAACTCGCTCTTTAGTCTTTACAACAATGCGCCCGGCGCTAGCCGCGCCACTCCACTAGCGAACAACCTGGGGTGTAGCGGGTTTACCGATACCACTAGCGGACTCGGTATAACTCAGCCCTGCGCGCTGGCGTTTACGTCTACCGTAGGCCAGCTGAGCACGGAATACCTGATCACGGCGCGTATCGATCAGAATATCGGAAACAACGACCGCCTGTTCGGGCACTTTCGCACCGACCACGGTTCCCAGGCAACACTCACCGACGCAATCTCACCGCTTTTCAACCTGGGCAGCACGCAGCCACAATATGAAGGACAGTTAGAGGAAACCCATACCCTTGGCGCGAATGCCGTGAATCAGTTCATCGCATCTGGCCAGTGGTATTCGGCTACTTTCAATGTGCCCAATCTCCAAGCGGCTTTGCAGGCTCAGCCGTTCCGCTTGGCCTTCGCCGGCGGGGCCTTCTCCTCTCTCGGGCGAGAAATTAACATTGTGCCTCAGGGGCGAAACGTCACTCAGTACCAATTCGGCGATGATTTCTCGATCACAAAGGGAAATCACTCACTGAAGTTGGGACTGACTTTCCGGCGCAATGACATTACTGATTTCGATCCGGGAATTGGGTCCGTCGGCGCCAGCGAAGGCACAACGCTGGCGAACTTTTTTAATGGGATTGGAGGGACCTATTTCCAGAGTTTCCCCTCACAGCCCAGTCAGCCAATTGCGCTCTATGCCTTGGGCTTCTATGGGCAAGACGAGTGGAGCGTGAAACCTAACCTAAAGTTGACCTTCTCCCTGCGAGGGGAGCACTTCTCCAATCCGGTGTGCCAGACCGATTGCTTTGCCCGGCTGAGCGGAGATTTTCTCACCGTCCCGCACGACGTGAACCAACCCTACAACCAGGCGATTGTCTCTGGGCAGAACCAAGCACTACCGAATTACACCGCGGTCGAATGGCTGCCGCGCTTCGGCTTCACCTGGACGCCGTTTGGCCGGACGAATACGGTCATTCGGGGCGGCTTTGGGTTGTTTGCGGATTCTTTCCCCGGCACTGTCGCCGACCAGTTACTGAGCAATGCGCCGCTGCAGGCTGGATTCAACATTCCCGGAGGTGCTCTTTCTCCTGCGGTTGCTGGAAATCAGGGGCAACTGGCTACCCAAAGCAACGCCGCATTCCAGGCTGCGTTCGCAAACGGTGGAACACTCGCGAGCATTCAAAGTACCGTACCAGGATTTACTCCGCCTACGATTAACACAGTGGCGAACCGAATCCAAAATCCGCGCTACCAGGAGTGGAATCTGGAAGTGCAACAGGGGCTGGGTCAGAGGATGTCATTTTCGCTGAATTACGTGGGAAATCACGGAATTCACGAGGTAGTGCAGAATCCTGGCCTGAACGCGTTTTGCGATATCACTTGTCAGGGGATGTTGGGTACTACCTCAGGGCGCTTCGGAGACCTGCCGACGACTGCGACCGATCAACGGTTCTCGACGGTTACCGAAATCGGCTCCGAAGGGGTATCCAATTACAACGGGCTGACGGCTTCTTTTACTCGCCGAACCACGAGCTTAACTGTGCAGGCAAACTACACCTGGAGCCACGCACTCGACGAGATCTCCAATGGCGGTATCCTGCAATTCGGCCAGAATACAAACTTCAGTCCTCTCAACGCATTCGATCCCTTCAACCTGCGGTCAAACTATGGCAACTCCGACTACGATACGCGGCACTACTTCAGCTTGAACTACGTTTATAACGTGCCGCACAAATTTGGACCGAGCGCGTTATTTGGGGGATGGGTACTTTCGGGCACCGCCTTCGCGCGCTCTGGATTGCCGTTTACGGTTGTGGATTCCAACGCATTCGGCATTTTGCAAGGCTTCAACTACGGCTTCACGAACATTACGTCGGTCTCCGTCCCCGCGAACTTCTCAGGAGCTGGAGGTCAAACATGTACTTCGAGCGCAGCCAATCCGGCTACACCGTGCTTGCTCGCCTCGAATTTCAGTCCCGCGGTTAACGGCTTCGGCAATCAGCGCCGCAACCAGTTCACCGGGCCGAGCTACTTCAATACCGACCTGTCGATAACGAAGAACTTCAAGATCCCGCACTGGGAGGGGGCTTCGTTAGGTGTCGGGGCGCAGTTCTTCAATATCCTCAATCACCCGCACTTCGACCAGCCGGATGCGGACATCGCTTCCCCCACGTTCGGCAGCGTGATCAACCCAGTAAGTTCGCCAACCAGTATCTTCGGCTCGTTCCTGGGGGCCGATGCTTCGCCGCGGCTAATCCAGCTGCACGCGAGCATCACATTTTAGGCGAACTCCAGAAACTGAGGCGCCCCTCTCGTCGGGCCGCCTCAGTTCGAGCGCGCCATTGCCCGCCTGAGAGCTTTGTCCGGCGTCCAGTTCTCTATTCTGGCTAGGGCTCTCAGGAGCGGCATGTGAGCGTTCTTATAGTCTGTCCGGTTCTGCCTGCGAGCATGAGCCCGCAGCGATCTGCGCAATCATTCTGAAACTCGTGCCGCCAGTTTAAGCGTGACCGCCTTTGAGCGCTATGGCAAAAAAGAAGATTGATCCCCTCAACAGAAAGCAGTACAGCGCTGTATCTGCGGCCCTCACGGTAAGCGACATTCCTGCCGCGGTGAGCTTTTATCAAAAAGCGTTTGGTTTCTCGAAGTGAGCCATCATGAACGGCCCCGACGGAAAGCCGATGCACGCGGAACTCACCCTGTGCGGAACAACTCTGATGCTTGGTCCAGAGAGTCCTGCAATGGGAAGGCGAAGTGCGAAGAGTGTCGGCGCCTCTCCCGCTCGCCTCTACATATACGTTGAGAACGTCGACAAAGTGGTCGAGAAAGCGACCAAGCTCGGTGCCTGGCGGGTGTCGGACTGAAAGCGCAAGTTTTGGCCCTCTTCCGTGCCTAAACGGGTCAGCACATGACTACGCGCCTATCGCGCAGTCCAGAAAAGAAAATATCTCCGCAGACATACTCGTCACGAGGGCGGACGAAAGGAGATTTTCGGAGTCTCTTGCTCACGCTTTGTGTCAAGATTTCGCCACTTGGTCAGGAAATGGGGCCGAGCGGATCATTGCCGAGAATGTATGGTCCCGCACGCGCGACCGCAAGGGAAAAGCTGAGGGCTTTCGACGCTCGTAACCAGCGACGGCTTACGAAGTCTGCGTCTCGCGTCTACCCATCAACGCCTGCCACGAACATCAGGTAGCCTCACATTCGCACTAGGCGAAGTTGCGATTTCGCGCCTTGGCACCCAAGAATTCAGCCACAAAATGTTGCACCTGCTCTCCGTTGAGAGTAGTGGCCCGAAGCAATTCTTCAGCAAGTCCCTCTACGATTGACCACTGTTCTTGGAGCGTCTCACGAGAGCGGATTTCCAGCCACTTGAGCCAAGCCTCGGTTTGTTTCGCCGAACCGTTCACGAGGAGAGCCATGTCAACCCCTGCTTTGTAGTCTGCGACGCGCCGACGCGCCTGGTAGCGCCAGAAGAGAGAAGAGAAAAGGTTGAGTGCGCGCACGCACTGTATCCAATGAACTGCCCTCTCTACCGTACCTTACACAACGCGATTCGGCTCACGTCTTCCGTCGAGTTGGTGCATGCTTCGGCGTCATGATTCCATCGATCCGCATGCGTAAAACGACGCTTCCTCAGCCAGTTCGATGTCGCAGGTCTCGACGTGATTGTGCCCGCTGGTTTTTGCAAGTCTCTAGGCAATGTCCGTATACGTCCCGAAGGTGATGAAACCCGCGCCCTCAATGGCCAAGAGAGTTTCTGAAGATGTCCTCAATATGCTCGGAATCCACTTCACCGGACTGGTTGTAGAGGGCTTCGCCACGTGCATCCAAAACCAGCACGTGAGGAATGTAGCCCTTGTAGTACTGCTTGACCAGCTTCTGCTGCTCGGGAGAGCGCTGAACGTCCAGATCGATGACGACAAAGTGCACCTGGGAGCGATATTTGTTATAAAGCTCGACAGCGCGCAGTGCCTGCTTTTTTGAGTTGAAACATCCTTCGCCGTAGATGATAACGTAATTGGGCTTGCCCGCAGCAAATCCTGACTGCGCGTCATCTCCAGTGATCAACGGGCCATCGAGGCTGTCGCTGGTGTAATCTAGTTTGGAATTAAGCTTCAGATTATCGATCGCAAACAGTAGTGGGCTGCTCAGCATCGACAATAGAAAGAAATACAAAACTAATCTTTTCATGCTCATTTTTCTAGCTCCAACTGAAATGATTGCTCCTCAACCTTGGATCTATTCGCGAACCGGGCGAGAGCTTCATCAGCGGCTTCGCGAAAAGATGGCTTACCGTTTCTGTGTTCAGCAGGAAGATACCCAGCTCCAAAGTACAGCCTGCCGTCCGGCGTGATGAATGATGTGAGGGGCAGCCCGGCAGGATTCAGCACGACTTGGGCTTGTTGCAGCTGCGCGAGCAGCTTCGGGGAAGCATCGAAGTCGACCTTCACAGCGACGAAGTGCTGAATTAATGTAATCCGCGATGTCGACGTTGGTGTACGTGTCGCGGTCCATGAGGCTACACCACGGACACCACACAGTCCCGATATCGAGAAGGATCGGAACATTCAACTCTTCTGCGCGCCTGAAAGCATCTTTACTCCACGGGTACCAGTTCACGGGTTGATTCATAGCCCGTCTGAGATACGGTGAATGTTCGCCGGCGAGGTGATTAGGCTTAGTTTGTCCAACTGCACTGGCCACCCCCCCAACATCAACAGTAGTAACAGCAGAAGTCGTGCCGG
Organism: Terriglobia bacterium; assembly: GCA_963786325.1. Taxonomy (GTDB): domain Bacteria; phylum Acidobacteriota; class Terriglobia; order Terriglobales; family Acidobacteriaceae; genus JAIQFF01. The sequence continues at coordinate 360,262 of CAWAYW010000007.1, forward strand.
CCTGTACGATTCAAAATATAAACGTGTCCTCCTCGGCTACCAAAAAGACTGGTGCGCCGCCTGACGAAATCGAAATTGCATTTGCAATCGTCTGTTTGCCGCCTTCCGACGCTGTGCATTGTTCGAGGGCCCCCATCGAAGGGAAATACACTTCGGCGACGCGGTGGAAGGGAGGTTCGCCCGCCGGAGAACTGAGTACCTTGGTGGCGACGATCTTGGTTTTGCCGACAAGTTTCGCGACTGCCATGGGCACATGGTCCCGGTTGTAAACTGCTTCGAAGGCTTCGACATCCTTTGGGCGCGGATAAATCACCACTAACTTCACTGTCATTTCGCTCTCCTTAAGACGTTATGAACACCACAACAGAAAATTGCAAATTCGTCTCGTGTATCCATGACCGCTCGGGGTGCCACGGATACCAATCCGGAGCTTTGGAATATTCAGGCTAAGGACAGATGGAGAGACCCACCATCTCGAAATGTGAGATGGCGGGCCGCTCTATTTGTCAGCCAGCCGACTCTCAATCGAGGCGCTGGACGATCGGGCAGTTGATCGAGAAACCTGATGTCCCAAACGCCGCTCCACCTGGCCCGGTGATCAGACCGTCCTGCACGAAGGTAAGAATCTGGAACTCCTCCCGCAGCTGTCCGCGGAACCCTTGGTCGATCGCGTCCTGGGTCCATTCGAACAACTGCGCATCCCAGTAGGGGCTGTAATCGAGCGCGATGGTGGGAATTCCTCCCACCACGTTATTCGGCCTGAATCCATCGGCCAGATCTGCCGACAAACCTTGCCGCAGTGGATTGTCGCAGCCTCCCGATTCAGGTCCATTGGTGCTGATGAAGATACGCTCGACAGGACTGGCGAAGCTGTCGTCGTGGCCTAGCAGGATCTTCTGCATCAGTGGAGCAAAGGTGTTGTGTTCAATGGCAGCGCCGAGAGTGCTACTAGTATCCATGGAGAGATACCACACCGGGCGACCGAAGCTGAAGCCGTTAATGAGATTAAGAGTTACCGTCATGTTGACCGGATCGATGGCCACGACCTGGTCGTGCACTTTGGTATAGTCCACATTGCCGTTAGGGAAGCTGATCTGATTGGCGTCCACGTCGAAAGCCACCATGGGCGCGTTGTAAATTACGTTTCCAGCATTAACGATCCGGACGAGCGGCCCATAGTTCGCGTCCCCAACGGACCCTGGGGTCGCAAACGTGGGAGGAAATTCGTGACCGGCAGGGCCAGGAATAATCTTCCGTTCAGGCTTAAAGTTGACGGTGCCCGCATCAAATACGATGTTCCCGTTCGCATCGAGGTTTCCCGTTCTAGCAGAGCTCGACGCGAAAGTGAGTTTGGCGGAAAAATTCAGACCCAACTCGGCAGCGACATTGGAATCGTCAACATCGGTCAAGACGTACCACACATTTTTTCCGTTCCTTCAGATGGCCCAAGTAAAGCGGTATGGTAATGGTCCCATGGGCGGCGTCAACCACTCCGGTATCCAGCAATTGAACAGGCCCGACCAAGCTACGATTGGTGTCGGAAGGGGGTGGTCCAAAGTACGATAGAGGGACTGTGGCGCCTACCGACGGGGGCGCTGGGAACAAATTGCACCCCGGGCCGGGACCGATTGGGCCAGGACCAGGTCCCTGGTCGGAATTGAAAGTGGTTGGGGCCGCTGTTGCAGTAGCGGCAAGCTCTAAGCTCGTCGTCGGCGCCGCCGCTACCGGACGCTTGGCGTGAGCGTGCATGGCCAAGGCTTCGGGCGAAAGCGGACGCTTAACGGTAATCTGTGCGTGCGACGTCCCCGAAAACGCCGCCAACGAGCAAATAACGGCGAGTGCAAGGATCGGGCTGATGGTTCTTACGCGAGAACCGCCGAGTGGTTTTCTTTCCTGTCGCTGACTTACTTTCACGATTCACTTCTCCTTTGATGAGTTTTGTGGTCTGAGGTCCTGAGGCTCGGGTTTTGTTTTGGTTGGTTTCCGCCCCAGCCAACGACTGAGGCGTCGCGGAGGTTAAGCGCTATTCGAAATCAGTGCTGCATTTTGTCTTTCTGCATACTGTCGCCCTGCTTCATGTTGTCGCCTTGCTTCATCTCATCTTTGCCCATGGCGTCCTTCTTGCTCGCCTTCTTGGACTTGTGGGCCTTTTTCTGTTTCTTGGCCGCTGTCATCTCGTCGTGCTTCATGCTGTCGTTCCCGATGGGATCCTGTTTCATCTCGTCGTTGCCCATGGAGTTCTGCTTCATCTCGTTTTGTTTTGTTTCCTCTTTTTGCATGCCATCTTGCTTCGGGGCGTCCTGAGCGAAAACGCTGATTGAGCTCACCAGAACACACGAAGCCAGCATCATCATCAGTTTCTTTTTCATTCGACCTCTCTTTACGTAGCGATTCGCCTAGATCGGGCGTGATGGAATGATTCAAGACATGGGAAAAAGTTTCCGAGGCACTCGCGCTGCGGCGATCTGTAACTAACTGGCCCGATCAGCATCCTCCAGTTGTGCGTGATCTTGTTTGCGAGGTGTGCAGTTGATTCAACGTGCACTAGTGTTGATGTTGTGGATGTGCTGTCTTAGCTCTGCTCAAAGAAGAGAAGATGAGCTTGGATTACTTCTTGGCGCTGAATTCATTCCGAAAACCACAACGCCTTTTAACGAGACGGTGAATTTTGGTAGAAACATCGCGTATGCCGTCGACTATGCGCGCCGTCTCTCCACCGGGAACACGGCTTTGTTCCTGGAGTTCGCCTTAGCTGCCGCGCCGAGTCATAAGGTGGAGAGCGCACTACTCAACACTATAAGCAGTCTCGCAACGTTATTTGTGACGCTATCGCTGCGAGCCCGGTTTATCAGCCGCACTCCCGCATCGCCGTGGCTCTCCGGCGGCTTCGGATATGGACTTTACGAAGGAAGTCGCGAATTGCAAAACGGAGTTGCTAACACGCAGATACATCGAAGCGTGGCGACAGCGCAATTCGGCGGCGGAATCGACGTCCGCACTCGGTTCAAACTGCTGTTCCCGATCGGCTTCAGAGGCAAGGTTCGCGACTTCTACACTTTAGGGACCCCCAGTTTCGGCGTTCTGGTTCAGCGCTCAGAACAGCATAATGTCGTCGTTTCGGGAGGATTGGTTCTCCACTTTTAGCTGGCTTCGGCGAGGAGGTCCGCTAGTGAACATGGAAGATCGGATGCTCGATCGCCTCGCCAACCACCAGAGCTAGTGTCATGACGGAAGCCAAGAGGGTCACGGCCAAGCTGAATTTCTCACGCAACATCATTGGCTTCTTTCGCCAGCGACTGGCAGGCCGGTTTCGGGCACGCCACGAATTCCACAAAACCACGAGCATGATAATCGCGGCGGCAGCGGAAACGAGTAGGACTGGGATGCGGACGATATCGGCGTGCAAGCGCGAAGCCTTTACCACGGCCGCTACAGCCCCGAGCCCGACGAAGACCTTGGCCGAGGCACTGGCGACAAGGATCGCACACGCTCCTTCTACGAGGCTGCCGACAAAGGCTGCGCTCGAGAGCAACAAAGAGGGAGAGGATGATTTCTGAGTTTCTTCGAAGGGTGCAATGAGATCAGTCTCGGGCACGGGCATACCTCACCTCGCATTTGAATCAGATGCCACAGCGTTTGATAGGTTTCGATCATTTAAGAAATCTGCACATCGAATCGCGCGCGTCGCAAACCTGAAACTTTCCGGCAGCTCGTGAATCCTACCAGCAGACTCGACTCTACGTGCCCACCAGCGGTGGGACAGCGCGGCTGTGTGCGAATGCAGAAGACCCTGGTTAGAGAATCCCAAAATGATCGCGTCCTCGAGGGGGAGCGAGAGCTCATCGCCGACATCTTGGCTGGAAATTATGAACGGTATTACGAGCTCATAGCACCAATCGAGCGCCGGATTTACTACACCGCCTACGCAATTGTGCGGACCGAGGCTGATGCCGAGGAAGTTTCGCAAGAGGCGATCCTGAAGGCGTTCAGGGGCTTGCGCACATTCCGCAGGGAGGCAAGATTCTCTAGCTGGTTACTGAGCATCGTGGGGAACGAGGCCCGGATGCGCCTACGAAAAAGACGGGAGGTATCTCTGGAGCTTCTAAAGTGCCCCGACAACGAGGATGAATATACTCCGATTGAACTAGCCGAGTGGCGAGAAATACCCGTCGAAGCCCTCCTACAGAAGGAACTCGCGGCGCGTCTTGAGGAAGCATTAGCGGCACTTCCGGAGATTTACCGGGAGGTGCTGATTCTGCGTGACATCGACGAACTCAACATTGCCGAAACCTCGGCGGCACTGGAAATAAGCGTGCCGGCGGTAAAGACTCGATTACTGCGCGCCCGACTAATGGTTCGCGATTACTTTGTTTCGCGCTCATGGGCCACGCACCTAGAATTAGGAAAGGCATAGTCATGATCAACCTGAGTTGCGAAGAGGTTCGCCGGGAGATCTCGAACTATCTCGATGACGACATGTCTCCGCGCATACGGCGCTTGCTAGAGACCCACCTGGAGCAGTGCCGCAAGTGTGCGGTGTTGCTGGACAGCACGCACAATGTGCTTGTCTTGCTAGCCGACGAACGAAGATTCGAATTGCCGGCCGGATTCAGCCTCCGCGTCAGGCAGATGCTGACCAAGGAATTCGAAAAGCAAAAAGCTGAATGACCAGCAGTTCGTCAGCTCTCAATTCCGAAATCTTTCCGTGCACGGACCGGTCACGAAAGGTCAGACTAACTTGATTGTTCTTCCGACGGCACCAAGGGCCTCAGCGACTATCCAACATGAGGCACCCAAAAGAACCAAGTCTTTGATCAAGAATTGACCAGTATCTCCCAATATTGAAATGCCATGCCCCAGTTGGAGAGCGCCGGGTTGTAGCTCGCAGTCTTATGAATCCCTGTGACGGATCGACGGACAATGGTTCTGTCCGAGTCCTGATGCGGACTCGGGAAACACTGTTTGCAGCAACGGCCTCGGGTTCCAGTTCAAGACCTGGCGTTAGGTTTTTAAGTAATGAGCGGAGTAGTCCACCTGTGTCCTGCTTTACGGGTAGATAGCCGCTGGGTATCGAACTGGCACACTGAGCGTAAATCTTCAAGAACTCAGCAATCGGAAATCTGAGACGTTCCTAAGGCCCCGGTGTCCCTCTGGCCATAAGGGATTGGTTCGCCAGTCTCCATCTCCAGTACAAGAGAGGAATTTCTATGAAGAAGTTGAGTATTTTGGTCTTGGCAACTCTTTTCCTGGCAGGTTTCGGCGGAGGAAGCATGCCATTCGCTACGCCGCTGAATGCCGCAGTAGCTCCGGCGGGCGCGACGTTCTTCGACGACTTTTCGAAGGGGAAGCTCGACACTTCTAAATGGATCGCCTCCAATTGGGGGGCGCCTGGTGGAGGCAAGTTCGTTCCTTCGTATCTCGATTTCTCCTCCGGGATGCTGCGGATCAAAGTCACGCAGACGTACACCTCGAGCAGCGGGGTTTCCTCGGTCGGCGGCGAGCTGCAATCCACCAAGACCCTCGGCTTCGGAACCTATGAATGGGCCATCCGCGCTTCTTCGACTTCAAGCACTCCCACGGGATCTGGCGTAGCAGTCTCCGGCCAGATCAGCTCAGGCTTCGTGTTTGTGAACAACTCACAGACAGAGATCGACACCCCGGAGATTGAAGGACAGAATCCCGGCACGCTCTGGTGGACAAGCTGGGCCGGCCTGAACAAAAAGCAATACACCTCGACGCAAGCGCCCTTCTTTCCCGAGAAAGGCTTCCACTCCTACAAGTGCGTGTGGACGCGGACTGGAATCAGGTTCTATGTCGACAACGTGCTTGTGTCCTCGCACACTGGAGTCGTCCCGCAAGCCCCAGCCTACGCCATGATCAACCACTGGGGAACGAACAGCAGGGGCTGGGGTGGTCTCGCACTACTAACATCACCCGCTACATGTTCGTGCGGAGTTTCAGTTTTGTCCCGATTCAATAGTGCCGCGCGGGAACCGGAGTGGCCATCGATGGAGACTGTTCTCGGCAGTCCATCGCTTCAAGAACTCAGCAATCGCTTGCGTGAGTAACGCTTTGCATTTCCTAACGGAGAGTTGCGTCACTACATTGACCCCCGGGGGAATGGGCATTGCTGTTCTTCAAGACCTGGGCGACAGGTCCGTAAAGCCCCGTCGTTGTTGAGTGAGCCAGAGAAGATCCGTGTTTTAACATATGAATAAGCCAAACCGGAGAAGCGGATCGGGTCCGGCCACAAGATCGAGTAGTCCCGTTTCGCAGGGCGATAGCCTGGCGATCATAGACACAGAGTGGCTGCATCTGAACTGCTTTGGCTCCCAAAATGGTTAGCGGTCTGACGGCCCGCTAAGTGGACAGTCTGCAATGAAAAGTCTCTCGAAATATGGCCCAGCTGAAGAGAGGATTCCGGCAACATTCTTCAAAGTCTGCTTACGCCTTCCCAGCCAACTTCGTGCAGTCGCCCTGCGTTCGGAGGAACCCCGAGGACTTACTGCACTGGCGGTTCCCCGATGTCTTGTTTATCGCCTACAGAGGCTCTGACTCGCTTTGCCTGTTTCACATGGTGATGTGTGTGGGTCTACAATCCGGTGTCGCCACTCGGAATTGCATTCGCTCCCTCACAAGCCGATTGTTGGGGAATACGGAGATATCCATGATTCGACGTTTCCCTGCTGTGACGCTTTTCACGCTCGCGGCAGTTTTATCAATTATTAGGATGTGTTGTCTCCTCCTGTTCAAGAATGCGTCGCGCCAGTTCCGAAAATTTCCCCGTCGGTTCTTCTTTGAGATAGGAGTTCAATTCGGCAATTGCCGCAGAATGATTGTTGAACCCAAGCAGTATCTCCGCTTTTAACGGGTGAAAGTAGGGCGGGTCCGTAGCGACAAGACGGTGGGCTCTTTCAAAGTTCTGGAGCGACGCCGTGTAGTTTTTCGTCCTTGCCAGGGCGAAGCTCAATTGGTAATAGGTACGCCAATCGTCGGGCATGATGATGACGCTTTGGTTCAATGGCGGAATAGCTTCGTCATAACTTCCCTGTGCGCTCAACGTACTCCCTAGTGCTAAATAAGCCATGCCACAACTGGGATCGTATTTGACGGCATTCCTAGAATCGGTGAGCGCTTGTTCCAGGTCATGCTCCATCTCCAAGAGTCCTCGAACAGCGAGGGCTTCGGCATACTGAGGATAGATCGCCAGAGCTGTCTCTACCAATAACGCCTGGTTCGCCCTAGTCTTAGCCGCGTAGGCTCGGTGCAGCGTATTCCGGGCTTTCTTTGGAACCTTCATCTGTGTGACCGAAATTGTAAATTGGCTGTGGGTGCGAAGTGACCGATCGGGCCTAGGTCTATTCTCTGTTTCTAGTTCTTGTAGCTGTAGCTGCACCATTTGTCTGCGTTTTTCTTCCAGTTCTTGGCGACTTACTTCTTCGAATTGTGGTGAACGGAACGAGGGCTTACTTGAATATTGCCCCCAAACAGGCTTGACAAGCGTGAGGGATATGCTTAACAAGGCAAACGAAAGGCAGATTCTCCACCTCGATAATAATTCCATTTGTCCTCCTCAGGGAGAGGATGTTTATCAAAGCTCTAAGCAATCACAGTACGCACTCGTGGATAAGGTAATGGTGTCGAGAGACACTTCGAAACTGGTAGAAGTAGCAGTGCGGGGAGGTCAGCGTGTTAGAGCGACATTGAGTCCGTTGACGTCTGGACCGGTCAATGCATGAGTGCGTATCATGGACAGCTGCGCGCTGTCTGGCTCATGTGAAACCGGCGAAAATGGCTCCCTTTTAAATCGACGATTGAACTGCTTCTGAGTAAACCGTGTGTTTGAGCGGTTGCCCGATCGTGCTAGAGTTCGGGTTCACAGGCAGGTGTTCCTCATGTCCGAAGCCAATCGTTCTGCGCAGATTGTCCGTTTCGGAGTTTTTGAGGCGGATCTACAGACTAGGGAACTGCATAAAAACGGGGTAAAGGTGCCCTTACAGGGCCAGCCGTTTCAAGTCTTTGCCATCCTCCTGGAACACCCGAGTGAGTTGGTCACTCGGGAAGAACGTAGCGAGATCTACCTTCTCGAAGTGGGTGGGGGCATGCCGCAACTGCTGCCGACTCTGCCGGGAGCCAACAACGGAGGACCAAGTTGGTCGCGCGATGGAAAGTCGATCTATTTCTATTCTGACAAGACGGGGGAACCCTTTCAACTATGGAAGGTGTCCATCCAAGGAGGATCTCCTGCCCAGATCACGGAGAATGGAGGCGTGTTTTCGGTCGAATCCGAAGATGGCCGTTTCCTTTATTTCGTGAAGTTTGACGCGCCTGGCATATGGAAGATGCCCCTGGGTGGCGGACAAGAAGAACGCGTTTTGCCTCGCGCGGGAGGCCACGAATGGTTTAACTGGGCACTCACTCGCGCTGGCATTTACTTCCGCGACTCGGACAAATCCAAGAACAATGATACTGTCGGAGTTCTGAAGTTTTTTGACTTTGCGACTGGAAAGACCACAACGGTTACAGCCACCGACCAGCCGGGTGGCGTGGGATTAGCTGTATCACCCGACGGCAGATCAATTCTTTACGACGACAAAGGGGATGCGGAATCCACCATCATGTTGGTGAAGAACTTTCGCTAACGCTTGCTGAGTAGTTTCTAATCATGCGGCGGGAATGCGGCGCTGCCAGACCAGAATGCGCAAGTTTACTCAAGGTATAGTCCCGAAGCTATGGTTGATCCTGGAGCACGACCATCATGGATGGGCACACTCGACGGCTCATTCTGTTTTCCGCATTATCTGTTTCGGGGACGTTTGCACTAAAATCGGTGTTTAGAGTAGCCACTACCCGACTTGGCGGTTATTTTGGGTTCGCTGCGGACCACTGAGGAGCGAGGGAAGCACTATGGGGGCGTGGTCAATTTCCAAGTGGACGGGAACCGAGCCTGCATCCAACCGGCCGATGTCGCGTCTCCCACTTCTATTTGTGCTCTGCGCGGGTGTGTTTGCCCAATCCGTCAGTCAAACTGCGCCTGATTGCCAGAATCTGAACAATACTAGCGCCAGTGCGCGATACCGCGGGCAGAGCGCCAATACGCCACCCGGAAATGTCAGCAAGCTTCCCGTCCGCTCTCTGCTTTACCCGGGAGCTACGACTCGGATCTTCGCCCGCTACATGCCCTGGTTCGGAGACTCCCACCATCGCGATGTGGGATACCGATCGGACGATCCCCAGCAGGTCGCTCGGCAAGTTGCCGACATGCTAAGCCGCGGCATCGAGGGCGCCATTATTGACTGGTACGGGCCCGATTCGGGTCCGAAAAACCAAAGCACCATCCTGCTCATGCACCAAGCTGAACAGCAGGGGTTGAAGTTTGCCATCTCGACCGACACCGGGGTGCTGGGCGATTGCCGGAAACGAAATTGCGATCTCACCGCGCAACTCATTGTCGTCCTGCACTATGTTGTCGAGCATTTTGCGTCTTCGCCGGCCTATCTTCGTTTCAACGCCCGGCCGGCTCTGTTTTTCTTTGGCATGGAGAAAGATCCCATCAATTGGAAACGGGTGCGCCAGACACTGCCTTCAGAGGTCCTGTTCTTCTTCCGCAATTCGGCCGAGTTCAATGACCCCGAGGCCAACGGAGTGTACGCCTGGGTTGCGCCGGAGACGGCGGGGCCTCAGGACCCGATGGCCTTGCAATATCTGCAGCGGTTCTACTCCAAGGCGCGACAGTCCGACAAGATTGTCATGGGATCAGCGTACAAGGGCTTCAACGACGCCGACGCGAACTGGGGAAAAGGCCGGACCATCGATCAAGTGTGCGGCCAGACTTGGCTGACCACCTTCAACGAAGCCGGTCGATTCTACTCGTCAAGTCACCAACTTCCAGCTTTGATTATTCCTACCTGGAACGACTTTGAAGAAGGCACCGAAATCGAAACCGGAATCGACAACTGCGTTGCCGTAAAAGCCGCCATCACTCAGTACACGATTGAGTGGACCCTCTCAGGACGCGAGGACACGCTCGACCACTTCTCAATCCTGGCGCGGGATGGTTCTGATTGGACTGTCGTGAGCGATGTGTCTGCCGCATTGCGCTCCATCCCTCTGCGCGACCTTCACCTTACAGCGAAAACGACAGCTCTTTGTGTACAAGCGGTTGGCAAGGCTTCTCTGCTGAATCATGCTTCGGGTCCTTTGGCCTACCCGGCGAGTAGAACAAAGTAGGGGAAGGGGAAATTCCTCTGCTGCACGGCGCTGGCACGGGCGCTTCTTGGCGCACTCCTCCACCTCTCAATCGAGACATACTCACGGGTTTGAGGCTGACAGGTCGCAACATGCGGAATTCGTTCTCTGTCGCCCGCATTCTCAGCAAGGCCGGAACCGAATAATCCAAGAGGATTGCTCTTGTCGCCCACGAGCTTCGACCCAAATCTCAAGCGCAGCGGCGAAGCCGATATGCAAGAAATGGGTTCTGCATCGCGCTAACGACGCGCATTCCACGTCGTCCAACAAAAGCAAGGGCACGATAACACCTGGGAGGCGCAACGGTGAGGCGAAAGCAACTCTCGTCGCTCATTGTCGTGATCACTCTCGGCGTAGCAATCGGGGCACAGGGTGGCGCAGGCGCGACTGACTCTTACGAGCAGCACAAGGCGATGGCAACGGTTGGGCCGCAAGCGCTGGCTGCGGGCGCGATCAGGGTGAACCCAAAAGACGGGTTGAGCTATGTGTGGATCCCGTCGGGCACGTTCACCATGGGCTGCTCGGTAGGCGACAACGCGTGCTTCGATGATGAGAAACCGGCGCACCACGTGACCATAAGTAAGGGTTTCTGGATCGCCCAGACTTTGGTAACGCAGAGGGCTTATAAGCGAGTGACCGGTTCGGATCCGAGTCACTTCAAGGGGGAGCGACTGCCGGTTGAAATGGTGAGCTGGAATGACGCCCAAGGCTATTGTCGAGCGTTAAAAATGCGGCTGCCAACCGAGGCGGAGTGGGAATATGCGGCGCGGGCTGGGAGCAAGGCCGCGCGCTACGGCGAGCTGGATGCGATCGCGTGGTATACCGGCACGAGCGGACCGCGGCCGGTGGACGGCGCTGCGTTGTACCAAAGCGATCCGAAGAATTATGAGGACAAGTTAGTCGCCAAGGGGAATCAACCGCACGCAGTCGGGCGCAAGCAAGCCAACGCCTGGCAGCTGTACGACATGCTCGGCAACATGTGGGAATGGACGGCGGACTGGTTTGATAAGAACTACTATGTACGCAGTGAACCGCGTGATCCAACAGGACCAGCCAGTGGCACATATCGAGCACTGCGCGGTGGCGCTTGGGACGACAACGCCAGGAACATCCGTTTGTCAAACCGCTACTCGCTCGCGCCGGACAACCGCAACTTCTACGCCGGGTTTCGGTGTATCGCACAATAATCCGAACACGTGTTGAACTACTGCGCGGGTCTGCAAAAGCAGTTGCTTGGGACGAAGCACAATCTTCTCGACGATTTCATTAACAGATTTCTAAATCGTCTGCAAGGGCCGACCAAACAATTTTCCCGGTCGCCCTTCAGGAGCTTGCAGGCAATCCCATTCCTAGCTTCTAAACTCGGCTTAACCAGTTGCTTCCGGACTGTCCGTCCTGAAGGCGGCACGCACCGAAGAGAGCACACAAAAGCTCTTTCGCCCGTTGCGCCAGAATTCCTAACCCGATGTGCTTACCGTAGGTGCCATCTGCCGTCTAAATATATTCACGTCAGCAGGGCATTTCTGCGGAGCCGAACGCATGAACAGACTGGTTGCAAATGCCGTCACCTGCGCCCTCACTGGAGTGCTATCCCTGCTGGCGATGGGGCAGGATCCGAACGGGACACACTGGATCGGAACCTGGGCGACGGCCCCGCAGCCTCCTACCCCAGGGCATATCCAGAGCTTCCGGAAGCAAACTCTACGGCTCATCGTGCACACCACCGCAGGCGGCACGAAAGTCAGGATCAAGATCTCGAACACCTTTGGTGACCATTCATTACTGATCGGCGGCGCACACATTGCCCGCCGGACGAACGGGGCGGAGATCGATCCGAGTTCTGACCGAACCCTGACGTTTCACGGACAATCGTCCACAACAATCGCAGCAGGATCGACGGTGGTGAGCGATCCAGTCGGGTTGGAGGTGCCGGCTTTGTCGGATCTGGCGATCAGCCTGTTTCTGCCCGACACCACCGAGGTGAAGACCACGCACGTTCTGGCAAAGCAGACGAGCTACATTTCCACTGAGACCGGGGACTCTACGGCGGAAGTGAAATTTCCAGCGGCAAAGAAAATCAGCGCGTGGCCATTCCTGACTGGGGTGGACCTGGAGGCTTCCTGGCACGGAGGGACCATCGTCGCATTTGGCTCGTCCCTCACGGACGGCGATGGAACCGACTCGGATAGCAATGGACGTTGGCCTGACGTGCTGGCACAGCGGTTGCAGAAAAGCGCCGGCGACAAAGCGGAATTAGGAGTCCTGAACGAAGGCATCATTGGCAATCGCCTTTTGGCTGACAGCCCTCTGCAGGCGGCCGGCGGTCAATTTGGGGCAATGCTCGGGCAAGCGGGCCTGACACGTTTCGAACGTGACGTGCTTGCTCAATCTGGTGCCAAGTATGTGATCGTGGGTCTCGGGATTAATGACATCGCCTTTCCGGGCTCGTTGACGCCTGCGACAGAAGGCGTTAAGGCGGAGAGCATCATCACGGGGTATCGCCAGCTCATCACGCGGGCGCACCAAAAGGGAATTCGAATCATCGGTACGACCAACCCACCATTCGAAAACTCGTTTTTGGATTTGGGGCCTACGGCGCCTCCGATCACTTTTTACACTTCCCAGAAAGAAAGCGTGCGCGAGAAGGTCAACGCCTGGATCCTTAGCAGCGGTGAATTCGACGGCACGGTCGATCTCGACGCGGTTTTGCGGGACCCGAGCCGCCCCACGCAGCTGCTCCCGAGTTACGACAGCGGAGACCACCTGCATCCCAACAATGCTGGCTGCCGCGCCGAAGGAAATGCGATTCCTCTGGCGTTGTTCGAAGGCGATTACCTGGATGCTCACCCTCGAACCCGAGCATCTCAAGAACCGAGGGGCCACCAGCGCAACAAATCACCCGAGATGGATGGGCTGTTACCCAAGATGCTCAAGCGGCTCGATATAGAGCTTCAATCCTTCAGCTGTGACGCTGTACCCACATCGTTCCAACGTCGCCCTGTCTGTTTCAGACAGATTCACTAGTTCATACGCCCAGAACTTATCGTCTCCGATCTGCGTTAGTTCATATCGTTGCTCAGGATCTCCGGCTGGGTTGTATTCATAGCCAGCTTTCTTGATGAGGCCTTCCCGTTCCATAGCGGCCAAGTCGTTGTTGACTTGCTTTATCGTAATCATTTTTCCTTTCGCACATTGTGCCATAACGGCTGGCTATAGTTTTGCCAATGCGCGTTTTCGCACTACTCGTGTTTGCTCTCAGCCTGTCCTACTCGGCTGGCGCTGAGTCGCCCTATTCCAAATATCCGTTTGCTAAGTACCCAGTACGTCACTACAAAGGGAAACTTGCGGCCCCACGCCTCATCACACCTCCTCAAAGTGAGTTCCAAACCGTTATTCGACGTGGCGCAAGGAAAGGCCCGAACTTCGCAGGCCACTATACAGTGGCGGAATGGGGCTGCGGTTCAAACTGTGTCGCGTACGCCGTTATTGACGCCATCACTGGGGCCGTATACGACAAGGGCCGACCAAATCCAAATCAGGGTTATCCCTGCGGGCTCTTGCACAAGCGGGACAGCAACTTGTTCGTGGTTGAGCAGAGCGCTACGATACAGTCCAAGTGCGAACCGAGTCTTTGCATCTGGCGAGATTCACGATTTGAGCCGCAATGACCACTGGGCCGCAAGGCGATAGAACTACGATGCCCCATTCATGGAAGATCATCGGCTTAGCGTTGTTGATTGTGGCCTATCTGATATCGGCATATCAGATATTTTCGTTCGATTATTCGGCCACGACAGAGTGAGACCTTCCGTTGGTTCTTGCCACGCGCTCTGGTTTGCTTGCTGCTCTTCTTTCACTTCATGTACTGGCTTGTGAAAGATGAGTGGCAGAAGTACAAAGACGACCTAAGAAATCATTCCGTCCAGAATGTACCCAACAGATGATCGCGGATCCAGTGTCAGCAAGCCACTCCTCAGCATCGAATCGACAACTGCTCATCTGCGCTGTCGGCGGTCATGTTGATGTACAATCCAGCGCCATGCCGAGGTGGGGAAAAAAATCAGCCAAGCCAGCCCCGCCTCCACAGGACTACGTCTTAATCAAAATCACTAGTGCTCCGGGGAAGTACGCGACGCTCAGCGGCAAGGGTGACTTGCTAGTTGCACCCAAAGCACAAGCGGCAGAATTTCCTGCCACTGAAGCGCCACGGCGTCAGAAAGAATTGGAAAGACGCGGATTCAAGACGAAAGTTGAACCCGTATAAGAGTGTGATGTTGGGTTCGGATGACGGGAGTACAATACCTCCGCTTTCAAGGACCAAAGGAAATCTCACCTAAATTACAGACCAAGGAGCGCGGCGATGAAGCATTCACAATTAAGCGATGGAAGAGATCGACTTGACCGTCGAACCTTTTGCAAGGCTGCGAGCGTCTCGACCGCTATCGGGGTTATAGAGGCTACGCTGGGAACCGTGTTGGCCCACGCAGACCTCACCAAGGAGCAACGTGACAAGATGACGCCGGACGAAATCATCCAGCAGATGAAAGCTGGCAACGAACGCTTCCGGTCGGGCAAACCGCAGCATCGCGATCTGATGAGTGAAGCTAAGGCGACTGCGAAGGGACAGTATCCCGCCGCGATTGTCTTCAGCTGTATTGACTCGCGGGCACCTGCCGAGCTGATTCTCGACTTTGGTATCGGCGATATCTTCAGCGGTCGTGTTGCAGGCAACATTGTTGACGAGGACATACTGGGCAGCATGGAATTCGCTTGCAAGGCGGCAGGTTCTAAAGTTGTGCTCGTCATGGGCCACACCGCCTGCGGTGCCATTAAAGGTGCCATCGACTCAGTGCAGCTTGGCAATCTCACGGCCTTGTTAGCGAAGATCCGTCCTGCCGTTGAGGCCACTCACTACACGGGGGAACGGTCAGCCAAGAACTACGAGTTTGTAGACGCTGTGGCACGAAAGAACGTGTCACTGACTATCGCTAGCATTCGAGAAAAAAGCCCAGTACTTCGGGATCTGGAATCCGGTGGCAGCATAAAAATTGGAGGTTCGATGTACAACCTCGAGACGGGAGCTGTTGAGTTTTTCGCGTAGCGAGTCTGTATTGCAGGTAGCAGTAAAACATAGGCTCCTTAAACCGCACGGACAGGTAATGAACCTGCCCGCACAGTAGCCGCTTTGTGCTGGTAGCTAATCGGCACAACGCGTGTATTTGCCGCTTCTCGGTCACGCGATTCTAGAAATCGCGCTCGATGGCTGGCGTCAGGATTCAAGAACCAACGCCTGCGTGGAGATAAGGTAGGTTTTCAGGTTCGGACTTATTGGTTCAACCCACGCATCTCTTCGCGACGAATCTGCCCGTTGTTGGCAAAACAGTGCGCCGTGAAAGGCGCTGGACTTCAGCGGGTGCAACTCCCGCCCGGGAACTGGTTCGCTCCACCCGGTAGCAATCGAAGCGGCGGCGGAGGCAACAAAGCTGTCGGAGCTTTCGATGGAAAGTGCGTCCAGCGCGCTGCGGTCTGCCCGATAGGCATACTGCTCCGCCTGCAGGTCAGCCTCGAAGATAGGGTCGTTTAGCGACTCGGCGAGCGTGCAGGCCATAACATGAGTGAACGCTGAGCAGGCCTCGAAAAAACAATTGCAGGAGCCGACCTAACTGTTTCACAGGGAAGGCCGCTGTGGATGGAGAGAGACGAGCGGACAAGCTCCATCCAACCTGCCGGGGTATGGCGATGGCATGTACGCCTAGGAGACCGGAGGCCACACGGGAAGCCCCAGCGGAGATCGCGGTAAGGATCAACTGCAACTCGCGAGAGACAGGCCGGGCCGTGTGGGGTGGCTGTGCGGCGGGTCTACATACCCAAGCCGGATGGGAAGCAGAGACCGTTAGGCATACCGACGATCCGGGATCGGGTTGCGCAAACCTCGGCCATGCTGGTCCTCGAACCTGGATTTTCATCCTGCCCCTTGGAGGAACTCGCTCAGTTATTCCTCCAAGCAACAGTTCCAGTTCGTTCACATAGGCGGATCCATCCCATAAAAACATATTGGGTGCATTTAACTCAAGCGGGGGATGACCACCCGGGGAGCTCGCGCGGCGGATCACATTCGCAGAAGTCGATTAAATAAGTGCTTATCAAGTATTTGTTTGCTGCAGTGGGCATGTGAGAATGATTTTTATTGACAGATACACTATTTCAGTAATAGAAAAGCGCGAAGGGTAACAACTACAAGTGGGAATGGCGTGGAGAATTCACTGAATCGCGGGTCGGGGTCGGCATTTAAAGAACGGCGTTCCTTTATCGGCGCGATGGCAAACCTGGGGGCAGGGGTTAGCCGGTTCGGCTATCTTACCCGCAACAGCGTTAGCGCAGCCAACGCCGGAAGCCCACAAGAAAACAAAATTGGCAGCAAGTGTTTGTGGACACAGCACGGTCATCGCTTCCGACGCGGTAACCGTCGCAGGGAAAATCCGTGGATTCAGGCGGAATGGTGCGTACGTTCTCAAAGTGTGCCCTGCCATGCGTCGACCGCTGGCGCCAGGCGCTTCATGCCGCCAGTCAAGCCTGAACCGTGAGAGGATTTCGCACAACCGGCGGCGGCTTCAATTTCGTCCGAAGATACAAATCTCTGCTGCTGCGCAGTTACACACAGATAGATCGAACCATGGAAATCGACTACATGCTAATTCGTCTTTTCCCCGTTCTCTTTATTGGGATTTTTCTCTTGTTGCCTGTCGGACTCTCCCAAACTACTGCGAGCCTCGATTCTATTCCTCCGCGTATGCACGACGTGATTGTCGCAAACGAAGTTCCCGGCGCGGTGACCGTGGTCGCGACCGGTGACTCTGTGCTTCGGATGGACGCTCAAGGTTGGGCCGACCCAGAACACAAATCTTTCATGCGCGTGGATTCGATCTTCTGGATCGCGTCCATGTCAAAGCCGATTACTGCTACCGCGGTGCTGATGCTGATGGAGGAAGGCAAACTCTCCCTCGAAGATCCGATCGCGAAATATGTTCCAGAACTTGCGGGACTCAGAACTCTGGATGGTAAGACGCCACGAATCACGCTGCGGCACTTGCTCTCTCACACCTCCGGAATGGGAGAGGCAACCGACGAAGAGGCGAAAGCCGCGCGCTCGCTGTCCGACCTGGTACCGGCCTTTGCCGCAAAAACGCTTGCATTCGAGCCGGGGACCCAATGGAAATACTGTCAGTCCGGCATGCTCACTCTTGGCCGGATCGTAGAAATCGTTTCCGGTGTACCGTTTGAAGTCTTCCTGCGAACGCGTATCTTCGAGCCGCTCGGGATGAAGGACACGACTTTCTACCTGACCGAAGCCCAGATGCCGCGGTGGGTGATACCTACCAAGCGCGAAGGCGATCAACTGTTGCCTGCGGAGATCGGGCTTCTGTACGGCCATCCTCCCACGTGGCGCGACCACTACCCGGCAAGCAACAGCGGCTTGTTCTCGACCGCACCCGATTACACGCGGTTTGCCCAAATGCTGCTGAGTGGCGGCGTGTTCGATGGCAGGCGTTATCTCACGGCCGAATCGGTGCGCATGATGTCAACTGTCCAGACTGGCGATCTGGTCACCGGCTTTACTCCCGGCAACGGCTGGGGATTGGGAGTATGCATCGTCCGCCAACCGCAGGGCGTAACTGAAATGCTCTCGCCCGGAACCTTCGGCCATGGCGGTCTCAACGGTACTCAGGCCTGGATCGACATCAAGCGGGGCATCATATTAATAATGATGATCCAGCGGTCCAATTTCAAGAATGCCGACGACACGCCGGTCAGGTTGGCCTTCCAGACGGCCGCCCTGAAGTAAATAGAAAACTAAGCAGGGGAAGCCGGTGAATACTACCTCGGTCATTTTGACGTCAATCCTAATTTGCGTATTTGGCCTCGGTGGAGCCCTTCAGGCAGCTCAGCACCAAGCACCTCCATCACCGACAGCGACGCATCAGGGGGCCGGGCGATACCTGCAGGTTGAATATCCACCCTCGACCGCCGCGAATGAATTGCAGGTGGGCGTCACTTACAACCTCTGGATCCCCGGCGGAGCCCATCTCCTGCGCTGCGTGATCGTCCACCAACACGGTGCCGGCGCGCAAGCGAGCAAGGGAGGAGAAACTGCCGCTTATGACCTGCACTGGCAGGCGCTGGCCAAAAAGTGGGACTGCGCGTTGCTGGGCCCGTTCTACCACGTGGTGGGCGAAAAAACGGACACCTCCCCGGGAGGCTCCGAACTCTGGATGGACCCGCGCCTTGGCTCCGACAAATCCTTCCTCAAGGCCCTCGAAGAGATGTCGGTCCAGTCGGGACATCCCGAACTGAAGACAGTACCGTGGGTCCTGTGGGGACACTCCGGTGGCGCCATTTGGTCCAATGTGATGACCATGCTTCATCCCGAGCGCGTCGTCGCGGTCTTTCTGCGCTCCGCCTCGGCGGCCTCATTCCGCTTTGACTGGCATGTTAAAAGACCCGAATTCCGACAACCCGAGGTTCCTGCCGCCGTCTACAGAGTCCCCATCATGTGCAATGCCGGCGTGAAGGAAAAACCAGAGAATGGCCCCCTCTGGCGTTGGAACGGCGTGTGGGAGGGCGAACTGGCTACCTTCCAGGAATATCGCACCAAGGGAGCACCAATTGGCTTCGCCCCTGATCCCCGCACGGCCCACGAGTGCGGCGACTCCCGCTACCTGGCTATCCCGTTCCTGGACGCCTGTATGGCCATGCGCCTGCCAGCCGAAGGAAGCAAGGACCAAACCCTCAGGCCGGTCGATTCGAGCCACGTCTGGTTGGCTTCATTGCTGGGAGATACCGCCGTACCGGCGGCCGACTTCAAAGGGAACCCCCACGAAGCGGTTTGGCTGCCGAACGCGGCGGTGGCTCATGCCTGGACGGAATACGTGAAGAACGGCACCGTTGGCGATTCCTCTCCGCCATCAGCGCCCTTCGATCTGAAGGTGGTGGCGAAACCCGACCTGGGGAACGAGATTACCTGGAACGCGGAGGCGGACTTCGAGAGCGGCATCGGCGGGTTCATCATTCTGCGCGACGGCAGAGGCTTGACGCGTCTGCCCACGGCGCCGCAGGACCAGGTGTATGGGGGGCCGCGGCCGCTCTTCCAAGGAATCTCCTTCCACGACACGCCGGAGGCTCCGATACCTGAAATGCGCTACTTGGACACATCTAGCCACGCCGGCGAAAAGCACACTTACACAGTTATTACTCTGAACAGCGCGGGGGTGCCCTCAGAGCCGTCGGCTCCGGCGACCGTTCCGTGAGCCGGGCCCATAAGGTTATGCCCATCATTCCCATAGCCTCCGCAACCCCAAGCCTATCGCGGACTTTATTGAGCAGAGCCTACAGGCGATAAGGGTCCCGGCGCCGTCCTTCGCGGGCGACAAGTTCACCAGGACCTCCTACTACAGCAGCGAGAATTTCTTCCGCGATTACCCAGATGAAAGCACTTACATCACCTGCCGCGGCCCGCTGTTTTCACCGGTTGCTTAGTGAGATGCTTGCGCTGATGGTAGAGTCGTTTCCTTGGCAAGATCACCGGCCGCCAGCTCATTCGCCACGGCAAGGATCTGTAGCGTCTCGGGGTCATCGGAATCGAGCGAGAGAATGTCTCGCAAACGTCGGATAGCCTCCTGTGGTCTTCCCATCTTGCACAGGAGAAGAGCAGCATTGCGCTGGAATACGACGTTGGTCACATCGATTTTTGCTGCCTGATCATAGTGGTCCAGCGCACCGGTAAAGTCGCCCTGTTTTTCCAGCTCGATGCCTGTGTTGTTCAATATAGCCGCTTTCGGCCCGCTATCTGATTGTGCCTTGTCGCGTGCGACCGAGTTCTGAAGCTCCTTCTGGAGGCGGGAACTGTTGATGGTATCGCCATTGTGGAGGTATATCCGGTAGAGCCGATAGATGGCCTCCCGCTCGTTAGGCTGTAGTCGATGTGCCTCCTCAAGCTGAGCAATTGCTTCTTGCTGTCTGCCTGCGTCTTGGTAAAGCTTGCCGAGGAGCTGATGCGCAGTGAACTTTTCCGGATCTAATGCCACCGCCTTTTCGAGTTCCGGCATACTCTTCTGGGGCAGGTTGAGATAGTAGAACGCTTCCCCTATCGCATAGTATGCCTCGGGCCAGTCAGGTTGAAATTCAAGAACCTTGCCGTAGGCGTCGATGGTGTCTTGCCACTTCCTTTGGTAGTAGACATCACGCGCTTTCAAGCGCCAGAGATCAAGGGCAGATTCTTTCTTTAGCTTGTCGGCGAACGCTATATCTACCTGCTCTTCCGACTCCGTATACTTGCCGGCCCTGGCAAGTACGAGGGCATAGTTAAACCGGGCTCCAGGCAGGTGTGGGTCGAGTCGCAGCGCTGTCGAGAGCCTGGCCGACGCTCGATCTAAGTCATGAAAATTCGCGAAGGCCAACCCCGAAGACAAGTAGGTTGGTGCGTAGTTCGGGCGCAGTGCAATCGCTTGATCGAATTCCTGTGCCGATTCAATCGGCTTCGCCAGTAGCGCGAGACAGATTCCCTTCAGTGCGTGTATTTCACTGGCACCGGGCGCGTGAAGATCGGCTTGCTTAAGCAGCGACAGGGCTCCTTGAGGATCGCCTCCGTGCACAAGCCTTTTCGCCTGATCCAGCAGTACAGATGTGCTAGGCGCGTGTTGCGCTCTGGGTGAGGTTTGGGCAACACCGATCAACGAGCAAGAGAGTTGACCCGTCATCCCCAAAATGGCCAGTAAGGCAGCTAACCGGAGGTGATGGCTTGGCCCGATCCGACGATAATGAGAATCGAACAACGACATTGGTTCAGTCCTAAATAATAGTGCGCTGGGTTCCTTGCCCTGTCATTGCCAGCGCATTCATGGCCAAGGATTAGGAACGCGCCTACCGCTTTCGATCCATCCGAATTGTGCGAGGAGCTCCGCCTCACAGGCTGCCCGGTCGCCAAAGTATCATACGTATCACATTCAAGTCATATAGAGATATTTCTGTCGACAATTCCGTCGCGTTACCCGAAACCGGCTTTCGACATCGCAATTGACTGTGCAAAGACCATGCCATACATTATCGAGCGTCAGCCAGAAGGCCGCAAAAGAGGTGAAGAGTGCAAATCTCGAAGATCACAATCGCGGAATGCTGCGTATCTCTTCCTAAGATACTGCGATTGGGTCCAGTTGAAATTAGTACGCGAGACTATGTCGTAGTTCGCATCGAGACGCAGGACGGAGTCTGCGGAGAAGCCATCGGATATCCGAGAGGGACGCCGCTGCTTGAGACCCTCAGCAACATGGCCCGTCGCATTCTTGACAACGATTCCGATATGCGGCGACGGCTGATGTTCAATCTTGAGCAGGCAAATGTTCCGGCCCGCGCCGCTTTGACGCGGGGCCTCAGCCTGATTGACATTGCGCTTTGGGACATTGCATGTAAGCGGGCGCGGCAGCCGCTCTTTCAATTTATCGGGGGGCTTCGGACCACCGCCGGAGTGACTGTGGTAGCCGGTTACTACGTTGATCAACGTTCTATTGGTGACGTAGTGGATGAAGTGGGCCGCCTCGCGGACTCCGGGTACCGGCGCGTGAAGATCATGCTGAAGGGTGACGATCCAGCATTCGACCTAAAATACGCTTCGGCGGTTGCCGGCAAAATGCCTGGAGGAGTAGCGGCAGATGCTCACTGGAGCTGGAATACTCTCACCGAGGCGAAAAGAATCTGCCGCCAGTTCGACGGGCTAGGTTTGAATTTTCTTGAAGACCCTTTTGCGGCATCAGATATTCGGCTCACTCATGAGCTTCGCCGGGACCTTGTCACTCCAATTGCGGCCGGCGAGGACATTTTCGGTGCGCGAGTAGTCTCCGATCTGGTCCAGGGCATCGACATCTTACGCGTAGATGCGACAACAGTGGGGGGAATTACCGGGGCGATCGAGGCGATCAACATCGCGGCAGCAGCGGGGCGGACGGCGTTTCCTCACGTCTTCTGCCCCATCCACGTGCACCTTGCATGCGCCTTCCCGAACATAGAGGGAGTTGAACTAATTCCAGAAGAATCGGGAGCCGATCCTTTGCATCGGCTACTCCGCAATGTTCCCGCCGCGAGAGAAGGGGAAATGAGCCCATGCTCGGAACCGGGAATCGGCATTTCAATCGATTGGGAGGCGGTGGAAAAGCTCTCGCGGCGCCACGTTGTCATTGCCGCGAAGAGCTAACCTAATACTGACACTTACTATCCTGATGACTTTGCGATGTCTATCGGGATCAGTGGCTTGACGCGATGCGGGCGGAAAGGGAAATTGCCTGCGCGGTTGAGCCGCCGGCGTCGATGGCGGCAAAGATGAGCGGTCAATATGCGCTTCCTCCTCACACGTCTTACTAACGATACCGTTTTGCCTCATATTTCGTATTAACGCCGGAC
Organism: Terriglobia bacterium; assembly: GCA_963786325.1. Classification (GTDB taxonomy): domain Bacteria; phylum Acidobacteriota; class Terriglobia; order Terriglobales; family Acidobacteriaceae; genus JAIQFF01. The sequence continues at coordinate 382,957 of CAWAYW010000007.1, forward strand.
GATAGTTGCGCAAGGAGCATGAATGGATGTTCAGATCAAAGGAAAATCTGCATTTGTGACTGCCGGAGCTTACGGGATCGGCGAAGCGATCGCCGACCTGCTGACTCAGGAAGGTGCTCGCGTCATTGTGGCTGACTGCGACGAGGTTGCGCTTCGTGAGAAAGCATCGCGGTGGGCAGGAGTGGTGGCGGCGGATCTTGCAACTGGTGAAGGAATCGATCGGGCTATCTCTGCAGTACTCACTGCATTCGGAGGGGCGCCCGATATGGTGGTCAACAATCTCGGCGTCGGAAATGCAGCTTCTTTCGGAGACATTTCCGACGAGCGCTGGTCAAGCAGCATTGCCATCAACCTTATGGGGACTGTCCGAATCTGCCGCGCGCTCCTGCCGCAGATGGCAAAACGTGGCTCGGGCTCGGTGGTGAACATTGGCTCCGATCTCGCCAAGCAACCGGAGCCCACCATGATGGACTATGGGGTGTGTAAGGCAGGCTTGCTTTATCTTACCAAGGCCCTGGCCAAACAGTATGCTCCGCATGTGCGCGTGAATGTGGTTCTGCCAGGGCCTATCTGGTCGCGGATGTGGACGCGCCAGGGTGGATTGGTCGATCAGCTCGTGGCTAACTATGGCATAGACAAGGAAGCAGCGGTGAAACGATTTCTGGAAGAGCGATACATGCCCCTGGGCATCGGGCAACCGGAAGACGTGGCGCAGGCAGTTGTCTTTCTGGCTTCACCGCTGGCCAAGTTCATTACCGGATCCAGCCTCGATATCGGAGGCACGTTGCAAGGATTAGTTTGACCTGCCGCGAAAGAATCAAGCGGCAGGATTCGCTGGATGCCACAAGCGGAGTTCGGTGTCCTTTTCGTAACCCTTTCCATTCGGAAAGCTAACGAGCTCAAATTGCATTCCCCATGGGGAAAGAAAGTAAATCCAGGTCTGCCCTGCATTTGGCCCAACCGTCCTGAGTGTCGGCGTACCCAGGAGCCGGACCCCCTTTTCGGAAAGGTAGGCAACTGCCGCATCAAAATCATCAACATAGAAAGCCAGATGATGCCCACCTACATCGCTGTTCTTTGGTTGAATTAAGTTCTGATCGGGAGCTTCGTACTCAAATATCTCGAAATTCGGCCCGTGCTTGCAGCGAAAGAACCGCAGCCTGCGCATAACTGTGCGCGGGTCAACGTTGAGATGCTTGTCCATCCAATCATCGGCCGCCTGAAAGGGTCCAAGTTCAAACATGTATTGGCAGCCAATTACATTCACAAAAAAATCTGTCGCTTGCGCCAGGTCAGGAACTGTGAAGCCGACGTGTTCAGTTCCTCTGAGGCCCGGAATACCCGTTGACTGGCACTTCCCCGATGAAGTGGACACCCGGCCCTCCTTGATCACGGCCTGGACTCGCTGCCTGATGAGACCTTGACGAAACGCTGCATCTTTTCCATTGAGGCATTGGCTCTCAATTGTTGCCTGTCATCGCGTTCGGCGTTGTATCCGCGGGCAAGTCGCCGAGAACAAACTGAATTCCGTTTAGTACCATTTGAGCCATGGCGGGCGTTTCGAAAAGAAATGGCGTATGCCCCAGTGCGCAGTTGAACACCCGGCCTTCACCATAGCTCTTGATCCAAACCAGTCCGTAATCCTTATCAGGGCGCACATGCCATTGGCTCAGGTCCGTCTTCTGGGCATCGATACTAATGAGAACGTGCTGCTTCTCGCGCGAGTAAGGTCCCGAGGGCAGAAAATGATAAAACTCGTCTGTCCACGAGAAAGCCTTGCTGCCTAACCCGGCAGTAAGCGGGCTGGAGGCGAAATGCCTTGTCAGGGGACTATCCGGATCGTCGACCTTCAGCGTGGTCGTTTCTACACGATGAGGGCCGCTTTGTGCTCCGATCAGTTCTCCATACTCCGGTATGTCCATTGAAGCATAGCTTGCGCCGTGAAGGCCGGCGACACCCCCACCCTGCCGCACAAAGCGGATCAATCCGTCCAGGACCGCCGGGTCGGAGAAGACCTCGCCCACGACGCTATTCAGGAATACCGCATCATATTTAAGAATGTTGGGATATTTCAGGTTATTCAGGTCATTACTGAAGATCGGCTGGTAGGCCCCAGTATTCTCAGCCATTTTCTGAATAGCGAGATTGGCATTGGCGACCGTGTCGTGATAGTAGCCTCCCGCCGGGCACAGATCGACAACCAGGAGCTTTCTCGGCGCTCGCGGAGCTACAAGCGCCTTGCGGGGGAGTGCCGCTTCAATCTTCTGCTTGACCTCAGCCGCAATGCGGTCTGCGCTGGTGGGCGGGATAAGAGCCGCATCCTCTTCAATACGGTAACCCATGGCAGGGCGGGCGGTCCTTTCAAAATCTGTTGCCGCTTGCCATAGATCGGCAAAAATACCGCCCGAAACTCCCGCTTGCGGCTCCGTTCCTATAACGATTTGCCATGGATTTACGTCCAACGCGATGAATAACGGTTTGGTCCCTCCATAGGGGCGGCCGCAATTGACACATGCGTTTGGCTGTTCGTGAGGCGGCGGTTCCTGCTCGGCTACTCTCAGGAGAAAGCGCTGCAGATCGGCCGTTCCCATACCCAATCGAACCTCGTGGGCATTGGGTCCGAGCCTGCTGCGGTCGCGAAGTCGCACAGCCATCAATCGGTCTTGTATCGTGGTCAGTCCGTCGACAGGCCTTATCCCATGCTCCATCCACTGACCGAGATTCGCGCTCACTCCGATATGCGGGCTGAGCCCCTGAATCGAGCTCATCAGGTCTTTTGGATCGTCCTGACTTTCGATCGCTACATTGATTCCGCTTTTGCCGGCGAGACCGTCCAATTCGGACAGCGCTGAAGGCATTGCACTGGTAACGATGGTCTCGGCACCCAATTCCTTTGCAAATGCGAAGAGCTTTTGACGTGATTCCGCATCGGAGGCAATTGTGTCGACCCGATACGCGGTCATTTTGAGCCCAAGAGAATCGAGTTGCCGCTTAACAAAATCGACATCCTCGGGGGAAAGATGAAAATCCAGCTTCTTGCTGATTTGCGGGCTCACCTCTTGACCGTTGTCCCCGCCGATATTGGCCAGGCCCAAGGCATCGGTCAAAACCGCCGATTCCGAAAAGGTCAGCGTGGGAAAAATGTTCCCGAATATCCCCACGTGCCAGCCCAACAACCCATCGACTGCGGTGCGGATCTCGCCGGTTGTCGGTCTCACCGACTGAGATCCTCGATGATTCGCCGGAGCTGGGGGGGCCCCACTCGCGATTGGGAACGATGTAACCGTTACAGCTGCAGCAGCAAGTGCGACCACTAAGCGCAGACTCTTTTTCATGCTGATATCCCATCCAATCTCGAGCTTCTCATCGCTGAGTGCTTGAACACAGTGTCGTAAGTCCTGCCCGAAAGACCCGGCCCATGTCATTTCATAATCCATCCGCCCTCTACATGGATGGATTGCCCTGTCACATAGCTCGATTGGTCAGAGGCGAGGAATGCGACCACGTTGGCGATATCGCGAGGCTCTCCCGGCCGGCCGGCAGAGATCTGTGCCACAATGCTGGACAAGATATTGGAGTCCTTTAATATCCACGCCGTCATATCCGTAGCGATGAAGCCCGGATGAACGCAGTTCACGCGTATCCCGAATGGCATCATTTCGGCCGATGTATTTCGCGTCAGAGCCTCAATGGCAAGCTTGGAGGGAGCGTAGTGCGTTCGTCCGGGTAAAATCTTTGCCGATTGGATTGAGCCGATGTTCACTATGTTGCCTTTACGCCCATCGGAGATAACGCGCCGGCAGAAAACCTGCGAGCAAAGCCATGGCCCGCGCAGATTTACGTTGGTAACCCGCTCCCACTGCTGATCGGTCATCTCAACGAGGGGCACGATGGTCTCGATGCCGGCATTATTCACAAGAATGTCGATATGGCCAAACTCGCTCCAAACCTTCTCGAACATCGATTCCACTGCTATGCGATCTGAGACGTCGGCCTGGACCGCGATCGCTCGCCGTCCCTTGGACCGAATCCATTCAACGACAGATGAGGCACCTTCTGGAGTAATCTCAATATCGTTGACTGACAGGTCCGCCCCTTGCTCCGCAAACACTTCGGCAATCCCGCGGCCAATTCCGCGGCCGGCCCCCGTGACCAAAGCTATCTTGCCTGCAAGGTTCATCTAGTACCTCTTTCCCTCGGTGCGCTACTGGCTGCCCGCCGGCTGCGGCAGGGCAAACACGTAGTAACCTTGCGCGCCCGGCTTGCCTGGGCTGTATGAGACCGATTCGTTCTCGTCGCCCACGGCGGCATAGAAGGCGATATACTCGCGGCCGCCAACTTCGTAAACGGCAGGAATTCCATCGGGCAGTGCGTTGATTTGCGTCTCCCACAGTGTCTTCCCTGTATCTTTGTCCAAGGCGCGAATCGTTCGATCCCCTCCGCTCGCTATAAAAAGGAGTCCGCCGGCGGTGACTACCGGTCCGTTTCTCATGATTGCAGAGCTTCCCGTATCTGTGATTCCCTTTACAGCCAGACCAGGTGTTGTTCCGATCGGCCTCCGCCATAGAACCGTACCCTTATTCAGGTCATAAGCGACCAGTGACGACCAGGGGGGGCTGAACGCAGGAAGTCCATTCTCTGACCGGTAGATATTGCCAAATGGGCCGTAAAAGCGCTTCTGACCCGGTGGAGCGCCAATATGCGATGACTCCGAGGCCTCACTCGCCTCGCCGAGCTCTGGATTTTTGAGATAGGCCGCCAGAAAGCCAACATCTTGCGGCGACAAGGCGGTCTCCGGAAATGCCGGCATCTCTCCTTTTCCGGCTCGGACCCTCGCCACGAAATGAGAGAAATCCATCTCCTTAGGAAAGGGAATGCGCTCCCGATTCGGTCCGTGGCAGGCAACGCAGGTCTGCATGTACCGTGCATAACCACGCTGCTCGTCCGTTCCACTTCTCGTGATCCGATGGGACGGAGCTGTTTCGGTTAGCCTGTGGATCGTCGGCAAATCATAGGCCTTCACATACATCACGCCAGTCGACGGGTCTGCCGCGGTGCTGCCCTGGTTGGCGCCGCCGTGTTCCCCTGGCACCTCGATCTGATCGCGATTGTAAACCGGAGGAGTAAAGATGCCTTCGTTGCGCGCATTCACAAGAATGTTACGGATGCGTTCCCTCTCTTCCGGGTCAAGATATGGATTGATGTCGTCTAGAGTGAACTTTTGACGGGCGAACGGCGGGGGCGCGATCGGGAATGGCTGAGTCGGCCAGGATGCCTCGCCCGGCATATCGGACTGCGGAACGGGCCGCTCTTCAACCGGCCACAAGGGTTCTCCCGTGACCCTGTCCAGAACATACAGAAAGCCGAATTTTGTCGCTTGGGCGACTACATCAACCTTCTTGCCTCCGTGCAGCACACTGAGAAGTACGGGAGCCGCTGCGGGATCGTAATCCCAAAGATCGTGATGGATGAACTGGAAATACCACAGTCGCTTGCCCGTTCGTGCATCAAGCGCCAGTAAGCAATCGCCATAGAGATTAGCGCCCTTGCGGTCAGCGCCGTATAAGTCATAGGTAGGAGAACCCAAAGGGAAATAGACAATTCCGCGCTTCTCATCTAGCGACATTCCGCCCCAGTCGTTGTTTCCACCAACGTACTTCCATGCATTCGGAGGGAACGTGTCGTATCCAAACTCGCCAGGATGCGGAACCGTATGAAATATCCATGCCATTTTCCCGGTCTTAACATCGTAGGCGCGCAAATCTCCCGGAGGAGAGCCATACATTTCTCCAGGCGCGGAGCCCAGGATAAGCAGATTCTCAAAGACCCGTCCTGGTGTGCCACTTTGAACACCCTGGGTGAACTCCGAGTGCTCCCGGCCGAGCCCTTCCCGCAGATTCACCTTGCCATCGCCGCCGAACGACCGGATGGTTTCCCCAGTGTTCATATCAACTTCCTGGAGATAGCCGTCCACGGCAAAGATGAGCCGGCGGTCCTTACCATCCGTTGAAATCCAGCGGTTAAAGCCGCGATTCGTAGGCTGACCGCCTTCTACCGGGTGAGCCCAGAGTTGCTTGCCCGTGGCGCCGTCCAGGGCGTAGATATCATTGTCCTTTCCTACCACATACATCACGCCATCGATAACCAATGGATTGAACGAGAACCTGCCGACAGGTCCAGGGGCGGGGACAAACCACTCCTCCTTAAGCCCGCTCACATTGTTCTTATTGACCTGATTGATGGACGAGTAGCCCATGGAATCAGGCGATCCGTCATAGTCGCTCCAGGAAGAATAGGATTCGGTGTTCGTCCCGGCTGAAGTCTGCCGGGGACTGAAAACGAACATCAACGAAAGGCAGCCCGCGACTGCGATAAGACAAACCATCCAACGGTTGTAGCTAATATCCATGAATATCTTTGTCTATCAGTTCTATGGGTCGGCTAGGTCCGGAACTTATAACCCAGTTTCTCGAGATATGCTTTCGTCGTCTTCACGGTCTCAAGTGGGCTCATCGGACCATCCTTCAACGAGGGATCGAGTTCGACCATCACATCGGGATTCTGGCCTGTGCCCTCGACCATCTCGAGGATTGCTGGAATGTCGACACTGCCCATACCCAGGGGACAATAGCCTGAGTAGTACCGCCATCCCTTGTAGTCCTTCAAATGCATATGCGTAACGAGTGGGAGAAAGTCTTTAACCACTTGCGCAGCGTCCGCGCCTCCCTTTTGCAGTTGCCCCACATCCGGAGCGAATTTAAGATTCTTGGTGTTGACAGCTCCCATGACGGCATAGACCTCATCTCGAGACTCGATGCAGGTACCGGTATGCTGATGAAGGCCTGTCTTGAACCCCATATCTGTTACCGCCGCAGCGTAGTCGTTCAAGGCAGAAACTATGTCGGCGCGGTGTTCCTGGAAGTTATAGGTCTCACGCTTTACACCATTGGGTGCCAGGACGATATAGGTCCCCTGATACTTCTGCACCACTTTGCAAAGCTGAGTTATGCGAGTGATCTCATCTTTTCTCTTGGAAGGATCGACGAGATCGCCTGTGATATACCCTGACCGAAGCGGAACCCTATACTTTGCGACGAGGGGAGCTAGCAAGCCTCTTTGATCCCAGTTATCCAGCACTTCGGGAAACGTTTCAAAAGACCAAAAGCCCTGCGCTGAAATATCCGTGAGGGCGGGCTCCAACGTGGTGTCATCCTGCCCGCTCTTCGGCGGAAATGTAGCCCACGTGATACAGGTATGGCCAATGTTAAGTTTTCGAACGGGCGTCTTCTTGGCAAACGCAGGCTCGAGATCGGAAATTGCCATCGTGCCCAAACCATAGGCGAGGGTTTTCAGAAAACTTCGTCGCTCTTGTATTGGGTTCATGGTTGGCTCCTTGATCCCCGCTTCATCGTGCTGCCCCTGGACTCATACTGTTGGTAGTTGGCCTTTGGCCTCGATGCCAAACGGTAGTGCCAGCCCAACGACAATCGCGCGTTCGTTGATCGTTTTCAACAGCAGATCACGTCCCGATCTTAGGAGGCTTGGTTGGTCTAAAGCCTGCATAAGGTTTGAGTGGAACCAGTAACATCTCCGTCATACCAGCCTGGGCAAACGGGAGTGTGGCCCACATTTCGCGAACCTGCTCTTCGCCAGCTGCCTCCCATAACAAGCACGCGCCGGGCATATCCAGGCGGTGCCAGATCTGACGAATAAATCCTTCTGAGTACAGCTCGCGGGCACGCTCCATCTCCTGCTCTGCTAAGGTCGCATAGTGACCCTCGGCGAATCCTTTCCGGCGTTGCGATATGGATAGAAACTGCATCCGTGCCTCTGACCTCTTGTGCTAATCCTCGAGAATAGCGACCGCCCGGACCGGAGCACCGGTGGTATTGACCCACTTGACAGGGAACAGGCTCAACTTGAACCCGTGGCCCGGTAGCTGATCGAGATTGGTCAGGTTCTCAAGGTGGTAGTACTCGCGTGTCTTCATGACGCAATGCGCTTCCCAGAACTTCTTGCGCTCGAACATCGCCCAAATTGGCGGATCATAGGTAACGGCGTCGATCCCTGTCATCTTGATACCTTGGTCAAGCAGCCAGTTGGTCGATTCCCCCGTCATCCCGACGTGATCCGTAAGATATTTCTCGCTATCCTGAATCTTTCCAGCACCGGTGTGGATTAGTACGATATCCAAAGGTTTGAGCGTGTATTTGATTTTGGTCAGCGCGTCTTTCATGTCCTGGACGCTGATACCCGCGCCTTTAGGCAGATGACGGAAATCCAGGCATACGCCCTCCCCATAGCAATATTCGAGTGGAACAGCCTCAGGCCCTGGAGCGTTTTCGCGCATGTGACGCAGCGAATCCATGTGGGTGCCGATGTGATCGCCGATCACCACCAGGTAGTGCGCCGTGAGGGAATCGACGCCGTACTTCGTCGCTCCGATCCGTTCGGCAAAACCCTGCCAGGTTTCGAACATTACCAGGGCGGGGCGCACGACACGCGGAAACGTTATCATTTCGTTGTGCACCGGCATGCTTAGATCGATCAGTGTGCGAGCCATGGAGCCATATCCCCTTTACTTCTTGGATCCTCTACTGTGTTGCAGTAATGCCACCATCCAGATAGAGCACGTGTCCGGTGATGAAATCCGACGCCGGCGATACCAAAAAGAGGACCGCGCTCATAACGTCCTGTGGTTCACCAATTCGTCCCAGCGGTATTCGTGAGATAAGACTTGAATAGAACGCAGTGTCGGCCAACATCTGCGCTACCTGCTCGGTCCGGATGAAGGTGGGTGCGACCACGTTTACATTGATTCCGTTAGGTGCCCACTCGGCCGACAATTGCCTGCACAAAGTAATCAAGCCGCCTTTAGCCGCACAGTAAGCCGCATATCCCCGTCCACGCAGGGCGAGAAGCGAGCGCACCGAGCCAAGGTGAACCTGTTTACCGCCGTTTCCTTGCCGAATCATATGGCGCGCCGCTGCCTGTGCCTGGAACATGGCGCTTTTGAGGTTGACGTTGAACACGTGATCGAACATCGCTTCGGTGACCTCTTCTGCCTTTTCCTCGCGGTTCAAACCGATGCAGTTCACGAGAATATCCAGACGGCCGAAGTGGTCAGCGGCTTCGTCTACCATCCTCTGCGTTTCAGAGATCGAAACAGCTTCAAAGGCAGTTGCCCATGCATTGTGGCCTTCTGCCTTCAGCGATTCAGCGAAAGCAGTAGCACTTGCACCTTTGTGGCCGCTGATGACAACTTTCGCTCCCCAACATGCCAGGCCCCGGCTCACCGCTTCCCCGATACCGCCGTAGCCACCTGTAACCAGAGCCACCTTGCCGTCTAACCTAAACAGCTTTTCTATTTCGACCATGGATGAGTACTATCCTCATTTTCCAAAACGACAACTGCCATACGATCTAGCCATGACTCGACTTAGATGAGACTGACACTTCCGACGCAAGATCGAGCTTCATTGGGTCATTCGGGTGCGAAGCCAGAGGGTGAACGGTAATCGTCAGATACCGAAACAGGGGCAGGGAAGACAATGCATCGTGTAACCGATCCGGATCGTCAGCGTTCCAGATACCCCAGTTTTCCCGCCGCCCCGGCACTCGCCAAAGGCGGAGGAGGATTCCCTCTTTCGCCAACTCGCGGCTCCGTGCCGCCTCTTGTTCTCGCAACTTCTCTTCTCTTTCATCGCCGCCTTCTATGCGGGCGACTTCCATGTGCACAAGAAAGTCCATAATGATCTCTTCGGAACGCCAGTAGTTTTGTCACTTGACCGCGAGTAAACGACGAATTTCGTCGATAACCTTCGCGGCCGTGGGAAGAAGTGCACGCTGCAGAATTGGCGAGGCGGGGATTCTCATGTCGGGAGTTGCGACCCTGGCAATCTTGAGAGCTATCTCGCTGTCCAAGAACTCGTGGAGCCGCGCGACGATTTCCGCGCCAAATCCACCGGTCCGATTGGCCTCGTGCAGCACGATCACATTACCCGAAGCGCTTCTGACAGCCGCCTGCAGTCCATCATCGTCGAGAGGGCAGAGCCAGCGAAGATCGAGCACTCCTACGTCCACTCCGCCTTCCGCCAATTGCCTGGCGGCCTCTAAGGCAATCAGCAGCGTAGGTCCCCAGGTAACAATCACCGCGTCACGTCCGGGCTTATGTAATCGCGATCTTCCCATAGGCTCGATTACGTTAGTGAACTCCACGTTCCCCTTGGTTTGATACAGCCCCCTGGCTTCATAGATGACGCACGGATCGGGGGAAGCTGTGGCGGTGCGCAATAGACTGAAAGCATCTTGTGGCGTTGCAGGAATCGCGATTCGCAACCCAGGAATATGGGCAAGGAGCGCTTCAAGGCATTGGGAATGCTGGGCACACGAACCGGGTGTCGCGCCCTGTTGCGTCCGGACAACAATCGGCGCACCCGACCTGCCGCCCGTGATGTAGCGAACGTTAGCAGCCTGGTTAACGATCTGGTCAAGCGCCACCAACATGAAGTCGCCCCACATGATCTCTACGATCGGTTTCATCCCCATCAATGCCGCACCCACCGCTGAACCGAGAATTGCGCTTTCGGATATTGGCGTGTCGAAGACCCGCTTCGCACCAAAAGTCTTTTGCAGTCCTCGCGATGCGCCGAAGATGCCCCCCGCCTGGCCCACGTCTTCGCCATATACCAGGACTTCCGGACGAGCTGCCAGTTCGCGAGACAAAGCTTCATTGACAGCCTGGATGTAACTTACTGTTGTTGTCTGCGGTACCTCGCAAGCGGGTGTGCTGGCTGGCTGGATAGGTGCTTCGCACCACACATGTCGGCCGGCAGCGGCTGCATCAGGAGGCGGAGAGCTAAGTACGATCCTTTGAACCTCGTCGAGTTCGGACTTGACACTGACCTCAAGCTCGCGAAAGTTGTCGGGCGTAAGGACGCCGGCAGCAATCAGCTTGCTGGAAAAAGTGCTGATAGGATCTCGAGCGCGCGCCTGATCGCGATCTTCCTTGGGACGATAGTGCTCGATGTCACGATTGTAATGACCCCACAATCGCGGGACACGGCATTCAATCAATACTGGTCCCCGCCCGTCTCGGGCATGATTGGCTGCCTTCAGGATTGTGTCGCGAACAATGAGCGGGTCTGAACCATCAATCGTGAACCCTGGGATTCCGTAGCCGCTCGCTCTTTGGGCAATCCTTTCCACTTTGAAGGTGAGTGAAGTTGGGGTTAGTTCTGACCAGCCGTTGTTCTCACAGATAATGAGCACGGGCAGACTACGAGCGGCTGCGAATGCGAGCCCCTCGTGGGTCGCGCCCTGGTTGAACGCTCCGTCTCCAATGGAGACGACAACTACTTTGCCATTGCCTGTCGCAAGGTTCGCCATCGCCACGCCACAGGCAACGGGAACTCCGGCTCCTACGATCGAATTCTCACCGATGAAACGCCGTTCGGGCGCCATCATGTAGGCTGACCCGCCGCGGCCGCCGTTCACGCCGATGCTGCGCTGGCAAATCTCTCCGAAGACTTCCGTTATCGAGAGGCCAGAAGCTAACGCCCATCCGTGCCCTCGATAAGTTGCGATAATCTGGTCGGCCTCTGCGAGCCCGGCAAGGGCTCCTACCGGAACGGCTTCCTGGCCAGCGCATAAATGCGCTGAGCCGATCACTTCCGGAGGTATTGCCGTGCTCAAATCGAGAGATCTCTGCTCGAGCTCTCTGATGCGCATCATTTCCCGCAGCAGCGCGACAGAAGTAGCCCTGTCCTTCTCGTGTACACTCGAAACAACGCCCGGGACGGAAGTAGTCATCGATCATCGCCCACACATGCCTGCTTTCGTCGCGTTTAAACCTGATGGTCTCCAACGCAGGCTGAGCGGTTCCTGGAGACGACGTAGGTTCACCCTAGTATCTGAGCATTCTTTACGCTTCGCCAGCGAAAGGAAATAGGAGACGTGAAGTGTCACATTCGCTCTGGGACCTCCTGCATAACTAGCCCTCAGACAATCCATCGCACCAGGGCCTTGGGATAGCCCTGATGCGACGCTTCTATACAAAACATTACCCTTGGCCCGTTCCGGCAACCGGCTAGAACTCAACTCTCAGGCTGAACTGAATTTGCCTGGGAGTAGCTCCGCTGACGAGGTTACTAACTACTCCGAAATCGCCGCCTCCGAAGGTTGTCCCTGGTAAGCCATAGTTTTGAATGTTGAATACGTTGAAGAACTCCGCTCGGAATTGCATACGGAGCCTTTCCGCGATAGGGATATTCTTCATGAGTGAGAAGTCAAAATTATCGAATGGTGTACTAGCCACGATGCCCCGCCCGGAGTTGCCGTACTGGTTGACCGGATGAGCGAAAGCCGCCGTATTAAATGCCTCTTTGAAGGTAGGGTGGCTGAGTCTTGGGTTTCCAATAAGGTTTGCCCTGCCATAGTTAACAAAGCCCGAGGTATTGCCGATATTTGCCGGGTCGATACCAGCATCGGGGAAGGTCAACGGAATCCCTGAGTGCGCCGACAAATTCACGTTTGTTTGCCAACCGCCAAGGATGGCAGCGGCGATGCCGCTGCTCATGAAACGCTTGCCTTTCCCAAAGGGCAATTCATAGATAGCCCACCCGTAGACGATGTGAGTAAGGCTGTTTCCGGATGTGCCGTAATTCTGGCTCAGGTCGTTGTAGTTTTGTACCACGGCAAAACCCCCTGGGCCATTTTCAACGTCGTAGAAGCCGCTCGCCCCGTTGTCCAACGACTTTGAGTAGGTCCAACCAGCCCCGAAGGCAAGGCCGGAAGCCACTCGCTTTTCTACCTTCGCCTGCAGCGCATTATAGTTGGCTGTACCACGGTCGGTTGCCATGATAGCCGAGCCAAGCCAAGGGAACGGGCGATTGGCACCGGCTTGGCCAGGCACCGGAGAATCGTTAGAGAGTCCGGTAATAGGCAGGTGTCTGGTTTTGCTGCCTACATAAGATACTGAGGCGACGAGGCTGTTGCTGAATTGCTTCTGTATCTCAACGTTGAACTGTTGGGAATAAGCAGGCCTGAGATGTGGATCGTAATACCATCCAAACTGCTGCCACGGTGTCGGAACGGCTGGGAGCGCGTTGGTGCTACTAAGGGTTGGAACAATCATCGTCATGGTTTGTAAAGGTTGACCTGTGGTGTTGAAGTTAAGCGGAAGCGACGCGTTCGAGGGCCATGATTCGAGACGATCCCTGGGACTTTGGAGGTTGCCTTCCAGAGAGTCGTAGACCAAACCCCACCCTCCCCTGATAACCATACTGTCAGTTAACTTGAAAGCGGCACCTATGCGGGGCTGAAACATTTTATAGTATGGATCGGGGCCCAGGTTCGGATTCGGTGAGGCAATAACATGTTGCTGAATAATCAAATCATTCTCCGGGGTGGATGATGGGATGCACGGAGCGAAGATTCCATTGGCCGCATCGCAGGGTGGGGGCAGCTGTCCACCTTTCCCGGGCCCGGCTGCGATTTCCCAGTTTCCGGTGTTCGGATCAAGATTTGCCGCGTTCCCTTTCTCGAGGTGAGGAGATGATTCGCCGTCCCAGCGAAACCCCGCACTGATGGTTAAGCGCGGAGTCACCTTCCAGGTATCCTGGACATAAGCCGCAGGCATGATCACGCGAAATGCATTCGATTCCGACTGAAAGCGGCCACTGGACGGAATGCCAAGCAAAGCCGAGGCGACCGGATTACCGGTGCTCGAGGCATTTTGCGGGTCCGACGTTTCGTTAGGCGAGAACTGGAATTGGGCTCCGCCGAAAGATCCGCCCTTCGTAAGCCCCTGGGTCCATTCCGGGATATGCTGTTCATACCCGAAACGTAGTTGGTGTTTTCCACGTATCCAGGTTATATTTACGGCGAAATTTGTCGCGTTAGTTGACAAAACATTTGGCCCATTGCCGCCAATGAGGTTGTAGGCACCCCCTCCCCCCAGCACCGCGGCAAAATCAAACTCCGGAAACCCATATGTCGCCTCGACCCCTTCATAACCCGTGGCAGCCGGGTTTAATGGCTGTCTCACGTTCTTATTGTTGTATCGGCCGCACCATCCCCCTCGTGCGTCCAGGATAAAAGTGGGAGAGAAGACGTGAGTCCAACCGCCACCCGCGTTTCTGTTATCCGCACTGCTGATGCTGTTAAGAATATGGGACCGGGGAACGACATTGGCTCCGTTGAGATAGCTGTACCGGAACCATATTGAATCCTTCGATCCAAAGTTCTGGTCAATCCGTCCGCTGAATCCATTGGCATTGTCAGTACCAACGGAGTTGAGAATCGTATTGTTTCCACCCACAGTAGCCGGAGTGAAATTGGGCTTATCGCTGTAGTTCTTTAAGAAGGCCTGAGCGGTAGGGTCGATTAGGTTTTGAGGGACGTGAAGGCCATCTCCTCCAAGCAACGTTCGTGTGAAGTTTCCTGCGGTTCCAGTGGTTGAATAAGGGTTAAACAAAAGTGCCGGGGCGCCGGTACTCGTTACGACGGACGCGTTTGTGAAATCGCCATTTAGCTCAGCATCAGTCGGCGATACGTAGCTGGTTCCCGCCGCCTTCGCATACCTCCAGCCTTCGTAGGAGACGTAAAAATATGTCTTGTTGGTTCCATTATAGAGATGTGGGATGCGGATGGGGCCACCGAACGCCCCGCCGAACTCATTTTGCCGAAAGGTCGCAGGGGCTGAAGGGAGATTGTTTGTGAAATCTGTAAACGGATTTCGGGCATCGAGGACATTGTTGCGCAAATAGTCCCACGCCGATCCGTGATAGGTATTCGTGCCAGACTTGGTGACCAGGTTGACGACTCCGCCCAATACTCCGCCATACTCGGACTGATCGTTATGAGACTGAACTTTGAACTCCTGGACGGTATCGATGATCGGTGGGACGTCATACGAACCACCCATAGCGGATCCGTTGATGATGCCATCGATGTACCACAGATTCTCGCGGTTCCACTGACCCTGTACCGATGGGAAGGTATACGTCGAGCCTGGGATGCCGGCGGAGCCAAATGTGGCGCTGTACCCAACGCCGCCATTTTGGGATTGGTTTACTGGGTTGGCGCCGGGCGCCAGGGTTAGAAGCGCTGTGAAGCTTCGTCCGTTGAGCGGCAGATCACTGACCGTGCGCTGTTGCACAACGGTGCCCAACTCTGTCGAAGTCGCCTGGAGCAACTCTGTTTCAGAAGCACTGACATTCACTGTCTGCGATGACGCTCCCACCTGCAGGTGGAAGTCCTGAGTAGAAAGCTGGTTTACATTGAGCTCGAGTAGCGGGCTTACGGCCGCCTGGAAGCCTACCTGAGTGACCGTGATTTGGTAGTTTCCGGGCGGAATGAGCGGAAGTAGGTATAAGCCTTCACCATTGGATTGCACCGTCCGTGTCCAGCCAGTCGCGGGGTCTTCCACCTTCACCGTCGCGCCCGCCACAGCCGCTCCACTCTGGTCGTAAACATGCCCATTGAATTGGCCAGTCGCAGTCTGCGCATTAGCGACCGTGCAGAACAAAATCAGCATGCCGCAGCAGGCTAAAAAGAATTCACCCAAGCCAGATGAATTCTTGCATCCTCGAACCAAAGCAAAAAGACTCGGAGCACGGTTATCCATAAACCCCTCCCCCAATTTGTTTGCGATCAATAGCCTCATACTCCTGTGTGTCCTTGCAAAATTCCGACCCTTGCGGTTCGAGACCATCTTAAATGCAGATATTTTATAGGCGAAATTAACAGTTCGCGTATCAAACGGCTCATTTGTAGCCTCGATGATTACGGTTGTCAAGTATTTTCTTTGGGGGGGGTCAAAGCTTTTTAGAAATGTCCCTATCGTTAACTGCTATGAAAATTAACCGAAAATTGTTTACGCCTGTGGCGCTTTTCCTGAAGTGTCAGTGTCACCGCGTAGCCTAAACGTTCCAAACGACGAACTAGGTTTCGCGTGAGGTGGTGCTTGTTGAGCTTGTCCAGGTAGAGGTCTCCCAAGTCGTTGTAGGAGACTTGCTGGGAAAGCATGTGATAGATGGCCGCCAGGATTTTGTGGGCTATTGCCACCGCCGCCCGCTTGTGCCCGCGCCGAGCCTTGAGACGGTAGAACTTGTCCCGCAGGTAGGTACCCTTGGCCTTGGCTGCCGAGTTGGCGGCTTCTACCAGTGCCGTCTTCAGATACACATTGCCTTTGGGGATGCGGCTGCTCTTGCGCTTACCGGCCGATTCGTTGTTTCCCGGACACACTCCCGCCCAAGAAGCCAGCTGCGAAACACTTTCGAATACCCTCATGTCGACGCCCAGTTCAGCGATAACCACGGCGGCCAGAGTCCAATCCACAGCCGGGATTTCCCGCAATAAGGCGAGCTCTGCTGCATAGGGCTCGAACTTCTCCTGGATGCGTTTCTCCAGGATCTTCAGATTTGCTTCCACCGCCTCGAGTCGATCGAGTTGCAACTTCACCAAGAAACGATGGTGTTCTTCTACTTTTCCTTGTTTCATTGAGGCAGCGCTGCTCTTCCGGGACGAATCTGAGAAGGAACGCTACTTTGTGCGAACGAGACTTCTTCTACGTTACAACTGAAATCCGGTGATCATTCCATACTGGACCATCCGGATACTCGTAGGCGAGCAAAGTCTCCGGAAGTATCTCGGTGCTGTAACCGGGTTTTTCAGGTACCAGATAGTGACCCTTTGCTATGCGCGCGGGGTCAGCAAAATGCTCATGCAGATGATCTACAAATTCAGTGACACGGTTTTCGAGCGATGCTGATACACGCAGATAGTCGAAGATCGCCAGGTGCTGCACGCATTCGCACAAGCCGACTCCGCCCGCGTGCGGGCAAACTGGGATATTGAATTTAGCGGCCATCAACAGCACCGCAAGATTCTCATTCACGCCCGCAACCCTGCAACTGTCAATCTGACAGACATCCATTGCGTCAGCCTGCATGAATTGCTTGAACATGACTCGATTGTGGCAATGCTCACCGGTCGCAATGCGAACGGGAGAAACCTCTCGGCGAATGCGAGCATGGCCCAAAATGTCGTCAGGGTTGGTGGGTTCCTCCATCCACCAAGGATCCACTTCAGCTAGTTCTTTTGTGCGCCGAATTGCCTCGATGACTCCCCACTTCTGGTTCGCATCCATCATGAGCTTGTTGTGCGGTCCGATTTCTGCACGCATCAACCGCGCTCGGCGAAGATCATCGGCCGGGTCGCCACCAACCTTCAACTTGAAATGTGTCCATCCTTGGCTGAGAGATTCACGACAGAGCCGTCGAATCTTTTCGTCACTGAAGCCGAACCACCCTGCAGATGTCGTGTATGCGGGATACCCATGCTGTTCAAGCTTCTTTAAACGGCTGGTTTTAGATGCGGTGTGCGCCCTCAGTAGGTCTAGGGCTTCACCGGGAGTAATGGCATCTTCGATGTACTTAAAGTCAATCGAGCGGACAATCTGCTCGGGTTCAAAATCTGCCAACAGTTTCCAGAGAGGTTTGCCTTCGGTTCGCGCATAAAGGTCCCAGACTGCATTGATTAGGGCCGCGGCAGCCAGGTGGATTACACCTTTCTCGGGCCCGAGCCAGCGGAATTGACTGTCTTCCGTAAGCTGTCTGGAGAAGGCGACTGTGTCGTCCGTCACAGAAGATAAATTGCGACCTTGGACAAATCGCGCAAGATATTCAAGTGCAAGCACGCACAATTCTGTACCGTGGCCCAGGGTGAAAGCGAGGCCATATCCTTCGACACCCTCATCCGTTTCCAGAATGCAATATGCCGCCGAGTAATCGGGGTCTGTGTTCACAGCGTCCGACCCAATTTGGTGGCGTGAGGTCGGAAATCGAAGATCGAGGATCCGAACATTCGTGATTTTAGGGTCGCTCAAAGCGGATCAACTCTCCTTCGGCAGGCTTTCAAGCCGCGGCCAGTCCTCGACAATGAAAATCAAGATATTCCTCCGCGGTCACACCAATGGAAAGCCATGGGGTGATTCGTAAAAACCCACACCAGGATGTTAATTTCTATTCCTGAAACATTAAGTTTGTCAATAAAAATCCATAAAAAGGGCAATGAGCCTAACGTTTGCGGATTTGCCGCGAAGGCTTAAGTGTCCAATTTCGGGCGCTCTCGCAAGATTCCGCCGATCTCTTTGGAAAGCTGAGAACTCGCCCGTTTCAAGGCTTGGCGGACGACGGACGTGGCGGTGTTGTCGCCAATTCGCCGGATGTAGGGAACGGTTAACGCGGCAACCGCATACCCGTGCTCGTCCAAGACGGGATAGGTAACATTGATGACTCCCTCTACCTCGTAACTTTCCTTCTCTTCATAGCCTCGCTCCTTAATGGCGGCAAGATGCGAAGCCAGATCTCGGGGAGCGTCAGTCTTATTACGTTTGCACCAAGTGTGTATGGCACGTGCACGAGCCTCTTGCGTTTGGTGTGCGAGGATGACGTGACCGGTGGCTGCATGCATGAGATCCACAACCGCACCAGCCTTAACATAGAAGACTGGGCTCACGGGGGAATCCGCCTGCGCGATAATCACCACCTGACCCACGTTGAGGACGCCCAAATGACACGACTGACTTAGTTCGTGAGCAACCTGCTGCATAATTGGCAAGGCCTGCATAATCATGCGTTTGATCGGCGGATGCTCTTGCGCGAGCCTAAATAGATGCAAGGTCAGGTGGTAACGATCGCTGTTCGGGCTCTGCGCAATGTAGCCACGTTCTTCGAGGCACGACAACATTCGAAAGATCTCTGAAATTGTCCGACCCAGCTTCCGTGCGACGTCGCTTTTTGTAAGTCCTGACGCCTCGCTGGCAAACAATTCCAAAATATCCAAACCCTTCTCAAGAGCCGGAGTCGGGTACCGGCTGGAAATCTTAAGTGCCTTTGTCTTCATAAATTTTCAGAGCCAACCACTGGGTTAGAGTGAACGCAAATGGGCGATGATGCTAATGGTATCGACGAACCTTCATGTAGCATTGGCTCGCTGCCGCCCGCCCGGATCGTTAAAATGATATCGCACTCTGAAAACTTCTTGACAAAAGCATAAAGGTTGGCGTAATGCCCGATTCTATTTTCGTGGGCGCATACACAGTTTTATAAATGAAACGTGCGGAAATGGCAAACCATGGGAGTGGCCATGTTCTAGGCGAGCTTAACGATGTTGCCGGGCGGTATGCTGACCGCTTGCTTATTGACTGTTCTTCGGTCGCTTCATCTTGAATGTTCCCGTCATTCTTCTGTGTGAAAAAACCCCTGTCCTCGACTGATGGGTGGATGTTCTCGCCATGGAAGCCACGGGCTAGCAAGCCGCTGACTCCACGCCGCGGCAACAGACCGTTTTTGTTGGAATTGCGGTCTTAAAGGTGAAACGCACGGGACAAAATAAAAACTCTCACGACAAGAGAACTAGTCGAAGCTGATTCCCGCTAATGAGCCCACACTTGCAGTGCGGATTCAAGAAACAGATTGATTACGTGAATCACCACTTGCTCGGCCAAGCTTGGGTGTCCCGTTAGGATTGCATCGACAATTCTGCGATGATCTTGCAGCTGCGGTTCCCATGGAGTGGCATCCAGGTTCTTGGCTAGAGCCCGGATCCGGGTGGAAGCGTACAACGGTATGATTACTCTTCGGCCGGTGTCCCAAAGAAAGGGGTTACCAGCCTTTTCGAGCAGGCAAAGATGAAATTGCTGGACTCGATCCACCACTTTGAGAAGATCATTCTGCTGGATGGCGTCTTGCATCTCGGCCAGAGCGGCTTCAAGATCGTCTAGTGGAAGTTTCTGTTCGACAACGAGCCGAGCTGCCAATCCCTCCAGCGCGCCGCGAAGCTGGTAAATTTGGGTGATTTCCGGATCGCCAGGTAAAATCCTCCCAGCCAGTATCGCTTCACGCAAATGTATTGCCAGATTCTCTTTTTAGCAGCCCTCGTGATTCTGAGTTAAATTCGGGGGAATTGTTTTCCACGTTGATTACCGTAAACTCTACTACAAGTCGTTACGCTTCTAAGCGTGGAGTTATTCGAGACTCGCTCGCGCGCTGTCGTTCAAATCCGGGCATGAAGCAGTCCCGAGGACTAGCGGTTCTCGACTGCCAAAAGCAATTTTGGCCTAGCTCGAGACTAACTGACCGAGCGGCAAGATACAAAGTCTCGAGCCGATCGCGGCGAACCAGATTCGCACCATACACGAGCGGGTGCGGTAACCCGTGCCGGCTATTTTCTCGGAGAGGTAAATTGCTGTTTGCGGGTGATGCCTTTTCCCTCTTCGATAGTCACGATCTGGCCTGCGGCAACCCCCGGGAAATTTTCACTCTTGCCATCCGGCCATCGCACCGATATGTCGGCCGCGGCCGCTTTGCCCAGACCGAAGTGCACCCGGAAGTCGCTTTGCGAGATGAAGGAACCGCCGCTGCGGACCTCGTCAATCTGCTTGTGACCGCCAGCGGTTAACGTGATCCGCGCCCCGATCGCGTCCCTCCCTGAAGTCAGCGCTCGAACTAGCAGCGAATTCCCGGTATGGGGAGCGACATTTTTCAGAAGAGATGGACTTTCACCCATATTGACGATGACAATCTCCAGTTCGCCGTCGTTGTCGAGATCGCCGATCGCGAGACCCCGCGAAGAGTGGGGGGTGCTGATGCCGGGTCCACCCTGAGGGGAAAGCTCAAAAAATTGGCCGTCGCCGCGATTCCAGTAGAGAAGGCGGGGCTGTTTGAAATGTTCGGCAGTGTGGGCCTCGTCAACCTCGGGATACACATGCCCATTGACGACGATCAAATCCTTCCAACCATCGTTGTCAAAGTCAAGAAAGGCCGTACCCCATCCTAGGTACTTGGTATTGACCGCGAGGCCAGCCCCGGTCGTATCGTCCTCAAAATCATTTTTGCCCCGATTGCGATAGAAGGTGTGGGTATCGTCGGCAAAATTGGTCTTGAAGATGTCCAGCAGTCCGCTGCCAGTGACGTCAGCTGCGCTCACTCCCATCCCGGCCTGCTCCCGTCCATCTTCGTTGAAAGCAAGACCGGAACGAACGCCGATCTCTTCGAAAGCTTTGCCGCCGAGGTTGTGATAATACAAACTCGCGGTGGAATCGCAGGCGATGTAGATGTCGGGCCACCCATCGTCATCGAAGTCGCCAGTGAGCGCGGTGAAACCGTAATAATCCTTGGGGCCGCTGATATGAACCCGGTCCGAAACATCGGTGAAATGCCCGTGTCCGTCGTTTTCGTATAAGGAAACTGTTTCGGGAGGCAGACCTCGCGGGCCGCACAGGACAGGCAATCCTTTCCACTGACACTGCGATTTGTCTCCCGGTCGCGGGGTATGGGCCAGATCGAAGTCTATATAGTGAACGACGACCAGGTCGAGATATCCGTCGCGGTTATAGTCGATGAAGGCGCAACCTGTGCTCCAGCGCTTGGAGGTGAGCAAACCGCGTTCTTTGGTCTCGTCGCGAAATGTGCCATTCCCCTGATTCCGGTACAGGATATTCTGTCCCCATTGGGTGACGAACACGTCAATGTTGCCATCATTGTCGACGTCCCCCACACAGATGCCCTGGCCCCACCCAGTACTCGTTATTCCCGTTTTTTGGGTGACGTCTTCGAACTTCAGTCCACCCCGGTTGTGATAGAGGAAAGGCTGGGGTTGCGCGCCGTCCCCCAGGCGGCCGCCATTCACAAGAAAAATGTCGGGGAGACCGTCATTGTCATAATCGAAAATTGCCACACCTGTTCCGGTGGACTCAACGATGTATTGTTTGCCATGGTCCGCCCCGGAGACTTCAACACCCGTGAGGCCAGCCTGGACCGCGAGATCCTCGTAGCTCACGGTGGGTGCCTTCATGCCCGAAGGGAGAGGGCGAGCTGGGACCGCGGTACCGCCGGTTGCCACTCCCTGGGCGCACGCAAGCTTTCCTCTGCCTAGAAAAATCAGGGCAAGAGCGAGGATAGTGGCATGAATTGCGAGTCCTGATTGCACGGTCCGCTGATTCATCATCGATCTCGCCGATCATAACTCATTTATCTATTATCTATTTGGATGCGGCGCTGATAGCACCGCGGCGGGACCCTCGCCCAATAGAGGGAAGAACTTCTGTTCTGCTACGATTGAAATCGGTCGATCACTTCTGGGAGTCGTGAATGGTGGGATGGAGTTTCGCGCGGGGACTGGCCCGGCTCGCGCTTTTTCCCGTTATCTTCGTATACAGCCAAAACCTGGCCGCGCAGGATGTTACCGCATGCAAGGGCCCGACGGAACTGAAACAAACCATCAAGGCCCATCCGTCGGCGGCCGCCTACGATGCCCTGGGTGCGTTTTTTGGGCAACGGCAGAAGACATTGTGCGCAATTTCTGCCTTTGAATCGGCCGTGCATTTGGACCCCAATTCCTGGGAAGCCCACTTCAACTTGTCGCTCGCTCTCCTGCAAAGCAACCAACCCACGCGCGCCGCGCACGAGCTTCGAATCGCCACTCGCCTGCAACCTGAAAACCCTTCAAGTCACATCGCGCTAGGAGTTGCGCTCAGCCAGTTGGACCAGGACGATGCGGCCATCGACGAATTCAAGATCGCATTGAATACAGATCCCAAATCGGTTCCAGCGCTAGACGGGCTGGCGAAATCACTCATCGCGGAAAAGAGATATTCGGCGACCATCGCCTATCTCAAGGACGCGCTTTCCGTCGCGACATTGCAAAACGATCTCGCGATCGCCTACTCGAAGAATGGAAATGTGAGCGACGCGGTCCAGGTGCTTACGAATATTGTGAAGCAGGATCCGTCGTCGGCGGAGGCGCACTCCAATCTGGCGGTCGCCTACACGCAGCAAAATCAATTCCGGCAGGCGGTCGAGGAGTTTAAGGAGGCGCATCGCCTCTCCCCAAACAACGACACGATTCGCCTGTCGTATGTAAAGGCTCTGGTTGTTCTGGCCGAGTTCAACACCGCGTTGCCCCTGATCACCGGCTATCACAAGCGAAAGCCCCATGATTTCGAAGCGCTTTATCTGATGGGCATTGTCGATCGCGGCCTGGGAAACTATGCGGAAGCGGAAACCATGCTCAGGCAGGCGGCCGCTCTGAACGGAAATAGCTACGATGTTCGTTACAACCTGGGTTTCACGCTGGCAAAGTTAGGGAAGAAGCAGGAAGCTCGTCAGCAACTGGAGAAGGCGGTACAACTCAAGCCTTCATCCGGCGAGGCCAGCTTTCAATTGGCCGCGGTACTGCGAAGCCTGGGACAGGAAGAGCAAGCCCGGCAAGAATTGAAGGCGTTTGAAGAAAAGAAGCAGGCGACGATGAAGGAAGATATTGCCGGCACCCAGGTGAACCAGGCCAACGAATACCTTCAGTCGGGAGACGCCCATCACGCTGTCGATCTTTATCGTCAGGCGATCGTCGAGATCCAAAGAACGCGCGTACCCGTTATAACCTGGCTCTAGCCCTCGACCGTTTGGGCGACATTGCTGAGGAGCGCGAAGTTTTGCAACAGGCCATCCGGCTCGATCCCTCGCTGGCTGCTGCGCACAACCAACTTGGCTTCTTGATCCTGCAGGCCGGCGAGGACACGGATGCTGAGAAAGAGTTGAAAGCGGCGATTGCGCTGGATCCCCAATATGCGGAGGCGCAGGCCAATCTGGGTGTGCTTTACGGCCAGCAAGGCAAAAGCAGCGAGGCCGAGCAATTACTCCGGCAGGCGACGGAAAATAATCCGCAGTATGCGCAGGCATTCGTAAATCTGGGTTTGGTCCTGGCAGCCCAATCACGTTTCCCGGAGGCAGAGCAGGCGCTGCGAAGCGCGCTGAAGGTCGGGCAAGACAATTCCCAGGCACTCACTGTGCTCGCCATGGTACTCGCCCGCACAGGTCGGCAAGCCGAGGCCGTCACCTACTTTCGCGAGGTCATTGCGCTTGATCCAAAGATTCCAGGATCGCACATAAATCTGGGGATTACGCTGGCCGATCAGTTCAATCTGGAAGGCGCCCTCGAGGAGTTTTCGGAAGCCATCCGTCTCGATCCGAACGCCGCCGCGGCCCACTACAACAAGGGGCGGGTGCTCCTCGACCTGCGGCGCGACAGCGATGCCAAGCCCGAACTCGAAACCGCCACGCGCCTTGACCCCGGATCTGCAGAGTCCTGGTACTTACTTGGCCTGATCGAAAAATCGGCGGGCAACGCCCCAGCGTCAGTTCGGTTGCTGCAAAGGGCGACGGCGCTCGACCCCACGAAACCTGATACCCTATTTGTGCTGGGACAGGAGTCGCTGCACAGCGGTGATCGTGATGGAGCCATCGCGCAATGGCGAAAGGTCATCGAGATCAAACCTGATCATGCCGAGGCCCTCTACAATCTTTCCCGCCAGCTAACCAAGTCCGATCCCCAGGACTCACAGCAATTTCAGCAGCGCTTTGACAGCTTGCAGGCGCAAAAGCGCATCATGGATCGCGCCCAAACTCTGGGGAATTTCGGTCTTTCGGCGGCGGCCGCCCACGATTGGCCACAAGCGATTGCACAGCTGAAAGAGGGTCTGCAGGTTTGCGGGCAGTGCAGCGCGCTGGCCCTCCTGCACAAGAATCTCGGCCTCACCTACTGCCGTTCCGGAGACCTGAAGAACGGACTTGTCGAACTCTTCGAAGCCAAGAAACTTACGCCGCAGGACCCAGATATCGATCAGGCCATTCGCTTCGTGAACAGCGCACAGAAATAATCGTAGCGACTGGACTTCAACTTACTCCGGCCTTGAAGCGCAGACGATTTTTTCTCACGTAGTCGCGGTCCATGATCGGCTCTCCCCCACACTCGATCACTATCACGGTGGCCGGTTGATCGGGAGCAACCACCGGCAGTCCTGTAAGCCGCAGAGACAGATCGTCCTGGATGAAGGCCACTGGTTTGCCGCCCGCGAGCAGCTGAACCGATTTTACTTTCGCTCGAAAGCCCCCAAAGGAAATCACACTGGGCGGCTGGTAAAACGACAGCCACTGTTCCGCCGGGGTGTCTCCTGGCCAATCATCAATGTGGGCGTACACCGTGTTTCCGCGCTGTGTGAAGTTGGCATACACGTGCTGATTGAAGTTGCTGCGTTCGGTGCTGTAGATGGCGGTTGCGTTAGGGCCGGTCCATTTGCCTACGGCTTGCAAAATCGCAACCGACTCCTCAGGTATGGAGCCATCGGGCTTGGGACCGATATTCAAGAGATAGTTGCCGCCACCGTGCGCGCAAGTGATCAGGTTGTTGACGATGGTCTTAGGAGTTTTCCAATTGTCGTCGGCCTTGTGATATCCCCAACTGTCATTCAGGGTCATGCAAGCCTCCCAGGCGCGTCCCTTCGCCGCAGCTTGGATATGTTGCTCGGGCGTGGAGAAATCCCCGGGCAGGCCGTTGCGATTGTTGACGATGATGTCTGGTTGGAGTTCGAATACCATCTGGTTCATCTTTTCCGATTCCCATTGTTCCGCCGAGAGCGGCCAATCGACGTCGTACCATAGGATGTCGATCTTGCCGTAATTGCTCATCAACTCACGAATCAATCCGTGAGTGTAAGCCACGAAGCGTTTTCGTGCGGGTTCGTCGGTGGCGCACAAAGCCCCGTCGGGGTGGTGCCAATCCATCAGCGAATAATAAAAACCGACTCGTAGTCCCTCCCTGTGCGCCGCTTCCACAAACTCGCGGACCAGGTCCCGACCTGCGGCTTGCCTGGGTGCGCAAAAGTCAGTCAGCTTGGTGTCAAAATTACAAAAGCCCTCATGGTGCTTGGTGGTCATGACCATGTATTTCTGCCCCGCTTGTCGGGCCAGCTTTGCCCACTCGCGCGCAGCGTTGGGTTTGGGGTTGAAATGCTTGGCCAGCATTTCATATTGCGGGATGGGAATGCCCTCCATTTCCATCGCCCACTCGTGACGGCCAATCACGCTGTAGAGTCCCCAGTGAATGAACATCCCAAACTTTGCTTGCTGCCACCATTGAATCCGTCGGTCATGCTCGGGTGGAGGCGCCTGCGGGTCCGTCGTCATCGTCTTCTCTACAGCTTCCTGAGTCCAACTCGCCGGTGCGGTCGCGACCAGACCTGCTCCGGCAGCCATGAGTTTCAGATAATCACGTCTCGATGTTCCTCTACCTGGCATCATTCGCTACCTCGTGAGTAATGAATATTTGATGAAGAATCAACCCGCTGGACGCCACCGACGACGGAAAACAAATTGCGCCGCCCCTGTGGAAGCGCGCAGCTTCCTGGGATATCACTGTTCCGACGGAGAAGCGGACACGGAACTAATGGATCGTGGTTCCGATTTCATAGCGGAGAAGAGATGAAGATTAGCTACTGCCTCGTTTCTGAGCTGGCTGAGTCGCTCAGAGCCATGGACAACGGCCCCGCTATCTTCAACACATAAGCATATTGTCCCGGAAGAATCCGCGGAAGCGTGATTTTTGTGTCGACTCCCTGTTGTGACCAGGCCAGCGGCTTGGCCTCACCCAGGAGATAGATCAGCGTACCGGCCTTGGGCGCCAGAGATTTGAGAGTAATGCTGTCCGTCTTTGGCTTTCCCAGCATCGTGGCGAACACCGCGGAATCGGTTTGAGTGAAACGCAGTCGGATACCTTCGGATGTCGTACCCTCCGCAGTTTTCCAGGGATGGGTGCCATAAATGGCTTCTCCATTCTGGCCGAGCCAGCTTCCGAGAGCCTGCAAACGCATCATCTGGACCGGAGGAATCGTGCCATCGGCTTCTGGTCCCACGTCAAGCAGAAGGTTGCCGTTCTTGCTTACGATATCTACCAATAAATAAATAAGTACATCGGGGGCGATCGTTTCGGCTTCCCCTTCCGCTCGATTGTATCCAAATGAGCGTCCTAGGCCGCGGCACTCTTCCCATTTGGTTGGACTGATCTTGTCTAGCACCTGATATTCCGGAGATTTGAAATCAGAATGCTTGACCCCGAAACGGTCGTCAATTACGCCATCGGGTACAGCGTTGTAAAACTCCGCCATCAGTTCCAAAGGATGGCCAGACTTGGGATAGTCGATGTCATTCCAAAGCACCGCAGGATGGTAACGCTGGATCAGTTCGCGGAACTGGGCATCGGCGTACTTGCCATAGGCCTCGCTTTGAGGCTTGACCGACTGGTAGTCAGCCGCAGTCCTGATAGGACCAGGGACGAAGGTCCAATCATAACCGCCGGAATAATAAAGACCCATGCGCAAGCCCTGATGGTTGACGGCGGTGGTCAGCTCGCCAACGATATCGCGGGTGGCGTGTTGCCGGTCCGGGGGCAACTTGGGGTTTGGTGTAGAGCTGGGCCAAAGTGTGAACCCATCGTGATGCTTAGTGGTCAGAACCACATATCTCGCGCCCGCGTCACGGAAGGTCTTGGCCCAGGCGTCCGGACTCCATTTCTTGATCTCCTGATCGAAGGTGGGAGCGAAATTGTAGTAGTCGTAGTCGGCTCCGTAACGCTCGCGATGGTAAGCCTGGGTTGGGGATCCGTCGATTCGCATGACATTCAGATACCACTCAGCGTAGGGATTGTTCTTGATGTAATCGGGTGCCGTGAAGTCGTGCTCGGGATGGACCAGCGGAGCCCATCCCGGAACCGAGTAAAGGCCCCAATGAACAAATATTCCCAGTTTTGCGTCGGCATACCACCGAGGCAGAGGATGCTGGTTCAGCGATTCAAGCGTCGGCTCGTAGTGCGCAGGCGTTTGAGCATGAGCCGCTGAAAAAGGTAGAAAACAGAGCACTAGGACCAGAACAGTTCGGCTAAACTTCCCGGACAGGGAAGAGTCTGGAATCGATCGACTCATCATAGCTGGCTCCCGTGCGTTGCGCAGACCATTTCGCGATTGGGAAGTATCCGAAACATCCGCAGGATAATTTAACAAACTCAAGCGCTTGTCAATTGGAATAATGACCTAGTTATGCCATGAAGTACATGTTTGAGCGCTTATTGCGATGGCCACACTTTTGGGAGGCGGGAACCTTCCTGAAAATCTCTGGGATTAGGCTGCCTCCTTATATTATATGTCTCTCTACTTTATATGTGCCTCTACCTTTTGGGTCGGTGGTTAATCCGGCTCAGGGCTTCGCTCCCGCAACTCTCAACTTGATGCGATACACACTGGTGCTGGCCGTAATGTAGAGGGTCTTGCTATCTTTGCCGCCCCAGGCCACATTGCTCACGGTCTCGGGGACTTTAATAGTGCCGAGGTGTTTCCCTTCGGAAGAAATAATCCACACGCCGCCGGGACCGGGCGCCGTAGAGGTTTCCTTTTTTGTCCACCCGGATGCCGTCTGGCGCCCCAGGCGCATTATCGTGAGAGGCATCGAGAAACAATGTGCCGTCCGTAACCGAGCCGTTAGGCTGCACTCGATAGCGCATCCAGATCTTCTTACCGGAATCCGCGATATACAGGTACTTCTCGTCCGGCGAAAAACAGATGCCGTTCGGCCGCGGAAGGTCCTTAATTACAAGCTGGAGTTGGTCCCGTGCCGGTTCTGTCCCGGGCTTCTGGCCACGTGCTCCAGGAATGCGATAAACACCGTTGACCTGCAACTCTTTTTGCGGATCGTTGTCCTCCTGGGTGGGCAGACCGTAAGGAGGATCAGTGAAGTACAGCGAGCCGTCAAATCTGTAGACCAGGTCATTGGGGCTATTGAGCTTCTTTCCCTGATAGGAATCGGCCAGAATCGTGATTTGTGCTCTCGGGTCGAGGGACTCCATGCGCCATACGTTGCGCCTGGCGTGTCCCGCCACGCTCACTCGACCATCAGGATCCAGGATCATTCCATTTGAGCCTGGCTCCGGTCCTTTGAATGGCTCTGTACCTGCATATCCGCTGGGGTGCATGAAAACGGTAGCGCCCTTACCCGGGATCCACAGGTCGATGTTGTTTGCTGGGATCTCCGCAAACAGAAGAGTTCCTTCGTGCGTCCAAACTGGGCCTTCAGTCCACTTATTGAAGCCAGTAGCTATGCGCTCCAGCTTGGAATCAGGCCCAACCAACTGCTCGAGAGTTGGGTCGAGCTTCTGAATGTCCTGCGCCAATGGGGACACGTTGAAAACCATGACTGTCACGATCAAGAGAAAGAGTCGGTGTATCGCGTTAGACACCATGGTGCGGCGAAAACCACAGCGTACTTTAAATGTATTCATGTTTCCTCTCCGAGACTTCGTTGCTGCATCGAGCTACACCCTGGCCGGTGAACGCCATTTTTTTTCAGCGCAGCACTAAAGGTCCGCTCCGCTGCGACGGCCTTTGCAGCGTGCTTATCAGTCAGCGCGAATCTGCGTAAGCCGGACGAATTGACCAATCCACCTGGTGAAGAGCGCCGACAATAAATATCCACGACAGCGAGCCCAACAAGGCGATGGCCGCAGTGATGATGAAAGCCCAAAAAAACCGCCCCGTCTTGTCCACGACAAAGCCCGTCACCACAGGTGCGATCCACCCAGCCAGATTCCCCAAGAAGTTTTGCAGCCCGGTCCACTTGCCGGCTGCTTCCGGTCCCGCAAGCGTTTGAGTAATCGCCCAGGTATTGGAAGCGCTGATTCCCCAGAACGCCGCTGCCAACAGCAGACATACTACCGAGAGCACTGGCCCGCCTACCACGCAGCCAGCGAGCGATATCCCAGCCCCCACTTGCCCCACGACCATTAATGTCTTTCGAACCAGGGTTGGAGTTTCTCCTAAGGTAATGCAGCGATCGGAGATCCATCCTGCGGACATGGCTGTCACAGCCATCAAGAAATAAGCCAACCCAGCGATCTTCGCCATCGCGGCCAACGAAAAATGACGCTCGTGCACCAGGTAGAACGGCAGCCAGGTCAGGAGAAAGTACATCAAGTAGTTCATACAGAAGAGACCTACACATGTCCCCCAAGCTGAACGCTGCTCCAGAATCTGCAATATGCTGGGCGCGGAGCGTCCCGATTGCGAGGGCGGATCCCTATGGCCGTTTGGCATCCAGCGATACCACGGGAGTAGCCATAACAGGCTGGTCAGGCCCACTATGAGAAAAAACGGGCGCCACCCGAATCGGTTCATCAGAATTCCGCCCGCGAGCGTACCGATCGCCGGACCCAGGGCCATGCCGGCAACAATGCTCGCGTTGGCGAACCCACGTTTGTGCTCCGGGAAATACCATGACAAAATGGTCGAGCATGCTGGATAAGAAACCGATTCTCCTGCGCCCAGCGCTAATCGCGCAAAGAGCAATGTGCCGAATGCATGCACCGCACCGGTAGCCGCGGTAGCCGCGGACCAAAGGATAAAACCGCCGGCGATCACCCATTTCACATCGAGGCGATCAACCAGCCAGCCGGAAAGTGGCAGAAAGAACGAGTAGGTCCAAAAGAAGCACGACAACAGAACCCCGAGTTGCGTCGCCGAAAGTTGGAACTCATTCTTGAGCAGCGGCGCTGCAATCGAGAGATTGCCGCGGTCCAAGTAATTAATGAAAACGGAAAGCCCGAGCAGGAACAGCACGCGCGACCGCCGGATCTCGTCCACTTCGGGTTTGGCAGACATAGTTTCACAGTCGGGTGTATAACGGCGACAATGCTGGTGAGCGTTGACACGCATGAGCGGTTCACAACGTCATCGTTTTACTCTCGCAATGCGACCTGGATCTGTCCTGGATCTGCCCCGCCACTTTCTAACTTAAAAATGCGTTCCATGCGCAGCCAGTTCTCGCCTGGCTTTGCTTCTAGCAACGCATGCTGGAATCTCCACATGAGCTGCTCCCAAGCTTGCACCTTCGGATCTTGCTCGGACTTGGCTTTCTTTTCAAACGAAAACTCTGGTTCACTTCCATGATCATGAACATGCGCGTGCCAAGCAAGTAAGTCTCCAGATCTTCGATACCGGAGTCCTTCAAGCTGTGCGTGATCTCGTGCCAGATTTTCTCGTGATATTTCCTGTACTCGGCAATCAGACCGGGATCGTCTTTCAAGTCGAGGGTAAAACAAAATCGGCGGCTCATTTCGCGGTACTCAGTTCAGCAGCTTGGGTCCCTGCAAGCAGAACGGGCCGGTAGCCGCGCATCGCGAAGTAGAGCACATAAGCGTGGCAGACTAGCGGGACTATGAACGCCACCCGAATCGTGCTGTGGTCGGAGATGAATCCCATAATGGCGGGGAAAACGGCCCCACCAATGATCGAAGCTACCAACAAGGACGATCCCAGCTTTGTGTATCGCCCAAGCTGCTTGATACTTAGGGCAAAGATGGTCGGAAACATGATCGAATGAAAAAAACCGATCAGGACGACCGCCCAGAGGGGCGCCACCCCGGAGCCGAGAAGAACCACGAGGAGGCAGATCAGAGTCGACAACGCAAACAAGGAAAGCAGTTTGGAGGCAGGCACGCGTTTCATGATAAAAGAACCAAAGAACCGTCCGATCATGAATCCAATCAAATGTAGCTTCAAATAGAAGGAAGCGTCCCTTTGAAGCATTCCAGGAACACTATGCTGCGCCAGTCGAATTACGAAGCTGCCCACGCCGACCTGAGCGCCAACGTAGAAGAATTGAGCGATGACTCCTTTGACCAAGTGGCTATAACGGCAGATTTCGCGTAGCTCTTCCCTGGTTGACTCCTGCGTGACCGTTCCATCGGTTGCGCCGACCTCTGGCAACTTGGAGAAGAAGAATACAACCCCGTATGCGATGAAAATTCCTGCGATGACCAGGTAAGGCATCCTCACGGTACTGACCACGGCCGTGCGATACGCAGACATTTGTGCAGGCGTCATCGTGGTCAACTTCTCACGGGAATACTCGAGAGCCGAGAGGATAAAAGCCGCTCCAATGAAAGGTGTGACCACTGCCCCCACAGCATTGAACGACTGTGCCAGATTTAGTCGCCGCTCTGAACTCTCTGCTGGCCCCAGGAGGGTCACGTAAGGGTTAGCAGCGACCTCGAGGACCCCCTGGCCGCACGCCATAACAAATGAAGCAAAAAGAAATAATCCATACACCTGAATTGAAGCCGCGGGAATAAACAGCAATGCGCCCACCGCGCATGTAACCAAACCAACGACGATTCCATTCTTGTAGCCGATCGTTTCCAGCAGTCGTCCTGCAGGCAACGCGGAAAGGCAATAACCGCCGAAGAATGCCACCTGGATGAGTGCCGATTGAAAGTCGTTCAGATCGAAAACCTTCTTCAAATGCGGGATCAGAACATCATTGAGATTGACTCCCAGCGCCCAAAGAAAAAATAGAGTTGTGACGAGAATTAGTGGGGCGACGTACCGCCGCTCAGTAATGGGTGCTGAAGTTGTCATAGCCTAAGTCAAAGCTCGATCAAGGTGCACGTAGCCGCCATCCACGAACAGATGCTGGCCAGTTATGTGCGCGGCGCGAGCAGAAAGCAGGAAGACTGCCATTGCCGCGATCTCGTCGGGAGACGTCATTCTGTTTTCCAGAGGGATCTTAGTGAGGACGGACTCAAGCTTTCGTTCAGGGTCAGGGAACGTATCGAGCCACTGCCGGTAGAGCGGCGTCATAACCTCTGCGGGAATAACCGCGTTCACGCGAATGCCGTAGCCCAGTAACTCCGCGGCCCATTCGCGGGTCAGAGCCAGTATTGCTCCTTTCGATGACGCATATCCTGACGTACCACCTTGACCGGTGATAGCGGTTTTTGAACTGATATTGACCATGCAGCCGCGCGTTCTCTTCAGATAGGGAAGTGCAAAATGCGCCATATTGTAATAATGCAGCAGATTGCGACACAGGGAGTCTAGGTACTGTTGTGGAGTTCCATGCTCCAGACCGACTTTGTCGTTTGTCCCTGCGTTGTTCACCAGAGCATCAAGCCGGCCAAACTTCTCAACTGTCGAATCGATCGCCGTTTGGCAACCCGCCGGGGATGACAGATCCGCGATGATCATGTGGCTGGTGTGTATCTCGGAATGAAGGAGTTTGCCGGCATCAGCGTCACGGTCCACAATGACGGGAATCGCCGCGTCCGCGGCGGCGGCTCGTACAATCGCGGCACCAATGCCTTTGGCTCCGCCGGTGACCAGCACCACCTTATTTTCAAGTTGCAGGTCCACTGTTCTCTCGCAATCAACCGTGTAAATTCATGAAACCGCCATCCAGGGTGTAATTCACTCCGGTAATGAACGAAGCCGCGTCAGAACACAAGAAGAGGGCAAGTGAGGCCACCTCGTCCGGCTCCCCCATTCTGCCGATCGGCTGAGACTTCGCCAGTTTCTCGAACATCTCCTGCTCGCGGCCGGGATAGTTCTTTTTTAAATAACCATCGACGAATGTCGTATGCACCCGGGCCGGGGAAATGCAATTACAACGAATGTTGTGACCGATATAGTCCCGCGCGACGGAATAGGTCATCGCAATCACCGCGCCTTTGCTGGTCGAGTATGCGAAGCGCTCAGCCAGTCCTGCAGATCCGGCCACTGAAGCCATGTTTAAAATGATCCCCCCTCCTGTAGCCTTCATCCTTCCGATTGCAGCATTGATACAGTTGAAATAGCCTTTGACGTTAACTCGAAAAACGCGGTCGAAGTCCTGCTCGGTCGTGGTTTCGACCGTACCAATGTGCGAGATGCCAGCATTATTTACAAGAATGTGAACCCGACCCTGCTGCAAAATCGTGTGGAGTGTCGATTCAATCGAAACCTTGTCACTCACGTCGCACTCATATGCCGAGGCTTTTCCACCAGCCTTGGTAATCTCCGTCGCAACCGTTTCTGCCTGTGTCCGGTTAAGGTCCAAAAGGCACACTGAGGCGCCGTTTGCCGCGAACTTGTGGGCAATTGCTCGCCCAATACCGGTGGCAGCACCCGTAACAATTGCCATGCGCCCATATAACCTGAAGGTATCCGCGTTTGATTCTTCAAGGCTCATAGATCAGTTCTCCTATCTGACATTTCGCCGCTACGGAGGTCTTTCGACGCTCCCCCGCGATAGGAGCGAAACACCACCGCTATTTCGAAATACTTTCGCAAATAAGCCTGCTATCGAACTACTTCACAGATTGTCTTCCCCGGTTGACTAGACATTACTTGGCCCCCGCAGCGGAGATACGCCGCACGCCCTGGATCGCCATAACAATTTCTTGGGTAATATTTTCCTTAGGTTGTTCACCGTCGACCTCCAACAAGCTTGCTTTTTCAGCGTAGTGGCTGAGGATCGGTGCGGTTTCCTGCTCGTATATTCGTAGCCGTTTGAGGACGGTTGCGATACGGTCGTCCTCACGAACCGTGAGTGCTGATCCGTCGAAATCGCACTCGCCGCTCACTCGTGGCGGTTGGGTTTCTTGGTGGTAAGTCGCGTTACAGCGAGAACAGATACGGCGCCCGGAGAGCCTTTTCACAATTGTGCTATTTTGCACACGAAGGTGGAGGGCAACCAAGTTTTCCCCTAGATTGTTGGCATGGAATGGCGACCTCGATAGTCCGCTTTCGAGCAGTTCTGCCTGCATAAGCGTACGGGGAAATCCGTCGAGAATTATCCCGCGGGCGCAATCCGGTTCACTAATTCGGGTAGCGAGCACGTCACGCACTAAGGTGTCCGGGACCAAGGCTCCCAACGCCATCATGCCGGTCAGGCGCACTCCGACTTCGCTTTTGTCTCGTGCATACGAACTCAGGAGACTCCCAATGGAAATATGTGGAACCCCCAAAACGTTAGCTAGAATGCTGGACTGCGTTCCTTTGCCAGCGCCCGGCGGCCCAATGAACACAATGACCAGAGGGGCTTGCTGCTTGTCCATTTGAGCGAATCGGAAGACTAGCCTGTGCACGGCAATGTGAGTAATTTAGCTTATAAAAGTAAATATTTGTTAATAAAACCAGCAAGTGATATATCGCTGCCGTCTTTGGTTGTCAAGCAGTTTTATTGGATAGTTTTATTGGATACTTTTCAGTTGAGCATGAAGTCAAAAGTTTGGCGAGCTGCTTTAGTCAGTTTATACAGGACTTGAAGGCGAATGAATCGTAAGAAGGATGTGCGCATACGGACATTTATGGTGGGTGCGAGTAGTTTCATTCCGGCTAACGAATTCAATGGTCGACCGCTGCCTCTCGCGCACCCTACGCTTGCTTGTGTACCGATGTTGGAGACCTATAGGGTTGAACCATCTTTATACCCATGTACATAATGACCAGGGAGCCGATCAGGGCCGGCAATAACCACCGAAGCAAGCCCGTGAGCTGTAGTAGTAGCTTCAGCTGAAAGCGGACCTAATCCTTTCCGGTCGGAGGGATTGATTCCTCCTTCATTCGATGGCTGCTGGCAACGAGGG
The DNA here is from genome assembly GCA_963786325.1 of Terriglobia bacterium. Taxonomy (GTDB): domain Bacteria; phylum Acidobacteriota; class Terriglobia; order Terriglobales; family Acidobacteriaceae; genus JAIQFF01. The sequence goes on from CAWAYW010000007.1 coordinate 418,243, forward strand.
CACGGAAGGCACGCCCGCACTGCTCAAAGCGATCACAGTATAGACGTGCCTGGCGCCGGGTTGGGCAGACGTGTCAACCTGCCTCATCCGAGGGATCGGTGCCACTGGCGTGTCGTGATATGAGAGCCCCTGGAAGAGAGGGCGCCCGTACACTACTTCTGGAGGTTGCGTCGGTAGCCTCCCTATTCCGTGCCCGTCTCGAAGGACAATGAAGCCACCGATTCCACTGATGATGTCAGCCTCTGCTTCCCATGTGATCTCATTGCCGTGATTCGCATCAGCGTGCGTTCGCACATTGACTGGAGCGGGGGGTGCGCCTGCGTCGCTTACGGTTCCGGTTCGGACATACTCCATCCAAACTTTTGCGATGGCCTCATTTGGCAGCCACGCGGCCTTGTTAGGATCCCCTTTGAATTCCGCTGCAGGCATGGCCGTGTCCCCGAACGGAGTTGCCAGCCATGCAGAACTCAAGTCTACCGGCCGCAAGATTTTGTTCCACTCCGTCAAGCGCATTTGAAGGCAGGCGTCGAAGAATGGGATCGCGAGATAACGGGAATCCCCACAGAAGTGTCCTGTACGGGGATCGGGAGCGAACCCGATGGGAGCGCTCTGGGCTCGGTACTCCTGGAAAGTGGCAATGGACCCGTCCCAGGGACGGTTTCCTCTTTCTCCTACGCCGAAGTTCACCATCGTGGGAATCTCATAGATCGCAGGTGGAACTTCAGGCTGGATAAACTCGGGCCTCGAACGAAACATCACTGCAGTACCCGAACGAAGAAAAGCAGCGAGCACCCGGTCGGGGTGAAGAATGCTCATCACATTGGCCCATATCCCGCCACCAGAATGTCCCCAGAGACACCAAGGGACCGTAGCGATTTCCGCGTGACCCGACTTTGTCGCAAACTCGTCCAGGGCCCGAAGGAAAACACGCTCGGAACCCTGCCTCGGATCGAACCAAAGCTCTGCGCCTCCTGGAGTCAGGTCAATCGCATCGTTCAGAACACGATAGGAAGGTCCAAGAAGGACGCAGTTCCATTTCTTTGCCAGGGCTTGCCAGTGCAAATCGTAAGCTGAAGTTGCTCCCGACTGAGCGGCTGGAATGCTTGCACCGTGCTGATGAACGATCACTGCCCTCACGGTCTTGATATCGTCAGGGATCCAGAGGGTGTATACGGCACCAAGCTGCAGCTCCCCTTTAGTTGTGGAAGGCGGGTAAGCAAGCTGGAGATATCGACCTGCGCCGTTCGATGGAGTAAAAGGTCCCCACCCATCCTGGACAGGAGCAACCTGATTGGCAGCAGCTTCCGGCTGATGACTCTGAGTCTGAGCAGCGATAGTCGGAGAGAGCGAGGAAGACGCAAGTGTCGCGCCAAAGCCTGCCATCGCTTTCATAATTGAGCGTCGCGCCGGCGACTCCAGACTAAGTAGCTTTTGTGAGGTTATCCTCTCGCTTTGGGTGATCTCATTCATTTTCTTTCCCTTCCGTTATCCGGAAATTGTGTCAGTGCACTTCCGCAGCTTGGGATATGTGCGGTGCGCGTGGCAATAGCTATTCCAATGCGATGCTCACCGCGGATTCCTGCTGATAGCGCAGGATTGTGATGTTCGCATGCATTCCTCGGCCAGCTTGCCGTGTGTACCGCAAAAGATCCTGCGTTTCCTTTACCGGTCTGTTGTTGAACCCGAGAATCACATCTCCGGGCGTCAAGCCAGCCTTGCCAGCCGGGCTGGCTGGTGGTGCTTCCAGCACCGTCACGCCGGTTTCGCCTGGGGTGCCAGCAGCAGATACTTCGTCCAATCCGACAATATTCCGTACCTTTGCGCCCTCCCATAGAACTACCGCCGAGCTGCGTGTGGAATCGAGAAGAACGGATTTGGGGCTTCTAGAGGAGGGTAGTTCTGGCGTGCGTACGATTATTTTCAGCTCCGGATCTTGCACACCGAAGGCGTGCATGTCGAAGTTCGCAAAGCCAACCTGGAGAGCGGGCGAGTCTGGCTGAACGTTGTAATTGCCAGTTGCAGTGTCGATGAAGCGCCCGTCGGCCAAGAGCGAATGTTCATCGTGCCGGCTCAGATCCCGGAGTGGCTTGGCCCCGATTGGCGTTCGCTGGTCTGGGTCGTGGAGCAAGTTGTAATCGATTTGTTGTGTCCAGCCGCGCATACGGATAGGCCGGTAGGGTGTACCTACGATATTGCTGCGGAACACGTCGTGGCTGTCGTTGAACCACACATGTGCGTGCAGGGAATTGTTCACCAGTACATTGTTCTCGCAGATTCGGTAAAAGCCCTCGCGCAATTTCAGGCCGCCGTTCAGGCAAAGATTGTTATAGATGCGGTAGTTGGTGCTACCATCGTCCAGATCAATGTCCCATCCGTGATCGCAGCGCCAGCGCGTATTGGAAAGGATGGTGGGCTCGATGACGTCCAGCACGGGAAGCTCGGCATATTTGCCGACCGGCAGCGCATCGACATCGATACCTTTGGTCTCCCACCAACGGTCACGTCCCCAGGAATTGAATGAGCCGTGATCGCCGGTCTCCATGACGGTATCGAAAATGTCGCAGAAGTCGATGTGATGCCCACCCCAGCAGCCGTCGCCAATGTTGATGCCCGCCCGTGGTACATCGTAGGCAGAGACGTGCCGCACCGTGATGCGATGGGCCATTGCGATCTCGATCGGAGCAGTTTGCTTTTCTACCCGGCCAGTGCGATAAATCAGGCAATCCTCAACCGTGCAATCTTGGGGATAATTGTCCGACTTGGGACCGGGCGTGAGATCGAGCTCATCGAGGGTATGCCGATCGTCATAGCTAAACAACGGACTCCGGACTGCGTCCGGGTCACCGACAAATGCGATGCCGTTGGCGCAGGCCTCAGCCAAATGACAGCGCACGGCATGAAAGCGACGGTTGTAGTTGCTAACGAAGATGCAATTGCCGCCGAGCTGATCAAACGTGCACTCCCCGACGCAGCAGTCTTCCGTGCCGGCAAAGAACAGCGCACCCCCACGGTAGATGCGCCAGTCGCTGCGCAAGAGAGGTTCGCGCGTCTCCATAAACGTGCGCAACGTATGGCGGAGCGTGAAGTTGCGAAGATCGATCCACTTTACTTTGGATTGCGCCGTTCCACGCATCTCCACCAGCTGCTTTAGCCTTACCACTTCCACCACAGCGTTCTTTAAGTCCAGTCCCTTGGGCGGGTAGTAGTACAGAATGTTCTTTTTTCTATCGAGAAACCACTCGCCGGGCGCGTCGAGTTCCTCGAAGATGTTTTCAACGTACAGATATTGCTTGTGCATCGGCGCGGGGCGATTGGTTTGCCAGCCACCCTCGTAGGTCAGGTGACCGTCTGCGTCTGTGCCGGTGATCTCGTAATGAAGGCTGCCCCAGAGATATTCGTGGAGTGCGTGGATGTAGCCACCTTGCGGATCTGCCCAGCGCTTTACGCGTTCCGGACTGATGGCGTCTTCGGCCCAGCCATTGAGATATTTCGCGTTGGGCTCGTAATTTGGATACCGAGCTAGGATCTGACGCTTGCCATTGACGAAAAGCTGATCGGTTTGGGTGCCTGGCGGAACCGGAGTTTGCAGAATGCCGTCGCGATATGGCGTCCACTGGGGCTCAATGCGGCTTCCTCCGCTCAAAACTACATGTTCGCCTGGATAAGATGTGTATACGACAGGTGCCTCCTGTGCACCCGAGTCTGCCGGAGTAAACACGACTGCTTCTGAGAGGTAATAGGTGCCTGCTCGGAAGTAGACGGATAGCTCGCCAGATCTCTGCTTCTTGAGTTCACGGGCTGCCAGTTGCGCCGCGTGGAATGTCCGGAGGGGCTCCAAAGCTGTCCCCGGGTTTCCGTCATCCCCATGAGGGCTGACAAAAATGCAGCTGTCTGTGCTGCCGACTTTAGCGGCACCCGGAGTGCGTGCATTTATAGCATGGGCATTGCGCAGGCTGTGGCACAGATCGACAATTGCGCCTGCGGCGGTACAGACAAAGGTCCTTCGATTCATAGCATTTTCGGGTTATCGGGTCCAACGCAACGATGACAGCAGTACACTACTTCTCCACGACAAAAGCTGACGATCCTCTTCTTGAGCTCTGCCGTCGCCTTTTCACTCAGGACTGTGCGATCAGCCTCAATCCTTCTCCTTCGGGGTCGTTCCGCACTGCGCAGGGCGTGTCAAAGTACATCGTTGCCCGTTGTTCCGAAGTGTATGCCGGCCAATACGGCAGGCCGTCGTGATTAGGATTGCCAGTTCGGGCAAAACTCACCCAAGCAGTACTGATCTGCTTCGATAGAACGAATGCCTCGGGAGTACCCCCACTGTAATGATCGCAAATTTCAGCATTGTCGAACGTGAATGCGATTTCGCAGGCGTGGAAGGAGCCGGGGCGATCGTCCAACACGGGCGTCCGCCAAGAATATATGTAAGAGTATGCCGTTGCGCTACTCAAGGCAGCCTTCCTGCTGGCCTGTTCGAAGGCAGGACGGCGAAAAGGAGCGGCAGCAATAATCGCATACAGGTCAAATGGATTTGCCTTAGGGTAATCGCGCCGATAGGCGTCGATGATCGTCTGGCTGCGGTCGCCAAATTCTTCCTTCACCAATCGGTTGAGTTCTTCCACTCCGATCGCGTTGGGATCGGGACGGTCGAGCCCACTTACAGCCTCGTGAAGATCTGTGCCGGTCAACAATGGAACGTCTGCTGATATTGGTGGAGCTCCCGGATCGAACGGATGACGAGGCAGTATGAGGCCGTCTACTGTGGGCCCCCAATCGTATTCGCCGTACGATCTGCGAAAAGAAGGCTTGGGCCGAGGCATTTTCTTCATGGCTTCGGTCGCGGCGCCCGAAAGCCGATCAACCGGAATTACCTGAAGTTCGCTCAACTGAGACTTGGATAGGCCCAGCTCTGCGAGCAGCAGCTCAGCCAATCGCCCTGAGTAGTCAGGAGAAAGAGATTTAAGAAACGGCCCGCTTTGCACAATCGCACGGTGAAATAAGCCTTTGGCCGCTGGCATCGCCATGAGGGCGAGAACTTTTCCACCGCCGCCAGACTGACCAAAGATGGTGACGCTGCCCGGATCGCCCCCGAAAGTTGCGATGTTGTCGCGAACCCACTCTAAGACAGCTACCAGGTCAAGCATGCCAACGTTGGCGGAGCTAACATATTCTTCCCCTCCCAGGTGTCCAAGGTTTAGATAGCCATACACGTTGAGCCGATGATTGTGATTCACTACCACTGCATCGTGGTTGCGGGCAAGACTCTCGCCGTCGTAGGCAAGAAGATCGTGCCCGCTGCCGGCGGTAAATCCTCCGCCGTGCATGTAGACCATGACCGGGCGCTTATGTGACCCATTGATCTCCGGCGTCCATACATTCACACGCAGGCAGTCCTCGCCGGGAACCGTGGCGGCCGCGCCCCGATGCAGCAGGAACTGATCTTCATCGAAGCTCGCGAGGTTTTTCCCGTCCGTATCAAGGTGGGCGGAGTCCTGGTAGGGACAAATACGGCCATACTGCAGCGCGTTGCGAATTCCCGCCCACGGTTCAGGCTTGACTGGCGGCATGAAGCGCCTGGCGCCAGCGGTGGACGCGCCGTAGGGTACCCCTTTGAAAACGTAGACACCATTCCGCCTGAATCCACGGATTTTCCCTGCGGTTGTTTCTGCGACGGTTGCCGCGTCGGAAGCGATGACCGTGCTGTGTCCGCAAACACTTGCTGATTTTGCTTTGTTGTGCGCCTCCGACGTGGGCTGCGCCAACGCTGTTGCGGGTAAGATAACCGAACCGGCTAACCCTGCCCCCAGGGTTGCCATCGCACCGATAAGGGAACGCCGTTCCTTAAATGCCGACCCTGACTCGCGATTTAGTTGATTCTTCGATGTCATTCCTAACCCCATGAATAGTTGTCTACTCAAGTTTCCGGTTGTGGGTAGTTTCAGGACGAAGTTGGGAAAGTCTTCGAACACCCAGCTGTTTGTCAGGGTGTGATAGACGACCCCAAGAGTTAGCGCGCCAAGCTAAGATTCGCCTCACCCTAGCCGCGGCCACGCTGGATATGTTGATCGAATGCACTGTTCATGCCATCCATCTCAGATTTTGCAATGACAGGTTCACCTAAATCACTTATCGTTCTATCCTGCGCACGTTTCTATTACTGAAACAGTATATCTGTCAATAAAAAGTAATCCTCGCCGCTTGAACGCAAACCAATGCTTGACAAGCATTATTAACCGAGGCTACAAATGACCCGTTTGATATGCGAAGTAGATATTTCATTGATAAAACTGAACGGCCGTGTGCCTCAAGTTTGGTGGCTGCGACTCGGCATTACCATCGAGCGCATCCAGCCTGGCCATCCGCAACAGAACGGCCGCCATGAACGCATGCATCGAACCTTAAAAATCGAAGCTACGCGGCCGGCCGGTTCCAACTTTCTTCAGCAACAAGCCAAGTTCGACGCTTTCGGCTGAACAACATCCGGACTTCATGGATGCGGCCATGCCTCTTGCCAGCCAGCCGATCGAGATCGCGGGGCGCAACCGCATGATGCGGCGCATGATTATGGATGCCATTCGCAATTCGCCTGATTGGAACAACGGTGAATATGCCCAGCAGCCGCGCGGGTTGGCCGCGGCGCTGGATGTGCTGCTGATAATGGGGAGCAGCCCGCTGCAGATGCAGAAGCAAGCGCCTACGCGCGAGAAGGCAGATGATTTTCTGGAAAACTACATCTCCACGCACTCGAAGACCACTGATGCTAACGACATGCTCTACTACTTTGACGCGTCCAGAAATTACAACCCGGAGCCGCAGCTGGACAAAATCACCGCACCCCTAACCGTCGTCAACTCAGCCGACGACCAGATCAACCCTCCGGAGTTGAAGATCATTGACGTGGACATTCAGCGGGTCAAGCAAGGAAGGTACGTGCTGTTGCCGATCACCGACGCGACTCGAGGTCACGGTACGCACTCCCTCCCGGCGGTCTGGGGAAACTATCTGGAGGAATTGCTGGGGCGATCAGGTGGTGCGTAACGGTATCGCTGGGCAAGCAGTTTCCTGGATTCATGCTGAAACTGCTGCTTTGCTCGTGTTCACGTGCCGAACTAGAATGCAGTGGCCCACGATTCAGTGCATTCCGGCCACCAATTTTCTGCATTTCGCTAGATCTTCGGCGGGCATCGCCAGTTCGCCGGCGGCAAACAGCCAGCCCTTACCTGGGATATCAGCATGATTAATCAGAGCGTGCTCCATCCGGCCTCCTACGAGCAGATGGAAAAGGAAGTCGTGCTCAAAAACGGTTTGGGAACGCGCTATGGTCTGGGGGTGGATGTGCGGCAGGAACTTGGACAGCGCGCCATCGAGCATGGCGGCGAAGTCTCCGGCTTTACCGCCCACAATATAGTTTTTCCGGAGGCACGTATAGCTGTAGTCGTGCTTGTCAACGAGGACTCCGTCGAAGCCTCGGGCGATACTGCCCGCAAGATCGCCGCTTTGCTTTTCCGCGAGGCCGATGCCAACAAGCAGGAGGATCGGGCCCAGGAAATCTTTGCCTCGTTGCAGCAAGGGAAGATCAATCGTGCCTTGTTCACCGACAACTGCAACAGTTACTTCAGCAAACAGGCTCTCGAAGATTTCGCCGGCAGCCTCGGGCCGCTGGGATCGCCAACAGAGTTTACGCAGACCGTCAAGCAGGATCGTGGAGGAATGACGTTTCGCTTGTTCGAAGTACACTTTCCGCAAAAGACGGTCGAGGTTTGGGAACGGATTATGCCCGACGGCAAGGTCGAGCAGTATCAAGTGGGTGCGAAATAATCAGCGAACCGCCGGCTCGCGTGGAAACGTATCGCCTGAAACCTGCCGCATGGAGCGTAGCTAGCTTTGGGCAAATGTAGCCACATGCGGGTAGTGAGAGCGAGTTCCTTAGATGAGTATGCGTCTTGGTATCTTCAGCGGGAAGCGAGGAAGCGCAATTCCGATCTGATTCCGAGTGCGCTTCAGGAGCAGGTCGAGGCGATGCGGCAGCACCACAGCGGAAAGATGCGGGACTGGTTCAATGCCAGCACTTGCTGGCACATTGTGGAGCTTGAACTCGTAAGTGAATTGGCTGATCTTGTATTCCTTGAGTGCCGGTGGACTAAGGAAGAAGGGCTCGTTATCCGGGATGGCCCAGACTACCGGCTTCTCGATCGGGTTGCCAAAAACGCGATGGCGAGTCGGTATTTGGTTCGGCCTTCAGCTCGGAAGCACAAGGATTACTACGATCAGCTAGCAATGGGATCTCTGGAGCTCGTGGGCGAAGACCGGATCGCAATCTGTTCAGCGGAGCCAGGCGAGATCGCCGGGAACCCAACAGCGAGCGCTACAAAATTGACCCGGCAACGTTGAAGGAGTCGCATTCCTCAACCATTTACTACGTCATTTCGGCGACCGCCGGTTGAATGATGGGCACTTTTGGAGGCGCGCTGGAGGCGCGTCATATCGATGCCAGCAACGGAAAATTGACCGCAGACGTAACCGGAGAGGTGGAAGCAGAGGATAGTGTGCTTGTCATTCGCCGCATTCACGTGGCGATGCGCCTGGTGGCGCCTGAAGCGGTAAGGGAAACAGTCGAACGCACGCACGGCATCTACGCCATGCACTGCCCCCTGTATCGGACGCTGCACAAGACGATCCAACTCACTTCCTCTTTTGAGTTAAGGGCCCCTGCAGCCACCTCTTGAGATCAGAGAGGCAAAGAGGGCAATACGCGCCAGACCATTATTTTGCGTCGTCGATCTTCGCGAGGCTCCAATGAAATTATGCTGGAATCGCGAAAACGATAACCAAAGATATGTCGGAACCAAAACAGTATCGCAGCCCAATGCCGCCGATGGGTGGGGCGCAACTTACACCCGACCGGATATCAGCGCTCGCAGCGTATGTGTGGCGCCTGAGCCATCACGCTTCGCCCAATTGGAATTAATCGCCTAGCAGTTTGCTTGAAAAATGCATGGTTTGTATCAGGGTACCGTTCTAGCGGTGTCGTAACTGGTCCGCATTTACTGCCCCTTTAGGGGCTGAGGCCGCCCAACGTCGTGTAAGAGAATTTTTCGTCCGTGTCCATCACCTTAGACTTGAACACGCCGTCTGTGCTCACGGCCGTATGAGGAATGTCATCACTATTTGTCCAGGTAACTGTTGTTCCGACGGGTACCGTGATCGCCTGCGGCCCAAAAACGAAATTATCGATTTTCACCGCCACGTCTGCAGCGGAGGGCTGGTCGGTTGCTGTGACGCGCGATGATCCCGCGAACAGCAGCAGCGCAATCATCACCGGCATTATCACAACTGCTATCCACACATTTTTCTTCGCCAATTGTCTGTTTCCTTTCCTGGTTTGATTCTCTTGCTTGATCTTTTTTGTTCGGACAGATCGTTTTCCAATCTAATGGCCGCTCCTTCGGGATTCCGCCGGCTGTCGGTCACGTCTTTGTCAACTGCGCCAGCCGTCTCTATAGGCTTGCGCTGCGCCAATTCGCTGCTGGTATCTGACTGGGTCGGTCAATCTGCTTAACCCCCTTGGGGTATCGTCGCATGCTGCACAAGCTGATGACCCGTCCAGATCTTTCGCCGACACATTACGTAAGCTGCCTTTTTTATTGCCAGCGAAGACATTGCGTGCTGCGTGTCTTGTTGGGGTGCTCCGAGTTCGCGGTCTTAACCTTGTCGACTCGGTTGAGCGTGACCTGCGAGCAACCGCAAACGGCACACGCACCGAGGCTCTCGCTCACTCCTCTACAACCAGTGTTCCTTTCATATTTCGATGGCCTAAGCCACAGACATTCGAGCAGCGAAATTGGAAAGTGCCGGCCTTGTCAGCGGTAAATTTGACGACAACCGTCGTTCCCTTTGGGACTTTCTGATTGATGTCAAAGTCGTCCAGCTTGAATCCGTGATCGTGGTCCACGGCGGTCATGACTAGCCTGACCTGTTCGCCTTTCCTGACGCGCAGCGAACCAGGGCTAAATTCGTACTTCCTGAGCGTTACCTGAATTTCATGTGCCCCTTGCATCGAGGTTCCCGCATCTTCAGCTACTTGCGCGACTGTCCTTGCCGATGTTGCAGACAAGATCGTGAGTCCTATTAACATCATCTTCAGCCTGTTCACGTTGAATTCCTTTGCTTGAAAATCAGGTTGCCGTTCACTGGAGATAACCAAAGTGTTGATCTTTTATTCCATACCGCCCGGGAGTGCGGTTTCATCAGGCACGCTGCAGTTGTTCGGGAGTTCTCATGTCAGGTTGTTGCCAGCGCATTGATTGGGGCTGTCTGTCTTGACACGCGTGATTGTTGTCTGAAGAAAGATCGGCGTAGTAATTCAGGTTGTTGGCAGTTAGAGGCAGTCGAGGCCGGTCAGAATTCCTTCGGAGGCAGGTTTTGCGGCGCGGAAGACGGCGTTCTCGATGCACCCTGGGTGCCAGCGTCAGCGCCGGAGATTCCGGCGCTAGTATGTCGGCTTCGCTGCGAATAGCTGCTCCGATGGTGTTCTATTTTGCAAGAATCACGACCATGTGAGGGAATATCCGGAATATTTTCTTCGGTCCCGAGTTCTTAGTAATAGTGGAAGTGCGCAACATAGAGGCAAGCCCCCATGCTAGATGACTGGGATGAGCGCGATGAGGTGGTTGCGGCGGGGTCGATTTGCCGGTTCCCGACTGCGGTGCATTAGTGATTTCCTACAGACCGCCAGGCCGCACGGAACGCGTCAATGCCAAATCGTGGTGTGAGTTCACGTGTTCGCGCTGCGGAATCGACTTCACCGTCCCTGAAGATGAACTGATTTTTCAGTCAGTACCGAAGGAATGGCTGCGGGCGAGAGTCCATGCCGGATAGCCCGAGACATCATCTGTTATCGTCCCCTTAACGTCCCCAGACTTGAACACAAACGTGGCCTACGGGATTTCATGGTCAGTCGCTACACTCATGTTTACGTCGAATCCGTCGAACAGCAAGTTTTGGTAACGGCACAAGGAACGCAGATCTCACCCGGGTAGGCCAATGCGGTGCACGAGGTCTTGGAAACGCGGATCGGAGCGTAGAGGGTCGAAGGCCGGCCGCAGGAGAATCGAAGGATTAAAGTGCTCCTCATAAGCTTTTTCCAGCCACTTCATTGCCTGATCCTTGTCGCCCAAACCGACATACATCAAAACAATCTCGGAAGCATTGCCAGTGGATCGAGTCTTAAGATCATTCAGTATCTTTACCGCTTCGTTTCTTTTGTTCGATACGGCGTAGGCGTAGGCCAGATTGGAGGCGCAAGGGACGCTGCCTCCGGATAACTCTATGGCTTTGTGAAATTCTGCGATCGCTTCGTTGTAACTATGTTTTTGCACGAACGCTTGGCCTAGTTCATAGTGCCCAATGGCGAAATTAGGGTCCATATCTGCGGTCTTGCGGCCTTGTTCCATCGCTTCATCATTTAAGCGCGCTACCAGAAGAATCTCCGCCATGTCAGCGCTAATGATCAGCGAGAGCGGATCCAAGTTTTCCGCTTGCCTCATTTCGGCGACGGCCTCGCTATTCCGCCCCATCTCGCTCAAATGCCAGGCATACCAATGGTGAGCGGTTGCATAGCCAGGGTTCAGTTCAAGGGCTCGCCGGAATTCCCTCTCGGCAGACTCCCAATCCCAGTCGAAGACGTCCAAGGAAAATGCCAATGAAGTGTGAGCTTCGCTGAGGGTGTTGTCTAGCTCCAGCGCTTTAATCGCCGCCGCCTTGGCTTTGGGGTATGCTTCCTTCGGGGCTAGAACCCCGTACTCCCAATCTCCCAACAAAGCATACGTGTCGGCTAGGCCAGAATAAGCCTGGGCGTATTTCGGGTCCTCTTCGATTGCCTGGTTGAAATAAGCCAGTGCGACCTTCAAACCATCTGCCGTTCGCTTATTCCAGAAGTAGCGCCCTTTGAGATAGGACTCGTAAGCCTTCGGATTCACAACCTTTACGTTTTTCAGCGCAGCCTGTTCCTGTGGAGTCAAACTGATCCGAATTTGGTCTGCAATGGCCCCAGCCACCCTGTTCTGGAGCGCTAAAGTGTCACCCAACTCACCCTCATAGCTCTGGGACCATAAATGCTTGTCCGTAGAAGCCTCGATCAACTGCGCCGTGATGCGGACCTGGTCGCCGGAACGGAGCACGGTGCCTTCTACTACGGCGTCCACATTCAGCTCCCGCGCGATCTGCGGCAGAGGCTTGCGCGCTCCTTTGTATACCATTACGGAGGTGCGGGAGATCACCCGTAACGCGCTGATCTGTGACAGATCCGTAATCAGCTCGTCGGTCATGCCGTCGGCGAAGTAACCTTGCGAAGTATCGCCAGAGAGGTTGTCCAGAGGAAGTACTGCCAGGGATCGGATGCCCGTGGGCGCACGGCCACGCGAACGAAATAGCCAGACTGCAAGAATCGGCAAACTCAGGACGAGCGCCAGGGCGACGATGACCCCACGCGTCGGCCGGAGGCGGCGTTTGAGCGTGACGGGCACAATGGTCAGCCCGTCGCCTTGGATCTGATGCCCAGGCACTGTCCTCTCTTGTGACCCAGGCAGATCTCCAGCCGAAGACTCCGGCTTTTTGGGGCCGGGGTCTGTATCGACAACTGAGACGTCGCCAATGAAGCGATAGCCACGTTTTGGAAGAGTCTCGATATATCGTGGATTCTCAGCCGAGTCCCCTAACGCACTCCGAAGCTTCGCGATGGCGATGTTGACAGCTTGGTCGAAATCACCAAAACTCTCGTCGGCACAGACTCGGCCACGCAATTCCTCCCTCGTGACGACTTCCCCCGGATGCTCTAGCAATATCTCCAGTAGTTTCATGGGCTGCTGCTGCACTCTGATTCTCAAACCCGATTTGCGCACTTCACCAGACTGGAGAGAAACCTCGTAGGTTCCGAATCGTACGACCGACGTGTGCCGCATTGGTTCCATATCGCGTTTGGGCTTGGCCTGGAAGTCTAGCACTTCTCGCAGGCCCCAGTGTCAGACCCCAATCAGAATATGTGCAGAGCTAACTCTTTAGCCATCAATTACTTGACAGGCAGCGAGCCGGTTATAGAGAGAAAAGCCTCAGTGAATTGACGCCTGACGACTGGCGCGTCAGATTGGGCAGAGATCACAAGATCTAAGGAGATTGTCATGGCAGAAGTGATTGAGTTTTACGTACCGAAGAACTTCCGGAAACCGTTGAAGTGGGCTCCTCGGCTGCAATGCGGAAAGGTCATTGAGTTTTGCTCGCAGGCAAAGCAATCAGCCTAGCTGCGACCGGGTTTCGAACTGATTCGGGAGAAGGCAAATGATGCGTATTGGATTTGGCTCACAAGGGATGGTCCGATTCGTGACTTCATCCTCACATGACGATCAACCGTTGGTAGGGTTCGAAGAGTTGGCCATGCCCCTGTTCGATTCCCTTTATAACTTCGTGCGGTGGATTGCGCGCGATTCGGACGATGCCGAGGATCTTGTACAAGAGACTTACCTAAAGGCTTTACGCAGTTTCGCATCCTTTCAGCCTGGCACCAATTTCCGGGCATGGATGTTTCGCATCCTGAGAAACACCTTTATAAGCTCGCGCACAAAATTCGAGCGACGCATGACGGAGGCGCTGGACTCGGACGAGGGTGAGCCTGAACTCGCTGTTGATACCGAGACTCCCGAAACGATTCTGATAAATCGCTCTGATTCCCAACTGGTGCAGCGCGCCATCGACGATCTTCCGGTGCATTACCGCGAGACCCTCCTTCTTTGTGAAGTGGAGGAAATGTCCTGCCAGAAGATCGCGCAAATATTGTCGATCCCGATAGGAACCGTTATGTCACGCCTGGCCAGAGCCCGGAAGGCAGTTCGCGAGTCACTCGGTAGCACTCCCGGTGCCCCACCATCAAGACACTTGTCTCATCAGATCGAGACACACGAGATAGGTGCTGTGGCGTAGCGCGAAGATTAGCCAAGGAGGTTGCATGATTTATACAGTGAAATTCGCCATTTCCGTCTTAGCTCTTGCGACAGGGTGCTTAGCACAGGAAGGTTTGACGATTGATAACAAGCACAAGGAGAGGGTGTCTATCCCAAAAGCGGAGCAGATCTATTTCTCGGCGTGTTCAGCTGTCCGAGAAGAGTTCGATGTCCGGCGTTCGATCCCTCCGCGAGTCAAACTTATTCTGGGCGCCGACAAGAACGAGGTATGGGTTGAGGGACGAGAAATCAGGCTTACCAAATGGGATCGTTACGCCTTCGCAGAGGGGGTCGTGCAGCTGGCTTTCGAGGATATCATGCCATCGCAGCAGAGGTTGACCATAGCAAAGCGGGCCATAGTCCGGGTGGATTCAACTGTGGAAGTCGAACGACTTGTAAAATAGCTGGCTGGCCTGCCACCCGTCGTCGAGAATGCTTCATCGGGACTCTTGCGCGGGCTCGGCGATCACGACGCCTCGGAGAAAGGCAATGGAAAGCATGGGCTGTATCCAAGTTGTTTCCTGCTTCGCTAGGTGCAAGGTGGCAACCGAGCCCGCTTTCGAGCAATTCCCTCGACCAGGGCTTCGCTGCGGAAAAAGGCAAGCTTTCGCTTGAGTCTCGGATTTGGAGATCGAATCCTGAAGAGCTGTACGAGGAATCACGGACGTCAAAATCTATGACGCGTCGGCCTTAAACAATTTCGCAAGGTTATCGATATCCGCAGCACTAGCGTCCCCGATTACGAAATAGCGCAGCCCGCCCTGACTCCATGTTTCCATGTTGAACGACACGTTCTTCGGCGCGAAAGAATTCTCGTTCAACCTGCCTGGCAATCTCAAAGACCGTTCCTGGAACACGAACACAGAAATGTGGTGCTTCCGAACATCGTAGATGAGATGCGCTCCCGGCGTTTGATCAAGATAGGTCATCCGGCCTCCATGCAGAGAGAACTCGGAGTTCTGAAGTTCCGGCAAATCGAACGCGAAGGGGATCTTTCCCTGGAACCAGGGCTTCACGGTGTGGCGATCCGTGGAGATCACGTCCACCGGCGATGAGCTGGCCAGCGTGGCCACGTGCAGGTCTGCGACTTCGCTGTAGACCTGCTCCGTGCTCACTCGCTCTTGTTTGTTGTAAGTGGCAGTCAAACCGACGACCGCAAGAACAGCGATGGCAGCTGTTGCGGTCATCCACGCGAAGCCGAATCTTCCGCGTCGCGGTTTCGCCGCAATGCTCTGCTGCATCCGTCTCCGGAACTCAGCGCTGGGGGTAAAGCGTTTTCCAGCGACCTGAATAGCGCGCTTCGTTTGTACGCGAGTAAGGGCATCCGCCGAGCAATAGGGGCAGTTGTGCACATGAATGTCGAAGTCGCGCATCTCCTCCGACGGAAGCTCACCGTCGAGGTAGGTGTCGAGTTTTGTCTTCCAAGACTCACAAACCATGGTTCATCCTTTTTGAAATTGTAGCCGTAGGCCATCGCGTAACGTTTTTCTGGCTCGCGATAATCGCGACATCACCGTGCGTATGGGAATGGAAAGCGTTTCTGCAATTTCCTGGTACGACATCTCCTCCACGTCACATAGAAGGAGGACTTCCCGGAAATACACCGGCAACTCATCGATCGCACTCTGCATGAGTTGGCGGTTCGACCGCTCCATTAGAACCGTTTCCGGCGTGTCGCCCTCCACTGGGAGTTCGGGCCCGTCCTCCTCGGAATCAAGGGATAGAGTCATTGTCCCCTTCAATCCCGTGCGCGACGTCAAGAACGTGTTACGCAAGATGCGAAACATCCATGCGCGGAAATTAGTCCCCAAACGAAACGAAGAGAACCCTTTCAAGGCCTTAGCGTAGGTTTCCTGAACCAAGTCCTCAGCTTCCGTACGACTCCGTGTCAGCCAGTGCGCAAAGTTGTATAGCTGATCGAAGAGCGGCATTGCCAGTTCCTCGAACGAATCGGATTGAGCGTCCAAGCGGGTCAAGTACACAGTCTTAAACTGCCGGGGAGCACTTTTATTCCTCAGATACAGAAAATAGTTTTTGAGGAATAAAAGCCTCACCTGGCCGGTTATCACTGGTGACCCGTCAGATTCCACGTAGTCGCAACTGCGCGGCGTAGACGACCGGGCGCGTAGGTGTTTGACGAGTGCAGGAAGGTCGATGAACGGATCCCCTCCAGCGGGACCATTTAGGCGACCGTTAACCCTGAAACGGAAGCCATGGCGTCTAACCAGACGCTAGGCGAAACGGAAAGTGACTGATCGCTGCTCCATATCGTGCGCGTCGATAGCTGCCGTTCTGGTCGCAGTCTATTGGTTCCTGCCAGCTGCCTGGGCGCAAAGTTCCGGGGAGGATGTGCACGTGGCTCCACGTGTTGAGCGGACGCTGACTGGAAACGGTGAGCCGGTCGATGACCCGACCCTGAAGACGCATACCAAGCCCATCAAAGTGGACGTAAATCTAGTGTTGGTGCCGGTGTCTATTGTAGATCCGGATAACCGTCAGGTGACCGGCCTGGACAAAGAGAATTTCGAGGTCTTCGAGGGCAAGGAAAGACAACAGATTCAGCACTTTTCGAGTGAGGATGCCCCTGTGTCGCTTGGTGCCATCTTCGACGTGAGCGGCAGCATGGCAAACAAGATCGAGCGAGCGCGAGAAGCTGTGGTGGAGTTTTTCAAGACGGCCAACCCAGAGGACGAGTTTTTCATGATCGCATTTGCGGATAGGCCTGAGGAAGTGACCGACTTTACGCACTCTGTGGAGGACATCGAGGGAAGGCTGCTGTATACGGTTCCGAAAGGGCGCACGGCTATGCTGGATGCGATTTATCTCGGCCTTAACAAGATGAGGCAAGCCAGCTATGGGAGGAAAGCACTCCTGATCATCTCCGACGGTGGGGACAACCACAGCCGCTATACGGAGAGCGAGATCAAGAACTTGGTAAAGGAATCCGATGTGCAGATCTACGCCATTGGAATCTACGATCACTATTTCCCAACGGACGAAGAACGTCTGGGTCCACAGCTATTGACTGACATTACGGAACTCACCGGGGGACGCGCATTCTCGATCGATAATCCCAACGACCTAGCGGACGTTGCTACAAAAATTGGGGTCGAGTTGCGCAACCAGTATGTGCTCGGGTTTCGGCCCACCAATCCCACGCAGGATGGTAAATGGCACAAGTTAAAAGTGAAGTTGGTGCCCCCCAAAGGGCTGCCACCGCTCCGGGTGTATGCCAAGACTGGGTATTATGCCCATTCGGAATGACTACTTTCGACTGCCATCCGTACGCTACTGGCACGGCTAGCGTCAAGCACAGCCTCTCAGAATCCCAGCCCAAGAGCAAATCACCAGAGTCTCGCTTTCAGTGATTGGCAGCTCCGCCATGTACTCGATGACATCAGCTAAGCCGATCAGCACCCACACAACAATCACGGGCATAAGAATAATACCGCACAACAATGGCGACCACTTCAAACAAACTCTGAGCAATCATCGATTGCCCAAAGAGAGCTATCGTCCGTAGCCACTATTGCATTGAAGAGAAATCAATTCTTGAATAATTACATTTGTCGATGAGGAATAAAAGATCAGAAAGTCCGTTATCTCCAGTGAGACTCATTTCGGAAGAGGCCGATGATGAACAAAATCAGAACAGGCATGTTTGTTGAATTCAGCTCGCGCACATTGGCTCTTTTTACCGTCGCTTTGGTTGTTACGGTTACCAATGTATCGGCGAAGGAGCACACGCCTAAAGGATCTGGCGCGGAGAGCCAAGTGATCGCTCACATCTCGTTTAGCGGACTTTCGGCCGTCAACATGGCAATGCAAAGAAAGGTGAACGACAAGTACTACCTCTATGTGGAGCATTCAAAAAGCCAAGGCATCTCGATTATTGATATCAGCAAGCCCACTCAACCAAAAGAAGTTGGAGTAATCCCGTGGCCGGATCCAGCCCTATCGAGCAGGATGAGCCTGTCGGGCGCTTTGGCAATCATTTCCGAAAGCGAGGTTGTCCCGACGCACAGCGTCACCACCACTGATGACCTTGTATTTTGGGATTTGTCGAATCCAGCCGCTCCTCGAGTAGTGCAAAAGTTCTTGGGGGTGGTCAAGTGGCTTCAGGACGAGCGAAGTTTCATCTATGTCTTGAATGGCGACGGATTGTGGGTGGTTTCGGAGCCAGCGGATCGTCAACCGCAACAAACGGGGCCCTCGCTTCCCTATGGAGATTGAAAAATACTGCGGGGACCTGAAAGAACATCGATAAGCAGCGGCGGAGGTCGGAAATGGGGTTGGTCCCGCGGAGTTATCCCCACGCAAATCTTAGGAGGAGTCGGGTGATGGTAAATCCTTTCGATCTCAAGACGGCAGTGTTGGCCAAGCACGCACAACATGTGGTGTTGATCCATTTTCCAATCGCACTGTTCATCACGGCAGTGGTGTTCGATCTTATAGCGCAACGGACGAAGCGACGGGGCATTACGGACGCAGCCTACTACAACCTGTTAGTGGCAGCAATCTCAACGGTTCCAGTTCTGGCAACTGGGATTCTCGCGTGGCAGCTCCAACTCGAGGGCCAGAAGCTAAAGGGGACCCTGTTGCTTCACTTGGTATTGGCGTCGGTCTCGAGCATTATGATCTGGCTGATCTGGTGGGTGCATCTCCGAGCTCGGCGGCGGGAAGAAGTCTTGCCGAACTATCGCTTGGCGCTTGAAATTCTGGGCATCGGTATCATCGCGCTGACAGGGCACCTGGGCGGCTTCTTAAGTGGCGTAAACGGACCTGGTTAGACGAGTCCGGTCGAAACTCAGAACGGGCGTGAACTCAGGGCTAGACACTGGCGACGGCTAGATGGGGACATTGAGGTCGGCGCCTGAATAATGTCAGAGATGGTCTAAAAGACAACCACTGCGCTCAGCCAACTTGACAACGCTACCATGCCCATCGATCGCAGAAAATTTCTGGCTCTGGCTGGTGTCAGCGCTGCGAGCGACTTCGTGGTGTGCAGCCCGCCAGCCCGAGCTGCGACAACACCGAAGATCAGGGCCATCGCTTTGGATGCTTTCACCACTTGGTGTATACGGCCAAACTGGTAAAGATCGAGCTCACGGCGGAAAAGCGCAACCAACTTATGCAGGCATTGCTCAGCCTCAAGACGTGCCCAGACACTCTGCCCTCGTTGCAGTCACTCAAAGCGTCCGGGTTGAGAATGGAACTCTATCGAACTTCACAGCAGCAATGTTAGACGCTGCAGTCCGGAACTCCGGGCTGCAAGGCATCTTCGCGCTCCTCAGCACCGACAGGGTTAGAGCTTACAACCCGACCCGCGTGCTTATCACATGGGTATTGATGCGTTTGGAGTGAAGCACGAGGAAATTGCCTTTGGCGTTTGGTGGCTGGGACGCAGCAGGAGCCAAAGTGTTTGGGTACCCGACCTTCTGGTCAGCCGGATGAACGTTGCCATTGAAGAGTTGGATTTTGTATCTGACGCAACGGGCCACCAAGCGAAGTTTGTGAACAACATTGGGGTGACTGCCTCCACATGAAAGGGCCGTCTTTCTCTCGGCTTCATCTCTGCGTGCATTCTGTGCGGGTATGTTTCAGTAAGGTCCCAGTGCTGAATCGTGTCGCAGGTACCGAATCCCTATCCATCTGATTTTTTTTGTTTAAGGAAGCTGCACCGCTCTCCAGGCAACAGAACTTTTCTGATTTCCCTAATGGTCGGGAATAAAAGTGGCACGTGCCAGTTATCTAATCAGAACGCTACAAACATGGAGGGCAAATGAGGGACAAGAAGCAAGATTTTATCGATCAGAAGTTGCAGGACCTCAACAACGATGGCGTCGACCGTCGTGGTTTCTTGAAATGCATGGCCTGGGCAGGTACCGGGCTGGTCTGGACCATGAGCGGCGGTATTCCGATGTCTCGGGCATTCGCCAAGGGCCACGACCAAATGTCCGCCAAAGGCGGAGACTTCACTTTCGTCCAAATCAGCGACAGTCACATCGGTTTTAACAAACCAGCCAATCCGGACGTTACTGCTACGCTGCAGACGGCAATCACCAAGATCAATGCCATGCCCCACCCGCCGGATTTCATCATTCACACCGGTGATCTAAGCCAGCTTTCGAAGCCGAGTGAATTCGACACTCTTGACCAGGCATTGAGGGGAGCCTCGGCGAAACAGATCTACTTTGTGCCGGGTGAGCATGACATGCTCAGTGATAACGGCGAGCAATATCTCCAACGTTATGGGAAAGGTACAAAGGGCACTGGTTGGTCCAGTTTCGACCACAAGGGGGTACATTTTGTTGGCCTGGTCAATGTCGCTAATTTAAAAGCTGGAGGAATGGGGTCACTCGGTAACGAACAGCTCGAGTGGCTCGAGGACGATCTCAAGAGCCGCTCCGCCAGCACTCCGATTGTGCTCTACGCGCACATTCCGCTGTGGACAATCTATCCAGATTGGGGCTGGGGTACCGATGACAGTGAACAGGCGTTGTCCTACGTCAAGCGTTTCGGTTCCGTGACGGTGTTAAACGGCCATATTCACCAGATCATGCAAAAGATCGAAGGTAAGGTTTCCTTCCACACCGCGATGTCGACCGCTTTCCCTCAACCTGCACCGGGAACAGCCCCCTCTGCCGGCCCCTTGAAAGTGCCGGCCGACCAGTTGCAGCGTGTGTTGGGGATCACCGACGTTAACTATCTGGTCAGCGGTCGCAGCCTTGCTGTGGTCGATTCGCCGCTTGCAGACTCAGGGTCTTCAGCTTTAGGGTGGCGGCGCCCCAGCGATAGGACGCCAGGATCCGGATCCGAACAAAGAATCAGACAAGAAAGTTGAACTTAGAAAGGAAACAGGAAATGACGAGGAAAAATATTTGGGTCGCGGGTATGGCCGCGCCGGTAGTAATTGCGATGCTGCTAATGTTCGCGGGACCAGCGAGGGTCACAGCAGATGATCAACCCTCAGGGACAAAGGCGGAAGTGAAAATCGATAATTTCGTTTTTGGGCCGCAGACCCTGACGGTACCCGTCGGAGCGACGGTCACATGGACAAATAAAGATGACATTCCCCACACCTCGGTCAGCACAGACGGTGTGTTCAAGTCCAAGGTGCTGGATACGGATGAAAAGTTCTCCTACACGTTTACCAAGGCGGGAGAGTATTCCTACTACTGCACGATCCACCCGAAGATGACAGGCAAGGTGGTGGTGCAGTGAAGTTTTCTTAACATCAGGAAGTTAGTTCCGATGTCATTGCAAAAGGGGTCGGCCTTATGTTCGTGACCGCTTCAATTGCTCCCATAAAACTGTTGTCTCCGAAGCGCCTGGAACGAATATGACTGCAGACTCGGCACAACTCGCAGCGAGGACGGTGGCAAGCGATGACCTGGATCTTGTCCACGCCAGTAAGAATGGTGATATCGCTGCTTTCGAACAACTCGTAAAGCGATACGATCGCAAACTGCTCCGAATCGCCCAACACGTAACGCATAACCGGGAAGATTCCGAAGACGCGGTTCAGGAGGCTTTCCTGAAGGCCTTCCAACACTTGGGCGAATTTCGAGAGTATTCCAAATTTTCAACCTGGCTGATTCGCATCACTCTGAACCAGTCACTTATGAAGCTGCGAAAGCAGCGGCGCACAATAAGAGAGGTGCCGCTGGAGGAGGGTTTTCAGGCTGGCGAAACCGTGCTTCCGATGGAGGTCACCGATTGGGCTCCTAATCCTGAGCAACTCTACAGGGCGTCACAGTTACGGGACATCCTGATCAGAGCTCTAAGGGAGCTGCGACCGATCTTACGAACCGTCTTCGTGCTGCGAGATATTGAAGGCCTTTCAATAGCTGAGACAGCAGAAGTGCTCAGTCTGAGTCACACTGCGGTCAAGGCGCAACTATGGCGAGGTCGGTTGCAGCTTCGCGAACGCCTGAACAAGTACTTCAGAGAGCAAATGGAACCGGGGCCGCTGGAGTTGGGTCCCGGAGCAGAAAATGGCACTGCTCATCTTCGTGGCGGCCGGCAGTTCCAGTACTTTTGTAACCATTTCTAGAGATGACGGCTTTCGCCATCGAGAACTGGAAGGTGTCAGCTCTCCCCAGCTACGGACAGGCGTTAGCGAGGACGACCCATTTAGTGGCGACCGAGCGACGTCCTGTCCGCCCTCCCCAAAACATCAGTCCATTTGCCAAGTCTGGCCACGTCGAGATTTCAGACACGCTTGACCTCTTCTAACAAGTCCCTGCACGCAGTTCGCTGGACCGTATGGCATGAGAACTCATACACATCGTATAGCCTGATCTCACGATCTCCGGCGATACAACGCAGTTATCCAGTTATCTCCATTCGACCTTCGTGATGAGTTTCTACTGGGCATTTAGACAGCACACCTAGTCGAGGGTTTGACAATCAATTGACATGTGGTCCGCATCTCAGCGTTGGTCGCTGACTCTAATCCTATGTACGTTGTGAAAACGCATTTGATAACCGAGGCGTTGAAAGCATGTATGGAATAAACGCCTTCGAACGCAGTTATCAATACTGAAACCAACAATGGTTCAACAAGGAGAAGTTATGAAGAAGTGGTATTCGTCAGTAGTGCTTAGCGTGACGTGTCTCCTTGGCATGGGCATGAGCGCCCACGCCGAGGACGTAGACAGAGTCGCAACTAATGTCCCATTCGAATTCGTGGCCGGGGGTCAGACGCTTCCTGCAGGCACTTACACCATTAGTCGTGTCTCTGATCAGAGATCCTCAGCCTTACTTATTCGTGGCTACGATAGTAGCGCGTTTGTGCTTCCTATAGTGTTCGATGAAGTGTCTGCAGGTCACGCAGAGCTTAGCTTCCAGCATGTAGGAGACAAGTACTTTCTCAGTGAGGTTGAGACCCCGGACGGTGCCTATTCCATCAGAACACCACGGGCTATGACCCAGGTAGCACAGATAAAGGATCACGGCACCGGATCCGGCGCTGGCGCTAACTAGGTCGATACAACAGCGATTCCTACACGGTTGTGGGAGGGAGTTCAGGGCCTGGACGGGCATTCCTCTTCCCTGAATTCCCACTCCATCCAGCAACCAACGCCTTTGCGGCAGAACCGAATGACCCAAGGTCAGCGCCGTACAAATCATGAAAGTAAAAGTATGGAGGACAGCGTGAAAGGAACACTCTTACTATTCGCACTACTTATGACTTTAGCGCCTGCGGGCGTGTGGGCTCAGCAGGCGGGCTATTCCCAGACCAACCTGGTCTCCAATACTCCCGGCGTTGCCCATACCACAGACACTCAACTTCTAAACCCCTGGGGTATCTCCATTCTCCCCGAGCAAGATTTCTGGATCGCCAACAACAACAGCGGCATTTCTACGCTCTATGATTCACAGGGCAACAAAGATGCCGCGCTGGTAGTCACCATACCCGGGGCCGGACACAATCCAAATGGTAATTGCAGTCCTGGCTGTCCAACGGGAACCGTGGCAAACGGCAACGGCTCTGTCTTCGGCGGCGGACAGTTTATCTTTGACACCGAAGATGGCCTCATCGCTAACTGGACCGGCGCCAGCAACACGGCGACGGTGGCCCTCGACAACTCCGCCAGTGGCGCAGTTTACAAAGGTCTCGCCCTAATCAACAGCACGCTTTTGGCAGCGAACTTCAACAGCGGCAAAATCGATGTCTTCGACCATAACTTCAATCCCACTTCGTTGAGCGGCTCGTTTACCGATCCAACACTTCCCGCGGGTTTCGCTCCCCACGGCATCCACGTCATCGGTAACCAGATCTTCGTCGCCTATGCAATGCAGGACGCTGCTAAGCACGACTCAACACCCGGCGCCGGTCTCGGGCAGGTAGATATTTTCGACATGAACGGTAATTTCGTGAAGACCTTCGCAGCCGGCGGCATGCTCAACGCGCCGTGGGGCGTGGTGGAAACTCCGGCTACATTCGGAGCGTTCCCGAACACCATCCTGGTGGGCAATTTTGGCGATGGCACCATCAACGCGTTCGACACAACCGGGAAGTTTCACGGCCAACTCGCCGACTCGTCGAATAAGGTGCTGGTGAATCCTGGCTTGTGGGATATGGTTTTTGGCGGGGGCGGTCCCTCTGGCGATCCAAACACGCTTTATCTCACGGCTGGAGGCAGCAACCAACCAAATTTCCCGGCTGGAGGCACCACAACCAGTGTGTTCGCCAGCCTCGTCCCTGTGGCCGCGGTCGGCAGCCCAGGTTTTTCTCTGAGTCTCTCGGCCCAAAGTCTAACGGTCGCGCCGGGCGGTTCGGCGAACGATATGATCAGCGCCAGCGCGGTAGGAGGATTCAATGGTCAGATTACGCTTTCCTGCGCGGCTCTCGCTGGTTTGACCTGTGCTTTCAGTCCTACGACGATCTCTCCCGGCTCGAGCGCCTCATCCTCCACCTTGACCATCTCTGCCGCTTCAGCCCCGCCGCCGGTTACCGGCTACAGCTTGCCCGGTATGGCAGCCCTGCTGCCCGGCTTGGGGCTGTTCGGAACCGTTTTCGCGACTCGCAAACGCAAGGCGCTCGGACGCAATAGCGTTCTGTGGACGAGCGTACTGGGTTTGCTGCTTCTCATCTCAATGTTTGCCCTTGGATGCGGTGGTACTTCAAAAGGCCAGACGCCCGCATCTCAGGTCACATTGACGGTGACGGGTACATCCGGATCGCTAAGCCATTCCACCCCCGTAACCATCACCGTCAAGTAAGACAAATAGCCCCGGCAAGAGCGCACTTCGGTGCATCCTTGCCGGGGTACTTCATAGTTGGCACTACGGGGCGGCAACAAGTACTTCAGCACGAAAAGCAAAGACACCGCGGGAGAGCGGAGGTTGCGTATATGCAAATAAGATTTGCGCGCACATTCTCCCCAGTTTCCGAGATTCCTGGAATAAAAGGCGGCCCTGTTCGTTATCAATGTCGAGAGAAAGTGATGCGACGCACGCGGCGGAGTTGCACAGCTTGGCGTCCGGAATCAAAACATGGCTTCTCTTCAGGACTAGGTTCCACACAAAAGGGATCGCGATGATTGACTACCAAAGCACGCTCTTAGGTCGAACTGAGGTTGCCGAAGGCACCATGGCATTTCAGTTCGAAAAGCCAAGCCACTTTGTATTCAATGCTGGGCAGTATATTGACCTGACACTATCGGGTTCCCATCTGGGGCTGCCAAACGGACTGACTCACACCTTCTCCATCGCCAGTTCCCCATGCGACAAAGAGCTTGTGGTCACGACGCGCATGCGAGATACAGTTTTCAAGCAGGCCATATCGATTCTGCCGATCGGTAGTCGGGCAAGGATTGAAGGGCCAATGGGCTCTTTTTGCCTCCATAAGAACACAGCTAGGCCGGCTATCTTCCTCGCCGGCGGGATCGGGATCGCGCCCTTCTTCAGCATGCTTTCTTACGCAACAAAGGAAAAGCTTCGCCATCCAATTGTTCTGTTCTACGCAAACCGCTACCTGGAGGATGCGGCGTTCATCGATGAACTCTGGAAGTTAGAGCGTGCGAATCCAAGGTTCCGCTTTGTTCCGGTCCTCACGCGCACGGATAAGAATTACCGAGGTTGGAAGGGCGAGACTGGACACATCAGCTCGGAAATGCTTCTCACACACGTGGGCCTCTTGCGGGGCCCGATCTATTACATAGCCGGGCCACCAACCATGGTTACAACGGCGCGCCGAACGCTCAGCGAGGCGGGCGTAGACGAAGACGATATTCGGACGGAAGAGTTTGCCGGCTATTGAGAATCACGAATCTGTGAGAGGAGCGGATGAGCGGTGTTGGCTTTCTTTCCAATGAAGGGCTTTCTCGGGACTGGTGCCCCCTTCGGAGCAGATCTCAACCTTGTCGTGCAGCTCACCATGGGAGTAGCGTTGATCGCGGGTGCTCTTCTCGCCAAACAAAAACACTACACAGCTCACGGTATTTGCCAGACGACGGTGCTGCTCTTGAATTTGTTGATGATCGGATCGGTGATGTGGCCATCGTTCCAGCAACAAGTAAAGCCAGCGCTAACTAAGGTTTTTCATAAGTGGTACTACGCCGTGGCGACCATACATGCGGCTCTGGGAATAACGGTGGAGCTTCTGGGACTCTATATCGTTATCGTAGCGGGAACGAACGTTCTTCCACAGTGGCTGCGGTTCAAACATTGGAAGTTTTGGATGCGTACGGAGCTGGTGCTTTGGGCGATTGTTCTGGTCAGTGGTGTGGGAACGTACTGCGCATGGTATGTGGCGCCATTCCGCTAGTACCGGGCCCAAAGCCTTCGTTGACAACATGTCCGTTCGGGGTGGGGAGGCAAGAATGCTGGAACTAACTATTTACGGGCTCATGGGGCTGGCTGCAATGCTGGTTATAGCGTTCTTCTGTGCATACGGTGATGAATTCTCACCAGTCCTAGAGACGTCCTGGTTCGATCTAATTAATAACGCGCACTTGAACGATTCTCAGATGATCGAAACTGGGACAGGGAATCCACAATTTCGGGTGACGGTTCGTAAGCAACAGGAAACTGCTTCGTCGTCCTTGCTGCAAACAACATCGCCTGCCGAACCAGGCGCCGCCACCATTTATAGCGATAGTTTTCAAAGCGATCACGGACAAGTAGAGATTCTCCATGGCTGATGCGGCTCCCTTTCTGCTGGCACCACACACGCACTCCATGCCGCTCCTGGCCCATCTGGAGGAGTTGAGAAAACGAACCATCTTTTCAGTCCTTGGGGTACTCGTCGGCTTTCTCTCGTGCTGGTCCTATGCTGACCGTATTTTTGGGTTAATGCAGCAACCCATTATTCAGGCACTACGTCACCACGGGCTCGACGGCCGGTTAGTGTACTTAAACCCAACTGAGCCCTTCAACCTCTATTTGGAGGTTGGATTTGTCGCTGGACTATTTGCGGCCTCTCCGTTTGTGTTCTATCAATTGTGGCTGTTCATCGCTCCCGGACTGTATCGCAACGAAAAGCGCTACGTTCTGCCGTTCTTGATCAGTACAGTTGGACTGTTCACAGCTGGAGGATTGTTCGGCTACAGAATGGTCTACCCCGCGTCCTTGGACTTTTTAATCGGTTACGGACAACGCTTTCAACCCATGATTACGATTGGGGAATATACGAAATTGTTTCTAACCATCATCGTTGGCCTCGGGCTGATTTTCGAAATGCCGATTCTCGTGTTCTTTCTCGCTTTGATGCGGGTGATTACGGCTCGCTGGATGTGGCAAAATCTGCGCTATTCCATACTCGCGATTTTTATTGTCGCGGCAATTATCACACCGACCACCGATATCCTAAACATGTGCGTTTTTGCCGCTCCGATGGTCGCGCTCTACGCCATCAGTATGGGAGTGGCTTGGCTGGTAAATTCGGCGCGCGACCGCGGAACAGGCGCCGTCTAGCCTGCGCTAGCGAATCGCCGCTGGCGTGAGCGCAGAAGAAGCGAGTATCTGGCGCATCGGCGCCCCGGTGAGGCTCCGGCAGGGGATGAGAAGCAATAACCTCCGAGTCGGTTCGGAAGGCGCTCTTGGGTCTCAGCTAAGTCCAAGTTGTGACAAGCGTTTAACAGTAAAATTACAAACTTCGCTCTAATTGGAATCTTATTGCTGAGTCCAACCATATGTTATGTGTCTGTAGGCGCGCCTAGGACCTCCCGTAGTCAATCCCAAGGTACAACCCCGTTCGGCATGGAAACTGTCAAACGGCGGGTTTGTCAGGGAAAATTATTTTTGGAATTAGGGAATATTGCTCGACTAGAGGAGTTTCACATACTGCTGGAACAAAATCATAAGCAAAAGGAATTGGAGCGTAGACCATGAAAGAAGAGATTTCTCCATCTGCTGCGGTGTCCGACACAAACTCATCTGACGCAAGTCACTCTTCGACGGAAGAAGATGTTCAACGTCACTGGCAGGGTGTGGTCAAGAGACGTTCATTTCTCAAGGGCCTAGGGATTGCCAGTGCGACGGTGTCGGCCGGCGCCTTGTTAGGGGCCGCGGGCAATGCGCAAGCCACGCGAAGCAGAGGCAAGCTTTCCAAAGGCGATGCTGCACTCCTGCGGTTCGCGGCGGCAGTAGAACTCATAGAGGCTGATCTGTGGCAGCAGTACAACGAACTGGGAGGAGTCCAAGGAGGCAATCCGGCCTACATAGCCGCGCTCAGCAACCTTGATGGCGATATGGCCCAATACATCGCTGATAACACCGACGATGAATTGAGCCACGCGGCCTTTTTGAACGCCTATTTGATCTCAAAGGGAGAACAGCCGGTCGATCTGGACGCGTTCCGGACCTTGGCCAGTAGTCAGGCGACCGGCGCCAAGGACCTCGGAAGGCTGACAAACCTGCTGAAGCTCAACGTCGACCTTAGTTGGTATACGCGATACCGCAGCGCAGAGAACCCTGATTTCGGGGCGAAACTCAAGGGACCTTTCACCATTGAGAACCAGCCCGCCATACCACTCAACGACAATGACACACCTCCAACCCAGACCCAACCCGTCCCCCCGGCGACCCCGCAAGAGGCCCGCATGCAAGCGATTGCAAACACGGCGGGATTTCACTTTGCGTTCATCGAGCAGGGTGGTGCGAGCCTCTATCCTACGCTGGCCTTCAAGGCGACCGATCCTGAAGTCCTTCGAATCCTGGTGAGCATTGGCGGAGTCGAGATCGATCACTTCGGGCTCTGGCATGACAAAGCGGGCAATGCGGTGGCTCAGCCTTTAGCCGGCGTAACGGATCCAGAAACTGGTGTGACATTCCCGGATCTCAATGCCCTCAACTCAGAGCTCGATCAGACAAACCTGATCCTGCCTGAGCCCTGCGAATTTATCAGCAAGGATCTGCCCCCGTGCTCCGTGATTCGGCCCACGTCGACACAGAACGGGGGAGCCGTCGCCACTATCAAGGCTTTCACGGATGATCTCTTGTTCCTTGGTCAATCGCCCGCGTTCTTTAGCCTGGTGAACCGGCTCGCAGTCGAGGCCGATTCGGTCCGGCGCGGCTTCTGATTGTTGCAAGCTCTCCCCTGCTGTCTACGCAGGCGCTGTATCTGGTTACCGTCGCAGCGCCTGCATTTTTTACTGACACGCTTTTGAGATGTTCTGACTCGATCTAAGGAGCACGCATGTTTGAAGGATTGTTTCAACCCATGCATCTGCTGGTGATTTTCGGAATCGCCCTGCTTGTGTTCGGCCCCAAGAAACTTCCGGAACTTGGCAAAGGAATCGGGGAGGGTATCCGCGGCTTCAAGGCAGCTATGAAAGACGAAGAGAAGCCGGTCAGCACAACAACCACCATTGCCAACGACCAAGGCCTGGCCAAGGGGTGAATCGTGGGCCTTGGAACGGAAATCCTGTTCGTGCTGATGCTGGGATTGCTGGTATTGGGTCCAAAGCAGCTGCACACGTCGTTGGGACACGTGGCACGGGCTAAGGCTCAGTTCGAAGAGGCAAGCCGCAGCTTCAAGTCTCAACTTGCGGCGGAAGTCGATGCTGCGCATCACGAGGGCAAGACTGAGACCTCGCATGAATTGGTTGGGGACCGGTGAACCATCCTCGGATCCTAGGTATCGGAACAGCGAACCCGCCGATTAGGTTCACCCAGGAGCAAAGCTTTCATGCAGCGGGTTACCAGGGTGAGCGCATTCGGAAGATTTTCCTGAATAGCGATATCGATTGGATCGGGGAAAGAGTTGATCGCTCGCGCCATACATAACCGGTCTAATCGCTCGTCGCGAGCCTTCATTCGTCGACCGACTTCTGTAACCTCGCTCTGGCAATGCATCGAAGATAGCCTAGGCAGCCTGAAATATGGCAGCCGTGAACTTTAATGCTCGCAAAACCTCGTCGGCTATCTCAACTGCCGGAAACCTCGGTAGAAAGCTAGGCGGCACTTTGGCAAGAATTCTGAGCTGATAATCAATCACATCACGGTCAAGTCCAAATTTGACTAGCACGGCTCTGGCCCTCTCAGCGCTGTCGTACCTGTGCGCCGCGCCAGAACTCAGGCCATGCTTGACCACTGAGACTTCAACTCCGTCTCCCTCAGTCCTATCAATGAAAACGTCTGCTCTCATGGGGGAATTCTCGGAACTTTTGCGCCGCTTCCTTTACGCTTAGCTGCAGCATTGGCAGCCTGATTGAGAAGGCGGCGCATGTGACGGTGACTATCTCCTACTCTTCTGCTTACGTGGGCGACCACCTTTTCGACCATTGTCCCTTGCAGCCCTCGCTTTTGCGACGGATCGTGCCCGCCCCCCTTTTGTCCCGCCGGTCCTCCCCCAGTTTCTAAACATCTCTATAACCGCTTTAGGGAGGAGTGCTCGAAGGGTGCTGTTGCGGCGTTTTGCCATTCCGAGCGGATTCTAGCACATTACTTTCACGTTTACATAAACCCAAACCCCACCTTGGGTTACTAGGTTGATACTGATCCTTCGTGTCTTTAAACCCAAACCCTACTTTGGGTATAGTGGATTATGTCAGGGCTGGGAACACTAGCAGTGCAGATGAAAGCAGGCAGCTTCAGCAAACTGAGGTTAACTATGTTTATGAAACTAATTTGCATTCATTCCGAGATGTTCATTCGGACCTCAGGCAATCGGCTATACACCGAATGTGCAGCCTGCGGTCATGAGTCGGCGGGCATTGAAACAGGGGCATTTCAATATCATCCTGAGGTCTACTCAAGGTTGCAGCACACGGAGCAGTTCTGCAAGGCTTGCTTGGCCAGATGAAAAGTCGGGTCCGTCATGCAGGAATGACCACCCGTCGAGAAAGCCCCAACAAGCTCATTGCAATTTCGCGTACTCCGCCTTGGCTTCTTTCAGGGTGGTGAGGTC
>CAWAYW010000008.1:0-912682 GCA_963786325.1 Terriglobia bacterium
ACCCACTGATGCCGGTCCCGCAGCAACGTTCGTAGGTCCCGCTGCTCGCTCGAGGGCATCCAGATGGTCGGGAAGCGATCTTCCATGAGCAGCTCTAACTCCAGCCGCGCATCCCGCCGATCGTGCTTCTGCTTCCGTGTTTCTTTGGCCCGAATCTTCGCCGGATGTCCCACCTGGCACTCGATCCCCAGTTCTTCCAGCAATTGCAAAAACCACTGCATGGCTCCGGTGGCTTCGATACCCACCACCACCGGACCTTCTAAGGCAGCGTAAAACTCACGCACCTTGTTTGCTTCGTGGGCTAGGGTCTTTTCGGTGAACTCGCCGGTCTCGGTGTCCACCATGGCAATCGTTTGTTGCTTCGCGTGTAGATCACAGCCTACAATTTTCATCTCGGCCTCCTTCGTCCCGAGCTTTTTGGTTGGTTACCGCAAAGTCTACTCGGGTCGTCGCGGGGCCGACGTCGTTATGTCATCACCCACAGGCCATTACACTCACGACCCCATTGTTGGTGTAATGGCCAGAGTACTGGGTGGTCTGGATCTCGCTCTGAGTCGAGGGAACTGTCATGTAGAATCCATCGTATTCCCCGGTATGCGTATCCGCCGTCAGCCGTTCTCACAATTCCGGCCCAGCCGCAAAACCTGCCTTCTCATCCTTGCCTCGCTCTTTTGTCTCCTTGTCGCCACCGGCTTAGGGCAGGAACCGATCCGCATCAACGTCAGATTGGTGAACGTCGCCTTCTCCGCCCGCGATTCGCGCGGCGCTCTGGTTGAGAACCTGACCAAAGACGACGTCGAAGTCTTTGAGGACGCTGTGTCTCAAAAAATCTCCTTCTTTGCCCACAGTGTCGATGTTCCCCTCACGCTCGGGTTGGTCGTCGACTTCAGCGGAAGCCAGGATCAATTCTCCAGGCGGCATGAGCGTGACCTTCAAGTCTTCTTGAAAGACGCCTTGGGCCCAAAGGACCGAGTATTTCTGGTGTGTTTCGGAAATCACGTCCGGCTTGTCAGTGACTTTTCACAGTCTGGCGCGCAAATGATGCAACAACTCGACACCTACCGGCACGATGATGGACATTTCCCTGAATTGGGCCCCAAAGAAAGTCGCGATCTCGGCACTGCTTTTTACGACTCAATTTTCTACTCCATCACCGAAAAACTCGCTAACGAAAGTGGGCGTCGGGCGCTACTCGTCTTCAGCGATGGAGAAGACAACTCCAGTTCTCATGACATGATGACAGCTATCGAGGCCGCCCAGGGTGCAAACGTTCTCGTTTTCACCGTCCGCTATACCGAGAAAAAGCGTGGCAAGCTTACTGCCCGCAACAAATACGGAATCCGCGTGATGGACCGTGTTGCAAAAGAGACGGGTGGCCAGCACATTGATGCAGAAGCCACCGACCCTAAAACCTACTTCCGTCAGATCGCCGAAGAACTTCGATCTTCATACGAACTGGCATACTATCCCTCGAACCCAATCCGAGACGATACATTCCGCAAGATCGCGATCCGGCCGAAACAAGCAGGCATAACGTTACATTCCCGAACGGGATACTTCTCACGATCCGCTGACTGACCTGCTGATGGCTGAACTATGGTCCTGGAAGGGTCGGTTAGGTGAGCAGTTATTTTACTGTCGAGCTGGCAGGCAGGGTATCGCGGCCACAGCTAGCGCTTCTCTAACCCTGTGGAACCAAACCGCACCATCACCGTATTTTCTGGCTGGTTTGAATCTCGTCCGCAGTGCTCTCCTCTCTTCATAGTTTTGACGGTTCAATGCATAGTTTTAGCGATTCGCTGGTTCTTTGCAAACTGAAGGTTTTTCCGATGCTCTGCCGATAAACAGCTCCGCCCATAGAGCCGTAACCGCTCCTCAGACTCCGAAGCGTAGTACTCTGCCCAGTGTCGCAGGTCCTACGTCACCGATGGGAGTCGAAATCATGAGGCGAATTGGGATTCTCGTGCTTATATACCCTTTGGGAGTCTTATGAGCAACGAAAGTTGGAAAGAACAGCGTGAAAACCATTGGGCCGTTTGGCTGACTGAACAAGGGGGAGAAATTTTCCTTGGTCTGGCTCCTACTTCCACGCGCGTTGGACGTCGTAGATTTTGCGTATTGGGTGAATTTCAGTCCGATGGTCCCAATGGGGTTGGGATATGGATGGACGTGGATTTGGTGCAAGAAATTGAGATCCCCAGTAACACCGTGACCGACACTTGGCGAGTCAACCCGCGATCATGCCTAATCCTGTGGGCATACGTCGCATATATTCAGCGTGGCGAACAGCTGGGCAAAATAGGTTTTACGCCGAATAGTCCAAAGTAGCCCACTACGTGTGCCGCGAATACACCAACCGTATGGAGGTGGGAAGCTGCAAGAGAGATGGGGGTAGGACCCTCGGGGCCGGCGATCAGGCGCGGGCTCCAAACCACTGCGAGCTGCTGGCGTTAAGAGCGTTGGTGGTGAGCGTCGCAGAAAAGGCGGGAGTAAACCTGTCAGGTGAGATCTGGAGAGACGAGCGCAAGCGAACCACTGAGGACGTGCCGAAATCTATTGGACGATGTCGAAACCGGGGGGAAGGTAGTGGCCACCGGGACAAGTTTGGGCGGACCCCTGAAGCGCGGCCCAAGCGGCATCCGGCTTGGAGGTGGCGTGAATCCAGATCAGGCTCTTTTGCGGAACGCGGGAACCTGTCGCTCCAATGTTAAGGGAGAAGCTCAAGTGGGAGAACCCTGCAAGGGCAAGAGTACCGATGTGGAGCACAGGGACGGAGCAGTCCGTAGTAGGGAGGAAGGCTCTGTAATAGGGCTCGACCGAAGGGACTGCGGTAACCCGCCAAGGACAGGTGGCCAACCGGTAACGGGAGGAGCCACATGACCAAGGCAAAGCCGTTTGACATCCCGAAGCGGGAAGTCTGGGAGGCCTTCAAGAAGGTGAAGGCCAACCAAGGAGCGGCTGGAGTAGATGGGCAGACGATCGCAGACTTTGAGATTGATCTAGCGAACAATCTCTATAAGCTCTGGAATCGACTGTCCTCAGGAAGCTATTTCCCCCAAGCTGTGCGGCGGGTGGACATTCCGAAGGCGAAGGGCGGAACGCGGCCGTTGGGTATCCCGACGGTGGCGGATCGGATTGCGCAAGAGGTTGTCCGCCGGTATCTGGAGCCTCGACTGGACCCTCTGTTCCACGCGGACTCCTATGGTTACCGACCAGGCCGCTCGGCGATCGATGCCGTGCGCACGGCGCGTCAGCGTTGCTGGCGATATGACTGGGTGCTCGACCTCGATATCAAGGCGTTCTTCGACACGATTCCGCATGAGTTGCTCCTGAAGGCATTGCGGGCACATGCCGACTGCCGCTGGGTAATGCTCTATGTGGAACGCTGGTTGAAGGCGCCGGTACAAAGGGGGGATGGCTGCATTGAACCTCGGAATGCGGGAACTCCGCAAGGATCGGTCGTGAGTCCAATCCTAGCGAATCTGTTTCTGCATTACACGTTCGACTTGTGGATGACACGAACCCATCCGGCCGTTCCCTTTGAACGGTATGCGGATGACGCGATCTGCCACTGCCGGACTGAATCCGAGGCCGAAGCCTTGCGTAACGCTCTTGCGGAGAGGTTTGTGGCTTGTGGGTTGGTGCTTCACCCGCAGAAAACGAACATCGTCCACTGCGCGGATACCAACCGCAAGGGACGCTATCCCACAGTCCAGTTCGACTTCCTCGGCTATACATTCCGGCCGAGGTTTACGGCCTGGCCCAACGGAACCTATGGCGTCTCGTTCCTGCCCGCAGCGTCCCAAGCAGCGCTCAAGGCAATGCGTCGGGAAGTCCGGCGATGGGGTCTCCAGAACCGGACCGACACGGCCCTTCATGATCTGGCCCGAATGGTAAATCCTTACATCCGGGGTTGGATCAACTACTACAGTTACTTCTACAAGTCGGCGCTGCACGACAGTCTGCGCCGAATCGACTTCCATCTGAGGAAATGGGCGCGCCGCAAGTACAAGCGCTTCAAGCAAACGCCGAAAAGCGCGCGTGCGTGGCTCGCCCGTATCATCACGACTAGCCCAGAGCTCTTCGCGCACTGGCCGCTTCTACATGCCAACAGCCGGATACTGGGAGCCGGATGAGCCGAGAGGTTCACGTCCGGTTCTGAGAGAGCGCGGTGGTGAAACTCCGCCGCGCCACTCACCCGAAAAGTGTACTACGCCCTGATCGAGGGCGCGCACCCGACGGGCAACTCCACGCACTGCGTTCCAAGCGTCGCATAAAGTCCAGTGTGCTCCATGAGCACAGGGTCTAATTTCGCCATTCGCCGTCTTCCCCTACCACAGAGACGACACTTGGCCTGTGCGCGAATCCTGCGGCGATAATTGGCATATTGCCTCTTGCACTCCTCACAGCAGGTAATCGCTCCCTTGCGTGCCCGGTCGTCGGGTATTCCTCTGGCGTCCCAGACGCTCGGACGTGTATCTTTGTGGGAAAGCACGCATAAACGGCAGGCGACCATTAAAATCTAGGGCACTACGGGATTGGCGCCGCCTTCCAAAATCCTCACCTCTTCCGAGGAGGCATGGCAACACGCGGGAGTGTAGTCCCGAGAGCGCCGACGCACGAAACGTTACACATCCGGGTAGTGGTTGCTTTTATACGAAACCGTCATAGAAGGACTACAATGAACTTGACCTTCGACCTACCAATCGTTGTAGGCACCCACCCACGAAAAGCCTAAGAATCTCGCGTGCGGGAGATGGCCAGAAGGGGGCGCGACATGGCTCGCACCCGTTCGGTTCACTCGCAACCCAAGCAGCACGGGCCAGACAAAGAAGAAGCTGAGACCCTGCTCGACCTTCATAAACAATACATCCGTCTTTACTACGCTTGCATTGCGAAGCGATTGAGGGTGGACGCTTCGTACATCAATCGGGTCGCCAACGGCGAGCACCAGTCTGAAAGGCTAAGATGCGCCTTGCTGTCCGAGCTTGGCCTAATGCAAGCCGCGGCCTAGGGGCGGTGGATCTCAAGACTTAGCTGACGTCCGCGTCCGCAACTCAAACGGGCGTACATTTGAGAGCTGTGGATGAGCGAAGCTTTTCTTCATTGTCATTGAAGGAGAAGGAATGCGAAATCTCTATACGTTCGCAGGATTGCCACTTGCCTTAGCACTGGCGTCCAGCTTAACCACTGCTGTGCAGACATCAACTACAGAGTCCAAACGAAAAGCCTCACCAGATCAGAACCAGACAGGCTCCGCTGGAAATATGCATCGGGACCGGGTTGGTGAACGCCTGGAGTGGCTCAGTCAGCACCTGAACCTAACGGAGGATCAGAAAAAACAATTGAAGCCAATTCTGGCTGGCGAGTTCGAACAAATGAGAGCGGTGGGCGAAGACGCATCACTGACTCAAAATCAAAAGCGAGAAAAGATGAAGCAAATCCATGAGGCTTCGCGACCGCAGGTTCAAGTCATCCTTACGCCCGAACAGCAGCAGAAATTCGCTCAGATGAAGGAAGAAGCCAAAGAGCGACGCGGCGAGAAGAAGGACAAAGGCCAGAGCGACTACCAACCACCACAGTAGTGAGTTCAATCCGAACCGCAGAAAGGGTTCCGTCAAGAGACGCCCCAGCACGGGACCTCCTTTTGTCCAACATCGGGAGAGCGCCCATGACACCAAGAATCCAAGTCGGCACCATCCTGATCGAGGATCGTCCCCTCGTAACCCGGATCCTCGACCTGGAAAGGGAGTCTTACTCAGGGAACTGGAGCGTGGTCAAGGCTATCGATGGCTTCGCTCTTGATCGCAAGATCCATGCCGCGGGGTGGAACTTCTTTTTCATGGCCGAGGAAGTGAAGGCAACTGTTTTCGGTTCGCTCGCGGCAAAAAGTATCCAGAAAGCATTGAAGCGGATTTGTTTGAAGGTGCGAAAGCAGGACTTCAATTGCCTTGAAGTCACGAAAATGGTTGAGAACCGCTTTCTTGGTGTGCCATACATCACGGTTTGCACGCACCCCCGTCATATCCAGCAAGGATGCTGGCTAGATAGTGCCCAAGAACGCGCGGCAGCTCGCCAGAAAGAAATACAGGATTCTTGCGGGACCGTGCGCTGAGCATCATCACTACTCGTACCCATCGTAGGTACAAGATTAGACCGGTCGTGCGTTTGGGGTGTGTCAGTCAGAAGAGATCACGTCGAGACTCGCGCTTATTTCTGACCGAGCATGGACTGAACTAAAAGATCTGCCCCAAGGCATGGTGGAGATCGCAAGCGGTCTTGGGAGGTGGGACTATCGGCGCCATGCGAAGGATTGTGACCACCGCGGTGACAAGACGTACAAACGCTGCGAGCTTGAGCAATTCAATTGCGTAAGTATGACGAAAATGATGCGAGCTGCCCTTGACGCCAGCGGCGTTGAACACCCTCCGATACAACTTGTGGAAATAGCTAGGCGCGTCTTCTGGAGTCGTCAGTCCGGTCCAGAAGAAATACTCGGGGTTGCCATTCTTGACCTTCAAGAGTTCCTCGCCTAGCCACGCGGGGATGACGTTGTTTATGTGCGTCCCAATGACTAGCTGATCAGGTCATACAGACCGATGCTCCGCGAGGTACTGCCAGACCGCTTCCTCGGGGATGACAAGGCGGCGATACTTTGTCCGCGGATCGGTCTCTGTCGGTATTCTCGGAGAGCCGTTATCTATGACGCCTAGTTCACCTTCAAACTCGCGGATTACTGACTTCGGACTGATTCTGAGAATGGCTGCAACTTCGGAAGTTGTGCGGAATTTGGGAAATGCGCGTGGCTCAATTTGTACAGGCGCAGGTTCTATAAGAGGCGCAGAGCTGTGTCGTCGTCGTGCCTGTTCCTGCAACGCCGCAAGTTTGTGCAAGGCATAAGCCCTCCAGGTGTTGCGTGGGATTTCTCCCAGAACTCAATTTGACCACGTCCCGGGCGAGCAGGATAGATTACCGAGATTACCGAAGGTCGATCTGCGTAACGGAATTCCCTGGGATGCGCTCTGGTCTGCTGGCGCTTCCCGAGTCGATTGGGTGGCGGGTCGAAGTTAGCTTTGCCTGTAATACATTGACTCGCCGCAGTTTGGCCCCCTAATATGGTCGCCCAGAGCGAGCCTTCCTCATTGATTGGCCAAACCATCTCGCACTACTGCATCGTGGAGAAATTAGGCGGTGGCGGGATGGGTGTCGTCTATAAGGCCGAGGACACCGACCTCGGACGCTTTGTAGCTCTGAAGTTCCTACCTCCAGACATCGCCGGAGATCCGCAGGCTTTGGAGCGCTTCCGCCGGGAAGCCCGCGCAGCCTCAGCTCTGAATCACCCCAACATCTGCACCATCCACGAGATTGGAAAGCACGAGGGCCAGTCGTTCATCGCGATGGAGTTCATGGACGGGCTGACGCTGAAGCATCTCATTGCGGGAAAGCCGTTAGATAATGAAACTGTGCTGTCGCTTGCAATTGAGATTGCCGACGGGTTGGACGCCGCGCATTCTCAAGGTATCGTCCACCGCGATATCAAGCCCGCCAATATCTTTGTGACCAAGCGCGGACACGCCAAGATTCTCGATTTTGGGCTGGCAAAAGTGACGCCCTCGGTCAGTCCATCCAGCCAGAACGCATCGGCTAACACGCAGACCTTGACGGTTGACGATCAGCACCTGACCAGTCCGGGGGCAACGCTTGGCACCGTTGCGTATATGTCGCCGGAGCAAGTGCGAGCCAAGGAATTGGACGCACGGACGGACTTGTTCTCCTTTGGTGCGGTGCTCTACGAGATGGCAACCGGGACGCTGCCGTTCCGTGGCGAAAGTTCAGGAGTCATCTTCAAAGCCATTCTAGACGGGACTCCAACGTCCGCCGTGCGGCTGAATCCCGATGTGCCAGCCAAGCTAGAAGACATCATCAACAAGGCGCTGGAGAAAGACCGCAATCTGCGCTACCAACACGCAGCCGATATGCGAACGGATTTGCAACGGCTGAAGCGGGACACGGACTCCCACGAGTCGAGGTCTGCGACCAGCGCAAAAAGCTATTTGGGTAAAGGTGTTTCCGCCCGACCGGGACGAGCAAAGCTCGGCGGATATATTGCGGCTGCAGTCTTGTGCTCTGCCCTCATCGCCGCAGGTCTTTACTATCGTTCACATCGAAGTAAGCCCCTTACCGACAAGGACACGATCGTGCTCGCGGATTTTGCAAACACCACAGGCGATCCGGTATTCGATGACACACTCAAGCAGGCACTGTCGATCTCGTTGCAACAGTCGCCGTTCTTGAACATCCTCTCCGATCAAAAGACGAAGAAGACGCTGAGCCTGATGGGACGTTCCCCAGGCGAGCGGCTCAACGCCGACATGGCTAGAGAGGTCTGCCAGCGGACAGAGAGCAGGGCAGTCCTGGCTGGCTCAATTTCCAGCTTGGGAACCGAATATATCGTCGGGCTCAATGCGTTGGACTGCCGAACCGGAGACCTACTGGCTCAAGAGCAGGCGCAGGCAGCACGAAAGGAAGAAGTGCTGAATGCGCTAGACAAGGCGGCGACGAAACTGCGCGCGAAACTGGGTGAGTCGCTGACAACGGTGCAACAGTTTGATACCCCTATTTTTGAAGCCACCACGCCTTCGCTCGAAGCCCTTAAGGCATTCAGTCTGGGGCAGAAGGTTTTGTTGGAAAAAAGCGGGTTTGACGCGATTCCATTTTTCAAGCGGGCAGTAGAACTTGATCCTAATTTCGCGATCGCATACTCACAACTGGGAACGGTGCATGGCGCGCTGCTGGTTGAGCCCGGCATCGCCGCCGAGTACATCCGCAAGGCGTATCAGCTGCGCGACCGTGTGAGTGAACGGGAGAGGCTCGAGATTGCTAGCAACTACTACGAAGTTGTCACCGGGGAGTTGGAGAAAGCCGTTCAGAATGGAGAGCTGTGGTCGCAAACCTATCCGCGGGACGCCGGAGCCCACAATTCTCTAGGTTACTACTACGAACTCATGGGTCAATACGAGAAGGCAGCGGCGGAAGCGTCCCTAGCCATCCGGCTTTTCCCGCGCGGCGCGGTGGACTATTCCAATCTTATGGAAGCTTACACAGCTCTTAACAGGCTTGATGAAGCCAAAGGCGTATATGAGCAAGCAATAGCGCGCAAGCTTGAAAACCCTTTCTTACACGATGACATGTACGGCGTCGCCTTCCTTGTTGGTGATTCCGAGGAAATGAAGCGGCAGGTCGAATGGTCGGTTGGCAAGCAAGGCGCTGAGGATACTCTTCTCTCGAGACAATCCGATACAGACGCTTTTCACGGGCAGTTGAGGAAGGCTCGGGAACTCTCCCGGCAAGCGGCAGACTCCGCCTTGCGAAATGACCTGAAGGAAACTGCCGCGTTGTGGCAATTGAATGCTGCGCTGCGTGAAGCCGAGTTCGGAAACGTTGAGCAGGCTCGGCAGATGGCAAGAGAGGGCCTAACTCTCTCGCCGACGCGAGACGTACAAACGCTGGCCGCAGTCGCCCTGGCATCTGCCGGTGATACTGCAAGAGCACAGGCAATCTCAGAGGAACTCGAGAAACAACATCCCGTGAATACGTTCATCAATCACTACTGGCTACCCACGATCCAGGCGTACAACGAACTCCACCGGAACAATCCGAGACAAACGATCAAGCTTCTGGAGGCAGCCACTCCGTATGACTTGGCGTTTCCCCAACCCCAGTTTCAAGAAGGCGGACAACTCTATCCGGTATATCTGCGAGGGAAGGCGTATCTGCTCCTGAATCAGGGCAAGGAAGCAGCCACCGAGTTTCGAAAGATGCTTGACCACTCCGGCATTCTCATCAATTCTCCTCTGGGGGCGCTGGCGCAGCTGCAACTCGGACGCGCATTAGTGATGAATGGCGACACCCCGGGTGGTCGCAAGGCATATCAGGAGTTCTTCGCCCTCTGGAAAGACGCCGACCCTGACATTCCCATCCTGAAGGAAGCCAAGGCGGAGTACGCGAAGCTGCAATGAGCCGAACTGAGCTGCCGGGATGGAGGTTCTGTTACAGCTTTTTAACCTATAATAAGGTGTCTGACGCCTCGCCACACCAACGGTGCAATCCTTCTGGGCCTCGGCGCCCAATTCCGCTCGCTGAAGTTCTTTCTGGCAAGCGGTTCAACCGTAAACGTCAGAGCAAGTACGAGGTTGACGAATGTCTTGATCCATTGTGAGAACCACAGCGACCGCGAAATCTCGCTGTGCTTTACAAAAAAGGACTAGCTTTTGAGAGCTGATCATCGCTTCTGGCGCGGCGCTAATTGTGCCAGGTAAAAGGTTCGACAGCCCGGCGAGAGTTGGTGTTGTCGGGAGAAGGGCCTCGCGTCCCAACTTTGGATACGTCCGAAGCCTGCCCCACGCAAAGCTTGGCGAATCTCAGCAGCTGTCCACCACAGTTCCTCGACACGCTCGTGAAATCGCCGCCAGCGAGCCCCTTCGCGTATGAACCATTCGAGGCCGAGGCAGCCCTTTGCGCGGCGCAGGTCGTAGTGACTCCGCATTACCAGTACTACTCCGGACTCTTCGGACCAATGCGTTCCTGGCCAGTTCTTCTGCAGATGCTTGCGGTTGTTGACATCAAAGTAGAAGTAGCCGCCGGGGCGCAAAGCGCGAGCTACAGCCCTCGCCGTCCGCGCCAAGTCCGACTTCAGCGGCACGTGATTTAAGGCATCGTATTCGCAGGTGACCAAGTCGACGGGCTCCGGCAAGCAATATGTTCGCATGTCGCCGCGGATGACCGCGACACGTACCCCCGCGCTTCGTGCCTTCGAGCGCGCGAGGCGGCACATCGTCGGCGACAGATCCACGGCGAAGACTCTTATTCCTTGGCGCCGCAGTTCGATCGCGGTCGTCCCCGTTCCGCAGGCTAGATCGCAGGCGCTGCGAACCCGAGGAAGGATGTCCCGCAACAGTTCCCGTCGTGCGCGCTGGTACCCAGGAATATGAGAACTGAAGAACTGGTCATAGTAACGCGCTAATAGCGTGTAGGGCTGACGTTCCGGCATGGCGTTGGCTTCACTTGCTTCCATGGCCTCAGGTTCTAGGTGAGGTCGCCTCAAAATATACGCGTTCTTCGCAGTGTTTCGTGACTTGCGGACGATCGACAAGACGTTCCATCATTGTCGTAATCACTATATAGAGAATCGAAAAGCGGGTGTTTGGAACAAGCACAAAGTTTGACATATGCGGATAGGTGGGACCGATTGTGCGAGGATGGAGCTTGACCGCGATGTCTAGCGTTGGAGCAAACGCCCGCTTGAGGAGTACGCCCGTCACACGAGATGGCAACACACGACCGCCAAGTTCTCTCCTATCGATGCCACAGAAGACGATAGGAGTCCCCGGAAAGACGACGTTCTCGTGGCTCAGTAGGAAGTCCAACGCGGGACTCATCACGGCAACGACCACATCGATCTTCTTGTCTGCATATTTCTTGCGAAGGTAGTCTTGCAGAAGAAGCAAATAGGTGTCTGAACCGAACCGCGAAAGATCCATCGATTCGCGGTAGACCTCGGTAGGTTCAACGGAACTTGAGGTTAAAGTGCGAGCAATGGACGCGTCTAGCGCTGCTAGACCCGGTAGGGTCGTGCGTTCGTCATAGAGCAGGACAACCTGCCGTGTCTGACAGTGCGCAGGCGACACCCCGATCAAGACCAGCAGCAACCCAATAATCAACCGACAAGTAAGGCAACGGTTCATCATACGACGCCGACGCTGGCTCTGCGTGGCTCGGACCAGTGTGGTCGAACACAGACGACACAGCAAACCATAGCTTTCACCGCTAAACTCTACGCCAAATCACAGGAGAGTTAAAACCATCGTTGGCGATAAAGAAGTCCCGAGGACATCTTGCGGTAGCTGCCTCGTAAGTGTGATCAGCCCTAATCCCCAATAATGAGAGTGGCTATAATCTACCCCAAGTCTCACGTTTTCGTTCTACGAAGCGGAAAGTCTGTGGTCGCAGGAAAGGTCGCGAGTGTCCATGGCATCGTCTTCCTCGATTTCAGTCAGGGAAGCGTCGTTGACTTTCGGCTTCCTCGTCCTTCTGTCAGCTTTGGCTTTTCGTTCTTTGATTCCCCCTGCAATGGTCTCCGCATCTGCATCGGCAAATCAGTTCTCTGCCGAGCGAGCGTTCAAGCATTCGCGGTTCATCTCTCGCGAACCTCATCCGACTGGCTCGGCCGCGAATGCGAGTGTGCGCGATTACATCGTTAATCAACTCAACTCGTTGGGCTTGGAGCCGCAAATGCAAGAGGCGGTGGCAGCAACTTCGTGGGACATCGGAGGAGCGCCCTATGCCTCAGGCGTCGTGCAGAACGTTCTGGGAAGGGTGAGCGGCAGTAACAGCACAGGTGTGGTACTTCTCATGGCGCACTATGACTCCGTCGCGACGGGACCGGGCGCAGGCGACAATGGCAGTGGAGTCGTGACGCTGCTCGAAAGTTTGCGCATCTTGCGAAACGATCCGCCGCTGAAAAATGATTTGGTGTATGTCTTCACCGATGGCGAAGAAGACGGAGGGCTGGGAGCACAAGCCTTTGTGGATGAGCATCCGTGGCTCAAGGACATTTCAGTTGCGCTGGTAGCCGACAGCAATGGTTGTGGAGTGGTAGCCATGAGCGTCTTTGCTCAGCACAACGGTTGGCTCATTCGGGAGTCTGCACGTGCGGTTCCAAATGCTCTTGCGGCATCTA
Organism: Terriglobia bacterium; assembly: GCA_963786325.1. GTDB lineage: Bacteria > Acidobacteriota > Terriglobia > Terriglobales > Acidobacteriaceae > JAIQFF01. The sequence goes on from CAWAYW010000008.1 coordinate 12,740, forward strand.
TCAGCGACCAAGTCGGGAAACTATCGGGCGGGGCTGCCAGCGGGGATCATCTACAACTTTCCCAAAAAGGAGTGCCAGTTCTGGGTCTTGGTGCCGCTGCCTGCCAGACTTCGTACCACACAATGCAAGACAACCTCAGCCAGCTTGATTCCCGCACCCTACAGGATTTGGGGAACTACGTTCTTCCACTGGCTCGCCACTTCGGCAATCTCGATCTGAAGCGTACCTCGCAAGATGATGTGATTCATTTCTCGTTCTTTGGGCACCAGATTTACTACCCGGACAAGTGGGTACCGCCACTTTTTGTCGGAACACTTTTCGTTCTTAGCTGTGTTGTCTTGCTGGGCTTTAGGCAGAAAGTCCTAACCGGGCGCGACGTGGCTCTGAGTGCTTTGCTGTGGGTAGTCGGGGCAACCGTAACGGGTGGGCTAATTGCGCTTTTTTCGTGGACGCTGCTGAAACTGCACCTTGTGAATCGCTCATTCACGTCCGCCTATAACGCCCAACTCTACGCAATCGCATTTGGCGCTTTGGCGGCTGCCATCGCGACTGCCACGTGTGCGGCATTCCCTCGAAAGGTAGGGAGCAAGAATTTTGCCGCTGGAGCGTTTCTCTTCTGTGGCGCACTGATGATTTTGACTTACGTTCTAGCATCGGGCACAACCTACCTGATCATGTGGCCACTTATTTTCGCTCTGCTCCCTATGGGGTATGCCGTAGCGTTGAATCGGACAGATTCGCCGCAAATGAAGATTGCACGACTGTTTTGTACGGTTCCGACCATTGCTCTTTTTGTGCCCTTAATCGGCTACTTGGGGATCGCGACCGTAGACCCAGCACAGAATTTCGTCATACTGGGAATTCTAACGATGATCCTGTTCGCGCTGATCGCTGAGCTAATCGAGAGAATAGTGATGCCGAACAGAATGCTTTTACCCGGAGCGTTTTTTGTAATCGCTCTCGTTTTCATCGCAGTCGGCGCTTTGAGAAGCGGCTACGACGCCGAACACCCGAAGCCCGACAGCATCTCTTATTGGCTTGATGGGGACGGTGGGAAGGCGTCATGGATCAGCTTCGACGAGAAACAGGATGATTGGACGTCGCAGTTTTTGACGACTCACCCTCAAACAGACAAATTGGGTATCTTTGGCGCGGTAGGTGGAGATGCCGTGCTGAAGTCTGCCGCTCCTAACCTCTCGCTTCCGCTGCCTGTTGTCAAAACCATCGACGACTTGACGACAGGTGGCGAGCGCACCCTTCGATTGCAGGTATCCTCGCTGCGCCACGCAAGAGTGATTTGGGTCATCTGCCGCAATGCAGCCGTGCTTCGGGCAACGCTCGAAGGCAGAAACCTCCAAGTCGGGGAAGCGGACAAGCGCAACAAGCTCTGGGGATTCATTTTCGTTGGACTGCCGCCAGACGGAGTTCACTTCGATCTCACCGTGAACGCCTCCGAAACTCCCCAACTCACCGTCACTGACCAGTCCGATGGTCTTGGTGACATTCCGGTAATTAACGTCAAGCCAATAGGGAGGGATCGTATGCCTCTACCCGAGGAGTGGCCTTTCTTCGATTCCACTATCCTAGTGACTCGAACGTCCATGATCGACAAGCCTCTCCAGAACAAATAGGCGCAGGGTATTCACCCGCGTTTAATTCATTCTTTCATTACCTCATAACATTGCTCTCGGACAGCAGCCATGCTATCCGGGGCGGGCATGGTGAACTTTTCGCCCGGACGCGAGGACATCGCTAGGAATCGGTTCCTTAGGTGCAGCCTTAGACTGGGTAGTCGCGGGGCAATCTCTGTCCTTTTTGTAGACGCGCGTGGTTCACTTTCTAGAAAGTTGATCGAACAACAATGCCAAAAGCTGTGCGCATCCCCCCTGCCGTTTGAACGGTGGGAACGGCGAAATACGAGGCCTGAACAGTGCCAGGTCCGGGCGCGGACGACCTCGAACGGTATTAAAGTGGGAAGTGCGGAACAAAATCGCTGTCGTTGAGCAAGGCCAATATCTTATCTCGCGCCTCGAAGACCCTGCCGCGCGCGACTAGACCACTACTCTGAGACAACATGACCCACTCATTAAGGTATCGAGTTACCTTGCCTTCCTGGAAGTGATGTGAACAATCTATGTCAACGACTTCTCTGCCATTTTCCAGCGCGACGCAGTTGTAGCCGACGATCAAGAGCTTCGCTGCTTCGAGAGAGGATGTAAGCTTTTCCCTGGAATCCTTGAAGAGGACATCGTGTCCGTCAAAATAACCGTCACAGATTAAGTCTACCGCCCGTTCCAGGGTGACCACGCCTGCAAAGAATGCGCAAAGCTTCTGACACCAGAGTTCCAAAACATTTCCCACTGTAGCGAGCTCGAAAGTTCGAGTGTGGTGTCGTATCGATCATGACAAGTCCTAGTAAACTCGCCCATCCTGTTAGCGCACTCCATCCCTGGGTAGCCATCATCACAGCTCCGTTGACTTCGAATGCCAAGTGGTAAAGCAGCCTGGCTTCTTCGTTGTCTGAAACCCAAGGTTGGAACTCCCCGATTCTCCAATAGTCCGCGTATCCGCCCCTTTCTTGGGAGGTTTTCAACCACAGTAAGGCCCGTTCGCGATACTGCAATGATCTTTCTATGTTGTGTAGACGAGAATTGACACTCATTCTTCGGAGCCTCCAGATTTTATTGAACTCAGCATCTTTTCCAGGGCCCGGAGCCGGATTTCATGGTCCGACACTTCTATCGTTTTCACGAGCACCGAGCCAATGTAACTAAGACTTCGGCCGACATTGATGTCCATCCGCCCTGAACATACCTCGGAAAAGATCTGCCCCAAGGCATGGTGGAGATCGCAAGCGGTCTTGGGAGGTGGGAGAACCAAGTGCTCTGTCACGGCAATCCTCCGAGACTCGCCGCTCAAGCGGCCAAGCTCAGCGGCCCGTTCTGGGTCGGAGTGGATCGAACAAAAACCATTGGTCGTTGCCCGAGCACTGCAGGGCTCTCCCAATCTGGTTTGTGCCTTGCATCTGGTTCCGGTCACGGCATCCTCCCAACAATGATTCTTCAAGTGCTGAAATTGAGTTGAGGCAAAACTTCGGCACGCCAAAGATGTTGGTTCCATTATGGTTCCAATAAATAGATTTAAATTTGGTTGCGAAGTTGTCGTTGGGATTGTGGAACCAAGCAGATAGGAATGGGAGACTACAGCCCTGAAAAGGCTGGCGTCGGCGGTTCAACTCCGTCCCTGGCCACCATCATTCCAAAGGGCTTAGCGGAATCGTGTCTTGCCTTCCCAGTCCGCTCTCAGTCCGCTATTTTTCGACGAGATCCGGTTCGGTTCCTGGCTACGATGATGGTGAAGGACTTAAGCGCGAATTGCAACTCGCAAGTCCGCTTTCAGTCCGCTTCTGTCTGCGGCGTGGCTGAAAATCGCAGTCAGCATTGCCCCCGCCGCAGCCATGCGATCCTCGCTGACGCGGCCGGATATGAAAGCACCTTTCCGAGGTTGTATGCACTTCCGTGCATCCCGCCATTAACCACTTGGTGCCAAAGGTCAACAATCCTTTTTGCAGGGTCCATGTCAATGAGGACGGGGTCGGACCGAGCAGTCCACTAGCTGACTCGTGTCCCGAAGTCTTTATTGTTGGGGAAATGATTCCCACCCTCCTCCGAGTGCTTTGTACAAAGCGATCAGATTCGTCGCCACCGCAGTCTGGCTCTGCGCCAAAAGATCTTCATTCCCGTAGAGTTGCCGCTGGGCATCGAGCACGGCCAGAAAGTCCCCGAGGCCGGACGTGTAAAGCTCCCGGGAGAGCTCAAGCGCCGTCTGGTTCTGCGACACGGCTGCCTGGAGCCGATCGCGGCGCTCCTGCTCCTGCGAGTAATTCACGAGTGCGTTCTCGGTCTCTTCCAGAGAGTTCAGAACCGTCGATTGATAGAGGATCTGGGTCTGTTTCCAGCGCGCCTTTTGCACGGCGACGTTCGAGCGTATACGGCCGCCCGTGAATATCGGCAAGCTGATCGCCGGTCCCGCCGCAAAGAAATTTCCCAGCGACAGCGAGAGATCATGGAGTTGCGTCGCTTGCCTTCCCGCGGACCCCAACAAAGTGAACCTCGGAAAATAGTCCGCCCTTGCGGCTTTGACGTTGGCGGCGGCACCGGCGATTTCATCATCTGCCCGGCGAACATCCGGCCGTCGCTTTAACAGGTCCGATGGCAATCCGACCGGAACCTCGGGCGGAACCACTGGCACTGCTGCGGACGTTTCCAATTCTTTTTCCAAGGCTGCGGGCTCCTGACCGAGAAGCACGCTAATGCGGTGAATCGAAGCCGCAATGGCGCTTCGCAGCGACGGGACCCCAGCGTTCGTGGTCTCGAGTTCTGCAACTGCGCGCGAGACATCGAGCTGAGTCGCTAACCCAGCCGCCGCTCTGGTTTGCGTAAGGTGGACGGTATCTTCCTGTGTCCGAATATTTTTATCGGCTATCTCGAGCCGCAGTTGAAAGCCCCGGAGATCCGCATAGCTCCGTGCGACCTCGCCAAGCAGCACGACGAGAATATTGCGCCTGTCCTCTTCCGCAGAGCGTACGTTGGCGCTCGCAGCCTTCACCTCATTGCGGATCCGACCGAAGACGTCGATCTCCCAAGCGGAGTCGAATCCCACCTGGAAATTGTTGAGTTCGACCGGGTGGAAAATGGGAGCGTTTGCGCCAGGATTGAAAGCAGTAACCCTCTCGCGCAGACGCTCTGCGCTGGTTGTCACACCCAAGGACGGATAGAAGGCGGACTTCGCGACTCCTCGTGCTGCGCGCGCCTCGTCGACACGCGCTGCGGCCAGACGTAAGTCCAGGTTGTTGGCCACGCCGCGGCGGATCAGCCGCGTCAGCTCTTCGTCATGGAAGGAATCCCACCACTCCGCAGCGGGGCTCTCCGTGTACGCGCCGCGAATCGACGTGGTCGCCCAGGTTTTTGTGGACTCCTCGGTCTGCGCCTTGACGCTCGGTCCGCAGACCAAGAACAACCCGCATAGAAATAGGACCGATCTAACGACTAGTGCCTTTCGCTGCGCCTTCACTGGCTTGCTCCTGAGTTCGCCGAGTTCTTGGAACTCAAGCGGATTGCTGATCCGTCGATATAGACATCCATCTGCTGACCGACATAGACCGAAGGCCCACCATCCCGAATGCGATAGATCACCTGTAGAACGCGAGTGTCTACGCGCTCCGTGCTGTCGCCCGTCAGCGATTTCTTAGGGATCACATAAGGCTCGAAGCGGACGAACTCCAGGGGAATTCTTGTGGAACCGTTTCCACGAGGAGACGCCACCGCCTGCGCTCCGCCCGGCACACGCCAGGCATCGTGCTCATCTACATCCACACGGATATGCAAAGGAGTGACACTTCCGAGAATCATGAGAGGCTCGCTCAGCGGGCCGCATTGGGCATATTGGCCCAACCGCACTTTGTTCTGCAGAATGACGCCCGCGATCGGCGCGCGCATGGTCAGGCGATCAATATTGGTCTGAACCAGCTTGACCTGAGCTTCCGCCTGAGCGACTTCCGATTTCGCGACGGCAATGTCGGGAGCCCATGCGCCCGCCTTTAGTAACCCCAATTGGGCTTCCACCTCGGCCAATCGTGCCTGCGCCGCTTTGTAGGCAAGTCTCCTGCGCTGAACGTCCTCGTCACGAACCGCCCGTTTGTCGGTAACGCTTTCGATCAATCGCACTTGCACCTCGGCATCCGCCATATTTGCCTGAGCCTCACCCACGCGCTCTTCGGCCGGTGGTATGTCTTCGGCACGAGGTTCCTGTTCGAGCTTGGCCAAGCGTGCCTGAGCCCCCCCTAGTGCAGTGCGTTTGACCTGCTGATCTGCTCGCAGGTCGCGGTCATCCAGAGAGAACAGCTTCTGGCCTTGCCCTACACGGTCTCCTGCTTTTACGTACAGCTGCGTGACCATGCCTGAAACAGCACAACTTATATCGATGTTTTCAGAGTTGGCTTCGACCAGCCCCACTCCCGCGACGACCTGCACGAAGCTTGACGTAGGCGGAGCCGAAGGCGGAACCGTCGGTTCCCGCTTGGGACGCGTACGCGCCACCGAAATCATCCCAAGAATCGCCGCAACCACGGCAACCATCGGAAGAACTGTTCTCTTCATGACTGAATCTCCCTCTTATTGTTCCTTTCCGTTTTGACGATCCGCCCGTCGTCCATATGGGCGATAACGTCTGCAAAGTGAAAAACGCGCGAGTCGTGCGTGACGACGACCGCGGCGCGATCCGGATGAACAGCGTTCGCGGCGACCAGTTTCATCACAGCTTCCCCTGTCGCGTGATCAAGCGCGGCAGTCGGCTCGTCGCAGACGACCAGTCGCGGCTCGTGAACCAGAGCCCGCGCGATCGCCACGCGTTGCTGCTCGCCTCCAGACAGCGTGGCGGGCAGTGCGTCGCGCCGCCCATTGAGCCCCAGCTGATCGAGCAGCGCCTTCGCACGCTCGATGGCCTCTGTGCGTTTCATTCCGGCTGCAATCAGCGGGACCGCCGCGTTTTCGGCGGCCGTCAGCGCCGGCAACAAATTGAATTGCTGGAAAACGAAGCCGACGTTTTCACGGCGAAACAGGATTCGCTGGTTGGCTGGCAAGCGGCCAGCGCTACTCCCGAACAATTCCACCTCGCCCTCGCTTGGATCCAGCAACCCGGTGATCACGGATAAGAGCGTGGTCTTGCCACAACCGCTCGGGCCAACAATAAAGGTAAGTTCCCCGAGCCGGGCCTCGAAGTCGACACCGCGCAATGCCTGGACGCGCGTGCCATTGCCGAAGTGCTTGTGCACCCCACGGCATGAAATCGCAATGGATTGGTTTTCGTGCACGGTTCACCCTCGAAACACTGTCGCCGCCTCTAACACGATGACGCGCCGGATACTGAGAAGACTGGCGATTATGACAACGAACAAGATGCAGCCGCCTGTCAGCGCGACGCTCTGCCACATCAGAATGATTCCTCGCGTGGCTATTTTGCGGAGCGTCGCTTCAAAGAAAGCGGCGGCCATGCCGGTGCCGAGCCCGAAACCCATCAGTCCAACCACGAACGCCTGCAGCAGCACCATGCCGGTCAGCCGCCAGTTGGTGACGCCGATTGCCTTCAGAGCGCCGAACTGCTTCAGGTTTTCGAGCGTAAACAAATAAAAAGTCTGACCGGCGACCACGGTCCCAACGATCAGCGCGATGGTGATGGTTATCCCGAAATTCACCGGTATGCCCGTGTTCTTCAAGTAGTAGAGAATGCAGTCCCAACGGAACTCATCTGTTGTGCGCGCACGTAAGCCGGTTTGTGCCTCGATTCGCCGGCAGATCTCTTCCGGGTTAACACCGGGCTGCGATTGCACCAGCACATAGGAAAGCTGGGTGCGCTCGTGCCCCACGAAATTCACCGCCTCACTGTAGCGGGTGTGAATCACTGGACTGCTCAGAAAGGGAGCGGATGCGTCCGAGATCCCGACAATTTTCACTTTGTGGTCGTTCATCTCTAGCTCGCGGTCAAGTTCGAGCGGTTCGTCCGGAAAAAGCAGGATGTACCCGGCCTTATCGATAACGATCGAATCCGGCTCTCGTAAGCGCTCCCAGGAGCCAAGCAACATCTTCCGCGGAGCGCCGGTCAGCGTCGCGTCGTCGAGGCCGAGCAGAATACATGCGGCGAACTTACCGGCCCGGGTCCGGGCGACGGGATAGCCTTTGAACAGTTTCACTGCCCATTCGACGCCGTTCACGCCTCGTACCCGCGTCAGGTCGGTGTCCTTCAGCGCCTTGGTTTGTTCGAAATATTCGGTCTTCCCATCCATCACCCATACGTCCGCATCGGTCACGTCGAGAATCTGACTGCCGGTGCGCTTGAGAATGCTCGCGAAAATCGACGTCTGGTTCTCCAGCAGAAAGGTGCAAAAGGCGATGGCGAAAATCAGCCCCAGATACTTGGCTCGGTCCCCCGTTAACATTCTCAATGCCACGAAATTCATTACCTGACCCCTTCTAAAACGTGATCCCTCAGATACCGAGGGCACTCGGCGGGCTTTTCAGATTTCACGCCGACGAACGCAGCCGTGAACCGAATCCAACGGATTTGAGAGGATCGACCCAATTCACGTTCGAACGCCCTGACAACAGCCTGATCGTATTTGCCGCATGAGCCTTTCTCCCGTTCCAAAGACACCGGCCACCGTCCCTGAAGGCGGCCTAGTTAAGTCGAAGCTGACTTGTGCATAGGATTATAATCACAATCCTACGGATGCAAAAAATTTAGCAACTCTCCATCAGAATGGTCGCGCACGGTGTCGAGGACCTTCTGCTTGGCGACAGGATCGGTCATGGTGCGTGCAAGAGAGACCGTTGCTGCGAAAAAGAACTCTACTTGCTTAGTTGCATATGTAAATCTCGTTAGCAAGCTCGCGTCGGTGTTTTTTACGCAAGTAATCTTTGCATCCTGGAGATTACGTATATAATCTAACAAAAATATGCGATACGAACAGGATCACAAGGCGAGAACTCACCAGCGAATCCTGAAGAACGCTGCTCGTCGATTTCGGGCGGAGGGCTTGAATGGGCCCGGCGTCGCCACCGTGATGAAGGCGTCTGGCCTCACGGTTGGCGGCTTTTACAAACATTTCCGCAGCAAAGACGAGCTTCTCGCCGAAGCGATCGAAGCGGGCTATTCCGAGTTTGGCGAAAAAGCCTTTGCGGCATTGGAAAGCGTAGCCCCCGCAGAGCGCTGGAAAGAAGTTGTCCGGTGGTACCTGAGTCCGGAACACTGTGAACATGCGGAAACGGGGTGCCCGATTGCCGCCTTGGCTCCCGAGATTGCCCGCGCCGCCCCGGCGGTAAAGAAGCGAATCGCGGGCGTTATGGAAGCACGCCGTGAACGGATGTTGGAGTTCATGCCAGGCCGCACCGCTGCCGAGCGAGAAAGGAGCTACAACATTATCTTTCCAGCGATGACGGGCGCGATCTCGACTGCGCGCATCTTGCCTGATCCGGTTGAGAGGCAGAAAATCCTGAATTCAGTTCGCGATCACCTGCTGGAAAGTTTTTAATCTTTTTTTGGCTCCCATAGGAGCATGACGATAATCTAAAGGAGGGACGACAATGGGTAAGCTAACGGACAAGAATATCCTTATCACAGGCGGCAACAGCGGGATTGGGCTAGCCGCAGCGCAGGAATTCGACAGAGAGGGCGCGCGCGTCGCCATCTGCGGCTTGAATGAGGGATCGCTACAGGCAGCTAAGAAGACGCTTCGAGCCGGAAGTCTCGCCGTACGCGCGGACGTCAGCAATCTCACCGACCTCGACACGATGTTCGCCACGATCAAGCGGGAGTTCGGGCACCTGGACGGCGTCTTCGTGAATGCAGGGTACAGCGAGTTCCTCTTGTTCGAACAGGTGACAGAGCAAAGCTTCGACAAGGTGATAGCCGTCAATTTCAAAGGGGCTTACTTCACCATTCAAAAAGCCTTGCCACTACTCAGGCAAGGCTCTTCTGTAATCATCAATGCGTCCGTTGGCGCGCGGAAGGGGTGGCCGACAACCTCGACCGTCTCGACCAGCAAGGCCGCAGTCGTCCATCTGGCTCGAATCCTCAGCGCTGAACTCGTGGACCGCGGGATTCGCGTGAATACCCTAAGCCCAGGCCCGACGGACACGGCGATGTTCGGTCGCTTCCCAGGGGAAGAGCAGGGCGAGGCGGTTAAGGGCGTCCTCGGAACCAACAATCCAAGCAAGCGGATCGCGGATCCGTTGGAAATCGCGAAGCTAGCAGTTTACCTCGCGTCGGACGATTCTGCGTACGTCGTCGGGGCAGACTTCCTGATCGACGGCGGGGTCACGGCCATTTCGGCCGTGGGCGCCTGACCCTCGTTGCGGAGAGTCGAGGCCGTTCCTGTTCTACCTAAAGGGTTTAGATCAGTCCTTGAGCGGTATCAAGAACTGGCGGGCCCGTTCGAGACGACGGAGGTGCTCTGTTTTGTTTCGGTGCACTAGGAATCTCGATACCACAAATCGCGTGCTGCGGCTGGTGTGCCCGTGCTGTCCACACCCCTGCTACAGAACGCAAGCAATCAGAAGACTAAGGAGAAAAGAAATGAGAATCTCACAAACGTACCGACCTGGTTTGGTCGCAACTCACACCATCAATTCCGCGCCCCAGGAGCCCAAGTCAGCGCTTCGAGGCCTGTTGCAACATCTCGGCTTAACCCTTCTCGCGTGTACGCTCGTCATCGGTGCCACCGGCTCTGCGAGTGCCGGCGAGGCTCAAGACGAAGCAGCCGTTCGCGGGCTTGGAGATACCTTTGCTAAGGCTTTCGTTCAGAAGAATGCCGAACTCCGTGCATCCCTATTCGCCGAAAATGGAACCTTCGTGACGCCGGTGGGTGACTTTGTGCAAGGGCGAGTCGCAATGGTGAAGGACTTCGGTCCCGAGGCGCAGCAAGCCGTCAACGCGAACACGCAAGCGGCGTTCTCCAATTATCGGATCCGCTTCATCAAACCCGATGTCGCGGTCGCCGACGCACTCCTTACCGTGCGCAATGTCAACGGTCCAGATGGGACGATCATTCCCGTGATACCGATCAACTTTTTCTTCGTGGCCGTCCGCCACGGCGATCAATGGCTGATCCAGGATGGGCGCGCGCATTTCGCGGCCGCGCCGCCTTCGAACATGACCAAGTCCTCGGCGTCTCAAAACTAGCGTAGAGAATGCTTGTGCCCTGTTCCATACAGCTCGATAAAGAACGGAATGCTACGTCGTGGATGCAAGGCACGAAGAGAGCAAGCGGTGGAGTTCATTTGGAATCGCGTGAGCCCGAACTCAATCAGGCCATAGTGGATGTAAGCCGAGAAGATTTTCTGGTCGGGAATTTCGATTTGAAATCCCTCTTCTCGTTGTCGGTTGGAGGGTTCTACAGCGACGATTGTGTGCTTTGGCTCGGTACTGAAGAGATGATCGGAAAAGCCGCGGCGTTCCAGCGCATGGCGTCGGTGCTGGAACCTATTTACACGCTGTTCGAAATGGGTATGGCTTTCGTCGAATCATTTCGCGCAACCGCGAATTCACAAGACAGCGTGGGGAATTTCATTACCAACTGGGAGGCGGTTCTCGGAAGGACGCAGTTGACCAGCATCACCTTTCGTTGGCACACGGTTAGGGCATGGAAGGACCGCGTGGTCATCGCGGAACGTATCGAGAGCCTGCCATCGTAAATCTTGCGGCCAGCGACGATTCCGCGTGCTCCCTTGATCCTCCGCTACCGATCGAAAGAAGTGGTCGATGGGCAGCGTCGAGCCGCGCCGGGCTATCCTTGATTTTTGCGGCTCCTTGTTGGGTGTAGCGGATCAGCGTAACGAAGTGCGACATACGACGTTCCTCCTGATTCGAGACTGAGACCTAAACGGAATTTCCGTGTTGGTCAATCGCGATACTACGCCAAGAACCTTTTTCAGATACCGTCAACTCCACGCCTTTGATTGACTTGCCCACACTTCCGCCATAGCATGCTTGCGCATGATCGGCCAAACTATCTCGCACTATCGCATCGTCGAGAAATTGGGCGGCGGTGGGATGGGTGTCGTCTACAAGGCGGAGGACACCCGGCTCGACCGTTTTGTTGCTCTGAAGTTCCTACCCGAAGATATGGCACAAGACCGCCAGGCACTGGAGCGTTTCCGACGTGAGGCTAAGGCTGCCTCCGCTCTAAACCATCCCAATATCTGCACGATTCATGACATTGGCGAGGAAAATGGTCAGGCCTTCATCGCGATGGAGTTTCTGGAAGGGCGGACCTTGAAGCACATGATCGGCAGCCGTCCAATGGAGTTGGAGACGCTGCTCTCGCTCGGTATCGAGATTGCCGACGCCCTGGACGCGGCACATACAAAAGGTATCGTTCATCGTGACATTAAGCCTGCGAACTTATTCGTAACCGACCGAGGCCACGCCAAAATTCTGGACTTCGGACTGGCCAAAGTGACATCCGTCGCTAGCAAAGTCGCGGAAGGGGTTGGGCTCACAGAGCAGGCGACCGTGATCAGCGAGGAACACCTCACAAGCCCCGGTGCCGCACTGGGCACGGTTGCGTACATGTCGCCTGAGCAGGCGAAAGGCAAAGACCTCGATGCACGTACCGACCTATTTTCATTCGGAGCAGTGTTATACGAGATGGCCACAGGGACGTCGCCCTTCCGAGGAGACACTTCGGCACTGATCTTCAAGGCGATTCTGGATCGTGCTCCCACGTCTCCCATCCGCTTCAATCCTGACCTTCCACCAAAGTTGGAAGACGTCATTAACAAGGCCCTCGAAAAAGACCGGAACTTGCGTTATCAGCACGCCTCGGAAGTGAGGACAGACCTTCAGCGCCTCAAGCGTGACACTGACTCGAGTCGGAGCGCGGTCGTGGCGGTAGAACAAGCGAGTCCGGTAGTGGCACCGAGGGCTACCACGGGGACAGCGACAACACCCATTACAAGCGGTGCGATTGGCCTCCAGACTCCGGCCTCGGGATCTGTGGTTGCGACCTCTGCTGGTAAGCGGCGATGGGTCGCTGGCTTGGCGGCCGCTTTGACAATAGTGCTGGTCGGCTCCGCAGCCTATCTGTTCCACAGCAGAGGTAGCAGCAGGGAAATCTCCTCGGTGGCAGTGCTGCCCTTCGTCAACGCCAGCAACGACCCGAACACGGAGTATCTTAGCGATGGTCTCACCGAGAGCCTGATCAACAGCCTTTCACAGATCCCGAATCTAGCCGTGATGTCCCGATCTTCCGTTTTTCACTACAAGGGGCATGAGGTTGATGCCCAGGTCGCCGCCCGCGAGCTGAAAGTCGACGGGGTAATCACTGGACGCCTCGTACAGCGTGGAGATCAACTCATCATCAGCGCAGAGCTCATCGACGCGCGCAACAATCACAACCTGTGGGGCGATCGGTACGACCGCAACCTCTCTGATGTTTTGGCGGTACAGCAGGACATTGCCAGCGCCATCTCAGGCAAGCTGCGGGAAAGGCTGTCGGGCGAGGTCAAGGCGCAGGTAGCAAAGGGCGGCACGAACAACGCCGAGGCCTACCAGCTTTATCTCAAAGGTCGCTATTACTGGGAGAAACGCACACCGGAATCGCTGGAAAAGTCCAAAGACTTTTTCAACCAGGCGATCGAAAAGGATCCGAACTACGCGCTTGCCTACGTAGGGCTAGCCGACTACTACTATGTTCTTTCCGACTACGCTCCAGTGTCAACCTCCGCAGGCGCACCCAAAGAACGTGCGGCCGCACAAAAGGCGCTGGCCATCGACGACACACTGTCCGACGCCCACGCGGTGCTGGCTGGCGCCGACCAGGATTTGTGGGAATGGGAAGCTGCGGAGCGAGAGTTCCGCCGCGCCCTGGACCTGGACCCCAACAACAGCAAGGCGCATCACTGGTACGGATTGTACCTAGCTCGGGTGGGACGCCACGAAGAAGGTATGAGTCAGATCAAGCGTGCCCTTGAGGGGGACCCATTGAATCTGACATTCAACACCAGTCTCGCAGCCGGTTACACGGAGGCGCGCCAGTATGAGCTAGCCTTGGATCAATTCAACAAGACCCTCGAGATCGACGCAAATTACGCCTCCGCACACGACAATCTCTCCCGCACGTACTTGAATATGCGCAAGTTTGACCTGTGGCTGGAAGAGTGGAGGAAGGGAGCTACGCTCGCCAATGATCGCGAGGAGCTAGCCATCGCCGAAGAAGCAGCCCGACTTTACAAAGTAGGTGGTTTCCGTGTTGCAGTTAGCCGCATTGTCGAGCTTCGGAAGGAGCTGGCGCAACGCCGCTATGTCGATCCTTCGGACATTGCATATGCGTGCGCGCTGCTTGGCGACAAGGAACAGGTCTTCCTCTGGCTGGAGAAAGCCTACTCTGAGAGGGCAGGCGGCCTGCAGGTCATCAAAGTCGTTCCGCCGATGGATCCTTTCCGCTCGGATCCGCGCTATCTGGACCTGTTAAAACGCATGGGCCTGCCGCAGTGACCTCTTCTGCTTTGAAAACTCCGACCCCGACATCCCCGTCCTGAAGGAAGCCAAGGCGGAGGCAAATCCGAACCAAGCAACCAAGATTAGCTATCATCCGGAACGAAAGAATTGGATTGCATGAAGAAAATTGGCTTCCTCTCATTCGGTCATTGGACACCTTCGCTGCAGTCACGAACGCAGTCGGCGACCGACGCGCACCTGCAGTCCATCGACCTCGCCGTGGAGGCGGAGCGCCGGGGAATGGACGGAGCCTACTTCCGTGTTCATCACTTCGCACAGCAACTGGCATCACCGTTTCCGCTACTCGCGGCGGTTGGTGCGAGAACTCGAAAGATTGAAATTGGCACCGCGACGCGAAACGGCGTGAGGAACCCTTGCCATTAGCAAAGATAAGAAACGACTCTTGGTAGTGGAACTAAAAAAGGGACGGGCCAGCGACGCCGTTGTAGGGCAGACGCTGCGTTATATGAGCTTCGTGCAAGAGATGCTCGCCGAGAAAGACCAGACCGTGCACGGAATCATAGTCGCTCTGGAAGATGACCAGAAGATCCGCAGAGCACTGGCTATGGTGTCGAATATCCTGTTTTACCGTTACCAAATCAGTTTCAAGTTGGTTCGGACATGAGCTTCATCGGCCAACCCGAACGTGCCACGCAGGACCGCATCATCGCCCTGTTCCGCGTGCAAGGTCCGCGATGACCGCGATAGCGGACGCAGTGCGCTGGGCAGATGTGAAAATTGGAGCCGCCGTGGGTCAGAGCATAGAACATTGGATTAACGGCTCCGTCCAGGTCCTGGCGGTCGACGAATGTCGGCGGGATGGAATTCGATGACAACCCTTGTAGGCCTAGCTAAAACCAGTTCTGCGAAGACACCGCCGTGTACTTCGAAAAGCCGTAATTCGGACTGGTTCCCGCGCAGCCACCGCCGCCGTAATTCAAATTGAAGCCGATCCCCGGAGCCCCACTCGCAAAGGTTGAGTCTGAGGCTTGCGCCACTAGCACCCCATTCTTGTAGGCTTTGATGACGGTCCCGACGATCGAAGCTGAAACTACGTCCCCATCTTTCACGCCGTACTGCGATCCGCGCATGTCGGTTAAATAAGTAAAGTTCCCCAGTGGCCCATTCCATCGCACAATTTGGACGTAAGCATCGGAGGTTTGAACGGCTTTGAAGTTGATTTCATAGCCGGTGTTTGAGTATGCGGCGAGTTTTGACCGTAATCTGATTTCGACTTCCTGATAGCAGCCGGGCTTGGCCGAGCCTGCCACTTGAAAGACGGTTGCGGTAGCGCTCTGGTCATTGTCCCAGGTCAGGTTATTTTGCAAGATGGCGGTAGCATCCGAGTAAGGGACGTTCAGTTCATGGCCGATCGCCCTTCCGGGAGTGGTTGAGACATTGGTCCAACTTCCGCCCGTATTCCCGCCATTCGCCCAATGCACGTTTTCATGGAGGACTGATTCGGTGAGAGGAAAGCTGGTGGAGTAGGTACGGGTGGAGACTACGCTCGCGACTAGGGACGTAGCCAGTACCAGCAAGAGGAGTAGCAGGGGGATGGGCCGCATCTGTGAAGTATGGGGGGAGGGTTAGAAGAGGGGCAGATAACGAAAGCCGCTCCGGTCGTTTGGAGGATGGACTAGTGGGGCGTACGTTACCTTTCGCTATCTATTCGCTCCATGTGCTAGGATTTCTCGATGGCAAGGCGTCCCCAGCCATTGGACGAAGTGCTTACTCGAAAAGAGCCAGAGGATTTGCAGCGGCGGCTCTCGATGATGAGCACGACTGCGGTCCAAGACTTCTACCAATACGCACAATCTTCTTGCCGCATCTCTCCGGGGCATTTCCCTACCGCACGAGCGGTTCAAGAGCTTGTCCAAGCGTGGAAGCAGATGAGGAAGTGGCGCTGATTCCCGGTACGAATCATTGACATTGATTCCGGTCTTGCTGAGACGTTGAGGCAGCATATCGGGTCTGGCAGCTAATCACCGACTAGGCCTCAACTCCTCATAGCTGTGGATTTTCTTCGCCCAACCTTCGCCATCGTCCCTGATACGCTCTCTCTATGGCATTCCAGCCGATGCCGCTCTCGCGCAAGCCTGCGCTTTTCGACCATCCTGAGTAGGTCTTCGAATTAAAGTACGACGGCTCTCGGTCCCTCGCCGTCATTCAGAACGGTCGCTGCCAGCTAATCTCCCGTAACGGACACCCCTTCAATTCGTTCGACTCGCTTCGCAAATCATTGACGGTGCCCCATGACGGCAAGACTGTAATCGACGGCGAGATCGTTTGTCTGGACAGACGTGGGCGTCCGCAATTCAATGACTTGCTTTTCCATCGGGGCGAGCCGTGCTTCTTTGCGTTTGACCTTTTGATGGATGACGGGAAGGATTAGGGCGATTCATGGTGCGGCGCACGACGATCCGCAACGCATGCGAGCCAAGCTGCGACAGATTAAGCAGCAGCTGCGCGAGCGCATGCACGATCCCGTGCCCCAAACCGGACAGTGGCTCCAGTCGATTCGCCCTTCCCAAGAGCTATGGGTTGGCGCGAAGGCTGTAGTGCGATGCGATCAGGCGCCACCTGCCGTTAATATTCATCCAAACATCGGTGAGACGATCACGGTATTCGTAAGATTTACCCTTCTCGGCGCCCTTTTCGTAGTACGCACCAGTAACCACGCCTGTATTGCCGTGCATTCGAACTTGAAGATTCGACATTTCTGAAATTTCCACGTGCACGGCGGTGTTTCCGTTGTGAGCAATGTACCCGGGTTTGCTGAAGGTGCTCCCATCCTCAACGGTGATAATGAAATCGTCAGCCAGCAGAGAGTCCATGACCGCGATGTCCCCTCGCTTATAAACTTCATTCCATTTCTTCTCGAGTGCAAGAACTTGGGATGCCGCAGTGCTACTCTTGTTTTGTGCAACGGCGAAATCTTGGGCCCAAACTGCCAGCGATGCGAGGACAAGAAGCGAAACTCGGCATTTCATACCCTGATCTCCTCGAAACTCCCACCTTGAGCCAGAAGTCTACACCGACGCACATGAGGAAACCGACAGTGTGAACCCTCCGGAGAAGACGCAAGGCCCAATTAACGCTAACGCGATAGCGCTCACCACCCGGTCAGTGAGTTCTATGGCGATGTTGCGCCAGTCATCGATACACATTGTGCTAGTTCGGCAGTCTGCGGATTGCCTTGCCCGAGCAGGAGGCGGGAACTTCGCGCACCGGCACATCATGACCTAACGGCCAACTAGCTGACTGGGAAGTTGCGGCGCGACGGTGGGCGCAGAGACCATGAGGTAGCTGTGATTCCGACCATCACAACCAGATACGACATCGGGCCGGGCTCGATGTCTCCCGCAGCGACGTGTGATACGAGCGCACCCGTGAGGTTGAAGACCACCCCCGCGTAGGCCCACTCCTTCAGTCGGGAAAAACGCGGAATGACCAGCGCAACCGCGCCGAGGAGCTTCCAGACACCTAAAATGACGAGGAAATATAAAGGGTAGCCTAAGCGCTCAATCACTACGCGCACGTGAGGTACTCTCAAGACGTCCCATATGCCGCCGAGGACTAGCTCGAAAACAAGCAGAGCGGTAGCTACCCAGTAGACGATAGCTCGAGTCCGCTCAGCTTTCGTATCCGATGTCATTCAGACCGCCTTGTCCGCATTATTTCGTAGGTGCTAGGCATCGGCAGCCCTATTGCAATCAAAAAGTTAGCGACAGTACGCTTACAGTGAACACCCGATGGTCACCAAAGTTCGTTTCATAGTTCAATTGGAGGCATGGCTCTGCCGCTCAATCTACTGTTCGCCCAACTGGAGAATCACCCGCTAATATCTGTTGCGATCGGTGCCGTCCTGCTGCTCATAGTCACTTTCCTGTTAAGTGTACCCGGCGCACGCGAGCGGATTCCCCATCGCCTCTTTCGCCTGTTCGTTCCCCTGTCGATCTACGGATTAGCCAGCTGGTGGATGATTCAGGTCAGGCACGCGACCGCGCCGCCCGCGATCGCACTCGGTTTCCTGGCCGCAGCCATGGCGGACTTATTTGTGCCGCGCCGATTCCGACCCGTGCGCCATTTCACGGTTACAGACTGGGCTGACATTTTAAGGGCGCGCAAATCATGAACCGAGAAACGCGCTCGCTTGTCCCAGCAAGTTACGAATCCACGCTATTGCCAGCGTCATAGATTTTCATCAACCTTCACGTGGTAGCGGGTCAGTTTGAAACTTCGTAAGAGAGCGCCTTATCACCACTCTGAGAAGTCGGGGGAACCACTCCTAGAACACACATTTACTGAGAGTTGAATGGTGAGCGCGGAAGGAATCGAACCTTGAACCTACTGTTCGGCAGTCAAACGCTGACAATGAATGATTTCAACGAGTTCCCAATGATTTACGAGTGCACGGTTAGGCGATTTTAGGCAGATTTAAGCCCAGTTGTTACCAAGGTTGTTACCCAATTTCTTCGAACCCAGCGGGACGTGGCTACCGCCGAAAACGACATCAGCGGAACAAAAAGATCTGGTGCAAAGGATAATAGGGGTGTACAGTCCTACCCGTTCTCGGGCAAAGGAAGAAATTCCCGACCTAGATAGAGAGCGATTCCCTACATATCGAAGACCTCGCTCCCTCGTGAGGTAAAGCAATGACCAGAAGCGTGGCGAATGCCATCTGCTACTCCGGGTCGAGCCTAGGTATCCGAGCGCGAGTCACTTCTTTGGTCGCTTGGGGTAGTCGAAGACAGGCCAAGACAATCATGTTGGTCTTGACTGCTCTTTCGTTCTTTTCTGCAGAGACCACATACATTTGGACTGAGGAAGTCCCGTCGGAAATCAAACAACAACTATTTCAACGCTACGATCAGAAAAATCTCAATGTCATTTCCGATCACATTCTTGTTGCCCTGCTCTTGGAAGGACCCGGATTCAACGGTCGTGGGCGTGATCGCCTCGAATACTCCGTCAACTACGAACATGTTGATGCACATACCCCAAAAGATCGCTGGCCAAAGCGATCAAGAATCGCAACTTGCTCGATGAATATACGACCGAACAAGTTGAAGCCGGGGCGAAGGTCACAGATTCTTTCACTCTCTGGGGTAGAGATGGTGACTCCCCCGCTGCCGGTGAGAGAGGCGGTCAACTCATTCGGAGAGGGAGCAGGCTTGTGGGATTGGAATACGGCAATGGTTGCGGCGATAAGGCACAAGGACGACGCCGAGGACTATATATTGGATAAAGCCGCGTTGGCTCTGCGGGATTTTAAAGGTGGTCATGCAAGAGAGCAACGCGCACATACAACTCCGGCTTCCTTATTATTAATAGAAGGCGGCATTTTACTTGGGCGTTTTTAAGGGAGGGAGTAATTAGAGATGGACGGATTACTCTCCTTATTGAAGCATGGGGAGAGGTTTTGTCCAAGGATAACTCCACGGAGCTCGCCTGACCCGAAGTGCTAAGGCAGCGCATCAACAAACTCTCTGCCGCTTCGGAGAGTTCCTCGGCTCGGGCAGACCCATCGCTTCTTTTCGACAGGTAGGAAGCATCTGCTAAATCGGACGCGCGAACGATAACTCGTGGCCATCCGGATCGGGCATATGAAAATACCGCTCACCCCAGGGCGCGTCTCGTGGACTCTCTGGTTGAAGTCCTTTGCCCCGCAAGTGCTCCCAAAACGCATCCACATCCGCCACGTAGAAAATCATCCGCCCCCAGCCTGGAACCGAACGACCCTGCTCTAGATTCAGGATTGGGGTGTTTGCGTCCTTGGCGCGGAGAGAAGAAAAAGGTCCATCTTCGCCTCCGTAGATAATCTCCATGCCCAAAACATCTTTGTAAAACCGCACGGAAGCCTTCATGTTCAAAACCCGAAACGTCACCGCCGAAATCTTCTCCACCGTCATGGTCATACCCCAGCAGTCTACTCCCAGCATCGCTTGAATCTCCGCTCCAGGAAGCATAGCGTGAAAGAAGGAGGTGGCCTATGACGTACGTCATTGCCGAGCCCTGCATCGGGGTGAAGGACACCGCCTGCGTCGATGCTTGCCCCGTAGATTGCATCCACCCCAAGAAGAGTACGACCTACGATGATGGCCGTCCCAGCTTCGATGAAGTCTCGCAGCTCTACATCGATCCCATCGAGTGCATCGACTGTGGCGCCTGTGTGCCGGTCTGCCCGGTGTCCGCGATTTTCGCGCTGGATGACCTGCCCGAGAAGTGGAAGCAATTTACGGAGATCAACGCAAGCTACGTCCAAGGCGGCAAATTCACGCCCGCAGAGTTCGCCAAACACCAAGCAGCAAAGTAGCCTATAAGGCCGCTCATTGAGTCTTCCAGGGGCTCGAAGGCTCCGCCCCATCAAGTGCGTGCTGACTTCGCCCGGTGTATTCTTTCTCCGCGTACAAGCCGGCCTTCCACTCCGCCTCGATCAGGAGGTCTCAATGAGTCGCGCAACCCTTCGCAGTTTGGCATTGTTGCTCACCGAATTACTGACCGTCTCAACCCCGGCATTGCTGTTCGCCCAAACTTTTCAGCCGCAGACCCGTCTGGGTGCGAGCTTATCTGGAGACACCTGGGAACCCAGCATCGCCGCCGATCGCTACGGCCACGTTTACGCGCTGATCCCCGATTTCCCGCCCAGCTGCAAGGGCTGCCCTAGCTCGATCGCATATCTCGTGGTTTCGAACAACAACGGAAGAACCTGGTCAGCACCGCGCCAGATTGCTGACCCGGGTTCGGGACAAATCGATGTCCAGGTCAAAGTTGATCCCATTGACGGCAAGACCGTGTACGCATCTTGGCTTCAGAACAGCAAGAGCCTGATCGAAGTCGCAAAATCAACCGATTTCGGCCAGACCTGGACCACGGTGATCGCCAATTCTACGAACGCGGGCACCGACAAAGATATCCTTGCCGTGCGCGGCAATGATGTGTATGTCGCCTACGATCACTCCCAGACGGTTTGGTGCTCGTCCTCACACGACGGCGGCCAGACGTGGACCTCGGTGAAGGTTAATGCCAATGCGCAATTCGGTTGGTCCCTCACCGGCGGCGGTACCGTCGATCCCGCCGACAACGTTTACTTCGCCTGGACTGGTTACACCCAGAATGGCCAAGCCAAAGGCCCGGCGAACATCTACGTGACTAAATCGTCAGATGGTGGCCAGACCTGGACGTCTAACTTACTCGACATCTCCAGCTCACCGCCCGATTGCTCCGCCTATAGCTGCGGGTGGGCGTTCCTTGGTCCCGGCATTGCCATGACTTCTGACGCGGCCGGCCAGCTCTATGTGCTGTGGAACTCAGGCAGCGTGGACCGCGGCCCTGAGCGGATCTACTTCTCGACTTCTACGGATCAGGGCAACTCGTGGACTCCGAAAGCCGACGTCTCGCTTGCACCCTCAGGCGTTGACCACGCATTTCCGTCTGTCGCGGCGGGCGCAGCCGGGGACATACGGATCGCCTGGATGGATCAGCGCAATCAGCCGCACTGGAACATCTATTACCGGAGCTCCACGGACGGTGGCTCCAGTTGGTCGGGCCAAAGCGTGCTCTCGACCTACGTGGCCGGGTACAGTTACATTTTCACAGACGGCTTCCGCTTCCCGTTTGGCGACTACTTCGACATGGATATCGACAGCCAATCGCATACCCAGGCAGCTTGGGGTGAGGGTTACAACTGGCTCACACCCGGCAACGTCTGGTACACGCGCCAGCTGCGCTGAGAATGACGTGCCGCCATGAAGCGGCCCTCTGATCTTGTCGTGGCACAGGAGAAGATGCGGAGAAAGCACGAAGGCAGAACTATGACGGCCCCAGCACCGTTCCTACCGCCGACCGATTCAGCGGTCGAACAGCACTTCACCCCGGCTCAAGTTGCCCAGCAGTGGGGCGTCTCGGCCCGCACTGTTCAACGCCTCTTTGCAAGCACCCCGGGCGTCTTGAAGTTAGGAACCAAAGGTAAACACGTCTCGCTACGCATCCCTGCCCGGCTTCTCAAAGCACACTACGCGAAGTTGTCCGCACTTCGCGTCTCACACGGGGTCAGGATCACCAAGTCTGGAGGAACGGTTTTCTATTGTCCAGGCAAGACCGGCGATAGCCGCGCGGGGATAGCCCAACCTGCTATTGCAGCTTCGCGTACTCCGCCTTGGCTTCCTTGAGGATGGGGATGTCGGAGTCGGCGTCGATTTCAGAAATTCTCGATCATCCACATGTTGCCACTGAACTCCTGCCCTAGAACGGCCAAATGCCGGCCGTCAGGAGAAGGAACGCCCCACGTCAGCGAGCTGGATTTTTGTTGCAGCAGAGAATGCGCCTTGCCATTCAGATCCACGAACAACAAGGTTGCTCCTAGTCCTGTGGAGTTGCTGGAAAAAAAACCTTTGCCATTGGCAGACCAATCTAACGTAGCGAGCCCGTTCCACCCGGTTACGGTGAGGTCACGCATCGGCGTCCCGTCCAATGGAAGCACATAAATGTGATTTCCTCCGATCTTAACAATCCCAATTCGCGTGCCGTCTGGCGATACACTCCAGTTGTAGTCCGCGTTGGGGTCGG
Source organism: Terriglobia bacterium (assembly GCA_963786325.1). Classification (GTDB taxonomy): domain Bacteria; phylum Acidobacteriota; class Terriglobia; order Terriglobales; family Acidobacteriaceae; genus JAIQFF01. The sequence goes on from CAWAYW010000008.1 coordinate 35,360, forward strand.
TCGCAAATCTGGCCAGCTCCTGCCCTTTTCCGCCAGTGGGTTCGAAGGCGGTGAACACAAGCTGTTTGCGATCAGGCGTCTGCTCCGCAAAAGCACACAGTGTCGAAGGAGAATGGGCACACCAAGGGGTACCAAACAAACGGGCTGTCAGGACTAGTTCCGAGGGGCCGCCTTTGACGGGCAAGCGCATCAGCCGCAGAGGCACGGGAGTACCGCTGTCCGGGGAACTGATATTTTCGCTCGGGACGATGAAGTAGAGAATCCATTCGCCGTGAGGGCTGGTACGGCCGACCACGTAGCTATCCGCAGTCACAAGCGTCTCGGCAAAGTCACGATTTAACGCTTGCTTGTAGAGTCCCCAATGACCGTTGCGATCCGAGTGGAAGATCACGGCCTTGCTATCCGACGTCCATGCTGTAGGAAAGTTAAGAGCGTCGCTGAGAGTCAATTTTTGCGGGGGAGTCAATTTCGTGTTTCCGTCTTGCAGTTCACCGACGTGTACGTTGAAGTGAACCGTCGATTTTTGAAACACCAGTCGCTTCCCATCGGAGGTTGCCCCCAGATGATCCAAATTCGATCCTGCCCAATTCGTCAGCCGGCGAGGCGGACCCATGAGTGCACCGGTTCGTGCATTGACTCGAACGTCCCACAAGTTAGAGTTATCCAACGCTGTCAATCTGCCTTCGCCCATCGAGTAGACCACCCGCCCATCGGGCAACCAACAAAAATCGCGCAACAGAGGTCCGGACACAACCACGGCAGGCGGCCCGCCAGTCAGGTTCCTCGTCTCTATCGAAAATTCGAACTTGTCGCTCACCTGACGAAATTTGATATACCCCAACCGTGTGCCATCTGGGGACCATACGACGCGTTCGAACCCGCTGTTCTCCTGTGTGGCGGCAAAGAGCTTCTGTGCGTGCTCCCCTTCCTTTGTCATCAACCAAACTTCACGCGATCCAAACAGACTCGGGATCGTGGTAAACGCAACCTGTGAGCCATCCGAAGATACCGACCATGCCGTGGCGTCATCACGGATCTTCCTTGGAGTCCTTCCGAATAGGGAAACAATCCAGATGCTGCTACTTCCCCCTGGCATTGCTGCGTTCGCCAACAAGCTGCTGCTGTCCGGAAACCAGGAAGCGATCGACCATGCGGCGTTTACATCTAGCGACTCAGGCTGGCTAACAGTCTGAGTCTCTCCGCTGGCAATCATTTGCACATGCACCCCCGACTGGTCCACGTAGGCCAGATATTTTCCATCGGGAGAAATCGCACCGCTGGCGACCGCATTGCCTGCGGAATTGCTGGTGAGCTGTCTCTGCTTTAGTTCGGAGGGCGCGATCGGGTTGCGACTCCAAATGACCCAGGTCAACACAGCGGCAAGGGCAATCAAACATACGACAGAAATGGCCAACAACCACCGATTCAGCCCGGAAGTGCCTTGGCCTACACGCTGCACGACAGTGTTATGAGAGGCTGCAACCGCACTGCCGGTGGTGGGCGCAGCCCGTCCAGACTCCATCTTTCGCTTCAATCGCCTAAGCTCGGCGCGCATCTCTGCTGCGCTTTGGTAGCGCAGATCGCGCTCCTTTTCCATCGCGGTGCATATAATCTCTTCAATCTTCGGCGGCAATTCCGGATTGAGCTGAAGAGGTGAAACAGGTTCGCGATTGAGAATTGCGTCAAAGATTACCGCTGAGGTTTCGCCCTCAAACGCACAACGACCAGTTGCCATCTGGTACAAAACTGCACCGAAAGAAAATAGATCGGTTCGTGCGTCCAATTCCTTGCCTCGTGCCTGCTCGGGGGACATGTAGGCGACAGTTCCCACTACTGTCCCAGGACTGGTCAAATAGGTCGCGGTCGGTGTCGCGGTTGCGCCGGCATCCTGGGCGATCAGCTTGCCTTCCGTAGCGAGCTTCGCCAGGCCGAAATCGAGAATCTTGGCATGCCCTCGCTTGATGATGAAGATGTTCGCGGGCTTGATATCGCGGTGGACGATGCCAGCAGTGTGAGCGGCGTCGAGCGCATCGGCGATGTCGATGGCGATGGGGAGAAGAACTTCCGTTTCCAGCGGACGCCCTGCCACGCGGTGACTCAGCGTCACGCCATCCAGAAACTCCATCACGATGAATGGCTGACCGTCTTGCTGCCCGATTTCATGGATCGTGCAGATGTTGGGATGGTTGAGGGCCGAGGCCGCCTGAGCCTCACGCTGGAAGCGGGCCAATGCTTGCGGGTCTTTGGCCACTTCATCGGGTAGAAACTTCAGCGCGACGAATCGGTGTAGGGTTATGTCCTCGGCTTTGTAGACGACGCCCATCCCACCACCGCCCAGCTTCTCGACGATGCGGTAGTGCGATATGGTTTGACCGATCATGTGATTTAGTTGTCTACGGCGGCAGCCCCATCCGGCTCAGTAGGTCGGCGTAACGCGGGTCGGAGCGGATGCTGTCGAACGCTGGTCTATTGCGGAGGAACATCAGCAGGCTGACGCGTTCCTTATAAGCAGCTTCGAGGAACTCAAATGCCTCGTCTTTCTGGCCCAACACGCTGTAGGTCTCCGCTAAATAGATGATTGCTATGGAATCGAGTTTCGGGTGCCTTTTCAATTCATTCAGAATCGTCTTCGCTTCATCTGTTTTGCCAGCTATCGCTAGAATCAGGCTGCGCAATGTTCTGCTGTAGAGGCTGTCCCCACGTAGGTTTGCCGCCTTTTCACATGCAGCGAGACTCTCTTCATACATTCCCTTCCAAGCATAGACTTGCGCGAGGAGTCCATGGGTCCACACGAAGTTGGGGTCGAATTCCAGAGCTCTTTGTAATTGTTCCAAGGCGCGGTCGTAATCGCGTCTATAACAGAGCTTCTGTCCCAGCCTAAAGATGAGACCTGCCGACAGAGGATCAAGTTCCACCCCAAGTTGCGCCTCAAGAATAGCTTCTTCGTACCGCCCCATGGCGATCAACCAGTCGCTCCAATTACCGTGACCATATGCGTAGTTCGGGTTCAGTTCAAGTGCTCGCCTCAACGCGTGCTCGGCACCAGACCAGTCCCACTCATAATACAAGCGCACCATGCCCAAGGCGGTGTGTGCCTCTGCGAGCGAATCATCAATTTCCAACGCTTTCAGTGCCGCCGCTCTGGCTTTAGGAAACGCCTCCGCAGGCGCGAGGGAACCCGACAGGCCAAGCACCGAGTACGCGTGAGAGATATAAGCGTAAGCAGCCGCGTACACCGGATCGGCTTCAATCGCCTGCCTGGCGTATGCGATTCCTTGCCGCAACCCTTCGGGGGTCCATTTGGTCACGTAGTAGTCGGCCTTCAGCAAGAAATGGTAGGCTTCGCGATTCTGGGTGGGCCGCTTGGCGAGGCGCTTCTCGTCCTCCGGGGTCAGCCGTAGCCGAAGTTTTGCCGAAATCTCAAGGGCAAGCTCCTCTTGCAACTCGAAAATGTCCTCAAGCTTCCGGTTGAACTGGCCGCCCCAGAGTTGTGCGTCTTTCACCACATCCACGAGTTCCGTCTGGACGACAAGCCTGTCGCCACGGTGAATCAGCTTGCCCGTAAGAACCGTGCGGACGTTCAGATCGCGCCCCACTGTTCTCAAATCGGCTACGCGACCCTTATAGCGAAACGCGGAAGTACGGGGGATCACTCTTAGATTGGGAAGTTGGGACAGCAAATTGATGACGCTCTCACTGATGCCATCGCTCAGATACTCTGTCTCAGGGTCGCCAGCAGCGTTAACTAGGGGCAGGACGGCAATCGAATCCAAAGCTCTGGGAAGACCCGTAATGGACGCCAAGGCCGGGGCGATTCCGGCAACGCCTGCCGACTCCGTGTCTCGCTTCAGCCGTTGCAGATCGGTACGAATGTCCGAGGCGTGCTGGTAGCGCAGGTTCCGATTTTTCTCCAAACACTTGTCGATGATCCGTTCCAGTTCGGCTGGCAGGTCAGGATTCAGCCGCACCGCTGATGTTGGGGCTCCATCCAGAATGGCCTTAAAGATAACTCCTGAGCTTTCCCCACGGAACGGCAGCGTCCCAGTCGCCATCTCGTACATAACTGAACCGAACGAGAACAGATCAGTTCGCGCGTCAAGTTCCTTAGCGCGGACTTGCTCCGGCGACATGTAAGCGATTGTTCCCATCACGTTTCCCGGACTGGTTAGATATTCCTTGGCAACAGTAGAGTCAGTCTGAGTATTCTGCGCGGCTATTTGACTCGCAGAACTGGCAACAGATGTGACCTTAGCCAATCCAAAGTCGAGAATCTTGGCGTGCCCGCGCTTGGAAACAAAGATGTTGCCTGGCTTGATGTCACGGTGGACGATGCCTTCCGCGTGGGCAGCATCGAGTGCATCGGCGATCTCAATCGCCAGACCGAGCAAGACATCGGTCTCGACGGGTTTTCCGTCGATGCGGTGCTTCAGCGTCAGACCGTCCAGATACTCCATTGCGATGAACGGATGGTCACCGTGCTTGCCGACTTCGTAGATGGTGCAGATGTTGGGATGGTTCAGTGCGGAAGCGGCTTGCGCTTCGCGTTGGAAACGGGCGAGTGCCTGCGAGTCCTTGGCTACTTCATCAGGCAGGAACTTGAGGGCAACGAAGCGGTGGAGGGATACATCCTCGGCCTTGTAGACCTCGCCCATGCCGCCGCGCCCGAGCTTCTCGACGATGCGGTAGTGCGAGATGTTCTGGCCAATCATGGCGAAGCGTGGGAACTCAGGGTGCCATGTTAGGGGCAGGGGAGAGGGGAGTCAACGGAAGGGGGGGTATATGTGTATGTGATGTCGAAATGTACACACTTGCGAGGTGTGGTGCTATATCAGGTTGGAATCATCCTCTGCTCAGCTCAGCTTTAGATCAGCTCATCACAAGTCAACCCGGATAATGTCCTTTTGTCGTCGGCGCGGCCGGTCGGAGTCAAGTGAGTTCGGTGTTCTTTTTTTTGTTGGACAAGTCTTTTTCTTCGGCAAAGTATCAGCTGTCGCCATGTTCCCATCCGCGCATTCTCGCGGAGCGGTCGGTTTCGGTTGGATGCTCGAGCCATTCGGCTTCTCTTTCGGCTTCCGCTTTAGTTTGGAACGCTTGCCAATCTAGCTGCGAGCTACTCCAAGTGTTCGAATTTCTGGCGGAACCGCTGCTAGAGATCAGAAACTCAGGCGAGCTGCTAGCTGGAATGACCGAGGGCCTCCTGAACCAAAAACTTGAGTCACACGACTTGTTGCCCGTCCGAACCCGGGATTGAGCAGGTCTCCACTTCGGCCTGAGAGATTGCCGATATTGAAAAGATTGAAAACCTCTCCAATCAGAGTCATTCTCCATCGCTCTTGCAAGCTGAAGTCACGACTTAGACGCAGATCTTGTGTCAGGAAGGAATCGCCAAACTCGAAGGTGGGAGGCAGCGTGATCGACGGAATGTCGTTTCCTCCCGCATCTTTTCCGCCTGCGTAAGTGCTGTTGAACTGGTTCACGAGGCGCTGCAAATCACTCTTTCCCAAACCACGATTGAATTGGTTGACTCTGGTACGCGGTAGCAAGTCTCCGGTTACGCCGTCTCCATTCAAGTCCAGATCCCCGAGGTACGTAGAAAACGGAGGCTTGGCAATGTAGCTCACGAAGAGTCCTACTCGGAAGCGCTTTGGTAGTTCAGTAACCCCAGACAAACTCAGGATGTGACGAAAATCGCGATCAAGCGGACCTGTATTGTCGAGCGGATCGTTATTGTTAAACCCAGGACCGTAATTGTTACCTACATTCGTCGAGTAGGCATAGGAGGCCAGAAACTGAAATCCGTGCGAGAAGCGTTTGTCGACTCGAACCAGGAGGCCTTGATAAGTGGCGCTGCCTATGCCGGAGGTCAATGAGATCGGGCCGAGGGAACAAAGCGCCTTCGGATCAATTTGCTGGTCGGGAGAGCAGATTGGGAGGACTCGTTGGTGAACACTGGAAAAGCGATTCGCGTCGATCAATCCCGGCGGCGTGCCGATATTGCGGAATTGCCGGACGACAAAGTCAGCGCTGAGCACAAGGTCGCGCACGATCTCGCGCTGCACTCCGAGGTTCACGTGTACCGCCAAGGGGCTCGGAAAATCTGAGGCATCCACCGAGCCCTGCTTATCCGCCTCGATATTCGTGACCGAGAAATCTCGATTTTCTGGATTGCCGCGTGCCTGTGCCAACTGACTGCGGACCGCAGGTAGAATCTGCATGGCGGTGGCGCCGGTAAACATTGTGGGGAAATTGAAATCCATCAGGGTTCCGGCCGGAACACCTGGGACGTTGGCAAGAGGATTGCCGATCCCGCCACTGAGATATGTCCCGCGGCCTACTCCGCGGGGTCCCAGCGACGTTCTTTCCTCATCCGCGATAAAGGCGGGATTCAGGAAATCGTAGTAAATTCCTGCGCCGCCGCGGATCACCGTTTTTCCATTCGATGAGACGTTCCAGGCGAAACCGATGGAGGGAGAAAAACTCTTCCAGTTCTTGCGCGTTGAGCCCAAACCGTTGCTGCCGAGCACCGCATCCAAATAAGCCGGCTTCGGGAGATCGTAGTTGAGCGGGGAATCAACCGTCCAAGCGAGGCCGTAATCGACAACAAGTCTGGGATGCAGGCGCCACGTGTCCTGGAAGAAAAGGTGAACCAGAGTCGAGATCCGCGCTCTTCCAAATCCGGCTTGGGGCACGAAGGGATCCCCGATTCCGGTGGTGAAATTCTGCATCGGCAACTGGAGAATGTCTGGCACCGTGAGGAATGTCGCCGGCAAGGGAATCTGAGAATCGGGCGGCTGCTGGGAGTTGAAATCCCTGACGCTTGTGGGAGCAAACAGATTCAACGTTAGGGGTTCATCGCCAATCCCAGTGTGGCCACCTCGGGTCGTCTCCCAGTCACCGCCGAACCGGATGTGATGAGGACTCCTTTGCCAGCTAACAACATCATTTAAGTGATAGCGCCGCCCGAGGTCAGTGTTGGTACTGGAAAGACCAATGGATAACTGGTCTTCAATGTTAATCAAGGGCGCGCCCATCCCCAGGCACGTCGGGCAGTCCTGAATCTCGGGCGCATGTTGCGCGAAACTGACGAAGAAGTAAGAGAAGCGCAGATCGTTTACCAAGCGAGAACCCAACTGCGATGTAAGCCCGAGAATGCTCTGGTCGGTCCAATCGGTCTGCCGCGGCCATGTCGACGGGTACAGCGCTCCAAATGGCGTATAGGAAAAGTTGCCCTCGTGCGAGTAGCGCGCGAACATGGACTGCGCCTGGTTCAGCATGACGTCCGTTCGCGCCGTGATCTGGTTTACATACGTGGGGCTGGGATAGATGCCGCTCAGCACTGCGAAGTCTGGGGACAAAAACTCTGTGCTGATGACCCCTCTCTGGTCAAGGCGCTCGAAGCTGCCGAAGAAAAAGGCGCGGTCTTTGTGAAGCGGCCCCCCGAGTGACAGCCCGAACTGCTTCCGTTGGAAGAAGGGATCGGGATTGAAAGGATTCCGGTGGAGCGCGGGATATGCTGCGAGATGATGGTCCCGGAAAAAGAAGAACCCGGATCCATGAAGCTCATTCGTACCCGAACGAGTGGCAACATTCACGGCGCCGCTGGCGGTCGAACTGCCACTGAGGTCCATGTTCACCGTGGAAACCTGAAACTCCTGCACAACTTCCAGTGAAAAACCCAGGGCGGATCCACCATTTCCAACCTCCATCACGCTGCCGCCGTCCACGGTGATGCGCGTTGCGCGCCCGTTATTGCCAACAGGGGATCCCAACAGCGGCATCAAAATTCGGTTGGCGGTCGTTTTCACGGGTGGCTGCGCACCCGGTTCCAGCTTGATGAACTCCAGATAATTTCGTCCGTTGACTGGGAGGCCATCGATTTGAAGCCGGGTGATGCGCCCGTTGACTTCATGAGACTCGTACTGGATCTGGGGGGTTGCGCCTTCAACTGTGAGTGATTCCGTACCGGCGCCGACCTGCATGACCAGGTCGACTTCGGTCGTGCTGCCTGCTTCGATGGTGGCTTCCCGCACGATCTGCTTGAATCCCGACGCATCTGCGGTTACCTCATACAACCCGGGGATCAATGCAGGAACGACGAATTCTCCTGCACCTGAAGTGAGGATGGTTCGTTTCATTCCAGTTTCTTTAGAGATGACGACCACGCTGGCCGCGCGAATCCTGGCTCCTGTCACATCTGCCACGAACCCACTGATGGCACCAGTGGGAGCTTGCGCCCAGACGAGGGCAAGCATCAGCGGCGCCATCAGCATCGCGCGAAGCATCAGCAAGACATGTTTCATTCACAATGCCCCGGGAACCGCTTCTTAAGGGGATTAGTCCAACCCGACTTTGTGGACCAGCTCCTTAAAGCGAGGATCATCGCGCAAAGGATCAAAGTACGGGTGGACCTTGATCAACTGCAGAATGTTCGATTGTTCGTGGTAACCCTTTTGCAGCCAGTTCATCGCCTGCTCGTTATCACCAACTCCCAAATAGGCGTTTACAAAGGCGGCGGACGGAACATAGGTTTTCCGCTGAAGTCTTTTCAGTTCGTCCAGGAGGGAAAGCGCTTCGGCTTGGCGTCCCGAATGCGCGTAGGCCCTTATCAGGATGGCCATAACAGTGGGACTACGATCATTTGCTGAAAGGGCATTCTGTAGGACCGGGATGGCTTCCTCAGGCTGACCATTGGCGATGAGCGCGAAACCAAGGTACCAGTGATCCGGATAAACGGACTTCACAGATCGCAGTTCCTGGACGGCCTCGTTGTAGCGCCTAGCATGAAACAAGATGAAGCCATTGCTGACGCCGCTGTGCCCGAGCGGATCAATCTCGCGGGCTCGTTGGATCCACGTCAGGGCTTCATCCGTTCGTCCTTGGCATAATAGCCAAATCGCGAATCGTTCCTGCGCCCTCGCGTCGTTTGGACTTAGCTCCAGCGCACGCTTTAATTCTGCTTCAGCGTCGCTCCACTGCCACTGTCGCTGATAAACCTCTCCCAACAGAATATGTGGTTGAACCAGATCGGGATCCAATTCGAGCGCCTTCCGAGCCGCGCTGATCAGTTTTGGACGCGCATCCTGAGGCGGCACACTGGCAAACGACGTCGTCTGTAGTTGATATACCGAGGCCAGTCCTACATACGCCGGGGCAAAATTGGGATCCTTGCTGATGGTGTCTTCGAAGTCGGTGATCGCCGTCTCCAGATCATCGCTGCTATTGATGTTGTTTGCTTGATCTTGAGCTTTAAGAAAACTTTCATAGACTTCGGGAGAGACATGGTGTGTCGCGGATAACCTCTGACGCTCCTTTCCCGTGAGGGTAACTTCCACCTTTCGAGCGATCGCTTGCGCTACATCGCTCTCGAGAGTCAAAGCGTCCCGCACTTCCCGTTCATATTCCTCCGACCAAAAGTGATCGTCGGTCGCACCGCGAATCAACTGGGCATGAACTCGAATCCGGCTCCCCTGTCGAATGACCGACCCTTCGACAATTGCATCTACACGAAGAGTCTTGGCAATTTCTGGTAACGGAAGCTTCGTGTCCTTGAAAGTCATGACTGAAGTCCGGGAGATAACGCGCAGGTCCTGGATTCGCGAGAGTCGGCTGATCAGCGCTTCCGTCATTCCATCCACGAGATAGTCCTGCGTTGGATCGCCCGATAGATTCTTCAGGGGCAAAACGGCCAGCGACCTTATCTGCGGCTGTTTTGCATGCCCACCGGACATTGCAATGAGGATAGCTGCCAGAAGCACGACTACGACTCCAGCCAGAAAGAGCCAGGATTGCGACTGAAAAATCCGCTGGCGCGAGCCAAAGATTTCAACCGGCGGCTCCGTTTTCTGCTCTTGCGTGAGTTCCTCCAACTGCAGTTTGCGGCTCTTCTGCCACGCGTCCAACTCGGAACTGTAGGCGTACACCGAGCCAGCCTTGTCATGCAGGTGCCGGTGGACGGGCATCCCCTCGCGCTTTTCCCAACGCTGGACTGTGGTCACGTCGCGATGGAGGTATGCCGCGATTTCCTTCCACGAATCCAGCCGGTCTAAGGCCGGTTTCACGGATGGTGTACCAAGGGGTGTTTCACTCATCGCGCACTCCTGATTGGTCCGCGGTGAACCCGGAACCTGATTCTACCCCCCGCACGGGTACCGGCAAAGCACGGCATTCGACGGCAAGGCTCCAATTCTGCACCTTGCCGTTTGACGGCACCCACCCTTGTACCCCACCGTGAGCGCACGTCCTCTCGCGAAACTAGGAGGCAGCATGCAAAATTCGCAGACCCTTGGGCGATCCAATTCATTCATGAAGCCGGGATTTCATCGGATTGCCACGGCGCTGACTATAGCCGCGGCATTAGGAGTTTGGGGGTGCGGCGGAAGTTCAACCTCTTCGTCTTCCCCTCCTCCTTCGCTCATAAGTGTGGCCGTCAAACCCAATTCCGTCACGGTGTCACGGGATGCGACACAAGCCTTTACGGCAAAGGTCAGCGGAACGACCAACGCTGCGGTCACCTGGAGCGTGGAAGAAAGCTCTGGCGGTACCATCGACAGTACCGGCCTCTACACGCCACCAAAAAATGGGGCTGGCACCTTTCATGTCATAGCGACCAGCCAGGCCAATTCGGCGGTTGCTGGCGCCGCCACAGTGATTCTTCCGATGCCCCAGGTAACCATTGATCCTGTGGCAGTTACTCTGCGTCCAGGTGGGAGGCAGACGTTCTCGGCAACTGTCTCAGGGCTCACCAATACGGCTGTCAATTTCACAATTCAGGAAAGCGCTGGGGGGCTGATAAACAGCGCCGGACTCTATACCGCGCCGACTGCTGGCGGTTTCTATCATGTCGTCGCCACCAGTATGGAGAAAACGACGGTCACGGCGAGTGCAACCGTTACCGTGACGACCTCTCCCAGTGGATTTACGCCTACCGGGAGTCTCCACGAGGCGAGGGGCTTGCACACTGCCACCTTGCTACCGGATAACAAGGTGCTCGTGGCGTATGGCTCAAACAGTAGCAAATACGGCATTGCAACCGGTTACGTGGGACTCTCGTCGATCGAAGTGTACGACTCTGGCACGGGCACGTTTACTGAAATCGTTGGAGACTCTGGCAACGGGATATACGGTCACACCGCGACACTATTGCCAAACGGAAAGGTTTTGCTAGCCGGGGGCTTTGTAAACTCTGTTTGGGACTACTCAGGTATTAGTGGCTCAAACAACGGGGCAACACTCTACGACTCGGCCACTGGTGTATTCAGCGGGACGGGCAGCATGACGGCCAACCGCGGGGATCATACAGCGACTTTGCTGGCGAACGGCAAAGTCCTGATTGCAGGAGGGGCCAATCAAGATCCAACTGGAACGGGCTTGGCCAGCGCCGAACTCTATGATCCAAGCGCTGGCACTTTCACACAGACGGGAAGCATGGCCGCGGGGCGCTTCCTGCACACCGCTACGCAGCTGCAAAATGGGAAAGTGCTCATTATAGGTGGTGCCCTCACATCTGCATCAGACCCGGTTGCCACGGCGGAAGTCTACGACCCGGGCACTGGCATCTTCACTATGACCGGCGCAATGGCGACGGCCCGCGAACAACATACGGCAACGCTTCTCGCCGATGGTAGGGTGCTGATCGTCGGCGGCACAACCTCCACGGGCACAGGTGACTTGCACCCGACCGCAACTGTGGAAGTTTACGACCCATCTACTGGATCGTTTTCGGTTACCGGATCAATGGCCGAAGCCCGAACTTTCCATACAGCGACGCTGTTACCGAGCGGGAGGGTGCTGGTAGCAGGCGGCGGCGAAAATTCCACCGCGGAGGTCTACGATCCGGCGACTGGCTCTTTCAGTTTTACCGGTGGGATGGAGGTCGGGCGCTCGGGACACACCGCAACGCTGCTCCCGAATGGGAGCGTATTGGTTGCGGGCGGCGGTATTTTCACCGGTCTGGCATCCGCGGAGTTGTATCAATGAATACCAGAGGTGTCCGTTGCTTATTGGGGCCAATAAGGAAATTCCGGGCTCGATAGTCGAACGGAAGCAAAAAACAGGGAAGAGAGGAGCACCATGATTTCCAAAACGCTTCGCATCGCTCGAATGATTGTTCTTGCCAGCTTTGCGCTCAGTTCCGCTGCCTGGGCGGCGACTTGTTCAAACGCCTCTCTGAGTGGTACCTACGGGTTTCTGCACGACGGCACAGATAGCAACGGCACCCCTGCCACCGCCGCCGTGAGCCAGATCACGTTTGACTCAACCACAGGCACGTTTACCGGAGAGACCAAAGCATCCCATGACGGCGTGATTACCACTTTTTCCTTCACCGGAATATACGCAATCGCCTCGAACTGCACCGGCACGGGTACACCCATGGGGGGCAGCCCCTTCTCCATTGTGGCTACGCCAACAGGGTTCTTGGCACTGCACCTTTTTTCGGAGGGATTCGCCGTGAAGCAGGGCTCCCCGACCTGCACCAACGCCGGACTTAAGGGTAGTTTTGGGTTTGAAACAACCGGCGTCTTCCTCGCAGGGGCGCCCTCCATAGGAGCGGTGGCTTTCATCGGTGAGTTGAAGTTAACAGTCAACCCTTCTGGGGAAGGAGTTATAAGGGGCCACGTTGCGAGTAGCGAGGATGGCACGTTTCTAACGTTCGCAGAGGAGCCCGTCACCGGTTCTTACAGGGTCGGCACGGACTGCAGGGGCAGGGCTACCATAACGCCGGAGGGGCACTCCGAAATGCACTTCAGCCTCGTGGTTGTGGACGGCGGGAACGAAATGCTAGCCGTTGAGACGGACGCGAACACGGTTGTCAGCGGTACTCTGGTGAAGGGCAATTAAGTAATGAAGGAGCATTGGCTCGGCGTGCAACTATGTCGAACGATTGAGAGCCCCGCGCCGTGAGCGGCTGCGAACCAGCCTCTCCGCATCAAGTAACATCCCCGCTTACACCAAAATCTCCGTCTGGGCGTATGCGGAACAAGATCGTCTGTAGCCGATTAAAGCAGGCTGCGAAGTTCGGTTGTCACTACACAGAATGCTTCGGTCGTCGTCAGTTGCAATGGCTCGATCAGCATTCTCATTCCCTTTGGAGGGCGCCCGCTGGTAATGCCGAATAGAATGCCCGCATCATGCAGTTTCTTGACCGCCTCTGTGGCGGGAGCAGTGAGAACCTTGTCTTGTGTGACGAGTGTGCCATCGACATCGGCGATCACGAGGCGAATGCCGGAAGTTTGCGGATTTAATTTAGAGTTCATAGTTTGTCCATATATGATGCGCTCATTTAGAAGTCTTCCGTTTACAGACCCGGGCTGCTTTGCATGATCCCGCCGTCGGCGAAAATTGTGGTTGCGGTTACATAGCTGGCACCGTCCCCTGCCAAAAATGCGACAACGGTGGCGATTTCCTCGGGTTTTCCCACCTGACCCAGCGGAATGACGGCGTTTAATTTCGCTAGCAATACGGGATCTTTCATTGTAGCCAGATTGATCGGCGTAGCGACCGCCCCCGGACCAACACCCACCACCAGGATGTTGTGTGGGGCGAGTTCGACTCCGGCTGTGCGACAGAGACCCTCGAACAGCAGATTATCGCGCTGGGAGGCCGAGCGGCCGGGACTTCTTAGCCGGCCAGAACTGTCAGCGAGGTCAATATCTTTTTACGCCCGCGCGAAGATCTTGGCGAAGAGAGTTTGCGCCGGATTGCGCAACACTTGGTCGTATTGCGCTTCGCTCGTTTCGAGAATTGAAGTGCCGCATAGTCAGCAGTGAGGAAATGAATCGGCTACGAGAGCAAGGAGCGAGTTTCCGCGAAATCGCAAGGACAGTCGTGCGTCTGCCGGAACGGATCGCACGCGTCTGCTGTATTTATGATTAAAATGCCATCGCTAGCATTTGAGGGCGGGCACGTCCAGGTGGTTCATGATGCAGGCGCGAAAGCAGAACTTTTCATTCAATTCTGCATCCGAGAGCTACACCTCCCCACGCGCGACAATGCGTTGAGCAAAGCCAGCTTGAAGCGATTTTAGTGGTTCGAGAGGCTGCTAGATATGGAACCTGAGCGATTGGCGTTGTATCTGTAGATTGCGAACCCGCTTGACTTCGTGGGTCCACAACATCGCTATTCCTGCGCCGTAAAAGCGAGGCTGACGCCACCGTCGTAATGGTGCGCGACCTTGGCTAGTGTGGCCAAGCGACCATCGCGATAGAAGGCATCCTCGGTGGAGGTCCTCAGACCGTTCAGAGGTGTAGTTCTGTCGTTTGGCGATCTGTGCTGACTCGGTAAAGATCAGCGCCGGAGGTTAGACGATCAGGGGATATCGGGGACAGATTCCAAACCTCGAGCGACCGCAAGCTGGCCTCTCCTCCTCTCGCAAACAAGCCGATTCCCTTGCTCCTGGGATTTAACGGATAAACCCGGTCGCTGAGGCTTGCGTGACCGTTCGCGAAAACCTCGATCACTGAAGCATCGACAAACACCTGAAGGCGCAGGTGCTCTCCGGGACCGAGAAGAAGATCCCCTCTCTGAATGCCGCGCCCAGAACGAAAATAGACATTTGTGCTTGTGGTTTCTGGATCTTTGCTGGACTCCGTTGTGTCGCTGAAAAGCGTGCTGTTGTCGCGGTCATATCCGATCAATGTCTGCTCGCTGCCATCTGCCGCGCTTCGCACCCGCAGGCCCACCTGATGTGCATTTCCTAAATCAATCTCTGCTACGATCTCTACGCAGTCCCCGGAAATCTGTTTTAACAGCAGCGGCCCGTCAGGCTTAATCGACAGATTTCTTAGCTTGTGACTCCGTCTACGTAAGGTCTTCAGTTCAGGTGCGGGCGCGATGCCCAGCCGGCCGTTTGCCTGCACGGTCAATATCTTTGGCAGCGACATCACACCCGCCCAACCAGCTTCCTGCTGGGCCCTAAGACTGCGCATCTCGTGCAGCCAGGCCCACCAAATCCTTCGCCCCTTGCCGTCGACCATGGTCTTTTGCGCATACGCGGCAGACCCGTAATCAATCCGTCCTTCAAGATGTTGCTCAAACTTGTGGCCTTGATAGTCCCCGGTAAAATATGTATTTTCCCCGGCTACCAGCAAAACTGGTCTGCCTTCTAAGAAAAAGAAGTCCGGGCACTCCCACATCGGCGGAAACACCATTCCTCCAGTACCGACGGGTGGATTCGGACCTGCTTTGGCGACCGCCAGCGGATGGAGGTACTCCCACTTGCGAAGGTCCGAAGAGCGGTACATGAGGGCCATCCCTCCAACACCTTGCGCGCCAGAACCGATCACCATGTACCATGTATCGCCCTCTTTCCACAGTGAGGGATCTCGCCAGCCGGTGACTGTCACTCCAGATGGCGGCAACGATATCACTGGGTTCTCTTGAATCTTGTTCCACTTCCTGAGATTGGGGTCATCGGGATCCGCTGCAACAGCGACGAACTGTCGTTCCGGCACCAATCCCTTTGCGCGATCCGCATGCTCATTCTCTTCGGTGAACGACGCGCCCGTATAAACAATCGTCGGGACCCCCTTGTGGACTACTGCCGAGCCAGTCCAACAGCCGTCCTTGTCGTCGCCACCGGGGGTGGGGGCAATCGCGATACCGAGATTCTTCCAGCGGACCATGTCATCGGAGACCGCGTGCCCCCAGTACTTCGTCCCAGAATTGGTGATCGCTGGGCAGTACTGGTAGAACATGTGGAACTTATCTTTCCAAAAAAGCGGCGCGTTCGGATCGTTCATCCAGTTGGCGGGCGGCATTAAGTGGTATTGCGGCCTATGACGGTCCGCGACCAGTTGTCCTCCGAAATCCAACCCAAAGATAGCACTGGTGGCCAGCGCACAAGCGCCGCCAACCAGAAACTGCCGACGACTCATGTTCGCGTGCTCTTGGCTCCTCAATTTCTGGCTCCGGACCGACCAAATTATTCCGCCGAGTGAGATCACGGTCGTCTTCGATTTTCCAAGTGATTTCCACATGGGCAGACCAATGCCTTAGCATTCAGAGTCTTAGCAAAGTTCGTCCAGTAGTTACTTCCTTGTTGTGTTGCCTTCGCGGACCCGTTGCCAATATTAGTTTCCCGCTCCCTAAGGGCTCTATCCTTCCAGAACGATCCCATTTAAGATGGCCTGCAACTGCGGTTTATGAATCAGAGGTGTGGCGCCTACTTGGGTCGCGACCCACGATGCAAAGCGATTCGCCGACTCGCTGATGTCCTCCAGCGATTCCCCACGTACATAGTGATGCGCCAAGCACGCTGTGTACGCGTCCCCAGCTCCGATAGCGTCGGCGACCTTTACATTGAAACCATCGTGGTCCACCGTCTTGTCCTCTGACACAAGCAGGCTGCCGCGTTCGCCGCGCGTTACACAAACGAGCCGCAAAGCACATTGGTCCAGCAATCGCTTGGCCAGCGTTTCTTCGCTTCCGATACCCAGCCTGAGTAAAGACGACACCTCGAGAAATTCCTGATCGTTGAGCTTGACGATGTGTGCATGCTGAAGAGATCTGTGTAGCACATCCTTGTTATAGAAGGACTGGCGGAGGTTAACGTCACA
Source organism: Terriglobia bacterium (assembly GCA_963786325.1). Lineage (GTDB taxonomy): Bacteria > Acidobacteriota > Terriglobia > Terriglobales > Acidobacteriaceae > JAIQFF01. The sequence goes on from CAWAYW010000008.1 coordinate 51,913, forward strand.
AATGCGCAGGGTCTCCTTTGAAACGGCTCGCAAGAAACTGTCGATGGTACCAGCGGACGTCGGCGAGCGCTGAGCAAGCGAACCGAAGCAAACCACGTCAGCCCGAGCGGCTAACTCTTCCCAAGAATCGGTCCATTGCAGAAAATCCCAAGAGACCGATTCTTCAATTGTGAATGTGGGCTGGCCGGCCGCATCGATGACTACTCCAGCGGTGCCGGTCGGGTGCTGATCGTCTTGTTGCAGGTAGGACGTGCTCAGCCCAAGCCCTTGCATCACAGTGCGTGCTTCCTGTCCCAGTCGGTCACCACCAACACGGCTGGCTACGATCCCGTGATCTCCAAGCACATTTGCCATGTACGCAAAGTTTGCGGGTGCTCCTCCTAGCACTTTCCCAGATGGCAAAAGATCCCACAAGACCTCGCCCAAACCGATCATGATAGCTGGCTTAGTCATGAACTTTTCTCAGCATCACGCCTCGTCATATTCACACCGAGAAGCTATTGAAAAAGCCTTGGTGCAAAATCAGCTAGATACTTGCGCCACACGGTCCAGACATGTGCACCAGAACTTTCAACCCAGACGTGCTTGATGCCAGCTTTTTCCAAGATCTGGTGAGACTCCATTACTGGCGTGAGCAGAAAATCATCGCTGCCGATTCCGATCCAAAACAGCCTAAGCTGCTGGTTCACTCTCATGGCATCTGCCAGTTTGCCGTCGTAATCTTTTTTCGTATCGGTGATTGCAATCGCAGGACTGAACGCTCCGACGTAGGCAAATTGATCCAAATGGTTGAGCCCGATGCGAACGGCCTGGGCTCCGCCCATCGAAAGACCCGCTAGGGCACGATGCTCACGGTCAGATAGGGTGCGGAAATTCGCGTCAATGAACGGAATCAAGTCGTTCGAAAGTACACTGTCAAACGCCGCGTACCTTTCCTCCATGAACCAGTGCGCCACTGTCCCCGTGGGCGGAAGATGCGAGGCGGAATCGGGTCGAACCGGAGGAGGGGGTTGAAAATGCACGCCGGTCATCCCGTTCTCGTTCACAATGATCATTGGCTTTGCTTTCCCTGCCGCGATCAGATTATCGAGAATGAAGTTTTCATGTCCCTGGTCGCTCCAGCCTGCTTCGTCCTCGCCGAATCCGTGTTGGAGATACAAGACCGGATAGCGTGAAGTGCTCTGATCGTATCCGGGCGGCGTATAGACAAGAATTCTCCTTGTTTCACCGGTTGTCTTCGAGAGATACCACTGAGTGCGGACCGTTCCATGTGGTACAGCCTTAACGGCAAAGAACTCTGACTCCAAGGCGGGAACTTCGAAACCACTGACTTCCTTCCGGGCGGCGAAATAAACTCTGCTTCCGGGGTCGTTCGAAATAAATCCGTCCACGGAAATCGCATAGTAGTGGAAGCCTGGCAGCAATGGCTTGGTTCTCACCTCCCATACGTCATCCTTGCCCTTAACCATGTCATAGGTAGACTGGCCTAATTCCATCAGTAGCTGGACTTTGTCTGCGTGGTCGGCCTGCACGCGGAAGGTCGCAGTCAGGTCACTATGGAGTCGTGGATATTCCGCACCAGGAATATTGGTCGGCGCCGGTCGTGAATCTCCCTCCTGCCCCCAGCACCCACCGCAGACAAAGATGATCACTAGTAAAAGTCGCTTGATTCGCACCGTGATACCTTCCTTCTTGCTTCCTTCTCGTTCCCACGCGGAGCAACACGAAACGGGGGATAGATCGCCCTTTCGCGTCATTTCTTTGCGGACGGTCGCCTGAGAACTGAGAGGTCGATTACATCGGCCATCGCCTTGTAACCCGTCGCGCTGGGGTGAAGGTGGTCGCCCGAGTGATAACCGTCGCGAAACTGTGCCGGATGGTTCGGATCACGCACCGCAGCATCGAAGTCGAAAACGGCATCAAATGCGCCACTGGTGCGAACCCATTGATTGACCGCTTGCCGCGTGGCTTCGCCATCCGCACTGTAGTATTCGGCCCCTTGATATGGAGTCAAAGTAGCGCCGAAAACCCTGATTCCATGCTGGTGCGCCCGCTCAATGATTTGTTGCAGGCCTACGATCAGGTCTTCGGCGCTTACCACCTGGCTCGCAAATGGTGGGTCCGTTGGAGGAGTACCGTCTTTCGATGGACGCGGTTTCATGTGAGGCCAACCGATATCGTTAATACCCTCCAGCACGATCAAGTTTGTCACGCCAGGCTGCGCCAACACATCACGATCGAAGCGAGCCAGTGCGCTAACGCCGGCACCGTCGTGCAGAATGCGGTTACCACCAATCCCCTCGTTGGTCACCGCCAACCCAGGGGATCCGTGCTCTCCCGCCAGTCGGCTGGCTAGCATGTCCGGCCAGTCTGTGTAGTCACCCTGCTTCGCACCGACGCCGTCAGTGATCGAGTCTCCCAACGTTACCGTCGCGGTTGCTTGATCAGGAGCCCAAACTTCGACATCTGCCAGCCAATACCACGACAGTTTGGTTGTCGGATTCGGGATTTCCGCCTTTGCAGTGAAATCTCCTGGTCCTGAAATGTATGTCTCGTGTTGCGCCCAGAAATGAACTGTGGAGGCAGGAGTGTTCTCGGGCAGATAAACGCTCACCGTGATTTCGGCGAAGGGAGCCACCTTCAAATCGACCGGATCACTCATAATCGGCGCGCCGGGTGGGATGCTGACTGATGCTTTTCCGCCGAAGGTCAGGGCACGATCGGACTCTGGGGCAATCATCGCCTCCTGACGAGTAATGCCAATATGGGCTGCGCCGATTGCCAGCGCATTAGTTCCGTATGCGTTCGAAAGCCGAATTCGCACGCGTTCGCCACCGATAGAAGGACGCACGACCATTCGAATCGTTTGATTTTCGAAGACAGGCGAGGGAGGGAGACCAGGAAATGGAAGCGGCGAGTGCACTGCGGTACTCCAGGCACTCACCCAATGTCCGATGCCGGCTTGGTTCTTAGCAGCGGCACTGTGGTTTAGAGCCGCCGCGATCAACACGACAAGAACAGCTGTTCTACATTTCATGCTCGCCAATCCCACCTCGTTCGGGGACAAACAATAGTCAGTCCGTTCTACGCTGGCCTCCAGAATGGATCGCCAGACGGAATGAATTCAATTGGTACTTCGCTGACGAACGTTCGCAGCTATTGGGCACACTCTTCCATTCCGGCTTCCTCTCCACCTTCGTGGGGAAGCTGGATTAACGCTTTCTTCTGACCCGCTGCCACGGCGTCCCGAACGTATTCAGCCGCTTCCCATTCCCTCGATTCAAAGACGATCAAGACATCGACCTTAGGAAGCACGGCCATGCACTGGGAGATATAGTGACCGCCGTGGCCTACTCTTGTGACCTTCAGGTGCGGGTCGCCAACGAGCCTGGCACTGCGTACATTGAGCGTGCTCTGAACTTCTCTTTTAAGTTGTTCGAAAGTCGTCTCAGGCACAACATACTCATGTGAAAAGTTGTTCTCAGACGGAGCTACGAAGTTGTCCCAACCCATCGTTCTGTTCCATCCTGCGAAAATCCCGTCTGGTCGTCGAGCGTGCCAGTGATCATGAAATCTCCAAACAACCATTCTGTTCTTTGCCACAAAATTGACCTTGTGCTTATAAAGAGGATCGTCCCTCAAATCCCTCACTACATCGTCCGCACTCCAGAAGGTCGGTTCATGTGTGATCACAAAGTTGTGGCCAGCAGCGACCGAGCGCTCAAGAACACTGATGGTCGAAATAAACGTGGTTGTGATCCCCGTGATTGCGGCATCGGGGTCACCGATTTTGAAAGTGTCGGCGGTCGGGCTCCTCCAGGCTATGCCGGTATTCTTCCGAATTCTTGATACAACTTCCCGAGCTGTCAGCTTCCCAAAAGACTGCGCTCGCAAGAGGCTTGGGGCCACGAGCAGACTGCTCCCCGCAAGCTGACAAAACTTTCGCCGAGATATTGCAGGTTCTGTCACTGGAGGCCTCGTGCTAGCTCAGCGTCCAGAATGGTTCCCCCGCGGGCATCCACTCAACTGGAACTTCGCTGATAAAAGTTTTTAGCCACTCTGCAACCTGGCCACTTCCCGGCTCCTCCGACACCTGGTCGCCGATAAGAATGAGTCCCTTCGCCTGCTTAGCTGTTACAAGATCTTCGAAGTACGGGCCAGCCTCCGACTCCACTGGCTCCCCGCCGACCACTACGTCGACCCCAGGTTCTTTCAAGATCTGCTGAAGGTCCTCCACCAGTAGAAGTCCATGCGTGAGTGCCACTTTGCTCACTCGTGCAAGGGGATCGCCGATGATCCGCATACCGCGCACTTTGAGTGTCATTCAACGACAGAGATGGCAACACAAAGAACGTGTTCCCCGGCCGGTAGGGTTCGGTACTGCCCTTAGGAACAACGTGAACTTTATCCCAGCCCAGAACCATGGCAAGACCGCGAAGCTGGGAGTCTATTGTCCGTGCTTCCCAGTTGTCGAAGAACCGAATAATTACGAGATTGTTGCTGGAAATAAACTCACGCTTAAAACGACAGACCGAGTCACTTTCCATCAGGTCCGTGGAGGGCGCCGCACCACTCCTCCAAAATAGGGGAGCTCTCTCACCGCGGCTGTAGAAGGGCGTCTCCCGGCAAATGATCGTGTTCTTGCCTGAAGAGACGGCTTGCCTCAACACATCGATAGTCGGGGTGAATGTGGTCGCGATTCCCGTAACCGACGTATCGGGATTTCCTGAGTAAATGCCATCTGCAAAGCCGTCGGCCCGTTGGCTTTGCCACGGAACGCCAAGATTCTTCTGAATCCTGTCCATCAGGTCCTGAACACTAAGCTTGGACACGACTCCTTCCCTTCCGGTGGCGCCCTCTTGGAATTAGATCGCCCGCTCTGCAAACCAACAGTGTTTACTGCCGCCCCAGGTGTCGATCAAAGAACTTAACAATCACGTTTAGGGCGTCCTTCGACTCGGGAACTTCAGCGTTGTAAAAGAATCCGTGGAACAGCCCTTCCCACACGTGGAGCTCAGTCTCTACTCCCGCTTTAACTAGTTGTTCGTGGGTATAGAGTGCGGCACTCAATTCAAAGCCTCGAGTGCCGGTGATCATTAGTGTGGGGGGAAACTTCGCTAGAACTTCTGGCGAGTTAGCTGGCGAAACCAGCGGATCTTTTGGATCGGTCCCGATGAAATAACCTAACGGTGGAGGTCCTCCCGGGGCATTTGGCGATGCCATACGAGCCTCACCTAGCGGCCCGGCGGTATAGAGCGCATCGCCGCCGAAGGCACCACCTGCTGAGGCGCAGAAAATCCCAATCGCTCCCGGTGTCGGAAGTGCATGGGTCTGGAACCAGACAACGGACATGGCGGTCTGCATGCCTCCAGCCGAGCACCCGTAGATACCGATATCTTCCGGCCTGCGGGTCTTCAGGAGTTCTTGGTAAACACTGGCAACGTCTTCGCTGGCAGCGGGAAACTTGTTCTCTGGACCTTCCCGATAATCGACGCTGACCACCTCAACTTGTCCCATTGCGGAGACGGGAATAGATTCGAGTTCCGCGCAGCCCGGCCAGCAACCAGAGAATCCGCCGCCGTGAAGGTTAATTAGGACTCGACTCCGGTTTCTCGCCGGGATTCCTGCTTTGGGCGTGTAAACATACACATGTACACCGCCAACTCTTTCGTCCTTTTTTTCAACGGCAAACAATAAACGGTCGCGCTCGAGATACGGCTTCATAAAGCGCGGTACGCCAGCGTCCTGTGTCAGGATGTCCGGATTTTGCATGTCCTTCAAATGCTTCGTCACGTACGCTTTTGCTTCGGGACTCAGAAACGTTGACATCGGTACGGATTGGGCAGGGACTTCGACCGTGCCGTTTTCTTGCACAACCAACTTCGGAGTTTCTCCGCCAGCCCGCGCCTGAGCGGGTGTCATTGTGGATTGCAGTAAGAGGTTTAGCGAGCATGACCACAGGGCGAGAGAAACAACATGACGATTCAGCAGCACGAGTCACCTTTGAAATTTGCCTCAGCGATAACCGGTTGGAGGTGGGCCAGCTTCGCTGCGTCACATTCGTTGTCAGCGGGCTCAACGGCGTGCGAGTTAAAAAGCTGGAGCATCGTGGGTTTGAAACGATGCTCCAGTGTGTGAGGTTTTCAAAAGCCGAGCCGCAGACCGAACTGAATTGCGCGCGGCGGGTTCACCTGTGAAGTCACAATGCCGAAGGTTGGTGTACCTACCTGCTCGTTTGGCGTGCCGAATCGCACATGATTGAACGCATTAAAGAATTCCGCAGTGAATTGCAGATACACACGCTCTGTGATGTCGTTGCGTTTTGCAATGGAGAAATCCCAGTTGTTCATGTGATCCATGCGAACAGTGTCAATGTTTCGTGGCGCATCGCCGAATCTGACCTCAGTGGCAGTATCAACAGGCTGGAAGCAGGCCGTGTTGAACCAGCCGTTTGCTGCGCGCGATTCACGCGAACCCGATGCCTTCAGTTTGCACCCCGGTACAAGATCGGGCCTCATCCAGAGGCCTTGCGCTCCGAAGTAACCTTGACCACCGCCAAACTGGCTGAGAGCCGACCCGGGGAAAAATTGGTAAGAACTAATGGGGACACCGCTCCGTATGGTGGTGATGCCGTTTACCCGCCATCCTCCGATGACCGCGTTTAGTACTCCGTGAGCATCATTCATGTAATGCTTGTTCCTGCCGAAAGGCAAATCAACACCGTACCCTACGGAAAGGTTCTGAGGAATGTCGTAAGAACTCACCGAGTACTCTCTTTCCAGATGGTTATTGTCCTGAGTCGCCCCCCCGAAAATAAATCCCTCGTCCAGGAATGCACTTGTGCTGTCGGTGTTGGACATCAGTCGCGACCAGGTATAGGCAACGCTCAGGATGCCTTTACCTCCAAACCGTTTCATGAACGACGCCTGGAGCGAACGGTAGTTTGAGGTGCCTCTATGTGGATCCAGGAATAGAACTCGCTGGTATTGCGGGAAGGGCAACAAAAGCTGTCCGGTGGCAACCGTTGGTCCTGAAAGAGGTCCCGGAGTCGTGATGATTCCGAAGAACGGATTCGGAACCTGAGCCTCCAATGCAGCCGGTCCCATGGAAAAATACTGATCGGGCAACTGATTCTGGTTGAAATTCGAAACGGTAGCCCAACCCTGCATAAGAAGGTGGGTTCCCCTTGATCCCGCGTATGCCACCGTAAGGGAGGCATCCTTGCCGATCTGCCGTTCGACTGCCGCATTCCACTGCTGCACATACGGCATTTTGTCGCCAGGCGTGCGCATGGCAAAAATGCCCTGTCCGTAAAAGTCACCGGGGGTTGCATTCCGCCGCAGTGGCGTGGGCAGACCGTTGGGAAACGGATTAGCCACCGTGGCAAGGGGACCACCTGAAGCCGGAGCTAGATTGACCGGGGAGAGGTTCGGTCCGTCTTGGCTAAGCGTGCTGGGCGGATAAGAAATGCCGTACGCCCCGCGCAACACAGTTTTATCGGTGAGGCGGTAGGCTAACCCAAGCCGCGGCGAAAACAGCTTCCAGTGCAAGTTATCCTCTCTCTGGGAGGGCCACGCCGCACTGTTAACCAAAGCGACATTTCCCTTGAGTTGCTGTGTTTGTCCTGTGACCGGATTAAAGAACGATCCCAGAGGGCTGGCCTGATTCGGCAGAAACACTGTGTCATTGTTGTTCGCTTCCGAGAAGACACTGGGCTGGTCCCAGCGGAGACCGGCTGTGACGGTAAGCTTTCTGGTGGCCTGGAAGGTATCGTCGACAAAGAAACCGTAGGAGTTGAAGTACGCCCTGGAGCCGCCAATCATACCGGGCGCCACCTGTGTGCCTTGTGCGCCGATGATTCCAAGCAGTGCCGACGCCACTGCGCTGCCGCCTGCGCCGGTCGAGTTCGCGGTAGCCGCCTGGTCGAAGTTCAGGGTAAGTACTCCGTTTTCCGGATCGGAAATCCACTGCACGTGGCGAAATACGCCGCCAAACTTGAACTGGTGGCGACCCACAATTTTGGTAAGAGTTCCCGACAGACCGTACACATTCTGATGCCAAAAGAGCTCCGAACCAATGCCGTTGCTCCCACTGACCCCGAGGCTGTCGTTGAAGTTCATTGCGGGATAGTTCGCGGGGGCTACAAGCTGGCTTGCAAGGCTTCCCCAGCCGGCGCCGAATTGAGACAGGTCGACGCCTTGGCTGTTGGGAAATTCATGTTGAAAAACCCGGAGGTAAGAAAGGCGAAGATCGAGAATCGTCGAAGAGTTAAAGGCATGAGTATCTCCGAGGATAGCCGAGTGAGTATAGAGCCCTGTGTGACCCTGACCGTTCGTCAAAGTCCCCCAGGCATCATAGGGATCGCTGTCTGCCTTCCAGTACGAATAGCGGGCAAACAAGCTGTTCTTTTCGGAAAGACGGTGATCGACCCGCGCATTGTATTGCTCGTTGACGCCTCCCGTGGCCTCTTGAACGATGAAGTTGTTCGTTAGTAGGCCGGGCCGGTTAGGGGCAGGATAGGACTTCGCAAAAAGTGCCAGCGCGGAGGGGTCAAGTCGATCCGGGCAAATTTTGTTAAGCACTCCGTTGCATTGAAACTGAGTTCCCGTGGTGGGATCGTTGATCACAGGCAGGCCGGGTGCCGTAAAGTCACCTCCTAATTCGGCCGTAGTAGGAACTGTAGTGGTGACCAGGGTGCCGGTTTTCAGCTTTTCATATTCGTACCCGAAGAAAAAGAACGTCTTGTCCTTCCGTATTGGTCCGCCGATTGTCCCGCCAAACTGGTTTTGGATCAGAGGCACACGAGCAAGCCCGGCCTGGTTGGAGAAGTAATCATTCGCATTCAGTACCTTATTCCGCAGATACTCGTAAGCTGTTCCGTGAAAAGCGTTGGTTCCCGATTTGGTGGTGAGGTTAATGATGCCTCCGGCGTAGTTTCCATACTCAGCGGCGACATTGTTGGTGACGACGCGGAACTCTTGCACCACATCCTGAGAGGGAATGAGCGAGTTTAGATTGCCGGCAGGTGCATTAGAGGCGACGCCATCGATGTAGAAAGAGCTCTGGTTCCCAAAACCTCCGCCAATCGCGTAGTTTCCGAATCCGATAGCGTTCGTTCTCGCCCCGCCCGCCTGGTTTGAGACCGCATTGCCGTAGGTACCGCCCTGGGGAACTACACCCGGCACGAGCGTCAGCATGTTATTAATATTCCTACCGCTTAGCGGAATGCTCTCTACTGCCGTTTGATTAATGACAGTCCCGAGAGAGGCACTATCGGTCTGCAATGGCGGCGCCTCGGTGGTAACTACGACGCTGTCCGTCACACTGCCCACCTGCAACGTGGCATCCACTCGGGTGCTGACGTCAACTTGGACCTCCACGTTCTCTCGAGTGAAGTGCTTGAACCCCGCCATCTCGACCTCGATCCGGTAAAGCCCCGCGGTTAAGTTAGGGAAGGTGAAAGTTCCCGCGCTGCTGGTCTGCGTGGTGCGGGTCTCGCTGGTTCCTAGATTATTCAGCTTCACTGTGGCTCCCGAGACCGTGGCCCCGCTGAAATCAACAATAGTTCCCAGGACAGTTCCAAATCTGACTTGGGCAGACACCGACGAGCACGTTATAGCTATGACGACGACACCAAAAAGCAGCATCATCAGCTTGAAAGGGCGTCGGTGTTTGGACGCGATACCAGCCTGGCCGACTGATAACTTGGTTTGGGGGAGGAGGAACGTGGCTGCAAACTTCGAGAGCTGACGTGAAACCAACGATCGAGCATTAGTCATATCTTTCGCCCCTTCGACGCGGAAAAGACAAACATTTGAATCCGGGATGAAACTGCCTCTGGGATCATGCGGTCAGATCAACTCCGATCGACCACTCACGGATTGAACTTGTAGCTTTGAAGGTTTCAAGTTGTCAAGATCATTTGCAGACAACTTCCAAAAACCTGCCTATACCACTTGGTATTTGGAGAGTGAGCGTACGGCGCTCGTGGGGAGCTCTTTGACGCAGGATTTAGTGGTTAGGCGTGCGCACGAGTGAAGGCAGTCTATTTCGAGAGCCGGCCGCACGACTGACGAACTATGAGTTCGCATCCCAAAAGCACATCGCGCGGAGGTAAATCGGGATTGGCAATCCTGTCAAGCATTACTGCCAATGCTATTCTCCCGATGTCATGGCAAGGCTGGTGTTGAGTCGTAAGAGGCACCGGCAACAGCCGCGCATACTTCACATCGTCGATGCCCACCATACGAATGTCCTCCGGGATCCGCTGACCCAGCGATATGAGCGTATGCATTAGGTTTCCCGCGGTATGGTCATTTGCACAGAGGAACGCGTCGGGGCGATCTTTCTTCAATATCGACTTAATAAACTTTGCGTCGGACGCATCCCCCATTCGGACCAAGTCACGCCTGCCGCCCGCCGACTGCGACATCAGGGCTTCGCGATATCCGGCGATACGGGCGTCCACCGTCGGCGCTGAGTTCGGTCTTGCGAAAAATGCGATGCGTTTCGCGCCCACTTTGATCAGGTGCTCAGTTGCGAGATAACCTGTACGTCGGTTGTCAATCCCGACTAAATCGTATTTGCTTCGTTGAGGATAGGGCTCTAGGCAACGATCAAGGAGGACAATCGGAATACCAGCTCGATCAAGAGCGGCTGCAATCCGATGGTTTGCCTGAAATCGATTCGTGCTGAATTCGACCGGAGCAAAAAATACGCCTGATACTTTCCGAGAAATGTAGTGTCGGCAGAGTTGCTCCGCGGCCTGTTCCTTTTCTTTTTCCTGCGACGCTGCATTCCCCCAGAGTAAAGAGTGATGCATGGCTTGTTGTGCTTCCATCATTCCCTGACAGATCACCTCGAAAATCTCCGTCTGCCCTAGCTCGGGGATCAAGAGTCCAAACACATGACTTCCGGTGTTTGCGCTAGATGACACAAAAGTGCCGGAACCAACACGGCGGGTCACCGCACCTAGGGACTGCAACTCCCGCATCGCCCTGAATACCGTCATTCGGGAGGCCCCAAAGCGCCGAACCAATTCAGCTTCGCTTGGCAAACGCTGTCCAGGCTTGTAGTGACCAGATGAGATATCTTCCTGAAGTTTGTCGAAAATCTGGCGATATTTATGATTTGCCATCAAGTCCCTTTTTCTTCATACCGCGTCCACAGAGCAGCCAGCGTAACCCAAAATACCCTTTGCCGCCGAATATTACCATATACAACTTATGGATCAATCTGTGGCAATATCCTTGACATCTCGCGTTGCATGCCTCTAGAAGTGTTCAAGCCGCAGCTTGTAGTTTGTCGGGTTTTCTCTCTTAAGCCCAGATCGAATCACGGGACACCTGTGACCTTGAAGAATCAAGTCCAACTAATCACTTACGTTGATCGTCTGTCTGGAGATCTCACTAAACTAGAAGCCCTACTCAGCGGCTCCCTCGCCGGCGTGTTTGGCGGCGTGCACCTACTTCCATTTTTTAATCCGATCGACGGAGCCGATGCTGGTTTCGACCCGGCAGATCATACGGAAGTCGACTCTCGGCTGGGCGATTGGAATAACGTGCGGGACCTCGGGGTGAATCATGAGTTGGTGGCGGACCTTATCGTCAATCACATATCCAGTGACTCCCCACAATTTAAGGATTTTTCTCGTTGCGGTGCAGACTCGCCCTTCAACGGAATGTTCCTCACCTACGATCGCATTTTTCCAACGGGGGCGACCGAAGCGGACCTGATGCGAATTTATCGTCCACGCCCCGGACTGCCGTTTACGAGTGTTGTCCTCGAATCAGGCGAGAAACGACTTCTCTGGACCACCTTTACTTCGCAGCAGATCGATATCGACGTAAGCGATCCCCGGGGCGAAGCTTATTTGGATAACATCCTCGCCCGGTTTCAAGCCGCAGGCGTACGTCTGATTCGGCTGGATGCTGTCGGCTATGCCATCAAGAAAGCCGGAACCAGCTGTTTCATGATTCCAGACACTTTTCGTTTTATTGAGTCTCTTACGAAAAAGGCTCACAAGCTTGGGATGGAAGTCCTGGTCGAAGTTCACAGCCACTATTTACAACAGCTGGACATCGCACGAAAGGTCGATTGGGTCTATGATTTCGCGCTTCCGCCACTTGTATTGCATTCGCTCTTTGCGGGCGATGCTAGATCCCTTGCCCATTGGCTAGGAATTCGGCCAAACAATTCCATCACCGTACTCGATACGCACGATGGCATCGGTGTCATTGATGTCGGCGCGGACGGGAAAGGCGAACCCGGTCTCCTAGCTCCGGACGAAATCGACAACCTTGTAGAAACGATTCACTTTCGCAGTAACGACCAAAGTAGACAGGCTACTGGTGCAGCTGCAAACAACCTCGACCTATATCAGGTGAATTGCACTTTCTTCGACGCCCTAGGACGACGCGGGAACGAGTACCTGATCGCGCGCGCAATCCAATTCTTTGTTCCTGGTATTCCGCAAGTTTATTACGTGGGATTGCTCGCTGGTACGAACGACATGGAGCTCCTGGCTCGGACACAAGTCGGTCGGGACATTAACCGGCACTACTACACTTCTTCAGAACTGCAAAGCGCTCTCGCAGACCTCGTAGTGCGACAACTTCTGGAACTCATTCTCCTACGCAACACGCATCCCGCTTTTGGGGGCGAGGCACATGTGGCGACTCCGACCAACCAAACTCTGGCGATCACCTGGAAAGGTAATGGCCACTGGGCGAAACTCGACGTCGATCTCGCAGAGCCGAGAGCTTTAATTGCGTACTCGACAACCAACGCAGCACAGGAGCGAGTCGTAAGGACATGGGAGTCATCCCCCGGGACTGCCCGTTCTGAGGAAGGCCGATGAAAAATGCTGTAGGGAGTCAAAGAAGTCTAGCGGTCATCAAGTGGCTCACGTTTTTCATGTTCATGATGTTCGCGATGACAACAGATTCTGTGGGCGTCATCATTCCTGAAGTCATCAAAGAGTTCCATCTCAGCATGACGGTCGCGGGCGCGTTTCACTATGCCACGATGGCCGGGATCGCGTTCGCGGGCATTTCCCTTGGGTACCTCGCGGATAAACTTGGCAGGAAGAAAACGATCATTCTAGGGCTGGTACTGTTCGCCCTCAATTCCTACCTATTTTCTGTTGGTAAGTCCTTCCAGTTCTTTCTTGTTCTTCTCGTAATTTCTGGCACGGCAATCGGAATTTTCAAAACCGGAGCGCTCGCTCTCATCGGGGACATCACACGGTCGACCACCGAACACACTGCAACCATGAATGCTGTGGAGGGTTTCTTTGCCGTCGGTGCGATCATCGGGCCCGCTATTGTTGCTCGCCTCTTGGCGGCAGGTACCTCATGGAAGTGGCTTTACGTCATTGCAGCGACAATCTGCGTTGTCCTCATTGTCATCGCTTTGTTTGTTAGGTACCCGCAGACCACAAGAACTGCCGAACAACCGATTGATCTACAACGCACTGTTGGCATGATGAAAAACCCCTATGCCCTTGGTTTTTCTGCTGCGATATTTCTATATGTAGCAGTCGAATGCGCCGTTTACGTCTGGATGCCAACGCTCCTTGCCACCTATCGTGGCTCCGCGACCTTCCTGGCGGCTTACGCGATATCGATTTTCTTCATTCTTCGGGCTGCCGGTAGATTCATCGGATCATGGGTACTCGGCCGCCTAAATTGGGCCGCAGTCGTGACCATTTTCAGTATGGCGATTTTCGCCTGCTTCATGGGCAGCGTGGCCGGGGGGATCGGAACTGCGGTTTTCCTTCTGCCATTGTCGGGACTCTTCATGTCCGTCATTTATCCCACGATCAACTCCAAGGGCATCAGTTGCTTCCGGAAGACGGAACATGGTGCAGTGGCGGGCGTCATTCTATTTTTCACTTGTGGGGCGGCGGTCTTTGGGCCATTGGCTATGGGCGCCATCAGCGACACCTTCGGTGGCCCAAAATATGGTTTTATCTTGGCCACTGGTTTCGCAGGCCTCCTTTTCGTCGGCTTGCTATTCAACTGGATCTTCAATCCAGCCGGCAGTCTTCTTCAGAGTCTAGACCGCACTGAGTATGACGTCGTTCCCGAGTAAGACTACGGCGTATCGGCGCAGAGCCGGAGCGGCCGGCACAATCTGCTAAGGCCTTGCGACAGGTGAGGCGCTTTGTGCAATGACGCTCATCCTGCTATAAATCCCTCTTCATCTGGTTCAAGGATGGCCAATGGCACATCGGGTTTCCAAACGTATCTCTTCCCTGGTTCGTCGTTCGAACATTCTGGACGGGCGTCCTGGGTTCCGCATCGAGAGTGCATGGGGTCACGTCTCCGTCCTTGAAGGTGGCGGACATATTTGCGAACTGGGTTCGCGCAAGCATGGTGCCGTCAATCCCTTGTGGAAGCCGACGTGGGGAACTATAGACCCATCGACATACACACCGCGAAAACATAATCGAGTTTATGGACCGCCGCCTGAAGGCAGGTTGTTGGCAGGTATTGCTGGGCACAGTATTAGCTTTGACTACTTTGGCCCACCCTCTCCAGAAGAGATTGCCGCAGGCCACAGCACCCACGGTGAAGCTCCAGTCGTGGATTGGCGCAGAGAGCCAATCCCCCTGGGATCGACACCAACGCTTGCTTACGACGCTAATCTGCCGCAGGCCCAAATGCGGCTGCGGCGTATAATTTCTCTCGATCGCGTTGAGCCCGTTGTGTATTGCGAAGAGACTGCTTTCAATCTAGCCACGTTCGACCGGCCGATTTCTTGGAATCATCACGTCACATTCGGTCCGCCCTTCCTGGAGTCCGGCGTCACTCTTTTTGACACACCGGCCACACGCAGTAAAGTCTGCCCCGCAACGTTCAGCAAGCAAATGTCAATCGAGCCCGATGCCGAATTTCGGTGGCCGAATGCACCAATGAAAAAAGGGGGCTTCCTAAATCTGCGTACGACTGAGCCAGGTAAATTCGGTCATTACACAGCGCACCTTCTGGATCCAGCCGTTGAGACTGCCTTTATTGCGGTCTGCAATCCCCGTCTGCGATTCTTGGTTTTGTATTTGTTCACTCGAAATGACTTCCCTTGGGTCGGCAACTGGGAGGAATCCTACAGCCGCGTACATGTACCCTGGAACAGTCGCGAGTTTTGCCGGGGCTTTGAATTTAGCACCACCCCTTTCCCCATTCCTCGGCGCGCGACGGTGACGAACGGCAACTTGTTCGGAGAATCGACCTACAAGTGGCTGCCGGCAAGAAGCATGGAAAAAACCAGGTACATGATACTCATGGTTGATGTTCCCGAGAACTTCAACGGAGTTGCTACCGTTGAGCTCGAACGTGGTTCCGTCCTAGTGCGTGAGAACAAAGCGCGACGCGTTCTGCGCATAGGGGTGAAGAGTTTCCTGTAGGTCCTAAGGCGCAGGTTTGCGTACGCTCCTCCCTCCTTTTGCGGCTTTTGCGCCAACAAGAGTCCGAGAAACCGAGTTCGGTTTGTTTGGGGCCGAGTAATGACAGTTCTTTTCATCCTCATTGGCTCTCCGACTCGTGGGGATCTGCCTATGCGGGTTTCGCTGGCGTATCTCGTCTATGACGTCGATAATTTCGTTGTTTGATGGGGCCGCCCAGTACATTCCATTACAATCCGACGCCCGATGGTCAATTGACCGTATTTCGGATTTCCATGCCTCCGATGGGATATCAAGATTTGTCCCGTCGGCTTGTGGTTTGTGACGGTTAAAAAACCCCACGTTCATGCGCGGACTTCTGGTATTGGACCCAAGTACTTCGGACCGGATTCAGAACGGGTAAAAAACTGATATTTTTTACCCAGAACAGAACCCCTACGACGTCACCGATAGTGTTCCCCTCTACCTCGCTTCAATTGGTGACAAGCAAAGAATGTCGGAACGAGGATGCGTGCAAATGAGAGAGCGGATCAGCGGATCGGCAGGTCGCGCCGGATCAGACTGCCATCAATAACTCGACCTGACATCATTCTGCATTTTCTTGGGCCTCAAAAGGAGCTTGAGAACCCCAATTGTGACGGGGACTTGATTGCGGGTTTTCTCACGCCTGCTCCCGCGCGCAGAGGCAGTGACGCAAGTTACTTCTGGCAGCCGCCCTCTCGCCACCCGATTAACTTCTCCGCGCGGAACAGCTTGTGTCCGGCCGTGCCCACATAGTTGTGGTTCCTGGGGATGCAGCATGAAAATCCGGCACGGGCTGGTGGCGGAGATCCCTGAAGGCCTTCGCGATGCCTATGTGGAGAACTGATACTTTTGGCCGCAGGTTGTGCAGTCAGATCGACAGCACTGTGGTGAACGGGATTTGCGGGAGGTGAAAATCTCAACGACCAGGTTTTACACAGAAGTTTCCACAATGATCTCGAATAGTAGTGCTTCCCGATCCGAAATAATTCACCAACATCAGTCATGCGTCAAAGCCAAAAATACCAGCTAGAGTATCGGCCATGCACTCGCCTCCACAGGCTGGCCCAGAGTGCGAAATCAGAGGCATGGGCCCCGGTTTTGTACGGATGATTAGGCGGTGCCTGGTCCGGCACACTTCAGGCACATAAATCCACTGAGGTTGCCTAATTGTGATCGAACCGTATCGAACTCGGGATGCCCGAATTCGTTGTACCCAATCATGGTACTCGAAATCGTATGGACATCGAGAACGAATCCCTGATCCCAAGACCCTTTGATTTCTTTTGGGTGAATATCCATTGGTCGTCGCTCGCGGAGTGCCGGCACCGGGAACGGATTGGCCCGCCACTGACAAAACTAAAGGTCCAGCTTGAGTTCTCCCCTCCAATTTCTTCGAAACGATAACCGAAGGGCTTCTCTTTGGGGCTCCGTCGCGTTCGAGACGCCGCTCAAAACGTCCTCCGCGACGACACGGATAAATTCTTCGCCGCCACGAATTTCCCGACTTGAATAGAGCACGCTGCGCAGCGTCGCAGGGCGAGAGACGCACCGCAACAATTCTTCCCTCGGCCATGAGTTGCGAATGAATCGCTGGAGCAATCCCTGACGAAGTCGTTCACACCTGTCCCAATTCCTCTTCCATGACAAAGCAGGGACTTCAAATTCCAACGATCTCCACGTTCTGTAACTCAACGGGTCCGGGCTATCATCCCGTGCAGCAGCGTGAACATGCTCGAAGCAGCCGCAAACCAATTCCAGAGACTCTTTTTCCGAATGTTGAAATCCGAGAGAGAGAAGAAATCCGGAGGCTTCCGCATTGCGAAACTGGAGTACGAGGTCCAATCCTGATCTAACCAAATCTAGCCACGGGAGAAGCCTACGCTTGGTTAGCTCTGGACTATGCGAGTCAAGCAATCCTGCAAATAACGTCATCGCGGATGGTGAACTTGCATAGACCTCCCGATCAAAGAAAACTAGCAGCTCATTCTGGCGAGTCGCGAGGGCGGAGCGCCAAGCCTGCCCAGGTATCCAGTGTCCTTGTTTCCCGGTTGCTCTAGCACGCTCAAGGAACACACTCACCGTTTCGGTAGCGAACCGCTCAACAACTGCTGAGGCTAAGTCGTTGGAGCGATTCTCAATGACAAATGAAATCCAACTTGTCGCTGGAACTAGGACCGCTTTATCGGTCTTTAGGAAATCTAGGATTCCGTAATATGTTTGCAAAGGAAGTTTACATTCCCAAAACTCTTGGGACGCTACGATGTCGGGGCTTCGCATGACCAAAGCCAAGAGTAAGGGAGGTCGCTCACGCGCAATTTCGCAGGCATCAACAACACTAATGCTTTCCGCGAGACCGGCAACAAGCTACCAACAAGCCGACTTATCAATACCTGTCCGGCGGGCGAGCCACCTTTCGGATTGCCGAATCATCTCGCATTTTGTCGCGGAATGTAACGAGCGCCGGATCGGATTGCGACCGATTTTCGGCCACCTGAGCAATATTGCACAGCACCAACACGCAAGGAGGGAGATAGTCCTCGCGTGGGGTAATTGAAGATAGAGTCTCAATCCAAGTTTAACCTTAAGCAGAGCAATCCTGATCTTCAGCAATGCGCGCCAAGGTGAAGGGGCCCCAAGTGCGGAACCGATGGACGTTCGCGTGTGTATTTGTAATAGTGGCACAAATGGCGACTTGCGCTGTCGCGCAGCAAGTCGTGACGGAGTCCGGCATAGTATCCGGGATTCACTCAAATGGGTTGAGTGTCTACAAGGGAGTCCCATTCGCTGCGCCGCCGGTCGGTGACTTGCGTTGGCGCGCCCCGATACATTCTGCACCCTGGACGGGCACGCGTAAGGCAGATGTGTTTGCTCCGGCGTGCATGCAAGGCGGAGTATCTATGCCGGGCGAGACGCCTCCGGCAGTAAGCGAAGATTGCCTCTACCTCAACATCTGGACGCCTGCCGAGCCCGCGCACGAGCACCTGCCGGTGATCGTTTGGATATACGGCGGCGGATACATCAACGGGTCAGCCGCGATGCCCCTGTACTGGGGCGACCGGCTCGCGCAAAAAGGTGTCGTTGTTGTCACCATCGCCTATCGCCTTGGCCCGCTCGGTTTTCTTGCACTTCCTGAGCTAACGCGCGAGTCCCTGCGCCACTCGTCAGGGAACTACGGCCTGATGGATCAGATCGCCGCACTCGAGTGGATTCAGAGAAACATTGCAGCCTTTGGCGGTGACCCGAAATGTGTGACCATCGCCGGTCAATCCGCCGGTTCTATGTCGGTCAGCATCCTGATGGCTTCGCCCCTTGGAAAGGGCTTGTTTCAGCGAGCCATCGGAGAGAGCGGCGGTCTGTTTGAGCCGCTCCAACTCGCACCCAAGTATTTGCTGGCCAACGCAGAACACGACGGGGAGAAGTACGCCGCTTCGCTGGGTGCGGCCTCGGTCAAGGAATTACGCCGGCTGCCAGCGACCCAGCTTACCGGCAATGCCGGCGGTATCGTCCACGCAGTGATCGAACCGTATTTGCTTCCCCTTTCGCCCTACCAGGCATTCGCTTTAGGGCAACAGAACGATGTCCCGCTGCTGATCGGTTCGAACGCCGACGAGGCGCGCGCGATCGTGGATGTCACGCACGACACGGCCGCCACATTCGACAGCGACGTGGAACACAGCGTCGGCCAGCTTCCCCCCGCCCTGCTTGCAGCATATCCCCATGCAACGGACGAGCAGGCTCGGCAGGCACAGCTCGGCCTCGAGCGAGACCTCCGCTTTGGCTGGGACATGTGGGCATGGGCACGGCTGCAAACCGGAACCGGCAAGAGTCCCGTCTTTTACTACTCATTTCGACAGCAACCCCCGTTTCCGGACGGGTCCCTGTACGCGGGTTGGGGCGCGAGCCACTTCGCCGAGCTATGGTATGTCTTCGATCACCTGGACCAGTCGCCCTGGAACTGGACTGCAGCAGACCGGAAGCTGGCAGAGGAGATGTCCGCCTTCTGGGTCAACTTCGCGCGATCGGGTGACCCAAATGGCACGGGCCTTCCCTCGTGGCCGGCGTTCACCGCTGTGGATAGCAAGGTTGAGTATCTGGGCAATCCGATAACCGTGGGTGGCGTTGCGAATATTCATGGCCTGAGCGCATTCGATGCCGTCTACTCGACTGTGCGTGGCAAGCCCTTTGCCGCACGGTAATCTTCTGCAGTGTTGGTGCGGTCGAAAACTCTGAGTCACGACCAGCGATGGGATCACTATGCCGATCGTTTTAGTGTGCTTCGATAGTCAGCGACAAATTTCTGGATGCCTTTGGTCGTGAGTTCGTGTGCAAGGTCGAAGCTATCCCATGGAAGGTTCAGATCCAGGTCTTTGTATGGAATCGGCTTCAGGACCTTGCCCTTCGCGCCGACCGCTTTGTACTTGAAATTGTGGTCCGGCATAGGAAAACCTGCTGCTGCCCATTCCTGTAAGACCTTACTCGGCACGGTTGCTAGCTCAACACATAGAAAGAAGGAACAAAGCAAATGGTTGATGCTGCGAATGCTTGCGGCCAAGACATGCACATGGCCATCGCTGCGTTCGTACATTTTCTTGATATTTCGGACAAGGTCCATGCCGTTTTCGCCTTGATCATCGAGGCGGCCAACAAACGGTGATATGTAAACCGGCTCCTTCGATCCCCGTGTTGCAGCATATACGGCGGCGGCTTGCTCCTGCGAAAAGCATAGCGTCATGTTGACCCGAATACTCTTTTGCACCGACATTTCTGCCGCCCGCAAACCCTCGCGGGTGCAAGGATATTTGACATAGGCATTGGGTATCCATGTGAACATTTCCTGACCCTGAGCGAACAACTCCTCGGCGCGGCTATCAAGATCTGCGAATACCTCAATGGACACGCCAGCATCTCCCACAAGTGGCGAGATGCTTTGCACAATTTTCTTGTATGCGTCCTTTTCTTCTTGCTCGCTCAATTGGCGACCAGATGCAAGACGCCTTTGAATCTCCGGGTTTTTTGCGATCAGAGATGGATTGGTGGTCTGCCCATCAACAAACCCGATTAAGCTCTTAATCTGGCGGGTTTCGTTGGGATCGCCACCGTCTACAAGAAGTTTCGTCTTAGGTCTATTTGTCAGCATGCTGCTCACCTCAAGAACCCCTCTTTCTTGTTCGACCAGAGTGCGATCGTCCTGCGGGCAAGGGACAGCGTCAGTATCCCGCAAAATCTTCCGTGCGGATGTCGTCTTCGTCAACGCCCGCGCTCACAAGCATCTCTTTCATGCCAGCTACCATGGCAGGCGGTCCGGCACTGTAATAGATGGGGCCCTGCAGTGTGGTCAAATTCCTGGACAGCATCTCTCGGTCTATCGGACCCACCTCGCCATTCCATTCTTTCTTGGATTTCGACATTTCTGTCATTATGCAGATCAACTGGAAGTTGGGATTCGTCTCCTCCAGGTTCTGCAGACTGTCCAAGAAAGGTGCGTCTTCGGGCCGCCGATTGGAATAGAAAAGATACAACTTGTGCGGGAGGCGGTTGTGATGGGCTTGCCTTGCGATGCTGAGGAAGGGCGTGATTCCGATTCCGCCTGCGAGGAACACGGCTGGCTTCGCACGATTCTTGTGCAGGGTGAACGAACCTGCGGCTGAGCCGATTTTCACTTCCGTGGCCAGTGACACTTTTTTCAATGAGCGCTTGAAAGCAGTGTCACGCATCCGGGTGGTGAACACTAGTTCGTTCTCGAACGGAGGACTGGCGATGGAAAAAGTGCGTGTGTTTCCCTCGGCATCAGTTTCCGGCGGCTCGATGAGTGTCACATCGGCGAACTGCCCTGCTTCGAACTTGAATCCGGACGGCTTCTCGAAATGAAAGGCCATCGTACCTTCGGCAACTTCCTCGCGACGCAACAGCTTGGACGTTTGAGTTGCCATTTGAGCTGCCATCACGGCCCCGGTAGGCATCGCTACCTCCTTAATAGAGTGAATAAATGGTGTACGGTTACAGCCACCATCGTCAGCTCCTGCAGCAGGCTGAAGGGGTTCATGGAAAACGTCTACCTGTCGGGGACGGCCTTCCTCGGCGCGCTGGACGGGTTCACGGTAGCGCCATGAGCGCCACCTTCATCGTCCATTCGGGACACGGCTTCTTCGTCCAAGTGCCGCTGAGTGGACGAAAACGATTCTGGGGCGTCACTCTTCTGTCTTCGCCAAGAGATGGTCAGCAATACGGCGCTCTCCTCCAGCGCTTCGACGTCGTGTAATACGCCGCAGTCCAGCACCAACAAATGGCCGGTCGACAAGGTCACCTTTCGATCGGCCAAATGAATACGGACCTGTCCTTTCAATTGCTGAATGGATATCCGTCCCGCTGCTCTGTGCTGTCGCATTCGTGTGCCGCTTTTCATCAGAATTAGAACAATTCGGAAATCTGGATATTTCGCAAGAGTCTTGGAACTCCGCCCAGTTTCCCGCTGCCAGGAGTCTTCTCGCCTCAGTTGCTGCAGTTCTCGTTCCAAGTCGATTTGCAACAGAGGTTCCGCTAATCCCGGCAATCGATTCAATGCCTCAATGCCATCACCGGGATGGCAGGTGCTGAGATTTGTAGCCATTAGTGAATACCTTTCGCCTGTAGGTCTATGCATCTTCGTCTTGATTACGTGCTTGACTACAAGCTCAACTACAGCAGGCGCAACCTATCTCTCAAGCCTCGGGAGACCCGAGAAGACGATGATCGACCATATGTTGCGACAAAACTGGTCAACATTGCACAGTGCCTTGATCTCTATCGAAAGCAGACTGTCACTGAGTCTTCGTCGTGGAGGTCCCCGTTTTCGGGACTTGCTTCTGAATTCTTTCAAACACGTTCTTCACAACTCGATCACAGCGCACGGCGTGAAAAGTGAATGCTTCTTTTCGTTCCATTCCAGCACGCGCGTAAAGACTCTTTCGTAGCAACGCCCGTGCTCGATGGAGGCGGACCTTGACATTCTCTTCGGTGATTTCGAGGACATCTGCAGCATCGGTCGTGCTCATCTCTTCTATGTCGCGCAGTATGAAAATGGTCCGGTAAGCGTCCGGCAGCTTTTCGACCGCTTCTTCCAGCAATCTCTGAACCTCCGAGTTTGACGCTTGCTGTTCTGGATCCGGCGCCAAAGAGGCAAACCTATCCATGGGGTCTCCCTCCCGTTCTGACATTGGTTCCAACTCCTGATATCGGTTTCCGCGATGTTGTCGCGCTAAAGCCTCGTGCACTGCGATGCGTGTCAGCCAGGTGGAAAACTTCGCTCTCCCGGCAAACTGGCCCAAATGTTCGTAAGCGCGGACGTATGCGTCCTGCATTACGTCCTCAGCTTCGCCATCATTGCGCAGAATAGCCCGAGCCACGCGGTAGAGGAGCTGGTTGTGACGGCGCATGATGATTTCAAACATCCCCGTCTCGCCCGCCAACACTCGGGTTACAACTTCTTCGTCGCTCAAGGGCTCTTGCGACGTGGCCACTTCCGTTGGGCTGACCATACAAACCCTCCATCTGATGGAGTCACGACGGCAATAAAGGTTACGGATCAAACCACGCAATTCCCGAAGGGAGATGGAGCCAGTGAAGTTGTAACCGATTTGCCCCTGCCAACTCTATTCTCGTGAAGGGAGTAAACATGCACAAGGGATTTGATTCACGATTGGACCAGGCTTGGTGGGCACTGCGGATCGGGCTTGGTGTCGGGCCGTTTCTGGCCGGCTTGGATAAATACTTCAACCTTTTAACCAACTGGACCGGATACATCAGTCCGCTGGCCCTGAAAATACTGCCGTTCAGCGGACAGACCTTCATGCACATCGTCGGCGTCATTGAAATGATTGTGGGACTAGCCATTCTGACCAAGTGGACGAGACCAGGCGCGTATGTGGCTTCAGCATGGCTGGTACTTATCGCCATCAACCTCGCCTCGACGGGAATGTTCTTTGATGTCGCGGTGCGAGATGTAGAGATGGCCTTGGCGGCTTTTGTGCTTGCGCGCATGACTGAGGTCCGCACAGCTGCGCAACAAAGTGGCGTGCCCCAAGAACACAGCGCAAAAGCGCCGGCTGCCGCCTGAGGCAAGCACATGCAGTTTACGGTGACACTCGCAGTGACCGTCACCGATGTCTAGAATCTAGCGTTTTGGATTGTGAGAAGAGATGCAAACCATACTTGAACCCCAGTCGTTAGCAGGTGCCAGTCTGCAGGAACTGATGCGGGAAATGTTGGTCCATCTCGGAGATGACCCCGAGCGTGATGGCCTGCGGGATACACCCGAGCGCATGGAACGCTCCATGCAGTATTTGACCAAAGGCTACCAGGAGAACCCAGAGGAACTTCTGCTGGGCGCGATGTTCGACGTGGCTTACGACGAGATGGTGATCGTCAAGGACATTGAGATGTTTAGTCTCTGCGAACACCACCTTCTGCCGTTTTTCGGCAAGGTCCACGTCGCTTACATTCCGCGTGGGAGAGTGATTGGGCTCAGTAAAGTGCCTCGCTTGGTGGACGTATTTGCGCGTCGATTACAGGTGCAGGAGCGTCTCACAACACAGATTGCCGAAACAATTGAGAAGGCGATCAACCCGCTAGGCGTGGGGGTGGTCATCGAAGCTAGACATCTGTGCATGATGATGCGCGGAGTTGAAAAGCAGCACTCTTCCACAATAACGTCTTGCATGCTAGGTGCGTTCCGTGAGAAAGAAACCCGAGACGAGTTTCTCGCGCTTATTCAAGCAAGACCCAGTACGTTCTAGCCTGGAAAATCAGTAACTTGGTTACTGGACTGCTCCGGGTCGAGCTTGAATGAGATCGTGTGTGCGTTTGGCCGTTCGTGTTCAGAAGATGGACCTTCGCGAACCTTTTGGAGTTTGAACCAAATGCACTCAATCGCCGATTTAGCAACCCATAACGGGCCTCTCTCCTCGGCATTGGCAGGAACGTTTCGAGGAAAGCTCTGCGATGTCATCTTGCGGGATTGCACCGTCACAACGTTCGAAAAACATCAGGTAATTTACGATGCGGCGGACCAACACCAGACGTTTTTCTTCCTCCAGAAGGGGTTTGTGAAGGTCGGAAGCATCACGGAAGGTGGCCACGAACTCATCTACGATGTCCGAAAAGCCGGAGATATTGTCGAGGAGCTTTGTGCTTCTGGACAGCAGCCTCAGGACCGCGCCGTGGCGGTTGAGCGAACGGAAGTCATCGCGGTGCCTCTCCACGAAGTTCTCGAGATCGTACAGACGAACAGACATCTCTTGCAGGAGCTCGTGCAGATGTTTTGCGAGTCGCTGTCGGACGCATACGGTCAACTGAATACGTTGGCCTCCAGCGACACCGTCCATCGGCTGGTTCGAGTACTTGTGAGACTCGGGGCCCAGTTTGGCCACACCTCAGAGCAAAAGACCGAGCTGTCGGCGTATCTCACCCAGGAAGAAATCTCACAGATGGTCGTGGCAAGGAAGGAAAGAGTCTCAACAGCAATGAACTTCCTGCGCAATCGCGGAATGGTGGACTATTCCCATCGGGGTTACCTGGTGCTCGATTTGAAAGCTCTCCAGAACTGTGCGCGCTTTGGAATATGAGAAGTCGTGCGTCCTGCTGATCGACGAACTCGACAAGGTAGACCACGCCTTTGAGGCGCAGGCGTCCAAGAGAGCGTGCTGTTGCTTTGGCCTTGGCCGCTATCTGTACCACTTCACGGGAGTGTGGGTTGATCTCGACGAGCGCAAACGACCAAAGAACATTCCCCGGCTGTTCGGCTGGGCGACACCGCAGGGCTGGCGACAGGGTTTGAGGCCAGGCCATGAAGCAAACACCAAACCGGCGAATCCAGGTTCATGTGCAGATCACCGTAGGAACGCTGTGCTACCTGAGCGCGACCCAACCGTCGAAGATTCAAGGGCTCTCGTTGGTGAGATTGAGGCGATGGCTGAACCATTAGGCAGACGCTTGTACAGGGGAATCTTGAAAACCGTTATCAGAGTGTGGAATCCATCAGAGATTCGCGACGCCGACGTACTTCACAGAATCTTGGTGCAGATGCAATCGGCGCCTGGGAATTGGTGGAGTTAGCTGAGGAAACCAGCCATGGCAGAAAACCTACAGAACTGCTACAACTCTTAAACGAATTTCAGGTTGAATATTTGATCGTAGGCGGCTTCGCAGTCATGAAGTACGGCGAGCCTCGCTATACCAAGGATCTCGACATATGGGTACACAATTCGGGACAGAATTCGGCTCGACTCGTGGAGGCGCTTACAAAGTTTGGCGCTCCCCTCGAGCATGACGGGATTACTGCCCACACGTTCACCGAGGCACAGGTCGTCTATCAGATTGGAATGGCTCCGGTGCGCGTTGACATTTTAACGGAAATCACAGGCGTTGAGTTCACAGACGCCTGGACGAAAAGAGTCGGAGGCATTTTCTTCGGGGTTCCGGTCCACTTCATTTCCCTAGACGACCTCCTCGCCAACAAACGGACTTTGGGTCGCGACAGTGACCTGAAGGACATTAAGCAGAATTCAAAGAGCAGAAACTCTGAAGAATAGTCGCTGCCTTTTCTCCAACCTTAGTTACGTCTCAACAGCCTTTTCATCCCCTAAACGTTGAACACGAGAATCTCGTTCGCCGGTCGCCGCTCATTGGAACCTGCTCACCGACATCAAAGAGGAGCAACTCTCCTGCGGGTCGCGACGACGTGATTGCCACATGCGAGACATCTCTGACTCGACTCCAACTTCTTAGATTGCATTCCCGCTATGCGAGAGCACTCCGTAGCTCAGTCCCTGGCGAGGAGGTCTCCCTATGCGTCCTCACGGACAAACGAAGCTCGGCTTTTTCCCACTTCCAGTTGCCGAGGTCAGGGACTTGATCGATTTCATAATGAAGACATAGAAGCGCGGAATAGCCAACCTTACATTTAGATCTACCCCAGGAATTGGGCATTGACGCAATTGAAGGATACGTGGATAATTGGATAAAGTTATCCTATCGAAAGATCCACCGTTGCTGGATTTTTCTCAAGGCGCGCAACCACTCCAATAGGCCGCGCGAGCGCTCGACTAAACCAGGAGGCCAGGCGATGAGCGATTTACCGCTCGACAATATCAGCGAACTCGTCCGGGAGGATCGCATCCACAAATCGGCTTATACAGACCCGCGGATATTCGAGCTGGAAAAGGAACGGATCTTTCATCGCGTCTGGCTCTTCATCGGTCACGAAAGCCAAGTCCGGAAACCGGGCGACTTCATCACGCTCGAACTGATCGGCAAGCCGCTGGTCATGGTCCGCCATCGCGACGGTAAAATCCACGTCCTGTTCAACCGTTGCGGCCACCGCGGCGCCAAGGTGGTGAACGAGCCTTCGGGAAATACTCGGACTTTCTACTGCTGCTATCACGGCTGGAGCTTCAATACGAACGGCTCCCTGGCGGCCGTGCCGCAGAAAGAAGATTTTCCCAAGGATCTCGATTTCGACGACCCGAACCTCGGCATGGTCTCCCTGCCGCGGGTCGACAGTTATCGTGGCTTCGTGTTCGCCAGCTTCGCGGCGGAGGGCGGTAGCTTGGCCGAGTGGCTTGGCCCGGCAACCATTGCAATTGACGAACTGATCGCCTGTGCTCCCGACGAGCGGATCGAGTTCGCCGGCGGCTGCCACCGGTACGAATACCAGGGCAACTGGAAGCACCAGTTCGAGAACCTTGCCGACACCTATCATCCGAATGCCGCGCATCAGTCAACAGTCGAGCCGGACGGCATGCAGTTCAAGCGGCGCCCGGGCTCGACCGGCGGTCGCGCACCGTTCTACGACAAGGATGGTGTACCGCTGGTGTCCCTGATCGGCGTCCGGGCGTTTCCTAACGGTCATACATCGGAGGAGTCGATGTTTTCCGCGGTACCGCAGAGCGGCGGCATCTTCGACGAATACGAAGAGATACTGAAGGCCAAACATGGCGCTGAAAAAGCACGGGATATCCTGACCCAGAAGCGCCACAGCCTGACGATCTACCCCAGCGTCGACATTCTCCTGGTGCAGCATTCGGTGCGCGTGATCAGGCCGATCGCGGTCGACCGGACCGAGGTTCTCGTCTTTCCGGTGCGCATGATTGGTGCGCCGGATATCGTCTTCCAGGAAGTAATCAAATACGTCAATATCACGCATTCGGCGGCCTCCTTCGTGCAGACGGACGATTTGGAAGCCTTCGAGCGCTGCCAGAAAGGCATGCAGGCCGAAGGCAACAAATGGTGCTTGGTTGCGCGCGGCCTGAATGAGGACGTGGTCGACAATCAAGGCGTCAAGCATGGTGATCGGGGCAGTGAAATCGGGCAACGCAATCAGCACGCCGTTTGGCTGTCCCTGATGAGCAGCCCCTGCAGCGTTCCAGGAGAAAGAAAATGACGACGATGACACAGACATCCTTCGGCCCTGCGGCTTCACCCGCGGTTGAGCTCATCGAAATAGAGCAGTTTCTCTTCGAAGAGGCGAGGCTGCTCGACGATCGTGAGTTCGAGCGGTGGTCGGAGCAATTCCTAGACGACGGCATCTACTGGGTTCCGGCGATGCCTGGCCAGGACAGCCCCCACGATCACGTTTCACTCTTTTACGATGACAAGGAAACGATGCAGACACGGATTCGTCGTCTCCGACACCCGCTCGTTCATACCCAGATTCCGCATTCGAGCACCATTCATATCATTTCGAACGTCGTTCTAGAGACCCCGGCTGCGGAGGGGGATATCATCGTGCGTTCAAACTTCATCATGTTGGAAGACCGGCCGGCCACGGAACGGCGGCTGTTCGGCGGCCGCTATATCCATCGCTTGCGGAAAGTCGACGGAAAGCTTCGCATCGTGCAGAAGCGGGTCAATCTGACCAATAGCACGGCAAGCTTCCCTGCACTGGCGTTGCCGATCTAAGTTGTCCGATTTGGAATGAGGGGACAAATGTCGGATGAGGCGGCAAACGACGGCCAGAACCATGCTTTTATGGTGATTCTAGCGAGCACCGGCGAAAGACATCTGGTACCGCCGGACCGCAGCATTCTGCAGGTCTTGCGCGAACATGGCCATCAACTCGACAGTATGTGCGAACGTGGGATTTGTGGCCGTTGCGTCGTTCCTGTGCTCGAAGGCGAAGTGGACCATCGCGACACGGTGCTCACGTCGCGCGCGCGCAACACAGACCGTTTTATGACGATCTGCATCTCGAGGGCCTTAGACGAAAAGCTGGTTCTGGATATGTGAGCCGGTATTGTCCTTCGCTGATATCGCAAGAACCGGGTGAGCCAATCTGGCTTCACCGGTTCACTCCAAACCATGGGTTACGAGAAATCAATGAGCACTTCGACAGCAGTCGATAGGCGCCACGAAATCAAGGATGACACCGAAGCCGCTTATATGATCGATTATCTGGATTCCACTGAAAAAATCCGAACCCTCGATAGAGATCAGTCTGGCCGCGGTGAGGGCATGATTCGGCAGCTCGCGGTCCAATTGATTGGCCAATTCATCGCTTCGCTCCGCGCGCAACTGAAGGCGGGGCGCGCCGAGCCGGTCGCACCCGCGATCGCGGCCGAGCCGATTTCTGGATTTTTTCTTTTCAGGACATCCTCGCGGCAATGCTTGCGCGGCCGGTTCGGCAGAAAGATCGCCCGAACGCGTGGACGGCACGTCCTTGCATGCCTGCTAGCGGCGCTCGCCGCAACGGTGCCTGCTCGCGCCACCCCGCCCTATCCGGTCCATGTGGTGCTGCCGCTGACGGGAAACGCGTCCTTTCTCGGCCAGGGTATGAAGCTGGCGCTGCAACTAGCCAACACGACCATCAATAAGCAAGGTGGCATCCGTGGGACGCCGCTAGAATTCGTGTTTCATGACGACCAGTCTAGTCCTCAGATGGCGGTGCAGATCGCCTCCCAGATTCGCAGCGAGAAATCGCCCATCGTGATCGGCTCTGGCTTGGTCGCAATGTGCAATGCAATGGCGCCGATGCTTGCGGCCGGTCCGGTGATGTACTGCCTGTCGCCTGGAATCCATCCCCAGCCGGGCAGTAAAACCTTCACTGCTTTTATCTCGACCTACGATTTGGCGCAGGTGTTGACAGCCTATTATCGCGGACGTGGATTCACGCGCCTGGCGATGATCAGCAGTACGGACGCCAGCGGCCAGGACGGCTATGCCGCGTTCGAGAATGCTTTCAAACTGCCCGAGAATGCAAAAATGCAGTTGGTCGCTTCGGTGCGCTTCAACCCCGGGGATGTCAGCGTCGCTGCCCAAGTCGGCCAGATGCGTGCGGCCCGACCTCAGGCCGTGATCGTCTGGAGCAGCGGCGCCCCTTTCGGCACGGTCTTGAAGGGTATCGTCCAGGGCGGTCTGGACGTGCCGATTGCCACCACGGACGCCAACATGACCTTCGCCCAGATGCAGCAGTATGAGGCGTTTCTACCCCGCGAGGCGCTGTTCATGTCTTCCCTTTGGCCGCTGCATGGATCCGAGATTGCTCTGCCGCCCGCGGTCGAAGCGGCGCAAAAGGCGATGTTTGCGGCTTATGCGGCTGCCGGCAAGAAGCCCGACATCACCACCGCAGCGGCCTGGGACATCGGCATGCTGACGGCGGCGGCGCTCGGCAAACTCGGCCTTGGCGCCAGCCCTGAGCAAATGCGGGCGTTTCTCGCTGGTACCCGTCAATTGGCGGGCATCAACGGTGTCTACGATTTCGACCGCACGCCTCAACGCGGCCTTGACGCCAGCGCTGCGGTGGTTACCCGCTGGATGCCGGATGCGAGAAATTGGGCGATCGTCAGCATGCCGGGTGGCGCGCCGCTGAAGCACTGACGCATGCTGAGCCAGCTAATCCAGACCGCCATTGATGGATTGTTGCTGGGCTGCGTGTACGGCCTCATCGCCATCGGCTTTTCGCTGGTCTATCGCGCTGCCTCCGCGATCAACCTCGCCCAGGGAGCGTTCTGCGTGCTGGGGGCGCTGATCGCCCTGTCGTTGCAAAAGACATTTTCCCTGTCCATCCTTGCAGCAGGACTTCTTGCCTCCGCCCTGACGATAGTACTTGCCTGGCTGGTGGGGGTGACGGTTTTCGCGCCCGGTCTGAAGCGCCTCCCGCCCAGTTCCATGTTCGTACTCGCCGCCGGCCTGCTTACCGTGCTTGAAGGGCTGACGCTGGTGATTTGGGGAAACCAATCCTACACACTGCCGGCTTTTTCCGGCGAACGCCCTTTCGTGTTCCTGGGTCTTTTGATATCGCCGCAGGGGCTGTGGCTGGCCGGCACGACGATCCTCGTCGCGGCCTTGCTCGCCTATCTGTTCGCGCGTACCCGACTGGGGCGGGCGCTGCACGCCTGTGCAGAGAGCCCGATGGCTGCGAGCCTGATGGGCATCGGAGTGGCGCGCATACAGCTTTTCAGTTTCGTCCTTGCGGCTGCCATCGGCGCCCTGGCTGGCATCGTGACGGGACCGATCACGTCGTTCCAGTTCGACACTGGCAGGAGCTATACCATCCTTGGCTTCATCGCGGCGGTGGTCGGCGGTATCGGCTCGCCCTTCGGCGCCCTCGCGGGCGGGCTGCTGCTCGGCGTTGCCACGCAGTTCGCCGCCGCTTACGGTTCGACGCTGTTCAGCAACGCGCTCGCGCTCCTGATCCTTCTGGCAATGTTGTTGTTGCGCCCTGCAGGCCTGTTCGCCTCCGGTCCGGCGCGCCGTCAGGATGTGCGCGAGGATGCGCGCGTGCCTCGCTCCGTTATCCGCATTGGCGGCCGCCGCGGTGCAATTCTTGCCGCCGCGGGCGTCCTGGTAGCGCTTGTTTGGGTGCCCTGGCAGTTCGGCGACAGCAGCCTGATGACCTCGCTCACCATTGCCGCGATCCTGTTCCTGGCCGTGCTGGGGTTGGACGTGCTTATGGGGTTCGCGGGTCTTGTCAGCCTGGGGCAGGCAGGCTTCATGGCGATCGGCGCTTATGTGGCGAGCATCCTCGTAGTGCGCTATGGCGCAACCCCCCTGTTGGCGACGCTGGCGGGAGTGGGCGTGTCGCTGGTCTGCGCACTGGTGCTGACCTTCTCCACCATGCGGTTGCGCGGCCTTTACCTGGCGATTGCAACGCTCGCGTTCGGCCTACTGATCGATTCCCTCACGGTCGGTCTCGCCGAACTCACTGGCGGTCCTTCGGGGCTGGTCGGCATCCCCAGCTTTTCCATCGGCGGCTTTGCTTTCGATACGCCGCTGCGTGGCTATTTTCTCGTCATCGCGATAATAGGTCTGGCGCTCGCCCTACTAACAGCCGGTATGAAGAGCGGCCTCGGGCGGGCGCTGCTCGCCATCCGTGCGGATCCGTTGGCCGCCGCCGCGCTGGGCATCCGCGTTCGGCGCTATCGCATGGCGGCTTTTTGCATAAGCGCCGTGCTGGGTTCGCTGTCCGGCAGCCTCTATGCTTTCTATTTCCATTTCCTGTCGCCAGAGATGGTGGGCACGACGGTTTCGCTGCAGATGCTGGCGATGCTTGTGATCGGTGGGGAGGGGACGTTGTTCGGGCCCCTGCTGGGCGTGCTGCTGTTCACGCTCCTGCCGGTTCTGATTCAGGGACTCGACCAATACAAGACGCTGGGCAGCGGCCTGCTGTTGGTGGGGATATCGCTCTATCTGCCGGACGGTCTGTTCGGCACCCTGTTGGCGTCTCCATCGAATCGCGCGACCGCGAGGGCGGCATGACGGTCGCGATGCTGGAATTCGACAATCTGAGTAAGTCGTTCGGCGGCGTGCTGGCGGTCGGTGATGTGTCCTTCGCTGTGCCTCAGGGCACAGCGACCGCGTTGATTGGTCCCAACGGTGCAGGCAAGACCACTTTGTTCAATCTGGTCACCCAGATATTTCCGGCGGATGCCGGAACGATTCGTTTCTGTGGCCAACCGATCGCGGGATACGGCGCCGAACGCATCGCGTGCATGGGCATGGTACGGACTTTTCAGTCTGCGCGCGTATTCCCGGGAATGACGGTGCTTGAGAATGCGATGGTAGGCGCGCATCGCCTGATGCGCGTGTCGGCCTGGCGCCAAATGCTCTATTTGCCCAGCGCGCAGCGTGCCGAGCGGGAGATCCGGGCACGCGCCCGGGCACTTCTCGACATTGTCGGCCTGTCGGCGGCAGAGGATTGTCCCGCCAGCACGCTTTCCGTGGGGTCGCAAAAGCTTCTTGAAATCGTGCGAGCCTTGATGGCGGCTCCGATTCTGCTGCTGCTCGACGAACCCGCAGCTGGCCTCAACGATACCGAAACCGCCGAATTCGCCGCCATGTTGAGGGCCATCCGCGCCGGCGGCGTCACCTTGCTGGTGGTGGAACACAACATGTCGCTGGTGATGGACATCGCCGACCAGATCGTGGTGCTGGACGCTGGTCGCATAGTGGCCGCCGGTTCCCCTGATGCCATCCGCGGCAACCGGGCGGTGATCGAAGCCTATATCGGCCGTGAGGATGTCTGACATGTTGGAGGTGCGCAATCTGAGCGCGGGTTATGGACGGCAGGCGGTGATCCGCGACGTCAATCTCACCGTGGGCGCGAGTGAGATTGTCGCCCTGATCGGTGCCAACGGGGCCGGAAAATCCACCCTGGCCAAGACGCTGTCGGGCGTGCTGCCGACCCTTGCGGGCACGATCCTTCTGGAGGGCGAATCCATCGCCGCACTGCTGCCGGGGGGGCGGTTGGCGCGCGGGCTCGCCTTGGTGCCGGAGGGGCGGCAGGTGTTCGGCAGCCTTACGGTCGGTCAGAATCTCGAATTGGGCGCTTACCTTCGCAAGAGGGAAGTACCGGAGCGTCTCGCCGCCGTGTGGGCGCGGTTTCCGCTGCTGCGACAGCGGGATGGCGATGCAGCGGCCAATCTTTCCGGTGGCCAGCAGCAAATGCTGGCGATTGGGCGCGCCCTGATGTCGGGTCCGCGGCTGCTCATCCTGGATGAGCCCTCGCTTGGCCTTTCGCCACTCCTGATCCGCGAAATGTTCGAACTCATCGCCGGGATGCGTGCACAGGGACTTGCCATCCTGCTGTCGGAGCAGAACGCGCGCATGAGCCTTGCGATCGCGGACCGCGGTTATGTGATGGAAAATGGCCGCATCGTGATGTCCGGCTCTGGGGCAGAGCTTGTCGCCTCCGGCGAGGTCGCCGCCCGATACCTCGGTCTCGGCGTGCGGGAACGGTCGGATAGGCCGTTGGAACGCCGGCTGCGAGCCGCTCTGGAAGAAATTTCGAGATGGCGTTCGACGGCCTCGGGTGTGCTTCACGAACCGTGATCAGAGATCGATCCGCTCGGCTGCGAGCGCCTATCTCGGTCCAGATCATCCATATCAGGGGTATCGGCCCCAATGTACCGGTATACACGCGAGAGGCAGCGCCTTAGTGTCATTCGCGCGGCTGCAGTACCCACCGAACAAAGCTCAGAGCAGGGGTCTCGAGGGAAAAGGAGACATGGCCTGCGGTCTTTATCTTTTGATCCCTCGACCCGAAAGGAATAGCGATGAAGGAAGATGAAGGAAACGGATGACCTCAGCTACCTCTAGGTCAATAGCTAAAGCGGCCAGGATAACTTCGACGCTCGATACGAACTCCAATCGCTGCGTTAGCCTGCATCGTCTTCGGTACGACGGGCCTGGCCCTCGACGAACTGGATGACAGCCTCCGCGCCGCCCATGATATGGTCGCGCAGACATGCCTCGATCAGGGTAACGTTGTGGGTGCGGAGCGCATCGATGATCGCGTCGTGACCATGCCCCTCCATCTCGGGGGTCAAATTGCCCTCCATGTAATAGCGAGTCATATAGGCGCTGATCAGAGCACGCGAACGGCGGATTTCGGCGACCAGCCGCGGCATCCCGCTCAATCTGCACAAGGCGTCGTGAAAATCGTTGTGGCGGCGAACCCATAGCTGCGCGTCTCCTTCCGCCTCGTCCATTAGCTGGCGGTGATGCTTGAGGTCGGTCAGCGAGCGCGCCGTCAAGTTAGGCAAAGCCTGCCGCGCGGCAAGGGTCTCCAGCGCGGTACGGATAAGGAAAATCTCTTCTATCTCCTTCGCGTTCAGGCTCATGACGACGACGCCGCGATTCGGACGGATCGTAACGAGCCCCTCGCTGTCGAGCTGGCGCAACGCTTCGCGCACAGGCATTCGACTCACGCCCAGGCTGGTACCGATTTCGAGGGGGTTCAGGCGGGCACCCGCCTTTACCACACCGGAGAGAATCTGCTCGCGCAAATGGCGATAGACTTCCTGTTGAGCGGTGGCGAAGGGTTCGGCGTCGAAATTCATCATGGCAAAGGGAATAAGTATATCGCCGCCCCGGCCGCATCGATTTCTACGTCTCTATCCCTACAGACTTCCGCACGGTATCGCTTGGATACAGACATCCAAGGAAATCATCGGCGAAATTCAATTCAATGTCAAGATGAGACTACACAAGTGCACGGTCTTGCAAACTTTTAAAGGTAAACACTCAGCAAATGGGCATTGACGCTTTATAAGGATACATGGATAATTGGATAAACTTATTGACGATGAATAATCCAGAAAAGCGGTGAGCAGATGAAGACTCGGCAGGAATATCGTGTGGCAGGTTTGAGCCAACCGATCAGCCACTATACGGACGCAGTCCGGTTCGGAGATACGGTCTACATCTCCGGCATCGCGCCGCTAGATGCCGATGGCAATCTGGTCGGCGATGGTGACCCTGTGATGCAGGCCCGCAAAATCATGGAAAACACGCAGCTGATTCTTGACGCCTGCGGCGCTACTTTTGCCGACATCCTTCGCGTCACCGTTTATTTGACGGACATAGAAGACAGGAAGAAGATCAATCCCGTGCGCAAGGAATTCTTCGGCGCCTCACTGCCTGCCAGCACGCTAGTCGAGGCTAGAAAATTAGCTATTCCTGGCATGGTGGTCGAAATGGAAGCTATCGTCGGCCTGAACCCGGCGCGCGAAGGAGCGAGTCATGGGTGAGCGGGAACCGCTAGGCTATGTGTTCTACGGTACGGTCATCGATGGTACGGGCGCCGAGCCGCTGCGCGACGGAGCCGTCGTGGTCAAGGGCGAGCGAATAGCCTGGATTGGCCCAGCGGCGGACCTGCCGGAAGCTCAACGGAACCCGGACTATCGTCGAGTCGAACTGCCGGGCCGTTCCATCCTGCCCGGCCTTATCGACGCCCATCTGCACATCTCCTTCGGCGAGGCCCGCTCTGAGGAGGAGCTGGCACTCTATACACCAGTAGAATATCGAGCCCTTAAAGCCGTCTGGAACGCCCACAAAGTGCTGCGGGCCGGTGTGACCAGTGCGTTCGATGCGGCGACGACCTACAATGTGGCCAGCTCTGTTCGGGATGCGATCAACGCCGGCATGTTTCCTGGTCCGCGGCTTTCGGTCTGCGGACGCCAGCTGACAACCCATCAGGGATTGGAAGATTCCTTTCCGAGTTCGATGGAATTCCCGCCTGGCCAGGCCGGAGTCCTGGTGCGTAATCGTGACGAAATTCTTGAGGCTATCAGGCTGCAGGTGAAGGACGGTGTCGATTGTATTAAAGTGTCGGGGTCGAGCGATTCCGCGATATCGAGCGAGCCGCTCGATTGCGCCGCCTTCCGTCAGGAGGAGTTCGACCTGATCGCCGACGAAACCCATCGCTTGGGCCGGCAATGCACTGTCCACGCCCGATCGCGTGAATCCGCTTATCTCAGTGCCAAGGCAGGCTTCGACTGGTTGATGCATGCGTCGTTCATCGACGATGCCGCCATCGAGCTCTGCGTGAAGAAGAACATCGCCATCACGCCGACGATGACGTTACTGATCAACATTATCGCATCAGCCGAGGGCGAAGCCGGCGCGTCGGGAGTCGATGCGTTCAAGGCCGAGATCGATGCCGCGGCGGAGAACCTTTCCAAGGCGTTCAAGGCCGGGGTCAGGCTGATCTCCGGTTCGGAGACCGGATGGTCGTTGGTGCCGTACGGCCAATGGCACGCCCATGAACTCGAAATCTTCGTCAAATACCTTGGTATGTCCCCAATCCAGGCGATCCATTCGGCGACCGGCGCCGCGGCCTTCATGCTGCCGCGTTGGGCTGGGGACATCGGTACCTTAGAGGCTGGGAAAATCGCCGACCTAATCGTCGTCCACGGCGATCCGAGCCAGGACATCACTCTGCTACAGCGCCCGGCCGCCTTCGATATGGTCATGAAGGGTGGGCATCCGGTCGATCGGGAGAAACCGGTCCCCGACCGGCGGGTCTGGGCCTATGAGAAGCATCGGACCTTCTTGCCGGGACGTTTCGTCTACGATCCGTCCTCTGGACGCGGTAGAGTCGTGCCATGATCCAGTATCCACTGTCGATCGGCGGCATATTAACCCGCGTCCTGGAGGCCGGAACGGGAGACGAGGCGATCGTGTTCCTGCATGGACTCGGCGCGCGGGCGGATCGCTGGCGCGGGACTTTGCAGAGCTTTGCCACCCAGGGGTTCCGTTGCTTCGCCTTCGATTTTCCGGGTCACGGCCTGGAATACAATCGACGCCACGAGTCTCAATCATGTTAGCTGCTTTCATCCGAGTAGTGCGGGAGGAACGGATGGGCATCGACCTCGAACCCGCATGCTAGCTGAAGCGTCACACGGAACATCAGCACTACCCTTTTATGAGCGCCACTTATGAGTGCCACGACATGCCCCCTCGATCCAGTTATTCCCTAATGAACTATTTTCAACACTACCTCACCTAGTTTTTATATGTGACTAGCTGTAGCTAGACTGTCAAGCGGATTTAGGGTCGGTCTGCATTGTGTTGGTGTTCAACTCTCAAGGGACAACGTAACTGGCAAAAGCTTGACGTTTTCTGCGAACCGCAACGCCTAGGTTGCGATTCTCAATGGGTGAGACGATGGAAATTTTCAACCGAGGCTCCGCCTGCTCCGCGAATAGTTGCCTCTTCTATTTCTCTTTGCGCTGCGTCAGGGGCACCAGCACGAGATTCCGGAACTCGATCGATCCGTGATCACCTTGCAACTCAATCGGTCCTGGCCGATCTTCGAACGGATCTATGGCAATCCCCGTCAGGCCTTCGATCACTCCCTTTTCATACAGCTTCTGTCCATTTAGCGTTGTCGTGACTTCACGACCAACCAGCCGGATATCGTAAGTTTGCCACTCGCCCGGCGGCTTGCCCGCGTTCACCCGCGGCAAAACGCGCGTATAAAGCGCACCGGTGCCATGCATACCGGGTGGACTTCCATAATCTGAGATAATCTGAACTTCATAACGGCCGCGGAGACCGATGCCGCTATTGCTTTTCACGCCGAGACGATATTCGGCATGCAGTTCAAAATTCCAGTATTTCGCCAGAGTAATCAGATCATCAGCGTGACCCGTACTCTCCAGAACGCCGTCCTCTACGGTCCACCCTTTTGCTTTGTCCGAATCAACACCCGTCCACCCTTTGAGATCTCTACCGTTGAATAGGGTTATCGGTTTACCTTCCACCCAAGTGACATCGTCATGTTCATCGATCTCCGGAGCGCGACAGCCGCGAAAACTCAGGGTCTCTTTGGGACCCATCATCTTGCCCTCGAGAACGCCGTGGACATACTTCACCTCGTAGTCGATCTGCTCATTCGGCTCTTGAGCGACTGCGGGACGCGGCTTCGATTTCCATGTGAAGTGCAGAACACCATCCTGGATGTTGGCCTCGGTTATGTCATCCAGGCTGCCATCAGGAGACCCAACGAATTGGATCTTCATTTCGGGTGTTCCAGCGCCAGTGATCCCCAGCCACCACGCTTTGGTTGAAGTGGACAGAATATCGGCAGGTTTGTTACGCACCTCTAGATCCCAGCGGCCATTGAAGTCCGCATCACTTGCTCGCGCGGTGCCAATTAGAATCGTCAGAGTGAGTAGCGCAAACAGCACGAAGGATTTAGACATACGCATCTTTGCCAGTAGGGCAGATCTTGGCGATACGGCTCCAGATATCGGTGTCTGGATGCCGAATCTACCTTTGCAATCAGTTTGGCAGCAACGCCAAAGTACGGTGTCTCGACCCATCTCCATCGCTCAGAGATTCTCCAATAATCGGTCAACCAGCGATTGCACTGAAGCATAAGGCTGAGGGCCTCCGGTTTCGAGGGAATATACACCCTTGAAGCCCATTTCCTTCGAGATCTGAACAGCTTTTGCTAAATCGAATTTTTGAGGGTTCCATTTCACATGACTGACCGTTAGCGCAAGCGGGTACATCAAATGCAATCCTCTCTCCGTGCTTTCTTCGTCCTTAAAATTACCCATATCGGGATTGGCATAAATTCCCGCATCCTTGATTACCTTCACAAGGGTGTCGATAGGGATCGGTCCCCGTTCTTCGATGATGATTGCAACCTTCTTCGGCTCGCCATAATCGCGCAGTGTCTTGAGTGCGTCGATAATCGGGGTAAGATCGGCGCCGAATGTCCTGCCTTGGTTCACCATCACGCTTGGGCACTCAATCATCGCGGCTCTATCAATCCATTGCTTTGTGAGTTCAATAGCATGCGCACGAATCTGCGGATCAGAAGAACAAGGGCTGATCGTTCCGCTATATCCACTTGTGTCCAATTCGAGAGGCATGTCTATCATCCGCGACTTCGCCTTCTTCAGCCGTCCGTGAAACTTTTCAAAATAAGGCGGTTTCATCGAGAGAAAATGGAACTGTTGCACTTCTACGTTATGAATGTTGTAACGATCCGCGAGCATCTGCGGAAAGTCCATGATGTCAAGTTCTTTCGTAGGTACCGGCTGGCTCCAGTCCCTCGTTTCTGCCAGAAGGTTGTCAAAGTCCCCGGACATTACACCCACGCGGTCTAGCTTGGCGATCAGGGGAGCGTCCTGCGCCCGCACGCAGGCAGCGGATGTAGCAGCGATGGCACCGATCAAAAAGTCTCGACGTCTCATGACTGTATCTCCCGTTGCTACTTGTAACGACTCTCCTGCACAACTCAATTCCTAGTGCGAGCAGAACATCACTACAAATTACCCTGTGGGTTGATCACAAACTTAGAAGAATCTATTTCCGCCGGTGCGAAATATTGAGTTGTTCCGGCCAAACTCCTCCCATTATGCGAGGTAGACTGCGTAATCCCCTATAGAACTATGTCCGCAGTCCTGAACTCTCCTACTATAATGTTTCATGACATCAGTTGCCAGAAACAACCGCTAAAAGACACGGAGCATTTCAGCCTGAAACGCTCACCAACTACGCCTAGGCGACTTGGCTGGTGGCAGCGAACAATGTGCACTTGGACCGGTCGCTCATGGAAATCTTCATGTATTCGTCCGGGTGCAGGCATTCGCTAAAGCGTTGGCTGGAGACGTTTCTGAGAAAATCATGTTTGGTACTGATGCGTTTCCCTAGGGCGCGCCTCTCGGCGTGTAGGAGCGCTACTGGTTCGGCGGTCGGCAGGGACCGGGATAGCTGCCGCAGCGGCAGAGATTTCGATGGGGGAAGTCGCTGAATCGGGAGGCCATATAGCGGACGCACGCCTATTTGCACGACAAATGCAGCGACGATCTTTGAGAGGAAACCCCATTGAGCGAAGCGGACCCGACAGATTCTCCAAAGTCCTCCCCAACCACAGAGGAGACGCAACTTGTCCGCGGCCTC
This sequence comes from Terriglobia bacterium, assembly GCA_963786325.1. Taxonomy (GTDB): domain Bacteria; phylum Acidobacteriota; class Terriglobia; order Terriglobales; family Acidobacteriaceae; genus JAIQFF01. Next base: position 92,009 of record CAWAYW010000008.1, read on the forward strand.
ACTCCGTTTCACACGATTTCACTTGTGGTCGGTGCGGTCATCGGGACCGGCGTCTTTTTGAAAGCTGCCATCATGGCGCAGACTCTAGGTTCTCCCGTTCTTGTACTGTCTGCATGGGTGGTCGCTGGCATGCTTTCGTTGGCTGGAGCGCTCACCTACGGAGAGTTGGCAGCGCTGTTGCCTCGAGTGGGAGGCGACTACGTATATTTGCGGGAAGCCTACGGTAACGGACCGGCGTTCTTATATGGCTGGATGCGTTTTGTCGTAGCATCCTCAGGTTCTATCGCCAGCCTTGCAGTTGGCTTTGCCACCTTCTTGTCCGCACTTTTACCGCTTAACCAGGTCTGGGTCACACATGTTTATCGCGTCTATGGTCAGACATGACATGGCAATTTGGATCTCAGCAGGTGCTGGCTGTTGCAGTGATCGTGTTTTTTTCCGCCGTGAACTGCAGAGGTGTCGTCTTGGTAGGGAAGATCCAATCTTTCATGACCGTTCTAAAGCTCGCAGGAATCGCGGTCATCGTCGGAGGGGTCTTCCTGCTCTCGAAGACCGCGACGATTGCACATCTCGCTGCACCAGCTGGCGCTCGGCCATGGCCTGGTTTTGCATCATTTGGAACAGCGATGCTGGCGGCGTTGTGGGCTTACGACAGTTGGAACCAAGCACCGATGGTGGCGAGTGAAGTGCGGCAACCGGAACGTACTTTGCCGTTTGCTTTGGCGGCAGGCATGGTGATCGTGCTGCTTACTTACGTTGTGGCAAATTTTTCATACTTTTACGCAATGCCGTTTTCCGAAGTGGTTCATGCGAATTCGACGCTCTATCGCACGGCGCCCCCTGTCGCCGCTAAAGCGGCACAGACTTTTCTGGGGACATACGGAGCCAAATTCGTTTCTATCGTCTTCGTCGTTTCTACACTGGGTGCGCTGAATGGATCAGTCCTGACGTTTGCGCGAGTGCCCTACGCGATGGCGCGTGATGGGCTATTTTTTGGGTGGTTCCGTCAGGTGAGCCGTTCGGCCCACGTCCCGGTGGTCTCGGTGGTGATGCAGGGTATTTGGGCGAGCGTACTGGCAGTGTCAGGGACCTATGACCAGCTTACGGCCCGTATTTGGAGAGGTTAAATGGAAGCGGGTCGCTGAACTCGCGAAGCGTGGAGTACGCGTGACGGTGAACTGTGACAGCGAAGACGCAGCGCAGGGACTATCGAAGGCCGCAAGGGATGCTAGAGTTACCATTCACGTGCAAGCAGACGTTGATAGCGGGTTTCATCGGGGTGGAGTTCCCATGCAAGATATTGCGTCCATCGAGCGGCTCGCCCGTGGGATCAAGAACCTTCCAGGGCTCGAGTTCGATGGCTTAACAACCTTCCGAGCGATCGGTTTCGCCGGAGCCACTAATCCTATAGATGCTGGTCACGATGAAGGCCAGCTGCTCACCGAGATCGCTGACAAACTGCGGGATGCCGGCATTGGAATCCATGAGGTCACGGCGTGGAGTACGCCCACGGCGAAATGGGCGGGAGAGGTAGAAGGGGTTACAGAGGTGCGCGCCGGCACGTACGTCTTCAATGACCTCATGCAGTTGGGAAACAAGGTGGTGAGCGAAGACGAACTGGCGCTTTCTGTGCTCTGCACGGTAGTCAGTCATCAGACGTCGGATCGCCTCACTATCGACGGGGGCTCAAAGACATTTAGCGGTGACGTGGGAAAGGTGGCTGCGGGAGTATCCGTTCCAACGATGGCGCGCGCTTTAGAACGGAGAATTTTCGTTGAGCGGCTCACGGAAGAGCACGGTATGGCGCGCACCGAGGAGCCGGTGAAACTGGGCGAGAAGATCCATTTTGTTCCATATCACGTCTGCACCTGTGTCAATCTCAGCGATGAAATCGTCGGATGCCGCGGAGATCGTGTGGAGGTCGTCTGGCCAGTACGGGCTAGAGGTCTGAGAGCGTAGTTAAGAAGATGAATTTTGCCGTAATTGATGAGGCAATGATGGCGAAATGCGTAGTTCACACTGATCAAGCGGCCCCTCCCCAGGCGGCATATTCGCAAGGTTGGCGGGCCGGAGACTTCATTTTCGTGAGCGGCACTGGCCCCATCGATCCGGGTACGGGCAAACTGGCCGGCTCGTCGATTGAAGAGCAAACCGAACAGGTCATCACGAATATGCAATCTGTTCTCACCGCCGCCGGCGCGAGTTTGGCGGACGTGGTGAAAGTAGCGGTGCATTTAAGTAACTCCAGTTTGTTTGCCCGCTTCAACGCGGTGTATGCGCGCCGGTTTTCATCCCCTTATCCAGCTCGTACAACCATAGGCAATGATTTGGGCCAGCTCCGCGGCATGTTAATTGAAGCCGACTGCGTCGCCTATGTTCCATTGCGAAAGACTAAGGGTCGCTCCAAGGCAACCGCCAGAAAGAATCCGCGCGGAGCCAGGTAAGTAGTGCCCACACTATGAGACGTAGAAGCTTATTAGCGGCTCCCGCTTGCTCGTTTACTCCGACAGGAGAGATTAGCATGCTGGGTACGGAATGGACCACGACAGTCAGTTTTACTAAGCAATGTCCTCACGGATTCAATTAGCGACCGTTGACTCCCAGGCACGAACGGAGCCCGGAGGGAGGGAGGCAGGGCGTAAGAGAAAGCGCGGTTCGTGCCAAACGGAGGGTTTGGCACGCAATGGGCGCGGTGCGAAACGCCATCTGAGCTCGAGCCGACCGGCCCATTCCTGAGGGTAAGAGTTCGTTGACAACTAACGCGTCTTCTTTTTCTCGCCGCCTCTGCTCTTAATCACCGCATCGAGTGCGATGGGGCCTGCACCGAATAAGATAAGCACAAATGCCATCGTCAGCAGGGCCAGAGGGAACTCGTATCCCCCGTTGCCCACGAGGCCCTTTTTCAGGTGTATCTTCAGTATCGCCACCGCCATTTCAAAGGTCATGGCTGCGCCAACCAGCCGCGTCAGCAATCCCGCGATGATAAGAATGCCTCCGAAGAATTCTGTTCCGGCAGAAAGGTAGGCGAACCACGAGGGGAAGCCAATTCGGCTGACCGTCTGCATGTGCTGGGACAGGTCGCCGAATACCTTGGAATATCCGTGCATAACCATGATGAGGCCCAACACAATTCTAAGAACCAACAAGCCCAGCGGTTGCAGACGGTCGAGGTATCGCATAGTGTATTTCCTCCAGAAACAGTCGGAACAACTAGGCGTCGATGGTTGCACTGGCTTGGGCGCGTCGCGGCAACCAATGGCATCGTCAACATGTTCAACGATCGGCAGTCGCCGGGTTCATTGCCTTCACGAAAGTATCTGTTTGCGCCGTGGTCTAGGTTCCATCCACGTATTATCCAAGTTCTGGTGCCTCGGTTAGCCGCTGCATCGCTTTTCTCTCAGAGCAACTGTGAATCTTATTCAAGGAAGCATGGAAACCTTGCCATCGCTTTGGAAAGGTATTATAGTGTGCTCCCGTTCTTATGCGGGAAATAGTTCGTATAGGAACTGCCAAAAAAAATCGCCCAAAGACCTCACCATAGCGACACTATTATTGCCGGAGGATCTCCCTAAGCATGAAAGCGCTCGTCAAATACGCGTCAGGGAATGGAAATCTCGAAATACGCGACGTGCCAGAGCCAGTATGTGCGCCCGACCAGGTCAAACTCGAAGTCGCATTCTGTGGAGTCTGCGGTACCGACATTCATGTACTGCATGACACATTCCGCAACTATCCCCCGGTCATTTTGGGCCACGAATTTGCAGGCACGATCGTCGAAGTCGGCAAGGACGTCAAGGGCATCTCGCAGGGGGATCGGGGGGCAGGTTTGGGCGCCACAGCCGTGACCTGCGGTAAATGCCAATTTTGTCGCTCTGGCCAGTTCATTTTTTGTTCCACGCGAAGAGGTATGGGACACGGAGTAAACGGAGCGTTCGCACGCTATGTGATCTTGCGGCCTGACCAGTTTTACCGCGTGCCGGCACATCTCAGCCTGGAAGAAGCTGCTCTTAGTGAGCCGTTTGCATCTGCCATTCAGGCTGTCACGGAAATTACGGATGTCCACTCTGGAGACACGGTACTCATCTCGGGCCCAGGCCCAATTGGCTTGCTTTGTCTAAAGTTGCTGGTGGCTGAAAACATTAAGACAATAGTCGCTGGCGCCGAGGGCGATGACTTGCGTCTTCAAGCGGCACGAGACTTTGGTGCATTTGCCACGATCAACGTTGCCAGAGAAGATTTACTCGATGCTACTCGAAGCCTTACCAAGGGAGCCGGCGTGGATGTCGCCTTCGAGTGTGCCGGCCACGAAGAGTCCGTACGCGGCTGCTTACTGGCGCTGCGGCCAATGGGTCTTTACACACAGGTGGCGATCTGCGGGCGTGAGATTCAATTTCCCATAGATCAGGTCTTTTACAAGCAGCTTCGCTTGGCGGGTTCGGTTTGCTACACGGCACAGACGTGGGAAAAGATGATGACCATTTTTGCGCAGGGAAAGATTCGGCTCGCTGAACTCGTTACAGCGAAAATGCCGATCTCACGGTGGCAGGAGGCATTCGATATTTGTACGGACCGAAAAGGCATAAAAGTTCTGATGTATCCCGAGGACCAGCTACCCGCAGTCACAACTTACCCTACTCTGGCGCGAGACATCAGCCAGTCTTTGCCGAGAAATATGTGAGGGATGTAGCGAACGGGCATTGCCTGCAGCCCTGTGCGCATGCTCAACCCGAACGTTACCAACTCAGGACCGTATGGTTCCGGGTGAAACGAGACCATTCCTATAGGTGGACTCTAGGGTCGGAGATGATCGAACACTTCAAACGAATTAGAAGCTGACAACGTTGCTTTCAAAACACCGACCCTCCGCAATCTCGCGATGACCTAGTTTGCGTGTATTACGGGAGTCTGAAGACGCTCAAAGCTCCCGCTGATTTGGTCAAGTTCGTCCGGTCTCTGACAGGCGAGATCCCCGAGCCGCCATCTGGGAACGAGTGGTGCAAAGAGCGGATATGAAATCTCAGTGCTTGTTCAACCTCTGCTGCGTGGTTGGGCTCATTGTGGGTTCCTCGGAAAAAACCAGGACACAACTGGCAGGCGGCACCCCACCTAGAAGCACTCCCGTAAACGAATACGTCGACTCCCGGCGTTGCGCGCTTTGTCATAGTCAAATCTATGAAACCTATCGCCAAACGGGCATGGGCAAATCCCTGTTTAAGCCCACTCCTCAGAACACAATAGAAGACTATAAGGAGAACACGGAGTTCTACCACTCCTTGTCTGACACGCACTACTCGATGATTTTTCGCGACCGGGCATATTACCAAAGACGGTGGCAAATCGGCTTCGACGGAACTGAGACGAATGTCGAAGAGATGAAGATTGATTACGTGTTAGGTGCAGGCGATCATGCGAGGTCCTACCTGCACCGCACCCCACGAGGAACGTTGATCGAACTTCCTCTGGGTTGGTATTCGGAACGAGGTGGATATTGGGGCATGAGTCCAGGATTCGATTCGCGTCATCCGCAGACCCGGCGAGTGGTTTCGTATGAATGCGTATTTTGTCACGATGGATATCCCAAAGTGCCCTCCGGGAGCGATGTTCCGGGCGCTGATCCGGTCTTCACTGGGGACCTTCCTGAAGGGATTGATTGTCAACGATGTCATGGTCCTGGCGGCCAACATATTCGAGCAACTCAGACTTCAGGCGCCAAGTTGTCGGACATCCGTGGCAAAATTGTGAATCCTGCACGGTTAAGTTCAAAGATGCAGATGGAACTCTGCATGCAATGCCACCTGGAGCCGACGAGCGGCCGCATCCCAGCTTTAATCAGACGATTTGATCGCGGGCCGTTTTCCTACATTCCTGGGCAACCGCTTGAGGATTTTATCCTCTACTTCGATCATTCCCCCGGCACTGGATACGATGACAAATTTGAAATTGAGAGTGCTGCATACCGACTTCGGAAGTCTCGTTGCTTTCTGGAAAGCAAAGGGGCACTGACCTGTCTATTCTGCCATGACCCACATCGCAACCTTCCGACCGGCGACGAAGCGACGAAGCACTACTCCAGCGAATGCCGCCATTGTCATGAACCCAGCATTGGCGCCTTGATCGCTAGCGGCAAGCACCCGGATGCAGCTGATTGCGTTTCGTGCCACATGCCAAAACGGAGAACTGACGATGTAGTTCACGCAGTCATCACTGATCATTTCATTCAGCGCAAAATCCCAACGCGTGATCTTCAAGCAGAACTTCAGGAACGTCATTTGACCGATGCGGAAGAATACCATGGAGAGGTGATCCCGTACTATCCATCTCCCCTACCGAAAACGAGCGAGAACAACCTATACCTTGCCCTAGCGCAGGTGGCTGTTCAGAATAATCTGCAGAAAGGGGTGACCGACTTGGCCCGCGAGATGAACCAACATCCTCCGCGCGAGATGGAGTTTTACACCGCCCTTGGCGATGCATGGAAAAACAGCAGAAATCCGAAAGCGGCCGTTGGGGCATTTGAACAGGCAATTCGGCTCAAGCCAAAATCTGTGACAGCATTGCAGCTTCTCGCCGCCAGCTTAAAAACATTGGGGAACGTCTCACGAAGCGAGCAGATGCTAAACCGAGCGTTGCATTTGGCGCCCCAGGACGCTAACGTTTGGTATCAATACGGCATCCTCGAAGCCCAGCTTGGGCGAACCGATAGCTCTGTCGAGAAGCTTCAGAAAGCTCTCGCACTCAATCCGGACTTACCAGAGGGTTACATGACCCTTGCCAGCCTCTATGTCCGAGAAACGCAGACAGACCCTGCCGAAACAGCCTTGAAGCGTGCACTAAGCATTGATCCCTACGATGCGGCTGCTTACGATCTGATGGGTCGAGTGCTGGCAGGGAAGAATAATACGTCGACGGCTCTCTACAATTTCCAAAAAGCAACACACCTTCGTCCGGACTATGGACCCTATCTCTATGACCATGCTCTGGCGCTGGTACGCGCCCAGCGATTAGACGAAGCGCGCGCACAAGCGCAGGCCGCAGTGAACGCGGATCCAAATGTTGCTGAAAGCCACGCATTGTTGGGTGGCCTTCTCGCTAGAGACCAGCGATTGGCCGAGGCGGCGAGCGAGTATCAGCAGGCGGTGAAACTACAGCCTGATTTCAGTCGGGCACACCTGGACTTAGGCTTGGTTCTGGCCGCACAAGGAGATCTACCGGGTGCGACTGAGCACCTACGCAAAGCAGCAGCCGGCACAGATCCGAATGTCGCCCAACAAGCAGCCCAGGCACTCCGGCGGATCGGCAATCGTTAGGCTGCGGGGCATAACCCACGAAGCGCAAGCTTCGCGATGCGACGTAGCCCGATTCGGCAGTTGGCGGCGTGGGCTTTTTGTAGATTGCCAAGACCGATCACGCCCTCGACCCCGAAACCACCCATGATTTCAAAATATAGAAAGCGAACTACCAGGAGTAGATTTTTGAAGATCAAAAATGTGCTCAGCAATGTGCTTGACACTGTTTTCAGACTCGGCTTAATATCCGCGCGTTCCTCCTAAATAATAAAGTTCATTAGGGAATGTGAGCAGAATTTGATTGAACGTAAAAAACAGATGCACAAACGTCGCAATACCACAAGCATTCGGAGGGATACTATGACAGCGAAACGGAGCGGCGAATCATTGAGGCAATGGATTTGCGCGTGGTCTCTTTTTGTCTGCCTCCTGGTGTTCGTTTCTACTCCCGCAAGGGCACAAGTATTGTTCGGCTCTGTGGTGGGCGCGGTTACCGACGCGACCGGGGCAGCGATTCCGGACGCGACGGTGCTGATCACCAGTCTGCAGACGAACGACAAACGTACGGTTCAGACAGACAGGGCGGGCATCTACTCGTCAGGAGATTCCCATGCCCGCACGTAGAACGTTTCTCAAGCTCCTGTCTTCCCTACCATTGTTGTTTAAGCATTTACCGGCGTCTTTCGCTCAAGAGTCCCCAGACATCGCCCTAGCACTTACCGCTCTCGCCTTGGCGACATCTAATGAGTCTTCTGAGGTCTCCGAGGCGGCCTTTGCATTGTCTGCCTGCCTTGTGATTACCCAGTGGCTGTGGGTGACTCGGCAGGAATACAATCCGCATTTCGAAAGGCAAAAACTATGAGATCACTATCGTTTGTGTTAATTGCAGCTGTTGCAACTATTTTGATTGTCAGTACTGTTTTGAAAGGCGAGGCAGCCAAGCCTGGGATTAGTGATGAGGTTCATGACCAGAGAGCGCTCGGCATGCTTCGTCGGATCAATACCATGGAGGCGGAGGCTTTTGGGACAAAGAAAGCATATGTTGCAGCTGACGAATTGCTGCACCAGGATTCCGACATCAAGGTTGATTCAGTTTCTGTAACCACTCCGGATCGTACCTTGCTACTTGTTGTTTCCAAAGATCAGAAGCACTACCAAGCGTCTCTACTCGGCAATGATAAAGCCTGCGCGCAAGATTATTTCAGCAACGAATCCGGAATAATTTATGCGGGGAAAGCCTTAGGATGCGAGTGAGAAACGGCTGATTGAGTTCCGGATTCGATCCCTGCAGTTGGAGTCTGCGCGTTTTGCAATATGCAGTTTGCGGTCCTTCTGATTTCCCCTGAAGCGGGTTGTCGACGCACAAGAGAGTCTGCGAGTCCAGTTCACCGTTGGAATGCGTTGGCCATCAAATCCAGTTCTGCTTTTGGGATGTTGAGCCGGGTTGCTTCCTCTCCCCAGCCCGCTCATCTGAGGTCAGGCCGATTTCTTATCGGGGCTTGGGAGCATCAAGTCTCGGACGTAAGCTGCCAACGTGTGGACAGCTTCCAGAAACTGCCGCAGAGTTCGGACAGTGGGACCGTATGTGTCAAAGGTGTCCGGGGACAAAGCGTCTTCCATATAGGCTTTCCTGAAATCAGGAAACTTGTTTAACAGTTCTTTGACCAACATAGGATCGACAGGATTGTCGATCCGCGGCATCACTGTGAGATCGCTGGCATTCAAAAGGACCTGCCATTTATAGGGAGGAGAAATCACTACATCTCCGCCGATCAACTCGCTCCAGTGCATGTGATTTCGGAATGCCGCAGACAGCAGGCGAATGCGATATCCACGCTCGCGAAAGATTTTGTAAGTTTTCTTGAACACGGCAACGCCGGCCCACTCAAAGTATCCGGGGTCAGTGACGATGCTTTGTGTTTCGGCTAAAACTTTCAACCAATCGTCGAGTCTTCCCACCATGATGGTGCACACCGGACCCATGGTGGAGATTTCCTTGCCTTCCGCTTCTCTCCGGTTCAGCCCACGTTCCACAGCTTTAGCCACAGCGATGCACTGGGGAAGGGTAAAGCAGACAGTTGCGTTAATGCTAATCCCCCAATAGGTCGCTTCCTCTATCGCACTGATCCCAGCCTCTGTTGCCGGAATTTTCACGATCATATTCGGCGCCAAGCTAGCAAAGCGCCGCGCTTGTTGCACCAGTAGCTGCGGACTCCGATAATAATGGGGATCTGTTTGTATCGAAAGTCTCCCGTTCTTCCCCGTATGGGCATCGAATACAGGCCTGAGTAACTCCGATCTCGTCGCCGACATTTCCTCAACCAGCCGCCACGCAATTTCCTCTTCCAAAGCACGCGGCATCGATGCAATGAGAGCCCGAATCCTTTCGTCCCAGATATGCTTCTCCTTTTTGAGGGCGTCAAGGACAATCACTGGGTTGCAGGTTGCGCCTGTGGCGCCATGCTCTATTGAGTACGTGAGTTCCGTCAGAGTTGCGGAGTCATTCCACAGACAGGTGGGGGTGGTTTGAGTCATCTGATACAGAAGACTCTTATACGTAGTACCCTCTTGCAGTGTAGTTGGAGCGCTCATAAAAATCTCTCTTCCTAACTTAAGGCTCATAATTTAGCGATAAAATCCCCATAAGAACTATATTCATCGTCTGGCGAACTAAATCTACAACCTGTCGGGCGTCGATGGCAAGGGCAGTTTGTCGTCCTCGACCCCGAACTGCCCATGACTCCAAAACATCGACAGTGAACCACAGGAATGGTTGTTAAACATTAAAAATGTGCTTGACACTGTTCTTAGACTCGGCTTAGTATTCGCGCGTTCACAGGGTAGAATAAAGTTCATTAGGGAATGTACCCAGAATGTGGTGACTAGAATACAGACGCACAAACGTCGGAATACCACAAGCATTCGGAGGGATACTATGAGAGCGAAACGGAGCGGCGAGTCATTGAGGCAATGGATTTGCGCGTGGTCTCTTTTTGTCTGCCTACTGGTGTTCGTTTCTATTCCCACAAAGGCACAAGTGTTGTTCGGCTCGGTGGTGGGCGCCGTTACCGATACGACCGGGGCAGCGATTCCGGACGCGACGGTGCTGATCACCAGTCTGGAGACGAACGACAAACGTACCGTTCAGACAGACCGGGCGGGCATCTACACGATATCTACCGTGGCGTCGGGTACATACCGGGTCAGCATCAGCAAGGAAGGATTCCAGACCATTGAGAACCCTGGTGCCGTAGTAACCGCAAATGCCGCAGTCCGTGTCGATGCACAACTTCCGGTCGGGTCCGTCTCCCAAAGAGTCGAAGTTAGCGGTCAAGCGGCTGCCGTACTCCAGACCGATACTGCGGAGGTACACACCGAAATTAGTGCTCAGACCCTGCAAGACCTGCCCCAGGCCACGCGCACGTATCAGGGAGTATTCAATCTCATTCCCGGCATGACGCCGCCGGGGGGCCAGCTCACTGGGGGCACAAACAATCCTTCGAAGTCGATGTCTTTCTCGGCAAATGGAACTGACAGCAGCGGCCAGAACGTTCGTATTGAAGGGGTCGGCGCCAACGCTCCGTGGGGGAATAATGCCACCACCTACGTGCCCTCCGTGGAGGCAATCCAAACTGTCAATGTGGTGACCGGTAGCGCCGGCGCCGAACAGGGGCTCTCGCCAGGCGTTTCCGTGAACGTACAGCTGAGGAGCGGATCCAACAGTTTGCATGGAGCCTTTTACGAATACAACATTACCACCGCAACGGAAGCACGGAACTATTTCCAGCCTGCTGGCCAGGCAGTTCCTCACCTGGTCGACAACACCGTCGGTGGATGGGCAAGCGGACCCATCATCAAGAACAAGCTCTTCTTCTTTGGCGGTTATGAGGGAGACTACCTTCGGCAGGGTCTCAACGGAACCATAAGCGTTCCTACGGCGGCGCTGCTCTCCGGGGATTTATCGGGATCAACTACGCCCATATATGATCCCAACACCGGGAATGCAGATGGTACAGGAAGGACTCCTTTTCCCGGTAACATCATCCCCGCAGATCGAATCAGCCCGATCGTACAGAAATTGATTCCCTTTTTCCCAAAACCGAATCTTCCGGGAATTACGAACAATTATAACCTCAACCAAGGGAACTCCTATAACCTCCACAAGATCGACACCAAAATAGACTACGTTGCCACTTCCAAGCTGAGAGTCTCGGGACGGTACGCCTATCAGCCATATAACAGCGTGCAGCAGCCCCTTTACGGTCCGGTGCTTGGCGGCGCAAGCGATGGCTGGCCGGCCTTCGCTGCAGCGCAAGCGGGAAACTTCAAGGAGCACGGCGCCACGCTTGCAGTTTCGGCGTCAGCGACATACGTGGCGAGTCCGACGCTCATTTTTGACGCAACGTTTGGGGTCACCCGATCGCACCAGCTACTATTCCCGACGCAGGCGAATGTCAAGTATGGCTCTGACGTACTGGGAATCCCTGGCACAAACATAGGCGAGCTGCCTTGGGCAGGTGGCATGCCGGACTTCACCATCAGCGGTTATGGTGGCCCCACTTTTGGCTACTCGTACCCTCCTCTTGAGTACACAGATCCGGTGTTCGAATATACGGCCAACGTAACCAAGGTCAAGGGGTCGCACAGTATCCGAGCGGGTGTGGACTTCAGGAACCTGCACTTTAATCACAATGAACGCTTTGGCGACTCTTTTACCTTTTCGGGCGGCGCGACCGCTTTGAATGGCGGACCTGCTTCGCCAAATACCTACAATGCAGTGGGCGATTTCCTCTTGGGATTGCCGTCGGACATGACCAATTCGTTTCAAACTCACCAGATCGTGATTCGTGAGTGGGATTACGACTTGTATGTGCGCGATCTGTGGCAAGTGACCCACAAGCTGACGGTTAATTACGGTGTTCGCTGGGAACATTATCCAGTGCCTACCTCGCCCAATGGAAGTTGGACATACAACAACTTAGAAAGCAACATAAACAACCCTACCATCAGCATTTGTGGCAAAGGCGGAAACTCTAGCAATTGCGGTATGAAGGTTTCGGGGAAGCTGTTTGCCCCCAGCTTTGGAATTGCGTATCGCCCCACGAACAGCTCCGTGGTCCGCGCGGGCTATGCTCTGTCTCCCATCCAGAACAGCATGGCTCTCCCGCAAATTCTGTCCTATCCTTCCATTACTTCCAGTGACTATTCCGGAGCGAACTCCTTTGTGCCCGCCGGCAGCCTGAGTACTGGTTTGCCAATTTTTCCCCCGCCAGACTTGAACGCCGGTACTATACCCCTGCCGCCTGGAATCGGAGGCATCCGGACGCCCGCGAAAAATTACGTCCGGGGCTATGCTCAATCCTATAACTTGACGTTCCAGCAGAACCTAGGTGGTGGATTTGTCGGGCAGCTTGGTTATGTAGGGACGCATGTCGTCAACAACAATGGTGGCTTTAGTTATACCGAGCTGAATTACGGGCAACTCGGAGGTGGCCATGCAAGCCAACCGCTTTTCCCATTGGGCATCACTAGCTCACTTCGCGGCTATGGACATGGAAACCTGCCTTTTGACAAATATAATTCGCTTCAGGCCAGTCTTCAGAAGCAGTTCACCAATGGCCTTGCCATGCAGTTAGCCTATACGTGGTCGAAAGACATCGAGGGGGGGGATATAAACGGACGGATTGTAATTCCGCAATTTCAAGCTCTCAATAAATCGGTCACTGATTATGATCGCACGAACAACTTCATCGTCAGTACCACATATCAGCTGCCATTCGGAAGCAATAAGGCGTTTGTAAATCATGGAATCGGGGCCGCAGTGCTGGGCGGGTGGACCCTCAATGGAGTCTTCTATCATGTCTCGGGACTGCCGTTTAGCGTCAGCGCCGGCGGTTCTTCGTGCAACTGTCCTAGAAATACGGTACGCGCAAATCAAGTGAAGTCTCGGGTGGCCAAAGTCGGCGATGGGTTGAATGGGAACGCATATTTTGATCCGACGGCATTCGCTCCAGTCACTACGGTCTCTTTCGGGACTGCTGGCTACAACACCCTGCGTGGGCCGGGTGCCACCAATCTCGATGCCAGCGTGTTTCGTGATTTTCATATCTATGAACGGCTGAGCATGCAATTCAGGGCGGAGGCCTTTAACGTCACCAATACGCCGCATTTCGGCAACCCTAGCGGCGACATCACCGCCGTGAATTACAATCCGGATGGCTCAATCGCGAGTCTGAATGGATTCAGTCAGGTCACAAGCCTCAGCCCGCTGGGTCGGCTCATCGACCCGAGATACATGCGCTTCGGTGTTCGATTCAGTTTTTGATCTATGAAGAATGGCATTGCGTATAGCTCTCCGATGCGTCAGCCGGATGACGCATCGGAGGGAAGGTAATGAGCTTCTTTGGAAGACCGAGGCGATGGTGAAGAATGAATCGGAAATACAGACTGAAACGCATCTTCATTATCGGACCGATTGCTTGTTTGACGTTCGCCGTTTCTGGTCAAGGACAGTCTTTACCTGAGGGAAAGGGGCGAGCGGATTTTCAGCGTATTTGCAGCAGTTGTCACAGTGTCGCGACGGCGACCAGTCAGCGGATGACCCGAGGGGAGTGGACGAGGGTGGTCGATGACATGGTGTCGCGTGGTGCGCAGGGGACGCAGGATGAACTGAATAATGTGATGGCTTACCTTGCTGAGAATTTTGGCAAGGCCGGCGTGGCGCAGGTGCCAGCGCCTACGGTGAATGAGAAGCCGTTGAGTGGAGCTGAAGTCGCCAGGGGGGCGGAACTTTTAACGGCGAAAGGTTGCCTCTCCTGCCACCGTGTCGGTGACACGGGATCGTATCTTGGACCGGACCTGACCACGATTGGAGCGAGCCGGTCGGAGGAGGAAATACGCAGCGCGCTGGTATCACCGAACAAAGATGTTACTCCCGAGAATCGGGGCGTCCAGCTAACCACAAGTGATGGAAAGACCGTTACGGGAAGACTTCTCCGGCACGATGGCTTCAGCGTTCAGATCATGGACTCCAACAGCCAGCTCAGGTCTTTTCAGAAGGCGAATCTTCGCAAATTTGCGATTGTGACGACGAACCCCATGCCGCCTTATACGAATCAGATGAGTGCCCAAGAGCTTGCTGATCTTGTTCGCTACATGAGTTCCTTGAAAGGCGACCAGAAGCCATGAGCGGACTGATTGCGTTGACAACGTAAAGAACCCTTCGCTGAAGTGATCTATCGTCCGAGCTTCCTTACATCGGTCGGCAGTTTCGAGGTGGCCCTGTGAATCTATGCCGCTGGTGAAAATCAGTAAGTGGCTGTTGCCGCGCAGGGTGGGCTCTATGCGTTCCCCCGGCCTAGCAAGAATCAGCGGTTAATGGCGCGTGATTCCTTTGCGGTCTGGACTGCAAACTCCGGAAGTTAGCGATGCTCACGTGCCGTACGGAGAGTTGGAGGTTTTTCAATGTTTTACCGCAAGATGTTCGCCTCAGGTTTTGTTACCAGCGGAGCGGCTCTTCTCCTTATTATTGGGCCGGTACTCTCCCCACGAGCGTTTGCAGAATCACCGTATACGTTGGCTCCGGTCGAATATGGCATGCAGCTCAAGACGCCGAATGGTCGGGTGGTCTTTGAATACGTAACCAAAAAACCTGAAAAGATCGGGCTCACCTCCCCTAGTGCTGCGTACTTCCATCCGCTGAACACTCCTTCGGGCGAAACAGTTACCAACGTTGCGCCCGACGATCATCCCCACCATCGAGGCATTTTTTTGGGATTTTTGGAATCGGAGTTCCACAGTCCCGGCGAGTCCTCCGAGGCCTGGCCGGACCATCCGGATCATCCGATAAAAGTATTTGACATTCAGCGAGGCGACTTCTGGTCTTGGGGATTTTATGCGCCGCGCGATGGCCGCGTGATCCAAAATCGCGATATCAAGCTGGTGAGGGCTGATGCAAAACGTGCTCAACTGGAAATTCATAACGAGTGGTTGATCGAAGACAAGAAGCTAATCGACGAAACCGATGAAGTTACTGTCAGCGAACGCGACGGTGTCTACGTTATCGATCTTGCCTACCGGCTCGCACCCGTCGTGGACTACGTGCTCAAGAGGCAGGCATTTGGGGGTTTCGCGGTCCAAGGCCAGAAGGCTGGTGAACACTACTACTCGACAGCATCGGGCAAAGTCACTCTCCCAAGTCCCTATTACTCCGTTCCCGACTTGGACTGGCCCGCGGAGCCATGGTACGACTACACGATCCATTTGGCGAGCGACGGAAAAGTCGTCGGGGTTGCTGTTCTGGATCATCCGCTGAACCCTCCGACCCGCTGGCATAACACAGTGTGGCTGATAAATCCGTGCATCACGTCGTTCGGGGACATGACAATTCACCCGGATGATCCACTGATCCTACGCTATCGGGTTGTCGTGCACGATGGACCACCGCCGACCGAAGTTCTCCAGAAACTCTCGGAGGAGTGGCGCGGGATGCAATCGAATCCTTTCGTCTCTCAATAGGGTAGGCAGGGTGACGTGGGACTTCGAGAGAGACCGCTGTCGCAATTGCAAGAGAGCGCTAATGCGACCAGGCGCCACTGAGGAGGGTTACCGTGCGTAGAGGTTATTCGCTCGCGATTGCTGCGATCCCCACTATCTTTTGCTGCTTTCTATTGTCTTCAGTCTCATCTTCTTCTAACAACTCATCGGCGCCGGCCTTCAATGGGACGAGCCTGGCGGGATGGCACGCCGAAGGTTCGGGGAATTGGAAGGTGGATCATAGTGAGATTGTCGGTTCCACCAAGCCAGACGGCTCGGGTGGGTGGCTTGTACTCGATCATCCTTATGAGGACTTCATGGTGCAGTTTTTGTTCCAGTGCCGCAACTGCGAGACTGGGATACTGTTCCGCGGCGTAAAAGGTGGCAACGGTACGAGCGGCACCTACGTTTCCCTCGCCGGTTCCACTGTTGGCGTGGTATCCCGGCTCACGCTGGACGCCCAGGGTCGTGAGGTCCATCGGGAAACAATTGAGACTCCGCGCGCATCCGGGGAATTCCAAGGTTGGTTTCGGGCTCCGCGTGTCACGTCGGAGCCGGATGGATGGAACGAGGTTCGTGTTTTCGTGCGCGGCAACAGACTAGGGGGATCATTCAACGACTCTCCACTTCGATTCCCGCCCGAGAGTGCGCAATCGGGTGAGCTGAAGCCCTATGGATTCGTGGCGTTGAACATCTCTGGTGCCGCAGGCGCGGAAGTGCGCATCAAAGACATTTCATTCGAGGACCTTACACAGAGGTCCGCCCTTCCCGTCGAAATCACCAGTGCCGACTTTCGTGAGCGGAAGCTTACGGACCTGTTCTACAGCGAAGGGATCGCGGCGGGCGACTTGAACCGGGATGGTGTGCAAGATGTGGTCGCAGGTCCGTTCTACTATCTCGGACCAGACTACACCGTGGCAAGGGAGATTTATCCTTCTGCAAGCACCGACCCAAGCACTAAAAATGAAGGCTCGTATACCGACAGCATGTTGAACTACGTCTATGACTTCAATGGGGACGGATGGCCGGATGTTTTGCAGGTCAGTCTCGACGCTGCCTATCTTTACATTAATCCACGCGGCGAAGCGCGCCATTGGGACTCATACAAGGTTGTTACGGGACTGTATAGCGAAACCACGCAATTGATGGATATCGACGGGGATGGACGCCCTGAACTAATCATGTCGCAGGGGCACGGCACGAACAGCCAGATCTGCTATGCGAAGCCCGACTCGACGGACGCGACGAAGCCCTGGACGATTCACTCGATATCGGAGCAGGGAGATTGGGGACCGCACGGCATGGGCGTCGGCGATGTGAACGGGGATGGACGTCTTGACGTCGTAACTGCCCGCGGTTGGTGGGAGCAGCCGCCCGCAGGAACCGATAGTTTGTGGAAATTTCATGCCGTTCCAGAGTTCGGTGGCGGAGCAGGGATTGGCATGACACCCCCGTTTGCTGGGGGGGCTGACATGTTCGTGTACGACGTCAATGGCGATGGTCTTCCTGATGTCATCACAAGCCTTGGCGCACACTGGTGGGGACTAGCGTGGTTTGAACAGCAAAGAGATGGGCAGGGTGCTATCTCCTGGAAGCGTCACCTGATCATGGGAAATCCCTCGTCTCCTCACGGTAGCCCCAGGGAATGGGAGGAGACGGATAAATCCGTCGCGTTTTCCGAGTTGCATGCCTTGGCGCTCGCTGACCTGGATGGAGACGGTCTAAAAGACATCGTCATCGGTAAGCGCTGGTGGTCGCACGGGGACAACTATAGCGGTCCCGATGCCCAAACAGCTCCGGTTCTGTACTGGTTCAAGCTGGTTCGTAAGCCAGGCGGGCAAGTGGAGTTTGTTCCGCACCTGATCAACAACAACTCAGGCGTGGGAACCCAGATTGTCGCCATCGATATGAATGGCGATGGTAAGCCGGACATTCTTACCTCGGCCCGCAAGGGCGCCTTCATTTTCTTCAATAACGTCAATAACAAACGTTGACGACAGGAGTCCAAGACTGCCGCTTCCGCGAGAAGAGGAATATGAAATTTCAATGGTTGGCGGTGTTCGCGTTGCTGGTCAGTTCGTTGCAGGCGCAGGTGACTTACGACCGCCTGCTTCACGCTGATCGGGAGCCCCAAAATTGGCTCACATATTCGGGAGGATATGCGAGTAATCGTTACAGTACGTTGACGCAGATCAATCGGAAGAACATCAAGAATCTTCAGCTGAAATGGGTCTACCATCCTACCGCCACCGCCGAGGCGAAGCTGGAGAACACACCTCTAGTGGTGGATGGTGTCTTGTATGCGGCCACTATGACTGAAGTGGTCGCGCTCGATGCCGTTACAGGCCGGCAGTACTGGAAGATCGCCCGCCCTTTTAATGAAAGTGATTACGTAGGGCAGCGTGCTTACAATGTTAACAAAGGCGTGGCGATCGCCGGGAACACGGTGTTCTGGGCGATCGGATACGACTGCCATCTGCTCGCCATTGATGCCAAGACTGGGCGCGTGAAGTGGGATGTCACAACTGCGGACTGGAAGAAAGGCTACCAGCTCAATGTCCCGCCTCTAGTGGTGAGAAACATGGTGATTCTGGGACTCGCGACCAATGAGATGGGCGCGAACTGCTGGGTAGCTGCCTATGACGTCAACACTGGGAAGGAAATTTGGAGATTCTACACAGCTCCGATTACGGTGGATGATCCCGCCGCCAAGACCTGGGGAGGCGAGAGCTGGAAGCACGGCGGCAGTCCCGTCTGGAACGGCGGTTCCTACGATCCTGAGACCAACCTCACGTTCTGGGGCACCGGCAATCCAAATCCAGGCTGGAACGGCGATGAGCGAACCGGCGATAACCTCTACTCGGAGAGTGTCGTCGCGCTCGATGCCGATACGGGAGAGTTAAAATGGCATTACCAATTCACGCCCCGGGACGAGTACGACTGGGACTCCACGCAGATTCCCGTGCTGGCGGATATCGACTGGAAGGGCAAACCGCGTAAGGTGATGTTCTGGGGCAACCGCAACGGTTTCTTTTATGTCCTGGATCGCGTGACCGGTGAATATCTGTTCGGCAAGGCTTTTGTTAAGCAGAATTGGGCGCTGGGCATCGATGAAAACGGCCGGCCTATAAAATCGCCAAAACTTTGGCCGGCACCGATGGGTGAAATCACCATTAGGCCTGGTGTGCAAGGCGGTACGAACTGGTATCCACCGTCTTACAGCCCGCAAACAGGCCTCTTTTATATGAGTGTCTGGGACAACTACGAATACCTCAATTTGAAACAACCCATTGTTCCGTGGGTTGAAGGCCAGTTGTACAACGGAACCTATTGGTGGCCCGGTTATGGGCAACACGAACCACCGCCGAACATTCCTGTACCTGCCGTGTCGCTCGATGAGCAGATCACCAAACAGCATGCGGCTGTGATTTACAAGACAGAAGCCGAAGGATACGGCGCGATCCGAGCCATTGATCCGAAGACCGGGGAAAAGAAGTGGGATTTCAAGATGGTTGGTTATACCGAGGCCGGAGTGCTCTCCACGGCTGGGGGCTTGGTATTTGGGGGTGGGATGGACGGCGATTTCATGGCTCTGGATGCTGAGACCGGCAAGGCTCTGTGGCATGTGTATCTGGGCGGCGCGAACACGAGCGGCCCAATCAGTTATGCCTTCGACGGGAAGCAATACATTGTGGGCACGGGCGCCGGCGTGATGTTTGCCTTTGCTCTGCCGGACTAGAGTCCGCATGACTCGGGGGCCGAAAGACCAGCGCCTAGGCGATAGCACTCGTAACACTTTGATTATATTGGCTGTCGAGGACGTTCTAGCCCCTGGCCCTTGGTATGTGACTGCTGAAATTAGCTCTGTTTCCGCGAGCTAGCGGGCGGGTTGTCCGTACATATAATAATGATAAGCGGAAAAAGGGTCTAAAAGGCGATTTGCCCAGCCGGATTGGGGGGCCGTGTTCTTGGTAGAGCGTTCGGACGACCTTAATTTCATGAAGGGACGTTATACATTTGGCGCCGGTGACTGTTCGGGGGGAGCGCCACAAGGCCGTGATCACCGTGGGCAAGCCAGGAATTTTCGAGGCGATGGATGCCGCGACCGGTAAATTCCTGTTCGCCGGTCGATCCGGGCGCGCAGAACATCGTCACCTCAACCGACCCGGGGAACCGGCGAGGGAAACGTTGGTGCCGCTCGTACCGTTGCCACCTTTTACGCCGCGGAACCGTGGTTTGAACAGCGAAAAGATGGGCAGGGTGCTATCTCCTGGAAGCGTCACCTGATCATGGGGAATCCCTCGTCTCCTCACGAGAGCCCCGGGGAATGGGAGGAGACGGATAAATCCGTCGCGTTTTCCGAGCTGCACGCCCTGGCCATCGCTGACATCGATGGAGACGGTCTAAAAGACATTGTCACCGGCAAGCGCTGGTGGTCGCACGGAGACAACTTTAGTGGTCCCGATGCCAAAGCGCCTCCCGTGCTGTACTGGTTCAAGCTGGTGCGCAAGCCCGGTGAAGAGGTGGAGTTTGTTCCGCACCTGATTAACAACAACTCAGGCGTAGGAACCCAGATCGTGGCCATAGATATGAATGGCGATGGTAGGCCGGACATTCTTATCTCGGGCCGCAAGGGTGCCTTCATTTTCTTCAACAACGTCAATAACAAACGTTGACGGCAGGACTCTTAGTCGGTCCAAGGCTACCGCGTCGACCGGCTGTGAAACCTTACGAGGACGCGCAGGGTGGGTTAGTTTACAAGGCAATCAGGCTTCCGAACGGGGTTCGGGACCTCGTAGCACCTCTTGAAGGAGCGCAAGAGCAACAGGACAAAGAGAAGAGGAATATGAAATTTCGACTATTAATGGTGTTCGCGTTGCTGGTCAGTTCTCTGCAGGCGCAGGTGACCTATGACCGCCTGCTTCACGTTGATCGGGAGCCCCAAAATTGGCTCACATACTCGGGGAGTTATGCGAGCCATCGCTACAGTACGTTGACTCAGATTAATCGGGCGAATGTCAAGAATCTTCAGCTGAAATGGGTCTATCACCCCACCGCGGACCGCGAAGGGAAGATAGAGAACACGCCTCTGGTGGTGGATGGTGTCTTATATGCGGCCACTACGACTGAAGTGGTGGCGCTCGATGCGGTCACGGGACGGCAGTACTGGAAGCTCTCGCGTCCGTTTAACCCAAACGATTACGTAGGACAGCATGCTTACAATGTTAACAAAGGCGTGGCGATCGCCGGAAACACGTTGTTTTGGGGCACGGACTACGACTGTCATCTGCTCGCTATTGATGCCAAGACTGGGCACGTGAAGTGGGAGATCGCAGTGGCGGACTGGAAGAAAGGCTACCAGCTCAACGTCCCACCTCTGGTGGTGAGGAACATGGTGATCGTTGGGCCTGCGACCAATGAAATGGGCGCGAACTGCTGGGTGGCTGCCTATGAGATCAGCACTGGGAAGGAAATTTGGAGATTCTACACTGCTCCCCTTACAGAGGATGATCCGGCCACCAAGACTTGGGGAGGCGAGAGCTGGAAGCACGGCGGCAGTCCCGTCTGGAACGGCGGTTCCTACGATTCTGAAACCAACCTCACGTACTGGGGCACCGGCAATCCAAATCCAATGGCGAACGGCGATGAGCGAACTGGCGACAACCTCTACTCGGACAGCGTCGTCGCGCTCGATGCAGACACGGGAAAGTTGAAATGGTACTACCAGTTCACGCCTCGGGACGAGTACGACTGGGACTCTACACAGGTTCCTGTCCTGGCCGATATCAATTGGAAGGGCAGCCCGCGGAAGGTGATGTTTTGGGCCAACCGCAATGGTTTCTTTTACGTCCTTGACCGGGTCACCGGCGAATTTCTGCTGGGGAAGGCTTTTATTAAGGAGACTTGGGCGGAGGGTATCGATGAAAAAGGACGGCCGATAAAATCGCCCAAACTCTGGCCGGCACCGATGAGTGAAGTCCTGGTTATGCCTGGTTCGCAAGGCGGCACGAACTGGTATCCGCCGTCGTACAGCCCGCAAACAGGTCTTTTTTATATCCCCGTCTGGGACAACTACGAACAACTTCATCGAAAACAGCCACTGAGTCCGTGGGTTGAAGGCCAGTTATACACCGGAGCCGGTTGGTGGCCGGGTTATGGGCAGCACGAACCCCCGCGAAACCTCCGTATTCCTAAAGTGTCGAATAGTGAACAGAGAACAACAACTAATTGGCGCGCGGCTACGATTTACAAGACAGAGGCTGAAGGGTATGGCGCGATCCGAGCCATTGATCCGCAGACTGGAGAAAAGAAGTGGGACTTCAAGATGGTTGGTTATACCGAGGCCGGAGTGCTCTCCACGGCTGGGGGCTTGGTATTTGGGGGCGGCATGGACGGCGATTTCATAGCTCTTG
The DNA here is from genome assembly GCA_963786325.1 of Terriglobia bacterium. Taxonomy (GTDB): domain Bacteria; phylum Acidobacteriota; class Terriglobia; order Terriglobales; family Acidobacteriaceae; genus JAIQFF01. The sequence goes on from CAWAYW010000008.1 coordinate 114,243, forward strand.
ACGCCGAGACCGGCAAGCCCCTGTGGCATATGTACATGGGGGGCGCGGATACGAGCGGCCCGATGAGCTATTCTGTCAATGGGAAGCAATACATCGTGGGCGCCGGTTCGGGCGTGATGTTCGCTTTCGCTCTGCCGGATTAGAGCCCACTGGACTCGAGGGCCAGCGATTGGTTTTGATACCCCGGAAATCAGACCGTTGGTTGCGGAGCAACCAACATTAGCCGGTAGCGTCTCGAATCGGCATTTCTGACTTCGGGAGCACAGCCGTCCGTACTAGGTTGTTGGGACAGCAACGGGCGGATTCCCACGCTGGAATTGTGCCTGCCGCAGGTCAATCAGGAACTCCGCACACTCCGATTAGCTAATCGCACGCCCGAGGCACGCAGCGTTGCGTCGGGAAAAGCTAATACACTGGTGGAGCGTGCACTCCAAAACCTCTTAATTGAGTCTCAGGAGCGAGCGAACCAACAGCCAAGAAAAATACTTATTTTGCCCAAAGCCTCCAGCCTCGTTGTTTCTAATAGAGAATGGGAGGGATTCAAGGCGGAAAGCGTCGCAGATCGCGGGCGAGGATGCGCCAGGTCAGAAGATGCCCTACACAGAACGCACGTTTAGATTTGAAGGTACAACCGTCTCTTATCTCGAGGGAGGCTCTGGGTGTCCCGTTCTCCTTCTGCATGGGAGCGGACCGGGTGCCTCTTCGTTGGGTAACTGGCGCTCTATACTTGAGCCGTTGGCTGAGAAGTTTCATGTCTTTGCAATGGATCTCATCGGATTCGGTAACTCTGGGCGTAGGGCCATCACACCCTATTTCGATGTTGACTTGTGGTTCCGGCAAGGCACGCACATGATCTCTTTGATGCCCGGTGCTTCAATAGGTGTCTTGGGGCATTCGTTGTCCGGGATGCTGGCTTTGAGGTTGGCGGCCTCCCATCCACGAATCTCCGGCGTAATGACAACTGCTACTATGGGTGCCCCCTTTGTCATAAATGAAGCGACAGTCAGGTGCTGGACGTTTCCCGAAACGGTTGAAGAGCTCCGGGCCGTTGGATGCGCCCTGACTTATGACAACTCGTTAATCAACGAAACCTATATTTCTACTCGCAAGAGAATCCTGTATGACGATCCAAGCTATGGCGAATACTTCAGATCGATGTTTTCGGGCGACAAGCAATCATTTGTTGACGCGGTCATTCTCGCGCCGGAGGAGTTGGGCAGAATTACGTGCCCTGTGACTATGCTTCATGGCCGCAATGACGTGGCTTTTCCGCCCACGATCACACTCGACATTGCGCGATACTTACCCCAGGCGGATGTCGTACTCGTTTCGCGATGCTCACATTCGATCGCGATGGAATCTTCTGAACGCTTCCTTTATGAAAGCTCCCGACTATTTGGAAGAATCAGCCGATCATGATCGGCTGCTTAGGTCTGCGGTACCGACATTCATGTACTGCATGACACATTCCGCAACTATCCCCTTGTCATTTTGGGCCACGAATTTGCAGGCACGATCGTCGAAGTCGGCAAGGATGCCCCGGCAAAAAGTAATACCCATCTGAATCACCACAGGTCAATGTAAAGTCAGGTTCGATCTTGCTCGTCCCGGGTCGTCTTCGCTTTCCACCTCCAATACACATCCCGAAAATATCGACAGTGGACCATATGAATGAATCTTCAAAGGCTAAAATGTGCTTGACACTGTTCTCAAAATCGACTTAACATCCGCAGGTTCGAATCGCGGAATAAAGTTCATTAGGGAATGCAAGCAGAGCTGGTTGAACGTTCAATGAAGCTGGACCACGGTTTGAATACCGCGAGCACTCAGAGGGATTACGCCAGCGAAAACAGGCCGGCGAGCCAGGAACATTGAAGCAATGGATCTGAGCGTGGTCTCTACTTTTTCTGCATGGTAGCGCTCTTATCTCCTGTGTCCAGAAAATATGAGCATTACGGCAACTATGAACAAACAATTTTGGATTCCGTTCTGCCTTGTGATGGCGTCATGTATCACCTCTGTGACCTCTGCAGCCGCCCAGTCTCTTCCAGCCGGTCCTGGTAAAGCTGAGTTTGAGAGAATCTGCGGTGCGTGCCACTCTACTTTGACCGTTACCCAGGAGCGAATGACGCCTGCGGGATGGGCGGAAACCGTGAATGATATGGTGGCGCGTGGCGCTCCAGGCAGCCAGGGAGACATCAACAAAATCATCACTTACCTGAGCACGAACTTCAGCAGTGCGAATTTCACATCACTCCCCGAGTGGGCCGGGATGCCCCCGGCCGGTGGTTCGCGGCGGCGGACGGCGGATTCGCCGTACGTTAAAGCGGCGCTTGCGGCTCTACGCGCGCCGCTCGGTAAACTGACGCCGGTGACCGCCGAGATGCTGCGCAATCCCCCTCCGGGCGACTGGCTCCACTGGCGCCGCACCTATGACGGCTGGGCGTATAGTCCGCTGACGCAGATCAATCGCCAAAACGTGAAGGATCTCAAGGTCGCGTGGACGCTCAGCATGGCTTCGCCCGATGACGCGATCAACGAATTCACGCCTCTCGTGCACGACGGCGTGATGTTTCTGTGGAACTTCGGCGATACGTTTCAGGCGCTCGACGCAAAGACCGGCACCCTGCTCTGGGAATACAAGCACACGCTGCCGAGCGACTACCCGAAGCTGGATCCCATCTTCCGGACGAAGCGAAGCATCGCGATTGGCGGTGACAAAATCATTGTGCTGACCATGGACATGCATGTGATTGCGCTGGACATGAAGACCGGGGCGAAGGTGTGGGATGTGGTTACCGGTGACTACAAGGCCCAGTGGACATACAACAGCGGCGCGCTGGTCGTTAATGACAAGGTGATCGCCGGCGCCGGCAACTGCTCGCCTGGGGACGCCAATCCGCGGGGTAACGCGGCAGGTTATTTCCCACCGGGCGGATGCTTCATCACCGGTCACGATCTCGCGACAGGAAAGGAATTGTGGCGGTTCCACACGGTTGCGCATGCAAACGAACCAGGCGGTGACACCTGGAACAATCTGCCAGACGAAAAGCGAGGTGGTTCCGCCATCTGGGAGACTGGGCAGTACGACCCGGAGTTGAATTTGACGTACTGGGGCACCGGCTCACCTTCACCGTGGTCCCCAGTCATACGGGGGACCTTTGGTGCCAAGGGTCTCTACATGGACTCCACGGTGGCGCTGAATCCAGACACCGGTAAACTCGTCTGGTATTACCAGCACGTCCCCGCCGATGCATTCGACCAGGATTATGCCTTCGAGCGGATCATAGCGCCGGTAACCGTTCGGGGAGAGCGTCATAAGGCCGTGATCACCGTGGGCAAGCCAGGAATCTTCGAGGCGATGGATGCCGCGACCGGTAAATTCCTGTTCGCGGTCGATCCGGGCGCGCAGAACATCTTTACCTCGATCGACCCGGTCACCGGAGAAAAGACACTGCTCCCCGTGCCGCTGCCGCCCGGAGTGCCCTACTGGTGCGCGGGCTATATCGGGGCCAGGAGTTATCCGGCCGGCTCATACAGTGCTTCGACGAACCGGTATTATCTGCCCATCGACGACTCGTGCATGGGAAAGATGGGCGACACGCCGGGCCGCTTCCTGGCGTTGGATCTGAATACCCAGAAGTTTGCGTGGGATATCCACATGCGCGTCCCGCAATCGTCCGCCGTGCTCACGACTGCCGGAGGTCTGGTATTTTCGGCAACGCCGGATCGGTATTTTCGCGCGTTCGACGATCGCGACGGCAAGGTGCTGTGGCAGAGTCCGCGGCTGAACGACATCCCGGCTGCTTTTCCGATCACCTACATGGTGGACGGGAAGCAGTACATCGCCATGCCCGCCGGTGACCCTGGGTCTATTGGCAACACCACACTATACGCCGCTCCTGAGAACGCCGCTGTGCGAGGTGCGAAATCGTCGGTCTTATGGGTGTGGGAGCTACCCTAAGAGGCCCACGATGCGATGCCGGTCGGGAACACTGAGTCCGAGGCAGCAGTGCGTTATACACCTCGCCTGGCCTATGAGCTGCTCGGTTGTTAGGTATTAGTAAGCAACCGTTGCCACGCAGGTTACTTCTGTGCGATTGCTCCCGATACCATTCGTAGGTGGCACCGCACGAAGACAAGCCTACCGATTCAAGCGTCTTAGCGACGCTGACCGGTTCATCAAAATCGACACGGGTGATTTCGACGGGAAGGGCGGACCTCTTGGAAAGATCCTCGGGCGAAAGTCTTTGAGTGTATCTTGGCGCCCGCGCCACCGGAGATGGGCAGCGCCACGAATCCGTAGGGTTCATTCTTACCTAATTGCGCTCTGTCGCTCGTGCATGTGTCTATCTCGCCGTGCCAGTACCTCGAAGATTATGAGCGAAAGCCTAGGGACCTCACCAGCTGACGACGGGAGGATTTGTGAGTTCCCTATAGAACTATTTCCACAGGTTGGACTGTTTCCTACTAGAATGTTTCATGACGCCATTCGCCAGCGAACAACCGCTGAAAGACACAAAGCGGGCGGCGTGAACCGCTCACCACCTCTCTGTGCTGAAAACGCCCGTGTAGCCACCGCTGATCGTTCGCATCACTATCCGCCCTGATCCTGTGTGAGGAGGTATTACAAATGAGTGGCAGTCGCGACATGCACCAGCATGTCAACGACGCGAGGGGCAGGCAGCCGAGCGATTACTTGGGCTGAGGACGATAGATCCAAGATTGGTCCGATTGAGGGGATCGCGGATCAAGGGCCGGCCTTGCGATCAAATCGACTCGTGCGAGTTCCTCTTCAATCAAACTATGCGCCGGAGCCAACGAACACACGGGGTCGGTCGCGGTGGCATCACCAGTGATCATGAACGCCTGACAGCGGCAACCACCGAAGTCTTCGGTGCGGCGGTCGCAACTTCGACAGGGATCCGGCATCCAGTCTTCACCCCGGAACTTTTGGAAACTGTCGGATTGCCGCCAAATCCATTCTAAAGGCTGCTCGCAGACATTCTCGAATTGCAGCCCCGGAATGACGGTTGCCGCGTGGCAGGGCAACACCGTTCCTCTGGGATCAATCAGCAATTGACGGCGCCCCCAGCCGCCCATGCAGGCCTTGGGAAAGCGAGCGTAGTAGTCGGGCACCACCGCATCGATGCGAATCTTTCCCGCCAGCCGTTTCTGGGCCGCGCTGATTGTTTCCATGGATTCCAGCACCTGTTCTCGAACAGGCAACAATGCTGCAACGTTTTTCCGGGCCCAGCCGTAGTATTGGACGTGCGCAATCTCCAGCCTTTGCGGCTGGAGGGATTCGGCCAGGGCAATCATTTCCTCGAGGCGATCAACATTCTGGCGATGCACCACAATGTTGACGGTGAAAGCCACCCGGGACTGGCGAAGCATGGGTGCGAGCTGTAGCTTCAGGGCATGGGCGCGCGTGCCGGCTATCCAATTTGCGCTGGCTTCATGGGAATCTTGGAAACTGAGCTGGATGTGATCCAGGCCAGCGGCCACCAGTTCATCCCATCGCCGCTGGGTAAGTCCGATTCCCGACGTGATCAAGTTGGTGTAGAGTCCGCAATCGTGAGCGCAGCTGACCAGTTGGGTCAAATCTTCCCGGGCTAAAGGTTCTCCGCCGCTTAAATGAACGTGCAACACCCCGAGCTTTGCGCTTTGCTGGAAGACGCTTTCCCATTCCTGTGTGCGGAGTTCCGTCGCCGGCGAGGCCATTTGTAGAGGGTTGGAACAGTACACGCAATGCAGAGGGCATCGATGGGTGAGTTCCGCGATTAGCGCAAGTGGAGCGTCGAGAGTCAAAAGTCGACCAGTCGTTTCTGCCGTAGCCGTTCGAGGAATGCAATCGCATCCTGTCGAATTTTCACCGGATCGGAGGCGCTGTACGCGGCTGCAAGCTCCGCCATGATTTGTTCGAAAGTACGCTCGCCATCGCAGCGCTCCAGGATTGCCTGGGCGGTTGGTTGCAGACGGAGTACGCCTTCGGGAAACACCAGCGTCCGGCTTTCCCCTTCGCCTGCCCAGCGGCAACCGGCGGCCAGGCGCGGCCGGCTCAGATCCTCGAGATGAGGCATGGGTTCACTCATGGCGAAACGCGCCGGGAGGAGGCCATCCCGGCTGTACATAGGCGTAGTAGACAGCATCGAGCTGCGCCCAGAGAATTTCGCACTTCTCGCGCAATGCGGCAATGGCTTTTTCCTGTTCGACGCCACTACGGGCGTGCTCGGCCACGAAGGCGAATGCAAATTGGGCATCGGCGGGAGCCTGGTCCAGACGCGCCTCGAAATACGCCAACCCGCCTGCGAGCCACGGATAGTGCCGGCGCAAAGCGTCCATGCGCAACGAGATCAAATCACGCGAGAACAGTTCGGTCAAAGAAGAGGCGACGGCTTCGAGCAAGGATCTGTTCTTCACCAGTTCGATGTAAGCTTCGACCGCGTACCGTACTCCGGGAAGCACCTCGGCGCAGCTGATGACACGCTCGCGGGACAAACCGGTGGCTTCCGCCAACCGAAGCCAACGCTCGATTCCGCCTTCCGGACTATTGTCGCCGTCATGATCCAGCACACGCTTGCGCCAGGCGCGGCGAAATTCTGTGTCGTCGCTGCGAGAAAGAATAATCGCGTCCTTTATCGGAATCCGGCTCTGATAATAGTACCGGTTCAGGACCCAGGCCTGGAGTTGTCCTCGAGATAATTTGCCCTCGTGCATCAGCAAATGGAAGGGGTGTTGATGATGATACCTTTGCTCTCCAACCTGCCGCAGCCGGGCACGAAGTTCCTCAACCGTGAGCATGCGACCGGGCGCCTCTTCTAGAGCTCGAGATGACATCCATCCTCCGCAATCTCCCACCCGCACTCACGCACCTGGCGATACTCTGCTCCGGTCACATCCAGCATGGGATTGGTATTATTGATGTGCACGTACATTTTTCTTGCAGGTCGCAATCCTGATAGTAAATCCAGACTACCGCCGGGAGAAGAAACCGGGATGTGGCCCATCTCTCGCGCCGTGCGGCTTCCATTCTGAAGATTGATAAGCTCGTCATCCGACCAGAATGTACCGTCGAATAGCAACACATCGAGTGTTTCCAGCTGCTGGAGCAGCGCAGGCACCAGTTGCGAAACCACGGGAAAATAGCCGAGCCGCATACCCGAACCTGATTGCAGGATGAGGCCCACTACGGCCTCTTTTGGGTCGAGCTCGCCGGCGCGCCTTGCGGAAACGTAGCCAGGATAGTGCGTTGCCATCGAGATGGGCAGACATTCAATTCCCGACGGCTGTCCGGTCGACGCGGAAAGCTCGAACGCGGTGCCAGGGGTGATGTCGTTCCATCGTGCCTGACCGGGAATGCGCTCCAGCATGGCAAACATGCTGTTGTCTTCGCGCAGAAGCCGCCGAATTGAGGTGGTAGCAAAGATTTGCAGTGGCTGCAGTTCGCGCAGCAACAGCAAGCCAAGAGATTGGTCGAGATCGGCGCTGGTGAGCACAACCCCGGAAATTGGAGAGTGGCGTACGCCTGAGTGCGGATGCAGGAAATGGCGGGATTCGATTTGGGACCGCAGATCAGGCGAGGCGTTCAGCAGAAACCATGAAATACCATCAGAGCTGATGGCGACTTGGAGCTGGCTGCGAGGCACTCCGGAAAAAATTCCGTCGCGCAAGAGCCGGCAATTGCGGCAAGCGCAATTCCACTGGGGGAAGCCGCCCCCGGCGGCTGTACCCAAAATCTCTACTTGCATCTGCCCGTTAGATTTCGGCGCAGGCGTAGGAATTGATCTCGCATCCCAGCGAGATTTCTTCGAACTGCGGTTCGATCCATTGCATGCGCGATAGTTTGGCATATCGGACGGCCATCTGTCAAAAGGCCGAAACTACTCACATTGCCGGTTAACAAGTAGCTGGAGCCGCTTTCGCCCTCGTCGACCGGTCGTCTCCGGATGAAGGTGTGGCGCCTGCTGTGCTTCCGCTGCAATCGAAGCTGCCATGAACTCTCGCCGCCTGGAATCGTTCTTCCCATTCGCGACGCCAATCGATGCCGCGGTGGTTGCGGCCATGCGCCCTGACCTGCCTAAATTGCCGTGCTGGCGATATGTCCGGATCGTCTACGCTCCATTGGCATGGCGATGGGCAAATCTACCGATTGCCTGCATCCCGGCGTAACTCGATCGCGGCTTCGCGGGCATCCGCCTGCAAGCGGCACCGGTCGCCGAGCCACCGGAAGTGCTCGATGTTCTCGGGAAAGCCGGGCGTGTGGCTTGTCTCGAGAGACGAATACGCATTGCGGCATGTCTTCTGCTTTTCTGCGGGTGGTCCTAAGACTCTGGTAAAGTTCGCTGAGGTCCTGTCTTCAGTGCCGATTCCGTGGCTGAAGAAGAAAGAATAATCATGGCCGCATCAAAAGCGCGATCACGGTGGCTGATCTTTTTGCTGTTGGCAGTCGCTGTCACCGCCATCTGGCGGATGTATCGTTCAAGGGTTCCAACTAACTTAGCCTACGTCTCTGAGGAAGACGGCACAATCAGCGTACTCGACTTGAAAACATTAAGTGTAGTCCGGCGAGTTCAGCCGCAAGATGTTGCCCCTCGTGGACTCGCTGTGACCGTGGATGGAAAATATCTCATCACCTCGAACAAGAACACCAAGGATTTGGCCGTCTTCCGCACTCCCGAGCTTCGTTTGGTGCAACGGTTACATCTCGGAAGCAGTCCGGAATTTCTCAAGCTCAATCCATCTGGAGACCGGGTGTTTGCAACCTTCGAGCCGAGCTCGGCAGGTGGACCAGAAAAGCCTCCAGCCAGTGGCAACACTGACGATGACACAAAGGGTCCGCCGGCCCAGATTGCCTCGTTTCATATTGGGGACTGGAGGCAGGGGCCAACTTCGACGGCGGGACAGGAGACAGAAGGTATTGAGTTCTCCCGTGACGGAACACTGATGCTCGTCGCCAATGAAGCGCAGAACAGCATCGGAATCTTCGACGCAGTCAGCGGTGCCCATCTGCGTGACATCGACCTGACCGCATACGGAGTTCGGCCTCGCGGCGTGAAAGCTTCGCCGAAAGGAAACGGCTACGCAATTACGATGGAAGCGTCGGGTACGCTGCTAGAGATGGACGCAGATTTCAATGTCGTCAAGGCTACGCCTACCGGAGCTAAACCCTACGGGCTGGCGTTCGACCGCGCTGGCAAGCGAATCTTTGTGGCTGCTGCAATGGCCCGCAAGCTCCAGGTGTTTTCGGCAGACTCGATGCAACTGATCGCTGAAATCCCGACCGGGCAGAGATGCTGGCACTTCACGTTTACGCCCGATGATTCTCAAATTCTATTGGCCTGCGGCCGGTCCAACAACGTGATCGTGGTCGATGCGAACTCGTACAAACCAGTCCGGACCATCGAAGGATTCAGGCTCCCGTGGGGAATCGTCACATATCCGAAATCGTACGGTAGCCTGGACTTGCCGTAAGGATTCTGGAAATTCAAACCGTTCTCTGGAACTGAATGTAAGAGTCCCACGTGGACTCTACTACATGTGCGACCGCCTAGGATTTCCATTGCGAGGCTGTGGAACGCGGACTCAAACGGCGGGAGCGCGAGAACAGAACGTCTCCGCCATGGGCCCTGTCTGCGCGATAAGAGTAGGGAAACTAGATGACTGTTTGAAGCACCTGTTCGACAAGGAAGACATCACGATCGACACCGGGGACACCTTGATCTCCATACTACAGTTCCCTTAAGGCGATGGGCACCCTCCGAGTTGCGCCGGATTCCAAGCATCCCACGCGACGGACACAATAGCAACCTATCTGGCCCTGCTGATGGGCGCGCGCGAATTTTTCCCGAGGAACTCGTGTTCGATGTAATGTGCAGGCGCCGTGGACCTACCGCGCAGGGTCAATAAGGCAAAGCTAACCAACTCCGGGCCGTATAGCTCAGGATGAAACAAGACCGTTCCAATGCAGGGACTGGCAAGGTCGGCGACCATCTCAATCATCTCCGCGCTCCCGCCATGACCGACGATGGCGATTTCATTGTTCCCTTTAGCTGGCTGCGCGGCTTGAGCTGCCCCGATCGCGCTCTCGTCGTTGATCCCGGCGACGAGAATTCTCTTCGCGGATCGTTTGCGAAGAAAGTTTTGGACAGCAACTCGAGAGGTTTCTGTATTGCCGCCACTATCGAGATGGTGAACCGCTTTGGAAGGGATAGGCCCCAGGCGGCTTTCAACGCCCTTCCACACCCCGATCAGTCGGCTCTGAACCGATCTTCCTGCGGGCGGAGACTCAAGCAGCAAGAGCGCATCGAGTTTACCACGCCAGTTTTTGGCCGCGTGATCGGCCAGGGCGAGACCGGCAGAAAAGCCAGCGCGATAATTGTCCACCCCCAAGTACAGTGAGCCATGGTGGGGATTAACAACAGAAATAACTGGAATTCGCCCGCGAGCGAAAATATCTGAAATGACGGGCGCTACTTGCTCGAACAACTGAAACTCTATTACGAGATCCACCCGGCTCTGTGCTATCTCTTCGGCGTTGTGGACTGCCTTATCCGCATTTCGGTCGTTGTCCCACACAACCAAATCCACCCCCGCCTCTGTGGTCGCTTTTTCCAAGCTCCTTTGAATTTCTACGGCAAGGGAGATTTTCGTCGAGAGGTTCGCAAATCCGAATCTCAGCTTTTTGCGCAACTGATTCAACCGGTAGAGATGGCCGCTCTGATTCAAATAGTCCCGAGCGACCAGGGTGTGAAGGATACGGTATGCCGTCGTATGGGCAAGTCCTGTTTTTTTTATGATTTCCTTCAAGCTTAGGGATTCGCCTTCGGTCCGGAAGCAATCCAAGAGGTCGATCGTTTTCGCCACAATCGGAACCAGATACTTATCAGATGTCCGACTGCTTTCTAGGGTCTTATTACCGCGCTTTGACTTCATTCCGAAACGCTCCCTGAGATTGACCCCGGCTCTCCTGCTCACGACAAGCGTGAGAACTTGGGCGCTCGAAGGTTACCATTGTTTTTACGGGAGAGTCTACATAACCAGGCAGGCTTGCTCCGACGAGCCGAAATGCAACGAGGGTTTCCTCACGGCACAATCGTCACCCACGCGTTCTTTTTCGAGCTCTCGAGCACCGCGTCGAGAATACGCATCTGGCGGATTCCGTCATCGAATGTGGGGTACTCAACCGGGGCGGAGCGGTCGACGACGGTTCGATAGAAGCGCCGGAAAACCTGTTTGAAGGTGTCGTCATATCCTTCGCTGTGGCCGCCCGGCAGGTCTGCGTAAGTTTGGGCGTCACCACGTAACAGTGTAGGGTCCTTGATAACGATTTCGTTTGGCGTATTGCGATGCCCGATCCAGAGTTCGTCAGGTTTTTCTGCGGTCCACGCGGCAGAAGCTTTTGATCCGTAGATTTCAACGAACAACCGGTTCTTGCGCCCGGCCGAGATTTGGCTGACTGTTAGGGAACCTCTCGTTATTTCTCCCATGCGGAATGTCATTGCGCCAAAATCCTCAGTGGTGATAGCCACCTGGTCGTAATCCTTGGAGCGGAGTATCTTTCCGGCGAATGTCTCGACGGGGCCCTTCGGCCGTTTGCGCGTCTTGAGGAACGTTTGCAGATCAGCGCAAAGGGAAGTGATGCGAAGCCCCGTAACATGCTCTATCAAATCACACCAGTGCGTTCCAATGTCAGCAAACGTGCGCGAAGTACCTGATTCGATCCGCCAGTTCCAATCCGTGTCGTAGAGCAACCAATCCTGCGAATACGTACCCTGCACAGCGTAGATGTCACCAAAATCACCCGCCTCCCTCATGCGGCGTATGTTTTGGACTTGAGGATAGGAACGAACATTGTAGAGCGTGCAATTCGCGAGATTTCTTTCACTTGCCAGTGCCGCCATGGCTAGCGCTTCTGCAACGGACGAAGCCAGTGGCTTCTCGCAAAGTACATGCTTCTCCGCCTCCAGGGCAGCTTTGGCCATTGGGAAATGCAATGAGTTGGGAGAACAGATGTGAACTGCGTTGAGCTCGGGATCCGACAGCAGTTCCCGGTAGTCGCCCGTTGAGCGTTCAATCGAATGCGCGGCAGCGAACTCGCGTGCTCTTTCAACCGTCCTCCCTGCTACGGCGACGACCTCGACATTGCCGAGGCGGCGCAGCGCCTCCACATGAACTCGGCCCATGAACCCGGTTCCGAAGACGGCCACCTTTATTTGTTCCATATGCCTCCTAACTGTCTAAGACAGAGATTGAATGAAAGCCCAAGCGAGCACCCGAAAGCCAACAATGCAAACGAGCTCACCTGAAGCGGGAAGCGCATAGATCCCCTAAAGAACGCCCTTGACAGAACCGCGAACCAAGTATAATTTTTTCCGGTCGCGTTGTCTTGAAAAAAGTTCTCCCGTGAACTATCGGAGGAACTCATTAGAGCTGCACACAGTTCAGGGCCCAGCATTCTCGTCGCGCCTATTGCTGATTTGAGATTGACTTTTCTCAAGAGGGGTGAGAATGACCAGAGTTCTAGTCTTTTACTTCTTCACATTGCTGCTGGGTGTGGTGTTGGCCCTGCACCTGGCGATGAACAGCGAAGTGGGCAAGGGCATCGGCAATCCCCGTGTCGCGAATGCTGTTTTTTGGTGCATTGGTGCGCTGGCCGCAGTGGTGATCGGCCTAACGGGTTGGCAACCTGGTGTCCTGGGCGGAATCCGGAACGTGAATCCGGTATTACTTACGGCGGGGATCCTCGGGGCTTGTCTGGTCTTCGCGATTATCTGGCTGATTCCGCAAGTAGGAGCCCGAGGAGTGTTCCTTAACCTCCTGGCCGGACAGGTATTCGGTGGGATGATCTTGTCACATTTTGGATGGCTCGGTTCCCCCGTTCAGAGAGTTTCTCCCCTTCACATCACCGGGGCGGTCGTAATGATGTTGGGTGTATTTTTGGCGACGTACACTCACTAAAAGAATTGAGCCTGCAGTGCACCGCGGTGATCCGCGGGTAGGACTGATGAAAAAAGTAAAACTGGGAACCTGCGGCCTTGAAGTAAGCGCCCTTGCGCTGGGCACCGACCTGATCGGGAGCAAGATTAATCGCGCAGCATCATTCGCGCTCTTCGATTTCTACAAGGATAAGGGTGGGACATTCCTCGATACCGCGAACTTCTATGCAAGCTGGCTGCCGGGTTTCCATGGCGGTGAGAGCGAAACTACAATCGGTGCCTGGATGAGAGAACGCGGCAACCGTAATGAAATGGTGATTTCTTCTAAGTTAGCCTTTGACTATCCGGAGAGCAAAGGCGGTCTGAGTGCTAGCGAAATCGAACGCGAGTGCGAAAAGAGCCTGCGCAGGCTTCAGACCGACAGAATCGACCTTTACTACGCCCACCGGGATGACCGCGATACCGCATTGGAAGAAACTATGAAGGCCTTTGATCAGTTGATTCGCGCCGGCAAGGTGCGCGCGATAGGAGCAAGCAATCTACCGGTTTGGCGCATAGTCCAGGCGAACGCAGTTGCTAAGGCAAATGGATGGAGCCTGTATTCTGTCGTCGAACAACGGTACACCTACCTGCGGCCGCGCCATGGCGCTGACTTTGGTCCCCAGATATTCCTGAGCGAAGATATGAAGGATTTTGCGCAGTCTGAAGAGATCGGCTTAATTGGTTACTCAGTCCTGTTGCAGGGAGCCTATACTCGGCGAGATCGTCCTCTTCCCGCACAGTTTGCGGGTTCTGACTCGGACGAGCGTCTCAGTATGCTGAGGACAGTTGCTGCTGAGCTGAGGCACAGCCCCAATCAGGTGATTATTGCCTGGATGCGTCAAAGCAAACCCGCTGTCCTCCCCATCATCGCAGGAAGCCAAGTTGAACAATTGGCCGAGAACATAGCTGCACTGGAGCTTTCGCTCAGCGACGAACAGTTCATGCGCCTAAGCATGGCGGGTAACCCGGATATCAAGCGTGCCTGGTTGCAACCTTCCTGATGTAACCGAAAAAATGAAGGCCTCTGAGGGGCTTTCATCGATCTGTACGGGGGGCCGTCAAGCCGGAGAGTTCCGGGCCCAGTCCGTTGCAAAAAGGCAAGATCGAAAGCTCCGACAAAATCGTTTGACATCGGTTAGGCAGTCAGGATACCTGATGTTTTGGATTATGCGGGCAATCCACGAGGGAACGGCACGGGCAAACAGATATTGGCACCTACGAGGAGTAATCGCAGGAGGAGTACATGGCAAAGTCGATGGAAATCGAAGTCAACGGAAAACGCTATGCCGTCAGCTACCCTCCGGACACGCCACTTTTGGCCGTATTGCGTGATGAACTCGGCCTCACTGGGACCAAGTATGGCTGCGGGGAGGGACAATGCGGCGCTTGCACCGTGCTGATCGGAGGTACGCCGAGGCGCTCGTGCCAGATTCCCGTCAGCACAGCAGCTGCAAAACCAATTGTGACCATTGAAGGGCTCGAAAAGGACGGGCAGTTGCATCCTGTGCAGCAAGCCTTCCTCAACACGGGCGCGTTTCAATGCGCGTATTGTACCTCCGGGATGGTGATGAGTTCGGTCGCCTTGCTGGCGACCAATACTAATCCGAGACGCGAGGAGATTGTTCAATCTCTCCAAGGAAATATTTGCCGGTGCGGCACGTACCCGCGCGTCATCGAGGCCGTGCAGGACGCGGCAAAGATAATGCAGGAGCGAGGGCGATGAACACGATTCGAGAGAAGCTCGTTGTCGAACCGGAGCGCTACGAATTTAGCGGGCCGCCAATCCATCAATTTGAGCTGGCGCGCCGCGAGTTCTTCAAGATTCTTGGCGCTGGGATTGCCGTTTTGTTGGTGGCTAAGAGAGCGCTGGTGGCGCAAGAGACCGGCCCCGGGTCGGGCTCCTTCCACGACGAAGAGTTACCCAGGGAAATCACCTCCTGGTTGCACATCGGCGAAGATGGGATTGTTACGGGTTTTACCGGTAAAGCGGAGATAGGGCAGAACATTCGTACTTCGATTTCGCAAACGATCACGGATGAATTGCGAGTGCCTTTTGAAAATGTGCGCCTGGTGATGGCAGACACCATGTTGACACCGTTTGACGAGGGGACATTTGGCAGTCAATCGACTCCAAGCATGACGCCGCAATTTCGCCGCGTAGCGGAGGCGGCGCGTAATCTGCTTATTGAAGTAGCGGCCAAGCAGTGGAACGTGGCGCCGAACGGATTAGTTGCTAAGGACGGTAAAGTGACTGACCCAGCTTCCAAACGGTCGCTGAGCTATGCACAGCTCGCGCGGGGCAAGACCTTGGCACGAAATCTTCCATCGGAAGACCCCATCACGCCCGCGACGGAGTGGACAGTTGCGGGAAAGCCTTTTCCAAAAGTAGAGGGCCGGGCATTCGTCACGGGAAAGCACCAGTACGCGAGCGATATGCGGCTCGAAGGCATGCTTTATGGTAAGGTGTTGCGCCCGCCGTCTTTCGGCGCGACGCTCACCTCATATGATGATAGTGCGGCAAAGGCCATGGGAGAGGTGACGGTTGTTCGCGATGGCAATTTCGTTGGGGTGGCCGCTCCCAGCGCGCATAAAGCACAGAAGGCACTCGATTCCATTCATGCGCAATGGAAGGAAATGCCGCAGGTCTCTAGTAAGGAAATCTTCCTCTATCTCAAAAAGAACGCCCAATCGACGTCGCGTGGTCATTTCCGAAAACAAAAAGGTTCGGTAGAAACAGGACTGGCGGCCGCGGCGCATCGGCTAGATGCATCGTATAACGTCGCCTATATTGCACACGCCCCGCTCGAGCCGCGTGCCGCCGTGGCCCAATGGCATGATGGCAAGCTCACGGTGTGGACTGGAACGCAGCGACCGTTTGCCAACCGAGATGAACTCGCCAGCATTTTTCACATGCCAGAGAGCGATGTCCGGGTCATCGTTCCAGACACCGGCGCCGCGTACGGAGGGAAGCACACGAGCGACGCGGCCATTGAAGCCGCTCGTTTGTCGCGGGCGGCCAAGAAGGCAGTACAAGTTCTGTGGACGCGCGAAGAGGAATTCACCTGGGCATACTTCCGACCTGCTGGTGTGATCGAGGTCAAGAGCGGCATCGATGCCGACGGCAGGCTGACAGCGTGGGAATTCCACAACTACCACTCCGGCACGGCGGCGATCGAAACACCCTACGACGTCGCCAAACAACTGACACAATATCATCAGGTGCCGTTGGTTTTGCGCAGCGGCTCCTATCGTGGGTTAGCCGCAACCGCAAACCATTTCGCGCGTGAAATGCACATGGATGGGCTGGCGCGGATGGCAAAAATAGATCCGGCTGAATTCCGTTTGAGAAATCTTTCCGATTCACGGATCCGAGCTGTGCTCGAAGCTGCTACAAAATCCTTCGGCTGGCCGCGGAAGAGAACGCGAGAGGGTCAAGGATTCGGCCTTGCTTGTGGACACGAAAAGGGGAGTTATGTGGCAACATGCGCCGAGGTTGCGGTAGATCGGGTTTCCGGGGGCGTACGCGTTGCGCGGGTCGTCGAAGCGTTCGAATGCGGTGCCGTCGTCAACCCAGACGGTTTGCGCAATCAGGTCGTCGGCGCAATTGTTCAGGGACTGGGAGGAGCGCTCTTCGAAGCCATCGAATTCGAGAACGGGCGCATCCAGAATCCCCACTTTGCTATGTACCGGGTACCGCGCTTCCGCGATGTCCCTGAGATTGAGGTGGTCCTCCTTGATCGAAAGGACCTTCCATCCGCGGGGGCGGGTGAAACACCCATCATGGGGATTGCGCCAGCAGTCGGCAATGCCGTGTTCGACGCCGTGGGTGTCCGTCTCAACCATTTGCCAATGGTTCCCCATGGGCTGAAGGCGGCTTGAATACAGCGTTAGCGGATTTCGTACCATTTGATCGCGACAAAAATCGCTGTACAAAATCGCTGTCAAAATCGCTTGACATCGGTTACGCAGTGAGTATAGCCTCCTGCTGTTTACTGCATGTGAATTAAGTTCAATAGGGGACAATGAAATGATTGGAATCCCCCAATTTGCATTTACATCAGCCTCGAGGGGGCGAGTACCGTCCGCTATTGGGCCAATTCAAAGTGCGACTTTTCGCCCAATAGGAGAAGTCAGCAACAACGCATACCAATGTGATTTGAGGTCTCCGCCTCTCAGAGGTCCGTCTTCCTTCCGCTTGCGTTTTCTTGTTTGCGATCTCTCCGATTGGTCAACGTTTTGTGGTTCCATTCTCGGAACCGTCACAGACGCGTCCGGAGCAGTTCAACCCGGCGCAAGGGCGGCCCTGACTAGTGCCGATAGTGGTTTCCGGCGTACCGTTACCGTGGGTGGCGATGGGACTTACAGTTTCTTGAGTCTGGTTCCCGGCATCTACACGGTTACGATCGAACAACCGGGCTTCAAAACCTATGTCCGCAATTCGCTCACGGTAGAAGAGCAAGCCGCCGTCCGCGCTGATGTGGTCATGCAGCTGGGCTCAGTTGATCAGAGAGTTGAAGTGAGTAGTGCTGCCGCTCCTCTAATGCCAGCAGAAAACGCCTCCCTCTGAGAGTTGGTGGGCGCATGAGGGTCAAACTCCACGACGACCTGCCGAAAACATGAAAAGGAAATGCCTCTTAGCCGGATGCGGGTTCGCTTGCAGTCTGCCCAAGGGAGCGAGGTTACGACATGGCGGGTGACAACATCGTACTAAACGTACATATGGAAGCGGTGCCTGGCCGGGAACAGGATCTCGAAAGGGAGTTGAGTGCGCTGCTCGAACCGACCCGGAAGGAGTCTGGTTGTCTTGCCTACGAACTGCATCGAGATCCGGAACATCCTGGAAGGTTCATGTTCTATGAAAAGTTCAAGAACCAGGTAGCTTTGGACCAGCATTTGAACTCTCTCCATTTCAAGAAGTTTCTAGACTATCGCGAGAAAAAAGGCGACCCAGCGGCCGTTACCACCGTGACGAGATGGCGTGTGGTCGATTAAACGTCGGCCAACGTGTGCGAATGACGAACCCAACGGACGGGATGTGGCGCAACGGAAGACTAAGGACCAACGGGATGGCTCCGGAAAATAAATACACTCCGCCAAATGAAATGCCGCCAGCGCCCATTCACCAGGTGCTCCTGGGTCAAAAGGCGCTAGTGACAGGAGCCAGCAAAGGTCTCGGCCAAGCCATGGCGATTGGCTTGGCGCAAGCCGGCGCTGACGTCCTGGTAAATTACAACAGCGATGAGGAAGGGGCGCGCTGGACCGTGGCGGAGATCGAGAAGCTCGGCCGGAAGGCGGTGATTTTCAAAGCGGATGTTTCCGACGAGAGCGAAGTGCAGGCAATGTTCCATTACATGATTGAGAAGTTTGGTCGCCTCGATATCTGCGTTCCTAATTCCGCCCTGCAACTCAATGCGCGGGTGGACGAAATGACCATGGCGCAGTGGCAACGCGTGATTGGCGTCAACCTTACCGGTGTATTTCTGTGTTGCCGCGAATCGGTAAGAGCGTTCAAGCGCCAGGGAATCAATCGTTCCATTTCGTACGCCTGCGGAAAACTGATTCTGATCAGTTCCGTGCACGACGTGATTCCTTGGGAGGGCCACGCCAACTACGCCGCCGCGAAAGGGGGTCTCATCCTTTTCATGAAAAGCCTCGCTCAGGAGGTGGCTCATCTGCGGATCCGGGTGAATGCCATCTCTCCGGGCGCGATCCGAACGCCAATGAACGTCGAGAAGCTTACGTCGCCCGAGGTTTTCAACTCGGTCTTGTTGAAGCTGATCCCCTCAAAGCGAATCGGTGAGCCAGAAGAGGTCGCACGCCTGGCGGTCTGGCTTGCATCCGACGAGTCGGATTACGTCCAGGGAACGACCATCTATATTGATGGGGGCATGACCCTGTATCCGGGATTCATTGGCGCAGGCTAGTTTTGCGGAGGCGAGCCATGCTGATTTTGTACCCAGGGCGCATATGGTGAACGAAGAGCGGCTGAACCGGATGCGGCAGGCGATGGAGGCGGAGGAGCTCGATGCGCTGGTTCTGAGCTTGCCCGAGAATGTCCTACTGCTTAGCGGCTTTTGGCCGATGATCGGTGCTACGACGTTGGTTTTCCCCCTGCACGGGAATCCGGTTTGCATCATTCCCGATTGCTACGAAAGCGAGGCCAGCCGGTCGCTCTGGGAGGCACAAACCGTGTACTACCCTTATGGTGTGCTTGGCGCGCCGTGCCCGGCAACGGCAGTTCGAAATGGTCTTGCGGCAATTGCAAGAGGCAAGGCGTGGAAGCGGATTGGCTTCGAAGCAAGTTTTGAGGTCGCGGCGCCCTCGTGGAACAGCGCTGAGTTTCTGTTGCCAGCCGCACTGACTCGGGAGTTGTTGAACACTGTGTTCGATGAGGGTGAACTGATCGACGCGTCGCCGTTACTGCAAACCCAGCGCTTGCGAAAGACCGCCTATGAAATAGACAGGCTCCGGACGGCAAACGAAATTTCTCGTGTTGGTTTGGAAACATTTGAGCAGTTGCTCGAAATCGGAATCTCCGGTGTTGAACTTGCGGCGGCGACGGAACACGATGTTATGACCTTAGGCACTGAGCTGTGCGGTGCTTTTCGAGTTCGTGGTTTCGCACAGGTGGCGGTTGGATCGGAGGAGACTTCTGTGGGCTATCGCCCTAACGAAGTGTCCACGATTCGTCGCCTGCAGCACGGCGATGTGGCTCTGTTGGAACTTGGAGTGGTAGCCGATGGCTACTGGGCTGATAGGACACGCGTCCGGGTGGCAGGGCAGCCTACCGATGAACAGTTCAAGATCTTCGACACTGTGAGAAGGGCGCAGGAGGCAGCCGTTGCGGAGATCAGGCCGGGAGTTACCGGAGCGCAGGTGGACGAGGCGGCGCGATCTGTAATCAGAGAAGCAGGCTATGGAGAATTCTTTCCCCATATAACGGGGCACGGTCTTGGGTTCAGATATCATGAGTCCTCCCCGATTCTCGCCCCTGGCTGTGCCACAGCACTCGAAGAAGGAAATTTCACCTCGGTTGAGCCGGGAATTTATCGTGGTGAATCCGGTGGTTTTCGCATTGAGGACGATGTGCTCGTCACGAAAGGCGGCTCGGAAATATTCGGGCCCTTTCCGAAGAGGCTTGTCTGGTGAGATTTCGCCGCGCAGGTTGAACTGGAAAGCATTGCCCCGATACAGCTTTAAGGATTGCAGGAGCATGCGCTCCTAATAGCCAACGTGACTCGGAGCGACTAGCGCAGTGGCCGAAGAAATCTATCGAAACCGTCGCGCGACCGGCGTCGAGAACGCATGTGTCCGCGTGACGGTCACGTCTGAGGGCGGCCACGTTGCTGAAATCTTCCACAAGGACACAGGCGTTAATCCATTGTGGGCTCCCCCTTGGCCCTCTATCGAACCCTCCACTTACGACCGCGCGAGTCGTCCGGAATACGGATCAAGCGATGAGGCCCATCTTCTGTCAGGAATCATGGGCCACAGCATCTGCCTCGATACCTTCGGTAAGCCGAGTTCGGAGGAGTTCCTTGCGGGAATGCCGGTTCATGGCGAGGGACCAGTCGTGCCCTACACCGTGGAGAGCGATCAGAACACGATTTCAATGAGAGCCATTCTTCCCATGGCGCAACTTGAGTTTCACCGCCAGATCTCTCTATCCAGAAACGACGGGCTCGTCCACTTTCGAGAGGACGTCGAAAATCTATCTCACAGTGATCGGCCAATCGCCTGGACGCAACACGTGACGATGGGTCCTCCATTCCTTGAACGTGGACGCACCCAATTCCATGCTCCCGTCACGCGATCGAGGGTGGTCGAGGAGGACTTCACTGGCGGCCGCGGAGCACAGAAAACTGGAGCTGACTTCGATGGTCTGTTATGTCCCCGGAAAGACGGCGGCGTAATCGATCTGCGCGTCTATTCGAGCGAATCCGTTTCTGGCGGATTCACTACGCACATGATAGATCCTCACCTCGATGACGCTTTTTTCCTGGCATGGTCGCCAACTACCAAGATCCTATTCGGTTACATATGGAAACGTGGTGACTTTCCCTGGCTTTGCCGATGGGAAGAGAACCATCTCCGTTCTGAGCCACCCTGGAACAGCCGGACTCTAACTTGTGCCATGGAATTCGGCGTGTCCCCAATGCTCGAGTCGAGGAGGCAAATGGTCGCACGAGGTAGTCTATTCGGAACGCCCGCATTTCGCTGGGTTCCCGCGAGGTCGCAGATACATACCGAGTACCTTGCGTTTGTCACCGTTGCCGAGTCATTGCCTGGGTCTGTCCGTTGGGATGGTGGCGAATCCGTACAATTCGTTCCCTGAGTACCGCGAGCAGCCATCCGACAAATGAAGTGTGCCCTCGCCGCAACGGGTATTCTGCGGCGAAACCGGAGTGGAGTGAGGATCCTGGTAGACCAACTTCATCGTCTCGCAAGACACAGCGACGTGAGTCGGGCGTGTTGAGTGCTCAGTACAGGGGATGCGTTGGAAGTGGAAAAGAGCGCGAATATGGATCGAGTCAAGAAGAACCAAGCCGAGCTCGACGCGATCAGAGGCCGGTCTGGCGACGTATTGGGCCACCCGACGTCATTAATTCTGGTTGCGGGACATGCAATAGTGCGGCGACTTGATTCTCTCGAGTCGGACGAAGGATGGTTTCTCAAACATTTTCAGGCGGGCGAGGCGAAATCGTACATTGAGCATGTGCGCCATGGTGTGATCTTGGCGTCTGGTGACCCGGACGCGATTCTACTGTTTGCTGGGGGCCAAACCGACTCTCAAGCGGGACCTCGTAGTGAAAGCCAAGGATATTGGCTTGTTGCCGACCATTTCGATTGGTTTGGTCATCGTCACGTCATACCGCGCGCCAGCACCGAGGAGTTCTCGATGGACTCCTTCGAAAACCTTCTTTTTGGATTGTGCCGTTTCAAAGAGCTTACGGAAAGCTATCCAGAAAACCTCACAGTCGTCGGTTGGAATTTCAAGCGATATCGATTTGAAATGCACCGCGGAGCGCTGCACTTTCCTTTGCACAGGTTTCGCTATGAAGGTGTCGGTGACCCGCCCGATTTGGCAACAAACCAGCACTTTGAAGGGTTGCGAAGAGCGATGTTCAAGGACGACCCGTTCGGCCAATCGGAGGAGGCCGCCAGAAAAAAGCGGGTACGGAACTTTTCTTGCCGCCAACATGGCTATCACAAGAGTTGCCCGGAGATCACGAGCCTTCTCGACGGTCAAGTGCCCACTGGGCGGGAAATCATGCTGCCTTGGGGCGAGTGAGGCCTCTGACCAAAATGGGGGTCAAGTCATGGTCATGATGTCGCAAGTCTCCAGTGTTCAAGCGGACTCGTGGTTGTCATCTATTACGGTTCAGAGCTCCGAGAAACTAAACTAGCGATTGGAAGGTAGATGCCGGATTAACGACTGAACGGCTGATCCGGGCAAAAGGACAGTGAACGTGCTGCCGCCCTCGTCCGAACGAGTCAACTCGAGTTGGCCGCCATACATTTGTGCAATCCATCGGCTGATGGATCCAGAATGTAGAACATCCATTAGTAAAGGATCGCCATCGATCGAAAGGATGACTACGATGCTCCGTTATATCCGGCTACTCATTCGGCCTTGTGCAGTTATTCTCGCCCTGATGGCGTTTCTGCCCCTGCAATCCCAGTCGGAGTCGCCAAAAAGAAAGGAGTCTTCCGGGTACCACGTAGCCAAAACGATTGCGCTTGGGGGCGATGAGGGCTGGGACTACGTCACGGTGGATAGCGACGCCCGGCGCCTCTACGTTTCGCATGGCAGCCGGGTCGTAGTTCTCGATGCCGACAGCCTTGCTGTGGCTGGGGAAATTCCAGACACACAGGGCGTGCATGGCATCGCCGTCGCTTCTAATCTGGGACGCGGGTTCACGAGTAATGGGCGGGCGAACACGGTGACCATTTTCGACTTGAAGACTCTTAAAACCATCGGGACCTTGCGGGCAGGAACAAATCCGGATGCAATCGTCTACGATGTCGGCACCAAGCTCGTGTTCACCATGAATGGCCGCAGTCAGGATACCACTGCTATCGATGCCGCCAGCGGAACAGTGGTCGGCACGTTGGCTTTGGGTGGCAAACCGGAGTTTGCGGTTGCGGACGGCAAGGGAAGCATCTTTGTAAACATCGAAGACAAATCGGAGCTCGTGGAATTTGATCCACAGAAACTTGCTGTTCTCCACCGTTGGCCATTGGCTCCTTGCCAGGAGCCTTCAGGTTTGGCCATAGACCGGAAGAGTCGCCGCCTCTTCGCCGGCTGCAACAACAAGATGATGGCCGTCGTCAACGCGGACACAGGAAAAGTAGTGGCAACGCCCGCGATCGGAGAAGGTGTCGATGCCAACGGATTCGATCCCGCGACAAACTTCGCATTTGCGTCCAACGGAGAAGGAACGCTCACTGTGGTTCATGAGGATTCGCCGGACAAATTTACGATTGTGGACAACCTACCCACCAAGCGCTCCGCCCGCACCATGGGCTTGGACCTCCAAACTCACAATATTTATCTTCCCGCCGCGGACTTCGACGCACCAGCACCCGGGGAACGACCCGGAAAGATGAAGCCTGGCTCCTTCCTACTTCTCGTCATCACGCGAGAATGAAAGCGGTTCGTCATATTTAAGAATTTAGTTAATCTACAAGCGGTCAATTCGCCATCGCCTAGGCAGCTTTCTATTGTGACGAGGCACCAACGAAGTTCACCTCGAAGTCGTTCCCGCTCGAACTCCAAATCGATCTCCACGGTTCGAGGTGACTGGGAATTCCTGACCGGCTGAACCCCATCGGATGATTGGCGATGATGATCTTATTGTGAGCCAGGCGCTGGAATGAACCAGCCTTCCAGAGGAACCCCGTCCAATGATGGAAAAGTGACATCCTCATAACCCAGCCTCGCCTCTGATGGTGAGTGCAAGATTGGAGAGCGAAGCTGCTGGCCGAAGGAATCGGCCATTTGGTTCAGAATGTGGCCGACCTGATCAGCACTCATGCTGGCGGCAGGAGAGATCACTTGGGTCGGCATGGATTATCCTCCTTCTTACTTCGCGTCCGCCTTTTTCGCGGCCGGCTCTTGGGAGCGCACACGAAGCTTGAGTACCTCTTCACACCATTGACGGAAGCTTGTGGGCGTCGTCGATTGCGGAGTCCGAGGTTCGGCTGTGTCGAGTCCCTGGTTGTATGCAGTCCACATATCGAGGTGCCCCTGGGCCATGGCCTCTGACATTCCTAGCTCCATCAACCTGGCTTTCAAGGATTCGGCGGAGCTTTGCTGGAAACGTACAGGCTTTCCGAGCACCTCGGACATAATCGTTGCCATGTCGTTGTACGACAGGTCTTCTGGGCCGAGGACGGGGGCACTCCCAACTCCGTTCCAGGTCTGATCGAGCAGCAGTTTGGCCGCAGTCGCCGCGATGTCGCGGGTGCAGGCGCTGGGCTGCTTGAGATCGCCAGAAATGGGCAGGGAGAACATGCCTTGGTTCTTGATTAACTCGACCTGACGGAGCAGGTTGTCCATGAACGAGGGGTTGGTAACAGCCCGGTAGTGGACTCCCGTGCCAGCGATGAGGTCATCCATCTTGAGCGACGCCGTCACGATACCGGCATGCGCAGCGGCCGGCGTACCTCGCCCCAGCGCGGAGATCCCGACGACGCGCTTCACCCTGTGCTTCTTGAATGCGTCGCATGCGGGACGGGTGAAGTCGACGTAGGCAGCGTCGACGCTCGTCGCGCGAGGGTCCGGCGGCACGACCCAGAACACGGAATCGGCGCTGGCGAACGCCTTATTGACGACATCGATGTCGCCATGGGATCCCTGCACAACCTCGACCCGCTTGCGAGTTTGCGATTGAATACGCGAGGGGTCACGCGCAATCACCCGGATTGGCTCCGCGCTACGCAGGACATGTTCAAGGACTTGGTATCCGATAGCGCCAGTAGGAGTAGTAATGACAATCATGACATTGATCCTTTCTCGACGGCGGCCAAAATCCATCGTCAGCAAGCTTTTGATGTCGAGTGAGAAAAGTGCATTTACATGCAATGCGCATTTGTTTCAAAAAAGTGCTTCTTTTTCTGGCCATCGCCCAGGCGCTACAATCGTTCTATGTTCGAGTCGATTCTCTCTCCCGTGATTTTGGGTCCGGCGACGTTAATCCGGTCGAGTAGTGCGCTTCGGTGGCAAAGTCTTCTTCTCGAAAAGTACAGCTGTAGTCCGGGAGAGCGGCCAGAGGAAAAACCCCTCGATCAACCTGTTCTGGTAATGCTGTGCTCGCCAACGTGGCGCGGTGAAAAGAAAGCGGCTGATGGTACGTTCGTTCCAACTAGCAAAACGGTAGGCGCGTTAACGACTGTGCCAAGGGGGCCCGTGCCGTTTGGACGGTCATTTGAGAAGGCAGATATTTTGTATTGCGCCTTCGGCGACCCGTTACTATCAGCAGTTCGTGAGGAACTAGACGACCGGTTGCCGTTGCCTATTAGCTCGCGTTCTGGCCTGCACGATCACACCGTTTCAGAGATCCTTCATCTGTTGTTTGCGGAGGTTGAGTCTGGTGGGTTGTCCGGCACTCTATACGCAGAATCGCTGGCGCACGCACTTGCGGTGCGGTTCCTCTTTCTCGGTGAATATCCCCCGACCCGGTCGGACAGTACAGCTATACTCCCTCAACGAAAGCTGCGTTGCATCCAGGACCTCATTGAAAGCCGGTTGGACGCTGACCTAACCCTTCAGGAACTAGCGGCAGAAATCGGCTATAGCCGGAGCCATTTTTTGCGGATGTTTCGTGCAACGACGGGCATGACGCCCCATCGATACGTGTTAAAGCGGCGTGTCGAGCGTGCGCGACAATTGCTTGAAGGGCTAGAGTTCAGTATCGCAGAGGTCGCAATCATTTGCGGGTTTTCAAGCCAAGCCCACCTGACCCTCGCGTTTCGAAAAGAATTTGGAATCACCCCGACTGAATATCGCCGGTAGCTCTCCTGAGGGAAACCGCTAATAGGATCCGCGTGTTTGCGGATTGCGAAAGCCCGCGCCGCGCGGCCCACCTCCTAGGCCAGTACTCCGGCCATTTTGCGAAGACGATCATTCGTCAAAGCGACTTTCCGCTCATCGAAACCGTTTTACTCGACCGCAAGGACCTCCCCTCGGCTGGAGCGGGAGAGTGCCCGATGATCAGACTAGGGCCAGCGATCGCGAATGCCATCTTTGACGCCACCGGAGTTCGGCTGCGCTCGCTGCCGCTGGGGCCAGATGACCTGAAACTCACGTAAGAAGCCCGAGAGCTAGCCAATCGGGTCCACCGGAAGAGTACTCTTGCAAGGCAGGGTTGAGGATCTTGTTTTCGAGACTCTGCGACAAAGAAGGTCATTGAAGGCCGAAACTTCGGATCGTCCGGGTATTCGAATATCAACTTCTAGGAGGCCACCCGATGGCAGAGGATAATAAAGCTAAAGAAATCTCGCGACGGAGCATCCTGAGGCGCACCGCGATAGGCGGTGAGTTGCACTCAAGTCGGGCTGGTCAAGTGCCACCCCGCTGACTGCAATTCGCTCAGCCGGAGTTGCGTGCGCGTCGCGGTGATCAGGATCTGGCATCTTGCCAATCCACACCGGCCGTCAGAATTCGAACCTTATCGCAAGCTGGCCGGTGCGCGGCCCGCCTGCCTGGGAGCTGCTCACCTGTCGGGTGACTTTGCCGAAATCGGTGTCTCCCAGGAACGAATCGGGTGTCCGGAAACGAACCGTGTTGGTGATATTAAAGAACTCGGCTCGCAGCTCCAGTTTCATTCCCTCTCGCACCGTGAAGTCCTTAAAGAACCCCATGTCAATATTCTTGATTCCTTGCCCACGCGCATTGGCGGAAAACCGCGGAGCATTGCCCGGCACCTGGTCGTCAGGAATACCGAAGCAATCGCCGTTGTAGTAGCTTGCGTTCGGGTCGGTGGAGAAAGCCACGTCATGCAGGCTGAGCCCGGTCCCGAGATTCGAACAGGTGATATTTGGCCGCTGTTGGCCATCGGCAATCTGGGAATTGGCCAAGGCGAAGGGCACGGGTTGCCCGGATTGCAGGGTCAAGAGACCATTCAGGGACCAGCCGCCCACGATCGCGTCCAGGATCCGGTTCATGCTCCCCCCCATCCATCGGTTCCGCCCGAACGGCAGGTCATACACCGCCGCCAGCACAAACCGCTGCGGCGTGTCATTGGCCCCAATCGAGTGTTCCGCTTTCAGGTTATTGATGTCCTGGGGATTTCCCAGCCCTGACCCTTCGAAGAAGATGAAGCTGTTCGCCCCATAGGACGAGTAATCAGTCGCCTTCGACCACGTGTAGTTCCCTTCAAAACTCAACCCGTGGCTGGGGCGTTTCTGGAACCGCACCAGCAGCCCGTTGTACCAGGAACTCGCCGCCAGCAGGGGCAGCCCCTCAAAGTCCCCATCGAATTGGGGAAAACGCCGCAACAGATTGCCTAGCGGAATCGTCGGGTTGTTGTAGATGGAATCAGGCTGGTTGAAAACCGCGTTCGGGCCGGTAAACATCGCCTGAAATGGATTCGGCACCAGGGAAGACTGGCAGGTCGAATCACACAGGCTCCGCGCCGCGGTCGGCAGCGAATCGCGGTTTCGCGTCGCTCCTCCCCAGGGCAAGTGCGTGCTGCGATTCGCTGAATAGTCGGCGGAGATGACAATCCCGGCGGGCAACAGGTGTTGCAACCCAAGGTTCCACTGATAAATCTCCGGGTTGCGATCCGAACTGGTCGCCAGATCGTTGCCGTTCCCGAGCCCCCACTCGGCCAACGGGCCGTACTTGGTTCCTTGGGCCTGTGGAAGCGTGTTGGGAGGCAGCGTGGGAAATACGTTGTTGAGTGCCCAGCCCGGGGCAAGGGTTACGCCACCGTCCAGCGAGATGTGGAAGCTCGCCGAGTCCTGGAACGCCGTTCCCGGATACTGGAAGTTGGTAGCCGACGAAAGCCCGTAGAAGAGCCCCGCGCCACCGCGGAGAACCGTGTCCTTCGCGACCTGGTAAGCAAAGCCCAACCGCGGTCCAAAATTGTTGCGGTCGATGGGAACATGCCGATTGCTCGAGCTCGGGAACACCGTGGTTCCCAGCAACTGCCTCGGTCCCAGCCCCAGGCTGCTCAAGTCAACGGGGTTTCCATTGTTATCCACGATCCCGCTCGAGGGCGGTGTCAGATCCACCGTAACCCCGCTGTTTCCCGTGAAATTGCTGAACTGGATGCGGTTGAAGCGCTCCGTGTAGGGCACGCTCCACTCGTAGCGCAATCCCAGACTCAGCGTCAGCCTGGAGGTCACTTTCCAGTCATCCTGTCCGTAGAATGCGGTCTCCTTGGATTTCTCCAGCACCTCCGGCTTGATGTTGATGTGGCCGTCGCTCGGCCATCCCAGTTCCAACGCCGCCATCGCGTCTCCATCCTGGCTCAAAGGGTCAAAAAGGGCATTGGCCGCCGTTGTGGACCCGGAAAAATGAAACAGCCCGGTCGCGTCGTCGGGTTGAAAGAAATTGTTAAAGAAAAGCCGCTGCTCCCCGCCAAATTTCAGCACGTGGTTTCCTTTGACCCAATTCAGCGATGAGGAGTAGACGTACTGGGTGTGCCCATTGATGGTAGTAATGCAACACTGGCCACCGTTCGGGCCACCATTCAGCGACGCGTAATTGTCCACGTTAACCTCAGTCATTCTCACGATGTTGTTGGCTTGCGTCAGAATCGACTGAAACCCGAACTGTGCGGGATCGATCGCTTGCGGCTGTTCGTTCTGATAGTACCGATCCAATCCAAACCGGCTGGTCAAAAGCAGGTTCGGACGCAGTGTCCAGGCGTGCTCCAGGCCGACGTTGCGTGTAGTCAGTTGCGTCGTCGACCCATCCTGGAACAAACCCGGAGTCTTGTCATGAGAACTGTTCTGGCTATACCGGCCCATCAAATGGACATTGTTCGTGAGTTGGTGGTCTAGTTTGATGTCAAATTGGGTTGAGGGCGAGGTTTCGGTGATCGCCTGATTGAAATTATTGCCCGAGTTGTCGATCGGGCCTGTAGGCAGGGGATACGCATTCTTAGCGTTCAACAAATTCCAGACCGGGCTCATCAGGGACTGGGGAATTACTTCCGTGCTACCGGTGGTTGGATCAACCGGAAAAGGCTGCCGGTCGCCGTAAGTTGGACTCGCTGGATTCGAGTCGACATTGAAGGGGTTGAACAGTTGCACGGGCACGGTATTCCCGTTGGTATCCTGCGTCAGTGTCTGGGTGAAGTCGCCTTGCCGCTCCAGTGCAGTCGGAACTCTCGCGCTGATCAGGTTCTTCGAGATGTTCCTCTGTCTCTCCAAATCAACCAGAAAGAAAGTCTTCCCCTTGAAGATGGGACCGCCCAGGGAAAATCCGTATTGATCGTGTGTCGGCCCGGTCCTCGGTATTCCATTCCGTGCGGCGAAGAAGTTGTTGGCGTTCAGCCAAGGCCGTTGTCCGAACCACCAGGCACTCCCGTGAAACTTGTTGGTCCCCGACTTCATCAGAACATTCACCACTGTCCCGCCATTGCTGCCATACTCCGCCGCGAAGCTGTTGTTCTGCACCTTAAATTCCTGGATCACCTCCGTCGACGGCATGTAACTTAGATTGTTAGTTGCTCCCTCCCCCTGTTCGGGACCGGTCGTCAGACCTCCATCCAGACGGATTTCCGCCGAGCCATAGCGCTGCCCGTTGGAAGAAAAGTCAGTTCCATTTGGATAGGCATCCGCGTTGTTCAGCTTGGTGACTCCGGCGGACAGATACACCAGTTGCGTGGCGTCCCGGCCCTGCAGTGGCATCCGGCTGACGAACTCGTTCGTAACATCCGTGCCCAGCGATGAGCTTCCCGTATCCAGCAGCGGCGTGGTCTCAGTCACGGTGACGCTTTCCCTGGTCGCCGACACGTTTAGCACGAAATCCAGCGTGGCCTGTTGGCTCACCGCCAGCACCAACCCTGTCCGCACTTCGTCGCGGAAGCCAGGCATCTCCACCTTGATGGTGTAGCTCGCGGGGTGCAACCCATTCATGACGTACTCTCCACTAGTGTTGGTAGTCGCAGTGGTCGAAATATTGGTGGACTCATTGATCGCTGTGACTTTGGCATTGTTCACCACGGCGTGGGCAGGGTCCGTGACCGTGCCGCGCACTTGCGCTGTGTAACTGCCCTGTCCCAGCGCAGCCTGATGAACGAGGAAAACCACGGTGAGAAAGAAGCTCCAGCGACGAATGCGGGAATCAGCGCGACAAATGGCCATCTTGGACCTCCAAAGAATTGCGGGCTGTAAGCTTGACAGCGCAAAACGAAACTAAAAGAAAGGTTCATAACATATCTCTGCCAGCGTCAAAACAAAATTTCAAGGCCAGCTGAATCTGTCGCTGGCCACGCGCCGCGGTCTCAACTCCAAATTGCGGCGTGCCCAGGATGGACGAGTTGTTACCGCTTTGAGGACCACTCTTGGCAAAGAGACAGTTGGGGTGATTCAGCGGGTTAAAGAATTCTCCACGAAACTCCAGGTTGGTTCCGTCTGGCAATGCTGACCACGGTGCCGCCGCTGTTGCCACACTCCGCGGAGAAGCTGTAGTTCGCAACGTTACGGAAAGAATCTGTCGAAGTCCGCGGAGCACAATCCCCCGAGTGTCCGGCTGTTGTTCAGTTGGCCCTTGTTGCATCAGTGATCACACGCATTTTCGATTTATTGCGAACCATTACGAACGCGATCTTTTACCACATGTCTTTCAATTGTCAAGCGAAATCTCTCTCATCTAACCTCTCGGTCAGCAGGAATAGCCGGTGAGAAAGGGCATCCGTTCTTAGGGAAAGCACAAGGTGGGATCTGCTTCAGCGGCGCCCGGAACCGGTCGGGGTAACATTCGTTTTGCCCGAGGGGCGATTCGGACCGGCGATCAATGCCTTCTCTCCCGGCATTGGCCAGCCGTTTCGCTATGAACGGAGTCAATCGTGGAACTCGCAAGATGACCGCGGTTACATTTTCACCCTCAGCAGGCGAGCAGCATTTTCATAATAAACCTTCTTGAGAATAGCGTCCGGTAAGCCAATACCATAAATCTGCCAGCGTCCTTGAGGAGGTACCGGCGCCGGTGCATAATTGAAATATTCGTCTTCGGTTTCCAGGAACCGATAGTAAATTTCGTACAATTCGTCGCCAAAAATCTGCTGGGGAGTGTCTGTTCCATTTGGAGATGCATCCGTGCCAAAAATAATTCGATCCTGATACTTATCGAAGAATTTGCGGGACATGCGCGGCTGCCGGCCAAGCTCTCCGATTCTGGCGGCCAGTTCCACCGTCATATTCGGGAAGCGATCCATGCATTCGCTGACGTATGGAAGATTCTCGGCGTCGTTCCCCACATGCAGCACAATGAACTGAGTCTTTGGGTGCCGGGCGAAAACACGATTGCGTGCTTCCAGGAGTTCCGCGCTGCTCGGAAAGTCACGTCCATGGAACGACCAATTCGGATGATTGTTCAATTCCTCAAATCGCTCGTTGAAGCGATCCGTGGGGAGAAAGAAGGCTTCCGGATCGGAAACGTGAATTGCCACTGGAATGTCGAGCGACCCACAGGTCTCCCACATCGGATCGAACCGCGGATCGTCAATCTTGACGAGCCGCCCTTCGGAAACATTCTCCCTTAAGAAGAGCCCCAGGGTCTTCAGCACTTTTAGCCCGTGGGCGCCTGCCTTGCGGGCACGGACAAGTTCATCGGCCTGCGCGTTGCTATACCCGGGCTGATTCGTGTGCTCCCACGTCGGTTCCGTGAAGGTCAAGAACCGGTCCGGATGCGCCTGGTCAAATTCTCGAACAGCGTCGTCCAATCCCTTTCCCGAACCGCCCGTGAGGTTCACCATGATACGGATGTTCTTCCTGTCCATGACCGGCAAAAGAGTTTCCGGGGTGGCATGGAACTTCATCTTGTCGCCGATCCCGACTCCGTTTACCGACTTCGCTCTGCTCGAGAGGTGGGTGTGAATGTCAATCACAGGATAACGTGAGCGGGGAACTTTGGTTTCTGGGACATGCAGCATGCTTTTCGGCTGGAAGTCGGAAAGATCCAGCCTAATCTTGTCTGGGCCCTTGGGAGTCGTGACTTGGGCGCTGTGGGCTGGCGCCCGAAGTGCCCCGGCAACGACAAATATCCCCATGCTTTCCAGCCATTCTCTGCGGCCCATTCCACTCATGAATTCCTCCAGGGCAGGGTTACATGCTTCATCATTCAAGCAAGTTTGGTAGTTTCGTTTGATTTCTTCTTATATAGTTTACTTTCGTCTGTCAAGAGGCATAAATTGTGGACTGATGTTTGTGTTTCTATTTGCCCTTTGGTGGTCCGGAGAACACTTCACCTGGACCTTCGACGTCTAAAATAGCGCGAATGAATTGATCTGGCCGAAGAGTCCACGATTGTAGCTCTCCACACACATGACATGCGCTGCCAACTGATTCGCCTTCATTGGGTTCGTATCTCGATGTGTGAACCATTCCGCATCTCGAATGGCGAGGTTGCCGCCAGAGACGCTATCCTCATCGAGATCAATACCGACGCAGGCATCGGATGGGGCGAGGCCGCGCCCATGCCTGGGGCTTTCTATTCCAACGATACTCCGGAGAGTACTTGGGAGTTTGTACGCCAGCGCCTTGCGCCGGCCTTTCTTGAACATCCCGAATTTGACCTGAGTCGGCTTTCCGCGTGGCTCAATGAATTCGAAGGCGAGTCATTTGCCAAAGCCGGGCTGGAAGGGGCGGTTTGCGACCTGCTCGCGAACGTGGATTCGAAGCCCCTGTGGCAAATACTAGGTGGCAGCAGTCGCCCGGTAGAAAGCGGCGCGGCGATTGGACTCATGCCCACCATCGCAGACCTCTCCGATCGCGTCCAGAAGTTTCTAAGTGAAGGCTATCGGCGGATCAAAATCAAGATTGCTCCGGGGCACGATGTCGAACTAGTCCGTACGTTGCGACAACGATTCGGGGGCATCCCTTTGATGGTCGACGCTAACGCGTCGTACACGCTGGATGATATTTCCGTCTTTCGCGAACTAGACCGTTTCCAATTGATGATGATCGAGCAGCCGTTGGCGCGTGAAGCCATTGCCGAGCACGCGGAGTTGCAGCGGCTGCTGCGCACGCCGTTGTGTTTGGACGAATCCGCGGATAGCTTAGCCGCCATCGAGGAAATCATTCGTCTGCGCAGCGGGCGCATCCTGAATATAAAGGTGCAGCGGATGGGCGGTCTTTTCGCTTCGCGTCGCGCACATGACCTCGCGCAATCCGCCGGTATCCCCTGCTGGATGGGAACCATGCCCGAACTCGGTATAGCGTCCGCCCAGGGACTGCACTTGGCAACGCTTTCAAATTTCGCGTTCCCTACCGATATCGAGGCTTCGGCGCGCTGGTACGTGGATGATATTATCTCCCCGCAGATTACATTGGCCGAGCGGGGTTCGATCCGCGTGCCAGGCGGCCCGGGGATGGGATACGTAGTGGATGAAGAAAAGGTAGCGCAATATCGTTTACGCTTTGAAGAGTTGCGGCCATGAATCCTGCGGCTGAATTTGGGTCACGGATTGACCGTGGTTTGATTCCCGCGGTACCCGTCCCATTCCGTGCCGATGGACAGATCGACGCGAGTGCTCAGGAGCGCTATGTGGCGTACATGGCTGCTCAACCCATCGCCGGAGTGGCCGTCTGGGCACATACCGGACGCGGGCTGCGCCTCACCCGCGAGCAGCGAACCGCGGTTCTGCGAAGCTGGCGAATGGGGCTGGGCTCGGATAAGGTCATTATCGCTGGTGTGGGGTGTGTTGCCTCCGACGTCCACGAGGCTTCCGCGTATATTGATTCCTCGGTGGTGATGGCCGAATCCGCGCTGCAGGATGG
Source organism: Terriglobia bacterium (assembly GCA_963786325.1). Taxonomy (GTDB): domain Bacteria; phylum Acidobacteriota; class Terriglobia; order Terriglobales; family Acidobacteriaceae; genus JAIQFF01. Next base: position 148,181 of record CAWAYW010000008.1, read on the forward strand.
TGCCGACGCTTTCCTGGTTCATCCTCCCACGTTTTTCGGAAAATTCGAGAATATGATCCTCATGCACCACGAAAGGCTCGCTGCCCTTCGCGTTCCGCAGATTGCTTTTTATCTGTACGAAGCCGCCGGTGGTATTTCCTACTCCGTTGATCTTCTCCGACGCCTCATGTCTTTGCCGGAAGTCACAGGAATCAAGCTCGCCACTTTGGATAGCGTGATGACGTATCAAACCGTTGCCAGTCTCCTCCGTAAAGAGTTTCCCGACAAAATCCTGATCACTGGCGAGGACCGTTTCCTCGGCTACAGCTTGATGTGCGGAGCAACCTCCGCTCTCATCGGCATGGGTGCCGCATGCGTTCGCTTGCAGCACAATCTCCTGCGCAGTCATTTCGAGGGGAGGAGCGAAGAGTTCCTTGATCTTTCAAGAAGGGTGGATCTGCTTTCGCAGGCGTTATTCATTCCGCCGATGGAAGGTTACATCCGGAGAATGTTGTGGACCCTCGTACATCTGGGCGTGCTCGCGCCCGAATCGGCTCATGACCCCTGGGGATCCGATCTCCCGCAAACAGAATTTGAAAATATCGGCGCGACCTTGCACGCGCTGGGGGAAATTAAAAATTAGAGTCCACAGCGGCAGTTGCACAGCCGAGGGGCAACACCTTAGATCATGTTCGAATTCCTCCCACCCAAGGTCCGACTCCAAGGCCCTCCAAAACTGCACAGGGAAGTTGCTGCGCGACTCCAATCCGACTACGAACGGTTCCACCAAGCCTTGCCTCGCCCGCTCGAGCCATATGTTCTCGAAACATTTGGCATCGACCTCTCCACCTTTTATGGTGGCGTAAGAATCAAGAATCCGTTCGGGAAGGCCTCCGGACAACTCTCCATGACCTGCCCACAGGTGGGAAAAGACGCCCAGTCCGGATTAGGCTTCGTGGTCCTAAAGACCGTTATCGCTCAGGATGATTCGGGCGCGCAGTCAATGCGCGAATGGGCCACCCCAGAAACTCGCATGCACCTTGAACGCATCGGTGGCCGGAGCGGCGAAGAAGGTTGGACGGTTACCTGGAGCGGACGCGGCTGGTCGGGCACGTTCGAATCGTATCGCCAGCTTTTCGACGAGAGTCTAGCCCTCGCCAGGCCATCTAACATGTTGGTGGTGCCTTCTGTGAAATATCACCTGCCCACACCTCAGGAAAATTGCTGGAAAGAAGCGGAATACAGTTTCACTACCCGGAGTCTTCTAGAAATTTGGAGCAGACATCATGGCACCGCCCTCATGCCGATCGAGAAAGACTTCAGTCCTACGCTCGCGGGTTCTTCGCGCGCGGCTCTCGAAGTCAAAATCCTCGAGTGGCTTCGCACCGTTCCGAGCCTCATCCGGTGCGCCACGCCGGGCAGAACCTGCGTTGGTTTGAAGGTTTTCAATGCTCTGTTTGGGGACCCTTTCCAGCTCCAAATGTTGGAGACACTGCACTCGTTGGTGCCCGGCCAAGACCAGAGTGATTTCTTGATTTATGCCAACCGTTTGTTCGACCCTTCGCGATCTTTCGAAGGAAAAACCGGCGTAGCGTATGGCGGACCGGACTTGAGCGACCGCAACCTCGCCGTCCTCGAGAACTTCCTTTCCCATCGCTCGCGAGCACAAAGGCAGTTCCAGGAACCAGCCGCGTCCCCTCTGCTTCCGTTTTCCGCGACGGGCGATATTCATTCGGGTAGGATTGCCGCCGAATATTTGCTGCGCGGTGCATCTAGTTTTCAGATGCATACCCTGTTCCAGCTTTCGGATGCTGAATTCCTGATGAAGATCGGGAGCAAGCCCGAAAAGGCGCTCCATTTACTGCTTTTTCACCCACAAGAGGGTTTCCTCGCCTGGATTCTGGATCTTGGCGAGCGTTTCAGTTTGAAGGTGGGCGCCAACGTGCATGAAATGGCCAAGTGGTTTCAAGACAATTGGAGCGCCGTGGCGGAATCCTTCGGCGCCCAATGAATGCAGATGCTCAACCCCGGAGCGTGCTCCTTATGTACTTGCGCACGATGACGAAGCTGGATATTCCCAGCGGAATGCGGCTGAAGGAAATCGCCGGCTGGAATCAGACCGTACAGGACTGGGGACGCTTTCTTGCAGCCAGCCCCGGTGGTTGTTTTGTTGCCGAACTCGACGGAAAAGTTTGTGGCACGGCCACGACCATTTCCTATGAAGAGCGCTTCGCGTGGGTCGGCATGGTATTGGTTGATCCGGAATTTCGCGGGCGGGGCCTGGGAGCGACGCTTCTTGCACGAGCAATCGAGCATCTCGATGCCAGCAAGGTTTCCACGATAAAACTGGACGCCACACCGTTAGGGAAGCCACTCTACGAAAAATTAGGCTTCATGTCCGAGTACGAAATAGAACGTTGGACCTTGAGAACTTCCTCGGCGTCAAGTACAAAGACTCACCGTTCCCGTCCACCTGGATTGCTATCTCCGGATTCCCTGGACTCAATCTTCGAACTAGATCGCGATATTTTTGGCGCTGATCGCAGTTCGTTGCTCGAGTCTCTGCATCAGGAAGTGCCTGACTTCACTTTCGCGATTCGGAACGCGAATATCGTCGAAGGGTACGGCTTCGGGCGGCGTGGTTGCTACGCGGATCATCTCGGTCCTTGGGTGGCAACAGACGCTCAAGTGGCTCGCCAGTTGCTCGAAGCATTCCTGGGAAGTTGCGGGCGCGACACCGTCGTCGTGGATTGTTTGAGATCAAACACGATGGCGCGCAGCTTGCTGCAATCTTTTGGATTCACTTATTCGCGCCCGCTCACTCGCATGTACCGTGGCGCGAATCTTCATCCGGGACGTGTTGAACGACTCTGTGCCATTCTGGGTCCGGAATTCGGGTGAGACATAGAAGCAGAAATAGCGTTCGTATTTCTTGGCAGCGCACCATCGGGTCTTCCGGGAACAGATCGTTTCTTGCATGAAGGAAAATCGATCAACACGAATCTTTTATGGCTGGTGGGTTGTCGTAGCAGCGTTCCTAAATCTTTTCTTCGCTGTCGGAATTATCTTTTACGGTTTCCCGGTGTTTTATCCCGCGTTTGTGGAATCACTCGGTTTCACGCGTGCCCAAGTGACCCAGGGCTTCCTTCTAGGATTCCTGATTGTCGGCTTGCCTTTTGGTTTCGCCGCGGGCGCGCTGATAGACCGGATCGGCAGTCGATCGATCATCCTGGCCGGTGCTGGCCTCATCGGCGTCTCTCTATTCCTCATGGGTTTCATGACCCGATTCTGGGAATACGAACTCCTTTGCATCGCGGAAGTCTTGGGCTTCGTGCTGGCAGGCCCCATAGCCAATCAAGTACTTATTGCGCAATGGTTCCGTAGGCAGCGCGGCCGTGCGATGGGCTTCGCCTATCTCGGCCTGGGTTTTGGCGGAGTGGTTTCGCCCTTGCTGGTTAGTCGTTTGATCCGCACCTTCGGGTGGCGCCACGCGCTTGGAACTGTCGGCATGTTGATTCTGATTGTGCTCCTCCCGGTCGGAATCCTGCTTACGCGTTCGACTCCGGCGGAAATGGGACTCCTGCCGGATGGCGATTCGAGAAACGATCTCGCTGACGACAAGGTCACCACCGCCGGCACTGCCACTTCAAGCGGAGTCGCTACTGCGGCTCGCACACGCAACTTTTGGCTGATCCTGGCAGGGTCCACGCTGGTGGTTGGAGCCATCGGCGCAGTGATTCAACACTTCATTTTATTCCTTAGAGATCAGGGCTACTCGCCGACTGCGGCTTCGCGGTTCTCAACAGTGCTGCTGGCATCAAGCCTCGGTGGCCGGGTACTGGTAGGGTATTTGGCGGATCGGTTTTCGAAGAAAGACATCATGGCTCTCTTCTATTTGTCGATTGGCCTAACGATTCCAATACTCTACATATCGCGCCAGCCAGCTGCCACCTGGTTGTTTGCCCTGGCATTTGGGTTTGCAATGGGTGCCGATTACATGTTGATTCCACTGGTCACCGCGGAATGCTTCGGTACCGCCGCGCTTGGAAAGATCCTAGCGCTGATCATCATGGGATACTCGCTCGGTCAGTGGGCAGCGCCGTGGATGGCGGGAAGACTCTTCGATAGCTACCACAGTTATGACTTGGCGTGGAAGATCCTGGCTGGAGCTAGCTTGTTAGGAGCGGCTGCGATTTACAAGATCTCCGCAGGAGTACGGAAGGGCTAGCCGTCTCAATGATGTTCTTCCGCTTGCTGGCACGATGGATAATTCTCGAATGCGTATTCGCCAGTCCATCCGAGTTCCGTCATTCCGGTTTCCGACGAATAATACGCTCCACTGATCCAACCCTTCAGGTTGTTGAAGTGTTCGTTGAGCGAAGGTCGCGTTTCTCCCACGTGTTTGCCCTCAGAATCTCGCGCCTCTGAACCGTTGTCCTTGCCCTCGTTGTCGCCCACATCCTCTTTCGAAGCGGTGGTTAGGAGCTCATTCTGTTGGTCTCCCCTGAGAGCCGCGAACGGATGCCCGAAGCGCTTCTGCGATTCGTCGTCCATCACCGAAATGCTCGCCGAAAAGTTCTTCTGGTTAGCAGGCGTATCTACACTGAGCAGCAAATCGATGAACCGGTTCACTTGAGCCTTGGCTGACCCGGGCACGATGATCTCCGACAGCGCGACGAGCGCTTCATTCTGGGACGCGTTGAGAAATAACGGCTTCCAATCCGCGGATGCCATCTGTGCATCCGCGCCTGAAAAAATTGCGTCATCTGAAAGAAGCCTGTGAATGGGGTGGGAAGCCGCCACCAGCGGCAAGGCCATTCCGGCGAGCATTCGTTGCACCATCTCGCGACGCGTAAGCGTACGCCCCACTGCCTGTCCATGCCCGATCAGGTGCAAACGTTCATCCTTTGTCACGATAGTGGCCTCGCAGAGTCCGTATGGTTGGCGTCCGAGTCATGCAGCAAATTCTCGCGGCAATGGTAACACTCAGCCTCTGCATGGTCACAAGTGCCATCAACGAGAGACAATTTCTGGCATGCCGGCTCCAAAAGACAAGTGGATAAGACTGACCCGCGGCTGCGGAGTGCGCTCCATTCTCTTCGATTGACCTGGCTCTGCTTGGCTTGCTAGCATCCGCAAGTCATGACATTGTTTAGAAGAAACAATCATCGTCTTCGGCGGTATCGAACCCTTGGCTGAATCGACAACAAAGAAATACGACGTCATCGTGGTAGGTTCAGGGGCTTCCGGAGGCTGGGCGTGTAAGCGTCTGGCCGAGTCTGGGCTGAAAGTTGCTCTCCTTGAGGCCGGGCGCCCGCAATCCAGCGCGAATTTCAGCGAGCACACTCCAGCTTTCGAACTGAAGTATCGCAACCTCGCCCCGGAGATTGTCCGCAAAACTCGCCCCGTTCAATCGCAGATGGCGGACGTTTGCAACGAATATACCCAGGACTGGTTCGTAAACGACATCGAAGAACCCTACACTACGCCCGCGGACAAACCGTTCAACTGGCTGGGCCGTTTGCGCATGACCGGTGGCCGCACCAACGTCTGGGGCCGCGTGTCGCTGCGTTTCAGCGACTGGGACTTCAAGGCCGCCTCTCACGATGGCTACGGCGAAGACTGGCCGATCAGCTACAGAGACATAGCTCCCTATTACGATCTGGTGGAAAAGTACGTAGGAATCACCGGGATGGCGGAGGGACTCGAAGAGTTGCCGGATGGCCAGTTCCAGCCGCCCATGGCGCTGAACTGTCAAGAATCAGTTTTTCGCGATCGCGTGAAGCAGAAGATGGGCCGTACCGCGACGCTCACGCGTTCAGCGAACCTCACCCAATCATTGAATGGCCGCGGCCCATGTCACTATTGTGGCCCGTGCGAACGCGGCTGCGTCACCAAGTCTTACTTCAATTCCGCTTTCACCACCGTCGCCGACGCACTCAAGTCCGGAAATTGTACTTTGATTTCGAACGCCATGGCCTTCAAAGTACTGATGGATGCGGACCGCAATCGCGCGCGCGGCGTTCTTTACATCGACCGCATCACGCGCGCTCCGCGCGAAATTCAAGCGCGCGTCGTCATCCTGTGCGCGCAATCGCAAGAGTCCGCCCGCATCCTTTTAAACTCGGCAAATTCCCAGTATCCCAATGGCCTCGCGAACTCCAGCGGCGTTCTCGGCCACTACCTCATGGCCCACGTGCGCAGCGCCGGCGGCAGGGGCGAATTTCCCGAGCTCGCCCCAGCGCCTTCCTTGAGCGCTCCCATCAAGCCCTTGGGGATTTATATCGTCCGCTTTCGCAACATGAAAGGCAACCCGCCCTTCAAGAAATTCCTTCGCGGTTATGGCTTTGAATGCGACAGCAACTTCGATTTCAACTGGGGGGCGCCGGGTTTTGGCGAAGCTTATAAGAAGGCGCTTCGTGAACCGCGCGCTGAGTTCAGCCTCACCGGATTCGGCGAAGTCTTACCCCGCTGGGACAACTTTGTGGAAATCGACAGGGAAGTGAAGGATGTCTACGGTATCCCGGTCCTAAAGATTCACATGTCCGACGGCGAGAATGAGAAAGCCATGATCAAGGACATCGCTGAATCTGCGGGAGAAATGCTGGAGGCTGCGGGGGCCAAGAACATACGCACTCGCGCGAATCCCTCGGCGCCGCGCTGGGCTGTTCACGAAGCCGGCGTCGCCCGCATGGCCAGCGACCCCAGGAAGTCTGTGCTCGATCAATTTCAGCAAACCCACGACATCAAGAATCTTTTCGTAATGGATGCCTCAGGGTTTACGTCCAATCCCTGCCAGAATCCTACGCTGACCATCATGGCTCTGTGCGTGCGCTCATGCGATCACCTGATGGACGAGATGAAGCGCAGCAACATTTAGTCTCACATCGCTTGCGGCGCGCGGTCCAAAATCTCTTCTTTCGCTGGATCCCAATAAAGTTTCTTGCCCGTCCAGTACGATTCCGCCGCCATCATGCACGCGACAGAATGTCCGAAGCCATCGTGCACGGTCGCGATGGGCTGCTGCCGCGTACGAATGCACTCGAACCAGTTTGCCATGTGCTCGACGGTCATGTCATCGATCGCCATCGGCGCCAGCTCCTTGTCACCCGGCAGTTGAACGTATCTCGCCCCCCGCTGCTTATCGATCTCCCAATTGTCCTCGTGGTTGCCTTTTTCTTCCACAATCTGGTAGCGCGGGCTGCCCTCGCCGCCTATGTTAACGAGCGTTGCCTTCTTGCCCATGTAGCGCGTGTATCCCGGCGAATCATTCCCAAAACTCGTCGCATAACTCACCAAGAATCCCTTCGGATATTCCAGCAGCGCCTGAAACGTGTCCGGATTTTCCCGCCCGTCACGCCAGGCAAATATTCCGCCGTGTGCCATAACTGACCGTGGCACGCGATCGTCCATGAAATAGTGCACCAGGTCGATCCCATGGCTCATCCATTGGTCGGCAATTCCGCTCGAAAACTCTTTGTACAACCGAAATTCAAAATATATGCGCGGATCGAACGACCGTTGCGGTTTGGTCATCAGCCATTTCCCCCAATCCGTGTCTGCCTCGCGGATCTGCGCCACTTCTTTCCGTCCGCGCCACCGCGGACCATGATAGTTCCACACGATCTCGATCTTACTCACTTGTCCCAGTTCACCACTTCGCACTACCTCACGAGCCGCTTTGGGATATGGCTCACTTCGATGCTGCGTCCCCACTTGCACGATCAAGTTGCGGGTCACAACTGCATCGCGCGCAGCCTTCACCTCGGCCAGCACGTTACCCATCGGCTTCTCAACGTACGCGTCTTTGCCCTCCTCGGCTGCCAGCTTCAGGATCGGCGAATGGGAATGCTCGGGCGTAGAAATCAACACTGCATCCACATCCTTCAGCGCGATCAGTTCTTCCACATGTTGCATCGCTCGCGGCTCCCTGCCGTAATACTTCCCATTCGCCGTGCGCGCCTTGTCCCGGTTCACTGACCACAAATCACAGACGGCGGTCATATCTACGTTATGGCTATCCTTCAACCGCCGTACAATCTCGGTCAGATCATCCCCGCGGCTTCCGATTCCGATGTGGCCGAGGGAGATGCGATCATTCGCGCCGATAATTCGAGCGTAGGACAACGCAGTGCTACCGAAAGCCGCGCTCCCGGCAATCACCGTCGCTGTCTTGCTAAGAAATGCTCTGCGGTTCATTTCTCCTGCCGCTTTGCCCATGGTCGCCCCTTTTTGATCAAATAAAAAACGCGCAGGTGTAGTGCCGAGCCCCTGTAGGGCTATAGATCCACGCATCTGGCGGCCGGCCTACACGATATCGTTTTCAAAAAACCAGCGGTATACCACCTGCCTCTTTGAGCATGGCAAGTTTCGTAAAATTGCGTTTTCGGTTGATATGTTTCTATTTCCAAATCCATTCGCGGAATGTACATTGTTTCCGGTTTGCTGGAAAGACCTAAAATTCAATTCACGCTAAAGGACATCAAAAATGAAAACGCCACAACGACCGGTCCGGGGAACCTTCACTGTATTCATCGTGTTCGCATTGGGACTAATCGTCAGTTCCAACTGCTACGCCGAGAAGCATAAGCACATCAATCTTGGCGGCGGCAAGGGCCTTCCCTTTAGCGACGGGGTCATTGCAGGAAAGACTCTGTATGTGGCGGGACAAGAAGGATCCGATGAGAGCGGCAAACTGGCAGCCGGTGGGATTGGCGCAGAGACCAAAGCGGCGCTTGAGAATATTCAGAAAGTGATTAAAACCGCCGGATTCGAAATGTCCGATATCGTCTCCGTGACCGTCTATTTGGCAGATATTCAGGAGTTTGGGGAGATGAACAAAGTGTATAAGGAAATCATGCCTGATCCGAAACCCGCGCGTGCCACCATTCAGGCGGCGGCTTTGGTAAACAATGCGCGTATTGAGGTTTCCGTGATCGCCGTCAAGCAATAGCAACTCAGATCTCGAGGATTTTCCTTGATTTGAAAGAGGCGAAGGCACATATGGCCCAAACCTGATTGCCTCCTGGTGAAATGAAAGGGTGCGGCCTTTGCTGAGGAGCCCAGTTCAATGAGACGCAGTTTCCTAATTACGGTTTCTGTCCTGACATTGTTGGTGGTCTGCGTTTCCGGCACAGCGCAGGTCGCTCGGCGAACATTTGCCTTGGAGGCGCAGGATCCTACATTCTGGAGTCTGATAAGTCGCGACACTAAATTGGAGACGATTGCCAGCGGATTTAGGTTCACTGAAGGCCCCATGTGGGATCCGAGCGGCTTTCTCTACGTCAGCGACGAGAAGGGTAACAAAATTTATCGCGTATACCCCAGCGGCAGGAAAGAAGAAGTAATCGCGATTGGCGATCCTGACGGGAACACCATTGACCGACAGCACCGCCTGATTGACTGCTCAAGTGTTTTGCGCGCCGTGGTTGAAATCACCCCTGCAGGAAAATACAACATTCTGGCTAACAGCTACGAAGGTAAGAAATTGAATACTCCAAACGATGTGACGGTCGGACCCGACGACGCCCTGTATTTCACGGATCCGAATATGGATCTCGCGAGAGGCGAAAAACAGGAACTTCCATTTCAGGGCGTTTACCGATTGGACAAGAAAGGGGAACTGACGCTTCTCGCCAAGGACTTGAGCGAACCCAATGGCCTGGCTTTCTCGCCCGATGGCAAACATTTTTATGTCGACGACAGCGAGCAAGAGAACATCCGCGTTTACGACGTTACATCCAATGGCATGCTTGCGAATGGTCGGGTGTTTGGCGCAGAACCAGGAGAACATGACGACGGTGTTCCCGACGGCATCAAGGTCGACAGGGATGGCAACCTCTACGTCACTGGCCCAAAAGGTATATGGGTGTGGAATGCCAATGGCCAGCACATGGGCACAATCACTCTTCCAGAACAACCGGCAAATCTCGCGTGGGGGAATAGCGACTACGGTGCTCTCTACATCACAGCCACTACTTCTGTATACCGCCTCCGCACGAAAACCGCCGGATATGTCCCCTATTCTAAGTAGCGAACCCAGTCTGGAAATACCGATCGTGAAATCCCACAACAATGTCTCATTCCAGGGCACCCTTTCCCTCTCTCGACGAGGATTATGGGAGTGGTTCGCAATTTCATTCGGTGAAATAAGGTCATTTCGAAGTATTCCGTAATATTTCCAATTGACAACCAATTAGCTTCGGTGTATCAGAGTTGTGAAACGGTTCTAATGCTTTCGTATGTTTTCGTTGCTGTGACGGTGAATTTCGCTAGCGTGAACGGAGTGCCACATATCTACCTGGTCTTCGGGGGACTGGTCCCGGGTACGGTCGCTGTTCCAACACCAGTAAATAGCATCCATATCGGTGTGCCCGCAGCAATGGGCAGTTCGCTGTCGTATCTTCCATTTCTCGGCGAAACGCAAATCGTGCAAGGAGAAAAGCGCGGGGATCGAGTCGAATTCACGCTGCCACCGCTGGAGCGTGGCGCAGTGGTGTCGGTCATGGGAGGGAGATGAAAAACCAGCTTTGCGGTTGGCTGACGGTCGCTGGCCTTTCCTTGGCCTTCGCCGCGTTATCCAGCAACGCTGAGTCTCAAACCTCAAACTTGACGAGCCAAACAACGCAGGTCGAGCACAGCAACGGCAAGAACCTGTTTGAGACCACTTGCGCTGTCTGTCATGGACTCGACGGCGCCGGCGGCGAGCATGCGCCGAGTATTGGCCGCCGATCCACTGCCAAATCCAAGTCAGATTCAGAACTTGCCCGCATTCTTCGCGATGGAATCCCTGGCAAGGGAATGCCGCCATTCAATAGCTTAGGCGACCTCAAGCTTCAGTCTATTTTGGACTATGTGCGTTTTCTACAGGCAAAGAATGAGGTTCGAAGTGACGCTGGAAATCCCGTCCATGGCCAGCAAATATTTTTTGGCAAAGGAGGCTGTGCCAATTGCCACGCGATGCACGGTGAAGGCCGCTTTCTCTCTACGGACTTGAGCGATTTCGCCTATGATCACGACGCGAACGATATTCGCGTTGCCATCGCCAACCCGCAAGCACAACAAGTGCCACTCCAAACTTTGGCACGTGTCATGAACAATTCAGGTCAACAATTTGCCGGTGTCATTCGCAATGAGAGCAATTCTTCTCTGCAAATACAGGACACAGATGGGCAATTTTATCTGTTCATGAAATCCGACTTACGGTCCGCGCAGCGTTCGCCCTCGCCTTCCATGCCTGGCGATTACCAGCAGAAATTGAGTGCAACCGAGATTGAAGATCTGGTGAGTTACATCATTCACCAATCGCCGAATCCGCAAGCTACAGATGCTGAATCCACCGGCCACAAGAAGAATGATCAAATGAACTAGGGTTGGGTATCCGGCTCACGGAAGACCATAATACGCAGCTCTTCTAAACTAAGCAGTAATGTTTGCGATTTGCAAACGGAGGCTCCTGAAATGCCAATCATCACCGATTTCAGCCGGCGCAATTTTATTCGATACGCAGCCGCGGTGCCGTTGCTGAGCCAGATTGCCGCCCGAAGCGTATTCGCCAGCGCGGCCGCTGCGTTGGGAAAATCTCGTCGCGAAAATGTGTATTCCCGCTTGGGCGTAAGGACTGTCATCAATTGCCGGGGGACCTGGACATATCTGAGTGGCTCCTTGGAATTTCCCGAAGTGCATGCTGCCGAGCGAGAAGCATCGGAGTATTTCGTCAACATGTTCGACTTGCAACATGCGGCTAGCCGTCGTCTTGCGGAATTGACGGGAGCCGAAGCCGGAATGGTGACCTCCGGCGCGGCGGGAGCGATGGCGTCAGCGACCGCGGCTTGCATGGCGGGCAGCGATCCAAAACATATTTGGCAACTTCCAGACACCACTGGACTGAAACATGAAGTCATTATGATGGGAGGCAGGAGCGCCTTTGACAACGCGATTCGATTGACAGGGGCCAAACTTGTCTTGGCGGATACACCGGAAGATCTGGCCGCAGCTATCAATGACAACACGGCGATGATTTATACCACCCATCTCGGCGATAACCTGGACAAAGAGAACGCTATCGCAAAGAAGTTCCGAGTTCCAATGTTGTTGGACGACGCAGCGGGAATTCCTCCCATCGACAATATCAAACTCTATGCAAAGATGGGCCTGGACATGTATGCATTTTCGGGAGGAAAGGGGCTTCGAGGGCCGCAGTGCAGCGGCCTGCTGCTTGGCAGGAGGGATCTGATTGAGGCAGCCATGCTGAACACGAGCCCATGGGAGGGTTCTGTGTGCCGCGCCATGAAGGTTGGCAAGGAGGAGATCATCGGTCTTCTCACGGCCGTCGAAACCTGGCTAAAAAGCGATCTCAATGCGCTCAACCGGGAATGGAATGCGCGTGTGGAACGCATCGCCACACTCGTCAAAACCGTTCCGGGAGTCGAGACCGAAATTTCTATTCCAACGGATGGCAATCGGTACCCTACGCTGCACATCTCTTGGAGTCAAGAAAAGTGGGGATATACCGTAAAGGACTGCGTTCAGGCGTTGCATACGGGTGATCCTGTAATCGAAGTAGCCGGCGCTGACAATCCTAGTATTGTTCCTGCCGTCCGCGAAGGAAATCCAAAACCCAAGAGGAAGGGATCGGCGTCAGGGTCAAGCAAGCTGGAACTTGTTTCCTCAACGATTCAGCCGAATGAGGTACTCATTGTGGGCCAGCGGCTCCGGGAACTTCTAAGTACCGCGCAGAAAGCAGCGCCTGCCGCCTAGCGATTTGCGCTTGAGGGCTAAGGAGGACGTTCCACATGCGTCAATGCTTCTTAGGAATTGCTTTGCTGATTGCGAGCACTGCTTATCCCCAACTGAACCCAGTTGCGACCAAGTGCTCGTCGGCAATGGATGCGGATGGCTATGTCTACCTGGCGGGACAAAGTGGCAACCGCCCAGATGGTAGCTTGTCCGAAAAGTTCTCTGAACAGGCCGCCCAGGCTCTTGAAAATGTAAAAGCAGTTGTCGAGGCCGCGGGATTGACGATGGAGCATGTCGTTTATGTCCAGGTGTATCTCGAAAACGTAGATAACTTCCCTGTGTTCGATACCGTCTTCAAGAAGTATTTCCCCAGCATTCCGCCCGCTGGCGCAGTGCTGGGAGTCGCAAAACTCCCATCGCCAGGTATTCAGATCAATGCGGTAGCCGTCCGTGATCTGAATGGACGCAAAGCAGTGGTTCCTGCCAATTACAAATTGGATGGACCGTTTTCGCCAGGAATCTTGACGCACGATCGTTTGTTTATTTCAGCAATGCAGGGAAGAGACCCTCAAAGCGGTAAGCTTGCAGATGATCCAGCTGCTCAGACAGACCTCGCCTTAGATGGGTTGAGCGCTGTTGCTGAAGCAGCCGGATTGACCCTGAAGCATTTTGTGTTCGTGAATCCATATTTAACGAACAACATACCGCCGAAGGTGATGAATGAACGCTATGCCCGCCGCTTCGAATTTGGTAATACGCCGGCGCGAGCGACGATCCAGGTGACCGCGTTGCCGCAGCAGGCAAAAATTGAATACACTGCTGTGGCGGTACGCGAACTAAGTGTTCGCCGCTCCATCCGTCCTCGCAACATGCCGCCAAGCCCCACGGCCAGTCCATGCGTCTTTGCGGGTGACACTTTGTATTGCTCCGCGAAAAGCGGATTCATCCCGGGTCCGCACGGCGGAGTCTTCGGCGGCACCACGGCGGCACAGCTCCGACAAACCATGCGCAATCAACTCGACAACCTGGAAGAAGCTGGCATGGATTTCAGCCAGCTGGTCAACACAACTGTCTATTTGGACAATCTCTCGGACAGTGGCGAGTTTAACAAAGTTTACTCGGAATATTTCCAGGGCGCTTTACCCGCGCAAACGTTGCTCCAGCAGCTTGCTCCGGCGGACCGTTCACCGAATGCTGACGGACGCTATCCGGACTTGGAGCAGATGTCTCTAATTGCGACAAAGACTCCTAAGACGGCGATAGACAAGTTGTGCAAATGAATAATCCGATGACACATTGGCCCCTTAGAATGCGGTTGATCTTTCCTTTGCTGGGACTTCTCCTGTTCGACGCCGATGCGCAACAGCCACCTGCTCCCACGTGCAAAGTCGAGGCCATAAATTACAAAGGCTGGCAAGCGCAGCAAGTTTTCAACCCCTGGGTGAAGTTGATTTTTGTACCGCAAAACGGCGGACGCCTCATGCAAGTGGTTTTTGATGACCATCCGTTTTTGTTTGTAAATCCGGCATATGCGGGAAAATACGTTCCGCCCTCGCACAACGAATGGTTTAACTATGGAGGCGACAAGCTCTGGGTGCTTCCGGAAGGGGATGACGACGAACAACATTGGGTAGGCAACTCTGATGTATTGGACGATAGTCCTTACACCTTTCGCATACTTTCACAAGGGCAGTCGTGCGAAGTCTCGTTGACTGGGCCGGCGGACCCGCTTACGGGGCTACAATTCACGCGCAGTATTCGTCTTGATTCTGACTCTCCTCGCATACGTTTTCATGCAGTGTTTGCCAACGCGAGTGGACACCCGATCGAATGGTCCGTACAGTCAGTAACGCAGTACGACACGGCCGACGCAAAGGACCCAGCGCATCATAATAAGGACATCTGGGGATTCAGCAGCGCAAATCCCACGAGCGCCTATCTCAATCGCTACCACGTCAGATTTGGACCTGCGGAGAACTCCGCAGCCAAAATCAGAGAAGACGGCATCTTTTCCTTGCATTATGTTCCACTAGCGGCGGAGCTATGGCTGGATTCGAAGGATGGCTGGTTGGCTGTAGTGGACGGCGCCAGTCAATATGCCATGGTCGAGCGATTCCGCTACGACGACACGAAGCCATATCCTGGAAAGGCCTCGGTTATTTTCTGGACCAATGGGCCGCAGCTCCGTCAGGCACCGGACGGCACAGTGACCTTGGGACGCACGGATAGGGAGCCCCCTCCCTTTTATATGGAGGCTGAGTTGAATTCTCCGATGGTCCGGCTTTATCCAGGAGAATCTCATAGTTTTGATACGGAATGGTTTCCGACGCGCGGCGATAGAGGCATTCAGGCCGTGAAAGACTCGGGAGTCGTCTTTAACGCTTTGCGCGCGGTTGAAAACAAAGACAACGGGCAAATCGATATGACCGGAACTTTTGGCGTCTTCTTTCCCGGACAACTTGTTGCTTATTTCTACCGTTCCAGAGGATCGGTGATGGGCACCCAGTCGGTCGTGGCAGTAGATCCGCGGAAAATTGTCCCGTTACAAAGTTCCGTGGCGTTCAGCGGCCATCCCGGACGTATTTCGCTTCACCTTGTGGATGCCAATGGAGTCGATCGCGGATCGCTCGGAGAAGTTGTGATAGAAGGTTCGGGCCGGACGCAATGAGAGTGACCTTTTGGTCGATTGGATTCGTAGTAGGAATTCTTTGCTTTCCATTTTGTCCGACCGTCACACCTGCCCAAGAGCACTCAACAACCGCCAGCGAGCGCAAACCGTACGTAAAAGAAGATGTGTCTGCTAGCCCGAACGGAAAGAATTGGACGTCTTATAACGGAGACTACTCCGGACAAAGGTACAGCAGCCTGAGCAGCATCAACACAACCAATGTTTCGCATCTGCGGGCCGCATGGATATTTCACGCGGAGAACACCTCACATCTGGAAGTCACGCCTGTAGTCTACAACGGCGTGATGTATGTGACTGCCGCAAACACTTTAACCGCTTTGGATGCACGTGCAGGGCGAGAGCTGTGGAAGCACGAACGTGCTGTAAGCAGCGGCCTCATTGATGACGCAGCAGCGCACAAAAATCGAGGCGGGGCACTCTGGAAAAACCGCGTATATATGGAAACCGACAATGCGCATCTGCTTTGCCTGGATGCGCGCTCTGGTCGCGTGCTTTGGGACGTGCCATACGCGGATCCCAGAAAAGGCTATGGAGCCACAAGCGCTCCCCTCGTAGTGAAGGACCAAGTCATTGTAGGTACTTCAGGCGGAGACAGTGGAGTACGCGGCTTTCTGGCGGCTTACGATGCCGAAACCGGAGCCTTGCGATGGAAGTTCTGGACCATACCAGCACCTGGAGAACCTGGTTCTGCAAGCTGGCCGGGCGACGCTTACCTGCATGGTGGAGGCACAACGTGGATGCCGGGCACGTATGATCCTGAATTGAATCTTCTGTACTGGACAACAAGCAATCCAGCGCCCGACTTCGCAGGAGAGACGCGTCCCGGAGATGATCTCTATACAGATTGCGTTTTAGCTTTGGATGTCGATACGGGAAAATTGAAATGGTATTTTCAATTTACTCCGCATGACTTGTACGACTATGACGCCAATGAGACGCCCGTGCTGATTGATGTGGATGAGCATGGCAAACGTCGCAAGTTGCTCGTCCAAGCCAATCGCAACGGCTTTCTGTATTTTCTTGATCGAACAAATGGAGAGTTCTTAAAGGCGACGCGCTTCCTGAATGAAGCGACCTGGGCGAAGGGAGTTGATGAGACTGGCCGCCCGATTCTTTCGGGGCTCATCCCGACGGCAGAGGGCACACGCATCTGTCCTGGCATAGAAGGCGCTACTAATTGGTACTCACCGTCGTATAACCCTGAGACCCGGATGTTTTATTTTCTCGCCCTGGAGAATTGCAACATGTTTTTCTCAAAACCCGCGGAATACAAAGAGGGCGCGACGTACTATGCCACGGGCACAAAGAAAATCCAAACGGAAGCACAACACAAGATTCTTTTGGCGTACAGCATCCCTGATGGAACCTTGACGTGGCGTTACCCCCAGGTCGGAAAGGGAACTTCCTGGGGAGGGACGTTAGCCACCGCCGGAGGGTTGGTATTGTTTGGAGACGACACCGGATCGTTTGCGGCGGTCGACGCGCGCACAGGTCACCCGCTCTGGGAGTTCAACACCGGCCAGACTGTTCGTGCTTCTCCGATGAGTTACGAAGTGGACGGAGTGCAATACGTGGCCATTGCTGCCGGAAGCGATGTCATCTCCTTTTCTCTACCCCATTGAGCGATTCACCTCAGTAAACCGCATGGAAGCTGGACCAACATCAACTGGTTAACTTCGCCGTTCAGGGAGCGACAAATGAACCGACGCAGGTTCTTGAAGTCCGCCACCGCCACCGGACTCACAGTTGGCTTGTACAGGGCCACCGCCAACGCCTATATTCCTGAACACAACTGGGACAAATACGATTGGGGAGCCGGGCTTTCGGTTCCCGACCGGCTCTATCAGGGCCCGTTCGCACAGTATGGTCCGTGTGCGGTTGTTCCTGACAGCGGTGTGGTGAGGTTGGTTTCACTACCGGGAATCCGAAGGAACTACAGGTTGACGAAGACGGAATTACATACAACGAGCAAATCATTTCACACGCAGCCGATTTGGGTGTTAACTATCTATCGCTCTGGAGTTGGCACACCCAGTCCGCTGGCAACATCTTGAGCTATTACGACAAGTTCCCGGGACCAATCGATGAGATGGCTCGCCAGATCGGCTACCGCATCCGTCCGTCATTTATATGGACGTTCAAACGGGACGAAGTCCCCGGCCTCGTGATTGGCCTCGCAAACGACGGGATCGCGCCTGTACCGGGCGTGCTTCGCCTAACTTTGTTCAGTGAGGACAACAAGATTCATGTCTCAGGCTGCGTCGATCCGGGATATCCGAAGCCGACGGGCGTTCATCAAGCCATGCTGATACTGCCCGCAGGCGCGCAATGGGAGGGTTTACGTCTCAAAGCTGACCTCGAGGTCAAGGGCGTACCTTACCCGGTCCGTTGGGCGTGCCGCCAGAAGGTCAATTCCGACGGCTCTTTGACTTTGCGCCACAATTACAATCCTGAGCAGCGGTTGGTGTAGAGGAGTAAGACTTGGCGAACTGCGAATTGAAATTGCATCAGCTGCGACCGGTGGATGTGATACGGAAGTCGAGTTGAACGAGGTCCAGCAAAACAGCTGATCACTGCTTACTTTCGTTTGGTGCACATTATAAGGAATAACACGCTTGAGCCTGATCAACTGGATAGCTTCATCTCGCGAATCGCGTCTCCAGCGCCGCTGAGATTGGCAAGCCGCATCTCGGAATACTTGCGAGATAGGAGCACGCCTGGTGCGCCAGCGCGGAATGCCGCCTGAACTGCTTCTTTAACGCTCCGCGGCGTGCACTTGCTGTTATTGGCTTCGGTTGGGATATCGATATCGATGCCGGGCCAGATCAGTGTGCGGGTACCAAGCACACCATCCAGTGCACGTTTCGTCTCGCGGTAAACGTAATCAGATGAAAGGCCAGAGAGCGTAATCTGATCGTAGCTGCGTTCCTTCAATCCCATCACCGCGTAGTTAAAATCGAGCAGGCCCTGTTTGGAGAGATCTCCATAGAGCGTCGAGCCGATATTGTCAGCGTACAACGCCATCCGCTCGCCGCCACAGTTGTTGTACATGACTACCTTAATAAAGTCCGAATATTTCGAAAGCTCCTGCAAATCCTGTTCCGCGCGGTAAATCGGATTAAAGGAATTGTTGTGCCAGATGTGCCAGCCCACGGGGATCGTTGGCTTGGCCATTTTCACCGTTTTGTAGAGTGCCGCGTAGGTCTCACGAAGGCTGTCAGTGAAGAGCATCTCCCAGGCAGCAAGTTCGGGATACCGCAACAGAATCCGCCAGAATTGAACGAAGTAGCCGTCCACGGGGCGTTTGCCGTTCCGTGACGCACGGACGAATTTTTCCAACTCCAGAAATCCTTGCCTGGCGCGATCGGGATTGATGCCGCGCTCTTTCGCTTTACGCTGACAAAACTCGCAGAAGCAAGTCACATTGCCTGGATCGATTGGCGGTGTGTCATGCGTGGCCCCCAGACTGTCCGAAAGCGCACCCTGCCGCTCGGATCCCCACATGATTCCGTCGACATCATAGGAACTCGCAAGGTCTCCCACCAAGCCGGCAAAGAAATTCAGGTAGTTAGGGTTATTGACGCATAGCGTCTCGGCATTCCGCCCATACAGATCCCGCTCCTGAACTTTCTCGATATTCGGCAAATCGGGGCGAAATACGTCCTCCATCCAGCAGATGACTTTGAGCCCGCGCTTTTTTGCGGCAGGGAGGACTTCCGCCAGGATGTCCAGGTCACCGTGATCGGGCGCGTGAGCAGGCTTGATGAGTGTGTTCTTGTAGTACTGAGGATGAGGTGTGGCGAAGTTCCCACCGTGATAATTGAGGTCGTACTCCTGCTTGCCATGATCGGGCAACGGCTGGCCTGGAATCTGCCGTCCGGCGATCCCTCGACCGTAGGTGAATACCGCAAGAAAAAGGGTATTCACGCAGGCACGTTCCTGAAGCACGTCCAAAACCTTCTCCGTGCCTTCATCCACAAACGAAACTGCCCCCACCTGGATGCCGATCATTTTGGAAGAAGAGGCAACAGCCGTTTGTCCCAGAGTCGGCATAACCAAGGCGGCGCCAGCTCCAGAGGTGATCTTCAGGAATTTACGGCGATTCAGGTCCGATTTCAGCATGGATTTCTCCGTTTATTGTTGGTAGCAGCCGATGTCGATCTTTCCGGACTTGACTCGCGGTGAACCTTCAAGATCGAGTTCTCCCACCGGCACTCCCTCAATGGTGCCAGCAGTGAGCGCGGGAGAATCTGCTCTCAGATGAAAGTCATTCTTGGCGGGATCAACGAAACGCGGGTCTGAAAAACGGGAATGACGATCATTCCCCGTGGACTCCACATATTTATCGAATCCCGTCACCGTACCGGACGCCCCTGACCACGTGCTCGCCTGCGGCCCGGAGACACATTGATAGAGGTTGTGATCGATCGTAGCTGGCGGTTGGCTTTTGTCGACTTTGGACTTGTTCAACACGAGAAGGCAGCGTGGCCCTGCATACACGATGTTGTTCTCGAAAATATTGTCTGCCATGTTCCACTGCATCTGAAGCTCGCCGGAACCTGTCGCCGACGTATCATTTTCATAGAGGGTGTTATTAACCACCGTGCAGTGATCGGTGTGTCCCCGCTCAGGCGCATAACCTCCGATGGAAACACCCGCGGTATGGCAGTGATAAATAAGGTTGTTTCGCGCAGTGATGTAGCTGGTGGCACGGTCCTTGTGCTCACTGGCCAGCTCGATTCCGAAGTCCACATCATGAATGACGTTCTGTTCGATCAGTATCCGGGTACCGCCGTCCACGTAAATACCATCGGAAGATTCATCGTTGCGGTAGGCCGGATTGCCGCGCGAGGTAATGTTGTAAACCAGATTGCCGCTTACCACCCCATCGCGGGCCTGGTCGACGGCAGGGGCGGGCGCTGTGCGCTCAAAGCCGATAACGTCGATTCCGATGTTGTTGTTGTCGTGGACGACATTGTGCGTGATGCGGAAGTTCGTGACATTCCCGTTCACTACCAACGACTCGCTTGAACCGGTCTTGAGATGATGCACCTCATTGCCGTCAATGATCAGGTCAGTGATAGGAGCGTTGGCGTCGGTACCGTATACGGCGATGCCAAAACCATTGCCGCCGCTTCCCGGTGCATCGCGGCCTGGAAAATTGTTCTCAATGTGATGAACGTTGTTTTTCAGCAGTTCTATATGGGAACCGGCCCCGGTAACGCTTATGCCTAACGGCGTAAGTCGATGTTCGGCGGTGCGGAAGTTGCGAATTTCAAGGCCCTCGATTCTCACGTAACTCTGGTTATGAATGGTGAGAATCCCGCTTCTGCCGGCGGGAGTGAAATGCCCTGCGTCCAGGGTCGCCGTCTCGCCAGGATAGCTTCTGAGGGTAACGTATCCATCGCTCGCGTTGCCCGATGCGTTGATGCTCACGAGCTCTTTGTAGACTCCTCCTCGCACGTTGACCGTACAGCCCGCACGTGCTGTGTCTGCGGCATGTTGAACCGTGCGCCAAGGTGCCGTTTGCGTACCCGGATTTGAGTCACTCCCGGTGGTCGACACGTAGTAGGCTGAGTTGGGCTGGCCAAAAGCTCCGGAGGCGCATACAAGCAACATAAAAGAGATTGGAAATTTCATGCTGATCCTTTCCGTAACGACCACTTCGCACTTTCGACATGCTTCCCTGTATATCGTTTGATTTCATGTGCCCCAGCATAAACAGCGATTTCAACGAATGTGAAACAAAAATCTGAGGCGCCGAAGGCCGCTCCGTGCCGAAGATTTAGAAGCGATTGGGGAGAAGTTCGAAACCTGAATGCCCACCGTCGGTATAAGGCTGGCAGTAACAAGCGTTACCGCTTTCCTTCGATTTAGCCGCAGCCGGCCAAACCTCTGCGGAACGTGAAAAGTACGACTTCTCGTCGGTTGCCATTCCACCTGCATCCGGTTTAGGTGGCGGCCCCTGGCTGCGATATAGATTGATTCGAAACTGCTCCTCAACCCGCGGAGAAGCGCTCTTTAAGTCAGAGAATGTTATGCGCATCGCGCCGTACCAAGTTCTCCCAGCCGAATCGACACGAGCGGCCTCCACAAACCGGAGTTCCAAGCTCAACCGTCCTCAGTGAATTGGATATACCACAGAATAGGCCTTGACACGCATCAATTTATTTCGTTTTATTAGGTTTCCTTTCGTTCCCACGCTGGCGGAGTCAGCGGATCGACTGTGCGTCACACATTTGCCATACCATGGCGCCGACCATGACAGTGGACGTCCCAGGAGTTCTGTGTGTAATCAATCGACAGCAGCCCGGAGATCATATGAATCGGAGAACATTTCTGAAAGCAGCTAGTGTCGGCTTGGCAGCTGGTCCCATCATGCCTGTCCTTGGCGATGCTTTGCAGTTCGATGCGCAAGATCAGTCAACGGGCAACGGCATTGGGGCACGGAATCATCTGCATGGAGAATCCCCCGAGCAAATACTGCTCAAGGACTATCGGCCGAAATCCATCTACAAGATTCCGGTGACGGAGGTCGCCAAGGCCAGGTATCCAATTATTGATATGCATTCGCATCCCTACGCCAAAACCCCGGAGCAAATTGCCGAATGGGTTGACAACATGGACCAGGTAGGTGTGGAAAAGACGGTCATTCTCACTGCGGCAGTGGGCGGCGGCTTTGACGCGGTTTACCGCGAGTATGCCAAATATCCAGCCCGCTTCGAGGTATGGTGCGGTTTTGACTTTGCGGGCTATGACCAGCCCGGATTCGGGCCGGCCGCTATCCGGGAACTTGAAAGGTGTCATCAAGCCGGTGCGCGTGGCGTCGGTGAGCTTCACGACAAGGGGAGTGGCATGGTGAGCGGCAAGTCAAAGACATTGGGCTTACATCCTGACGACCCTCGGATGGACGGGCTATTCGCGAAGTGTGGGGATTTGAAAATGCCGGTCAGCATTCACGTGGCGGACCCGATTTGGATGTATCAGGCAATGGACAGGACCAATGACGGGCTGATGAACGCCTATCACTGGCGGTTGGATAATCAGCCGAATATCGTCGACCTCTCGGGAATGGTCGATCTTCTCGAACACGCGGTCAAGAAACATCCGCAAACCACGTTTATTGCTTGCCACTTTGCGAACCTTGACTACGACCTGACGCGACTGGGTGAGCTTTTCGACCGCAATCCGAACCTGTATGCGGATATCTCCGCCCGGTATGCCGAGACCGCCCCCATACCGCGCTTTGTCTCCCAGTTCTATGCCCGGCATGCAGATCGTCTTGTTTACGGAACCGATATGGGCTTTGAAAAGACAATGTACCGGATCACGTTTCGCATTTTAGAAACGATGGATGAACATTTCTACGAAAGCGAGCAATTCGGCTATCACTGGAGTCTGAATGGATTCGGCCTCCCTGATACAAGCCTTGAGCGGGTGTATCGCGAAAACGCCGCGAAGATATTGGGTGGGGCGCCGGCCCCGACGGTGAAACGGCTGTGAAAAATGGGACCGAAGCTGGTTCTTTTCAATCAGGGGAGACATGGGGGAGCTGCGCATTCTGGCGATCGTTTTTACCTGGCCTAGACGAGCTTGACTTCAATCCCCGATTTCTCGAGCATGCTTACGTCTGACTTGGGCGCTCTATGATCGGTAATCATTACATGCAGTGCCGAGATCGGAGCTGTCGACGATAGGCTACGCCGCGCAAATTTGCTGGAATCGCATACTGCAATTCTTCACTCGGCAATTTCGACCATAGCCCGATTCATTTTTGACTCCAGCAGATTGGGAGTGCTCAATCCATAGCGAACATCGAAGCCATCTACGCCTAGAAACAGAATGTCCGTGTTCAGATGGCGCGAGGTTTCTTCAGCAATCGGGCCAACCAGTGAGAACGAGTTCTTGCGCAGGGTGCCCCCTGTCAGGATTACATCTAGGGTTGTGGCCGACAGCTCTGCTGCAATATCCACCGCATTGGTGATAACTGTCAGGTTCTTGAAGCGCTCGTAGCGCAGGGGCAATCGCGGTAGTGGTGGTGCCAGAGTCGAGGATTACCACTTGTCGTTCCTTCACCATGCGGGCCGCAGCTGCTGCCAAGTGCAGCTTCTCCTTACGGTGAAGGTGCTCTTTCTCGCGCAAGGTGGGATCTTCGAGAGCTCCGTCCTGAGCAGGCAGAGCGCCCCATGACTACGATGCAATTGGGCTTTTTCATGTAGTATTTCCAAGTCCTTACGAATGGTGACTTGGAGTCCGAAACCGCTTGGGCGGGTCAGGGGCCAGTACCCGGCCTTCGCGGTTCAGAAGCTCGATAATGGCGCGTCTGCGTTCTTCGCTCAACACAAGGATTTTCCCTAAAACCAGAGAATTATCGGGCCGACCCATTCTAGATCGGCCCAGGGGCGCAAACCAGGAAAACACAAAGAGCTGCTGCCTCCTGGAGCCATTTTTTGGCAAGAGGGAACGTAACGAAAAGCAACAAGTCGATAGCAAAGGAAACGATCAACGTAGTATTATTACTCTGAGTCGTCAGGGAATTCTGCGCGGAGGACCGTTTCCCGCTTAACGAGTTCAGTTGGTCTAGAAAGAAAAGACAGAAGGCCAATGCCTGCGCACCGCGGAGGTGCAGACTGAAGGTTTTAGTAGGTAAATGTTCAACCTGACTTCAATCAGGGCAGTTCCTGGTTCGAGGGTAGACAAAAAGCACGCTAGTCGCAGGGTTCGACTCAGGTTTCATGATGTGTAAAAGAGCGTAACGGAGATCCATGAGAACCAGTGACATCAAATGGAGCAGCGCACAACCTAACGCTGTAGGCGCCCATACATGGTTCGAGATTCAACAGCAACCGGTATTGTGGCCGACAACCGCAGTACGGGTTCGCGAGGGAATCGCCGGGTTGAAGCTCCAGGCCAGATTGAAGGATGCGCGAGCAGTCATTACCGGCGCAGGAACGTCAGCCTATGCCGCGGCTGTGGTGGCAGCAGCATGGCCGCGATCCAGGGCTGTGCCCTCTACCGATCTGCTACTGGCGACCGAGCGCTATATGGAGGATGCGACTGTACTGGTCTCCCTCGCCCGCTCCGGTAACAGTCCCGAGAGCATGGCTGTGGTCGAGCGTGTTCACCGCTTCCGACCCGAGGTTTGGCATTTGGCTATCACCTGCAATTCTGAGGGAGCATTGGCAACCTCGCCCCTAGTGAAGCCCATCATTTTGGATCCACGCACTAATGATCAGAGCCTGGTGATGACCAGCTCTTTCTCCAATCTCTGCCTCGCGGGACTCTGCTTGGCGAAGGGCGGTTCTATGGATCAAGTGATTGCCAGTGCCGCCGGAGGAGCACACACAGCGTTTACTCCGATCAACGAAAGAATGAGAAACCTGGCCAATCGCGTCGAAAGCCGGGTTGTTCTTCTCGGCTCAACACCGCTTTTCGGTTGGGCGCAGGAGGGGGCCTTAAAGGTTCTGGAGATGACAGCTGGTCGCTTTCCCGTCATGGCGGAGA
Source organism: Terriglobia bacterium (assembly GCA_963786325.1). Taxonomy (GTDB): domain Bacteria; phylum Acidobacteriota; class Terriglobia; order Terriglobales; family Acidobacteriaceae; genus JAIQFF01. The sequence goes on from CAWAYW010000008.1 coordinate 173,091, forward strand.
CTTACTTGGGATTGAGACACGGGCCGATGAGTTTTGTGCGCCCGAATACGGTGGTCATCTGCCTCCTCTCTAATGATCGCGCAGTTCGCCCTTATGAAGAGGATCTAGTCCGAGAACTCCGCCAGAAGAAACTGGGGTATCTCGTGGGTATATGCCAGGAAGGCGATATCGACCAGACCAACGGGCAGCTTTTTGATGAGGTTATTCCACCATTGCTCCCGCAAGCCCCGGACGATATCCGCACGCCCTTTGAGATTCTCGGTCTACAACTGTTTGGATACCATCTGAGCGTGCGCGCAGGTCTCGATCCGGACAACCCGAGTCCAAGTGGCGTGATCAACCGGGTGGTGCCGGGGATTCGAATCTACGAGTGAGCTGAGCGATCGCGATTCTATTGCGGCCAAGGATGGGTTCCGGCACAAGCGGCGAGGGCTGCAGGGGCACGTATGAACAGCACGAAAATGAGGTTAGTGATTTTCGTCTTGTGGTTGACCGCTATGGTTAGCCCGAGCTTGGTTCCAGTCTGCCTGGCCAGGCCGTTGAGGGAGCCGCAGGTTCAGGAAGGAGCCGGGGGGAATGCTGCTGCGAGACATATTGGGGCGATCAAGACTATTGCCGGCAACGTCATCACTCTTACACCAGATTCTGGTCCTGAAATCGATATTACGGTGGAGGCGGCCGCACGTCTCGTACGCATCGCGCCCGGAGAAAAAAACCTAAAGAATGCGACCCCGATCCAGTTGCAAGACCTGCAAGTCGGCGACAGGATTCTAGTGGCGGGGAAAGCCTCTGACAATTCTAAGGCCATCGCCGCCACATCTATCGTGGTTATGAAGCAGTCTGACGTCGAGGCTCATAAGGAAGAGGATCGCCAGGATTGGCAGACGCGCGGACTTGGAGGGCTTGTAAGAGCAGTCGATCCCGTTGCCGGTACGATCACAATTTCTGTTACCGGCTTCGGAGGCCCGCAGACCGTTGTTGTCCACGCTTCGAAGGATACCGGGATTCGCCGCTATGCTCCGGATTCGATGAGATTCGATGGCGCCAGGCGCAGCACTTTGCAAGAGATTCAGCCCGGCGATCAGTTGCGTACACGTGGCAACCGCAGCGCCGATGGAACGGAATTGGCGGCAGAAGAGATCGTGTGCGGGAGCTTTCGCAACGTGGCAGGAACCGTCAATTCAGTGGATGTAAGCGCCGGGACGATGAATGTTCAGGACCTGTTGAGCCGGAAGGCAGTGCAGGTAAGAGTCACGCCGGAATCGCAACTTCACCAATTGTCGCCTGAACTGGCGCAAAGAATCGCCATGCGCTTGAAAACATCCGTGGCGACCAGCGGAACCCCGAGCCTGGACGCGGGTGCAACAGCGCCTGAAAATAAGCCGGGCGATGGTGGAGGAGCTTCTTCTTCCCCAGGGGCTGGGTCGGGGTCAGGAGGCGGAACGGGCGGAGGTATGCGTTATGGTGGAGCGCCAGATTTTCAGCAAATGCTTAGCCGAATGCCCGCCGTGGCGCTGGCTGATTTGCACAAAGGCGATGCCGTGATGATCGTGACTACGCAGGGCACGCCAACGGGCGGAGCTGCAGCGATTACTGTGCTGAGCGGTGTGGAACCCATTCTGCGCGCGGCCCCGAACGGGAGCCAGGCAATGATGTTGTCTCCCTGGAGTCTGGGCGCGCCGGGTGGGGGCGATGCCTTGGGTCAATAGCTTAGGTCGGCAGAAAGACCTCCTCGGAATCGATAGTTTCGGGCATGAGCGGGGACTTTCGTTGGGGACTGGACGAGGGAATGAACGTTCATAAGTTCGTAGTGCTTTTAATTCTCCTTTCATTGTTGTTATTCACGAATATTTCGTCGGCACAAGCAATTTCGGGTGCCCTGCGGGGGCAGGTTACCGATCCATCCGGAGCCGCGATCACGAACGCCAGCGTAGTGATGACTCCGTCGGCAGGTTCTCCGGTGACGAGCCAGACCGACTCGCAGGGCATGTACGAGTTCAAGGGACTGCCGTCAGGGAAGTACACCCTGAATGTCATCGCCGAGGGGTTCACGGTGTATGAGAACGACAATGCAGACATCGCCGACCGACCGCTGCGGTTGAATGTTCAACTTGCCATCGCAGTGCAGGAGCAGAGGATTCAGGTTTCAGACACCGCGCCTACCGTGGACGTGAATCCGGCCAACAATGCCGGCGCCGTCGTTCTGTCGGGCAAGGAACTGGAGGCGTTGCCCGACGATCCGGATGAGTTGCAGTCAGATCTCGAAGCTCTCGCCGGGCCCTCCGCCGGACCTAATGGCGGGCAGATGTTCATCGACGGTTTTACTGCCGGCCAGCTTCCGCCCAAAGCGTCCATTCGCGAAATCCGGATCAATCAGAACCCATTTTCCTCGGAGTACGACGAGCTCGGCTATGGCCGAATTGAAATCTTCACCAAGCCGGGCACGGACAAGTTTCATGGAGAGTTTTATGTCAGCGGAAATGACTCGGCTTTCAACGCCGCGAACCCTTTCGCGGGCCCGGAGCCTGGTTACGATTCCACGCAGTACAGTGGAAACATCGGTGGTCCCATAGGTAAGAAGGCATCCTTTTTTTTTAACATCGACCGGCGGAACATCAACGATCTCGCTGCCGTTAACGCCATCACTCTCGATCCCAACGACATTAATGGCACCATCCCCTTTACGGAGGCGGTTCCCAATCCGCGCACTCGTACCAACCTTAGCCCACGTCTCGACTACCAAATTGGCAAGAACAACACGCTGACGGCGCGCTACCAGTATTTCCGCGATGCACAAAATAACGACGGTATCGGGCGGTTCAACCTTTCGCCGCAGGCCTACAACTCAGAGTCCGTCGAACACACCCTGCAGATTGGAGACACCCAGGTGTTCGGCTCGAAAATCGTCAATGAGACGCGCTTTCAGTATCGTCATGAGCGCGACAGCCAGTTGCCCGTGAGCACGACGCCGGCGGTAAATGTCCTGGGAGCATTCACGACCGGCGGCAATAGCCAGGGCGCCATCATTGATCACCAGGACCACTACGAACTACAGAACTACACCTCGCTGGTTCATGAGAATCATATTTTCAAGTTCGGAGGGCGTCTTCGCGCCATCCGCGACGCCAGTTTTTCCCAATCCGGGTTCAACGGCACCTTCATTTTTTCGTCCCTGAATTCCGATGCAGACACACCCTCCAATCCCAGTTGCGACATCGCCGCGAATCCATCAACGCCTTGTCCCATCTCCTATCTATTCGCCGTCCAACAACTCGCGATTCCGGGTGGAACGCCCTATGCAACTCAGCTCTCGTATACCAGCGGTCTGCCCAACGCTGACGTCACAACCTACGACGCAGGTCTGTACGCTCAGGATGACTGGAGATTGCGACCGAACATCACCCTCAGTGCGGGTTTGCGCTTCGAAACCCAGAACGACATTCACGATCACGGGGATTGGGCCCCTCGGCTAGGGATTGCATGGGGAATCGGCGGCAAGAGTGCACCGCCGAAAGTTGTCCTGCGCGGCGGCTCCGGAATTTTTTACGACCGATTCGAGTCCGAACAGCTTCTGCAGGTGGAGAGGTTGAACGGAATTACACAGCTGCAGTTCGTCATCAACAATCCAACCTGCTTTCCGGGCATTGATAAGCCGCTTGTGCTTTCGGCTTGTGGTGCTTCCAGCGTCGCCACGCCGACGATTTACCAGATCGACCCCCGATTGCACGCTCCCTATGTCGTGCAGTCGGCCATCAGCGTCGAACGCCAACTAACCAAGGCGGCTACCCTGTCGGTTACCTATTTGAATTCCCGCGGCTTCGATCAGCTCCTTACGATCAACGCGAACGCCCCGTTTCCGGGGACGCCCGGTAGCACCGCTCGCCCCCAACCGGGTGAAGGCAATATTTACCGATACGTGTCCAAAGGCAACTTCAAGCAGGACCAGTTGATCATTAACAACAACGTGCGCCTGGGAACAAAAGTCCAGGTATTCGGCTACTACACGCTGAACTACGCCAACGGTGACGCTTCCGGTGTTTCCGGTTTTCCTTCCAATTCCTACAACATCAGGCAGGACTACGGGCGATCTTCCTTCGATACCCGCCACCGTCTTTATTTTGGTGGTACGATTGCGTTGCCGTACACATTTCGCCTGAGTCCTTTCATGATCGCGCGCTCCGGGTCACCATTTGACATTACTTCTCCCAACGACCTGAACGGCGATTCAGTCTTTAATGATCGTCCCGGTTTTGTCTCGAACGCGGCATGTGCTGTCGCGACAATTAGTCCAACTGACCCTAACCTCTACTGCACACCGCTGGGGACCTTCCAGGCCAGACCTGATCTGGCCGCAACTCCGCAAAGGATTCTTCCCGTCAACTACGGCACGGGCACCGCTCATTTCGTGATGAACCTGCGCCTGACCAAGACTTTCGGATTCGGTCCAAAGACAAAAGATGCTACGCCCCGTCAGGGCCCTGGAGGCCCAGGCGGGGGCGGTCCCGGCGGCCGCCGCGGCCCGCTGTTCGGCGGTGGTCCAAGGGAAATGTCGGCCGCGTCAGACCGGCGCTGCAACCTCGTCTTGGGTGTTTCTGTCCGCAATGTTTTCAATAATGTAAATCTGTCGGATCCCAGCGGGATTCTCGGCTCGCCATTTTTCGACAGATCCAACGGGCTGCAGGGAGGCCCTTTCTCAGCTGGTGCCGCCAACCGCCGTCTTGATCTGCAGGCAACGTTTAGCTTCTGATTTCGCTTGGCCCTGCGCAAAACTGGTGCTACTTCAGGGGAAAACCAGTCGTAAATCCGTGCATTTGCAAATCGCACTTTGAAGATGGATGCTGACGGGGTTGCGCGCGCGCGCGCCGCCTTCCAGACCTAACACTTGGAATAAACAAAAAACAATCGTAAGATAACGAAACCATTGGGGTGGAAAACCCGGTCCCAAGGCTAGATGATATTAAGTCTAAACATTGAAATGTTCTTGACAACGAAGCAAATCATAAGTTAAAGATAATAAATGAAACAACTACAAAACGCCGGTAGATAGCTGTACTGGACCCTGGACGTGGCCAACTGCGCTGTAATCCGCCTCTCTCTTTGGTTGTTTTTCTGCGTCATAGTCTTGTGCTTGGCAGCGTCCGCTCACCGTCAGGCCAGCTATGCAGCTCAGATTCGTGGCATGGTGACCGACCAGACCGGCGCAGTTGCGGTCATCACCAACAATGCCACCAATTATTTCGCAAGTATCGCATTGCGATCATCACGATCAATATTTCTTTGCGGTGCTTCGTCCGACCGTCCACGCGGGCGGGCACGCAGCACAACTATCCGTCGGGAGCTAGCTTGTTTCCAATGGACAACGTAAGGCGACCGCTGAAGTGCGGGCGGAGTTCTTCAGTTTCACCGTCTGCGGTTTGGGCCCATCGGGGTGGACGGGGCATTCGCACGAAATTCGCTGTTCGGGACTAACCAAATCGTAGAGCAGTAAGCGGCGCGGCGGATGCAATTTGGAGTCGAGAACGGGCAATAAACTTTGTTTGTAGCCCCATTGCGTTGAACCCCACTCGGCAGTCCGGGGCGCCTATCCAAATCTTAAGACAGGCAATCGGCCTGGGGGAGAATCGTGCGGATTAGAGTTTGGGTTTGTACTCTCGTCGCGAGCATGGCCTTGGCAATCCTCAGCCTTCCGCTGTTCGGGCAGACTAGCTTGGGAGCTAAGGCCCCCACTTCCGCCGAACAGGACTGGACCAACTATGTGCGCATCGGCGGATATGGGCTTGCAGCCGACAATGCCGCCAAAATCGTAGCCAGCGCCGATGACGACGGTGTCTTTGGTATCGAGGTTGATAACGACATAGAAGGTCGTTACGAGAGCTTCCTTGACCCAAAAGCAAAATTAGAAGCGATTCACACCGTGGCTGAGAAAGCCCACGCGGTGGGAAACTACGCCTACGTTTACGTCGCGGGGACGGAATGCATCACCGCGAGTGCAGACAGCACACCCCACACGCTCGCGAAGGATCACCCCGACTGGTTGCAGCGTAAGATCACCGGCGAGCCCGCGGTCTTTGGCGGTGGCACCGCGTTTTGGATCGCCAAAGGAGATGAAGATGTATGGGTTACCCCCTATGCGCCGGAGTGGCGAAAGAAGTACATGGAAAGAATCCGGCAAATCGCCGCCACGGGAATTGATGGCATCTACGTCGACATTCCCTACTGGATGACTCACTTTAAGGGATGGGAAGACACCTGGGCCAGCTTCGACGACTATACCGTGGCCGCTTTCAAGAAGCAGACCGGACTTGACGCGAAGAAAGATGTGAAACTGGGAGACTTCTCTGATCCTAATTTTCGCCGGTGGGTGGATTTTCGCATCCAGACCATCACAGACTTCATGCAGGAGATTGACCAGAACGCGAAGTCAGTGAATCCAAAGATTAAGACCATCCCGGAAATCTATCCCGGAATCGAGGAAGCGGCAGTGGTCGTGGGGGCCGATGTTTACAGCCTCTACCCCGTGGTCGACGCGATCGCGCACGAATACTCGTTCAGCGGAGGTGGTCATAGGGCCGCGGCCCGCCAGCCACTGGATTGGTTCCGCTACCAGGTTGGCCTATACACGTTCCGAGCCTTCGCTCAGGGAAAAGCGAGCTGGATCCTGAACTATTCCTGGGACGGAGAAAAGGATGTGGACCGGCGCGAGGCCATGAAGAACCTGGCAATGTCGGAGATCTCAGCGGGAACAAACTTCTGGGACGCGCCGGGGCACTCGATGGCTGGCTCCAACGATCTTCCGACGCGCAAGGAAATCTTCTCTTGGATCAAGCAACACGACAAGGTTTTTTATCTGCCGCGGGCGCCGATAGACCCAGTCGGAGTGTACTTTTCCCCCCCAACGCGCAATTTCTATGCGGATGAGTTCATCGGATCGTATCGCGGAATTCTTATTCTGCTGATGCAGGCCCATCGGGAGTTTCAGGTTGTCACTCCCCGGACTCTGGATGAATTTCATGGCGAAACACTGGTTCTGCCGGACGTGCGTCTACTTAACGAACAAGAACAAAACTGGATCAAACAATACGTGAAGCAGGGCAAGAAACTAGTCATCACCGGTGACGGCGCCATGACGCTCGACAACCAGCCAAACGTCATCCGCTTTCCACAGTGCCCTGGGAAAGCGTACAACGCATCGCTCGCAGCGAACTTCGAGCAGACCAATCCGCAAATGCAAAAGACGTTCCTCGACAGCCTTGCGCCGACCCACAGCATTGAGGTCACCGCGTCGCCGTCCGTTGCGACCTCGGTAGCTCGGGTAGATGGCGCGACTCACGTGTTTCTGGCGAATTTTGCCGGTCTGGTGGGTAAGAAGAATCCGGTGCAGACTCCGCAAACCGACGTTAGGATTAGCTTGCCTACCGCGCCGAACAGCTCCGGCTTTTTGTTGCCATTTCTCGGCGACGTTCAGAAATTGGATGGCACACAAGCCAACGGACGAACGACGTTCAATCTGCCGCCCCTTCTCAAGGGCGCGGTCTTCTGGTACGGACATTGACGCCAAGATTTCCCATGGCAATGGGCGTTCGCGTTCCAATGGCAACTGATACTGGAGGCTGGAAATGACGTTCAGGTTCTGGACAGCTGCTGGCGCTCTCGCCATCATGCTTTCATCCGAGCTGGGCATTGGGGTTGCAGCTCCCGCCACGGGCAATCCTCAGATCCAAGGGGCAAGTCTGAGAATTGAATTCGATCACAACTTGCGCAGCCGAGTGGTCGCCCGTTTTGACAACAAAGAAACGGCGATGGGGCCTTTCACCGTTTCTGAGAGTGTGACAGCTGTGGACAAAACGTGGACTGAATTCCCCCTAACCTCGCAGAAACGCGAGCGGGTTAGCGATGCTTTCGGGAAGGGCGAACGGCTCACCGTGACCGGAAGGTCGGGAACACTAACCAAGGCAGTTTCTGTCACCATGTACGACGAATTCCCAGCGATGGCGTTTTTCGATGTTCAGTACACCAACACTGGCACAACGAAGCTGGCCATCAAAAGCTGGACCAACAATGCATACACACTGGATGCGCAGCGCAATAGCCATACGCCAGCGTTCTGGTCTTACCAAAGCGGTTCGTACGAGAAACGGCCAAACTGGATCGTGCCCCTGAAGGCCAATTTCCAGCAGGAAAATTTTCTCGGCATGAATGCCAGCGACTACGGTGGCGGCACCCCGATCGTTGACGTCTGGCGCAGGGATATTGGAGTCGCAGTGGGGCACGTTGAGCCGCGGCCGAGACTGGTTTCGCTGCCCGTGTCGATGCCAGATGCCGATCATGCCAGCATTGCCGTGGTTTTCCGGCACGAGACTTCGCTGGAACCCGGAGAAAGTCTTCATACTTTTCGCACCTTCGCCGCCGTCCATCGGGGGGACTACTTCCGCACCCTGACCGACTACCGACGTTTCATGATCAAGCAGGGCTTCAAGATGGCCTCAGCACCGGATAGCGCCTTCGGTGCCATCTGGTGCGCGTGGGGATACGGCCGGTCGGTTCAGCCGCAGCAGGTGTACGACACGCTGCCCACCGTTAAGCGATTGGGATTCAGTTGGGTCACACTTGATGATGGTTGGCAGAATAATGTCGGCGATTGGGTCCTCGATCCCAAGAAATTTCCGCACGGCGACGCCGATATGAAGGCCCTAGTTGACCGCATCCATCAGGAAGGCTTCCGCGCTCAACTCTGGTGGTCCCCGCTCAGCGCCGTACCGGACTCAGAACTGCTGAAGAATCATCCCGACTATGTACTGCTGAACCAAGACGGTTCCAAGCAAGACGTCTCCTGGTGGAATTCTAATTACTTATGCCCCGCAGACCACCGAGTTGTCGAGTACCACAAGGCTCTAGTACGGAAGATTCTGCTGGATTGGGGCTTCGATGGACTGAAACTGGACGGCCAACACATGAATGGAGCTCCGGCCTGTTACAACCCTGCCCACCATCATGCGCGGCCAGAAGAAAGTGTCGAGGCAATGCCTGACTTCTTCCGCGATATTTACGATACTGCGCAGGCCGTGAAGCCCGGTGCGTTGGTTGAGTTTTGTCCTTGTGGCACTGCTTTTTCCTTCTTCACCATGCCCCACTTCAATATGTCGGTCGCGTCCGATCCCAGGGGTTCCTTTCAAGTGCGCTCCAAGGCTAAAACGTTAAAGGCTCTTATGGGAGACAACGTTCCCTTCTTTGGCGATCATGTTGAACTTAGTGACGGAGCCAACGACTTTGCGTCCACGGTGGGGGTAGGCGGCGTGGTAGGAACGCAGTTTGTCATTCCGGCGCTCATGGAGAAAAGAAGCAGGTCCGATCTGACTCCGGCGCGGGAGAAGGACTTCGAGACCTGGCTTCGCATCTATCGTGAGAAGATGCTTTCTAGAGGCCAGTATCTCGGCCAACTCTATGACATTGGTTTTGACGTGCCTGAGACACATGTAATCCGTAAGGACCAGACTTTGTACTACGCTTTTTTCGCCAAGCACTGGAAAGGGCCAGTCCAACTACGCGGTTTGCAAGACCGCAACTATACCGTGCTTGACTATGTCAACGGCACCAACTTCGGGACCCTATCCGGCCACAATGCTCAGTTGCCGGTTGAGTTCGACAAACATCTACTCTTGGAAGTGCGGCCACAATAACGGAGACGTGATTTGTCTTTCGTGTGATGCATCGGCTGCGCAAGCGAGTCTCTCTGCCCATGCTTCTGGTTCATACCTGGACGATCTTCCCGCATGCATACGCATACTGATCGAGCACTTCTAGGATTTTGCTGTGAATGAGCTCAACAGGGTGGTTAGAAACGACTCCCGCACGCAGCGCTGCGCTCTGGTTGGGCAGGTACTGGCTGAGCAGGGAAACAGGTGCAGGATGAGCACTCAAGTTCGCTAACAGCCGCTGCAGAGCGGCTGCCACGGTTGGCTGCGGCCAGTAATACCGGGAGCGATCACTGAAGCTGTACTTGCGGGCAAAACGCAGGGCTGCATCGTCGCCGCGGTAATAGCCCTTCCAATATTGCGGATTGGCAAGCATCGCTTCTTCCAAAGACTCGCGCACCTGGGAAATTGCGATTCCTTTCCGATCACCCAGCCATTCTTGTTCCACGGCCGCCAATGCAAAAACAGCCTCCCGAAATGCAAAGGTCAACCATGGACCCACCTTCAGGATCGCGAAGTGATCGCGCACCATTTGCCTCAAGGCCGCAGCGGTCTGGTAATCGGTCGAATGCGCTTCGTAAACACCCTGCCATTGCTTCTCCGCAAATTGAGACAGCTCACGCGCTTTTTCTGGTGTGTAAGGAAAGACAGCGGTATCGCCGAAATCCACGCCGGGCTGCACAACCACCGCAATCACTCGCTCCCACGCCGCCCGCAAACCGCGCGCCTCAAAGGCCTGCTCTGCCAGATGAACGGCCCTGGCCACATCTTCGGTTCGCGTCGTTTCCGGTGCTTGCGCATCGAGCAGTTCGCCGCCCGGAATTGGCACTTCGGTTCCGATGATGTAAAGGGGCTTTGGCGATCCGGGCGGAAGCTCCTCGTATGCGTCTTCGGCGACCCTGCACAAATCCCCTACGCGGCTGCTGACGATTTTGTCCGGTAGCGGGCTGGAGGAATCGCCGACATCGCCCGCAAGATGCATGCTAGCATCCAGATGAATCTTGGTGTAGCCGGCCAGCACGCAAGCGCGTACCAGTGCTGTTGCCTTTGCCATCGCAGAGGATGGGCCTTCAGCACGCCACGGGTGAGGTCCCAAATGATCGCCGCCCAAGACGATTCTCTCAGCGGGGAAATTCATGGCGGCCGCGATCTCGCGTACGAAGGATGCGAACTGCACGGGAGTCTGACCGGTGTAGCCGCCAAACTGATTAACCTGGTTGGAAGTTGATTCGATCAAGACCAGGTTGTCGTCGCGCTGCGCCTGCAGTATTCCCGCCTCCAGAACAAACCGATTAGCGGAGCAGATCGAACAGATGCCGACGGCACTCCCGCGGCGGTTCTCCTTGAGGACACGAGCGAACCTTTCCGTATTATCTGCCGCAGGGCTTGCGTGTTTTGTTGGAAGGTTCACTTGCCATTTTTACTAGGAGATTCCGGGCGGTTGCAGGGACTTTCATCTGGAGGACCGGTAGCGTTTGTTATTTTGAGGCTCAAAGGTTGTCGGCATATGGCCTGTAATGTGCAACTGGAAGTGGTCTTCCGCAGTAAGCCCACTGAGATCTGTTGCGGTCAGGTGAACATCGTATTCGCCGGGCTCGGTATAGGTATGATTCACTAGCGTTCCTTCCTGGGTTACACCGTCGCCGAAATCCCAGTGATAGGAGAGCGCAGTATTGCCCGCCTTGCTGTGGGCCGTAAACCCTAGCGCGGCTCCCGCATTCGCGGTGGAAGCATGTTCGGTCGAGAATAAAGGAGCAACTGCGGGAATGTGTGTATCAATTACCTTCAACATCCGCACCGAGTGCGGCGGCTGATGAAGGACCAATACGCCGGCGGTTGGACCGGGGATTACCTGATGGTCCAGTACGTCCGTGACTTCGTACTTGCCCGTCGCTGACAATCCGGCGGTTGTAAGATCGACAGAATGGTCCTTCTCCTTGTCTGTCCAATTAAAGACAGTCAGAATGCTTTGCCGGTCCTCTTCTTTGAGGAAGAACACGCTGGGCTGCTGATCCCCAGCGGTAAAATTCATCAGATCCAACGGAATTGAGGCCTTCCCCAGTCGAACCATCTGAATCAAATCCTGATTCTCAATTAGCGCGAGGCGCTCAGGGGTTTTCGACAACGAGGGAAGATCGTCTCCGATCTCGAACATGCCCCCTGATACCGCGGCGAGCGCAATGGAGACTCGCGCTTCATCCATCGTAGCTGGCTTACTGCTCTCGTGCCATGGGTGATCCTCAATGGTTTGGGTTGATACCGTAAATGCATCCGGGTCGGCTACAAAGTAATTGCGGTTCATGAAGTACCGCGCGGCAATTCCCGGCGCCGCTTCTCTACTGGCGTCGAATGTGTGTCCTGTATCGAGTGATATCCGGCCATAATCCACATAGCCTACGGGGTTTAACATGACGCTTCCATCTTTATCCAAATAGACGTTATCCCCCACAGTATCGCGGATGATTTTCAGGCCCAGCCTCTGGGCTTCCATGGCGGTTGTGTTCGGTTTGAAGTAGTAACCTTCGATCCCGCTATCGTCCATGAAATCCATCTTGATGTAATGGATGCCCCACTCATTCACCAGAGTGGAGTAGGTCTTTCGCAAATACTCCTGGGCCCCTGGGTTCGTAGTGTCCAGCACAAACAGCTGATCTTTCCTTTGCACGGATCCGGCATGGATTGGCTGGCCTTCAGCGTTTTTCACAAGCCACTCCGGGTGATGCTCATGAACCCAGGAGCGGTCCGATACTTGAAAGGGAGAAGTCCAGATACCGGGAACTAATCCCAGGCCGCGCACCACGTCCTCGAGGGTAGCGAGACCCTGAGGAAACAGAGTCGCATTGGGAGTGCTGTATTCTCCCCGTGCATATTGATAGCCTTCGTCGATATGGAAAATGTTATAACCGAGCGGTTTGAGGTGCTTCGCTTCCCACTCGGCGTTCGTCAAGGCTGCTCCCTCATTTAATCCGAAGTAGTATGCCGTCCAGCTCCACCAGCCCATCAATGCCGGTGCCGAAGTTCTAGCATGATGAATCTGACCGATCAACGAACCATAAGTTTCCAGCTGCAGATGATAATCCGTGGCCAGGCTGAAGAGTAAACGCTCTGAGGATAGCTCGGCACCAGGGGCGACTGGCAGACTTAACTGCACCTGATCCTCCAGCGGGGAACGACGGAGAGAATTGTCCTTCTCCATTTCAGTCGTCCCAGTCGAATCAACCTCGTAGGCCGCAGGCCGAGGTCCGTTGCCACCAGAGTTGGCGAGGTGAAGCCGCAGAATGGTGAGAAAGCGGTCGGAAGTCAGCGCTCCAAGAAACAAGCTTTCATGGCTCTGGCGGTTGTAGATGAGCTGGCTACCGACAGCGCGATGCATTTGCTTTTCGGCATCGGCGAAATTGCGGATGGTAATGGCTGGGCGGTCCTCGCTGAAACTGTCAGAGAGGACTCGATCTTCGAGGACTGGCCCCCCCAGATCGATAATCGGTCCTTCGGTCGCATCCACGCAACGAATGCTCTCGAGGTGAATTTCCTTGCCTGTCGTATTCCGAACCGTTACCTGAATATCTCCGAAAGGCTCGCGCGAGTAAGCCCGCAGGTGGTACACCAGGTCGGGTTGCCCACCTAATCCCGAGTAGCTCACTTGCCAGTCTGTCGCCTCCCCCAGATATCCCTGAACTTGCGAGTGCTCTACGACATGCCGGGGATAATCGGACGCATGAAGCCAGCGGCCATCTAGCTCAACCCCCACTCCTGCCCGCAAGGCATAAGAACTTGATTTTGGTATTGCGATGTCGTATCTGCCATCAACCGGATTCACCGTGATTTGCAAACCGTGTTCTTCGGGCGCTTGAGCTGCGAACCCATTGACACCGCTGCCAGCCAACAGCAGCGCGGTCAATCCGACCAGATACAGCATCCTAATTTGCCTGATCCCGTAGCCGACCATTGTTCCTCCATGATGGTTTGAGAAGTGCGACCTGCGAAATTTCAGCCGGCAGAGAGATGGCATCCAGCGTCTGTCAAGGATCTAGTTTCGTTTAAATTAATTACGAGTACTTACTTTTACTTCCGTTTTGTGGTGATTGTCAAGATTTCCCCGCATCTTGACGCTTGAACGAGGTTTCGCAAAGCCAAACAAGCTATTTGCGATGGAACAGAACAAAATCATGCTGTATAAGAAGAAATCGAATACCCACTGACGGAAAACCATGCACACAGGTGTAGGAAATAATATGCTCAACGAGGAGCGCCGGCGCGCCATCCTGGATATGATGCAGCACGACGGAAGGGTCCTCGTAGCCGATCTAGCCCAACAGTTCCAGACCTCGCAAGTCACCATTCGCAAGGACCTCGAGATTCTTCACGTCCGGGGCCTGGTTCACCGTACTCATGGAGGCGCGTTGCCCACGCGGCAGGGTGCGCTCGAAGATCCCACGCTGCGCGAAAAAGAGAAGCTTTACCGCAAGGAGAAGCTCTCGATTGCCATAGCCGCAGCACGCCTGGTGGCGGAAGGGCAAGTCGTCATTCTGGATTCGGGTACTACGACGACCGAGATCGCGCGTGCCCTACGCAATTTCAAAAAGTTGACCATCGTCACCAACGCCGTGAATATCGCGGCGGAACTTGCCAATTCATCCTTGGAAATCATTCTCACAGGCGGAACCGTTCGCAAGAATTCCTTTTCGCTGGTAGGCCCAATCGCAGAAGAAACGTTGCGTCGCCTGAGCGCGGATATTTTGTTTCTCGGCGTGGATGGATTCGATGTCCAATACGGGCTCAGTACGCCAAATCTTCAAGAAGCCAAGGTGAATCGGGTCATGGTAGAGATCGCTAAGCGCACGGTTGCGACCTGCGACTCCAGCAAATTCGGCCGCCGCAGCCTTTCGCTGATCGTGGAACCTTCCGCCCTGCACCACGTCATAACCGACCACGGCATTCGGAAGGCCGATATGAAAGCTTTGAAAAGAGCGGGCATCGAAGTCACGCTAGCGTAGATTGCCGGCTTGGCGTCCAGAAGCGGTCGGCGCACCACCAAAGACGTTACCCAGCGGCCGCCCGCCGCCTTCGGACAAAAGGCGCACCCACGAAGGCACGGGTAAATGGGAAACTTGAAGCAAATAGGGTTATTAATTCGTGGAACTGTTAGCCAATCCTGGAATCCAATGGATGGCATTGTCGCGAAATATCTTCTTTAAGACCGTCTGGGGCAGGTTCAATCCGTGTACCTGTCTACCCCTGAAGTTAAAAGTTTCGCTGGTTGCCAAAAAGTTCCAGTCACGCGCGTAGCTGGACTGCCAGTCTTTCACCACTTCTAAAGGACTGGCGTCCGGGAGGAAATCGAGATCGGTGCCGTAGAGGACACGATCCTGATACTTGATGAGAAACGCGCGCACTTCTTTCGGAGGCATCAACATCAGGTAGCGCATTCTCGCCGCTGTGTCGATGGCGAAATTTGGATACTTGTCGAAGTGCCTGGCGATGTTGTCGAGATCTCGTTCCATGCTGCCCAGATGGACTCCCACCATACGTAATTGCGGATTGTTAGCCAGTACATGATCACGCGCCTCGAGAATCTTCTGCTTGGAAGGGAACCCGGGCCGCCCGGCCACGTACCATTGCGGATTTTCCCGGTAGTAGGAGGAAGAGGGGTCGGACGGATCCGGTGGTCCCCATGCCACATCGGGTTCGGCCTGGTGGGCCATCAGGGTTTTGCCATGGCTGGCAATGTCTTTGTAGATCGGCTCGAACTTGGAATCATCGGCCATGACGTATTGGCCGCTACTGTCCTTGATCTCCATTCCTATGTTCTTCCAGATCTTGACTGCCACGGCTCCCTGCGCGAAGTTGAGATTGATCTGGTTAATCGCATCATCATCAAATGACGCACTATCAAGCTTGTACGGATCAAACGTCGTACAGAGAACGACGTGGCCACGGCTCGACCGCACCAACTCCAGCGCGTTATCGACCTGCGGCTGCAACTGCTTGCGATAGGATTCTGTGTCATCCATCACAAGAATATCCATGACTCTCAAGTTCAGCCGTTCGAGCATCTTCTGAAAAGCGGGATCGGTCTTGAAGACATGCACGTGCACGTCAAGGGGGTGGATCGCTGCGAACGCACGAAAGGTTCTTTCTTCACTGGCGGCGGTCGCTGGAGCAGATGTGGAAGTCGAAGTCTGTGCGGCGCAAGATAGAGCGATCGAAAAACCTAATAAGACCAGAGAGAGAGTTCGTGCCACACTTATCATTGAAAATTCCTCCATTCCGCAGAAGACAGCCACGGGCTGGCCGAAAGAGATCTTTATTCCGGCTCACGTTCGTTACCCTGCTAGTCGAGACTCTTACTTTGTCCGCGCCTTGCCGCGGAGCCCCCCAAGCCATGTGCAATTCAAGAAGCCCAGGAAGGGAAGGGAACTGAGTGTCGTAGTGCCGCTGATACCAGTGATGGAACCTTGCTAATGCTGCGCGCCCTTTTGCACCATACCCGGATACCACGAGCGCACGGCAAGGATCCGTGATGCGACATCGGGAGCACTGTAATATCCAACGGTGCAGTTGAGCCGGAAGAAATAAGCGTCTCCGATTTTGGCCGGATGCCGTCCTGCGATTCCGTCCATTCCTCCCCCCGCCACCATGGTTCCATGACCACTCAAAACCAGGTAAATCTCCTCTTCACGCTCATGATGGTGGGGGAAGTTGGTACCGCCTGGCGCGATTTCCATTAGAAAGAGGCTGGTTAGAACGTGGCCGGCTGCAAGGCGGTCCCGCTTGCTGTCGACATCTCCCATCAGCAGGCGGAAACGAGCGGCGGCTGGGTGGCCGCTCACAGTTTGCGTCGGCACATCCTCGATGTTGGCCTTTAAGGGCTGCAGTGGCAGTGGAGTCTTCTCAAATCCCTTGGTATGAAAACCCATAATGACCACGGTCAGCGGCAGCTCAGACGAATTACTTAAAACATTTAGAATCGTCGCCGGGATATATAGATAGTCTTCCTTCTTAAGAGGCAAGATTTCATTTCCGTATTTCACAGAACCACTACCTTCGAGTACAACGTATACCTGATCTTCGTCTGGATATTGAGTCGCCGCGCAGGCGCCCTTGGGGTCAATCACCGCCTGACCATAGTGGGCTACGCTGACAACGACGGATGTATTTGAGTCTCCATGTCCGAACAAAGGTCTGTAATGGCACGTTGTCGTTGTAATATCAGACTTTTGTTCCCTAACTGTCGAAGCTTCGCGATAGAGGAAGGTAGGATCGATCGCGCGATCCTCGGCATGAAGCAGGGGCATCCAGAAAGCACTCACCAGCAGAGTGATCGCTTTGACGCTATTCCGTTTGGTGAAATCCATGAATTGTTACCCACTTCCCTGTGGTTCGTGCTACAGCGCACCTCTGGCGGGATTGGCACCTGACAGGCTGCGTCGTAGCTGGCCACGCGCTGCTGTCCAAAAACTGGCTTTCACGCCGTTTGTTTTCGCGCATTGGCCAGAATCTGGCGCAGACGATTCCCAACGGTGAGATCTTCACCTGCTCGTAAAGTCATCGAGATAATTTTCAATTGATTCGGGCGAGCCTGTTTTGTCTTGGTGTCATTGCCTTCCCGCACGACCGGAACCAGACTCGGATTATTACGCGTCAGTACTTCAATACGGGGCTGACCCTCCCGTAGCTGTTGGTCACATTGAGCCACTGTCAAACCGAACCGCTCCTCATCCCATGTCACCGTCAGAGTAGGATAGCTGTTGCCCTCTTCCGGGATCTCTATTGAGGTTGTAACTCCCGGCACGGTTTGCACTAACTTCGCGATGCGTTCGACCCGGCTCTTCCACTCTTTGTTTAATGCTCCAAGGTCCGCATGCGACCAATATTCGACTGCCGCAAGTATGCCGACAATCTCTTCCTTGCCTACTTTCAGGGACCTGCATACCGCGCCTTCCCATGGGTTATTATTCGCCAGGGCCGCATCGATCAAACTTTTCCGTCCTAACAGTATTCCGGAACATTGCGGGCCCCGCAGGCCTTTCCCGCCGCTGAAACAATAGAGGTCAACTCCTAGTTCTGCGTAACGCGTGAGATTTTCAAACGGGGGAATGCCCGCTGCATCGTCCAACAACATGGGGATCCCCGCCTGGCGTGTGATTTCCAGCGCCTTCGGAAGACGGTCGTCTCGCCAAGTCGTGTAGACCATTGCGGTTTGCGTATTAATGGCCGGTTGCAGATCCTCCAGCGCATGGGCTAGCACCAATTTGCCTCCAGCTAGCCGGATCGCGCTATCGAATGCGCTCCGACCTCCCAGCATAACCACCTCTTGCTTCAATCCGGTGGTGTCGGGCAGTTGCCAAACATTTTTGGGATCAGACCCAGCTATGCAAGCCGCCGTCGCCAATGCCATGGCACCAGCCGAGCCGGATGTGACCATTCCAGATTCTGCACCGGACAGTTCCGCAAGCCGTTTTCCCGCGGCGCGCTGCAGTTCAAACATGTCGACAAAATGCTGAGATGCAGCCTCTACCGCCCGCCGCACCTCCGGCAGTTCGAGCGAGCCGCTCAGATACGTCCACGTTCCCCGCGCGTTAATAAATGGCCGGACCCCAAGACGGGTGTAAACCTCCGCGGAGGCAGACCTTCCGGTAGTTGCGGCCACCGTGCTCGCAAGACTGCGTGAGGCAATGGTGACAAACAGAGGGGCTGCGGCAAAGAACTTGATGAACGATCGCCGGTTGTTCACGCCATTCTGAAGCCGATGCTCAGCCAACATGAATTCTCCTTAGTGTCTGGTGTGTGAATCCGTGTCTTTCGGCCTGCCCATGATCGCCAGGGTGCGGGGAAGGAGGGAACTTATACTCCCTTTCTCCAGCCCGAGTCACTGCCCTTCTTCAGACGAATCGTGAGGGAACCGTCAGGATTCGTTGGGTGGTCACACGCCCAGCGGACGGGCCGCTTCTGCCCCTTGACGTCCAATTCAGCCCTCAGTTTGATCTGCTGGCCGTCCATTCCTTTCGGCAGGATAATGGAGGCCTGCCGGAACTGGCCCGCATACGGTTGGCCGGCATCGAGATTTCCTCCCACCCTGACACGGCCATCCAGAGTCTCTGCGTAGATTCCGAGCACTCCCGGCACCCCGGCCACGCCATCATTGAAGATGCCCAAAATCAGTTCCATCGTGTCGTAGCGCTTTCGCTGCCAAATAAGGGATGGACGCACACGATAACCAAGTCTCTGCTCCATGGCCTTAAGCGAATCGGGATACTTCTCGTAATAACGCCGAACGTTATCCGCTTCCGTCCAGAGCCCAAAGTAGCTTGTGCCAATATCCAGGGCATGAAAGCCAGCGCTCTCGCGATAAGGGCGGTTGATCGGGCCCCCGATCTGGTGAGGGTAATCATCGGTGGGCTGGACTTCTTTGTCGTGCCCAACAAAAGCCAGCATGTTGGCCGGCAGCTTGTTTAAGCAAGCTTGTTCCTCGTCCGCAAAGTCGGAGAGAACGTGGTGCCG
Organism: Terriglobia bacterium; assembly: GCA_963786325.1. Classification (GTDB taxonomy): domain Bacteria; phylum Acidobacteriota; class Terriglobia; order Terriglobales; family Acidobacteriaceae; genus JAIQFF01. The sequence goes on from CAWAYW010000008.1 coordinate 192,284, forward strand.
GTTTGCGCCGTCTTCGAGTATCGTGGCGAGCCAGGGCGGACGGTGTGCGAGTTCTTCGATTTGGATCGGCTCGTCCATGATCAGGCTGTCCGAGCGCAACCAGCATCCGGAACGCACCGCGAGGTCCTGCACTTGCCGGTTGCCTGACTTGCTGATGTCGGGCTCGGTGTTCACGGCGAGAGGAGTCTTTTTCCAAGCATCAATCTGGAGCTGCGTCATGCGTAGGAACGTCTTCTCTGCGGTTAAAAAGTCCGGGAATGGACCTGGGATGTCATTGGTATGACCTTCCCCCCAAAACCCATACATCATCAAATCCATGTATTCGAGTTGCGGATGGTCACCGAATTTTGCGGCGAGAAGTTCATTCAATTCGGCAAACGCCTTCTGGAATTCTGGAGAATCGTAACGCGGTTCGCGGAAATCGAACTTGGCTTGGTGTTCCTTGGAATTGTTGCCAATGTTGACGATGGGTACTTTGTCATTTAGAAAATCCGGCAACGAAAGCTTTTGCGGTTGAATATTTGGACTAGAAAGCTGGATTCGGAATCCCACGCCTAGATTGTGGCGCTGGGCAGCGTCGAGTGTGATGTCCCAAACCGGGGACAAGTTCAACTTGCCGGGTCCTGTCTGCACATCGCGCCAGTCGCAGCGGATGTACAGAACGTCCACAAATGGCAAGGAAGCCATTTTTTCCACGCTTTGTTCCAACGTTTCCCGGCCGCACTGGACTCCGAGCGCCGGTCCGTTTTCCTCCCATGTATAGCCGACCAGACCGGCGCCGAAATTCCGGATGTGATCGCGAGAAGCCTGGGTTGCGAAGATCGTGAACCAGCCTTCATCCTGATCAATGCCAAATGGCCCCTGGTCAAGCCGATTGGTCACTTGGGGCGAGCCAAATGGATAGCCCTCCCACAGATGGTCGGGTACATCCGCCCACATGCGCAGAGGCATGACACTGCTCGCGCCTGCAAGGAGTGCTCCCGCCTTTACAAAATCTCGTCGCCGCATCTTGTGGCTCCTGACGTTTCCGCGTCATGACCGGAATTCCTCGCATCGCAAAGTGCAGGCCCTAGACACCCTGACGGAGGTTAGGTCGCAGCGTGAGCGAGCCGTCCTCGTTCAGCTTCTGGTGACAAGCCCAGCTCACGGGGTAGCGCATTCCCTTCACCTCGATCTCGGCCTTGAGTTTCAACCCTTTCCAATCTGTGACGTTCGGCAGGACCAACTGTGCTTGCCGAATCTTGCCCGGCAACGGATAGCCTGGGTCCAGACAGCCGCTCGTGAGCGTCTTCCCATCCGGGGTCTCCACGGTCACCCTCAATGCGCCCGGTACACCCGCGATGCCGTCATTGGCGAAGCCGATGATCAGTCCCACATAGCTGCTGTCCTTATAGCTCCATATGAACGACGGTCTCACCCGGTATCCAATTCGGCGGTTGATGCGGTCGAATGCAGTTGGATAAGTCTGATAGTAATTCATCAGATTTTTTGCGCTGATCTGATGAAAGTTCCAGAGTGACCAGTAATTGGCCCCTATATCGATCACATGATCAATCATGTTCTCTGCCGGCGAGATCCCTTCATGCGCGGCGCTTGGATCGGGAGACTTGCCTGGAAGTCCTTGCTCGAGCAATGCAGCGATCCACGGCGGGCGATTGCTGAGCGCTTCAATCTGCTCATTCTCGATAAAGATGGTGTCGCTACGAATCCAGTTGTTGCTCCGGACCGTGCGGTCTACCAGTTCTGAATTGCCGACACGGGAGTAATCCGGTTGAGTATTGGTCAGCAGAGGAGTCTTCTTGAAGTACTCGAGCTGAACTTCGAGCATATTGGTCCAGGTGCGCTCTGCTGTGAGGTAATCAGGGAAAGGATTGTTGCCGAATGGCCACGTATGCCCTTCCCCCCAGAAGCCGTACATGAAGGTATCAATAAACTCGATGAGCGGGTTGCCATCGAACTCCGCCGCCAACTGCCCAACCAACTCTTTGAATGCCTGCTGGAAAAATGGATTGTCATACCGAGGCTGATACCGCGAATGCGGATTCTTCAAGTATCTTTGTGCCGCAGCGCTGCTTTCATTATCACTAAGTACCAGATCAACTTTCGGCACTTTCTCGAGAACGAAATCCGGCAGCGCAGCGTCGTGTGTGTAGTCGGGAGCGCACATTTGAATGCGCAATCCGATCCGTTTATTGTTCTTCTTCGCCAAATCAAACACGTGCTTCAGGTAGTCGGGCATCTCCAGGCGTCCAGGCCGCGGCTGAACCTCCTTCCAGGTCGGGCGGATATAAAGTTGCTGGCCCAAGGGAAATCGAACCAGATCCTCGATCGCCTGGGAAATGTTGTCCGATTTGATTTCATCGGTACCACTGTCTGCCGTGATGTAGGTGATCAACCCTTTGCCAAAGTTCGGCACGACATCTTCCGTGGACGTTGTGGTCATTACCACTTCGTCAGTAGGAATGACGGCATCGGGTGGATATTGAGGGAAAGGGCCCTGATTGAGGCGATCGGTCACCCTGGGACCGGAGCCGTAGTCGTAGTTTCCCCAATTGTGAGCGGGAACCTTGGCTTGCGCCTTGCCCATTCCCAGTTCCGCAGCTACGGCAACAGCAACAGTACTTTTTATGAAATCTCTACGTTGCATTGGAGTTCTGTCCTCCTTACCGTTTTCAGCCGCGTAGAGAGCGGGTTAGCTTATGATCCACGCCGTTTGCCACCTGCCTCGTAATCTCCCAGAGATCGTTCCGCCAATCGCCCTTGCGCGGCCAGAAGGCTAAAAGTCCAACTTCAGGGCAAACTGAATCTGACGCTGCGGGATCACCGTGGACGTGATCGTGCCAGCACTGCCGGGGCCATCGTCGATGTTGTTGTCCGGCTCAGAAAAGACGGCGTGGTTGAAGGCGTTAAAGAACTCCGCGCGAAACTCCAGTCGAACCCGCTCATTGATACTGAAGATTTTGCGGGCGGACAAGTCTGCGCTCTTCTCCCCGGGACCCTCCAGAATGTTCTTTCCGGCATTGCCGAAGCAATTACAAGTTGGGTCGGCAAAGTCGTTTATGTTGAACCACAAGCTGGGGCTGGGATGGGCAAGATGACCGCTGCCAAGGCGATCGGCCCGAAGGAGTCCCTGCGAACCTGTATTGGTGGGGTCAAAGCCTATTACTGGCGAGAAGGGGAAGCCCGAACGGAAGGTAACGATGCCGCCGATGTGCCATCCGCCCAAAACCGCGTCCGCCACTCCGCCTCGGTTCAAGAACTTCTGTCCTTTTCCGACCGGCAAGGCGTAGTCCAAGCTGTTGACCCAGCGCTCACGGTTGTCAAAGTCTGAGAGCCCTTTTTCCGCGGCGAGATTGTAGCTGTTCTGCGGCCAGGGCGAATTGCAGCAAATCTCCGGCTGGTCGTTGATGCTTTTGCTGAACGTGAAAGCGCTCAAGAAATAGAGGCCGTGGCCGGTTCGCTTTTCTGCCTTCAGTTGAAACGCGTGATAAGTGGAGTTTCCGCGATTCACGATCGAAGTGAACGGCCCGAACTGGGGGTAGGGTCGCAATGCCTGATTAAAAGTCGCTTGTGGAGTAGGAATCTGGTTCCGATCCACGAGAGACTGAAGGTGAGTCCCTTTGGTGCCCACGTAACCGGGAGTAATCAGGAGATTGCCAGGCAATTGGTACTCGATGTTCAGATTCCACTCGTCATAGACACCCGTATGCAGGCGAAAATCCTGGCTGGTAACGCCAGACAGTGCCTGGGTTGGATCCAGAGGCGGGAAACCGGTCGCCAACGTTACGGGCGTGCCACTGGGCGTTAGGGGTGGGTTCAGGCCATCGCCCTGGAAGCTGGGCTCGAAAAAGAAAGGCAGATTGTAATCGGTTTGCAGCGGATCGCCGGTGCGGATCTCGTTAAATATAAAGAAGCGCCCGTATCCGGCACGCACAACCAGCGGGCGAGAGGGGAATGGACTGTACGCTAGTCCGATGCGGGGGGCATAGTCGGCCTTGTCCGGAGTCGCCAGATGCTTGGGGTAGCCCGGTGTGCCGGCGGGGATGATTTTTCCAGTGGTGTAGTCGAAATTGCTCTGCCGGTTGTCTGCCTCATAGAACGGTGTGGCGTAGTCGTAGCGCAACCCAAGGTCCAGCGTAAAGTTTTGCGTCACCTTGTAAGTGTCCGAGACAAAACCCCCGTAAGAATGCTGGCGATTGTGAAAGGCCGTGACCGTCGAAATCTTGGCAGAAATAGGCAGGCCCAGGAGCATGTCGGCAATCGAGTTGCCGCTGCCCTGCTGGTTGCCAGGATCCACCGCTGTGTATTGACCGCTGAATTGAACGTTGCCGCGAGGCTGAGCGATCTGCAGGAGATTGAACTGGTCAAACCGGAACTGCGGTCCTGCCCTAAGCAAGTGTTTTCCCCGCACGTAGCTGATGGTGTCGGTGATCTGGATGACCTGGGTGGTGCTTGTCGTGGGCGTGAAAGTGGGTTCGCCCAGTCCGCGGTACCCGCCGCTGAACCCAAAATGCGTCAGTCCGTTGATGGCTGGAACGTCGGGAACGCCAGGAAATTGCAACTCTGGGGGTGGAAAATGCTGGCCGTAACTGGGAATGTTGTCAATGTAATGGCTGCGATTGAATCCGACACGGAGTGAGTTCACCAGGGTTGGGCTGATTACATTGGTGGAGCCGAGCACCAAACCGCGCGTGGTTAGCGGCCGATTGCCAGTGCTGTAGTTTCCTCCGTCAGCAACGCCAGAGAATACAGGCTGTTGAAAGCGCTGCTGCTGGCTCAAGGAAAACCTTTCGAAGAGTTGCATCTTGGAGGACGCGTTCTCGTCCACTCGGACATCCATCTGGTCTACCTGGTTGGTACCCGGGGCATTCACGGAATAGTTGCTGCCTCCAGGCGTCGGGACCACGGGATAGAGAGCCGCGTAGTTCAGGCCCAGTTGACTCATGCCTCCGGGAATGATGTTTGCTTGTCCATTGATGGGGAGGCCGGTCGCCACATTGAATCCGAAGCCGTCTCGCACCGTGGAACCATCTGGGGCAGTACGAGTGGTCGATGGATCGTAAATCTCGTTGGGGAAAATGGGCCGGCCCAGCGCATCCGTGCCGGATGGCGTAGTACCGAGAATATCGCTGAAATCTCCCGTGGTCTCGGCGTGGCTGGGCACGGTGACGATATCCGTCGTCGCCGAGTGAATCCGCGTGCCTTCGTAGTCGCCAAAGAAGAATGCCTTCTCTTTTACGATCGGCCCGCCCAAAGTGGCTCCGAACTGATTCTGCTTGTGAGGTGCTTTGGGCTGAGCCGTGCCAAAACCGTATTGCGCCGCATCCAGTGCCTCATTGCGCAGGAACTCCCAGGCGCTTCCGTGGAATTGGTTCGTCCCCGACTTGGTGGTGGCGTTGACCGCGCCGCCTCCACTCCGTCCAAACTCAGCCGAGTAATTCGAGGTCTGAACCTTGAATTCGGCGACGGCATCTACGCTGCTCACTATGGATATGTCCCCGTTGTCGTTGGAGTTGTTGTCAATGCCGTCCAGAATGAAGTTGTTCTGGTCTCCTCGGGTTCCATTGACGGAGAAACTTCCGCCGGCATTCCCGTTGCTTGGCGAACTGCTGCCATCAACCGGTCCTTCTGTGATCTTGGTCACCCCGGCGGTGAGCGTGGCCAAATCCGTGTACCGCCGCCCGTTCAGGGGTAGCTGCTTTATCTGCTCGCTGGCAACTACGTCGCCCAACGACGCGTCCTGCGTGTCCAGCAGCGGAGCTTCTCCAGTGACGTTCGCGGTTTCGTTAACCGAACCAACTCGAAGACTGAAATCAAGCCGAATGGTCTGTTGCACATCCAGAACGATGTTTTGGCGGACTTCTGTCCGAAAGCCAGCCGCCTCAGCCGAGACAGAATATCTCCCAATCTTGACTGGAGTAATCACATAATTGCCATCAGAGGCGCTTTTGACGGCGGTCTTAACGCCGGTGTCCAGGTTCGTAGCTGTTGCGGTGGCGTTCGGCACCACTGCGCCGCTTGCGTCTTTGATGGTTCCAACCACGGTTCCGGTATCGACCTGCGCCAGCCCTGTCAGCGCCGCGCCGACCAGCCATAGAAAAACAACGATTAAGGTAGTTTTCCTCATCGGTGATTCTCCTTCTCGAACGAGGCGTACTGTCGACTACAACCCCTGGTGGCAACTCTTCTGCAACCGGCTCTCCAGGCTTCTCTAGTTATTCATGCTTCAACATCGATCAAAGGGAAATTGCTCCTATTTTCTTTTGCCATCGTTTTATATCTTTTCGTTTTGTTTGTCTAGTATAAAGAAAACCTTTCGACACCATTAAGAATGACGCCCGGGAGCACCTGCGGTTCCGGTATAAGTCGCTGAACAGAGGCCAATTTTGCCCAACCCAACCCAATATTGAGGACGGTGGGAGCGGTAGCAACCGTTACGGCACGGCCATCCCACGCAGATCCAGTTTGGATTGAACTATCCCCTTTCCGGGCGATGGTGGCGTCAAAGTAGAACTGGGTGGGGGCAGGCAGATACGTAGGGCACTTGGGCTCTCTCGGTTGCGGGCCAAAAATCATGAGCGAAAGGGAAGCCCACAAAACACAGAAGCGCGCTTTGGACTCCCTGAGTTTGAGCCGAAGAGCATGCTGCAACTGCACGGGACACTCGATCCTCATGCTGTTCGTTTATAGTCCCGGCGCCTGGTGTGTGATGGGAGTCCGCGAAAACGAGCAGGAAGGGGACCGCTTCGGCGCTATACCGCGTCGATACGCAATCTGAGAAGCGATTCGACAAACTCAGCCGCATAATATTACGCTCGGGCCTGGATGTGCCTCCGCAACTCTCGACTTCTCTGGAGATCTCTACAATGCATTGCTTCATAAAGGTCTTACTATTGATACTCACCAGCGCCGCCCTTGCCGTGGCTGCCGACGACAATCTGATCGAAAGCACACAGGCTGGTGAAGATGTGGCGCTCACCACATATCCGGTTGCCGCATTTTGGCAAGGCGCTCGCCCGGTGTACGCGGAAAAGAGCCCGCACGCCGAACCGCTCCCGCGCTATCGCACGGAAATCCGCGCCCGTTGGACGAAAGACAGCCTCTATTTTTTATTTGTTTGCCCTTACGAAGAACTGAATCTCAAGCCCGCGCCTAGTACTTCAACGGAAACATTTCAGCTCTGGGATTGGGATGTTGCCGAAGTTTTTATCGGTTCTGATTTCCGGAACATTCGGCGATATAGGGAGTTCGAAGTCTCCCCTCAAGCGGAGTGGATCGATCTCGATATCGACCTGGCCAATCCCCACCACGAACAGGGTTGGACCTGGAATTCCGGTTTTCAAGTTGCTGCTCGCGTCGATTCTGTAAGCAAGATCTGGTACGGGGCGATGCGCATCCCGTTTTCGGCGCTAGAAGGTCATCCCCCAATGGTCGGAGAAACATTTCGAATCAATTTCTTTCGAAGTCAGGGGCCGCCGCCCGATCGAAAAGCAGTGACCTGGCAACCAACGCTGAGCAAGACGTTTCATGTGCCGGAGAAATTTGGCCTGCTTAAGCTGGTAAAGCACGAAGCCAAATAGGCGTGCAAGGCGGGGTAGCGATGAGAACTCGACGCGGACCATGCCGCGGAAGAGGAAGCCAAAGCGACTTGACCTTGGGCCAACTATTTAAACTTCACATCCTGCACTCGATGCGAACTGCAGTCTAAATACGGCGGGATGATCGCGCGCGATTCGACCGCAGGTTGGCCATCCCGGATTCGCGCGTATTCCAATCACATTGGCCGAAGGCGCAGCGGAAGTCACCCCCGGTACCGCTTCGAAGTGTTGTGTTTAGCTACGATCTGTTGCGTAATACGTCGTTTGCGGAGTACACTGCCAAGCGAACCGAAATGATCGTTCGACCCGGACAGGTTCTGAACAGCCCTGTGCTAGGAGCGGATCTTCCACTCTTCATGCTCCAGCATGTCAACGACGTCTGCGGGCAGGCAGGGAAACAAAAACCGATTTAGGGGAGAAAACGATGGTTACAGGATCTAGGTTGAAAACCCTTGGGTTTCATTTGTTGTTCGCGGCTGCTTGTAGTTTGATTGTGTTGCAAGGGTGCGAAAAACCGCAAACCAGCGCTCCCGACACATCTCAGCAAACAAAGCCTGTTACAGCGTCGGTTTCGCGTATAGAAGTCCAATCCGCAGCGAGGGGTCCGCTAGTGATCAAGAGCCCAACGGCGGAGTTTGAAGTCACACCGCGCGGTTATGTTAAGGCGTTCTTGCTGCGCAACGACCAGCGGTTGACACTCGACGATCCCACCGTAGACGCGGCTGGCGGTGGTGTTACGGTGGCAGGAAAACCAATCCGCGATTTCATTCTTGATCTCAACAAAGCTGTGGTCATTGACGCCACAGGCAAGCTGGGAAATCTCGGCAAGCGGGTAGACATCGCTGGACACAGTGCGTCTGGTTTGGAGGAAACGCTCTCTCTGGAAGTTTACGATGACTTTCCAGGAATGGCGCTCGTAACTGCTTCCTACAGGAACCCGGGAACCAAAGATCTTGCACTTGACCGAGTAAGTACGCAAGAGCACCGCATTAATGCCTCGCTTGCGGATGCTGGAGCTGTGCCATACCAACTATGGTCGTTCCAGGGCGCCAGTTTTACCTGGGGACAAGATGAAGTCTTGCGAATTCCTGCAAAGTTTTCCCGTCCGAATCTTATGGGCGGAGTGGTGCCCAAGGAAGGTACGGGAGGCGGAGTTCCAGTAAATGCTTTTTGGACGGCAGGCGTTGGCGAGGCGATCGGGCATGTAGAAACTCTACCTTTGGTATTGTCCTTGCCAGTAAGTGTGGGCGCTGACAAACGTATACAGACGAGCCTGACTCTGGAGCCGAAAACAATCTTAAAACCGGGGGAGTCCTTTGCCACTCCGCGAAGTTTTGTCGCGGTCTACCACGGCGATTTCTATGAACCCTTACGGACCTACTCGCTGGCGCTACAGAAAGAAGGCTGGACTCTGCCGAAGCCGAATAACGAGTCTTATAGTATTGCTTGGTGCGGTTGGGGCTATGAGTTCAATGTCACTCCCACGCAAATGCTTGGCACCATTCCTAAGCTGAAAGAAATGGGAATCAAGTGGGCAACGCTGGATGACCGCTGGTTCAACACCTATGGCGACTGGGATCCCCGTCCGGAAACCTTCCCCGGTGATTCCATTAAGAAAATGACTGACGAGTTTCATAAGCAAGGCGTCTATTCACAGATCTGGTGGTATCCGCTGGTGGCGGAAGATGGCAAGGGCAAATGGGAGTCGCACAAATATGTTGTTTCAAAAGTAGTGAAGGAACATCCAGACTGGTTGGTATTGGGCAAGGATGGCAAGCCGGCGCGCGTGTTCCGAGGACTGGCCGTGCTGTGTCCGGCCTTGCCAGAAGTGCAGGCGTACCACAAGAAACTGACAGAGAAATTTATCAACGAATGGGGCTTCGACGGGCACAAGCTGGATAACATCTACACGGTTCCAGCTTGCTATAACCCGAAGCATCATCACAAATCGCCGCAGGATTCAACCAATGCGATGGCCGATGTCTACAAGGTTATCTACCAGACGACCCGAGCGCTGAAGCCGGAGAGCGTGACGCAAATTTGCCCGTGCGGCACGACCCCCAACATTGCCTGGCTGTCTTCGATGGATCAAGCCGTCACCGCCGACCCGGTAGGTGCCGTGCAGGTACGCCGCCGCATCAAGTGGTACAAAGCTCTGCTCGGGCCGCAAGCTGCGATTTACGGCGACCATGTCGAGCTTTCGGATATGAAGCAGACGAAGCCGGGCCAGTACATTGAGGTTGGCCGCGATTTTGCTTCTACTCTCGGAACAGGGGGAGTTCTGGGCACAAAATTCACCTGGGGAGATTCAGATCCCAAGTTTCAAAGAGTAGCGTTAACGCCGGACAAAGAAGAACACTGGAAGAAGTGGACAGCGCTATATAACCAGAAGATGCTCTCCCGTGGCGAGTTCAAAGACTTATATGTCTACGGGTATGACTCGCCTGAAGCGTACGCAATTGAGAAAGACGGCAAGATGTTCTACGCCTTCTACTCACCCAAGGCAGATGAGGCATGGAAAGGAAAGATCGAGCTACGGGGCTTGGCGGCTGGAAAATATCGCGTTCACGATTACGCCAACGACAAGGATCTAGGCGAACTGGATGCAGCCAATCCGACCATGGATGCGGAGTTCACAGGAAGCCTTCTGGTGGAGACTATGAAGGAATAGTTTGGTGCTTGTGACCGAGGGCGGCCCATTTAATGTCGCCCTTGGTTTCTACTTCAAGTGAATGGCGTATCTAAACCGCGCTTTGATCGAGGCGGAGTCCCGAGTTGGTCTCCGGAATTGACACCACGGGCTAACCCGCAAAGAGCCGTTCCTGTTCTTCCGCAAACCCCTCCCTGATTATCTAGGTGGCGCCTCGCTACCTCTTTGAGCACCCAAGAAACTTCTTGACAACGATTGAAGACGAAAGCAATAGTAATAAAACGCAATCATCATTCTCGCAGCAAGGATTCTGGACGCAGGGCGTCAAGGTTCCTGCCAGGATTTGATGGCCAGGACGTACTCAACGGTTATGGAGTTGGTCGGAGGAGCTTTGTATGAAGAATTCTTGTAATGCTCGCTTGTTCGTTTCCGTGATCCTTTCCTTGTTTTGGCTGGTGCTTTCCGTGCCGACATGGGCACAGAAGGACACAGGCAGCATTGTGGGCACCGTAAAAGATGGGACCGGTGCGGTTGTGCCGAGTGCGGACGTCGAAGTGACCGATGTCGAGCGCGGGCAAACCTTCAAGACGACTACCAGCGACTCGGGCGAGTTTGTGGCCAGCCCGTTGCACGTGGGCCGGTACAACGTGACGGTGGCAAAGGCTGGTTTTAAAAAGGCTGTCTCAGAGACGGTGGAACTGAATGTGCAGGGGCGCATAGCGATTAACATCACACTGCAAGTGGGGCAAATCACCGAGCAGGTAGTAGTGACCGGCGCAGCACCCCTGCTCGAAACCGAGACCTCGGAATTGGGCCAGGTGGTGGACCAGAAGCGAGTCAGCAATCTGCCGCTGAATGGTCGTAACTTTGCGCAACTGGCGCTGTTGAGCACGGGAACGGCGCCGAGTGAGCCCGGCGCACGCGATGAAGGAGGATACGGCTTCAGCGCCAATGGAGCGCGGTCGCTACAGAACAATTTCCTGCTCGATGGTGTAGACAACAATTCGAATCTGCCCGATCTCCTGAACGAAACCAATTTTGTGATTCAACCCCCGGTCGAGGCTTTGCAGGAATTCAAAGTCCAGACGAATGCGTATAGCGCGGAATTCGGGCGCGGGAACGGGGCGATTGTCAACGCAGTCATCAAATCGGGGACCAACCAAATACACGGATCAGCATGGAATTTTCTGCGCAACAACAAACTCGATGGCCGCAACTACTTTGATGATCCTACGAAGCCAACCCCGCAATATCAACAAAACCAATTTGGGGCAACCTTCGGTGGCCCTGTCGTTATTCCGCATCTGTACGACGGGCGGAATCGCACCTTCTTTTTTGTGGATTACGAGGGTTTCCGCGTGCGGCAGGCGCAGACGCAAACCGCATTTGTGCCGCCGACGGCGTGGCGTCAAGGAGACTTCTCAAGCCTGATCGACTACACGAATGTGACAGGTAGCGATTGCAACGGCAGCCCTACGTTCGCGGGGGAAATCTTTGATGCCCGCCTGGCACAGGCGAACTGTGGCGTTCCCTTTCAGTATGACGGTACGGGAAAGGCCCTCAATGTCATTCCGGCGACCCCGGTCGTGGCGGGCGGGGGCTCTCTGGATCCACTGGCCCTCCGGTTGGCCGCACTCTATCCGGCTCCGGGTACTTTGCAACCGAGCGGCAATAACTTTCTGGCGAATCCGGTACGCCGCGAAACGCGAAACAACTTCGATGCCCGTGTAGACCAGAAGTTTTCTGATAAGGACAATGTATTTGCCCGATTCAGCATTGAGAATCAGCCAAGTTTCATTCCGGGTACGTTTGGAGGATTGGCGGACGGAGGAGGATTCTTCAGCGGCGACGAAAATTTTTCCTATCGCAGCGTAGCCGCCAGCTGGACACATTTTTTTAGACCAGAATTGATCAATGAGTTTCGGTTGGGTTACAACCGCGTGAACGCTCAACGCCTGCAACTCAACGCCAACACGAACGTATCGGGAAGCCCCAGCATCAACTTCCCAGGTGTTCCATTCTCTCCGGGAATCGGGGGACTGCCGCAGCTGACTTTCAGCGATGTGGCGACTCTTGGTAGTCCAACATTCCTTCCTTCGCGGGAGCTACAAAATTCTTACACGCTTTCCGAGAACCTGACATGGGTGCGAGGGCGGCATACGTGGAAATACGGGACGGAAATCCGGCGCGAGGAATTCACGATCTTCCAGCCTGCGGCGGCACGTGGGGACCTCAATTTCGACAGTACGCTAACCGACAATCCAGCGAACATTGGCACCGGAGGCACGGGATTCGCCTCGTTCATGGCCGGGCTCACGAGTGGGGGCGGTATCAACAATTTGCACAATGTGGATTATTTCCGCAACACGTATGCGTTCTACGCACAAGATGACTGGAAGATCATGCCGAATCTGGTGTTGAACCTCGGACTGCGCTACGAATTGTTTGGAACCGTTTCGGAGCGATTCGATGACACGGGGAACTTCGATTTGAGTGATCCGACAGATCCCACCATCATCGTGCCAAAGGGAAAAAACGCGCAGTTGACTCCCTTTATTGCGCAGTTTGTGAAGATAAGCGCTACCGGCAGCCGTGGCCTGATCAACTCGGACCTGAACAATTTCGCCCCCCGCTTCGGTTTAGCTTGGGAGTTCATTCCGAAGGCGGTGTTGCGAGCGGGTTACGGCATTTTTTATGGCGGACAGGAGAACGGACCGTATTCGAATCCGAGCCCGGGATTCAACCCGCCGTTTTTTGTAAATCAGTCGCTTGTGGCGCCATGCGGCGCGCCCTCGGCTAACCCGGCGGGGCTGGACTGCAGAGTTACGGGCATACCGACATTGGCGTCTGGCTTTCCGGCCAACGCTTTGGTTGACCCGAATACGCCCATCTTTTTCTCGGTTGATAAGAACTTGCGCACGCCCTACATGCAGCAGTGGCACTTCGGCATCGAAAAAGAGTTGCCGGGCTCTAGCGTGCTCGCTTTGACCTATGGTGGGTCGAAGGGCACGAAGCTTTATACGTTTTTCAACGGCAATCAAGCGGAACCGACGGCGGATCCAAGCCTGCCGACAGCACCCAGACGGCCCGTGAAGAGTGCGGGGTGCACGATTGCAACCCCCGACAATTGCAGCCCGGTTTTTGACACTGGCATTGACTCGTTCCGTTCCACTGGATTGTCCAACTACAACTCTCTGCAGGCCCGATTTGAAAAGCGGTTTTCGAAGGGATTGCAATTCCAAGCGTCATACACGTGGGCCCACTCCATCGATATCGCTTCCAATGCGAACTTGGGACCGACCCAGAACAACAGCGACTTCCGCAATTTCCGGGATCCGGGAGCGGAGCGGGGGAATTCAGACTTCGATGTGCGACACCGCCTCGTGGTGAATTCGATCTATGAACTGCCGTTTGGCCACGGCAAGAAGTTCTTCGGCCAAGCCGGCGGATTTGCAAATCAAGTAGTCGGCGGCTGGCAGGTAGCTAACATCGTGTCGGTCTCTTCCGGCAATTGGTACACAGTGCTGGATTCGAATGGCAACTTTGCGAACGCCGATGGCGGAGCGGGCGGAGTTTCTCAGCGACCTGACCGGGTGGGAGACCCGAATAAGGCGGGGCCAGTGGCAGGCAACCCGGGTTGCGTCGCGCCCAGCAGAATTCGCACCCCTACTGCGTGGTTCAATACTTGTGCCTTCGCCGACCCGGCTTTGGGTTCGTTTGGCGATGTTGGCCGAAACACGATCGAATCACCCGGCTACACGACCTGGGATTTTTCGGCCTTCAAGAATTTCCGAACGACGGAACGAACCAATCTGGAATTCCGGGCAGAGTTCTTTAATGTCCTCAACCACACGAACTTCTTGTTCGCGAACAGCGGGCCGCAGAACGGCAACAACGCAACCATTCTTGGTACTTCGCAGTTTGGGAGCCTCACAGCGGCGCGGACGCCAAGGCAAATTCAGTTTGCGCTGAAATTTAGTTTTTAGGCTGCGGTTGGGCAGAAGACAGCTCGTACAAAACGTAAGACCCATAGTGGTTGCGAATAGCCTCGGGCACACGTCGCGGGAAATTTGGCAGCAGCCCGAGCGTTGCCACCCACATCAAGTGGAAAACCGCTTTTTCTTGAAGACGTCAGACGGAGAGAACATGCCGGATTTCGATGTGTGCGTGGTTGGCGAAATCAATTTGGACCTGATTCTCTACGGTCTACCCAAAGAGCTAGTGTTAGATCGTGAACTTCTGGCGAGCGGTCTCGCTGTTACCTTGGGCAGTTCATCGGCTATTTTTGCTCACAACCTTGCAATGCTCGGAAGCAAGGTTGGTTTCTTCGGGAGAATTGGCGGTGATGCGCTGGGGAAAATGGCGCTGGAACGTCTGGCGGCGGCCGGTGTCGACGTAAGCCGCGTGAAGCAGGTAACTGAGCGCACGGCCACGGGGCTAACCGTCGTCTTACCTTACTTGCGGCAGCGTTACATTCTCACATTTCCGGGCACCATGTTTGAGTTGGAGTATTCTGACATCGACATGGGACGCATGCGGGCTGCGCGGCATCTGCACGTTTCATCGTTCTTTCTCCATCGTGCGTTGCGGAAGAGGATTGTAGATCTATTCCGCCAAGCGAAAGAGGCGGGTCTTACAACCTCGCTTGACACCAATGACGACCCCGAGAACAAGTGGGACCGGGACCTGTTGGAAGTCCTCAAGCACGTAGACATTTTTCTCCCCAATGATCGCGAAGCGAAGAAGATAGCCCACACCGAAGATCTTTCGCAAGCCATCAACCTGCTCGCGGGGCTCGCCAAGGTTGTGGTGGTGAAGCGCGGCTCCTCGGCGGCTATCTGCCGGTCGGGTCAACAACAGTACAGTCTCATGCCTCCGAGCGTAAAACCTGTGGACGATGTCGGTGCCGGCGACAGTTTCGACGCAGGATTCATCCACAAGTTTACCGCGGGCGCGAGACTTGAGGACTGTCTGGCCTTCGCTAACCTGGCTGGTGCGTACTCAACAACCAAAGAAGGCGGTACGGAGGCCTTTCGCGATCGCATTGCACTCACCAGTTTTATGCGCCAACATGGGGAAACTGTCGGCCGGGACATGCCCCGGCTGCAGGGATGACGATCCCGTTGCTCCACAACTTTGTTCGACCCAGAGTCCCCAGAAATGGCAACTACTCCGACCGGCACTACTTCCTCCTCTCCAGGCCTGCGGCTTCGCAGATCGCTTACGCTTTGGGACCTGATTCTGTACGGCATCATCGTGATCCAACCGACGGCGCCCATGCCTGCCTACGGGGTATTCAGCAACGCTGGTGGGGGCCACGTGGTCACCAGCATTTTGATCGCCATGATCGCCATGGTTTTCACCGCCATGAGTTATGGCCGCATGGCGCGGGTGTATCCCAGCGCTGGTTCGGCATACACCTACGTGGGCCGCGAACTGCACCCCTCGCTCGGTTATGTCACCGGCTGGAGCATGACGATGGATTACATACTCAATCCGTTGATTTGCACCATATGGTGCGCCAAGGCAATGGCTGATCTTTTGGCCGGAACCCGATACCAGCTTCCGTATCCTGGCCTGCTATGGCCGATTGTGTTTGCCGTGTTGTTCACCGCGTTGAACCTACGCGGAGTGAAAACCTCGGCCCGGATCAATCAAACCCTGTGCGCCATTATGGGAGCGGTGATTCTCGCGTTTTTCTGGTACACCATCCGTTACATTTGCCACTTGCCGCAGTATCCCGAAGCCTACTTCCTGCGTCCTTTCTACAATCCGCAAACTTTTACTTTGAACCGTGTGTTTCATGGCACTTCGGTCGCGGTGCTCACCTACATCGGATTCGACGGCATTTCCACCTTGTCGGAAGAGGTGGACAATCCCAGCCGAAATATTTTTCTCGCGACGGTACTGGTTTGCGTGTTTACTGGATTTCTAGCCGCGGCTGAAGTCTATGGCGCTCAATTGCTGAGTTCCCAATACATGTTCTCGGCGGACCAGGAGGCGAACGCATTCAGCCACGTGGCCGCGATCGCAGGCGGCGCTCTGCTCACTAAGGCCATCAGTATCACGCTTCTGATTGCCACGATCGGTTCCGGCATGGGATCGCAACTGGGGGCGGCACGCTTGCTCTATGGCATGGGACGCAGCGGCGCCATTCCAAAAAAATTCTTTGGCGCCATCCATCCCAGGACCCGGATTCCTGCCAACAACGTGATTTTCGTCGGTGTGATTGCGTTGCTCGGAGCCTTCCTCATCACCTACCCCAATGGCACGCAGTTACTCAACTATGGTGCGCTGATTGCTTTCATGGGGGTCAATCTGGCAGCGCTGACACACTACTACATCCGGGGCGAGAACCGTACGCTGGGGCAGCTGATTCCGCCAGTGTTGGGCTTCATCATTTGCCTGTTCATCTGGATACACTTATCAAACCTGGCGCTGATCGTGGGTTCCATCTGGATGATCGCCGGGATCGCTTACGGGGCGTATAAGACGAGAGGCTTCCAAAATAACCTGGTGAATTTCGATGTGCCTCCGGAAGGCTGAGACGAGCCTGAGACAAAAGGAGGCGGGAGCGTGCTCACCCTTGACCGCGGTCAGCGCGCTAGGGTGGGATATAGTGTCGCCCGCTTCCGATCTTCAATGTCCGTGAGGGTTCCGTACCAATTAACAATGTTTCCACGCTGGCCCCGAAGTGGGACACCACGCATTCCTCGCGCCCTGCCATCTGGGAATAATTACGATTCTTGATCTTGAACCACGTCGTGCGCTCCGTCGTGTAACGGTTGAGGAGACGGGTTGCCTTGTGGGAAGTCTTCCATGTCCGCAACACCAGACCAGTGCTCATACGATGTAGAAAGTGTTGAAAATTGATCAGCATTTCCTGCGAGACCGCCGCATTATGCCGTAGTGGATCACGAGCGCATTCACGAAATTAGCACTGGGATGTGCTGCCTTCTCGACCAGCAAGCCGAACTCTTAGACAGCCGATCTAGTCTCAGCGCTCTGAGCGCAGAAGAGGTGGATGTGTACGCTCACAGAAACGACCTCCTGTATGAACTCTCCACGCGCCTGAGCGAACTCAAATGATGCGCCAAAAGAATTCCAGCCCGAAAAAGATTCTCGCCATCCGATGCCCGACCTGCGGGGCTGCTTGGAAAGAGAAGTGTGAGCTTAGTACTGGCCAGCCGCGCACGAATCCGCATCGTGACCGTCGATTGAGAGCGGCAGACTAGGCCCGCTTCACAAAAAAGCGAACCGCCGCGATGATGACCGCGAGTATGACTACGACCTCAATTATGCTCGTTAAAGTCATATTCTGTACCTCGGATGCGGATTATACGCTCGAATCGAATTGTGGATGCCGTGGCACAGCGGGCTTATCGCAGCATTCCTACGTAGCTGAAGTAGGGTGTTTCCTGTATCACAAATTGTCGCGTCTCTAGCATTTTTTTCTCTCGCCCGATTTCCGATTGAGAGCTAAAACCCTCAAAACACTGATGGCACGGTTCGTGCTGCGTGTCTCGTGGATTCAGAAGCAGGCACATGCCGAGGAGGTAATGGGCCATGCGCAGAGAGAAGTGGGTGGAACTCTGCGCGCAATCAGCCAATTCTGGCTTATGAGGGATGTTCGATGCTCACCAGGACAGCCATAGGCTAGAAAACTAATTTCCAGCTTTAGGGCGGCGAAGGTTTCGGTCTGCGAGTCCTTGGCTACTGGTTCACGTTCTAGCTTAGCTAAGTTATGCCCTTCAGGCACAACGAACAATGAAACGGGTCCTCGCAGCCGGCCTTGTGCGGGTGGCGGGGTGATTCTGATCGTGGGGAATAGCAGCAGCGGCTGGAGAGGTTGTCTAGCAGTGGAGTCACGAGAACCCGCGGTCTTAGTTTGACCCGGACGCCGTTATGAACAACGGACTGTAGCCCTCATCTTCGATGGGGAGCGCGTAGGAGAGACTATCTTGATTCAGGCGTCCCTTCCGCTGTTGCTCAAGGAGAGAGGGAGCTATGGAAGTGCTACATTCGCGGTGTTCGGAATCGACATTCACAAGATCCGAAGCATCACGGTCTGTGTACTGATCCGGGAAGCCGGCCGAAAGGAACAAAAACATCTACGCGAGTTCGCGACGCACGACGTCGGAAATTCTAAACTGCGCGGACTGGTTCGCGAAGTCTGGGCGTCACCCATGTGGCGATGGAGAGTACGGGATGATCTGGCGCCCGGTCTGGAACTGTTGGAAGGGCAGTTTGACTTGCTGCTGGCCAATGCCGCACACATGAGGAACGTACCGGGGCGAAAGACTGACATCAAAGATCAGTGAGTGGATTGCTCAACTGTGGCAGCACGGATTGCTGAAGCCAAGCTTTGTGCCCAATACGGTGTTCTGAGACTTGCGGGAACTCAGTCGGGATCGCACTAGTTTGGTGGCCGAACGGTCACGCCTGAAGAACCGAATCCAAAAGATCTTGGAAGGGCCAACATGCAAATTGGGATCGCGCGTCGCCAGTGACGGTGTTGGGAAAGAGTGGTCGAGCGATGCTCACGGCCATGGTCGAAGGCCAGGAGAATCCTGCAGCAATTAGCGGACTTGGCCCTGGGACAACTCCGCCTGAAGATTCCTCAACTCGTGGAGGCTCTCCGGGAGAGATTCCGTGGTGTACATCGCTTCCGTTTGAGAGCCAACAACTGGAGCGGGTGGACTTCATCGACGCCAGATTGCTCAACTGGAGGCCGAGATCGATAACGCAGAATGCACCGTTTCGACGAGGCGGTCTCACTGTTAGCCGAGATCCCTGGTTTCGACCGAACCGACGGCTTGGAGCGTAATTGCCGAAATTGGAATCGACATGAACCAGTTCCCCTCGGCTCACCATTTGGCCTCCTGGGCGGGAGTCCGCCCGGAAACAATGAAAGCGGAGGTAAGCGTCTCAGCGGGAAGACCTCGCAAGGGAAGCCGCTGGCTGCGCCAGAAGCTCTGTCAGAGTGCTGGTGCGCATCCGGTGCAAAAACAGTTACTGCACTGCCTTCTTCCAGCGAATCGCTGCTCACCGGGGGCGCAAGCGAGCGATCGTGGCCGTGAGTATTCTTGCTCGTCGTCTGCTATTACCTGCTCAAGCGCAGATGTCATTTCCAAGACTTGGGGGTCAATTATTTCGACCAGCTCAATCAGGAAAAACTTACTCGCTATTTCGTCAAACGGCTAACCCGACTTGGCCACAGAGTCACCCTCGAACCCTGTTCGGCCGCAGCTTAAATCCGTTTCAGGAGAGCGCTAAGCTAGCAATCTCCTGAGTCGTGGGATTATTGTGGGGACCTAACCCTGGCACAATTAACAGTTACTCAGCTCTAGTCTCAAGAGGTATATTTGTAAATTGCACGAAGCTGTAATTCCTTCTAAAGCATTCAACCGTGAAAGCAGGAGATAGATTCACGATTGCCGACTGTCTGGTCAAGACTGATCGGTTACTGCTCATGTTGGGCATCAGCCTGTTGGGCATTTACTTCGGTGCTTATCTGCACTCTCGGTTCTTCTCTCATTTTGCTTTGTGGCGATTCGAGGAGGTGGTTGCAGCGGCGCAGAGACCACCCGATCAACCCAGCCCATCAAAGTACGACGTCGATGTGAGCCGTTGGGCAAAGGGGCGTCTTAAAGCCTACGAGTCAAGCCTGGCAAACAAATTGCCCTATCCCATCGCGATTCTAACTATTCCTCGCCTCCATTTGAGGGTGCCCATTTTCGATGGTACAGATGAAATGACTCTCAATCGGGGTATTGGCAGAATCGCTGGCACCGCCATGCCGGGCGAGGATGGGAATCTCGCCATCGCCGGTCACCGCGACGGATTCTTTCGAGGGTTGAAAGACATTGCAATTGGCGACCAAGTTGAGATCACGAGCCCAGTGGAATCGGAGACTTACATCGTCGATGGTACAGAGATTGTGACCCCGAGCGACGTTCGCGTGCTGCAAGGGGGATCCATCCATACAGTCACGCTGATCACATGCTACCCGTTCTATTTTCTTGGCGACGCCCCAAAACGATTTGTCGTGAAAGCATCACTAATTCATCGAAGTCTGTTGCAAGAAACGCATGCGTCAGCACGGGAAACACAAAATGCAGGACAAGCAGAACAGCAGAAATGAGCGATTAAAGGCTATATCACGAACGCGCAGTTCCAATTCGACTGAGGCTGGGTCGTTTATGGCTTGCATGTTGGCCTTGAGTCAGTCAATGCTCAGAGGTTATTGCGATGTCGACTCTATACGGTAGCCAACTGATGCGCGTCCCGCTGGTTCGCGAAAGAAGCATATAATTTTCATTAATGGCGCATTGGCCTCGTGTGGTTACTTAGGAGCGTACCTACGCGCCTTACCACGTCGTGATCATCAGCAATAAGGAATACGGAATTTACTCATTGCCTTTACCTCCAGGCAATTACAGCAGCTTAGAAACGGATGCTTCACCTGCATCGGGTGTGGACTCGCTGATTCGGGTGACCGGTGCATCATCCAACGGTTCCGATGATCGAGTGCACGGGCCTGAACGATAGCGTGCGCGCTGCTAAATCAACTCGGTAAGAATCTGGCATGCCCGAACCAACAGGAACTGTGTAGTCCAGTCGCGCAGTGGTTCCCCCAAAGTCAACTTGCGAATGAGCCACAACCTTTTGCCAGATTTTGGGAGTCGGCACCCACCTATTCAGACGGCAGACTAACAAAACCGGGGCGGGATCGCAGGGAATTGACTAAAGCCGTCGCGGTCTTCTTACGATGATCTTTTAAAGTAGGATCTTTCCTTTGGAAAATAGTCATTTTTATCTAAGCGCACGTAGTCCGAACGAGCCGCCTAGAGATAGCATGCCCAACAATCCGATCAATGGAAGAGGACTTCCTGTTTTGGGGAGCTGCTGAGGCTTAGTTTGCAGCTCGGCTACTTCAGTGCCCAGGCCGGTGGCCTTGCTGTCAGCCGAAGTGGCTTTACTGTCGGCCGCAGTGGCTTTACTGTCGGCGGCGGTGGCAAGCTGCTGCGCTTGCTGCGCCTGAGCCGCTGCATCTGTAGCCTTCTGATTTGCTTGATCGATACTAGCCTTCATGCTTTGCTCGCTCTGTTGAGTACGTGCATCCAAATCTTTTATCTGATTGCTGTTTTGAGTGGTAGACGCCTCCAGTTGACCAACCTTGTTATTCAGAGGTTCCGTCTGCTTCCGAACATATTTCCTTGTAGCACAGCCGAGACCCACAATCATGCTGAATGCCAACAAACCTGCGACTAAGACCCTGTTCATAAAAAAGTTCCTTTCTGGTCACGAAAGCCATTTGCATGGTTTCGCTTCGCATTTTCGAAGATACTGCGGTCCCGGCTATGGGCCACTGTCAGAGCTTACAGTTGAAGGAATCACATGATGGGCTTGGTGGAGGATTTCCAACCCCAGAGAGGCCACGAAGGGAAGGCTTGTTTCGCCATCGGAACGATGGTCGATAAACGAGGAGCACGAGGACAAACCGTCACTTTCGCTGTGCAGGCAAGAAGGATCGATTCGAGCCTCGGGAAACCGAGCGCAGTCCCGCTCTTCTTGCGTGGATCAGATCCCACTCTGCTCAGGCAATAGCTCGACACGGAAGTAACATCCGGACAAAAAAGGACATTTTTTATTGCCTGGAACATTTGTACTGCGATTACGCAACGAAATGCCAGTAGGTGTGATCAATGCTTCGAGAGTCTGACATTTGCGGGATATGTGGCAAGCGATTCAGAGTCGGTCAAACTTTGAATATAACCCTGCTAGGTGACGCGACCCAAGAAGGTGAACGTGATCACATTTATGTGCATATCAAATGTGCAATTCCTTACCACGAAAAGGAGCAGAAAAAGAAAGAAGACATGGCGCGATTGGCAGAGGAGATTTCCTGGCTCGATTACTTGGCGAGCGCAGTAAGAGGCAAAGCACAACTCAATCAACAATAGAGCCATTACGCCGGCAAAGACGGGGGGCGCGCTTAGTCGGCGTCATATCTCACTGATCAAGATGAGAAAGCTTGCATCCACGCGACATCCATGGTCACTGATCCCGCCCTGAATTGATCACAGTTTGCAAGTTAATTCCGTCCGTTCCACCAGCAACCACGATGGCGCTGCCGCCAATGGTTTTCTTTAACTTGAATCTAAACAGGAAATCGCTCTGCCAGTTCCGAGACATGGAATGCTTAGTGGCGGAACTATTGCCGAAGAGCAGTGTTAGGGGAAATTAGAATGAACTGCCGTCTGCTGGGTCGGGCCGATCTCAGGCTCGATTCATCTCCTCGTTAGTGATCTAGGAAGAGGATTTGACTTGGAGACGGCAATACAAGGCCGAAGCCTCGATCTCACGAGCATGCAGGAGCGCCTGCGGTTAGTGCATGGAAAGCTTTCAATCTACTCGCAACCGAAAGGTGGTACTACGGTCCACGCTCGCGTTCCTTTTCGTTCAAGCAGCGATTCTGTAAAGGCGGCAGGTAGGAATAGCGGGTTCGCCGACAAGTTCACAGGCACTCCATTCTTCCGGGCACCGGTTGCGCAACTCTCCGGTCTGGGACGTGAATGTGGTGAATGAATCCAGAGAGCGTAACGACTTGATCCCGAGATTCTTGCCTGCATCACACGACCGCGCTATAACATGGGCCATGCGAACGCCCTGCCGTTTTCTGCTGGCAGCTGCTTTACTTCTTAAGCCCTGCATCCCGCTGAATCCCGTCGCCAATTTGATATCCCAGTCATGGCTTTCACGCGCGCAAGCCGCGGTTCTTCCGATCGCGCTGCATAATACACGCTCTTCGCCCTCCGACCTCGAGTTGGGCGGCGAGATTGCGGGCCTGCCGGCGGGCAGCACACGCTACATTACGCGCGACGGCCTGCTGGCCCTGCCGCAAGCGACCTATACCGTAACCGGTGATGCCAACTTCGCCGGCCCAACCGAGATCGGCGGTGTCCTTCTGGAAGAACTAAGCCATCGTCTTGCCGCGGCCCCGGAGTCAAATCTGATCGTTGCCATATGCGTGGACCGGTATCGCGGCAACTACTCCCGCGCATACCTTGCGGCACATCATCCTCTGCTGGTGCTAAAGATCAATGGAAAATCGCCTGCAGGTTGGCCGAAACCACCTGAAGGGCACGGCAGCGACATGGGTCCTTACATGATTTCCCATCCTGACTTCACGCCGACCTTCAAGATTCTTATAGAGGAAGAAGAGCCGCAAATCCCCTGGGGAGTGGTACGAATCGAATTCCGCAACGAGAAAACAGTCCTTGGTGCGATTGCTCCGCGCGGAGGGAACGCCGCGGAACCGGAGGTCCAGGCCGGATATCGTCTCGCGCAGCAAAATTGTTTCCGCTGTCACAACATGGGAAGCGAAGGCGGAGAGAAGTCCGGCCGTGGCTGGGATGTGCTCTCGGCCTGGGCGGCAACCTCGCCCGAGTATTTCGCCGACTACGTGCGCAACCCTCAGGCCAAAAATGCAAAAGCGCAGATGCCTGGCAACCCCGGATACGATGACGCCACCATTCGAGCCCTGATTGCCTACTTTCAAACCTTTTCGTCACAGGAAAAGGAAAAACCATGATGCTCCGTACCGCCAAGATGTCATTGGTCTTTGCCGTGGCTTTGTACTATTCGTTCGTTGTGCTTGGTAACACGACCGACTACGACTCCAATTACCAATTTATCCGTCACGTCTTGATGATGGACTCCACATTTCCCGGCAATCGCGGTGTGTGGCGCGTCATCAACTCACCGGCATGGCATACCGTGTTTTATTTGTCGATCATCACGTGGGAGGCAATCACGATGGTCCTCTTGTGGTGGGCCGGGATACGGCTGGCCAGGAGCCTGCACGCATCGGCGAAAGTCTTTCGTCAAGCCAAGAACCTGGCGATTGCCGCGCTTACCCTCAGCCTGCTCATGTGGCTGGTGGCATTCTTAAGCCTCGGCGGTGAGTGGTTCATGATGTGGCAGTCACAGAGGTGGAACGGCGAGGAAGCCGCCTTTCGCATGTTTACCGTCGTGGGCATCGTACTGGTGCTGGTGGTGCAGCCGGAATCAGAGGAGCCGGCATAGCACCCCATCGACCGTAAACTGTGGGCCTCAGAACGTGGGTCAGAACGTATACTTCAGGGCAAACTCGATCTGCCGGTTATCGGTCGAGGTGTTGGTAATGCTTGCGCCTCCCGGCACATCTACCGCAACTGCAGAACCTCCGCCGGGCAATCCGAAGTTGGGGTGGTTCAGCAAGTTGAAGAATTCCGCACGGAACGTTAGATTTGTCTGATGAAATAGCGGCGCGCGGGCGAGATTCGTCTTTAGGCAATTTTCGCTGCACACCACTGACATTTGCCGGTTTGTCGACCACCCACGAACTTGGTTTGCTTCCAGATCACAAGAGCGGCAAGCGACATTCGGATTCGCGAGGCCACGATCAGCCGAGCTTTTGTCGAACGCTCTTGAGAATTTCGTCGGACAGTCGGTGATCTTGCACGGCGCGAGCCAGTACTACGCCACCGATCATCGCCGCTACCTGAAAGATGGCTTCTTTCCGGTCTGCACCCTCAGCGGAGAGAATGTTCTCAAGTCCCTGCTCGAACGCGGCCTTGAGGTCAGGGGTCGAGCGAGCCACCTCCTGGGCCAGCGCGGCCATGGTGCAGCCGTCTCCTGGATTATCCCGGTGCCTCCGGCTCAGGTACCGGTCAGCAAACGATGCTTTGCCCTTCCTGCTGGTGCTGCGCTGCACGCGCCCTAGCGTAACCTTTTGTCCGTAGGCAACGGCAGCCGCCACACGATTGCTCGGAGTGGTCGGCTAACAGGAAGTGATTTGATGTCGGCTTACTGGGGTAGTGGTGCAGTTTGAATGTGTCCAAGAAGGCGAGTCCGCAACTTGCTTTCGATTGGATGAACTACTCTTTGCCTTCGTCCTCGTGAGAAATATCTAAGCCGATAATTTGTGACCCGGGATGCTGTCCCTTGCAATGGACCTCGAAATCTTTATTTACTTGCTCTGTCGATTTCTTGGTGAGAATGGCATCTACACGGTCTAGTGCGAAAACAGTTTCACAAGCGGAGCACACCCACGCAATTGGTTTTTGGGTTTGGTCATTGAAAACCGTAGCCGTAAGGACTGGCATAGCGACAGTTTCCCACAGGCCGATCCAGGGCGCCAGCCTTGTGGATTACAAACTGCACCACTAGCCCAACACCAAGTCTTCACGCTCGCTCAATTTGTACTCTGAGCGGTACTGGGCTGAACTATGTTTTGGCCCACTGCACTGAGATAGAACCTGCTTGGTCGCCCGGAGCGATATTCAACTGGCATGTTAAAGGCAGCTGTGTACTTCCAACGGCCAAAACCACGGAATTCGTGTCAATCACGAAGTACGGCTGCACGAGATCAGAGTCGTGGACACCCGCAGTGTCTGTCAGGTCGCTACAACGAATCTGTTGCCCCGCCACGCTAATGCCAGTCACGATCAGGGTTGAAAGCGTGCCATTCTCGTAGATTAGAGTTCCGGGGTTGGTGAGCGTTCCGGCTCCGAGCGTTCCACCGCCGGGCGTAATAAGGCTCGTGCCTCCGCCAATCTGAGCGAAAACGGCCCAGCAAATAGTAGAGATGACCGTGGATGGCGGCTGGCCTTTTATGAAGGGATCGCCCATGACCTGAATCGGAATAAAACCGGTGCTAGCGCCACTCCAGTTTACTTCAGCTAAAGGATCGACGAATGCGTTACAAGACAACCCCTGAAAGCTTTGCTGGATCTGTGACGCCTGCTGCTGCGAACCCTGGAATGCCATGGCTATCAGCGGTGGCTGGGTGCTCGACCGAGGTAATGCTGCCGTAGTCGGGGAAAGATGGCTCAGTATCCGGGCGAACTTGGCGTTCGACCGGTGAGGCTGTTCGAAAGGGATGATCCTCCGCCTCCGCAAGAAACCACCAATCCAAAGAGGATGGCACAAACGGCTGTGCAGGTGGCCGATTCGATCAAGTGCTCTTTCGCTGTGAGCGACATAAGTTCTCCAATTCCGCAGGCCTGACGGAAACCGCGAAAAAAAAGAAATCGGTGCGCGGTTCTTCAGGTAGTCATCGCTTCTACCATAGAATTGGACTGTCCGAGCAAAAGAATCTTAAGTGTTGTTAACGCATTATAAGAGGGCGTCCCCTAGGGAGTAGGTTATGAGCGCAAGCATCATTCCCTACGAAAGGAACACCCTCCATGAATAGCGAAGCAGAACGTCGCCGTATTCATCTTCGAGATACTGATGATGTTCGGGGTCGGAAGTCTTATCCATCACGGCTTTTACCTTCGCCAATCGTTGAGCCTTCTCAAGCACACGAGAATACTTTCTCCGTGTGCGGGCTTCCTCTAATAAAACCTTCTTGGACTCTAGGTTGATTCTTGAGCGTTCGGCTCTCGCGGCTTCAACAACAGCACAAGACTTTTCCCGTAACGCCTGAGTCCTGTCAGATTCCAAATCCGCTGCGAGGACTCGTTGATAAATACTCATGATCGTATTCGCCGCCTGCAATCTCTGGGATGACGAAGCCGAGGAATCAGAAGCGATTTCTTGATAGACAGCGAGGGTTTGAGGCATTCAGGAGACGGTGTTTTCGGCTGCGTCAACCGTGTGTTTGTGGACGTTGATGAGCGTTACGTGACCTTTCGCACGCGGGTGTCTGAATACGACACAGCGTCCTGGTTCTCCAGTTCACACCGCGCCAGTTGATCAGACGTGGGGACTGCGTGAGTTTGTCGGTGACTGATCCAGACCGCAACAATCTTTGTTTCTGCACGCCCAAAACATAACTGATCAGGCGGGTGGTCCACTCTGGAAGATGCCAACCTGCGTCAGAACTTCACCGTTAACAGCACTGCAAAAATATCCATCGGCCAGTGGGCCACGATCAGTGGAGGCAATCGTCGAGTCAGCAGGTAAATCAACGTAAACACAACTACTCCCGGCAGAAAGGCCAGGAAACGCCAGGCGATGTAATGCCAATCTAAGATCAATGGAAAAAAGCTGTGTTGGAGCGTCCACCAGAAAGCCACCACCGGAATGGCGATCCACTTACTCCCAGACAGCGCCAGGATGCGGGGTAGTACGTATGCCTGGTACGTCATCTGTTCCGTCGGGGACCAGACAAGCCACCATGCGCTCAAGCTGTAGACTGTCGCCCAGATTGGTAACGATCGCACGGCCAGTAATCCCGGATATAGATTGGGTTGTGTAGAGCCATATACCAGTTTGCTGCCGAATGAAGCACCGGCCATGAAAAACGGGAAGACCAGAAGAAGGCACCCAATTCCGATGAAGATATCGCGCCCCCATCGCAGGCGTATCCTGCCCAGCAAGTCACGCAGTCTGATACCTTCCGCGCGTGTAAGCCACGTCATCAATGCCAGACAGCCAATATCCACCAGCGTTCCGTATATCGACCACCACGGAGTCGCCGCCTGCCATGGCGATGGGTTACGTCGTAACACGTAGATCAAGGCGACAATCGCCTGCGCCACCACCGCCAGCACAGTTCGGCTCGTCACCAACGACAGTGGCCCGGCCCAGGAGAATTGCCCCAGGGCCAACCGTTTCTCAATCTCAACTTGAGAGTTGGCGAGGGCGAGCTCCTCGCTTGCGGGAAGGTTCGCTTTCTTGATGCCCATCATTCGGACACCAACTATACGATAACGCTCAAACTACAGCCCGGCGAATTCTTCTCGGTTGACGGCCAGGTCCGAAATTTAGACCTGAGTTCATCTGACGGTAGCGACCGCATCCGACAGCATGGAGTGCAAGATCTAGTCTCGGCTATCACAATTTAATTCACCCCGCAGTCAGCCTTTCAAGGGTGTGCTTGCACTCGCCAAAATATCTCGACCAAAAGAATCCTTATATAAGGGTACTTCATCTACATTTATGTGTGCGATATTGCATTCTTGATTCGCACGGAGAGAATTCTCCATGTTTCGAAAATTAGTAGCTACTAATAATGACTACGCGACATCGATTCTCCGCCTGGTTCTCGGTGTGATTTTCTTTGGTCATGGTGCGCAAAAGATGCTGGGTTGGTTTGGCGGATACGGTTATAGCGGCACTATGGGCTTTTTTACCGGGGTCATGCACATCCCAACGCTGTTTGCGTTCCTTGCGATTGCGGCGGAATTCTTTGGCAGCATCGGTTTGATTTTCGGATTCTTCACCAGGATCGCAGGTTTTGGAATCCTGTCGAACATGCTAGTCGCCATCGCGATGGTTCACCAACGCTTTGGTTTCTTCATGAATTGGACTGGACTTCAGAAAGGCGAAGGCTACGAATATCACCTGCTTGTGCTCGCGTTAGCGGTCTATCTCATGATCCGCGGCGCAGGAGCAGTTTCCGTTGATCGCCTTCTATCCGCGGAAGCAAGTCTTCAGCTCAGGTCCAGACCGCCCGATAATATAGAGCAGTGACATGAACAAACATCTAAAGGCACCTCGGCTGTGGCTGGTGATGATGCGGAGTCATCACGACCTCAGGCTGTTGGCGGAACAGAGCATCGCGAGTGGCGGGCGATCCTCACGGACTTTGCGGTTCTTGAGACCTTATCGCATAAGGGGCCGCTCAGCATATCGGAACTCCAGGATAAGGTTCTTCCCGCTAGCGGCTCCATGACGGCAGCAATTGACCGTCTGCAGGAACGGGGACTGGTGGTCCGCAAATCGGCGTCAAAGGATCGGCGCGCACGAATCGTTGAGCTGACGCGTGAAAAGAAACTAGTAGCAGCAACGCTCTTCGAAAAGCATCCAAGAGATCTCGAGGCGCTATTGTGGGTGTTGTCCGCAAAGGAGAAAAAGCAGATGTACGAGTCTTTGAAGAAACTGGGCTGCAGGCAGCACAACAACTCGGTGACGCTCGCCACGTGCTGGAATCAAAACATCTTCGAGGAGAAAGTCCGCGGTAAGGGGTTTTAGAAAATGCAAATTGGTGTGGATAGCTTCGGAGCGGTTATTTCGGACCCATCGTCAGGGCTCTCTGTCAGCCCAGTCCAGCGACTGGAGAATCTACTTGACGAGATTGTGCTCGCGGATGAGGTTGATCTCGATGTGTTTGGCGTGGGCGAGCACCATCGAAAGGAATTCGTCGATTCTGCTCCAACGGTTATTCTCGCCGCGGCTGCTACCCGCACGAAGAACGTTCGGCTCAGCAGCGCTGTGACGGTTCTTAGTGCGGCCGATCCGGTACGCGTATTCCAGGAATTCGCCACGCTCGATCTGATCTCACGTGGCCGTGCTGAGATCGTGGCCGGGCGTGGTTCGTCTATCGAAGCGTTTCCCCTGTTCGGGTTCGACCTGGACGACTACGACTCGCTGTTTTCAGAAAAACTGGATCTACTGCTGCAAATCCGCGAGCAGACCCACATTCATTGGGCAGGTCAGCACCGTCCTGCGCTCACCGGACAGCCTATCTATCCGCGACCGCTGCAAAACCCTCTGCCCATTTGGGTCGGTGTCGGAGGCACTCCCGCCTCTTTCGCCCGTGCTGGGACTCTGGGCCTTCCCCTGATGGTCGCCATCATTGGCGGCGAATTCAAACGTTTTCGCCCACTCATCGAGCTTTACCGGGAAGCCGGTAGCCTTGCCGGCCACTCGG
Organism: Terriglobia bacterium; assembly: GCA_963786325.1. Lineage (GTDB taxonomy): Bacteria > Acidobacteriota > Terriglobia > Terriglobales > Acidobacteriaceae > JAIQFF01. The sequence continues at coordinate 222,180 of CAWAYW010000008.1, forward strand.
CTGACAAACTCCGTGTCGGGGTTCACGCAATCGGCTTCATAGGTGACACCACCGAGCAGGCTGCAGAGGATTTCTACCCTGGTTACGCTCACACGTTTACCGAGATCGGTAAGGAACGTGGCTGGCCGCCAGCCACACGCGCGCAGTTCGATGCTCTACGCGGACCGACCGGTGCGTTGCTTGTCGGCAACGCTGAAACCGTAGCGCAGAAAGTACTTTACGCGAACGAGGTGCTCGGGGGCCTTTCTCGCATTACGTTCCAAATGGGTGTTTCGGCTCTTCCGCATAAGAAGATGCTGCACTCCATTGAACTGTTAGGAACCCGCGTCCGAAAAGAGCTAACGACCGTATCCAAAGTCGTAGCATAGACGAGCCTGGAAGGACAAAAGCGGGAGCGCAAAATAGATGTACCCCATGCGCGTAGTTCAGGCTGAAGCCATTGGATGGGCACACCGAAAACCGGAGTAAGTCTGACAGAATGTCTCTGCCGCCAGACTACGAAAGCGATTTACACTTGTTTCACAAACCTTAACGATGCGGCATTCATACAGTAACGCAAGTATGTAGGTTTGGGGCCATCGTCAAAGACATGGCCAAGGTGTGCCTCGCACTCGGGGCAGGAGACTTTTGTGCGAGTCGTCCCCAGGCTCGCGTCCATGGCGGTTCGGATGTTTTCTTTCGCAATGGGAGCCCAGAAACTTGGCCATCCGGTTCCTGAGTCGAACTTCGTGTCCGAGCTGAAAAGAGCGTTGTCGCAGCAGATGCAACGATAAAGCCCTCTGTCATGTATATCGTACTGACCGCTGAACGCTCTTTCGGTGCCCTCCTGGCGCGTCACCTGATATTGCAACGGGCTTAGCTGTTGCTTCCATTCGTCGTCGGTCTTATGAACTTTCTTTACCAGGGCGGGACCGAGATTTTGCCCGGAATCGCTGAATTGAATAATTTTTACTGTGTCTTTGTCAGCCGATGACTTGGCCTTTGCTGCGATCGGGCTTCCGAGCCACGTGATTAAACCCGTCCCGGTAATAGTCACAAGGGAACTGGAGAGAAAACTTCTGCGATTCACCATAGCTCACTCCACCTTCAACACTAACCGAACGTAAACGCGAATGCCTGCACGCTGGGATCGAGGAACTCGATCTCGAAAGTCCTGTCCTCGACCGCTCCCTTTCACCATCAATGTCTCCGCTACAGGTTCAATGCAGCCTCGTCCCAGACCGTTCTTACCGACGAAGGGCCCATGCCCGAGTTAAGCGGTGCCGCTGCTTGGCTCAACTCCGCGCCCTTGAACCGCGACGCGCTGCGCGGCAAGGTTGTACTAATCGACTTCTGGACATATTCCTGCATCAACTGCCTGCGAGCTTTGCTTGGCGAACGGCAGCACCGGAAGGATGCACGGGCTCAAGATTGTCAGGACGCCGCCAACAAAGGCCAACAGGTAGATCAACATGGGTCTGTCGCTTCCGCTCTCACGACCTCCGAGTTCTATCCCCACTTCTTGGAGAGGTCCGAAAATCGCTCGCGCTGTAGTTCAATCTTCGTCGCGTCGTTGCGCTGGTATCAGCGGTACGGGTGGGTTCCAGAAGGCGGCGCCCCGAAAAGCAGAATCGCGATTGCGATCTCTCGCAACCCCCGCCTGACCTCGCCAATCATTGCCAGACCTCAACTCGAATTAGGATGTGCGTAAAGTTGAAAAGTTACAGACTTCGACAACGCTCAGGTCCAACGGGCGGCGGAATCATTTGTTGACCGGATGATCCCTGAGCCATCGCAACACATGATCAGCGCTTTCATTCGTCGGAAACACCGGATACAAAACATGCTCGATGCGTCCGTTCCGAACCACCATTGTCAGTCGCTTCAAAAGCCGTGTTCTGGCCACAACAAACGTGGGCAATCGCAAGGCATTGCATAGCTGGAAATCAGCGTCGCTAAGAACCTCAAACGGAAGGTGGAGGCGCTCGGCCATCTCGCGTTGATACTCAGTGGTCTGCGTACTTAGACCGAACACCTCTGCCCCAAGTTCAAGGAATTCCTGATTGTGATCGCGAAAGTTGCAAGCCTGGGGAGTGCAGCCACGGGCGCCGGGAATTGCGTCCCAATTCTCGGGGAGGGGTCTTCCTGGCACGCCAGTCATGGGATAGCAATAGATGACCGTCCGAAAGGCAGACAATTCTGAAAGGCAGACTGAGCGATCGGCGGTCGAGCGAAGACTGACCCTGGGCATGGTCATTCCCACGAGATGGTCTGCCGCGCCGTCATCTGTCGGTCGCGGTAAATCAGAAGGCAGCGGGAAATCGGTTTGCTGAGGCATATGATGAATCCCGTACAGAAGGCCGTTAGTGGGCTTGTTCTATCTCAGACCTCGGCTGGCGGGGGAATCCGCTTGCAGGATCAAATTCTTCGTTCCAGGCCACAAATGCCATTTCCCTGGTCGGACAAAAGAATTCAAGTTCCTCCGGCTAGCAGCACCACGATTTGCCACAATCCGTGGGTTTCGTTGAGCCACAATGGCAGCTACTTGTTCTCCTGATCGGTTGAACATTGCGGTAGTGTCCCGCATCATGGCATCGCTCCTAGTCAATCATTCTACATTTCGACAAGACCTGAGCGAAGATTGCTTTATTCGCGCTCCGAGTCTGTCGGGTGGCCTGTTCAACATCTGTGCTATATTTTTTTCGATTCTGGGGCTTCGCACCTCGCCGTTGATCTTCTGGAGGGCTAAATGCAAATGCAACGCTGGAGTGGGACTCTGCTATCTGCCATTGTTGTACTGACGGCATCCTGCTTAAGTCTTTCTTCGGCATCGGCTCAGAATCAGGTCAACTCAGACCAAGACACCAAGAGCCAGGCGTGCCCGAATGACGACAGCGAATTAAAGCTGCCTCCGGGTTTTTGCGCAACTGTGTTCGCCGACGGGATCGGCCACACTCGCCACCTGGTGGTGGCGCCGAACGGAGTGGTTTACACGAACACGTGGTCAGGCGAGTACTACGACAACGCGCCTGTGCATCCCGGCGGATTTCTTGTGGCGCTGCAGGATAAGTCCGGTGCGGGCAAAGCGGATGTGATCGAACGCTTTGGTGAAACCGTCCAGACCGGAGGCGCCGGTGGCACAGGCATTGGCATGTATAAAGGATCGATTTACGCCGAGATCAACGATCGCATCGTGCGCTACTCCCTGCCTTCCGGTGGCATCGTACCGAGCAGCGCACCCGAAACCATCGTTTCCAAACTGCCTCTGGGCGGTGATCATCCCATGCATCCATTCATCATTGATGCCAAAGGATCTCTGTTTGTGGATGTCGCTACCGCCACCAATTCCTGCCAGCCGAAAAATCGGCAACCTAAAATATCCGGTGCAGATCCCTGCACTGAACTTGAGACTCGGGGCGGCGTCTGGCGTTATGACGCGAACAAAACCAATCAGACGTTTTCACCCGCAGAACGATTCGCCACTGGGATACGCAACGCCGAAGGTTTTGCCATCGACTCAGCGGGCCGCTTGTTTGTTTCGCAGCACGGGAGAGATCAACTGCATACGAACTGGCCTGATCTTTATAAGGCGGACGAGGAAGCCACCCTGCCTGCTGAGGAAGTAATGCTTTTGAAGTCCGGCGGCGACTACGGATGGCCAGGGTGCTACTACGATCCCTTCCAGAAAAAACTGGTACTTGCCCCGGAATATGGTGGTGATGGAGGCAAGACGGTTGGCGTGTGCGCGAACAAGCTGGCCCCGGCCGCGGTATTTCCCGCCCACTGGGCGCCGAACGCGATGGTGCATTACGAAAAGAAACAATTTCCCGTCCGCTATCGCGATGGAGTATTCATCGCTTTCCACGGTTCGTGGAATCGTGCGCCGTATCCCCAGGGCGGCTACAACGTAGTCTTTCAGCCGCTCAGCGGGGACCATGCCTCCGGCAACTGCGAGATTTTCGCCGACGGCTTTGCGGGAGCGGTAATGACTCCCGAGGGTGCAACGCATCGTCCCTCTGGCCTCGCAGTCGGACCCGATGGTGCGCTCTACGTCGCCGACGATGTGGGTGGACGGATCTACCGGATCGTTTATAAGGGTGGCTCCGCTAGTAGTGCGGGCGCCGTCACGCCATGCCCGAGTGCGACGGCTCCGGCCGGCGATGTTGTGGCAGCCTCTGCCAAACCGCCGGAGGGCACTCATCCAGATGCCGGCACTCCTCTTCCAGAAGGTGTAACGTCGCAGATGGTTGCCCTGGGCGATCGCGTCTACCACGGTCAAGAGGGCGGTGCGCCCTGTGCCGGATGCCACGGCGCGAATGGCACTGGTTCTCCCTTGGGCCCTGATCTCAGGGGCAAGAAATGGTTGTGGAGCGATGGCAGCTTCGCCGGAATTCTGAAATCGATAACTGAGGGTGTGCCAAACCCGAAGCAATATCGCAGCCCGATGCCGCCAATGGGTGGGGTGCGACTCACCCCGGATCAATTGAAGGGTTTGGCGGCTTATGTCTGGAGCCTTGGCCATTAGGCCGCTTCACCGGCGAGTATGAACACAACCAGAACTGGTCATACCGGGGGAGAAGATTTTCACTGAAAGCATCACGTCGGCTGCCGACGGCAAGTCTTTGTCGGAAGCGTAACCGGGCGAACCATATTCTTAACGCAGTCCGGCGCTTCGAGGGCGGAACCTTGGATCACTCGCCCGATCCAAATGCGCAATCCAAGCCATTCCGTGCAACTGCTGTCGAAGTAACCAGAATCGCTAGCGAGGCAGGAAGCGAAACTCCATCACAACGAGGCTAAAATGTTGACGGACAGAGTGCAGATCAGTTCGCGGTTACGGCTGGTTGTCATTGTCCTCATCGCATCGGTCGGCGTGATTGCAGCCCAGGTGAAACCGGCACCGCGTTCTCACTTCGTGCTCTCCAGTCCAGACGCCCGGCTTGCAGTACATGTTCCAGAGGAATATACGGCGAACGTTTTCGGATGCACGGGCGCAAATATGTCGCCCGCATTGCAATGGAGTGGTGCGCCGGCGGGAACCAAGAGTTTCGTCGTGACTTTGTTTGACCCGGATGTGGCGGAAACTGGCTCGGGGTGGTGGCACTGGGTGGTTTACGACCTGCCGGCAAATGTCAACAGTTTGCCCAAAGGAGCGGGCGCCGAGCACAGCTCAGTCCTTCCCAGCGGAACTCAACGAGGCCGAACCGATCTGGGGAATGATGCTTATCACGGTCCTTGCCCCGATAAGGGACAGCCTCCCCACCACTACAGGTTCACGATTTATGCGCTGAGCGTCGAGAAACTGGATGTGCCGCCTGAAGCCAGCGGAGCGATGGTGACGTCGACTGCCAAAGAAAACGTACTGGGGAAGGCGGTTTTCATCGCACGCTACGGGCGTTAAAATCTTCACGCCTTCGACCTTCCACTTACTCGAATACTGTAGTCTTTGGTTCTATGGACCAGTCGGAAGAAGCAGTAGCCGCGGCTTTGCTCGATGCCCGCCTATGAAGAACACAGTATTTAGGGGACTGCTAGTGAACAGATCAAGAAGAATGAATGGGCACAAATAACAGTTCAATTCCTCTCGAACAAAAGCGAGAGATGAGAATCTGCGTCTTCTGCGGTTCGAGCGCAGGGAACAATCAAGTCTATACGGACGCTGCGCGTGAAACTGGCACGACGCTCGCCCGGCGGAGGATTACGTTGGTTTACGGCGGCGGGCGGGTGGGTTTGATGGGTGTGCTCGCCGACGCCGCGCTTAGCGCAGGGGGCAAGGTCATCGGCGTGATCCCAGAATCACTTCTGCGGCGGGAAATCCAACACACGGGCTTATCGGAACTCCAGGTTGTTTCGACAATGCACGAGCGCAAAACCAAGATGGCCGAGTTGGCCGACGGATTTATTGCTCTGCCTGGAGGGGCCGGAACTTTAGAAGAGATCTTTGAGCAATGGACTTGGGCTCAACTTGGCATTCATCGTAAGCCATGCGGATTCTTGAATACCGACGGCTATTTCGATCCGCTGTGCCAAATGATCGACAAGATGACTGCCGAGGGATTCTTGCGGCCAGAGCACGCCTCAATGCTGGTATTCCATACTGAACTCGCGGTGATTGTTGACGCATTCCGTGACTATTTACCGCCAGCGGCGAAATACCAGATCTCGACAAATTGAACCGCACATCAGTGCATTATGGATGGTTGCCTTTTCGTACACGACGAAGCTGGGCAAGCATTGCTCGTTGGCGAAGAAGGGAACAAGGGCAATCATGCAGCCGGGCGGAAAGCCAAGATTCGGAATGGCACCTTGACGTGCTCGACCCCGAACTCAGAGCCAGAGTGTTCGTTCCGGTCAGGTGTGCACAATCCCAACCTACATGACTTGCCGACTGCCGAGGAACTTCGACAGTTATTACAGTTGCGACGGTGTGTAGGTATCCGCCGTTCGAGTTGAGTCGAGTGGCTGGCATTTTCAGAGGGGGTCTGTACGCCAGCGTGCAGACATTGAAAGCTGACGGTACTAGAAAAGGATTAAGTACCGAAGATGAAAAGGTGCGGTCCGATTCCAAAGGCAGAAGATTTCGGTCCTCTTGAAATGAAGGCGTGATTTTTGCTAGAAATTTAAAAGGGAATAGAAACTTTGTAACCAAATTTAATTTGTAGCATCGAAGCTGATTATCGCAATTCGCAAATGCTTTCGGAAACGCTGCGATTTCCTGAAAAGGAATTCCGTCGGCCTGAGACGTGCAAAACAGAGTAAAAACTTTGGAACCAGATTTGACTTTTCGCATCGAAGGTCAGTATCGCAACTTGGAAGTGTCGCGAAACCCTGAAAGGAGTTCTCGCGGCTAAACTTCGAACCCCCTAACCTGCTTTTGGAGTTCGGATGCTGTGCGGCAGTAAGTTCGTCGTGATTGGGCGGCCGTTTCACCTCGCTTTGCCCTGTACCCCTTATCCGTTTGCCCAGGTCTGTTCCCATCCTTTGATTTTTTGCTCCAACGAAAAACTCATCGCCAAAATTCAGCTTAAGGCCGGAGGAAGTCATGGCTACAAATCTCGTCCAGATTGAAAATGACTCGGAGCTCAAACAGCGACTGCAAGCAGAGCGCGCCCGCCTGCGGAAGATTGCCGGACTCGATCAGCCCACCCACTTCCACCGGCCGGTGGAACGGGCGTTCACCGCTGACGAGCGCAGCCATGTGACCATTTTGTTCGGCGGCTTTACCTGGAAGCACGAGGATCTGATTCGTGCTGTCTTCCAGGGCTGCGGTTATCGCTGCGAGAAACTTCCCGTGCCGAACGTCGCCGCCTTTCAGACGGGCAAGGAATTCGGGAACAACGGACAGTGCAATCCGACCTACTTTACGGTCGGCAATCTCGTTCAGTACCTGCAATTCCTCGAAAAAGAGGGCCTGCCGCGCCAACAGATTCTGGATAACTACGTCTTCTTCACGGCGGGGTCGTGCGGCCCCTGCCGCTTCGGCATGTATGAAGCCGAATACCGTTTTGCACTGAAGAATGCCGGTTTTGACGGCTTCCGCGTCTTGCTCTTCAAGGACAGCGACGGGATCAAGGCTGCCTCGGGTGAGCCCGGACTGAAGTTCACTGTTGATTTTGGCTTCGGCATGCTGAACGCGATGCACTTGGGCGACGTGATCAACGACCTGATCTACCAGATCCGGCCGTATGAAGCCAATCATGGCGAGACGGACCGCGTCTTCCGCGAGATGGTCGACGGTTTGTGCGATGACCTGAAGAACCGCAAGTCGTACGAAATCGAGCAGATTGCGCCGGAGTGGGCAAAGCCCAAATTCAAGAACAACAAAATTTTACGAAACACCTTCAACGTGTTCGGCAAATGGCACGAGCACATGTGGGGCAAGGACTACCTCAATGCGCTTCACGCCGCACGGGAAAAAGTGAACACCATCGAAGTGGACCGCACGCGGGTCAAGCCCCTGGTCAAGATCACCGGCGAATTCTGGGCGCAGATCACTGAAGGCGACGGCAACTTCCACATGTTCGATTTCCTGGAACGCGAAGGATCGCAGGTCATTGTGGAACCGATCGCAACCTGGGTCGCTTACCTGATGTATCAGGCGAAAGCCCACGCCCAGGCCAAGTGGCCGGTAAACCGTCCGCATCGGAACCCGGAGTGGTACGAAGCGAAGAAACAATTCGCCAATTACATCGGCCTGCGCAAGAAGTTGTGGGGCATCGGCGCGGGCGAGCGCATGTGGAATTTCTTCTACCACCGCACCATCAAGCAAATGGGGGGCATCACGCATCAGCTGGTGCCGCAAACCGAGTTGGCCGAGATGGCCCATCCCTTCTACAACCAGTTCGCGAGAGGCGGCGAAGGACATCTTGAGGTCGGCAAGAACGTGTACTACACGATGCACAAGCTGTGCCACATGGTGCTCGCGCTGAAGCCGTTCGGGTGCATGCCATCCTCGCAATCTGATGGAGTGCAATCCGCGGTCGTCAATAAATTCAAAGACATGATCTTCCTGCCGATCGAAACTTCGGGCGAAGGCGAAGTCAATGCCCATAGCCGGGTGCAGATGGCGCTTGGGGAAGCCAAGGTGAAGGCGAAGACGGAATTCGAGCAGTGTCTGAAGTCCACCGGCAAAACACTTCCGGAAATCAGGGAGTACATCGAGGAGCACCGCGAACTGAAGCGCCCGTTCTACCACGTGCCGCACCGCGTAGGAGTCGCTGGCACAGCGGCCCAGTTCATTCTGCACGTCAACGACCGCATCAATCGGGATACCCGGTTCTGGAAGCGTTCGCGCGTGCCTGGGGCCGCGATTCCCGCGACTTCCGGGGACTGAGTCGGACAGCCTCACCGACCGAGGCCGTTGGATCCGATAAACCACTGACACCGTTTCTGAGGAGACCGAGTAATGCACGATCACAAGGCGCCCCAGTTGATTCAGATCGCCCCGCTCGAGTCGCAGATTGCTCCGGCACAACGCGAGACTCACGGGCACAAACCGCTCGACCACGAGACGAAATTCCTGGTAGGCCTGGACGTTGGCTCAACCACGGTGAAAGCGGTGGCGGTCGAAGCCGCCAGCGATCAGGTGCTGTGGCAGGACTATCAGCGCCACGAAACCAAACAACCGGAGAAGACGCTGGAGTTCCTCAAGCGCATGGAAGCCGAGGTGGGAATCAATCGCCATAACGCGCGCATGTTCCTGACCGGCTCCGGCGGCGGGGCGATCGCCGACCGGATCGGCGCCAAGTTCGTGCAGGAAGTCACGGCGGTTTCCCTGGCGGTGGAGAAACTTCATCCCGAGGTTTATTCCGTCGTCGAGCTGGGCGGTCAGGACGCGAAGATCATCGTCTTCAAGGATGACGACGAGACCGGGCGGAAAAAGAAAATCCCTTCGATGAATGACAAGTGCGCCGGCGGCACAGGCGCGGTCATCGACAAGATCAATGCCAAGCTGAAGATTCCCACGGATTTGCTCGCCGAACAGGGCTACCACGGCATCAAGCTCCACAAAGTGGCTGGCAAGTGCGGCGTATTCGCGGAAACGGACATCAACGGTTTGCAGAAGGTCGGCACCCCGCCGGACGAACTGATGGCGTCCTTGTTCGAGGCGATTGTCCTGCAGAATCTCAGCGTGCTCACTCGCGGCCACACTCTACGGCCGCACGTATTACTTCTTGGCGGCCCTAACAGTTTCATTCGCGGCATGCGAGAAGCGTGGCAGGCAAATATTCCCCGCATGTGGCAGGAGCGCAAAGTTCCGATTCCCGACGGGGCCAAGCCGGAGGACTTGATTAAGGTCCCGCAGAATGCACAGTATTTTGCTGCGTTAGGTGCCATCGAATTCGGACGCGCCGAAGACGATGCCGTCGGATGCTATCGCGGCTATGACGATCTGATTCATTACATCGAATATGGGCGCCAGGATGAGAAGGCGAAATCCGGCGGCAAGGGGCTGGTGGAAAATCCCGACGACCTGCCGCGCTTCAAGGAAGCCTATCGCCGCAAGAAATTCTCGCCTGCAGTTTTTCAGAAGGGAAGCACAGTCGGAGGCTTCATCGGCATTGATGGCGGCTCCACTTCTACCAAGGCAGTGCTGGTAGATGAGAACGGGACCATCCTCTGCAAGGCCTACCAACTTTCGAACGGCAACCCGATTCAAGACACAATCGAAATGTTTGAAAACCTGCGCGGGCAGGTGGAAGCGCAGAGCGCCAAACTCGAAGTGCTGGGCGTGGCTACGACCGGCTATGCCAAGGACATCCTGAAAGATGTTCTGCATGCGGATGTGGCGCTGGTCGAGACTGTGGCCCATACCGAGTCGGCGCTCAAGTTTTATGAGGATCCGCACGTGATTGTGGATGTGGGCGGCCAGGACATCAAGATCATCATCCTGCACAACGGCCGGGTCAAGGATTTCAAGCTGAACACGCAGTGCTCGGCGGGCAACGGCTACTTTCTGCAATCCACGGCGGAAGGCTTCGGCCTGGGAGTCGAGCAGTATGCCGACCTGGCTTTCTCGGCCCAATCTATGCCGGTGTTCGGATACGGCTGTGCCGTGTTCATGCAGTCCGACATCGTGAACTTCCAGCGGCAAGGCTGGCGTGCCGAAGAAATCCTCGCCGGACTGGCCGCGGTTCTTCCCAAGAATGTTTTTCTGTACGTGGCCAGTATTCCGAACCTGGCCGCGCTTGGTACGCGTTTCGTTCTGCAGGGCGGAACGCAGAACAACATGGCGGTGGTGAAAGCTGAAGTGGATTTCATCACTAACAGCTTCCGCGCTGCCGGCAGAAAGCCAGAGATTATTGTTCACGAATTCTGCGGCGAATCCGGCGCTATCGGCGCTGCGGTCGAATCCCTGCGGCTGTGGCGCAACGGCCAGCAGACTACCTTCGTCGGGCTTGAGGCTGTCCGCAAGATCGAATACCGCACCACCCGGAACGAAGCTACGCGCTGCTATTTCTGCAAGAACAATTGCCTGCGTACCTTCATTGATATCCGCACCGCGCCCAAGAACGATCTGAGCTTTGTGCCCATCGAGAAAGTCACCAAGGTCCCGCTCATGAACGGCGAGCAGCGCCTGATCATCGCCACCTGCGAAAAAGGTTTGGTCGAAGATGTCAACGATATGAAGGACATCAAGGCAGGAATCGATGAAATCAAAGACAAGCACCCGAATTTTGTAGAAATCGCGGCGCACGAAGTGTTTCGGCCGGTCAACTCCAAGAGCGTGGCCGATTCCATCCCGGCTACGAAATTCTGGAACAAGGCCGCCAAAGAACGTATCCCGCTCATGGAAAAGCGCAAGAAACTCCGCATCGGTATTCCGCGAGTTTTGAACATTTACACCTACGCGCCGCTCTTCAACGGATACTTCGAAAGCCTGGGCGTGCAGCCGGAAAATATCATCTACTCCGATTACACCAGTTCGGATCTCTACCGCGCCGGCGCGAGCCGGGGTGCAATCGATCCTTGCTTCCCCGCCAAGATCGGCATCTCCCACGTCTACAACCTGATTCAGGAGAAGCACCGCAAGAAACCGCTGAACGTCATCTTCTTCCCGATGTACGACGTGCTTACATCTCCTTTGGTCAAGATCGTGGGCGCGAACGCCTGCCCGACGGTGACCGCAACGCCCGAAACCGTGAAGGCGGCATTCACCAAAGAGAACGACGTCTTTGGCGAGCACAATGTGACGTATGTAGATCCGGTTCTGAATTTCGCCGACCGAAAATTGTTTGCCCATCAGATGCTGCAGGCGTGGCAGCCGATTATGGGTTTGTCGCTGGAAGAAAATGACCGCGCAGTGGAAGTGGGCTTCAAGGCGCTGGCGGATTACGAGGCCAACATTCGCAGGCGAGCTCGCCACGTGCTCGACCAACTGGAACGCGAAGACCGGATTGGCATCGTCATGCTTGGCCGGCCCTATCACCATGATCCCGGCCTCAATCACGAGATCATGGAAGAGTTCCAGAAGCTGGGCTATCCGATATTCTCGCAAAACACTTTGCCGCTGGACGAGGACATGCTGGAGCGGCTGTTTGGAGACGAAGTGCGGGCGGGAGTTATCAGTCACCCGCTCGACATCGGCGACGCATGGAAGAATTCCTATTCCTGCAGCACCAACCACAAAGTGTGGGCTGCAAAGTTCACGGCGCGACATCCGAATCTCGTCGCGCTTGAAATCTCCAGCTTCAAGTGCGGACACGATGCCCCCATCTATGGCGTGATTGAAGGCATCATCGAGCAGTCGGGCACACCCTACTTTTGTTTCAAGGACCTCGACGAGAACAAACCATCTGGCTCGATTAGGATTCGCGTGGAAACTATCGACTATTTTCTGCGCCGTTATCGCGAAGAGGTTATCCGCAAGCGCAAAGCCTCGCAGGATATCGAGGCTCAACTCGCCACACTCGAAGCGCAGTTGCGGCGGGAGCAAGCCGGTGCGGAAGGGCCGACCGAAGGAGAAGCCTGGGAGCAATCGGCGCATAGTATGGCCGCCGACTAGAAGCGATTGTTCGTAAAAAGCTAATTCAGGAAGGTGTTAGAGGAAAGGCCGTATGGCCACCGCCCCGAAATTCCGCATTGACGTGGACATCCATAACCTGCTGATGAATTCAGCCCCTGCTCCGGTCCCTGTGCCGCCGCCTAAGGGGCTGACTTTGCCCCAGCCAGTGTTTCCCCGGTACCCGGAGAAGCTGGCCGATCCCGGCCCGACCGTGGCCCCCGACAAGCGCGACTGGACCATGCCGCAGGTCTATCGCAAGATGCGCGGCTGGCTCTTTCCCTACATCCGCTCGCGGATGCTTCCCGGCGATTTTCATCCCATCACCTCGTACTTATTTGTCGAATACAAGTGCAACCTGGACTGCTGGTATTGCTGGGCTTACAACAACAAAGTGAAGGGAATGACCGAAGATGTCGCGCGGCGTTCCATTGACTGGCTCTACGATAACGGCTGCCGTGTGCTGGCTTTGATGGGCGGCGAACCTCTGCTGCGGCCGCAGTTCGCGCACAAAGTGGTGTACTACGCGGCGAAAAAGGGGTTCTGGATCTACATCGGAACCAACGGCCGCCTGCTTCGGCCCGAAGTTGCCGACCGTTTGGGTGACGCTGGCGTGGCCGTTCTCAATTTTGCGGTCGATGCCTGGGACGAAAAGCCGAGTTTGCCAAAGGCCGTGGTGCCCGTGCGCAAGCATCTGGATCATCTCCTGAAGAAGCAATACGTGTACGGCTACATGGTCTTCTTCAACATCAACATTTGCCGCAACAATATGGACGATGTGCGCCAGATTACTGAATACGCACATGACAACCGCATCGCCACTGACTATCACATCAACGAAACGCCCATGCTTGAGCAGGATGAGCACTTCAAGCATCTGAGTGACAATCCAACCTACATTCGTCCGGAAGATTGGCCTCAAATCGATTCCCTGGTCGACTGGCTGATCGAAAAAAATAGAGCTGGATACCAGATGGTCAATTCTGTGCAACGCCTGCAGGAGATCAAGGCGTTCGTGCGCATGGCCAGCGGCAAAGACCTGGTGCGTCTCGGATGGCACGGGGACGGAAGCGCTACCAATGGCGATGTTACAAAACTATTGCAGGATATGCCCGGAATTGTACGGGACGAAAACGGTGAGCTCCACTTTGCTCAGTGGAATTGCCGGGCCGGCCAGAACAACGTAATCATCCGCACCGACGGTACGGTGGCGCCATGCTTCCCGATGTACGCCTCAACCTACGACTGGGGAAACATCGACCACCACAAGTTCGAATCGGCCCAACTCGAAAACATGAAGAAGACCTGCCAGCAGCATTGCTTCTCCACCCTCAACCACAATCTTGCGTATTGCTATAACGATGCCCGAGTGGTCAACTTCGTTTGGACCAATCTCGTCCGGAACCGGGCAAAGGGCGGCGCTAGGAGCTTCGAGGACTAGGGATGTACTGAGACGACAATTCCAAGGACTTGATCACGTGCCCGGAATTGGTTGAGGTCGCGCTCGACTGTGTTGCCGGTCGTGATCGCGTCCCCTCGGGGCAATCTGTCGGTTCCTACTTGTTTGCCGTTTAACCGACAGTGCCGCATCAAGGTTAGTTCTGTAGAAATCTAAGGGTCTGCTCGAGAAACGCACTGTGATGCTGGAAGATAGCTCCATGTCCAGCATCAGGAAAAATACTCAACTCAGAGTGCGCCGGCTTGCCCGCTAACTCCACCGAATTCGCAAAGGCGAGGAGACACGGCAGAAATCATTCGTTCGAGGAGCGGCACCCCGACGCGCTTTAATCTCGTGTTTCAGGGCTCGCCGAAGATGCCTTTTGTAATCACGGTTGAATTGGCGCGCCTTCTCGGTCGACCTCGAATGCCACACTGATTGCATCCCTTCTGCGGAATGCGTGCAGCCTGAATTGCAGCCAGGAGTCATACTAATACGGCTGGCGAACTCAACCGTTCTAGCCGATCTGAGGTTAACGGATTGTTGTTTTGTGTTATAAGCTGAGCCACGATGCCACGATTGGGCCTTCGTATTTCCGTATTTGGGATATTGGTTGTTGTTCGGTTGATGGCGTTTTCAGAGTCGCCCCGGATTTCACCACTTCAAACTATCGAATTGCTTCATAAGGCACTTCGTGAAGCTGACGCCGTGGCCGTGGGTTCGCTTCTGCATCAAGAATATCGAGGCATCTCACTCCAGGGTCCGCCCGAGAATCGCCAGATATATGTCGAAACGCGAACGAAAGCGATCGCTGATGTCGCGGGCCTAAAGCCTGGCGCATGGAACGTTCGCATTCTGAAAGCTTCGACAAGAATCGATCCGAATGGCATGGCGCATGTGTGGGCGAGATATGTCTTTTATCTCAATGGTCAGCCGAGCCATTGTGGGTATGAATCCTATTCCCTCTACCGGAGCGGCGACGGTTGGAAAGTCGTGAGTTTTGCGGACACGGACAGTCCTTTGAACGGTAAAAGCGTCGTAGAAATATGCCCGACTCACTAATTTCATGCAATCAGGGTTTCGTGAAGTGCCTGCCGCCGCAATGAGGTGGGTGCGGCAAATCATTTCATTGTCTTCGTGCTCCAGAATGTGACAATGCCAAACGTACCTAAACTCCTGCCCTGGCGTAACTGATGTTCCCTTTCATCAGGTCGGGAGCGACGGCGGTCTTTGCCCGCTCCCGTGAGGATCCATTAACTGATCGCATCGCCATGGAACGGAGATAAACTATCAAAGCCGAGTATGACCACGCCCAAGACTAGCGTTCGTATCGCCATGTTGGGATCTGGGTTCGTCGCTGGCTTTTACATGCAGGGCCTTGCGAATGTTGGAGGCCAAGAGGTTGTCGCGAATTACTCCAGGAAGAAACACCGCGCCAGGAAGTTCGCACAGGAATGGTCAATTCCAGAACCAACGACAGAACTCAACAAGCTCATAGAGCGAGACGACATCGACCTGTACGTCATCGCCGTTCCGAACGAAGAGCATCTGCCGGTGTCTTTGGCGCTTTCGCGTGCGAAGAGAAATCAGATCTGCACGAAGCCTTTGGCGCGCACACCGCGGGAGGCGCATGCCATGCTCAGGGCTGCTAGACGTTCTGATGCTCTGCATGGCTATGCCGAAACAGAGGTCTTTTCTCCTTGCGTCGTCAAAGCTCGGCAGATCGTTGCAGAGGGCGGGGTTGGGAAGGTTCTCTGGGTGCGTTCCAGGGAGTCGCATGGGGGGCCACACAGTCTCCACTTTTGGGACTCAGAAAAAACTGGCGGTGGTGCCATGCACGATCTTGGCTGCCACTGCATCTCTGCGGCACGTTTGTTTTTTGGTAAGGACAATACCATCGTGGAAGTAATGGCGTGGGGAGGACGCCTCGTTCACCACAACACTAATTGTGAAGACAACGCTCTGTTGCTTCTCAAGTTCGCAGGTGGTGGAATCGGCCATTGCGAACTCTCGTGGACGACAAAAGGCGGGCTCGATCTTCGAAACGAGATACACGGCTCCGAAGGATCTATCTTTACAGACGTCACTAGAAGCACTCCCATTTCCGCCTTCACAACACGATCTGCCGGCTACGTAGTTGAGAAAGCTGACATCGACTTCGGCTGGACCCGACCGTTGCCTGAAGAAGCGTTTGCATACGGCTATCAGGCGGAAATGCGTCATTTCGTTGAATGCGTTCGTGACGGAACGAGTCCTCGCGAGACTTATGAAGACGGCTACGTAGTGAATTGTGTTTTGGCTGCCGGTTATCAGTCGATGCGCTCCGGCCGTTGGATCCGAGTGAGATACAGGGCATAGGGGTGGGGACATCTTCCGAGGCCAAAATCCGGAACGTGTTCCAAAAGCGCGGGAAATCTCAAATCTCCCGCGCTTCTTTGCCTCCCCCTCGAAAGAAAGAAATTACGGTTGTGCTTCCGGTTGGACTCGGAGGTCTGGGTTCAGGTGCAAGGTCTTGCCAGCGGCGACGTACACCTTCTTATCGAAAGCAGTTTGTCCGGACGCGCGCACTTCGATGTCGTAGCTACCGGGTCGCAGATTCATGGTTTTCAGCTTTCCGACGGTGCCGGCGTAAGCGCCATTGATGTATACCTCGGCATCCTTAACCTTGGTATCGAATTTCACTGCGCCAGTTGCTGGAGCGTAACCGTAATATCCATATGGATAAGGGTAGGCCCCCCAGTACGACGAGTATCCCCACCCGAAGCCCGGCCCAACAAACACGCGAACCGGTCGTGCGTAGGCCGCAAGTGGTGCCATCATCACCGCGGCTGTTAGACATATCAGTAATAACTTCTTCATAACTTCTCCTACGCAATTAGATGCACCAGTTTCGCGTTTTCATCGTAAAGAAGAGTAAAGGCGGCGAACCTCCTGCTGCGGCTCCAAATCCGGAGAGGTGAAAACATGCTCCGCCGTCCCTCTCGGTCTGATACTTCCCCTTAACGCTTCGGATGTATCGAAGCCAGCTCGGGGCTACCAGAAAGGGGAAGCGGAACGTTGACCGCCGCAGCCCGATTGGCCGTCAAAACTTGGTCCAAGAAAGCCACATAGGCCGCAAGCAGTCGGTACGTCTCATAGTAATCATCGAGGCGTATAGCCGAAATCTTGTCCTTCGATGTGTGAAGGATATGGGCGCTCCAATTTTCCTGGGTCAGCGAGTGAATTGTGATACGAGGAATCTTGCGCTCGGCAAACTGCTCGGCATCGGTGCTGCCCACCTGTTCCACATCAACACCCGTGATGGGAAGGTTCAATCCCTTAGCGATATTGACTAGTGCGCTAGTCAATCGCTTATCCGAATGGCTGGCCCAGACCTCGGTAGGAGCAAGGCCAAGAGTGTCCATGTTCACCATGGCTTCAGTCGCAGCGACCTGTTCCCCTGTCATTTGTTGGACGTAGAAACGCGATCCCACCATACCCTTTTCTTCGTCAGTGAACCCAACGAAGATATAAGTATGCTCGCGTGTCTGGCCCCTCACCGCCTCATAAATCGACGGCAGCAAAGATGTACCGCTCCAATTATCGACGACTCCATCCCCGTCGGACACCCGGTCGTAGTGTGCTCCGACAACGATGACCTTGTCAGAAGTGCCCGGTAGCAAGCAAACGATATTGGGGAGCTTCGATCCCTTTACCGACTGTTCAGAAAGGCGGTGATCGTTGCACCCCACATCAGCGAACATCTGCTTGAGCGTCGTCTCGCGTTGCTTATTATCGCCAGCGTATTTTCGCAATCGTTCTTCGACTACTTGGCGCGACACCGGACTATACCGGACCGTCGCGGCGAAAACCCACGAGGAAAGCGCCAATAGGGTGGCCACAATAAGGAAAGACATTGGTCGGGCGATACGAATGAACATGCGGGTAGGATACCGTATTGACGCAATAGTGAGACGTTCAGAATCGAAGACGGTTGGTGATTGCAATTGATTCCATGACAATTGCCGACACCTGCCCAAGACCTGCCGCGTTCCCAACTAAAGCTCAGCTTGTTTTCGCTGCGAGCGCCGCCGCCGCAGTCAAACATAATGTAATCAGGGCTGAGAAAACGATGGGGGTAGTGAAGGCGTATTTCCAACTCAAAACTGTGACGGCTACAAAGCAACTGGCTAGCGCCCACGCAATCCCGCGCACCCGCACCAAAGTCTCTGCTGGAAGTCCGCCCAGCAGCCACGCCAATACCGCCGCGAACAAAAGAAACACGGAGAAAAAAAGCCCGAACGCGCTGAAGAAGTCCCAATAGCTCCGGGTAAACCCTTGCGCGTCGAAGTGGACGGACCGCATTAACCCGATAACTGCACCCGCTCCCCACTCCGGATTATTCTGGCGAAAACCAAACGTATGTCCGGCGGCAAAAAGCAGCAGGAGCACGGAAGAGACTCGATAGAGGGTTGGCGCTTTCACGTTCTACCTCCCGAACGCTTGCCGCGCGGCAGTTTAACACATCGGTCAACCTGGTCCGGCCCTTGCTGTCGAGACGGAATTCCTGAAGAGTTGTCATGACGTGGCCCCAGGTTCGGAAACCTGCATAAAACTCAGAATCATATTAACGGTAGCCTCATCGCCGATCACAGTATTCAGCATTGCGTGATAAATCGCGCGATCCGGCCATTCCACATTGAAATACTTCTGAATGAAATCGGCACGTTCCCGATCGACGCTATCAACCAGCTCTTCGGCTTCCTTCTCACTCTTGCCACGCCCTAGAAGCCGGCGGACTTTGTCTTCTCGGGGTGCATAGAGGAAGACGCGAAGTGTGTCCTGCCGGTTTTTGAGAAATTGTTGTGAACCTCTACCCACAATGACGCAACTCCCTTTCTCGGCAACATGCTCAACGACACGTCTGGTGGTCTTGAGTATGGTTTCGCTATCAACCAAGTTGAGTTTCGGCGCGTTGATGCTGCCCTCGTAACTTCCGCGCAGGAATGATTTGAAGAGGCGGTAGTACAGCGGATCATTGCGTTCTTCCCGTGCTTCGACTGTGGCCTTGGGGCAATTCGCGAGTCTCGCGATTTCCTCAGTTAAGCGCTGGTCCCACAACCTCCACCCGAGCCGGGTGGCTACCAGCTGAGCGATTTCGCCGCCGCCGCATCCATATTCGCGTTCAATTGTGATGATGTTGGCCATAGACCCAACTCATTCAGAGTATAGATTACGCGTGGATCGCGAGCACTCACGGTCCGCAGCGGTGCCGCCCTACTCTGCCACTCTCACCCCACCGCCTGGATCATTTTTTTGCAGAACAAAACTCAGGCAGAACATGATGGCCGCCGCCACCGAAAGAACCATAAACGTGTCGACGTATGCCAAACTTGCCGCCTGGGCTTGCAAGGATTGGTAGATTCGCGCGTAGGCGGTTGAGAGAGCTTCATGCCTTCCTAATCCGCCACTCGCAAAGTGCCGCGCCAGTCCTCGAGCCGCGTTAGCAAAATTGGGGTTATCAACCCTTGCATTTTCCACTAGCCTTAGCTGATGAAACTGTGAACGGCGAGCAATCAAGGTCGTGACCAACGATGTTCCCACGCTGCTCCCCATGTTGCGCATAAAATTAATGATGCCGGCTACCGAATTGTTCTTCTCCGGCGCAATTCCGACGTATGCGACCAGGGTGATGGGCACGAACAAAAATGCCAGGCCAATCACTTGGGCAATCCTGAGCCAGACGGCCGCGCTGAAGCTAACTTGAAGGTCAATTCGCTTGGTCGAATAAAACATAGCGATCGACAAAGCCAGCCAGCCAAATGCAATCAAGCGCCGCGCTTGAACTTTTGTCGTTAGCTGACCGATGATCGGCGTTTCGATGAGCAAGACAAGGCCTCCAGCCGAGAGAGCCAGACCGGCCAATTCCGAGGTGTAGCCCAGAAGCGTCTGCAAAAACTGCGGCATCAGGACGAGACTGCTGAACAGCAGAATGCCAAGCATGAACATCATCAGGCTCGCGCTTGCAAAGTTAAAGCTCTTGAACATTCGAACATCGATAATTGGCGCTTTTTCGAACCATTCCCAAATGACAAGCGAAATCAGGCACACGGCTGAAACTACAATAAGTGTCGTGATCAAGCGTGATCCGAACCAATCATCTTCCTGGCCCTTGTCTAGCAAAATCTGCAAGGCGCCAATGCCAACGGTCAAAAGCCCGATACCCACGTAGTCCAGCTTGATTCGGGCACCCCTGAGCCGCTGTAAATAAGGAGGATCCTCGACAAATCGGCGCACCAGAAACCATGTGATCACGCCTACTGGAAGATTGATCAGGAAGATCCATCGCCACGAATAGTTGAATGTGATCCATCCGCCTAGAGTTGGGCCAATCGTCGGGGCCATAATTGCAGTTATTCCATACAGAGCGAATGCGAGCCCGCGTTTCTCCGGAGGAAAGGTGTCGGCCAAAATTGCTTGGGCCATTGGCTGCAAGCCGCCGCCGCCCGCGCCTTGCATAACTCGGAAGAGAAGAAGAAAGCCCAGACTTGGCGCCACCCCACAGAGGAGCGAACTGACTGTGAAAATGCCGAGACAACTCATGAAAAATCGCTTGCGTCCGAGCGCCCCGGCTAGCCAGCCCGTCATCGGAAGGATGATGGCATTAGAAACTAAATAAGATGTCAAAACCCAGGTGCTTTGGTCATTGCTCGCGCCCAAATTTCCTGCCATGTACGGAAGCGCCACGTTGGCAATGCTTGTGTCGAGAACTTCCATGAACGCGGCAAGGGCGACGACGACGGCGACCAGCCAAGGGTTGTACCGAGGCCGCCAGATGTCCTGGTCGAGGGTGGCCGCAGTGGCAGTCATTTGAGGTATACGTCTGGAACTACATTCATGCCTGGGCGAAGCCTTCGGTCCCGATTTTCGCCAGGCTCGAGAACGATTTTTACGGGGACTCGCTGGACAATCTTCACGTAATTTCCTGTGGCGTTTTCGGGCGGAAGCAAACTGAACAATGGTCCCGTCGCGCCGGCGATACTGTCAACCTGGCCGTGCAGAGTCCTGCCGCTTGAATCGACGTGAATGTCAGCTTTCTGTCCGACTTGCATGTGCTTGAGTTGCGTTTCTTTAAAATTTGCTGTGACCCAGACTTCATCGAGAGGAACAACAGTGAGAAGTTGCTGCCCCGGTTCAACGTTCAACCCGACGACGACTGTTTTATTTACTTCTCCGCTGACCGGAGCAGCGATCTTCGTATATTGCAGGTTCAATTGTGACTGCTGCAACAGCGCCCGCTTTTGCTGAATATCGGCAATTGCGGCCTGCACTCGTGCCTTCGTGGACGACACTTGTTGTGGACCTGTTTGCGCATACGCATGATTGGCCGTGGCTTGTGCTAATCGGCTCTGCGCCTGTTGGATGAACTGCTCTGCTGCGGACTCACTAGCTTGGGCGGCTGCGACATTGGCGGTACTAGATCGGGCGGAGGCAAGCGCCTGATCGTAGATCTGCGGTGACACTTCGCGCTTATCGACAAGCAATTTGTATCGGTGCAGGTCGTCTTGCGCCCTTACGTCGTTGGCTTGTGCGGCTTCTACCTGTTGATGAGCGGCGGCAAGTTGCTTTTCAGCCGCGCTGACCGCAGCATGCGCATCTTCGATCCCCGACGCCGTGAACTGCAGTTGGCTGACACTGTTTACGGAGGTGATGGGCACCGTGATATTAAGAGACCGAGCTGTCGCTTCGGCGTTCGCCAAATTTGCCTGCGCTTGCGCCAGCGCAACCTGGTAGTCCGTCGGATCAATCTCGACCAGAAGGTCGCCCTTATTCACCCATTGATTATCATTTACGTTGACACGGATTACGTATCCCGAAATACGCGCACTGACCGGATACAGATGCACGTCCGCCTGGGCATCGTCTGTTGATTCATAGCTGCTTAAATAACGCCACAACAAAAGTCCTGCGACGATCAGCACCACCGCGGTGAGAATAATGATGAGATTTCTGCGCCGCTTCTTGCGCGCTGTGGGTGAGTACTTTTTCTCTGGCGGATGCACTGAATACACCGAAGCCCCAGTTTCAGTGAGCGAAGGAGATGCCTTTTCTTCTGCCATCTTATTTTCCTGGGAAGTATTCCCTCACCCCGTGTTGGCCAGCACCCAGGGCACGAATGAGAGAAATTTTCGCGAAATTATAGTTGTACAAACTGGAGATGTATTGCTCGTGGGCGCTGGCAACTGCCTCTTGCGACTGCACAACCTCTACTGTGTCGGTGACGCCCGCACTGAAGCGGTCACGCGACTGTGCGAGCGTTTGATCGGCCAGATCGATATTGCTGGTCGCAACCTTCACCCGCTCTGCCGAAGACTGAAGGTTGAGGAGCGCGGTGCGCACATCGGCCTCGATCTGCGCTCGCAAATTGTCGAGCCGCTCACGGGCCTGTTCCAGCCGCGCATCGGCTTGCTGAATATCACCATGAACGCTGTTGCCAGTAAAGATCGGGATCGAAAGCGTCCCACGCACGTCGTATACGCGGGTCGAATCTGAGGGATGGGCCCCTCCCGTGCCGTAATCCGCGTTGAAAGAAAGCGACGGAAAGTAGCCGGCAACTGCTGCCTTGCGCGAGAGTTCGGCGACCCTTACATCACTCATCGCTGCGCGGTAATCAGAGCGAGAGGCGTACGCCCGTCCCAGGCCCTCATCAATCGAGAGACTTTCCAGCGGCTGATATGGCGATTTATCCGTAAGGTCAAACTCCTGGCCGGGTGCCAAACCGATCACACGAGCCACCGTGATCTTTTGAATAGCAAAGTCGTTCTTGGTCTGGATCAACTGTTGCTGTCGGGTTTGCAGTTCCACCTTGGTACGGAGAGCGTCAATATCTGCGGCTGTGCCCGCGGTCACCTGGTCGGTCGCTTGATCGAAAAGCGATTGTGCGGTCTGCACCTGAGCTTGAGTAGTCTCAATTCGAGCTTCGTCAGCGACCGCTTGAAAGTAAACGTTCCCGACCGCCAGGATCACAAGGTCGTTAGCATCCAGCAGCGAGTAGTCCGCAGACTTCGAGTTCTCGCCCGCGGCACGTGCGGCATTGATTGATTTCCAATCGAATAGGGTTTGACTGACGGCTGCCCGCGCGTCGAAATAAGAAAATGGCCCGACCGAGGGAGAAATATGGAACAGGGTGCTAACACCGCCGAGGCCGGCTTCCTCAATATTGACCTTCGATTCCGCAATGAAGGGAGCCGCTGTGACGTGCGGCAGCAATGCGCTCAGTGCTTGCCAGCGCTGTCCCCGGGCCGAGCGAGTATCGGCGCGTGAAAGCAGTAGCCCAAGGTTGTGTTTCAGGCCGAGGTCAATGGCATCGTGCAGCGACAGCGGCATGGGTCCAGGAACAGCATTGGTGGGGACGCTGCCAGAGAAAGGATTTGTTGCCGTTCCGGCTGGAATCCCTTGGCCCGAACTGCTGGTGGCAGATGTTGAATAGGTTTGCGCATGGCAAAACACCGCTCCACAAATCAAGGCTTTTGCGCACAACAAACGCAGCGAGGCTCCTGCAGGACCCACAAAAACCTCCTTGATTTTCTGACTTGCTCGTCGGAAACACAGAAGGATAGCACGCCCCGTTTAAGCAATTCGTCTCTCGAATTCGATTCAGAGGGCTCCGCACAGGCGGCGGCTTAACTTCCGAGTGTGCCGATTAAAGCGTGCTCTTTCATGCCTGTCGACCTCGATGAAGGCTTCTTGAGGATCGGTGTAGACTGCCTGAGATTAGCGAGGGAAGAAAGGCAACGCCGATGAACCGCTTTCAACGCGGACGGCTGGCACACCGTGACTCCCCGAATTATCACCTCGGAGCCGGAACAAATGGTTCGTTTTGTTAAAGAGGCTTTCCAGGGGCAGGGCGAGTTCCAGGTCGATCGCCCGGCGGAGATCCGGATCGGCGATTCGCTGATCATGATCAGCGACGGGGGTGGTCTTCGGGAACCGGTGTCGGGCTTTCTCTACGTCTACGTTGAGAATGTGGATGAGACTCATCGCAGGGCAGTTGAAGCGGGAGCAGAAACACTAGAGCCGCCGTCAGACCTTCCGTACGGGGACCGGAGGGCCATGGTGAAGGATGCATGGGGAAACCTGTGGCAAATCGCATCGCGCATTCATAGCAAGTAGGAGGGGAGTAGTTTCCAGCCAAGTCAGGGACGAACCTTTTGGCTGTAGGGTACTGTACCGTACAGGGGGACCAATTATCTTTCCGCGAAGTCGGTGTCGCTTGACAAATGAATTATCGAGGTCTAAGAAAATGAAGTAGGGGTTGAATATTCCTGAACGGATGCGGAGGTCCCTCCGATGCAGACGTCCCGAAGAGACTTTTTCAGGGTAGCAACTGTTGGCGGAATTGCAGCCACTGTGTTCGGATTTGACCTCCAGCCTGCTTACGCTCAGCTAAAAGAGTTAAAGATTGCACGCGCGAACGAGACCCGCTCGACTTGTCCGTATTGCGCGGTTGGGTGCGGTGTCCTCATTTACACGATTGGCGACCGGGCGAAGAACGTCACGCCGCAGGTAATTCACGTCGAAGGCGATCCCGATCATCCTACCAATCGCGGAACCCTGTGCCCGAAGGGCTCTTCACTCGAACAGGACATGCTCAACCCGAGGCGGCTCACCAAACCACAAGTCCGTCGCCCGGGGGCGACTGAGTGGGAGGACATCTCCTGGGATAACGCCCTGAGCGAAATTGCGCGCTGGACCAAGAAAACTCGCGACGACACCTTCGTGGAAAAAGACGGGAACGGCCACACCGTGAATCGTTGCGAAGGCATCTCGTTCATCGGCGGCTGCACGGATACGAATGAGTTCAATTATCTTGTCGTAAAGACCATGAGGAGTCTGGGCTTGGTGTATTTAGAAAACCAAGCCCGTGTTTGACACGGCCCCACGGTCTCAGGTCTGGGACCAACATTTGGACGCGGAGCCATGACCAATGGCTGGATCGACATCAAGAACACCGACATGATGTTGATCATGGGTGGGAATCCGGCCGAGAACCATCCCTGCGGATTTAAGTGGGCGATGGAGGCCAAGCGGAACCGCAACGCCAAGCTGATTTCTGTAGATCCGCGATTCACGCGCACGTCTGCGACCGCCGATCTCTTCCTGCAAATTCGTGCCGGCACTGATATTGCTTTTCTGGGCGGATTGATCCGTTATGCAATCGAGAACAACCGGATCGCCAAAGAATATCTCATCAACTACACCAACGCGGCCTTCATCGTTAAAGAAGGCTTCAAACTTCCGGAAGACGGGCTTTACTCCGGGTTCGACGCCGCGACGGCCAAGTACGATCTGTCCACGTGGAATTACGAAAAAGCAGGAAGTTCGGGCGGGCAAGCTGGCGCCACTGGGACGGCTGCTCAAGCGCCCGAAGCAGTGCCGGGCAAGGTCGGAGGAGCGGCACCCCCTCCCGCTCTGCCTCCAAACGTGGCGTACGATCTCACGCTGCAACATCCGCGTTGCGTGTTTCAACTGCTGAAGCAGCAGTATTCCCGATATACGCCAGAAGCGGTCGAGCGGATCACCGGCATTCCGAAGGAGCAGTATCTCAAGGCAGCCGACTTGTTCACATCCGTGCGCAAAGATGGGGACATGAAGAAGGTGGCGACAATCATCTACGCGGTGGGCTGGACACAGCACACTTTTGGCACGCAAATAATCCGCACGGCCGCCATGATTCAACTTCTTCTCGGCAACGTTGGCAGAGCGGGCGGGGGAGTGAATGCACTACGCGGCCATTCGAATATTCAGGGAGCCACGGATATGGCCGGGTTGTACGACAGCCTCCCAGGATATTTGAAGACGCCGGTACCTGCTGACACGGACCTTGTAACCTATCTGAAGCGGGTTACGCCGACGGCCTCGAAACCCACGCCGTGGGCTTCGATGAACTATTACTCGAACACACCGAAATTCTTCGTATCGCTCCTGAAGTCGATGTACGGCGATGCTGCGATCAAGCAGAACGAATTTGCCTTTGATTACCTGCCCAAAATCGACCGCGACTATTCGTGGACCCACATCTGGGATGACATGTACAACGACAAGGTCAAGGGCATGATGGCGTTCGGAATGAACGGCGTGATGATCGGCCCGGATACGAACAAGAACATCAATGCGCTCAAGAAGGCCGATTGGTTGGTGGTGGGTGAAATTTATCCCGACGAAACCAGCGAGTTCTGGCGAGCCCCGGGCATTACGACCGATGAGCAGAAGACCATCAAGACTACGGTTTACCGCTTGCCATGCGCAGGCTTCGCGGAAAAAGATGGCAGCATGACCAACTCGGCGCGCTGGGTGACCTGGAAATACGCCGCGGTTCCGCCTCCCGGAGACGCGCGGCTCGATCAGGACATAGTCGCGCAGATTTTCCTTCGCGTGCGGGATTTATACAAGAAAGAAGGCGGAAAATTTGCTGATCCGATTCTGAATCTGAATTGGGCCTACGCAGATGCGTCTCATCCTTCGCTTTCCCAAGTTGCCATGGAACTGAATGGCAAAGCGCTCGCGGACTTGACCGATCCAACCACCGGACAAGTGATCAAGGCTGGTCAGCAGCTACCCGGTTTTGCGTGGTTGAAAGATGATGGAACAACCATGTGCGGCAATTGGATCTATTCCGGCATGTGGACTGAGGCAGGGTCACAGATTCAGCGGAGAGGCACTGAAGACCCTTCCGGTCTCGGCATTTATCCCAACTGGTCGTGGTCGTGGCCGGCTAATCGACGCGTGCTTTACAACCGCGCCTCTTGCGATCCGGATGGAAAACCTTGGGATCCGGAACGAAAGCAAGTGTGGTGGAACGAAGCGGCCAAAAAATGGGCAGGCAACGACGTTCCGGACTTCAAACCGGATTCTGCTCCGACCGACCACATGGGGCCGTTCATCATGAACCCGGAAGGCGTTGGGCGGCTCTTCGCACCAATCGGAGTGCTCGCAGATGGACCGTTCCCAGAACATTACGAACCGATCGAGAGCCCAATCAAGAATCCGTTTCATCCCGATCAGTCGAATAATCCGCTAGTGAAGAAGTTCAAGACGCCATACGACAAATTTGGCACGCCTGAGGAGTACAGCATTGTCTGCACGACGTACCGCTTGACCGAGCATTATCACTATTGGACGAAAAATAATCCGATGAACGTGCAGTTGATCCCGGAACCGTTTGTGGAAATTCCCGTGGAGTTAGCGGACGAAAAAGGGATTCGTGGAACGGACGTGATCAAGGTCATCAGCGCTCGCGGGACATACATAGCGAAGGCCTTCGTCACCCGCCGACTGAAGCCGATGATGATCGACGGCAAAAAGGTTTACCAGATAGGACTGCCAATTCACCAGGGCTTCCGCGGGATTGCTGAGGATAAAGGACGGAACGCGCGGACGCCGGCGAATTTGCTTGACCCCGGCGGTCACTGATCCAAATGCCCACACCCCCGAATCCAAAGGCTTCTTAGTGAAAGTCGAGAAGGCGTAGGAAAAGACCATGAGCCAGGCCGCAACAGAGCTAATTCGAATTTCGGGTCACGCTGGCCCGGTCCCCGGCGCTGGTCTGAACCGTGAATTCCGGGTAGCCAAATTGGTGGACACCACGACATGCATTGGCTGTAAAGCATGTGAGGTGGCTTGCCTGGAATGGAACGGTTACTCGTTCAGCGAAACCACTTTCGACAACACCTACCAGACCATGCCAGAGACGGCCTGGAATTATTGGAACCTGATTAAGTTCAACGAGCACGAGCGCGAAGACGGCACCCTGATGCTGCTAATGCGCAAAGATCAGTGCATGCACTGCGAAGATCCCGGTTGCCTTGCGGCGTGCCCGGCGGACAGTGCCATCGTTCAGTACGCCAACGGCATTGTGGATTTTCAAGAAGCTAACTGTATCGGATGCGGCTATTGTATGACTGGCTGCCCGTTCAACATTCCGAAATTCAGTCCGAAGGCGCGCAAAGTCTTCAAGTGCACGCTGTGCAATGATCGCGTGTCGGTGGGGCTCGAACCCGCCTGCATCAAAGCGTGCCCTACAGGCTGTTTGCATTTTGGTACGAAGGCGGAGATGAAGGAACTGGCGGAGACGCGGGCGCAGCAGCTGCGCGAAGTTTCCGGATTCGCAGATGCGGGAGTTTACGATCCACCCGGAGTTGGCGGAACGCATGTGATCTACGTTCTGCATGACGCGAAGCATCCTGAGTTGTATGGCGGGCTGCCGAAGGATCCGCGTGTCCCTCTATCGGTACGGCTGTGGAAAGGGCCGCTGAAGTGGATTGGGAATTTGGCAATGGTCGCGGGCATCGTAGGCATGGCTTTTCATTACATGCGATTTGGGCCGAAGAAAGAAGAAGAGATCAAACCGGACGATCGGAGGCAGCAATGACCACCGACGCGATTTCACGCCCAAATACCGGTCACAACGAAGAGATGGTGCCGCGGTATACGCTTGCCGAGCGTGTGAATCACTGGATCGGAGCTTTTACTTACATCTATTTGTTGACTACCGGTTTGGCATTCTGGTCGCCATATCTGTACTGGTTGGCGGCCGTCGTGGGCGGCGGTCCAGTGGCGCGAGCCTGGCATCCGTGGGTGGGTCTAATTTTTACGGTATCGCTTTTCTGGACGTTCAAAGAGTGGCACGCCGACATGAAATTTGACGACTCTGACCGCGCCTGGGCAAAAGCGATCCCATATTACATAGAGAACGAAGACGACAAGCTGCCCCCCGTCGGTCGCTTCAATTACGGACAGAAACTGTTCTTCTGGGCGATGCTCTACAGCGTAATAGTGCTGCTGCTCTCCGGAATCTCGTTGTGGTACACCGAGGCGCTTCCGTGGAGCTGGCGTTTCGTGCGCTATGCCGCAATCTTGATTCACGCGAGCGTAGCGATGATCACGATCGGCTTGTTCCTGATACACGTGTACATGAGCGCGATCCTCGAAGAGGGCAGCTTTGGGTCAATGGTGCACGGTTATGTCACGCGCGCCTGGGCCTGGACCTTTCATCGCTCCTGGTACGAGCAGGTCAGCGGCCGGGCCCGACGCACTTCATGATCGGTAAGAAATGGGATCGTCGCATCTCTCGCGCGAACGAACTGACTTCCTGCTATCCATTTGCCACGGAAGGACTGCGCTTCTACTCGCACGTGGCGACATTTCAGAAGAGCTTTTACGGGGAAATTCATAAAACACTCGCGGATTCGCCGAAGATATCTTCCGATCGTCCTTTGCGAGATGAGTTAGATCTTTTCCTGCTGCTGCCGAAATTTCCGGGATTCCTATCGATGATCGAGCAGATCGCGCCAATGCCGCTGGCGCAGGCCGCCGCCAGTTTGGCGCAGAAAGGTCCAGCGGAATCGCAGCGAGCGATTGAAGACTTCTGGTACAGAGACGCAGAATTGGCCGTGGGTGGCGACGACGCTGAACTCCAGTCCGCTGATGGAATTGCTGCCACTGATTCCGATGGGCTGCTCGCGTGGATTTTTCTTCAGCCGTACGCCGAATCTCTTGCGGACCATCGTGAATCCGCGATTGTCGATGGTACGCCCTCGACTTGTCCGCTCTGCGGTTGTAAACCTATCGTCGGCGTGCTGCGCAGCGAAGGGGACGGAGCAAAAAAATCATTGGTCTGCATGCTCTGCGCGCATGAATGGGATTTTAGAAGAATTTATTGTCCGGGCTGTGGAGAAGAAAGAGAACCTCAGATGGCGTACTATTGGGCGCCAGAAATCGCGCATGTCCGGGTGGACGTTTGCGACACCTGTCACACATATTTGAAGAGTGTTGATTTGACAAAGACGGGGCTAGCAGTTGCCGTTGTAGATGAACTGGCGACCATACCTTTGGACCTCTGGGCACGCGAGCATGGCTACGAAAAACTTCAAATGAACCTCTTGGGAACGTGACAATCTGAAGTGAGAACTCACGCGTTTCTCACGTTGCCCGCGATCTCTCACCTCCGGATTGTGACCGTAAAGACATCATCGACCAAAACTCGTTAGGAGCCAGCCGGGTGCCACAATTACAGTCGGACGTCTGTTGAATATCGTTCAGCTTCCGTGTGGAAACGACAGGAAAGACACATGCAGCTAGGATTCATCGGAACTGGCGAAATTACCCTATCCATCGTCACTGGCCTGAGCTCATCTGGCGTCCCTGCCCACTCCATATGGCTGTCTCCCCGCAATTCTACTATCGCTAAAGGACTTGTTAATCGTTTCCGTCGAATATCCGTCGCGTCCGGTATCCAGGAGGTTCTCGACCATTCTGACACAATCGTGATCGCAGTGAGGCTTTTAGCCGCGCGAGATGTTCTTTCGCAATTGCGTTTCCGTCGGGATCATCAGGTTATCAGTCTTGTCTCGGGGCTCTCGCTAGCGACCTTGTCTGAACTCGTAGCCCCTGCCGTGCGAATCGCAAGGGCCGTGCCATTGCCGTCAACTGCAAAACGATTGAGTCCCACCGCAATTTATCCCCCCGATCCTGCAGCTTTTGAACTCTTCGCTTCGGTTGGAACTGTCTTTCCAGTTGAGACGGAGAACGAGTTCGATGCAATCTGCGCGACGACCGCGACAATTGCGTCCTATTTCGCATTTAATGAAACCATTGCGTCTTGGTTGGAGCAGCAAGGTATTCCAGCATCACAAGCCAGAGACTACGTTGCACGTCTCTTTTTGGGGGTAACGACTGGCGCTGTCGAAGCACCCGAGCGCACTTTCCAATCACTGGCCGCTACTCACGCCACTGCCGGCGGCATAAATGAACAATTTCTCAAGAACCTGGTTGAACATGGCCTCCTGACGAGAGTTTCGGAAGCGCTAGACGCGGTTCTGCACCGAATCGGGGCGGAATCATAGACTGTGATTGCGGGACAACTGCTTGGCTGAATAGCCATCAGCAGGTGTGGAGGGCGCCCGTTAGGATATGGGTGACGGCAGCCGGAAATAACCGGGATTCTGAAAGCTGGATGCGGACTGTCGCCGTGTGCCGGTTGCCACCCATATCCCAGCCACTCGTTGTGCGTGAACGGTAGTGTCCTCATCCAGAAGGTTAGTAAGGGCACTGAGAGAAGAGTCTCCTCGCACAGTTAATCGACTGGGCGTGACTGCAAGTTCCCCCCAACGAATCCGATGTTGGGACCTGAATCGAGGCGCGAATGCAGGGATAGAGGCATGGCAGTATGGAAATACTTTTTGTAAGCCGCAATCCAATCGGTCGCGATGTCATGTTGAGCCGTAGGCAAATCAATTTTACCGGTACAGACCATTTCATGAAGGTGTTCTTCCAGGGCGTCCTTGATGTGCGCATTCCAAATCCGAGAGGTATAGGGTTCCGGCCATAGGTTATGGATGTCTTCTACCCCGCCCAAGCCAGGAGTAATCAGATAATCGATCTCATAATCTCCGCCGCGGGCATTCACAATTCCATATTTCTGAAAGACCTCTTTACGCAACGACACAGAAACGTCTCGCACTACTTCTTCGTGGGGCATTGAGCAAACGTCCCCAATCGTTACTCTCCTCGTTGCACCTGGTGTAAGTCTCCGGTCGGGCTCTGCTCCGCGCTCGAGT
Organism: Terriglobia bacterium; assembly: GCA_963786325.1. Taxonomy (GTDB): domain Bacteria; phylum Acidobacteriota; class Terriglobia; order Terriglobales; family Acidobacteriaceae; genus JAIQFF01. Next base: position 253,696 of record CAWAYW010000008.1, read on the forward strand.
TGAAAAACCGATGAACCGGCTCGACGCAGGATGGGATGGAGGATAAGTGCGCTGACGACTGCGACAATGAAAACGGTCAAATAGATAACGGCGGCGGCACGCCTACCTGAAGTGAATTGGAATAATCGCGGCCAACGTCCGGCTCCGCGCTCCGACGCCAGTTCCGCCAGTTGAGCCTTCAAAAGCGAGCGAGGCCCAGCGACGGGTGGCAATTGTGGATCGAGAGTCTCGCGATGGGCTCGTGTGAAATCGGCGATTGTCCTTTCGATTTCCGCCATGCGTGCGCGGCAATTCCAGCACGCGGCAAGGTGGGCGTGAACTTGAGCCGTGCTGTGGGATGAGAGCTCTCCGTCTGCTGCTTGGAGTATCTCTTGGTCCGAGACGTGCCGATCCGCGTTCAACATTTGCGCTATCTCCCTGCAGCGCGGATTAACCGCGCTAGTGAGCGTGTCAACGATATCGATACGGCACCCAGTGACATTCCGAGTATCGCCGCTATTTCCCGGTAGCTGAGGCCCTCCGCACGCAGCCGGAGACAACTCTGGTCGGCATCTGGAAGAGCATGAACCACTGCCAGCAAAGTATGACGCCTTTGAGCGGATGACAGCAGTTCTTCGGGATCGGGTGACGGGTCAAACTGGTTTTCTACGATGGTTGGGTCGAATACCGTTTTGTCGCGTGACCGTTGGTTCGCGTAGCGCTGTCTCAATGCGAGATTATGCGCCACGCGGAAGATCCAGCCTCTAAGGTTCTTTCGTGATCTACGCAATTGGAGGTGCCGGAAGAGCGATAGGAACACCTCTTGGACGACTTCTTCCGCATCATGCACCGGAATCCCAAACGAGAGTGCGTATCGAAGCAGTGGGTTGCGAAATTGGTCAAAGAGCTCCAAGACCTCCCGTTCGATATGAGAAGGCTCCCCCTCAGCGACGGAGGGGTACCGTAACCAGTTGATCGATTCCGAGGAAGCCATATCGTTCGTCCCTAGAATATACATTCCGCTCGTCATGCTTTTGTTCAAGTTTTTTCAAACTCCCAGGGTGCCCCTTGAAGATTAAAAAAACACTGAACAAAGCTGATAGAAATGGAATCCTTAATGTGAGGAGCAAGAAGCTGGGGCTCGAATGGGAAACGCCAATCTATCCCCTCCTCACCAAGTGCCTAATTATAGGGACCCGAGTCTTCATGAAGACGTATGCTGCCTTATTCATCCTTTTTTGTGGGTTGCCGCTTCTCGGCCAAAGTAACAGCGGAGAATTGCGCCTAACAGTGACCGACCCGGCTGGCTTGGGCGTAAGAACATCGATTCAGATCCTAAGCGAGGCAAATCAGTATCGAAATACTCTGGCGACCAGTGATCAAGGCCGGCTGGATGTACAGCGTCTCCCGTACGGGGTCTATCAGATCGTGGTACGACAGGCGGGCTTTGCGAACTTCTCCGAGTCCGTGGATATTCATTCCTCGATCCCAATCGAATACACGCTGCACCTCCAATTGGCCACGGTGAATCAGCTGGTAACGGTGAGTGCGGCCAACACTCTAATCGATCCCGATAAGGCTGGCTCCGTCAATCGGATAGGCTCCGACAATATTCAAAACCGCCTTGGCTCGATTCCTGGGCGATCGCTGCAGGATCTAGTAAATTCCCAGCCCGGCTGGCTCTACGAAGGAAATGCAGTTCTGCATCCACGAGGTTCGGAGTATCAGACCCAGTTTGTGGTCGATGGCATTCCGCTGACGGATAATCGCTCGCCGAGTTTCGGCCCAGCGATTGACGCAGACGATGTGCAATCACTGAGCATTTACACCGCCGGCATTCCTGCGGAATACGGCAGGAAGATGGGTGGAGTGATCGAAGTGAATACCTTGCAGGATTCGCAACCGGGTTTTCACGGCCAGGTTGTGCTTTCTGGGGGCAGCTTCGATACCGCCGGCGCCTCCGCTCAGGGACAGTACGCGTGGGGCAAAAATACTCTTGGCGCCAGCGCCAGCGGCAGCATGACGGACCATTACCTGAATCCGGTAGTCCCGCAAAACTACTCAAACACGGGCACGCTGGGCGATTTCTCGGTCAACTACGAACGCGACGTGACATCGAAAGACCGTTTGCGGTTCATCGTTCGGCACGAGCTGTCGCGTTACGAACTACCAAACGAACGGCTTCAACAAGCCAACGGGCAACGCCAAACGGCGGACAACATTGAGACGATGGGCATCGCCTCTTACCAGCACACATTCTCTTCCAATGCGATCACTGATTTTCGCACGATGATTCGCGACAACGAGATTGGATTCGACTCCAATGCGGATTCGACTCCGATTCAGGTCTTCCAGCAAAACTTCTTCCGCGAAGCGTACTTCCGCGGGACGACAACCATCAATCACGGACGGCACGAATGGAAATTTGGATTCGAGTCTGACAACACATTCTTGAACGAAAATTTCCGCTATCACATCGCCGATCCGACTCAGTTTGACGATGGCACTCCGATTGACTTCAGTTTTCTTGGAAACAGGCCCGACATTGAGCAGTCGATTTTTGTTCAAGATCAGATTCGCCTAAAGAACTGGACGATCAGTGCCGGATTGCGCTGGGACCACTATCAGCTTTTGTTGAATCGTCACGCGATTGATCCGCGAGTTTCAGTCTCCCGTTATTTTCCCTCCGCCGACCTGCTCGTGCATGTTTCTTATGACAGAGCGTTTCAGACTCCGTCGTTCGACAATATCTTGCTTTCCAGCTCTAACCAGGTGGAATCCATCGACCCAACAAGCTTTCTGCGTTTGCCGGTCGAACCTTCGGAGGGGAACTACTATGAAGCGGGTTTGACAAAGGTGTTTCGCGGAAAGGTCAGGCTGGACGCGAACTACTTCGAGAGGTTCGTCTCGAATTATGCGGATGACGATCAGATCGCAAATTCGGCGATAAGCTTTCCAATCTCCTTCCGGAAGTCCACAATCTACGGAGCCGAAGGAAAACTCGACTTGCCCGATTGGCGGGGGTTATCGGGATTTCTGAGCTATTCGTATATGGTCGGATCCGCCTCCTTCCCGGTCACGGGCGGCCTCTTCTTGGGAGATGATGCCCAGCGCTTGCCCACCGGCGGACGGTTTCCGATATCGCAGGACCAGCGCAATACCGTTCGGGGTCGCTTGCGGTATCAGGTCCGCCCCCGGTTGTGGATAGCAGGCGGAATTCAGTACGACACGGGCCTACCCTTCGAGTTTGTTGGGGACCCGGCCACTGTACTGGCGCAATACGGCCAGCAAGTCCTTGACCGGATCAACTTCGCCCGTGGCCGTATCTATCCTTCATTTCAGGTCAATGCTTCGGCGGGTGCGGATGTTTACAAGTCAGAACGCTTGACCATCCGATTCCAGATCGACGGACAAAACCTGACCGATGTTCTGGACGTGATCGACTTCGGCGGTCTTTTCTCCGGTAACGCTATCGGCCCATCCCGAAGTGTCGCCATGCGCCTTACGTCTAACTTCTAGAGTTTGCCTTCGACCAGAGATCTGACATTGTTACAGAATCAGTACACGACTTCATCCGCTATGACGGAAGTCGAAATTTGTGATGATCCGAAAGTTAAGCTGTTTGTTTCGTTGGCCCAGTAGCCTAGACTATGGCTGTGCCGGAGAGGATCAACTCCAAAGAAAACCAGGATTATCCTAAGGAACCACGCTGGCTTGCCATTACGGCAATGCTGGCGACTGGTTTGGTCTATGCTGGGTTGCCCAGCAAGCTTTCCGTGGGTCCGGATTGGCTTCTGCTTGCGGTCATGGGCGCGATAGTTGTCTCCACCGTGATCTCACATCGAGTCGGATATCATGGCGCCGACAAAATGATCGGGTACGCAGCCAGCGCGATTTTGACCCTAGCCCTGATCTGGTCTCTTGGTCTGCTTGTAGCCGCCATTCCAAAGCATGAGATCGATCCCAAGGCACTGCTTCGGTCCGCAGTCGCTCTGTGGGTGACCAACGTTCTTGTATTCGCGCTGTGGTATTGGCGACTCGACGGCGGGGGACCACATGAGCGCGAAAAGGTCCCGGGGCACAAGGAAGGAGCTTTCCTCTTTCCCCAAATGAACTGCGGGACAATCTCCGACCCCAACTGGTCACCCAATTTCGTGGATTACCTGTTTTTGGCTTTCAACACGAGCACTGCATTTTCACCCACGGATACGCCGGCCCTGTCGGCTTGGGCGAAGGTTCTTATGATGATACAGGCGACCATTTCTCTCACTGTTCTTGCGTTACTGGCCGCTAGGGCTGTGAATATTCTTTAGGCGGTCGCAGCAAACTCGGAACGAGATGTGGTCCCCGGGAAAGGGGGCGATGCGCTTTGCGATAGGCCACCGGCGCGACCATCATGGATCAGCGATAACCTCGGTTTGGACACCAGAAAGTTGCGAAGGAAAGAAAGCGCGCTAACATTCGGGCCAAACGATCTTACTTTCCGTACCCATGGTGCGGCATAACCGTTGTCCGCTAAATTTCCAACATCTCCAAGGCTCACCTCATTCCGAGTGCACGACCCGTGGGTTCGGGCTAACATTTTGTCGTAACTCCTGCAGCCCCTACAGCTTATGGATCAACATATGATGCGAACAATTCTGCTGTCTCTGGTTTTGTTGCTTTTGTTCCCCATTTCTGGCGTGAGTCGAACGGCTTCGTCTGCTTCAGATGAGCGCCTGGCTTACAAACATCCGTATTATCTTTTCCTTTCAGGCACTCCCGTCGGCTGCGAGGACTGCTATGTGCCTCTGCTGATCGCAACGGAATCTCTTGAACAGATAGCGCGAGGCAAGACGAATGCGGCTTGCGTCCTAATCACCACCTATGAACGGGATTCCATTTGGCACAATGAGGGGGTGGTTTCAGTAACACCGACCGACGTTGAGAAACCGTCGCGGGTCCTTCACCTTCGAGGGCGACGGTATCGCTATCAAGAAATCAGTGTTGCAGAGGCGCTCAAACTCTTGGAGAATCCGCTTGGTACCATCCCCATTTCGCGCCCGCTGTTGCCCCCTGGTTCTCCCGGTCCATCAGTGGAGACTCTCGCTTTGGCATTACGAGACTTGAACTGAGCACACGCGAATCGCTGCGCCGGTTGCGGGATGAAAATCAGCTTCGAGTTGTTCTCGACTCGCCCCGGCGCAAGCCTTGGCTGTTTGTGGAGGCCTCTTATGGAATCTCAAGCAACTCCGCTAGGAGTGCGCCTATACAACGCCTTGAGCTTTCGTATTTCAGAGGCGTCCGTTACAGCGTGAGTGGAGGCTGATCCTTTTGTATGCGGTATCACGGTGGAGGGGGTTGAAAATATCCGCTGATTATCCCGACTCGTTCCGGCGAAGTGAGAGAACCACATTGTAAGTAAGAAATATTCCGGTCAACGCGCCATGTCCCTCGGACTAGGGCGAGAAATATAAGAAGTGCCCCCGGAAGTCGTACTGCCACAAGAGATGTCCTCAGGGCTCGTGCCCTCTCCGTCCCTGGTCCCTACGACCTACTAGGGAGCTCGAAAAAGGGAGAAGTTTGTTGCCGAATTTGAGGGCAATCGCATCCCGCGAATGAACGCACCACCCGAGGACTAGAAGACACTGATTTGGCTAGGTGGGAGCTTGCACCTTACGCTAAATTAGGTGCGAGAGTTGGAACCGCACGTGAAAAGAACCTCCACGCCAGCGGGCCAAAATCGAGCCCGCCGGGGCCCCGGCCCATCGCGGTCAGCCACACCATGAAACCAGCGCCGAGGCCCGGTGGAACGGACTGTCGCTGGAAGGAGCATCGACAGCCCATCTCGTCAAATCGATGTAAGTCAAGAGTGAGCGCGTCGCTCAGAAAGGAAGATCGCATGAGGAGTACTGAGACCTCTCCATCCGCCCATCTTCTTAAGAAGTCGCAACCGGAAGAAATTGATCTCGTGATTCTCGGTGGGGGCACGGGCTCGACCGTCGCTGCGTGGACGTTTGCTGGCGAAGGCAAGCGTGTCGCAGTCGTCGATCGCAAGTATATTGGCGGGTCTTGCCCTAATATTGCGTGCCTTCCGAGTAAGAACATTATCCATAGCGCGAAAGTTGTGGACTACTTTCGCCGAAGCAAAGAGTTTGGCATTGCTCACGATGGCTTCACAATTGAGATGTCGGGCGTCCGAGACCGCAAGCGCAAGATGGTCGTCGGCCTGAACGACATGTATATGGAGAATTACCGCAACACGGGCGCCGAGTTCATTTTAGCCACCGGCCGGTTCGTCGCTCCGAGAACTGTGGAGGCCGTCCTGCCCGACGGGAGCACTCGTCAACTCCGCGGTACCAATGTGATCGTCAGCACAGGCACACGCGCTTCATTGGAAGCGATTCCTGGTCTTGCTGAAGCACAACCGCTCACCCACATCGAGGCACTCGAATTAGGTCAAGTGCCCGGACACCTGCTGGTTGTCGGCGGTGGCTACGTAGGGGTAGAACTTTCGCAGGCCATGCGGCGATTCGGCAGCAAAGTGACTGTGATAGATCGCAATGGACGGTTGATGTCCAAAGAAGACGAAGACGTGTGCGTGGCTCTTAACGACCTGCTTAAAGACGAAGGCATCGATGTTCATTTGAATACACGTGTCACACTCGTCTGTGGAAAATCGGGCGACGCAGTGACCATTGTGTGCGAACAGAATGGCACCGAGGAGACACTGACGGGTACTCACCTGCTTGTCGCCACAGGGCGCACTCCGAACACCGAGGGACTCGGCCTGGAATCAGCCGGCGTTGAGCTTACCGACCGGGGATACATCAAGGTCAACGAGCGCCTGCAGACCACCGCGACCCGCGTCTGGGCGATCGGCGAAGTCGCAGGTAGCCCGCAGTTTACGCACATCAGCATCGACGATTTCCGCGTAGTCCATGCCAATATAAGCGGCGGCAACCGTGTGACCACGGGCCGGCAAGTCCCATATTGCCTGTTTACCGATCCCGAACTTGCGCGTATCGGTCTGAGTGAAGCAGAAGCAAAAATCAAGGGAATCCCCTATCGACTATTCAAGGTCCCAATGGAGGCCAACCTGCGTGCCCGCACACTTTCTGAAACGCGCGGCTTTTTGAAGGCTCTCGTGGAGGCTAAGAGCGATCGCATCCTCGGGTTCACGGCCTTCGGGGTCGGTGCGGGCGAGATCCTGGCCGCCGTCCAGATTGCGATGATCGCCGGGCTGCCCTACACGGCGCTACGCGATGCGGTCCTGACTCACCCAACACTGGTCGAAGGACTCATATCGCTGTTCTCGTCGGCGGCGTCAGCGCACCACGTTGTCGAGACGAGAGGAGCCCGGATCTCAGCCGCATGAGGTGAACTGCAAAACCGATCCGGGTCGAACGTGGCCTTCCGGTACATTGAGCGACAAGGTTTTCGGTCCAAAGGATGGTGGTCCAGCTGAGAGCCAGCAAAGGCGTTACTGCAATTGCGGGAGCGAGGGGGTGCGACGCGGTGCTGGCTCACTCACATTCTGGCTGCTTTGGAGCCCCGGCCGGGAAACCCCCAACTTCTGCATCTTGTGAATCAGAGTCGTGCGTGCCAATCCAAGTTTGGCGGCTGCGCCTTTCGGACCACCAATCACCCAGTGGACCGATTCCAGGGTCTGCAGAATCAGAGTCCGTTCGGAGTCGCGCAGTGTGGTCGTGCCTCGAGAGATAGGCGCGGGCTGATCAGCTTCTGGGGTGGGCAGAGGATTAGGAAGCACACCATCGTTGGAAAGGATTACAGCACGTTCGATGAGGTTCTGCAGTTCACGGATGTTCCCCGGCCACTGGTATGAACTGAGAGCAGCCATCGTTTCTGAAGGAATATGTTCGATCTCCCTACCCATCCGGTGACCTAAGATCTCCACAAAATGCGTGACTAAGGCCGGAATGTCTTCGCGGCGCTCCCGCAATGGTGGCAGAAGGACAGGGAACACATTCAGACGATAGTAGAGGTCGCTGCGAAATTCGCCTCGCTTCACCATTTCAGCCAGGTCTCGATTCGTTGCAGCTACCAGGCGCACGTCCACCTGGTGAGTTCGAGTGCTGCCCAGACGTTCGAATTCCTGTTCCTGCAGTACGCGCAGCAGCTTGGGCTGCAGCGCCGGCGGAATGTCACCCACCTCGTCGAGGAAGAGCGTACCTTTGTCAGCCAATTCAAAACGGCCAATTTTTTGCGCTATAGCTCCGGTGAATGCCCCCTTCTCGTGGCCAAAGAGCTCGCTTTCCAGCAGATCCAACGGAATGGCGGCGCAATTTAATCTTACGAAAGAACGTCCGCAGCGCGAGCTGATTTTGTGGATCGCGTGGGCGATGAGTTCCTTGCCGGTGCCTGTTTCTCCCTGGATCAACACAGTAGAACCAGTGGGCGCGACCCGTTCGACTTGTTCCAGCACCGCTTCGAGCGCGGGACTATTGCCGATGACCTGCTCGAATCTGCGCGCGTAAGAATCTCGATCGCTAGTCTGAAATGTCACAGTAGCTGCCACAGACAACCCCCTCGTAGTACGTGTACGCTTTGTTGGGCTCAACTCTCCAGAGCCGCCCGGACACTCTCGAGCAGGCATTCATCATCGAATGGTTTTGCCATGAACTCCACCGCGCCTGCTCTTAAGGCCTGCATCCGCATTTTCTCGTCGCCGTGTGCCGTGATGAAAATGGTCGGAATTCTGCAATGATCGGCATTGAGCTTCGCTTGCAATTCCAGACCCGACATTCCCGGCATGCGGATATCCGCGACCAGACATCCAACCTGGTGCTGTTGGCCAGAATTCAGGAACTCCTCCGCAGAAGCAAACACTGTCGCCGGCAGGCCGACTGATTTCAGCAGGCCCTGCAGTGCGCTGCGCATCAGATCATCGTCATCAACAATTGCCACCATATTCCCCTTCTTTCGAACGTCCATGATGTGACCTTAGCAGCGCAACCAACGAGGGCACAATCATGCCTAGGTTGCGGCGCAATCATACTTTGGTATAGGCCCGGAACATCACCCACAGATGTCATTCGTGGGTACAGAGAAACTCGCCAAACACATTTGGCCGCCATGCGATTCCAGCGATCGAGCGGCTGATCCGAAGGGCTACACCGCTCGGTTGGGTTTTGTCTGAAGAACGAATTGGATGCGTGAGAAATTAACAATTTCACAGCGGCAGCTCAATTTAAATACAATATTTTCCGGTGCTGTCGCACACTACGCAGCGGACAGATAAGCCATGACGGGCTGGAAGACCCCCCCTCTGATCCTTCGACAAGCAGTTTGGCGCTACGGGCTCGCAATTCTTTCCGTTGGAGTCGCACTCGCGGTGGCGCTGCTGCTTGGAAGAGGCTTCGATGTTCGCGGCGCACTTTTCCTTACTGCTGTCGCTCTAACCGCCTGGTTTGGTGGGGTGGTCCCAGGCCTCACTGCCTTATTCCTTTCACTTCTCGGCCTCGGCTATTTCTTCCAGCCGTTGGTTCCTTATCTCGAGCTCGCGGGAATTCGTTTTCCCTATCGTGTCCTCTCTCTGACGTTCTTTACATTATTGGGGCTGATCGTGTGCTGGCTCACTGCCACGCGACGGAGGGCGGAGGAGGCACTGCGGGAAAGCCAACAACGCTGGCGAAGTCTTACCGAAGCGCTGCCGCAGTTGGTTTGGGGTGCCCGCCCGGATGGCTGGTGCGACTACTTCAGCACACAGTGGACAAACTATACCGGCGTCAGCGAGAGCGACTTGCTCGGCTGGCGGTGGATGGACACACTGCATCCGGATGATCGCCAGTCCACCCGGCAATTCTGGATGGAATCGGTCGCGGGGCGCCAGCCTTATGACGTGGAATACCGTATTCGCCGGAACGACGAGAGTTACGGTTGGTTTAAGACGCGTGGAACACCGATCCGGGACAGTGACGGAACGATCGTGAAATGGTTCGGAACGTGCACTGACATCAGCGATCGGAAGCGGGTGGAGCAGGCCCTTAAGGACCAGGAACTGGAACTGCGCCAGGCTCGTGATTCTCTCGAGATCAAGGTCATGGAACGGACGAAAGAATTGCGGCGCAATGAAGCTTACCTGGCGGAAGCCCAGAAACTGAGTAAGACGGGCAGTTTCGGCTGGAATGTTTTCGGCGGTGAAATCCACTGGTCGGAAGAAACATTTCGAATTTTTGAATATGGCGGTGAAACAAAACCTGGTATTGAGAAGGTTCTGGATCGAACCCATCCCGAGGACAGAGTCCGTGTTCAACAGGTAATCGATCGCGCATCTGAAAACGCTAAGGATTTTGATATCGAACACCGGTTGCTTATGCCTGATGGATCGGTCAAGCACGTCCACGTTGTGGGACATCGTCTGGAGACAGGTCAACCGGGCAAAACCGAATTGGTTGGAGCGATCACGGACATTACCGAACGCAAACTCGCTGAAGCAGCCCTGCGAAAAACCGAGGCGTACTTAGAGGAAGCGCAAAGGCTGACCCACACCGGCAGCTGGGCTTGGAACGTGGCTCGCAGAGAGAACGTCCATTGGTCACAGGAACACTATCGTTTGTTTGGACTTGATCCTGAAAAGGATTCCATGTCGTTCGATGCAGCTTATCAGCGTATTCATCCTGAGGATCGGGCTACCTTCAATAAGGTGATCGAGCGAGCAGTTCGTGAGAGATCAGATTTCGAGGTTGACTTCCGCACGGTTCTCCCAGACAGCTCGACCAAATACATCCGGTCGATCGGTCATCCTGTTTTCAGCGCCTCCGGCGAATTGGTCGAATTCGTAGGTACGGGCGTGGACGTCACGGAACGAAGGCAAGCAGAGGAAGAGCGCGAAAGACTACGTCAGGTTCAGGCCGATCTGGCGCACATCAATCGGGTGACTACGATGGGCGAATTGACTGCATCGCTGGCCCATGAGATCAACCAGCCGATTACGGCCGCGGCGACCGATGCCCGAACTTGCTTGCGGTGGCTGGCGCGCGAGCAGCCGGATATAGGAGAGGCTCGTGAATCCGCGGCACGGGTGGTCAACGCGGTAACGCGGGCGGCTGATATCATCAGCCGGCTTCGACAGCTATTCAAGAAGGGCGCGCCACAAACCAATTTGGTGGATGTGAGCGAAGTCATCCAGGAGATGGTTGTCCTGTTGCGCAGTGAAGCCTCTAGACATTCCGTTTCGATTCTTACGGAATTGTCGGAGAACTTACCGCAAGTCGTGGCGGACCGAGTGCAATTGCAGCAAATTCTCATGAATCTCATGCTCAACGGTATCGAAGCCATGCAAGACACAACGAGCGAGGGCCAACTTACTATCAGATCCCTGATGGCCGAGCGTGGTCAGCTGCTGATTTCGGTTAGTGATACAGGAGTGGGCGTTCCCCGGGAGCAGGCAGACCAGATCTTTAATGCGTTCTTCACCACCAAGGCTCAAGGCACTGGTATGGGGCTCTCGATCAGCCGGTCGATCGTCGAATCCCACGGCGGCCGTTTGTGGGCCACATCCAACTCTGGAGGTGGCGCCACTTTTAGCTTCACACTTCCCAGCGCAGAGGCCCAGGAATTGAGCCCGGTCGCGAGCCCCGACGTCCCGCGCCGCTAAGCCGCCCACCGGGTGGGCATCGACGGGTCGGGCCGCGGCCACCGCGGCGCCGCCTGAAGAGTACTGCAGACAGTGCCCTTGAATTTTTGGCTAGGATGTTCACTCGCGACTGCCCGTCGGTTCAAGCTTCGCCGCCATCCTTACTAATTCCGCCAGGGAGTCTGCCTGCATCTTCCGCATGACGTGCCCGCGTTGGATCTTGACCGTGATTTCGCTGGTCCCGAGCTCAGAAGCTATTTGTTTATTGAGCATGCCCGAAGCCACCATGCCCATGACCTCACGCTCACGTACGGTCAGCGAATCGTAGCGCATTCGCAGCTCGCCTAACTCGCTCTGCTGTTGGCCCAACACCCGGTCGCGATCCAAAGCCAGGTGGATCGCATCCAGCAACTCCTGGTCTCGGAAAGGCTTGGTCAGGAACTCCACCGCGCCGGATTTCATGGCCTTCACGGTCATCGGAATATCGCCATGCCCGGTGATGAAAATGATCGGAATGCGAATGCCCGCGTCGGCCAATTCGCGCTGAAAATCCAGGCCGCTCATCCCCGGCAGCCTGACGTCTAGAATCAGGCAACTCGGAACGTCCGGCCGCTTGCTCCGCAAGAACTCTTGTGGCTTTCCAAAGGTTTCGCAACGCAATCCAACTGACCTCAGCATGCCCTGGATCGCAGCCCGGACTAAGCCGTCGTCGTCAATCACGAACACCACAGGAGCGGCTGCGGACGTCATTCGTCCGCCTCGTCGTTAATGGGCAGGCGGAGGCACAAAATTACGCCACGCGGAGAGTCGCGCCGATCCCGCCACCCTCTGCCGTGTGATTCCATGACCGGCAGAATGGCTAGGCCGTACTGTGTGCTCACAGCTATCGGCGTCCGCGATGGAGAATCCTGATCCGCCATGACTTGCCCCGTGTGGGCAGCATCAAGAGTGGGCTGAGCGAGCAGATTTGCAAATAGCATAATAACGAGAAATCAGGCGGTTTGGCAGGAGCAACATTGCCGGGCGTAGGCACTGGCGATCCTAAGCCCTAGAGCAGCATTGTGCGCTGTGCGCTTCGAAGCGCTCTCCGGTCAACAGACTGTGCACCGCAGAAGCGACCTTTTCGAGCGGTTGTTCCGTCCCCACGCACGCATCCACCCACGGCGGCAAGTAGAGAATCGGGTCACGGCTCAGCAGGATTATAGGAACATCGGGACGAATGGTCCGCAGGCTATGTGCCAATTCAAACCAGGTCCTGTCTTCCGGTTGATACTGGAGCACAACGGCAGCAACTGAATGCATGATGTACAACAGAGCACTGCCTTGGCTTGTGTTGTCGGTGCTCACAATTTGGTAGCCCTTCGCCTCGAGTTGGACCATCACCGAATCGCTGCTGGCTGCGTGGTCGGATATGTAAAGAATTGTTTCGTGCCTCACTGTTTTTTTTCCACCTTCGTCTCCAACGAAGCACGTGGACTTCCACATGTGGTGGTCACTTAAGAGTGAGAAATAGACGGTGCTAGAAGACATTCGCCTGAGACCGGATAAAAAAGCGACAATTCGTATCGCATCGCGTGCGTTGGTCGACAGCTCCGTCCAAATCCCGATGCGAATCGTCATCTCGCTATCGGTCCTTGTTGAATCTCCGGCTATGTGGCGTGATTCTCGAGAGCTATCGATGAGATTGCGTCCTTCCTCCGACACGCGTCGTCGCGCGGTCACGTTCATTCATTCCTGATTTACCAAGGGGCCCAACGTCGAGATGCGGACGCGGTTATCCGCATGTGGACATCCTGACGGTGCCCATTCTGTGTTGCTGACAACACAACCTTGGAATGCATCGACTTAGCGCAAAGGGATGTTTGGAGACCAGCATGCAATCAGACGAAGTGACGTAGCGCCGATACTGGGCGACCCGGAGTGACTTCCCCCCGCACTCCTTCGGGCTGGAACACCAGGAGGCGCTACGTGGGAAATCGCATTGGGTCAGGAATAGTTCGAGACTTGGAAAGGATGAATTCATGATGGCGAATCAAGAAACCAGAAAGTGCGCTCACATCCCTTGTCTGTGCGATGTACCCAGGAAAATCGAGTACTGCTCAGACTCATGTCGCGATGCGGGCAGTGACGACGTCGAGATCGCGTGTCAATGCGACCACACGGCATGTCCGCTCACGATTCGGTATTTTGCGTCTCGCACTGTCGCTGACTTGGCCAACTAATAACGAGAAATCTGGCGGTGACCATTTGAAGGCATTATCGTCTCAGGAGGTTTGATTGTGATGTTAGTGAAACAGAGTTTGTCCCTTTTTCTTTCCGGGTGCCTTTTGTTGACCACTGTGCCGGGAGCATTCGCCCAAGCGGACCAGTCTGCCGCAGAACCACTGGTTCAGGAGGCAAAACAGACTCCTGCACAACTGCAGCAGCTTGTAGCGCCCATCGCGTTGTATGCGGATGCTTTGGTGGCACAGGTGCTCGCAGCTGCAACCTATCCTGACCAGATTGTCGAAGCTGACCGATGGGTGCAACAACACTCCGACCTTAACGGAGAACAACTGGGTCAGGAAGTCGATAAACAGCCTTGGGATCCCAGCGTGAAGGCCCTGACGGAATTTCCTTCGGTGCTCGCCAACATGGATAAGAATCTTTCCTGGACTTCATCGCTAGGCGATGCGTATGTCAACCAACAGCAGGAAGTAATGAATGCTGTTCAAGTCATGCGCCAACGGGCGAAGCAGGCAGGGAATTTAAACAGTACTTCACAGCAAACCGTCTCCCAGCAGGGGCAAACGATCGTGATCGAGCCGGCCGATGCACAGGTCGTTTACGTCCCGGCATTCGATCCATGGTTGGTCTATGGTGAACCTCTCGGAGTTTGGCCGGGATGGTATTGGTATCCAGGGCTGTACCTGACCGGACCGGGAATCGCGTTTGGCCTCGGCTTTGGCGTCGGGTTCTTTGGCGGATTTGGCTGGGGTTGGCACCACTGGGGATATGACTGGCATCACCATGGAATTATTTTCAATCACAGCGCCTATATCTCCCACAGCAGAATTTTCGCCAATCACGACAGCTTCAATCACGCCCGCGCGAACTTCAATCACGGTGGCGCATTTCATGGCGGAAGCGGATTTCCAAGTCGCGGCCCGGGGGGGAATCCGGGGTTCCATGGGGCGGAGCATGGATTCGTAGCTCCGCGAGGATTGGCGACACCTCACGCCGGTGGTCACGCGAGCGCGTTCGGCGGCTTTAATCATGGAGGACTTTCGCGAGGATTTTCCTCTCGCGGGCAGTCGAGTTTCGGCGGCTTTCACGGCGGAGGAGGATTCCACGGTGGGGGCGGAGGTCATCGGTAACCCATCTGATTTCTGGAAAGAAAATTACGAAATGGAGAACGAAATCATGAGCGCGATGAATCTAATCAGCAAAACATCTTCGAGACTCAACTGCGTGGCTGCGCTAAGCGTTCTTGCGTTGCTGGTAGTAGGCACCTCTCAATTGAGCCTCGCTCAGAAATCGGGACCAGAGACTTTTTCGTCGGCGGGGAAAGCGAGCAGCGCTCTCTTCCAGGCGGTCCAAAATAGCGACGAGGAAGCTTTGGAAAGGATCCTCGGAGCCGGCAGGGAAGTGACGTCGTCGGGCGACGAAATCGAGGACAAACTCGAACGCGAGCGGTTTAGTCATAAATATCAGGAGATGCATCGTCTGGTCCGGGAACCGGACGGGACTACGGTGCTGTACATCGGTGCGGAAAACTGGCCTTTTCCCATTCCGCTGGTTTCAAAGAATGGCGCATGGTACTTCGACTCCGACACTGGTAAAGAGGAAATTCTCTTCCGGACAGTCGGGGAGAACGAGACCACGGCACTTCAGGTCTGTCATGTACTGGCAAAAGGAAAAGAGCGCAACGGCCCGAGAACCATCGCCGTCGACCCGACCACAGAGTATGCCCAAAGTCTCCTCAGTGGCGGTACTTCGAACACTGACAACACGGCTCGCGACACGGGTAACCAGGCGGCTCCTTTTCACGGATACTACTTTAGAATCGTGACAGGAAATTCTGCGGCCGACGCTGCGGCGCTGGTAGCGTACCCGGCGGATTACCGGTCGTCCGGGGTCATGACTTTCATGGTCACCAACAACGGTAAGGTGTACGAAAAGAATCTCGGGTCGAAGACAATGACATTCGCCCAAGGCCCAAAGCGCGGGCCGGATTCGAGCTGGCACGTCGCGGAGTAAACTAAGCGATATCTGACAAAAGCACATCTCTGGAGAATTAACATGAGCGAGAAAACCACGAGTCGGTCGGCCGCGGGCAGCAGAACAATTTCTCTAGGTGGCGAACTTGCCGTAAACCGTCTTGGTTTCGGGGCCATGCGCCTTACGGGCGACGGAATTTGGGGGCCACCTAAGGATCCCGCGACAGCAATCGCCGTTCTTCGCCGAGCCGTCGAGTTGGGGGTCAACTTCATCGACACGGCTGATTCTTATGGTCCCAACATCAGCGAGGAGTTGATCGCGGAAGCGCTGGCGCCTTACCCGAAGGACCTAGTCATCGCGACGAAGGGGGGGTGGAATCGCCCTGGCCCGAACCAGTGGACCCACGATGCCAGCCCCGCGCATTTACGCGAGGCGGTGGAAGGCAGCCTGAAGCGACTGCGCCTCGACCGCATCGACGTATACCAGTTGCACGTTCCCGATCCGTTGGTGCCCCTCGCGGCGTCGATGGAGACTCTGGCTAACATGCAATCGGAAGGAAAGATCCGATTGATCGGGCTGTCCAATGTCACCGTGGAGCACATCGAACGTGCGCGGAAAATCGTGCCGATCGTGTCGGTCCAGAACCGCTACAGTTTCGCCGACCGCGAATGGGACAATGTAGTCGACTATTGCGACTCCAACGGGATTGCGTTCATCCCGTGGTTCCCGCTGGGAGCGGGGCGCGTGGCAGGCAAGCTGTTGGAACGGATTGCGAAGGTTCGCCAGGTAAAACCCATCCAGATTGCGCTGGCGTGGCTGTTGAAGCGATCCCCGGTTATGTTACCCATCCCTGGGACTTCCTCGATTGCTCATCTCGAGGAAAACATTCAGGCAGCACTGGTGCAATTGTCTGAGAACGACTACATGGAGCTAACTGGGATTGCCGAATTGGCTTCCTGAACCGGGCCTCGATCACTCCGGCTGAATATTACGGCCTGCCGAACGACTCTGGCACAAACCACGGGCGGGGCTGGGGCGATGAAATTATTGGGAAAGAAGCAACAGGCGGTGCGCGTCCTATTCCTAATGGGTGCGCAGATTTGTCTCTCACCTTTGGGCCGCACGCAGACTGTTCCGTTACCCGAGCCTCCGCAGGTGAGAGCGAAGAATCACGTTGAATCGCTCACGCTGCATGCGGTGAACGACAATGGGCGGGATGCCTTTGCTTTCGACGGCGCAAACATCGCACCTGTGATTCGGGCATCCCCCGGCGACGTTCTCAGAATCACCTTGGTCAACGATCTGCCCGTCAAGTCCAGCGAGACTTGCGCGGTGAACCCATGCATGAACATGACGAACTTGCATTTCCATGGGCTCAGCGTCTCGCCGCATGCCCCGCAAGATGACGTGCTAACAATGCTGGCCAAGCCCGGCCAGGCGTTGCATTACTCGGTGCAGATTCCGCGCGATCATCCCCCAGGTCTGTTCTGGTACCACACCCATCCCCACGGCGAGAGCGATCGGCAGGTATTGGACGGAATGTCAGGCGCCATCGTTATCGAAGGGATGGAACGTTATGCTTCCCAAGTGAGACGACTTCGTGAGCGGGTGATAGTTGTGCGCGGCCGTTCCATTGAGAGTGATCCGAATGCGTCCGAATTACGGCGCGAAGTTGAAATCCCATTCAAGGGATGTGGCGCGGCAGCGGAGGGAGTTGAAGAGATCTTTACTGTGAATGGCGTGGTTCGCCCGCGAATCGAGATCGCGCCGAAAGAGCAGCAGTTCTGGCGTATCGTGAATGCCTCCCCGGACCGCTATCTGGACCTGCAGCTCGATGGGCAGACTTTTGAAGTCGTGGCCCTGGACGGGATGCCACTCGCGTACCGCAGACCCAATGCCCCGACGCTCACCACCGATCACTTACTGCTGGCGCCTGCAGGACGACTCGAAGCGATTGTCACTGGCCCACCGTCTGGAACCCTCCGTGCTCTGCGCACGCTTTGTGTGGATACCGGTCCGGACGGAGATCCCAATCCGGGGATGGTGCTCGCAGATCTGACGCCGCCCAGTTCTGATCGGTCTGGTTCAAATTCAATGCCTAAGCAAGCGCCCACTCTCGACGGTCGCCCGCCGGTCTACAAGCGGCGCGACGTTGAACCATTGAAGAAGACCGCGCCGGATTTCACCGTCACCTTTACAGAAGACAAAAATGGCTTCTACATCAATGGCCGCAAGTTCGCGCCGGATGCAAGTCCGATGACGAGCGTTCGCGTAGGTACGTATCAGCATTGGCGTATTGTCAACGAGACGGCTGAACTCCATCCCTTTCACATACACCAGGTCCACTTCCTGGTCTACGCAGAAAACGGTGTTCCGGTCCCACATCCTGCGTGGCTCGACACCGTGAATGTTCCTTATCGCGGCACCGTGGATGTCATCCTTGACTTCACTAACCCGGTGATCAAAGGTATGTCGGTATTCCATTGTCATTTGCTAAATCACGAGGACAAGGGCATGATGGCGAAGATCCTGTTCACGAATTAAGGCGAAGGCGGAAAAACTCAACCTTCGCCATCTCTGAACATAGACTCGTGATTGAGTGTTGCGCGCAATCTTGCGCGAGTCTCCCGTGGGCCTAACTAACCCTTCGAAACCGAGGGCGGAAAGTGCGAGAACATTTTCTGCACACCTTTGTCCAGGTTCTTGGTGTTTTTCTCCGGGTTATCTGACAGAGTGTCGCTGGCCGATGCGCGCCAAATCAAATTCTTGGAGCCCGCATCAAACATATCGACTACTAATGTTCCCACCTTATAATTGTCGACCGTCGTGGTGGCACCTCCGAATCCGCCGAAGCGTCGGCCTCCGAATCCGTTGTAATTTGTATACAACTGCTGTTCCGTCCTCGTGCTTGCGACCGCCACTACCGAAACATCTCCGCCAGAGGGCACTTGAGTCCAGCCTTTTGCTGCTAGCTCCTTGTTGACGGCATTCTTGACTCGCGCGTCCCAAATGGAATTAACGGTTGCTATCTTGGTCCAGGAATATGTCTTGTAGCCGCTGAACTTTGCGGCATGGTCATAGTCAGTCGAGACCTGGGACGCGAAGCTAGCTGTTGTCAGGATTACGATCACAAAAAACCATGTGAATATATGCTTGTCGAGTTTCATGGATTTCCTTTCGATGTGTGCTGCATGGCCTGGCATTCACACCGGTTCGTATTTGACACGGGCAAATGCCGGCCATCATGCTGTGGTCTTAGTTGCCCGCTCCGTTTGCTTCAGAATTGACCATACTTCCGTGCTCGTCTACGAGGGTTTCCTTCGCATCTCGAGATAGTTGTGTTTCCACTGCTTTGGAATAGATGAATTCGTGCCCCGTTTCCATGCCGGGATAAAACCAGGTCAAAAGAGCCGCCGGCTGTGCATCCAGACCTTGGGCAAGCGTGATTGATGTGCCGTCGGTCTCCTTTGTCCGCTCGGTCGGGATTGTCTGAATGTTTGCCAAGAGCTCGGTACCGTCCGCGTTGAGAATCTCAACGATGTTGCGGTTAGCTGGACTGTCCTGTAAGACAAACTCGTAAGTGCCCGCGGGCAGAATTCGGCCCGGTACTTGTACCGGCTGGCTGAACGTGAGCTTCGTCGACTGATTGGCTTCGTCTGCGTGAGCGGCCAATTCGAAAATAAGAGCAAACGCGATCATGAAACCTGCGATTATGCTGAGCTTTGAAAATGTCACTTGTTATTCTCCTTAGACGGCTGCATACCAGCTGTCAGTTAGTTAGATTCGTTAGCTGGGCGGCTGCGGGTTAAGAATGGTTAAGAAGAGAAAATCTGCGTCAAGACGACGGGAGGAGGAGACTTACCCGAGGACTAAGTCAACACGAGGTAAGAAGTGTCTTCAAGGTTGGGACGCTATGAGACATCTTCTAAGGGTGGCGTGTACATGTAGCCGCCACCCCGGATGGTTTTGATCCGCTCCTCGGGCGGGGTTGAGAGTTTTTTTCGTAAATTGTGGACGTGTACGTCGACACTACGGTCAAACGGGGCCAACGGCCTGCCTAGCGCCCTCTCGGCAAGAGTTTCTCTAGTGACGACGCTGCCTGCATGACGCAGTAGACATTCCAGCACGTTGAATTCAACCGCCGTTAGCTCAACCGGTACTTCCGCACGGCTAACCACTCTTCGGCTGACCGAGAGAGCGACATCGCCGACCTTGAGTTCGTTGCCATTGATGGGTACGTCACGGGTACGCCGCAGAATTGCATGGATGCGAGCTGCCAGTTCCCGAGGTTCGAACGGTTTTGCAAGATAGTCGTCCGCTCCACTTTGCAGACCGATAATGCGATCCACCGTCTCACCCACCGCGCTCAGAAGAACGAGTGGCACTTTGGACGACGCACGCAGTGTTTTCAGAAGGTCCAATCCTGATCCACCAGGCAGCATGACATCGAGCACGACCAATTCGTGTTTTCCGTCCAGAGCAACGGCCAGGCCGGAAGCGTAGTCGTAAGCGGCGTCAACAGTAAACCCTTCCGTTGCGAGAAACTCCCGCAGAAGGTCAACCAGGTCATGATCGTCATCAATAACGAGAACGTGATTCATCACTTCAAATCGATCTTGAAGAGGCCCAGATTTATGTAATCGGGCTACCTCGCGCTGCTCCCAGCCAAGCTGCTGAATACCATCTTAGTAAACACATCCGGAGTTACGTAACCACTACCCCACTTGGCATCGAAGTCTTTGGTGGGTGCGGCAGCCACTGCCTCGTCCATCGTCTTTCCTGCCGCTACTAACTGTTGGATGCGCTCCCGAACCTGAGCCAGCATATCGCGATAGGCTTGTAGATCGGCTCGCAAAGCAACCGGCCCATGCCCGGGGACGATCTTTGTCTGCTCGCCAGTTTGGCCCAGAATGCGATCGACCGAAAGAATCAGGCCATCGATGGATCCTCCTGACGTGAGATCGATGATGGGATAAACATGATTCGAGAAAATGTCGCCTAGCACTGCGACATTCGCCGGGGCGATATAGATGATCGTGTCCCCATCCGTATGCGCAGATCCATAGTTGGTCAACGTTAGCCGGTAAGGACCTTGACGCAACGCCATGGTGCCTGGATAAGTTACTGTTGGAAGCGCCTGCTCAGGATAATGGCCGTCGCGCAAGCCAACAAAAGGGACATCGTGGACCGACGAGAGCTGTTTCTTTACGTTCTCTTGCGCAACGATAATTACGCCTGAGGAGCCCAGGAACATATTCCCGCCAGTATGGTCAAAGTGCCAATGTGTATTCACCAGTCGGGTTACGGGGCGCATCGTCGCTTTGAATACCGCGTCGTTCAACTCAGCAGCTCGCGTTTCCATTCCGCTGTCGATCAACAACGTGCTACCGTCGTCGACCACGGCCACAACGTTTCCTCCATCACCGGAAAATAGGAACAGACCGTTGCCGAGCGAGATCGTCTTCAACGGGCTATTGTCAAACTGTTCTGTCGCCTTCTGGATGATCGTTTGGTCCGCCCCCGTCTGTGCTCCGGCCAGCAAGGCCACTGCGGTTATCAACAAGACGAGGGCAAAGAGCTGAATAGATGTGGAGGCAAGGTTTATTTTCTGAAGACTGCGTTTCACTTTATTCTCCTTTCAACAGCAACCCGGACTCATGGCAGCTTTTCCCTACGCTAGGTCTTGCACTGCGAGGAATTGGCTTGGTGGTCCAAGATCGGTTTGGTCTTTCTCGGCGAATGCAGATCCCAGCAGGGCCAAGAAGAATATTGTGCGGAGCCCTGTTCGATTTACAAACCTTCACGTGTGTTTGCTCCACTTTTCCAAGAATGCAAGTGGCATTCCAAACATCGCTGACGAACGAATCCCTCTGATGTGTCCTGGCTAATGGTTTTACTTCTGTTCTCACCGAGAATTTTCGCAGCACGCAAGGCTGGACCGTCGATATGCCGACGGCGTGTCTGCCTGTGGACATCGCGATGAGCGATTTCTTCTGCCCTGCGAAACTCGCTAGCGCGAAACCCTTTACTACCGAGGCGACGTTTGGAGGCCTGGATGCATAAGTAAGTAAAAGAGGCTGGTTTGGAAACTACAAAACACCCATGGTCCCGATTGAACCTGGCATGAGAACGAATCAGGAGGATGACATCCGTCAAAAAACATCAGCAGGGGAATGCTAGCGCTCGAATGCAACCGTTCTATCGGGCTCTTGAATCTGTGTAGTCTGAGTGCGGATGAAAAACTACGGTTTATCACTCATGTGTTACTGATAACGATTTCGATTGCGATGATGAACGGCCTCGGCTTCGCCCAGGCGACCGCCGCCTCACCGGAAGCGACCGAATCTTCTTCGACCATGGCTCACGATGAATCCAATGGCAACCAGTCAACAGCGATCGGCTGGTCGTCGGACCAGGTGTCGGCCAGTCCGTGTCGCATGCTGCTGCGAGACCCATTTCCTCAATCTTCGGCGACGATCGGAAGCGTGGGCTACACTCCCTTGACCGCCCGCTGCAAACTCAACCGGTTTCTGAAGCAAACCTATTCGCCTTACACACTCGTGTCAGCAGGTTTTCAGGCGACCTGGGCCCAGGCTATGGGCCAGTGGCCGCATTATGGTGGAGGTATGCAGGGTTGGGGAAAGCGATTTGGCGCAACTCTGGCGAACACGGAATCGCGGAGATTCATCCAGACTTATGCTCTATCGACGGTCCTGCATCAGGATCCTCGCTATTTTTCGTCGGGCAAGCGAGCCTTCATTGCCCGGGTCTGGTATTCCATCACAAGAGTTGTGGTCACCAAGAACGACAACGGCGATAACAGGTTCAACTCGTCCGAATTCCTGGGAGCTCTGCTCAGCAGTGCGCTGCAAAATGCCTACTACCCAAGAGATAACCGGACTTTCGGAGACACGATGAATCGTTTTGGCGGTGCGCTGGGCTCGGATGCGATCACGGATCTTCTGCGCGAGTTTACGCCGGATATGAAGCGTCTTTTCCGGAAGCATGCGCCGAAGAAAATCCGGAAGATCGAGGAAAAGCTCCCGATCCCCCCCGAAGACAAGCCGTGAGCCGCCATGGCGCCGTAGTACGCGATGCCACTCCAGGAAATCACTTGCGCGCCCGCCGGCTCAGCTCGTCATCGAGGCGGAGTCGATACCGGTGGCTTCTTCCATTCGCCGCAGGACCGCCGAGAAGTCTTCTCCATCATGGTGAGCCAACTCCTCTGAATTGACGCGAAACGCTGCTTCAGTCGCAGGCATGGAAAGATGCCCTTCGGCTGCGGCATTCAGAATCAGGTGGAAGTCCTTGTTCATCAGGCGAAGCGGAAATTGCGGACTGTAGTCGTAGATAGCTATCCTTGCCAGTTTTCCCACATGAGCCGGTGCAATCACAGTCGTCTTTGACAAAACCTCAAGCAAGCGTTCGCGATTGAGACCAACTGTCTCCCCGAGGACCACGGCCTCAGCGATAGCCTGCATGCCAACCCCTAACAGTGCGTTGACCACCAACTTCATCGCTGTGCCGGATCCAGGACCGCCCAGAAAAAAGTATTGCTTTGCCATCGCCTGGAATATCGGTTCAGCGGCGCGGAACAAGTCTTGGTTGCCGCCCGCTAATAGTGTCAGAATACCTTGTTCCGCGGCAGGAGTGCTGCCCGAGATGGCCACATCCAATACCTCGATGCCATGTTTGGCGCCAAGCCTGTGCAACTCCCGCGAACGTTCTGGCGAGATCGTGCTCATCTCCAACACGACGGTTCCTGGCCGTGACTTCGCAAGCATTCCTGCGGGCCCGGCAAAAACGCTCTCAACTGCTTCATCGTTGGTCAGACAGGAGAGAATCACGTCGACCCTGCCTGGCAGTTCGAGAATATTCTTCGCAACGATACCGCCCCGGGCAGCGATTTTATCCGCTTTAGATATGTTCCTGTCGTAAACGAAGACTTCGTATCCGTGATCAATCAGGCGTTGTGCGATTCGGCTTCCCATATTGCCCAGGCCAATAAATCCAAGTTTCACGTTATCTGCTGTAAGAAGTTCCATAATCTCCCCGCTGTCCCTCCACATGGTGTAGCTTGCTTCGAATTGATAGCCCTCCCGTTTCAAAGGCCTTGACTGAGAACCACTGAATGCATTTCCCGTTCCAAAACCACAAATGATGTGATCGCCCCGAACGTGAAGGTGGGCTTGATTAACACACTGGCACTTCAGTTTGACCGGCGCCTGCGCTGATATTGCCGCTTTTAGCCGAATCAGGGAACGCGAGCCAAGTCCGCCTGCGGACGTGGTGTCAACTGCGGGACGCTCATCCGATTGCCAGCAGGGCCTCGTCGACTGCCCAGCCGACTCATGCTGCTGAAAATGCTCGACGAAATGGCCTCCCGGTGGTTTGGACTCGGGCGTGCATTTTGATGTCCCGACCGGAGGGTTAAACACAATTACCTCTGGCAAACCCGACTACCGTCGGCGACTAAGAAATCAGAGAAGATTTTATGTGGATTGTTCGACTAGCATTGCGGCGGCCTTACACCTTTGTGGTGATGTCGATCCTCATTCTGATCATGGGGGGGCTGGCGATTGTTCGTACGCCAACCGACATTTTTCCTACCATCGATATTCCGGTGGTCAGCATTATCTGGAACTACAACGGTCTCGTCCCTCAGGACATGAGCGACCGCGTGGTCAGCGTCACCGAACGCGCCCTTACCACTACAGTCGATAACATCGAGCACATCGAATCGCAGTCGCTGTACGGAATAGCCGTGGTGAAAGTGTTCCTTCAGCCCACCGCGAATATTCAGCAAGGCATTGCGCAGGTCACGGCGGTTTCTCAGACCCAGCTTAGACAGTTGCCAGCGGGATCGACGCCGCCGCTCATTCTTGCCTATAGCGCATCGAGTGTGCCTGTGCTCCAGCTGGCCCTCTCGGGGCAGAATCTGTCGGAACAAGAACTCAACGACTACGGCCTTAATTTCATTCGGACGCAGCTCATCACCGTGCCCGGGGCATCTGTTCCATATCCCTATGGTGGTAAACAGCGCCAGGTACAGGTGGATCTGAATACCACGGCCCTGCAGTCGAAAGGCTTGTCGGCGCTGGATGTGGTCAATGCGATCAGCGTTCAAAATCTGATCCTGCCCACGGGCACGTCCAAGATTGGTTCGCGGGAATACGATGTCACGATTCCCAACGCAGCCCCGCAGACGATTGCGGACCTGAACCGAATCCCGATCAAGACGATTGCCGGCACGACTATTTACATGAAAGACGTTGCCTGGGTGCGCGACGGGTTTCCTCCACAGACTAATATCGTGCGTGTAAACGGGCAGCGTTCAGTGTTGCTGACGATCCAAAAAGCGGGGAACGCATCCACGTTGAACGTGATCTCGGCCATTAAGGCACTCCTGCCTCAAATCAAGATGACCGTGCCACCTCAATTGCAGATCTCGCCGCTGGCGGATCAGTCGATTTTTGTTCGTGGCGCGATCAACGGCGTTGTCAGGGAAACTCTGATTGCAGCGTGTCTGACCGCTTTCATGATTCTCACGTTTCTCGGTAGCTGGCGAAGCACCGTGATCATTGCGACCTCGATCCCTCTGGCGATCCTGACGTCCATTATTGTGCTCAGCGCGATTGGGCAGACGATCAACATCATGACGCTTGGAGGACTCGCCTTGGCGGTCGGCATCCTGGTGGATGACGCCACGGTGGAGGTCGAGAATATCAATCGGAATCGTGAGGCAGAACCAGGCAAAGCGATGGACGAGGTCGTGCTGGATAGTGCGTCGCAGATCGCGACACCCGCCTTCGTATCCACGCTTGCCATTTGTATTGTGTTTGCGCCGATGTTGCTGCTAACCGGCGTGGCCCGTTACCTCTTTGTACCGCTCGCGGAAGCAGTGGTTTTCGCCATGTTGGCATCTTATTTTCTCTCCCGGACCATCGTTCCGACGATGGCCAAGTATTTGTTGCGGGGAGAAAAAAGGGAAGCTGGAAATACCGCTAACCGCAATCCGCTGGTACGCCTACAGAAACGTTTTGAAGAGAGCTTCGAGAGGTTTCGTCAGAGCTATCGCAGCCTGCTTGAGATCTCTCTCCATCACAGGCGGGCCTTCCTGATTACGTTCTTTACGTTCTGTCTTGGCTCCCTGGTGATTCTGGTTCCCTGGCTGGGCCGTGATTTCTTCCCCAGTGTTGACAGCGGCACTTTCAAACTTCATTTACGGGCTCCGACCGGAATGCGCATTGAGGAAACGGCCAACCTGTGTGACCTGGTTGAGCAGTCGATACGAAAGCAGATACCAGCCGGCGAAGTCCAGAGCGTCATTGACAACATTGGCTTGCCCTACAGCGGTATCAATCTGTCTTACAGCAATTCGGCACCGGTGGGCACGTCGGACGCCGACATTCTTGTGACCCTGTCCGCCAATCACCATCCCACGGACAACTACGTTCACCAGCTTCGTCTGGCTCTTCCGAAACAGTTTCCGGGCGTAACATTCGCTTTCTTGCCTGCCGACATGGTGAGCCAGATTCTGAATTTCGGTTTGCCGGCTCCCATCGACGTCCAGGTGGTCGGGAACGACCTGGAGGGAAATCGCCGTTACGCGGACACCCTGCTGGCGAAGATGAGATTCGTATCAGGAACAGCTGACTTGCGAATCCAGCAGCCCTTCGATCAGCCATATCTGAATCTCAGAGTGGAACGTACCAAAACTGAACAACTAGGGTTCTCCGCGCACGACATCGCGCAAAATCTGCTGGTATCACTGAGCGGCAGTTTCCAGACGTCACCCACATTCTGGGTAGACCCAAAGAACCATGTCAGTTACTCAATCGCAACCCAGACGCCGCAGTACCGCACTGACACATTGCAGGATCTGCAAAATATTCCCATCACAGGGACAGATCCAACAGCGCCTCCGTCACTCATGGCCAGTCTGGTCTCAACCGAGCGTGGCACCGGGATGGCAGTGGTTTCTCACTATAACGTGGCACCGGTGATTGACATCTTTGGCGCGGCCGCAGGACGGGATCTGGGCGGCGTTGCCGGCGACATCACGAAGATCATCGATGACACCCGGTCACAATTGCCGCGAGGTTCTCAAGTCGTTATCCGCGGACAGGTTCAGACGATGCGATCGTCCTACATTGGCCTTCTGAGTGGGCTGGCATTCTCAATCGTACTCATCTACCTGCTGATCGTAGTCAACTTTCAGTCCTGGTTGGATCCTTTCATCATGATTTCCGCGCTGCCCGCAGCACTCGCCGGCATTGCCTGGTTCTTGTTTATCACGCATACGACTCTGAGCGTGCCCGCGCTGATGGGAACAATCATGTGCATGGGCGTCGCCACGGCAAACAGCATCCTGGTCGTGAGCTTTGCCACGGAAAAAATGGTGGGCGGAAGTGATTCCATCAGCGCCGCACTGGAGGCAGGCTTCACGCGTTTTCGCCCCGTGCTGATGACGGCTCTGGCAATGATCATCGGCATGGTCCCCATGGCGCTCGGACTCGGCGACGGCGGGGAGCAAAATGCTCCTCTCGGCCGTGCCGTCATCGGGGGATTGCTTTTCGCTACCGTGTCAACGCTATTTTTTGTCCCGGCATTCTTCAGCGTCCTGCAGGGGTCAAAACCTCATGCCGTCGAAACTGGAGAGGAGCAATAGGCACCCGAATACGGAGTTATCTATGTCGATTCAAACTGAAAATATACGACCGGCAGGCAGTCCAACCCTTCCATCCCACGGCGTGGCAGACGGGACACGTTTGCACAAAAGCTGGCTCGGCGTGGCAATTGCGGCGATCTCAATCATCGCTCTCCTGGCCTCGGGCATCTTGTCCCGGGTCAAGGCTCGCACCACCCTAAGCGCAGAGACCGCGCAAGTGGCCCTTCCCGCCGTGTCGGTCGTATCACCAAAACCAGCTGTTTCCGCCCAGGAGATCATCCTTCCTGGAAATGTGCAGCCATTCATTACTTCACCCATATATTCGCGCACGAATGGATACCTGAAGAAGTGGTACTTCGACATTGGAGCGCACGTAAAGCGAGGCCAACTGCTTGCCGTCATCGACACCCCGGAGGTCGACCAGCAACTGGAGCAATCGCTCAGCAACCTCAACACTGCCAAGGCAAATCTTACGCTCGCCGAGATTACCAAGAACCGCTACCAGGGTTTGCTGACGAAGAATGCCGTCGCTCAACAGGACGTGGACAACGCCGTGGGCACCTACAACGCAAACAAGGCAATCGTTGACGCCAATCAGGCAAACGTCAAGCAGCTCCAGGCCCTGCGGTCTTTCGAAAGGATTTACGCTCCGTACGACGGAGTCATCACGGCCCGAAACACCGATATTGGGGACCTTATTAGTTCCGGTAGTAGTGGCACTGTGAAAACCGATCTCTTTCACATCTCCCAACCCGACAAACTGCGGGTTTACGTAAACGTTCCAGAGGAATATTCGCAAGGGATCACAGTCGGTATGACTGCCAACCTCAGCCTGGCTGAATTTCCCGGGCGGAAGTTTCAGGGAAAGCTGGTGCGCACCGCTGACGACATCAACGTGACAACCCGGACGTTGCTGATCGAGATTGAAGTTGACAATCCGACTGGCACGTTGCTCACCGGCTCGTATGCGGAGGTCCATTTGAACGTCCCGACGCAGGCTTCCACGTTGCTGCTCCCGGTTAACGCTCTGCTCTTCCGTTCTGAGGGATTGCGTGCCGCAGTTGTGAAAGACAGGAAAGTCGTGCTCACAGCGGTGGCTCCTGGGCACGATTTCGGCAATCAAATCGAGGTCGTCTCCGGCCTTAAGCCGGATGATCAGGTCATCATCAACCCGCCTGACTCCATCGTTTCCGGACAGCAGGTGCAAATTGTTCAGGCAACGTTGCCGGGGGACACCAAGTGAAACGCAACAGCAAATTGTCTCTGTTTCGGAACCGGCTGCAATCACCCTGGCTGGGAATTCTGCTCGGGATAGCAGTGCTCCAGTTGAGCGGATGCGCGGTTGGGCCCAAGTACCACCCGCCAACAGTACAAGCTCCGCCGGCATACAAAGAGGTAGGGGACTGGAAGCCAGCTCAACCGAATGACCAGAATCTTGGCGGTGAGTGGTGGAAGATTTTCCAGGATCCGCAACTGGACTCGCTAGAGGCTCAAGTCAACGTGTCGAATCAGAATCTCAAAGCAGCAGAGGCGCAGTTCCGGCAGGCGCGGGCTGCTCTTCGGTACAACCGGGCTGACTATTATCCGACTGTGACCGCCGGGTTGTCGGCGAGTCGGACGCGTGTGTCTGCAAACGCTCCTACGAATTCATCCCTGCGTGGAGCCACCTTCAACGACTTTGTTCTGCCGTTCGACTTATCCTACCAGGCTGACGTCTGGGGCCGAATTCGAAAAAGCGTGGAGTCCTCTCGAGAACAAGCCCAAGCGAGTGCGGCAGACCTGGCTACCGTGAATCTGAGCATGCACGCGGATTTGGCTATCGCGTACTTTCAAGCCCGCAGCCTCGACGCAGAGGAACAGCTTCTGAATTCTACGGTCAAGCAATACGAGCAGGCACTGGAACTGAATCAGAGCCGTTTCGAAGGAGGGATTGCTTCCGAAGTGGATGTTGAGCAAGCAAAGACTCAACTGCAAACTACCCGCGCAGCAGCGATTGATGTCGGCGTCCTGCGAGCGCAGTACGAACACGCCGTTGCGATTCTTATTGGAAAACCTCCGGCAGAGTTCAACCTTCCCCCGCTGCCTCTAACTGCACCGCCGCCGCACATTCCTATCAGTGTGCCCTCCGACCTTTTGGAGAGGCGTCCGGACATCGCGGCGGCGGAGAGGCTAGTGGCGTCCGCGAATGCTCAGATCGGCGTGGCCAAGTCGGCCTACTTCCCGATGATCAGTCTGGGCTCCACGGGGGGATTTGAAAGCTCGAGCATCACAACTCTGCTCCAAGGGCCGAGCGGTCTCTGGTCGGTTGGATTATCTGCAGTAGGGACAATCTTCGATGGAGGGAGACGACATGCCGTTACCGACCAGGCGCGTGCGGCGTACGACTCTCAAGTGGCTTCCTACCGCCAGAGCGTGCTAACTGGATTCCAGCAGGTAGAAGACAATCTGGCGGCGGTGAGAATTTTGGAGAATGAGGCCAAAGTTCAAGATGAAGCGGTCGCGGCGGCGGAGCGCTCGCTGGATCTGTCCGTCACGCGTTACAAAGGGGGAGTCACAAGCTATCTCGAAGTTATCACCGCGCAAAGCGCCGCACTTTCGGATCAGGTGACGGCTGTCAATATCCTCGGACGTCGGATGGCAAACACAGTCTTGCTCGTCCAGGCCCTCGGCGGCGGATGGGAAAAATCGAGTCTGCCCGAGCGACCGGAATGTTGCGGCAAGCTGGTGAGCAGCAACGCCAATTGACGGTTCAATATTGATCATTGAAGACAGACAACCGACGGCAGAACCTCATACGACTTCTATGCCGATTAGGTGTGGCCGACCGTGATCTTGCTGAAGACGCGGCAGTAGTTTCCGCCGCCGACTTTGCCGATATCGTCAGGCGTGAAGCTCTGGAGCAGCATTTCGCCGACAACCGCGTGGAAAAATCCTGCACCAGATCCGGCCAAGCTGATGATTATTTTTCAACATACCGCTAATGGTAGATCACTTGCCACGGTGGAGAGGCGCCGCAAGCTCCATCGCTTTCGCACCCGATTAAAAACCCCCAACTACGTGGTCTGGGGATGGACCGAATGCCCTTCGACTGTTCGTGGCCGTCAACGGTGTTTCGTGCTTCGTCAATATAATATTGAGGAATGAGGCCGGGCCCTTCATGACTTGGAGAGCAACCCATGACTGAGTTTGCCAGTTCCATCTTCAGATCGCCCTATCACGTCATTAGCTTATTGGGTCACCACCGCGCTGATCGTCTTCGAACTGGCTTTGGGAGGCGTATAGGATGTTCTGCGAGTGCCCCGGTTCGCGGCCTCATCGAACGGTTGGGCTATCCTCTATCTTTCAAGGTCATCCTAGGGGATTTGGAAACTGCTCGGCGCGGTCGCGTTAGTCATTCCGCGATTCCCCCGACTGAAGGAGTGGGCCTTCGCCGGTGTGCTCTTCGACTTGACGGGCGCAGGCGCTTCGCTAATGACCTCAGGGTGGACTGACCCAGGTACGATGGCATACCCGATTCGCAATGACGAGGGTTGCAATTGCGTTTGGGCGCTTCGTCCGCCATCCCGCCGCCTTGGTCCCGGTTGCGTTCCCGCTAAAATGGGCTACGCTCCGAGACCGCAAGACAGAGTTCTCGGCCGCCTCAGCGTCACAAAGTAATCAGTGTGAGAGGACCACGAATGCCGTTTCTTGCTTCTGGTTTCGAGAACATTCGCCTGATGCAGTGGGCAGTTCTTATCGTGACTCTGGCTATCTACGCGCCAGCGCATTCGCAAACGGTAAAGATCGATGTCACTCCCAACCATGTGGCCAATACATTCAGTCCGCTTCAGGCTCTGGGTGCAACTCTCGATCGCATACCGAGCAATACGACTGACATATTTTTCCGGCCGGACCAGATCAAGCAAATTCTCGAGGCGGGATGGGGGCCGATCAGCTATCGCCAGAATACGGAACTATTTGTTCAGGCCTGGCATTGGAACCCAAAAGGGAAGTGGAGCGATCCGGCCGGCAAGGGTTATTTTGTCGGTAACGCGATTCCGACCCAGGAAATGATTCGTCATTCTTTCGGCTACTCCCTGCCCCATCGTGGGGTAACGCGTAACAGCGGGGCTGAGTTTGACGGGTACTCGCGGCTCGATGATGGGAACCTCAACACCTACTGGAAAAGCAATCCTTATCTGACGAAAACATTCACTGGCGAGGAAGATAACGCGCACCCGCAGTGGATCGCGATCAAATTGGCGGAGAGACAGATCGTCACCACGATTCGCATCGCGTGGGCTGAGCCGTATGCGCGAATCTACAAAGTGCAGTACTGGCTGGGCGGCGAAGATGCGATTGATGATCCGGAGAATGGCGAGTGGAAGGACTTTCCTACAGGAACCATTTCCAATGGGCAGGGTGGAACCGTAACCCTTCAACTTTCACCGGCACCCGTGGCTGCAAAATATGTGCGGGTACTGATGACCGAGTCTTCCAACACCTGTGACACTCACGGCAAAAGTGACCGCCGGAATTGCGCGGGATACGCGATCAAAGAGGTCTATCTGGGAACCATGCGGAACGGATCATTCCACGACCTGCTGTACCATGCGCCGGGCCAGGAACAGACTTTCACCTACAGTTCGTCGATCGATCCGTGGCATCGACCAACTGATCTGTACGTAATTCCCGATCGCATGGAATCGGGAGATCAGGTGGGCCTTGATCTTTTCTACACTAGCGGACTCACGCGCGGGCTGCCCGCCATGATTCCTGTTTCTCTGCTCTATGGAATACCTGAGGATGCAGCCGCTCAGATCGCATATCTGGAGAAGCGTGGATATCCGATCTCGTATATCGAGATGGGGGAAGAGCCGGATGGCCAATACTTCGCGCCGGAGGACTACGCGGCCCTGTACCTGCAATGGGCCAAAGCGCTACATCAGGTTGACCCCAAGCTCAAGCTTGGTGGACCGGTATTCGAAGGAGTGAGTGAAGACATTAAGTTCTGGCCGAATGCAGAAGGCGAGACTTCGTGGTTCAAACGCTTTCTCGCCTATTTAAAGTCGCATGGACAGCTCTCGGATCTGTCGTTCATGTCTTACGAGCACTATCCTTATTACGATGGCACCTGCCAGGGCCCCTGGAGCAATCTTTTCAAGGAGCCCGAGATCCTCACGCACATCGTGCAGGTCTGGCGTGATGACGGGTTACCGGATGGCATTCCGATGTTCAACACCGAAACGAATGCCCCGGGTGGAGATGCCGCCGTGGATGTGTTCGGAGCGTTGTGGCTGGGTGAGACCTTTCCCGCATTCCTGACGGCGGGCGGAAAGGCCTCCTATTACCATCACGCGATGCCGTATTCCACACCCCATCCTGCTTGTTCGAATAGCTGGGGAACCTATCACATGTTTACCACTAATCATAACTGGCTAATCAAACAACGCACTTCGCAGTTTTTTGCCGCGCAGATGCTGACGCGCGAGTGGGCAGAACCGAAGGATGGGGAACATCGCCTGTTCCACGCCGCGAGCGATATCAAAGATAAGGATGGGCACACTCTGGTGACTGCGTATGCAGTGTTGCGGCCTGATGGCCAATGGTCGCTGATGTTGATCAACAAGGACTACGACAATCCTCATACGGTGAGCATTCAGTTCCACGATGATGACGCGAAGAAAGACCGGTCCTTCGCAGGTCCAGTCGCACGGATTACCTTTGGAAAAGAGCAGTACACATGGCATCAGGCCCTGAGGGACGGTTACGCCGACCCGGACGGTCCCGCCGCCCGGTCCGTACTTCCGGCAGGCACAGGTCACTTCGAACTGCCTGCCGCATCCATGACCGTGCTCAGGGGACGAGTCGATTAGCCGACTCGAAGATTTTTGGCTTGCAGGTGTTCGGCTCGATTATCCGAACAATAGCAATTTCATACTGACTGGGGATCGAAAACGGATTCGAGGGCCGCTTGGCAACTATTCGATCGGTCGCGAACCAGTTATGAGGATATCCACGAGCCTTCGCGCGCTTTGCTGCCAGTCCGGGCCGGACGCCACGTGGGAGACGCCAATGAGAGCTCGAAGCAGATCGAATGGTTCCAGATCTCTACGCATATCGCCGCTCTTGATCGCGCGCCTCACCAACCCATCAATCGCTCCCTGAATCTGAGCGCGTGATCCTTCATATAGCTTCGAGGGGCCCCCGACGTATGCATTCAGCGCAGGGGCAATGATCTGCTTGGTCGCAATGTAGTCCACGAACAGGAGCATCCACGCTCGCAGTGCTTCGATCGGCGCCATGGCCGCAGCGAATCTCCGCTCGGCTGCGGCTAACTTTTCCACCTCAGTTCGATAGACCGCCTCGATCAATGCACCCCTGGTGGGGAAGTGGCGATACAGAGTTCCCGCTCCCACCCCGGCCTCTTTGGCCATGTCGTCGAGGCTGGCATTCGGCCCAGAGCGCGTAAACGCCTCTTTTGCAACCTCCAGAATCCGCTCACGATTCAACTGCGCATCAGTGCGCGGCTTTCGCGCAGCTTTTTTTGGATTTTTCGTCGGCATGGTTAAAAAAAAGTTGCAACCGGAGACCGTCTCCGGTTATCTTATCTACTGATTCGGAGACACTCTCCGTTTTAGTTGGAACCTGGCATCCTGTCAATAGCGAATCCCAGTTCTGCCGCTTCGAGAAAAGAGGAATATGAATCCACTCACTGGCTACAAACCGTCAACAAATCCCGACCCCCGGTGCGCTGACCTCATGATGATGGCGGAGCGAGAGTTGTCAGCATTCTTCAAGGCAGTCACCCAGTCATTCGGGTTAGAACAGGCGGAGCTCTCAGCAGAAGACTGGCTGCAGGAGTTGATCGAGATCGATGGCCTGCCCGCTTCAGCCCGCGAATGGAGATTGATCACTGCAAAGATTTCGACTCGGCTCCCAAGTGGAGTGAACGCTTCGTCCCGATCAACCGAACTCATAAACGCTTAGGAGGAAATAATATGCGTGTTTTTGTCACTGGAGCTACAGGTTTCATCGGTTCCGCGGTCACCCGAGACCTGATCAACGCTGGTCATCAGGTGCTCGGCCTCGCTCGCTCGGACGCAGCGGCCAAATCCCTTGTCGCAGCGGGAGCCGACGTACATCGCGGTTCGCTCGAAGATCTCGAAAGCCTGCGCAGCGGCGCCGCGGCTGCCGACGGAGTTATCCACACCGCTTTTATCCACGATTTCTCAAACTATGGGTCTGTCGCCGAGGCGGATAGGCGTGCCATCGAGACTCTCGGTGGCGCTCTTGCGGGCTCAGATCGCACCTTGGTCATCACTTCCGGAACCTTGTTGCTTCAACGCCAGGGCTCCCTGGCAACGGAAGACGATGCACCACTTCCCAATGTTCCTCGCAAGTCGGAGGAGGCGGCGCTTGCGATGGCGGCACGCGGAGTCCGCGCATCCGTGCTGCGGCTTCCCCCATCTGTCCACGGCAACGGCGATCACGGTTTTGTGCCACGCCTGATTAGCATCGCGCGGGAAAAGGGTATTTCCGCATTTGTAGGCGACGGGCTCAACCGCTGGCCGGCGGTGCATCGGCTCGATGCTGCTCATCTCTACAGACTCGCGCTTGAGAAGAGTTCTGTGGGAGAACGGTATCACGGCATTGCCGACGAGGGCGTACCGACTCGCGAGATCGCAGAGATCATCGGTCGGCATTTGAACGTACCGGTTGTCAGCCAGTCTCGCGAGGAAGCATCCGATCATTTTGGCTGGATCGCTCTCTTCTTTGGTGTCGACTGCCCGGCTTCCAGCGTGCAAACGCAGGAACGGATGGGATGGCGACCGGTTCAGCCAGGGCTCATTGCCGATCTGAACGCGGAGCACTATTTTGAGCACACTGCGGACGCCGTCCTTTTGCGCGGCTAACGCGCGGGCGATAACGAACAGTTAGTTAGAGAATTAGTACAGAGGTAGAAAAAATGATGAATGTAATTGAGTCGACTTCATTTGGTGCAACTTCAACCACAGATGACGTTTTGTCGGGCGTGAGTCTGAAGGGCAAGCGGATCCTCGTGACGGGTGTTTCAGCCGGAATCGGCGTGGAAACGGCGCGCTCCTTGGCCGCCCACGGCGCTCAGGTTGTAGGCTCGGCACGGGATTTGAACAAGGCCGAAGTTGCAACCGAGCAGGTGCGAAAGGACGCCGCAGCCAATAGCGGAGGTTTCGAACTGGTCGAGCTCGATCTTGCTAACCTGAAAAGTGTGCGTGCCTGCGCCGACCGGCTGCTGGCGAGAGGGGAGCCGTTGGATGTGGTCATCGCCAACGCCGGAGTGATGGCCACACCGTTCGGACGGACGGCGGACGGCTTCGAAACGCAGTTCGGCACGAATCATCTCGGGCACTTTGTCTTGGTTAACCGGATTGCGTCTCTTATTCGCAAAGGAGGGCGGCTGATCAGCCTGTCTTCTGCCGGCCATCGCGTCTCGAACGTTGACCTGCAGGATCCCAACTTTGAACGGACGCCCTATGATCCCTTCGCTGCCTATGGCCGCTCGAAAACAGCGAACATCCTTTTTGCCGTAGCATTTGAGCAGCGGCATCAGGAGCGCGGCATGCGTGCGGCAGCGGTCCATCCGGGAGTCATTCAGACGGAACTAAGCCGTTACGCCGACCCGAGCCAGATTAAAAGCTTGATTGAGCTGATGAATAAACAGCTTGCAGCGGAGGGTAAGGGGCCCTTCCAATGGAAATCGATTTCCCAGGGTGCCGCAACATCCGTATGGGCCGGTCTGGTTGCTCGCTCTGACGAGATCGGGGGTCGATATTGCGCGAATTGCCACGTCGGCCCGATAGTGCCGGAGCACGTGCCGATCACAGGTGTAAGCGACGGAGTGCGCGGATACGCGCTCGACCCAAATACCGCTGAGGCGCTCTGGAAGAAAAGTGAAGAACTAGTGGGAGAGTCTTTTTAGTTCTCTTGACTGCAAACAACATACCGTTTCAGGAGGAGCCAAATGATTAGACAAATTGATCTCGCTGGTAGTTTCACGCTGCCTGGCTCAGCAATGATCTTGAACCGCATGGGTTACGGGGCCATGCAACTCGCCGGGCGAGATGGGAACAAGTTGGTATGGGGGCCTCCTCGCGATGTCGATGCAGCGATCGCTGTTCTGCGCGAGGCCGTCGCGAGTGGCGTGAACCACATCGATACATCCGATTTTTATGGTCCCCACGTTACGAACCAGCTAATACGAAAGGCGCTGGCCCCGTATCCCGACGGTCTGGCGATCGTAACCAAAGTCAGCGTTCGCCGTGGTGATGATGGATCTTGGATTCCTGCCTTCTCACGCGAAGAGCTGACGGCAGCGGTTCACGACAACCTCCGCAATCTGGGTGTGGATGTGCTCGACGTGGTCAACCTGCGCAGTATGTTTAGCATTCATGAACCCGCGGCGGGCTCGATCGAGGCACCACTCACGGTTCTAGCTGAACTCCAGCGAAAGGGTTTGGTGCGTCATATCGGGCTTAGCAACGTCACGCCCGCGCAGATCGCCGAAGCCCGACGGATCGCTCCGATCGTCTGCGTGCAGAACCAGTACAACCTCGCGCATCGAACCGACGATGGACTCGTAGCCGATCTGGCCCGTGATGGCATCGCCTATGTGCCATTCTTTCCACTGGGCGGGTTCACTCCACTGCAGTCGGCTACTTTGTCTGACGTTGCCGCGCGACTCGGTGCCAGTCCGATGCAGATTGCGCTCGCGTGGCTTCTCCAGCAATCGCCCAATATCCTGGTGATCCCTGGAACATCTTCCCTCGAGCATCTCCGCGAGAATCTTCAGGCCTCGAGACTCAAAATTCCTTCGGAAGTGATTGCCGATCTCGACGCAATCGCCCTAAACGCCCGGAATGGGAGGCACACATCGTAATCCATCGTTGCGCAGCTCTCTGGGATGCTGCTCCGACTCGAAGCTCTTGAAGCGAAGGGCATAATGTGACCACCGAGAACTCTCCCAAAAAGCCACCTCTCCGTCAGTCCCACAGAGTTTAACATCAGTGGTTTACAGCTAAGAGCCTGCTTCGATTCAGGTAGGAGACCGTAGGAACGCGACAGCAGAAACGCGCGGAATTTACTCGGACTTCGAGCACCTGCGATAACCAACGCATCGTCGAGTCACGTACAATCATGGCGAATCCAGGGTTGGAAGTCAGGGACTCCGCGGTGCAAAAGCAGAGAAAGTTGCAAACTACAAGGAGAGCGCTTATGCCCACGATTACGACCAAAGACGGAACGCAGATTTACTACAAGGACTGGGGTAAAGGCCAGCCCATCCTCTTCAGCCACGGCTGGCCACTGTCAGCCGATGATTGGGACGCCCAGATGATTTTCTTCCTCAACCACGGCTATCGCGTCGTCGCCCATGACCGGAAGTAAATCTCAACTGAGTCGATTTTTCAAAGATTTCGGGTGTCGGTAGACAGAGCCCGTCAAAATGGAGTGAGGCCGCATCGAGTCATGACACTGATGGGATAATGAAAATATGAAAGCGATCAATCGGCGCGATTTCATCGGACGCACTGTATCGACAGTGCTGGCAGTGTCAGTGTTGCCGGCGTTTGCCGAAAAAGCAGGGGTCAAGTTCAAGGTGGGTGTCACCGACTGGAACCTGCACCAGGAAGACAAGGTCGAGTCCGTCGCCTTGGCCAAATCTCTCGGGTTTGACGGGGTACAAGTAAGCATCGGAAAGGTGACTGAAGACAAGTTGCCTCTTTCGGATCCCGCCTTGCAGAGGATGTTTCTCTCTGAGTCCAAGCGGCTGAACTTCCCCATTGAGTCTCTGTGTCTTGAGATGCTGCACCGGAATTATCTGAAATCGGACCCTCTCGGCCAACGCTGGGTGGACGACTGCATACCGATCGCGAAAGCTATGGGCGTGCGTGTGGTACTCCTGCCTTTCTTCGGCAAGGGCGCCTTGGAAACCGGCGGCGAGATGGACAAAGTTGGCGATATTCTCAAGGAAATCGCTCCCGCTGCCGAGAGATCCGGCGTCATCCTTGGACTCGAAGACACGATTTCGGCTCGGGACAATGTCCGAATCATGGAGAGAACCAAATCCTCAGCCGTTCTAACCTATTACGATGTTGGCAACTCTACGAAGGGCGGATTTAACGTGGTGGAGGAGATTCGCTGGTTGGGGAGAAAGCGCATTTGCGAGGTTCATCTGAAGGATAACCCTCATTATCTTGGAGAAGGTACGATCGACTTTAAAGCGGTGATCGGCGCCCTCGCCGACATCGGTTTTGATGGTTGGGCGCAACTCGAAACCGAAAGCCCCGTAGCGCTCGATGCTGACATGCGGCGCAATCTGAAGTTTGTGCGCGATCTGATCGCCGCGAGGAATGCCGGCTGAGGGAATGGGCTCCCTGTGCTTTGGGGTGACCAGCGAGTGAATGCGTGAGGTTCTTGCCGCGCGACTACGAGTCGCGCGGCCCCCTGCGCTTGTCAGCATTCAGCGAATGTCTCCTCAACAGGGTGATGTCTGATGCGACCACGAAAAGCGTCGGCTTACCCTTCATTCTGTGTCCAAAGATGAAAGCTGTACAATAATTTTGTGCCGCTCGCATCGCTCGGTGTGATGGTTCGCAGAGTTCTCAAAGCAGAGACCTCATCTCCTAAGGAAATGATTTCGTGATCGTTGGCGTTCCCAAAGAAAATTATCCCGGCGAGAGGCGGGTAGGATTGGTTCCCGCCGTCGTCCCCGCTTTGACTAAAGCAGGCTTCGAAGTTGTGGTTGAGGGTAATGCAGGAATTGAGGCGGGTTACCCGGACACGCAGTACGTCGAAAAAGGCGCAAAGATTCTTTCCGACCGAGCCTCTGTGTTCAACGCCGCCGACATTATCGTTCAGGTTCTCTGCTACGGTTCCAACGACGTGAATGGCGAGGCCGATCTTCTTCATCTCCGTCCCGGACAGGCACTCATCGGATTTTTGCGGCCGCTAGGATCCGTAGAGATGCTCCAGCAGATAGCCGCTACCGGTGTTACCTCATTCGCGATCGAACTTATTCCTCGGACAACGCGCGCCCAGAGCATGGACGCCCTCTCGTCGATGGGCACGGTGTGTGGTTACAAAGCGGTACTTATCGCGGCTGATACGCTTCCAAGGTTCTTTCCCATGCTCACAACGGCAGCGGGGACGATCACGCCCGCACGAGTGTTCGTGATCGGGGCCGGTGTCGCCGGATTACAGGCGATTTCTACGGCCCGACGATTGGGAGCTGTGGCCTCAGCGTATGACCTGCGGCCCGCAGCTAAAGAACAGGTGCAGAGTCTCGGAGGACGATTTGTCGAGCTTCCGATTGAGGCCAAGGATGCCCAGGATGCGCGGGGCTACGGCACTCAGCAGGATGAATCTTTTTACCGGCGCCAGCGCGAACTTCTTGGCCGTGTCGTGGCGCAGAGTGATGTTGTGATCTCGGCCGCCGTGATCCCTGGGAAAAAACCTCCGGTACTGATTACCGAGGAGATGGTGAAGGCAATGCCGCCGGGTTCTGTGATTGTCGATTTGGCAGGGGAACGCGGAGGAAATTGCGAGCTGACGATCCCTGGACAAACTGTGATTGCGCACGGCGTCACTATCGTCGGCCGAATCAATGTTTCGAGCGGAGTGCCCTATCACGCAAGCCAGATGTATGCCAGGAATATCACTGCGTTTCTGCTACACCTAGTCAAGGATGGGAAGGTGCGGCTGGAGCTTGAGGATGAAATCATTCGAGAAACGTTGTTAACCCGCGACGGGAAGTTGGTCAACCAACGCGTGCGAGAATTCTTCTCACTGTCCGTGCCGGTTCCCGTAAACGGCGTCTAGGTTTCTGAGAATTTAATGGGCCATCCAAATGCCCAAGAGGGAAAAAATGAGTTCCAATCTAGTCAATGGTCTTTTCGTTTTTATGTTAGCCGCCTTCATCGGATTTGAGGTGATTCGCCGGGTGTCCCCCTTGTTACACACTCCTTTGATGTCGCTGACCAATGCACTTGATGCAATCGCGGTGGTGGGAGCTATCGTGCTTGTGGGCCGGCACGAGAGCAGACTCTCATACGCGCTCGGCATGCTGGCTGTGATCGCCGCTACCAGCAATATTGTCGGCGGATTTTTGATTACCGACCGCATGCTAAAAATGTTTAAGACGAGCCGCCCGACCAAACCATGAACATCCTGCCTGGGACCCAGCCGGTCATCGAAATCACCTATCTGATCGCCAGTGTTCTTTTCATTCTTTCTTTGAAATGGATGAGTTCGCCAAGCACTGCAAGGCGCGGAGTCTGGGCGGGCGAGGCTGGAATGCTGCTGGCTATTGGCGGAACCCTGCTGCAGCACGGCATTGTCGACTATAGAGGAATTGCTATTGCATTGGTGCTCGGAACCGTCATCGGGATTCCGCTTGGCCTGGTCCAGATGACGGCCGTTCCCCAACGAACCGCGCTGAGCCATGCCTTTGGCGCATTTTGCGTAACCCTGGTAGGCACCGCCGAATTCTATTTGCGCAGTCCTCAGGTTCCGCGTTTCACCATGACTGTGCTATCCATTGAGGTCATCCTGGGTTCCCTGACGTTTACGGGAAGTCTGATGGCGGCGGGCAAACTTCAGGAGATTCTGCCGCAGCGCCCCATCACATATAAAGGGCAGAACCTTGTTAACCTGTTTCTGCTCGCCATTGCGGTGGCGGGGGCTGGGTATCTTGTGCTTCATCCGGGAATGAAGCCATTGTTTCCAGTGATCGTGGGAATTTCGTTTCTGCTAGGAATTCTCATGATCATCCCGATCGGCGGCGCCGATATGCCGACCGTGATCTCTCTACTCAACTCCTACGCTGGCCTGTCCGCTGCCGCGATGGGGTTCGTTGTCGACAGTAAGCTTTTGATTGTCGCCGGCGCCCTCGATGGTTCTTCCGGTTTCATTCTGTCCGTCATCATGTCCAAGGCAATGAACCGGTCATTCGCCAACGTTCTGTTCGGAGCATTCGGACAAGTTCAGAGCGCGGCAGCAGTTGCCGGAGAATCCAAGACTGCCCGCAGCGCGACCGCCGAAGAAGCAGCCGCAATCCTGGCGGCGGCGAATAAGGTTGTCATTGTCCCCGGGTATGGGATGGCGGTAGCCCAGGCACAACACAAGGTGCGTGAACTCTACGATTCCCTCAGTAAGCGTGGAGTGGACGTGCGATTCGCCATTCACCCGGTCGCCGGCCGTATGCCCGGGCACATGAACGTTTTGCTGGCGGAAGCAGATATACCCTACGATCGCCTGGTGGAGATGGACGACATCAATGGTGACTTCCCGCAGACCGATGTCGCTTTGGTGATTGGCGCCAATGATGTGACCAACCCGGCAGCCCGCACCGATTCTTCCAGCCCAATCTTTGGAATGCCAATTCTCGATGTGGACAAAGCCCGCACCGTAATGGTAATCAAACGCAGTATGAGTCCAGGCTTCGCCGGTATCGATAATCCTCTTTACTATCTCGACAAGACCTTAATGCTGTTCGGAGACGCGAAATCATTCGTCAATGACATCGTTCGCGAGCTTGCTGGGGGTGGAAGCCACTAACCTGAAAGATCGAGGAAAGTCCAAGGCGGCGGATGCTTGATGGGTGCTTAAGGTGTGCTGGCGTAAGTTAGGCTGGCGTAAGTTAGGCTCAGTTTGAATCCAAAGAGCTGCTAGTTGAAAAGGCCAAATGACGAAGTGCAGACTGCTGGAGCGCTGCGCTAACTTTTCCGATCTCCTTGCGCCTCCCGGTTAGACCAGGACACTGCATCTTTCCGCAGAATATCCAGACTTCGGATGGCCTCTTCGATAGCCTGGTTTTCTTGCTGCGTACCGCCGTGGTCCAGGGATAACTGTTCCTTTCTTTTAGTAAGAACCGATTTTGTCGCCTGAATCCTTTCCTCCATTTTCGACCAGTCTGTTTCCAGCACGGCAGCTTTATAAGTCTCGTACCATTCGTATATCGCTGTCATTTTTGACCCCTTTCTGGTGAGCCCGTAACCTCATGCACTAATTCGTTCGTGACGCGGTCGATAGTTTGACGCTACTTTTTTTTGCGGCCTTCCACACGTAGAGATTTCCCTCATTTGCCAGTGTCTCGATTTTCAATCCCTGCGAAATCGAGGCGCGATGAACGGCCGAGCGAAGGTTGGCCAGCCCGATTCCTCCAACCTCAGCCAAGGGAATTTCCATCGCGGATCCCGGAGACAGACTCTCTAATTCCCGCAAAATTCCTTGAACGAGATCGTGATGTTTTCCACGTCGTCGCCTGCTAAGCGCTGCAAGGGCCACGCGACGATATTTTAGGACAAGGGGGGAATCGTGAGGTTTCGGTCCATTGGACATTATCGTCTCCCAGATTACGATACCAGAACTTAAGGCGTAGCAAAATCATACGTTAATGCTGCGATTACAATATGTTATGTCCTCGTCCGAGCGGTTGAATGTAGGAAGGTTAAGGCTCAATCAGGGCAAAATGTGATGGCTTGTGATGGCCAGGGAGGGCGGGTACCGAAGTTTAGCGGTCTGTCTTGTCGGTTAGCCAGTCCAACGCATCCTCGCGGGATTTGAAGACGGGCAAGTCTCGTCGCGAAAAGCTTTTCAACTCTTCATAAAATCGGGGAGGGAAACTTTGGGTGCCGATGAATGCCGATTTCTTGACGAACGGTTTATCGAATACCGCAGTTTCTTTAACCGCGCGGATTGCCTCGCTGTCCAGGGTGGCCCCAGTAAAATCGGTCAGGATCAAGACTGACGCACGCGGTTTTACCGTCACATAATCGGGCACGCAGCGGGCAATTTGTTCGACCTGCCGAGCGGGGCAGTGCGAAAGATCAATCAGAAGAACTTGTTTACCCTGATGATCAATAAACTGAATGCGCTCGTTCATCGCGAACCTTGATAAGGGAACTTGCAGGGCCGAATTTTTCTGAGGGCACAAGTTGAGCTGGTTTCGGTTCTGAAGTTGACTTGGACTTGTTTCCTGAAAAGAATCGGTTGGCATTGTGACAAAGAGATAGCGTATTGAAGTTTGAAAAACATCTGGCGTCGGCTTTCCGACGCGCTTCGCGGCTCGAAAGGAATTTTTTGCCCGAGAG
The DNA here is from genome assembly GCA_963786325.1 of Terriglobia bacterium. Classification (GTDB taxonomy): domain Bacteria; phylum Acidobacteriota; class Terriglobia; order Terriglobales; family Acidobacteriaceae; genus JAIQFF01. The sequence goes on from CAWAYW010000008.1 coordinate 297,233, forward strand.
CAAGAGAAGACCTACAGCGAATCCATCTTCCAACCCTGGTCCGACAATCGTTTACTCGCAAACTGTCTGCCGGAGCAAACCTCCCGTACCGCACTTAGTAGTTCCGCTGCTGCGTCAATCTTGACCACGTAACCGTGTCCGCCTACTTTGAATGCTTCGCGTGCCATTTCCACTGAATCGTGCTGGCTCAAAAAGAGGATTTTAGAATCCGGGGAAACTACTCTTATCTCTCGGGCGGCGTCGATTCCGCTTATTCCTGGCAGACCTATATCCAATAGAATCAGATCAGGTTGCAGTTCTTGAGCTTTTTTGATCGCTTCTTCTCCACTCGCCGTCTGACAAATCACATTTACTGCGGGCTCACGAGTCAGCAGAGAACACACCGTGTGGCGAACAATGGCATGGTCGTCCACTACCATAACCCGCACTTTAGACATTGTTCAATTTCTCGCGTTCCATCCTTACCTGATAGCTCCGCGCCCCGTTATCATAAGCCCGCCTTTACGTTTCCCCATACAGGAAAGACGGTAGCCAACGTAACCGGCGGTTCTCTCTCAATCTGAATCGTTTATCACTTCGACCTCAATTCTCCTGCCATCTGCGCGATCGTTGAGTGCAATTAATCAGCGAAGACATGCGTCGAAGCAAATCAGGACGCTTGTTTTGTCCAAGCTTCGAAATTCCCACGAAAGAGCCGATTAATATCGCGCTGAATGACTTGACGATTAACCCCGCGTCCATCGCGAGCCAATAGTTTATAGCTATTGGCAAGAATTGGAGAGATGGTGGCACGAGTATTCCGCCATTTATAGAGGACCTGCTCGAGGACTCGGGCATCAGAATGCTGCGGAATAAAACTGGTTCCCAGCATTTCAATTCGTTCTCGAGTTATTTCCTCGACCACGGAGGGGTTGTTCAAAAACCACCAGCAGCCGAACGGCATGAGATTGTTGAACTTGCGTGCGTAAACACAAAGCTCATGTTGATTCTCACGACTGAGGACACTCACCAGGAACCGGTTTTCGGGATGATTACGGCAAATATTTTCGACCGCGCGCAAATCGGCTTTGCCCGCCGCGTCGCCCGCTAAACGAATTCTCGGGTTTACCTGACGGCGAACCCCGATCATCAGAGATAGGGGCAGGTCAAACTCCAGGCACGAGGGTAGCACGGCTTCGCTCAGGATCTTGCTTTGAATACTGTTTTCCGGAAACTGGAAAGCATCCGTAAGTGACACGGCCATATAAACGGGATGCATGCGTTCGTACCAGTCGGCTAGAAACCTGCGCACCTCAGCAGATGATTTGCCGGTAAAGTCAGCATTTACGGAATGGCCTTGAGCGACCAGTTGTTGCCAGTGATCTTTCCAGCCCCACAGGATTCTGTCGAGGCGTAGTACTGGAGGGAACTCATTTCCGGGCCGGATGCCATCCAGCCACATTTTTTGTTCTTCAGGATGTAGGGGATCGTTGGTCATGACCGCAGAACTTACTCCCGCCATCTTCAGGACCTTTAGAACATGTGATTCGAGTTTTTGAGCTCGGAAAAACGACCGTGCTTCTTCAAGATCGGTACTGTCGGTCGGCAAGCCGAACGCATCAAGGACAGCGATTACGCCGCGAGTAGCCTCGGAAATCGGACTATTTTCCACAAACAAAGCCTGCCATATTACGTCTGCCTGCTGGCGCTTCGTCAGGGCCCAGTAGCTCTCCGGAGAAATGCTCGATGACCGGAAGAGTTCCGCTTCCAGATAATGATAGGTAAGGAGTTCGTCGATGCCCCACAAGCCCAGGTTGCCAAATGTCGACGCAAACAAATGAGTATGGACGTCAATCACCTGGGTTGTCGCGAGGACTTCCTCAACGGTGTCTTCAATTTGGCTGGAACTCTGGAGGTTCGCGGGAGCCGTGGGCATCGTCGTTGAACTTTCCATTCGGTTAATACCCGCATTCCTTGACGCCGGAAGATAGGGCCAAGCAGAGAGTGGTTGGTTGTCAAACCACTTCTGATTTTGTACAGGCAGTTGGGTCGTGTCAAATCGCTGATTTGCAATAAATTCCGAAATATCAAATGCGCTTTTTGAAGGAACGGGTCCTCCTGTAAAGATTCGGTAAACCTTTGATTTTGCTTGCAACCCTTCGTGGCAATTGTCATCTCATTTTAGATAGGCCATGCGCAGACGGATCGAACTCGATGCGGCACGGGGATTGATGCTGGTGTGGATGACCCTGACCCATCTTCCGACCATTCTTAGCACTTATTCCAACCAGCCTTTCGGATTCGTTTCCGGTGCGGAAGGTTTTATCTTCTTGTCAGCTCTTTTCACCGGGCGAATTTACTTCCTTGTAGCGCAGCGTGAGGGCTATTGGGTGATGGTAAAGCAGTTGTGGATGCGCACTGTCCGGCTATATCTCTACCACGTAATGCTTCTTGGTCTTGCATTCATGGTGGTCGCGCAGCTCGCCGCAGGAAGTAATCGACCCGCGTTGCATAACTTGCTCGACTTCTATTTCGTTGCGCCTAAGCAAGCAGTCATTGATGGCATTCTGCTCCTCTACCGGCCGCCCCTGTTGGACATCCTTCCGATGTATATTACATTTCTGGTGCTTACCCCGGTCGTGTTGACGTTAGCAAGGAAAGTCGGCTGGAACCTCATTTTGGGTGTCGGGTTCACATCTTGGCTGGCAGCTCAGTTTGGACTTCGACAGGCATTCTTCAATTTTAGTGTTCAACACCTCGGCCTGAGCGTCCCACTCAGTGCCAGAGGGTCTTTTGATCTGTTCGCCTGGCAGTTTATGTGGCTTATTGGTCTTTATTGTGGAGTGCGATGGGCCAAAAATGAATTGCCGGTGGAGGACTGGTCAAGGCGGGTGTTGGTGCCGGCGATGGTGGCCGTCCCCGTCCTTTGCGCTTTTCGATATATGGTCGGACACGGCGTTGAACTCGGCATGTTTGAAGTGTCATTCGACAAATGGCACGAAGGGATTGTCAGGATTATTAATTTTGCGGCGGTCGCAACCTTGTTGATACGCTTTCAGTCTTTCGTGAGGCCTTTTGCCATATCGCCTCTCGTGACGATGGGTCAAGCGTCTTTGCAGGTATTCTGTGCACATCTACTTTTTTGTTTTGCCGGGCTGGCCATCATGGGAGATGCTCCCATCGTCAACGGTTGGCATGAGGCGGCGCTGTTGACCGTTACTTTGTCGGGAATGTATTTAACGGCGAAAATCTTTCTGAAAACCCACCCCAAGGGGGAGCATGGAAGCCACGTCGCTCCCCAGCCGGCCGTCCAATTTGGCGATTGAATTCACTAGGAACCCGTGCGGGGGTTGAGCCGGACGTATAGTCCCTTCCTCATCTGTCCAGCCTTCCACGGAATTGGATGATTCTCCGACGGTCGCGTTTTGATGGTTTGCCTGCGGGCAACTGTTCAAGCTGTCTCATCGCTCTGCGTTCTGCTGCGGTTTTCAGACGTAATTCTTTGCTCACTTCAGTCTCACGATAGAGAGTTTGTGCTACGGAAGCGGGACCGCGTGTCACGCTAAGGCCTAACACTTCAACTTCGAATTCGCCGCCGTCGTTGATGATGTGCAACATGTCTCCGAGGCGCACGTCGCGGGCCGGCTTTGCAGGCTGGCCGCTCGATTGAATTCTGCCGAGCTGGCATGCCCGCGCGGCCAACGCCCGTGTCTTGAAGAACCTGGCAGCCCAGAGCCACTTATCGATCCTCACGCCATCCATGGATCTATTTTGCTACAAATGAGCTTTACTCCTCCGAAATTCCAAGAACTTCAATGTGAGTCCGCATGTCGGCGGGATCGGAATACCCAAGGAACGCTCCGGTATTCTAACTTCTCCTGCCCATAGCCTCCCGAGAAGCGGGACATTCAGCCGTGTGCACAAATGCATTTCGCGAACATCTCGGAGGAAGAGAGAAGAGAAGAACGCATTCCCAACGTCGGTGGCGTCGTAAGAGAAATTGAGGGCAATTCATCGAGTTCTGTGTGTTACCTTAACAGGCGGACCATGCCAAGCCTCTGGTTGTATTGCTCGATTGCCTGTCTCTCAGCCTCTTCATTGTTTGCGCAGAATTTTCCCAAAGCCGAGATTTCGAATGGATTGATCCATGCCGAGTTAATGCTTCCCGACAGCCAGAATGGCTCCTACCGAGGCACACGGTTCGATTGGGCCGGAATCATCTCCAGCCTGCAATTTGATGGACACGAGTATTTCGGACGTTGGTACGAACATCACGATCCCAAGATACACGATGCGATTACGGGACCGGTTGAAGAGTTTCGTACCGACGACAAAGGCTTGGGATACGACGAAGCCAAGACCGGCGGAACATTCGTTCGAATCGGTATCGGCATAGTGCGAAAACCTGATGAGACTGAATACCATCCCTTCCAGACCTATGAAATCGTCGATCCGGGCAAGCGGACGATCAGCAAGCACAAAGACCGAATTGAGTTCACTCAGCGGCTAACGTCGGACCAGGGATACGCATACGTCTACCGGAAGACCGTCCGACTGATGAAAGGCAAGCCTGTGCTTTGGCTTGAACATTCCCTGAAAAATACCGGCAATAAGGTTATTGACACCACGCAATATAACCATAACTTCTTTGTGATCGACCACGAAGCGGTAGGGCCGGACGTCGTAGTCAAATTTGCATTTACTCCCGTCCCGGAGCGCGGATTTAAAGATCGTGCTGAAGTGCATGGACACGAAATTGTTTTTCCTCGCGAACTCGAAGGCAAAAATGGCGTTTTTTCTGAACTGACCGGGTCGAGCAAGGATGTGAAGGACTATGATTTTCGGGTCGAAAACGTAAAGAGCGGTGCTGGCGTTCATTTCACCAGCGACCAACAACTCGACAAAGTCAATTTCTGGGCAATCAGCACGGTAGCCTCGGCTGAGCCCTACATCCACCTCAGGGTTGAACCGGGCAAAGAAGCGCACTGGACGATCCGATACGAGTTTTACACTTTGTCCAAAAAAGAATAGAGAATCTCCGTTACTGTTGTTTCCCGGGAACTCGAACTCCTCCAATCCAAACCGATTCGATCGTCCGTGTGTTCTTGATGTCGTCCAGTGGGTTGGCCGATAACACTACGAAGTCGGCCCATTTACCCTTTTCCAGAGTACCTACTTGTTTGCTGATGTTCATCGCCGCCGCTGCCCCGCTGGTCGCCGAAACGAGCGCCTGCATTGGCGTGAGACCAGCCTTCGTTTCGTACTCCAGCTCGAGATGCTCGAAGTAGCCTTGAAACCGGCCAGGGCCGCCGCCACTGTCGGTGCCCATCGCGATTGGAATGCCTGCGTCTGAAAGCGCCTTGAGATTGCGCATCGCAATCGGCATGTGTTCCTTGTACCAGGCAGCTCCTGTGTCTTTGCGTACCGTCTCTTGCCGTTTCAGGTCTTTCAGTTTTGCGATTTCGGCAGGGTCGCCTTCTTTCAGGAAAAAGGGATCGGAGAAAAATTCCGGAGTTTCCGAGTACGTGAATACGGCGAGCTCACGGGTTAACGTTGGAGAATAGAAGACATGGCGTTGCTTCATGAGGCTGATAAATTCTTCGTCTACTTCGCGGTCACGGACGCTGTGCGCGATGTAATCAACCTTGGCGCGTAGCAACCCTTTAGCGTCATCGAGCAGGACGACATGAGCGGCGGTGCGAAATCCGTTCCTGTGCGCCTGATCGATCACCGCTTGATAAACCTCAGGCCTCATTTTTGGACGCGCGCCGAGAAAATCGTCAACCCGCACTTTGACAATGTCTGGCTTATTGCGAATCAATTCATCTACGCCTTTTCGTGCTTCCTCTGGAGTAGTAACAGCTACAGCTCCGGGGATGACGGACGAATCCTGAATAAGTCCGGCGACGTAAAGACGCGGCGCAGTACCGGGGGCAGCCTGTCGGCTTTGATCGCGCAACGCGAATTCTTTGTCCCCACCAAGACTGAACACGGTGGTGATGCCGTCGCGTAAGTAGACGCCGAACTGGGCAGCGTTACTGACATGGCCGTGCGCGCAGATCAATCCGGGAATGATCGTCTTTCCTGTGGCGCTAATACGCTCGGCGCCAGCGGGTACCTTGATCTTTCTTCCCACGGCCTCAATTCGACCGTTCCGAATCAGCAACGTTGCATTTTCAATAGCCGGTTTGCCCGTGCCATCAATCACGCGCGCGCCGACCCACGCCTGCACGCCGGAAGGGGAGGGGGTATTCGCCTGTTGTGCCAAGGCGCCGGGGATTTGCAACGTAAAGAAAAGGAGGACGGAAACAACAACTGCTTGAATCAAAATTGAACGAAGGCTCGGATTGATCATGGCACCCCGAAAACCGCGATAATTAACAAGAATAGTATTATAAGATGATTGCCTGAATAAAGTTGCGAAATCTGAAGAGGGGGACAATCGTGATACTTAAACGCTGCGCAGTAATGGTTCTAATCTTTGCTTCGACGACATGGCTCCATGCTGCGGACCCTTGGGGATTTGGTCTTTGGAAAGCTGCGACTATCAAGAATTCCGACAAAGAGTTATCCAGCAAAATCGACGATCAAAAATTCGCATGGCTTTCCCTTGCCACTTATGAAAATCATCTGATGGGGATTTCACATCGCGAGGGGGACGGCAGCGCCGAACTTCATGAAACCCAAGTCGATATCCTGATCGTCGAAAGCGGAGAAGCGACCCTGATTGTGGGGGGAACGATGGTTGCGCCCAAAACCGTTAAGCCGCACGAAGTTCGCGGAGCTTCTATCGATGGCGGACAGACAAAGCAGCTTGCCGTCGGCGACGTCGTACACATCCCCGCCAATGTGCCGCATCAACTGAAAATCGCCAGCGGGACGAGATTCGATTACCTGGTAATAAAGGTGGATACAAAGTAGCGGTGAAAGACTTTAGACTGCGTCTTCGGTGTTTTCCGTTGCATTGCCCGCGGGAGCCGGAAGGGTGGCAGCGGCCTCGCCCGCAGTCTGCAGGATGTGGGCATTACGCTCGGCCGCCTGAAGGTGTGCCCTCATGGCATGACGCGCCTTCTCAGGATTGTTCTCGCGGATAGCGCGGTAAATCGCCCAATGCTGGCGTAATCCAGCTTCGGGAACACCAGGCATTTCATTGGTGCGTCGGCTTACTTCGATCAAAGGTTCGGAAATTGCCTGCAACACCATAATCGCCAGTGGATTTCTGGTGGCTTCCGCCACCGCCTTGTGAAATCGGATGTTGGCCTTCCCAATCGCCTCGTGGAAAAGCAGATCGCCGTGTGGTGTGCTGCGGTCCATACGGAGTGCAGCTTCCTGTTCCGCGAGAACTTCCCTCATAGCCGCCCAGTCGGCTTCTCCTGATTTTTCCGCCGCTAGCGCAACCAAACCAAGCTCCAAGACCTTACGAAACTCGATCAGGGAATCAGCTTGCTGCATGAAGGCAGAGGTGGAGAGATATTCCGCATTGATGAGAGCGACAGGAGAAGGTTCAAGGACGACGGCGCCAATCTTAGGGCGAACACTGATCAGCTGAAGAGATTCAAGAGACTTAATCGCTTCCCGAACGCATGTTCTGCTGACTGCTAGTTCTTCGGTAAGCTGCTTTTCCGTAGGCAGGCGCTCGCCTGGCTTAACCTGGCCCTTTCTAATGAGGTCGAGAATATAGGTGATTACCTGGGCAGTAATCGTCTGTCTACGGATCAGGCTGCGCCTCCAAAACCCCTGCAGTCCAAGGATCGGGCCTTATTCATACTATAGCACTATTACACTCCTGCTTAGTTTAAGCGTAAACCTCCGAAGCGGTCACAAGCTTGCCACCTGGAAGATCAAATCAGTGACTTACGAATCAAAGGCTCACGGTTTGGTCGCCAATACCACGTCGAGAGGACTTCCCGTGAGCCGGCCTCGTACATCTCGAAAACCGGCGCGCTCCAGTGTCTGGCGATATTCGTCAAGCGAGCGTTCCTTGCCTTCCGTACACACCAGCATGTTCAGCGACTGCAACTGTGCCGAGACCGGTCCGGCCTTGTCGTCTTGCAGCAGTTTTTCAACGATCAGAATTCCACCCCCTGCGGGCAAACTCCGGAAGATTTTGGTCACAAGCTTCTGGATTTTGTCTTCCGGCCAGTCATGCAGAATTCGTGATACAGCGATCAGGTCTGCTTGCGGAAATTCGTCGCTGAAAAAATTGCCCGCCTTGACATCAATGCGCTGCGCTGCGGACGATCGATCTGCTTGTGCACGCGCCGCTTCAATTACCTGCGGAAGGTCGAAAACGATCGCGCGGAGACCCGGGTAGTGTTCGCAAGCGGCGATCGCTAAATGACCCGTAGCACCTCCGAGGTCTAGAAGTAAGTGGAATTGCGAAAGGTCGAACGCTTCCACTACTTTTGGCGAGCTTAAGAGTCCGAGGCCGTGCATTCCCAGTACAAACGTCCGCTTTGCCTCTTCGGTCCGGAAGAAGTGATCAAATATTCCGCCTTCGATGCCGAAGGTTTGTTTCCATCGGGGACTTCCTTCGCGCGCCGCATCTTCGAGATGGCTCCACATGGGAAACAAAACGTCATTTGAATACAGGATGTATCCAGTCAGCGTCTGTTCACCTGTGCGGCAGAGATAAGTGCTGGTCACTGGCTCGTTTTCGTAAGATGTTCCCATGCGGCGCAAGAGTTTGAGGCCCACGCAAGCGTCCAGCAACCGTTCGAGTGGATCGGGTTGCAAGCGCAATTCCTCAGCCATGGAGGCGCAATCGAGTGGCCTGCGTTCCAGAAGATCAAAAATGCCGAGAGACACCGCGGCGAACATCGCCTTGGAGCGGCGAAAGGCTTCGATCAGATCAAGGACGGAAGAAGGGTCGGGAGCGGCAGACAGAGGCACATTCATGGATGATTTGTCAGGCGATTACCAGCGGCGCTTCACTATTCCATCTTGTTGCGGGCATCTTCCAGAATACGCTTAGCTCGTGATGGATTGAAGATTCCGCAAGAGCAAAATCGAGCCATATAGGTGACCGCTTCTGCAGGAGTGCGGCGGCCTTCTTTCACCCAGTCAATCATCTTTTTGCCCATACTGCTCGAGATCATGCCATGGCCGCACATCGTAGTCAGTGCAAGGATTTGAGTGTTCGGGAGCTTTTCGAGTTTCCCTTCAAACCCAAGAGAGTAGCCGACGCTGTGAGGAGCAATTCCGGCGAACTTGCAGCATTTTTGCGCACCTTCGATCGAGGTCGAAATATTAACGCTCAGTCCGAGATCGGCTTCCTTCACCGCCTTCAGAAAGTTCTCCGCAGCTTCAATATTGTCGAAGACTGCTGCCACCGATGCCGGTTCATCGATTCCGTCAATCACCTTGCGCAGGCGTGGCTGAGTATCGCGGTGCCAATGCGAAGCGACCGTCTCGTTTCGCGAAGGCCGAAGCGCTCCGCCGTGGGCAGGATCGCCGATGTTCACCGGCCTGAAGGGCAATGCTATCTCCAGAAACTTCTTAAGCTTCGGAATACTGCCTTCATCATTTTTTCCCTTGCTTGGACTGGCGAAGACGATGTAATCGTCGCGAAAGCTCTCGGCGTTTCCGTAGCGATGCAAAGTATTGGTCACGAAACAGCCACCTCGACTTTCGGTGGCTTGGCTTCGATATTCGTGATCTTGCCCAGCCCGGTGTTGGTTTTTGCGCGTTCGAGGCGGTAGCCGAGGCGCTCCAGAATCGGTCCTACCACGCGTTCTTCCCCATTTTCGTCACAGCGAGTCCCAACGCCCAGAGCGACCACACTATCGATACTGGTCTCGACTTCGTGCACCAACTGGACGATCTCTTCTGTACGAGCAACCGGTACTTTGATCTCTACGATCGCAGAAAGAATCTTTTCGTTCAGAACGTCCTCACGCAACCTGCCAGTGGTGATGTCACTCATCAGAAGCGTTAAAGGATTGTTTTTCTCAAATGGCACGTTGGCCTTGGCTAGTGCCTGAGTCATTTTTTGAATGTCGCGGAACCACACGCCGACACCTGGACGTCCAAATTCAATAGTGAATCCGACTTCACCCTGTTTGACGCGATGGGTTACGTCGTTCGTCTTAACCTCTTCCGTGCCTCGACCTTGCACGCCGGTGGATTCGTGAGTGGCCCGCGGATCTGAAAATGCCCGCCTCACCACTCGTGGCCATACCAGCTTGTCCGGTTCAAAGGCCGCCGTTGGGCAGATATCCGGCTCTGGATCAAATCGCAGGCGGGCCATCTGAAACAATTTTCGGACAGTCCGCACGAGAACTGGATTTAGACGCTCGGAGCTCAATCCGTTGTAACAGGCGTAACACTCAACACATTCATTCTGGTCGATCATGGCTCGGTTGATTTTCGGATCGACGTAGATCGCTCCGACCGGACAGACATAAACACAGTTTCCGCACGCCACACACTTATCAGGGTTAATCTTCATGAACTTGCGCTTTCAAGTCTCGGCCGCCCAATTTCCCGAGCTTATAGTCATATAATAGCACAACAATTTTTGGTTGTTCTGATGCTCCATCTCTACGGGCGCACGCTTTGAGGATCCCAGGCGATTTTCTGGTCGGCATTGATTCCCAAGCTTAATGTCGCTCCGCCGATACAGAGCGCCGAGCAGACCAGAAATGGCATGTTCCAGCCATACATTCCAACGAGATACGCCAGCAATACTGGCGAAACTGCGCTTCCCAGATTGCCAAAGGTATTCATTACCGAGGCAACAGAGCCAGCATAGTCGCCCCCAATGTCCAGGGGAATAGCCCACGACACTCCCACTGTTACCTCCAATCCGAAAACGGCAACGCAGGAGTAAAGAACCGAAGCGGTGGAATGGTGCGTGAACGTGGCCGGCAAAATGAATACTGCTGCGAGAAGAAAGCCGGCGAGCGCCACCGCACGGCGCGCGACCTTGAGATTTCCGAAGCGCCGGGCGCAGCGGTCCGACACCGTGCCGCCCAGCAGATCGCCAGCAGCCCCTGCCAACAGCGGCAGGCTGGCATACATTCCCATCTGCGTCAGATTGAAACCACGATGCTCGTTGAGATATTTGGGAAACCAATCGAGATATATGTCGATGCTGTAGCCGTAGCAGAAATACATCAGCGAGAGCGTCCACAGTGAGGGGCTACGGAGAATGCCGCGCCACGGAACTGATTGCACGCTAACGGTGCGTATTCCAATTGCGTCTTCGATAAGGCGGCGCTCGGCAGCATTCATCCGAAGATGTTGTCCCGGACTGTCGCGATAATACCAATACCAAACCGCGGCCCAGCCGAGTCCAATCAGTCCGAAAACGAAAAAGGGCAGGCGCCATCCGAACCGGATCATCATCATCACGACCAAAGCCGGGGTCAGAGCCGCGCCCAACCTTGATGCCGCATGCGTAATCCCCTGGGCGAAACCTCGTTCTGTCGGCAGCATCCAGCGAGAAAGCGAACGAGTGGCGATAGGAAATGCTCCGGCCTCGCCCACTCCGAAGAAGAACCGGAATATCCCCATGGAGGCTGCATTCCAGGCAAAGGCAGTCAGCGATGTAAAGATCGACCACCACACCACAACCAAGGCGAGGGCGCGCCGTCCGCCGATGCGATCGCCCAACCATCCGCCAGGAATTTGAAAGAAAGCATATCCCCAACGAAAAGAGGCGAAGATCCAGCCAATTGTGATCATCGAAAAGCCCATGTCTTTTTGGATCACGGGCACTGCCGAGGCGATGTTGACGCGATCCATGTACGTGATCATGTAGGCGCCAACGATCAAGGCTAGTACAACGTGGCGAGTGTGAGTGGGGCGGGCAGCGGCTGCGATTTCGGTCATTTGTTGCAATCTTTCGCGAGACCACTGCGCCAGAAGAATGGCTGCCCCGGAGGTCGACTGCGTTTGCCGGGGGAAAGCGTGCTATTCATATTACGATAGCACATGAGAAAAGGACGACTACCAAGTTTGGCTTTAACGGATCAGAGGGAAGCAGTTGAAGAAAATCTTTTGGATTCGAAGCCGGCCTCTCTAAAAAGCCAGGCGATCTTTGTAGCGCGCGATTTTTTCGGTTTCGACACCGGGAACTTTCGTGACTTCCTGCCAATCCTTGAAAGGTCCGTTGGCTTTTCGGTATGAAACGATGGCAGCAGACTCCTTGGTAGACAAACCAAGCGCTGCAACCAGTTGGGTCGCGGTTGCCCGGTTCACGTTGATCGGCTGAACTCGACGAGTACTCCGGGCTGCGTCAGACGCTGATTTATTTGTAACCCCAAAATTCTTGGCGAGATAATCGACCACATTCTCCATCTCTTCATCGGGAACGTCTGCGCCTCGAGACACCATCTGATCCACCAATGTGGACCATTGCTCCTTAGTAGCTCTTTTTGAGGTCACTACCTTTAGGGCGTGGCAGTTTTTGCATTCGCGTTCCACGATAGCTTTAGCTTTACCCGGGGGGAGGGTGGATAGGTTGGCGGCGAGAGCACAACAAAGCAGAGCAGTGAGAACCATGTCATTAACCTAAGTCAAGCAGCATGATCGAACGGAACCACAAGAAAAGTTTATCCCAGAAAAACCGTAGCCCGGTGCATTGCCGGAGCGTTTCTTTCCTAATATTGACTCGGTTGGCTTCGCAGACCGAGTATTGCCCGCGCCTGCGCAGGAGTTGCCACTGGACGATTCAGTTCTTGAGCAATGCGCACTGACCGCTGGACCAATTCTGCGTTACTCTTCGCTTTTTGGCCGCGAGAGTAATAGACATTATCTTCCAGGCCGACTCGAACGTGACCACCCATGAGAGTGGCGAGCGTAGTCAAAGGAAGTTGAAACGGACCAATGGCCGAGCATAGCCACAAAGCTTCCGCAGGAAATTCCTTCAAGAGCTGGAGAATATTCTCAACGGTCGGGAAACTACCCGTTTGATAGCCCATCACCGTTTGCATCCAATAGGGTTTTTGTATCAAATCATTTTCAATGAGGTAGTTCACAACCCAGGCGCAGCCTGGATGATAGAGCTCTAGTTCAGGTTTGATTCCGCGCCGTTTCATCTCCGCTGCGAATTGGTGAATCTGACCATAAGTAAACGGTATGCACTCATCAATCTCAATCGCCGGACGCGGATTTGATAACGGCGCCCGCCGCTCCTTCAGCTTGAACTTGCTCATATCGGGCGCCAGATTCAGAGAAGCTACTTCCGGGCCCGCGGCCAGGCATGCAGAGCGCTCTTCCATGGTCATGCCAGGACCAGCTCCGGTAGTCGCGTTGATGATGATTTCAGGACAGCGAGAACGAACTTTTCCCAGGACCTCGCGCCAGGTTTCAGCTTGGCGTGCGCCTTGGGTCAGTTGTTTCGGATCGCGGGCATGGACATGAACCATCGAAGCACCCGCTTCGTAGGCAGCTTGAACTGACCTTGCAATTTCGTCGGCCGCCTCGGGGATTACTTCGTTTGCTTCCTTACCTTGAATGCCCCCATTACAGGCCACGCAGATAATGAGCGGAGGCATGCCAGCGCGCACTCTTTCCATGAAGTCGCTGCTACTCGTGTAGTTAAACCATGCCGGCTGTTGCGATTCGGCGTGTTCTTTTTCGGACACGAAACTCCCTTTCCAGTCGGATAACCCTTATGGTGCTTCGCTTTGAGGGCGACTGTAAATTCGCTGGCCTCGTGGCAAACTCACTCCACCGGCGGCAGACGGTCGATGTGAAAAGCGAGTTTCCCGCACCCAGTTCTATAAGTAAACGACTCTTTCGCAAGCCAACAAGCGAAATAGTACGAAACCGGACCCCGTCACTCACGTCAAATACTCGATAGAAACTCGGAACCAGGGCAGTCATCACAATGCCCCAAATAGATGCGACTGATCGAGATCAGGAACTTGCGTGACCTAAGGAGTGCAGTGTAGTCTCCGTGGGAAGAGAGCGCGTAGCCGGACATTTTGAGCCTAAGGTGAACATTCTCTCGGCTCGATTTTCCTGTTCGCCGTTCTCTTGCACGCCCGCAGCGGCGCCAGTTCCCGATAGCGATTGTCAATCGCCGCCCGATCTTTCGTTCACGACCATGATCAAAAACTTTCCGCCAGCAAACGCGAGTTCTCCTCAGTTCACCGGCTTGGGGTCAGGCACAGACCGCTTAGATTCCTGGAAGGAAATAGCCAATTATCTGCGCCGTGAGGTTCGGACTGTGCAGTTGTGGGAAAAAAGGGAAGGGCTCCCGATCCATCGACATTTTCACAAGAGCCTGGGCAGCGTTTTTGCTTTGCGCTCCGAGATTGACCGCTGGAAGCGGGAAGCGTCACGGGAGAGCAGCAAACCTGAGACAGAATCGGCGGCTCTGTCGAAGTCTTCGAAGGGAACTGGGAATCGAATCAGCATCTACGTCCTGCCCCTCAAGAATGTAACCGTGAGCAGCGAGCGACGTAGTTTGTGCGACGCTATCGTAACTCGAACGATTGCAGCTTTGGAGCAGGTGAATCCGGGAAAGCTTGGCATCGTAAGTCCAAAGTTTCGAGTCCAGCCGGAGCAAGGCGAAGCGCGCGTCAACATTGCAAGTGACGAAAAAGTTGATTTTGTGTTGCAATGGAGCGTGCAGGACGATGGCACCGGCTTGCGGGTAAATGTAAACTTGCTGTTTGCGGGGACGGATGCGGTCGCGTGGTCCCACACCTACCGTTGTCGTGCTACAGATTTCAGCGATCTTCCTGCTTACGTGGCCGACCAAATCGTTCAGTGTCTTTGGTTGAAAGTGTTTTCCTCACCGTCGTCCGCTCCTGTCGCAACCTGCCGCGAAAAGCCAAGCTCTCGCGAAGCCTATTTGAAGGGTCGATACTTCTGGAATCTGCGAAGTGAAGAGGGTTTACGCAAAGCAATAAATTGTTTTGAGTCGGCGATACGCGAAGATCCAGAATTCGCTTTGCCTTATTCGGGACTCGCGGATTCACTCACTCTTCTATCGTTCTACGAGATCGTGTCGCCTTCGGAGGCCATGCCGTCGGCCAGGCGGGCAGCGCTGAAAGCGATTGAGCTCGACCCGAATCTGGCCGAAGCTCACGCGTCGTTGGCGGATGTTCTTCTGCATTTTGATCGGGACTGGCAAACTGCCGATCATGAATACCGTCGCTCCATTCAGTGCAATCCCGACTATGCTCTTGGTTATCACTGGTACGCGAATTTGCTCGCCGCTCGCGGGCAACACGAAGCCGCCCACATCGCGATCATGCACGCGCTGGAGATTGACCCGGTATCAATCATCACTCTGGTCTGGGCAGGCGTCACCTCTCATTTGGCTCACCAGTTCGATCAGGCGATCAAACACTATCAAAGCGCTCTCGAACTGGACCCCGATTTCATTTGGGCGCACATGTATATGGCGCAGGCGCTTGAACAAAAGGGAAGCGTCAAAGAGGCAATAAGAGAATTTGATACGGCAGCTCGCCTGGCGGGCGGAAACAATTGTGTTAAGGCCATGACAGCCCATGCCCACGCCGTGGCCGGAGACAGGTCGTCGGCTCGCGAAATTCTGGATGAATTGAAGAATGCACCTTCCCATCAGTGCATGCCGTCATACGATATCGCGGCGACCTACGCGGCGCTGGGCGATTCCAGTCAGACGATGGCTTGGCTGAATCGAGCTTGCGGTGAGCGAAACATGAAACTGTTCACTCTCACCCAAGATCCGCGTTTTGACGCGCTTCGGCATCGTTCCGAGTTTAAGGAAATTGTTGCTCAAATGGGAATGACGCAATCCAGCGCACTGCGTGGTCGAAGCCGGCAATAATTCCTTAAGAAATTGCCGTGACACGACAGAGTTTCTTTCTCTCCGCGATTCATTCAGGCTACCTGAAATCTTTATTCGAATAATCTACGCAGAAGTTAAGCGAGGACTGTGGTATCTCTTGAACTCCAATGAGGATCTCTCTGTGACTCAAAAAGTAGAAGAACTTCCAGCTGTCGCGCAGTATCGCGAATTGAATCGTGGCCTCGGACTTTTTGATTCAACGATGATCGTGGCCGGATCGATGATTGGCTCAGGAATTTTCATCGTTGCCGGTGAAATGGCGCGCGAAGTAGGGAGTACCGGCTGGCTCTTACTGGCATGGGTAGTCGCGGGCATTCTAACGATGGCGGCGGCGCTCTCCTATGGAGAGTTAGCCGCGATGATGCCCCGTGCCGGTGGTCAATATGTTTACCTTCGCGAAGCGTATTCGCCGTTGTGGGGATTTTTGTATGGGTGGACTTTATTTCTTGTGATTCAAACCGGAACCATTGCAGCCTCTTCGGTGGGATTCTCCCGGTACCTCGGGGTCTTGTGGCCTCAAATCTCGGAAGCAAATTACATCATCCCGCCCATTCACATTCTGCCGAAGTATGCACTCTCTCTTTCCACCGCTCAACTCGTCGCACTGTTGGTTATCAGTTTCTTGACCTGGACCAACATGAAGGGACTGAAATACGGGAAGGGAGTTCAGAACGTTTTTACGACGATGAAGATCGGCTCCCTGTTAGGAGTGATTGCTATCGGGGTGTTGATTGGCTGGCGGGCTTCGGTGGTTAGAGCAAATTTCGGTCACGCTTGGACGCCTCAAGGCTTCACGCTGGCGGGACACGGGCTCTCACCCGCAACCGCTTTCGGAATGCTGGTCGCGCTTTGCAGCGCGCAGATTGGAGCTCTATATGCTGCGGACGCCTGGAACAACATTACCTTCACGGCCGGTGAAGTTCGCAATCCTACCCGGAATGTTCCTCTGTCGCTGGCACTGGGAACAGTCATCGTAATCGGACTTTACGTGTTCGCGAATTTTGCGTACCTGGTGGTGCTGCCATTCAGCGAAATTCAGCATGCGCCGTCGGATCGAGTGGCCGCCGCCATGTTACAGGCAATCTTCCCATCCGTCGGTCCTACATTGATCGCTGTGGCAATCATGATTGCGGCATTCGGCTGCATGAATGCATTAATTTTGTCGGGTGCGCGCGCGTACTACGCGATGTCGCTGGACGGTCTGTTTTTCAAGCGTGCTTCAGTTTTGAATCGCGCCAACGTTCCAGGGGCGGCATTGATCATGCAGGGATTGTGGGCGGCAGTATTGCTGACCATTCGTACATATGAACCGGCCACGGGAGCTTACGGAAATCTCTACAGCAATCTTCTGGATTACATTATTTCCGCAGCGTTGATTTTCTATATCCTCACGATCGCGGGTGTATTCAGGCTAAGGAGGACTCGACCGAATGTTGAGCGGCCATACCGTGCCTTCGGGTATCCGCTGGTTCCGTTACTTTATCTGGTCTGCGCGGGGGTCATCCTGATTGTCTTATTCGTTTATCGGACCGCCACAACCATCCCCGGCGTCATCGTGGTCCTGATCGGCGTGCCCGTGTATTTCCTCTTCAAGTGGCAAATGCAAAAGGATCGAATTCGGGAAGGGAAGCCGTCATAATCCCTGGGCTCTGTCTAATTCGCACGTTTCCTCCGATTCCCGCCTCTTTATACTTTCTATCAAGATAATTCAAACATATCTTGACAACCAACATAAGGTTCTATTATATGACAAATGCTCGAGTTTGGGCCGTTTGGGATATCGGTTAGAAACAGGATTTTCCAATTTCGAGTTCAGGGTTCCGAAAAGCTTTGTTCCTGGATGCGGAGACCCGCCAAATTCGATGATTGCAGCTCGATTGGTAACTGGGTAGCGAATCCGGTTTTCGCACTATTTCGCTTGTTGGCTAGTCAAAAAATGATATTGTCGCACAAATCTTGAGTTCCTTTGGGGGTAGTGTTATGGGACGTCGTGCTTGCCGTTACCTTTGCATTTGCTTACTGGTGCTGCTCGGTACTGCCCACCTCTGGGCAGACGTCACGGGCTCCATTCAAGGATACGTTCGCGACAGCTCCGGAGCAGTGATTTCCGGCGCCCACGTTGTGGTGACCGAGATTGCTACCAATGTCAGCCGCGAGGCGAGCACCGATTCCCAAGGATCGTATACATTCCTGGCGTTACCTCCGGGCAGGTACAAAATTATTGCCACCATGACCGGTTTCCAACAGTCGACGGTCAACAACATCGACCTGAGTGTGAACGACAAGCTGGCCTTCGATCTGACGCTGCCGGTTGGGAGCGTGCAGCAAAATGTTTCGGTCGAAGCAAATGCGCTGCAGGTGCAGACCTCGGTCACGTCGACCGGCACCACAATCGAATCTCCGCAGATTCTGGCCATGCCCCTCAACGGGCGCTCGTATCTCGATCTGCTTACGCTCCAGGCGGGCGTTTCTCCTGCGAATACGAACAGCAACTACAGCGATCGCGGTCCCGCTTCCGGCCTTTACACATCTTCGGGGAATGTCTCTACCGACGGCCAACCGGAGTATGCCAACGCCTTTCTAGTGAATGGCGCCGAGGTAAATGAGACCCGGAATATGGGCGCGGGCCTGATCCCCAATGCCGACTCTGTAGCGGAGTTTCGCTTGCTCACCAACAGTTTCAGCGCTGAGTATGGAAAGTTTACCGGCTCAGTTATGAATACGGTCACGAAGTCCGGAACCAATCGCTTTCACGGAACTCTCTTCGAGTTCTACCGGAACCAGGGATTCGATGCGACCAGCTACTTCGACAGCACCAAGGCCGAGCTGAAGCAACATCAATTCGGTGGCGTTTTTGGCGGCCCGATCGTGAAGGACAAGCTCTTTTTCTTCACCGATGTTCAGCAAACTCGGCGCGTGGCGGGAGTTAGCACGGGAGTTTTGGATGTTCTGAGTGCTGATGAACGCAATGGTATCTTTCCCGATAGCCTGCTCACCAAAGCCGTCCAGGGTGATGCATGGGCGGCGACGCTGTCGGCGCGTGGCGGAGTACCGGTTACGGCTGGAGTTACAACCTACAACCAACTCGGTACTGCAGTGACGACTACCGATAGCACAGGCGCGAGCGTGCCGGGCCACGATCTTTCCGCCTTTATAGATCCTGTAAGTGCTTTGACCCTGTCGCAAATTCCGGCCGCGAATCTAGGCGTAAGCCAATATTCGGACTCAAGTCACGGCGGAACGCTCATCGATACCAACATGGCCCAGCGGATAGATTTCATCAACCATATGACAGGAGAATGGTCGTTCTATTATCACTATGACGATGCGACCGCAGTCCAACCCGTCTACCAGCAGGCTTATCAGGGCGTCGAGAACGTGCCGGGATATCCGGCGACGGTGCCGTCGCGCAATCAGCTGTTCTCGATGAGCAACACGAAAACTTTCGGTTCTTCGGCGGTCAACGTCGTGCGCCTGCAGTTTTTCCGCACGGCAGTGCGAACGGCTCAGCCGGCGGCCAGTTCGACGATTTCCGGATACGACAAGTATGGTTTTAATACGGATCCGACGACCGGAGGTCTGATCAATACCGGAACACCTGGATACGCATCGTCGCTGCCGATGCTTTTGTTCAACAGCTTTGCGGTTGGCAACAACTGGTTGAATCTCTATCAACCCAACACGACCTACGGTATTGGCGATACATTTAGCAAGATCATCGGGAACCACTCTCTGAGCTTTGGCGGTGACTACAGGTACTACCAGCTGAATGCTCGAAACGAATGCGGACCGAACGGATATTTTCAATTTACCGGCAATGAGACGGGATCGGATGTTTCTGACTACTATGTCGGCGCTCCCACGTCTTTTGTGCAATGCTCCGTTCAGCTGCTCGATAACCGCACGCGATATGGAGCGCTGTTCGTCGCAGATACCTGGAAGGTCACTCACAACCTGACTTTGAATCTCGGTCTGCGCTGGGACGTTGCCAGGCCGTGGAGTGACAACTTCGGTCGGCTCACGACGCCAGTGCCGGGAGTGCAGTCCACCAAGTTCCCCGACTCTCCCGCGGGCAACCTGGTTCCGGGAGATCCGGGAGTTCCGAGCACGATTTCTCCCACGCAGTACAACAATTTCGGGCCGCGTATTGGTATCGCCTACGCGCCTTCGGGTGGTATCTGGGGTGAGAATAAGACCAGCATTCGCGCAGCTTACGGCGTTTACTACCTAGGCGCTGCCGACAGAGGTAATTTCGGTATTATCGGCGATGCTCCCTGGGGCCTCTATTGGGCCTCGCCGCAACCCACTGAGTTCGCCAGCCCCTACATCACTCGCGCCACCGGAGTCTCACAGGGCCAGCACTTCCCCTTCACCTTTCCGTCGGGCAACGGGCCATTTCCGGACTTCAAGTTCGGATCACTCATGCCTCTTTATGTACCCGGTTACTACAACAAGAACAAGACCCAGATGGCCGAGCACTATAACCTCTCTATCCAACGGCAGCTCGACAAGTCGACTGTGCTGACCGTGGCATACGTTGGAACCCAAGGGCACCACATCGAGCGCGGTGTAGACATACTCTACGGTAGTGCGCCTCTTTGTCTGTCGCTGGCAGGTTGCGGCCCGTTCGGCGAAGGCGGAGTTTACACGCAGGGTGGAAAGACTTTCTACGGCACGTTTACGGGTCTGATCAACAACCAGGCTATTAGCCAGGGCTACACTAACTCCGCTGGTGGCCCAGTTGTGGCCTTCGCTCAGGCGACATGGCTGCAGAACTCGGGCAACTCGAACTACAACTCACTGCAGGTTTCGGCGGAACGCCGCGCTCGCGACTTAACCTTCCTGGCCAGCTACACGTACTCCCATTCACTGGATAGCGTTTCTGCCCATTACGATCCGCGCGATCCACAACGTGCCTATGGCCCTTCTAGCTTCGATTTGAGGCACAACTTGGCGTTGAGCTACAACTGGGATCTTCCCCTTGCCCACTGGCTCGGCTCGCGTCGGATCACGACGGGATGGCACATCACAGGTATCAGCCGCTTCTACACCGGCACTCCCATCAGCGTAAAGAGTGGTGGGGATTTTGCCCTCACGAACATTGGACTCGACTATCCCACGCAAATTGGCGCGATCCAGAAACTGGATCCACGCAATCCGACGCATACCTTCTTTAATTCCTCAGCCTTCGCCAGCGGCCTCAGCTGTGGCTACGAAGTTTGCGGCGTGACTGGCAGCGCAAAGCAATTCCTGTTCGCCGGACCGGGATGGGTAAGCACGGATTTGGGTGTGGAAAAAGATACGAAAATCACCGAGAGCATGGCTTTGAATTTCCGCTTCGAGATGTTCAATGTCTTCAATCACACCAACTTCCTTCCGAGCGGCGTGATCGGCAATGCCAATAGCAGCCAATTCGGTCAGGCCACCTCGGCGGCCCCAGGTCGTATCGGTCAAATAAGCGCCAAGTTCATTTTCTAATAGATCTCGGTGGGGAAAGATCGTGGCCAGCGTTTGAGGGGGAGGGGATGCGAGTGATCGCATCCCCTCTCTGCTGTTAAGCTCTCTCTTAGGAGTTGAAGTGAAGAAACGAAATGGCCATCTTGGTAAGTCGCGATGATGTACGTTTCAGCAACCTGAAGAGAGCGAGAAACGCTCGCTGGCCCGCAGACCCGGCGGACGGAATTAGCAGCGTAGCCCTTTGTCTCGATTCGAAGGATACGGCAGAAACGCTGCAGCAAGTGATCAGCCGAGGACAGCGGCCGACAATTCGTTCTGGCGGCCACTGTTATGAAGATTTCTTCGCGAACAATCCCAATGGAACACTGATCGATATGTCCATGATGAACCAGGTGGGCAAGCTTCCGAATGATCAGCGCTATCGCGTGGGTGTTGGGGCATCGCTGGGCCAGGCCTATCAGGATCTCTATAAGCTTTACAACGTAACCCTGCCCGGCGGCACATGTGATTCGGTGGGCGCGGGCGGACACGTCACGGGTGGCGGATACGGCTTTCTTTCGCGGCTGTACGGAACTACGGCAGATTGGGTAAGTGGGGTAGACATTCTTACGGTGGACGCGAAGGGAAAGGTTGCTCTTCGTCCATGCACGGAAAAGCAGGATCCTGATCTTCTTCGTGCCTGCCGAGGCGCGGGTGGCGGAAATTTTGGCGTCATCGTCGACTATATCTTCGACAAACTGCCTCCGGCGCCACAGGAAGTGATGGTGTCGACCATGATCTTTCCC
Source organism: Terriglobia bacterium (assembly GCA_963786325.1). Taxonomy (GTDB): domain Bacteria; phylum Acidobacteriota; class Terriglobia; order Terriglobales; family Acidobacteriaceae; genus JAIQFF01. The sequence goes on from CAWAYW010000008.1 coordinate 319,247, forward strand.
TGGGCTGAAATGACCGAGGAAAAGTTTGCGAAAATTCTCGACACCTTCGGCAATTATTTTGCCACCCGCGGCCAGGATCCTGAAACATGGGGATTGTTTGCCATCATCGATGGAAGCCACCAGGCAAGTGGTTTCATGACTGTGTCCGCGCAGTTTTGCAATCCGGATGGTACCTGCAAAGATACGAAAGTGCTCGATGAGTTCCTCGCCCTATTCGATCCGTACAAACCGTCGGCCGTGGTGCCCAGACCTCCTTACAGCAACCGCCCTCCCGAGGGTTTCGGGCCACATGCAATGACGCGCGTCCTGTGGGCCGACACCGAGGCGGCGGGTGGAGTCCGTCGCGGTTCCTCGCGTTCCAAGTACAAATCCGCTTACATGAAGAAGAACTTTACCGCATACGAGATCAAAGTCTTTTACAAGCACTTGACGCGCGCGATTCCGGGAGTGGACCTTTCGCGTTCGGTAGTGGAGATTGACTCGTACGGGGGCGCGATGAATCGAAAAGAGAATCTCGAAAAGACCGTCGCCTTTCAGCGCTCGAGCGTCATCAAATTGCAACTCATGACCTTCTGGGCAAATCCTGCGGAGGACGAGGGACATAACACCTGGCTACGAGATTTCTACAAAGAGCTTTACTCTAGTCCCGAAGTGGACGTCGCTCATCAGGGAACGCCTTTTCCTGGCGAAAATTATGAGGGATGCTACATCAACTATCCCGACAAAGATATGCTCGACTATTCCTACTGGCACGAACTTTACTACGGACCGAACTACGAGTTTCTGAAGCAGGTTAAGAAGAAGTACGACCCGAATAATGTGTTTCACCATGCCATGTCGATTCGCGCATAGCGTTTTTGACCGCTGTTCAAGATTGACCGTATGAAGCTCCCTGTGTGGCTGGATCGTCGGCGCTTTTTGCAAATCATGGGCGGCATGTCTTTGCTTGGAGCCGTCGGCGGCCGTTTTCGCTGGGCGGTTGCGACGGAGGTTGGGACGAGCCCGCCTAAGTTTGCCTACATCGGTGGGGAACGTGAGATCCATGTTTACTCGATCACTGCAGACGGGCGCTTCATCAGGCGGCAGATTATCGCTAGCGCCCATCCGGCGGCAATGGCAATCAGCCGTGGGAACTTATACGTGGCCAACCGAGTATCTGAGTATGGCAACCTGCCCCGCGGAAGCGTGGAGGCATTTACCATTGATGCGAGAACTGGCCTGCTCGAGTTAAACAACCGCCTGCCACTGTCGCTTTCGGGTATCTTGCCACAAGATTTAGCTGTCGCCCCGGATGGCAGGAGTGTGGTGGTCGCAGTGCACGGCGGCGGCGCGTACAACGTGCTTTCGGTCGACCAGGACGGGGGTCTTGCGCGAGTATCGGGAATTCTGAAAGAGACAGGTTCAGGACCGCATGCATTGCAGGCGTGCGCACATCCTTCGGCGGTGACGTTTGGTCGAGCCGGGAACGTTCTCACTGCAGACCAAGGGAGCGACAGAGTGAGCTTGCTTTCAATCAGCGAAAGTCAGATTACCGTATCTTGCCGGTGTGAAGTTACGGCCGGCAGCGGGCCGAGCAGCATAGCATTGGCTCCGGGCGGCAGAAGCCTTTATGTGGCGCATTCGCTGAACGGGTCGGTGTCGGTGTTCGACTATGACTCGATGGTAGGAAGAATTTCCGATTGTAAACAGACGGTTCAGGCTTCGCATAATGGCGAGATAGCGATCCTCGCGATGCACCCTTCAGGCAAGACTCTATACAGTTCGCACGGAAAAGGCATTCAAGCGTGGAAGATTGCGGCCAGCGGTTCGCTGGAAGCGCCGGGCGAGGTGACAGAAGTTCCAGCGATCAAGCTGCATGCAACGGCGGATGGACGCAACTTGCTGGCGTTGACCGGTGATGCGGTGCTGACGATAAAAATCAATTCAGGTACTCATGCGCTCGGAACACCGGTCACGGCCGCCTTGGTTTCCCGGCCACTGAGTATCGCAACCCTGTAGCGCTGATTAAACCTTCGGACTTTGTAATCGCGAGTGCCAGAAAGAAATGGGTCGACGATGAAGAAGTTAGCCTCAATCCTCGCTTTGCCATGTTTCGTAGCAGCGTGCGCAATGGCTCAGATGCCTGGCATGGCGAATCATGCAAGCCACCCGTCGGACGATTCGAGCGTGGCGAGTTCAGCCACGATCCCTTCCAGCGTGACGTTTACCAAAGAGGTCGCGCCCATCGTGCAGCAACATTGCCAGACCTGCCACCGTCCCGGTGAGGGCACGCCGTTTTCAATGCTGACCTATGAAGACGCGAGGCCGTGGGCCAAGGCGATGAAAAAAATGGTGCAACAGCGAGAAATGCCGCCCTGGTTCGAGGATGGGCACACTGAAAGATTTGAGAATAACCGCTCACTGACTCAGGCCGAGATCGATACGATTGTCGCTTGGGTGAACGCGGGTGCGCCAAAGGGCGATCCCAAGGACCTCCCGCCACCAACGCAATTTGTTGAGGGATGGTCGATTCCCAAACCGGACGTCATATTCAAGCTCCCCAAACCATTTTCTATTCCGGACAGCGGAGTTCTCGAGTATCAGTACGTGATTCTGCCAACCGGCTTCACCCAGGACCGGTGGGTTCAATTTGTTGAAGCGGCTCCGTCGGATCGTTCAGTTGTGCACCACATTGTTGCGTACGTTCGCCGGCCAGGCTCGAACTATTTCAAGGATCAACCGAAGAACGTATTCTTCGAAGCTCCGCCCTCCAAGACAAATGCGAGTGCCGACCCGGACGATGTGCCAAGTGATTGGCTGGTCGGCTACGCTCCCGGCCAACCCCCGGACATTTTCGAACAAGGGCAGGCAAAGCTCATTCCCGCGGGCTCAGACATTGTTCTAGAAGTGCACTACATGCCGGAGGGAAAAGCCACGACGGATCAAGCCAGTGTGGGGCTCGTCTTTGCCAAAGAACCGCCGAAAGAACGCGTTATGACTTTGTCAGCGATCAACGAAACTTTCAAAATTCCTCCTGGCGATCCCGACTATAGGGTGGACTCTTCGTTCACGGTTCGTCACGATGTAACGCTGCTTGGGATGCATCCGCATATGCATACCCGGGGCAAGGATATGGAATTCCGCCTGGTATTCCCCAACGGAGAAACTCGTAAAATTCTGAATGTTCCGCATTACAACTGGCACTGGCAGCTTTGGTACAACCTGGCTGAGCCAATCGCGCTGCCGGCGGGCACGAAGATCGAATGTACCGCGCACTTCGATAACTCAGCCAACAATCCGGAGAATCCAGACCCGACGAAGACGGTCATCTGGGGGCAGCAGAGCTTTGATGAAATGATGGTGTGCTTTTTCAACCTTGCATTCCCGGCCGAATTGTCAGCCAAGGAAATTCTTCCGCCTCCGAAGAGCAGCCCAGGGATAGCTCAAAATGGACAGAAGTAGAATGGCGACGCTGCTGGGTTTGGTGCTATTGAGTCGTCTTGACGGGGTACCGGAGTTGCACTTTATTGCCGAGAATGCGTTGCAGATCTAGTGCGAGGCTATCTAATCCGTGTCGAGGCGAGCTATTGCCGCTGACGATTTCAAAGATATGGCGCTGCATCGATTCCGATATCTCGGCAGATTCGGGTATCGTCGGTTTCGGTTTTGCTACAGGAACACTGGCCAGGAAAGTTGATGTATAAGGAATTTCTTTGACTCTCGCGTCGTCGTAGGTCGATCTTCTGGCCGACGCACCGCCTCCCAGAGTCTGTTGAATCTGAACTTCAGCAGACATTGCCCATTCCATAAACCGGTACGCATCGCGCGGATGTTGTGATTGTGTCGGAATCAGGTAGGTCAGGCCTTCCATCTGGCTGAATGATTGGGCAGAATTAGATGGGATCAGACTATAACCGATCTTGCCTGCCACCTTTGAAACTCTGGGGTCTTCGAGAAAGGGTGCCTGATCGTTCCACAAAAGACCCATGAATACGCGTCCCTGCTGCAGGGAGGACTGGGCCTCACCCCATCCATAATTCAGCGTGTCAGGCGGGCTGAACGGAATCAGCTTCATGTATTGCTCAGTAGCGGCAATATTCTGCGGAGAGTTGACCACGATGTCACCGTATTTCGATCCGTGCTGCGTATCCAGAATGTCTCCACCAAAAGAATAAACAAGGTTCAACCATTCATACCAAAGAGCCAAACCTTGCTTTCCTTGAATGTAGGTTCCATAGAAATGATCTTTTGGCCGCGTAAAAAATTCCGCCAGCTGCATGTACTGCTGCCAGGTGATGGGAGGCACCAGTTCACGATGATAGCGAGATTTGAAATCGCGCTGGTTCCTTGCATCGTCCAGAAGATCTTTGCGATAACAGAGGAAGGTGGTCAGACTGGTGAAGGGAAAGCCGTAGATCTGGTTTCCGTAAGAACTGAGCTCGTGCCACCAAACGGGAAATAGTTGTTGCTGGGGAGCGAGATTCGCGTCGTGAAGCGTGGGATCAGAGAGAAAAGAATCGATCGGTCGAACCTGTCCTTTTTGCACCAGCGCACCGAGCAGGCGATGCCGCATCACCACCACGTCTAATCTTCGCTCAACAGTGGTTGGATCGCGATCAAGATCGCTCATGATCGTACGATCGTTTTTGTGAATGACTTCGACATAAATGCCGTTTTTTCTTTCGAAGGCATTGATCATTCCGGTTTTCGTAAGTGAATCGAGGAACCATTCGTCACCAGCGAGGCGAATGGTTAATTCATGCTTCTGAGCGTAGGCAACCGGCAAAGGCGCAAGCATTATCAATGACAATAATGCGAAAAAGCTCCTGAGCGAAAGTCGAAGCATTTTGTCCTATCGCAGAATTTGTCGAGCTGGGCTCGACTAGGCAGGTGAGGGCATCCGCCGCTCCGTATTTATCGCGAACCTACCTCTTAATCGAGGAACCTGAGAACCAGAGGAACTTCACTGGAGTGTCGCTCGAATTAATGTTCGAATGCGTCATGGACTCGTCCGGCCGGATCATATAGGCCATTCCCGGACGCTGCACTCGCAATTCCGTACCGATAAAAGCCAGGCTGTTTCCGTCGATGGCTGCCCAGATTTCTTCCTGGCCTGGTCGGTGTGGATGCGGCTCGCCCATGGTCATCGGATTGATCGTGACCGTGATCAGATCTCCGATGGTGGCGAGACCGTCGGTTTTCGAAAATAGATCCCTTACCACATGCGCCCAGTGACCGGACGCGCCGGGAAGCGTATACGGGGAAGCAGCCATCGGAGTTCGTACCGGAACGCGGCTTTCATCGGTCACCAGCATCGCTTTCCCCGGAACAAAGTTCGCTGGAGTTGGCTCGCTTACCACGTACATGATCAGCGCTTCGTCGCCTGTATTCTTCATAGCGAATTCAAGATCCGCTGGAATAAAGATGGCAATGTCTTTGTGAATCGGCGCGGTCTTACCGCCCGCTTCAATTTCGCCAGTGCCTCCTACGATGTAGAAAACGTTTTGCTCGTGATCGAGACGTGTAGGGACGGTCGAAGAACCAGGAGCGAGGCGTCCAAGAGCAAGGTAATTGGCGGCTTGCAACACGGCGCCTGGCTGCGGCGGATTGAAGTTGTCTCCGCGAGTGAGAATATCGCGCAGCACCAGTGATCCGTACGCGTGACGCGGCATCGAATCGCGCCAATCACCGATGAACATATCGATTCTGCGATCCAATGAATCTCTTGATGGTTGATACCGCACGGCACCAGGACCGTCGAAACTATTTCCCCCAGCGCTGGGCGTCGTAACCGGCGGTTTTGCGACAACCTGGGCGGTTGCGGGCAACCAAATCATTCCCAGCAGGGACAGCCCCAGGCAAGCGAGATTTCTGCCGGACAGCAAACATTTCTTCTCGTGTATTTCGTTCATCGCGTTCCTCGAATCATGACCAGAGATGTCACTGACATGAATGTTTACTTCAGTTTTCCTGAAAGGATGGTTTCTCGTTAGATCTAAACAGACTCGAAGAATGACAAATTATCGCGCCGCCGCATATGCCAGGCCGTCTGCGCCGCTGCCAGCGTCAATAATCTTCTGGACAGTCCAATCCGCAATATTGATCGTCGCGACCTTGCCGCTTTGATCGCACGATACATACGCAAACTTGCCATCGGGCGAAACGATCACTTCCTGTGGGCGAGTCGGAAGATCGATCGTGTGTGCAACCTTCATCGTGCTCAGATCGACCACCCCGACTTGATGCACAAGGGGCAGAGCGATGATGAGCCATTTTCCGTCAGCCGTCGTCGCACTTCCGTATCCCAGACCAGGTAAGGGAACCCACGTCTTAACTTTATTTGTTGCAGTATCAATCACGGCAAGCTGAGGTTTGGTTACGTCGGAAGTGAAAACAAGTTGGTCGTCAACCGAAAGAGAAATACGTTGAATTTGCGGGGACACGGGGATGATTGCAATAGTTCGCCGCGCATCCAGATCAAGGACCGAGACGGTTCCCGGTCCAACATTGGCGGTGTAACCGCGGTGACCATCGCGCGTGATGGCCAGCATGTGCGACTGTTCCTGTCCGGTGGGAACCGAGCCGATAATTTTCAGCGTGGCGGGATCAATGATACTGACGGATTTTTCGATCTCTGTGGTGACGTATAGCAAACCATTCTTCGGTCCAAATACCGGGCAATGCGGTCGCACGCCTTTTCCAAAATCAACCTTACCCGTGACTTTGCGAGCCGCCAGATCGATGACCACCAGGTTCGTGCCATCAGTGCCCGGCTGCCCGACGCCTGAGTTTCCATAGATCGGGACATAGGCCAGTTTGCCGTCCGGGGACGCAGCAATTTCATGCCCGGTTATGCCGCCCTCGGCGACCTCGGCGATTTGTCGTCCAGCAACCGGATCAACAAGGCCAACACTGTTGTCTCCTTTATTCGCCACAAGCAGGAGTCCGTTCGACGGGGAATTCGGAGAAGTCTGGGCGCACATAACTAAGGATAATAAGGGCACGACTGACAGCAGAAAAGCGTGTCGCAATCGTCGCATTTCAAACTCCGTTCATTGAGAGGAGGCACATAGCGTGGATGCGCAATTTTTTTAGGCAATCATCATATCATATTGCTGATAATGAACCTTTGATCGGTTCCAGTCTAATATTCGCCAGTCACCACATTCAACAATGGCCGGCCTTTCGCGAAGCGCTCGACTTGAGCACTGGCCAATTTAAATAATCTGATCATCAGCTTAGCGCTGTCGCCAGCGACGTGCGGAGTGATGAACAAATTGGGCGCGTGCCATAAGGGATGGCCTGCTGGCAGAGGCTCGGGTTCTGTGACGTCGATCGCCGCGCGAATTCTCTTTTCATTCAAGGCCCGAAGCAATGCGTCTGTGTCGACAATCGCTCCTCGTGCGGCATTGACCAGTAGCGCACCCGGCTTCATTTTAGCCAGCCGTTTAGCGTCGATCATGCCTCGGGTCTCATTGGTCAACGGCATGATGATCACGACGATGTCGGCTTGGCCCAGCAGCTCGTCCAGCTTACTGGCCGGTTCAACGCCTTCTCGTCGCGATCGTGCTACGCGCAGAAACTTTGGCCCGAACGGCACAAGCCGTTCCTCGATAGCTTTACCGATCGATCCGTAGCCAACAATCAGAACGGTAGTATCGGCCACTTCATCGAGCAGGGACGGGGGATTTGGGCTCTTCGGGTGGGAAAGTCGATAAATATCTCCGGCTTGAGAACGCATAGACCAGTCGCCCTGCTGCTGCAGTTCGACGTAGAAAGGCAGATATTTCTGCATGGCCAGCACGGCTGTTACCGCCCATTCGGCTGTAGGGATGTCGTGCACTCCGCGTGCGTCGCACAGGATGATGTTCGAGGAGAAGATGTGTCGCAGCGAATCCACTCCTGCCCAGGGCGCCTGCACAACCCGAACGCCCCTCAGATGCGACCATTGAAGCTCGGTATTCTTGGGAGAAGAAGTGGGAATCCAGAAATCGATTTCGATTTCGCCTTTGGGCTCTTTCGGAATTCGAACCAACTGGGCCTCTTTGGTAAAGCCCTCAAGCACTGACGCGCCCACTGATTCGTCCACACCGACTCGGATCATTCTACCTCCGCCTTGAGAATGTAACGACCCTCAGTTCACAGGTCGATTCGTGAGGCGACTGAAAAGACTTCATGAAAATAATTGACGCCTTATTCAATGGTGGTATGATATCACCATGAAAATACGTCTTCTGCTTTTGGCTTTCTCCCTGGTTGCTATCTCGCTGACGGCAAAGGCTGCGGATATGCCCGCAGGCGGATTTGCCGGCACTTGGAAAGTTAACTTTGCGAAGTCGAAGTTTCCTGGCCCTCCTCCCCAAGTCGACATGGCGATCATCGACCCTGATGGTACGGTCACTGTCAACGAGACCAGCTCCGAGGGGAAGAGCACGAGTTGGCATTACAAACCGGTAGAAGGGCAAGCGGTGCCGGTCATTGGCAGGGAAAACACGACGGTATTGGTGAAGAAGGTGAACGATCACACCAACGAGCAAATATGGAACGCCAACGGGCGAACGAATAAGAGCAAAGCGATCTTGTCTAAGGACGGAAAGACTACCACGTTCACGATGGATGGCACTGATAAAGACGGCAAGCCGTTCCACGAGTTGGTAGTGTACGACAAAGACTAAGAACTTAAATATCCGATCGCGGCCGCGAACACTCGGCCGCATTTGTTTTCTGCTCACCTGGTTGCGACGAATACTCTGTCGGTCGCCTTGATTCAACCCGACCTTAGGGCAGGGCGAAAGCCATGACTGAGTCGCCGGCGGTTGTGTCGTAAAAACTGCCACCACTTGCGACTATTACTACGTACTGCTTTCCGTTTTTGCCCTGAAAGGTCATGGGGGTAACGTACGCGCCGGTTTCGAGCTTGTTTTCCCAGAGCACTTTTCCCGTTGCCGCTTCGAAGGCGCGAAAGCGCTGGTCGTTGGTTGCGGCAATGAACAATAGACCACCCGCTGTGCTGATGGATCCACCGAAGTTTAAGGTGCCGGTGCCGTGAACGCCTTTGGCATCCAGTTCTTCAACGACTCCAAATGGCACTTTCCAGGCTACTTCCCCTGTGTTGACGTTGATGGCCCAGAGCTGTCCCCATGGTGGCTGCTGACAGGGCCAGAACTTGTCATTGTTCCAGAATCTCGCGTAGAAGCCCCACGGACTGGTTCTCTCGTACGCCGGATCAGCGCCTTCCGCGGCCTTAGTGAGTTTGCCCACGTCAGCAATGTCGACCGTGTTGACGAACAAATATCCCAGCGTAGGGTTGAATGACATGCCCGGCCAGTTAGTCGTGCCGAGGGTTCCCGGAAATACGATGGTCAACTTGGATCCGTAGTGCGTGTAAGGCCCGCCACTTTGCATTCCACCTTCTGTGGCCAAAAGGTCTGTACAGAATTTTTTCTGCTCGGGAGTTACCGAGGCAATCTCATCGGGATTGAAGCTGTTACGTCCCAATGGCGGAGGCTTGAGAGGGAAGGGTTGGGTGGGCCAACTCACGTCGCCTGGCAGCTCACTAGCGGGTACGGGCCTTTCTTCCACGCCGTAGATGGGCCGGCCGTCACGACGATCGAGAATAAACATCAAACCGTTTTTTCCGATGATGGCGACCGCGGGAATCTTTGTCGACCCTTGGACTACCTCCATCAGCACAGGGGACGACTCCAGATCGTAGTCCCAAACATCATGATGAACGACCTGGAAATACCAAGCCAACTTTCCAGTGTCGGCATTGACTGCCACCAGTGAGTTACCGAATAGATTCTTCCCTTTTCTGTCGGCCGCATAAAAGTCGTAGGAGGGGGATCCGAAGGGAAAAAATATCAATCCTCGTTCCAAATCGACACTCATGAAGCCCCAGACGTTGGTTCCAGAGCGGTTCTTCCAGCTGTTGCCTTCCCAGGTATCGTTACCCACTTCCCCTGGGTGAGGTACAGAGTGGAAACGCCAAACCAACTTGCCGCTATGCACGTCAAAGGCGCGCGGGTCGCCGGAAGCGCCGGTGCCTGGTGACTCCTGAATTTGGCCCCCCACAACCGCAAGATCTTTGTAGATCGTGACCGGCGAGGTGACGTTGTACTGAGCGTTCGGAAAACCGTTTAACACTCCCGTCTTGATGTCTACGGACCCGTTTACCCCAAAACCAGTTGTCGGCTTTCCAGTCTCAGCATTCAGCGAGGTCAGCCGGCCATCGCTGGTTCCGAACAGAATTGAGGCTGGTGTTTTCGCATCGCCATGCCAATAAGCAACGCCGCGTCCCGCCGGCCGTCCGTGATCGAGCTTGTAAGACCAGATTTCCTGTCCCGTCTCCGGATCCAAGGCAATTACCGTGCTGTATGGAGTCGGCATATAGAGCTTTCCATTCACTACGATGGGCGTCGCTTGCGAAGTGTGCCGGCCGCCACCTCTGCCGGCAGCGCCAGCCGATAACGGCCGGGGGCCATCCTTCTTCATATGGTAGGTCCACGCACGCGTCAGGGTCTGAACGTTTTGCGTGTTGATCTGACTGAGAGGAGAAAACCTGGTACTGGATTCGTCGTGACCATACATCGGCCAATCGGATTGGCACCACGCAGGAACGGGAGGCAAGGTGAGCAGACAGAACGCGGCAGCGAGAATCCCAAATCTCACGTTCGAGGGCCCTTTCTTAGGTCTAAAGTGTGACGCCTCGTATCCTGGACGAGGTCATTTTCCTGTGTAAACGATGCGCCAAATCGAACCCGAGCCATCATCGCTCACCAGCAACGTTCCATCGGGTGCCACTGTCACTCCCACCGGCCTACCCCAGACACTGTCGTCGTCCACAACAAAGCCGGTAAGAAAGTCTTCATACTCGCCCGTGGCGTGGCCAGTTTGATGCAGAGGCACGCGGATCAATTCGTATCCGGCGCGAGGTGAACGGTTCCATGAACCGTGCTCGGCAGCAAAAATGTCTCCCTGATATTCGGCGGGGAATTGTTTACCGTCATAGAACGTCAACTGCAATGACGCGTTGTGCGGCTGCAGTATGACGTCCGGCGTGATGACTTTTCCTTTCACCGCGGGTCGTTTTCCGGCAAGACGCGGGTCCCGGTGGCCGCCCATGTACCACCATGGCCAGCCGTAAAAGCCGCCTTCTTGAACGTGAGTGATGTAGTCGGGGACCAGATTGTTTCCCAGGCCGTCCCGTTCGTTTACCGAACACCACAACTGGCCGGTCTTCGGATCAAAAGCGATGCCGACGGGGTTGCGAATGCCGGAGGCGTAGACACGCAAACCGGATCCGTCGGGATTGTATTCAAGAATGTCCGCGCGATTCTTTTCGGACGGCGAATCGTCAACATTTTCCTGTGAGCCAACGGAGACGAACATCTTTTTGCCATCCGGCGAAAACTGAACGTCTCGCGACCGGTGATGGCCGCCGCTGGCGAGATCAGCCAGATGTTGTGCCGGTCCGCTGCTGGTGAGGTCGCCACTGTGATAGGGGAAGCGCACGACCGAATCCATGTTCGCGACATATACCCATTGTGGATCTGGTCCTGGCGGATAAAACGCGATCCCGAAAGGCGTGTTGAGTCCGGTGGCGAAAACCTGCACCTGCTCGGGTTTGCCATCACTTGCCATACCGCGGAAAACCTTGATATTTCCGCCGTTCGTTTCAGCGAGAAAAATGTCCCCGTTGGGAGCGGTGCGCATCAGGCGCGGATTGTTGAGACCTGAAGCGTACAGCTCAACTTTGAAACCTTCAGGCGCCTGGGGCCAGGCATTCTGAGGGCGCGGGACAACTTTGGGACCCGCCGTTGCAGATTGCGTCGCGAAAGGCGCAGGAAGATCGCTAAGCCGGATGTGACGAGTGGTGCCGGGCTTCTCGAATCTGTAGTCGGTAAAAGGCGCGGTTGGGGGAGGAGCGGATGACTCTGTTTTGGCCGCCGGAGCAGGCGGCTGACTGGTGGATGCGGCCGCTGACGTTGAGCTGGTAGTTACGCCGTTGAGGGACTTCACAAAGGAAACAACTTGCCAGCGTTGTTCTGCCGGGAGACCGGCCCAGGAAGGCATGCCGTTGGCTGCATCTCCGTGCGTGATGTACCAGAAGACCTCTCCATCCGTCGCGCTCTGCGCATTTCCATTGGTCAGAGGAGGGACGTTGCCTGAACCTTCGCCTGTGGCTCCGTGACATGTTGCACAGTTGCTGGTATAGATAACCCGGCCGGCTAAGAGCGCTTGCGATTGCCCCGCATACGGATTTTTTTCCCGTTGAGCGGCCGTCGGCGCGTTGTGAAACGAAGGATTTTGGGCTTCCGAAGTCAGCACGCTAAAACCGAGAAGGAACAACGAAACCCAAGAAAAGAATGTCCGAAACGAAGAGGTAAAGGCAGTAATCACTGTCATTTTTCAATCTACCAGACTACGGGTTATATTATATGACAATTAGGTAAAGTCCTTACACAAACGATCGCTGACCTCTTCCGACCGTGGTCAATCTCGTACCGGCACGAACTGTATGCAAACAGGCGTATCCACCCCGATTTCTTTCCCAGTTTTCGTCAACCGGCCCGTGGCGCTGTCGATTTTGAAAAGTACAACATTGTTCGATAGCTCATTTGCTGCAAGCAGGTAGGTGCCGGTGGGATCAATCTTGAAACTTCGGGGCATGATTCCCCCTGTAAGCGACTGCTCCACCAGACTTAACGTCCCATTGGACGAATCAATCGCATACACGCCGATTGTATCCGGCGCCCTCTCGGTCTCGCTCTTGGTCCGCCGGTTCGATTCGTACAGAAACTTTCCGCTGGGATGGATTTCGATCTCTGCGCTGTGGTTACTGCCGAAAAAGTCATGGGGGACGGTATGGACACGTTGCACGCCTGTCAGCGTGCCTCTCTCCGGATCCCAGGCATAAACGTCCACGATGCCGCTCATTTCGCTTAGCTGATAGCCGAACCTGCCAGCTGGATCGAACGTGAAATGCCGTGGACCACCGCCCGGGTATACGGTCGCAAATGGAGGATCCGGCGGCGAAAGTTTTCCGTTCTCCGCATCGAAATGAAAGATGAGTACCTTGTCTAATCCGAGATCCGAGACAATGGCATAACGGTTATCGGGAGAAACTAAAATCGAATGCGTGTGCGGCTCGTTTTGAATGGCTGGATCAACGCTATGTCCTACGTCCTGAATAAAAGCGGTCAAGTCGCCAAGGGAGCCGTCTTCTTGGATGTGAATAACTGAAACGCTGCCGCTGCCGAAATTTGCCACCATCACGTATTTGCCGGTTTTGTCGATGGAGATGAAGCAGGTGCTCGTACCGCTGGCAGGAACGGTGTTCAGTAGACGCAATTTTCCGGTGGTGTGATCAATGGCAAAAGCGCTCACGTACGACGAATGATCAAGAGGAGGCCCGACCGACAGGGGATCTTCACTCACGGCGTACAGGAATCGATGGTCGGGAGAGATGGTGAGGAATGACGGATTGATCATCTCTGCGGCCAGTTCCGGTTTGCCAAGCTCTCCCGTCGCAGCGTGGAAGCGACTTACGTAAATTCCCTTACTCTTACTTTCCCCGCGTCCATACGGCTTGCTGTGATGAACATGTTTGAAGCCGGTGTAGGTGCCGACGTACATGAAGTAATCGTTGTTCTGTGCGGTAGCAGTGCGGCCGACCAGAAACACCAAACCGAGGGTAAAAGCGAAACAGAACGTGTAAAGGATACGTCTCATGTAATTGGCTGATCTCCTTACCCGGCATTGCTGCAAATCATCGCTGCGAGGGCACAAATACAATGGATACCGGCACGTCAATTTTCAGATTAGTGGTCGTAGGTGCGAGTCGCCCGGTCTTGGCGTCGATGCGAAACAGCAACACGTTGCCGGTCAGTTCGTTGGCGGAAAACAGGTAAGATCCCGTGGGATCAAGCGCGAAATTACGCGGCATTGTCCCGCCGGGGGGTACCTGCTCCACTTCGCGCAAAGTCCCTTTCACCGGATCGATCGAGAAAACGCCAATACTATCCGGTCCCCACAGACTTCCACCACGAGAGCGACGATTCGACTCATAAAGAAACTTCCCGTTGGGATGAATTGCGATTTCGGCGGAGTCGTTTGATCCGATGAAATCAGCCGCCAATGTATTGGCATCCTGCACGCTGGTCAGAGTGCCTTTGGAAGGATCCCAGGCCAGGACGGTCACAACTCCGCTCATCTCCTTGAGGGCATATCCGAATTTCCCGGCAGCGTCGAAAACAAAATGACGCGGACCGCCACCCGACTCCGCCGCCACAAACGGAGGCTCGTCGGGAGAGAGCGCTCCGGTCGCGGCATCGAAGCGATAAATGAAGACCTTGTCCACTCCAAGATCTGAGACGATTGCATATCGGTTGTCGGGCGAAACATCGATGGAGTGGGGGTGTGCTTGCGATTGGAAAGCCGGATCCCGGCCTCTTCCAAGATGTTTCATGAAGGCAGTTTGTTCACCGAGCGACCCGTCATCTTTAATACGCAACACGGTCACGGTACTGCTGCCAAAATTTGCCATCAAAACGTACTTACCAGTCTTGTCGATGGAGAGATAACAAGTACTCGTTCCGCCGGTCGGCAGTGTATTTAGAAGCGTAAGTTTGCCGGTTTTGGAATCAATCGAGAAGGCGCTTACATAAGATGCGTGATCGAAATCGGGACCTAGCGAAAGAGGATCCTCCGTCGCAGCATAAAGAAAGCGCTGGTTCGGATGGACCACGAGGAATGCCGGATTGACGATTTCTGCGGCAACTTCCGGTGTGCTCACCTCACCCGTGGCAGGTTTGAATCGGCTGACATAAATACCCTTACTATGGCTGCCGCCAGCGGGAAGACCCTCATTCATGTAGGTAAAGCCGGTGTAAGTTCCGAAATAAACGAAATACTCACTCGCTGGAGCACTAAAAGCGAATGGAACGAAACACACAACCAAGAAAGCGAGTAGTACCAGGTGAAGGATTCGTTTCATGAATTGATCTTCTGCATGTGATGGTTCGTCGTCGCGGGACCGCTGGCTGGCCAGGCGAGAAAGGATATTCTACTGATGCGCCGGAACGATGGCATGGGTGTAGTTGTCACCTTCGGGGAACCGCGCAAAGTAAAGGAATTTAACCGGCGTGTCGCCGCTATTAATGTTGGAGTGGACCGTCGCCGCATCAGGGGGGAGCATATAAGCCATTCCTGGCTTTTGAATGCGTAGCTCGGTGCCCATCATGATCAGACTCGTGCCGTCGATGGCTGCCCATACTTCTTCCTGGCCCGGCCGGTGCGGATGCGGCTCGCCCATCGTTAGCGGGTTGACCGTTACAGTGATGACGCTCTGTTCAGTGGCCAATCCATCCGCGGGTGAGAACAGCTCTCGCACCACGTGCGCCCAGTGACCGGAGGCGCCACCCACTATATAAGGATCGCCGCCGGCAGGAGTTCTCACGCGCGCCAACGATTCGTCTTTAACCAACATTCTGTCTTTCGGATGAAAACCACCGGGCGTCGGCTCATTGATGACATACATGGTAAGTGGTTCGTGGCCAATGGACTTCATCACGAACTCAAGTCCGGCTGGCATGAGGACCGCCACATCTTTGCGGAGTTTAGCCGTTTCACCGCCCGCTGTGATTTCCCCCTCACCGCCGAGCACATAATAAACTTCCTGCTCACCCGCGAGCTTCGACGGGGTCGTCCATGCGCCCTCTGCCAGCCGGCCGTAGGCGAGGAAATTGGCGGCCCGCAAAACCGCGCTTTTTTGGGAGGGTGCGAAATTGTCTCCGCGCACCAGAATGTCGCGCAAGACCAAAGAACCATGTTCGGAGCGCGGCATCGACCCTTGCCAATCACTGATAAAGAGATCAATCCGCCGGTCTTGCGGATCTCTTTCCTTCGCGTACTTGACGAACTCGGGACCGGGATAAGAGTTGATGCCATTGATTGCATTCTTGGTGCCGCTGGAGGGCGGCGCGGTTTGCGCCGGGGCGAGCCATGGCAGCGCAAGGGCCAATCCCGACGCAGCCAAAAAAGCTAGGGTTGTGCGTGACATGCTACCTCCTCTGTTCTGGTGATATCGGCCTACGGGCGAGGATCGTGTGGATGGTAACGACCGAAATACAGAAATTTAACCTGGGAGTCTTCGTTCTGGTTGATATTTGTATGCGGAGTTTTGTTGTCAGGAATGTGGTAAAACGCCATTCCGGGAGTTTGCCTTCGCAATTGATTGCTTACGAACGCCAGACTGGTGCCGTCCAATGCGGTCCACACTTCTTCGATGTCATCGTGATCCACAACATGGGGTTGACCCATGGTGAGCGGGTCGATCGTAACTGTAAGAACGCTTTGCAAAGTGCCCAGGCCGTCGGCCGTTACATACAATGTTTTTACGATGTGCGCCCAGTGACCATCACTCGAGCTGATAGGAACTTTGTTTTCGTCGCGAACCAGCATGTTGGCATTTGGGCGGAAATTGGGAGGCGTCGGTTCGTTGATCACATACATCGTCAACGGCTGGTCTCCCGTATTCTTGAGGGTGAACTCCAGATTGGCCGGCATTAAGACCGCGATATTTCGGTAAAGATCCACAGTTTGTCCCCCTGCTGTGGCCGTACCGCGACCGGACTGGATAAAGTAGATTTCCTGTTGGCCGTCCAGCCGCGTCGCTTTAGTGGAAGCATGAGGCGCGAGAGTTGCATATGTATGGGCGTTGATGAAACGGAGCACGGCCGCTTTTTGAGAAGGATTGTGAGGGTCGCCACGGGTGAAAATGTCGCGCTCCTCGAGCGAGCCGTGAGTTACGCGAGGTTTAGAATTGTGCCAATCACCAAAATAAAGGTCGATGCGCTCGCCGGTGGTTTGGGCAGACGCGAGAGCAACGCATGAAACCAAGATTAGCGACGCGAGAATTCTTCTCCTCATCAAACGGTCTCCTTGTTCGCAGCTACACGAAGCCTGCAGGCGTGGGACGGAACATTGGCGTAGTCAGAAATGAAATTGTCACTATATATGATAATTAGGGATAATGAGAAAAATTATAGTATCATAATGCCAATTAAATATTCGGTTGTGCCTGCGCGTTTTGACCGAGAAGTTAAGATGAGGAAAGTACAATAACTCGCTCGCACTGAAATTGAGGAGAATTCCGCTCCAATGAAATTGATCAGGTTTGGCGATCCAGGTAAAGAAAAGCCGGGCGTGCTGTTGAAAGATGGTAGTCGCCTCGATGCCTCAGCACTAGGCAGTGACTACGACGAAGCATTTTTTGGCGGCAATGGGCTGCAGAAGCTCGCTTCCTGGATAAGCACGAACTCGTCATCCGCCTCGCGTGTAGCACCCTCGGTTCGCTTGGGTTCCCCGATTTGCCGTCCCAGCAAGATTGTTTGCATAGGGCTCAATTATCGAGATCACGCCGCCGAGACCAAGGCCGAAGCACCCAAAGAACCAGTTCTTTTCTTCAAGGCGACGACATCTCTTGTCGGTCCGAACGACGATTTGGTCAGGCCTCGGAACGCAGCCAAAGTGGATTGGGAAGTGGAACTGGCGGTTGTCATCGGCAAGAGAGCTTCGTATGTCTCAAAGGAGAAGGCCCTCGAACACGTTGCCGGTTATGCTTTGCACAATGACTATTCCGAGAGAGCCTTTCAATTGGAGCACGGAGGTCAGTGGGTAAAGGGAAAGAGCGCCGACACTTTTGCTCCCCTGGGACCGTTCCTCGCCACGCCGGACGAGATTCTGAATGTCGGCAATCTTGCAATGTGGCTGAGAGTGAATGGGCAAGTGCGGCAGAAGAGCTCCACTTCAAACATGATTTTTGATGTGGCCACACTAGTGTCTTACGTCAGCCAGTTCATGACGCTGCTCCCGGGCGATTTGATCAGCACCGGAACTCCTGCTGGAGTTGGCCTGGGAATGAATCCGCCGGTATATCTGAATGCTGGAGATGTGGTGGAGTTGGGAATTGAGGGTTTGGGAGAGTCGAGGCAGCTAGTTACGGAATACAAATAGGCATGCCCACGGATCGCTTATCAGGGCCGGGAAGCGCGATTACGGGTTCCGGTCCGAGTCACGTCCGGTGGTTCCTGATTTTTTGGCTCTTCATTCTGAGCGCTGTCGCGTTTCTCGATCGCGTCAACATCTCCATTGCAGGCAGTTCCATTGCCAGCGAATACCACCTGACCAACGTCGAACTGGGATGGGTGTTCAGCTCCTTCCTGGCGGGGTACGCTCTCTTTCAGACGCTCGGGGGAAGGCTTGCGGACCGGTTTGGGCCGCGCCGTATTCTTGCTGGAGGAGCGGTTTGGTGGGGCGTTTTTACCGCCCTTACCGCTGCCATTCCTCACGGCATCCAAGGCGCGTTGGTTCTTTTCGTTTCCATCCGTTTCCTGTTCGGAGCGGGGGAGGCCGTTATCTACCCGGCGTCCAACCAATTTGTCTCCCGCTGGATTCCGAGTGAAGAACGCGGCATCGCGAATGGTTTGATCTTTGCCGGAGTAGGGGCCGGGGCTGGACTCTCACCTCCCCTGATTACCTTCATCATGTTGCACTACGGTTGGAGAACGTCGTTCTGGGTGTGCGCTCTAATCGGTTTTGTCGTTGGCTTGGTGTGGTTCATTGGTGCCCGGGACACACCAGCAGAGCATAGCTTGGTTTCACCCTCCGAGATGGAAACCATCCGGTCCGGTCTCTCGGCTTCGGTCGATGCGTCTAAGGGTGCGCGGGCGCAAAACCTGATTCCCTGGAAAACTGTTTGTAAAAGCAAAGAAGTTTTAGCGGTCACGATAAGCTATTTTTCCTTTGGTTATGTTGCCTGGATATTCTTCAGCTGGTTTTATACCTATCTGGCTCAGGTTCGCGGACTGAATCTGAAGGCAAGTGCGTTTTACGCCATGCTGCCATTCCTCGCGATGGCAGTATGCTGTGCGGTTGGAGGCATGGTCAGCGACCGGCTAACTCGATCACATGGTCCGCGGGTCGGGCGTTGCTATCTTGCCGCTATCGTGATCGCGCTGGCAGCAGTATTCCTTGTCTTCGGCGCCGAGGTCCACAGCGCGCGGCTGGCCAGCGTTGTGCTGGCGGGCGGTGCGGGCGCTTTGTATCTCGCACAAAGTTCTTTCTGGTCGGTGACCGCTGATCTTGCTGGTGCGTCCTCGGGTTCAGTTTCCGGATTCATGAATATGGGTGCCCAGGCGGGTGGTTGGTTTACGGCATGGCTAACGCCGCTGATCGCCAGCCACTTTGGTTGGACAGCGTCATTTTTGGTGGCTGCGGGGCTTTGCCTGATGGGGGCGGCCGCCTGGTTGTTTGTTGATCCCAATCGCACTCTTGAGGCGACGCCGGCACCGGCTGGGGTTCAAATGACACCTAGCACACTGATCTCGTCAGCTTCTGTTTCCGAGAACTACTGAATTTTCAGCGGCTCCCTTTTGATCGGAAAGCCTCCACACCGTGTAATTGTGGCAAGCGAGCCGACACACCGGGCCAGGACATGCTTGCGGCGGTAGAAGCTGCTGTGGCCACAAATTCTCTACGACAGATTCTTCCCGCCATAGATTCCTTCGGAGAGAGCTGCGCTCAAGCTCAAATCGTCCTGCGCATCAGATAGCCCAACCACCATCAATGACGTGCGTCTGCCCCGTGGTGAAAGCGGATTCGTCGGATGCCAAATACACCGCCAGAGCCGCGACCTCCTCCGTACGCCCCAATCGCCCCATCGGCTGGCGCGCCACAAAATCTGCGCGTGCTTTTGCCACGTCACCCTGAGCAGCCATTCTTTGTTCCAATGATGGGGAGTGAACGGTTCCGGGACAAATCGCGTTACAACGGATGCCCTGGCGAATGAAGTCCGCAGCGATGGCCTTGGTCAAGCCAATGACGGCGGCTTTAGTGGTTCCGTAGACAAAACGGTTCGGCGTGCCCCTGATACTGGACGCGACTGATGACATGTTAATAATGTTCCCTTTACCCGCTTGGAGCATGGCGGGGAGGAACGCGTGGCAGGTGCGGTACATTGATTTGACGTTCAGATCAAAAGAAAAATCCCAGTCTTTCTCGCTACAGTCGAGAACCGTTCCATGATGGACAAATCCCGCACAGTTGAACAACACATCGATGGCGCCGACCTCTTGCGAGATCTGATTAACGTCATGTGAATTGCGCACGTCCAGGTGTCGTACGCGAATCCCGGGACGCTCGGTACTTAACGTCTTCAATCCCGCTTCGTTAACATCGGTAGCCCAAATCGTGGCTCCTTCCTCGGCGAACGCCATCGCGGTTGCTCGCCCAATGCCCTGGGCCGCCGCGGTGAGAAACGCAATTTTCCCTGCCAGTCTTCCACTCATCTTGCCCTTCCAAAAATCAATTTTCAGATGGGATTGTAATCTACGGTCAACCTATCATCGAATGGCACGGTAACTTCAGGAGAGAGCGGGATGAATTTTATAAGTGACCACAAGTTGAGGGAGTTAACGACCAATCCGCGAAAGACCTGCTATTTCGGAGGTGGAATCGTCACGAAAGACTTGTAAGGGTCCTCATTAACATCTTTCGCCGCGTTTGCGCTACTTTGACAACCTGTCGTGCCAGATCCGTTGTGGCCCTTGGTGGGCTGATTGGAGGATCCGTCGGGAGAGCAGATGAGTTGGCCGCCGTGAATAGAGATTCCTCCGGTCGTTGGGGTTGATCCGATATGCAAGTTGTTCGATGGTTGGCTGCGTCGGATCTGGTTCATTCCACTCTGGCCGGTTCGAACCTGAGTCGTCAGGTGAGTCGAGGTAGAGTTCTGCTGTAAGCCGAGCCGTGGCGAATGAGCGGTATTCTCCTGCACACGAACGCCCATCCTGGCTGCGCCTTGATTCAACGCGCGGCCCAATGAAGATCCGGCTTTAACTGTCGCCGAGGACGACAAAGCGTTTGTCAACGCGGATTCCGCAGCGGCCTGGGCGAGTGCAGATCTGGGACTGAGCAGGAGGATGAAGCTTGCCGCAAGAAAGATTGACTTGTTCACGTAACACCTCCGCGAACCGATGGAAGCGTAGCTGACGTCTGTGGTTCAGTCAAATGCTAATTCCGGGGCGGTGTTTCGGCCTACTAAAGGGAAGGATTCATCTCTGGGATGATCGACTGGGACGCCTTGTTTTTTTCACAAATCGACCGTTTGTCTAGTCGATGCGCACCAAAGTCACCTATGCGATGGTGTTCTTTTTGGAGAGAAAGCCTTGCGGCGGCGGTAACGAGCTCTGGTTCCAAGCGGCTGGTGGGATGAAAATGATAAAGATATTTCAGGCAAAATCCAGTTTTGTCGGCTTGCAGGTCCTTGATCTGGTGACCACCTTGATCGCGTTTCATTTTGGAGCCTTCGAGATGAACCCGCTGGTCGCGAGACTCACCACAGTCCTGAGTCCCACAGGCGGCCTAGTCGTCAGCAAGATGATCGCAGTCCTGATCGCCCTTCGGATGCGAAAACTATTATGGGTTGTGAACCTGTTCTACGTCGGAGTGGTTTGTTGGAACACCCTCGTTCTGTTCGCGCTTTCATACGCCCATCACTAGACAGGAGTCCATCGGCGGTATATTAGAATTTTGCCGTCGTACCTTCGGCCCGCGTAGATACTCCGTCGAACCACCTATTTATCTCTTCGCTACGCTCTTCGCCTTGCCTGACAACAGGGTCAACATGGCCTGCTGGGCCTCTTTCTTAACTTCCGACCCTTTCGACGACAAGTCCACGCCCCAAAAGCTATTCTGCGGCTGCAGACACTCGATGCCTGCCTGAAGTTCATTCGGTGCGAGCTGACGGACCCATGCGATCTGAAACTTTGCCCGCTGCGATCCACGTTGCAAACTTATGATTGTTCCTGGATGCAGCTTGGTTCGCAACGCACCCAAGCGGGCACCGCTATCGGTAATGTCCATGGTATGTGCCAGGTGACTTACTTGGTCAATGAAGACCTTGACCGGCAATACCATCTTTCTGCGTTGTGATTTTCTTTTGTCCAGCATCAGGAGGCTATTATGGTTCTTCTGAAGGTTGGGGTGAAGTTACGGCGGTAACCGATCGGCCTTTTAGAGCATCAGTCGGACTCCGAATTATCCAGAACACTGCGTACTTTGCGCGCCAAAACGTCCAACAGAAAGGGTTTTAGCAAAACAGGAACCTGTTCCGCGACTTCCTCGTCTCCCAGGCTGCCATGATCCGGATAGCCCGACATGAATAGCACTTTCATTTGCGGACGCAGAGGAATCAGGCGGCGGGCCAGTTCTTTGCCTCCGATGTTGGGCATGACAATGTCGGTGATGAGGAGATCGATGGTAGTGGTTTGTTCGGCTGCAATTCGTAAGGCGTCGCTGCCATCAACCGCATGCAAAACCGTATAGCCCTTTCTCTTCAGGAATTCTCGAACTAGATCCCGGATACCTTCCTGATCTTCCACCAGCAGGACGGTTTCACTTCCAGCGGGGGCTACTGCGAGGTTTGTCCTGCCTTCGAGGGCTGGGCCTTCTTCCACCGCGTCTTTCCGATCGATGGCGGGAAGATAGATATCGAATCCGGTTCCGTTTCCGGGTTCGCTACGTACGCAGATTACGCCGTCCATCTGTTTGACCACGCCATAAACCGTAGCCAATCCTAATCCAGTGCCTTTCCCGGGCTCTTTGGTGGTGAAAAAGGGCTCAAACATGTGGGCGAGTGTTTCGCTATTCATGCCAATGCCGGTGTCGCTTACAGCTAGGAGGACATACTCACCCGCCGGGACGCCGTCATGTTTACCTCCGGCGTTGGCTGCAGTGATGTGTACATTCCGGGTCTCAAGAACTAGCTGTCCACCCTCGGGCATCGCGTCGCGGGCGTTGACGGAAAGATTCAGAATGATTTGTTCGATTTGCCCGGGATCGGCTTTCACCCTGCCGATTTGGTGGCCCAGCACAACCTTTAGTTCAATATGATTTGTAATCAACCGGCGCAGCATTTTTACGACTTCAGTTACAACCGCATTCAAGTCCAGAATCTTGGTTTGAAGCACTTGTTTGCGTCCGAAAGCGAGCAACTGTTGCACCAAAGAAGCGGCTCGTGCCACGGCGCTTTCGATCTCGAGTGAATCCTGATGAGCAGGCTCATGGGGAGCTAAGCGGCTGCGCAGACGTTCGTTGTTGGCTTGGATCAGCATTAGCAGATTGTTGAAATCGTGTGCCACTCCACCGGCTAATTGACCTACCGCTTCCATCTTCTGCGAGTGACGGAGTTGGTCTTCCAGCCGGCGGTGTTCGGTGATGTCATAAAGCACACCTTGCATCAGGAGCTTCCGTCCGGCGGACCGATCCAGCATGACCGCTTCGTCGCGGATCCATAGAATCCTTCCATCGCGCGCCAACATCCGGTATTCAGCGTGAAACAATTCGTGCGTTTGCTGGAATCGTTTCTCGGCCGCCAGTGCAATCTCGCGGTCATCCTTGTGAATGCGATTCATCCACATCATGGGATCCGCGAGCCACTCCGCGGATGTAAACCCTAAAATCGATTCAACCTGGGGGCTCACGTAGTGCCACGGTCCGTCAGCGCCCAGCTCCGCAATATATGTGATAGCGGGCAGACGTTCTACCAGAGTGCGATACCGGTCTTCGGCGGCGCGCAGCTGAAGCATTGCGCGATCGTGTTCGATGGCAATACCAGCGAGATGCGTGGCATGCGCGACAATACTCAGGTGTTCGGCGCCAGGCATGCGCGGTTCCCGATAGTAGACGGCGAACGTACCGAGAA
Organism: Terriglobia bacterium; assembly: GCA_963786325.1. Lineage (GTDB taxonomy): Bacteria > Acidobacteriota > Terriglobia > Terriglobales > Acidobacteriaceae > JAIQFF01. Next base: position 342,990 of record CAWAYW010000008.1, read on the forward strand.
TTATGCCGTCCTGCCGAGCGATTGGGGTTGACCAGCACGCGCGCAGCCCGTGCACCAGTGCCAGGTCCCGGTAGTTTGCCCACAGCGGATCATTGGCAATATCGGAAACTACAACCGGCTGCTTTCGATAAGCAGACGTGCCGCAAGACCCCACCGTTGGCCCGATTTTAACGCCGTCAATTGCGTTTCGGTATTCCTCTGGGAGGCTGGGACCAGCGCCGGTGCGCAGGGTCACATTGTCGCTGTCGAGAAGCAGGACGGAGCACAGCAGACTCGGATACGCTTTCTCAATTTCGGTACAGAGTGTACTCAAGACTTTGGAAATCGGGGCCCGCGCCATGATCATGGCGAGTACCGCGTCATCAAGCCGAGCGAGGCTCTGCAGCGAATGCTGGTCCATCGCCGGGGCTTTTGCAACTCCCGTGAACATACCCTCTCCGAAACGAGGCCTTTGTGCGAACAGGTGGAGAAGCGGGGAGAAATGCATTCTTTTCCCGGCAGACCACTTCAATAATGATTATGGAGTACCTCAAACGGGAACGGCTACGTTACCAGAGTAATCCGGGTAAGAGCGGTGGCGAGCCTACCGGCCCCTGCCAAACAATTCGCGCGACGTGATACAACCGCTATTGGATTAATTAGGGGAAAGAAGCAAATGTCTTCATCACGGCGTCATGCTTCCACCAGCAATGACCAAGCACCAGTTCCGGAGCCTTCTTTCGCTGAACGTGCCCGCACGTTGTTGTATCTCGGACGGATTGGCAGCTTGTCGACCCTCTCGCGGAAGCAGCCCGGATTTCCATTTGGATCGGTGATGCCTTATGGATTGGACATCGGTGGGCGCCCCGTCTTCCTGATCAGCACCATGGCGATGCATACGCAAAATCTGTTGGCAGATCCGAGGGCCAGCCTTCTGGTGACACAACCGGATGTGACGGGTGATCCACTGGGCGCTGCACGGGTGACGTTGGTCGGTAATGTTTCATCAGTTGTGGAATGTGATTTGGCGGATGCGCGCAAACTTTATCTTGCCCGGTACGAAAACAGCAAGTATTGGGTTGATTTCGAAGATTTTTCTTTTTACCGCATGAACGTTGTGGACGTGTATTACGTTGGTGGCTTTGGCGTGATGGGTTGGGTTACGGCTTCGGAATACGCTGGAGCTCAGCCCGATCCGCTTGCCGACCTGGCTGCCGAAATCCTCGAGCATATGAATGCGGACCACAAAGATGCGCTTGTCCTGTTAGCTCGTGTATTTGCTGGGATTGGAGCAGAAGAAGCATCTATGACTTCGGTCGACCGCCTGGGATTTCACCTCCGATTGAAGACCCAGGACGGCATACGTGGAGCCCGCATCGCGTTTCTGAGAGACGTTACAGATTCGTCACAAGCCCGAAAAGTTTTGGTGGAGATGGTGCAGCACGCTCGGCAGGCGTGACGACAACTAGAAATTATTGGTCCACTTGGGTTCAGGCTATCACTGGAATGTCGCTGACCCCATCTGTGCCGAAGACTCGCCGGTAGCGTTCGATTTCCGATGGCGGCCCCAGCGCTTTCGAATAATTATCCGAAAGCTTCACCGCAGGCCGGCCCTCGACGTCCGATACCTTGCAAATCAGGCTGATCGGATCAAAGCCACCTTTGCCAGCGGGATCACAGCCGCGAAAATCGTTGGTCAGAAGGGTGCCCCACCCCGCGCTGAAACGGACACGACGCCCAGAAATCCATTTTTGCCGATCCAGAAAATCTGCTGCATTTCGAAAGTCGCCAGGCGTTGTGTCACCAACCAGAGTTCCTCCAAAGTGCGCATGCAGACTAAGTATTTGATCCACGTCCAGCGCATCGGATGCGATAACCAATTTATTTCGAGACTCTCGGCCTCGGGTCTTCAGCCATTCGATATATTCGTCGCCCGCAATATAAGGATTCTTGCTGTCGATGCGCTGGCCTGTCCAGTCTGCGGCCCAGTCCGGGGCGTCGCGTAAGAACTGGCTGGTACCGAATGTGTCCGGGAGCATGATCAAAAGCGCGCCCTCGTACGTGCTCTGCCACAGTTCCAGAACGCGGTATTGAGAGGCTTTCAGCGCCTCATCGTCAGGAGAAAGTGCAGCCATCACCATGGGAATCTCGTGCGCGTTGGTGCCAATGGCCTCCAGGTCGTGTTTGTGAGCAAGAAATGCGTTGGACGTTCCGGTGAAACTGCTACCCAAATTTTCCGCCATGGCTTCCACCACGTATTCCTGCCAGAGAAAGCTGTGACGGCGTCGTGTTCCGAAGTCAGCGACCTTGAGATCGGGTACGCCTCGTAGCTGTTCGATCTTTCCAAATAGTTTGGTCTTTGCGCGAGCGTAAAGGACATCAAGGCCAAATTCTCCCAGACGTTTGAGATTCGCTCGAGTCTTTAGTTCATCCAGGATGGAAAGTGCGTAGAGCTCCCACATCGTCGTGTCGGTCCATAAGCCATCGAAAGACAGATGGAACTGCCCGTCTTTTAGGGATAACTCGTAGTCCGACAATCTGAAGTCACGCTCCAACCATGCGAGAAACGCCGGTTCGAAGATTCCCCGTTGACCGTAAAAAGTGTTACCCGCCAGCCAGACTAATTCGGACCTCCGGAATCGAAGCCCGCGAACATGCTCCATCTGGGCGGCGAGCTCTTCCACGGCAAACATATCGGCCAATCGGACCGACGAAGTTCGATTGAACAATGTGAATGACACGTGTGTCTTGGGATAGTGCTTCCAGATGAACTGCAGCATTAGCAGTTTGTAGAAATCGGTATCGAGCAAAGACCGCGTGACTGGGTCCAGTTCCCAGTTGTGATTGTGTGCTCGCTCCGCGAAGTTCACGATCATCAGTTGCGATCCCTTTACCCAAACCTCTCCAATCCACTCTAACAGGCTGAGTAAAAAGGCAGAATAGTCGACGGTAATGTTAGGCCGGACGACGAAGTGCGAGGGCTGAGCAGGCTTGTGGCTTTCAACTGGCGTTCGCGGATTTGAACTCCGAAAAAAGATAGCGAGCTTTGGGTGAAATCTTCACCGCAAAACTCGCTTGATCAAAGAAACGTTCCGTTAGCGCCGGTGTCCCGAACCGCCTGAATGGGAGGGCCCGCCCCCGCCGCCAGAACTGCTGTGGCCGCCCCCCCCACCGGTTGCAGGTTGAGCGTGCATACCGCCACCATAACCCCCTCGTGACGGTCCGCCGGCTTCAGAAGCGCGTGGAGCGACGATCGGTTGCCGCATCTCTAACGGAGGCCGGGAATAGCCCTGCGATGGATTTGGTCGGATACCGCCTTGCGACGATCCGCGCATACCGTCTGGGGAGCCGCGTAGGCTGTCCGGTCCTCTGGCTAGCCCGCGAGGATCCTGCATTCCGCCACCGGACTGCGGCGTAAAGCGTCTCCAATCGCCGTCATTACTAGATTCGGAACGAACCGAACTTCCTGGCTGCTGACTTCTGGATCCGGATCCAGAAAAACCTCCGGCTGACCGCGAACTCTGAACACCGACATGATTTTGACCCGGATTCGAGTTCGATCCGCCGAAATGCCGCCAGCCTTGATTCTCGGTAGAACCAGCTCCCCTTTCCGAACCTTGAACGCCAGCAGAACCGACCCGGCTTTCACTATTCATGCCGGTGCGAACTCCGGCGCTCGGTCTCGGAAAGCCACCCGCGGAGTTTTGCCCCATCCGGTTTCCATTCGCAGATCCCCGACCGGAATCAGCATTAATCGCTCTGAACTGGCCATTGTGCTGGATTGACTGCTGTACCTGGGCCGCCTGTTTCTCAAACGGTTGTGGAGCAGCTCCCGGCCGCGAGTTGGTGAAGAATCGCTGCGATTGGCCTCCGTGCTGCAGTGCGGATGAAACAGCCGTACGGTTGGTAACTGACAAAGATTCACGAGTTGGAACGACCGGGAGATTTCCGGCCATCAAACGTCCGCTGTTGAACTCTTCGCGACTGACACGTCCCGCAGTTTCTCGCCCGGTACCAAAACGATTTGCCCCCACTGTCGAAATACCCTCACGAACGCGTTCATTTGTGATGGCCAGACGCAAGTTGGAATAGCCGTTGCCGGCGCGAAGCGGTGCGAAGCCTCCGAATCCACGGCCAGGCCCGTTATGGATATTGGTTATGTTGACTACGTTAATCGAGTTGAAGCGTGAGCCGTAACGCCCATACCACGGATAGAAACGGTCGCAGGGTCCCACTGGCAACCATCCCACGGAGCCGAACCCGAAACCAACTCCCACGCCGACCCCGCCACCGAAGCCGAAAAAGGATACATAGGCGGGCGCCCAGACAGGCCGATAGCGTGGATATCCGACAACCGGCCCGGGCCACCATACCCACGAGCTGTTGTACACAAACCAGCGGCCGTAGTGATAAGGAGCCCAACCCCATGGTTCATAGGAGACCCATGTCCATCCCCATCCCGGCTCCCAAACCCAGCGTCCCGCCCGATAAGGCGCCCATCCCACCGGAACCGCTGGCGCCCAGACCGGACCATAGTCAGGAACCGTCTCCCATCTTCCGTTGGCGTCGAGGTCTTCCGATCCCACATAGTAGCGGTTGGTGCGACTCCACGAGGCCGCGTCGCGGATCGTGTGATCGCGGTCGCTATTCCAGGTGTCCCAACTATCTTTTGCGGGGGCTGCTTCCTCTTTGTACTGAGCCTCTTCCGGCGTTCCGCGCACAACAATCATGCGGCCTGCGTCGAGATGGGTGCTGCCCTCAGGCGTCGAGATTTCCGCCTCTCCCTTACGTACAATTACCTGCGTCTCGCCTTCCGAATTTACTTCCACTCGATACGCGCCGTCTTTCTGTGAAGGGTGGATGGCGACATTAGCCGTATCAATTTCAACCTCCGCTTCCGCTCCCTTGAACACCGAATAGTCGATGAGTCCACGCGACACTTGCACCTGGATCTGATTGCGGGCCAAGTTGCTAACGGTGGTCAAAGTGTTATCGCCAAGCCGTAATACATTTGCGGCGTCCAATTGAATTTCAGCGCGCGAGCCGACGCCGGTCGCTACTTTGTCGCTGGTCAAGATAGGCTGGTTCAGAGCGGCGGCTGTCCAGTCGCTGGAATCGCCGCGCTGGGTCGAAACATCTCCGTGCATCAGACTGATGCGTGCGACACGGGAAGGAGGCTCCGCCGTTTGGCTCTTCGCGCCATCCGGGGTGCTTACATCTTCCTGCTCCTGCGGATTCCCGCTCTCCTGGGCCTTAGCGCTCCCGAACGTGAACAGCGTAAGTATCAGTATTCCAAAAATTGCCATCCGCCGATTTTTCATGGCCCCACCTCTAGTTGAACCGTTCATGAAGACAGCTCAACCACATAGGACAATGCAGTTGCCATGCCAAAGGCGGCCCGGAGACCCTATGTAACGTGTTTACTTGTAATAATTTACGGGATCAACCGGAGGCCTGCTTTAGCTGCCCGGAAATCGGTGGCCGAGTTCAACCGAAAGTGGTGGATTTCAACCACCGGTCGGCTAACCTTCGGGGCTCTTTTCCGGGTCGTCGGGGATGCCAATTTTCGAGAGCCGATAGCGCAGTGCATTCCGCGAGAGGCCTAACAACCGCGCTGCCTGGCTCTTGTTCCCGTTGGCTCGACGGAGAGCCTCCCGAATCATGTCGTCTTCCCATTGTTCTAGCGTTAGGCCATCAGGCAGAAAAGTCTCGGTGGGACCGGCAGGTTTGCGGCGTGCGGTGTCCATTTGAACGTCATTGACTTCGAGAACCGGTCCCGCCGCCAGCGCCGCCGCGCGTTCCATAACATTTTGTAACTCACGAACGTTGCCTGGCCAGTGATGTTCGATCAAAATTTTCATCGCTTCGGGAGAAACGCCAGTGATCTTGGTGGAGGATTCCGCGGACTGTCGAGCCAGGAAAAGATTCACCAGATCGGGTATGTCTTCCTTATGCTCGCGCAACGGCGGGATATCAATGGGCACGACGTTCAGACGATAGTAGAGGTCCTCACGAAAAGTGCCCTCCTCGAGCGCCGCGCGTAAGTCCCGGTTGGTGGCGGCCACCAGGCGCACGTCGACTCTGACCGTGCGGGTGCCACCGAGCCTCTCGAATTCCCGTTCCTGGAGAACTCGTAACAGTTTCACTTGTGTGGCGGGAGGGACATCGCCGATTTCATCAAGAAACAGTGTTCCCTTATCGGCTAATTCGAACTTTCCCGGTTTGCTGGTGGTGGCGCCGGTAAAAGCTCCCTTCTCGTAGCCGAAGAGTTCGCTTTCCAGCAAATTTTCCGGAATAGCTGTGCTATTGATTTTGATGAATGGCCCGGAGGCACGCCGTGATTTTTCGTGGATCGCGCGCGCGATAAGGTCCTTGCCAACGCCACTCTCTCCGCCCAGTAGCACAGTGGAATTTGTCGGAGCAACGCGCTCGACCGTGGCCAGAACTTCCTGCATTTTCAAACTGCGCGCCACTACGTTGGGATGCTGATAGCGCTGTTGCAACGCATCGCGCAGGGTTCGGTTTTCGACACGCAGGCGGTGTACATCCAATTCCTTGCGAACCACCATGCGCATTTCGTCGAGGGAGAAAGGCTTTAAGACATAATCGCTGGCGCCGGCTTTCATGGCTTCGACCGCGGTTTCTACCGTGCCGAACGCAGTCATTACAACCACCGGGAGGCTGGCGTGAAAGCGTTTCACCGCTGCCAGAAAATCCAGACCATTCATTCCGGGCAACTTGAGATCCGTGAGCACAAGATCAACCGGGCCGTTCTGCAGCAGCTTCAACCCGGTTTCAGCATCTCCCGCCGACAACGTTTGAAAACCATCATCGGCGAGGTTAAGTTCTAGAAGCCTTCTCATCTTCGCTTCGTCTTCGACAATCAAAATGGTCGGGCTCGAGAGTGTCATCGATTTCCTTGGGGGGGCACACTTTCGGCGGGAAAGAAGATAACGAAACTCGCTCCCATACCGTCGGTGTTTTCCAGCCGGATGGTGCCATGGTGCTCGTCGACGATCTTGGAAACGATCGATAGGCCGAGGCCGACACCAGTTTTCTTTGTGGTCACGAAAGGATTGAAGATCTGGTCGCGCATTTCCGCAGAAACACCCGGCCCGGTGTCCAGCAGTCTTATTTCAACGCCATTGCAGCCATTGGAACGGGCAGTCGAAACCTGTACATTAAGACTTCCCCCCGTGGCATCCATTGCCTCGTAAGCATTCTGTACCAGGTTCAGAAAGGCTTGCTCGCTTAGCTTTTCGTCCAAGGCCAACAACGGCAAGTCATTCCCGTACTGTCGCTTCACCGAAATTTTAGGGCCTTGCCATTGGGCGTCAACGAAATTGATTGCCTGATCGAGCAACGCGGTCACCTGTACCAGGCGAGTTTCCGTACGCAACGGCCGGGCAAAATCCAGAAAGCGGCTGACCAGAGCGCTGGCACGGTTTACTTCGCTTGAGATATATCCCGCCAGCTCGCTGGCGAGCGGGTTGGAGCCTTCCAGTTTTTGATGCAACATTTCGGCGGATCCCTTGATTACGCCTAGCGGGTTGCGAATCTCGTGTGCCAAGCCGGCTGAAAGATGTCCGAGGGCAGCGAGCCGCTCGGACCGGCGCGCCTCCGCCTGAGCGCGTTCAAGCTCGCGGTTGGTATTTGTCAACTGTTCGGCGACTTGCTGAATTTTGGCGGTTTGCCTGCGGTTTTCCAAAGTGAACCGATTTACCAGCATGGCCGCGAGGAAGAAAAACAAAATTCGGATCGCAAGCTGCGCCGCACCTTGCGGAGTAAGTTCATATTCTTGTAATGCGGGGTAAAGGTAAGCACAGTAAGCAGATGAAGCGAGAAAGGTCCACAACAGCGTGCCCCATGCGCCGAAATGAAGCGCCGCACTCACGATCGGAATGTAATAAATGGGATAGTAACTGCTGTTGATGCCAATTTCTCCGGTGTGATTGATAAGAAGAGTCGCGAGAACGATCTTGATGAAAACTACGCTGGACGGGCCGTATGTGGGCCAGCGAGTGATCACTCTGCTTTCGAGCCATTGCACAATGCCAATGGCCAGCAAGGTGAGCTGCTTGTGAAGTTCGCGGATTGGCGGCACCAGAGCCAATCCCAGCAGAATGAGCAGCCACAGCACATCCAGCCAATCGATCCCTCGATGCTTTTCTTCGCTCATCTGCAGAATAAAATCTCGAAACAACAGCTCGCTCAGTAGTTTATCGCGGAAATGTGTCCTGCACGCGGAAGGTGACGGGTACAATAGCCTCGATTATGCGCATGTTTTTAGACATCTTTGGGCAGATTCTGCGCAACCTTTGGGCGCACAAACTGCGGTCGTTTCTGACCATGTTTGGAATTGCCTGGGGTGTCGGCTCTCTACTGCTTCTGGTCGGACTGGGCGAGGGTTTTCGCTCAGGCAACAAGCGTGAGATGGCGCAATTTGGAAAAGATATTATGTTCATCTTTCCCGGCCGCGCCCCGGTGGTAAAGGGCAATATGAGTTCGGCGCGCACTTATTTGCTCACCTATCAAGATTATGAAGACATTCGAAATGAGGCGCCTCACGTCCGCAACGCGGTCCCGATCCTTTCCCGTACTGACATTCACGAAGTAAGCGAATTCGCGAACGCCGGTGGCGAGATCATGGGCGCGGAGCCGCAACTGAACGAAATCAGCTACTTGCCGGTACAGCAGGGACGCTGGTTGAACGCGATGGACGAGACGCAGAGACGCAATGTGATCGTGCTGGGGGCGGAACTGGTGAAAACCCTCTTTCTGGGACGTCCCGCGTTAGGTGCCACCGTTCTGCTTAATGGCTTGCGATTTGAAGTGGTCGGCACAGTTGGCCGCATCGGGCGCGGCGATGCTAACAATATGAATATGCGCGGCTATATACCGTTCCAGGTCATGGCTACGTATTTTCCGATCAAGGAAGAGAATCACGCAAATGGAATTTCATACATTGAATATCAGCCCACGGTGGTGAGTGAACACCTGCTAGCCAAAAGCGACGTACAACGGATCGTTGCCCGGAATCACGGACTCGATCCCAGTGACGAGAACGCCTTCGAAGGTTGGGACACAATCCAGTCATCCAACGCCATCGGCGCGATCTTCGACGCCATGAACATGTTTCTTGGCGCGGTGGGGTTGGTCACGCTAGCGCTTGGAGCGATCGGTGTCATCAACATCATGCTGGTAACGGTCAGTGAGCGCACTCGTGAAATTGGATTGCGCAAGGCGTTGGGGGCGACTAACCGGAGCATTCTGTTCCAATTTTTCCTGGAGGGCCTGCTGCTCACGCTCGGGAGCGGATTGATCGGCATGGGAATGGCCGGTGGGCTGATGGCGTTGCTGGGCAGAATGCAGGGGCCGGGGGGATTCGATCCTCCGAAGCTGGTGGCGAGCTCCGCAACGCTGGCGATTGGCTGCCTGGCGCTTGCAGGCGTAGTGGCAGGCCTCTATCCGGCGCGTAAAGCGGCTACCCTGCAGCCTGTGGAAGCGTTGCGTCAGGAATAAGAAGTCGGAGTGATTGATGTTTCGTGATCTGCTTCAGGAATCGTACGGCGCGATGCGACACAATCGTCGCCGTACCGCTCTCACCATGCTCGGCATGGCCTGGGGGATCGCGACCGTAGTCATGCTGCTGGCATATGGCGACGGGTTCGGGCAAGCGTGCGCCGCCATCTTTGCCAATTTCGGCACGAAGCTAATGATCCTTGTACCGGGCCGCACCTCCATGCAGGCCGGTGGTCAGAAGGCCGGGGAGCCGGTGCGATTCACGCTTGACGATATCGACGTTCTCAGCACCAACCTTCCGCAGATCACCCATATCACTCCCGAGGCCAGTAAACAGGCCACGATTCAATATGAAACACGGAGCTTTGATTTCACCGCCAGCGGCGCTTATCCCAACAACCTTTCGATTCGCGCGTTACAAGTGGGACAAGGACGGTTCTACAATTTCGAAGACCAAATACAACGGTCTCGGGTCGCGGTCATCGGTTCTGAGGCGAAAAATAAGTTATTTTCTGGACGCAACGCACTGGGGGAGCACATTCGCATCAATGGCCTGAGCTTCGAAGTGATCGGCATTCTGAGCGCGAAAATGCAGGAGGGGGACGACGACATCAACCGGATTATTTATGTGCCCTTCACGACCATGGGCGATCTCAAGGACACCCACTATCTCGATTCAATCTGGTTCAACTACGAAACGCCCGAATACCTGCATCTGGAACAGGCTGCGCGCGGAATATTGGCTGCGGAGCATAAATTTAGTCAGGCCGACACTCAGGCAATTCGAATTTTCAACCTCATGGTCCAGGTACACCAGTTTGAGATCATCACCTTGGGCTTAAAGATTCTGCTGGGTTTCATAGGCACGCTCACGCTCGGCATCGGAGGAGTTGGCTTGATGAATATCATGCTGGTTTCCGTTTCCCAACGGACTCGCGAAATTGGCATGCAAAAAGCCCTGGGCGCACGCAAGAAGCACATATTACTGCAGTTTCTTGCGGAAGCTTTGACCATCACTTTCATGGGAGGCGTCCTGGGTATTGTGCTGGCTTATGCAGTTGCGCTTTCAGTAGGAAGACTTACCTTGTATAGCGCCTTAGCCAAAAATGGCGAGGCTGGTGACGTCAAATTGATTATCGCCCCGGTCACCCTGGTGGCTGCCACGCTCATACTCGGTGCAGTGGGGTTGGTGAGCGGCATGGTACCCGCGCTTCGAGCTTCCGGCCTGGACCCTATCGAGGCGCTGCGGCACGAATAGCTCGGAAACCCCTGTTTTCAACCAGTTAGATGCCAGTCGAGTCACGTAAGTGACTTCGACAGGTTTCGCGGACATATGACGAAAGTAACTGGGTTCTGGCACACAAGGGCCATTCCTGCCCCCTTGTGGGAGCCATAGTATGTCTGTGAGGAGAAAATATCTATGGATCGCGGGGAAATGATTCGAGATACGATCCTGTCAGCTCTGGCCGAACGGTACGAATCCGACCAAACTCAGTTCGTTACTCTTCCAAGACAAACCATGGACTCGCCACTGGCACGCGAGATTGTGGCTGAATTGAGGAACGAGAAGCACGTTGAGGAACAGATGCGAGGGGTCGTGAGGCTGACCTGGCGCGGATACGAGCTCTACAGGAGTCAAGCACTGCATTGCGCCTGAATGTATCAGCCGAAGAGCTGACGATAGAAGCGTGGTGACTCGGTCGTTGGACATCGGGGTATACCATAACGCATGGCAGGAAGCGCCCTGGTGGTCAACCAGATAGAAAAGTATTTCCCGGTTCCTCAGACCGGTGTACGGGCGTTTCTCAATCCTTTTGCACCTCTCACCCATCCAGCCTTGTTGGGAGTTTCATTCAACATAGGAGCGGGCGAAATTGCAGGTCTGATCGGGGCCAATGGTTCCGGTAAATCGACCCTGTTACGCATTCTAGCGACCCTGCTGGTACCGACGAGGGGCCGCGCCAGCGTGACGGGCTATGACGTTGAACGGGAAGCACCACACGTACGGGCGCAGCTTGGTTTTCACTCCGCGACCGACGGCGGATTCTACAGCCGGTTGACTTCCCGCGAAAATCTCAATTTCTTCGCTGCCATGAATGGATTGTTCGATGCTGAGGCAACTCGGCGTCTGGACGAGCTGACCGAACTCATGGGTATGAGTTCTTTTCTCGACAGTCAGGTGCGAACTCTTTCCACCGGGCAGGTGCACCGACTCGGGCTTGCTCGCGCAATGATTCACCGGCCAACGGTACTCTTGCTGGATGAGCCCACGCGGAGCCTGGATCCGCTCGCCGCAGCCGAGTTCAGGCGCTTCTTAAAATCCCAACTGGTGGACCGTCATGGAACCACCGTTCTGTTCGCTTCACATACTCTGGCCGAGGTAGAACAACTCGCGGATCGGGTGATTTTGCTTGATCGAGGGAGACTGCTGGCGTGTGATTCGCCGCGACGTCTGCGTGAAGCTACCGGCTCCTCCACCTTGGAAGAGGCGCTGGAGAGGCTCACTCCGTCGGTTGCTCAATCTGAGGCGGCGTCATGAACCGCAACCATTCAGCTGCTACGCCCTACCGGAGTCTTCGCAGGATTGTGGCGTTTTTCAGGCGTGATGTCGCGATTGCGCGCAGCTACCGGATGGCTTTCCTGCTCGAAATTCTGGAAGCTTTTTTTGGAGTTGCCACGTTTTACTATCTTTCGCGATTTGTTTCCAACGACGAACTGGTCCGTGTTCTTCCCGCAAAAAGCGACTACTTCGCCTTCGCGTTGGTCGGCTTCGCTTTCTTCGACTATCTCACCGTTTCACTGAGCGCTTTTGATAACAGCATCGTGGAAGCGCAACAGAACGGCACTCTCGAAGCGATGCTTGTGACCGAGACACCACTGACCATGATTCTCGTCGCGTCGGCGGCGTATCCATTCGTGCTTCTGGCGCTGCGGACCGTTATCTACCTGGCGTGGGGAGCGCTGATTTTTCATTTTCCCGTTCAGGAAGCCAATTGGCTCGGAGCTGTGATTATTCTGGCGGTTTCGATCATGGCCTTTGCCGGGCTAGGTATTATTTCCACCAGCTATTTGTTGTTGTTCAAACGAGGGAACCCTGCCCGATGGCTCATCGTCGGCGCCTCGAGTCTGCTTGGCGGAATTATGTATCCAGTCTCTGTATTACCCGTTCCGATGCAGTGGATTGCGCGGCTGATCCCGGTGACTTACTCGCTAGCAGGGATGCGACAGGCGCTGCTTGAAGGGGCAAGCTTTGGGCAACTGTGGCCATCGGTGCGTGCCCTGCTCATTTTTGCCGTGATCCTGCTACCGTTTTCGAGCTTGATTTTTAGCTGGGCCCTGCGACGCACTAAAATCACAGGCACTCTTACCCACATGTAGGCGCAGACTCAGTCTCCGTGCGGTGGTACGGGAAGTCCAGCCCACACATTTACCAGTCCAAGAGTTTCGCGCACGACGGCAAAAACGTCGCGCGTGTTTCGCCACCAATGATCGGCATCGAACGGGTCCGCATGGGCGGCGTGTACCATCACCGTAGAATTCCGGTCTGCCAAGACTTTCCACAAGGCTTTGACTCGTCGGGTGTGTTCCGGAGAAGTAACGATGATGACTCTGGTCTTTCCGGTTCGCCGCACTTCCCGCGCCGCCTCTTCGACTTCCTCTTCAGTATTGATGACGATAGCGGGCAGGATATGAATGGCCGATTCGGGAACACCTGCATGAATCAGAATTTCGCGGTTGTACTCCTCCTCGCCAACGAAGTGGATGCCCAGTTTTTCCAGTTTGGCGACCGGGCTGTCCGGCCGGCTCACCCAAACCTCGGACGCGTAGCCCGTGGCATAGACTCTTCCAGCCTCTTCAGCACGATAGGGTAGGCCGCCACTCAGGACAAAAATAGCATCGGCATGCAAAAGAGGATCGTCGACAGTAAGCCATCGGCCGACATGACGAAACCCAACCCCCACGCCGAGAACAACAAGAATCGACAAAGCGATCAGGGTGAACTTCGCGCGTTTCAACGATTGAGCCTCATGAATGTTTTGGTTTTGACGTAGGATTAGAAATCAAAACAATCGCACGGAAACAAAGAATCATACTCTTGAAATCCTGTACTGTAGCTGGTTTGACAAGTTACAAGGTTTGGCCCGTTAACGCCGGCTGAGGCCAGTTTGTGAAATTCTGTCAACTCCCTTAGTCTTTCCGTTTGCATCGACGGAACACAATGCGAAATGCCGACAGCAAAGACCGGTCTCACGGGTGGGTGGCCAGCGTATTGTTCGATATACATTTTTGGGTTCCATTTGCAGTTTTGCTTGGCGGCTTGCTTCTTTTGAAATTCATTCACTGAGAGAGAAATCGAGAAACGTGCAACCTGTGGCGGAGACCGAGAGAAAATCGTCCGAAAACGCTTCGCGTTCGCGGAAGCTGCAACTCTTGGGAATCCTTAGTGGCCTCACGGCCGGCGCCTGGCTCGGCGCGGCGGAGGCACCGACAAAACTGGTTTCGGTTGGCTTGTCCCCTATTGTCATTTCGCTGGTGATGGTGCTGGGCGTTTTTCTTGCACGATGGAGTTTGCCGGCTCTCATTATGGGGACATCCTCCATCCGCGCCGATTTTCGGCGGGCACCTCATCTCATCATTTGGGCTCTGCTGGCCGGTTGTATGTGGGCGGTGGCGAACACTATGACGATTTTCGCCATTCGCGATATCGGCTTAAGCATTGCATTTCCCTTGTGGAATTCAAATAGTCTGCTGGGAATATTGTGGGGTTTTCTTTTCTTTGGCGAATTGCGCCAGGCAGGCTGGCGCCGGTGGACGGGTGTGCTGGGTGGGGCCGTGGTCATGTGCGCGGGTGCGGCATTGTTGGCCATCGCATCTTCAACTCAGGCGCCGGCGGCGCACTCACTGCGTGGCGTTTGGGCAGCTCTGGGCGCAGGTGTTCTTTGGGGCACGATGTATGTCCCGTATCGCAAGGCCTATTTGTCGGGTATGAATCCGCTTTCCTTCGTCACGTTCTTCACCTTCGGGGAACTTGGCATGATGAGTGCCCTCGCCATCGGCTATCTTGGGCTGAATCCCCTTTGGCATGAATTGACACGTGCGCGAGACGTACTTTTCTGGCTGATGCTGGGAGGGTTTATCTGGGTGATCGGCGACGTTTTTCAGCAGTACGCAGCGAAATATTCGGGAATCAGCCGTGGCATCCCTCTTTCGAATACCAACCAACTTTGGGGACTGCTATGGGGTGTCTTAGTTTTCGGCGAACTGCATGGCAGTAGTGCCACAACCTACAGTCAGGTGATAGGGGGTTCCCTCCTGATGATGTTTGGAGTCGGGGCCATCGCATTGTCCTCCGCAGCAGGCAAAGAGCAACGGCAATGGCGGGAGGCCGCACGCCGGGAATCTCTGCGATACGAGATCCCACTTGATTTTGTTGAAGCGCGTATGCAGGGAATGCACTTGACCGGGGAGACCAAGCTGCCGCGCACCCTTTGGGACGGGGTACTGGTGATTATGGCCACAACTGTTTTCGTAGTGTTCGCTCTTATCGGGCGCGCTCCCTTAATGGCTTTTCACTGGGTCCCGGCCATTTTCCTGATCGCGGCAACGTTAGCGCTCCTGCTCACATGCGGGATGGCCCTGTGGCGGACTACCCACTTCAACTGAAATCGTGACGACATCCTCCCAGGTTGACGTAGTCGGCGTCGGGCTAAACGCTACCGACACTCTAATTCTTCTGCCCCATCATCCCACGCTAGGGTCCAAGGTCGAATTCCGTTCGGCCGACGTGCTGCCCGGCGGCCAGGTTGCTACTGCAGTAGCCGCTTGCCAGCGGTGGGGACTTCGAACCCGCTACGTTGGCAAAGTGGGAGATGACAACGCCGCCATGATCCATCGCGCGGAATTTGAAAAGCTCGGCGTCGATGCTCATCTAATTACCGCGCCTGGCTCCGCCAGCCAGCAAGCGGTCATTCTGGTCGATGACACTGGAGAGCGCACCGTTTTATGGAAACGCGATAGTCGCCTTACGCTTCAGCCGGAAGAACTGCGTCGAGAATGGATTTCTGACTCTCGCGCACTGCATGTAGATGGACATGATACCGCTGCTGCGGTTACAGCGGCTGGATGGGCCCGGGAAGCCGGCGTGCCCGTCATTGCGGATCTCGATGACGTTTATCCAGGTATCGAGGCGCTTCTGTACCTCGTCGATTACCTGATTACGAGCCGGGACATTCCTGGGAGAATAACGGGCGAGCGCGACTTGCGGCGATCCTTGCCGGCACTCTGCGAACGCTTTGGGAGCCGGCTAGCGGCCGCAACTCTAGGACAGGAAGGAGTTTTAGCGTGGAATGGATCGCACTTCCATTACGCACCCGCTTTTCAGGTAAAGCCTGTCGACACGACCGGCGCCGGCGACATTTTTCACGCGGGATTTATCTATGGACTCCTGCAGGGCTGGCCCTTGCCCGGTCAGTTAGACTTCGCATGTTCCGCCGCCGCCCTGAATTGCACGGGCCTTGGGGCCAGGGGCAGCATTCAGTCGGTTGAGAATATAGAACAGCTTGTCGCGAAAGGCGCCCGGCACGTTTCGATTTTCAAGGATTTGCAGTAGCTGTGCGTCTCGCCTTATTGCACCAGAATCTTGTCCTTAAAATCCTGCGTGGCCTGACTGACGTTTTCTGGCTTGCCGAGATCACGCCAATAATATTCATCGGCGCGGAAGCCAGCTATTTTTTCGCCCTGGCCAGCAAGACGCAGGTAAGTGTTAATGATGGAAAAGACTCCCTCCTCGGTCATCTTCGTAAGCAATCGCGGTGAAATAACGTGGATCCCGGCAAACGCCAGCGCGTAAGGTTCCGCACAAACCCGAACCAGTTCAAATCTCCCCTGACGCCCCGCGCGCCGGCCGCAAAGCTGCTGCTCTTGATCAAACAGCAGGTATCGGGAAGTCTCACGGTCCTGAACCGCCAGCGTTGCCAGAGCCCGGTTTTTAGTGTGAGATTGCAGAACCCGCTCGAGATCAATCGTGCTGATGACATCTACGTTGTGCAAAATAAAGGGTTCGTCGGAATTTGACTTGTCGGCAAAGAAATAGGCAGCGTTTTTTAAACCGCCGCCGGTATCGAGCAACACTGGTTCTTGAGAAATCGCGATCTGCATGCCGAAATTGTCCTTTGCTTTTAGATATTGAAGGATCAGGTTAGAGAAGTGATGGACGTTGATGACGACATCTTGAATCCCGAAACT
This sequence comes from Terriglobia bacterium, assembly GCA_963786325.1. Taxonomy (GTDB): domain Bacteria; phylum Acidobacteriota; class Terriglobia; order Terriglobales; family Acidobacteriaceae; genus JAIQFF01. The sequence continues at coordinate 359,736 of CAWAYW010000008.1, forward strand.
GCGCAGCCGGGTGAGGGTAATCTCCAGCATGGTCCGTCCGGCAACTTCCACCAAGGCTTTGGGGCGGTCTGCCGTGAGCGGCCGCAAGCGGGTTCCCAAGCCCGCCGCCAGAACCATGGCCTTCATCGCCCTAGTTTCTCCTGGGCAAGGTGCCGCACCGCTACTTCGAGACCGGTTCTACCGCGCAAACGCTTGGCCAACTGCTCCGCAAAGTACACCGACCGATGTTGTCCACCAGTGCATCCGAAAGACACCATCAGATTTTTAAAGCCGCGCCGCTGATATTCACTAATACTGGCGTCCAGCAGCGACATTACACTGGCGAGAAACTGATGAACGCTTTCCTGCTGGTTGAGATAGTCAATCACCGGAGCGTCTTTCCCGGTGAGGTTTTTGTAACGTTCTTCCCGTCCCGGATTTGGAATGCTGCGGGCATCGAATACGAATCCGCCGCCGTTGCCGCTCTCGTCTTTCGGAAGACCCTGGTGAAATGAAAAGCTAAAGATCCGTACTTTCAGGGTTTCTGCCTGCGCCGCGACGCTTTGCAGTTTTTCCGATCCAACCATGCTGGTGAAGGCTTCCATCAGCGTGGGCAGCTCTATCGGAAGCGCGGCATTGTGCAACAGCCAGCGCACGTTGTTCAGCGCATAAGGCACGCTTTGCAAGAAATGCGCCTTGCGCTCGTAGAATCCGCGGAAGCCGTACGCGCCCAGAGCCTGCATGATCCGGATGTACACGTAGGCGTAGTAGTACTGCATGAAGGCTTTGCGGTCCAGGTCGATGAAGCCGGAAAGGCTGTCGAGATAACGACTCAGCAATTGCTGGCGAAGTTCGGGCGGCAGAGCAGCTTTGGCGTCAAACAGAAGGGAAGCGACATCATATTGCAGAGCCCCTTTGCGCCCGCCTTGATAGTCGACAAAAAATGGCTGGCCTTCTCGCAACATGATGTTGCGTGACTGGTAATCGCGATACATAAAATAGTCGCGACCAGCACTTAGCAGGAACTTCGTCAAGCGGCTGAAATCATCTTCCAGCGCCTGTTCGTTAAACGGAATGCCCGCAAGCCGGAGAAAGTAATATTTGAAATAGTTCAAGTCCCAGGCAATCGACTGTCGGTCGAAGCTGCCGCGCGGGTAACACTTTTTGTAGTTCAAGTCGCGTCCCGCCTCTACCTGAAAACGAGGCAAGATGTCTACTACCTTGCGGTAAGCTTCAATGACCGGAGCGGAAATGTCCGACCCGTCACGGTTGCCAGACAGAAGCTCGAACAGCGTCGTGTCCCCAAGATCTTCTTCGATGTAGGCGCCCTGGCTCAAATCCTCAGCGTAAATTTCTGGTACCGGCAAGCCGTGATTGCGAAAATGTCGGGAGAATTCTACGAACGCGGTGTTTTCTTCGCGAACGCCATGCAGAATTCCGATCACACTGATTCTATCGCTGGACAGCCGGATGATGCTGCGCCCCGACCCCCCGAGTTCGCCCTGCAATGGCTGCACGTGTTCGACGGGCGACTGAAAATGTTGCTCAAAAAGTCTTTTGAGGACGTCCATGAATGAGGATTTTCAGCGGTTCAAGTTTGGCCGATGCTCGGCCGTCGAACAGAATACACGCCCTTACCGTGCTGGGGCCGCTTTGGGCGGAATTTCAGCATAGCCCGGTGTTACCTGCGCGAGATTGTTGTCCACGGAAGCATTGACCTCACGCATGGCCCAACGGATGCCTCCGACTAAAAGGTTCAGGAAAAATGAGTTCGACCAGTTTTCCGGACGGTCGCCGATCGCCGTAAAAAAGACCCGTCCTTTGCCATCCACTCGCGCCCAGGTTGCGGGATAAGGAGGCCGTTGGTAAGGCTCCCCTTTCAATCCCTCGGTATCAAGTGTAAGGATGACGTGGAGATCCGGCATGAAATCCTTTAGTGAATACCATTCGTCGATAAGTTTGACCGGAGACTGCACACCTTCCAGACCTGGAAATTTCGCGTCATTGACGATCAGGTTCGCTTGCTGCAGCCGGGGAGTATGTCCGTGGATGATGAACTCTCCGCCCAGCATTCGCAGGTAAGGATCCGATTGTTCTCCGTGAGCGACGTAGCGATTTGAGCTATCTTCCGGGTCGGGCTTGGTATGAAAGGTATCGCTGGCAGCGTGGACTCCGACAAAACCGAGTCCGCCATGCACGGCGTCCAGCAATGCTTTTTTGCCCGCAGGCGACATCGGCGGATTCTTGTCTGTGCCCTGCGTCGTTAGATCGCCGGTAGTAAAAAAGAGCAGCGCCGCGTGATTCTTGAACTCTTTAGAATCGAAGATCCGCCCGTCTTTGGAAGTCGTCACCTCGAATCCATGCTGCTCTCCAAGGGTTTTGACCGCCGTATCCACAATGCTCGGACGCCCGTCGATTTCTTTGACTACGGTGTGCTCGAAGCCTGAGGACTTGGTGAAAACCAGTAGTGACTTCTTCTTCGCGCCCAAAATCGACTTGGGCAAGGTAAGTGTCGCGGCGGCTATCGCGCTCGCCCCCAGGAACCGACGGCGGCTGACTATTTCTTTCATGCTAGGTCCTTTCAGCTTGCATTAATATTCGACGATCTAAACTCTTTAGCGCCCGAGCAGTCGATCCTAACGCACCGGCGGAATGTCGCACAAAAATTTGATGCGTAAGCGAAGAAGCCATGTTTTCCAATGCGATACCCATGTCGAATGGGATCACGGTGTGAAACCGGCGTCCCCAATTAGTCGAAATTTGTGATTCTTGCAACTGGGGTTGCATTCGACGGTTAGCCTGCATCCAACTGGTTGGGCGAGGGGTCACCTATGCCAAAGATGGAACTAAGAAACATCGTCAGGTTCAAGCGGTCGGCCCTGCTTTGCGCGCTGTCTATGGTCGCGATCGGGTGCTCTGGCAGGCGCAACAATGCGGATGTTGCGTCTGACGTGCAGAGTCGTCTCCGCTCCGACGCACGGATGCAGATGGCAAGAGTCCAGGTTATCGCCACCGCTGGCATAGTCACTCTTTCCGGTTACGTCGCCAGCGTCGAACAGCGTATGGCCACTGTTCAGGATGCTTCGCAGGTCAAGGGCGTCAGAGTCGTGATCGATAACCTGCGGATCATTCGTCCTAACCCAGCTGCTCCGGTCATTGAGAGCGTTGCCCCAGCACATCAGAAGCCCTCCGCGTTTGTGCCTCGACTAGCGGATTCAAAGGCGAGAAGTCATGAGGATGAAGCGGTTTCTGATTTGCCCAAACCCGGCGCGATCGTCTTGTCTTCCAATGATCGCCTACCAGGCAATCAAACGACCGACATTCATTCTTTACCTTCTACGATCGTCAGTTCTCCTACGAATACCGAATCGTCCGATAAACCGGGCGTGAACTCGCAACAGACCCGCCCGAGTGGGAGCGTCTTACCTGTCATGGTGCCGGCAAGCAATATTCCGCCCGTTCAGTCTTCGGTTGAGCGAACTCCTCTCGCAGCACCCGAACAAATCACAGTGCCCGACGGTACCGAGTTGGTGGTGAGACTGACCGAATCCCTGAGCACGGACCTCAACGAAAAGGGAGACACATTTCTGGCGAGCCTGTCGTCCCCGGTCATGGTAGGCAACCGGGTTGTTATTCCGGCGGAGGCGGGTGTGGAAGGAAAAGTGATCGAGGTGCAAAGCGCGGGGCGCTTCAGCGGAAGGCCGAGGCTTGCGGTTGAGATGACTCGGCTCACCTACAACGGGAAGACCTACGACTTGCACAGCAATCAATATTCAAAGCAAGGTGCCTCGCGGGATATACGTTCGATAGCAGCGATCGGCGGGGGCGCTGGCGTGGGGGCCATTATCGGCGGCATCCTGGGCGGAGGCCGGGGCGCAGCGATCGGATCGATAATCGGTGCCGGAACAGGGACCGGTTCCCAAGTCGCCACCAAGCCTGCTCCGCTTAAACTTCCTGCTGAAACCGTGCTCAATTTCCGGCTTCAGGCTCCCCTTACGGTCCAACCATCATCCAGTTTGGAGCGAACGCAGCGCGCGGGGGCGGGCTCTTCCCCTGACCCATTTTCATCCGATGCTGACCGCCCGGTGCTGAAGCGGCGTCCGGGCAGCCCCCCGCCGGAGACCGATGCGTCTGAATCGTCACCGCAGCCCACAACTAACTAGCTTGGAGTGCATTCACCTAACGGTCAGTGAACGTGCATTTCCTTTCGCAGTTGCAACGGAGATTCAGTCACGTGCTTTCGCTGGAAAATGTATTTTGGAGTCGGAACCCGTTCGGGATGCAACACCACCCGCTGCACGGATGCGGCCGGACCTTGTACTTGCACCCAACTCGCAAGTGACGGAGTTCCGGCGGAATTCACAAGGAACAACATGTAATATCCCGGCGGGGCAATGTTCGAATTCGGCGGTCCGGTCAGGTTGAGAGATCCGGACGCCTTCGTGAATGACAATCCAACGTAGCGTTGATCCATATCGAACGAGTGGGTGTTAGAACCTGCTTTCATTAGCACTACCGAATTGATATCCGTGTTCGCCGTTTGAATTGTGAATGGCGCGCCGTAGCTGACCGATGCCGGAGCGGTGGTAATGGCCGGTCGGGTAGCAGGGCTGCCATCGGCATTGAACATGTAGGATGGCGTATAGATCTCGATATGCGGCTCAAACGCTGGCGGAGCAGGGCCCTGATCGGGATTCCCTCCCGCGAGAACTACAGTGCCATCGGGCAGAAGTAACTGCGTGTTGTGATACAGCCTAGGAAAAACGTTCGACCCTGCGGAGGAGAATGTGTTCGTCGCGGGATCATAGATCTCTGCCTTCAGGCTTGCAGTGGCTGCGTTCTCGTCCTCGGCCGATCCGGAATCCACCAGCACTTTGCCGTTCGGCAAGATCGTGGCTTGCATTTCGACGCGCGCCTGAACCATCTTCGGCCCCTGCTTCCAGCACGGGGCGTACCCGTCGGTGTTTAAGCAAAGGGTCTGTCCCGCATCGCTGAAATCCATGATTTCTGTGGTGTTGGTCGCGGGATTGTCGCCGCCCATGATAATAACTTTGGCGTCGTAATTATTCTGCGGCGTAAGCGGTAGGAGTACGGAGGACCCGTAGGTCCGTTCTCCGTTGGGATCGCTTCCGGGATAGATTGTCCACGCCGCCAGTGCCCACGTTTGAGTCGTCGGGTCGAAATCTAACGCGCTGGAAGACGGCGCGGAGTAAAGTACGTGTCCTGAGGGCAGCAAATGCATGCGCGGATATAACGGGAACTGAAATCCGGGGAAGTCCGAAATATTGGGTTGTCCCGCAATCTCAGCGCTCCAGCTTGTTCCGTCCCAAATCTCGCTGGTGTTGTTGTTGGCGCCGTCGCTGTCGTTCAATCCGCTCGTGGTCATCATGCGGCCGTCGCCCAACTCAGTTACGGTCGGATACCAGCGGCCGTGTGCGACCGGCGGCCCATTAACAAATGTTTCGGTCGAAGGATCGAAGATAGAAGTATTCGTCAGGCCTGTGAACGCGACGTCCTGAGTTTGTCCAACCACACCGAGCTGACCGTAAGCTTTCGTTCCGCCATTAATAAAAACTCGACCATCCTGCATGATCGACATCCCATTGCAGAACATGTCCCAGCCGGTCGGCAGGGTGGTGATGTTCCCCGTCTGTAAATCAAACAGGGCTGCACCCTGACTGTAGGTGGGCCCTTGGGGGCAACCGGCTACCGTAGGCGGACAGTTGGCCGACCCGGTAACCACCAGAATTTTATTCGTATGCAACAGCGCCGCGTGAATAGGATTCACCGGCATCAGCTGAGACATGGTGGTCCATTTTCCGTTGGGCTGGGGTGTGAAATTGGTTTGTGGGTTTGGTGAAGGTTGGGTCGAGTTTGTGCCGCCACCGCCGCAACCCGATAGGAGGACGCCGTAAGCCAGAACTGCTGCAATGATCAGGGATCTACGCACATCCCCAATGTAGTGGGCGGTCCGGCGGTCGACAAATTACCACGGTGAAGTACTAAGGTCACCGCCTTGAGCACAGGGTATTCACTGGGGTGGGCACAAGAGACAAGCGGTGGGCGGAACTGTATATTAGCGATCCTATGTGGAGAACGCTCGTGGTTTTGTTCTGCTTGCTGACGGTTGCATCCGCGGAGAAAAGCTCCGCACCGCAACTGATCGATCTGGCGCACTCCAACAGCAGCGGCCTGCGCGACGCCATTACCGCCACGTTTGACGCCAAAGAACTAGCCGAAGGAACGGCCTGGGCTGGCCGGGGCGCTGACTTCTTTTTCGTCCTGCAAACTTCGTCCCGGCCATCGCTGGTCATTGACGGCGCTTCCGGACCTCCGCTGCAGCGTCTGATGGGTTCGGACTTTTGGTATGTTCCCGCGCACATTGAACCGGTTGGCCATCTGCACTCGTATCATTATTTGATCAACGGTCAAAAATTTGGTGGACGGTCTGACTTACCTGCGTTCGGGCCGCTGGCGTACCTGCAGCCTGGAGTACCGTCCGGGACGCTCTCGGGCAAGCTCACTTACACCAGCAAAATCTACGACGGAATGAAGAGTGAATATTGGACCTACGTTCCTGCTCAGTACGACCCAAAAGTTCCAGCTGCGCTCATGGTTTTTCAAGACGGTGGCGGATACATCGAGCGGAATGGCAATAACCCGGCGCTAAACGTTATCGACAACCTGATTGCGCAGAAAAAAATCCCGATAATTATTTGTGTATTCATCAACCCGGGTGACATCAGTGAATCGCCGGGAATGCCTACTTACAATTTTGTAAAATCTTACTCTGACAAGTGGAGCCGCACTCTCAAAGATTCCATGCGGAGCACTCTGTATGACACGGTAAGCGACCGCTACGTGCGGTTTCTGCACGAAGAAATCTTGACCGAAGTTGAGGCCAGGTACGACATTCGCAAGGATGCATACAGCCGTGCGATTACAGGCTTGTCATCCGGCGGAATCTGTTCCTTCAACGCAGCCTGGCAAATGCCCGACCAGTTCAGCCGGGTTATCTCCTGGATCGGGAGCTTTGAGAGCATTCAGTGGAAGGAAGATCCGGAAATTTCGGATGGCGGGCAAGACTATCCGGAGAAGATCCTGCGTGAATCGAAACGTAACATTCGCGTGTGGCTGCAGGACGGCGCTGAAGATGTGGAGAACGAGCGTTACGGCAGTTGGCCTCTGTCTAATCTCCGCATGGCCAATGCTCTGAAGTTGAAGGGATATGACTTTCATTTCAGTTTCGGCAAAGGCACCCACAATTCTGGCCAGGGAGCAGCCGAATTTCCTGAAGAAATGATCTGGCTCTGGAGAGATTATGACCCCGGGCAAAGTGCCCAAACGTTTGAGATGGAGCCGTCGGAGAAATCCAAGCCGCTATTCCGGGTTTCCGTGATAAATCGCGATACCGACTGAATATAGGACTGCGAACCGGAACGGCTTGGGTAGAGTTCCTGGTTTTCCGGGGCGGGTTGCATCAACTTCCGGCCCATCGTACTCTTCTCCCCATTACTCGGAGTATTTGCGGGGCCTGCTGTGCGCGACGTTATTTATTTGATCGAGGTGTAAATGTCCGCGACCCACGAATGGCTTCTTCTCCTGATCCTTCTGACAATGATGGCGGTCTTGCTTTGGTTACTTCACCGCACAAAAGTGGGGGTGGTGGTACGGGAGAGAATTGCCGACCGTCCTCGGCGCAGGCTCTTCGTGGCTTCGGTAAGCTTTTTTCTCACCTTTGCGACAGTCCGGGGTATGGTGTTTGCGATAACTCACAATATTCCGCCTTTTCATTACGTAATAGTTGAGGGCCGCCACATCCATCATCTTGTTTTCGGCATAGTGATTCTGTTGTTGGTGGGTTATGCGTGGCTTTGTGAAGTGGGAAATGGCGGCGATTCCTCGTCAATCCTCGCCGGCCGTGCCCTGTCTTTGTTTTACGGGCTTGGCGCGGCTTTGACCTTAGATGAATTTGCTCTATGGCTCAACTTAAAGGATGTTTACTTTGTTCGAGAGGGGCGTTCCAGCATCGACGCCGTGATTCTTTTTGGATCCCTGCTGGCGATCAGCGCGTGGGGTGCGCCGCTGTTCGCTGATCGGTCGGCTGGGAACGTTACAGGCAAGCAGTAAGAAACGGTTCGCGACCTGCGCTATCAATTTACGGATAGGGAACGCGCGACTAGAGTGATGATTCGATGTGCTGTTAATCTGTGGGACGGTTCACTAATACATCAGCCTGGAGGTGAGCGTGCAAGTTGTGGCAGGGGTCGACCTTGGCGGAACTGCTATCAACTACACCTTGGTGGATAGCCAGGAGCAGTTTCTCATTGAAGGTCTATGCGAGCATCCTGCGCTCTCCAAGCAGGGACCCGAAGTGTGTCTAAAACAGATTGAAGACGGTCTCAGGATCGCCGCGGAAAGGGCGAAGATTTCCTTTGCAGACATCGTTGTCGTCGGCCTCGATACTCCCGGTCCTGCCAGCGCTGCCGGATTGCTCAGCGCCAAGGGCTCCACAAATTTCGTCCATCCTGACTGGAGCGGATTCGATATCCGTGAAGCCTTAGCGAAACGGCTGGGGAAACCGGTTACTTATTTGAACGATGGCAACGCCGGCGCGCTTTGGGGACACTTCACCCTCTTCGGCGCGCATAGCCGACAGACATCGATCTCGGTGGTGATTGGAACCGGCCTTGGCGGCGGCATCATTATCGACGGCAATGTGGTGAAGGGCAAAATGGGATTCGGGGGAGAGTTGGGGCATGTGTTGATTCCGTACCAGAGCATCGCAGGCACCGCTGGTCTTACTCCAGAATGCAATTGCGGACGCATCGGGGATCTGGAATCAGTGTGCTCTCTTACTGCGATCGAAAAAACGCTGCTGCCATTTTTTCTCTCGCGCCATCCCGGCCACGACCTGGCAAAAGTCACCGACCTCCATCAGGCAGCCAAGTTAGTGCGCGGACTGGCCGATAAAGGCGATGCGCTCTGTCGTGAAATCTTCCGGGTGCAGGCCCATGGGCTGGGACTTTTCTTCGACGAGATGATAAATACATTCGATCCTGACGCCTTGATCGTTGGCGGCGGAGCTTTGGAGGCAAGCCCGGAATTTCAGCGCTGGTTCATCGGACAAATTCGCGCAGGTATGCCCGTCCAACGAGCGGAACAAGCAGACATTCCAATTTATGTGATGCCTCACGGTGACACGGCGGGCGCGAGGGGCGCGGCAGTTGAAGCGCTCAAACTTTCCCGCCAGGGCGGACTCGCATAACGCTAACGTTATTTTTCAGAAGGTACAACGGCGCGCGTCCGGTTCTGCACCGCCAGTCCAGCAAGCCAACTCAAAAGCGGCGAAACCAGCCATCCCGCGTACAGCCACAAAATATTGAGCGAGATAGCAAAACCGATCACGCCTAACGCAAAGGAGATGAAGAACGCTTCTGCGGCGAGCCCGTTGATCCAATCGGGTGTGACTCCACTGACGGGGATTCGCGCACCCAAAGACGGCAGAAGCCGCGGCACCGCGCGTTTAAAGGCACGATAATTCTCTCCCTGTTCCGCTTCCAGCGCGAATTCTTCACGACCGATGAGCCGATAGCAGAATAGAGGTACGAAGATCAAAATCAGCAACGCTCCGATCACTGGCGCGACGAAGGCCATCGCCCAGGACATCAGCACATTGCCCAAATACAGCGGATTTCGGACATGACGGTAGGGTCCGTCAGCTCTCAACGCCTCACTATGCACGGCGTGATCGTGAACTACGTCGCGGCCAAGATATGCTGACCCCCATACTCGCACAAGTGCGGCCGCGATCATGATCAAAGCCGCAGTCCCAAAAACTACGCGGAGCGCCAACGGCTCCGGCCATGCCGCAAATGAGACCAGGCGATCAGCAATCCTTGCTCCAATAGGCACGTGATCGAATGTGAACAGGACGAATGCCACCCCGAAAATAATGCCGAACAGCCACCAACGGTTGCGGAATTCAAAATCGCTCGCGTGCATCATAAAGGTTTGATCAAATCTTACTCGTGGCGCGTATTTTACGTTTGAAATCCGGTTTCGTCGAACGATGTGACCTGGGCAGCAGCTATAATTTCTCCGCGAATGGCTTCCGGAGCTTTTGGGAAAAATTGGAATTGATTTTGTGTCAAACCTCAATGATTGTCGAGTGGGCTGCAAAACATGATTCTGGCAGGGGACGTCGGCGGTACTAAATGCAACCTGGCGATTTTCCAGGAACACCAGACGGATGCGAACACTTTGCAGCCGGTTTTCAGGCGGCGTTTCGCAACCAGCGATTTTTCGCGATTTGAGGATTTGGTCGACGAGTTCCGTCGGCAAGCCGCGGAGTCTGCGCCCGAGCTGACAGGTAAAAAGATCACTGGAGCGGGATTTGGCGTGGCCGGCGCAGTGGTAGACGGCCAGCTGCACGCGAATAATCTGCCTTGGGATTTGAATCCGGGAAAATTAGCGGGTAGCCTCGGATTGAACGAAGAAGACATCGTGCTGCTCAACGATGTTTCCGCTACAGCCTGGAGTCTGGACAAACTTCCCGCAAAAGATTTGGCGGTGCTGAATCAGGGAACCGCATCGCCGAAGGCCACGCGCGTTCTTATGGCGGTGGGCACTGGACTAGGCGAATCATTTCTCTTCTGGGATGGGCAAAAATATCGAGTCCAGCCATCGGAAGGTGGCTTGGCGGATTTTTCTCCGAAAACGGATCGTGAGATAGAACTTCTTATCCATTTGAAGAAGCGTCTTCCCCATGTCTGCTGCGAGGAGATTCTTTCGGGACGGGGAATTCGCGCCATTCACGAATTTCTAAATCCGGATGTGCGTCACCCGTCATTCGATGATCCCGACGCTGATCCCGCACGGGAGATCAGCCAGCAATCGGGCACGAAGACTTGTAGGGTTTGCGTTGAGACCATGGACTTGTGGACGGAAGCCTACGGTTCGGAAGCGGGGAATATTACGTTGCGCTCTCTTGCCTTTGGCGGCGTCTACATTGCAGGGGGAATTGCGCCAAAGATTCTGGCCAAGATGCAGGACGGTACCTTTTTCCGCGCGTTCTGCGACAAGCTCCTGTTCTCGCCAGTCCTCGCGCGAGTACCGATCTACGTTGTTTTGAACGAAGACGCGCCCGTCTGGGGAGCCGCCTATCAGGCTTGGGCTGCGATTCGCGGATGTTAAACGTTCGCCGGTAACTGCCCCGGAAATCGGTGGGCCGGAGTATTCGAGTTGTCCTTACTTTTCCGCCCGATCTGTGGCATCGTGATCCAAGCTGCGTGAAACGCTTCGCTTCATCTGATTCGTGGGTTATATTGGCCGCGGAGAATCAATGGCACAAAACGGTCGAAACGGAACCCCAGCCTACAAACGAATTCAAAGTGCTATCTCGAAACGAATCGAGGCTGGCCAGTTAAAACCAGGCGACGTAGTGGACTCCGAGCGGGAGCTGGCGAAGATCCATCGCGTGAGCCTTATGACTGCGCGCCACGCTTTGACGTCGCTCGAGCGCGAAGGCGTGGTGGAAAGACGACGTGGTGCCGGTACTTTTGTAGCACCTCCTAAAATTCACTTCAACAAGTTGATGAGTTACTCGGAGCAGATGGCGAGCCGCGGCCTGGTCGCCGCTTCCCAGCTACTGAGCAATAAAATTATCGATTATGAACCAGAGATCGCGGCCCGAATCTCCGTCACGCCCAATAGCCGCCTGATCAAAATCGAGCGCCTTCGGCATGCTGCGAATGAACCCTTCGCTCTTGAGGTCTGCTATCTTTCCGCGGAAGAGTTTGGAGGTTTAACCACCGCACCGTTGGCGCGCAGTTCGTTATTTTCTACCTTGGAAAGAGATTTCGGAGTCGAGCTGGCGCACGCCGATGAAGAAGTGGATGCTACCGCCGCGGACGCAAGAATTGCAGAACTGCTGGGCGTACCTAGAGGCGCTCCGCTGCTTCGGATTCGTCAGGTTATCTATTCGACCAAGGGCAAAGCTACGATGTATGTGCTTGGGTTCTACCGTTCCGACCGTCACACTCTGCTAATTCGTCGGTTCCGCTGAGATACGGTTTCGATGTGCGAGATTTGACCTCGCAGGTTTATATCCCGTTACGAAATCGGCGGATCAAAAGCGTGTGTCGATCCGACCGATACAAACCGAGCATATAAACAGTGGGTCTGCCGTTGGTGGCATATATCACTTGCCGTATTCGAAGCAATGGGGCTCCCCGTTGCAGGGCCAGCAATTCGCCCGTCCGGGAATCGGCCGCAGTGGCATCAACCTCTTCATCGGCATGGGCCACTTCGAGTCCGTAGTCTCGCGCCAGTATCGAAAACAGGGAACTGCGTTCCAGGGGAGTCTGGGTCAACCCAGAGAAGTCGTTTGCCGAGAGGTAGCAGGTTTCCAAAGCGAAAGGTTCGCTGGCCGCGTGGCGAAGCCGTTCCACTTTAATCATGGGACAGTTCAGCGGCAGAGCCAACCTGGCTGCGATGTCTGGCGAATCCTCGACTATCCGATTGCAAAGAAGGCGTGAACCCGCGGCCAGGCCACGGCTCGCCATTTGCTCGGTATAGCTCATTAACTTGTTGAAGTGGATTTTAGGTTGAGCTATGAAGGTTCCGGCGCCGCGCCGTCGTTCGACCGTCCCTTCTTTTTCAAGGGTGGCCAGAGCATGGCGCGCGGTCATCAAGCTGACCTTGTGAAGTCGCGCCAGCTCGCGCTCGGAATCGACCGGATCTCCCGCTTTCAGTTGGCCCGCCTCGATGTGTTTGAGGATGGCAGCTCTGATTCTTCTATAAGCAGGCGTCCGGTTTTTTTGCGTCTGTGGCATCGGAACTATTCGCAATCCCACCCCGTCCACATTCAAAAAACTGCTATAGAGCGTAAGCTAACCTAAAGAAAAATAGCGGGTCTCGGGCCGTGGAGGCGAACCACCCTAGCGCATGCGTTCAACAGCTATATAGCTGCAGTATGCCATCGACCACGTCGCACGTCCAGTAAAGAAGTGGCATTTTTTTACATTTTAGGTTTCTGGGTTCGACGCACTCTACTTGTAAAGACGATGCATTTCATCTCTTCTTTCTCTTATCCAGATTTGCGGAGAGGGTCGTTTTTTATTTCCATTTTTCATAACTGTGGAAATCTGACACGACCGGCTTTGCTATAGAGAGGTCGAATAGAGCGCAGAAGATAAATTAATAGGCCGCTCACACATTTTCTTCTTGACTGTTGTTATCCGCCTGCTATATAGCATCTGCATCGATGCTTTCGTGATTCAGTCCGTTGTGGCGTGGAAATGGACCGAAGCGTCTTCCAGGAGGTTTCCTAATGCGACATTCAGTCAGAATCGGGATGGGATTGTTGGTGCTGGCTATGGCTCTGGGCCTAACAACGTCGCTCGCGTGGAGTCAGGAAGTAACTGCCGCAGTGGTAGGTACGGTTACAGACCCTAGCGGAGCGCCGATCAAGGATGCGAACATTACTGTCACCGATACCGAACGCGGAACGGTGATGACCGCACGAACCAGCGAAGCGGGTTCTTACACTGTGTTGCGTGTTCCGGTGGGAACTTATTCTTTAAAGGTATCGGCCCCTGGATTTCAGACTTCTGTCTACCCTCCCTTCACCTTGCAATTGAATCAAACGGCTCGAGTGAATATCGCGATGAAGATGGGACAGGTGTCGGAAACAGTAGAAGTTACTGGCTCGGCTCCCGTGCTACAGAGTCAGTCGGCTGAGGTCGGGACAATTATCGATTCCCGGACCAGTGATAACCTTCCCCTCGCCACACGCAACTATGTGCAGTTGACCCTGCTCACGCCGGGTGCGATCTCGGTCGACGCTCATAGCATGAATCTCGGATCCAATACCGCCGAAGAGGGCGGCCGGCCTTACATCAACGGCAACCGCGAGCAGTCGAACAATTTCCTGCTGGATGGCGTTGACAACAATCAGGCCTCCGACAATCTTTTGGGTTTCACCCCCTCCCCCGACGCTATCGCCGAAGTCAATATCATTACCCAGAACGCCTCTGCGGAATTCGGCAACTACAACGGTGGAATCGTCAATGCGACGATCAAATCGGGTACAAACCAATATCATGGCAACGCATTTGAATTCTTCCGCAACGACATTTTCAACGCCAATAAGTGGGAGAACGGACTGAAGGCCGATACTCCGACTGGAGTTCTGCCGACGCCGAAGTTGCGCTGGAACATGTTCGGAGGAACATTCGGCGGTCCCATCATCAAGAATAAGCTGTTTTTCTTCGCGGACTACCAAGGCGGTAGACTGGATTTCCCGTCAACGGCCAGCTTCATCAATGTGCTGACTCCGGCTCAAATCGGAGGCGACTTCAGCTCGCTATCAACCCAACTATACAATCCATGCGCTGCTGGCACGGGTGGAACCTCAGGCGTCACCTGCGCGATCCTCGCGCCGGGCGCCAGGACTCCTTTTGCCGGCAACATTATTCCAAGCAACATGCTGGACCCTGTTTTCACAGCTTTGGTCACCAATTCGCTTTATCCTCAGTCGGTGGCTCTCGGTTCCACTGGATTTGGACAAGCCGTGAACACCAAAGCACAGCAGTTCAACTCCGACCAGGGAGACATAAAGGTCGACTACAACATCTCCAACAGCGATCACTTGTTCGCGCGCTATTCGAAGGGCGCCCAGTACGATCCCTCCAGCAACTCCGTAGCTTTGCTGGGCAACACCGTGAACGAAGCTTACCTTCAGAATGGTGCTTTAAACTGGACGCATTCGTTTACGCCTAACCTCACAAATGAAGCGCGGTTTGGCAAAAACTACGTCAAGCTGCCTACCGGTCTCACCACCTTCGATAGCTCGGTGGGAGCATTAGGAACTACAATCGGGATCGCGGGTGGCAATCCCACCGGGCTCGACGGTCTGCCTCTTTTGGGTTTCTCCGGCGGCTCGATTACCAATATTCCCAGCGGTGACCTGCAAAACCTCGGTGCAGCCTCCGTCGTGCAGAAATTCTCCTCCACGGTCACCCAATTTGACGATGTGCTCATCTACACCCACGGCCGGCACGTCATCAAGGCAGGTTTCCAGACGAATCGTTACAACATCAATGCCTTCTACAGCGGCAACGCCGGCGAGCTGGGCGTGATGCTTTTCGGTAATGGTCCTGGAGGAAACTACTCAGGAAACGGTACCGGCGGCGCCGGAGCTGCTGACTGGGCGCTCGGCCTTCCTGAAGATGTAGGACGCGGCACAAGCACTGGCGGATGGCACCAACGCGATTGGCTCTTCGCGGGTTTTGCTCAGGATGACTGGCGCATTACCGACACTCTCACGTTGAACCTCGGACTGCGTTACGAAGCGCGTACTCCCTGGACTGAAACCAATAATCGCCAGGTTGGGGTGAACATCCTGACGGGCGCCCTGGAATTCCCCGGGAACACGCCGGTGCCTGCGGGCGTTGTGGGAAGCAACGGATTCAGCAACGGATTGTATAAGGCGGAATACGGGTTGCCCGACTTCCAGCCTCGCATCGGATTTGCCTGGAGTCCAAACGCCTTGGGCGGCAAAACGGTGATTCGTGGCGCGTTCACGATCTCCTCATATCTGGAAGGCACGGGAACCAACCTGCGCCTCACCCAGAATCCACCCTTCACGCCTCCGCAGGTTGAGGCGAACAACGTAGCGACGGGTACGGGATACAACACTGCGACAGGTTTCAGTTCGGCTGCGCCTCCCGCTGGCAATCCGTTTATCGGGGCCACGATGCTGGCCTGGAGTGGCACCGTTCAACCAGCTGTCGCGGATCAATGGAACTTGTCGGTTCAGAAGGAAATTGCCAACAACACCACCATTCAAGTGGGATACGTTGGACAACGCACAACTCACTTGATGGTTCCGGAATGGCTATCGCAAGGCGACTTGCACACTGACGGCACCATTACCTATCCATTTATCGGCGGCAAGAACCTACCGGCGTCGGGGCTGACGGGTTTTGGTCCGAATCAGTTCGGCAACGTGAAGAACACCGCCTCCGTAGGCAACATGAACTACAACGCCATGCAAGCCGTCTTGCAGAAACGGTACGGCAACGGATTGCAAGGCCAGATCTCGTACACCTTCCAGAAGTGCATGACGAACGACGACGGCTACTACGGCACGTGGGGCGCTACTACTCAAGCCGGACCGTCTGGTAACTACTGGCAGAACCTTTACAACCCCAACGGCGACTACGCACGATGCTATTGGGACACGACGCACGTCCTGAGCGCATACGCCGTGTATGAGCTTCCCATCGGCCGTGGCAAGCAATTCGGTCACGACATGTCAACCGTAGCGAACGCCGTGATTGGCAACTGGTCCATCAATCCGATTGTTTCCTGGCATACCGGGTTCCCGCTCTCGCTTTACGGGGCGAACAATTCGGGCACCAACAGTCCGGAAAACCGTCCTGATTGCATCGGTCCGGTAAGCTATCCGAAAACGGTCACCGATCAGGGCATTCAGTGGTTTAGTCCGAGTTCTTTCGTGAATGCTGCGGCGGGGACATTCGGTAACTGCCCGGCTCAGGGTCCAGTGATTGGGCCCGGATACGTCGATGCGGATATCAGCGTGCAGAAGAACTTTCCCATCAACGAAAGGATGAGGGTTCAATTCCGCGCGGATTTCCTGAACACCTTTAACCACCCGAACTTCGCTGTGCCCAACGACAGTGTTGGCACCGGGTTCGGGATCAGTAGTGGAACTCAGGACGCCAGACAATTGCAGTTTGACCTGAAGTTTTACTTCTGACACGCCCTACCGAGAAAATGGCAGGTGGCGCTGTTGGCCGCCTGCCATTTTCATTTATGATCGAAGTACTCATGCTGCGGCCTGTTTCGGCAATTTGTAGGTTTCTGATTCTCGGGATCGCTTGTGCTTGTGCCGCCCAGTCGGCTCAGCAAGCTTCCCCCGGCGGTTCATCAATTGCGCAGGACGCAATCAAGCTGGCCGAGACGGGTCATTGCGCGGAAGCCCTACCTTTGTTGAGAAAGAATTTTGCTCAAGTCACCAACAAGGAGTTGAAACGAACTCTCGGTCTCAATGGTGTGCATTGCGCGATGACCATGAACCAGCCGGACATGGCGCTGACTTTCCTTCAAGTCATTACCCGCGATTTCCCTCACAATCCGGATGTGCTCTATCTCGCTGTCCACGCCTACTCGGATCTTTCAACGCGCGCAGCGCAAGAATTAGCGCAGACCGCCCGATCTTCATACCAGGCGCACGAACTCAACGCTGAAGCCCTGGAGGCACAGGGAAAGTGGGACGACGCGGCCAAGGAATACCACGCCGTGTTGCAACAGAATCCGAACCTGCCCGGCATCCATTTTCGTCTCGGGCGGCTGCTGCTTTCCAAGCCCAATCCCGGACCGACGGTCGCCGAGGACGCCAAGAAAGAGATGCAACAGGAAATCGAAATCGATCCCTCGAACGCCGGCGCAGAGTATGTCCTGGCTGAATTGGCACGCCAGGCTGGACAGTGGCCTGATGCCGTTGAGCATTTTTCGCGTGCATCCAAACTTGATGCGGGTTTTGGAGACGCATTCCTGGGGCTGGGCAGCTCCCTCCTGTCTGAAAAGAAATTTCCTGAGGCCATTACGCCATTGGAAACCGCGGTCAAGTTGGAACCAGCCAATCCGGCCGCCCACTACAATCTGGCCGTTGCCTACACTCGCTCCGGTCGCAAGCAGGAAGGCGACAAGGAATTCGCCATTCACCGTCAGATGGTGCAAAACAGCCAGCCAGCCGGAAGTAACGGTCAGGAACCGCAAGCAGGAGCTGCGCAGCCTCAAGATTCCCCGCGTTAGGAGCGTCCGCAATAGCGGAGATGTCAACGGCGGATTTGTGACAAGCCTCAGTCGAAGCGCTTCAAGCCATATGTGTCAGTCTTCCCGGCGAAATTTTCTACGGGCACTGGCCGGAAATGCTCTTTATGCCGGCATTTCGCGCATCGCGACCGCTCTGCCGCAATCCCCCTTTTCCTCTAACTATCCGTTTGTCGAAGTCTCGCCCGCCGAAAGCGGAATTGCCTGGGTGCACACCGCGGGAAAGTCCGCTGAGCACTATCTTCCCGAAACTACCGGTGCAGGTTGTGCCTTTCTTGATTTCGATAACGATGGCTGGATGGACATCTTTCTGGTCAATAGCGGCAAGTGCGACTTTTTCAATCCTGACCCTCCTCTCCGCAACGCGCTTTACCGCAACAATCGCGACGGTACGTTTACGGACGTGACTGCCAAGGCAGGAGTCGCAGGAGGCGGATACGGCCAGGGCGTGGCGGTGGGGGACTACGACGGAGACGGCTTTCCGGACATTTACCTTACTCAATACGGACGTAGCATTCTCTATCACAATAACGGTGAGGGCACTTTTACCGATGTCACAGAAAAGGCCGGCGTCGCCGCGCCGGGTTGGTCTTCAAGCGCGGTGTGGTTCGATTATGACAACGACGGCAGGCTTGATCTATTCGTTTGCCAATTCGTGGAGTTCTCAAAGGCGCAAAGTAAAGACTGTCGCGCAGGGGAGGACGCCAAGCGGGGGTACTGCATTCCTCATCTTTACAAACCGACTTCCAGTTGGCTATTTCACAACAACGGCGATGGGACATTCACCGATGTCAGCAAGACTTCCGGAATCGCCGAATCTAAAGGAAAGGCCTGGGGCGTGGTGGCTACCGATATTAATAACGATGGGAATATGGATCTTTTCGTTGCTAACGACACGGTCGCCAACTTTCTTTTCGTCAATAAAGCGGGAAAATTCGAGGAGATTGGCGAACCAGCAGGAGTGGCCTATAGCGCCGAAGGGCGTCCGCGTTCGGGAATGGGCGTGGATTCTGTAGATTTCGATCAGGATGGTTGGATGGATCTGTTTGTGGCCAACATCGATCACGAAATCTACTCTCTCTATCGAAACAACAAAGACGAAACCTTCGATGACGAAGCAATGCCGAGCGGGATTGGGTCCGCGACCCGTCTGATGAGTGGCTGGGGGTTGAAATTCTTCGACTACGACAACGATGGAAACGACGATCTTTTTCTGGCAAACGGAAACCCCGACGACCTCATCGAGTCTCTTCATCCCGGCGTAACCTACCGTGAGCCGCTCATCCTGTTCCATCACACCGGCAAGCAGTTTCAAAACGTCAGCCAGCAAAGTGGTTCGGTATTTGCCAAGCCCGTTTCCGCGCGTGGGATGGCGGTCGGCGACTTTAATAACGACGGCGCTCTGGATGTTCTTGTTTCAGTAAACGATGGAGCTCCTCTTCTGCTTCGCAACGAACTTGGAAGTCAGAATCACTGGCTGGGTATAAATCTTCGGGGAAAGAAATCGAATCCGGATGGCATCGGCGCACGCGTAACTTATGAGTCTGGGGACTTAAAGCGCACTCGGGTGAAAGTAGGTGGCGGAAGTTACCTTTCGTCTCACGATCCGCGTATGGTGTTAGGTGTGGGAAAAAGATCCAAACTTGATTGGATCGAAGTAGCCTGGCCGGCGCCGGGCGGTCCGAAGCAGCGCTTCACTAATTTGCCGATTGATCGCTACATTACGATTGTCGAAGGACAGGACTCGTGGAAATAGCGGCAACCGGTTCGGCAGAAGCGCAAAACGAATATACACTGTCCTCACACGGCGTACGGTTTGAGTTCGCCCACTACGAACCAGTACGCGAGTAGTCCTGCCAACAGAACGATTGATGCAAGCTCAAACCCCGGAGCGTAAGATCCGCTCCGTTTAATGGCCACTCCAACCGCCAATGGCGCTATGATTCCCGCCAGATTGCCGGCAAAGTTTTCAGCTCCCGTCCATATCCCGATTTTTTCAAACGGAGCACAACACTGAAGAATTGCCAGCAGATTTCCCGTGGCAAGCCCCACCAGCGATGCTCCGATCAACAATCCGATCGCGATCTGCGTATTTGATGTGCGCATCGCCACGATCAGGAGCAGGCTCATGGAGAAGGCTCCGGTGGCGATACCCTTACGTGTGCGGGTTTCGTTCCAGCCACGCCGGATTAAGCTGTCTGCGATCCAGCCACCGAGTGGCTCGCTAACTCCGAAAGTAAAAAATGCAAGAGAAGCGTAGAAACCGGCTTGCACGATGCTGAGGTGCCGGACTGTCACCAGGTAGTCGGGAAGCCAGGTGACCAACACGTACCAGTAGTAGTCGAAGCAAAAAAATCCAAGACAGATGCCTAGCAGGTTGCGATTGAGAAATGCGCTCCATCGGAATGGGGAAGATATCGACCCCACCGCTACAGGCGATGTTTTCTTCAGCCCCTCCATCCGCCGGGGAGCAAGCCAAAGCCACGGAATTATCCAAAGCAGCCCGGCGAGACCCAGGAGTAAGAAAGTGTGTCGCCATCCATGGCGCATCAGAAGCCACGGAACCAGAACGCCCTCCAGAACCAAACCAGTTCGAGTGCCGAAATCGAAGAGACCGGACGGAAGACCACGCTCTCCCGCAATAAATAACACGCTGACGATTTTTGTCCCGCCGGGCAGATAGATGGATTCGCCGATGCCGAGGAGAATACGAAAGCTAATTAAGACTGCGAGACTGTCCGCCAGCCCCGTTAGTCCTTGTGCCAGTGACCAGATGACGAAAGCTGTTGCATAAAGCCAGCGCAAATTAAACCGGTCGGCGCACCAACCGATTGGAATCTGCATCAAGGAATACGACCAGAAGAAAGAGGATAGCAGCATGCCTTTAGTTTCTGGCGTGAGATGGAAATCTCTGGAAATCAGCGGCAGAGCGAATGAGATTGCGGCACGGTCCAGATAATTGATAACCGACGCCGTAAACAGCAGGCCTACCACGGTCCAACGCCGTCGGTTGGATATGCTCTTCAGGTCCATCCCGGGATCCCTTTCGCTAAATGTGGCAAGACGACGTACGTCTGCGACAAATAAAAACGAGTTTTCTTAACAGAACGCGAGGTTGCGAAGGACAAGATTCGGACGATGGTCTCGCACACCGATTGAATGGTATAACGACTACCGTAGCAGCAGTGATCTTTTGAATGTGTCATCAGGCAAAACTGAATGGGGAGGGATCGTGAAGGAGTTGCTAGCTGAGACAGCTCTTCGAGCGGCAAGATATGCGGACGAAATCGGCAACCGTCGAGTGACGCCCCGCGCCGAGGACATCGCTCGTTTGGAAGAACTCGGTGGACCCCTACCGCGGAAAGGCCTGGATCCTGCTCAACTACTGTCACTCCTCGACGAGATAGGATCGCCGGCGACTGTGGCAACCACCGCAGGACGCTATTTCGGATTTGTAATCGGCGGGACCCTGCCCGCGGCACTGGCGGCAAACTGGATGGCGGGAGCGTGGGACCAAAATGCTTGCCTTTACGTAATGTCTCCGGTGGCAGCAAAGATCGAAGAAATTGTGCTGGCATGGATGATTGAGGCGTTTGGTTTACCGTCGACCTGTGGCGCTGGATTCGTAACCGGCACAACCATGGCCAACTTCACCGCTCTGGCTGCGGCCCGCACCGCTCTTCTCCAGCGCAAAGGTTGGGATGTCGAGGAAAATGGACTGTTCGGTGCTCCGCCGTTGCGCGTCATCGTGGGCGACGAAGTTCATGTTTCCTTACTGAAAGCGTTGGCACTGCTTGGCCTTGGCCGTTCGCGCGTCACCCGTGTTCCCACCGACAATCAGGGCCGGATGAGGTCTGACGCCCTTCCTTCAATTGACGACAGCACGCTGGTGTGCGTCCAAGCCGGAAATGTGAACAGCGGAGCTTTCGATCCCGCCAGCGAGATCTGCTTACGCGCTCACGACGCTGGGGCTTGGGTTCACGTGGACGGTGCTTTCGGGCTTTGGGCGGCCGTTTCGCCTCTTTACTCTTATCTGTTGCATGGCGCACAAAGCGCGGATTCATGGGCGATTGACTGTCACAAGTGGCTGAACGTGCCGTACGATTCCGGCATCGCGGTAGTTCGAGAGGAGGAGCATCTGCGAAAAGCGATGACCTTGAGTGCCGCGTATCTGCAAACCAGTGGGTGGCGTGAGCCCGGCCATTACGCTCCTGAGGCTTCACGACGCGCGCGAGGTATAGACATGTGGGCGGCCATGCGGGCGCTCGGGCGTGACGGTCTAAGGGATTTGGTCGAGCGAAACTGCCGCCAGGCAAAGATATTTGCGGATGGTTTGGAGGGCGCAGGATTCCGGGTGTTGAATGACGTCGTTCTGAATCAGGTCCTAGTATCGTTTGGCAGCGACCAGCAGACACTGCGTGTTATCGCTGAAGTGCAAAGTGAAGGGACCTGTTGGTGCGGCGGAACTCAGTGGCATGGAGAGGCGGCAATGCGAATCAGCGTTTCCAATTGGGCGACCACTGAGGAAGATGTTCAAAGGAGCTTGGCCGCGATCATCAAAAGCGCAAGCTCCATTAGGGGCGACTGACGCAGGTGGCTAGAGTTTGGGAGTCAATGCCTTAGCGCTGTGTTCGTCGGGATTAGAGGCGCGAAACGCAGACCCCACTTCGGCGATTGCGAAATACGACAGCGAGGCAACGCACAGGGTCACTAGCGTCCCGCGAAGATAGATCGCGGTCGACAGTGAAACTCCGAGTCCAGTCCCGACCGCGAGGTAGGCCGCCAGACACAAAGGGCACTTGGGCAAGACCGCAAGCCCGGCAGCGGGTATTACATATTTGAAGTTACGCGCAAAGCGCCGCCGCAACGTTGGCGGAGGCGGGCCGCTGACGGCGGTCCGCCCTTCGGCATTTCCACGCCGTGAACTGGCCGAATAAGTTGCGCAGCAAGCGTGGGCTTTCATGACTATTTCCCTTCAGAACAGCAGGAAGCCCCCGATCTTTGGGGAGCTGCATACTGAGCTTTCGGATCGACAGAATAACCTTGAGTGTAACGGTCATGATGTCGGACCCACGACATCGAGAAGGCCAAGCCGTCCTCATCGCGCCCTTTCGGAGTTAGGTCCAGAAAGTTGTAAGTACCAACCAGAATATCGAGACCTCGCGCGTAGGTGGAGTAGGTATGGAAGATGTTGCCCTCCGGATTCTTGTAGAACACGCTTGCTCCTGGGGCTTCCTGGCTAGGGAATTCCACCATGCCATAGTTGTAATCGAGTTTGCCTTTCGCTGCTTCCTCGGTGAAGGAGACATGGTAGTCATAGTTGAAGTCGCTCTCAAAAGAGGAAACCCACCGGAATGCCCAGCCCATGCGCTTTTTGAAAGATTCAATCTGCGAAATCGGCGCGCGCGAAACCACCGCTAGCGTGACATCGCGATTGGCTAAGTGAACCAGACCACCGTCAAAGTGATCGGCCAGATAGGAACAGCTTGGACAACCGGCTTCCCAGTCAGGACCAAGCATGAAGTGATAAATAATCAGTTGGCTCCTACCATCGAACAGATCGGCAAGTGTCACTTTGCCATTCGGCCCATCAAAGGTATACTTCTTGTCGATTTGTTCCCACGGCAATTCGCGACGCCGCCGGCTCAAGTCGTCTCTTAGTTTAGTAAACTCTTTCTCCGTTCGGAGCAATTCCTTTCGCTGTTCAAGCCATTTGCTGGACGAAACCACCTCGTGATTTTCGACCCCAGTACCTGTCACAAGTATTGCCATAACATCCTCCGTCTTTTTATGTTATGTGCTGCCGTTTACGTTGTAGACCGCTGGCGGCGGCCTAGAGCTTCTTTCGTTGCCGCGGGATTCGAGGGTTGTTTTGCTCTCCCCGTTCTTCAGCCAGGTCTTTTATTCTTAGTAGTTCGCTCGACCAAAGCTCCTGAAACGGGCCAACCCATCTTTCATATATCTGCCGGATGGGCACCACATTGAGTGAGTTCACGCGCTGCCTTCCAGCCTCTTTCGTCCGAATCAATTGGGCGTTCCGGAGCACGTCAATATGCTTCATCACGCCGAACCGGCTTAAGTGAGGAAACGCCTCTACAATTTCCGTCGTCGTGTGAGAACGATCTCGTAAATAATCCAGAATCGCACGCCGAGTAGAGTCCGAGAGCGCCTTCCAGACCGGATCGAGTCCGTCCGTGATGTCAACAGCGCTTTTCGGCACCCGTTACTCGCAATCTCTTTTCATATTGGCAAGCATATGAGCCCACCCGCCATTGACGCCCCTGCGGTGCTCGGGGTCGATCATACCTAGTGCGCGATGTCGAAGAGAAATCTTGCTACCTCCTCCGGCAGGCGTGATCTTTACTTCAATGTGGTTGCTGACTGGGTACGACATAAACAGCGGTCCGCTCAGTTCCAATAGATCGGGAGCCTTGATGACCTGCACGAATCCCCATAAATGTCCGATCCCGTTCCCCCGATCCCGGTACCAGCGGCCTCCCACTTTCGGTTCGAGAATCAGATCCAGAGACTGGCCATCGGGCCTGGTGTTTCCTTTCCCCAGGCGGTGTAAAACGGCTGCAAACGCTTTCTCCGGTGCGGCTTTTACCTCTACGTGTTGTTCAACGTCGAGCGTTAAATCTTCTAGGTTCATCGCCGTCTCCTTAAATGAAGTAAATTCACGGTTCAAATATTACGTGACCACAATATAACGTGACCAAAAAGTCACGTCAAGAGAAAAGTTTACTTCTGTATTTTTCGGTTCGGGTTGGCGATATGCTGGGAACGAGCCTTCGCCGGCTACGATTTCGTTTTCAAGCCAACTGAGGATGGAGTCGTACCTTCGGCAAAGATAGGCTGATTCACGCGCTTTGAGGTGTCTCAAGGCCGCGATACTTGAGCAGCGGTTCAATAGTCGGTTCGGCGCCAAGCCACGCTGCAAACATTTTTGCCGCATCCTCGCTGTTGCCTCGGGAAAGCACCATTTTTCGAAAACGGTCGCCATTCTCCCGAGTCAGGCCACCATGGCTTTCAAACCAATGGATCGCCTCATGTTCCAGCATTTCGCTCCATAGATAGGCGTAATAGCCTGCACCATAATCTCCGCCCCAAATGTGTGAAAAATAGCTGGAGCGATATCTGGGGGGCACGTAACTGAGAGCCAATCCGGTTTTCTCCAGTGCTTCCTTTTCAAAGGCATCAGGCGATTGAGGCGGAGTGCTGGCTAGGAGTGTGTGCCACTGTAAATCCAGTTGAGCGGCTGCCAGCACTTCCGTGAGGGCATAACCTCCATTGAAGGTCTTAGACTCCTTGATCTTCTCCCCGAGTTCGGAAGGCATCGGCTCGCCAGTCTGGTAATGTTTTGCATAGTGATTGAAAACCGCAGGATAAGTGGCCCAGTACTCGTTAAACTGCGAAGGCAGTTCGACAAAGTCCCGAGGAACAGCGGTGCCGGAAAGAGTTGGATACTTGGTATCAGCAAGCATTCCGTGCAGGGCGTGACCGAACTCATGAAACATGGTTGTCACGTCGCGGAATGTAATCATGGCTGGTTCGCCGGGAGCCGGTTTGCTGAAATTACACACGTTATAAATGACCGGGACGTTGCCGAGCAGCCGGGACTGGTCAACGAAACTGCCCATCCACGCGCCGCCATTCTTGTTATCGCGCTTGAACCAGTCGCAGTAAAACAGCCCCAGAGTCTCGCGGTCAGCGTCAATCACTTCGAATACGCGTACTTCAGGATGGTAGACAGGGATATCCTTGCGCTCCTTGAAGCTGAGTCCATAGAGTTGGCTTGCGGCATAGAAGACGCCATTTTCAAGCACACTGTTCAATTCGAAGTAGGGCTTAATCTGTTCTTCGTCTAAGTCGTATTTGCTCTTGCGAACGTCTTCCGAAAGATAATTCCAGTCCCAAGGCTGCAATCTGAAACCCCCGTTCCGTTCGGCAACAGCTTGGATATCTTTCGCTTCTTTGACTGCCTTCGCGATAGATCCCGGCACCAGGGCGGCCATGAACTTAAGCGCGGCCTCGGGAGTCTTCGCCATTTGATCCTGCAATTTCCATGCGGCGTAATTAGGAAAACCAAGGACTTTCGCCTTCTGAGCGCGAACTTGGGCCAGCCTTGCGACGGTATCGCGCGTGTCGTTCGGTCCACCACGCTCGGTGCGATTCCATGAGTTCTCGAAAATTGCTCGCCGCGTGGAGCGGTTTTGCAGCGTCACCAGGTCGGGTTGTTGCGTAGTGTTCTGCAGCGGTATCAGGTATCCATCCATCTGGCGTTCTTTCGCCGACAGTGCGGCTGCGGTGATTTGCGCACTGCTCAGGCCCGCAAGTGCGTCTTTGTCAGTCGTTACGTAAGCGGCGTCTTTGTTCGCCGCTAATAGCTTGGTGATGAATGTGTTGGACAGAGTCGATTCCTCTTCATTGAGCCTTTTCAATTCCGCCTTTTCAGAGTCAGAGAGGTTCGCGCCCGAATGCACAAATTTCTTGTAATAGAACTCGACTAGACGCAATGCCTCCGGTTCGAGTGGAAGGGTCGCCCGCTCGTCGTAGATTTTGGTGACGCGTTGAAACAGACTGGAATCGAGGAAGATCGCATCCTGATGGGCCGCTAACTTAGCGGCTTCGGCGTCCCGGACTTTTTCCAATACCGGATTCAAGTTCGCCGCGGCGACCGCTCCGAACACTCCAATCACACGAGCAAAGAGCTGTCCTGTCTTTTCCATCGCGACAATGGTGTTCTCGAACGTCGGCCGATTTGGATTGCTGGCAATCGCCTGCATTTCTTCGCGCTGCTGCTCCATGCCAGCTTCAATGGCAGGCTGATAATCGTCGTCGGTAATTCTGTCGAATGGAGGCGCCTGAAAGGGTAAGGCGCTAGGGGCGTAGAACTGATTATTCGGTCCAAAGTCCATAGAGGCATCCAGTGTGGTCTATGTCAGAATTGTAAACGACGCATCGTATCTCAGATGAAGGCGATCCGTGGCGAAAGCTTCCGTTGCCCAGTTTTCGAATGCATCCGCTCTGCAATCCCCGATTCATGCGCACAGACTTGACCTAAGGCCTCTGCTACAATTCCTTCCCGAGGGGGGAAACAAATTGGCTAACTTGTCAGGGATAGTGAAACAATTGAAACAGGAACGAGACCGGGTGCAACAGCAACTATCCGGGCTGAACGCCGCACTTGAAGCGTTCGCGCGGGTATACATGAGCGATACGCCGAGCTCACCACGACGCACCATATCGGCAAGAGGTCGGGCTCGTATTGTAGCTGCTCAAAAAGCCCGTTGGGCCAAGATTAGAGGTCAGCAGGCAGGGCCCAAGGCTGGCAAACGAACCATGTCACCGGCGGCCCGTCGCAAAATCGCTGCCGCTCAGCGAGCTCGATGGGCTAGAGTGAAGGCTGGAAAAAAGGGAGCCTGAAGCTAGAAGAGTTTCTGGTTTCCAACGGGTTCAGCCTCGTTGGTTTGGGAAGGTTTTAAACTCATAAAAAGAGGCCTGCCTCTTGAAATCATCTTGAGACAGGCCCATTACCTCACTGTAAAGCAATCTAAAAATTCAATTTTAGAGCTACCTGCATTTGCCGGGCTGAAGTAGTTGTATCGGGACGCTGTACTGTGGAAGTAATAAGTCCGAAGATGGGCGACCCCTGCAAGTTGCCCAGACTGCTGTTCAGGTCACCGGGATTGTTGAAGTGCGGGTGATTGAAGATGTTGTAGCATTCCGCCCGCAGTTCTGCTTCGAAGCGTTCGCCAATCTTAACTCTCTTCGCGAAAGTCATGTCAAAATTGACGAATGCCGGCCCGTAGAAGTGGTTCCGGCCCGTGCTACCGGGCGCCACAAAGAGCGGCCCACCATTAGCGTCGGCCCGAGCCGAGAAAGCTGCTGGATTGCTGAAAAAGACTTTATTGCCGCCCGCGCTCGCATCGGTATTTGCCCCGGGGGCAAAGGGATCGCCAACCAGATCGGCTCTGCCGCTAACTCCGGTTCGCTCCATATCGGTGTTGGTGAAGATGTCGAACGGATGACCAGTTTGAAGGGTGGTGATGCCAGAAAATTCAATTCCTTCAAAGATTTTTCCGGCCACGCCCTCGTTCAAAAAGCCCTTGCCCTTGCCGATTGGAGCTTCCCAGATGTAGCTAATGATTCCGATATGACGAACGTCGTTGTCGGAATTGCCGCGCTCCTCGCCGATATCCCGCGTGTTTCTAGGGAATCCGCGATTGCCTTGCGCGGGGTTCAGGGGATCGTTGGAGTCGTCAATGCCATGGGCGAAAGTGTACGCGCCTTGTAACTGAAGTCCATGGCTCAAGCGATGAGTGATTTTTGCTTGCAAGGAGTGATAGATGGAATTTCCGATAGAACGGTTATAGAAAGGCTGCTCGAGAGCGTTGGATTGAACAGCGTTAAAGGGTAGCCTTCCATCGGTGGCGCCTTCGATAAGGTTGAACTTGGTGACGGTGGCGGGAGTGCAGTTGAAAGTATTTGGCACACTGCAAAACGCGACGAGCTGATTAACTAGTGCAGGATCAGGCGGATTTCCATCCACCTCCCGGAAGATATGAGTTCCCTTCGATCCTACGTAAGCCAAATCGAGAGTGTTGTTCCCGGCGAATTCACGTTGGATACCGAAGTTCCAATTGTTGCTGGAGGAGTTACGGAAATGGGTGTCAAACAACACTGGCGCCAGCAGTGAGCCATCCGGAATAACTGCGGAAGGTATCGTGTCTGGTGGATTGGGCAAGACGTAGAGGCCGGTGACGTTCCAGGCGACAGCAAAACGAGTTCATAAGGATTTCGCGTGATCAAAGGCAGATCCTTGATGGCGCGCTCGTCAACCAGATTGCTTACCTGCGACGTCTCCAAGTCGACCGCAGGAATCTGATCGGCGCTTACTTGAACTTCTTCCGTCACCGATCCGGGTTCCAACTGGATATTCAGAGACAGTGCCTGCGCGACGGAGAGCTGGACGTCCGAGGCGTGGTATGTCTTGAAACTTGCCATCTTCACCGTTATTTCGTACGCACCCACAGGCAAGGTGGGTACGCTATAGGCGCCCGTGCCACTGCTGGCGACTGTTCTGACGGCGTTTGAGCCGACATTCCTGACCATGATTTCCGCGCCCTGCACAACCGCACCAACTGAGTCAGTGACCGTTCCTTGGATAGACCCGGTCTGAGCAAGCGCAAGTGAGGCGGTTAGCGTCAAAATGGCGAGGCCTGCAAATAGTCTCAGTCTGTGCATAGTGTCTCCTTAGTGTCGACAGTTCTTACGAACTACAAAGGTGTGTACAGCACGGAAAGCTTAACTAAGCAACAGCGTGTTCGAGCTAACATACTGTCGGGGGTGACTAAGTACTCTGACGAAAATACTAGTAAACGGTTTAAGCTATAGCTGCGTGTTATGAAGGTTGTCAAGAAAATGTAATGGCAATGTGTAACGTGTGCCTAGTACATATATGTACAGATAACTGTTGTAATACGTGTAATAAGATGACTGTCATGAATGTTATGTAATATATGCTTAATTAACTAGGTAGTGCTTGGTGTTAACATCTACTGACATAGCACTGTTAATCGATGTTGTGTAGTCGGCTGCGAGCTTTCGTCTTCAAAGCTCGGGTGTTTGTCAGAATCAGTCGGAGCGATGGGCGAGACGCAGGAAACCACCGTTCCCTTCGGGCTGGATTTAGAAGTGCTATCAGGAGGAGAATAAACCCTTATGACTTCCATCACCCGACGCTCTTTCTTGGAGATGGCGGCGGCCCTGGGCGCAACGGCGGCGTGGGCAGGAAAGTCTGCGTTTGCCTCTAGCGTAGATTGGCGCGAGCGCCGCGATCTTTTCCCAGAAGGCGTCGCATCCGGAGACCCGGACAGCAACAGCGTCCTCTTATGGACCCGGCGAGAAGCCGGTAAAACTCATACATCACAGTGTCTGACTGTTGAGGTAGCTGAGGACCAATCTTTCAAACACGTGATCGCGACCGCCTCGGCAACGATCTCCGAGGCGGCAGACTGGACTTGCCGGGTTCTGGTTGCAGGTCTCAAGCCGGCGCATACTTACTGGTATCGCTTCACTGATGAGGAGGGTCTCGGCAGCCGCGTCGGCCGAACCATCACTGCGCCTGCCAACGATGACCCGCGGCCAGTACATTTCGCTTTCGTGAGTTGCCAGAATGCAAACCAGGGCGCGCAGAATGCCTATCGTCGGATGATCTTTGAAGACGAACGGGTTCCGGAGCAAGATCGGCTCGGATTCGTACTTCACCTCGGCGACTTTATTTATGAAATCGTCTGGTACCCCGAAGACCGGCCTCAAGGCATGTACGACCGACGTCTTCGCGATATCGTGCGTTATGCGCACGGTGAAAAGATACAGGACTTCCACATTCCCACGACGGTTGCGGATTATCGTGCAATTTACCGTGCCTATCTGCACGATCCTGATTTACAAGATGCTCGCGCGCGCTGGCCGTTCGTCAATATGTGGGACAACCACGAGTTTAGTTGGCTGGGATGGCAAGCGATACAGAAGTTTGAAGGGACAAACCGTCCCGCCCAAACGCGAAAAGTGGCGGCCAATCAGGCTTTCTTTGAATATCAGCCAGCGCGCATGGTGAAGCCGAGTAGCGCTTCATTGGAGCATTTCGATCCTCCCAACGTAACAGATACTGCTGTCACCAAGTTTGACGAGCACGGACTCGGCCAGGAACCGAACAATCTGGCTGCTATTCACAGTCTGAAAGGCTACAGAGCATTGCGCTGGGGGCCGAATGTCGAACTTATAGTCACCGATCAACGAAGCTATCGTTCAGAAGATCCTGCCGACCGTGGGGAAGCTAAAGTTTTCTCCAGTAAGCAGTTTCCTGAGTTCATGCCAGAGGAGGCAATGGAAATTCTGGATGCCGGGCGCACGTATGACGAAGGGAAGCCACCGCAATCCATCCGATTCGGCAATATTAACGTCGCCAATTTTCAGAAAGACCAGCCATCGCAGACGATATTGGGAGCAGAGCAGCAGGAGTGGTTCCTTGATCGTCTGCGAAGGTCAGAAGCGACTTGGAAGATATGGGGCAATACGGTCGCGACCCTCGATATGCGTGCGGATCCTCAGAATTTGCCAACCGGCCTGACCTCACCATGGCCCGGCGCAGGCTATGCCGGTTTCGGGGGCGGCGACTTCGGTAGCGCTTATGTGGAGCGAGGCAAGATTTATGACTTTGTCCGTGAGCACGGCATTACGGGTTTCGCCACCGTGGCCGGCGACCGCCACAGCTTTTGGGCGGGGCTGGCGGCTAAATCCCTTCCGCCGAAGCCTTTCGAACCGGTTGGAATTGCGTTTGTGACCGGTTCGATTTCTGCACCCGGATTGGTCGAAGCTCTGGAGCATAGCTTTCCCAAAGACCATCCTCTTCGGCCGCTTTTTCTCGGTCAAGGTCCTGCCGATCCCCGCCCGTGTCCAACCGTCAACCTAATGCTTCGGCATGGCGTCCGTTCGTGCCTCGAATACGCGCGGACAGGTGACCTCACGAAGGCTCGCTTGCTCTCCAATCCCGATCTGTCGCCGCACTTATCATTCGTCGACATGGGCGGTCATGGCTACACCGTGGTTCATGTCACGAGCCAAAGTTTTGAGGCGGAGTTTGTCTGCATTCCCCGGCCGCTCGAGCGTAGCGATCGTTCCGACGGGGGCCCGCTCGCCTATCGCGTTCGATACCGTACGAACATTTGGCGTAAAGGCGAGGTGCCGAGGTTGGAGGGACAGATCGTGGAGGGAGATCCGCGATTTTCGGTGTAAAGGGTGCGTCAGAAAGTGAAAGAGCGTCAACAATGCCAAGCTCCCGCAAGGCCCGATCGACCAATACGTCGCGAGTCAGCAGGTCGCGGGTCCGGCTAATCGTCCGGACGCCGAATTTCCTCCCATCAATCTTCCCCTCAAACCGCCCTATCCTCACTATGGGCGCTAATCGGTTGATCGCATTCCCGATGAAGGTGATTATTTATTCGAACCTAAGTGGGACGGCTTTAGGTGTCTCGTTTTTCGTAGCGGACGTTGTCGAACCTTTGCGCGGGAAGCCAGGTTTTATCGGCAAAGCACCCGGCGGTCTGAGCCGATGGAGCACCAAGCGATCGGGAGAATGGCAATCGCTCCAAGCCAAATTGGTGTGCGAAAATCAGCTACGATCATTTTTCCGGCGGCCGCCCTGCTAAATCTTATGAGGTAGTTCACCGAAGCCAATGGCACATACAGTATTTCCTGTAGAAGTGGGGGAAGTGGCAACTCCAGTGGGCCTCCCGACCGCGGACTGACTTCGTCTCCCACCGTTCCGTTCTTCAGGTTCACCAATTCTACGTAACTTACTGTATTGATCACGATGCGCAATCAGTCTTGAATATGGGCATGAAAGCACCGTTCTGTCCCCGATGCCTTGCCCGGCTGGTGCTCAGAAAGTCTCGGCTGACGACTTACTTGGCGTGCCCCAATTACCCCTACTGCAAGAGTCCGGTTTGCTTTACCAAACAACCACCTCGCGCTCAGGAGTGTAGAGCTGCTGCGTAAGGTGCGAAACCCCGTCCGATAATTCCGAGCACTGATCTGTGGTTCGTGTCTTCACTTGTCTTTTAAATTCCTTGCGTAGTTCGATCTTTCATTTGCCCAGTCGTGACCGTTAATTTCAAACCTAACCGCGCATCTCGTTAGTGTGAACAAGCGAGGCCGAAGAAAGTACTTCGGCCTCGTTTTAACTCACGCTTTACTTACAAGAATCGCTAACCATCTTTACATCTGTTACTTTCAAATGTCCGTGCTCGCTGTCATCTTTCTTCATGCCGCTGTCCTTTGCAGCGTCCTTGGCGTCTTCTTTCATGTTGTGCATTGCCGCATTTGAGACCACGCCAGTCGCCGTCACCGTATGACCGACATGCTCGGCGAGATCCACTTTGCTGCTTCGTAGTTCCCAAGTGCTTCCATCGCTGCCGGCGAGGTTGAATTCTTTTGCGCTATCTCCCTTGGACAGGCAGCCGGTGATGTCCCTCACGTCAGTCTTATCCTTGGCCAACCCAAAGCTGCAAAGAGCGGCGAAAATGGCTCCAAACATTAGTAGTGTTTTCATTGTCTCTCCTTTCAGGGATGAGCAATCATGCTGGTTCTAAGATGGTTTCTATGTCTGTATGTTGTACGCGGCCAAGCCTTTTTTGTGAGGCTTGCGGTGTGGGCGGAGGCTTAAGTCAAAGTTACGGGGCTGGTGCCAATCAAATGTAGGAGGGCGGGACCACCATAAAGAAGGTGTGGACCCAGGCTTCGTAATCGAAAAGACTTTAGCGCTTCAAACTCTTAGATAACAACCAGGGCACAAGCTCAGGTTCCCCGTAAGCCTTGTCCCAGGCGTTGTGACCCACCCCAGGGTATTCGGTATACCTAAAGTCGGCCTTGGCCGTTCGGAGAGCTTTAGCCATCTTGCGAGACTCCTCGACAGAAACGATTTCATCCGCCGATCCATGAAACATCCAAATGGGTGTTGACCCTATCCGGCGAGCAGTTTCGGCATAAGGATCACGGACCTTATGATCGGCGGCCAGCCCGACCAGGTCGTCTGGCACTTTAAATGGCCCGAAAATGCCGCCTGAGATCGGTACATAGGCGGCAAATTTTCCCGGATATTTTGCGATCACATCCCACACGCCGTAGGCGCCCATTGAAAGGCCAGTCAGATATAGCCGCGTGGCGTCCCCATGGAATTCCTTGATTGTATTATCCAGCGCTGACAGGGCTTGCGTTTGCATCTCCGCATTGATCCAGCGTTTGTCCTTGCGGCACTGCGGCATGACCACGATGAAGGGGAAACGAGACGGGTTTTTCCGGATCGCATGAGCAATTCCGATATCGGTTTCCAGCACTCCGTCATCCCCTCTCTCGCTCACACCATGGAAGAAAAGAATCACAGGCCATTTCTGGTGGGGATCGAAATCATCCGGTACAAAAACCTGATAGCGGTAAACCACGCCGTCGACTGTGATAGTCCGGTTCAGAAAACCGGTTTCATGCTTCCGCGCCAGTGCGAGTTGAGGAAGAAACAAACAAACAAAAATGGTCAGAAGAAATATTTTGCACAGTTGTTGCATCTCGGTCAGTTTACAACGGCCCGCTGCCAGGGAGGCCCAACCGCTCTCGGGAATATCGGGATGGACGGCCCTCGGATGAGTGGCTTTGAAACCGACAGATCAAGCACATCCTGTCGCAACCTTCCAGCATCCAAGCAGCCGCGTTAATTGGCATTTCGATCCACATGCGATTTAGCTATTCTCTAGAACGCGCGTTGAGAATCATCATCATCGGTTCTGCCCTGCTATCCCAATGGGGTTGCTCATCCGCAAGTAGCCCGCGGCCCTCCCCCGCGCCCCCTCCGTCCAATGTTGTGCCGCAGTTTGGTCATATTATTTTGCTGGTTGAGGAAAATCATAGCTACTCCGAAGTGATCGGAAACACATCCATGCCCTATTTGAATGGTCTCGCCGCTCAGTACGGGTTAGCAACTCAATATTTCGCTAATGCGCACCCTTCAATCGGAGACTATTTCATGCTCACGACTGGGCAATTGGTCACGAATGACGATGCGTTTGCCGGGACGGTCGACGTTGACAACATTGTTCGTGAATTGATCGCCGTCGGTAAAACATGGAAATCTTATGCTGAGAGCATTCCCTCCACCGGCTATACGGGAGGCGACGTGTATCCGTACGCGAGACGCCACAATCCTTTTTCGTACTTTAGCGACGTCGTCAACGACAGCAGTCAGGCGGGCAATCTCGTATCGATGACTCAATTTCAGGCAGATTTAGCGAATGACCAGCTGCCCGATTTTTCCTTCATCGTGCCGAACCTTCTCGACGACGCCCACGACGGGTCGCTCCAGGTAGCCGACGCATGGCTGCAGCAGAACATCGGACCGCTTATTTCCAGCCCAATCTTCCAGAAGGATGATTTGCTAGTCATCGTTTTCGATGAGGCCAATACTAGCGATTCGACCGACGGAGGGGGTCGCGTCGCAGCTCTCATTCTCAGTCCGAAGGCAAGGCAGGGTTATCGATCCACCACCTTTTATCAGCACCAAAGCACTCTTCACCTGATCCTGCAAGGCTTGGGAATAACGGTCTACCCGGATGCCGCCAGTTCCGCACCCGCAATGGGAGAATTCTTCTGATCACAATTTGCCGGCAAGCTCATCGATTCTGTTTGGGTAGGTACGCTACTATAGATGTAACGCTTCGCCTTCGGCGCAGTTCCCGCCTCCCCTGTTCGATTTGAAAATTGAGATATTGCGGCGGGATGGCAGGTTGGTTCGTAGTGGCGGTAGCCCCAGCGAATCGATTCGCAGATTGGTCGCCCGCGCATCTTACGTTTCCCAGAGGCCAAAAGGTCTGAGGGCCTGATCTCGAGATCGCCAAAAGGAGATTGAACGTACGTCTAGCAAAGACATGGAGAAACACCGCGCCACCATCAAGAAGTTAACAATTCGGGAGCTCCTGAAGCCGCACGTCGCCGCCCTTGCGATGGGATCTATTGCCGTAGTGGGCGAGGGCGTTGCCAACCTGCTTGAGCCCTGGCCCCTGAAGATCGTGCTCGACAGCGTGCTGCGCCCGCGGCCCGTCCATGGCTGGCTCAACCATCTGATTCAGTACACGGCCGGAGACGACAAGTTTGCCATCCTAAAATTCGCCTGTGCGGCGGTGCTCGGAATTGCGATTCTCGATGCCGTCAGTTCATACACCGAAAAATATTTCACCACGAGCGTTGGGCAATGGATAACGCACGATTTGCGGCGAACCCTTTACTCACGCATACAACAGCTCTCACTCGCTTATCACGATGAGAAACGCAGTGGCGATTTGATCAGCCGCGTGACCAGCGACATTGATGCCATCCAGAGCTTCGTCAATACCGCGCTCCTGGGAGCGATGATCAATCTGATTACGCTGGTCGGAATGATCGGCGTGATGTTCTATCTTAACTGGCGTTTCACTCTGATTGCTTTGTCCGTGGCGCCGGTTCTTTTTCTGGTGGTCTACACCTATACCCGGCGCATCAAGCAAGCTTCCCGGGAGGTGCGCAAGAAAGAGGGCGAGATCGTTTCCGTCATTGAAGAGGTGCTTTCGTCCATCAGGGTGGTGAAGGCATTCGCGAGAGAAGACTACGAACGCCGTCGCCTTGAAGAAGAGAGCTTGGAGAGCGTTGAAATCGGTCTTCGGGCGCGCGGACTGAAGGCCAAACTTTCGCCTCTTGTGGACATCATCGTGGCCGTAGGCACTTGTCTGGTGCTGTGGTTTGGGGCTCGCCTGGTTCTGAGCGGAAGCCTGTCTCCTGGTTCTTTGGTCGTATTTATCCTGTATCTAGGCAAAATGTACAAGCCGATGCAGGAGCTTTCCAAGATGACGGATGCTTATTCAAAAGCGTTAGTCGGGTATGAGCGCATCCAGGAGGTATTGGAAACGGACAAAGAGGTGAAAGACGCTCCGCGAGCGATACGAGCTCCCAGGTTCAAGGGCAAGATCGAATTCGAACACGTCGATTTCTACTACACTCCTGAGAATCCCATTCTTAAAGACGTCAGCCTGACCATCGAGCCTGGGCAACTCGTCGCACTCGTGGGGCCGACTGGCGCGGGGAAGACTACGATCATCAGTTTGATTCCGCGCTTCTACGATCCGGTTTCCGGGGTGATCAAGATTGACGGCGCCGACATCAAACGCTTCCGGCAGAAATCATTGCGCCAGCAGATAAGTTTTGTTTTGCAGGAAACCGTGCTGTTCCATGCTCCCATCTGGCAGAACATCGCCTATGGAAAGCCGGAGGCGTCCAAAGATGAAATTCTACGCGCAGCCGAGCAGGCGAATGCGCACGAATTTATCGAGAAACTGCCCGAAGGGTACGACACAATTCTTGGAGAGCGGGGCATGACGCTATCTGGCGGCCAGCGGCAACGAATCGCGATTGCCCGCGCGATCATCCGTGACACGCCCATGCTCATTTTGGACGAACCCACATCAGGGTTGGATGCTGTTTCCGAAAAACTGGTGTTTGAGGCTCTCGATCGCCTGATGGAAGGGAAGACATCTATCGTGATCGCACATCGCCTGTCGACGATCCGCAAGGCTGATGCTATTTACGTCATCCAGGACGGGGTCATTGCGGAGAGCGGTACACATGAGGAGTTACTGAAGAGTGGAGGACTTTATTCCCAGCTCGACCTGTTACAGCAAGGAGAAGAAAAGGTTGGGCTTGAAAAGACTGTGACAAGTTAAAACCGCCAGCGTTCTGCCTGTTACAGCTTATTTAATTCCGCAATGCGTTCTTGAACTATCCTGCTATACCCTTCAACCTCTTGCGGTGAGAATCCAGCTGAACTGAATGCATCGTGAATCTGCTCCGGTGATAGACGGGAAAGAATCCCCCCCATCCATTTAGCGTCCTCGCGCGGAATGTGCCTTCCGATCCATCGCATGCGAAGCCGTCCGACTAAACCGGGGATATGAAAGAAATACAAAAGATAGGGTCGGGTAGGAACGTTGAAGTCGACAAATTCTGGATCTTCCTTCTTGATGAATTTGGTATGAGTATAGGACTTCAAATTACCTTTCGCCTTCGTCTGAGTCCAGCTATATCCAGTCGTACCAAAAGTGGCCCCCAGATCGCTCACCAGGTAAATTTTCCGAGGCTGCTCATAATCTCGCTCGCGGATCTCGTTGTTCTCGTCTTTCAGATCCCAGCTATTCATCAACGCCATCATGACGCGCAGTCCGTTAAACTCTCTGGTTCCGCTGAACGGATTGTTTCGCCACTTCCACCTGCCGGCCTTCTTGTCATCCTCGAGGTGACGCTTTAACCGAACATTCTCAATTGTCCCGTCAGCATGAATGAGGTTCTGACCACGCTGCAAATGGGCAGGTATACCTTCCACCTTCAACCTTGGTACGAAGTAATCTTCATCGGTGTAGTAGCCGACTGCCCAAAGCAAGTGAGTGGCGGCGGTCTCGGGCCTGGCCTCCGCTCCCATTTTCGCCGTCCACTTTGCGCCCTGGTGGTCACGCACATAGAACTTCGGATTTGAGCCGTTTTTGTCTTCTTCCGCGAACACCATGGGTCCTTGCGGGCTGTCCTGTTCTCCGCCGCGACCGTACGCAAGATTGCGGGAAGCAATATCGCTGGGTGCGTTCCACAGTGCGCCGCCATCGTTCGTCTCGGCGGTTGCGATGCAAGCGGTGGTCAGAACCATGAAACAGAGGAGAGACAACGCCAGCGATGTGCGTTGCATCCTCAAGCCTTCGCGGAGACACCAGGTGGTTTGGTTAGCCGGTCGACCCGCATGGACGGCAGAGAAGTGAGGTTGTACTTCTACAGGATGCCGCATAATCGTATTCAGGCTCAATCGGTCGACCGCCTGTAGATGCTGCTAGCGGCCGAGTGGTAGCCTGACAAGGCAAATTATCATGCCGCCAGGTTCCTGTAGTGCGCAGTGGCCGAAGACAGGAGAGGATAATTGAAACTTCTTACGCAACCCAATGACGGCATCGGGCCTTTGGTAAAGGCAATCGAGAAGGCCAAGAAAAGCGTCGAAATTGTGATATTCCGTTTCGATCGCATCGAGATCGAGCGCGCGCTCGAAGATGCAGTGAAGCGCGGCGTATTCGTCCATGCTCTCATCGCCTACACCAATCGCGGCGGGGAAAAGAATCTACGCAAGCTCGAATTGCGTTTTCTGGCCGCAGGTATAACCGTGGCGCGCACCTCAAATGACCTGGTTCGCTATCACGGCAAGATGATGATCGTAGATGGTAAGTATTTGTACTTGCTTGCCTTCAACCTTACTCGACTGGACATCGATCACAGCCGCAGCTTCGGTATCGTTGCGACAAACCGTCGACTGGTACAAGAAGCCACGAAACTTTTTACAAGCGATACGACGCGCCAGTCGTACACGCCCGGTTCGGCGCATTTTCTGGTCAGTCCTCTAAATGCGCGAAAGCAACTCGCGGCTTTGATTGAGAGCGCAAAAAAAGAATTGCTGATTTACGACATGAAGATTGCGGATCGTGCCATGACGCGCCTTCTGGAAGATCGCGCCAAAGCAGGCGTCGAGATACGGATTATTGGCAAACTGACTCGCAAAACAAGTGGAGTGACGATACGCAAGCTCAACGGTATCCGTTTGCATACTCGAACGATCATCGCCGACCGCCGCCAAATGTTTATTGGAAGTCAAAGTCTACGAGAACTCGAATTGGATGCCCGTCGCGAGATCGGAATTGTGGTAACTGACCGGAAGACCATTGGCGCCGTGATTAAAGTTTTCAAGGCCGATTGGAAGGCGACGGACGCTGCTGAGATCGAATATATCGCGGATCCTTCAAAGAATACGGTGAAGCGAACTGCTAGGAAGGTAGCTAAAAGTGTTGCGAAAGATTTGCCGCCAGTCGGGCCGGTGGTCGATCAGGCCATAAGGGAAGTGACTTTAACGGATTCTGATATCGAAGTTGATCATAAAGAAGTGCAGAGCGCGGTGAAAGATGCAGTCCGTGAAGCCGTTGAGGAGGCAGTACAGAGTGTGATGAGAGAAGTAACCGACGGACAAGAACCACCCGGAAAGTGAGGCTGTAGCAAGACTTGCCGGCAAAACCATCTGGCTTGGGGTGTTTCGGCATCTAAGCGGACGATGGTGGTGATGATTTGTAGACGTAAGGAAAGTATTGTGGCGACGTGGATTTTGGCCGTGTTCTGCCTGGTTGGCGCTCAGGATAAGCCTCAGCAAGACCACCCTTCCGTGAATCAGGATTCGTTGGTCATTCAGGATTTCGAGAAGAGAACGAACGACTATGTGAAACTTCGCAAGACCGCCCAATCTG
The DNA here is from genome assembly GCA_963786325.1 of Terriglobia bacterium. Lineage (GTDB taxonomy): Bacteria > Acidobacteriota > Terriglobia > Terriglobales > Acidobacteriaceae > JAIQFF01. The sequence goes on from CAWAYW010000008.1 coordinate 399,476, forward strand.
GTTTGCAAGTACCGAAATCGAAAAGTTCAGCTTCGAGTATCAAAGAGTATCAGCAGTCCTTAGCACAAAACATACGCTCGCAACGTTCACAAGCCCGGCCCGGAGACATTTTCACGCCTCCGATAGGGGAAGTGTTCCGGCGATTGCTAGCCGGGACGTTCAAGAGTGGCGATGGTCGCAAGGTGCGAGCGAGTCTGCGGGGGGCCGCGCCGGTGCACGGGCTTGCCTTGCAGGTAAATGAGGAATATCCGAAGACATCGGCTTTGCAGTCCACCCCACCGACTCTTTTATCTGACCTACCCAGGCTCCCTCCGGATCTTCAATACCGGATTGTGGGCCGCGAGCTTGTTCTCATGGACGCCGCCGCAAACCTGGTTGTCGATTTTCTGCCTGACGCGTTGCCGGTACCTAAGAATGCACGTTGAAGCAATGAGAAATCGCATATCGATTTTCTTTTTCGTCTGCCTTGCACTGTGCGGATGCGCGGTCAGGACCACTTCAGAAAATCCGCCCGCTACAACCGCTTCAACTCAAAATATTGCCGCAGGACTGAGACTTCCCCTCAAGCCAAGATCGGTACGGTTCGCAGTGATCGGCGACAGCGGAACCGGCGACCGGGCGCAGTACGAGTTGGCTCAGGAGATGGAGGCTTACCGGCAGGTGGTGGGATTCACGTTTGTACTGATGCTCGGCGACAATATTTACGGGGGGGATCATCCTCGGGATTTCGTCCGCAAGTTTGAGGAACCGTATAAGCCTTTGCTAGATGCCGGCGTTAATTTCTATGCTTCGCTTGGGAACCACGACAACCCCAACGAGAGCCATTACAAGCTTTTCAATATGGGCGGGAATCGCTATTACAGTTTCAAGAAAAATGACGTTGCTTTTTTCGTCTTGGACAGCACCTACATGGGCCCAGAACAGATTTCCTGGCTGGAACAACAGCTGCAAAACTCCAATGCAAACTGGAAGATCTGCTACTTCCACCATCCCTTATTCTCCGACGCAAAATTTCACGGACCGGACCTGGACCTTCGATCTGTTCTCACGCCGCTGTTCCAAAAGTATGGCGTCAACCTTGTCTTGTCCGGCCATGAACATGTTTACGAAAGACTGAAGCCGCAAAATGACATTTACTACTTCATCCTCGGCAACTCCGGCCAACTGAGATACCACAACCTTCGCGCCTCCGATGAGGTACAGGTCGGATTCGACGCCGACCGAACTTTTATGGTGGTGGAGATCGACGGGGACCAACTCTTCTTTCAGACCGTCTCGCGGATCGGATCTATGATCGACTCAGGCATCCTGCTACGCCAAGGCAAACCGCCAAGCCCGGCGAAGGCTGGACAGTAAGGCGACCTCCCCTTGCCTGTTTCACTCGCCACTCCAGCCTTCGCGGCTAAATACTGGGTCAGCCGCCGAACATCCACTCCGTCTCGCAACTATCGAATGTGGAAGAAGGCGATACTGCCCAGTCCCGCTCCGGTAGCAAAACCGAAGCGCAAACCGCCATAGTGTGGTGTACCCAGAATGCTTACCGATGAAGGGTAGTAATAATTAGGTCCCCAGTTGTAGGACGATGGATTGTCGTAATAACCGTAACCGCCGTCCTGATAGTAAGTGTAAGGCGACCACGGCGCGTACCAATATGGGTTGTACCACCATGGGTTCCAACCGAACGCCCATCCCGGCGCCCAGTAAGGCCAACCATAGCCCCAACCTCCCCAGCCGAAGCCAAGCCACGATTAAATCCAAAGCCATGATTAAATCCAAAACCATGATTAAATCCAAAGCCATGATTAAATCCAAAGCCGCGTCCATTCCAGCCGTTGGAAAAGCCTGTGTTAGCAAATGTGGAATTAGTGCCAAAACCGCGGAAAGAGTTGAAGTGCCCGCTGTTCAATCCCATTCGTGAATTCGTGAAGGAAGACCCTGAACGACTGAAGCCCGAATTGCTGAAACCGGATCCGCCTACCCTGGAGCTTGCAAAATTGGAGGTGGCTTCCGACCGGCCGAAAGAATGCCAACCGCCGTCGGAGACTCCGCCGCGCTGAGCCGAAAAGGCTGAGTTTCCGCCGAAAGTACGTGCCGCACCGGTACGCGCAGAGTTCCCAGAGCTACCGAAAGAATGCCATCGGCCATCGCTGATTGCGGAACGGGTATTCGACGCACGATTTCCAAATGAACTGAAGTTACGATTCGATTGGAACCCGCTATTCCGTCCACTCATGGTTCGCGAGCCGCCGAATCCACTGAACGAACGGTTGTTCATCCCGTAGCGTTCTGCCGATGCCCCGCCACGAAAGCCACCGTTTTCTGCGCGAAATCCCCCGGTAGGGCCGCTCCGCAAGCTGCCACCGCTATGGAAGCCACCGCCGGCGCCGTGGAAACCGCTTCCACTGCCACCACGGAAACCACCTCCCCCACCGCCATGGAAACCACCTCCCCCACCGCCATGGAAGCCACCTCCCCCACCGCCATGGAAACCGCCACCACCTCCATGAAAGCCCCCGCCGCCACCGTGAGAACCTCCTCCACCCCCGCTATGACCTCCACCGCGTTGCGCGAGCACTGGGATCGGAGCAACAGCTAGGGCGAAGAGAGTAACGACCACAAGACTGAATCTGCTCATAATGTGTACCTCCCATAGAACGTGGGCTTCAGCCTCATCCCACTCCTGGGACAAACTTCCGATTAAACAGATGCAGGTCAACTGCCAACGGGCGGGAGCTGGCCCTTGAATTCATAACTTCCTTGTTGTTAGTCATCCAGCGATCCTGACGTTTCTAGTCGCGAGATTGTTTGGTGGCCGAATTCCACCAGAGGTGGTGGTTTTCGACCAGCAGCGGGCCCTGGCAGAGCATCATCCGCTTGGGCATCTCATTAATTCAAATGACCTTGGCCCGCGGTCGAAGTTGTAACTCGCGTGGCAGGAGCCATGCAACTCTGATTTGTGAGCCGGGTTAAATCTGGTAACGACACTTGGATGGGAGGAGTCTTGAAAGCAACGCTTTTTTCTCGCATCGGAAAACTTCGTACAAAAGACGGTGGCTTCGCATCATGGAAAACGCTCTTCGCAGGGTTGGTATTGGTTTATGCAGCGGCGTTTATGGCTGGCGCCCAGCGCGTTGCCCTTAGCCCTAATCAAGACGAAAGCGACGGCATCAGTGTCGGCGGACAATGGGCGGAATTTCATTCCGAAGACAAAATGACCGGCTCTAAAAGAGTTCGTTTCGAGCTCGTATCTAACAATTACCTGAGGGAAGATCCGGATTACAAGCCGCGAGTCGAATTAACTTGTACGGATAACAAGTATACATCCGCCGAATTCAATCCTGGTATCCGTTTGGGCCCCCCCAATCGTCCGGGTTTCTGGGGACAGCCTCAGATGGAGGTTATGGTGCGTGTTGATGAGGCGCACAGCTATCACGGCTGGAACTGGATTCACGACCGTTTCCTCTCCATGGACAAAGGGACCGCGAGAGAGCTAATCGGGGCTCGCATCTTCAACGTGCAAATACGTAGCCGGTATGGGCCCGAAATCGCGGAATTCTCGCCTGCGGGACTTGATCTCGCAAAGATAAAGCAAGTCTGTGACCTGACACCCAAAAGGCCCAGCAAAAACTAGACGGCCTTTGGGTAAGTATTCGTTTTGGAGGCCTCGTTAGCGGCTTGCGGAGGCATTTTCGGCGTACTCTCCCCTTCCTCAACCAGAAGCGGGGCCGCCAGCTGAAGTGCCTCGACTTCCTTTCTCAAAACTTTCAGTTCTACTTCTTTCTCTTTTAGAACGCCTTCGACATTCTTCATTTTGCCTCCTGAGGTTAGTGACATAAACTCCCGAATCCGAGACTGGCTGAGCTCCACGTGTGCACAGTAATTCTCGAACGCGCGGGCCAATACTTCTGTCTCTAAAATAGGTGGCATTATATCCTCGAAAGGCTTGTCTGGTAAGGCTTTTGAGGTATGCTGGCCGACGTTGAGACCAGTGGGAGGCAGGGTGATCGTCGGGTATCTCCGTGACCACCCACCTTAAAAACATTAAATTGACAACAGGCGATGAAAAAACGAACGATAGCGTTGAAGCGCGATACGTAAGTCTTCGGTGGAAACGTTGTCACCACGATCCCATTGTGTTTCGAGCGAGGCACGTTCTTCCGCGAAGACCTCCGCCAAGCGCTTCATCGCGGAAGCTACAAGGCCATCAGCCTGCTCGACGGCACGGCGGGGTTCGTCGACAAAAGTTACCTGGACCCCTTGCCAGCGATTTCGCAGGTCGTCGAGTTCTCCTTGGGGAAATAGAGGGGTAACATCCTGCTGACTCCGGATGTCTTGATTTCGAATTTCCTGACTACGAACGTCCTGCCTGGGGAAGTCGAGAGGCGCGTTGCCCTCCGTGGCATTTACTGCGCGCTCGGTGGGGCTGACATCCGGATGGACGGCTTGCGGTCGCAATTCTTCAGCTGCGACAGGACGCTTGCCCTGGGCCAGGTCGGCGGTGGTCAATTCTTCATGCAATTTCTCTTTCCTTAGTGGCACACTCATCCTTGTGCCTCCTTTCTTTCGGGGATCGGGTTCCCCAGTAGCTGATCGAACAGTAAGTGGTAATGGACCATGGCTTTACGCAAATCCTCTGTGCTCGCCTGGCCCCGGCTGTGGTGAAGGGCAATGTCATGCGCTGTACGGTAATTTTCAACTAAGACGGGGTGATCAACCGATATGTCAGCGCTACGTTGTTCGAAGTCACCGACCGGATAACCACGTGCTTTCATAACTTCGCTGACGAGTTGATCCGCAAGGGAAACGGCGCCTCTGGGATCATCGACAAAACGCGATTGAATGCCAACCCATCGGCTCATGAAACTGGATCGGTCTGACGGCGTCAGCGCGACGATCGGAAGCTTTTCTCTGCGCTTGGTCCTGAACTGAAGCACGTCCTCGCCCCGGTGCAGATCCCCCGCCTGCTTGACGACTCGATCGTACTCGGGGCCGAAACGCGCGCGAAGATTTTGGCTGCGCCGCTTGTGAATGGCAACAAAGACAATCACCGCGACGACGGCAACGATCACCACGAAAGCAGCGACTATCGTGAGAAGATGCTGATCCATGCTTGCCCCCTGCTTCGTCGCTGCTGAGATTCTCTCAAGATGTGAGAAGTTGTCTTAGAAACGGGTGCGATGATTAAGTGTTTACAAGTAAGCGGTAAAAAGCTCACGAGGATCTGGTTCAGTTGTGAGCGCCGCGGTTTCTGGTTATTACCCTTCAGGCACTTGGCGCGTGGCCAAGAAATGGATAGACTGTGCCGCATTCCCATAACCTGGCATGGCGGACCGACCATCACAACCTCGAAGTCTGCAGCCTGCAGTTGTTTTTATCCTTGCGCTCCAAGTGGTTGGTATCGTTTGGCTGGAGGGCACTCCGGCCGGATCCGTCCTCATCTATTCGCTTCAGATGACAGCCGCGTGGCTGGCCGCGGCGTATTCCTTCGCTGCCCTCGGTCGCGCCAGCGGAGTCATGCGATATTTTTGGTTTCTGGTCGCTACCGGGTTTTTGATCTACGGAAGTGCGCCTGCCGGTTGGATGATCTACCACGATTGGCTGCAAGTTGCTGTTCCTGACCTTTCGGTCGTGGGATTTCTGCCGTTTGCCTCCGGTGCATTCTTTGCCATGGCATTGTCGTTGGATCAGGAGGGCTCGGAACGCAAAAATTCCGCCACACTGTCATGGCAGACGTATCTTGAGTTTTTTCAGATCGTTTTCGTGGTCGGTTTTATCTATTTCACCGGTTATTGGGTTCCTGCCCAAGCCCTAGATTCTCGCGCGGCCGTGGTACGGAATGCGGGGTTGTGGCTTGGCGGCAGCTTGGCGTTACTGCTGGTTGCGATTGTGCGATTGAGCCTCAGCCGATCGTCGCATTCTCGAACGCTATTTGGGGGAATGGCGATAAGCCTAGCCGCAGTGACAATTTCATTGACGCTCGCCGCCTACTATAATGTGTTCCACCCGGATTCGCCGGGAGCGCCGGATGTTGGCTGGCTCGGCCCAGGTTGGTCAAGTCTGGCCTGGACTCTGCCGTTACTAATCGCCAGCAATCTGATTGAGTCTTATCGGGACACCGAGTCTGCCGATCCTTCCGCCAAGGCTTACGCCATAACACTCCCTCGTTTAGCCATCTCCAATCTAGCTTGGTTGCTGATTGCGCTGGCTGTCGCCGAAGAGACGGGGCGCCTGCCCCCGCAGTGGAAGCCTATCGGCTACGCTATTTTCCTGCTAGTGACAGCGTGCTACACAGTTCGCTTAATCACAAATCAATATTTCCTGGCGTCAGCCGCCGAACAAAATCGTGAAGGTCTCGCTCTTCTGCAGGCCGTGATTGAGGGGACAACCGATGCGGTTTTTGTCAAAGACTTAGCCGGGCGCTACGTGATGGTCAACAGCGCCGGCGCCAGGATTTTTGGACGCAGGATTCAAGACGTCATTGGTAAAGACGACTCCGAGCTATTCTCCGCCGGCATAGCGCGACAAATCATGGCCCGTGACCGCAAGGTAATCGAGTTGGGCCAAACCCGGACCCATGAAGAATCGGGAATCTTCGGTGGACCCGAGCGAGTTCACCTGTCCACACTGGGGCCATATCGTAACGCTCGGGGAGAAGTGATGGGGCTCTTGGGGATTTCGCGAGATATTACAGATCACAACCGCGCTGAGCAGCGCTTCCGGACCCTGGTGCAAAGCTCTTCCGACCTGATTATCACTGTCGATGCCGGTGGCGTCATGCGCTATGTAAGTCCATCGGTTGAGCGCATTCTGGGCTATGGCGCCGAAATGCTTTTCACTCAGAATGTTTTCGGCTATGTCCATCCGAGCGATGCCGGCCGCTTTCGAGCGTTTTTTAGCAACATTCTCCGAAAGCCAGCCAGCAGCGCTCAGGAGGGTTACCGCTTTGGTTGTTCCGATGGATCGTGGGCGGAACTTTGGGTGGTGGGTAGCAATCTCCTTCATGATTCCAGCGTGCAGGGAATCGTAATCAATTGCCGCGATATCACCGCGCAGACCCAGGCTGAAAAAGCGCGTTATGAGGCCGAGACGCGGTATCGCACGCTGGTAGAGCAACTGGCTACGATTACTTACGTGGCGAAGCTCGGCCTGCGGGCTGAGTGGCTTTACGTAAGTCCCCAGATCGAAGCGATATTGGGTTTCACGCCTTCGGAATGGCTAAGTGAACCCGGTATGTGGATCAGCCGGGTCCATCCGGATGATCGCCAGCTTGTAGAACAGACTGAAGCCGCTACCTTTGCCGGAAAGCCCTTCCGTGCCGAATATCGCATGTTTCGCCGTGACGGGAACGTGATTTGGGTGAACGATACCGCGGCCGTAGTTCACGATTCTGATGGCAATGTGCTTCTGCACGGCGTGATTCTCGACGTGAGCGAACGCAAACACCTGGAAACTCAACTGCGCCAGGCGCAGAAGATGCAGGCGGTAGGCCGCCTGGCGGGGGGCGTCGCTCACGACTTTAACAATCTGTTGACCGTAATCATGGGTTACACCCACTCTTTGCTCGAACATGGCAGCGTCGCTGAAACCCAGACAGAGGAAGGTCACGCACGGCGTGAACAATTGCGGGAGGAAGAGGTACGTCGTAGCGCTGAGCGGATTCGGTCAGCTGCCGAACGGGCTGCGAGTCTTACTCGCCAGTTGCTTGCGTTCGGTCGTCGCCAGATGCTCGAGCCACGCATCCTAAACTTGAATTCCGTAATCTCGGAAATGGATAAAATTGTTCGCCGCCTTATCAAAGAGGACATCGAAATCGTTACCAGTCTCGGGGCTGATATCGGCTCGGTGAAAGCGGACCTGGCGCAGGTCGAACAAGTCATCCTTAACCTGGTAATCAACGCGCGTGACGCCATGCCACGAGGCGGGGTGCTCACGATTGAGACCGCGAATGTGGAACTCGACCGTGGAAATGCCGGCGAGCACGTTGATGTTCGTCCCGGCCCCTACGTTATGCTGGCGGTTAGTGACACCGGTACCGGCATGGACGCCGAAACTCAGGCGCGTATTTTCGAACCCTTTTTTACCACCAAGGAAACTGGAAAGGGAACGGGACTGGGGCTTTCAACCGTTTACGGCATAGTGGAGCAGAGCGAAGGCTACATTTGGGTGTATAGCGAGCCCGGCCAGGGAAGCAGTTTCAAGGCCTTCTTCCCGCGCTTGGATCAGCCGGCAACAGCAGTTCTCCGGCCGGTCGTCGAACTTCCGGCGGTCCGCGGTACCGAGACCATATTGCTGGTGGAAGATGACCGCATGGTGCGCGATCTGGCGCAATCAATCCTGGAAAATTGCGGCTATTCGGTGATCGCTCCAGAACGGATCGAAAATGTGGAATTAATTTGCCGTCAATATGCCAACCGTGTCGACTTGCTTTTGACCGACGTGGTCATGCCTGGAATCAGTGGGCGTGACCTGGCTCGAAAGATGTCGTCCTACCGTCCCGAGTTAAAGATTCTGTTCATCTCCGGTTACACCGATAACGCGATTGTGAGCAAGGGAATGCTCGATCCGGGAATCTGGTTCCTGCAAAAACCATTTACCCCGGCGGCTCTTGCTGCTAAAGTTCGTGAGATTCTCGATCACCCTGGAAAGGCCGCATGATAGTAAAAGCCTTTCCCAGTCCGGGATGCACGGGATTGCTAAGCCGCGACCGGGGTTAGTGCTGGCCGTTTCGGGGTAACAATGGAATTTGTGCTTCGGATCCGGGTCTTTCTGTCACTCTCCGCCCTCCTGGCGTTTTCCACCCTTGTTTCAGCCGATACTCTCTACCTTAAGAATGGGATGTACATCGTTGTCAGCAAGGCCACAGAAAAGAACGGCGAGATCGAATACTGGGTTGGTAGCACAAAATATACGATCTCGAAAGACCTGGTCGCGAAAATCGAAGCTGGCAATGGCCCCTCGCCTTCTATCCATGGAGCTTCTCCGATGAGAGGTTCGGCGTCGTCGGTGCGTGATCTCAGCAGGCAGGAAGGGGCACCAGCTACAGGGTCTGCCAACCACGACAAGCTGCAACTTTCAGTCCCTGGTGGACCCAAGCAGCAAGACCCGTACTGGACCGCATTGCGCAACCGCATCATGCAAGGGGACCGGGTGAACGACATGCGGCTGGCCGAAATCGAATTGGATAACGATGCGCGGACGACTTCGAATGCGTATTTGCTTGCTGGGGTTACGGAAATGCAGGATGGTGACCCCGGAAAAGCGAGCGTTTATTTCGAAAATGCCATCCGTGCGACACCGGATCACGCTGATTTGCTTGAGTGGCACGCCATCGCGTTGTGCAGTCAAGGCCGGTACGCGGACGCTGTCTCCGATCTTGAACACGCCACGGCCTTGAAACCGGATTCCGTACACTTGCTTCAGCAATTAGGACTGGCGCGCTACGATGCCGACCGGACGAGCGACGCTGTGGCGGCCTGGAAACAGGCGATGGAACTATCGCCCGACCCCGTCACCGAAAGACTACTTCACAAGGCGCAACGCGAAATGGATGTCGAAGAGCGCTCGCGGCGGAAACAGAGTGCTCATTTCATCCTGCACTATCAGGGCGATGCGACTGCGGTCGAACTCCAACAGCAGCTTCTGGCCACCATGGAAACTCACTTCCACGATCTCGCCGGCCAACTGGGATACGAGCCTGCCGAAAACATCATAGTCATTCTCTACACCCAGAAAGAGTTCGTTGACATTACCGAAGCACCCTCTTGGGCTGGAGCCATCAACGATGGCAAGCTACGAATTCCGATGCGAGGAGTCACCGTTATGACTCCAGAATTGTCGCGTGTTCTTAAACACGAATTAACGCATTCGTTCCTGCGTTCCTTGTCTGGTGGGCGCTGTCCGACATGGCTCAATGAGGGCACGGCGCAGATGATGGAACCCCGCACCTCAAGCGCCTACGCGTCCCGTCTGGCGGTTTTGTTTCAGCAACAGAAAGAGATTCCGCTTTCTGTCATGGAAGGATCGTTTATGCGTTTCTCTGACCTGCAGGCGCAGGTCGCATATGCGGAATCACTGTCTGCGGTGGAGTATTTACGTGACCGCTATGGTATGGGCGAAATTGTAAGAATGCTGCGTAACATCGGGACCGGGGTTGAGCCTGAAATGGCCTTACGGCAAAGTACCGGCATGGACTACTCCACATTCCAGCAACGCATCGGCGAAACTCTGGCTAGAGCCACCGATTGATGAGAATGTAAACGGTATCATCTCTCCTGAAGCAATCCTCAACTGGCATCTGGCCGATTCAACAGACTCGCAGTGGACAAAATCGCGGTCCGGGTTGTACCAATGTAACCAAAATACAGTAAAAACCTGATCGATTCTTAAGGGAAATGGTGGCACTATCGTTCAAACCGAGCCAGCCACTGGCCGAACCTAAAAGAGATAATTTATCGGCGGGAGGGATTCTATGAGCGCCGCTCCTTGCAGAGGCCTAAGCCTTGTATCTTGGAAGGACCTCTATCAGGCTGCCCTTTTTGAATCGGACATGAAAAAGTTACCGGAACGCATAACTGACGCCGAGACCGCCCTGGTTTCGCGCGCAAGAGAGTTGTTTTATACGTCCGATGACAGCACCGCGGAGCGGGATAGTCTGGACTACGCTCTGTGTGCGCTTCACTCGCTTCGCCGCTCGCTAAAAAGCGAAGCTTGCTAGAACCACTTCATGCTGGTCTGGCGTGATTGGTAACGATTACACTCCTCGATCATTAGACGTGAACGTACACGACGACCTCCGGAAAAGAAGACACCCCGCTTTTTTTGTTTACCACCTATCCGATCGACGTCGTTGACCTAGAAGATCAGCTTTAAAGCCAGTTGCAACTGTCGCGGGTCGCCTGCGTTGGTTATCCGGTCGTTAAACGCCACTATTACGCTGCAGGCATGGGATACGGCGGGGACCATGTATCGGTTGCAACAAGACGTCAACATCGATGTGTCGTATTGACAGCAAAAATCGGAAGCACGATCAGACATTAAACAGTGAACAAGTTAAGAATTACGGCCGTCGCATCGGATCGGATGGGATTTGCTGTTTTCCTTGTGGCTGCGGCGGCAACGTGACCGATCGAATCACATTGATCTTTCCATCACTCACGTTGAAGGTAGTTGATTTTGTATTTGTTGCACCAAATTGGTCCATTACCGTGGCGGTGGCCGTGTAACTGCCAGGCGCGGAAAAAGTTTCGACGGCAGCTGGCGTAGTGAAATGGCTTCCATCCGAGTACTGCAACTGACGGCTGATCAAAAAGCCGTCGGCGTCAGTAGACGTCGCGGTGCAACCGAGCACAGTCGTGGAGGATATGCTGGGAAGAGGTGTCAATGTAATGTTGGCGACAGGTGGAACATCGCTTGGTTCTGCCACCACATTCAACGACGCGGTTGCCGTAACGTTTCCCGCGGAGTCGAGCGATTGCACGGAAATCTGATGGGCTCCAGTAAATACTTTCAGGGCTGCATTCAGAGTGTCTCCGCTGACTGCATACGCCTGCTTTCCATCGATCAATACACGCATCACTGCAACCGGCGTTCCAGGATCGGCGGATGCCACAAGGGAAGTCGGCCAGTTTACTGTCGCTCCGTTGCCAGGGCTGAAAATCGTAATACCACCTGACGATGCCTTGACGGAGATTTGCTGCACCGCCACCGCCGAAGCCCCCGCTGCGTCAAAGGCGGTCGCCGTGATCAGATATGCCCCGACAACGGAGTAGGTGTGAGAGCCGGAGGCTCCGGTAACGACGGTGCCGTCACCAAAATCGATTGTCGTACGGGCTGCGTTGCCAGATGAAACCGTGGCAGAGGCCGTATAAGCCAGCGCGCCGGTTGGCGACAGAGTGAGCGAGACGCTCGGCGGTTGGTCACCAGGATGGTATGCGATCGGAGGAGACATCTTGTTTTCAAAACTAGGCGCGCCTGTGGCCTCGATGTAGACGGAATATGTGGCTATCGGAAGCTTCAGTTGGCCCAAGTCGAATTGGTGTGTGCCACGAGGAACATCACCTAGTTTCGACAGATTCGTCCCATCGGTACTGATGAAAACCGTGTAATGATCGATCGTACTTTCGTTGCCACCATTCACACTCCAACTGAGAGTAGCGCCAGACTGTGAAGGAATGAGGTAAATGCAGTTGTCGATACCAGGCTCGATTGCCGTCCCTTCCTCGTAGTCGTTCCATGTGGCAATCTGAATCGCGGCCAACTGGTTACCGCTGGAATAGAATTTTCCCGCCTCGCTAAAGCTTTGCTGCCATGCTTGTCCGCATTGCTGATTAATCTGGCGGTTCGTTCCCCATGCCGCCAGCGTATCGTTGAAACCCTTGTATGCGGCGCCCACGGCTAACCGCGCCGGCATCTGTTGGGCCTCTTCATAGAAAGAATCCTGGCTTGCGAGATTGGGATCGAAGGGGTTAGCGGCATTGATGTTCACCCAGGAAAATCCGCCGTCGGATAGGCTTCGACTCAATCCGCCCGTTCCCTGAAAGATCAGCAGGGGGTTCGCTGGAATCGAGGACGTCACGCGGCTCCAATCGATGTAGTAGGCGTCGACGCCGAAGAAGAACACCACCGGGCGGTTATTCACCTTCATGTATGCCGGAGAGGGCTCATATTGCGTGGCGATGTAATTCAAATCAGCGATGAGCTGATCGGTTACATCGCATCCGTTGCCTATGGCTGCCGCCCCCAGGGCCCCCACATCTTCCATGATCGCGAACTCGAACTGTCCCGCATGCGCCTCGGCTTCCTGTCTTAGCAACATGGTGGAGTTGTTTGCATTCGTCTTGGCCGCGCCCATCCAGTCCGCGATGGCACCCTGTACACCGCGGCTTATCATATCTTCGACCTGGCGATGCACCTGTGCCGCGTCATCCGAGTTGTAGCCGACGTTCATATGGTCACTACCGCCGAACCATCCTAACCAGTGGACGTATATTTTGGTGTTTGAACCGCTGTAGAGAAGGGATCGGAGCGAAACCTTGCTTACACTCCTGGCTGCCACATTGCCGTTTGTTTGTTGGGCAAAAGAATCTGCAGCGCTGGTGTTGTTGCTGGTTTCCGCTTGCAGCGTCGTGGTTGCCGCCGGGAGAGGATTGCTTGTGGGAGAAGATGGAGGCGGGGATCCTCCTGACGACCCGCCGCAGCTAAGAACGGTTGACATCAGGACGGCTAAGACAACCACAGCAAAAGGGGCCGCGAACCCGCTGAATTTCATCGGGACCTTACTCCAAGCATCGAGAACGGAACACGGGAGCGACTCATGGAAATCTCGATCCCTGCCTTAAGTTGAACATCAATTCACTCCAAACTTTGATGCTGATAGTGGCGGGGGAGTTTAAGCGATGATGCCGGTGAATTGTTCAACCCGGCTAGGTATTTGCCGTAGTCTTCGTATTCATCCCGAGTAGGATGCGGGGCGACTCCCCATGCCGGCGCCATATCCGGCCTAAATAGTTAAGGGTATTGATCGAGAAGCGCAGTTCGTCCCGTCAGCGTCTGATGCGCTTAACGTGATCAAAACTTACCAATTCGGCGTTTTGGCCTGCGAGCCGAACCTGTGCGAGGGAGATGAGAGGTTCCGAACGGTAGCTGCGATTGCTTTGCCGTTTTGACTGAATCTGCCCAGCGTTGTCGCTGGGTGTTTATTTTGATCGGCGGTTTAGGTCTGAGATAAAAACTCTTCCAGTGTTTTCGTCTGCTCCGCTTTTTCAGCCAACTCAATCAACCATTCCCGGAAGTCGCTTGCGTCAAGCACCCGAGCACCTGTAGAAAGTCGTGCATCCATGATTTGCGCTGCCACCGCTCGAAGCAGGTCTGGACAATCTTTCACAGCAACCTCGCAAAAAGTGATCCAAGCATCTGCAAATCGCTTTGGACATTGGTGCGGCCAAGCGGACTCTGCCAGTAATCAATTTTCATATCGGCTCTTGTTTCCGAGTCCTGCACTTACCGAGGTAATTAAGATCGAAAACGATCGATGGAATCCCATGTGCGACTCCTGACTTCGACGATGGCTAAGAAGGACACAGACAATTGAAAAGACGGCAGGAAGAAGGCCCGTGGAGCAAATTAAGCAGTTCTCTTACGCGCAGCGTACCCGGCAGCAATAAAATGTTAATCACTGCCGGGCAGGTGTTTTTAACGCTTGACCTCCACCTGGTTCACCACTTGTTGAACGTTGGGAATGCCGGCGGCGAGTTTTTCAGCCTGCTGTCTTTCTTTTGCGTTTCCTACCTTGCCCGTGAGGGTCAGGACGCCATTTTTCGCTTTGTAACGAACATTCTGTCGTTTCAAACCGTTTGAGATCAAAGCCGCTTTGTAGTTGTTCTCAATTCCGTCGTCCAGATTTGAAGCCACTGCTTTCGCATCAGACTCAGCTCCGACAGGCTGAACGCTGATCTGATTGGCTATGATTCGGGTGCTGGCAGCAGTCTTGGCAACGTCGGCAGCCTTCGCTTTGGCTTCTTCGGAGTGCAGAGTTCCGCCCAGAGTGATCGTATTCTTGTCCTGATCCTCGTCCACGGTGACTGGCTTCAGGTCAGCTTGTTCTAGCGCCTTCTGCACATTATCTTTGTAGGCGACATCGTTTTGTTTCGAGCAGGCCACGCTTGCGAGCAGTAATGCGGCTACAGCCATCAGCGCAAGAAGTTTCATTCGTTTCCTCCTCAGCGTAATTTCGCAACGATCCGCCAACGAGCGTACTCCGTTCGCAATCAATGAAAATCAGGTGAAGCTTGTAGTCATTAGGAATATTCGAAGTAGAATTCGCGAACCGTACCCTGGTGCTACATTTTCGTTGCATCAACAGCGGCGAAGCTTTGTCCGCGGATCCTGACCAGGGCAACACCCTGCGTAAGAATGATTGGATTTAGTACAGGTGCGTACCGAGCCTTTAGTAATCGGGCTTACTCGGTATTGTTCGCTCCGCGGTACGCTTGCTAAAAGTTACTTAGTCGCGCACTCCATCTAGAAAGGTGACAGAATGTTAAATCCACGGAAGTCGAGTTCCGCAATTGATCGTGTCCGCCAACAAATACAGCACACGCGCCGCCCCTCCGATGCGCCGTTGGTACCCGGAGACAGAGTGATGGTTCTGGATATGTGCGGCCGTGCTACGGGAATCCAATGCATCGTGCAGAATGCGGAAGCCCATTCGGTGGGCGTGATTTGGGGCGGGGATACGATTTTGGTCGGACGATCCTGGGTAAAAAAAGTGAACTAATGGCCGGGCAAACCCGAAGCGCCGCTCGGGGCGCCTTTGTCCTTTGCGGCGGGTAATGTGAAAGCGGTATAAGCTCCCACGATCAGAGCTTGTGAAGCCCGATGTCCGGGAACGTCGTGCGTATAGGTAGTGGCTTGTGCAGCCGCGCAAAATACGACATATTCACGCCCGGTAACTTCGTAGACGGCTGGCATTCCCTCAACAGCCGCGCCCACTTCCGTTTCCCAGAGTATCTTGCCGGTAGCGGAGTCAAGAGCGCGGACTTTCTGATCGCGCGTGCCGGTAAAGATCAGGCCACCCGCTGTCACCACAGGTCCAACTTTTGGAAAATGCGAGCCAGTGTTCTTGATTCCCTTGGCAGCTAACTCAGGGACGTCCCCCAGCGGCACCTGCCACTTGATGGTTCCTTGGTTCAGGTCGTACGCAGTAAGCGTCGTCCATGGTGGAGCGATGGCGGGCAGACCGCTACTGGTAAACATGAAACCGAAGCTACTGCGATAGCGAAGCTTGTCTGGTGCCAACGCCGCTGATGCCGGTTGTTTTCCGGCGGCCGAAACACTGGTCGCAGGAGTAGAGACGGGCGCACGTTCAGGATGTGAAACATAGGCTACGAGAGAATCCAGTTCCGTAGCAGACAACTTCGAGAACGCCGGCATCTGGCCGCGCCCGTGGGTAACGACCGAACGAATTTGGTCAGCGGTTGATTTCGTCGTGACGCCCGCCAGAGAAGGCACTACAGGAGGCTGGCCTGCGCCATTCGCTCCGTGGCATAAACTGCAATTGGCTGCGAAGATGGCCCGGCCTTGTTCTTCTGGAGGACCTGTGGTTGACGGCGACTCCGTTGGATTTAACTCCAGCTTGAGCATGGAAGGAAGGTCCTTCGAAACAACAAATAGCATCCCATGTTGGGGGTCGACGGCTGCGCCCTGGAAATTGGCTCCGCCATTGTTTCCAGGCATCTCGACGGTGTTGGTCAAACCGGGGGGGGTAAAAAGACCTTGGTTTCTTGCGCCTTCCATCTCTTTACGAAACTGCTCGCGCTCTTCCGGTTCCAGGAACGGGCTCAGGTCTTTTACGGTAAAGGATTGACGCGCGAACGGCGGGGGATTCGAGGGAAAAGGTTGTGTAGGCCAGGTGACCTCTCCCGGCATATCCGATTTGGGTACGGCTCTTTCCTCGATTGGCCAGAGTGACTCGCCCGTCTCGCGGTTAAACACCCACACGAACCCCTCCTTTCCGGCCTCTGCCACCACGTCCACCATCTTGTCATTGTGGCGGACGGTCAAAAGCATCGGAGCGGTCGCATTGTCGTAGTCCCAGATATCGTGATGAACCATTTGGAAGTACCAGATGAGTTTTCCCGTGCGAGCATCAAGTGCAATCAGACAATCACCGAAAAGATTGGCTCCAGTTCGATTGGCGCCATAGAAATTGTATTTAGGGCTCGCAGTTGGAATGAAAACGATACCGCGTTTCTCATCTAGGGAGAGCCCGCTCCATGCATTCGCGCCGCCGACCGTCTTCCACGCATCTCTTGGCCATGTGTTGTATCCCAATTCGCCGGGATGCGGCACGGTGTGGAAGGTCCAGACGAGCCGCCCGGTGCGGACATTGTAGGCGCGAACATCCCCGGGACCAGATTCGTATTCTTCGTTGGTCGCTGAGCCCAGAATCAGTAGGTCTTCAAACACGCGTCCGGGCGTGGAAGATTGAACCAGCGTGAGACTTTTGGCATCGCGCCCCAGCCCCTCTCGCAGATCAACCCGGCCACTATCGCCAAACTCCGTCATCAATCTGCCGGTTCTCGCATCAAGCTCTTCGAGAAAGTTGTTGGCCGCAAAGAGGAGTCTCCGATCCGAATGGTCTGCACTTTCCCAATAGTCAATTCCGCGACTGGTAATCAGTGTGGTCTTGGGGTCCGTCGCATGGATCCAAAGTTCTTTGCCCGTCGTCGCATTGAGCGCAACAATTGAATTATTGTGCGCCAAGACATACATGGTTCCATCGACCACGATGGGATTAAATAAATATTTGTTTCCATCGCCGGTTGGATAGGTCCACGCAATCTCCAGGCTGCTGACATTGTTGCGATTTATTTGATCAAGCGAGGAATACTGTGAGGCGTCTGCACTGCCGGCGTAGTCGCTCCATGAGGAATGCGTCTTCGGGGCGATGGTATGCGAGGAAGTATTCGAACTTGCCTGGCGGCCTGCCGTCGCTGACACTTGCGAATTCATTGAGACATGCAAAGTGAAAGTCAGCCCCGACATGGCCAGAAAGACTAAAACGCTTCTACGCATTCTCAAAGCCCCGTGTCCCATAAACACACTCTGTGATCACCGACAACAACGCAAACCTGCTGCAGGATATTAATGGATACAGTTTCTTACCCCAACGGCTCTCAGATAATATACGGCACCCCCAAACTTGAGCTTGAAATGCCATGTTGGGTGTGCAGCCGGTTCGATCAAGCAGATCCGCGACTAAAGCTCGAAACGAGTTGTCGTGCCAGGAGTGCAGGCGTGTCGGCAACTTCGGCCCTCGCGCGGGCACCATTGGTTGGAACGAGACCGAGGTTGCCGCTTCGAACTCTGGGAGCAAACGCCAATTGCTTACGGTCTGTTCCTCGTAAACAAGATTGAAGGGGTTTGTGAAGCGCGGTGAAAATGAGTGAAATCGGCTTCAGTGGCCACTTTTCGAATTGTTTATCGCCCGCTTGTGCGCCAAGACACAATCTCACCTCTGTGATCGTTTAACTTCATCGGAAGAATTCATCACGTGTTACCGCCGCGTCTGAGTTGCAGACATCCACCGATGAAGGAAAAGACCGCTACTATTACGCCGGCAGTCATACCGCCCAAAAAAGCAGGATCACGGACATCCTGGGCCGTGGCATTTAGAAAATAGTGATGCAGAAGATGTCCGAATGCCAAAGTTGTGAGCAGTACAGCGAGTCCGCTTAAGATGTTCAGAATTCGCATGTCATTCTCCCTTTCACCTATGTCATTTGAATTTTCTGAAATGTAGTCTGATTCGTTTAGGCGTCGTCTATTCCTGCATTCGCCAGTTCGTCGTACTCAAGGGAAAAAAGGATAGTGATGAGAAAGACAATCTTGTTGGCCATTGCGATACTCGGGATCTGTTGCGGTCTCATTTTGAGTTCCCGTTCACGCCAAAGTTCGTTTCCGAAGTCACAAAATAACCCCGCCTTGCAGATCAGGGCAGCATTTCGAGATGGGTTGTATCCGGGTGGCTTTGCGATGAAGCGGGGTGAATATCCTCGTGTTGCCGCGGGGCGTTGGTCGACGGAAGCAGACCGAGCCGCATTTAGGGCGGGATATCGCCAAGGCTATCGCAACGGCATAGCAGTTTCGCGCCGGAATCTGATCACCGGAAGACTTAAAGTCGGTCAGAGCCGTAAAGGATCGCCCGCCCAAAAATTCGTGCTGTCCGCAACCCACGTAGATGTGCCCACAATTCGAACGCTACGCAATGCAAATAACGGTTGTCGCTATTGCAACTGAAGACATGCGTGAATATTTTATCGCCTTTCATAGCAGGCTTTTGGGCACTAAAATGAATTGGAGGTGAGACCTTCGGGGACGAGTTGCAGGGATACGACGTTGCCGCTGGTCTCAGATTGTTAAAAGGAAAAGAGTGATGACGACACGACCGCCACTACCTCCGTTCACCCTCCAGACCGCGATTCAAAAAGTCCGCCTGGCTGAGGATGGCTGGAATTCACGCGATCCGGAGAAAGTGGCTCTCGCTTACTCCGTTGATTCGCACTGGCGCAACCGCTCAGAGTTCCTAACTGGCAGGCGAGAAATCGTCGCTTTTCTGATGCGAAAATGGAAGAAAGAGTTAGACTACCGGCTGATTAAAGAGCTTTGGACCGCCTCGAACGATCGCATTGCTGTGCGGTTCGCTTACGAATGGCATGATGACTCCGGAAATTGGTTTCGCTCGTATGGCAACGAAAATTGGGAGTTCAACGACGAAGGCCTCATGCGAGTAAGATTCGCTTCCATCAATGATCTTCCCATCAAGGAATCGGATCGTAAGTTTTTCTGGTCGCTCGGTCGCCGGCCCGACGATCACCTAGGGCTGAGCGAGCTTGGGCTTTAAGTAGTTCGAGTTTTCTATGTCGACTGTTGAGCTAGATCCGGGGATTAGCGAATATCTCCGAAAACGATTGATGCCGGTGGAAGGTGCAATTCCCCGCCTGCCCGGGATAGATATGTTCGGTAACTCCATTCCGGCTGCCAGAGTAGGAGGGGATCTCTTCGAATACATTAATTTTCAACAGCGATATAACATTGACGCGCGAATCGCGAGTGCTCTCGAGCTTTCGCAGGTTTATCTTGAGCCACTCGTCCAAGGGCAGGCTCTCAGAAATTCGGTCGATGATCATGTGCAATGGTTGGAGTCCAAACCTGGTTTCAACATTGCGGACGCTGCGGATTACAGAAAAGCAAAAAGCTCAGAGCAACTGAGGATCGCTGAGGACCTACTGCAGCTTTTCACCACTGCGGGGGTGTTGCTGGTAGATGCCCAGGGCCACGGAATTATTTCGGCCAAGATTGCGTCCACGGTACATGATACTTTTCATGCACTCATGCTTGCTGAACTCGATGAGAATGGAAAGACTACGCCGGCTTTCTTTGAGAAGATCAATCTCAGGCTTGCCCAGTCAGTGACCGCACGGAACGCTCTTGGACGGGATCCGAATAACAATTCGCGCGAAATCGCCACGATGATTTACGGTGAGCTGCGTCCGAACGGACATTTCCGCTTTGTCAATTTCGGTCATCCACCTCCGCTGATATTTTCCGCGGAGTACAGGAAATTCATGGAGGTCGACGACGACCTGATGGTGCAGTTTGCACCACTGGGGCTGGAAATCCCCGAGGATCATCCGGACCGGAACAAGTATTTCTCGATGAAGGTCAGGAAAAAGCTGGTTAATTCTGCAGACGTGTCGGAAATTACGCTAATGAGCCCGGGAGATATCCTCTTTCTATATACAGACGGAGTTTACGATGGTAGCGATGAGCAGGATCGCCGCCAAATTGAGCAAGTAATGCGCGAACATATGACTGAGCCGGCAAAAGAGATTTGTAATGCGATCCTCAAATACGCCCAGCAACAAGATGAGCATCTGCGCGAAATTGGGGAACCAGACCGGATCGATGACAAGACCGCCTTCATCATCAAACATGGGTAAGACCGCATTGCCGCATTCAGGCAGAGTGCCTTGCAGCCGGCCCAAGATAAACGGGTTTCAGTTCTCCGTCTTAAGAGTCAGGTATGGGCCGATGGCCAATACATCCATGCGTGTGCGTTTGAAACAGTCGATGGCCTCATCAGGAGCGCAGACTATCGGTTCGTTCTCATTAAAGCTGGTATTGAGAATCACAGGAATACTTGTCCTGCGCTCAAAGGCGCTGATGAGATCGTAGTAAAGTGGATTTTCCTCGCGGCTCACCGTCTGAAGTCTTCCCGTGTCGTCCACATGATTGACGGCCAAAGTTGTGCCCGCTTTTCTGGACGAATCTTGTACACGTGAAGCATGAACGGCGAAGGATGGTCATATTCGAAATATTCGTTTTGCCGTTCCACCAGAATCGAAGGGGCAAAAGGTCGAAACCACTCGCGATGTTTGATGCGCGCGTTCAACACATCCTTCATGTCAGGCAACCCGGGATGGGCCACGATGGAACGGTTGCCCAACGCCCGCGGCCCCCATTCCATTCTTCCCTGAAACCAGCCCACAACATTGCCTCCAGCAACCTGGTCCGCAACCGCCTCAAGCAGAGGTTGCCGCTCCAATTTTCGATAGCGCAGGTTTGCCTTCCTCAGCCCTGATTCGATCTGCGCATCTGAAAACTCCGGGCCCAGATACGAATTCTTCATCCGATAGCCACGCGGTTGTTTCAGAGTCGAATGATAGGTGTGCAAGGCCGTGCCAATCGCCAGTCCTTCATCGCCGGCCGCGGGCTGGATCCATGTCTGTCGAAACGGAGTTTCCGTAAAAAGCTTTCCGTTGGCGACGCTATTCAGCGCACAGCCCCCTGCCATGGCCAAGTCTGGCAGCGGAACCCGTTGGTGCAATTCCTTGAGCAGATGAAAGAAGACCTCTTCGAAGCGATGCTGCATGGCGTAAGCGAGATCCATGTAGCGCTGCGTAATTTCTGTTTGCGGTTCACGTGGCTTGCCGAACAACTTCTCCATGCGATTGGAAAAATGGCGTTGCATGCGCACCGTGCCGTCCGCCTGGATTTGCATGCCCTGGTTGCTGCCAGCGGCATGAAGTAGTCGAGATTCAGCTGAAAGCCGCCCGAAACCAGATCGACAGTTTCGCGAATTTTCAAGGTAAGTATCTTTCCCGTAGGGCGCCAAACCCATAACTTTGCCTTCGTCGCCGTACTTCTTGTAGCCGATGAATTCGCAAATCATGGTGTAGAAGCTGCCAAGGGAGTGAGGCAGGAAGACACGGTCCAGAACTTCGATATCATTGCCTTCGCAGCGCGCCATCATGGTCGAAACGAAATCACCTGACCCGTCATAACTAAATCCTGCCGCGTTTTCCCATGGTGAACAGTAGTAGGCGCTGGCAATGTGGGCGATATGGTGCTCGAGATGATGTTCGTGAAAACGTAGCTTCTTTGGATCAATCTCCAGAGCCTTGCTCAGCAGTGGCCGCAGCTCGCGCAATACTTCTCGCGTTGGCGCAAACGAATAAAGTTCAAAACCTTGGCAGGATTCGCCAAAGCGTAGCGGACCTTCTTGGCTAGATTGGCGTCGCTATCCTGACCTACCGCGACGTGATCGACATCGGTAATCTTGGCGCCGACCGCATCCAGGCACGCCTTCACCGCCAGGGCAGGGAACCCAGCATAGTGCTTCACCCGGTTCAGCCGTTCTTCGGCGATAGCAAAGACAACTTCTCCATCTTGCACAATGGCGGCAGAGGCATCCGCGTGAAACATGTTGAGGCCGAGGATCAGCATGTCGCATCAAACCGGTTTGGGAATGTCATATGAGGCCAACTGTATCTGTGCCATACTCAAGCACGGAAACTCTCCTATATTTATTCGGATGCTAAAAGTCGCCTAGACCTGTCCAGACGAACATGATTCGATGATGCTGTGGAAAAATGGCGAATTACGTTTGCAGTCCTAGTTCCGCATTTATATCAGAAGTGTTTTGCCTTTAGCCCTTCTGAGACGTTTGGTGGAACACGAGTACACGGCAGGGAGAACAAGAAACCGCCGAAGATAGCCGCCATCTCCTATAATGTGACGCCATCGGGCCGGCGGGAATTTACCAAGCGCATGATGGTTGCGTTCGCGGGGAGGTCTGATGCCGGAATCAAGAAAGTCGGCCGAGCAACTTGCACGTTTCATCGACAAGTACACTCCGGAAATTGCCTCTCTCGCGAGAACGATCCTGACAAAGATGCAAAAGCGCTATCCCACCGCAATAGAACTCGTCTACGACAACTACAACGCCCTTGCGATCGGCTTCGGTCCCACCGAACGCCCGTCCGAGGCGATTTTCTCCATCGCGCTTTACCCGAAGTGGGTGAGTTTGTTCTTCCTGCATGCCCGAGGGCTGCCTGACCCTGGCAAGATTTTGCAAGGGAGTGGAAGCGTAGCGAAACACATCATTCTCCCAACGCACGAGACGCTGGATGACCCGGCGGTCCGAACTCTCATGCAAGAAGCTGAGGCGAGAGCGGCGGTTCCTTTCGACCCGAGTGGCGTGCATCGCCTTATCATTAAATCGGTTTCTGCCAAGCAGCGGCCACGCCGTCCTGTTCTAAAGGCGCGGTCGGTGCCACGCGACCCAGTCCGCAAAGCCAGGAAAAACTAGGGCCGGTCGAGTCAGTTTTGCAGATCGGCCAACCGGCAGGTGAATCCCCATCCGCCGCCGAGTTCACTGACCGCAAGCGTCAGCTCATTGTGGCCTCTCTTCAATGGAAGATAGACGGTGTCGTTCTCCGCATTGACAATGCCGAGGAATCCAGGATCACGGAAATTCTGGGCGCTGCGGCCCCGGAAGAGAATTTTGCCATTGAGGAACACGCTGACGTCGTCACTGTACCCGATAAGCAGCTTCTTTACCTCGTCACGATCGGAATCGATGCTGGTGCGCGCATACAAGACCTTCATTCCTGGCTGAGGTTCCAGGCGCTTCGAGAAATCTTTCGCAAACGAAACTGTCAGATGCGGCGCCTCGCGATAGCGATAGAGGACGACCAACCCGGGCGGCTCCGCCTCCACATCCTCCCAAGGCATGTTTTCGCTCTCGGCGGGAGCCAGCGGACGCTCCAGATTACGTGCGAGCGCATCGTACGAAGGCGAAATGCTCCACTGGGTCAGAGTGCCCGCTACCATCGGCGGCGGGTGGCGTTCCCATGGAGCATCGGGCGCCGGTCGTATTTCAAAATTCGAGAAATAGGTCGCGCCGGTCAGGACATACAGAGCTACCTGTCCTTTCTGTATGCCGCTTTTCAGATCGCTCATCACCAGCGCGGGTTTGTCCATATCCTTCACATAAAGTTTTGCTTGCGCGCCTACCACTGCCAGGCGCAGATGGAACCACGCGTCTCTCGGAATATCAACGGCGCCGGTGAAACCTGGTCCATTGTAAAGTTGCCAGTTGGCTCCCGTATGTAGGACGGGGGTGTACTGCATGGCATCCGGGAGGCCAGATTTGTGCTGGCGAAGGTACACCCATTCGCCGTTTGCGCCGTCATTGTCGAGCCGAAATTGAATGCCAAAAAATCCCCTGCTTGCGGGAGTAGCGACATCTACATCTACAACGCCGTCGCGCAGTTCCAAGTCCTTCACGATCGCTGCGCCACCATCGAGCAGAAGGGCCTTGCGGCCTTGATATTCAGCCGCCTTGGCTTCTCCCTGCAAATCCCATCGTGCAGAGTCGGAGTCAAGAGAAAGCGTTTTCGGAGGCTGCGAATGAGCGACAGACCCAAAGAGAACAGCAAAAGCAATCAGGGCGAGACGTCGCATACCTTGTATCCTCCGTCGACAGTGTTCTCTAAGACGTACGGGGAACAGCTTGGTGAGCGCTACCTTTTGAGTGACTGGATCCGGCGCAGTTACTGCCTGACATCCGTTTCTCGGAAAACCCATCACGACTGTCTGGAGTAGACTGAGACGCTTTTAAATTTTGCTTTTGCGTTCGTGCGGAGCACGTTTCGGGAACCGACATGATCGGAGCGGTTGACATTGGCGGCACCAAAGTAGCCGTCGGCGTGGTAGACAACGAGGGGAAAGTAGTGTTTTCCCAGGAATCTCCAACCGGGGCTGACTGCGAATACGCGCGCGGACTCGAGATGATCGTGAGCATGTTGAAGGCTGCGGAGCGCAATGTCGGGCTTCAGCTCTCTGGCGTGGGAATCGGTTCCACCGGGCCAGTCGACCCATTTACAGGAGACTTTGGCGAGCTTGATTTTCTTCCGCGATGGCGCGGCCAAAGCCTGGTGAAAGACCTCGCTCGAGTTTTCAACGTTACGGTCGCGTTGGAGAACGACGCCGACGCCGGCGCGCTTGGGGAGGCGCGATGGGGTGCCGGGAAAAACAAGTCGCGACTGATCTACATAACCGTGGGCACCGGCATCGGCGGTGGAATCATTTTGGATGGCAAACTCTACCGCGGGGTCGATGGGGCTCACCCTGAGATTGGCCACCAGGTGCTCGACCTTTCGGGCCCTCCCTGTTCCTGTGGTTTTCGGGGATGTTGGGAGGCTCTGGCCGGAGGTCCGGCCATGGCGGCCTGGTTTGAGAGTAATGAAAAAAACCGTACGGACTCCCCGCATCGCTCAGGGCTGACCGCAAAACGCATCTGCCAACTGGCGGCCGAGGGCGATGAGTTGGCTTGCTCGGCGGTGAGCCGTGAAGCTCGTTACCTCGGGCTGGGTCTCGCCAACCTGATAAATCTGTTTACTCCCAACGCGATCGTGTTGAGCGGAAGCATCATGAAGAGTGCGGCTCTTTTTCTTCCCGGCATTCGTGAGACCATCCGCCAGGGTTGCCGCTTCGTTCCATTCGAGAAAGCGGAGTTGCTGCTGGCCTCACTCGGAGAAAATGCGAACCTGATCGGGGCGGCGATGGTGTGGCATCATCGGTTTGGAAAAATCCCGGAGCATACCTCTTAGATCCGAACCACCTAATCGCAATCACGGAGACAGCGGGCCCTTATGAGAAGCAAGTACATGATCGTGGTGGTCTTCCTCGTATTTTTCGTGATGTCGCTGTTGACCAATATTCTGGGCCCGATTCTGCCGGACATCATCAGCAGCTTTCACGTAAGCCTGACCGCGGCTGGATTTCTGGCGTTCGCTTTCTTTATCGCTTATGGGGTAATGTCCATTCCAGCCGGTTTTCTGATGGAACGCTTCCACGAGAAGCCGGTGATGGTCTGGTCATTCGTGGTCAGCACGCTGGGAGCGCTGGCCTTTGCCCTGGTACCAAATTACAAAGTAGCGTTCCTATCGTGGTTCGTCATAGGCGCGGGGATGGCGGTCTTGCAAGTGGTCGTCAATCCGTTGCTGCGGGTGGCGGGCGGTGAGGAGCACTACGCGTTCTATTCCACGCTTTCACAACTTGTTTTTGGCAGTGCGTCTTTTATTAGTCCTCGAATCTACTCTTATCTGGTACTGAATCTAAGTAAGCCCGCGGGCGAAGAAAATATTCTGCTGCGCACTCTGCGCCGGCTCACGCCCGACAACCTTCCCTGGGTCTCGATCTATTGGATCTTTACTGCTTCGTCTTTTGTGATGGTGATCTGGCTACTCTTGTCCAAGTTTCCCAAGGTCGAACGCACCGAGGATGAACGCGCAGGCTCATGGGATATGTACTTCAGCCTGGGGCGCAAGCGGGTGGTCTGGCTCTATTTTCTTGCTATGTTTGCTTACATCGGTTGCGAGCAGGGGACAGCCGACTGGATTTCTAAGTTTCTTTACACCTACCACGGCTTCGATCCTCAGACCACGGGTGCCAACGCCGTCTCCTGGTTCTGGGGGCTCCTCACGGCTGGATGCGTCGTGGGAATGTTGCTGCTGAAATTCTTCGATAGCCGCCTGGTGCTGGTGGGCGGGGCTGTAGGTTCCTTAATTTGCTTGACTGCGGCCTTGTTTGGACCCGCGAGACTGTCCTTGCTTGCCTTTCCCGGAGTCGGCTTGTTTACATCGGTGCTCTGGCCCGTCATCATTTCGCTCGCATTGAATTCCGTGACTGAACATCACGGATCCTTCTCCGGCATTCTGAGCACTGCATTGATGGGAGGGGCCATCATCCCGGTTGTCATCGGACGGATCGGCGACTACGCTGGCCTGCGAACTGGCATGACATTCCTTTACGTTACATTCGGATTTGTTCTCAGCGTCGGTTTTTGGGCACGGCCTCTGATCACAAATGCCACCATCCACAGTGCAAGAAAAAGTTTGGCAGCTGAGAGAGTTGAGTAAAACTCACAAAATTTGCATAGTGGGAGTCCAGTCATTGGCTTAGCCCATCGCATTCAACGCGTCACGGTATTTCGAACTACCGGAGATTCCGGCAGGTGCCATCATGCCTGCGTCTTTAGCCGCTTCGGTCCAATGAGTTGAAGCGTGCGCTGAAGGATGTGCCAGTTGCCAGTCCGCCACGCGCTCCACCACTGAAATATCATCTGCCGGCGTAAGCAGCGGTGCCGGAGAGTCCGCTGCGGACGTTGGCGATGGTATGACCACCCACAGTACGAGTAGGCAAATGAGCCGACCGTAGGACCTGAGCCCAAGAGACTTCATTGTGATGAGCCCCTATGGTTGATGTTTTTCCACAGTAGCCCGTTCGGGCCATATCCATCCTACCGCTATGAACTTAGACTGTTTGTGAGCAGACTTCGGGGGAGGGCTGTTCTGACGAGCGTCCCAGACTTAACCGAGTCTGGGACGTTTCGCTTTTGCGGCACGATTTACCAGGTCATCGAAAGAGTGGGCGCCGCCCCAGACGGAGGACGTGCTGATGGATCAACTCGGAGACTACCGAGTTTCTCCAGGCAAGATGCGCCTCTCGCGGCATGCGTTAGAGGGAAGTACTAGCCTTGTGACGGCAGCCATTCAGCTAGTTCTTTAGTTTCTGCCGCTCACAAGCTTCCACGGTTTTCGTCGGATCCACGGCGGCATCATCGACTTGCTCATTGATTATTTTGCCCGACTTGTCGATGAGGAACGTGGCACGCCTCGCCGTTTCCATGGGAACACCCTGGATGTCAAACTTTTGAGTTAATCCGTATCGGCTCGTCACCGGGCCTCCCCAGTCACCCAGGATAGGAAAGCTGATTCCGTTTTGTTGAGCGAAGGCAAAATTGGAAAAAGGGCTATCCATGCTCACACCCAGGACCTGGGTGTCGGCGCCCTCCAGCTTGGCGAGATTCTGCTGGAGAGCTTTCATTTCGCGGGTTCAACCACCGGTGAAAGCGAAGACAAAGAAGGCCAGAGCGACGTTTTTCTTTCCCCGATAATCCTCTAACGACACTTTTTTCAGACCCTTGCCGTCGAAGGCAAGCAGGGTGAAGTCAGGAGCGGTGTCCCCCAGTTTCAGCTTCATCGGCGCCGCTTCTTTTGAAACATCCTGCGATTTGCTTTGAGCCAATGAGGGGGAAGACAACATCGGAGTCAAAATAAGATTTAATAACCCCAGAGAGATAAGATATTTACACCACTCTTGTTTCATCGACGAACTCCTCAGAATCAGGGTATCCGCGCTTACGTTCGTTCCATTCTAATGCATCAGTCTGAAATCGATCGACTCGGATCTGAGTGTGAGGAAAAATTGCGGTTAATTTGGAAAGCTGGTTTGCCGAAAATGCAGGGCAGTCAAAACCTGTTGCTGTAAAGATCAGGCAAGCTCGTCCAGTTGATGAGGATTGTCCTCTAGGTCAATCGTGTCCTCGGGAGGAATGGGGGCGTTTACCTTGGCCGGTTTTCGACGAATCTGATGCTTCTTTGCCATGGGAGTTTCCGAAGCAGTATCGCTAATATTGCTGCTTGGATCCAGGTCCGGGATTTGTATGCGATCCATAAAACTCGACGACAGAATCGGCCGGAGTTCCCGAAAACTTCAACCATGTTCGGATGAGCAGGTGACCAAGGTTTTTCGGGTCACCGGTTTCCAACGTATTAAAAGGCAGATTCGTGTCAATCGGTGATTCGTCTCCCGAGCCTGCTTCGAACGAGGATTTGACGGCATAGGCTAAGATATAAGCCAATCTAAGTCTGGAAGGCACTGATCAAATGGGGAAACAGAAGGGCTTTTCACTTATCGAATTGCTGATCGTGGTGGCGATCATTCTCATCATCGCCGCCATTGCTATCCCGAATCTGCTGCGAGCACGTATCGCCGCCAACGAGTCCGCTGCAGTCAGTGCGATTCGAACTATTAACACTGCTGAGATTGCCTATTCGACATCGTTTCCGACCAAGGGTTACTCGGATACTCTCCTGGCATTGGGCGGCGCGTCGCCATGTACCCCGGCTGTGGCCACAGGTTGCCTGATCGACAATGTTCTGGCGTCAGCGTCTGCCGCCCCTGGCAAAAGCGGCTATAAATATGCCGTTACTCCGGTTGCGACTGGCACTATCAATACGGCGTACACCGTCGGTGCTTCGCCCCTCAACTTCAACCAGTCAGGGGTACGCAACTTTTGTTCCAACGAAGATGGTGTCATCCGGTTCGATCCGGGAGCAACCGGCAGCACCCCTGTAACCACCAATGCTGCCTGCCTTGCATTTACGGTATTGCCGTAACGGGCAACCCGCTTCAGGCTGCCAAGGGACCGGGTTTGGAGTATACCTGGGCAACCGACTAGTCCCGCGTAACGGAACGTACATCGTCCATTGGGGGTGCGGAACAACGCGCCCACTCAATCATTTCTACCTGCCAGCGCTGCAACGAGGATGCCTCCGCCAATTGCCAGCGCATCTTCGAGAATGGCGATTTTCAAGCCAGACTCGCGGCGGCTAAGTCGCCTCCGGACGTAATAGCCGCCAAAGGCTCCTACGATAGCACCGGTGGCGCCGAGAACCGCTCCCTCGGCCAAACGCCCTTGCCGCGCACCGTACACCGTCGCTCCACAGACCGCACCAGATACCACGCGAGACGCAAGAGGGCCCGCTTTCAATCGACTGGGGGTGAACGGCAGTTTGTCGGCCACTAATTCGCTTATGGCAAGATCCGTAATTTTCTTGGACGCCCCAGCCGAAATGATAGTGGCAAATGGCGAGCTTCCCAAACGTATCCACTCGTTTTTTGCTGCCCAGGCGAGAACTGCAGGCGCCGCGAAAGTGCGCAACCCCGCCACTGCACCTATTCCCAACGCTAACGCAGGACTATATGAGCGTTTCATCGTAGTTTCTGATTCCCTGGATTTTTGGTATAACACGCCAAGGTTTTGTGGTTCCCCTATCCCCTAGGATTCTGGTTGCCGAACAAGCCCTAAGACTATATCGCGGATACGTCTGATGCGCGTTCACAGTCGCAAGATGGCGCGGCTGCAGTACATCCTCGCCTTCTGGCGTCCCCCACAGTTCCTGGCCTTTGTTCGAACAAACACTTGCCTTTCGTACTCTCCTCAGCTTATAAACCGTATGCGATATTCACAAAATGAGGACCCAGCCCCTCTATTTCATTTTTGTTTGTGCTCTCGGTCTTCTTGCCGGTTGCGGCGGGTCGATGAGTGGCAAGCCGGACATCGCCTCTCCTGCCTCGAGCACAGCGTCCGGTATCCTCCCGAATGCTCAGACGCTTTTCGATTTGCATCAAAGCACCGGCTGGACCGGGCAAGGCATGCTTCCCAGTGCCTATGAGATTTGCCAGTCTTGTAATCCAAGCGGCCCGGAAGTCACTTGGTCCATGACTCGGTCTGTGAGTTCCCCCGCGCTGAGCGGAAACTCGACACGATTTGACATTGGGGGCCAGACTCCCTATTCCGATGTTCTATGGAACAATCACTTGATTGGTGCTTTCTCGACTCAAGGCCTCCCAGACTCGAGCAAGACGCTCGTTCCTGCCCTGCGAAACTTCATTTATGACGTGTATTTCTATGGCGCCGATCTTGAGGCTTCCCAAATTCTCGAGTTCGACATCAACCAGTATGTCAACGAGCGAAGCTACATTTGGGGTCATCAGTGCCGCATTGCTGGTGGACACGAGTGGGACACTTGGGACAACCTGAACAAAGCTTGGGTTTCGACCGGTGTGCCCTGTAACCCAATCTCCAACTCGTGGAACCATCTGACCATTCAGGTAGAGCGCACTACAGGCGAGCAGCTCCTGTACCAATCCATTACCCTGAACGGAGTTACGAATCGACTCGACATTATGCGAGCGCCCGGGTCAGCCCCAGGATGGTACGGAATTGTCATGAATTATCAGATGGATGGCAATTTCGCGCAGCAATCGTATTCGGTCTGGCTGGACAAGTTGAACTTTACCTACTGGTAGGAAAATAAAAGACTGGTTTTGCGCTCGTGCGCTCGTCGCCGCATGAGGTAGCAAAGGGGAATACCCTAAGGCCGGCCCCGGGCTATCCCTTACGGTAAATCCCGGATGGACTACGGATTGCCACATCGCTAATTTTTCAGAGTTATGTGCGGAGATGCTGGACGGCGATTTCTTCCTTCCGCTCACCTAATATCCTCCCCCGAAAGGGAACGCCGTCCTTTGCTTCTCGGATAGTCGTCGCGCAGCCGACGTGGAAAACTCAACTTGCATTGGAACCGTCGGTTACCCTTCCGAGGACTAACATTCGTTTTGGGCAGAGAAACACAAATCAATAAAAAATTAAACATTAAAGACGATGATACGTTGTATCGCCAAAGTTGCGGCATCGGTGCGATCGTTTTCAGGTTCAAGGCCAAATCGTTAGCTGGCCAGCTGAGCGTTCAGCCAACCCTAATGGAACTACCAAATCGAGAATCACGTACCTTTCACTATGTGGCCTGGAAGGTCATTACTGTGGGGCTTTTACTTCGTTATTTGTTACTTAGCCCTTTCATTGATTGCGGGAGTCTTATCGCGGAAGGAGCGCTTCATCCTGCGCGACGCTCACTTTCTGACAAAGATCAGAAGCAGGTGGAAGGCATAACTGTTGACCGTGGTTCTGAGTGGGCCAATGTTTCGATCTTGGCCGTTGATGGGGTAAATCTCAGCGCGTGGAGTATCCGGCCGCATGATCGAAACGGCGGTGTTGTGATCCTGTTGCATGGCCTGAGCGACAATCGCTTAGGTATGATCGGCTATGCGAAGTTGCTTTTGCGTCACGGTTTCAGCATTCATGCCTGACGCTCGGGCCCACGGAGCCAGCGGTGGCCACCTTGCAACCTACGGACTGCTAGAGTCAGACGACATTCACCGTTGGTTTGATTGGCTTGAACACGAACAAAGTCCGACTTGCATCTTTGGTTTTGGCGAGTCCATGGGGGCGGCCCAAATTCTTCAATCCCTGCAAGGCGAATCGCGCTCCTGTGCGGTGGCCGAGGAATCGGCTTTTTCGAATTTCCAGGAGATTGCCTATGATCGCATCGGACAGTTCTTTAAGACAGGTCCGTGGTTGGGGCGGACTATTTTGCGGCCGGTTGTCGAAGCTGCTTTTGGCTGTGTGAGGTTGAAATATCGGCTAAACCTCAAGCTGGTTTCACCGCAGAGAATAGCATCGATAACCCGGGTTCCAATTTTGCTGATTCACGGTAGGAACGACAGTAACATCCCGATTCGTCACTCCCATCGAATCGCAGAGACCAGTTCAACGGTGGCTTTATGGGAAGTGCCCGACACAGATCACTGCGGCGCAATTAGCACCGCACCCGAAGAGTTCGAGCAGCGAGTCGTTCACTGGTTCGATGAACATTCCCTCATACAAGGGACGTCGCTGCGGCAATCAAGCGAACCCGTCCACTTCGGTCAAGACTACCGCCGCGATATTGTGAGCTACGTCGGCGTCCGACTAGTTGACAGTAAACGTCATGCTGGTGGAGGTCTCGCTCTTCGTAGTGGTGCCACCCCCGTATGGGCCACCTGGAGTGTTGCTCCCCGGGTTGGTCACTGTAACCGACACAGTTCCAGCGGTTGCGATGGCTGAAGCAGGGATCGCCACAGTCAACTGGTTCATAGCTGGATGAGCCGTGCCACTTTGTGCGGCCCCGTTCCAGTTAACCACTGCGTTAGCGTTAAAGGTGCTGCCGTTTACCGTCAACGTGAAACCTGGATCACCGTGATTTGCCGTATTAGGAACAATTGATGCTATTGACGGCACAAGTCCGGGTTGTGCGGGAGCACTCATAGGTGCGCTATACCCCCCGCACCCAGTGCACAATATCCCTAGCAATAACAAACACACTGTCTTCATAACCTGCCTCCGTTCGCGAGTTACCTGTATGAAGAGGTTTAGCAAACAGAAGACCGCAGAGTGTCAGATTGATGTCATACTTTTGTCACGAAATTTCTATGCCTTCTTCAAGACGATCGTATGGCCGTCGGGCGTAGTTGAAGGTGAACTTTTGGGATACCTCGCCTACACGACCAAAGAAGGGCCAAACGCCGGTTCCTGCCCTAAAATGTAAAGGCTGGGTCACTTCAAAGCGCAAATATGAAAATTGCCGCTGCTTGGACGATAACTCTCTCAGCGCTGCTCGCGTGCGGCCTGTCTTACGGATTCGGGGAATCCAGCAAAGTCAGCATCGACGACGAGACTTATCGTCCCCAGTTTCACTTCACTCCCGCCCAGAACTGGATGAACGATCCTAACGGTCCGGTTTTCTACCACGGTGAGTACCACCTCTTCTTTCAACACAATCCTTTCGGAAACCAATGGGGACACATGAGTTGGGGCCAAGCGGTCAGCCGTGACATGGTGCACTGGAGGCGTCTTCCGCTCGCGATTCCCGAACAGAATGGCATCATGATTTTTTCGGGTAGCACCGTCGTGGATTGGCAGAACACTAGTGGTTTCTGCAAAGCCTCAGGCAGCAGAAATCCGTCTTGTCTCGTAGCTATCTATACCGGCCATACCGACACGCTGCAAACTCAAAACCTAGCGTACAGCAGCGACAACGGTCGGACCTGGACCAAGTATTCCGGCAATCCAGTTGTCGATCTTCACCTGCGTGACTTTCGAGATCCTAAAGTGTTTTGGCATGCGCAAAGTCATAGGTGGATCATGATCACAGCACTTGCTACTCAACATAAGCTTCGTTTTTTTGCTTCCCACGATCTCAGGCATTGGTCTTTTCTCAGCGACTTTGGTCCTGCCGGATCAACGGACGGTGTTTGGGAATGTCCGGACCTGTTTCAGCTTCCTGTTGAGAATGAGCCTGGCCAATCATGGTGGCTGCTCAGCGTCAACCTGAATCCTGGCGGCGTGGCCGGCGGCTCGGGCGATCAGTATTTTATCGGCCGCTTCGACGGTTCAACATTTACCAGCGAAGGTTCCAGAGAACAGGTCCTGTGGGCGGACTATGGAAAAGATTTCTATGCTTCGACATCATTCTCTGATCTGCCAAAATCCGATGGAAGGCGGATTTGGCTCGGATGGCTAGACAATTGGGATTACGCTGCCAAAGAACCAACGTCGCCATGGCGGGGTGCACAGTCGATACCGCGTGAGCTGCGGCTGAAGAGGTTCCCCGAAGGGATTCGTCTGATTCAGCAGCCAGTTCGAGAACTTCAAAGCCTTCGCCATCAGCACTATCACATGGAAGATCAAGGAGTTGCTGCGGCGAACCGCTTACTGATATCCCAGGGAATTAAGGGAGAAACTCTCGAGATCGCAGCCGAGATCGACGCGGAAAATGCATTCGAAATTGGTCTTAAAGTTCGCAAAGGGAATAACGAAGAAACGGTCATCGGAGTCAATACAAAGCAAGCGGAGTTGTTCGTAGACCGAACTCGATCCGGCAATGTTGGCTTTGATAGTAAGTTTGCCGGGCGCCATGCCGGCCCGATTCGACTGGACCATGGAAAAAAAGTGAAACTCCGAATCTTCATCGACCGATCGTCCGTCGAAGTCTTCGGCAATGACGGAGAATGCGTAATTTCCGAGCGCGTCTTCCCCGGACGTGCGAGTGACGGAGTGGAGTTGTATGCACAAGGGGGAGGGGGCCGGGTCCTACGATTGGATGTTTGGAGCTTGAAATCTGTCTGGGAGCGTGAGGCGCAAAACCGGGTGCCCGGTCGATTGTCTATTCGATGATTTTAGTGTCCTTGCCGGTAAAGCTCCTCCGGTCTAAGGTTCGCTCCTAAAATCCTTGGGGTTACCACCTCGAAACAAAAATAGGATTGCGACCTGATCCCAAGTTGTCTATTCAATCGCTCCATATGCCAGCGTCCAGAAGTCGGTGAATACCTTCGGCGGCTCCGGTGAATCCATCATGCGTTGGGTGAAGAGGATTCCAATCACTCCTTCGACGGGATCGACATATGCCGTTGTACCGAACCCGCCGGTCCACCCAAACCGACCAGGTGTGTGGAAGATTTCGTTCGGCCTAATGTCTACCGCCATCCCCAATCCCCAACTGGAGTATGTACCAAAGAAAAGCTCCGAGCCTGCGCGTTGCCCAGCTGTGACTTGATCTGAAGTCATCAGTTCTACAGTGGCACGCGATAGAATCCGCTCTCCTCCACACCGACCTTGGTTCAGCATCATTCGACTGAAAGAAAAATAGTCATCCATTGTTGAGGCGAGCCCGCCCCCACCCAATTCGAACGCTGGTTCAGTTCGCCAGGCGCTGCTGGCCGGATCGTCAAAGAGGTCCAACTGTTGGCTCTGCTGATTAAAGGAATAGAAGCCGGGCAAGCGGTCAATTTTTTCGGGAGGCACATGAAAAGCGGTGTCTTTCATACCGAGAGGATCGAAGATGCGCTCGCGCATGAATTTTCCCAGAGTTTGCCCCGACACCCGTGCGATCAAGGCGCCCAGCGCATCGCCGCTGACGTGATACATCCAGCGTTCGCCGGGTTGTGCCAACCATGGCAGCGAGCCGAGCCTTTGCAGCCATTCATTCATGCTGGGCGGTTGTGATGGCAGCATCGGGCCATCACCGCCAATCCGGTACTCACGGATCAACTTTTGGATCGGATAGGTGTTTGGCATCGCCATCACACTGCCAAACCCCATGCAGTACGTCAGGAGATCACGAACGGTGATTGCCCGACGGGCAGGCACGGTGTCGTCGAGCTGGGAAGAGATGGAACGCAGGACACGACGATTTGCAAGTTCCGGCAGCCACCGGTCGATCGATTGGTCGAGATGTAGCTTGCATTCCTCCACCAGAATCATCGCTGCCACCGCGGTGATAATTTTCGTGATGGAGGCGATGCGAAAGATGGTGTCGCGCTTCATGGGTGCCAGAGAGTCAAACGACAATGTGCCGAGCGTTTCTACATGAACGTCGCCGTGATGACTGACCAACGCAACCAGGCCGGGCATTTCCTTACGTTCCACATGTCCCAACAAGACTTGATGCATTCGCTCAAGTCGCGACTTCGAGAAACCCGCCATTGGTTAGGCCGCCGATCTACCCTGTCCGTACGCCTCTTTCAATTTGGCGATATCGAATCTCTTCATTTTGAGAAATGCTTCGGTGAGCCGCGCCAATCTTGCTTCATCCTTGTCTTTAAGCATCTCATCCATGACTCGCGGCACAATCTGCCATGAGAGGCCGAACTTGTCTTTCAGCCAACCGCACACTTCAGACTTCGGGTCTGCGGATAATTTCCCCGAAAAATAATCTATTTCCTCCTGCGTTTCGCAATGCACTATGAACGAAATCGCTTCGTTGAAGCTGAAGTTATGTGCACGAGCGCTGTCCATAAGGGCGAAATGTTCGCCCTCGAGCGAGATATCGGCATGCCTGATGGTTCCTTCCTTATCGGGCTCTTCGTTCTTGCCATAGCGAAGAATATGGCCAACTTTCGCTTGGTGGAAAACCGACGAATAAAGGTTGATGGCCTCTTCTGCTTTACCGCATTGCTGACCCACAAACATGAGCGTGGGTGTGATGTTTTGTTTGACTTCCCGCTCGCCCATGAACATTATCTGCCACGAAAGGCCGTATCGATCCTCTGTCCATCCGTATCTCTCACTGAACGGATATGCGCCGAGTTCCATGAGCGCTGAACCTCCTTTCGATAGCTCGCTCCACAGGGCGTCGACCTCTTGTTTCGAATCGCACGCAACTAGGAATGAAACTGCTGGCGTGAATTTGAACATCGGGCCTGCATTGATGAGCGTGAACTCCTGGCCGAGAAGTTCAATCGTGAGCACGTCAACCGTGCCCGAGGGCGTGTTGTGGAGAATCGCCGTGTCCTTGATCTTTGAATCGCCGAAAATAGATGTGTAGAGGCCGGCTGCCTCCTTCGCTTCTCTATCGAACCATAGATGGGATGTGATTCTCTGCATGGGAATTGCTCCTTAGAATATTTTCTAGGACATTGCCGTTTATGCGAAAGAACGTTCGTTGATGATCATCCAGGATGTTCCAAACTTGTCGCGTAACATCGCAAAGCGAAATGCAAAAAAGGTTTCCTGCATCGGCATGAAGATCTCACCACCGTCCGAGAGCAGGGAGAAAATTCGCTCGGCTTCATCGATATTATTTACCGAGAGGGAAAGATAGACGCTACGCATTGGTTGAAAATGTCCCGATGGCACATCGCTTCCCATCAGGTCAGTCTCTCCGATGCTCATTCGGGCGTACATGATCGCGTTTTTCTGATCAGGCGGCACGTTTTGTGGGTTCGGTTGCTCCCCCTGGGTCATCATCATGGTGATCTTTCCGCCCAGATGTTTCTCGTAGAAACTAAAAGCCTGTTTGCAATTGCCGCCATAATTGAGGTAGGTGTGCAGTTTCATTGCCGGGTTTCTCCTTACGGGTTGTGGAGAAAATTGGGATGGAGGATGCGCGATCTCGGATCCTCACGGTGCGCCAATCAGGCGCAGCAATCGTGCCTCTTAAGCGCCTTCTCGTATTCGTCGTGACGGCGAACAAAATCCATGGTCGTTTTTTCGTTCCGACCCTTCGGCGCGCGATCAAGAATCATCAACGTGCCTATCAGTTCCTCGCCACCTCGCGCATAGCTTGAATAGGTATGGAAAACTTCTCCGGAGGCGTCTTTGTAGAACGAGCTAAGACCGGGCAATTCTGTGCCAGCCGATCGGTCAGACACAGGCGTTTCCGTGAAGTTATAGGAAACCTTTCCTGTTGCCAGTTCCTCTTGGGTGAAGGAAACGTGGAAGTCGTAGTTGAAATCGTTTCCGTACGCAGAGATCCAAGGAAATCCCCATCCCATACGCTTCTTGTACGCCTCGATTTCTGCCAAAGGCGCACGTGATACCGCAGTCAATGTGACATCGTGGTGCTCGAGGTGGGGCAGAGCGCCATCGAAGTGATCGGAGAGGAAGGAACAACCGGGGCAGCCTTCGCCCCAACCCGGCCCCAGCATGAAGTGATAGACAACAAGCTGGCTTCGTGCATCGAACAGGTCAGACAAATTCCTCTCGCCCTTGGGAGTGTCAAAGACATAATTCTTCTCAACCTTCACCCAGGGTAATGCCAAACGCTCAGCATTGACCCTGTCGCGCAGATAGGTAAATTCCTTTTCTTTCGCGAGCAATGCTTTGCGTGCGGCAATCCACTGTTCCTGCGATACAACCGGATGACTCTGCATGATGTTCTCCATGAGTGTTACAATACGTTGATATCAACAGTATCGAATTATGTCAAACCGTGCAAGGGTTGCTCGCAAAACTACGCTCCTGGTTCGCGACTGTTGTCTATGCCTTCATGTCCAGCGTGCGGCGCGGGCTTTGGCTCGACGCTTTGATGAGGCCCTGCGGTCACGCGAGCTTACGAATGGGCAATTTTCTTTGCTGATGTCCCTCAACCGGATGAAACCGCCGCCGATGGGAGACGTGGCCTCCCTACTCGCCATCGATCGGACCACCTTAACTGCTGCTCTGAAGCCACTGGAGCGCCGGGGCTTAATTACGGTGACAACGGATCCAGCGGATCGTCGCAGCCGGTTACTCACTTTGACGCCCAAGGGGATGAATCTGTTGTCCCGTGCTGTTCCTGTTTGGAATCGGACACACCGGGAAATCGAAGGCTTGCTTCCCGACGGCGACCCGAACCGGCTTCGCAATAATTTGCGCGCGCTCTCACGTGCAGGAAGCAAAAATGGCAAGCCAACCTAGTGCGCACTCTTGCCGATAACTGCTTTTTGCAAGAGTTACTGTCGCGGACGCTTGGGAAGCGATAACGTCCGGAGAAGAGAATTAAAGTCCGGCGGAAAACCGCAGTCGACGGAAATGTTAATTCCCGAGCGAGGATGAATGAACTCTACATGGCTGGCATGAAGAGCGACGCGAGCAATGCGCCTCTCTAACGCTTCCTCGCGGTGGTACTTTCTATCTCCGATCACCGGGTGGCCGATGGCCGAAAACTGGACTCGAATCTGGTTTTGCAAGCCCGTCACCAGCGTAACCCGTAACAGTGATGCGGAGCGTAAGCGGGATTCAACAAAATATCGAAGTTCCGCACGAGCGGCGTCGGCGTTGCTCTCTTTGCTCAATATTTGAAACATCCCTACTCGGCGAAAGTAATGAACCAGTGTGCCCTCTTTCACGCCGAGGTGTCCTCGAATCACGGCGTGATATTGCCGCACCGGTGTGTGGCGGAGAAACTGCTTAACTAGGATGTCTCGATCACCGTCCGTTTTTGCGAAGAGCAAGATGCCAGAGGTAAAACGATCGATCCGATGTACGACAAAGACCCGCTGCCTCTTGCGAGCAAGTTCGTCCGAGAGCAGAGACCACGCGGAGACCGTGGGAGAGCCCTCCACGGGCACGGCCAAAAGCCCCGCAGGTTTATCGACAGCCACGACGGCCTCGTCTTCGTAGAGGACAACAAGGTTCTGGGAGAAGCGGGAGCCTCCCCGATTCGGCTTTCCGCGACGGTGGCCGCTTTTGTTTGAAGAGTTCCTCATGGGTGCGAGACTCATCGCCGTGATCGCGATTACGTCAGCCGAAGTAAAGCGATTTTTTGGATGCACCGATATATTAGCAACATCCAGGATCTCAACAGCACGCACCC
This sequence comes from Terriglobia bacterium, assembly GCA_963786325.1. Classification (GTDB taxonomy): domain Bacteria; phylum Acidobacteriota; class Terriglobia; order Terriglobales; family Acidobacteriaceae; genus JAIQFF01. The sequence continues at coordinate 438,907 of CAWAYW010000008.1, forward strand.
TCTGGAATCTAAGGCAGACATCAGGACTGGAATCCAGGGCTGAACGCGTTTATCGTGTCAGTTTGATTGACCAACAGAATGCAGGTTAAAGGACGATGAATATGGTTAAACGACGTGAGTTTCTCAATGCACTTGCGGTTGGGGCCGCAGGCCTGGCTGTGGGAACGACGGCCAAGAGCTACGGGCAAATTCTCGGTTCGAACGACCGTCTTAACTTTGCAGTCATCGGCCTTAACGGGCGTGGTTATGCTCATCTCTCCTCGCTTAAGGCAAACCGTACCGCGGCTCGCATCTCGCATGTTTGCGACGTCGACAGCAACATTCTCAAGAAGTTCGCCGCCAGTGTGCAGCGCGAGATGGGCGAGGCCCCCAAATCGGACAAAGATTTTCGTGCGATTCTCGATGAGAAAGGCGTAGATGCAATCACAATCGCGTCGCCCGACCATTGGCACACGCCGATGGCAATTGACGGATTGCGGGCAGGCAAACATGTTTACCTGGAAAAGCCATGCAGTCACAATCCTGCCGAGGGCGCGATGCTGGTGCAGGCGCAGCAGAAGTATCACAAGATGGTGCAGATGGGCACGCAACAACGATCTTCACCGCACACCATTGAGATCGTCGAGAAAATTCATTCGGGTCTTATCGGGAGGCCGTACTTTGCGAAAGCCTGGTATAGCAACGTCAGGCAATCGATTGGCACGGGTAAGGAGGCGCCCGTCCCGCCACAGCTCGACTGGGATCTCTGGCAAGGTCCAGCGCCACGCCGTCCTTACACCGATAACGTGCAGCCCTACAATTGGCACTGGTTCAAGATTTATGGTACCGGCGAAACTCTAAATAACGGAACCCACGAGGTTGATGTCTGCCGCTGGGCGCTGGGCGTCGATTATCCGAAACGAGTCACGTCATCGGGAGGCAGATATCACTTCAAAGATGACTGGCAGTTTTACGATACGATTGTGACCAACTTTGATTACGAAGACAAGATGATTACCTGGGAGGGCAAGAGTTGCCAAGGGATGAAATATTACGGTCGCGATCGTGGCTCGACCATCATGGGGACCAGCGGAACTGTGCTGGTAGATCGTGATGGGTACGAGATATACGATCTCAAGGGGAATAGGACGAGCGAGTTCAAGACGGGCAAGACAACTTCATCTTCCGATCTTCTCGGCGCCGATTCCATGACCGACGCTCACTTCACGAACTTCATTGCGGCAATCCGAAAGGGCGAAAAGCTCAATGCGCCAATCGCTACAGGGAACGTTGCGGTTACGATGTTGCAGATTTCCAATATTGCATGGGAAGTCAATCGAGAACTGCATCTTGATACTACCGACGGACTAATCCAGGGCGATCCAGAGGCGATGAAAAGTTGGGGACGCGAATACGAAGAGGGTTGGACGCCCCATGTCTGACAAGGCTGCGATCTCGCGGCGCACGCTTATCGGGTCCGGTGGGGTGGTGATAGCGGCCCTTGCCCTTCCGAACCGCTTCTTTACCCGGTCGCAAGAAATGCCCTCAGCGGGCGAAGCCCCACCGATTCGCCTAGGCCTGGCCAGTTACACGTTCCGCAACTTTACTCGTTCGCAGACGATCGGCTTCATGAAACAACTCAACCGGTTCGCGCTCAACGCGAAGGACGTGAAAGATCATTTGCCAATGGATCCGCAACAGGAAGCAGGTGCGCTCGCCGATTACACCTCGGCGGGAGTCAAGCTTCACGCCGCAGGCGCTATCTATTTCACGAAAGACGAAGACGCAGACATTAGGTCTAAGTTTGAATATTGTAAGCGGGCCGGAATTGCGGTTATTGTTGCGGGCGATCCCGCTCCGGAGACTCTGCCGCGGCTCGAGAAGTTCGTAAAGGAATACGACATACGTATCGCAATCCACAATCATGGGCCAGAGGATAAGTTGTGGAAGTCGCCGCTGGATGTATTGAGGGCCGTAAAGGGAATGGATCCACGCATGGGTTGCTGTATTGATGTCGGGCACACCGCTCGTGCCGGAACGGATGTGGTTCAGGCCATCCGCGAAGCTGGCTCGAGGTTATTCAACATGCACATGAAGGACCTTACGGACTTCCAGAGCAAGGAGAGTCAGGTCGCGGTCGGGGACGGCATTATGCCGGTGCGGCGGATATTTGCCGCGTTGGTCGCGATTAAGTACGCGGGCTACGTCGATCTTGAGTATGAAGTTCATCCCGATGATCCCATGCCCGGAGTAATCGGCAGTTTTGCCTACATGCGAGGAGTTCTCAGCGGCATGGGTTATGCGGGCGGGCATGGGGTATAAATTCCAAGGTTTTTCCGAAAAGCGCTCTTAAGCCAGGACTGCCTTGATTACATCAGGGATCAACCATCATTAAAATTTCTTGACGGCAAGAATGTCAAATCCGTGTTGGTGACGATTACCCACCAATCCAAGATAGGGAAGGCTTGACAGGTGCAGCAGTGATATAGTTAACTATATCACTAGGAGAGCTCACAGCTCGAAGGGCGAGACAGATCGCAGGCGAATCGGCCAACGAATTTCACCGACCCGAGGGCGCAGGAGATGAGCTTCTTAAGGAGAATGAAAATGAGATACTTTCGATTTGCGATAGCCGCGGCTCTGATGTCGCTAACCACTTTCACTTTTGCACAGTCTGACGCACAAAAATCCTTCGACAAACTGAAAACTCTATCGGGTTCATGGGAAGGCTACGTGACAACCCTCCCGCCGCAAGGTGACATAGAAGGCAAGCTCATGCAGGTATCGCTTCGCACTACTTCAATGGGGAACGCGCTGATGCATGAGATGACCGGATCGGCAAGGCCCGACGATCCGATTACGATGTTATATCTAGACCAAGACCGTCTGCTGCTGACGCATTACTGTGACGCGGGAAACCGCCCTCGCATGACGGGAAAGATGCTGCCTGACGGCAAAACTGTCGAATTCGATTTTCTCGACGTCGCCGGCAGCACGCAAGACGGACACATGCACCAGGCGGTATTCACGGTGGTTGACGCGAACCATCACACCGAAGATTGGACGTATATGGCACCGGGGGACAAGCCGGTCCACGCGCATTTCGACCTGCACAGGAAAACTGAGACGGGCGCTATCTCTGGTAAGGTCTTGCGCTAGGGCTTTTTGGAAAACCTGATGGACCGTGAGTGGAACGACAGTCAGCCAATTTACCGCCAGCTTCGCGACCGCGTAGTCGCGATGATACTGGATGGCATTCTCAAGGAAGGCGATCCGCTGCCGTCGGTGCGCAATGTCGCGGCGGAATACCGAGTTAATCCGCTCACGGTTCTGAAGGGTTATCAACAATTGGTGGATGAGGGCCTGGTCGAGACCAGGCGAGGCCTTGGCATGTTCATCAATTCAGGCGCACGTGGCTTGTTGCTGAAAGGCGAGAAGGAGAAATTCCTCGGCGAAGAGTGGCCCAGGATTCTGGAAACCATTCAACGGCTCGGTCTGGCGACAGAAGAGCTGCTCGAAGCTAGCCCGAGCCGCCGCTCAAAATTGAAAGCGAAACGGGAGGAGCGCTGAACCCATGGCATGCATAGACGCCCGCGGTCTTCGCAAGTCCTTCGGAACGAACGTTGCACTGGACGGTATCAATTTACACGTTGGAGAGGGCCGCATCCTCGGCCTTATCGGTCCTAACGGCGCGGGCAAGACCACGGCGCTCAAGGCGATTCTCGGCCTCACTCCCTATCATGGCGAGTTGAGGGTGCTCGGACGCGATCCTTGGACCGAACGCGATCTGCTCATGCGCGATGTATGTTTTATAGCCGACGTCGCTGTCTTACCGCGATGGGTACGGGTTTCTCAGGCACTCGATTACGTCGCGGGCGTACACCCGAGATTTAATCGCGCGAAGGCAGAAGCCTTTCTCGCCAAGACGACGATCAGACGATCCAGCAAGGTGAGGGAATTGTCCAAGGGCATGGTCACCCAACTGCACCTGGCCATCGTAATGGCGATTGACGCGAAGTTACTGGTGCTGGACGAACCGACGCTTGGCCTCGATCTCATTTATCGCAAGCAGTTTTACGATTCTCTGCTGAATGACTACTTTGATCACAGCCGCACCATCGTCATGACCACACATCAGGTAGAAGATATCCATCACGTTCTTACCGATGTCATATTCATTGACCGCGGCCGCATTGTTTTCGATAGCACCATGGAAGAGTTGGAGACACGCTACTTGGAAGTGGTCGTACATCCCGAGCAAGTCGCCGGAGGACGGGTGCTCAAACCGATCTACGAGCACCAGGGCATGGGTAGCAGCGTCTTGCTATTCGACTTGAAGGCCAGTGCGGCCAATCGTGAACAAGTTGCCTCCCTCGGACAAGTGCGAACGCCAAGCATCACCGATTTGTACGTCGCTATGTTGGGCCGTACGCCGGAAGACAAGCCGGGCATTCTGGCTGGCCACGCACAAGGAGTCGCGAAATGAACACTCAAATGAACCGCATGCCGGAATCTTATCGCGATCCGCGGACTAGCGATCCACAGGCCATCGCGCCCGCTCAGCGGCTGTATTGGTCGGTGCGACGTGAATTGTGGGAGGCCCGTTCGATCTACGTCGCGCCGCTGGCCGCCGCGGTTGTATTTCTACTCGGCTTTCTGTTCAGCACCATTCGTCTGCCTGCAAAAATGCGCAGCCTGTCGGCGCTCGGCCCGGACCAACAGCGTCAGGTGATCGCCTTACCTTACGACATGGCCGCAGGTCTGATCATGGTGACTGCTCTCTTCGTCGGTGTGTTCTATTGTCTCGACGCACTGTACGGTGAACGACGCGATCGCAGCATCCTGTTCTGGAAATCGCTTCCGGTTTCAGACCTGACCACCGTGATTTCGAAGGCGAGCATTCCCCTGGTAATCCTTCCGCTCCTGACCGTCGTGATTTCGGTCGCAATGCAGTTCATCATGCTCTTGCTGAGTAGCGCGGTGTTAATCGGAAATGGTCTGAGCGTCGGGGCGTATTGGACGCAGTTGTCGTTTATTCAAATGTCATTGTTGCTTATTTATCATCTGGTGACTGTGCATGCTCTGTGGCATGCACCAATCTATGGCTGGTTGCTGCTCGTCTCCGCATGGGCGAGACGCGCGGCATTCCTATGGGCTGCTTTACCGCCGCTTACTATTTACGCTGTCGAGAAAGTTGTGTTTAACACGTCACATTTTGCGGCGATGCTGGACTACCGCCTGAGTGGTGGCGGAATGGAGGCGATCACGGGGCCGGATAGTTTCCCGATGGATCCGATGACATACCTGACTCCAGGTAAGTTTCTGACGAGTCCCGGTCTGTGGCTTGGCTTGGCGGCTTTTGCGGCATTCCTCGCTGGGGCTGCTCGGCTACGTCGTTATCAGGGGCCAATCTGACTCGTACACCGTTGACAACGAATAATTCTGTCCTGGGATCAGGAGCGGTGAAGGAAGAGATATAACAACCCGGCAAGAACGAGCAGCGTGATGAAAAACCGGAGGATGTTCCAACCACTATTTCTTTCAGGGGCGATGGGAGAGTTGTCGATCACCTGGCCGGTGGCGCCAAAGTTCGTGCTCGCCGCGCTTGCATCTTCCAGTTTTTTGTCCTCCGATTGAACTGCTCCGGAGGAAGAGTCCTGGACAATTCCTGTGTTCGATTTAGAGGCCAGGTTGGGGAGGAATCCGGTTTTTCGCGTTACTGAAATCTTGATCTCTCCGGAATTCCCTTGCGCGGCAAGTGCCTGCAACATTTCGGGCGGGACGTGCTTTCCCACAAAGCCTACAAGTTTTTCCAGAAAGGGATTCTCGATCTCCTCGTGGGTGGCGCCTTCGATGGGCTTCACGTTAGGATCTGCGGAATGTATCGCGAAACCGCCTCCAGGCTTCGGTTCGATGTGGAAATCGAACCGGGTGGTTCGATTTTCGAGCGGCAGTTTGAGGCCGGGAAATTCCGCAGCAAGAGCCATGTTAATGTTCGACTGGATTTTTTGTTGCAGTTCTTCACGGGTATTGGCTTGCAGTGCCGGGATTGCGGGGTCAGTGGCGCGGGCGATGAATCCACCCTCTGGGTTCGGCTCGATTCGGTAAGTAAAATGTGAGACTAGCCTTTTGATATCCACGACGGCACGATTGTAACCCGATTCGCGTCGAGGAATTGTTGATTACATCGGAGAAATGGAGCTTACGAGACACTCCGCCGCCGTTTCGTCCAGAAGCAACGACCGGGCGTTAGAACGAGGATGTCTGCCTCTGTCGCTCCAGGTTGAGCAAATGAGCTTTAGCATCCAGGCCGCCGGCAAAGCCGGTCAGCTTTCCCGACGATCCAATGACACGATGACAAGGCACGATGATCGATACTGGATTTTTGCCGTTTGCGGCGCCGACTGCTCGTGTTGCACGAGGATTACCGAGTTGCTTGGCAAGTTGGCCGTAACTTCTGGTCTCTCCAAACGGTATGGCGAGCAGGGCATCCCACACGTCTTTCTGAAAACGAGTCCCCCTCATATCAAGATAAACTGAAAACTTTTTTCGTTTTCCGGCAAAGTATTCAGCGAGCTGCTGCTCCGTCTCGACTAGAACCGGGTGCTCTTCATCCACTACCAGTTCGCTGAGACGCACGCGGCGGGGATTGTCGTTTTCCCAAAGTATGGCCACGAGCGCTTTCTGGCTCGCGACCAGTTTCAATTTTCCGATAGGAGATTTGATAATTTTGTAAGCAAGACTCATAACTTTCGCCTTTCCAGGTGGGGAATGTACTCGCGCATGATGCTCGAAGGTCGCAGCTAACGGATTACCGCGCGACACGCGATTTTGCGGCGACGCTGCTCTCGGCCGCCCAAAGATGCTGTGCCGCATAAGCGCGCCAGGGCCGCCACGATTCGGCCCGGCTCAACAGATTCGCAGCCGTGGTTTGATCTCCGTCCATGGAAGCGACGCTGCGGAGCAGTCCGACGTCGGTCACCGGAAAAGCATCCATCTCACGAACGGCTCGCAGAGCGATGTAATGTGCGGTCCATTCGCCGATTCCACGAATTGTTCGCAGGCGGGCAACAGTCTCCTCGATGCTCCCGAACGGACGAAACAGATTCGGATCGGCCAGCGCCGCCTCAGCTACGGCCTTCAACGCCGACGCACGCGCAGCTGGCATGCCCAAGCCGATGGAGGAAGCCGAAACCAGTCGCTTTGCGGTCGGAAACACGTGAGACAAACCTGAATGGATCTGGAAAGACCTTGGCACAGCGCGGCCGTGGACAGCTACGAGCTGGCCGGCCAATCGGCGCGCAGCGCTCACGCTGATTTGTTGCCCCAACACAGCCCGAACGGCGATTTCGAAACCATCCCAGCCGCCGGGAGCCCGTAAGCCGGGGCGCTGAGCCACCAGTGGAGCGAGCACCGGATCGACGGAAAGATGACCATCGATCGTCTCAATGTCAGCTCCGAGATCAAACAGTCGACGCACCCGGGCGACAATAGCGGGCAACGAACGCACATCCGGGAAGCGGATGCTGACGCCCAGGCTTTGCCTATGGGGAAGGCAAGTCACCTCGATGCTTCCTATGGCCCCATCCACTTCCACCGTGCGGAGGTAGCGCTCGTCTTCTACAATTTCAACGCCTGAAACTGCGCGGGCTCGCAAGAATGCGAGCATGCAACTCCAGTCGTAGGGCGGCCGGTAGCGAAGCCGGAGATTGACACCCGTCTCTTCATGCCTCTCGGAACTCTTTCTCCGCAGCGCACTCGGCGGACGATGGAACAAGTCGAGAAATGTCTCGTTAAATCTTCGTAAGCTTCCAAATCCCGCCGCCATTGCAACTTCAGTCATAGGCATTCGGGTTTCGTGGATGAGTTGCTTCGCGAAAAGTATTCGACGCGTCTGTGCAACAGAGACAGGTGGCGCTCCGAGATGTTGAAGGAATAAGCGTCGCAATTGACGGTCGCCCAAGCCCAGACGTTCAGCGAGCTTTTCTACGCTATGGCCTTCGCCGTCGAGGGCACCCTCCGCAATCAGAGCCAAAGCGCGAGAGACCGTGTTCGAGGTGCCTCGCCACGAAGCCAGGTCTGGAGCGGTTTCCGGCCGACAACGAAGACAGGGACGAAATCCGGCATCTTGGGCGGCTGCGGCAGACCCGAAAAAAGTGCAATTCTCAAACTTGGCGGTTCGTGCCGGGCAAATAGGCCGGCAGTAGATACCTGTCGATGAGACGCCGACGAACATCAAGCCGTCAAAGCGGGAGTCACGGCTCTGCAGAGCGCGATAACAGACTTCACTACTGGGGAGTTCCATGATCAAATTTTCGCACTCGCACTAGAGATAAACTAGCGGTTTTCGGATATGGTCAATCTAGGAAAAGGACGGCACGGCGGCTCTCTATTTTGATCGTCTGGCTTAGGCTGTACGGCCCAGCCTATAATGAGTGCGTCTCTTTGGGGCGCGATTTGCTCCGACCCTACGAAATAGCCGTTTGATAGTCGTTCAAAATGGGCCGGAGAGCCTTTTATTCTACCTGGATGACATCGATTCGATGAATCTCTACAGGATGAAGTGGGCTTGTTGGACGGCCGCTGTGGCGACGACCTTTCTCGCCAGCGGCTGCTCAAATTCCCAGGCGAATAGCGCTAAGGCGGGTTTTTCCAAGCCGGTACCCGTGCACATCTATTCCGTTGCCGAGGAGACAACCCGGCGCCGGGTTCAGGCTGTGGGCTCGTTGCTGGCCCTTGAGGAAAGTACGCTGAGCGCTCAGGTCGAAGGCCGGGTTGATCAGGTGCTCGTGGACGTCGGCGATCTTGTCAGGGAGGGACAGCCGCTGGTTCTGCTCGATCAGCGAGAACTTCAATTCGAAGTCGATCGCCAGCGCGGAATCGTAAAGCAGGTTCGAGCTCAACTGGGCATCGGTCCCACTGATCCGCCACCCCCCACCGATAAGAAAATGGCTTCAGTTCAGCGCGCGGAAGCTGATTTGTTTGATGCCAATCGAAAGTACGGACGGGCCAGGGAAATGTTCAAAGACAACCTGATATCGCAACAGCAGTTCGACGAAGCCGGCAGCCGCGATCAGAGCGCCCAAGCCAGCTACAATCTGGCGCTGCAGGATGTTGACCGCCTGAAGGCTTTGCTGATTTCAAGTGAAGCCAGCGCGGCGCTGGCTGAGAAGAAATTGGCGGATGCCACAATTCGCGCTCCATTTTCGGGTGCGGTTCAAACTCGCAATGTTCATCCGGGGGAATATTTGCGTCTCCAAAGTCCAGTCCTGGTTTTGGTCCGAACAGATCATCTGCGCGCGCGGCTGGCAGTTCCGGAACGCTGGGCAGGGTGGATCAAGGATGGCGGCGTAGTCGACCTGCATGTGGAGGCATTTCCGGGGGAAACATTTGAAGAGCATATCTCGCGCATCAATCCGACGGTCACGCAAGACTCTCGAACATTTGAAGTCGAGGCCTTGCTCGACAATAAGGCGGGACGCTTGAAGCCGGGATTCTTCGTTCAGGCTTCGATGCCGAGCGAAAAGGAAGACAAAGCGGTATTCGTGCCGGAGAAAGCGGTGAATTACAGGTACGGCGTCTACAAAGTATTTGTGGTCAGTGGGAACCGCGTTGTTGAGAAACAAATCCGTCCCGCAGGACAGACCGAAGACCAGCGCTTTGAGGTGGCCGAAGGATTGAAAGCCGGCGACCGCGTTGCTGCACCCGTCTCCGGAGATTTGCACGACGGCGACACAGTGCAAGAACAACCTGCAGAAGCCTCGCCGTCAGTCAAGTGAATCCTGGTTTGCGTACCACCACCTACTCATGAAAATCGCCGAGACATGCGTAAAACATCCAGTCTTCACAGTGATGTTGATCGCATTTTTACTAACGCTCGGTGCTTTTTCCTATCGTGGCTTGGCCGTGGATCTGTTTCCCAAGGCTGATCCCGCTACCGTCAATGTGGAAGTACAACTCCCCGGAGCCACTCCGGAGGAGATGGTCACGGGAATCGTGTTGCCACTGGAAGATGCCATCTCATCGGTTAGCGGAATCGATGAGATGAACGTGTACGCGTCCGAGGGATTAGCGGACATCACCTGCACCTTCGTCCTGGAGCGCGATATTGACGGTGCGGCCCAGGACATTCGTGAAAAAGTAGCTGCTGCCGTGAACCGTCTTCCACGTGAGACCCTTCCTCCGGTAATTACAAAAGAGGATCCCCAGTCCGATCCGATCATGACCTTGCTGGTAAGCGGCCCCATGAGCCGCCGTGAGTTGACCGAGATTGCGGACAAGCAAGTGCGGCGGGCGATTCAGACGGTAGATGGAGTAGGCAGTGTGGCGCTAAACGGCGGGCAGGCCCGTCAGATCCGAATTCTGCTCGACGCGCAAAAACTCACTTCACACAACTTCACCGTGCTCGACGTCCGCAACGCACTGCAGCGAGAGAATATCGAGGCCCCGGGCGGCCGCATGATTAATGGCCCCCAGGAGTTGGGGCTACGCACCCTGGGTCGCGTTACATCATCCGACCAGTTCAGCCAGATCGTTGTCGGAACCCACGGGGGAATCCCGATCAGAGTTCGCGACGTCGCGGATGTCGAGGATGGAGCGCAGGAACTTCGCACCTGGTCGGCTTTATTCGCCAAGGGAAATCCCGGACAGGATGTCGTCAGCGTTCAGATCCTGCGCCAGTCCGGCGCCAACACAGTCCGCGTCGCGGATGACGTACGAAAACAGATTGAGCAATTGCGATCACAAATGCCATCCGGCGTGCAGCTATTGATCGTACACGACATTTCCGATTTCATTAAAGCGTCGGTTCATTCCCTTATCGAGCATCTGATTCTTGGAAGCATTTTCGCCAGCGCCATTGTGTGGTTATTCATTCGTAACTGGCGCGCAGTTCTGATCGCGGCAGTCGCCATTCCCAGTTCTATCGTTGCGACCTTCACGCTGATGCGCGGGATGGATTTCTCTCTAAACAACATGACTCTTCTCGCGCTTACGCTTGCCGTGGGAATTGTCATCGATGATGCGATCATCGTTCTGGAGAACATCGTCCGCTTTATGGAGGAGAAGGGCCGCGACCGCTTTCAGGCGGCCATTGAAGCCACTCAGGAAATCGGCTTGGCCGTCATGGCTACGACGCTTTCCCTGATCATTATCTTCCTTCCCATCGCTTTTATGACCGGCTACGCCCGGAAGTATGTGAATTCTTTCGGTTGGACGATGGCCATGGCGATTTTGGTATCGCTTCTGGTTGCCTTCACGCTTACGCCGATGATGAGTTCCCGCCTCTTGAGAGTGGAAAAAGATAACAAGAAGTCGGACGCTCAGGGATTTTTGCAATTGGTGGAAGAGACATATATGAGGATGTTGCGCTGGTCGCTGGCGCACCGGCTGATTTTGGTGATGATTTGTATCGTGACATTCCTCTCCACGTTCGGCTTATATCATCTCGTGGGGCGAGATTGGATTCCGGCCGACGACCAGTCCGAATTGCAAAGCTCATTCACGTTGCCGGAAGGCACATCGCTCGAAAAAACAAGCCAGATGGCCTCAGATATGGCCCACCGTATTTCGGACCTGCCGGAAGTGGCGTTTGTGCAGTGCTTCACCCACGGACCGACGAATCACGCCCACCTTTTTATCGGGCTTGTCCCGCGCAGCAAACGCAGTTTAAGCCACGCCCAGCTGGCGACAAAAGTGCGGGCGATTCTCGCGAACTTCCGCAACATCACCTATAACGTGCGTCTGCCTTCGGTGTTGGGAGGGGAGATCTATTTTCCCATCTCCGCGGTCATCCGCGGCCCGGATCTGAATGAACTCGCCGAAATCAGCAAAAAAGTGGCGAACCGGATGAGAAATTATCCGGACTTGGTAGACGTCAACCCCAGCCTGAATCTGAACACACCTGAACTTCAGGTCAAGGTTGACCGGCAGCGCGCCGCTGATATCGGAGTCAGCATGACGGATGTCAGTGATGCGGTGCGCCTGTTTTATTCCGGCGAAGATGAAATCACACGTTTCAAAGAGGGGTCAGAACAGTATCCCGTCACTATGCAACTGTTGCAGGACCAACGCGACAATCCCGACGTTCTCAGTCGGATGATGGTTCCTTCGTCGAAGCTGGGGCAGGTCCGCCTGGAGAGCATTGCGAATATTGGGCGAGGCTATGGCCCCGCTACTCTATCCCGATACAATCGCGAATTTCAGGTGAGCGTTTATGCGAACGTTAGCACCGGCTATCCACTGGATTTGGCTGCGGCCCATACCATACAGTCGATCCGCGAAGTAGGATTGCCGGCAGGTTACTCATATTTGTTTTCCGGGCAGGTGAAGGTCCTGGAAGAGACGACCTGGAACCTGCTGCTGGCCATGCTGCTCGCTTCCATCTTCATGTACATGGTTCTGGCGGCGCAGTTCGAGAGCTTCTCCTATCCTTTCATCATCATGCTGACTCTTCCGCTCAGCGTGCCGTTCGCACTTTTCTCGTTATGGATTACCGGCCGGGCGTTAAGTCTCTGGAGCGCGTTGGGGATGTTTCTGCTGTTGGGAATCGTGAAGAAGAATGGGATCTTGCAGGTGGACTATACGAACCGGTTGTTGGCTACAGGTATGCCAGTGCGCGAAGCCATTCTTGAAGCGAACCGGGTGCGCTTGCGGCCAATCCTTATGACCACACTATCCATCATTGCCGGGTTGACGCCGGTCGCCGTAGGTATCGGCGCCGGGTCAGAGCAACGCGCATCCATTGCTGTCACCATTATCGGCGGTCAGACGCTTTGCTTACTGCTGACCTTGCTGGTGGTGCCGGTTGCCTACTCGTATTTCGCTGAATTCGAGGCTTTGCCTTGGAGCCTATGGACCAGCCGAGTCTTCAAATGGTCTCGCCGTCCAAGTAGTTTGTGATCGCTCGCTCCCGATTACCAATCGTCCGAATGGTTTCACTCTTATAAGATTCGCTCGAGGCGAAGGATAATGCATAAAACCGATCTATCTTGCGTGCCTACGAACTCTAATACCCGACGACCAGTGATCCTGGGGAGTGCCATGGGACTATGTGGTCTGGCGATACTCGGCACCCAAGCCGACGCTTAGCTAGCTTCTGATTATCTGGTTGTTTCAGCAAGCCCCAATAGGTAGTGTTGAGGTGTGCCACGACCCTCGTTCCCAAAGACTCTCCGCCAGTTTCAGTCCGACTTTGCCACGGAGGAACGCTGCCAGTAGTATCTGGCAGCTTGTCGTTGGCCGGATGGGTTCACTTGTCCGAGATGCGGGTATGGAAAAGCCTATGAGTTGGTGAAACAGCGGCGCCACCAATGCTGTAAGTGCCGGTACCAGGTCTCGCTGACATCTGGGACTATCCTCCATCGGACGAAGATTCCGCTGACCCATTGGTTCTGGGCCGCGTACTTAATGACCACGGACAAGCGAGGCGTGTCCGCTCTACTTCTGCAGCGTCAGTTGGGCCTAACCTGCTACGAGACCGCTTGGATGATGCTGCACAAGCTCCGCCGGGCAATGGTAAACACGGCGAGGGAACCTTTGCGCGGCGAGGTAGAGATGGATGAGACATGGATTGGTGGTGAGCAAGCTGGACTCCGAGGAAGCCGGCAACTCAAGCACCGGCGAGCAGCTCTTGTCCTAGTGGCGGTCGAAAAGCGTGGGCAAGTTTCGGGTCGTGTTCGCATGAGCGTGATTCCCGACTTCAAAGCCGCAACCATAATGTCGTTTCTCACTCAGCACGTCGCACCCGGATCCACGATCTATACGGACGGGCTTAAGAGTTTTTCAGGTCTTTTAGAGGCTGGCTTTAAACATGTCGTTCGGAACCAACCTCTACGGTCGGCGTTGCGCCGAGGTGCGAGGTCTGCTGTCCCGCTTGCCGATCGCGCGATTGGAAACCTCCAGCAGTGGCTGATTGGAACCTACCACGGAGTAAGCAAGGACCAACTGCAGGTTTACCTGGATGAATTCGTCTTTCGACACAACCGTCGCAAGACGCCGGCTGCGGCATTTCAGACACTACTCGGTCTGGGAACCGGCCGCACATCAACCGAGTACGAGCAGATTCGGGGAGCGAGGGATCTCAACCCCAACCTGTTGGGGCTTGCTGAAGCAACCAGATAATCAGAAGCTAGCTAGCTACTCTTCGCGTGGAACATCGATTGTGCGAGTACCTCTCATGGGCGCATCCAAACTGTTGTTCAAACAGCCCAGCTGGGATATTTACTCGTTAGCGCCGTCTCCTGACGGCCGCTATTTGGCCTGCGGCCCTGTCATCACCACCGCCAACGCTTGGACGATCGCATCCTTCCCTCGCAAGTGATGCATCAGGAATTTTCTGCCCTGCATTGAGTACTGCACTGCCAAATGGATATGCTTCGAGGATCAGCTAGGCAGGTTCTTGGTCAATTGCCGCCGAATCCAAGGTTTGCCCGCCGCACGGTTCAACGTCCAGATCGATAGCCTGACGCATCACTTCACCGAGCGATGCCGTAGACGTCGACTTGCCGTCGTCAAACCCTTGGGTGGTTTCGGTAGAGATCTTGTAAGTCTTTACCCAGGCGCGCAGTGCCGCGGGAGAGGGCATCAGCGTGATCACGTACGCCAGAGTGCCGGTCTGAGAAGTTCCTGCCTCGGTCACTAGTCCCGGCGGGCTCGGAGCGATGCAACGGAAAGCCTGCATCACACAGACCGCGGCTGACTGCCCGCCCTTGACCTTTGTACATTCAAAAAGGTGTACGACCGCCTGTTCCGAGTTTGTCAAATTGCGCGCGATGAAAGAGTTTATTCGTCCACTTGTGACCGGTTCGACCAGTTCGTATTTTTCGGTTAACTTCATTGCCGATATAGAAAATCGCTGGTCCAAATCATCGCTGGGAAGGACGAATCAGTGACCAGCTAAAGTTGCGATTCCATGCCAAATCCGTCGTTTCAGCAGCTTACTCTTCAGCAACCCGACAGTAAAGCGCCGGCCGAGGATCCATAACCTCAACTGTGACTATAAGATACACCCTCGTTGTTCTCGGCATTCGCATTTTGATGGGAGGCTGGGAATTCCGCCTGACGTCCTGATCCAGCAAAATTATCCGGCTATGCCTTAGCCGGTGCTAACATTCGTAAATCTGTGTCTTTCTGCCGGAATCGCACGCATAAATGCCTCCGGCCTCGTTGCTGTCAGATGGGTGAAGGGCTGAACATCGACATTAAATCGATGTCAGGCCGTACGCTGCGCCATGCCGGCGCTTGAATTCGGCAGGTCGTAAAGCCGTGGCCGGAAAACCGTCAAAAATCGGAAAGTACGATGTCATCGACGTGCTTGGGCGCGGCGGTATGGGTGTCGTTTACAAGGCCACCGATCCCCATCTGAACCGGCTCGTTGCGATAAAGATGATGACCGGCGGCTTCTCCGACAATCCAGATTTGCTTAAGCGCTTCTACCGCGAGGCTCAATCCACCGGAAACCTGCAGCATCCCAACATAGTCACCGTCTATGACCTGGGTGACTTGGATGGCAGCCCCTATCTGGTGATGGAGTATCTGGAGGGAGAAACTCTCGATGCCATCATCAATTCCCACAACCCGCTTACTTTGCTGGCGAAGATCAATTTCATTTGTGACGTTTGTCACGGCTTAGCGTACGCCCACCATCACGGCATCGTTCACCGGGACGTCAAGCCCGGCAACATCATGGTGCTGAAAAACGGCAGCGTAAAAATAGTCGACTTCGGCATCGCCCATATCGGGGACAAAACCGTAACTCGAACCGGTCAGCTGATCGGCAGCCTGGGATATATGTCTCCCGAGCAAGTCAATGGCAAGCCTATTGATACGCGAACCGATATCTTCTCCACGGGAGTAGTGCTCTACCAGCTTCTGACCTATGTGTTGCCATTTGATGGAGACAGTACAGCGGCAACTTTGTTGAAGATCATCCACGATCCTCCTCCTCCGCTCAACAAATTTCTGACGGAAGTGCCCCCGGACCTGGAGGCAGTGATTCTTCGCTCGCTCGCTAAAGATCGCGAGGAAAGATACCGAACGGTTGAGGATTTAGGTTTCGACCTTGCCCAAATTCGAGATCGATTGAAGGAGGGGATGGTCGAAGGGCACTTGCTGGAAGCTGAAACCCTGCTTTCGCGGGGATTCACTCACAAAGCGAAAGATCTTCTGCTGCAAGTTCTGAAGATTGACCGTCAGCACACTGGGGCCATGCGGCTTTTCAGGACCGTGCAGCAAAATATTGAACAGGAGCAGATCGAGGTACAGATCAAGCAACTGCGCGCTCAAGCTGAAGAGGCTTATGCCGGCCAGCAATTCGACTCGGCCCTGAATTACGTGGATAAAGCCCTGAACCTCCATCAGACAGACGGTGGGCTGCAATCTCTCAGGGCCAGTATTAGCGAGGCAAAGATCCGGGCGGAGGAGTTGCAGGGGCTTCTCCACAAGGCGGAAGAGGCGCACCAGGAAGGCGATTTAGACATCGCCAAGAAGTTATTGGAAGAAACCTTGGAACTCGCTCCTAACGATCTCCAGGCCAAAGCCTTATTTCGCGTTATCCATCGGGAATGGGAAGAACGATCGCGGCGGGCGCAAGTGGGCAGCCTGGTCGAGTCGGCTCGCAAAGAGATCGCGTCCCGCCGGTTCACGGCGGCGCTCAATGTTCTCAAGGAAGCTGAAGCCCTGGATCCAAATGCTCCCGATGTTAAATCCCTTATCGAATCGGCCAGCGCCGGTCAGCAGCAAGAGCGTCACAAGAAGGAACTCGAATCCATCAATCAACAAATTGAAGAAGCGCTTGATCGCGATGATTTCACAGTCGCCGGACAAAAGATCGATGAAGGGCTGTTTAAGTTTCCCGAAGACCGCGCGCTTCTGAAGCTGAAGGCTCTGACCGAGAAGCAACGGCAGGTCAGTGAACGAAAGCGTTTCATAGACGAGCAGCTGACTCGAGCTCGGGCGTTGATGCAGACAGGCCGCAACCAAGAGGTCCTGGATTTACTAGAAGCGGCGTTACAGCAAGTGGGAAATGATCCGCATTTGCAGTCTCTGCAGGTGATCGTACGCGAGGCAGTAGAGCGGGAGCATACAGAAAAGAGAAAAAGCGAGTTGCTACAACGTGCCAAGGAATGCCTTCGACGGAAGGAATTCTCTGAGGCGATTAGCATTTTGGAAAGCGCCAGCACGGAGTTTCAGCAGGACGCAGACTTGGGAGATTTGCTTCAGTTCATCAGAGAGGAAGCTGCGGTCGACGAACGCAAGAAGGCGGAAGACGCAATCGTCGAAAGAGCTCGCGGGTTAATTGAAAGAGACGAATATGACGAGGCAGTACGCCTTCTGGAGGCCGGAACGCCAGAGTCACATGATGAGGAGTGGAGGATCGCACTCGCTCATGCTCGTAGCGCGGCCGCCGACTATCAGAAGCGTCTGGCTGTAGCACTTTCCACCTCCCGGAAGCTACTAATGAATTCCAAAGCCGTGGAAGCTCTGAGGCTACTGGAATCGCAGCCCAACTCGTTCCATAAGAATTCTGAATTCGACGAGCTTGTTCAACAGGCCAGGCGCGAAGCGGAACGGCTGCGGAATATTGAGAATGCCGTCGAGAGGTCACGGCAGCTCGCGGCCCAGCGCAATTTCCATGAGGCCCTTCGAATCATCGATGAGTTCCAACGCAGGTGCGGAGATGCGTCCGAATTGCAGGATGCGGTCGTCGAGATTGAGGAACTCCGGTCCGCGGATGCAACCGCGAAACTTGAACAGATCATGGCTGACGGTCGCATGCTGATGATGGCCAAGGAATACCGGGCGGTCCTGGACAGGCTAAAACCAGCAGCGGATCTATCCAGGGTGGCGTCTTCGAAATTGCATGAAGAATTTGAAAACCTTCAATCGCAGGCGGGCGCAGGACTTGTCCGGCAGCGGCGTACCCAGATCGAGCATCTGCTGCGCAAGGGGGAACACGCTGAGGCCTCCGAATTGTTGCAGGGGTCGCAGACTGAATTCCCGGACAATCGGTCTCTGGAAGATCTGAAGCAGAGACTCGACGAGGCTGTGAGACGTCGGGTGGAAGTGCAGAATCTGCTAAACGCGGCGCGGAAGCTATTTGCTGAACAGTCCTGGAAGCAGGGAGGAGAAGCCTGCGTTCGCGCGATATCCCTGGCGTTCCTGGATCCTTGGCTGCGGGAACAAGCGATCGATGTGGCTGTACGGGCTGCCGATTCAGCTTTGGAAAAGGATTGGCCGGCGGCAGAGGCGGTCGTACACGGACTAACTGAGGTTAAAGCCGGATCTGCGGTTCCAGCATCCCTGCGCTCCCGCATCGCTGCCAAGAAGCAGGAACAGGCTGTTCAAGAAGTTGTAACGGAAGTACGCCGCCTGCAAGCTCGGGATTTGACAGGCGCCTTGAACCTGGTCGGCAAGAATCTCGCTTCTTTCCCGAAGGATGCAGATCTTAAAAACTTGCAGGGTGAACTGCAACAGCTGCTTCGCAACAAAGAAGAACAGGAACGCGTCGAACAGGAAAGGGCGCGACGGCTCGAACAGCTGAAGACTGTAAAAGAACGAGTCGAGGGAGAGCCTGCGCTGAAGGCTAAGGCTTCTATTCTCGAGGACGGCCTTCGGATCTATCCCGACGAAACCTCTCTCCAACAGCAGTTTTCGGATTTACGTGAACTGATCCAGCGGCTGAATGCGCAGGAGCAGAAGGCGAATCAGCTGGAGAAGTCACGGCAGTATGCGCAGGCGATTGATATCTGGAAAGAAATTCAACGCCTCGATCCGCATTCGTCCGCAGCGGAACCCTCGATACAGCGAATTCGTGGTTTGCAGCAGGAGGAGATCGAGGCTCAGAGAGTTGCTATTACCGGGCAGGCGCGAAGTTTGATCGCGTCCCATGATCTTGAAGCAGCTTCCAAAATACTGGCCAAGGCGCAGGCGGAATTTCCGAACGATCCTCAACTTGTAAAGCTTGCGAGAGAGGTAGAAGAGCGAGCTGGTATCCGCACGCAAGTGTTGCAATTGATCGCGCAAGGCCGCGATTCAGCCGAGAAAAAGAAATGGGACAAGAGTGCTGACTTATTCCGTAAAGCCGCGCAGATGGCGCAAGCCGATCCGTCCACACGGCAACAAGCAGTTTCTGCCCTGCTCCTCGCCGCTAAGGCTGCCGTTGCTGTCGACTGGCAATCTGCCCGCACTTTAATGGACGTAACAGCAGAAGTGGAGCCTTCGTCTCCGGAGCTCGAGAAGATCCGGGTAGATATTGCAGCACGCAAGCGAAGAGCCGCCGTCGCGGAAATTCTGGCCTCTTCGCAAAAACTTGAGTCAGCGGGTGATCCAGCGGGCGCTCTCAACAAGTTGGAGAATGGGTTACGAGCCTATGTTGACGACCCCGACTTGCTCCACCAGAGGCAGAAGTTGGCAGTCCAGATACGAGCCGCCGAAGCTGCGGCTCAAAAAGAAAGGCGAATCACCGAGCACGAGCAATCCAGTCGCCGGTTAAGCGACGCTGGGGATCTGCGGGCTGCGCTGGCAAGCGCGAATCAAGGGCTCTCCGAGTTTCCAGGAGAAGCTCGCTTGATGAAAATAAAGGGCCTGCTTGAGAAGTCGATTCGTGAGGCCGATGAAGCGGCGCGACGCGAGCAGGAGAGAAAACGTCAGGAGGAAGAGCAGCGGCGACTTCGCGAAGAAAAAGCTGCCCGGGAAGAGGAAAAAAGAAAGCGGGAAGAAGCTGCGCTGAAATTACGCCTGGAGCGCGAAAAAGA
Organism: Terriglobia bacterium; assembly: GCA_963786325.1. GTDB lineage: Bacteria > Acidobacteriota > Terriglobia > Terriglobales > Acidobacteriaceae > JAIQFF01. The sequence continues at coordinate 458,640 of CAWAYW010000008.1, forward strand.
ACGTGAGGAGCAGGCTCGGCGCAAAGCAGAAGAGAAAAAGCTTCGTGAGCGCAACCGGCGGGCAAACCAGACAACCGTAATCTCTGATCCTCGACATTTACCACAGACCTCGCTGTGGAAACGCCCACCCGCACTGGCGGCAATCGGTTTGGTAGTGCTGGTCACGGTTTGGAGTGGCGTCCATTATCTGTCCTCCAAGCGTCACGAGCTGACGGTACAAACTCCGGGATCGACGTCGACTCCTATCGCCCCTCAGATAAATCCGTTGGAGTCGCAACAGCGAGCTGGGTTGGACGAGGCTGACAAGAAGCGCGTTGCAGGCGATCTCCCAGGGGCTTCGAAAATACTTCAGAACGCCGCATCTCTGAACGGACCCCTGGCCGCCGAAATCCAAAAGATGCAGAGCGCGGTCCAGGCTGAGATGGCAGATGATCAGCTGCGTAAGCTCAGGCAGCATGAAGCCCAGCTGTGGCAGGAAGCCACCAATGACGTTGATCGCGGGCAGTTCCGAGCTGCAGAAAAATCTTTGAACGGTGTGCTGGCTTTGCCGGACGGCGGGATACGAAGGGATGAGGCTCAAAAATATCTGCGCGAGGTTATACCTCAACGCATGCACGAATGGGACCTGCTCACGAAAGCGAAACAGGCGGCGCAAAAGAGCGACCAAGCTAGCCTGACTAATGCGGCAAGTCTTCTCGACCAGGTAGTTAGTCTCCAAGGTCCTCGACGGTCAGAGGCTGAGCAATTGCGACGACAAGTCCAGGATAAATTAGCAAACCTTTCTGCTCAGCAGCAGCAAAAACAGCGTAACCAACAGCAGGCCGCTGATCTTGAAACCAGCGCCCGGCAAGATATCGCACAAGGCGATCTAGCGTCGGCACGCCGCAAAGTCGATCAAATCAGGCAGGCGGGCGGTGATCCAACCGGGCTGGCGGCGGGAATCGCTCAAGCAGAGAAGGCTGAGCAATCCAGGCAACAATACGAGAGCAATTACCAGCAGGTCGTGCAAAAGTATCAATCCGCGGGGAATGACAAGAAGACTTTAGAGACTTCGCGCGCCGGCCTGCAGGCGGTTGCGCAGGGGGGTGGTATCCATGCTGCAGATGCTCGAGGATACGTCAACGAAATCGATACCAAACTTGCCGCGTTGAATCAGTTGCCTCCACCTGCCGAAAGAGTCGAAACTCCTGCTTCGGTAGCCGGTGTCGATGACGATGCCGCGGTCCGGAGTGTTATCAAGAAGTACGAACAAGCCGTGGAACAGAGAAGCGCCGATGCAGTGCAGGCCGTTTGGCCAAGTTTGGGGAAAAAACGATACGAACGATTTAAGAGGAATTTTGAAAGTGCAATCGCGCTGCACATGCAATCGGAGATCGAATTTCACATCGAAAAAGTGGAAATCGGTCAGGACAGACAACACGCAACTGTGAATGCCCAGCAATTGCAAACCAATACCCTTCAAGGGAAAGCCCCGGCAAGCCGCCAGGATAAGGCGGTGTTTGAACTGACCAAAAGTAATGGTGCCTGGGTCATTACCGACGTTCAGTAGTCTCCTAAAAGCGGCATGAAGTGGAAAGCTTGACAAGGCAACAACTGGATCATATAGACTTCCGACCAACAGTCCCGGACCCAACCATGAAATCATGAGGTGTGTGATGTTGCGAGCGATCGTTGTCTCGATGGCTATGTTGTTTCTGACGTTAGCCGTTGCTTCGGCGCAGAATATCTGCCCACTAAACGGCCATACCAACAACAAATTGATCTGTCTGATCCCCCAGGTATATGGTCCGTTTGGTTTCGGTTTCGACCCAACCGTACAAACGCCGGCGCAGTCAGTGCTTTTTACGGGCGACCACCACGCGGCTCACTTCAATAGCGACTTCCTGGCCACCTTCGCGCCGATCAATGAGGCTGTCGGAATCCAAGTTTCACAGTTGCCCATTGCCTCTCCCTCCTCGGGCATCACGTTCTCCTTCGATAAAGTGACGAAGCTTGAGGTTCCTTCTACGGATGAGAGTCTTGGACCCATTATTGGCGAGCGCGCAGGGACCATCGGACGCCGGAAGTTGTTTTTGGGGTTCAGTTACCAATACTTCAATTTCGATACTATCGACGGAAAGGACACGAACAACATCCCAACCGTTCTCCAACATCAGCCGTTCACCCCGATACCACCCCAAATCCCGGCGTGCCCGCCGCCGAATGGACAGACGAATCTAACCGGAACGAAATATGACGGAGACCCTTGTTTTGTTCGCGATTTCATTCAGACGGCAAACAATATCGACCTCCGGGTGCACCAATATACGATTTACGTGACCTACGGCATTACTCGACATCTCGATTTCTCGGCCGCCATTCCGCTGTTGAACGTGCAGATGAACGTCACCTCCAACGCGACCATCGTTCCCAATTCAGTGACGCCCACGGCGGTTGGGGCGCCTGGCAATGTCTGGCACCAGTTCAATCCCACCAATCCCGCCATCGCGGCCCAATGCGCAGCAGCCGCCGGAGCCGGGCAAGCATGTTTGAAAGCCTCGTTTGCGGATTCCGGCACGGCGATCGGAATTGGTGATGTGGTCCTTCGCGGGAAATACACGGTGCACCAATGGGAGCGAACGGGGGTTGCTGTGGGGGTTGATGTCCGTTTGCCTACCGGAGATGAAACGAACTTTCTGGGCTCGGGCGCTGCGGGAGTGAAACCGTTTGGCGTCGTGTCTTACAAAGCTCGAGTCTCGCCCCATGCTGAAGTCGGTTATGAAATAAATGGCGATTCCACGTTGGCGGGGAATAATCTGGTTCCGTCCAATGTTCCAGTGGTAGCCAAAGGCTCGCTACCCAATCGTTTTATATACATTGTGGGAGCTGATGCTGTCTTCACCAAGCGTCTGACCGGAGCGTTCGATATTTATGGCCAGCGGTTGTTCAACTCCCCCGAGCTGATTTCGCAACCTTACAAAGATTTTGGAAGTTGTTCTGGCGCTACAAACGCCGACGGGGTGAATTGCGCTGTGTATACACCTGGAACTACCCATCCGGATGTCGCCCAGAAAGTTGGAGATGTAAATATTACGAACGCGTCGCTGGGGCTGAAAGTTCGACTTCTCAGCAACTTGGTGGTCACAGGCAATGTCCTGTTGAAACTGGACAATGGTGGTCTTCGTTCACGCGCGGTGCCTCTGGTCGGGGTGTCGTACAGCTTTTAGGACGTGAGAAATTCGTGTAGGTAGGTGCCTACAGTAGCCCTCCGCGTCCCTCTTTCGTTGATGCTTGCCGTCGTCGTATCATTACGGAAGAAAATGGCCTTTGCTACTAAAACCTGTGTGGTCTGCGGGGAAGAGTTCGAACTCAAGCCCGACAAGCCTGGCTTTGCCAACCGTTGTCCGGAATGCAGCATCTCTGACTCCGCCGCTCCCGCAGCGCAACGCCGCATGGACGCGGACGAACGCAAAAACGTAAGCGAGGCCAACGAAGCTCGGAGGCACGCCATGCGCGATCTTCTCTACCGGAAGGACAGTTAGTCTTTATCATCATCATCTCTGTCGCGAGCGGGTGTGTGCATCCGGCACCATCCCATCGATAAACCAAAGCGCTCGGGCTTCAATTTCAGGATCATGGGACCAGAACTATCTTCCCCCGAACCCAGCCTTTCTGCGAGATGCGATGCGCATCTTGGAGAATTCATGATGAGCGGCTTCGCCCGCTAGTTGATACAGTCGCGCAGTCTGATCCTTAAGGTTTTTCGAGGAGTGGATTTTGATTTCGAAACTAATCGAAATTCGTATAAACAGCGGGACCCGTTAGGCAGTGGCCCTCTGTTCAGGCTGATCTGCGGACAACGCGCACTTTAACAATCTTAAGGCTTCGCGTTTGCTCGAGGAATTAAACTCGTTTCCGCTCAAACCTTTGGACTCAGGCTTTTCTGGCATGTGCGCTGCTCCTGCTGCTGCGGTTTTTCTAAGGCATTCGATTCTGCTTTCAACGGTCATTGTTGTCTCCCGGGGGATGGAGTCACATAACTTAGGATGCCACCTCCGGTTGAGAATGCGATACGGTACATACTGTATTTCACGGCTGCATTGTCGATCTCGAGTTTTCCAGGCATTACCAAAAAAAATAGGGGTGCACTGTGTTCAAGCGATGGGAGAAGTCCTTAAGTCTGAGTCCCTTAGGCGGACATTCTTTGGGAATATAATTGCTGCAGCATGGCCCTTCAGTCAGGCACGAAACTTGGACCCTACGAAATTCTGGAACCCCTTGGCGCTGGCGGGATGGGCGAGGTGTATCGCGCGAGAGATGAACGTCTGGACCGCAAGGTTGCAATCAAGATTCTGCCTCCTGCATTCTCCGCGGACAAGGACAGGTTGCACAGGTTCGAGCAGGAAGCGCGCTCGGCCTCTGCTCTCAATCATCCCAACATCGTTACTATCTACGCGCTCGATCAGGACAACTCGACCCACTATATCGCAATGGAGTTGGTAGAGGGGAAGACCTTGCGAGAGTTGCTGGTTTGCGGGTTACTGCCGACCCAGAAAGTGATCGATATTGCATCCCAAATTGCAGAGGGAATAGCCAAAGCGCATGAAGCCGGCATCACTCATAGAGACTTAAAGCCCGAAAACTTGATCGTTTCTGACGATGGCTTTGTCAAAATCCTCGACTTCGGCATAGCAAAGCTCGGACTACCCACCGGAGAGTTACCGGAGGCCCTGTATTCGCCTACGATACAGACTCGCCCCGGCTTGATTATTGGGACGGTCGATTATATGTCGCCGGAACAAGCCCGTGGAAGTAGGTGTGATTTCCGGTCAGACCAGTTTTCGTTCGGATTGGTGCTCTATGAAATGGTCACAGGGAGGCGCGCCTTTCAGCGAAATACTGTCGCGGAAACAATGGTGGCCATCTTACGCGAAAAAGCCGAACCGGTCGGGATGCAAAATCCCGATGCTCCGGCCCCGCTCTGTTGGGCAATCGAAAGATGTCTCTCGAAAGAACCCAATAAAAGATATGCCTCTACCAGAGATCTGGCACGGGAACTGACAGCCATACGTGACCGCTTTTCGGAGAAGTCTGTCAAACATATCGAGACCCGTCCCTCGAACCTTCCCATTCAGCGCACCGGCTTTGTCGGGCGGGAGCGAGAAGTGGATAGCGCCAGGGAGCTTTTGCTGAACGAGGACGTGCGACTCGTCACCATTACGGGTCCCGGCGGTATCGGTAAAACTCGGTTGGCGGTGCAGGTTGCGAACGGGTTGGTTGAACGTTTTCCGGGTGGCGCTCATTTCGTCCCACTCTCGTCGCTGAGAGATCCCGCTTTGATTGCCTCCGCGATTGTTCAGGCGTTAGGGATTCGAGAGGCCAAGGGACAATCGCCAATGCAACTTATTAAGGAAAATCAGCAAGAGTCCCAGGGCGCACCCATGTTGTTGTTGTTGGACAATTTTGAACATCTAATAGAGGCTGCCCCGATGGTGGCGGGGTTGCTGGCGATGGGACCGAACCTCAAGGTTCTAGTGACCAGTCGTTCGGCACTGCATGTTTATGGTGAACATGAGTTTCCCGTCCCGCCCTTAGGCCTTCCGGATTCGAGATCCAAACTTCCGGTCGATATCCTCTCGCAATATCCGGCCATCGCTCTGTTTTCTCAACGCGCGGTCGCGGCACGCCCAGACTTTGAACTGAACCCGGAAAATGTGTCCGCTGTCATTGAGATCTGCACCCGATTAGATGGTCTGCCCCTCGCGATCGAATTGGCAGCGGCTCGCATAAAGGTTCTTTCGCCCTCCTCCATGTTGGCGCGGCTAGCGAGCCGCTTGCAGTTACTTACCGGTGGAGCGAAGGATCTGCCGCACCGCCAGCAGACACTTCGAGCCGCCATGGATTGGAGTTACGACTTATTGACATCCGCCGAGCAGAAGCTGTTTCGAAGATTGTCGGTGTTTGCGGGCGGGTGCAACCTGGAAGGTGTAGAAGCGGTTTGCGATACCAAAGGTGATCTTGATTTGGACTTGCTCGACGGCATGGCCTCCATGGTGGACAAAAGTCTGCTTCAGCAGTTCGAGCAGGGAAATGGTGAATCGCGGTTCTCCATGCTGGAAACGATTCGCGAGTACGCTTTGGAAAAACTTCAGGAGAGCGGAGAGGAATCTCAAACCAAACGCGCTCATGCCGCTTACTGTCTGGTACTGGCAGAAGAGGAGGCTGCAGGCCGGAGTGGGACGGAGGTGGCGGATTGGCTAGAACGGCTTACATCCGAGCACGATAATTTTGGCGCCGCACTTGAGTGGCTGATCCAAACCGGAGACACGGAGTGGGGATTGCGCCTGGGTTCTGCCCTGTTTCGTTTTTGGGAGATGCGCGAACATCACACCGAAGGCCGGGATAGCCTCGGCAAGCTCCTGAGTCTGCCGACAGCAGCGGTACGCACCAAAGCGCGGGCGCGAGCCTTATTTGCCGCAGGCGTGCTTGCTGTCGAACAGGGAGATTACGCGGCGGCCGATGTGCATATTACGGAGAGTCTCGAGATTGCGCGTCAGTTTTCCGACAAACAGGGCGTTGCCGTCTGTCTGAACGCGCTGGCGGTCAATGCACGGGACCGGGGAGACGTACTCGTCGCCCGTTCTTTGTTCGAAGATAGTCTAGTTGTGTGGCGAGAATTGGGGGATCCGGAAACTATCGCTCGAGCACTCAGTAATCTGGCGAATGTCGTGAAGTTGCAAGGTGACTACATCCGCGCGCGTTCTTTGTACGAGGAGTGCCTTTCCATCTTTCGAACCATGGGAGATCGAACGGGCATCGCGTGGTCGACGAATTATGAAGGAGACGTTGCTCGCGATCAGGGCGATTTCGTGGCCGCGCGCGTTCTTTACCAACAAGCTTTGGCGAGTTTTAGGGAGCTGGGTGACCGTTGGGGCGTTGCCGGTACCCTGGCTGATTTGGGAAACTTGGGGAGAGACCAGGGTGATTACTCGGCGGCCCATTTGTTGTACGGTGAAAGCATCTCAATTTTCAGGGATCTGGAACACAAGCGCGGGATCGCCCGGTTGCTGGAATGTTTTGCATGCTCAGCGGCAGTTCAACTCCAGGCGGAGCGTGCGCTGCGTCTGGCTGGCGCGGCCGCCGCACTACGCAAAAATATCGGAGCACCACTTACGCCGGCCGAACAGGCCAAGCTGGAAGAGGCAATGGATCGTCCGCGCCAGGCTTTGACCAACTCGGCGGGAGCTACCGCGTGGCTGGAAGGCTGGGCCATGCCGGTTGAGAAGGCAGTCGAGGAAGTGTTACTGCCCGAGACGGGGTGTGCGTCCGGCTCAGACATGGCAACAACTGATTGACGGAAGAATTGCGCTTATTCCGCGGTTACTGGATCGATGAGTCGTCGCACTGCCGATACGCGGTTCGCTGGAATACCAACCCGCCTGGCGTGTTCTTTAATAATGGATTCGTCCGTTGCCAGGTAGACGCAGTAGACCTTGTCACCGGTTACATAGCTATGCAGCCATTGGATCTCGGGACCCATATCTTTCAAAACGCTCACCGATTTGTTGGAGAGTTCCTGTAACTGGGCGTCGGTTAAATCTCCCGCTCCGGGGACTTCACGTTCGATGACGAATTTGGGCATGAGTCCTTCCTGCAGTGCACCTATCCTAGCAAGCATCTGTCATGGCTTCAAGGCGGGTTAGACACAGCTGCGCCGTTCGCGGATAAAATAACAAACATCAGAATTATGAGGGGGAAATGGACATTCGATCGCTTCAGAAGCCGCTAAAGGAACAATATCGCAACGACCCGAATACTTCGCGAATCACGATTCGAGCGAAAGGCGGTCAGACCGACGTTCCAGTGGCATGCTCGGTCGACATTGGCCGTGCTATCTACCAAGCCGAGGCCCACCAGGGGGTGGGCGGCGCGGGGGCCGGGGCTTGCTCTGGCGATCTCCTGCTCGGAGCCCTCGCAGCTTGTGCGCAGATCACATGCCAGATGGTGGCCGCGGCCATGGGCATCCCAACCGAGCGAATCGAGGTTGATGTTGAGGGTGATCTGGATCTTCGAGGCACTCTCGGTATATCAAAAGACGTTCCCGTCGGCTTCGAAAGCATTAGCTTGAATTTCAATATTGTTGCCCCCAAGGCGACACCGGAACAACTGCAGAGTCTGCGAGAAAAAACTGAACAGTACTGCGTAGTGATGCAGACCCTAAACCGGCCACCGCGACTAAAAACTGTATGGCGCGGGCAAGCCCCGGTCTAAACAAATCCTTCCAAGCACCTGAACATCCCATCGCACACAACATTTCGCGCTCGAACAGCTTCGGATCGTTCGGTTAGGACTCGGTTGTGTCCGGTTAGGGCGAACCCCATAATTGCTTACCAGATCGCGTTAAGGTTGGCTTAATACTCGGCTCTTTTTAATGTAGTTAGGCAACCGGGACTATGTCCCAATCGTCGAACCTATTAGCTTCTCGGGGGGAGACAGCACCAGAAGGGCCCCAGGACTTAACCGAGTCCGGGGCTTTTTCTGCCGGAACCTGCCGCGCGGGAAGAGCGTTCAGAAGGGTCTAATCACACAACTTCGGCGCAGGAAATACTGGGCTCGCACTTCTGCGCAAAGATCAGAGAGAGTTCCAAGTGTGAAAGTTTCTTGTCCTGGGATTAGGACCCGGCACTCATGGGCAGCTAGGTGATTTAACGAAAGTGGAGCGGGGAGATTTCATGGTCGATAACCATAAGCCGATTGGTCCTAATAAGGATCTTAGATTTCCCGACTGGCAAGCGCAATTTAATGCGGCCCGTATCGAAACCGATCCGGAAAAGCTGTTACAGCGCGTGAAGGAGGCAGAAGTCGCGATTTTTCAAAGGCAACAGATGCTGGTTGAGGGTATCGCTTACCCCGGCGAACAGCAGGCTATCGCAGATGCCTTGCGGATTTTGCGGGATATTCAGACACAAAAGCTAGGTTACCCCGACTGGGAGAAGTAGATGTGCTCTCATCAACCAACTCGTCGGTAGATCTCTTCCCAGAAATACCCGTTCTTCCCTATTGCCGCGATACACATGCTCTCCTAATCTTTCCTGTCATGTCGAAGGGACAGAACGTGTCTGACCCCCGCCGAGTCTCACAGATTAAGACCGAACTGGCGGATCTGTTCAAAGCGCAAACGGAGTTTTTCAGAAAAGGCACTCGGGCGAGACACACTGATGACGACATCGAGGAATATGAGCAGAGGCGCGAACGAATCCGACAATTATTTGCAGAACTTGAGGATCTGCAAAAGGTCGCATGATGTCGGCGGCAAATTGGTAGGCACGTGCCAACGGTTGCCAAGCTTTGGCATCTAAAAGCCTCGAAAGTGGTTGTCCACGACGGAGGCGCATATGGACGGATACCAGACAGTGATTGTGTTTGTGGTGGTCGCCGTAGCGTCATTCCTAGTCGTCTTACGCCAAGCCTCAAAGGTACGACGATAATCCGCATTCTTCATCCGTCGCTTGGTACACCGAATTAACTGGCCGGCGACGACAAGGACAGGGTCTGTTCCGAATCGTGCGACTTCAATCGGCTTCGCCACGAGCCTGCCCTGCCTCGTCAACTATGTGAAGTGACCTTTGGGTTGACTGCAGTTGTGGTGGCGGGGGATGACACTGGTTCGCGCGACAAGTGCCGAATCCGATCGTTTCGGTGAGTGTGACCGAAGATTGGTCCCCGCTTGACGATCCTGGGCTACACTCGGAGGGATGAAGTTCGCTGGTCCAGGTTATACGACCGGGTGTACTCGACTGATTAGGTCATTGACTGGGGCATTTTTCCTTGCCGTGGTCTCGTTGGCGGTCGGCCAGACACCTTCGCCAAATCAGTCGAACACATTCAGCGCAGAGACGTGTGGGAGAGCAGATCCGGCGTACATTCGAACGGCGAATGAAACCGGCGGCATACCGATGTTCCTGCAGCGGTCGGAAGCGGCCAAAGCGTTTCACCTGCTACGAGAATCGACCAGAAACAATGTAGCGACGGTTTTCTGGGCGACGGGAACAATTAAGGGGAAGACCCAGATCTTCAAGATTCCCGTCGATTCCGTGACTCAGAGAATCACATTTACGTTCTCAGGTGATACCAAAGGCGACGTTCTCAACCTTACTTCGCCGTCGGGTCAAGAATTAGTGGAAAGCGCGGCGAGAGCGGAAATTACAGATCTGAACTGTGGCCGAATCATAACCGTGACGTCCCCCGATACGGGAGGGTGGCACGCCGAGATTCGAGGCTCGGGCCGATACTGGATAGAAGTACAAGCCCAAAGCGACATTTACTTCGTCAGCGCCGAGTTTGTGAAAACAGGCGGCCGTCCTGGCCACGAAGGACTCTTCCGGACGCAGGGGCAGCCTGTCGCCGGGACTTCTCCAATGTTTCAGGCGTCCCTTTCCGCCAAGCCAACCAAGACTACCGAATTTTATTCTGTAACCGAGCAAGGCGAGATCCTGCAAAAGCTACCACTGCGTGCGACGAATAGCGATCGAGAATTTCTGGAGTTCGTCGGAAGCATCGACCTGCCGAAGGTGCCATTTCGCGTGGCGGTTATGGGGCTGGATACAAATGGCAAGCCATACCAAAGATTTCTCTCCAAGCTGTTTCACGCGGAGAACGTGGAAGTTTTATCGAAACCTGACTTTGATCAACTGCAGGCTGGAAGTACCAAGCGACTCCTTTTTACGGTGCGAAATACGGAGGCTTCACGCAACTTTAAGATTACCGTAGCTGACGCCCACCAATTTGTTAGCGCAGTGGAACCGAAAGAACTGAGTTTACGCGCAGGAGAATCGGGCGCGGTTCTGGTTACCTTGACGGTACCCGTTAGTGTCGCAGAGGGAGTCGGCGACGATATAGTTTTTGTCGCTGCAAGCCTAACCGGACCGCCGACATCAAATTCTAATATCGTGCATTTCACCGTCTCTCACTAGTACAAGCAATTCGCTTCCTTGGATGGCAATAGCGTCGTAACCTAAAGGCGTGAGTCCATTTTTTGTCTCGGAATCATGAGCCACGCGACTGCAGCACTCGCTACAGACAACACCGTACAAATCAGCATGACAACTCGGAATCCAAATACAAAAGCAGCGTCGATTGAATTTTTGACGGCAGCCTGTAAATCGGTGCTCAAGCCCGCGGGCAGTTGCAAGCCAGCAAGTTTGATTTCGTTTCCTTTAATTTCCTCCAGAGCGCCAAGAGGAAGGGAATGCGGTAAAATCTGACTGAGCTGAAATCCGAAAGCCTTCACCATAGCCATCCCAAGAACCGCAACGGCGAGCGCGCCCGCTACTCGAGCAAATGCGTTATTGACTCCAGAAGCGGCGCCGACTCGATCCTGCCCAACAGAATTCATCACAACCGTTGTGAGTGGCGCTACGGTGATGGCCATCCCAAATCCTAAAACCAGAATGGCCGGAAGGAATGCCTTCCAGTAGGTCTCGCCAACGGAAGGAGCGGCGAACAGAAAAAAACCCATGGCCGCAACAAGAGGACCGATGATCAAGGGACTTCGTGGCCCGTAGCGGGCAACCAGTCCGCCAGACCATCGCGATAGGAGGAACATAAGCAGGATGAAGGGAAGAATAGCGGCGCCAGTCGCAGTCGCTGAATATCGTTGGACCTGAATCAAATTCAGCGGCAACAGAAAAAAGAAAATTCCAACCGCTGCGTAAAGAAAAAGTGTTATCAGGTTCGCCGCGCTGAAGCTGCGCGACTCGAAGAGCACAAGTGGAAGCATGGGGGAAGCCGCATGCCTTTCGAAGAACACGAAAACAACGAGGCTCCCAGCGCCAATACACAGACTCCCCCAAACCAGCGGATTTCCCCAGCCCAGATTTACCGATTCGATGAACCCGGTAACCAGACCGCCGAGGGCGGCCGTGGCAAGAATCGCTCCTGTCCAGTCCACCGGGCCGGCAGCCGTGTTGCGGCTTTCTGGAACTCGCCACGCGGAAATGGCGATCACGGCGGCAGCAAAAGGCAGATTGATGAAGAAGGCCCATCGCCACGAACCGTGCTCAACCAGCCAGCCACCCAGAACTGGTCCGATCGCGGTGGTCATCGCAGTGAAACCGGACCAGGTACCGATTGCCTTGCCACGACTTTGCTCGTCGAATGACGTGCTGATAATCGCGAGACTGCCAGGCACGAGCAGTGCGGCTCCGACGCCCTGGACGCTCCTGGCCAGGATGAGCAGATCAATATTCGAGGCGGCGCCGCAGGCCGCAGAAGCGACTACAAAAATCACTACACCTACCAGGAAAATCAGCCGACGTCCAAACAGGTCCCCCAGGGAACCCCCTACTAAAATCAAAGCTCCAAGAAACAGAGCGTATGACTCGACCACCCATTGCACGCCAATCACGGTGGCGTGAAAGTTGGCTTGGATCGCAGGCAAAGCGACATTGACCACCGTGCTGTCGATGAATGCCATGCTGGAGGCAAGGATGGTTGCGGTCAGGATCCACAATCGCGCTTCTGGAGTACTGGGCGAGTTCTCGGACACCGGTCGCGTTAACGCTTCGTCGCAAGGTGTTTTCATGACGGATATGGATGCGAATTCAGGAGTATGCGGTCGGAAATGCGGCTTTCAATCATTTCTCCGCCGATGTTGTTTAGCCTAGCCTTATTCTGCCGAGAACGTTCCTGTGGGTCGATAATGGAAAGCCCGCAGTCAAACTCTGCGATAGAATTTCATGGTGTGCGCTTTTGCAAACCTTGCGAGCCCATTTTCCGCATTCTCCAATCTTCCGCACAAAATGTCGTGGTTTTCGATCGCGCCTCCGAAATATTTTGACGCCCTAAGAGATTTCGGCTTCATGCTCATTCGCCTGACCATTGGGAACCAGCGATGAGTGAAGTCGCAGCACTTAATGCGGACGCCGTCTGGCGTCCCGCTGCCAATCCTTGGCTGATTGCGGTGACCGTCTCTCTAGCGGCATTTATGGAAGTGCTCGACACCGCCATCGCCAATGTCGCCTTACCGCATATCGCCGGTAACCTGGGCGCGAGCAACGATCAAAGCACGTGGGTACTGACATCGTACCTTGTTGCCAATGCCATCATTCTCCCCATTACTGGGTGGCTGGTGAGTTTATTCGGACGCAAACGATTCTTTATGACGTGCATGGCGATCTTCACCGTCAGCTCACTGTTTTGCGGAATCGCACCAAGCCTTGGCTTTCTGTTATTGTTTCGCGTTCTACAGGGTGCAGGAGGCGGAGGCTTGCAGCCGATGGCACAGGCCATTCTCGCAGATACCTTTCCGCCGGAGAAGCGCGGCCTGGCATTCTCCATCTACGGGATTACAGCGGTTTGCGCTCCGGCAATTGGTCCAACTCTGGGCGGTTGGCTTACGGATAATGCCTCCTGGAGATGGATTTTCCTGATCAATTTGCCGGTCGGTCTGCTAGCCATGGTCCTCGTCTACCGACTGGTTGAGGATCCGCCTCATGTAGTTCGCCGGCAAAGATCCGACATCAAACCTGACTACATCGGATTTTCATTGCTTGCGCTGGGCGTCGGGGCCTTGCAGATCATGCTGGATAAGGGCCAAGAAGATGATTGGTTTGGCTCGGATTTCATTGTGACTTTAGCCATCATCGCGGGGGTATGCCTTATCGCCCTAGTTATTTACGAATGGTTCTATGACGATCCGATTGTCGATGTTCGTCTGTTCAAGAACGCAAACTTTGCGACCGCGAACATGATGATGTTCATGGTCGGCGCTGTTTCATTCGCGACGACAGTCCTCATGCCGCAGTACCTTCAGACCCTGATGGGTTACACGGCCCAATCGGCCGGAATGGTACTTTCTGCGTCGGCAATTTTGCTTCTCATCGAATTGCCCCTGGTCGGCCAGCTGATAGGGTCATTCCAATCGCGCTATCTCATCGCTTTCGGGTGGATCACACTGTCCGTCGGAATGTATATCTCAGCGAAGAATCTCGATCTGTTGATTAGCTTTCGCTTCGCAACCTTGCTGCGTGTTGCCCAGTATCTGCCACTGGGTTTCATTTTTGTACCCGCTACAACGGCTGCTTACATTGGGATTCGAGCGGACAAAAGTAATGCTGTCGCGGGGCTGGTAAATTTCACGCGGAATATAGGTAGCAGTGTCGGGACATCCATAGTAACCACGATGATCGTACGGCGATCACAGTTTCACCAGACCAGACTCGTCGCAAGTAGAAACCTGGGAGGCGCGAAACTTCAGAATGCACTGAACGGCCTGGTTCAACAACTAAACCATGCCGGATTGGGCTTGCACGAAGCCCGTCGCCAGGCCCTGGCTCGAATATACGGAGCCCTCCAGGCACAGTCAGCGGCTTTGGCTTACATCGATACGTTTTGGGTGCTGGGTCTCGCGGCGGTCACCATGTTTTTCTTGTCTTTCGTCTTGAGAAAGAATGATCCTCGCGCGGGCCGAGGCGCCATTTCGGCGCATTAAAGAGGCGTGGAGTTCTAAGATCAGTCGCAGTTACACACTTCGAGTGCGCCAGTAATGATCGATCTCTTCGAGTGTGCGGCCTCTAGTTTCCGGAACCACTTGCCATACGAACAGGAACGCGGCCGCCGAAATTACCGCATACAAGAGGAACGTGCCGGGGGCGGTTAGGGCATTGACCAAGGACAGGAAGGTAAACGTAACCACCAACGTCCCACACCAAAGAAAAATAGTTGCTACTGACATCGCGCGGCCGCGTATGCGCGTGGGGCAAATCTCCGCCATCATCACCCACGTTCCCGTTCCCACGCCTACGGCGAAACAAGCAACGTAACTCAGGACAAAAATTAGAACAACAATTGCCGACGCCTGAAAATGAATCGCGGCGGCAACCGCCAGCAGCGACACCCCCATGCCGGCAAAGGCTGTCATCAGCAGCGGCTTTCGCCCAGCCCGATCGATCAGAGACATGCCGAGGATGGTAGCGATGAAATTAATAGCCCCGATCACGACGTTGGCCAAAAGCGCCGTGCTTGCCGTCTGACGAGGCACATGTTCCAGAAAGACCAGCGACCCATAGTAGATGATTGTGTTGATGCCCGTGAACTGGCTGAATAGAGCGATGAGGATCGCGACCACCAGAGGCTTTCTGAAAGCTGGGTCCAGCAGGTTTCCACTCTCCTCAGCGATGGCTTCTCGAATGGCATGCATTTCCTTACCAGCGGCTTCCGAACCTACCATTTGAGCGAGAAAGTGTTCAGCTTCGCGATCACGGCCTTTCTGCATGAGCCAACGTGGGCTTTCGGAAATGAACAATAGTGCGATCAGAAAGCAAATGGACGGAACGGCGGCGGTGGCGAACATCCATCGCCAGCTGGATGGCCCGGTGCCAGTCAGCAGATAGTTGACGCTGTATGAAAGCAAAATGCCGATGACGATGGCGAGCTGGTTCAAACTCACCATCAGACCACGAGTTTTGGCAGGAGAGATTTCCGCAATGTACAGAGGCGAAAGTGTAGACGCGATGCCTATGGCTAAGCCACCCAGAACGCGGGCGATGACGAATTCTGTCAGGTTTTTTGGAAGCGCCGAGCCCAAAGACGAGAGCGCGAATAGCGCAGCCGCCGCAATCAGAACTCGTTTCCTGCCGAAGCGGTCGCTGGTGAATGCCGCCAGGCTTGCACCGACCACGCACCCAAGCAATAGACTGCTGGCCGCAATCTCAGTTTGTGAATCGGTTAAAGAGAATTGGCTCTTGAGAAATACGATAGCGCCGTTAATTACTGCGGTGTCGAAACCGAAAAGCAAACCACCGATCGCGGCGACGGCCGCGGGCAGATACAAGTAACGTGCTGCACCTTCTTGGACATTAGGCATAGGTCATGGCGGACTGATTAGATTTTCAATAATCCCTGCTGCAGAAACACTAGCCCAGCCGCGCCCACGACCCCACCGTAACCGACCAGGCTCTGAAATACGATGGGAATCTCGCGTCCTAGCAAAATGCGGGTTCGGCGCGCTACTTCGCCTCGAATCGGAGTAAGCAACTGTGGACCCGCTTCCGCGATATTGCCGCCTACGATCAGGACTTCTGGATCGAAAATGTGCAGAACGCTGACCATGGCCCCCTTCAGGTATTCCAGGGCCCGATCGAGCACACAACTTGCGCTTTCGTCTCCATCTGCCGCGGCGCGAAAAATGGCTTCTGTGCTAGGCGGGTCGCCGTCTTTTCCGAGAGACAGCTTCGCGGGTGCAGCCCGGTGTAGATGAGCCAGATAATCAGACTCAATCGCGCGGGACGAGAAGCGAGTTTCCACACAGCCTCGGTTTCCGCAGATACAAAGGCCGCCGTGAAGATCGATGGTCATATGTCCGATATGTCCAGCGGCTCCGGACGCTCCGCGAAGAATCCTGCCTTCTACCAATACCGCACCGCCGACGCCGGTGCCGAGGGTCAGTAAGACGACATTGCGCTTTCCGCGAGCCGCGCCCCATAGCACTTCCGCAATCAGTGCCGTGCGAGCATCGTTGTCGGCATAAACGGGTAAGTCTCCGGGAGTGACTACATCCGCCAAAAGTTTTCCTTCGAGGAAGTTCAGGTCACCCGGCAGGCTGGTTACCTTAGATGTGGCGGTATCGATGATGCCCTTGCATCCAATGCCGATTCCGTGAACCGGTTGCTTTGCTTGCTTCAGGACGAGGTGTACAAAATCGTGCAAGGCGGCTGGTGTGCGCGGCGAAGGCTGATGAAGGGTCTGGATCAACCCTCCGGTCATGTTTACGAGGCCACCTTTGATGGCGGTGGCGCCGATGTCGATGCCAACGACAGCTGCGTGATCGGAGGAAGGGTTGGTCCGGTCTGAGGTCACTATCGTTGTGCATTATACGCACTCTATGCCATCCTAAGTGAGCCATCATGTCGAGCCGACTGGGTGATGGATGAGCCTTCCCGAGCCCTCATCAAATTGAAAGGGATCTTCCTTGAACAAGACAGGGGCCAAGACAAATACGAGCGGAGCAAGTTTGACCTTTTATGAGCGCGCCTTAAGTGCTTTGCAGGAGCTGAAGGCCACCGAGATCGATGTAATTCAGAAAGCCGCCGACCTTTGTGCCGATCGCATTTCGCGCGGTGGCTTGGTTTTTCTCTTCGGCAACGGCCACTCCCGGATGATGTGCGAGGAGATGACTCCGCGCCAAGGCTGTTTCGCGGGTTTTGTCGCTCTGGTCGAGCTTGCGCTCTCGAACCATGCCGCCATCGTAGGAGCAAACGGCCTGCGGGCACCGCTGTATCTTGAAAATTATGAGGGCTATGCTGAGCAGATTCTGAGGGGATTTCATTTTGGGCCGGAGGACGCATTCATCGTCATCTCAACCAGTGGAATTCGACCGGTTGTTGTAGAAGCTGCCATGGGCGCGCAAAAACGTGGGCTGCCGGTGATTGCCATCGTCTCCAAGGCGCACTGCGAGCAAGCGACGGCGGCTCACTCCTCCGGGAAAAAGCTAATCGATTGCGCCGACCTGATTATCGACAATCAATGTCCACCGGGCGATTGTGTGATTGAATTGGAGGGTCTCGAGTGGAGGACGGGCCCGATCTCCACGATTACGGGAGCGATGGTCATCAATATGATTCGTTGCGCGACCGCGGAAGCGTTGTTGGCGCGTGGGTTTAAGCCAGTTGTGCTGCCCAGCCATCAGTTTGTGGGCAACACCACTGCGGCAACTCAACTGGAAGCGTTCTACGAAGCCTACCGCAAGAGCCTTAAGCATTTGTTTGAATAAGCCGCTCGCGTTTGAATTGCTCGACTGACACGTGGACGAAGTACTCTTAATCACGGGTTCATCTGGAATAGCGGCGGCGGTGGCGCGCGCCTGGGCTGCGGAAGATTCCGTATTCGTTTTTGGCATCAATGAAATTGAGTGCCGATCTCTCGCCGACGAACTCGATGCCGGGCATTCAGTCGGTGATGTGCGCGACGAAGTCGCGGTGCAGCATGCGGTTGCCGATTGCCTCGACCGGTATGGTCGAATTGACGCTCTTATGAATGTCGCCGGCATCAGCGCCCGTTCATTGGGAGACGGTCCCCTGCACCAGTGCACGCCCGAAGCTTGGGACACGGTGATGGACCTGAATGCCAAAGGTACCTTCCTTACCTGTCGCGAGGTCCTGGGGTGGTGGAGTAAAAATCGTCAGGCAGGTTCGATTCTCAACACTGGCAGCGTGCTGACACATTATCCTCAGCGAGAACATTTTTCAACCGCCGGTTATGCTGCGAGCAAAGGAGCGATTGAGGCGATGAGTGTGGCCGCGGCAGCTTACTATGCGCCCGAGGGTATTCGGATTAACGTCATTGCACCAGGATTGGTGCATACTCCAATGACCGCCCGGGCGCGGGGGAACTCTGAGATCATGAAATATATGGTTCACAAGCAGCCATTACGCAAAGGCCTGTTGACGGCAGAGGACGTCGCCAAGACTGCATGCTTCTTGTTGCGAAAGGATTCAAGCCCCATTACCGGCCAGATCGTGGCAGTGGATGCAGGTTGGAGTGTGAGTGAATGAGTCCCAAGAACAAAAGCGGAATCGCAGCGCCCACATCCGGGCAAAAACGAGCGCCGTTGCGAACCACGGTCGTTGGCAGCTACCCGTTTCCAGGCTGGCTCGAGTTTGCATCGTCGCATCCAGATCAATTCGGCCAAGCCGATATTGAAGAGATGCGGAATGACGCAGTTATCGTGGCAGTGCACGATCAGGTGGTCGCAGGCTTAGATGTGATCACCGATGGGGAACAAACCCGCTACGATTTCAATTTGTCTTTTTATGGAAAACTGGAAGGCATTCACGGGACGCCTTTTTCACCACGGCGATTCGGACCGCCTGCGCACGACCAGCGGGGCAAGTACGAAGTCACGGGGAACATAAAGTCGTCGCATGGGTTGGGAGCCTTGGAAGAATTCGAGCGCTTGAAAAGGATTGCCCCTCCCGGGCCGGTGCTGAAGGCCAGTGTTCCCGGACCCTACACATTAAGCGGCCGCATCAATCCTGGAGGGGCTTATAAGAGCCGTTGGGACGTCACGGAAGCGCTTGTCCCTGTTGTACGAGCGGAGCTTGAGCAGTTGGTCGAAATTGGCTGCAATGAAATTACGCTCGATGAACCCTCCATGAGCTGCTACGCCCACCGCGAAGACCCCCGCCGTTTCGCCGAAATATTTATTGAAACGGTGAAGCCCGTGATCGGCAAGTGCCGATTGTCCACCCATCTTTGTTTTGGCAACTTCAAGGGCAGGGCCGTGGGATTGCGGCGGTACGCTCCACTGTTTCCTGCATTCTTCGAATTGCCGGTGCAGGAAATGCATTTGGAAATGGCGAGCCGTGAATTTGCTGAAATCGAAGTTATTCATGAAATCGCACAACGAGGGATCGACGTGGCAGTCGGCATCATTGATGTAAAGAGTTATTACATAGAAACACCTGCCGATGTCGCGGAGCGGGTCCGCTTGTGTTTGAAGCACGCGCCGGCCGAGCGCCTTTCGTTCGCTCCCGATTGTGGGCTGAGTCAGACCGCGCGTTGGGCGGCAGGCCAAAAATTAGCCAACATGGTGAGCGGCGTGGCCATCGTTCGGAAGGAATTGGGAGTGTCGTGATTCGCCCAGTCCGTTCAGACCAAGCCTTGCTCGCGGACATACGAGCCTCGGACCGGCGCGACGGCAATCTTCGTTTATGGTGGCTGGGGCAGAGCGGGTTCCTGCTGCAATGGCAGGGTGTTCACGTTCTGCTCGACCCTTATCTTTCCGATTCACTCACCAAAAAGTACAGCCAGACCGATAAACCCCATGTTCGCATGACGGAACGCGTGATTGATCCAGCGCGGCTTTCCTTCGTTGACATCGTCGCGTCTTCTCACAACCACACCGATCACCTCGACGCCGAAACTCTCGGGCCTATCCTGTCGGGAAATCGGCAGCCGAAATTGGTGATTCCCGCAGCGAACCGCGAATTTGTGGCTGACCGGCTGAAGATCGATTCCGCGATTCCTATCGGCGTGGATGACGACAACACGGTTGAGATCTCGGGCATTCGAATTTCAGGTGTAGCATCGGCTCACGAAACCGTAGAGCGCGATGAACAGGGCCGTGCGACTTTCCTTGGTTACGTGCTGCAGCTTGGGCAATGGCGCGTGTACCACAGCGGCGATACGATTCGATATCCAGGAATGGCCGAGAAGTTGCAAACCTTCGACGTCCACATAGCATTGCTTCCTATCAATGGGCGTAAGTTGGAAAGAAGGGTGCCAGGAAATCTTTCTGGACGCGAGGCGGCACAATTGGCAAAAGACATCAGAGCCAGAGTGGTGATTCCCTGTCACTATGACATGTTCGAGTTCAATACAGCGTCCCCCGAAGAATTCGTCGCGGAATGCAACCGTCTCGGACAGCCCTGCCAGGTTCTTCAGTGTGGTGAGGGCTGGAGCAGCGCGAGCAAGAAATTGTGAGTCCTCTTTCCGGGCGTCTACTGAATTAAATAGCCCCGATGCTTAGGTAATTTCCCACCGCATTGGCGAGCCGGAATGACTCTTACCGCTGAAATGGATGGGCTGCCCGGTGTTCCGCAACGGCTCTGAAGCTCCGTTGATCTTTATCTGACGCAATTTCGCAGCTTCTGCGCTTGGGAGGGCGAGATTTATGTCCCATCGTCCGGGGGAAGAAGGCGCGTACCAACCCGAGTAGCCATCCTTGGACTTCTTAAATCCCAGAAGTGGAGAGGTAAACGAATATTCCACCATGGGCAGGTCTGGCTTAAAGCTGACTCCATTCTCGTGAAATTCAAGGCCCAGTAGCTTGGCCGCACTATACAGTGGCCACGCATGGGGGTGCATATTCATGACAGGGAAGTCGGTCCAGTTAAGTCCCAGATCGGCTTGCGTTTTGTAATCGGGAGACGGAGCTTCGGCGAACATGGTCTGGCCGGGATATCGTGACAAAACAGAGTTGTAATAATCAGGACCGCTCCAGATGCCGTACCAGATTTCCGGATAGGCCTCAGCATGCATCGCCAATGAGTTCTTTTTCCATTCATCCCACGCCAATGCACCATCCGCCATCGCCAATGCCCAGATTAACGTTCCATTGATTGACGGCCAAACTCCGCCGTTGGTAAGGACCCCGAAGGGGCTTGCCATGGCAGGATCGCCGTGACTCTCGAGCATGGCTCCAATGGGCGAGGGCTTGCGGACCAGTTCGTCGAGGACGGTGACCAGGATTTTACGTTGCTCGGCGGTAGTGGCGCCGCCGATGATCGCCCAAGGCTGCGGTTCCAGCCAAAGTTGGTCCTCGCCGATCCAGCCTAAGTGCTGGCCGAACCACGCGCGGCGAAACCAACGCCCGGCCCAATATTGCCGAACTGCTGTGCGTTGAGCCTCGGCTTTCGCGTGAGCCTGGTCAGCGGTCTTGGTATCGCCTGTGTAATTGAGCAAACGGGAATAGTAGTCGAGGACATAGCATGCCATGGCAGCATTGAGAACACTTTCGCCATCCTGACGAACCTCGTCGGCCAGAGCTGGCGAGACATGTCCAACCACAATGTCGTCGTTCCAATCGCCATTGGACAGTCGCATCAAACCGTGTTTCCCGACTCCGATGCCCTCGACCAGATGGATGAAGGATCGCTGAAGAAGTTCACGGACGGTTAGATCAGAAGAACTCGCATCCTGATGAGGATATCCCGGGATTCGTTCGTCAAGAAAGGCCTCGTCGCGCGTTGCTAGCACGTATTCACTGGCCAGCCACAACAGCCACATCTCCAGGTCGCTGGGACGGAAGACGACTGGCATCGGGACGCTGCTTCCCACGATCCCGTACGGAATCGATCCATCCGTCTGAATTTCTTTCAGGGTATAGCGAATAATTCCACGAACGACTTCGGGATTGCTGAATACGAAAGGTAGAGCGTGCTGCAGCGGATCGCGCGCCGCGCCCTGGAAACCCATGATGTACTGATAGACGTGTCCCTGAGAAAGAATATGTTCACGGAAGAAACTGTCGTAGGTCAGGTTGCTACGAAGGTAATAGTTATGCCAGGAGGTTTCGCGCTCTACCCATGGCTCGGCGGGCACACTGAATCGTACGCCGTCTGTTTTCCAGGCGGCGCAGGAGCGAGTGAGAACCGATGCCGGATCAGCCGAATACTTCGCGACCAGTTCGCCGATCTCGAAGCCCTTGGGCGCATAGCCGTAGAGAAAGCTGAGGGTACGGCCTTCCTGCGGGCGCAGTGCGAGGTGGCGTTCTACCAGGAATGCGCTAGCCGGACCCGTGGAACGGAGATTGCTACCTAATTTGGGGGACGAAAGTCCTGAGGGTTGAGTAATTCCGCCACTTCCAAAAAACGCCGAGGCGTCGGTCGCAAACCCATCCATGGCGGCGTCCAGCGAGACGAGAAAGGTCGGAGGCGGATTGAGGTCTTCCAGCGTTGCACCCGGCGCCAGCGGCGGAAGAGGTCCGCCCAGAAATCCGGTGGGATTCTTTTTGAGATACGCTTCAACCTCTGCCCAAGCTTCGTTGTCTTCAACACTTCTTCCAGGGAAATGTTGGGTTTCAATCAGACCAGCCTGTTTTGGCATGACTCGAAACTCATGTGCAAAGCGATCGCCGAATCGTCGCCTCAGGTCGGCTACATTCGCTCCGTGTTGTACGGTGGCTTGCATAAACGAGCGATAAGAGAACTGATAATTGTGACAACCGCAATACTCGATCCATCGCAAGTCGGCAGCATTGTCACCGAGATTGGTGATTCTTACCGTCGAAAGCAGAACCGGATCGTCTCCAAACGGGGCGAAAATTACTTGATCTGCTTCGTACTGGGAACTCTTTACAATCTTTCTGAAATACCCTTCACCTAGGATTCTTTCGAAGGATTCACCGCTCCCAGGATAGTAGGTGCTGAGTACCGATTTGCCGTCCGTTAGAAAGCCGATTCCGGCTCCATAGAGACCGTGTTCAGGAGAGTAGTCATTCAGAAATTTCGGCGAACCCTCGTCCTGCCTAACCTGGACGTAACCGTAATTCGAAACGGCCGCAATCAGGCGATCATTTCCCACCTGATGTGTATGGTCGGCAGGTCCACGCCAGAACTTGTGGACGGGAGTTTGGGCGCTGGCGTCGGTGAGCTGGTTGCAGGTGTACTTGTAGGCGGGTAAGCCAAACTGATCGGTGATCCACTCTCCAAAATGACCGGAGCCGTAAGCTTTGGACCCTGCTGGCGGTGACCACGCGGTTGAATTGGGCAAGAAAGCGGCAGGCAAATTTCGTAGACCATGCCGGTAAAACGCTCCAACACCGATCATGCCGATAAACTGACGTCGATCCATGATTGATTCTCTTTCCGAATTCTGGGCTTCAAAGGAAAACCCATGGGCTAACGCAGGATGATATATCGAAACCGTAAAAGGATTTCGAAATCGCGGCACCCTACGCGGAAATGGCGGGCTAAAACGCCGACGCTGCGTGCGACTCCGAGGGGATCAACTTGTAGAGTGAGAGGCTTGCTAACCAAGGCTTATCGAAGGTGCATAACTTTACTTCTTAAGCGCTAGTTTTGGGCGTTCTCCACAAGGGGTTTACCCTTCTTCCCAGATCCAAGTCGCGCTGCAGGCAGTTTCGAAGGATGTCCTCGACGCATCGGTTTCTTTTCCCAGCGAACGGGGCGATTTGTGCGCAACAGGAGCGTGGTAACGGAGCAGGCCGGCGGCTGGCATCTCAAGGAGCGATTCAGGGTTCCGATTCCCGATGCCGTTAACCTGTCCGGACAGTTTCTCAAAAGCGCTCGACTACGACCAAAACTGGTCAAGGTTCGAAAAATGCGCCGGGGAAGACGTCAGTTGTCGGGCCAACACAATTATCCCGTCCCAACACCGCAAAAATTTTCAGCCACCGGAGGGGAGTCCTGACTAGGCTAATGAGCCATTCATGCAATTCGGCGTTGCCGATAAGGTATTACAGGTGACTGGAACTAGTTCAGTTGCCGGATGGGGCGTGCCTGCCGTCTCGGAGGAGGGACGACAGGGGACCGCCCCGTCTTAAATACGTGCGGTATCTCCGTTTCCGAGAAACTACCCACCGCTCCCAGCTCCGTTTCCGATACTGGATTGCGCCAACGGTTTTCTTTTGGAGCCACATGGCTTGAGAATTCGTATACTTCATGTGAGGTCTATCGAAAAATAGGGGAGTGCTCGAATTGATGGCTTGGAAACTTGCCAGCCACAAAGCACCAACACCGCAGAAGGTGACCACCGGCCGCTTTGAAATTGAGCGCAATGGCCAGGTGGCTTCGCTCGAATACACCATGACGGGCGACGTCCTTGGACTAATTCACACCGAGGTTCCAACTGCGCTACGTGGCTTGGGTCTATCGGCTTCGTTGGCCGAAACCGCTCTTCGGTACGCGCGCGAAAACCACCTCAAGGTAGATGTGATTTGCCCTTCAGTACTTCAATACATCACGACCCATCCGGAGTACTCCGACCTCGTTTTGCGCTGACGCGGAATCATTCACATGATGTCGGCACGCCGAAATTGTTTTACCGAGTTAACAATAGGGTGCAAGATGGGGTGTTTGGGATTCTTCCATTTTTGCTGGCCGCCGTCAGCTTTGGCTTGGTTGAACCGCAAAGGCGGTACCATATGAGAACTATTACTGCTCAAAAGCCGTGGGTACTATGGGAAGGTCTGAGACGAAATGATGCGTTCGATAAACCGCTTATCTCTGTATCGGTTTCGCACAAGTCTATTGCTGATGGCTCTGTTGACAACCGCTGGGTTTCTAGCTGCGCAGACCAAGGTGAAGAAAGCTGTGTCGCCAGCTCCGGTCGTGGAGCACGGAAAAGCCCTTTTCACTCAAAATTGCGCTTTTTGTCACGGGCGTGACGCCGGTGGCGGTGAAACCGGACCGGACCTCATGGGTTCGGACCTGGTCGCGAGTGACGTGGCCGGCAACAAAATTGGCGTCGTTGTGCGCAATGGCCGTCCCGAAAGCGGCATGCCGGCATTTAAATTTTCTCCCCGCGAGATTAGTGAGCTCGCCGCTTTCCTTCATGCACAGAAAAAGAAAGTTGTGTCGAAGCCGGGTGGCCGGCGCGGTGTGTCGGTCAGCGATCTTCAGACCGGCAACGTCGACGCGGGGAAACAATATTTCAATGGCGCGGGGACATGCTCGACTTGCCATTCACCCACAGGCGATCTCGCAGGCGTGGCCAGGCGTTATCGCGGGTTGGAACTTGAGAAACGGATGCTCTATCCTCGCCACGCTCCCGCAACAGTCACGGTTACTCTCCCTTCCGGCGAGACTGTATCTGGCAAACTCGCCTTTCAGGATGAGTTCACTATCGGACTGACTGACGAGGTGGGTTGGTATCAGTCCTGGCCGACTAGCCAGGTTAAGTACAAGATCAACGCGCCGGCCGAAGCTCACGTTGAGCTCCTCGGAAAGTACACCGACGACGACGTTCACAACCTGATGGCTTACCTGCAAACTCTGCTTTAGGAGCGAACCGGATTGCGAATCCTAAATTGCTTTCAGAAATCATTTTGCTTCTTTCTGTTCTGGCTGGTCTTCATGACGTCCGGTCAACTGATGGGGCAGGGGCTCGATCCGGCGACCATCACGAACCCACCTGCCGACAGTTGGCCGACCTACCACGGGGACTATTCCGGGAGGCGTCACAGTAGCCTGACTCAGATCACTCCGAAGAACGTTTCGTCGCTGGGATTGGCCTGGGCATTTCAGACAGGCCAGACCGCCAATCTCAAGTCATCACCTTTGCTGGTTAATGGCGTGCTGTACTTCACCGTGCCGGACAATGTCTGGGCAGTGGACGCGCGCTCCGGGCATCAGATCTGGCGATACACCTATCCGCCGAATAAAGGCCTTCACATCGGCCATCGTGGGGTCGCCATGTATAAGGATTGGCTGTACTTCATGACCCCGGATGCTCATCTCATTTGCTTGGACGCCAAAAACGGCAAAGTCCGCTGGAACGTCCAGATTGCCGATGTGGAAAAGGGATACTGGTCTACCATGTCCCCCTTGGTGGTGCGCGATCACGTGATCGTCGGGGTTGGCGGTGACATGGATAACCTGCCCGGGCTTCTGCGGTCCGTGGATCCCGAGACGGGGAAGATGCAGTGGCAGTGGGACGCCACGCTTCCGTTAGGCACTCCGAAGGCGGCCTCGGGAGGCATGACATGGATGACGGGCACATATGATCCCGATTTGAATTTGCTGTATTGGGGAACTGGCAATCCCACTCCAGTGCTGACCGGTAAAACGCGGCCTGGCGACAACCTTTATACGTGCAGTATTGTTGCTCTCAATCCTGATACCGGCAAGCTTGCCTGGGCTTTTCAGCCCTCTCCACACGACACGCACGACTGGGATGCGGTCGAAACGCCGGTGCTGGTTGATGCCGATTTCGGAGGACAACCGCGCAAGATGCTGATGCAGACTTCGCGCAACGGCTATTTCTTTGTTCTGGATCGGACCAACGGAAAGAACCTCTTGACGTCTTCCTATGGGCCAGTAAATTGGGCCCTCGGCGTTGATAAAAACGGCCAGCCAATTCCCAACCCAGCCAAGGAACCGGCGCCCGACGGACGATTGATCGCTCCCGACGAAGGTGGTCTCACCAATTACCGCTCCCCTAGTTTCGATCCAAAGACAGGACTTTTCATCGTTTCGGCTCATCCCAGTTGGTCGATCTATTTTGCCAAGCCCGCTGACGGCACCTATGGCTGGGCTGGCGCAGACTATGACGTTTGGGGCAAAGGAGTCATCGAAGCCATCGACTATCAGACCGGCAAGATCCGCTGGACCCATGAGGTGGGCAACGACGCTTTCTCGGGCGTGCTCACCACCGATTCGGGACTGACATTCACTGGGGATATCACCGGCAATGTTCTCGCTCTGGATACCAGCGATGGTAAGACTCTGTGGCATGCCGGTACCAGCGTTCGCATGGATACCTCTCCTATCACCTACGAACTGGATAAACGCCAATATGTGCTGACTGGCAATGGTGGTGTGATATTCGCATGGGCCTTGCCGGAAGGATCTTCCCAGTGAGTGGTGACGCCGGAACTCGTGCCACATGTTGATCAAAATTTTCCACGACAAACGCGATCTTGCCCGAGCCGTCGCCGAAGAAGCGGCTTCTGACATCCGGCAATCCATAGAGCAGCAAGGAAGAGTCCGCATTATCGCCGCCACTGGTGCAGCTCAGTTTGAATTTCTGGAAAATCTTACGGCTATGTCAGGCGTCGATTGGCAGCGAGTCGAATTGTTTCACCTCGATGAATACATCGGGTTGCCAGCTTCGCATCCCGCAAGTTTCTGCCGCTTTCTCCTGGATCGGTTGATTCAGAAGACCGGGATAACCAAACATTTCCTACTCAATGGAGAGCAAAACCCGGCAGAAGTAATTCGCCAGACTGGCGAAGCATTGCACAAAGCGCCCGTAGACCTCGCTTTTGTCGGAATCGGAGAAAATGGACATTTGGCCTTCAACGACCCCCCCGCCGATTTTGAAACCGAGGAGCCCTACATTGTTGTCGCTCTCGACGGAGCATGCCGACGGCAGCAGGTTGGCGAAGGATGGTTTTCCGCACTTGAAGAGGTGCCAGAACGCGCCATTTCCATGAGCGTGCGCCAGATTCTGAAAACGAAAAAAATCCTCTGCATCGTTCCTGATGCTCGCAAAGCCGAAGCAGTAGTGGAATGTTTCGAGGGGGAGATCAGCGCCATGGCTCCCGCCTCAATCTTGCGCACCCACCAAAATACGACTGTATATCTGGATCAGGAGTCCTCCGCGCGATTGCGCCCCGCTACCCTGGCTTTGGCCTGGCGATGCCCAGAATAGAAATCCATGTTTACTTGAACCCGGAGCCACTTTGGGCCATTCTGAAAGTGACTGGTCGAGATTCCACCATCACTTTTAATGGAGAGTGGGGTCGCCAATGTTCGCCGTCAAAATCGGAATCGCCACATGCTGCTCTCCTGCTGGTCGGGAGGAAGTGCGTTTCACATAAATGTTGGATCAAATTGACTTGTGAACTGTCTCAGCCTAAGATGCATGCGCTCTCAAGGAACGCTTTAAGTTCTTACTAACTTCATGCTTGCTGTGCGAAGTTTCGTTATAGAGAAAAAAATGGGCACTTCTCTGGTTCGTCATCTCGCCCTTCGCGTCTATCTTCTTATTCTGCTTTCCTTCATGCTGGCGACATTATCGGCCAAAGGAGCAGAAGGGCGTGCCGAGGCGCTGGTCGCGGTTGCTGATGTTCATGGCGACTTTGATGACTTTGCCGCCATTCTCCAACGGAGTGGGGTAATCGATGCCCAGCATCATTGGATCGGGCATAAAGCCACCTTGGTGCAGCTCGGAGATGTTATCGATCGTGGCCCGAAGCCACGCGAAGCCATGGACTTGCTGATGGCTCTGGAGAAGGAAGCGCCCAAGGCTGGCGGACAAGTCATCAGCTTGCTGGGTAACCACGAGATGATGAATATAATGGGAGATCTGCGCTACGTTGCTACGGAAAACTACGCCAGTTTCTCCGATAGTAAATCCGATGAGCGGCGGAAAGCAGCCTACCAGCAGTATTTGAAATGGCGCAATGGGCACGCTGCACTCTTGGCGGAACTCCCTCAGCCGATGGAGCTAACGGAAGCGGAGTGGATGGCGCGGCATCCTGTAGGTTTTGTGGAACATCGGCAAGCGTTCAGTCCGGATGGAAATTACGGCAAGTGGCTGCGTGAACACTTGGCTATCGCCAAGGTTGGCGACGTGATTTTCTTGCATGGTGGAATCCATCCCGATCTCGCCCATCTGAAGATTGACACCATCAATGCACATATTCGAGATGAAATCAAAGCCTTCGATGCAGCCAGACAATACCTTCAGAACGAAAACGTCATCCTGCCATTCTTTACTCTCCAGGAAACTACCACTGTAGTCCAGGCGGAACTCACGGCTGAACACAAGTCCCGGGTTCCTACGGACCCACAGCGGCAGGCGACGCTGGTGCAATTCCTGGGATACGGTGGCTGGCTAAGCGTTCGCCCTGACGGACCCCTGTGGTTTCGTGGTTACGATCAGTGGAGCGACGACGAAGGCGGTGCGCAAGTCGCCAAGGTTCTGCAAGCTTTCAATGCGTCACATATCGTGGTAGGTCATACAGTACAGAAGGGCGGTCGCATCCGGCCGCGCTTTAATAACAGAGTATTCCTGATAGACACCGGCATGCTCAGCAGCTACTACCCCGGAGGCAGAGCATCGGCATTGGAAATTTGCGGCGACGCGAAATTCACGGCGGAGTACATGGATCAGCAAACGGTGCTGCTTGACTCGGCCGTGCCTTCCTCCGGAAGCACGGCGTCCCCGGCTGGCGCAGCGCCTGAAACTGGCAAACAAATTGCAAGCGTGCCAGCACACGATATTTGTTTCTCGTTGACGACGGCTCCGCAGTAAGTCAGATGCGAAGAGGGGTTCTAGGATGAAAAGGTGGATTGAACGCGTCCTCAATATCCATCCCGGAGACCTGGGACGCGGCACATTGCTGTGCGCGTGCTTATTCCTGGTTATCAGCAGTTATGTAATTGGGAAAGTAGCGGGTGCGGCGCTGTTTCTCTCGCGTTTCCAGGCAAAACAGCTTGCTTACGCCGATATTTCCAGTTCGTTAATTGTCGCCTTGGTGGTTGCGGGATACGTGCTGGTTGCCCGGCGGGTCTCATTAAAGAATCTGCTCATGGGCAGCCTGATCTTTTTCGCTAGTAACTGCGCATTATTCTGGCTGCTTTCCCACTACCACTTCCATCTAGCCTGGCTGTTTCCCGTCTTCTACGTCTGGGTAAAAGTCTTTGGAGTCCTCGCGCCCACCCAGATCTGGACTCTGGCAAATTATGTTCTTACCACCCGGGAGGCAAAGAGAGTCTTTGGAATGGTGGGCGGCGGGGCGATCGCGGGTTGGATTTTCGCGGGCTACTTTTCTAAAGCCATCGCCAAGACGTTCGGCACTGAGAGTCTATTGCTGGGAATGTCACTGTTCATCCTGATCTGCGCCGGCCTCATGGTCTTCATCTGGCGCGACGGACAACTCGCCGTGGGCGGACCAGACGGAATGACAGAAGGACATGCCGAGTCTGGCCCGCGAAATCTGATAGCAAGCATGCAACTGGTGTTCGCGTCCTCCTATTTGAGGGCCATTGCCGCCGTCATTTGTATTTCTTCCCTCGTAACAACGTTGACGGGCTGGCAGTTCTTGGCCATTGCGCAGCAGGTTCTCGTAAAGAAAGATGCGCTGGCGGCGTTCTTTGGCGACTTCAACTTTTATGCCGGCATACTTTCGCTAGTGTTCCAACTGCTTTTTACCACCAGATTTCTCCGTAAATTTGGCATCGGTACGTCGCTCTTCGTCCTTCCGGCCACCGTGTTTTTGGGATCGGCGGGCCTGCTGGTTTTCGGTACGCTCGGCGCTGCCATTGCACTGAAAGGTTGCGACCAGGTGCTGCGTTATTCCCTCGACAAGTCGACAACCGAATTGCTCTACCTTCCGTTGTCCGCTCGGATCAAGTTACAAGTCAAATGGTTCATCGATACTGTGATCTGGCGGCTGGGAGATGGTCTTGCGGGAGTGACGGTTCTGATTTTTGCTACCACCCTGCATATGCCGGCCCGACAAATGAGCTGGATTGCGCTTGTGATGGTGAGTGGATGGTTGGTGGCAGTTGCGGTTGCGAGACGGCAGTATGTTTTCACTTTGAAGGAAAGCATCACGCAACACCGTGTGGATGTGGAAAGTGCCTCCACGTCAGTACTGGATCGTTCCACCACCGAATTGCTGGCAACTAAACTTGCCGCGGGAGACCCTAAAGAGATTCTGTATGCCCTTAGTCTGTTTTCAGTAGAAAGGCAAAGAGCGGCCCACCCCGTAATCCGAGGTCTATTGAACCATCCCTCCGCCCAAATCCGGCAAAAGGCAATTACGATTCTTTCGGAATCGGGTGACAAGACCGTGCGGCCCGCTATCGAGCCTTTGTTGAAGGATTCCGATCTCAACGTGCGGACCGAAGCCCTGCTCTACCTGACTCATCATGCCCATGTTGATCCTTTGGAATTGATGAAGGACGAAGGAGACTTCGCGGACTTCTCCGTCACCTCTGCTGTCGTGGCATTTTTAGCCCGCCCCGGTGAAACTCAAATCCTGGAGGCTGCACAGCAGATTCTTACCACGATGGTCGGCAACCCATCAACGGAGAGACAGCGCCACCGTATAGAAGCCGCGCGCCTTTTGGGCGAACTGCCAGATTGCTTCGATCCTCTGCTCTCGAATCTGCTTGCTGATCCCGATCCGGTTATCGCGCGAGAAGCCATTCATTCGGTTGGAAAGCTTTGCAAAAGACGGCTGGTGCCTGATCTCCTGGACCGGCTCGCACATGAAGAGTTGCGCGCCGAAGTCGCAAAATCTTTGGCTCAGTTTGGGAACACAATTGTCGGGGCATTGCACGATCATCTCGGCGACTCCTCGGTGCCAATCGAAGCGCGGAGAGAGATTCCAGCCATCATGGTTGAAATCGGAACTCCAGCGGCGGCGAGTGTGCTGATGGAGCACCTGCTTGAGAGCGATACCAATTTGCGGTTCCGCATTATCAGCGCACTGAACAAACTGCGCCGTCTTCATCCTGAAATCGAAACCGACACGCAGATTTTGGAAACAGTGCTTGCGGCTGAAATACTGGGGCACTACCGCTCCTATCAGATTCTCGACAAATTGGGAATCAGTGGCAGTGACGAAGATCCAGTAACTCCTGCCTTGACCGAATCCATGCAACAAGAATTGGAGCGCATCTTTCGCTTGCTGGGCTTGTTATATCCTCGCCTTGATATCCACAGTGTTTACGTAGGCTTGCAGTCCAAGAATGTTTCCGTTCACGATAACGCGCTTGAATTTCTCGATAATGTTTTAAAATCCGAACTGCGCGAAATGCTTGTTCCTTTGCTTGACGGTAAGATCACGGTGAGCGAGCGCGCCCGCCTCGCACAACGAATCGTGCACACCAAGGTTGAGACCCAGGAACAAGCGGTGGCGGCGCTCGTTGCCTGCGACGACCCCTGGCTACGCTCCTGCGGCGCGCACGCTATCGGAACTTTCGGCATGAAATCCTTGGAAGCGGAACTGAATCGTTGTTTGAACGATTCAGATCCGCTGCTGCGGGAGACCGCCAGACTTGCCAAACTGCGTCTGGAGGCGCTGCCTGCCAAGGCTTAAGGTCACTCGGTCGAGCCCATAAGAAGTTCGCCCACTTTGGGCAGCAACGTGCTTCTTCTGGTCCTCGCGGGAACGCCATGACGCTTTTCGGTTGCCGAACAGCTGCCAAGGGGGTAGATTTTGTTGGCACAATTCAAGGGGGACGTGATGACCCGACCGTATCCGCACAGGCGGAAGCTCATTATTGCGATATTGGTATGTCTGATAGGTTCACACTTCGTCAGCGCCACCGATCAGACTGCGCCCACTCCGGAACAAATTAAACAGTTTCTCCTTACCGCCAAGATAGTCGGAAGTAAAAACTTTTCGAAGGGTATTACGGGCACGCAGCGACTCACCCTGAGCGACGGTACGTTAACTCACGACGCTTCTTTCCAGAGTGTGGATGAACACAAGCCCACCGCGACCCTTGCCAGCGGGCGGACTGAATTGAATTTCGTCGATTCGTACAAGTACAACATTGCAGCCTACATCCTGGCCGAAATGATTGGGATGGAGGACATGCTGCCCGTGTACGTCGAACGTTCGTGGGGAGGCAAGCCCGGTTCGTTGAGTTGGTGGTTGCCGGTAAAAATGGATGAGGTGGAGCGCCTCAAACAGAAGATACCCGTTCCCGACCCAGATGCATGGGACAACCAGATGTACAAAATAAGGGTCCTTGATCAATTGGTCTACGACGCCGACCCGAATCTGACTAACGTCCTCATCGGTCAGGACTTCAAAATCTGGCGGGTTGATTTTAGCCGCGCGTTCCGCCTCAACAAAGACCTGAGAGATCCCAAGGATCTGGTACGCTGCGACCGTCATCTGCTCGAAAAGTTGAAGGGATTGGACGGCAAAGAATTTGCGGGGAAAACCAAACGTTATCTCACCAAGAATGAGGCTGCGGCAGTAATGGCCAGGCGCGACAAGATCGTCGCGCAGTTCGAGAAGCTAATCTCCGAAAAAGGAGAAAAAGAAGTGTTGTATTGACGAGTCGCCAGGCTTTCGGGAGCCGAATCGCCGGACCTAGGACGTCTTTGTTTTCTCCGATTCACAATTTGCTTTTGGTCTGTTCTTTCAAGGAGGAAGTGTTATGAAGAAGATAGTGTTCGTTCTGCTGCTGCTTCTACTTGCTGTTCCGCTGTCCCCCCAGGCACTCGCACAAGACGCCGCCGCTAGCGGAAAAACCGCAAAGGAATCGCGCTGGGACGGGAACGTTACCCGGAGTAGCCCGGACAAGTCGTCTCTTACCGTTCGTAAGATTGGCTCGAGCGTTGAGAAGACTGTCGTCTACGACAGCTCAACCCAGTGGGTCAGTCAGGAACATAACAGTAAAAAGGTCAATCAGATTGACGCGAGCCAGGTGAAAGACAACGATCGCGTGATCTGCAAAGGTACATGGGACAAGGACGGAACTCTTCACGCCACTTTGATCTCCAAAAGGCTTACCAACTAGCTAAGCCTTGAACCACAAGGAGAAGAGCGGAAGAGAGCTCGAATTCGAGGAGCAACGGGCCCAAGAGATTGTCCTAAATAAGGATGTACAGTTCGGAGGCAAGAACAGGCCGGAGGCGCGTGTCTTCTGCCTGTTTTCTTTTGGCATAGGGAAACCAGAGGAAACGGCTAGCCGCCGTAGCAACACAGAGTCCCTCCGATCGCAACTGGAGTCTCTTGCAGCTCCTCGGCAGTGGCGGTGCGAACGGAGACGAGTCATCCACGCCGTAACGCCGGTTTTGCTAACCGAGCGGATAGCGGCATTAACCGTAGGGTTAGAGGAACGTCATTTTTATCGAGCTACGCTTTTTACAGTTTTACAAATCTTGAGACGAAGGGTCCGCAATGCCGCAGGTTGCGAATACCTCGATGCAGGGCGTCAGAGAAGTTTATTTTGGCACGTCGCCTGCTTGAAATATCGACGGGCACAGCTTTCAAGCCGGGAAGAAGGGTTAACGGCACCAAACAATTCAAGTCGCTACTGACGAAATAGGCTGGTGAAGTTCCAGCGGAGGATTTCGATGCACACACTTGGCCTGCAGGGACGGAGGCTCGTCCTCATCGTGATGCTGGGTTTGGCCTGTTCGCGCTTCGTTGCTGCTTCCGACGGTGCCTCCCTTACCAAAGACCAGATTAAGAAATTCCTTCTCACCGCCAAGGTGGTTAAGAGTCAGCGGTCCTCCAAAGGGATTACCAGTCCCTGGCGACTTACGCTTACCGATGGCATCGTGACCCACGATGCTTCGTTCCAGGCTATCGATGAGCACCGGAACCGCATGCAGTTTTCCAGCGGCACTGAACTGGCCTTCGTCGATTCCTACAAGTACAACATTGCGGCGTACCGGCTGGCCGAAATGCTTGGAGTTGA
This sequence comes from Terriglobia bacterium, assembly GCA_963786325.1. GTDB lineage: Bacteria > Acidobacteriota > Terriglobia > Terriglobales > Acidobacteriaceae > JAIQFF01. The sequence goes on from CAWAYW010000008.1 coordinate 493,262, forward strand.
TGACATGCTGCCCGTGTACGTCGAACGGAGTTGGGGAGGCGATCCCGGCTCACTCAGTTGGTGGTTGCCGGTAAAAATGGACGAGGTGGAACGCCACAAGCAGAACTTGAAGGCTCCGGATGCGCGGGCCTGGAACGATCAAATGTACAGAATCCGGGTGTTTGACGAATTGGTCTATGACACCGACGCTAATCTGACAAACGTATTAATTGGTGAAGACTGGAAAATCTGGAGAGTCGATTTTACGCGCGCATTTCGGCTCCGCAAGGATCTGAAAGACCCCAGCAATTTAGTGCGGTGCGACCGGGTTTTACTGGACAAACTAAAAATACTGAATGGGAATGAACTGGCCGGAGAGACTAAAGGCTATCTCACCAAAGATGAAGTTAAGGCTGTGATGGCTCGAAGGGACAAGATTGTTGCTCAGTTTGAGAAGTTGATCGCTGAAAAAGGAGAGAACGAAGTGCTCTACTGAAGACTCCTGAACTAAGGAGTTGGACAAGACAGTTCAACCAGCAGGAATAGTGTTTTTTCCTGGGCTCAGGTTTATCGTGGGTTGCACCACAATCGAATTTTCCGCTTCAACAAGGAGGACATGGTGAAAAAGCTACTCGCTCTGTTGTTTGCTTCGGTAATTGCTTTTCCGCTGTCAACGCCGGTGTTCGCACAGGAAAGCGCATCCCCAGAAAAGGCTGCCAAGGAGGCTCGGTGGGAGGGTCACGTCGTAAGAAGCAGCAAAGATAAATCCAGGTTGACCGTTCGCAAAGTGGGGACAAGTGAGGAAAAGGCGGTTGAGTACGACAGCTCAACCCGTTGGGTCAGCCAGGAGCACGGCAAAAAGCCCAATGACATCGACGCCGACCAAGTCAAAGACGGTGATCGAGTGATCTGCACAGGTACCTGGGACAAGAATGGCGTACTCCACGCCACTCTAATCTCTAAGCGCCTTACCGGTCTCTAGGTCGAATACCTTGCGTTGGGGAATTCGCAAAACCTCGCGCGTGTACCAACCCACCGCCACCCCCAGAGGTGGCGGTTTTTCGTCGATCTTCACCATCGGCCTACCACGCTTTTTTGTCTCCCCAAGCGCCGCCGGAAACGAAGAAAGCTCAATACGCTCTATCTGCGAGGCGATTTGGCGACATCGGCATTCACGCTTCCGGCCAAAATTCGGGTATGGCCGTCAATTTAAATTAGGCTTCGCTTGAGGATGTAATCAAGACCGCCGACTCGATACCAGCGATAGCCATATGGTTCTAGCAATAGACAGTGCTTGCCGGATTTTTCCGCTTTGCTGTTCTCCCCTGAAAGTAGATTTACCAGGCAGTCTGAATTCTCTATACCCACTTTGATCAATACTTCGAGGGGAACGGCGCTAAGGTTGTGCACCACCACGATCGAGTTATTTCGCCACGCGTAGCGAATTGCCAGTGCATCGGAAGTGCCTGTCTCCAATACTGAGAACTCGCCCCATCCAATTTCTGGCGCCTCTTTGCGCATGCGAATCATCCGTTCCATCCAGTTCATGAGCGAATTCGGGTCGCGTCTCTGTTGCGCCACATTGACATGTTCAAAACCGTAGGCTCCCCCTGAGATCACCGGCACGATCGGCTTATCGCTCTTGGTGAATCCTGCTTGCAGTTCGGTTGACCACTGCATCGGCGTGCGTGCGCAGTTTCGTTCAGGCAGCCGAAGATTGTCTCCCATTCCAATCTCGTCTCCATAACGCAAAACCGGCGTCCCCGGAAGCGACATCATCAAACTGTAAGCCAGTTCAAGTCTTCTCCGATCACCCTGCAACATCGGGGCGAGGCGTCGGCGAATGCCGCGCTTGTAGAGTTGCATGTTTTCCTCGGGGCCAAACGCCGAGAACACAACTTCCCGCTGCTTATTCGTAAGCCGCCCTAGATCCAGTTCATCGTGATTACGCAAAAAATGTCCCCACTGCGCAGTAGTTTCCGACGTTTTGGTGAGATTGAGAGCCTTCGTCAACGGTCGGCTGTCACCGCTGGCCAGCGCGTAAAACAGATGTTGATTTACCGCGAAATTGAACATCATCTGCATGCGTTCCCCCGCAGCACCGAAATATTCCAGATCGGTGGACGGAGGGACATTGGCTTCGGCAAGAACGATGGCGTCGCCCTGGCGCCAAGAGAGAAACTCCCGAAATGTTCGCAGCATGTCGTATTGTTCGCTGGGTCGCGTAACGTCAGCCCCTTTTTTGGAAATAACGAAGGGCACTGCATCCATGCGGAATCCTGACACCCCAAGTTGAATCCAGAAACCCATGATTTTCAGAATCTCCGCTTGTACCTCCGGATTTGATGTATTGAGGTCAGGCTGGAAGTCGTAGAAGCGGTGAAAAAACCAGGCCTGTGCAGCCTTGTCGTAGCTCCATGTCGATTTCTGAACCCCAGGGAATACCACTCCATCGTCAGCATCTTTCGGTTTTTTCTTCGACCAAACGTACCAGTTCCGATGTGGCGAGTTAGGATTTGAGCGAGCCTCTTGAAACCAGGGATGCTTATCGGAGGTGTGATTGACGACCAGATCGATTAGAACGCGAATGCCGCGTTGCTTGCACCCATGAGCAAATTCCACAAAATCGCCCAGGGTGCCGTAGCGCTGGTCGACGCCGTAGTAGTCGGCAACATCGTACCCATCGTCGCGAAACGGAGAAGGCTGAAACGGCATGAGCCAGATCGCGCTCACTCCCAGGCCCTGCAAGTAGTCCAGTCGGTTCATGAGACCGCGAAAGTCTCCCACTCCGTCGCCGTTAGCATCCATAAACGTAGAAACCGAAAGGCAATAGATGACGGCATTCTTGTACCAGAGATCATTGATCATGCGGTTCCACCCTCTCGAAATGCGCGTTCCATTACAGCTTGAAATGGAGCGATTCTAAGATGCAGGCGACGGCTTGGTGGCAACGGGGAATTATTTATGAGGTGTATCCACGGTCGTTTCAGGATATGAACCATGACGGCATTGGAGACCTGGCGGGGATTCTCTCCCGGCTCGATTACCTAGTAGATCTCGGCATCGACGCATTGTGGATTGCGCCGATCTATCCCTCTCCCATGGCGGATTTCGGTTACGACGTTGCCGATTATTGTGGCGTTGATCCAATCTTCGGCCCTCTTTCAGACTTTGATCGACTGCTCCAGGCCGCACATGACCGGAGGCTCAAAATCATTCTTGATTTTGTGCCGAATCATACTTCGAATGAACATCCGTGGTTTTTGGAGAGCCGCTCTAGCCGCGACAATCCGAGACGGGATTGGTACCTATGGCGCGACCCCTCTGCCGATGGCGGGCCACCAAATAACTGGTTAAGCAACTTCGGAGGCTCCGGCTGGGAATGGGATGCGAGAACCGGGCAGTACTATTTCCACTCCTTCTTGAAGCAGCAACCTGATGTGAATTGGAAAAACCCTGATTTGCGTGAAGCAATGCTGGATGTGCTTCGCTACTGGCTGGACCGTGGCGTGGACGGTTTTCGGGTAGACGTAATGTGGCTGTTGATCAAGGATGCGGAGTTTCGTGATAACCCGATCAATCCTGGGTCTCACGCTGGTTCACCGGCGTCCCATCGGCTTCTGCCGGTTTACAACTCGAACCGGCCAGAAGTCCACGAGTTGGTTTCAGCCATGCGTCTGCTTACGGATTCTTATTGCGACCGGGTTCTGATTGGCGAGATTTATCTGCCCGTCGACCAGCTTGTCAGCTATTACGGGCAGGATCTGAAAGGAGCTCAGCTTCCTTTCAACTTTCAGCTTATCTCCTCTGCCTGGAGTCCGGAGGCCATCGCGCAGATTATCCGGGAGTATGAAGCTGCATTGCCTCCAGGAGCTTGGCCAAACTGGGTTTTAGGGAATCACGACCAGACTCGCATCGCGAGCCGTATAGGTGCGGCGCAAGCGCGAATAGCTGCAATGTTGTTGCTGACTCTTCGTGGCACGCCAACCATGTATTACGGCGACGAGCTCGGAATGGTAAACGCTGGAATTCTGCCAGAGCTGGTTCAGGACCCGGCTGAGAAGAATGAGCCTGGACTCGGTTTGGGACGCGATCCGGAACGGTCACCCATGCCTTGGGATAATTCGGTGTTCGCCGGATTCTCAAGCGTGACACCCTGGCTGCCGATGGGTCCTGATTACTCCACGGTGAACGTGGCTGATCTCTCGACGCAGCCTGCGTCCATTCTGAACCTATATCGCGCTCTGATCCGGCTGCGGCGCAGCAATGAAGCGTTGGTCCAAGGCCAACTGGAAAGCGTTGCCGCAAGAGGTCACATTCTCCGGTATGGGCGGCGAAACAATCAGGAGCAATTCGCGATCATACTAAACCTTGGCCATGATGAAGAGGAGGTTGATGTCCCGCGCGGCCTAATCGCACTCTCAACCCACATGGACCGTGAAGGCCAGTTGGTGCGCGACAACGTCTCTCTTCGCCCTGCCGAAGGTGTGATCGTCCGGTTAGATTAAGTTGTCGTGTTGATTCCTCCTTCGTAGGGGGCACCACCGCCGTGATACGAGTATCCAGCATTTTCAGCGCGCAATCGTGATTGATTGCCCTGTTGCATTTCGTGGACGACTGCCCGAGGATGACTGAGCGCAGCCAACGCCTTTCCATCAGCATTCGGGCAGTTCACCAATAAGGTCTGGTAGTAACCCGCTGCAACCTCGCGGTTACCGAGTCCCTCCGCGGCTTGGCCCGCTCCGAGGAGAGCGTTGAAGCGATTGGGATCAGCTGTAAGTGATACCTGGTATTCGTGCAGCGCTTGAGAAAAGTCGCCGCTGAGAAAAAACATTTCAGCAAGCATTTCACGGGCCGGCAACTCGACCTCGCCTTTGCCGATCTTACGCTTTCGATCGGCAACGGACCGAAGTAACCTGATGGCTCCTTGTAGATCGCCTTGGGTCAACCGCGCCCAGGCGCGTATCTCGTCGGGTACAGAAGCGCGTGGGGCACCTACTCGCATACGGGGGTTGGCCTCGGTCAACGACTCGATACTCTGCGCCGCAGCCTTTGCACCCTGCGCGTCATGCAGATGAGCTGCAGCGACAGCGTGAGCAAGCAAAGTCTGGCTTTGGCTGACCCAATCGCTCCCTTCGATCGGCTTCAAACTCTTGGCCAGTGCCCAGTCACGAGTCTCGATCGCAAATAGAGCCGGGTTGACGGTTAGCTATCTTTTCCGCAACAATGGAGACGGAACGTTTACCGAAGTGGGTCACGGTACAGTCATTGGCAAAACCCTTGGGAAGTCCTTGGGCGTGGTGGCGACTGATATCAATAATGATGGATGGATGGACCTCTTCGTTGCCAACGACACCGAGCCGAATTTTCTTTTTCTCAATCGTGGCGCAAATAAGTGGGAAGAGATCGGCGTATCTGCCGAGGTAAGTTATGGCGAAAACGGCCAGGCGCGATCTGGCATGGGAGTGGACTCGGGAGACTTTGACAACGATGGCTGGCAGGATCTTTTTGTCGCGAACATCGATCAGGAAAAATTCTCGCTGTACCGCAATCTCAAGAACCAGATATTCGCCGATGTGGCACAGAGCCAGTCTATCGCCCAAGCCACCCGGCTTCTGAGCGGGTGGGGCCTAAAGTTTTTCGATTATGACAACGATGGCGATCTTGATCTCGTCCTGGCGAATGGACACCCCGACGACATGGTCAGTCAGCGCTCACAGACAGTTACTTATCGCGAACCCCTCCTTCTGTTCCATCAAGTTAATGGAGAGTTCCAGAATGTGAGTGCCGAAGCCGGGCCCGCTTTTTCACGAAGCTTCTCGGCGCGAGGCCTGGCAGTTGGTGATTTCGATAACGACGGCCGGTTGGACCTGCTGATCGGGGTCAACGGCGGCGCTCCCCTGTTTTTGAAAAATCAGTCAGGCACGGGCAATCATTGGCTCGGAGTCAAACTCGAGGGACAAAGCTGCAATCGCGATGCGATGGGAGCGCGTATCGTTTGGTCTGCGGGTGGAAGAAAGCGTTCACGTCTCAAGATCAGTGGCGGAAGCTATCTCTCCTCCCATGATCCTCGTGAAATTCTGGGTCTCGGTCCAGCCCGGAATTTGGAATGGCTTGAAATCCATTGGCCGAGACCTTCTTCGCGGATCGATCGATTCACGAACCTGGCGGTTGACCGCTACATCAAAATCATAGAAGGGAAGGGAATTTCCTAGCGTTACTCGAACTCCGTTCGCGTCATCCGCTGGCGTTAACATTGGACACGCTCGAATCCTCAGAAAGCTTGAAGCAGCCATCGATTTATGGCCGGCAGACGGGGAATGGCTCCTATTTGGTGCGCTGCCAGTATTCCGCCGTCGTCGCAATTTCCTTAAAGCCCTTCATTGACTTGACCCTTTCTTCTACATAAGATTCAAGCCCTAGTGATCGGCCACACCATCTCGCATTACCGGATCATCGAAGAGCTGGGCGGCGGCGGGATGGGAGTCGTCTACAAGGCCGAGGACATCGAGCTGCGGCGGCTGGTGGCCCTTAAATTCCTCCCCGAATTGATCGCTCAAAACCCTGCGGTACTGGAAAGGTTTCGTTGGGAAGCACGAGCCGCCTCCGCCCTGAATCACCCCAACATTTGTGTGATCTACGAAGTCGGTGAAGCGCAGCGCCGGCGTTTTATCGCGATGGAGTTTCTCGACGGGATGACGCTCCGGCAGCGTATCGCCGAGGGTCCACTTCCCCTGTCCCAGTTACTGGATTTGGGTATCGAGATTGCCGATGCGCTCGATGCGGCCCATGCCCACGGCATCATTCATCGCGACATCAAGCCGGCGAATATTTTCGTGACCAACCGTGGCCACGCCAAGGTTCTGGATTTCGGCCTGGCGAAGCTCACTACCAGTGACGAAGCCAGCATCAGCGGCAACACGTTCGGAGGAGATACGCGTTTCCCCGAAGAACTGAATCCCCGGGGAACTACTTTGGGAACTATTCCTTATATGTCGCCCGAGCAGGCGTTAGGCCAGCCTCTCAATTCACGTACGGATCTGTTCTCCTTTGGGGTCGTCCTTTATGAGATGGCAACGGGTGTGCTCCCTTTCCAAGGACAGACGACAGCTGCAGTTTTCGACTCCATTATTCACAGCGTGCCGGATTGGCCTCTTCGATTTGACCCTGAAACTCCTGTCGAGCTTGAGCGTATCGTGCGGAGGGCTCTCGAGAAGAACCCGTTGCAGCGATATGCAACCGCAGAGGAGATGCGGACGGATCTGCAAAACCTACGCCGGGCCAGGGAATCGGGGACAGTACCCGCCACCGGGTCAGCGCCCAAACCAGGGCCAGATTCAAAAGAAACCATCCGTCGCCTCTTCGCTGCGGCGAATATGCCCGTTCGGCCAAAATCCAGGATTGCTGTAATCAAGTGGCTGGCGATGACTCTCGTCGCTATCGCGGCGTTGGTGGCAATCATTTTATACATCAGATCGCCGAAATCGCCGCCAGTCGTGCTCTCTTCGCTCCAGATTACCAGCGATGGTGTATCGAAGCGTTCACTGGTTACTGATGGAACCCGGCTCTACTTCTCCGAATATCTCAGTGGTCATTCCGTGTTGCGCCAGGTTTCGACCTCCGGCGGAGAAACAGCGCCCGTACCCATCGCCATGGTCAGCGCCGACATCTACGATTTCTTTCCGGGGCGTTCTGAACTACTGATAAAAGGGGTCGCCGAAGGTTCCGAGACGGAGTGGCCAGTCTGGATATTACCGCTCCCCGCCGGCACGCTCCGGCCGGTGGCAGGCATCCTCGCACATGGGGCAACGTGGTCGCCGGATGGGCAGCGCATCGTCTATGTTAGAAAGTCGAGCTTGTTTGTGTGCAATCCGGACGGATCTGATTCGCGGGAACTCGTTACCGTGCCGGGAGTTCCTTTTGCTCCGCGATTCTCTCCTGATGGCCGTCGCTTGCGGTTCACCATTCGGAACACTACCCAGCAAACTGCGTCCTTATGGGAGGTTTCGTCCGAAGGCAAAGATTTAAACCCACTTCTGCCGGACTGGAACGGACGAGAGCAGGAATCCGGCGGGGCGTGGATGCCCGGCGGAGAGTACTTTCTCTTTGAATCTACCCGCGACTCCTCCCAGAACATTTGGGTTCGGCGCGAAGGTACGTCTCTCTTCCGCGGAACGGTCTCGGAACCCACACAGTTGACCGTTGGGCCGCTCACGTTCAGCAACCCTACCCCGAGCCTGGATGGAAAAAAACTCTTCGTGATCGGCCAGCAGCGCCGCTTCGATTTGATCCGCCTGGATGACAACTCACAGCAGTTTTCCATCTACCTTCCAGGTGTGTCAGCGGGTGAGGCAGATATCTTGCGCAATGGTGACTGGATCACCTACGTCGAGCATCCCGAACTTACGCTGTGGCGGAGCAAAGTTGATGGAAGCTCGCGAACTCAACTTACGTATGCACCGATGCAGGTCCACATGCCACGTTGGTCGCCTGATGGAACTCGAATCGCATTCATGGCCTCGCGTCCGAGAAAACCGTGGAAGATCTTCCTGGTGCCGGCCGAGGGCGGGACCCCGAAGGAGGTAATTGCCGGTGATCGCAACCAGGGGGATCCCACCTGGACAGCCGATGGTAATTCCCTGGTCTTCGCGGGAATGCCTTGGTTGGAATACGGAAACGCTGCCGGCCCGAATATCCACATCGTAGACTTGAAGACATCGCAAGTCTTAGATTTGCCAGGTTCGGAAAATCTGTTCAGTCCACGCTGCTCGCGGAATGGTCGTTTCATCGCCGCCCTTTCGGCAGACTCCACAAAGCTGATGCTCTACGACATGGAAAAAAAGAGTTGGTCGCAGCTCGCCGCGGCGCGGTTCGGTTTTGAGACCTGGTCACATGATGGAAAGTATCTCTACGCCGAAGATTACTCCGATAAGACTGACGACCTGGTGCGGGTGCAAGTCTCCGATGGGAAAATGGAACGACTGTTCAGCCTGAAGGACGTTCCGCGCGGCTTCGACCCATGGGAATTCTGGATCGGACTGGCGTCCGACGACTCGCTACTATTGATGCGAGATAAAAGCACGCAGGAAATCTACAGCCTCGACGTCCGCTTCCCGTAACAGATGCATGTGTGCCTGCCTACCGGATGACGCCGAGTGCCAGCCATCGCCTCCCTCGAGAGACTAACTGAGATGCTCGCGTCATTGCGTCAGACCCGCGAAGTGACTTTCAACAGCTCCATTGCCATCTTAAGATCCGCCGTTTCGAATCCCTGGCTGAAAGAAGAATAAACTTCGGCAAGGCGAGTCTGGTCGGCGTCTCCCAACTGCCTCCCAAACCGATTCATACTTATGCCGGCGCTGAGTTCCCAAGATCTGTTTTGCTGTTGTTTCACATTTACGCTCTGGAAAGAAGCCGATCATCATTATCCGATCCTCTTGGAGGCGCGGCGCGTGTCTCAGGAGCTCAAATAAATAAATCGGATTCCCAAAGTTCGGTCATGGGTTGCTCCCCACTTGCTGCGCACGAACACGCTGCAAATGAGCGCAGATCGTTTCGACGTTTGTCAGGAAGGAGTCGCCGGCAAATTCGAGGCTGGCGATTGAACGTGCTGCAGCATCGCGCTGGCCGAATCCGCAGGCGTCCTGAACAATCACCGGAGTGTAGCCTAGATCAGCACCGTGCCGCGCGGTGGGTTCAATGCCGATTTCCATGGCGATACCCACGATGGCAAATGCGTCGATGCCACAATCGCGTAGTGCCATGTCTAGTGGCGTGCCCTCGAACGCCGACATCGCGATCTTGTCGAAAATCGCCTCGCTAGGGAGCGGATTCAATTCAGAAATGAGGTGAAATCCAGGTGAGTCCCGCAAGAACCACGGCTTGATGTCGTTTGCCGATTTCACCCGCTGCCATGCCATTGCCATGCGGAACTGGGATACCCCCATAAGTTCCTTGGGAAGTGACATGTGGCGCGTGAAGATAACCCGAATTCGTGCCGCACGGGCAGCGTCGAGAACCTGAAGAACTTTGTCCGTGATCTGCTGGCCGTTCTCGATCTGCTTCACGATTCCGACTTGCATGTCGTACACGACCAGAGCTAATCGAGTCGGATCACAAACATCGTCCAGCGTTTGCGGAATATTTAGTCCGAAAGCCCGCTCCATAATGAATTCCACCGTCAAGTAGTAGTCGAACCTTAATTCTACTGAAAAGGGAAAGCGCTAGCTCCTCCGCGATCTCATTTTGGAGAAGCAGAAAAACCACAGGAGACTAGAATGATTTGGCTATTCACCTCGTGCCATGGCCAATGGACTTCACCCGATCACGCCTGAAATCCGTGCAAAACTGGAAACGACGCGGGTCGCTCGGCTGGCCACGCTGGACGCCGAGCGATGGCCACACTTGGTTCCTATCTGCTCTGTCTGTGACGGATCAGTTCTCTATTCTGCCATCGATCGTAAGCCGAAGCGGGTGGCTCCAAGCCAGTTGGCGCGGCTGAAGAACATAAAGGAGACATCGCAGGTCGCATTGCTCGTGGATCAATACGACGAAGACTGGACACGTCTCTGGTACGTACTCGTGCGAGGAAAAGCAGAGCTGGTCTCGGCCTCAGCGGAACGCAAGCGGGCGATTCAGCGCTTGAGAGCGAAGTATCCGTAATATGACGCGGATATGCTCACCGACGATGCTCCGGTCCTCCGAATTACTCCTGTGCGCATCACCGCATGGGGCAAGATCTAGAGCGGCAGCGACCAAAATCGCGACTAGCTGACAGTCATCATTCCCTGCAGTTGTTCTGGGAGCGACAGCCAGCGGTCGAGCGACTGTCCTCCGGGTGTACGGTGCGTATCTAGCTTCAAGTGTTTACTGCAGCCAAATAGACAATTAGCGAAACTTCGCCGTCACACTCGCCGGATGGGGAGTGTAAACACCTGACTTCTTAACTGCTCTGCGAACCGACAGAGATCGTGTAGTGCGAAGGCCAATCGAACGCCTAGATATACTGTTCCATTAGCATCTCGGCCGCGCTTTCGTTCAGTTGTTCGGCCCGCCGCACCTCTTCGAATCGTGCCAGCAGGTCATCCGGCCGCAGTCTCCGTTTCTCGGCGCCTTGAAAATCATGGATGATCTGGCCGCGGTGCATCATTATTAAACGGTCGCCCAGACTTGCCGCCTGGTGCATTGAGTGCGTCACCATCAGAGTTGTGAGTTGGTCGCGCGCAACTACCTGCTCGGTCAAAGCGATAACAAGGTCCGCGCTTTTTGGGTCGAGGGCCGCGGTGTGTTCGTCCAGCAGCAGCAGTTCCGGACGCAGCCAGGTGGCCATGAGCAAAGTGAGCGCCTGGCGCTGCCCTCCCGAAAGACTTCCGATCGCATTCTCCAGCCGGGTTTCCAGCCCCATATTCAGCCGGCTGACTTCATCGCGCATTCTGCCCACCAGCGACTGTTTCAATCCCCAGCCCAGCCCGCGGCCGCGGCCGCGGAGCGCTGCGAGACTCAGATTCTCCTCGATCGTAAGGCTGGGCGAAGTGCCGCTAAACGGATTCTGAAACACGCGCCCGATCAGCTGGGCACGCGCATGCTCGGGCCATCGCGTGACGTCGCGTTTCGCCAGCCTGATGGTTCCTTCGTCCACCAGGAACGTTCCGGCGATGGCATTCAGCAGAGTGGACTTCCCCGACCCGTTGGTTCCAATGATGATCACCCAGGAACCGGCTGCCAGTTCGAAGTTTACGCCGCGTAGTGAGCGGACTTCGTTCGGAGTGTCCGCGTTGAATGTCTTGGAGACACCTTGCACTTCAAGCATGCGCGCTCCGTAGGCGCTTCTTGCGCAGAAATTGTGGCACGATGAGGGCGCAGAAGACGAATACGGCGGTGATCAGTTTTAGGTCGTTGGGGCTAAGTCCCCATCGCAGCGCCATGGCCACCAATAACCGGAAGAGAACCGAGCCCATTACCGCGCCGATGATCGCCGTGCCCAGCTGATTCGATCCCACCAGAGCTTCTCCAATGATGACACTGGCAAGTCCCCACACGACCATCCCAATTCCCATACCGACATCCGCAAACCCCTGATACTGCGCCAGCAAAGCTCCGGACAGTGCCACGAAGCCGTTCGAGATCGCCACCCCGAAGATGATCATGTTTGCGTCGTTGACTCCCAGCGCTCGGATCATCTGCACATTGTCGCCAGTGGCGCGCATGGCCATGCCAAGATTTGTGCGCAAGAATAAATAAAGCAACGTGCCGGTCAGCGTAACGACCAGCCCGACCGCAACCAGCACCGAGGCATCGCGAACGCTGACTTCCCAACCCGCGAGATCGAAACTGGCGGCCCCTCGCATGAGCTTTATTCCAATCTGCTCCGATTGGGTTGACAGGGTGGTCACAGAAAGCAGCGGAACATTGCTCTTCCCCATGATGTGCAGGTTGATGGAATAGAGCGCTGTCATCACCAGAATTCCGGAGAGCAGCGAGTTGATTTTGAAACGGGTATAAAGCGTCCCGGTACAACCTCCCGCCATCATGCCGGCAGCAAAGGCTGCCAGTGATGCCAGCAGCGGGTTCGTGCCATGTGCCATCAAAATGGCAGCCACAGCTGCGCCGAGGGTGACCGATCCATCCGCCGTGATATCGGGAAACGCAAAAATCCGGAAGCTGATGAACACGCCCAAAGCGAGCAGCGAGAGGATGAACCCGATCGTGAATGTGCCAATCAGCAGGCTCATGTTCTTTTTAGTCTCATCTGATTTCAGACATTGCACTGATCCAGCATGCGCCTCGAACGAACTCGCTTTGCTGGGGGCCGGCCGCCACGCGGTCATCAGTCAGCAAGTGAAGTACGCCTTGCAAAGTTTCGGTCTCGAACAAGGTGGTAACCGTGGTTTTCAGGTCGATGCTTCCTTTTTGCAGGGGACGATAAGAAAATGCCGCCGCATGAAAATGTCCCAGAGGCCAGGCTTCAGTTCCCAGGGGCCGAAGCAGGGGAGACAGCGGCGTACATTCGGAACTCGCCGCTACACCGGAGACTAAGGCCAGCGAGCGCGGGTGCAGCCGCTCCGTAGAGAATGATAGCCAGGAGCGTACCTCGGGATATTTGAACGGAGCATCTTTTACCGCTGCGGCGGCGGGAGAGCGGCGAAGGGCCGCTCCCACCAGTCCGGCGGATTCGACCACCATCACCATTCCGATTGTGGGCGCGCCCGAAACTTCCAAGGCGGTGCGCGCTAACTCGGCGAGAGTGATGGGACCATCGGCATTAGTGGTTTCGAATCGCATCAGGGAGGTGAATCCACCCTCGCAGCGCACCCCATAAAGGACGTTCATTTCCGGTACCAGCTTGCCACTCGAGACCATGAAATCCGGCACATTGGTTCCATCGGTGGGCAGATAAGCTGCTGAGCCTCCCACCGCGAGGAATTCACCAAAGCGCGTCTGCGCATCCTCGAAGCCGTGTCCGAATGCTCCTAGGCCGAAGCCGAATGTAGCTGCCGGATACGTGACCACCTGGCAATCCGCCTGACCGAAGCGGCAGCCTTTCAGCAAGCCCGGATCGCCGATCCGTTCGCAGATCAGCCGCTTTCCCGGAGCGCACTCCATAACTTCGAACGACCCGGCAGAGGACGAAAAGCGACGTACTTCGATGGCCTTCGCTACCGGCGGCGGTGCGACCGGAGTTACCTGGGCGAGCAGGATGGTCGAAAGCCGGCAGAGATCCAGCACCTGCTTCACCCGCTCCGAAGGGCTGGTGACAATGAAGCTGCCGCCGATGCCCTTCAGCTGTGTGTGAAACTTCACCAGCAGACCAACACCGGCGGAGCTGAGAAAGGAAATCTCGGACAGGTTCAATCGAATGCCGTGCGCACCCCCGCGAATCACTTCGTCCAGGTTGCCGCGCAGGTGCTCGGTCCAATAGTTGTCGAGGCGTCCCTTCACCTTCACTTCGAGTGCATCACCGAGCTGTTGTGTGATGATTTCCACGGCGGGTTTGCTACGGCTGCAGCTTCTGTGAGAACTCCTGAGGAATGGTGAGACCCAATTGTGCCGCGTTACCGCGACTGATGGCCAATTCCTCGACGGCCACTTCCTCCAAAGGCAAGCCTTTGGGATCCTCGCCCAGCAGAACCCGGCCCGCCAGCTTTCCGGAAGCCACAGCCGCAGAGTGCAAGCTAATGCCGAGACACCCCAAGCCACCACGGGGCAGTTCAGAACATTCGTCGGTGATGAGCGGCAGACGCGAATCTTTGGCGCCTTTCACCGCGCCCTCATATCCCTCGATAGCGGTGTTGTCTCCGGGTATCCACACCGCCTGGATATCCCGTCCGGCAAGAATCTGCACCGCCTGCAGGACTTCATTGGAGCCGGCGATGGCGATCTCTTCGAGTCTCACACCGCGCTCGCGAAAGACGTCGCGGGCAGCCGACATCTCCTTCACCGAGTTGGCCTCCGCCGGGTTATACATCGTCCCGACCGCGCGCAATCCTGGAACCAGCTTCTGCATCAGGGCCAAAGTGCGGCTTATCGGCGGAAAGCTGCCGACGCCGGTGACGAACGGCATGTGATCGCTGAGGCTCTTACCCGCTCCGGCCGCGATCGGATCGGTGACGCAAGTGAACACCACCGGCTTGTGTTTCACCTTATTACAGGCCCCGACAAGACAAGGGGTGGTGATGGTCATAATCAGGTCGACATCGGAGCTGTCATAGTTCTGCAGGATGGCGGGAATGTTGATCATTTCGCCTTGCGCATCGGCGCGCCGAATTTCCAGATTTTTCCCTTCTTCGAAACCGCTGGCTTTCAATCCGTCGATCAAGCCCTGTATGCATTGGTCTGTGCCCACGTCACGAGCGAAATACACGATCGCAGCTTTGACCGTCCTGCCGGTTGCTCCGGCCTGAGCACGGCCGTGCGCGGTGGCAGCGGAGGCCGTCTTGCGATGGCCCAAATCAGTGAGCAATAGTATCGAGGAAAAGAGTGCGATCAGGCCCAGCCCTAGGGCCATTCTTTTCAGTGCGGTCCATACCGCCGTCTTGTAGAAGCGCATAGCGCCGGGAGCGGCTCCTGTGGTGGGGCGGCGCAATTATACAGGTCATCCTAGAACTGTAAAGAAAACAGCGATCCGCCACTCCACCAGGCAGAACCAAATTAAGCGTCGCAACCGATTGGCGTATGTTGCATGTACAATGGCGCATTCTGCATATACAACCAGTCGCCGGCCATCTACATTAAATGTATGTACAAAGCCAAAGCTTATTCCGCTGCCAGTGATACTTCGCCCCTCGCCTCGACTTCCATTACGCGGCGCGATCCCACCGAACAAGACGTACAGATCGAGATTCTTTTTTGCGGCATTTGTCATTCGGATCTGCACCAGGTCCGCAACGAATGGAAGGACGCGATGCCCACGGTTTATCCATGCGTCCCTGGACACGAAATCGTTGGCCGCGTCACCAAGGTCGGCTCCGCGGTCTCCAAATTTAAGTCCGGCGATCTAGCCGCGGTTGGTTGCATGGTCGATTCCGACCACACGTGCCCCGAGTGCCAGGCGGGTCTTGAGCAGTTTTGTCCGAATTTCACCTTAACTTACAACTTCCCCGACAAGCATCTAGGTGGCGTCACCTATGGCGGCTACTCGGATAGCATCGTCGTCGACGAGAGGTTTGTCCTACGTGTGCCCGCGAACCTCAATCTAGCCGGGGTCGCTCCCTTACTTTGCGCCGGCATCACGACGTACTCTCCCATGCGCCACTGGGACGTCACCAAAGGCAAGAGAGTTGGGGTGGTTGGTCTCGGCGGTCTGGGGCACATGGGGGTGAAGTTTGCCCACGCGCTGGGAGCCCAGGTTGTTGTTTTCACAACTTCGCCGAGCAAGAAAGAAGCCGCACTCCGCCTGGGCGCAGATGAGGTCGTCATTTCGCGGAACGCGGACGAGATGCAAAAGCACGATCGCAGCTTTGACTTTATTCTCGACGCTGTATCCGCCGATCACGATATTAATGCTTACATCAATCTGCTGCGCCGCGATGGCAACATTACGCTGGTTGGCGCACCGGAGAAGCCTCTCACCATTGCTGCGTTCGGCCTTCTCATGGGACGCCGAAGCCTCTCCGGTTCGCCGATTGGCGGTATCGCTGAAACCCAGGAAATGCTCGACTTCTGCGGGCAGAAGAACATCACCGCTGATGTTGAGGTCATCCCGATCCAGAAGGTCAATGAAGCTTATGAGAGATTGGTCAAGTCCGATGTGAAGTACCGGTTCTCCATCGACATGGCTTCTCTCAAGTCTGCGTAAATCTATGAGTAAGCACTTTCATCTTTCTGGCAGCGTGTTTGTCAAGTTAGAAGAGCTGGGAGTCCGTGCCTCTGCCGTCCTGCGCAGTGCCGGGCTCCCGCTGGGTTTGATGGATCAGCCGCGTGCGCTTCTTAACACGAAAGAACTTTTTGCCCTGTGGCGTGCCATCGGCCAGGTCAGCACAAATCCAGCGATGGGTCTCCTGCTGGGCACTGAGAGTAAGACCGAGCGATTCTCCCCCGTCAGTCTAGCCGTCCTGTCGACCGAGAACTTCGGTTCTGCGGTGGAGCAAATGGCTCGATACAAGCAGCTCACCTGCCCGGAAGAGATCTTGCAGGAAAAGGACGACGCAGAGTGGAGCATAAAGTTCCACTGGCTTCTAGCTGACGAAGTCGAGCCTCCTGCCTTGATTGAATGCTGTTTCGCGTGGGTGCTCTCGGTGGCTCGGCACGGGACGGGCACGCGCCTTTCGCCGCTGCGGATCGAATTTGTGCAATCTCGCGCTCACTTGAAAATCATTGAACGTCACTTTGGCTGTCCCGTGATCTGCGGAGCTGAGCGCAATGCGATCGTATTTCGGCCCGCTGACGCTCAGCGGCCTTTCGTCACTCGCAACGCGGAACTTCTGGCGATGCTTGCGCCGCAATTCGAGAACGAACTAAAGCAGGAGACCAGGGACGAGAATTTCGTCGAGCGCGTACGGCTTGCCGTACAGCAAAGGCTCACGGGTCGGCGTCCCACCATCGAGGGCATCGCCGATGCGCTACACATCAGCTCTCGAACCTTGCAGCGACGTTTGCAGGACGAAGGGTCCAGTTTCCAGCGCGTTTTGGAAGAGGCCCGTCACCAGCTTGCTCGCCACTATCTCAATAACTCAGTCCTCGAGTTGAATGAGGCTGCCTACCTTCTCGGATATGAGGACGGAAACTCCTTCGTTCGTGCATTCCGTACCTGGGAGGGAGTTCCTCCATCTCGCTGGCGGGAACAACAGCGTGCCAGGGCAGCATCGTAACTGGGCCCAATTTGCAGGAAATCGATTTATAGGGAGAAGCAATGAAAAATATCAGGCTTGGAAAAAGCAATCTAGAAGTTTCCGTCATAGGGCTGGGCTGCATGGGACTGAGTTTCGGCTTGGGCCCCGCTGTGGACAAGGAAGAGGGAATCTCACTGATTCGAGCGGCAGTCGAACGCGGCGTCACATTCTTTGATACCGCGGAAGTCTACGGTCCATTCACGAACGAAGAACTCGTGGGCGAAGCCCTCGCTCCATTCCGTGATCAGGTGGTGATCGCAACGAAGTTTGGCTGGGCCCCGAACCCGAATGAGGGAGGCAAGTGGAGTGCCTTGGATAGCCGGCCAGAGCACATCAAGGAAGCGGTCGAGGGCTCGCTCAAGCGGCTAAAGACTGACGTCATCGATCTGTACTACCAGCACCGCGTTGACCCGAACGTGCCCATCGAAGACGTCGCCGGAGCGGTGAAGGAACTCATTCAGCACGGTAAGGTGAAGCACTTCGGCCTTTCTGAAGCCGGCGTCCAAACGATCCGCCGCGCACACGCGGTTCAACCGGTCACGGCGCTGCAGAGTGAATATTCGCTCTGGTGGAGAGAGCCTGAGCAGGAAATTTTACCGACGCTCGAAGAACTCGGGATTGGATTCGTTCCATTCAGCCCCTTGGGAAAAGGGTTCCTCACGGGCAAGATCAATGAAGAAACGAAGTTCGATAAAACTGATTTTCGTAATATCGTCCCTCGCTTCACGCCGGAGAACCGTAAAGCGAATCAAGCCCTGGTGGATTTGCTCAGCAAGATCGCCGAACGAAAGAAAGCGACACCCGCGCAGATCGCGCTCGCTTGGATTCTCGCCCAGAAACCTTGGATGGTTCCCATCCCCGGCACAACCAAGTTGCATCGACTGGAAGAAAACATCGGCGCCGCTGCCCTGGAACTAACACCCGACGATCTCCACCAAATCGAGAGTGCCACTTTGAAGATCCCGGTGCAGGGAGCGCGATACCCGGAGAGTCTACAAAAATTGGTCAATCGCTAAGCCGGCAGGATCGGGAACGGCGGCATGCGAATCGGGATTCTCGGTTCCGGGTGGAAGGGCGCCAAGCTCCGAACCGATCTTCGCGCGAGTTGGGCGCGATGTAGTGTTCAGCTATGCCCGAAGTACCGACAAGCTCACGACACCAATGCTGCATGAGTTCTGTTCGAACTTGGACGACTATTTCGGTGGCGTGACGCCGGCCCAAGCCTGGATGGACTTTCGCAGCCTTTCTTTGGTGGGAACGAAGGAACGCTTCGTGGTGAGAAGCGGCGCGGCAGCTCGAGGGTTCAGGCGTCAACACCGTATCGAACCCCACGCTACAAGGATTATTGCCTTTCCGCGGGAAATCAACTGCAGAGCAGGTGTATGTGGAATGAATTTTTCGCATGGCGTTTAAGACGTGGCCAGCCGTGTCCCCAGGCGACGAAGGCAATCTGGTGATCGCCTTGGCTGCTAACCAACGCAAGGGTGCTTAGTCATTATCGGCTGGGGTTTTCTCCGAGGTCCAGGACCAGTCCTTGAACCGTGCCCGCAATTGGGACTTGAGGAGCTTGCCTGTCGAAGTGTGAGGTAATTCGGCCACGAAGATGAAGTCGTCGGGCAGCTGCCATTTGGCGAATTTCTCAGCCAGGAAGCAGCGCAGTTCGTCGGGAGTAACCTGCGCATCGTCCTGTACAACAACTATGGCTAGCGGTCGTTCCACCCACTTGGCATGAGCGATGGCCACGACTGCCGCCTCCTTAACGGCGGGGTGGCCGACCAATGTGTTTTCCAAGTCAACCGAACTGATCCATTCTCCCCCTGACTTGATGAGATCCTTGGTGCGGTCGGTGATCTTCATGTAGCCCTCCGAATCGATGGTGACCACATCACCCGTCCGCAGCCAATCGTCCGCGGACCACCGGTAGCGTTCTTTCGGAAGCTTGTAGTAGCTCGCGGCGACGAAAGGGCCCCGGATTTCCAATTCGCCGGGAGTCTGGCCATCCCACGGAACTTCGCCGTCATCGCCGATGGCTCGGATCTCGATGAACGGAGAAGGCAGCCCTTGTCGCGCGCGCAATTCAAATTTCCGCTCTGGCGGCCAGTTTTCCATGTGGGGTTTCAAGGTGCATACGATCGCGATAGGAGTGGTTTCGGTCATGCCCCAAGGCTGGATTACTCGCACTCCGAACTTCTCGAAGCGGCGGAAAAGACTCTCCGGAGCCGCCGATCCCGCGACGATCACCCTCAAGCCGGGCGCGATCTGCCAGCGTTGTGGCTGCCGCTCGAGAGCGTCAATCACGCCCAACCAGATCGTGGGAACACCTCCGGTCAGTGTGACTCGCTCCTGCGAGAGCAGATCAAGCAGGTGTTCGGCTTGCAGGTTTGGTCCCGGCAGTACCAACTTGCTGCCGTTCATGACCCCTGCGTACGGTAATCCCCAGGCGTTGGCGTGAAACATGGACATAGCCGGCAGCACGCAATCGCAGCGCGAAATCGAAAAGTTATCGGGCAACGAAATGGAGTAGGAGTGAAGTGCCAGTGCGCGGTGGGAATAGGCGACGCCTTTTGGCTTTCCGGTAGTACCCGAGGTGTAGCACATGGCGGCAGCATCATGTTCGTCGAGTTCGGGATAAGTCGGATCGCCGCTGCTGCTATTCAGAAGGGACTCGTAGTTTTCGTACCCATGAGGCACATGGTGGCCACTGAAAGGCACGACGAAGACGCGCTGCAGGCAGACCTTGTCTCTAACTTTTTCGTAAAGAGGGAGCAGCACATCGTCCACGATCAACCAGCGGTCTTCGGCGTCGTTGATGATATGGGCCAACTCTTCAGGATGCAGTCGCAGGTTCAGCGTGTGTAACACGCCCCCGACACAGGGGACACCGAAATACGCTTCAAGATGAACGTGGTGATTCCACATCAGAGTGGCAACACGATCGCCACGGTGCAGACCCAAAGCCTGCAACGCCGCTGCCAGCGCGCGGGCTCGCCGATGCATTTCTCGGTAGGTGTAGCGGTGGATCGAATTGTCGGGCCGACTGGAAACAATCTCAACGGTAGAGAACAGTTTCCCGGCCCGCTCCAGCAGGGGAGCGAGCGTAAGCGGAAACTGCATCATGGTTCCCTGCATGGCATCACCCCCAGGTCCAAGCTCGCGGAAGCCGTTGGGGATTCTACCCCGAGCGGGCCGAACTTAGAAGAGAACGAGGTGTTGGTGCCACCGGCTATCCACTTTCGAGATAAAACGACGCACCCCGGAATTTGTCGGCGCACACGTGCGCGATCGCCTGCTCATCGATAACGCGCACCAAGAAAGATAACCTCATTCCGGTGGCGAACCGGCCTATCATCACGATGCCATCAGTTGGGGTGCGCACATGTCCGCGAACCAGGTAGTGCTTTATTTTGACGGGCAGGAAGACGCCTTACTCCTCACTCTGGCGGCCGGCTCAGTAATGTCAGCCGAAGGGCCGATGCATCGCAGTGCGGCGGTGGTCAAGATTGCGCAGGAAATTCGCCAAGCCAGTCGAATTACGGCTGGGGGCGTTCTGAACCTTACGTGAGGGATGGCAACATAAATGATTAGAAAAGTCGCGCTAAAAATTGCGGCTCCCGCGCTACTCGCGCTTATGGGCTGGAACGCCTATCTCGCTGTCAACCATTTAACCAAGATTCAAGGAATTGCCGCCCGGACGCTGGAGAGCTCGCTAATCCAAGCCGGTATCTCGGCTGTTCTGCGAGATCTGATCGATATGGAGACGGGTCAGCGTGGCTACCTGCTAACAGAGAATCCTTCGTACTTGCAGCCCTATACCGACGCGAAGGCAAGGATTGCCGCCGATTTTGCTAGCCTTCGTGCTGGGCTCGATAAGCTCGGGGAGAGCGAACGGTCCCAGGAGACGCAACTCGAGTCTTTGGCAAACTCAAAACAGGCGGAGATGGAACGCACTATTGGTTTGCGGCAACAGGGTTATCGACACCGCGCATTCATGCTAGTGGATTCAAACGAAGGGATGGAGTACATGGATCGGGCCCGCGGGCTCTTGTCTTCTTTATCTGTCGCGGAAGCCAGCAGCTTCGCCAGATTTGAAAAGGAAAGGAACGCTAGCCTGAGCAAGGCTTTGTCAGAAATCATAGTCGCGAATTTAGGTCTTTTCGTACTGACGATATGTCTGTTTGGACTTGCCCGCTACGATAGGCAAGGGCTTGAACGAGAAACTGCCAAAGGCAGAGAGGCGCTGGCCGTCCGCGATTTGCAGCTGGAAACACTGACGTTTGCTCTTTCCAATCAAGCGCGCTTCAAGACCTCTGCCATTGAGGCAAACGCCCGCCTCCTGTTGGAAAACTATGGGGGATTTCTACCGCGGCAAGGCCACGAATATGCGGAGCAGATAAGGGAGGCATCGATACAAATGGAGCGTCTCCGTCAAGATTTAGTTAGCGGCCCAAGCTCTAGCGGTAATGGAAAGGCAGCTTAACAACCTAACAGTGACGCTGGCGGTCTTCTGTCTTTCACCTCTCTGTTGACAATTAATCGACGTCACCGCTATCGATCTTGCGGATGTGACCCAAAGAGTCAAATGGAATTTGGAAATACTCCGACCGCTCCCGCCACGCCCGCACTAACGAACTCGCTGCGACAGGACAAAAACCTGTAGCAACTCTCCGGCGGCGCCGCGCCCAGGTGTACTAAGTGGCGTGAGCTAAAACATTGACGACTTTATGCCGCCTAAATATAGTCGTCGGCGCCCTCTGAACCCTCAGGCGGCTGATTGGCGATTGGTGCGCCGAGGCCCTGATGAAAAGTCTCCAGGCTATCTTCCTGTTCGTGCTTTTGCTTTGATCTATTGCGCACTTAGCGCTTACCCGCCGTTAAGTGCCAACCTTCTTCTTGTAGGTATCTTCGCCGCTAGCCTCACGGCTGGGGTGTCTTGTTCAGCGCGGGCAAAGATCAGCACGTGACAGCAAAGTATGTCTTTGCCTGCGTGTTGCCTTGGTTACTCGCTGGCAAGTTTCTAGCTAATGTCGTGCTCGACGATTCAAAGGAAATCCGTAACCAAACGATGGTGGTGGAGTCACAATACGCAATTTGGAGTTACCAAAACGTAGCTATGCAATCCTGGCGTTCTGGCCGAACGACTGAGGCGCTCTGACTGCTTGTCGGTTATCAATTCGCCTAATCGGCTCACCTTTGGGAACCGATTGCCGTGGCGCGCCCAGGCGTTGTGGGACACAACGTGATTCTCGTCACACGTGCGGCAGGTCGTTAGCGACAACGCGAATAGGCCAAATAAAAATACTTGACGACCATTTTGGGCCGGCGCTAAAGCGCCTTCAATTGGTTAAAAGCGTTTACTCACTAGGCAGCTTGGGGCGGGAAGAACCTAAGTCTCGCTTCGTCGAAAAAGGCTGAGTCGGCCCTGGTCCGCTTCGTCGGCTGGGAGCACTTATCAGGGGCTGGCGCCGGAACGCTGTTTCCCGGTTGCCGCGAAACTTATGCATTGAATTCAATGAGGAAACCTTCCGTCCGTGTTTTGTCACGTGGTCCAAATGCTAAGTTAAGGTTTGCGGACGACAAATCCACTCCCCCACTAGTAAAGGTTTCCGCTGTCCCGACTAGTTTTGCTAGTTCCCCTTGTTGAGGGGTCCTGTTGTAATTCCGGCTAAGATTTCCGCACTTAATCAAGAACTCGGATTTCGCAAGAGAGCCGAGTGCTGTCCTAAACCGCACATTTACCAAACCATCAAGGAGCAATGTCATGAATCTGACCACCGAAGAACGCGAAGAAGTGGCGACTGAATTGAAGCGTTTCGCTAGCGACCTAAACCTCACCGACGATCAAAAGGAAAAACTTCAAGAGGTTCTTTCGGGAGCAAGAGAAAAGATCGCAGAGTATATGCAAGAGAATCCCAACACGACCAAAGCCGACCTCATCAGCAAGGTTGTGGCAAATCGCGACGCGATTCGTCAACGGGTGGTCAACTTCCTTAGTCCGGAGCAGTTGAAGAAGTGGGACGCTGAAAAGGCCAAAGCCAAGGACTTCCTGGGCCAGAGGATCGCAGCCTAAGGTTTGCCAGTTTGGTTGGCCGGCTCACAGAAGGCAGGAACTAGTGCGGGCGGGGCGGATTGCAACTAGTCGGGGAAATATTGGCGTACCTGAACTGACGCAAACTCCGACCCGCCGCCTTGTTCCTAAAAAAGCCCGGCTGTCAGACCCTACGGCTTAGCCAAAAGGTAGCCCCGCTGTTCTACGCCACCCAGGAGAATTCCCATGCGCTTGCGCGCCTTTGCCGCATTGGGGTTGTCGGTCAGTTTTGCTTTCAGCCTGGCGGGGTGTGGAGGGGGGAGCAAATCTCCTGGTTCTGCTACAACTGCGGGGACGCCTCCCGCGATCATGGCTCATCCCGAGAGCAAGACGGTATTGGTCGGCGAGAGCGCGACATTTTCGGCCACTGCGACGGGCACGCCCCCCTTGAGTTTTCAGTGGCAGAAGAACGGCACAGCGATTTCAGGGGCGACTGCGTCCAGTTGCACCACACCGCCAGCTACCCTGGCAGACAACGGCGCCAAGTTTCAGGTAGTGGTGAGCAATTCTCTGGGAACCGCAACCAGCAATCCGGCGACGCTGACCGTGAGCTCCGAGGTCGCATCGGTTGATGTTGTCTCTTATCATAACGACGCGGCACGCACCGGACAGAACTTGAACGAAACTCTTCTGACTATCGCCAACGTCAACTCAGCCACCTTCGGCAAACTTCGAACACTCCCGGTGGATGGCAAAGTTGATGCGCAGCCGCTCTACTTGTCCAACCTCAAGAATATCGCCGGTGGGACCCATAACGTGGTCTACGTAGCCACGGAACACGGGAGCGTCTATGCGTTCGACGCCGATACGGGTACGCAGCTTTGGAAGGTAACGACTCTGGGCTCGGGCGAAGCTCCCAGTGATGCCCGGGGATGCGACCAAGTGGTGCCGGAGATCGGCGTAACGGCCACACCCGTGATTGACCGCGCTGCGGGTACGAATGGCGTGATTTACGTAGTAGCCATGTCCAAGTCCGGGTCCAATTATTTCCAACGGTTGCACGCGCTGGATGTCGGCAACGGCGCGGAGTTGTTTGGCGGCCCCCAGGACATTGCGGCCACGTTCCCGGGGACCGGCGATAACGCTTCTAATGGCAATGTGATCTTCGATCCGGCGCAATATAAAGATCGCGCGGCACTGCTTCTGCTGAATGGAGTCATTTACATTGCATGGTCATCGCACTGCGACATCCGGCCCTACACCGGCTGGATTATGGGATACAACCAAACCACCTTGGCGCAGACCACCGTGCTCAACGTAGTTCCGAACGGTAACTCGGGCGCCATCTGGATGTCGAACACCGGGCCGGCTGCGGACGGCGCGGGAAACATCTATCTCCTCGACGCCAATGGTGATTTCGGTACGACCTTGAATGCCGGCGAATTTCCCGCCAACGGCAACTATGGCAATGCGTTCTTGAAGCTTTCCACCTCGAGTGCATTGGCGGTGGCCGACTACTTCGAGATGAGCAATCAACAGACGGAGAATGACACCGATACCGATCTCGGTTCCGGCGGAGCGCTGGTGCTGCCTGACCTCGATGATGGCACGGGGACGATTTGGCACCTCGCCGTCGGCGCGGGAAAAGATGGCCACATCTATGTGGTCAACCGGGATGCGATGGGTAAGTTCAACAGCAACAGCAATAACGTTTACCAGGAGCTCAAAGGAGTATTGGGGAACGGAGTATTCGGCATGCCGGCGTACTTCAATGGAACGCTTTACTACGGCGCGGTGGGAGACGCGATCAAAGCCTTCAAGATCACGAATGCCAAGCTCGGCACCAGCCCGGCAAGCCAGACCAGCAACACGTTCCAGTATCCCGGCACAATTCCCAGCATTTCTGCGAACGGTATCAGCAACGGCATTGTGTGGGCGGTTGAAAATACAAATCCGGCTGTCCTGCACGCTTACGACGCCAGCAACCTGCACGAACTCTACAACAGTGACCAGGCCAGCAACGGCCGTGATCAGTTCGGAGCCGGCAACAAGTTCATCACTCCCACAATCGCGGATGGCAAAGTGTTCGTCGGGACGACGACCGGCGTGGGAGTATTTGGGTTGTTGCCTTAGTTTGATATTCGCTGGATGTCCTCCTGAGGAAGCGACCAAGGACCTCTGCGTTGTGTTGTGGGGGGGCGTACTTTTCCCTGGAGTCAAATTACCCGACTATTTGTGAGAATCGCTGGCCATTTGTTACTTCGGTGATTTCGAATACCGGCGCCCTTATCGTCTTCTTTCATGCCGCTGTCCTGCAGGCTTCTTCACCGGGAACCATCCAAAGGACTGTTTGATAAAGGACTGCTTCGGTCTGTCACTCTTTGCTTGACCAGTCGAAAGTTAAGAATCCTCTCAGGGTGAGTGGAGTAGGTCAATTCCCCGTGCATCCCTTCGAACAGCAGCATGTTCTTCTCACGACTCCACACCTCGATCAGCTGCCCG
Organism: Terriglobia bacterium; assembly: GCA_963786325.1. Classification (GTDB taxonomy): domain Bacteria; phylum Acidobacteriota; class Terriglobia; order Terriglobales; family Acidobacteriaceae; genus JAIQFF01. The sequence goes on from CAWAYW010000008.1 coordinate 519,095, forward strand.
TCGTCGGTCCTGTACTTGACCGCGTAATGCGCCTTCATGAATGGTAAGTCCAACCGGCGAACGGAGACAATCGTTCCAGGTCCGACTACGAAAACCGTACAGGGATTTCGCCATAAGGACAATTTCGTGGTGGCTTTACCCCATGTGGGTTTCAGGAACGTCACCAATAGTGCTGCGCACAGTATTTTTCTTATCATTCTTCCCCCCACCGACACCAGCTTGAATAGAAAAGTGTCGCTCCCGGCCGAGTCTGTTTGCAGCTGTCGTTTTTGTCAGGGATGTCTGGTCTGGACTCGGCGGGCGATGCAAGTCTCGAATCCATTCCATCGTTGGTCAGTCCATAGCGTTCTTGTCATGCCCGCAAGAAAAATGGACGCCCTTACGACGCTTGCGCCAGCGCAACGACCGCTCTCAATTCTTAAACTATGATTTTTGGAGAACGGATCTCCGACTCTTGGGTGCCCGTTCCAAACGACTAATTTTTCTGGAGTGATTTGATGGCCAATAAATTATCTACACCCAATCTAATGGACCTCTTAACTCGTCTGCAATTCCGAACGGCAATCCTTGTAACAATCGGCCTGAAGAATGGCGAGATCGCAGAGTTCCTTGGCACTACTGACCATGTCGTCAAGAACATAGTAAGAGACATCTTTGACCGGGCTGGCTGCTGGAACAGGGTGGAGTTGGCGCTCAGGTTCGTTGGGGAATCGGACAGCAGCGTCTATGACCAGAATAGGATCAGAAACGAAGTGGCAGAACTGGAGACAAGAGCTGTTCAGATACTTCACTCCCGTCCCTGGGAAGCCATGATGCAGGCATGACCGTGACCGACCCCGGGGCGACCTTTTACGTGGTTTCCGCGGATGTGTGAAAATTTCCGATGGGGACGGATTTTGTGGTGGGGTGACTCTGGCAAAACTGCCAGTAGTCAACTAGCTTCCTCAAGCGTAGACATTTGGATGATCAGACACACACAACAGAGCGTACCTCCTGATAAAGGCTGCTAGTTCGAAAAGCTGGCAGCCCTTTTTCTTGGTGCTGGGGACTCTGGCAATAGTGCTAGTAGACAGTCGCTTTCCACAAGAGTAAGACATGGGAAAGCGGACAATAAAAACATCGGCGCCATTTCCTCCGCTGAAGGGTCGCCAGTTCCGCATGCTGGCGGCCCTATCCTTCCAGCCCGGTAAGCCTTCACGTGGTTTCTGCGAATATGTGGAAAATGCGCGATCTCGGGCGCACGACCCTACCGATTTCGGCTCATCTCTTTCCGTACAGATTCTCATTTGCGTCACCATCGGGCTTGAGGTTGATCGCTCGAGCGACACCCGGTCGAACAAAGGGCTCGCAACCTAGATCCGTGGAAAGTGATCTTCCAGCACTCACAGCAGCAATGGGGCATTCTGGCGCTCTATTTTCTGCTTCCGTATCCGCTTGCTTCGGATCTCCCCCGCCTCTCTGATCCAAAACTCGCACTGCAACAACGTCAGCAGCCGCTCAAACCAGCGCGCGTGCTCACTAGCTTCCGTCCCCACGCGCACTTTCATCCCTAATGCCGCGAATAGTAATAGTTCCTTTCTCCCGGGCCTCTTGTTTGGTTCGCACGACCAACGCTTACTCGAGTCAGGGAGCCGACATTGTTATGGAATCAAGTACAATCACGACCGGATTATGGCCGATTTCAACAGCAGGCCTTCTTGTCCTGCAAGAACAGCCAGTTCTACCGGCCGCACCAACCCCATACTATGGTTACTCACGAACCCAATGGGACCCAATGTCCAAAGAAGAGTGTTTGCTAACTGTGGGGGGTTTGTCTCCCCAAGTTCTATGGTCAGCGCGGTGCACAAAATGTGGAAGGATGAGGGTGGCCAGGACATCTCCGAGTACGCCGTGATGCTGGCTCTAATCTTGCTTCTGGTGATGGGAACGATCAAGCTGGTAGGTTCGAACGCCAACAACGCTTTCTCTTCTGTCGCCAGCTCGCTTCAGTAGTTTGGCCGAAGCTGCTACTCGGGATTTCGGGATTGGAACGCTGTGGTCCACCCCACTACCTTCCGGTGTTTTCTGGTGAGCCGTGAGCTCGTGACCGGCCTTCGCTCCGTGTGACAGCTGCGTGCGGACCAAGAAGGTTTATGATAGGGCCGCACCCCCCGTCATGATGTTAGCGTTAAAGCGGTTCCTCTGCCCATTCCGAGGATGAATCTTGATGCCATTCTGACTTCCATTGCTTCTTCGTCCGCCAAGGTGGATTCGACGAGACCCGAAACTCTTGATCCCGCTGTTCGTGACCGCAAGAATTACTTCTAAACGAAATGCTAGGAAAGCCTTCGACGAAGGTAAGCTGACCCGTCATTGAAGCGTATTACTCGCTAGACGCCAGAGAAGTAAGCAAACTACGCTGATTGGCTACTCGAAAACATCAGAATCACGCGCGCCGAGCCGTGCATGTAGTAGCTTCCTGGCTCTCCTCATGAATATTGCTGCGTTCAGCTTGGACTGTCAGTTACCGGCTAGCCCCTTGTTTAACAGGACCTTAACCTCGACCCGGCGGTTCTCTGCTCGTCCGGCCTTGGTCTCGTTAGAGGAGACTGGCGCTGCTTCACCCATGGCGCCCGGCGCCACAATGTGCCGAACCGGCACGTTGCAGTTCTGAAGCAAATAGGCAATTACGTTCTGTGCTCGATCCATACTGAGCTGCTGGTTCATGGCGGCGTCGCCACTCGAATCCGCGAAGCCCTTTACCTGAATCATGTATCCCCTAAGGTTTACGGCATTGTTCGCCAACTGTGTTAGTGCGGTTTGATCCGCTTCGGAAATCTCGCTGCTACCGCTTGCAAAGTGGACATCCAGTTGATCCTTGGTATCGTACTCGCTCAAGTCCGCAAACCGCTTACTGGTCTCGGTAGCGTTCGCATCAATGGATGTCTTGTTGGTAGCGATACTCTGCTGATTAGCAGCGATATTCTCCTGATTGGCAGCCACTCGCTGCTCGGTAGGATTGAGACCGGCCTGGATCATCTCTGCTGTTCGTAGATCGTCTCCATCGAACGTAATCGACTTTGCAAGGAGGTGCGTTGAATCTTGACTTGTGCCGTGAACCGATACCTTGAGTCCAGGCATCAGCACAGCCGCAGACATTTGCGTCTTGCGCAATCCAAGCCCTTTCGGCTGTTGTACCTTGGTGTCATCATCAAGGGTTGCAGTCACGTTAGTCCCGTCGGTCGTCTTTAAGACGATTGCATCGCCTGTGCGACCAATGATCAACCCTTCAACCTTAATCTTTTCGTCTTGTGCGTGAGACGACGTTGATACCACCCAGCACAGCGTTAGTAGGCCCGCAACGATTCTCAGTCGCTTGGTATAGATCACGCCATTTCTCCTTCTGCTTGGAACTTAACTCGTCTTTTCCGACCGTGCGGTTGGCGCATAGCGGCAATCCGAGCGCCTGGCGAGGAAGCTGATGCTGCGGAAAGTATGACCACTATGATGGCAGCTATGCCACTGTCAATTGCTACAGGCCAAGACTAACTGAGGTAGAAACACCAACAATCCGGATTACGAGGGTAATCGCCAGGCTTTGTTTTTGTAGTACCGGCCTGTCAGAACTCCTAGTTATATCCCGGGCAGCAATTCTGTACTATAGATGTTCGCCTGGCTGAGCCCATGATACCTAAGGTCGAGGTAAATGCAGCTTTGCTAACTGGTTTCGAGACTGGATCGCGGTAATTCAGCAAAATCATGCCTGTATTGAGGACATACTACTCGAGAATACAGGCAACCCAGACGGGGAAAACATTTTCACGGCGCCCACTTGCATGGTCCGAAACTGCCCCGCATCCGATGGGTACGTCGCGTGAAGAGTGCTCAGTTCCTTACCATTCCCCATTCGGAGAGGAGGCCGAGGAGCACCGAGCGCGGAACAAGCCAAACGCTTCCCTGAAGCGATAGAACTGCTAGGCCTGCAGAGAGTCAGGGGAGGTTCTACGGGTACTTAACTTGGTGTCCACCATGGTCGGCGTCAACGAAACCCTCATGTTTGTGGACGGACTACAGCGCAAATCAGGAGTCAGGTGTGTTAGCATTCCACCGACGATTCGTGCAGCTGGCAAGAACAGAACACCTCGCAATTTAGGCGAACAACTCAGCCCGATTACCGTTGAAATCACTCCTACACTCATTCACTTACTTATGGATCCAAGCCCTCTTATCAACAGTTATCGCTTTTTGGAGGCTTCCGAACTACAGGACGAACGCTAGAGGAGTAAAACATGAAATCTCGATTGATTGTTGTTGTCGTGTGCTTGTTGGTTGTGATGTCGCATGTCGTCGCCGCCCAAATACCCCGAGCATCCCGCGCAGGTGCAACGGAGGAGCCGCCCTTTGTGCGACCGGCCGTCACCACCGCAAGCCAATCCGATGAGATCATCGCACGCATGTTCGAATATGAGCCAGCCATCCCGCTGGGTCCAGTCGACGTGCTCAGGGCGTACGAAGACGGAATGAGCTTGATCGCTCAGAGACTATCCGCCGAATTGAGCAACATTTCCCAAGCCAACCGAGCCAATCAGATTACCCGCGACGAGGCGGACTATTTGATTCAAGATCGATATCAAATCGCGATGATGCAGCGGGAAGTACTCGGCGCTTTGCACGACAGTTTGCAACACGATCTCGCCAAGGCCGCAAAACAATCCAGCAGAGTTGACCAGTCGGACACCTCTATTGTTGTGCAGCTACCGTCGGCCGGGAACGGGCAAACTCAATAATGTGACACTCCCTCAAATCATTTCTAGTTCCCGGCTACAAGAACTCCAGTATCCGCCTGAGGATCGTTGTGCCAAGCTAGAACAAGCTGCGGTGGTTAACGCAAGAGGCCAGCCGAGATTTCACAGTGAGTACGATTCACGACACACCAGTAAAGAGAGCTTGTGAAAGCACCAGCGACTCACGCCTATAAGGAAAGCTCATGACCGATATTGTTCGTGATGACGCCACTCGGTGGCGGCAACTCTGCCAGACTGCTTATTTTGAGCTTGAGCCTATTAGGCTACTTCAACGTGTCGTTGAAGCACGCAGTGCAGTTCTCGACCGGATCGAAGACAGCCTTTCCAAACCAAGCTCTGGCGAACAGAGCGAATTGCGCAATGCCTTAGAAACGTTGAGCATTCTACAAGAGCTGGCGGAGCGCGACATAAGCGAACTAAAAAAGAGAATTCAGGCACGTTCGGCAGGCTACGCTCATTCCAAGAAGCGTGAAGTCAGCTGAATCAACCTGCCGGCTTTGGGGTCTCGGGCAACCGCCTAGCTCTCCTGCATCTATACGACGACTTGATGTCTTAACCCAATGTTCACCCGCACTACACCTCCTACCCCCTCCTTGTGACTTGAGCTCAATGCAGCAGCTGCTTGACATCGGGTTCCATAGTTGCAAAACGGCGGTTTACCCTCACAACCCTTTCAATTTGAGTGAAAGGGTGATGTTGCACCGGCTAAATCCATCTTTGCTCCCTCGCAACGACGAAACCATGCTCTGCTCCTACAGTCAATGTGAGGAGAAAACATCGATGGATTATCGAGTTTTAACGTTGCTGGATATTTTGAGCTCAGAGCAATTCAGAACCGTCATTTTGTTCACTCTTGGGTTGGATACTTGTCATATAGCCGATCTCCTTGAAACGAGTGAACGGACCGCAGGCAATTTGTTAGACCAGTGCTTTGTCCAGGCAGGATGTCGAAGCGTGGACGGGCTGACTCAGAGACTGCTTTATGAGTGGGAAAACGAGTTGTATGACGAGAGAATGGACAGGGAACTGGCAAAGCTGCAGAGCGCGGCCAGGCGGATGCTTGAAAAGATGGTGCCTACAGATGAGTCAGGCACATTCTTGGAAAGCAGAGGACTGCCTTCCGCAAGATGGGTCATGTAGGGAACCTCGCATGGAAGCGTTCGCTCCAATTCGATCCGGGCAAGCAAGCTATAACGGCAGGAGGATACTCCCGCGGGTCAGGCGATTTCACTCAGAACGCTGGCGATGCTGGAGCAGTACCAAGGACATCCGTACGCTGTTCGCCTACGCCTTCGCTTCGATCCGATTTAGATGAAAATGTCTTCCAACGGCGACCAGTACGGCCGAGCCGACTATGAGTCCTCCGCGATCAGTTATCCAAATCCCAACACGGATTGTCCCATGGCATGAGCGAGGTTCGACCAGGCTGCAGAGGCGATCAGGCTTCGATGTGCGATGGGTTACGAACTAGGATGAGCAGGTCCATATAGTTGGTCGAATCAGGCAAGGTCAGCTTTTGGTAATGTCGCATTACGAACAAAGTGGTCGTGACCAAGAACCAACTTTGGGGTATGCGAAAGATTGGCTAGGCAGCCGACTCCGCGGGTTAGTACGAAGTCCTCCCGTGTTCGTCGATCAACTCTGCGCCAATATCATGCTCTCCCGCGACATTCCGCCGGGCTGTCGTTGGTTCCATTGCATATCCATGGGTACGCTTGCTAATCCCAGTAAGCAAAAAAAGTCCCCCGTTTCAGCTTGCAGCGCCTGCGACTTCCGGGCGCGATTGCTCCAATGCGTCGCAAGAGTGATCCTTAACTACCAGCGATGCCTTTGTTGACAAGAATCTTAACCTCAACCCGACGATTCTGCGCACGTCCCAAGCTAGTCTCGTTCGGTGCCGCTGGTCCGTATTCGCCCATGGCGCCCGGTGCCACAATATGCCGCATCGGCACGTTACCCTGCTGTATCAAATAAGTGATAACCGCTTTAGCGCGGTCTTCGCTCAGCTTTGTGTTCATCGCGGCACTGCCGGTCGAATCAGCATAGCCCATCACCTCGATGATATATCCACGGAGATTAACGGCGTTTTCTGCCAACATCTTGAGTTGCTCCTGGTGAGGTGCCGAGATATCGGAGCTACCGACACCGAAGGTCACGGTTGCTTCACCTTTTACGTCGTATTCGCTCAACGCGGTAAAGCGATTCGTGTTCTCTTCGATGTCCTTCAGGTTTTGCTGAATCGCCTGTTGGTGGCCCGCCAGTTTCTGCTGGTTGGTCTCCATATTTTCCTTTTGAGCCGCCAGTTGCACATCGTGGGCTGCAAGCTGTCCACCATGGGCCTCAAGCGTCTGCACATTGGCTGCGACTTGCTGTGCGGTGGGATGCAAACCAGCCTCGATCATCTCGGCTGCTTCCAGATCGTCGCCATCGACAGTGATGGTTGTCGCTACAAGCCGCCCCTGGTCGTCGAACATTCCGTCAACGTCCACTTTGAGTCCGGGTATAAGCACCACATTGGACATTTGTTGCTTATCCAGGCCAAAAACTCCCTTGTCATCTTTCGTTCTCGTGTCATCGGTTAAGGCCACGGTAACGTTTCCCTCCGCGGACTTCACGACCAACGTTTCTCCGGTGCGCGTAGTGATCATTCCCTTGACCTCGGCTTTGTCGCCACTTGCGCCAAAAACAGATGCCGCTGCCAGAAAGAACAGAACCATCACATTTACCGCAATCGCTTTTAGGTACATACTTGCCTCTCTTTATTATTCTTTCGAAATCTCCAGCCGCTCAGTTTCCTTAACATCCGTCCCATTTGTATTCATACCTGGCAATGGTGTTGGTTGACTACACAATGGTCGCCGCAAACGGCACCCAATGCCACTGCGAAACTTGCCAGTAGGTTGCACCCGAAGTCTTCGACGTACCAAGGTGTCATGGCAGAACAGTTAAGGACCGCCGCCTGCTCAGAAGCTTCAACGGCCCGGTTCGGAAAGCTTTCCTTCTTGGACCTGACGAAAAAGTCGATCATCGGCTCCCGAGGCCTGTCGACGAGCGTTTGCAAAAGGGCCAAATATGATCAAAGAGGATTAAAGGAGAGAGATATCAACGCAGCAACCTCAGAGTTCTCTCGAATCGGTGGTTGAACGCGAGGCATCCCTGTAAGAGCTGACAGTTGCAGGCATCGTGACCTTAGGTTAGTTCAGAACAGTGCGATCTCTGCCGTCGAGCATCGCATGAGGAACCAAGATAATGTTTAGGACGACGCGGTCGACCTACCCATCTCTAATGTGCCACACTCCGTAGACTGCAGAAGTTGGAGCCAAACAAATGCCTGGTTGTTCTGGCCCGCGGCATCTATTACTCAGAATCTTGATTCTGTTTCTCGCGGGATGGGTTCCTGCTCAACAGAGATCGCCCTTAGAGCAATTAAGCAATTCTATTCAGAGCATCGCGAAACAAGTGTCACCAGCGATCGTACAAATCGAGGTACTAGGGTACATACATCCGGACGACGATAAAAGTGACGACAAAGACAGGATTGACACTCGTATAGTTACAAAGGCAAACGTCATAGCTTCCGGCGTTATCATGGGCACGGACGGATACATTATCACCAACGCTCACACGGTTAACGGTGCAAAGAGAGTGCGGGTCAACCTTGACGACAGAGTCCGTGCTCCGCAGGGGAAGAGTGTTCCGCCCGTCCTCACATTCGATGCCAGGGTAGTGGGAGAGTGTGAGCAAGCTGATCTAGCGCTCCTGAAAATTGATGTGGACGGCTTGCCTGCCGTTTCTCTTGCGGACTCAAACACCGTCCAGCCGGGAGCGTTAGTAGTCGCGATAGGCAATCCAGAGGGGCTCAAGAATTCGGTTTCAATGGGAATAGTCAGTGCAGTCGCGCGTTCCGACAACGCGGATCGGCCCGTGCCCTACATCCAGACAGATGCTCCCATTAATCCCGGCAGTAGTGGAGGGGCCCTGGTGGACATGAACGGCAGGCTTGTGGGGATCACCAGCTTCATGGTGACAGAGGGTGGGGGCAACGATGGGCTAGGGTTTGCCCTCCCAAGCAACTTGGTTCAGATTATTTACCAAGAGCTCAAGGCACGCGGACATGTCCGCGTCGGTGAGATCGGCGTCAGAGTTCAAAGCATTACGTCAACTCTCGCACGCGGACTAGGACTCCCACAGGATTGGGGTGCTGTTGTTTCCGACGTGGAACCAAACAGCCCGGCAGAAATGGCAGGACTGAATGTGCGAGACGTCCTTGTAAGTTTGGACGGCGAACCTGTTACCGGACTACCTCAGTTTAACGCAAGTTTTTACAGCAAGCGGGCTGGGGATCGCGTAAGCCTTGAGGTCTCTCGAAATGGTTCGCGCCTGAGGTTCGATATGCCAGTTCTGGAGGATAGTGACGAAGAATTTGACGACCCAATCAACTCGATCTTAGTCGAGAGCGACGGAGTTGCGGAGTTGGGAGTGATGGGCATCCCTGTGAATGAAAGGCCGCGCTCGGAGACGTCGCATCGGCGGTCCAAGTCCGGCGTAGTGGTGGTTGCCAAACTGGAACATACTCAGCAGAGGACGGGCCTGGCAATGGACGACGTCATTCGCTCGGTGAATGGCAGGCCTGTTTCAACTGTGAAGGATCTGAGGTCGGAGATCGAGAAGTACAAGTCTGGTGAGTCTGTTGCATTGCAGATCGAACGCAAGGGCCGGCTAATGTTCATATCATTCGAAATGGATTGAACACCACAGAAACCTGCAGTTGATCTGCCCATGTTGCTGATGCGATGCGAAATTCGCGTCCGGCGCCGTAAGTCGTGGATGGTGTCACATTGACAGTGGTCTCTTTCGCCTTAGTTTGTAAACTGGGCGGCATTAAGTAGAGGAATCAATCCCATGAAACGCCGACTTTTGTTCGCCGCGAGCATAATCCTTCTCTTGATTGGTACCGGGACGGTGGCGCAACAGGATGTTTCAATGTCGTCTGCGGATGTTGCTTTCTGGATCGGCTACTGGGCGCGGCCACGCGTGGTTATATACGGTCCCGACGAGGAAGCTTTCAACCAAAACATGCACGAGGTCATGTTTCCCTGGAATGACCATGACGAGCCATCGAACCCGAGCGTCCTGGACGACAATGTTGAGTGGTTGAAGAATCATCCTCATGATCGGTTCTTTATAGAAGGATATGCATCCTCTAGAGGCGACCTGCTCTACAATCTCAGGCTCTCACAGCGAAGAGCCGATTGGGTCAAACAAGCCCTGATAGGCAAGGGTATTCCAGAGCCTCAGATTGCAATAGCGGTGGGATGGGGTGAGTTGTACCCGGTTTGTCCGGAAGCGAACGATGAATGCTGGACCAAGAACCGGCTCGTTCGCTTTTCCTACTCTCCAAATTGAGCAAAGATGCCACTGCCGCGTTCGGACGAATCTCGTCTTAGTCAGGAGGGTCCGTGGTCAGACTGACCGTGAAACACTTGATGGTTGGTGCACTCCTGGCAGGTTTCCTCAGCGGAAGCACAGTGCCGGCCCAGAATGCGGCCCCACAGGCCGTGCGGCGTCTACCATCATCCCAAGAAGTAAGGCCTCTTCCCAGTGAGGACTTTCAGACGCCTACCGATGAGCAGATTCAATTGCTGAGAAAGGATATCAGGGCTCAACGGAAACAGCTTGTCGCCGCCAACATGAAATTGAGCGGTGCCGAGGCAGAAAAATTCTGGCCCATTTATGAGGCCTATGTTGACGAACTGGTCGCTATCAACCGTACCAAGTACGACCTGCTCAAGATGTACGCCGCGGGCTACGACACCATGACTGAGCAGGAGGCCCAGGGCTCGGTCGGAAGATGGGTCAGTGTTGATGAATCAGTCGCCCAACTCAGACTCAAGTACATCCCGATATTCCGCAAGGTCTTGTCGGCACGGAATACGGCCCTGTTCTTTCAACTGGATCGGAGGATCCAGCTGATGATCGACTTGCAATTAGTCTCGCAGCTTCCACTGATCGAGCCTTAGCGAACGTCCCATGAAGTTGGTCGATGTGCAATCTCCGTGCTTGTTTCAGGCACGCCCCAAACCATCTGACGTTCCCGGTCGGTCTATGTCCGCACATCGGCACTCCACTTGTCAAAATGCTTGCTGGCGTTACCCGCACTCAAACCGATGGCACAACGATGTGGTGTGAATCGGGGAATTGGTGGCTTCGCGACGTGGACGCAGAATAGTGGTTGAAGTTGGCTAGAGTTCTCACAACCAGCCGCTTTTGAGCGGCGTTCCTGAAATGGGGATTTGCTCAAATATTCAGTCGTAATCTCTGGTTTGACCTCCCATCTGTAACTCTTGACAGATCTGATATCGAAACAAGCAGCTTAGGCTCTCTTGAGGATTTTCGTAGCCATTTGAGAGGGTTTTCGTTCTTTCCAAAGGAAGGATTCGATGAGGGGCCACTTCATAAACACAATTCTGATCGCCTGCGTCCTGTGCGCGCCGGTATTTGCGCAAAGAGTGGAAATCTTCGGCGGCCCCCAATATGAGCATCTTCAGTCCAGTTATAACGCCGTGGGGTGGAACGCCTCGTTAACTGGAAACTTCAAACACGTTCTCGGAATTACGGCCGACTTCAGTGGTGTGTACAATTCGCGAAGGGCTAGCTCTTCGGTTTATACCTATACCTTTGGACCCGTACTCACCGCACGCCTACCAGTAGTTCAGCCCTTTGTACATGGATTGTTCGGTGGTGCCACCGCTTCGACAGCAGGCGGGAGCGACAGCACGTTTGCCATGATCATTGGCGGCGGCTTAGACGTCGGGCTTCGGAAAGGGATCGGATTACGTCTGGTGCAGGCAGATTGGATTTTGACTAAGTTCAGCGATCAAACCCAAGACCGGCAGGGTAGAGTTTCCGCGGGCATCGTCATAAAGTTTTGAGGAGCTAGATCAACACAAGCTGCCCCATGGACGCGATCTAGCATGGTCGCTATCTTAAAGATTCGGCAACTCTTAACTAGCATTCACTTTCGCTTGGAAAAATGGTAGGGTATTCCCCCATAGGGCACTCAGGTATTCCCCGTTCCCCCGGATTTTCGGAGCCTTATGCCTACGCAAGTGCTACCAGCCCACGCTAAACACCTCTTCCGTTATCTCTTTAAGCAGGCGTCATTGGGAATTGCAGTGGAGGATTTGGAGGGCAGGTCCTGCTCGCAAACCCGGCGCTTTGTTTGATGCTGGCGAGAAGCAGATTTCGGACATAGCCTCCGATATTCAATTGTTGTCGCATGAGTTGCATTCGGCAAAACTGCAATATCTGGGTATTGCTGGCGCTGTGAGAGGTTTCTGCCGGGAGTTCAGTAAGCAGCAGAGAGTGGAGATCGACGTACAAACCGATGCGCTGTCCGACTTATCGGCGGACATTTCTCTTTGTCTCTTCCGGGTGCTGCAAGAAGCCCTGCACAATTCTGCAAAACACAGCGGGGCACGGCACTTCGAAGTGCGAATTGTGGTGGGCTGCGAATGAGATTCATCTCACGGTCAATGATTCCGGTGTGGGTTTCGATCGCGAACAGGTAAAGATGAGCAACGGCTTGGGACTCGTTAGCATGGAGGAACGACTGAAGCTAGTAAACGGAACCTTCACAATCGAAACCCAACCCAAGGGCGGTGCCACGATCCACGCTCGCGTGCCGGTGGAAAGCGGTTCCGTCCGAGCCGCAGGGTAACAACACCTACTGCCAATTCGAGAAGTAGTTCGGTAACGTAAGCGAGTTTGCGTGCCTTGATCAGGAGCTCTGGATGGTTCGTCGTTCTTGCTAATCACATCTATACTAATTCTCCAGAATACTTAGTGTGTTCCCCAGCTATCGACCACCATCGGCTGACGCCACATTGAGCTGGCCTCCTACCGGGAACTTCACGTTTCGCGGTTGAGATCGCTCGCCTTATTCCAATTGGCCACCTCGGCCACCCCACAGCTCTTCCATAAACCACCGAGAAAGTTTGCTGGTTGGCAGCCCGGCCGCGTGGTGAAGATTGTCTGGACATTCCAGACATGACAGTCGGCCTAGTTTTCGCACTGCACGAATTTTTAAGAACGACTGACAATGGAGACAGTTCTAAGGACTCGTATGCCTTGTTCTACTTGGGGCGGTGTTGACAAGTCGGTACACGGTAGCCCAACACAAACAGCTCCACGCCTTATTTTTGGAGAACCTCATGAGATTAAGAATAATCGCCTCAAGTCTTGCCATTGTCTTGCTTGCTGGAGGTCTGGCCGGCGCAAAGGATACCCCCGACGAGCAACGGGAAAAGACTCGCAAAATGGCAGCGCAAACCTTGGAGGACCTGTATAAGCTTCAACCCACGGCCAAGGAGCTTATCCAGAAGTCCGCCGGATATGCAGTTTTCGACAACATGGGAGCCAACCTGCTCCTGGTAAGCACGGCGCGTGGGTCGGGTATAGCCGTCAATGCGAAGAGCAGCCAGGATACTTTCATGAAGATGGTCTCCGCTGGTGCTGGCCTCGGAGTCGGCGTGAAAGACTATCGCGTGGTGTTTGCATTCGAGACAGAGCCGGCGTTGTCAAAGTTCCTCGATTCCGGTTGGGATGGTTCTGCGCAGACAGATGCGGCTGCCAAGACGAGTAACTCCGGCGGAGCATACTCGGGAGCAGCCACGGTTGCACCTGGCGTTTGGGTATATCAGATCACCAAAAAGGGGCTCGCTCTTCAATTGACCCTACAAGGTACGAAGTACTACAAGGACGACGAACTGAACAAATAATAGCGTTCGGCAGAAATAAGTATGCCTAATGCTGCCCTCACGGGCTTCCAAGTGGTTCCCAACGCACCACATGGGAATCATTCACGACTTCAAGCTGTCAGAATACCCTGAGAGCTGCGCAATGGGTGTTGCTGTACGAACCGACCGAGAGGGAGAACGGGCAACTATTGTACTGTCCGGTGCGCTCGACTTGGCCCATGCTACAGCAGTGGCCAAGGGAGTCGAGAGCGCCGAAACCCGCTTGGGTGGATGCCGCTCGGTCGATGTCGACCTGTCGCAACTCGATCGCATCGATGGCGCCGGGGCAGTCTTACTGGCACGCCTTCTCGATCGGCTCGACGCGGATAAGCGCCGCGCGCGTGTAGTTGAAGGCGGCAACACCAACGCGGCACGCTTGATCGCCCTTTATCGCGAGCGCAGAGAGGACCGCTCGGCGCCTCAGAGATCCGCGATAGGTTCTCTCGATCGGATCGGTGCGTCTGCGGCTCAGTTGCCTGGAAAGGCAAACGAGGCGCTTGAGTTTATCGGTCGTTATGCCGCCGCACTGCCGAAAGCGACCGCCAAGCCTAACTCGGTTGATTGGGGTTCCTTGCCAAGGCTGATGCAAGAGATCGGCGCACAAGCGCTGCCGGTCACGAGCGCCGCCAACCTGCTTGTCGGAGTCATCGTCGGGTTGCTAGGGGTCTCGCAGCTCGGGCGTTTTGGGGCTGTGTCCTATGTTCCCGAGCTGGTGGTTGTCGCGCACTTCCGGGAGCTCGGACCGTTGGTTACCGCGATCATTGTGGCTGGGCGATCGGGCGCTGGTCTTGCCTCGGAGATCGCCACGATGAAGGTGTCGGAGGAAATCGACGCCTTGCGGTCCATGGGGTTTGATCCGCTGAGATGGTTAGTCGTGCCACGATGTCTTGCACTCGCTGCCACTGTGCCGCTCTTGACCTGGGTGGGGGACGCTGTGGCCCTGATCGGCGGAATGGGGGCCACACTCTTCATCACGCAAATGACGGCGCGCGCTTATATCCAGGCGACCCTGTATGCGATCACCCCCGATCACTTGATGGCGGGCCTCGTCAAGAGTCCATTTCTGGGATTCGCGATTGGATTGATCGCATGTTGTCAGGGCCTGCTCGCACTGGGTGGCGCCGCGGCTGTCGGCGCCCGGACGACGACCGCCGTGGTTCTGGCCATTTTTGGTGTGATCGTGATCAGCGCCGTGTTTACGTTCTTCCTGGCGCTGATAGGCGTCTGATATGCCGCCATCAAAGCCGCATATTACGGTCGACGATTTACGCATCGCCTGGGGGGCACGGGTCCTGATGGAGCACGTCACCTTCCAAGTCGAGCGCGGAACTGTCTTCGCCATCCTCGGCGGATCAGGATGCGGCAAGAGTTCACTGCTGCGATATCTGATCGGATTGGAACAGCCTCAAGCCGGGCGGATCGAGATCGATGGCGTTGGAGAGCCGCATCGTTACGAGGGCATGCCTCCCTTCGGCGTGCTGTTCCAGTCGGGTGCACTCTTTAGTTCTATGACCTTGGCGGAGAACCTCGCGCTTCCCTTGACTGTGTGGACCCCTATCCGGGGTGCCATGGTGTGGGAGCTCGTCCAAGCCAAGCTTAATCTCGTGGGCCTTGGTGCGTTCGCCGAGCATCTGCCGGGCGAAATCTCCGGTGGCATGAAAAAGCGCGCTGGCATCGCCCGCGCCCTTATGCTCGAGGCAAACCTCCTGTTCTTTGACGAGCCGACCGCCGGGCTCGACCCAATCTCGGCGGTCGAGCTCGACCAGCTCATCCTCACGCTCAGTCGCGACCTTGGCATCACGATGGTCATCGTGACCCACGAGCTGCCCAGCATTTTTCTCGTGGCTGCACAGTGCATCGTGCTGGACCGAGCCGCGAAAGGGATCGTGGCACGAGGCGACCCGCGGAAACTCCGTGACGAATCGGAGATCCCCTTTGTGCACAACTTCTTCACGCGTTCGTCGCCTGCAGTATCCGATTGTCAGGGAGGCTAACCAGATGGCTGTCGAGAAGAGCTACGCGCGACTTGGCTTTTTCATCGTAGTAGCAGTAGTCGTAATCCTCGCAACGGCTCTGCTCTTCATTCAACGTATGAGGAAACGTGCTGTGATTGCTTTGGTCACCTATACCACCGAGAACGTCAGCGGCTTGGACGTATCGAGTCCGGTGCGATACCGAGGCGTACCGGTGGGTCGCGTCACAGACCTGCGCGTTGATCCGCGCGAGACCACCGTCGAAATCGATTTTGAGGTGTTCCTAAGCCGCCTCAACACCATTGGCTTCAACGTCAGCCGAATTCGAAAGCTTGCGGATATTGGAGGCGAATTGCCGCGCCTCCGGGCCCAGATCATCGGCAACCCGGTAACAGGAGAGGCATACTTACTACTGGATGTGCCAAAAAATCCCCCACCAGGGATGGCACTTGGGTTCAAACCTACTCGCCCCTATGTACCTTCAATACCTTCGATGCGTGCAACGGTGCAGGATCGGCTGCCTGCAGTTTTGGATCGCGCGGAAGCGACACTGGAAACCCTCAGGGAGATCGTCGGCAGGATTCCCAACAGTCTTGACAGGAGTGACCGATTTTTCACTAACGTCGATCGCATCGTTCGGGACAGCCAATTGCCAAGTCTGAGCGCTGACTCGCGAAAGTTTTTTACAACGACAAGTGCGCAGATCGAGCAGATCAAATCTGAGATGGACGGGCTCATGGGCACGGAGGGAGCACTAGTCAAGTTCACGGAAGAGGCACGGGCCGCAATTAAGAACGCAGACTTTCCGGCCGCGACCCAATCGACGCGGGACGCGGCGGATAGCTCCAGACTTGCGGCAGAAGATCTCCGGCGTTCCCTGCCGGCCATCCGGGATTCCCTCGAACAGATGCGTGAACTAGCGCGACAGCTCGAGGAACAGCCTGAATCGGTGGTCTATGGTCCACGAAAGGAAGTGGAGAAACGCCGATGATTCGTGTGTCTCGACCAAGACACTGTCTTCTCGTCGCGTTAGCCTGCTTTGGAGGACTCGCCTGCCAGTTGCGGCGTCCACAAACGATGCCCAGCCGCATGATTGAACCGCAGCTACTCGAGGCGGGACTATCCGAGCCACCGAGGCAAGTGACGAAGGCTCCCAACGCCGCCTCGGTCCGCCTGCTTGATACACAGGCACGCGGACACATCGGGCGCCGTGTGCTACATCAAAAACAAAATGGTGAGTTGACCCAGGACTCGGTCTGGCGTTGGTCGTCTGCCCCCGACCGGTATCTAGACACGGCACTGCGGCTCGAGGTCGCGTCGCGCCCAGATGTGCGCCTCGTCGATGCAGATCGCGCCCCAAACCTGGCCGCAACGCTCCTCGTGTGGGATCTCGAGTCTCAAGGGGGGGCGCGTTTCGTGGGGGTTGTCGAGTTTCAGATCACCGGAACCGACGGCATGCTCGATACCCAGGTGGTCCGAGTGAGTGAGCCTGTCGCAACGGAACTACCCGGTGACTTGGCCGCCGTCGCGGGTCGGCTCTTGCGCCGCTTTGCCGCCGAGGGCCTTACATTCGTCGCAAGCGAACAACATCGGATGAAGTGATTGCCAAAATATTTGCGCTCTTGGCGATATTAATTGTGGCCGGCCTCGCCCTGGGAGGCGAAAAGCCGGATCGAGCGTTCGCCAATGAGATTCGTGCTAAAGGCAAGTAGATAATGGCTGGCGTTCTGGCTCGGGTCCCCTTTTGTGTGGGCGAAAGTGATTCGATCCTGCAAACACGTGCGTGACTTTTGTTCACAACTTTCCGGACAACGCTAGCAGTTTTGCTGATTGACAGTCCGGGCGGATGACTCTAGGGTCGCAATGAGGCGGTTACCGACTTCTCCTCTTTCAGGTTCTCTGAACTAAGTCAGCTAATCTGAACTTTTTTCTTTCTTAGATTACAAACAAGGAGAACTATCATGCCAATCAACGATCCAAAGGAAGTGTTCGTTCAAATTCTTAGCAGCGTAAGGCAGGGTACCGAAGAGACAACAAAGATCTTTCAGGAAATCAGTCAAGTGACGCAGCGTCCAGACGTTAAAGAAGCCATGGAGGCAAGGATGTTCGTCTCTGACACAATCCTTGCCAAGCTAGATCAGTGCTTCGAGCTCATTGGCGAGGAACCGGTGAAGCCCAGCGGACGTCTCCACGACGTTGTCGCTGTAAACTTTCGTAACGAGGTTGCTGAAATACAGAATCCGATGGCGAAGCATCTCTTCATTCTGGCCACGGCAAACCAACTGATTCACCTCCGCACTGCTGAATATGTCACTCTAATCGCCGCGGCCGATATGACGGGACACTATGGCGTCGGTGTGCTGCTTGAAAGCTGCCTGGCAGACAACCTCGCCTTCGTTGAACGAACGCGGCGCCTGATCCGTAAGCTCATCGAGGTCAGGGTGACTGAGAAAGTTACAGCAAGATCAGCTGCGTAGCGTTCGCACGCACACGCGGACTTCACAAGCTGGCGGAGAACAACTCCCGTGGAGATTTTGAATGGAAGCAATTGACAAGAAAGAGCATTGGGCAAAACTATATCGAAAAGCGTTGTTTGAAGGAGATCGCAAAAAGCTGCCTTCGATGTTGAAACACGCTCACCAGGCCGTCCAGCGGAGAGTTTGCGAATTGCAGTGTTCGCCAACTCAGGACCGGAACGGGAATGAGCGCCGCGACCTTAATGCCGCGGCGCACTATCTCGGTCTCCTGCGGTCTCTTGAAGGCCAGCAGCATTTGGTTGGTTTGTCACAATCGATCTTCCAACGAAGGCCTTCCTCGGGGCATTGGATTCCGGAAGCATGAGCGGACAGGGAGGATTGGCGAAATCGAGCAAGTCGACGCAGCGTAGTGACCAAGGCAGAGCACGAGTCTCAGCCGCGAACATTACGCTTTGGTCTTTCTCCGCGTGTTCCTGTTTTCTTGCAGCCTTCCAAAAAAGCGACCGACCTGCGCAAGTGAGCAGTTTGGCGTGGACCAAATGATAGATAAGCCTAAGCCGCTTCCGCTGTAGGCTTTTTGGCAGTTCTAGGTCCTAAATGCAAAGTGGTCTTTGAGTTCGTCCGAGGAAGAGACGTGCTGAACACTGACCAAAAATCTTACTGCCATAGCCCCTTCCAATAGAAAATGCGATGTATTCCCGCCCAGACGGAGAAGTCTCTCTGTTCGGCGTCGGCATTTGCGCACCCTCGGCTTGTTCCGTTCGTCGATGAAGCCGAACGCCTGCAAGTTTTGTCAGTTTATCCGCGCAGATCCGTTAGCTACCTTCGTGACGCAAGTTACTAGCGCATTGTTAAGGAAAGCGAGTGCGGATCCTTCCGTTCCGTGCGTCCTTGACGGCGCTCGTTCTGGCAAAACGGAGGGTTGTAATGATTCGATATTATTGGGTGTGCGGGTTTGTCCTCATGGCTGCGATGGTAACGTACCCTCAGGTCATGCTCAACGCCTCCTGTGAGAACCTGGGGAATGAAGAAGTGAGGCCGCCCGCGCCGTTCCTGGAGTATCTCGAACGGGCTGAAGTGGGTCACAAAGACGAGCAAAATAGAGTGGCTAGAGCCTACGCCGCTGGCAGCGGTGTGCCTGACAACGATGCGGAGATCGTCAGCTCGTGCCTGCAAGCGGCGCGCAGGGGGGTCGCTAAAGCGCAAAACAGTATGGGCTATCTGTACAAGCGCGGACTGGGAGTGCCGAAGGATTATGGAGAATCGGTGCGTTGGTTTGGTGCTGCCGCTGAGCAGAGGTTTCCGCCGGCTCAATACAATCTCGCTCAGATGTATCAACACGGCTACGGCGTGCCCAGTGACCACGCTCGCGCTGCAGAATTATTGACCCAAGCTGCGGCCCAAGGTTTGGCGCAAGCTCGAAATAGCTTGGGGAGAGCTTATGAAAGAGGATTAGGTGTTCCCAAAAATGTTACTAAGGCTTTAGACCTATACCATCTTGCCGCAGAGCAGGGTGAGCCAGCGGCACAACATAACCTCGGCATGATGTACCTCGATGGCGACGGTACGGAGCGAAATTATGCTGAGGCATTGAAATGGTTTACCGAAGCTGCAGGCAAGGGAATCTTGGAGTCATATCGCGCCTTGGGGCACATCCATGAGTTCGGAAATGGGGTCAAACGAGATCCAGAGAAGGCGGCGGGATTCTATCGCACTGCGGCCGAGCATGGCCTAGTGACTGCAGAGCTCGATTTGGCTTACTTGTTCAAAATAGGCAAAGGTGTCCAGCAGGACTATAGTGAATCGGCAAGGTGGTTCCAGCGAGCGGCTGAACAAGGGCATCCAATCGCAGAAAATGCAATCGGGTACATGTATTGGCGTGGTGAAGGCGTTAGCCGCGATTATCGACAAGCAGTCGACTGGTTTCGGAAAGCAGCCGAGCAGAACCATTGGCCGGCGCAGTTCAACCTCGCTGTTCTGTACCAAAATGGCGAGGGTGTTCCATTGAACTATGTCGAAGCATACAAATGGTTCACATTGGCTGCGAACTGCAGCCATACCGGCAAACCTGCCTTGGCGGCGCTCACGCAAATCATGACAACGAGCCAGGTGCGCAATGGACAGGCGAGAGCGGCAGATTGGTTGTCCCACCACCGCAACACCCAACTTGCAGTCCATGAAACTGAGACCGAGCAACTGGATATCTACGCAAACAGCATACCGCCATAGTCTGGCATACGAAAAACCAACACATATCTAGCTAAAGCCAGCAAGCGACGAAATAGATGAGTTCTGCCGGAATACCTAAATGCTACGCTTCGCGCTTAGGTATGAGTCCCCGCTGGCGACGAGTGTCGTTTCGATGGTATCCGCGAAGTTCGGCTCTTAGGCGGGTTTCTTCAGAGTAAGCGTCAAGCAATCACAAGTCTTGTTTTTTCCTGGGTCATGCAGCCGTCTTGCCATCCAGAGATCGCTTCGAACTCGACGAACTATACCACGAGTCCGCTGGCGCGAATGGCATCGACGGCCTCATGGCGGTCGTCGGCATCCACTTCTTTCATGATGCGGTGAAGGTGATTCTTCACCGTGAACTCTGAGAGGTTCAACTTGGCTGCAATTTCCTTGTTGGTCAACCCTCTTTCCACCAGCCGTACTAGTTCCATCTGCCGTCGGGTGAGACAATACTTGACGCCTCCCGGCAGCATGGACAACCTTGGCCGGTTCCGGCACTCGCGGGACAGGTGGTTGCCCAGCGCCATGCACAGACGAGGTGGCCAGGCGGCCTCACCCCGCGCCACCGCCAGGACAGCGGCAATCATCTCCGAAGCTGACGCTTCCTGTAGCACATAGCCGCTGACTCCGAGATGGGCGGACCTGATGAACAGATCTATATCTTCGTTCATTCCGAACAGGATGACGTCGATTCCCGAAGCCGGTTCCGACAGGTCGTCGAGCAAAGCTATGCCTTGCTTGGTGGCCTGAGAATCCATCAGCAGGATGGCGCAGCCAGAGGCTAAAATCTTCTCCACTGTCGATTCATTATAACGGCCGATGCCGGCAATCGACAGGCCTCCCCGCTTCGCCAGCAGGCAAGCCAGAGTTTCTCGAAGCAAGCGATTGTCAGCCAGAAGATAGACGCTTACCGGTGCCGCGAGAACTTCACTGTTACTCTCGATCATAAAGTGAGACAACTCCAGATACTTCTGCGTGCCGGGATTATGATGCGTGGGATGACGATTTTCACCACCTGCGACGATCGCCTAAGGGTTTATTGGCTGACACATCCTCCGCTTGGCTGGTGGTTCGGTTATCGCTCCGTTGGCATTCCTCGTAGTCAAGGAGAACGCGCTGCACACCGTTTTTCAGAAAATCGAGAATGCGCGCAGCATTATAGGAAACGTCAATAATTCGACCTCTCACGAATGGACCACGATCATTAACGCGTACCCTTACGGTTCGGCCATTGTTCAGGTTGGTCACTCGCACGAAGGTCCCGAGCGGCAAGGTCGCATGTGCGGCAGTCAAGCCATACATGTCAAAAGGTTCACCACTGGCCGTGATCTTTCCGTGGTACTTCTCTCCATACCACGACGCAGCGCCCACCTGCTGTAACGCCTTGCAGCCCACTGCAGCCCCGGTTTGAGCCAACCCTTGATTCCTCTTCTCTTCTTCTTTCTCTTGTCTACGTTGCTCTTGTCTACTTTGGGCTCCGTCTAAAGCCAACCAGATCGGGTCTCGCCCAGCTCCAGCTGTGATGCAGAGCACCAAAAGCAGGGCCGCCACATAAGTTAATGGTCGTCGCATTCGACGCTCCCGTGCCAATACAACAAGACGCTAGGTGTGGTCTGCGGAATTAGATACTGGCAAAATTCACAGGTAACGTTCCGCTGCAAGAGCGTTTTCCAATAGCATAAGGCGTTCAACGCGAGGAACCGCCGCCAACGGCTGTAATGGCGGTCTTACCCAATTGCCAAAAGCACTACCAAGTACCGATGCGCAGCACGGCTGCAGTAGAAAAACGCACACTTTGTTGCGAATGAATCATTCCGACATCGCCCATCCAGGCGTGTGAATATTCAACACTGAGAAGCCGCCAGGCAAATGGGCGCGAAAATATTACGTCGATCCCCCCACCAACACTAAGGGCGGGCGCATTGCTCGTAACTTCGGCGGACCAGTCACTGCGCTTCGGATAATGCGGCAAAGTGCCATCACCATCACGCCATTCCTCGAGCAACTTCTCTCGTAGCGCTAGGTCGTCCGTTTCGTGAGTCACCTTCTTGCCTCCGAACATTATCTGCAAATACGGCGAATAGCGATGTGCCGCCCTTGGGGTCCAGCGTAGCCCACCACCATAAAACAGCGAGTCCCCACTTTGGTTGACGGCCGACATGTGCATGATCAGGCATCCGCTCACCTCCGCAACAACCTGCAGTTGGGGGTTCACGCGAGCCGCTCCAGAGCCACCGCCACCAACGCAACTGCCTCCTAAGAAGGTCTCGAAGAGTGGAAAGGCAGTTAACTCGATAGCCGCCTCCTTTGGAAAAGCACGAGGTCCAGTTACTGGTTGGGCTGGACGCACGTATTCAAAAGCCTTCTCGCCAGTTACTCTGTAGTCGGCGAGAAGTTCCTTTCGGATAAGAAAGTTCCTTCCAAACAGACCGATGCGGTTCTCCCGGTGCCATGGAACTCGAAACGCCATCATGTTGGCAAATGATCGTCCGGGATTCAAGAAGCTCCGAGCCAGCATGTTTAGAGGTCGATTAGCCGTCCGATTCTCAAGGCCCGTGATCAAGTAGCGATCTGCGGCATCCTCTCCGATCATTGCCACTGTGCCAAGGGTCGGCGTATCCGCGAGGGTAATGAATCCAGGCGAGGCGTGCAGCATGACGTTACCAATCGACGCCTCGCTGATGGGACCAATCTTCCACTGAGTGTGCCAAACCGCGGAATAGGCCAGGGAACGCAAGAGGCTAATGAAGTAATCGCGGCCATCGCCCCACTGAACCTTGCGGTATTTGGGGTCGTTTTGACGCTCAATGAAACCAAACACGGAGCCTTCAATTGTGTGGGCAACGTATGGAGCCATGAACGTGTCGCCATCACTCCAACCACGCAGCGAGGCTACAGAAGCGAAGTAGTTGTCAAGCCAGTGACCATTCAACGTGTCTCGGGTTCCGGGTTGGGTCCAGATATCGTAGACGTGCATGATTCCGGTATAAAGAAGCGACTGGGGTATGGCGAGTTCCCACTTGAAGCTGGTGTCACCGCGTGACTCACTTCCGGGCTGGACAATCGCAAGTGAATTCAAATCAAGAGATGGTTTGCCGGGCATGCCAAGAGACTTTTCGATTGAAAAACGTTCTGGTTGCCGTCCCAGCTGGCTCGAAGCAGAATCAGGAATACCTTGGCTGAGAGTGCCAACCGGCAGTACCAAACTGACGATCACAGCCCAGAGGAGCAACCCGCCGCGATCGAAAGCCTTTTTGAGCGTCGAGATCAGAGTCTTCACAGGCCTTCGGCCCTTCGAGGGTTCGGTTTGGTGGTCAAGATAACCAGTCCACCATCGATTTTCATGTTAGCGGTTCAGCAGGAGCGCACGGGACTGGCAGATGTTCTAGTCAAATGGTTAGAATTGGAAAACCGATTTGCTCCGCAAAATGCGCAGGACAGAACGCGGCTGCCGAGGAAGAAGCGCCGAAGATGAATTAGTAATGTTTGACCCGCTCGGCCATACCTAACCTACTGAAGAGTCTAACCAGACGTACGCGTACGAACAGTAGCATGATCCCCACCGCTGGACGCTGTCAGAAGGCACAGTTCACGATAAAGCAAATACGTGAGAGAGATTACCTGAAGGACCGAGAGCCAGAGCTGTGTGTCTGACCACAAGTAGCAACTCTGTTCGGATCGAAGGAACCTGTGGTGTAGCTGCCCTGATTGCAATCGCACAGACGGACGAGTCCCCAAAGGAGGTCCTTCACCCGCTCCAAGCGCGCTTGCTGACAGGAACGCTGAAGAACAGGCGGTTTCCTTGGGCAAGTCAAAAATGGGCCGAATACCCACAACTCGAATCAACGATTGCAATCGGCCGGATGCGCCTCGATGAGCAGGGTTGGAAACTTGGTCCCGGGGCTCACTCCAATGAATCAAAGCTGTTGCTACGTTGCCATTCTGGTTCTCATGGTGGGTCCGCTGCTGTCCGCGCAAAATCAGGATTCGAACAGCGATGAGCATGAATCCACCTCCGTCGGCAAAGGGATCGACTATCTCTTCAATTACCTGAACATGGCCGGAGTAATGCAGGCTAGTCAATTTCGGCCTTTAACACAGCGAGAGCGAACCCATCTGTATTTAAAGACGATGGTCAACCCGTTGGGTTACATCAAGGCTGGATTCTCCGCAGGACTCGATCAATGGAAAGACAAGCCTCCCGAGTGGGAACAGGGAGCACTTGGCTACGGCAGGCGATTTGCCAATATCCTCGGCCAGTATTCCATTCAGCGCACTGTTACATTCGGTCTGGCCAGCGCATTACACGAAGACAACCGCTATTTCAACTCTGGGAAGAGGGGCCTCTGGCCGCGCACTGGGTACGCGCTGGCAAGTGGGATGCTTTCGCGGCACGACGATGGAAGCCTGCATCTGTCGATCTCCCAGGTAGGCGGCGTGGCCGGTGGTGCTTTCTTGTCTCGCTTTTGGCTGCCTTCGAGTCAGCACTCGGCGGGAGATGCAGCCGTCAGTTTCGGCATCACCATGGCGAGCAATATGGGGTTTGGAGTCGTAAAAGAATTTCTTCCCGATCTGGGGCGGGCGCTTGCGAAAAAACGTAAGAAAGGCAATGTGATGCCAGTAGCACCTTAACGAAGTATGATTGAGGGCAGCTTTACTCTGACTGCATTGATCGAGAAGCTCGCCGCCGCAGGTCGATGCTTCAAGCAGCAAGATTTTTGCGCCAGCAGCGTGCGCCGACGCCCCTTCATGCCGCCTTTGCCAGGCTGAGATCTTCCGGGTCCCGCAACGGTGTAATGCTGCTAGGGAACTCGCAAACGTGTTATGGATCAGCCGGTTCGTGCCGAAATACACTTGCCAATAATGCTCGTTGTTTACAGTACGGCCGAACTGCGAGCACCGGACGCCCTCAAGACTAGTATTGGTCCAGCGCTAAATTTTGGTGAAGTTGTGAGATGAACGACATTCCCCCCCGGATGAGGTTGTCTGTTCGGCAGAGTCGCCAGACTGCGCTGGCTTGCTCCCAGCTCTATGAAAAATAACGTCAAGAACATTAGATTATCCTCGGCCACTTACCATCTTATTCCGAATGTGAGTGGAAGCAGATTCGTTGCTACGTGATCGTAGCCGGCATGATGATAGCGGACCTCCGTGAAAATCTTGGTATGTCCCTCTCCCAAGCGATAAGTGAGGCCGCCGCCGATATTTTCGCCGAATGCATCCGCACTTCTGCTTCCCGTCACAAAGTTCACCGTTCCGATCGCACAGCCGTACCACCATGACCAGTAGGGATCGCAGACTACACCAGCGCCGGGGGTTGTTGTCTCACCCGAGCGATGGTACCAACCCACTCCACCGATTACCTAAACCCCCAGTTTTTCTCCAACGGGAACATGCACAATCGGGTTAAATGTCCAGGCGTACTGGCGTGCACTGGCACCGGGTGTTTGTAGAAGCTCCCGCGTTGCCGAATTAATAGGCAAATCGTGCCACATGAACTCGGTGTCCACACCGAAAACTTTGTTGAAATTCAATCCCCCTCCGATCATGAAATGTGCACCTGTATCGGCAAATGAGCTGATGTCCCCAAGCGGGAAACCGGGACCGCCGCCGATAACGAAGTTAGCCCTACTATAGTCCTGCGCATACATCGAGACTAAGGCACTACACATAACTAAAGAAGCCCAGAATAAACGCATACAACCTCCACTTGAAATTGGGGTACCGTGTGTGATGGCAGCCGTTGCACGATAATGTATGGTTACGCTCCTTCTGTTCGTAACTGCCAATGTAAACAGATAAGAACAATTGGGTGCTTAAAGTCGGGGCGCCTGCAGCCGTCTGCCGGTGCTGCTGAAAGAGGAATTATTTTTAGTCCAAAGCCAGGAATGATACGGGGGAGGAGATGCGCCGGTAATCAGCGGACGGCAAGCAATCTCCACGAAGTCTGGCCAAGCCTTTTGCCCGTGGGGACCGCGCACTTTACTCAACCATCGCATCGCGCGAGAATGCTGGGTGCAAGCTCACCTCTCGGGCGTGATTTCAGCAGTTCCTTCCAGCCATGCAAGGAACAGCTTGTATCCCACCGCCAAAACGATTGCACCTTCGAACAAACCGATCGCCCCCATTGTCATGAATCCGCCAATGGCGCCTAAGAACACGATCACCGTCGGAACAGCTACACCACGGCCGAGCAGAAGAGGCTTAAGGACGTTGTCCATCAAGGCGACGGCGAGACACCAAACCAGGAAAATCACAGCCTTGGTGGTGCTGGCGGTCGCAAACATGTAAATCACGGGGGGGATTAGTACGAGCCCACCGAGCTGCAGTACGGCTGCGATAATGAAGATCACCACCCACAATCCTGCTCCAGGCAGGCCCGCCACGAGAAAGCCGAGGGCGGCGAAAAACGACTGGATGATCGCAACGCCAATAATTCCGGTCGTGACGCTGCGGACGGTCGCACCGGCCAGTTGCTCGAATTCTGGTCCCCTATCGCCAAAAAGGCGATTGCTTAACCGTCGTGCGATTGTGGCAGCAGGTGCAGCGTTAGCGAGCAGAACTCCAGCAATGAGGACAGAGAGAATCCATTGCAGTACTGTCAAACCAATCCCAGCAGAAGCTGAGAGCAGCCTAGGAATGACAGCCTTGATCTGCGGAGCATAGAGCTGCAAGGCGGCGGTCAAGTTCCGGGAGGCCAGTTCCCAGGTAGCCTTCAAGCGAGTGCCGATGAAGGGCAAGGTTTCGATGCGTGGTGGCGGCGGTGGGATGGGCGTCCCTTCCTTGAGGTGAGCTGCCAAAGTCTGAACGCCTTCGACCAATGATCCGGTCAGCAACACGACCGGCACAATCAGAACTGCTAATAGAAGAAGGGTACAAACGACTGCGGCAAGACCGTTGCGCCCACCCAGAAGATTCTGCAGCCGGAGGTAGCCAGGATAGGCAGCTATGGCAATGACAATGCCCCAGGCAGTGAGAGGAAGGAAGGGGCGCAAAATGAGAAGACACGCAATAGCCAGCAGAATAAAAAGCCCAACATGAATCGAGACTTCCAGGGCACGACTCAAGTAAGTCTTATCAAGTATTTCTTGTTGGAACGTCATCTACTCAATCCTTCTGCAGTGGCGACCGTCTAACGTCGCATCGAATCGTGGACGAGCTGGATCAGCCACCAGTTGTACCCAAGGCAACACTTCCGGCACGAACAGCGACTCCAACGACGATGCCGGAGAGTACTAGCCCCAGGAAGGCAATCAAGATCGCAAGAATCCTTGATCCTCGTTTGATGGGTCGAATATCGCCATATCCAACTGTGGTCGCGGTAATGAACGACCAATAGATGCTATCAAAGCGCGACCATCCTTCCTTTTTTCCCACAGTTTGCCCTAGCAAAGTTATTGCAGCCACCAAGCTCAACAAGAGAGGAAAAGTCAACCAGAGACCAATCCCGAATTGTTTAAGGAATGTGATCGTCAGGCCGAAATGCAAAAATTCCCCCTCTTCCCAAGAAATAGACCGACAATTGTCTTAGATAGCGCAAATGAATCAGCCGGCCCGAGAGCGATCCGTCATGGCCTGAGGGAAATCTTGGCGCTCTAAGGGCGAATTGAAACCTGTCAAGTCTGTCAGGCGAGAAGCAATTGAGGCTATGCCTTCGAATTACTCGAACTCAGAAATGCAGAGCGTCACGGGCGACCCTTGTGGGTCCAATCAGAATCGTAGTATTGGGGCCACGAAAACTTCACCCTGAGAGCTTGCCGTGCCGCCAGCGTGAACAATGCAACCCACGCCGCAAACGAAAGCCACATGCGGATCTGCGAAAACCGGTACCCACTCGGCTTGAATCTTGAAGCCAAGATGGCGGCTGGCATAGAACCTGACGCCGCCTCCGATTCCGAACGAGAAACGCGTGAAGTTGTCACTGCCGGAAACATGGGTAGCACCCACGCTGGCAACTACGAACGGCCTGGCCCAGGAGGCCCAGTCCTCGATATCGGGCTCATGGCTGAAGTCTCCATGAAACTGGTCAAGAATCACGTGTTGACGGGAAGATATAGTCGTGATGTCCTCCGCGTGCGCATACGAGGGTTGCCTTGTCCAGCGTATTTCGATCAGGTCAGCTTGATTTGTGAGTCGCAGACCAAAAGAAGCTCCATAGCTCGGGCTCGCATCGAGTATGACGCGCGGATTCATCCCCATGACATGGGGCTCAACTGGAAAGCTCATGCTGGTGCGATAACCGATCAATGGAGTGAGATCAAAACGCAACGGCTTTGGCGCGGGCGGTGGCTCTGGCTGCGCACTGAGCGAGGACGGCAGTGCGATCAGAAGCATCACAATGAAAACAAGCACCTTGATAATCTTGTGAGGCAATTCTCTGAATTCTGTGATTCGGACGCTCATACCATCGCACCGGGACGTGAGTGACGTCATCAGGTGATTACATTTCACAACATACTATGGTTGGTGTGATAGGGATGTCACGATTGTTATCCCGGTCGAACCGTAGAGCATTTAGCTGAACTGGGGCAATCTGGACTGTGAAGCATCATCACACCCTCTCCGGTTGGCGATCGAACCCATATCGCATGGCCTCGTCTGGCGACTGTCATTTCGCGCAGCAATCTGATGTCGCTGCCTCACACAACTGTGATGATGATTAATGTTAAAAGCCATTCCATGAAATAGGCCTGTAACAATGAACAGTAGCTTGATCCTTCTTTTCTAGTCTGTTCTTGCCCACCGACACGCCTGAAATTCCGCAGTGTTCGCTAGGCCTCGCGTCTTCCCCAAGCAGGTTGGCCTAGGGATATCGGGCCGGGGCAGGGTACTCCCTCACGACGCTAGTGTTCCTGCTCGCGACCGGTGTTTCGAGGTCACGCTTACAGACGGTCCGGGTAACTAAAGTCTGTTAGTTGTGACAGTTAATGTGCAATCTCCTATCACTTAAGTTCGCAGGCGCGTGCCCAGGACGATCAGAATTCGTGGTGTCAGCATTAGCGGTTGGTAGAACGCTCCATGGTCCCGCTTTTTCTGTTCGGAAGTACCGCCGGAGCGTACCCGATGGGCCTAAGGAAAGGCAGATTATGAAGAACCTACGCATGTTCCTATTGTTGCTACTTGCATTCCCGTTACTTGCTTCTGCCCAGAAGTTCGAACTCAGCGGTGGTTATACGCACACTTCGGGTGACGGCGGTCTAGACGGCTTCAACATCGGGGCGGCAGCTTGGATGTCGAATAGGGTTTCGCTGGCCGTTGACTATGACACCGGGTGGGACACCTCGCATCTGGGAGTGTTCGAGTTGACTCAAACAGGCGCAGTCATCACGAAAAATCACTTGCAAAATGTTCTCGGCGGTCCCCGCATCGCTTTCCCAGGTACGCTAAAAATCAAGGAGACCCACCTGGCACGCCTGTGGCCTTTCGTGGAAGTACAATTCGGCTTGTCCCATCTGAGCTCGTCAATTGAGGCCCCGACGACGAGTGCAAGCCAGTCGGCCTCGGACAACGCATTTGCATGGCTGCTCGGCGGTGGAGCCGACTATCGGCTGTCGCCTCATTGGGTGGGTCGCTTGAATGTCGACTTTCTGCGGACGCACTTCGCTGACGCAGGACAAAGTCGGCTGCGTCTCGGCATCGGTATCGCGTACACATTCGGGGAGAGAGGAGAGAAGGAGGCCGCCGAGGCGAGGCAGAAGGAGGCCGAAAAGCTAGCTGCGGCTGAGGCCGAGAAAAAGGCCAGGGAGGAGGCCCAGTGCGAGAAGTGCAAGGCGCAGGCGACCGAAGAAGCTGCGGAGGCCAAGCGGAAAGCAGATGAGGAATTAGTTGCGGCTGAGGCCCAGAAAAAGGCCGCGGAACAGTTCGATCGTGAGAAGCAGTCCGTGCGGGCACGCCTGCTTGAGCAATTCAATCGCGTCCTGCCTACTACCGACACGCCCCGAGGGCTGGTCGTGAATATGGGTGACGTACTTTTTGATACCGGCAAGTTCGATCTCCGCCAGGAAGCGCGTGAGGACCTCGCCAAGCTCTCCGGCATCGTGCTCAATTATCCCTCGCTGCGCTTAACGATCGAGGGTCACAGCGACACCAGCGGTAAAGCCGAAACCAATCAGACCCTTTCCGAGCAGCGTGCCAACGCCGTGCGCGACTATCTCGTCCAGCAGGGGCTGGCAGCTGGTTCGTTATCGGCGCAGGGTCTTGGCATAAACAGCCCAGTGGCCGACAACAGCACAGCGGAGGGTCGTCAGAAGAACCGCCGCGTCGAAATCATCGTCTCTGGGGAGGTCATCGGAACTCAGATTGGCCACTAAGAGCTGCGTCTGAAAGCTTTCAGATCAGGTCGGGGATGCCCCTAGTGCGACAAATTCCTAATGCAATTAGCGCCGGGTTGTCGGGCGTTGTCGCAAGCTGCCAATCCTCTTGCAGAGACTTGAGAAAATCAATGTCGCAGAGCTTGTTCTTCATACTGCTTCTCTCCATTTTGCAGACGAGTGTTTTTTCGGCGCAAGAATCGAGCGGAAACCAAGAGGAAGGTATACAGCCGATGTCGCGTGAGCAATCCCTTCCACTGATGCAGCACGCCCCTCCTGCAAATACTCAGAAACTCGAGGAGCAACATCCCCGGCTCTTCTGGATTCTTCCCACTTACACTGTCACGGAGAGCAAGTCAGCTCGTCCACTCACGGCCCATGGAAAATTCCGATTGTTCGTAAAGGATCAGACCGATCCTTTCACAATAGGCTGGTCAGCTTTCGAGGCCGGTCTCGCGCAAGCGAATAATGATCCTTCGGAATATGGCCAGGGTGCTTCTGGCTACGGTAAGCGATTCGGCGCGGAATTGGCCAATGAAACGTCAGCCGGGTTCTTTGGAACTTTTCTGTTTCCTACTGTCTTGCATCAAGATCCACGCTACCATCGCCTGGGCGAAGGGTCATTCACAAAACGTCTGGGACATGCACTGATCCGACCCGTTCTGACGCACAAAGATTCAGGTGGGCGCGCCTTCAATTGGTCTGGGATCCTAGGCAGCATCGCCGCCAGCGGTTTGTCGAATGCCTATTGTCCTGAAGGTGATCGCGGCGTGGGCGCCACCTTTTCCCGAGTAGTGATGTCCCTTCCGTTCGGGCTAATTGACGAACTCGTAAACGAGTTCGGACCGGATCTGGATAAGAAGATCGCTGGAAAAAAATGACAGTCAGGCTCACTGTTTCGGCCTAACTTGCGCACGATTTATATAGGCGGGCTCACGTTGCCGCGAAGAGTCAGACCGGCGCCCGAGGCGAGACTGTTACGTTTGCTAGTTCCCACACTTGCGGATCCGTCCTTATCTTAAAGTGTTTCGAGAGCCGAACCTCGGAATGGTGACAAAAACTCGGGCTATGACCTGTCGTTTGCGCGTCGTGATTCCAAAAGCTCGCGCGGGAAGCTGATTACTGAATTCGACGGGAAACAAAATGAAGAAACGGTGGTGTTCCACAAAAGGAATAAGTGGGGCTCTTCCTCGTTGCAGTCGCAACCCGGAGTCACGACCTTCTCAGAGGGGAGGCAGATAGAATCTATGACTACCTGCGCTTCTCCCTAGCAGTCCGCACACAAAAAAGCACAGTTCGAACGACGGCGGATCCCTGACCTATTACTAGAACCCTTACCTCAACCTAAGATGGACCTGCAGAGCTACACCGCCAACATAACCGGTTACATTCCTGCGAATTCGACTTTCCCCACTGGCCAGTCGGGCAACGTGCAGGCCAGTATGTTCGCTTATCTGGTTGGCCCGCAGATGAAGGTCCGGACTCATAGGAGCCAGCCATTCGAATGTCTACTGTTCGGCGGAGCGCACGACGACATCTACGTTAGCATCTTCAAAACTCTCTGCCAGCCGATCAAAGCGCCGTTGCGTCGCAGGTTAAGTGTCAACTTTCTTCATAACAAACACGCATGGAGATTTATCCGGTCATTCGCACGAAGCGTCAGTACGAAACAGACGAATGGGTTGCCACTCCAGTCCCAGAGAATATTAACGACCAAAACCGGTCGACTATTCCTTCTTCTTTTCATGACGCTCCTGTCAATGCTTGTCCACGGCTATCACATGGGCACTGACGATGCTGCGATCTACGCGCCGGGAATTGAAAAGGCTGCAGATCCGTCCTTGTTTCCTGCCGGTTCTGAGTTCTTCATGCACCACGCCGCCCTGTCCCTGTTTCCGCGCCTGGTGGCGTCGATCACTCGCCTCAGCCGCGCACCGATCGAATGGAGCATGTTGCTCTGGTTCGTGTTGGCACAATTTTTACTCCTCTGGGCCGGCTACCAATTGGCAGAACGGTGCTTCCGAAGCGATACTGCGCGCTGGGCGGCCGTTGGCATGCTTGCCTCGCTGCTCAATCTCCCTGTCGCGGGAACGGCACTGACTGTCGCGGATTCCTACCTGACGGCTAGGTCACTATCGACACCACTTGTCCTGATGGCCGTAAACTGTCTTCTCGGCAAGCGAACATACGCCGCCTGCTTTTGGCTGCTTGGCGCTTTTTTGATTCATCCGCAGATGGCAATCTACGGAACCGGTTTCTGGTTGCTGCTCTCGGCCGATTCCCGGTCGCGTGATAGCGTCGGGTTCGCGGCAGCGGTGCCTGTTGTGTTTGCGTGCTTGCTGCCGGTCCTTGCTAGTAAGCATCTACAGCCCGCCCAAGGCGCATACCGGGAAGCACTAGCCTCCCGTTCGTACTTCCTAGTAACTACATGGCACTGGTGGGAATGGGTGGGTATTTTCGCGCCGCTCACCATCCTCGCCGTTTGCGCGCAACTTTCGCTTAACCCGACTCTCCCGGCTTTTACACGGCTGGCAAAGACTTTAGTCGGTTTGGGCCTGATCTCGACCGCAGCGGCACTGGTGCTGGCGACTAACGCCAATTGTGCATATTTGTTGCGACTGCAACCGATGAGAAGTTTCCACCTGATCTACGTTATGTTCTGTCTCCTGCTGGGTGGCCTCGTGGACGAGTATCTGCTGCGCGCCCGTGTCTGGCGATGGGCTCTTTGCTTTAGTGTGCTGTCGGTTGTGATGTTCAAGCTCGACGTTGCAGCCTATCCTGCGAGTCCACATATCGAGCGGCCTGGAGTTCAGTACCAGGGTGAATGGCTTAGTAGTTTTCTTTGGATACGCGATCACACCCCGAAAGACGCGGTTTTCGCACTCGATTCCGAATATTTCTTGAAACCGGGTGTGGATCTTCACGGCTTCCGCGCAATTGCAGAACGCAGCATGCTCGCCGATCACCAAAAAGATGGTGGGGCAGCCTCAGTATTTCCCGACCTAGCCGAACGTTGGAAGGACGAGAGCTCAGTGCAATCGGATTGGGAGCACCTTTCCGAAGATCGGCTACAGGCCCTTCGAACGCAATACCGGGTGAGCTGGGTGCTGCTTGAAAATTCGACTCCCCTGGACGGCGTGGTCTGCCCTTACAGCAGTGGCCAAATGCGGGTCTGTCGCATCGTGGATCGGCACCGTCAGTTGTTCACTGGGTCCTCGGTTGGTCCGTGTTGCGGACTATCGCCCAATTCCTGGAACGAGTACCCAAGCCCAGCACGTTGACTTGCGACAACGACAATAGCCAGTCCGAAAGGGCACAATGCATGAGTCGGTCTAACCCTGCTCGAGGAAGCTAGAATCGAATCCATTTTTCATCCTTCAGACTTTTCTGAGGCCAGCGAAATTGCCCTCGTGCACGCTCTAAAAATGCACTTGCCGCGGGAGCCAAGCTCACAATGCTTCACGTCGAAGCGAGTCCCGGCCCAGAATGGCAGGATTTTCCCGGTGTACGCGACACACTCGAGAGATGGGGACTTATCCCGATGGGAAGTCCGAAGAACGTGGTCGGAAGGCTCGGCATCAAAATTAAGAAAGTCATCGCGTCGAGAAACGTCCGGTAAAGGCCTGCCTTAGTTTTCTGGAAGGGCACCCTGAAAATCTTGTCGTACTAGCGGTTCACCTGCGCGCGGGCCGGGCGCGCTGGCTGGAGAGGTCGGTGGGCGAGCCGATTGCACGTGGAGCGGGACAGATGACACTGTTCTCCCACGGTGTTGAGGGCTTTATCTCCAGACAGGACGGCTCAATCTCCCTGCGCAACATCCTCATTCCGGTCTCGAGCAAGCCCAGACCGCAGCCAAGCGTGGAAGCCTCTGCGCGTCTGATCCGCAACCTCCAGTTTTCTCCAGGCGTGGTCACGTTGCTCCATGTGGGGCCGGCCGCCGAAATGCCTTCGGTGAAACTCCCGCTCGACACCAACTGGACTTGGAACGCCATAGTCAGGACCGGCGAGCCGGCTGAGATCATCCTGCAAACCGCCTTTGAGACTCTCTCGGATCTGATCGTGATGACGACCGGTGGTCCTGACGAATTCCTCGACGGCTTGCGCGGGACCACCTCCGAGCGCGTGCTGCGGAAGGCGCGTTGTTCCGTGGCAAACCTGCCAGTTGGATCTATGTTGGGCTGATTTGAGCCGCCATCGGTTGCGCCTGGGAATCTCGAATGATAGGGCTCTGCAGCGCGTTAAGCGCACATGGAACGACCGATGTGTGGCTCCCGGAAAAGCCGGACACTGTCAGGATCGGTGTGTCCAAGTTTAACGCCTGCAAGAAAACTGTAAGTACTGATAGGTGGCTGGCACCCCCCTTGATGGTAGCGTGACACTCGGAGCGTCAGCGAACATGTCGTCAAGACCCAAGATCAGCGGCGGCGATCTCCAACGAGGTTAGCGTTCTCTCCATTCTCTCTGTTTGGAAGTGGCGGAATCTTCGCCAAGGATTGTGCTTAACTGATAGTCGCGTGACCAGGCTTGTAACTTTACCTGGATTCAGTCCAAGACAACATCGTCAAGGTTCAGTCGTAAAGTCATGCAAGTCGGTGAGATGACTCAGGATGCTTGCCGCGCAGTTTTGACCCGCAACACGATCGGCCGGCTCGGTTGTTCGCTAGAGAACCAGCCGTACGTGGTTCCAATTTGTTTTGCATATGAGGCTGATTACATCTACATCTTTTCGACCCTTGGTCAAAAAATAGAATGGATGCGCGCGAATCCAAAGGTTTGTATGGAAATTGACGAAATCACCAACCGGTCTCAATGGGTGAGCGTGATTGCCTATGGTCTCTACCAGGAATTTGCCCAAGACCCAATTTGAGCTGGAGCGCGACCACGCGCGGAAGCTATTGGAGAGATATAGCCGGTGGTGGCTCACCTCACTGGCGGAGCGCCGGGTGAGAGCACGCGACGACTCCATCGCACCACTCTTTTTCCGAATTCATGTTCATTCCGTGACCGGTCTCTGTGGCTGGTCCGAAGAGCTGGTTAGCGATACTACGCCGCATCAGTGAATGCATAATCTCCGAACCCGATTTGGTGCCAGGATCTCAAGCCCAGGTTCAGCTTACGCCGACCTTCCCTGCACTGTGTTCATGGTCGCTGATCCAAGAGCTCTGCCAATTTTGACAGTTCAACTACTGCTAGTTCGACTCTAGCCTCACCGCATGCAAGGTCCGGGCGGAAGCCCAGCGACTGAATGAAAGCGGGGAGGGCAATCTCTTGAGTCCGATCGGTTTTCGCGTCTATGGGCATTCTTTAAAGCCTCTGACACCCGGTACTCGACACGCTACGGGATAAGGCCGAGATGGCAGGCAATGAACAAACGCGCTGGATGGCTGCGATGGTGCTGATTCTACTAACTCTCGCCCTGGCGCTGGGCTGCGATGGTTTCTTTGTGGACCCGGTTCTAACCGGCATTACTGTAGGACCAGCGGTGACAATCCAAACTGGGAACACTGTGCAGATGAGCGCAGTAGGAACTTATGACGACGGGTCACAGAAGACGCTCTCGTCTGGCGTATTCTGGAGCACTGGAGCGGACAGTGTCGCGACCGTCAGCAAATCTGGAATGGTAACCGGAGTCGAACCCGGGCAAGCCATGATTACCGGCGCATCCGGAACAGTCGTCGGAAGTGCCACGATCACCGTGACATTAGGCAGCCTGACGTCCATCAAGGTGACTTCTCAGGACGGACTCAGCAACATTGTATACGGCAGCACTGAACAATTTGTGGCAACTGGAACTGCGAATGGGAAGCAGATTGATATCACCGATTCGGTGGTCTGGAGCACGAATCCTAGTCCTCCGAGCGTGAGTATTGACCCGAGAAGTGGCCTGTTGACGACGACTTCGGGGCCAGCGACCGCTGTCCAGTTGGAGGTGATCGCAACCGACCCGACGACGGGGATCTCAGATAGCATCAACTTCACAGTTAGTCCATAAGAGTTTCGATTGAAGCACCCCTGCTGCGGGCGAGCAGTCGGTTTTCTTCAAACGCGGTCTATTCGTACCTTAAGCTGTCGACCGGGTCGAGGTGGGCTGCTCGAGTTGCTGGCAGCGTGCCGAACGAGACGCCCACGAGACAAGAAGCTGTGATCGCAATAATCGCGGATAGGCCAGAGATCGGGATGGTGTAGTCGGTGAAGAATCGGAGCGAGAACGGAAGGCCCAAGCCGATTATCACTCCGATGATTCCGCCGACTAGGGAAATGAATATGGCCTCGGCCAGAAACTGCAGAAGTATAGTACGGTTGGTGGCGCCAAGTGCCTTGCGTATACCTATCTCTTGAGTGCGAGCGCTCACCGTTGCAAGCATAATGTTCATAATACCGGTACCGCTGACCAGGAGAGTGACGGTTGCAATCAATAGGAGCACGAGAGTTAGGGCGCCAGCCGTCTTGCTGGCTACTGCGATCAATTGCGTCAGATTGTCAACCACGTAGATCGACTCCGGACGATGCCGTGCCTGGATCACGCGTTTGATTTCTTTGGTCGCCGGGACAACCATTGTAGAATCTACAACAGAAAAATAAAGTTGCTTTACGCTGTCGGTCTCGAGAAAGAAACGACTCACAGTGTACGGGATTACTAGAGTGTCGGGCGTTAGTTCAGATCGTCCAAAAGTGTTCACCCGTTCCTTGAACGTACCAATTATCGTGAAGGGTAGACCGCTTAGTTTAATCACTTGTCCTATGGGCGATGAATTTGAGCCGTAGAGCTGTTCCGCCAGTTTGTCTGTGATCACCCCCACCTTGTTGCGGGCTGCCAAGTCCGGTTGATCAAAGAAACGGCCCGAGAGAATAACCAGATTCCGCACCCGTTCATAGGCAGGGTAGACTCCCAACACCTGGACGTCGCGCTCCTGGCCCCCGCCTATGGGAAGTCGGTCTTGGAGTGGCACAACGGGAGAGGCCGCGACAACACCAGGTACCTCCCGCAAGACTGCCTTCATGTCGTCGATCGTAAGTAGATCGGGGGGAACATTGGTATTAGGCTGGTCTCCTGTCTCATACTCTGCGAAGATCCAGTTCACACCGATCCCGTCGATCTGCTTCATGACGTACTGTCTGCCCGCCAAGCCAATGGTTACGACCAAGATCAGGGCTGCGGTACCGATTGTCATACCGAGCGCTGTGAGCACGAACCGG
Organism: Terriglobia bacterium; assembly: GCA_963786325.1. Classification (GTDB taxonomy): domain Bacteria; phylum Acidobacteriota; class Terriglobia; order Terriglobales; family Acidobacteriaceae; genus JAIQFF01. The sequence goes on from CAWAYW010000008.1 coordinate 556,866, forward strand.
ACTTCATTGGCGCGGAAGATATCGTAGGCAAACCAGAGGTATTCGCTAACTGCCATTTCAGATCGAAGCCCGGAAGACATGGCCAACTCGATTGTCCGAAGAAAGACTCGCTAGCAGACTGCCCAGCACGGCAGCCGATGCGCTGGGAGCAGGCTACTCTGTGTACAACACTAGCAAGACTCCCAGAAGCGTGACAAAGCCAGGCCAGAGGCGCAGCGCAATACTCCGGTGGCACCATGAACTGTCGGAGCCAAATTTGAAAAGAGCCACAGCCAGGCCGACAACAGTAAACCAGAGGTGCTGATGTTCGACCCTAAGCATTCCCTCCGACATTTTGTGCGAATGTGCGCTCGGATTGTGAGCAAGGCGTCCGGGCATGTCATTGGTTCCTGGCTCCACGGAGGTCGATGTCTCGACTTGATCGTCGACCTGCGGGGAATCGGACTCTGACGCATGGTGATGCATACTGGGCATTGAGTCTGGGGAATCTGCGGCCTGTGCGGCCAACCCTGAAACCATGTAGTGACGTGCCTCTGGGGAGGAAGCGCCTGACGTCTGCCCATGGTCGTGGAAGAGCAATAGAACAGCACCGACAAGAGCCAGGAGGGGAAAGGCCCACGTTCGCCAGAACCGGTTGAGCTTGAAGCGTGTCCTGAGGTACTCAATAATTCCGATCAGTATCAACAAGAGTGCATAGATTTTGTGCTGGCGTGCCTCCGCGTCGTGATGTATCAGAAACCTCCAGCTCAAGTTGCCGCGTGGCCAGATTTCGGCATCACTCCATGCAGCTAGAAACACGCCGGCCGCCAGAAACAGCAATGGCCAGGCGAGTTGTAACGGTCGAAGCTTCTCTGATGAATACCCAGCGATTACCAACCCTCCAATGGCAATCAACGCATAGCCAGCCAGATGGTGGTTGAGTTCGGAAGGGGACTTATTAGGATCCTGCTCGGCCACAGACACGGCAGATGTCGGCACGCTCGTGATTTGCTGCGGGTAGACGGCTGACCCAGCAATCCCGAAGACTACCAGGGATATCGCTAGTCGATAAAATGCTCGAGTTGGGTAGGAGTTGCTCATGACGAAGGGATTTAATCCAAAACGAAAATGTCGTCGTCCGTCCATTGCGATCCGGGTTGAATTCGAGCGCTTACGGTTGCCAGGCCCGGTGATCTAATAAGGTCACTTCCAGGCTTCAATGTTGGGATCGTCGATGCCGTTTTGGTAAGCATAATTACGGCACTCAATCTGTAGATTGCGAAACTTCTCTTTTGCGTGAGCTCCGATTCTCTGCAGCTTCGGAACGCGGTCAATCGCGTCGATCGCCAGGGTGAAACGATCGATCTGGTTCTGGATGGCCAAATCGAGCGGCGTGTTGATGTTTCCTTTTTCTTTGTAGCCGCGAACGTGCATGTTTTCATGGTTCGTACGCCGATATGCCAGACGATGGATCAACCACGGGTAGCCGTGGAAGGCGAAGATGATGGGTTTGTCTTGGGTGAACAGGCTATCGAAGTCCCTGTCCGAGAGGCCATGGGGATGCTCGGTAGAGGGAACGAGCCTGTAAAGGTCCACTACATTCACGAAGCGGATCTTAAGATCGGGGAAGGGCTCACGCAGCAGCCCGACCGCCGCCAGCGCCTCTTTGGTAGGAATATCGCCGGCACAGGCCATCACCACGTCCGGTTCCATGCCCTCGTCATTGCTCGCTTTCCGCCAGATCCCAATACCCTTGGTGCAATGCGCAATGGCCTCGTCCATGGTCATGTACTGCAGGTGCTTCTGCTTGTCAGACACAATGACGTTGATGTAGCCCGTGCTCTTCAGACAGTGATTGACAACACTGAGTAGAGTATTTGCATCGGGTGGCAGGTAGATCCGACAAACATCCGGGCTCTTGTTGACTACCAGGTCGAGGAAACCGGGGTCCTGATGGGTGAAGCCGTTGTGATCCTGTCGCCAGACCGTCGAGGTAATCAGCAAGTTAAGCGAGGATACGGGTGCCCGCCAGGATAGCTCATCGGACATCGCGAGCCACTTAGCATGCATATTGAACATGGAATCGATGACGTGGACGAAGGCTTCGTAGGTGGAGAAAAATCCATGTCTTCCGGTAAGAAGGTAGCCTTCAAGCCAACCCTCCAGGGTGTGCTCAGAGAGCATTTCGAGGACTCGGCCGTCGGTGGACAATTCACCGCCGTCGGCGTCCTCAGGCAGATAATCAGCCAGCCACAGTTTCTTGCTCACCTCGTAGATCGCATCGAGCCTATTTGATGAGTTCTCGTCAGGGCCGAAGACGCGGAAGGTCTTCGGGTTCAGGCGCATCACATCGCGCAGGAATCGGCCGAGGGGCCGGGTGTTCTCAGCCGCGGTCCGCCCAGGCTTCTCCACTTCGATGGCATAATCGCGAAAGTCTGGCAGGCGTAAGGCCTTCCGCAACAAGCCGCCGTTGGCGTGAGGATTGGCACTCATTCGCCGTGTACCGGATGGGGAAAGGATTCGTAACTCCGGAATCAGTTGCCCGTTTTGATCGAACAACTCCTCCGGTCGGTAGCTGCGCATCCAGTCTTCCAGCAACTTCAAATGGGTTGGGTTTTCGCGTACGCCCGCAAGTGGTACCTGGTGAGCACGCCAGGAGCCCTCTACTTTGTGACCGTCCACAGCCTTGGGGCCGGTCCATCCCTTCGGGCTTCGGAGTACGATCATGGGCCAACGCGCCCGGATGGCCTTGCCGCTAACGCGGGCTTCTTGCTGAATGCGGCGAATCTCCAGCACGCAGTCCTCCAGCGTTCCGGCCATCTCCTGATGCATTGAATCGACATTCTCGCCTTCCACAAAATGCGGCGCCCACCCATAACCTTTGAATAGTTCGTCCAACTCCTTGTGAGACACACGCGCTAGCAGCGTCGGGTTGTTGATCTTGTAGCCGTTCAGATTGAGGATCGGCAGCACAGCGCCGTCGCGGACGGGATTCAGAAACTTGTTAGAGTGCCAAGAGGTGGCCAACGGTCCGGTCTCGGCTTCGCCATCCCCCACCACGACCGCCACCAACAGGTCGGGATTGTCAAAGGCAGCTCCAAAAGCATGGGAGACGCTGTAACCCAACTCGCCTCCCTCATGGATGGAGCCCGGCGTTTCTGGAGTGCAGTGGCTGCCGATTCCGCCAGGAAAGGAGAAGTCTTTGAAGAACGCACGCATTCCTTCTTCGTCTTCGCTCTTGCCTGGGTAAATTTCGGAATAGGTGCCTTCCAAATAGACGGGACCAAGCACGCCGGGTGCACCGTGGCCGGGTCCGGCTATGAAGATGGCATTGAGGTCATACTTCTTGATAAGTCGATTGAGATGAACATAAGTAAAGCTCAGATTGGGACTGGAGCCCCAGTGGCCAAGCAGTCGATTTTTGATGTGTTCTGGCTTTAATGGTTCGCGAAGCAGCGGATTGTCAAGAAGGTAGATCATGCCCGCAGCCAAGTAGTTGCACGCGCGCCAATATGCATCTATCTTGCGAAGCTCATCGGCAGATAGCCGGTGCGTGGTACTTGGGATAACACCGCCCGTCTTTCGTGCGTTCACATCCGGCAGTGTTGTTTCCATAACTCCTCCAACTGGCGCGATCTATCGCACCGCTACAGGTTTAGCGATGCCGCCGTTTGACGTTCAACTGTGCAAGTGAGCGAGCTAAGGCTGCGTTTACGGATGCAAGCTCTTCGGAAGAAAGTTTTTCGCGCAGGCGGGCGGCGGCGCGCTGCCGCGCTTCCTCAGCCACTGCTTCATCGATTTTGTCGAGCGCAATGGCCATGTTCGTCACGATGGACACGCGTTCATTTGTTATTTCGACAAGCCCCTCTCCCACGGCCATGAAATCGTCGTGTCCGCCCTTGTTCACAATCAGTTCACCCGGCACCAATTGCGTCATCAGCCGGGCGTGTTGAGGCAGAATGCCCATTTGGCCCTCCACTCCCGGCAACGTGACCATGTTCACATCTTCGGAGTACAAGGCCGCCTCCGGCGTCACAATCTCCAGTCTTATGGTGTTGTCCATTTGCCCTACCTGTTGCGCAAAGCCCTCTCTCGCTCTCGACACACCACTTTTAGCTCTGTCGGATCTCCTCGATCGCACCTTTCATATAGAAGTTGCCTTCTGCCACGTCATCATGTTTGCCTTCCAGGATTTCCTTAAAACCACGAACCGTTTCCTCCACGGGAACCTGTTTACCCTCTCGTCCGGTGAAGACTTGCGCCACGCTGAAGGGCTGGCTCAGAAAGCGCTGAATCTTGCGTGCACGAAATACAGTTAGCCTGTCTTCGGCCGAAAGTTCATCCATCCCCAGAATCGCGATGATGTCCTGCAAGTCTTTGTAGCGCTGAAGCACCTTCTGCACTCCACGCGCTGTGTCGTAGTGTTCCTCGCCTACGATTTCTGCCGCCAGGGCGCGGGAGGTCGAGGCCAGGGGATCCACCGCTGGGTAGATGCCCAATTCGGCGATCGAGCGCTCCAGTACGATAGTCGCGTCCAAGTGCGCGAAGGTTGTGGCTGGCGCCGGGTCTGTCAGGTCATCCGCTGGAACGTACACTGCCTGGAAGGAGGTAATGGAGCCCTGTTTGGTGGAAGTAATCCGTTCCTGAAGGGCCCCCATCTCAGCCGCGAGGGTGGGTTGGTAACCGACGGCGCTGGCGGTGCGCCCGAGCAAAGCCGAAACCTCGGAGCCAGCCTGAGAAAAGCGGAAAATATTATCAATGAAGAGCAGCACGTCCTGCTTCTTTTCGTCACGGAAATACTCCGTGATGGCAAGCCCAGACAAGGCTACGCGCAAACGGGCACCCGGAGGTTCATTCATTTGGCCATAAACGAGGGCGATTTTTGACTGGCGAAGGTCGTCCTGTCTGATTACCCCGGCTTCGGACATTTCGTGGTAAAGGTCGTTGCCTTCGCGGGTTCGTTCGCCGACACCCGCGAACACAGAAACGCCGCCATGGAGCTTGGCGATATTGTTGATCAACTCCATGATGACGACGGTCTTGCCCACCCCGGCGCCACCGAAAGCGCCAACCTTGCCGCCCTTCAAAAAAGGGCAGATCAAGTCGATGACCTTGATCCCAGTCTGCAGCACTTGGGGAGAAGTGGATTGATCGACAAGCGGTGGCGGAGGCCGATGGATCGGATAGTACTTTTCCGCTTCAACCGGTCCGCGCTCATCGACCGGGTTTCCAGTCACGTCGAACACTCTCCCCATGACGCCTTCGCCGACTGGCATAGATATAGGACCGCCGCAATCCGTAACCTCGAAGCCCCGCTTGAGGCCCTCGGTGCCAGACATGGAGATCGCCCGGATCCAGTTGTCTCCGAGGTGCTGTTGCACTTCGAGCGTGACTTTGGCGGGCTGGTTGTCAACCGTGTACTCGACGGTCAGAGCGTTATAGATCCCCGGCAGGGCCTCCGGAAACTCGACGTCTACTACCGGACCGAGAACCTTTACAATCTTTCCCTTACTACCAACTTGCAGTAATGTGCTTACCATCGATCTGCCTCATTCGGATTGCCCACCGGCAATCTCCAGCAATTCCTTGGTGATATTGCCCTGCCGCAGCTTGTTGTATTCGAGAGTCAAGTCCTTGATCAGGCTCTCGGCGTTCTCCGTGGCGTTCTTCATAGAAACCATGCGGGCGCTTTGCTCACTGGCCTTGGCATTCAATAGGACCTGATAAACGCCGATGTCGAGATAGTGCGAAAGGAGATAGCTCAGAACAAATTCCGGATTGGGCTCGAATAAGGACTCAGTAGTATCGGCTGCGAGTTCTTCTTCGGACCTAACGCCCGTTATTTTCATTGCCTTAAGCTCCCCCACCGGAAGAAATTCCAGGCAGATTGCATTCTGAGTCAGTGTGTTGATGAAACGCGTAGCGATGATTCGCACCTCGTCCACCTCCCGCTTCAAGAAGAGATTGCGGGCAAACGCAGCAATCGCCCTGGCTTCCGCGAACTGCGGCGAGTCCGAGTAGGCGAACTCGGCGATCAGCTGCCGGCGAGTGCGAGCGATGAACTGCGCCGCTCTGCGTCCGGCCGTGATGAAGACCGTGGACTGGGGATCAAACTCGGCCGCCAGGCGGAAGAGATTCGCGTTGAGCGCTCCACATAAGCCCTTATCTGCGGCGATCAGGATGATGGCGCGTTGGTGGACTTCACGCACCTCGAACAAAGGATGGCTGAAGTCGCCTATTCTCGTCGCTGCTTCACGCTGGATGCGGTACAACGCCTGGACGAATGGGCGTCCAGCAAGGGCGGTTTGTTGCGCCTTGCGCATCTTCGATGCCGCTACCATCTGCATCGCTTTGGTGATCTGAGCGGTGCTGCTGATTGAGCGGATCCGGCGGCGCAAATCGCGTGGACTATGCATGACTAGTCGGTCCAGGTCCGGAATTCGGGACCAAAATTAAAAATATCTAAAGACAGCAACCCGCCTGCAGAGAAGATGGTGCGTGCTCCATCATCTCCATGTCTCCTTGAACTGGTCCGCTGTAATCTTTAACTCGGTGGCCAGCGCGGGGCTCATCTCCTTTTTCTGTGCAATTGTCCCCAGGAGCTCGGCTTTCCTTGCGCTTAGGAACTCTGTCAACTTTGCCTGGAACTCCTTGACCCGATTTACTGGTACGTCGTCCATATATCCGTTCTGCACCGCCCAGATCACAGCTATCTGCAACTCAATGGGAATGGGGTGGTACTGTGGCTGTTTGAAGATTTCGACGATGCGCTTGCCACGATCGATCTTTGCTTGCGTCGTGACGTCCAATTCCGAACCGAATTGAGCGAAGGCGGCGAGTTCCCGGAACTGCGCGAGGTCTCCCTTGAGCTGCCCGGCGACCTGTTTCATGGCCTTGAGCTGAGCCGCTGAACCAACCCGGGAGACCGACAGACCCACGGAAATCGCGGGGCGTACGCCCTGGTAAAACAAATCCGTCTCCAGGTAAATCTGTCCGTCAGTGATCGAGATGACGTTGGTGGGGATGTATGCCGAAACGTCGCCTGCCTGGGTCTCAATGATGGGCAGCGCAGTCAGAGAACCGTCACCATATTTTTCTCCAACCCGCGCCGCCCGTTCGAGCAATCGACTATGGAGGTAAAACACATCGCCAGGATAGGCTTCACGACCTGACGGCCTTTTCAGCACCAGAGAGACCTGCCGGTAGGCCACGGCGTGCTTCGACAGATCGTCGAAGATAATCAACGCATCCATGCCATTGTCCATGAACCACTCGCCCATCGCCGCCCCTGCGAAGGGCGCGAGATATTGATTGGTTGCCGAGTCAGAAGCCGGGGAAGCAACGATGATGCTGTAGGGCATTGCTCCGGCCTGCTCGAGAGTGGTGATGATGCGCGCGACGTTCGATTGCTTTTGACCGATCGCAACATAGATGCAATAAAGTGGGCGATAGTTCGTGTCGCCCGCAGTTTCTGCCGCCCGATTTAGACGAGCTTGACTGATAATGGTATCGATGCAAATTGTTGTTTTACCGGTGGACCGGTCGCCGATGATCAATTCGCGCTGGCCACGGCCGATCGGAATCATCGCGTCAATTGCCATAATGCCGGTTTGCACTGGCTGCCTGACGGGACTACGCCGAATAATTCCAGGAGCGATTTTCTCAACCGGATAGTAGACATTGCTCTCGACCGGTCCCCTCCCATCCAAGGGCTCTCCTAGAGTGTTCACAACTCGCCCTAGGAGACCCTTGCCCACCGGTACCCGCAACAGCTTGCCCGTGGTCCGGACCTCGTCGCCCTCCTCAAGCTGGGTGTAGTCGCCTAGAACGATTACTCCAACTTCTGTCTCTTCCAGGTTCAACGCCAGCCCGGTGATGCCGTGGCCCAGATCGAGCATCTCGTTAAGCATGGCATCGGTAAGACCCTCGACCTTAGCCACGCCGTCCCCTACTTCACGGATGACACCGACATTCTGTCGGTCGGTTGCCACCCTGGCACCTGCGATTTGAGCTTCAATTTCCTTAAGTAGGTCAGGCATGCGGTCGTCACCTAAGTTCACAAAATGCGAAGTTCCCCATTGGCATCAGGTCAATGCGTTCCTTCCATTCGTACTTGTAATTCCAAAGCTTTTCTCCAGTGCAGCCAACCCAGACTGCACGCTCCCGTCGTAGACGTCACTACCAACGTGAATGCGGATCCCCCCAATCAACGCCGGATTGTTTACGAACAATATGCTTGTTTGCGGACCGTATACATCTCGGAGTCCAGTCTGGAGCTTGATTTCCAAGTCAGCCGGCAACGGAACAGCGCTTTGTATCTCAGCTGTATGTTGAGCTTGGTCCAGCTTTAACAGGCGCTGAAAAGAGCCCAGTAAGGCCAAGTAACCACGGCGCCTGAATCGCAGGACACTCTGGACGACCTTGCGGACACGATCTTCATCTACAGCTCCGTTGACGATACACAAGCGGAACAGTTGCGTGGCCTGGCGCCGGGTCTGCTTGGTAGTTATCATGTGGACGTCGATACGCCGTCTTTCACTAGGCGGCCAACCGCCTGCTGGTTTCCTCCGCGAGGCGCCGCTGATCATCTGCAGTCAAGATCTTGCCGGTGATTTTGGCGGTGGCTTGCACAACTAATCGGCCTACCTCGAGCTTCAGTTCGGTGAGCATGCGGGCATGGTCCAGCATGGCGGTCTCACGCGACTTGATGATGATCTGTTCGGCGACAGCTATGGCCTCCTGGGTCTCCTGCTCCTTCATGCGAGCGGCGGCAGCGTGAGCTCCTTCGATCAACTTGGTCGCCTGGGCGTCGGCCTTCAGTATGGTTTCCCGACGCAGGGTTTCGGTTTGGGCGAGTTCGGCCTTTATCTTTTCCGACTCTACAATTCCCGTTGCGATCTGTTGGCGCCGCTCTTCCAGCATCTTGAGAACTGGCTTGTAGGCAAACCGGTGAAGAAGAAGACAGACAATGGAGAAACTGATGATCTGAGCAACCAGATGAGACCAGTCCACACCAAACGTCCTGGCAATCTGTTCGACTTGGCCACCACTCTCCGCTTCGGCCAACAAAACCAGAGGATTCATAGTTGCTTCTCACCTTGCTTAGGCACCGGATGCTCTTCAGCATCGTGCCCAGCAGTTCTCTCCTACTTGACCAGGAACAGGGCGTAGAACACGATCGCTTCGGCAAAGGCAATCGACAAGATCGACTGGACTAGCACCTTTGTTGCGGCTACTGGATTGCGCCCCACCGCTTCTGAAGCTTTCATGCCAATCAGACCCACGCCAAGAGCTGCCCCTAATGCCGCCAGACCTACATGGATGCTTCCGTTCATACGGTCGTTCCCTCTGCTTTCTCGCTGGCTCCCGCGATTAGACACGGTCGAGTCGTCATTATTTAGTCCATCAGACATTCGCAGGCACGGGTCTCTCGGTCTCGTGCTGGCAAATCAGCATTGTGAAGACAGCTGTCAATAGCATGAAGACCATTGCCTGAACCAAGCCCATCAGTAATTCCAAAAAATAAAAGGGGATCGATACCAGCCATCCAAAACCAGGGACCAGCTTGGCCATGGCCTCCAGCAAATTTTCCCCCGCAAAGATGTTGCCGTAGAGACGAAAACTAAGCGAGACCGGCCGAAATAAAATGGAAACGACCTCAAGGCAGCCGGCTGCAAAAAACACGAGCACCATCAGCAGCTTCATCGGCCCTTCGCTCTCCCCCTTGGGCGCGAACAACTCCTTGAAAAATCCCACCGGACCAACCTCCCGAAAGGCCCAGACAATCCAGCAGGCAAAAAACACGAGAGCCATGGCCAGGGTCATGTTTACGTCAGCATTGGCGCCGCGAAACAAGGGTTGGTCGATCTTGAACCCGTGAGCCGTGTGATAACCCCAGCCCATCGAACCGACTCCCGGAATCAGCCCCACCCAATTGGCGGAAAGAATGAAAATAAAAACCGTTGCAAAGTACCAGAATGTCCGGTCGGCTAAATGGGTTCCGATAATATCGGCCAAAAAGTTGTAAAGACCACCAACGAGCCACTCCATAAAATTTTGTGCGCCTGAGGGAACAGGTTTCATGTTCCGCGTAGCGAACTGCGCGAATGTGATCAGACCTAAAGCCACGATCCAACTGACCACCATGGAATTCGTGATGGGAAAGTTGAAGGGGCGGGCGAGCTCCACGGCCTTAGCAGAGAGGCCGTGTTCCTCGGTTTCAGCCACTACAGCCGACCCAGGCGATGGCGTCAATATTGTGGCAAGCTGCGATGCCGCATCGATTCCTAAGCTGAAGTTCGCGCTCAGACATAGGAACGATGCGAGAAGCAGTCCCAACACCACGCCGCGTTGTTGAACGGCCATTCTCATAGACCTACCTTTGCGCCAACGCTATTGATGCAGAGAGCTCGTTTCTGCCGGCTTTCTGATAACCAACCAGAGTGAAGTACAAAATGCGGTCAAAAAAACGGTTGAGCGAATGCAGTAACATCACGCCGCCCCAGAATTCAACCGGCTCCTCCAGGAGACACTCCTGCTGCATGTACTCCCAGAGATACTCTCGGGCAATACACACAGCCCAGAACACGTTGCTGAACGGCACACCCTGATTCGCGACTTCAATTCCCAAATCTGAGTAGCGGAATTCAAAGACAGCATTGGTTTCACCCGCCAGCCAGTCCGTGAGGTCTCGATAGATTTCCAACGCTCGTTGTTTGTGGTCCGCGATGGGCACTCTCGATAACAGCTCCGCGCATCGGTCGGCGCCCCTAATCTTCTGGACCAATCCTTCCGACATGCGATCCGCATTGGCTTTCATGTGTTGAACTAACTTGAGAGCCCGCATCTGTGGTCCCTATCGGTATCTATATGATTGCGATCAGGTGAACGGTCGGCCTATCACAGCGGCTGCGACTTCGAACAGAGTTCACGTCCTCGCATCAAACGAGCAAAGGTTAGCGGCCGTGCCGTAGTCTGCATACTGGCAAAATCAACAGGGTTTTGGAAGCATCCGACCCGATTTCTGTCGGGTGATCAAAGCGAACTCCACCAGCCAGACGTCGAACTCTATCTCGTTCGAGTGGCTGATCCTGTTTGCGGAATAATTCGAACACCGAAGTTTCTCCGGGAAACCTAGGCGCGGGTCCTCCGGTCACTGCATTTATCGGGCCCGGCGCGCACCCGCCTGGTTGAGGTGTAGGGCAAAGGCGTTTGGCGTGGTAGTCGTCGAAAGAGGTGGGAAAACAGAGGCTACATTTCCCCGTCTCGTTCGATTAAGCCTACTTCTTCACCGGTGGAGGATAATTCTTCAAGAGCTTCGTCACTGCCTTTTTCAGATTCTTCTCTTGTTTTTCGGGTTTGGCCTTCTGATCGAGGGTCTTGCTTACGACGCCGCGCCACGCCAAGTCGCGGTTTGTCGAATCGTACATGTCCAGGGCCAACTGACCGACATAGATTGTTGAGGTCTGCCCAGTGGTTGTACTCATTCCACTCCCGCCGTACCATCCGCCGCGGTACCATCCGCCACCATAACCCCAGTCGCTGTTGTAGGATGTGAATTCCTTCTCCTGGCCAATTCCAGCCTGGTATCCGACGTAGAGGTCAGCATTGTCTCCATCGACCTTGGAAAGTCCTTTTGTCGCCAGTTCTGAATCCACGGCTGCAACGATCTGCTTGTCGATCAGTTCATTCGGCTTCGCGGCGTCCTTGAGGGCTACCCATTTATAAGTCTTGAACTTAGAAAAATCGGCGTTCTTATCGAAGTTGTATCGAGTGTCCTGGGCGATCGCTGCACTCGCCACGAGCAGGATTGTTGCTACTAGCAGTGAAATTCGTTTCACGATGTCCTCCGATCATCAGCTTGCTCGGGAGCCAAGCGAACTTGTATTCGGGTTCCCATTCTAGCGACTATGGGTGCCTACATCAGGAACTAAACAATGCTAAGAGCAAGGTGCCGGACACAGAAACTGTCAGAATTGACAGACAATCTTCCAAGTACTGGAATCAGAAATACGCATACGTAGCGATACCGATAGCTGATAGAACTGCCAGTTCCTCCGCCTGTGGCTACCTTGCAAACTACCCGCATGGCTCCAGATTTGTCAGGAGCTACCATCTTGCACCGGAGACGACGTGCCCGGAAAAACAAAAAATAACCAAGACCACGCAACGGTTCCTCTGAAGAACAAAGAGTATGAGCGGGAACTGCGCAAACTGCAGACCAAACTAGTCAAAATGCAAGAATGGGTGAAAGCCACGGGTGCCAAAGTCGTAGTTGTGTTTGAGGGCCGCGATGCCGCGGGCAAAGGTGGGGTCATTCACCGCATTATGGAGCGCGTGAGCCCGCGTGTCTTTCGCCACGTTGCTCTGCCCGCCCCGACAGAGCGCGAGAAATCACAAATGTATGCCCAACGCTACCTCGTCCATATGCCGGCTGCGGGTGAGATAATTCTCTTTGATCGCAGTTGGTACAACCGTGCTCTGGTGGAACATGTGATGAGTTTTTGCACAGACAAGCAGTACGCAGATTTCCTACGTCTTTGCCCGGGATTTGAGTCTCTCATCAAAAACAACGGCATTATTCTCGTCAAGTACTGGTTCGAGGTTAGTGAGAAGGAGCAGCACAGGCGCTTCCTCAGGCGAATTGAGGATCCAATGCGAACATGGAAGCTCAGCCCCATGGACCTGGAATCGCATCGTCGCTGGTATGACTATTCGCGAGCTCGAGACGCAATGTTTGCCGCGACTGACACGCCACAGTCTCCGTGGTACGTGGTCCAAACTGACGACAAAGCGCGGGCTCGACTAAACTGCATTTCCCATTTGCTTGGCGTGGTGCCATGGAAGGAAATTCCACAGGGGAAGATTAAATTGCCGAACCGACAGAAGCCAAAGGGTTACAAAGCTCCTGACTGGAACTATCGTTGGATTCCCGAGAACTACTGACGCTGCGAAACTCAGACTCTCTTCTTCGATCGGTCACCTCTCACTCGCTTTTTCTGTGTATTCGCTAAACTACGGAACTGTTCTCCCCTTTCGTGCTATAAGCAACCAGTTGACATTTGCTGTAGGTTTGACTAGCGTATTCTAAAATCCCTCACCGGCCATCCGATGCATATTTTATTTTGTCCGATGCATTGTGACAGATAGCAGTTTTCCAATTTAAAACAAAGACCGCAGGTGCAAAGATGCGTGTCCTGGTGGTGGATGATAATGAACCGTTTAGGCGATTTGTTGCTTCCGCGCTCCGTGAATGGCTGAACTTGAACGTCATCGGAGAGGCTGGCGACGGATTGGAAGCTGTCCAACGAGCCGAGGCGTTGCAACCCGACTTGATCCTCCTCGATATTGGCATGCCAGAACTGAATGGACTCGAGGCGGCTCAGCAAATCAGAAAGCTTGTGCCCAACGCAAGAATTATCTTCCTGACTCAGGAATCCGCGTCTGATGTGGTAGGCGAAGCACTCAGTCTGGGCGCGTGGGGCTATGTGGCCAAAATACAGGCCGGCAGGGAATTGCTGGTTGCCGTGGAGACGGTCATGCAAGGCCAGCGGTTTGTCAGCAGCAGTTTAAACGGCACATGTACCCCAATAGCCTTTAGATCCTGCCCTTAGGGTCAGGTAAAGTGCCCCAGAGCCTCTTCCACGAACAATCAGTCCAATTCACTGGAAATCAAACCTCAAAGCCACTGTCCAAACTCGTGGACTTGAGGCTGTTGAAATAGCCCTTGAGTTTGGACGCTATGGCCCCCTTACTAACTCTGGAGTAGCCACGGCTCGCCAGCAACGATAATACGCACGACTTACTGTTGAAACTCTTTGATAGTGTCCCCTTGAAAACTCGATAGAAATGTCCCCTTAGACTGAGACCTCCAGCCGGGGAGGTCTGGTTGAAGAGGACAGCCATGAGTAGTGGTGAGCTGGAGCGGGTAGAAGTAATGGGACGAGTGGGAAGGGGGGATCTCAAGCTGAGCGATGCCGCGATCATGCTTAAGCTGAGCTATCGCCAGACCAAGAGATGGTGGCGGCGGTACCGGAAGGCGGGGGGCGAAGGGCTCAAGCATGGGAATGTTGGGCGGCCGTCGAATCGCAGTAAGCCATTGAAAGTTCGACGGCGAGGGCGCTTGTCAAGAAAGTTGTGTTTAAGCGATTCATGCGGCAGTCTCGAAGCGGGATTGGAACATGGCATTGAACTGGGCAAGTACCGAACAGACGGACCTGCCGGGAGCTTTCCAACGGCCTTGCTCCAGGGAAGAGATAGCTAAGCCAAGCTTAAGCTTTAAGACGTCCTGGGAATGGAAATAGCCGCCGCTGTTACGGCGCATGATTTCGAGCTGACCATTAATGGCTTCGACCACATTCGTGGTCGACAGGGAGCGGCGGATCGGTTCCGGGCAATGGAGAAAAGCTAAGTAATGCTGGCGTTTTTTGCGCAGTTCGGCGATGAAAGTGGAATCCGTTTTGGCAAAGCGGTCGCAGAGTAGTTCGAACTGTTGATTGGCGACTTCGAGGTTCCAGGAAGATTTAATGGCTCGCCAGCGCTGTTGGAATTCAGCGGCATCGGTTTTACTGAGATGGGTTTTGGCATTGCGCCGCATATGCACGGTGCAGAGTTGAATGTCGGTGTTGGGGAACAGGCTCTGGGTGATGGGGAGTAATCCAGAAAAATCATCTTGCACCAGGAGAAAGACATTGCCAGCGCAGAGAGCGCAAACCGCATTTGGGGGAACTAGTGCAGTGGGACGGCAGCTTTCATGATTGGCTGGAAGGGCGTGGTCCGCGGGGCTGCCGGATGGGCATGATGCCACCAGCACCGTGGAGGCAGGGATGGGAAAAGAAGAGACGATCTGGGCGGCGGCAGGCGTATTACAGGCCTGGATCAGGAGATATGGGATGCCCCGCGCTCTTTATACCGATGGGAAGAATGTATACAAACGAAAGGCGACATCCGCGGAGCCGTTGCGGGGTAAAGTTCCGGTCACGCAGTTTGGACGCATGTGTCAGAAGCTGGGCATTCCGATCGTAGCCGCCAGTATGCCCCAGGCCAAGGGGCGAGTGGAGCGCAAGCACGGGACGCATCAGGATCGGCTGATCAAGAAACTGCGGCGGAAAGGGATCGACCGCTACGCCGCCGTGAACCAGTATCTGGAAAAAGAATATCTCCCGGCGCACAACCGACGATTTACAGTTCCGGCGGCTCAGCCGGAGGATTATCACGGACGCAAGCCGCCCACCCGGGAACCGCAGGAAGTGTTCCGCATCGAGACCGAGCGCCGCATCAGCAACGATTGGGTGATCCGGCATGAAGGCCGCGACCTGCAACTAAAGCCGCGCCTGCGACGTTACGGGCCCACCCGAAGCAAGGCTTTGGTCTGTGAGTGGGAGGACGGGACCTTGGAGGTGCACTACCGCGGCGAACCCATCGCCTTTACGGAGCTGAAGATGCCGCCCCACAAAGCCTGTGCGCCGCTTCCCCCGCGCGCTAGGCCCATCGTGGTGAGGAAGGCGAAAAAAATCATCCGTGGCGCCAACTCTACCAAAATATGAGGACCCCGATTCCCACGGAACGGATCGGAGCACCGCCCGTTGGAATGCGCACTTACGCTTCGCCCTAACTACAGGGCTTCGCTTCAGTGCGCATCCCAACGACAACATCACTCCAAACGGGGACATTTCTAACGAGTCAAGAACGGGGACACTTCTAACGAGTCTTGACATAATACGCACGGCTTACTTGACAACTATCGCGACAGGTGATAAAGCGGCTCTGCTCGGGGCAAAGATTAGAGACCAAAGAACCGAACCAAATAGAAGCCGTAGGATGCTGATCGCGCTGACCGTATGGCCTCGCTTCATGTGCCAACGGGACCCGTTTTGAGGACTCGAGGTGGCTGGCTGTCTCGCCTCCAACTACCTATTCCAAGAATAAGTATTAACTGGAAGCTGGTAAGTCTCGTCCTGGTGCTGACTGCGGGATATTTGCTGCCGCAGCCGTCCGCCGCAGTACACGTGAAGAAGGTTCGGCGCATCCTCTTTCGTTATATGATGGGGTCGCTTTCGTCGCCCGGCGTGGCCCTGATAGAGGGGCGATAGTGGCGGGTCTGCCGAAAGCGCCTTTTCAGACTGAGCTGTGCAGCGAGGATCTCGAAGCAACACTGTTTTCCGATGAAGCTGTTCAGCGGCAATTGTGGGACCTGGATGGACGATACATCGTCGCCGGCATTGTTTTGCTTTTGTTCCAAACGCTGCTTATTTTTGGACTGGTACGGCATCGGGCGAGGCGTAGAACGACAGAAATTGAAATGAGGTTGTCCAACGACCGGCTTCGTCGGGCTGTGGAAGCTGGGAGATGTGTGGGATGGGACTGGGATGTAAAGACCGGAAACGACTGTTGGTTCGGCGATCTGGAAGGCCTGTTCGGTATTCGATCGTTCAGTTATTACGGACATCTCGAGGACTTTATTCAGCGCATACACCCGGAGGATCGAGAACTCGCCTGGAAAGCCGTTGCGGATGCCAGGGACGGCCGGAAATCCTTCGACGCAGAATTCCGGGTCTTGCGCCTTGATGGGACGGTGCGCTGGATTACGGAGAGGGGACAGTTCTACTACGCAGCCGATGGTGAGGCCGAGCGCATGATCGGAATGGCAAGATTTGAACGCATGCCTGGATGCTTGTACACGGGCGTTCGACCGTTGGGAGCGTGATGGAGAATATCGCTGGGTGTCCGACATTGGCGTGCCAAGATTCAATGCGGATGGTTCCTTTGCTGGCTTTATAGGGTCTTGCATAGACATCACGGATCGCAAGATCGCGGAAGAAGAGCTAACCAACATGGGACGAAAGTTGATCGAAGCCCACGAAGAGGAGCGTACGTGGATCGGGAGAGAACTTCACGACGACATCAATCAACGGATTGCATTGTTGACGATCGAATTGGATCGATGGAACCAGACTGCTGGATCGAGTTCGGACATTCATGGTCACATCCGAAAAATTAGCCAGCGTCTAGTAGAAATCGGAGAGGACATTCAGGCGCTGTCGCACCGGCTCCACTCCTCGAAGCTCGAGTACCTGGGTATTACGATTGCGGCCCAGAGCTTCTGCAGGGAATTATCCGAGCGGTATCAAGGTACAGATTTCCTTCAGCCATTTCGAGATTCCCCGCAACTTGCCGAAGGAAATCGCGCTTTGCTTGTTCCGAGTCCTGCAGGAAGCGTTGCAAAACGCCGTGAAGCACAGCGGCGTTCAGGATTTCAAGGTGGAACTCCGTGGCAAAACAGGGGAGATTTACCTATCTGTAATTGATGTGGGAAGTGGGTTTGACTCGCGGGATGCGGTGAACCGTCTAGGAGTCGGGCTCATCAGCATGCGACAGCGACTGCAATTGGTGAATGGCGAACTTTCAATCGTATCGGAACCCGGTCGGGGCACTGCGATCTACGCTCGAGTACCTGTGAGTCGGGAAGAGGGGCATCGTCTAAAGGCAGGATGAACTGAGGAAGGGAGTTGTGACACCAACACGAAGTCTGACCAAACCAAATCCCAATGAACGTGCAAATTGCTGTTGTCTTTAGTGAAGAGTTGTTAAATTCCCTGAGAGAACTGACAGTTATGGCTTTGGCAGGCCGTGGCTAGCATGCATGACGTGTTCGGTCCAAATCGAGGGTAGTGCAGATGGCAGTAACGCTAGCTGTTCTGCCCGGAAACTCGCATGAGCAATCGTCACAGAACAACACTGCTGATTGCGGATGACCATACATTGGTGGCTGAAGCCTGTAAGAACCTCCTTGAGCCGGAATTCGAGGTTGTGGGAATCGTCGATAACGGACGCGCTCTTCTTCAACAGGTTCGCGAGTTGAAACCTGAAGTAGTGATCCTCGACATCGCCATGCCCCAACTCAACGGACTTGATGCAGGCGATCAGATCAAGCGTCTGCTTCCCGCTATAAAGCTGGTGTACTTGACCATGAACGTGTCACCAGAAGTCGCGGCCGAAGCGTTTCGCCGGGGCGCATCCGCCTACGTCGTAAAGCACGCGGCTGCGTCAGAGCTGATAACAGCTGTTCGACGAGCTATCAGATCGGAATCGTATCTGTCCCCTAACATTACGAAAGAGACTGTTGACTACCTTTTGAGAACCGGAATCCCCTACGCGAAGGAGAAGAAGATTACGCACCGTCAGAGCGAGATTCTCCAACTACTTGCCGAGGGGATGTCAATGAAGGAAATTGCCAATATCTTGAACCTAAAACCTGGGACCGTCGCCTTCCACAAGTACCGAATCATGGAGACTTTGGGTTTGAAAAGCAACGCGGAACTACTTCAGTACGCCATCAAGCATCACTTGGTTGCCTGAGGCCGCCGATTTCCATACTAAACGGTTTTGGTTTGGAGCTAGTTGCGGGCTCATCGGTACCACAAGCTGGCAATTCTGCCAGTCGTGCGTTGCAGCCAAGACCGTTACAAAATGACAAGGAATCAGACACGAACCTCGGGTTTACCTACGTTTGCTTGAAAAGCGACGATGGTGATCCGAGCGGGCTCTGCGTCTGATGACAAGAAATGACAATTACTCTGGTGATGGAGCAGTAGCGATGGTTCTCGCGCTGGGACACACCGTGTATCTGGTCCATATTGAGACAGCATCTGTTCTGGTCCGAAGCCATCCAACTCCCGATCCCGATAGCAGCGCCCCAGGGACGTTTCGTTCAGGACGCTCAGATCTCCGCTATGCGGGGTGTGACCGAGAGCGGGAGAGCACCTCCGAGGGCTTGCCGAATGGACCGGCGCTGCCTGTCCAATCAAGACCAACAGCGTCCACCATAACGATGGAGACTAAAAGTGGTACGCCATGAAGACTACCACTTTAATATCGGGCTCTTTCCCACCTCGTCTCCTGCGACCGGCCGCCAGTAAACACGTTGTCGGGTGGTTATCCGCTGTGAGACGCTTCGTCGCGATTTGCGGCTTGGCAGGAATTTTTGGTGCAGGGGCTCTGGCACAAACCAGCAGTCAGCACGCCTCCGACTCTCCGCAAGACAGTCGTTCCATCATCAGCGAAAATTCTGGCGTTCCGGTGGAGATAGACGGCAGGCCGATCCTGATGATTTATGCCCAGATCGCCGGTTTCACCCCTCAAGATCGCGCCGCAGCGATACAGCAGCGCATCATTGCTCTAGCCAAGAGAAGGGACATCGCGCCTGAAGCGATTCGTGCGGAAGAGCGCGGTACGTGGACTGAGATCATGGCGGGCGACGAACGCATCATGGGCGTCACCGAAGCCGATGCCATAGCTGCAGAGCGAAGGCGAGCAGACCTTGCTTCAGAGCACGCAGAAATCATTCGCCTGGTGGTGAAGCAATATCGTTTGGACCACACCTGGCAGCGCTTTTTCTGGGCGGTGCTTTACAGTGTCCTGGCAACGGTAGCAGTCGTTGGGTCGATTATCATTCTGTTCTGGATCAGGCGCCGCATGCGCGCCAGGGTAGAGCATTGGCTGAGCGCCTCGGAAATCGCACGTCCAGCCCCATCAACCAGAGTATGGCTTAGACGCTATCTCGGCCAGCCATTGGTTTCCGTGGGTCATGTAGGTTTCTGGATTTTGGTTCTAGCTTTCATTCAAGCGTATGGAACCGTCCTGCTAAGTTTCTTTCCTGCCACCAAGTACACTTCAGACCAGATTACAAACTGGCTGTTTTATGAACTGGCAGTCTTTGCGAAAATGCTGATCGGTTACACCCCAAATTTGATCTTGATTTTGATTATTTGCCTGGGCACATCCTATCTTTTGAAGGTGAATCATTACCTTTTTAACGAGGTTCGCGACGGCAATCTCACAGTTCGCGGCTTTTATTCAGATTGGGCAGAACCAACGGCCAAGTTGGTAAAGTGTTTGATTATTGTGGCGGCTGCCATTGTCGCCTTCCCCTTTTTGCCGGGGTCGGACAGCCCTGCGTTTAAGGGGATCTCGGTATTCCTGGGCGTGCTGCTGTCGCTCGGTTCCACATCGGCGGTTGCACATGGGGTTGCGGGAACTATTCTTACCTATATGCGGGCATTTCAAGTGGGAGATTTCGTGAGGATTGGGAACGACGTAGGAGAGGTAGTGGAGAAGACATTGCTGGTGACGCGCATCTGCACACAAAAAAGAGAGGTCGTCACCATTCCCAACGGCACCGTATTGGGCGGGGTAGTCGTCAACTACAGTGCCGAGGCCAAACAAAAGGGCGTCATCTTCCACACCACAGTGACGATTGGATACAACGCTCCGTGGCGTAAGGTTCATGAACTGCTCTTGGCAGCTGCTTTGGTTACAGATGATGTATTACACGACCCACCGCCATTTGTCCTGCAAACAGCACTGAACGATTTCTACGTTGCTTACGAGCTAAATGCTTACACCGCTAAACCGAGCGAGATGCTACACACGTACTCGGTGTTGCACCAGAACATTCAGGACAGGTTCAACGAAGCTGGAGTAGAAATAAATTCACCGCATTACCGATGTCTGCGCGACGGCAATCAGGCCACTATCCCAGAGAGCTACTTGCCCCGCGATTACAAGACTCCAGTATTTGGGATCCGAGAAGTGAATAGCCCTTTGCCAAAGCGAGCAGAAAGTCCAACCTCCGTGGGAAGAAACATAGGATAACCCACGCCTTGGAGCTCGACTGATATTCCGTTCGTGGATAGGTACCAAACGCCTGACCCTGATTGAGTGGACGGCGCAAGTGCCTTTTCCCTCCGGGTATCGTCCGAAGGAGTGAGGCAAGTCAGGTGCTAAATCTTGAAGGCCTTCCCATTGAAAAACTGCTAGCAGTCAGCTGGTAAAAATGCTAGTGGCCAAAAATGTCACCGCGACTGTACCATTCGCCATCGCATCAGGCTGGAGCAAGACGAACGGTGCACAGGTCAAGGGTGAATGAGACTAGCTCCCGCCCGTCGACTTGGCACTACCGAGTTTGTTAGCCAAGGAGCACAAAGATGAGTGTGAACGTGCGACGAAATCTTCCCAGAGTTATGATCGCAGATGATCACGTTCTTGTGGCGGAGGCATGCCGGAAGCTACTCGAATCGGAATACGAAGTAATTGCCACTGTTAGTGATGGTCGAGCCCTGGTCCGAGCCGCCACCGAACTGAGGCCACAACTCATCATCGTGGACGTTGCGATGCCGATATTGAACGGCCTGGATGCGGGGCAGCAGGTGAAGGAATTCTTACCCGCAGTGAAGTTGGTGTACCTGACGATGAATCATGATGCCGACCTTGCGGCCGAAGCGTTCCGTCGAGGAGCGTCGGGATATCTGCTCAAGACCTGTGCGGCCTCTGAACTGACGACTGCGGTCCGGGAGGTCCTCAGAGGCAAGTCCTACCTCTCGCCCACGATCGCAAGAGACACGGTCGACTTCTTGCTGCGCCAAGGCACGAAGTTGATTGAGGAGGGGGAGCGGCTGACGGAAAGGCAACGGGAAGTGCTACAACTTCTGGCCGAAGGAAAATGCATGAAGGAAGTGGCCGATGTACTGAACATTACGCCCCGAACGGTTGCCTTTCACAAGTACCGCATTATGGAAGTCTTGAACGCCAAGAGCAGTGCCGAGCTGGTTCAGTACGCAATCCGGAATCACTTGATCGCCGCCTGAGGCCGTTAGCCATTCCCAACTGAGTTAGCGACCTCGACAACATTTCTTCTGAACGCTTCCCATTGTTTCTTAGCCTGGTAAACCACCAATCGAAGGACTTCAACCTCTTCATCTCCACAAATGTTGCGGCTGCTCTATTCCAAATGATCATAGTTCGAAATGAAGACGGGCTCGAGTGATGGCTGGAACACCCGGTTTCTCGAACCCGCTATGGATTAAAAGGTGCTGCGAATTGCTTTCAGGCCGAACGAAAGCAAGAGAGCAAGAGTGCCAAGCAATCCGATGAGGGGCAGAGGGCTCGCAGTCTTGGGTAGTTCTGCCGGAGCGGCCGGCGCAGGCGCGGGTGCGGCCGCAGCGATCAGAATCGGAACATCGGCAGGTGGTGCTGGGGGCGGCGGGGGCATTGTGCCGGTCAATTTCCGCTGGTGTTCAATTTCACTTATCGGTTCCTCCACCACCTTGGTGGCTGAGACGATCATTCCTTTCTTCAAGCCAAAAGCGTCGGTTTCTTGACCATCCACCGTGAACTTTTGGCCCTTGGGGATCTTGAATTCCTGGTTGGTCCCGTCTTCCAAAGTCAAAATTACACTATTGGGCGGAGAGATGTGCCACACCTTTCCGGTGACACTCTTTACTGTCGTGATGGTTTTGGGAGTTGTGGTTACGATCGTCGTACGTTCCAGCTTCATGCCCGGCTTGAGAGAGTGAATCCCGAGTTCTTGGCCGTCCACGGTGACCCGAGCGCTCTCCGGTACGTTGGCAAAGTGGCGGATCGTACCGTCTTCCATCTTTACCACCAAATCATTTCCAGAAACGTGTACGACTTCGCCGCGTTCGATCGTCACGTCGTGTGAGGGTTGCGCGGCGGTGGTGTTGGTTTCTGTTTTTACTTGTGCGTTTATGCTCAAGGCAAAGGCCACACACACCGTCCCCGCCAAAAGCACCTGCACTCGTTTCCATACCGTTATTGAGTTCATCGCTTCTTCTCCTTGTTAGCTTTCGCAGCCATGAATTTGAGTCCTGTCCCTGACGTTTTCAGATGAAGTTCATTTGTGCCCAGTCGTTGTTGTGTACGCCCGTTCAGATTTTGCTTGCAGAGTGAGCCAATCGCGATCAGCCCTCGAGGCCTCAACGATGTAGCGTTTGGGTGCGCTGCCCACGAAATAAAACGGGTAACACGTCACCAGAGTGAGTGACGAAAGTGAGCGTGGTTGCAGGACCGAAACATCGTCTGGGTGCACAACTAGGGTCTGGTCCACAACGTATGTATCTGTGCGGCTCGAGGTCGACACCTCGATGGTGTCTCCCTGACGGACATCTTTCAGCACCCTAAAAAACCCGTCTCGATGGCCGGCAATTCCGATGTTCCCGTCTTCCCCCGGGTGGACAGTGCCGAGGATATGCCCCACTCCCCGGTTCAGAATGAGATCGTCAGTTCCTTCCAACACCGGTACTTCAAGATGCACCTTAGAAATGCGTAACACAGCCAAGGGCGGATCAATGTGCTCCCCGAGGCTGTGTTCATACGCCCAGATCCGTTTCTCCGACCAGGTGCCAAAATCGGAGTTGGCTTCGGCGGCTGGACTCGAATCGGTGGCCAGTCCGCCGGGTTGGCGGCTTTGACATCTCAACGCGGCACCGGAAAAGATCGTTCGATGGATGGATGCTGCGACGTATGTCACGATCAGCAACACTGCAGTGATTAGCAGCAGACGCTCTGTGTTCTTCCAAAATCGCATCCGAAAACGCCTTGTGGGTGAATAACTACGCATCCTGACGCAACACTACTCTGAAGCAGGTTCGTGCTGCTAGATCTTCGACACCACCCTAACGAGTCTAGAGAAGAACACTGGGTGGTTGTAACTGTCAGTAGTGACAGTTGGTTCCCGCCGGTCCTGTCGATGGCGCGGGATGTTTTCTTCCGCAGCTGCGAGTGTTCAGCGGAGATGAGGCGGGCATCGGGTGCACATGACAAATCACCACCTTCTTGCGTAGATCATTCTCGCTCGTCGCCGAGCCGCAGCGTTCCTGTCAACACTGCCAGTTGTTAGGCTCTTCTGTGCTCGAATATAAGACCAGCAGTATGCAACCAGCAACCGGTCAATGTCTTATGGCCGAACCCGCAGAGCACAAGCGAATGGGCGGAGAAGTAATTCACATTGGTGATTGTCAGGTGTGGGTGGAGATCCACTATCTGGATTCGCAGACGAACTACCGTGAGTGCCTCCCGCAAAAGAGGAAACCCTTCCGTTCCGATGAATTCCTTCTGTTGTGTCCTTCGAGATCTTCACCAAGATTAGATCCCCGGAGCGTATTGGCCTGGGGGAAGCTCCTACTCTTTTTCGGAATATCGTGGTTATTCATGTATTTTATTTGGGACTCCTGGTAAGAAGCCCTAATGATTCGTTCGCGATCAGTGCTCCCCGATGCAAGAAAGAACAGAATCATCCACCCTCAAGAAAACGTTTCTGCTGCAGATGAAGGGAACGGAACAACAGGATAGTCTGGCATTAGCAGGTCAGAAGCTTTTATCGCGAGCCGAGCATTGCGGCGAGCGTATGGAAGGGGAGATGAAAGTGCTACCTTCCATGGCCTTCCGAATGGCTGGACCCAAATCTGTTGCCATGCACGGCTTGATAACGTAGCCAGCCGCGCCGACAGCGATCGCATTTTCCACAAAGTCGGGATCTTCGTGGACAGTTAGGAAAATTATCTTTGCGCGTGAACCTTCTTCTTGCAGCCGTAGAGCAGCTTCGATTCCAGTCACGACTGGCATGGAAATGTCGAGCACGAAGACATCTGGAGAAAGGTTGGGAGGTAGATTCAGTACTCCTGCCCCAGTTTCAGCGGTGCCAACGATCTGAAAGTCCTCGACGAGAATCTGGATGATAGTTTGGCGCATTTCTTCCTGGTCCTCCGCCAGGAAGATGCGAACAATCGGCTTTTCATCCTGGGCCGCTGAATGCTCGGGAACGATCTGAGAGGCACATGACATCATCGAACCCTAGCAGACCCCGACGCCCGTGTCTTCTACCAAGATAAGCAGTGTTTTGGTTTCTTATTCCTAGGGCTATCTCTAGCAAACACGTAGCCTGAAGAACCGGTCACAGGATATGCGCCGACGCCGGATTCCACCATTCTGTCCATCTTTAGCTGGCTTGCCGACACAAACCCGCCCCGCGCCCCCAGAGCTCTTCTCATCGAGGTTGTGGTAGAGCTCCCTCTGGCTTAGTAGCGGCCGCGCTCACTGTAACTTCTGCCAGTTTTCCGTACACCACGCGACTTCTACTCTTCGCTTGATTCTCGTCGAACTTATGACTACTCGTGGCTTCCATGAACATGAGTGGCAAGAATGCTTCCCGTGAACACGTTATCAAACGGTCGCCGGGCAGCTCTTTGTGATGCAACTGAAGCCCATTGTTCCGGAATGAGCCTCATGGTTCTACTAGTTCCGGCCGAGGAGTTTGCCATGCGAATTGAACCTGAGCTGCGTCGTTTCGAACGACATGTCGAAAGTGCAACCTCCTGGCAAGCATCAAGGCTGCGCTATCGCTGCGCTCGCAAATGCATGGTCAGTACGGCCTTGTTCCTCCTCGCAGTTTCGCTGACCGGATGCCCAGAGAAAGCGGCGCCTGCGGCGACGGCCCCGCCGGAAGTGGTGGTTGCGTCGGCCATGCAGCAGGACGTTCCCGTCCACGAAGAGTGGGTGGCACAACTGAACGGTCCCGTGAACGCCGAAATTACACCCAAAGTGCAGGGGTACCTGCTCAGCCAGAACTATGTAAATGGATCGTTAGTGAAGAAGGGGCAACTGCTCTTTCAGATTGATCCGCGGCCGTTCCAAGCAGCGCTGGATCAAGCGAAGGCAGAAGTGGAGAGGACCGTGTCATCGCTGTCGAAGGCAACAAACGATGTGCAGCGCGACACCCCGCTGGCGGCGCAGAACGCGATACCACAAAAGCAGCTTGATGATGACATCGCTAATCAGGCCGCGGCTCATTCGGAATTGACAGCAAAGAAAGCGGCGCAAGAGCAGGATGAGCTGAATCTCGGATGGACCAACGTCTATTCACCGGTGGATGGCATCGCCGGCGTCGCGAACTCTCAGGTCGGTGATCTGGTCGGAACGACCACCAAAATGACCACAGTGTCGCAGATTGATCCCATCTGGGCGTATTTCAACATTAGCGAGACCTTATATCTCGGCTTCGCACCGCAGATCTCAAGAGTCTTACAAAGGTCCGCGATCAGGAGCGCTGTTCCGGTTGAGTACATTCAGGCCAACGACGTTCCCTACCCTTTCAAGGGGAACCTCATCTTCGTAAACCGCGAGATTACCGCCGGCACAGGTACCATTCAGTTGGCCGCTGCATTCCCGAACAAAAATGCAATCCTCCGCCCCGGGGGATTTGGGCGCGTGCGTGTGCAGACCAGCACCACCAAGAATGCCTTGCTGGTTCCGCAGGCAGCCGTTATCGAAGTGCAGTCGCAGTACCAGCTCTTCGTTGTCGGGTCTGACAACAGGGCCTCGGTTCGGCCGGTCAGAGTGGGAGATCGCGTCGGTCCGAACTGGATCATTACTGAAGGATTGAAACCGGGCGAGCGGGTGGTAGTCGAAGGCATCCAGAAAATGCAGACGTTTGCAGCGCAGATGCCGGCGTCAGAGAAAAAAGGTATCCCGGTCAGTCCCAAAGAGTACGCGGCCCCTGCCGGTGGGGTCGATTGACCATGGCGAAATTCTTTATCAATCGACCCATCGTCGCGATCGTCATTGCCATACTGATGGTGCTGGTCGGCGTGGTCTCGATGCTCAGCTTGCCCACGGCCCAGTTTCCCAATATCGCCGACCCGATGATCCAGGTGAAAGCCACCTACCCTGGTGCGGACGCGCAAACGATTGCCGAGTCAGTGGCGACTCCGATTGAGCAACAGATGTCCGGCGTCAGCGGTATGAACTACATGTATTCGTTGAGTGCCAGCTCGGGCGGAGGGGGTACGCTCTACATTGATTTCCAGCTCGGGACTGATGTCAACACGGATCAGATTCTGGCGCAGATGCGGAGCGGACAGGCTAACTCGCAATTGCCGAGTGAAGTTGTCCAGCAGGGGGTGCTCGTGCAGCCGGGTACGACAGCGCCCTTCATGCTGCTTGACCTTTACTCACCCGGTGGGGTATACGACAACATTTTCCTGGCGAACTACGCCATCATCAATCTGCAGTACGCACTGACACGCATTTCCGGTGTCTCACAGGTTCAGATTTTCGGCGCTGGGCCTTATGCGATGCGCATTTGGGTGAATCCTGATCGCCTTGCGAGACTTGGGGTCACGGTTTCCGACATCACCAACGCGGTCAAAGCCCAAAACAAGGTCAATCCCGGAGGGCAGGTCGGAGGGGAGCCCGTTCCCTCGGGTCAGCAATTCACCTATAACGTGCGGGCTCCCGGACGACTGCCCACGGTCGAGGAGTTTAATGACATCGTCGTCCGTGCCCAGGCCGACGGTTCAATCCTTCGGCTGAAGGACGTAGCGCGCGTGGAATTGGGTTCGCAATACTATTCCTATCTGGCGCGGTTGGGAACGTCAGGAGCCGGCAAACCCGCTCAGCCCGCAGCCCTCATCGCGCTGTACCTCACTCCGGGCAGCAATGCCCTGCAGACGAGAGACTCCGTCCTCAAGATGATGGAGGATGCGAAAGCGAGGTTTCCCGAGGGACTGGCATACATTGTGGCACTTGATACCACGCTCGCGGTCAGTGAGGGCATCCACGAAATCTACAAGACACTGGGCGAGGCTTTGATCCTGGTCATCTTAGTGGTCTACATTTTCCTTCAGGGTTTTAGGGCGACTCTAATTCCACTGCTTGCCGTTCCTGTCTCTCTGATCGGAACCTTCGCCGTTTTTCCGATGCTAGGATTCTCCATCAACACCCTTTCGCTTTTTGGGCTCGTATTGGCGATTGGACTGGTCGTCGATGATGCCATTGTTGTCGTGGAGGCGGTGGAACATCATATTGAGCACGGGATGACACCTCATGACGCGACCGTCAGAGCGATGGAGGAAGTCTCCGGACCGGTCATTGCTATTGCACTGATTCTTGCTGCCGTGTTCGTTCCCACGGCATTCGTTCCCGGTATCACCGGCCAGCTCTACAAGCAGTTTGCGGTTACGATCGCGGTTTCGGTGCTCTTCTCGGCTTTCAATGCACTCACCCTCAGTCCTGCGCTTTCCGCCTTGCTGCTGCGCCCAAGGAAGCCGGCACGGGGACCCCTGGGAGCTTTCTTCCGCTGGTTCAACCGTGTCTTCGGGCGCGCCACCGACGGGTATGTGAGTTGGTGCGGACTCCTCATCCGCAAGGCCGGCGTTGCCTTCATCTTGCTCGCCGCCCTAACCGTAGGTGCGGGTTTATTCGGGAAGGGCGTTGCCAAGAGCTTTCTCCCAGATGAAGACCAGGGATATATCTATGCCGGCTTGCAGTTGCCGAATGCCTCGTCGCTCCAACGATCCTCTGAAGCTGCCCGGGAAGTTGAGAAGGCCATCTTGGAGACTCCCGGCGTCGAGTATGTCAGTTCGGTGATGGGTTTCAGCATGCTGAGCGGCGTCAATGCGACCTATAGCTCATTCTTTTTCATTTCGCTGAAGCCTTGGGAAGAACGCAAGACTCCCGAAACAAGCTACGAAGGAATCAAGGCCCACCTGCAAAAGGCGCTCTCAAAGGTTCCTTCGGGAATTGCATTCTCATTTTCACCACCCGCGATTCCGGGCGTAGGGACTTCAGGAGGAGCCACTTTCATTCTGGAAGACCGGTCGGGTGGAGGCGTTGATTTTCTTGCGAAGAACGCGCAACTCTTTGTGGCCGAGGCCCGCAAGCGACCGGAGTTAGCAGGGGTGATGACAACGGCTCTGTTCGGCGTCCCCCAGGTCGGGGTAAAAGTGGACAACGCCAAGGCGATGACCCAGCAGATCCAACTGAGCAGCCTGTACGAGACCGTGCAGACGTTTATGGGGGGATCGCTGGTTAACTATTTCAATCGCTTCGGCCTGCAATGGCAGGTATATGTCCAGGCCGATGGTGACTTCCGGAATAGGGCCGAAAATGTCGGCAAGTTCTTCGTCAGGAACGCCGCGGGCGGAATGGTTCCGTTGAGTACCCTGACTACCACCTATCCGCGCAATGGCGCCGAGTTCATGATGCGCTACAACCTGTTCAATTGTGTGCAGATTAATGCCGCCGCCGCGCCGGGCTACAGCTCAGCGCAAGCAATGGCGGCGCTTGAAGATGTCTTTCACAGGTCGATGCCGAGCCAGATGGGCTTCGACTACATGGGCATGTCGTACCAGGAGCAAAAAGCTGCGCAGGGCGTTTCAGCCGGAACCATCTTTGGGCTGGCCTTCTTCGTGGTTTTCCTCATCATGGCAGCGCAGTATGAGAGCTGGACGCTACCGTTCAGCGTACTTTTGGGAGTTCCCGTTGCTGTTTTCGGCGCCTTCGCGACATTGTACGTTCGTCGGCTCGACAACGATGTGTATGCCCAGATTGGCCTGGTCATGCTGATTGGATTGTCGGCAAAGAATGCCATTCTGATCGTCGAATTTGCCAAGGCAGAGTACGAGAAAGGCAAATCCCCGATGGACGCCGCATTGATTGGAGCCAAACTGCGATTGCGACCCATTCTAATGACAGCATTCGCTTTCATCCTCGGGTGCGTACCACTGTGGACGGCTTCCGGCGCAGGCGCCATCTCACGTCAGGTTCTGGGAACCGTGGTCATCGGCGGAATGATGGCAGCCTCGGTGCTGGCCATCTTCTTCATCCCCGTCAGCTACGACGTCGTAGAGCGGTTCGGAATATGGGCATTCGGAGAGAAGAAACCTCCACAAGAAACGGTAGCCAGACCACTTCAAGGAGCCGCCGATGACTAATAAGATGGCCCTTCGCGGCTTTGTCACCCGATGTAGTGGACCGGATAGCC
Organism: Terriglobia bacterium; assembly: GCA_963786325.1. Lineage (GTDB taxonomy): Bacteria > Acidobacteriota > Terriglobia > Terriglobales > Acidobacteriaceae > JAIQFF01. Next base: position 586,462 of record CAWAYW010000008.1, read on the forward strand.
CACCGGGGAAAGAAGGGGTCTCCGCATTGCCAGCACCAACCATTCTGTCAACGGAAGGGGACTGGCCATGATCCGCCTGCATTGGCCCACTGCACTCGCGTTGCTTCTGCTGACTGGATGCGCTGTAGGCCCCAAGTACAAGCGTCCGCCGGTGACGGTTCCTGATGGCTACCGGGGTCTTGCCCCAGATGGTGGTCAGCAGACTCCTGCCTCGCTCGGAGATGAAGAATGGTGGATGGTCTTTCAGGACCAGCAATTGCAGAAACTGATCCGAGAGGCACTCATCCAGAGTTATGACGTGCGCATCGCCGCAGCGCGCGTGCTTCAAGCACAGGCGGTGGTGGGCATCGTTCGCGCCGACCAGTTCCCAACCATCTCCGGAGGGGCATCGGCCAACAACCAGCGCTTTCCAAGGACGCCAACGACAGCGGCGTACGAGACAAGTCCCCTCGGAGTCAACCTTTCGCTGCTCTGGGAATTGGATTTCTGGGGAAAATTCCGCAGAGCGACTGAAGCGGCGCGAGCCAGCCTGCTGGCCACGGAGTGGGGCCAGAAAGCTGTGATATCGAGCCTCGTCAGCAATGTGGCTTCGGCGTACTTTCAGCTGTTGGAACTGGATTTGGAAATGGACATCTCCAGGAACGCACTTGCCTCTCGAAAAGAGTCATTACGCTTGGTTGAGATACGTGCGAAGGGAGGTACGACGTCTTTGTTAGACGTTCGCCAATCTGAACAATTGGTTTACACCGCTGCCGCGTCAATTCCCGATCTGGAACGGCGGATTGAGCAACAGGAGAATTTGATAAGCATTCTGCTGGGCAAGAATCCGGCGCCTGTAGTCCGGGGAAAGCCATTGGTGGAGAATGTGGTGTTGCCGACAGTGCCCCCTGGGTTGCCATCGTCTTTGCTGGACCGGCGTCCCGATATTCAGTCAGTGGAGCAACAATTAGTCGCCGCTAATGCCCAGATCGGTGTGGCAAAGGCAGCCTATTTTCCCCAGATCACACTCACCGGCGTGGCTGGCTACCAGAGTAGCGCTCTCACGGACCTGTTCACTGGGCCAGCGGGATTGTGGAGTTTTGGTGGTCAGTTGACTCAACCGATTTTCACGGCGGGAAAGATCCGCTCCAACGTAAGGCTGACGGAAGCACAGAAGGAGGAAGCTGTTCTCATCTACCAGCAATCTATCCAGCAGGCCTTCCGCGAAGTTTCGGACTCGTTGGTCGCATACCGCAAGAATCAGGAGTTCCGGCAGCAGCAGGAATTGCTCAGTGCAGCGGCCGAGGATGCCACGCGACTCGCGAGTGTTCGTTACCAGGGTGGGGTCACGAGTTACCTCGAAGTCTTGGACAGCGATACGCGGCATTTCGATGCCCAACTGGGCTTGGCGCAAGCAGAACTTAACGAACGATTGGCTCTCGTCCAACTCTACAATGCGCTGGGTGGTGGGTGGCAGCAGTAGGGAAGTGCGTGACCACCATGCCCGAGGTCCCAGCGTAATCGTCTGGACGTCGCCTAGAACCGATGGATAGGATCTCGAGGTTCTGTTCGGGTTGATCATGGTTCTCACTTACACCTGCTCATTCCAGTGTCGCCGGAACCGGTCGTGCTTGTTGGTTGAACATCTGCCGGGCGATTTTCACCCTACTCGTGGCTGTCAGACTCTCCTCGCAAGACAATGCCTGTGCAAAGCACAGGCCCTTCCGTGATTCAACGCACGCTCGCCTGCTGTAACCGCGGAGTTTCAGCGGAGAACTGTCACTTCTGTCAGTACCGGCTGCACTGTCCTGCACCTAACCTGTTTGGTGCGGGAAGATGAGCCTAGCGTCTTCCAAAGATCGGCGCGCCTACTCGGGTCTTGCTCAACGCATTAATGCTGGCCGTAAGTCTCTTTTAGGCAGCGTCGAGCTGTGGAGACGAATTCGCTTCGTCGGTTACCTCGGAATGTTGTCCCTGGCAATCGCCACCTAGTCTGCGGGTGGCTGGTCGAAAGGTGTGACCGCGAAAACAAAAAAGAGCACGGTGCTCATATAGGTAAGGATGGCGGTGTCAGCTAGCTTTGCTAGCGCGCCTACCGCTGTGTTGCCAATCGTCTGTGCGTTGTTCAGTTGATCGCTTTGGCGTGGGGTGAGCTGAGCCCCGGCGTCGCCAATTCGACAAAGGAAATTCGACATGAACAAAGAACTCCCCATCGTTTACCTGGCGCGTCAGGGGGACACTGCGTGGAGCGTTACCGGCCAGCATACCGGACTCACTGACCTGCCTTTAACCGAGCGGGGCGCACAAGTCGCCCGGAGCTTAGGGCGGCTGCAAGGGGGGACGTTTACCAAGGTGTATACCAGTCGCCTGCATCGCGCACGCCGGACTTCCGAGCTGGCTGGCTTCGGGGACATGGCGGAAATTGATCCCGACTTGGTCGAATGGAATTACGGTGAGTACGAAGGTCGTCAAACCGAGCACATCCGCGCCGAGAGCCCAGACTGGCAATTGTTCCGCGATGGGTGCCCGAATGGCGAAACACCACAGCAGGTAGTGGCACGCGCTGATTGCGTCATCGGCGGCGTGCGCTCGGTCAACGCAGATGTCTTGGTTTTTTCCAGTGGTCACTTCATCCGCATGTTCGTCAGCCGCTGGCTTGGCCTTGAGCCGTCCCGAATGCTAGGTGTTTCATGCTAAGACAGCAAGTTTGAGTGCAGTGGGTTACGAACAACGATGTGTCGCGGCCTGTGATTCGACTATGGAATGACACTCATCACGCGGCAGCGTAGAAGAAAGCCAACTAACAACAAAAGAGACAGAGGCTCGTAACAAGGTCCAATTCGATGAGCACAAGAAGTGTGACGAAACCGAAGAGTCCCCAGAGCGCACGAACAGCGACCGTGGTGCCAATCCCAACCATGGCGGAGAATATTTCGAAACTCCTTCAACAATATGGCTGTGGTCCGATTCAGTTTTCTGGAACAGATAGCTCCCTGTATGAACGCCACCTTGTTTTTGACAACGTTATGGATCTCGCCGCAGCCGACGCTCGAGCACGGTTTGAAGCGTTTGCGCACTCGGTTCGCGACATCCTTTCGCAACGCTGGATACATACCGAAAGCACCTACGAACGTGAAAACCCGAAGCGGGTCTACTATCTCTCGATGGAATTTCTTATTGGGCGTTCGCTAGCGAACAACGTCACCAATCTGTTGCTCGATCCGGTCGCGAAGCATGCGATTCAGCAGAAACAGATCGATTGGCTCGGTCTGTTGGAAGAGGAACCCGATGCAGGCTTGGGGAACGGAGGGCTGGGACGACTGGCCGCCTGTTTCCTCGACTCATTGGCGACCATGCAGTTGCCAGCCATGGGCTATGGTTTGCGCTATGAATACGGCATCTTCAAGCAAACTATCAAGGACGGATGGCAACACGAAGACGCCGACAACTGGCTCCGTCGCCCCGATCCGTGGGAAGTGGCTCGCCCGCAAGAAAAGGTTCAGATCAACCTGAACTGCTCATTTGAGATACACAGTGGGAGCTTACGTGGAATTCCGAATAGGCCCTCGAGTTTGATTGGTATTCCTTTTGATCGGCCAGTCGTTGGTTACGGCGGCAAAACCATCAACACCCTACGGCTCTGGGGTGTCGCTGCTCCTGATTACTTTGACTTTCAGGAATTCAGTAGCGGCGATTTTGTCGCCGCGCTGGCTGAAACACTGGCCGCTGAATCCATTACCCGGGTACTGTATCCCGACGACTCTAGCAGCAGGGGGCGGGCACTTCGCTTCGTGCAGCAGTATTTTCTGGTCGCCGCTTCGCTGGCTGACCTAGTTAGACGCTTCCGGCGCGCCAACAGCGATTGGCGCGTGCTCCCCGAGAAGGTTGCCATTCAACTCAATGACACACACCCAGCACTGGCTGTTCCCGAGTTGATGCGAGTTCTGCTCGATGAAGCGCATCTTGGTTGGGAGGAGGCGTGGGATCTCACGCAAAGAACCTTGGCCTATACCAACCATACTCTTTTGCCAGAAGCTTTGGAGAAGTGGCCGCTAACCTGGTTTGAAACCATGTTACCGAGACACTTGGAAATCATTTTGGAGATTAATCGCCGCCTTCTCGATGAAGCGCGTAGCCGTTTTTCCGGACAGGAGGAGCGAGTTAGAAGAATAAGTCTGGTAGAGGAAGGAGAGCAACGCCAAATCCGGATGGCAAACCTTGCAATCGTTGCTTCGCACAGCACCAATGGGGTCGCCGCGATCCACTCTAAGTTATTGCGTACGACCACGGTGAGAGACCTCTCCGAAATGTTTCCAGAGCGGTTTAACAACAAGACTAACGGCGTGACCCCACGACGCTGGCTGTTGCTTGCGAATGACGGTCTGGTGTCTGTGATCAAAGATGCCATCGGGGAGCTTTGGATCACCGATCTTAGCCAACTCCGTCGCCTCGAGTCTTTCGCTGATGACAAGAGCTTCCGTGAGAGCTTTCGCAAGGCTAAGCACGAAGCCAAGGTACAGTTTTCCAATTGGCTCAAATCGACCTCAGGGCTTTCGGTGGACCCGGAAACCATGTTCGATTCGCAAGTCAAACGCATTCACGAATACAAGCGGCAACTGTTGAATGCGTTGCGCATTGTCGTCCTTTATAACCGGTTGCGTGATAACCCGGATATAGACATGGTTCCTACCACCTTTCTATTTGCAGGCAAGGCTGCCCCGGCGTACCGCTTCGCCAAACTCATCATCAAGTTCATTAACAACGTTGGAAGAACGCTCAACGGGGACCCCGCCGTGCGAGGGCGGCTCAGGGTTCTTTTTCTCCCCGAGTACTGCGTTTCTTTGGCAGAGAAGCTCATACCTGCCTGCGATGTATCCAACCAAATATCGACCGCTGGTTATGAGGCCAGTGGCACCAGCAACATGAAGTTCATGATGAACGGCGCGCTCACCATTGGTACGAGAGATGGTGCGACCATCGAAATGGCAGAAGAGGCTGGCGAGGAGAACCTTTTTCTCTTCGGTTTGACGGCAGATCAAATCACTAACACCCGCGGATGGTACAGCCCTTACTGGCACTACGAGAACGAACCTGAGACCCGTGCCGCGTTGGACCTGATCTTCTCCAACCACTTCAGCCGCCACGAACCCGGCCTGTTCGAACCGCTGCGCGAAACCCTTTTGACCTGTGGCGACCATTACATGCATTTGGCGGACCTGACCTCTTACCTCCAGGCGCATCAACGAGCGGTGGAACTGTATTCCGATGCCGATGCTTGGGCGCGAACCGCCATCCTGAATGTGGCAGGGTCTGGGAAATTTTCCAGTGACCGCACGATTGCGGAGTATGCATCTGAAATCTGGAAAGTGAAACCATGTCCGGTATCGTAAAAACCCGGTCAGAAATTATGGTGGTCAATTGGGAGAAGTTAGTTGCATAACGGGACAGCCAGCTGAGAGAACACCTCAAAGAGTTGAGAGGACGAAAGGGGGGAGCGCATATGGCAGCACACCCACAGGGTACGAGTGAGCTGCACATCAAGCGGCCGGTATGGAAAGCTCTTGAAGCCCATCACAAGAGAATCCGAGATCTACATCTCCGGGATCTCTTTGTCCATGATCCGACCCGTGGTGAACGCATGGTCGCCGAGGGAGCAGGCATCTACCTGGATTACTCAAAGAATCGGATTACCGACCACACCCTAAAGCTCCTTACACAACTTGCGGAGGAGTCGGGTTTGCAGGCGCGGATTGATGCCATGTTCCGGGGGGCAAAGATCAACAACACTGAAATGCAGGCAGTCTTGCACGTGGCGCTGCGTGCTCCCATCGGCGCGTCTATCTTCGTTGATTCCGAAAACGTGGTTCCACGCGTGCATGCGGTACTCGACAAGATGACTCACTTCTGCACCCGTGTCTGCGGCGGCGAATGGAAAGGCCACACCGGCAAGCCCATTCGCAACGTCATCAACATCGGTATCGGTGGCTCCGATCTGGGACCTGTGATGGCGTATGAGGCGCTAAAGTACTACAGCGATCGGTCAATTAGATTTCGCTTCGTCTCCAACGTTGACGGCAGCGACTTTGTGGAAGCGATTCGTGATCTAGTGCCGTCCGAGACCCTGTTCATCATTTCCTCGAAAACCTTCACTACGCTGGAAACAATGACCAATGCCCACGCTGCCCGTGCCTGGCTTCTTGCCGGTTTGGCAGGCGACGAGAGCTCGGTATCGAAACACTTTGTGGCAGTTTCAGCCAATGCGGCAGAAGTGGCGAAGTTTGGCATTGATGTCGCAAACATGTTCGAGATTTGGGACTGGGTCGGTGGACGCTACTCCATAACTTCAGCGGTTGGACTGTCTACGATGCTTGCTATAGGTTCGAAGAATTTTCGCGCCATGCTAAGTGGTTTCCGCCAGATGGACACACACTTCATGACCACACCCTTCGAGCGCAACCTTCCAGTGCTGATGGGCCTGCTCGCCGTCTGGTACAACAACTATTTTGGCGCTCAGACTGTTGCGGTTTTGCCGTACGACCGGTATCTCCACCGATTCACGGCGTACCTGCAACAGTTGACCATGGAGAGCAATGGTAAGCACGTCACCCTCATTGGAACCGAGGTCACGCATGCAACCAGCCCGGTCTATTGGGGCGAGCCAGGTACCAATGGTCAGCACTCGTTTTACCAGCTGATTCATCAGGGAACGAGGCTTATCCCTTGTGACTTTATCGCCTTCGAACAGCCGCTCAATCCACTGGGGCACCAACACGACATTCTTCTAGCCAATGTCTTCGCGCAGGCTGAGGCCCTAGCTTTCGGCAAGACCCAGGAGCAAGTCAAGGCCGAAGGCACCCCGGACTGGCTCGCGCCGCATCGTGTCTTCGAAGGAAACAGACCGTCCAACACCATCCTGGCTGAGCGTCTGACGCCGACTACGCTCGGCAAAATCGTGGCCCTGTACGAACATGCCGTTTTCACTCAGGGGGTAATTTGGAACATTAATTCATTCGACCAGTGGGGCGTCGAGTTGGGCAAAATGCTGGCTCAACAGATCATCCCCGAGCTGGAGAGTATAGAAGAACCCCATCTCGAGCACGACACCTCCACCAACGCTCTAATCCGCCGTTGTCGGCGAGCAAGGGAGAAGCATCGCGACTCTTGATTATTGCTGGTCTCTCCGCATCCTGCGCAGTTGCCCCACGCGGCTTCTTCAGAAGCCGTGCAATGTTGGAGTGGGAAGGCAACTCGAAAGCAGTCCAGGGCAAAAAAAATCGCGCGCCGTGATGTTCACCTTAAAACAACCGAGCAGGAGGTGAGTGATGCACGTCGCTCTTGAAAACCACACTGAGACTCTGGAGCTCACGAGATCGCCCGAGACAGAAAGGGAAGCCGTTAGTAAAACGGCCGGTCAAAGCTCTCCCCTTGGCGCCACGGTGAGAGCTAATGGCGTCAACTTCAGTGTTTACTCCCGTAACGCCTCAAGGATCGAGTTGCTGTTCTTTGAGCGGGAAGACGACAGGAAGCCCAAGCGAGTCATTAATATCGATCCCGTCACTAACCGTACGTACCACTATTGGCACGTATTTGTCCCGGAGGCTCAGGTCGGTCAAATCTACGCCTATCGCGTCCACGGGACGTTCGCTCCAACCAAGGGACTGCGATTTGATCCCGACAAGCTACTGCTGGACCCTTACGGCCGTGGCGTTGTTGTTCCCAGAAACTATAGTCGTGGCGCGGCTCGTCAAGAAGGCGACAATGCAGCCACAGCCATGAAGAGTGTCATTGTCGATCCGCATGCCTACGATTGGGAAGAGGACGCGCCGCTGGTGAAACCATCCTCACGGACGGTCGTATACGAAATGCATGTCGGCGGTTTTACCCGACACCCCAGTTCCGGCATCGCAGAGAAACTGCGCGGCACGTATGCGGGCTTGATTGAAAAAATCCCATATCTTCGCGATCTCGGCATCACCGCTGTCGAACTGCTTCCTGTTTTCCAGTTCGACCCGCAGGACTGCCCGGCCGCACTCGTCAACTACTGGGGGTACGCGCCGGTCTCGTTTTTTGCACCGCATCAGGCTTACAGCTCAAAGCAGCAGGATCCCCTTGGTCCGATCAATGAATTTCGCGACATGGTGAAAGCACTGCATCGCGCAGGCATAGAAGTGATTCTCGATGTTGTTTTCAACCACACTGCCGAAGGCGGTCACGACGGGCCGACTCTGAGTTTCCGCGGTTTTGACAACGCCGCTTATTACATGCTGGAACAAGACCTCTCGAGGTATGCCAACTACAGCGGGTGTGGTAACACTCTCAACTCCAATCATCCCATTGTTCGTCGGATGATTATCGATAGCCTGCGCTATTGGGTCACTGAGATGCATATTGACGGCTTCCGGTTCGATCTCGCATCGATCCTGTCGCGCGATTCGAATGGCCGCCCCATGGCGACCCCGCCCGTGCTGTGGGACATCGAATCGGACCCAACGCTCGCGGGTACCAAGCTCATCGCTGAAGCCTGGGATGCTGCTGGCCTTTATCAAGTGGGAAGTTTCATCGGCGACAGTTGGAAAGAATGGAACGGACGATTTCGCGACGATGTTCGAAGCTTCTTCCGTGGCGAGCAAGGGGTGGTCAAACGCTTTGCCGACCGGATACTTGGAAGCCCCGAGATTTACGGGCACAAGCAGCGCGAGATGGAACAGAGCATTAATTTCGTGACTTGCCATGACGGCTTTACCCTCAACGACCTTGTCTCCTACGATCAAAAACACAACGAGGCAAACCTCGAGAAAAACCGCGACGGTAGCAACGACAACCGAAGCTGGAACTGCGGGGTGGAGGGACCAACTGAAGATCCAGCAGTTGAGCAGCTGCGGAATCAACAGGTAAAGAACTTCCTCACGGTAACCATGCTTTCACTGGGCATGCCGATGATTCTCATGGGAGACGAGATGCGGCGTACCCAGGGCGGCAACAACAACGCCTATTGCTATGACAACGTCAACAACTGGATGGATTGGGGCCTGCTGGAGAAACATGCCGATGTATATCGCTTCGTAAAACTGCTGATTGCGCGGCGTCTGTTGCGTGACGAAGACACAGAACAACAGCGTAAAAGTTTAGATCAGTTCCTCCGGGAGGCGCACAAGGCGTGGCACGGTGTGAAGCTCGAGCAACCGGACTGGAGTGATTGGTCGCACAGCCTGGCGCTGGGAGCTGAGCTTAGAAAGCAGAAATTGCTTTTTCATCTAATGACGAATGCGTATTGGAAAGCTCTCGACTTCGAATTACCACCAACGGATGATCGCGGTGGAGATCCATGGCACTGTTGGATCAATACCGCTCTCAAGTCGCCTCTCGACATCCTCGAATGGCAAAAGGCCCCAGCTATTTCAGATGACAAATACCGGGTGGAGGCGCGATCTGTAGTCATGCTTTTCCGCAACCTCGACACCTGATTGTTCGAAGTGGACATGGACCAAGAACAGATCAAATCGCCCGCTTTCCAGAACGCTGAGTTGCAGAGCGAACGCCTCCGCATCTTTGGCGTGTTGGGTTTCATGACTACCGTCGTCATCGTGACTGCTATCCGGGTATTTGTCATTCGGTCGGCTGCGGCTAGTTCCTGGGCGTGGACCTTTTTCCTGGTCGCCGTCGTTATGGCCTATGAATTGTGGATGCTGCGCAAGGTAGGTCTTGCCTTGAAGGCGAACATCTGTCTTGGGCCGCAGTTCTGGATCCTGAGCACGATCCTGGAGACGTCGATCCCGGCACTAGCGATCGCCTTCCCTGCCAGCGATCAGGTTGAGATCGCCTACCGCCCTCTGGCCACCCCGGCGGTGCTCGTTTTCTTTATCCTTATTATATTGTCCACCCTGAGATTAAACCCTGGTATCTGTGCGCTCTCCGGTACCGTTGCTGCCATTTCGTATATTTGTGCAGCTTTGTACCTCGGTTGGCGGCTTCCCATCCCCGGTGTGCCAGCTCCTGTGACGCAAACTAGCGTCCCCCTCTATGCAGTAACGCTGCTCCTGGGGGGACTGGTCGCAGGTGCCGTTGCGTGGGAGATACGTAAGCATGTCCAATCAGCACTTCGTGAGGCAGAAACTAAGCACAAGCTGGAGGCTATCCAGCACGACTTAAGTGTGGCGCGGTCTATTCAGCAATCGCTCTTACCGCAGGAACGGCCTCGAATTTCAGGATTTGATGTTGCCGGTTGGAATCAGCCGGCCGATGACACCGGGGGCGATTACTTCGACTGGATCAAGCTCCGCGATGGAAGACTGGTGGTCACTCTCGCGGATGTCACTGGACACGGGATTGGCCCTGCGCTACTCGCCGCCGTGTGCCACGCTTATGCGCGCTCCAACTTCAGCATCGCGCAGGATCTTCCGACTGCTTTCGAACACATCCATCAGGAGCTTTCGGCTGATTTGGAGACGGGCCGCTTCGTAACCTTCGTAGCCGCCGTTTGTTTTCCCGGGCGGGCAGAAGTGGAGGTGCTCTCTGCTGGCCACGGTCCTCTCTTTGTGTATTCACGGCCAGAGGATCGGTTTACGACCATGAATGCGCAGGCTCTCCCATTTGGGATTCTCCCCGCTTTCCAATCTGACCCTCCGGCTCATTTCCCACTTCGTTCGGGCGATCTGGTGCTCCTCGCCACCGACGGCTTCTTTGAATGGGAGAACGATCAGGGTGAACAATTTGGGGTGCAAAGAATCGAAGGAGCAATGCGAGCCTCACGAGACTTGGCTGCCTCAGAGATCATCTCGCACCTGTACGACGCCGTCTCCAGTTTCTCCAATGGAACCAAGCAGCAGGATGACCTAACGGCGGTGGTCATCAAAGGCTTGTAGACGAGGCGATGCTTGACGCAAGGTGGCGAAAAGCGATGCCATGCGATTACGTTTTGTCGGTGGTCCTTGCTCTCCTGTGTCGTCCTTTCCTGGACTCATAGCCTGGCTCAGGACCTGGCTCCGCGAGCCTATCTCATCACGCCCGTCAACTCAAACGCGGTCACCCTGAGCTATTCGTTTTTCATCGGCAACATCATCTTCGATGGGGCGGTCCCGATCACCGGCGCCACAGCGAGAGTGAATGTGCCGATCCTTAGCCTGACCCACTCTTTTCGTTTTTTCCGACGTTCGGCAAACATCACAGCATCGCTACCTTACGGGATCGGGAACTTCCGGGGCACGGTGATTGGCGCTGAGACTCGAGCCCACCGATCGGGCATGCTGGATTCCGCGTTCCGCTTGTCAGTCAACCTGAAAGGCGGGCCCGCGATGGATGTTCACGATTTTCTTAAGTGGAGGCAACGAACGCTGCTGGGAGTGAGCATCAAGGTGGTGGCTCCAACCGGGCAATACGATCCAACGAAATTGATCAACTACGGTGCAAACCGCTGGGCCTTCAAGCCAGAGTTCGGCCTTTCTCGACGATGGGCCAACTGGGTCCTCGACACCTACGGAGCCGTGTGGTTTTTCACCACGAACCAAGACTTCTTCTCGCGTAATCAGTTTTCTCCGGCCACCAATACCCAAAAACAAAACCCAATGTTTGCGTTTGAAGGGCACCTGAGCTACGACGTGAAGGCTCGCCTTTGGGCTTCGCTGGACGGCAATTTCTGGACTGGAGGCCGTACGACCCTGAACGGGGTTGAAAAATCCGACACGTTGCAGAGAAATTCACGCATTGGAGGCACAGTCTCTATTCCCGTGAGCCGACACCAGTCTCTGAAGTTCAGCTACAACCGGGGCGCCTACATCCTGTACGGCGGGAACTACCAGAATGTATCCGTGGCGTGGCAGTACTCGTGGGTGGGCCGGTCGAACTAGCCATCACGCCATGGATACTTCGCGACACGCCTCAACGCGCGGCAAATGAGCAGGATGGCTTTCTACCCGTCCGGAAAGACACAAAGAAGTCGACGAAAGGAATCACTCATGGAACCTCCCATTTCCCCTCTGCTTTATGCGGTGCTGCTGTTCTTGGGCATGCTGACCCTGCTAGAAGTCGGTCGTCGTCTGGGTGTCCGGCGTCGACCCAGAGAGTCGGAAGGTGAGCGGAGCAACCTGGGCACGGTCGAAGGTGCCGTGTTTGCTCTGTTTGGCTTGATGGTGGCATTCACTTTTTCGGGAGCGGCAACGCGGTTCAACGAGAAGCGGATGTTGATCGCTGAGGAGGTTAATACCATCGAAACCGCTTATTTGCGGTTGCATCTGGTTCCTTCGGAGGCACGAGCCGGACTGCAGGATTTGTTCCGGAAATATGTGGACTCGCGACTGGAGACCTATCGCAGGCTGCCAAATATGGAGGCGGCCAAGCTGGAGATGGTCAAATCCAAGAATCTTCAGGAGGAAATTTGGACAGAAACAGTGGCAGCTACGGTGCTCCCAAAGTCTCATCCCGACGCAGGCAAGTTACTGCTTCCCGCGCTCAACAACATGATCGACATCACTACCACTCGCACGATGGCACTCCAAGTCCATCCCCCGAGAATCATTTACGTACTTCTCTTCGGGCTGGGTCTCATTTGCTCTCTGCTTGCCGGTTTTCGGATGTCAAGCGTCCAGCACCGTAGTTGGCTTCACATCTTCGGTTTCACAATCATGACGGTTATCATCGTGTACGTCATGCTCGACGGCGAGTACCCACGCGCTGGTCTGATACGCCTCGAGTCGGCCGATCAACTCCTGGTCGATCTCCGCGATGGAATGAAGTGATTTAAAAAGTAGGGCTTAGCCCTGCTTGAGATTCGCGAGTGGCGGCCTGGAAAGCAAAGTGGCAAGAATGAAGGTCAGGCTGTCAGGTTAGCGTGAGCGCGTGGCCGGTACTTGGTTAATCCGCCGGCGCACAATCCTATTCGTAAACGCCCGAGACAATGCATAGGGGATCGTGATGAGGACCGGACCTAGCAACAACGCTGCCCCGGGGTGGATGCCACGAAAGATGAGATATTGCGATACGACGTCGAGAAGAATGGCTATCGCTACCAGGTCGCGGATGGATGCGAACATATTTCGCAATAGTCTCGTCCGGTGAGCGCCATCCAAAACCACCGCCCGAATAAAAAAAGGGAGTCCCGCGCGGGCGTACTTAACCCCGCTGCGTGCCCCGAGTATGATCGCCACGGTGGGCTGCAGGACAAACCGCATTCTTCCAGGGGCCGGACAGACGTGCGAGCAGGTCGGCAAAGAAATCCTGGGTGAACAAGTAGAGGTTGCCGGTTTGTATGATCCTCCAGATCGCGCTCGGTAGTGCCGCGAGAAGTACCGCAATGACGACTACGGTCAAGACCGAGCTGCGGGAGATGGAAGCCATTTAGAGCACAAACCCCGTCGATAACAAGGTCAGAATCGGCGGTTATCCTCAGGTGAGAAGGCTCTGCACGAGTCTGCTACTGCATATCCGGTGCGCGAGCTGACGAAATTGCTCTGCGTTCTCGGGCGGTGCGAACAGACCTTGTTCTGTTTCGGTGATCTCATCGGAGGGTGAGAGAGGCAGTCTCACGCGACGGCTGACGAGGTCATAGTTGCCGAATACCACACCCAAATTAGGAAAGCGGATACGAAATTCTTGGCAGAGGCAATAGGCACTCCAAGCAGCGTTCAAAGTTACAGCCGCTTCAAGCAAAGCGGCTTGACACTCCGGTTCACGCATGACTTCAAGGCCGTATAGCATTTCCATACTCATCGCGGCAACGCGCACCGCGACTAGGATGTGGTCCTCAATAGATCGGACGGCATAGTCGGTTGCAATCTCCAGATAACGGTGTGGCTCCAGATATAGGTGAACGGCCTCGGTGACGGCACCGCACTGAGTATGGGACAACACCACTACAAGCTTGAGCGTGGTTGGAAAATGACCGACTGCATATCGTAGGCTGCCCAAGCACTCCTGACCGAGCACATTGCCGGCAACCCGGACAACGAAAAGTTCGTTGCTGCCTCTGCTGAACACTGTTTCCGTTGGAACGCGAGCGTCGGCGCATCCCAGAATGGCGGCAAAGGGGGCTTGAGCGGGCACGTCCCGATTCCCGACGCCCCACCCCAAGCCCCGCGGATCCGACGCGATGATACCTCTGGTCTTGGCTGTATGAGGGGTGTCCGTCATTTCCGCAAAGTCACGATTCCCCTCGACCAGGAGCCGGCAAGCCTCTTCCGAGGTCTGGGGCGTCCGACTCAGCCTTCGCGGGATCGAAGCGATAGACGCGTTCGAAAATGGTGTATGTTCCTGAATGTGACCCGCGGCCGGCACTGCACCCGGCTTTGGCCTCCGGCAATCTTCGTCCAACGATGCGACTCAACTCGCCACCCGGCGTGCTCGCTTTCTTTGCTCGATCAGGGCAGCAATACTCATTCTCTGCGCGATGCCCGGAATCTGAGTTTCGAGGCCTTCCGCATGCAACAGATCACGCACGTCCCCGTGAACCTCAGCCAGCACGAGAGACACTCCGGCTTGCGCCACTTGTTCGTCAAGTTCGCTGAGCATGCGTACTCCCGCCAGGTCGATATTCGCCGACGTGGAGAGGTCGATAACAACCAGTTCCACTATGCCTCGTCGACGCACGTCTTCCAGGACCTCGTTCTTAACGTTCTGAGCGTTGAAATAAAACAGTCCCGCTTCCACCCGCAGGACCAGTACGTGCGGAATCGTTTCACTATCCGGATAGCGGGCAGAATCGGCAAACGCGTCGGTTCCGCGCAGCTTTCCTAAGACGGCGATTTTCGGATGGGAAGCGCGTCGGAGCAGAAGCAGAATAGAAAAAATAGCAGCCAGCAACACACCCTTCAGGATCCCAAACGCCAATACTCCGACTGTGGCCACTATTGCTACACGAAATTCCGTTCTGCTTACCCTGTACAGATGCCAGAGTTCGCGGGGCCGGATCAGGCCCCCGACTGCTATCAGCACGACCGCAGCCAGAAGAGGCTCGGGCAGATTGTTCATTAGCCCGGTCAAGAACAACAGGACTACGCCGATACCAGCCGAGGCAACAACCAAAGCTATCGGCGTCTTAGCGCCGCCATTTTCGTTCACCGCCGACTGCGACATACCTCCCGCGAGCGGATACCCCTGTCCCATTCCCGCCGCAACGTTCGCAAGGCCCAGGGCCAGCAACTCCTGGTCGGCACTGATGGGATCGCGATGCTTGAGAGAAAACGTCCGAGCCACTGAGATGCTTTCCGTGTACGACAACAGAAAACACGCTAGCGCGACCGCAAACAAATTATCCACTTCTCTCCACTGCACGACTGGCCAGCCGAAATGGGGAAACCCATGGGGAATCGCGCCCACGGTTTTTACACCCTGTCCGGCGAGAGAAGAGTACGACATTACAACGATCGAGAGTGCAACCACAAACAGCGTGATCGGGTACCGGGGCATCAGTCTTTCGCCCAAGACAATAAGTGCGAGAGCGCCTAGCCCCACGCCCAGGCTTGCCAGATTGGTCTCCCCGAGGTGCCGAAGCACTCCGATCATGCGGGTGAAGAAATTGTTGCCCCCGCTGCTGATGCCGAATAACTTCGGTAGTTGAGTCGAAGCAATTACCAGGCCTGCTCCGAGCTTGAATCCGCAAAGCACAGTCTCGGAGACAAAGTTAGCTATGGTGCCCAAGTGCAGTGCCCAGGCAATGATGCCGACCACTCCCGCCAGTACTGCGACTGTTGCCGCCAAGTGGACTTGGCGCAGAGCGTCACCACCCGCCAATGTGCCCACGGCTGACCCGATCAAGATGGAAATTGCCGACGTTGGCCCGATGGCTAGTTGGCGGGAGGTTCCAAAGGCTGCGTAAGCGACTCCCCCCACCAGGTAGCAATAAAGACCAGCTTGCGGGGGCAACCCGGCCAGGGAAGCATAGGCCACTGAGACCGGAACGGCATAGGCGGCAAGGGTCAGCCCAGCCACCAAGTCTAAGCCTAACCAGTTCCTCTGATATTGCGGTAACCAAGTAAGGACCGGGAGCGCCGAACGGATCCGGCGGCGCCAGGTGCGCTCATCATCCGTCTGCACTCGCTGCTTCCTTCCTCAGGCGTCGCACCACCTAACCTGCAACCTGATGGCGAGTGATCTCCGCTATCAAGTCTGATTTGGAAGTTTTGAGCATCTCGGCCGGTTTCAGACGTGCGAACAAATCGAGCGAGCGTGCGATCGTCCCCGTCCATCCGGTCTGGTGGCTTGCCCCAAGCCCCGCGCCATTGTCCCCGTGGAAGTACTCGTAAAAGAGGATGTAGTCTTTCCAGTGCGGATCGTCCTGAAACTTCTTGGTTCCGCCGTAGACGGGTCGTTTGCCGTTCTCATCGCGAAGAAAAATAGCTGAGAGTCTGCGGCCAATCTCTTTTGCTACTTCGAACAAGGTCATGTATTGTCCCGAACCGGTGGGACATTCGACCTTGAAGTCATCTCCGTAGAACTGGTAGAGGTTCAGCAAACCCCGGATCAACAAAACGTTCACCGGCATCCAGACAGGCCCTCGCCAGTTGGAATTGCCGCCGAACATTCCCGTGTTCGACTCCGCCGGCAGGTATTGAACTCTGAATTCATGCCCGTCAAGATTGAACACGAACGGATGTTCCAGGTGGTAACGCGACAGAGACCGTATACCGTAGGGAGCGAGGAACTCGTTTTCGTCAAGCAAGTAAGCCAAAATCCGCCCGATCTTCTCCTTGTTGCAAACTGACATCAGTCGACGGTCAGCGTAGCCGACGAACTTACTGTCCGCCGGAGCGATATGCTTCAGCAAATCCGGGTGGCGCTTTCTGAACAGTTCGATCAATTCCAATAGTCGGGGATGACGCGCCGCGGCTCCGGATTCGAACACCGTCGAAGCGCATAGGGGCAGCAGTCCTACCATGGAGCGGACTTTTAACCGCTTGGTATCGCCATTCGGGAAATGCAGCAGGTCATAGAAGAACCCGTCCTCACTGTCCCACATTTGGTCGTGGTGTTCCCCGATCCGATCCATAGCGTAGGTGATCCAGAGGAAGTGCTCAAGGAACCGGTAGGAAATTTCCTCATACATGGAGTCATAGTCCGCCAGAATCAGGGCGATCTCCAGCATGTTTTGGCAGTAGAAAGCCATCCAGGCAGTACCGTCGGCTTGATCAAGATGTCCGCCCGTGGGGAGCGGCGAACTGCGATCAAACACGCCAATGTTGTCCAGCCCGAGAAATCCGCCGGCGAAAACGTTCTTTCCTTGTGGATCTTTCCGGTTGACCCACCAGTTGAAATTCTGCATCAGGCCTTGAAACGACCGCTCCAGAAAGCGGAAATCTGCCCGGCCCAGTGTCTTTTCAATGTTGTAGAGAAATAGAGTTGCCCAGGCATGCACTGGCGGGTTCACGTCACTGAAGTTCCACTCGTAGGCTGGGATCTGCCCATTCGGATGCGCGTAGAGATTCCTCAGCATAAGCAGAAGTTGGTCCTTGGCAAAATCGAAGTCCACCAGCGATAGCGCAAGGGTGTGAAACGCGAGATCCCATGCCGCGTACCAGGGGTACTCCCACTTGTCAGGCATAGAAATAATGTCGCTGTTCAGCATGTGGAACCACTCGGTATTACGGACATTCCGTTTACCCACTCCCATCAGAGGATGAGCGTCGTGCTCCTCCAGCCAGCGGTCGAGATCGAAGTAGTAGTACTGCTTGGTCCACAGCATCCCGGCCAGCGCCTGGCGATGTATGCGACGTTCGTCGTTGCTCAAAGAGCTCGGGGTGATCCTGTTATAAAACTCGTCTGCGTCTGCGAGTCGCGCTGCAAAAACTTGGTCGAAGGTGACGAATGCGTCGGCTGTCGCTTTTGGCCTTAGTCGCAACCGAATGACCTTGCTGCCGCCCGCCAGTACTTCGAGACGATAATAGGCAGCCGCTTTCGTGCCCCTGTTGTGGGGGCTCACTGCGTCCCGTTTCCCGGAGACGACGTACTCGTGAAAGGCGTCTTTCACGTATGGAAACGGATTCGACTGCTGCCAGAGGCGGCTGGCATTGGATTCATTTTCGGTGAACAGGAGGTCAGGATTCCCGTCGCACTGAAGTGCGCGCTCGCCAAGCGTGCCGTGTGAGGCCACCACCGTCCCGTTATTTTCGCGGCTTAGAGAGGGTTTCGCTGCGTCTTCTTCCCACGACCACGTGTTGCGAAACCAGAGCGTCGGAAGCAGATGAAGTTCCGCTGTCTCGGAACCGCGGTTGTGAACTGAGATTTTGATGAGAACGTCTTCCGGGTCCGCCTTGGCGTATTCGACGAACACATCGAAATACCGATCGGTATCAAATATCCCAGTATCGAGCAGTTCATATTCGAGCTCTTCCCGCGAACGGCCCCGGTTCTTCTCGGTGAGGTCTCTGTATGGGAACTCCGTCTGGGGATACTTATAGAGATATTTCATGTAGGAGTGGGTTGGCGTGTTGTCAAGGTAGAAGTAGTACTCTTTCACATCCTCGCCATGATTACCCTCGTTGTTGGTAAGGCCGAACAGCCGCTCTTTCAGGATCGGGTCCTGGCCGTTCCACAGAGCAATCGCAAAACATAGTTGCTGCTTATCATCTGAGATTCCAGCCAGACCATCCTCACCCCAACGATAAGCGCGCGAACGCGCCTGATCGTGATTGAAGTAGTCCCACGCATTTCCATCCTGACTGTAGTCTTCACGAACTGTTCCCCACTGACGCTCACTGAGATAAGGTCCCCACTTTTTCCACGGGACACGGGTCTCACGGGCCTCGTTCAGACGCTCTTGCTCCTTTGTTTCGATGTACGCAATTGGAGCCTTCTCGCTCAACTTCATCGATCTCTCCCTAGTCGTATGGAAACCTTCGTCTGGTGAGCATTCCTACCCCTCCAGCATCCAGTCTTTGATTTCTCTCGCGCTTTCTCATCTTTGGGAACTGTCGCTTTTGCCAGTACCTTCTTTGGCGTTAAGCGGTACAAAATGGGGGTTGGCCCACGCAGGGAATCCAATGCGGAAGAAAGAGAATGCCGTGAAATCTTTAGCGATATTGCCGACATTGACGATCTTGACTCTTGTAGCGTTGTTCGCAATAGTGCAAGCTCCATCGCCTAAAACTTCCGCATCGTCCCCTGCAAAGAGCATTGGCCTATTTGCTTATCCAATGAATCAACAGGATCCTGAACAGCAGCTCAAAGACGAAAACGATTGCTACAGCTCTGCCAAGCAGCAGACAGGCGTAGATGTTCAAGCCCCGCCACCCGCGGCACCCAGCGCGGAGGAGCAGCAAGCTGCTCAAAAGCAGGCAGGGCAACAGGCGGCCGCAGCAACCCCGAAGGGAGGAGCAGTCAAGGGTTCCGCTCGAGGCGCCGCCGGAGGCGCAGCCATTGGCGCGATCGCTGGGGATGCTGGCACCGGCGCAGCCGTTGGCGCAACCGCCGGGGCCGTACGCGGCAGGCGGCAGCAAAAAAAAGCCCAGCAGGGGGCTCAACAACAAGCAGCCGAGCAAACTGCTCAAGCGCAACAGCAGGCCCAGGCAGAAGCCAACGCCAAGCACCAGGGAGAGCTAGATGCGTTCAAGAGGGCATTCTCAGCATGTATGGACGCCCGCAGATATTCCGTCAAGTGACTCCTCTGATTTGCCAATGCCACTATCAGTTTTGACAGTTCATCGATTTTCGACAGGTGTTTACGCTAGCTTGGCCTTACCCACTTGAGAGTCCAAAGGGAAAGCGTGGGCACAGTGCTTTTCTGATGACCCGAAAGATTCAGATCTACGAAGAACGGGAAGGATACATTCATGCGGTACAAATTGTTGACCGCGACGCTTTCATTTCTGACATTTCTAATCATTTCGGTGAATACATGGGCAAAGCAGGTTACGCCGAAGACTGAGACATTAGTGATAAATGGACAGACGGGACAAGCGGCCGTCATCCAAGTAGATGGTCGCGTCTACGTCGACCTCACAGCACTGGCGCAAATCGCGAACTGGTCAGTGGGATTCAAGCTCAATCGAATTGTTTTGAGTCCGGCGCCAAACACCGCAAGCGCTGTGGCATCTGTTGGCTCGCCAACCCAGAACGACGACTCCAGCCTATCGAGAGACTTCATGCGTGCTGGGATGGAAGCGATAGCCCAGATGAGGGAGTGGGCGAGCCCGCTTTCATACGCTATCCAGAATGGATATCCAGTGACAGAAAATTGGGTTGCAGGCTATCGCGATCAGGCCGCGCATGCTCTCAGTCTCGCATCGGTGGCAGCTACTACGGATGCTGATCGACGTGCCCTGCAATTACTCACCAATGAATTTGATGCCGTACGACAGTGGAGCGACAAGCTCGTGGAGGCCCGCAACTCCATGAACGCAGGGCAATATGCCATGTCCGCCAGCGCGTTGCACGATGATCCGCAGTCTCAAAAAATCGTCGCCTGTGGACGGTTCCTGGCACCGATGTTGGCAAGCGGAAACATTCAGGATGATCCGTCGTGCCACTGAATTGTTGACCGTCGGCTGGAGGGGTACGCTTATGAGATGCGTAAGATGGGCAGCCCTATTTGTTCTAGGTGTTTTATTCCCTGCCCTGCCAGGGCTAGTAGCGCAGACGCCCGGTCTGGAAGGTACCCAAATCCAGAAGGCGAAGCACAATGGCGGCAAAGACGACATTCAAGCCATTGGCAATCGGAAGATTGGCCGGAGGGGGTTAGGAAACTGGTACTCGCTGGAATCTGAGATCGGAATTGGCCGCCAGTACTCCCAGGAAGTGGAAAGCACGCTAAAGCTTGTGGAAGATCCCGTGGTTACGGAGTATGTGAACCGTATCGCCCAAAATCTGATTCGCAACTCCGACGCCAAGGTCCCATTTACAGTCAAAGTGATTGACTCTGAGGAGATCGATGCCTTCGCTTTCCCGGGGGGATTCCTGTTCGTGAACTACGGCGTCATCCTTGCGGCAGAAAACGAAGCTGAGTTGGCCGGTGTCATGGCTCACGAGATTGCCCACGTTGCCGCGCGTCACGCCACCAGGCAGATGACTCGATCTGAAATGTTCAACTTGGCGTCTATTCCACTCATTTTTGTCGGCGGCGGTATGGGTCTTGCGATTCGGGAGGCGGTTGAGCTTGCGATACCGTTGAGCACGACCAAGTTTGCACGAAGCTTCGAGGCTGAGGCTGACTACCTCGGAGTAGAATACCTGTACAAGACGGGCTACGACCCTCAAGCCATGATCTCATTTTTTGAGCGAATTCAAGCGGAAGGAGGGGAAAAACTCGGATTCGTGGCCAAGGCCTTCTCCACACATCCACAAACCTCCGACCGCATCAGAAAGACTCAACGGGAGATCGATGGGATACTTCCGGCCCGCGAAACTTATATTTTATCCACCTCGGAATTCGCGGACGTAAAATCACGCCTCACGATCTTCCACAACAAACGGGCGCGCGAGCAGGCGGCAGATCGCCCGACTCTTAAACGCAGGTCCGACGAAGAGGGTGACTCCACTAGCGGCGACGATCAGCGGCCAACACTAAAGCGACGCGATAACTAATGAGTAGTTACCATTCGAGACTAGCAGATTCAGTGCGGCTCCCTTAACACATTCATTCATATAACCTTTGATTGTCCCCAATGCTGTCATAATTCCCAGTCTTAGGGTGGAAGCCACTGACCTAGACTCGTCGGTCGGAGTTCTATAGCTGGAGGATGTAGGCTTCGGTTCCTTGAACGCCTCAGCCGCGTTTGAAGAGACTGTCAATTTTGGCAGTCGCGGGCCGCTTTGTCGCAAGTGATCATGCTAGAGGTCCGGCCACGGAAACTATCTGATCGGCGAGAAAACCAGAGTACTCCGTGCTGGTTGTTGCGTCGATCTAGCCGTTCCAGGGCCGGACCGTTTACGGTCAATGGAGAAGGGCATCTCATATGAGCGCTGCCTGGGCAGAACTTCCGATTCGCGCAATACGAAATCTTGTGGCCATCATGTGTGCCGCGATCCTTGTGCCGGGCGACATGAGTGTGTTCGCGAATCCAGCGTCACCACAAACCCCCGCCGGTACGGAAGAAGCGGCCCGCATCCCGGCAGAACAGCTTGATTCCCTGGTGGCTCCAATCGCGCTCTACCCCGACCCCATGTTGAGCCAGACCCTGGTGGCTTCCACCTATCCTCTTGAAATAATCCAGCTTCAGCAGTGGTTGGAAAAAAACAAGAATCTGAAAGACAAGGCTCTAGCGGATGCCGTGAAAAAGCAGGACTGGGATCCAAGCATTCAGGCGATGGCAGCACTTCCGGAAGTGGTTAAGCAAATGGCCGAAAACATCAAGTGGACCACGGACCTTGGTAACGCTTTTCTAGCGCAACAGGGTGATGTGATGGAGGCCGTGCAACGCATGCGCAAGAAGGCCAACGACTCGGGAAACTTGAAGTCCACTGAACAGCAGAAAGTGGAAACCAAAGTCGTCGAAAGCAAGCAAGTGATCGTGATACAGCAGGCCAGTCCTGAAGTTGTTTATGTTCCTAGTTACAATCCCACCGTGGTGTACGGCGCGCCGGTTTATCCGTACCCACCCATAGCTTATCCGCCAGTCGGATATTACGCCGCGGGTATGGCGATTTCATTTGGTGTCGGGATGGCAATGGGTGCGGCCTGGGGTGGCGGCTGGGGCTACAACAATAACTGGGGCGGCGGAAATAACAATATCAACATCAATAACAACAACACATTTGTAAACAACTCTAACCGGCAGAACGCCTCCAATCGGCAGAACGCCTCCAATCGATCGGCCAGCGGCACTTGGCAGCATAATTCGCAGCACCGGGGAGGCGCTCCCTATTCAAACAAGACGACGGCCAACAAGTATGGCGGCACAGCTCGCGGAGATTCAATGGCCAGCCGGCAGTCGCAGGCCCGCCAGAATCAGTCACAGGGTGGCGCCCAGCAACAGGCCGGGGCCAGCGGCCGGAGTGCGTCTGGAGCCCGACAGCAGGGATCGGCCGGCGATCGAAGTGCTGGTGGGAGAGACCCCGTCAATCGTGGCGCGGGAGGCGGCAATACTAGTGCGAATCGTAGCGGAGGCGGAGGCGGAGCGGGAGCGGGAGGCGGAGACCGTGTCGGGAACCGCAGCGTTCCCAGTGGCGGAGGGTCCCGCAGCTCCAGTGGACTCAGCGGCGGCTCCGGAGGGTACAGCGGCAGTAACGCACGGAGCAGCAGTTCCCGCGGCACATCGAGCATGGGAGGCTCCCGTGGAGGAGGCGGCGGGAGGAGGAGGTGAGTCATGATTAAGAAGGAGGACCACACGAAACCATCTAACATCACCACATGGACCGTGCCCGTCGTGCTGGCGGCCATTTTGGCGTGTACCCTGGTGATGCCTCTCAACGCACAAACACAGCCGAGCGAGCGAGGGCCCGCACAAGCTCCTCCGAAGTCGTTTGACAATCCTCAACAGGCTGCCGAAGCCCTGATCCAGGCAACGGAAAGCTATAATGTCCCCGTTTTGCTCGAGATCCTAGGTCCGGATGGCAAGGACATCATCACCTCGGCAGACCCGGTCCGTGATAAGAACATTGCTGCCGCTTTTGCTGCCAAGGCTCACGAAAAGAATTTCGTGACCATAGACGCGAAAAACCAGAATCGCGCTATCCTCTCGGTTGGCAATGACGATTGGCCGCTTCCGGTTCCGATGGTCAAAGAAAAAGGGAAGTGGCATTTCGACTCCAAACAAGGGCGAGAGGAGATTCTCTTCCGGCGCATTGGAGCCAACGAGCTCGATGCAATCCAAGTCTGCCGAGGCTTTGTGGAGGCGCAGGAAGAATATGCCTCTCAAGTTCACGACGATTCAGGAGTCAATCAGTACGCGCAAAGGATCATCAGCACCCCCGGAAAACGCGATGGTCTCTACTGGAAAAACGAAGATGGTACTCCGGGCGGTCCCATCAGCGAGGCCATTGCGCGGGCCATCGAGGAAGGCTACACCAGCCGCTCGGAGCCCTACCATGGCTATTTCTTTAAGATTCTGAAGGGGCAGGGTCCTGCAGCGCGGCTGGGTCAACTCGACTATGTGATCAACGGAATCATGATCGGCGGGTTCGCACTGGTTGCGTTTCCGGCCGATTACCGGGTAACGGGAGTTAAGACGTTCACGGTCAGCTACGATGGAGTCGTCTACGAGAAGGATCTGGGTCCCGACTCGCTCAGCCTTGCCAAGAACATGGAGCGATACAATCCGGACAAAACCTGGCATCGCACCGACGACCAGTGGCCCGCAAATAGTTTGGCGTCGGTGGAATGATCGCATTACGTTCTTTACAGTGATTCTATTGAAACGGCTGTCGCAATGTATTTGCTGGTGATCGTCCTTAAGCCTCACGTGTCAGCGAACTGTATCCCAAGAACACTAGCGAAACTTCCACAGAACTCCATCGATGTCTCGCCACAGGCTGGACAAAATGCATCGTCTACCTTTAGCTCTGAATGAATCGATACGAACGAGTTACACCGATCGCAGTGCCATAGTGTGGCATTCATTTCCTTTTGTGGTGCAGTGGTTCGCCGGTCCATGGGTGCCAGGTTCAACATGAAGAGCTCCTCGCTTAAGGTTGACGCGAGACTAGGTGCAAGACCTAAGAGCGCACAACTGCCAGTTCTACCAGAGTCTGAGATCAGTGGCCGATCGTCGTAATGACCCTTTGATGACTCGCGGGGCGCGGATGCAGAGATGGCCATCAAGTCCGAAAATGCAGAAGTTTGGCCACGAGAGTAAAAAGACTGATCGAATCGAAGCCAACTGAATAACGCGGCCGAGGCCCCGCTGTCAATCAATCAAATAAACATGGATTAGAGATGCTATGGTGACGTCGTATCTATGCTCTTGGCCTAGCTTCTTGACGAGCAGCCACCTCTTTATGTCCAAACCTTTCCACGCCCAAATCACTGCAAACCAGCCATGAGCCTACTCGTGAGCAGCTGGTGACGTTGGCAAATGCAGACGACTCTCTGCGAGTTTTTTAGTTCCCGACTGCAAAAACTTCCAGTGTCCTATCATACGATGGCTATGCCAATCTAAGACTCGGTAGGGCTCTCCGGGGGGAGGGTCTGATTAAAGACCCCCACTACTTAACAGTTGTGGGGGTCGTATGAAGGTTCCGGTAAATCTCACATTAGTCTCTGGCTCCGCCTTCGTCGTGATAAATAAATGACTCTCCGAGTACTGCTGGCAGATGATCAGGAATTGGTTCGATTGGGAGTAAGACAGGTATTTCGATCCCTGAATGACGTAATCGTGTGCGGCGAAGCAACCGGCGGCATTGACGCCATTCGGAAGGCGCACGAATTGAACCCCGACATAATCGTTGCGGACCCTTGGTTACCGGGCTCGAACGGGGTCATCTTAACGAAGCGAGTCCTCGAACGACATCCTCGACAGAAGGTGCTCATTTTTGCCGACTTTGCGCCTGATGCGATGGTCCATCAACTTTTGTGTGCAGGGATCAAAGGCCTGGTCCTGAAGACAGATCCCACCGCTGATCTTGTTGAGGCAACAGCGGCACTTCGGCAAGATCGACTGTACTTTTCCCGCTCAGTTGCGATCGACACTATCTTCAATCACTTCAGCGGCGATTGTCCTTCGATCGAGTACACACCAAGAACGGACCCTCTGACACTTAGGGAACAAGAGGTAGCGCAATTGTTAGCAGAGGGCAAAGCATCGAAGGAAGTAGGAGACATTCTCGGCATCAGCTACCGAACAGCCAACACTCACCGCTCCAATCTTATGCGCAAGTTGAGCATTCACAACTGTGCAGCGCTAACCTTTTACGCGGCGACACATTTATTAATAAAAGATCCGAGATTCGCCGTTCTTGCGAATGTCGTAAAGCTCCCGAGACCTGAACTACAAATCGACTCCAAGGTAGCGTAATTCGGAGCGCGATTGCGGAAGTAACCCAAGACCAAGCGGGATACATTGGCTTTCGTGCGTGTTTCGTTACATAGCCTCGGGGAGCTGTATGCCGGCAGGCCTTATCCATGTCGGAGAGAGTGTATGAATGTCGCTTTGAGCAAACTTCTACTGAGTCTTTTGGTTGCCGCGGTTACAACAACCAATGGGCTCGCTCAGAAAATAAGCGTGGGATATGACAAAAGTGCGGAGTTTTCCAAATATGCCAGCTACACATGGGGTGAGCCGGCATTGCCTCCCAAGCGGCCACTGCTCTATGCGAGCATCGTCGGCTCCATCGATCATGAGCTAAAAACTAAGGGTCTGAAGAGGATAGAGAGCAATGGCGATCTAATCCTGATTCCTGCAGGCGGAATGGAATTTGGCTTGAGCAGTGCCGCGGGGACGCCGATTATGCCTAGCTATGGCGGAGCACCGCCCGCGATAGATGCCACAATGTGGTCCGGAGCGAGCGGGCTTTCTAATCTCACTTCGTCATATGTCCCAGAAGGAACACTGGTGCTAAGTTTCGTCGACCGGCAGTCCAATAAGATCATTTGGGCGGGCACAGTGAGACAAAGACTCGAGGTGGAAAACAAGAAGAAGTCTCTTGAACTGATCGATAAAGCCATCGCTAAACTGCTGAAACAATACCCGCCTCAGAAGAAGTGAACGCTTCGCCTGTTTCTCGGCATCGTGCATGCACACGGTGAATGACTGTGCTCTTCTCAGACACTCAATCCGGGTAATGATATGTGCTCAGCGTCTGGAGCTGACTGTAAAATCAGCGTTCCACCAGCGGGATCGCAGACGCAATCTGTAGATCCATTACGGATCCAATCCGCCGGTCAACTTGAAAGAATCGCGCAACCTTCTTCCCCGGCAGTACCTTTTGGAAGATCGGTAGGTATTTCACTCTCAACTGAACAGCTGACTCGTCGGCCGCAGTCCAGTTCTTTACCAGACGGTCAGCCTGGGCATCGCTGAGGCTTTCATAATTCTGAGCATATTCTTTTATGACGGAGAGCTTTGCATCGTTGATCTTGACTGCTTCCGCTGTGTATTGGTCGTAAACGGGCCAAAACTTCTGTGCCTCGGCTTCAGTCAGGACCATGTTCGCGGCAACAATCTGTTTCTTTTCGGATCGTAGATCCTTCCGTAGGAGTTCGACGGACTGGTCGGTTGCAACTGGAGTCGCTTCAGGTTGCTGTGCTGATTGCTGCGCTGGCAAGAGCTGGCATATCAACAGGATTCCAGGCACCAAAAAAAGGGCGATCGCAATCTTTCTCATCACTCCCCCTTTTCCATGTCTCGCATACACGCGAGGTACTCAGCCATCAACTTAGGGTCAATGGTCTTGCCCTGCTACTGCCAGAACTGACAGTCAACCGTGGCCGTTACTGCCACCTTCAGATGTCCGGCGCGGAGGGACACGCAACTCGTCGATGGAGAAGGGGAAAATGTGATCGAAATCGAAGCGCAGAGATTGCGAGAGCTAGGAGGAAAGCAATTGCTCCGGATGACGTATCGTGTTGCGTTGCCAAACGAGCACGCAGCTGTCTCTGACAATTTCGGTGCCAACGAGAAAGAGCGATGGTTCCGGAAGAAGGGGTCGCGCCGCCGAATATCTCTCCCGAGGCAAGCTAGAGAAACATATTTTCTGGCCGCCTGGTGCGATGAAGAAATACCGGGCAGAGCCTTTGAGGAGAAGAAACAAGTGATTTGCCCGATCTGCTTGATTCGTCACCACCGTGTGACGAGAGAGTCGGCGGTAGGAGGCAGCCCCCAAGATAGAATCCCGCTCCTCCCTGGATAGGCCTTCCAACAACCGTATCCTGAACGGATCAGCAACCAGCGAAGCCACGCTCATGCGAAAGGGTCGATCAGAGCCAGCGCACGCGTTTGGAGGCCCACAGCCCTGTGGCTCAAGCTCGTATTTGTGCCAAGAACTCACGAGACAGTGCAGTTCGGTAGTGGACGTTACCTGACCCTCCGCAGAAGCTCGCACTGGCAGAATTGACAGTTTGCCGCGGGGGACGACGCCGTCATTCTGCCTGTAGCTTGAAACCCACCACACACGATGATCCTCGCTCGTTCCCGCAACGAACCGTTCTCGTCGTCGGGTCAGAACCCGACTTCGCCGCCACGGTCGCGACCATCCTTCCCGATTGGAAAATCGAGCGGGCGTGGGACAACGTGGCGGCGCTCGCCTTCATCAAGTCGAGAGCGTTCGACCTGGTCCTTACCGGAGAGAGTACATCGGGGGCGGCCGATGTAGAACTACTGCGCAGAATTCGATTGGTCCGACCACATACGCGACTGATCATTATCACCAATGAAAGCACCCCATCTGATGTCATCGCTTCCATGCGCGAACACGCCTTCAGCTATTTCTCGAAACCACTCTGCTGGACCTCGATTGCAGAGATGGTGCGGCTTGCGGCTGAGAAACCGTGCTGGGACGATGGCATCGAAGTTCTTTCGGCGACGTCAGCTTGGATTCGGCTGGCCGCACGTTGCGACCTGAAGACAGCAGACAGACTGCTGCAGTTCTTTAACGAAATCGCAGATTTGCCCGAGCCGGAAAAGGGTAATGTAGCGACTGCTCTTCGTGAAATGTTGTTGAACGCCATCGAGCACGGAGGGCAGTTCGATCCAAGCCAATACGTCGAGGTTGCCTATTTGAGGGCGCGTCACATGATAGTGTGCCGTGTGAAAGATCCTGGTGAAGGTTTCGCACTCGACGAAATTCGCCACGCTGCTATCGCCAATCCACCCGACGATCCCATTCGCCATCAGAGCTATCGGGATGCTCAGGGACTCCGTCCCGGTGGTTTTGGAGTGCTGCTTACAAGAAGTCTTGTCGACGAGGTCATTTATAGCGAAAAGGGTAATGAGGTTCTGCTCGTCAAGTACGCCGACTCCCTCGCGAGCGCACGGCGTGACTGATACTCGTTGATGAAGATCCCATTCTCGGTCCAATCGAGAATCGCACGAAATGGAGAGTGTCATGACGTTAGCTGCCCACCCTTGTCCGGACCTGGAAATACGAGAGTCTGATAGCAGTGGGTACTTTTCGATGTTGGCAGAATCTCTCTAATGGAAGAATGACGACAGTCAAGTACAACTCCGTGTCGGCAGAACCAAAAGGCTATTTGGCGGTAGGCTAGAGACAGTGCGAGGTTAAGTCCTGGCGCAAGGTTGCCGGCATGAAAACGACTCTGGCCCCGACACTGAAAGGCATGGTTGAAACAACCCTTGTCAATAGGCCTTAAGGCCCTCGGCGCGAAACTGCGCGCAGACGGCTTCCACTGCATGGATAGTTGGAGGCAGCACATTATCAAGTGTGTAGTTGAGTTTGAGTTCCTTCCACTTGAACTTGCCCATTTGATGAAAGGGCAGGACCTCGACTCGTTCCACGTTACCAAGCTTGGCGGTAAAGTTTGCGATCTTGGCAATATCCTTCACGTCATCTGTCACTCCGGGCACCAGCACGAAGCGTACCCAGACTGGCCTCCCGCGGGTAGCCAGGCGGCGCGCGAACTCCAGCGTTGGACCGATCTCCATTCCAGTAAGTCGGCGGTGCCGGTTCGGATCCCAGGCCTTGATACCCAGAAGTACCAGGTCGATTCTCTCCAACTCTACGTCGGTGAGGCGGGCGCCCAGGTTGCCGTTGGTTTCTACCGCAGTGTGAATCCCCATCGCTTGTGCGGCAGTGAGCAACTTCACGGCAAACCGGTCCTGCATCAACGGTTCGCCACCGCTCAATGTGAATCCACCTGACATGATTTGGAGTCCGTAATGATATTTGCGCAGCTCTTCGGTTGCCTTGTCCAGCGTTACAGGGATCCCGTTGGTCATAGTCCATGTGTCGGGATTGTGGCAGTACAGGCAACGCCATTGGCAACCTGCCGTCCACGCAACCATGCGAACGCCCGGCCCGTCTACGGTGGAGCCGGTAGTGAAAGAATGAAGAAAACCCATGTCTCCCCTCGCCAAGGCTTTTCGGACGTCAGATTCCGGCACGTCCCGGCCGAGATTCACACGGAGTTCGAAAGGACTTGTCGCTTCCAGTTTGTTCAGTGGTTTCGTTTCGAGCATAGGTTCTAGCTCCCGTGGAAAGTTCGGTTGATTACGTCCATTTGCTGCTCCCGAGTCAATCGCACGAAGTTTACGGCATACCCGGAGACGCGGATCGTCAGGTTTGGGTACTTTTCCGGGTGGTCAATTGCATCCAAGAGAGTGTCACGATTCAGCACATTCACGTTCATGTGATAGCCTGTGGCGCTGAAGAAGGCGTCAAGCATGCTGCGCAAATTCGGGACCCGGTCTTCCATTACCCTCCCCAGACCTTCGGGTACCAAGGTAGTCGTTAGAGAAATACCGTCGGCGGCATCCCGATAGGGAATCTTGGCGACCGAGGCTGCGGAGGCATGGATGCCATGCGTGTCGCGTCCGTGCATCGGATTGGCCCCAGGGGCAAACGGTTCTCCGTGCCGTCGTCCATCCGGTGTATTGCCTGTGCTCTTCCCGTACACCACGTTCGAAGTAATCGTCAGGATCGATTGGGTGTGCACGGCATTGCGATACGTGGGATATTTCCGTAGCTTGCTCATGAATTTGCTGACGAGCCATGAAGCCAGCTGGTCGACGCGATTGTCGTTGTTGCCAAACGTTGGAAACTCACCTGTAGTCTGATAGTCGGTCACGAGCCCGGTTTCGTCACGGATCACCCGGACTTTCGCGTAACGTATCGCCGACAGGCTGTCGGCAACAACCGACATTCCGGCCATGCCGAAGGCCATCGTTCGCAGCGGTGCATAGTCATGCAGCGCCATCTCAATGCGCTCATAGGCATACTTGTCGTGCATGTAGTGAATAATGTTCATGGCATTGACGTAGACGCCGGCGAGCCAGTCCATCATCGTTTCGAACTTGTCGATTACATCATTGAAATCGAGGTATTCGCTTTGGACGGCGCCGTTTGCAGGTCCTACCTGTTCGCCAGTGATCTCGTCCCTGCCGCCGTTAATCGCATAGAGGAGGCATTTGGCGAGGTTGGCGCGAGCGCCGAAGAACTGCATCTGCTTTCCGACCAGCATCGGTGACACGCAACACGCGATGGCTCCGTCGTCTCCCCACGCGCGCCGCATAATTTCGTCACTTTCGAATTGAATGGAACTCGTGTCGATTGCGACCTGGGCTGCGAAACTGCGAAACCCATCCGGCAGGCGCGGCGAATACCAGATTGTCAAGTTGGGCTCCGGAGCAGGGCCGAGGTTATAGAGTGTCTGAAGGTAGCGAAAACTGGTTTTGGTTACCAGAGGCCGTCCATCGTCCCCCATGCCGCCGATCGACTCCGTGACCCAGGTCGGATCACCGGCGAAAAGTTCGTCGTACTCCGGCGTGCGCAGAAAACGAACGATGCGCAGCTTGATGACGAAGTCATCGATAATCTCTTGCGCCT
Source organism: Terriglobia bacterium (assembly GCA_963786325.1). Classification (GTDB taxonomy): domain Bacteria; phylum Acidobacteriota; class Terriglobia; order Terriglobales; family Acidobacteriaceae; genus JAIQFF01. The sequence goes on from CAWAYW010000008.1 coordinate 617,797, forward strand.
GCTCTTCTGTTAAGACGCCTGCGGTCAAATCGCGGTCGAAATAGATGTCGAGAAAGGTCGAAGTTCTCCCCAGGGACATCGCAGCGCCGTTTTGTTCCTTGACCGCTGCCAAATAGGCGAAGTACAGCCACTGCACCGCTTCCCGCGCACTTTTAGCCGGGCCTGAGATGTCGAACCCGTAGGAGGACGCCATCCGCTGGAGTTCCTTCAGCGCGCGAATCTGTTCACTCAATTCCTCCCGGTCGCGAATGATTTCGTCGGTAGACATGGCAGAGTCGAGACTGCGCTTCTCGTCATCTTTACCTTCAATGAGTCGTGAGACTCCATAGAGAGCCACGCGGCGGTAGTCACCGATGATGCGTCCGCGACCATAGGCGTCAGGGAGTCCGGTCAAGATGTGCGAGCTACGACACCGCCTCACGTCTTCGGTATACGCATCGAAAACAGCATCGTTATGAGTCTTGCGATACTTGGTAAACGCCTCGACCACGTGCGGATCGGGTTCGTATCCATAGGTTTTCAGGGCATGCACAACCATACGGAGCCCGCCACTCGGCATAATGGAACGTTTGAGAGGCGCCTCAGTTTGAAGACCCACGATGATTTCGTTCTCGCGATCAATATAACCTGGGCCATGAGCGGTGATGGAACTGGGAATGAGGGAGACATCGAGCACCCCTTTCTTTCGTTCTTCCACAAAAAGCGCGTTCAAACGGTTCCACAGCTTCTCGGTCCGCCGCGTTGCGGGCATAAGGAAGGACTCGTCTCCCTCATACGGCCGGTAGTTCTGCTGGATGAAGTCGCGAACGTTGATCTCTTTTTGCCAGAGGCCGGTGCTGAACCCCTGCCATGGGGAAATCGCGTCGTCCGATCCCATGGGATGCACGATAGCAGTAGCCATTTGTAGTTCTCCGTATTCGGTTCACACATGAACCGCCAGCTTCGCGCGCCGGAGGCCCTCGGTCAATCCAAGAAGCGCGCCGGTGTGGCGTGCGATCATGAATTCCTCGTCCGTGGGAATGACCCAGGTCGAGACTTTGCTTTTGTGCGTAGATATGCGCGGACCTCTGTTGTTGTTGGCGTCTGCGTCCAGTTCTACTCCGAGCCAGGAAGACGCCTCGCAGATTCGCCGTCGGATCTCCGGTGAGTTCTCGCCAATGCCAGCGGTGAATACGAGTCCATCGACCCCGCCCAATACGGCGGCCAAAGCGCCGATCTCCTTGGCCGCGCGATAAACGAAATAGTCCACGGCCAGACGGGCCTCTGGCCCACTATTGACCAGCAGCTCGCGCATGTCATTACTTATGCCTGAGATCCCGAGCAACCCCGATTTCTTGTACAGAATGGTCTCCACCTCTTTAGGAGACAGATTCAGACTCTGAAAAAGGTACAAAATAACGCCCGGATCAAGCCCCCCTGGCCTCGTGCCCATGCAGAGTCCATCCAGAGCCGTGAAACCCAAACTGCTATCTACGCTTTTCCCGTCTTTCAGAGCGCACAGACTGGCACCGCTTCCGAGATGCGCGATGATGACGCGTGTCCTCGCGATTTCCGGAGCCACTTCGGGCAGAACGGAAGCTATATATTCATAGGACAAGCCATGGAAGCCATATCGTTGAAGGCCCGATTTACAAATCTCCCTTGGCAGCGGCACCAACTTCGCAACAGGTGAGTGCCCCGAATGAAAGCTCGTGTCGAAACAGGCGACTTGCGGCACGTCTGGCATTCGCTCGAAGATTGTTTCAATGGCTAACAGGTTGTGCGGCTGATGTAATGGGGCCAGAGGAGTCAGTTCGTATAGTTCTGCCAGAACTTGGCGGGTTACGATCATTGGTTGGGCATACCGCGCTCCACCATGAACCACACGGTGACCGACACCCACTACTCGTGCGCCACCGTACTTGGAGCGAAGCCACGAAGCCACAGCATCGAGGGCGGCCCGGCCATCACATACCCAATCATCCAAATTATTTTGCGCGATGACTCTGCCCTTAGCGTCCTTGGCAGTGAGGCATGGCGATGTCCCGATACCTTCAATCTGTCCGCGTGATTCCAGTCGCCAATTTTCCGTGGCTGGCCGCTGGAATACGCAGAACTTAAGACTTGATGAGCCCGCATTGAGTACCAGTGCGTAGTTATCCATATGGATCCTCTACGTCTTCTTCCGTCGCGCATGCGCTACCTGCATGGCCACAGCGCAACTGGCAATCCGGGAGCGAACACTGTCTGCCCGGCTGGTTAGGATGATCGGTACTCTCGCCCCCAGCACCAGCCCGGCGCTGTCGGCATTGGCCAGGAAGGTTAGTTGCTTGGCAAGAATGTTGCCGGCTTCAAGATCTGGAGCGAGAAGAATGTCCGGATCGCCGGCGACCTCTGAGCGGATGCCCTTGGTTTCCGCCGCCTGCTTGCTGATCGCGTTGTCAAACGCCAGGGGTCCGTCCAGGATGCCACCCGTGATCTGTCCCCGCTCGGCCATCTTGCAAAGGGCCGCGGCATCGATGGTTGCTGGCATTTTCGAAGTCACGGTTTCGACTGCAGCAAGGATAGCGACTTTGGGCTTTTCGCGACCGAGCGAGATCGCCAGATCTATGGCGTTCTGGCAAATGTCCACTTTGTCTTCCAAGGTGGGAGCAATGTTGATCGCGCCGTCTGTAACAATGAGTACCTTGTGATAGGTGGGGACGTCCATGACGAAAACGTGGCTAATGCGGCGTTCGGTACGCAAGCCTTTATCGCGGGCGACGACTGCTCCCATCAGCTCGTCGGTGTGCAGGCTGCCTTTCATAAGAAGCTCTGCCTGTGCCTCGCGGAGTAGTTCAACCGCCTTAGCCGCCGCCGCATGGCTATGTGGAACGTCGATGATTTGGAGGTCGTTGACATCAATCCCTGCGGACTTGGCGGCGGATACTATTTTGAAGCGCGGGCCAACCAGGATCGGTATGATGAGCCCCTGGTTCGCAGCCTCCACCGCGGCGGACAGCGCTGTTACCTCGCAGGGGTGTGCCACTGCAGTTGGAACTGGCTTCAGGTTTTTGCACCTCGCAAGCAATTGTTCGTACTTTCCACTTCCGCTTGTTGCGGTGGCGGTTGCCTGGCTCATCTTCATACCTCCTGTACTGCCCCAGAGAAACATGTTGGAATCGCGGAGCCTGTCTCCTTCAGGCAAAAGGCGAGCCCAATCGCCACGACAACGCCTAAGAGCAGGGGAGCAAAAGCCATCTGGTAGTGTTCAAGCCGCATTGGCCCGGCGCTACCGGCAAGGAGCTGAAGCATCCATCCGAAGACCGGACCTAATAGTGCGCTGAAGGTAAAATTCAGAAAATTCATTACACCTGTCGCCGTGCCGCCAAACTGGGGAGGATTGACTTCCTTGATGACGGTGTAAGGCAGCATTGCCGCGCCCGACGCCACTCCGGCCGTGAGAGCGATTGCGTAAGGAGGAAGGACACCCGGACGGCCGAATAGAATCCAGGCCAGACAAGCAAAAAGCAGCAGTGCGCCGCTGATGATCACTGGTTTTCGTCGCCCGAGCCGGTCGGAAATGAAGCCGAGCAACGGGCAACCAATGATCCACCCAAATGGAACGGCTGCTGTTCGCATGACCGCTGAGGCATAGTCGAGGCCATGCGCTTCCTGGAGGTAGCGTACGCCCCACACCATGTCGAAGATGGTCGTCGGAATGAAAAGCAGACCTGCAATTACGCCGCACAATATCGATTGCGGATTCTTAAATACGGTGTAGAAAGCGTCGGTGGTGCTTCTCAATCCACTGCCGGGCTGCTCGATTCTCTTTTCTTTTGGTAGCAGAGCAAGGAGAAGGACCCCCAACGCCAAACCGCTAACGCCCATGCCGATCCAGAAACGCTCCCAAGCGATCCCCGTCCCGATCATTGGCCCAACGGCAAACTGCCCGGCCGATCCGCCCGCCATTCCGAACATCTGGGTAGCGCCAATCAAGGTGGCGGCCCGCGACGCCGGAAAGTTCTTGGTGGCGATGTAAATGGCTCCCACCAGTGCAAATACACCGCCAGCTCCCTGGAGTACTCTGCCGAGGCTCGCTAAATCGCTGCGGCCCGTGGCGAACAACAGTGCTCCGATGCCGACCACGGCTGCAGCGATCGGGAGGACGCTCCTCGGCCCCAACCGGTCCATCGCAGTGCCCGCAACAAGACTGAATGGTGAGTACCCGTAGTAAAACAGGGCCACGATCGAGGCCACGCCAGTGGAACTCAGCGCGAAAGCCTCTGATAGCTGCGGCATCATCACGGACGGCGCCGAGCGCAAGACGTATTGATAAAAGTAAAAAATCGCCGCGACCACCCAGGCGATGGCAGCGGCCCTGATGTCGATGCTCATATCCTGATCGCTTGCAGGATGCGCGATTACTTGCGGCATAACTTTGCTCAAGACTGGTTCTCCTGCTTGGATCGTGCATCAGCGCTCTTTAGCACAGCACGACAGAGACAGCTAAGCCACCTTCTGAAGTCTCTTTGTACTTCGCGTTCATTTCCTTGGCTGTCAAGGCCATGGCTGCGACCGTTGTATCGAGATCAACGCGGCGTTGCTCCGGGATCTCCTCGCTAGCGATACAGTAAGCAGTCCACGCTTTGACTGCTCCGTAAGCGCAGCGCTCGATACAAGGGACCTGGACGTAGCCGGCGACCGGGTCGCACGTCATGCCAAGGTGATGTTCGAGAGCGGACTCGGCCGCATTTGAGACGACCTTCGGGCTGGCACCCAAAGCTTGTGCGATCATCGCGGCGCCCATCGAAGAACCGACGCCGACTTCCGCTTGACAGCCTCCTTCGGCGCCGGAAAGGGTGGCGTTGTGTTTGCATAGGTAACCAATCGCCGCCGCCGCGAGAAAACCGTTCCGGATCTGCTGATTTGGTGTCTTGAGGTCGCGGAGAGACTTGACGACTGCGGGTATGATTCCTGCCGAGCCCGCGGTGGGAGCGGTCACGATGATGTGGCCGCGGGCGTTTTCCTCGCCCATGGCAAACCCGTACGATGCCACCTGAGTGATCGCATGGCCGGCTGCTCCTTTGGCGCTGGACTTCAGGTTGCGCTGCATCCCGGCAGCCTTGCTGTGCAGCTTGATGGGGCCGGGAAGGACACTCTCTACCGTCAATCCGGTATCAACGCCACGCACCATGACGTCGTCCACCTGGTCGAGAAACTCCCAGATGTCTTTCTCACTTTTGCCAGAGATTGCCATTTCATTTGCAAGCAACAGTTGGGGTAGGGGGATCTTATCGTCGATGAGATATTTCTTCAGTTCTCCCGCATGCTCGAAGGGGTACTTGGGTTGCCCTTTGTCGGGTGGCTTGTAGCCCTTCCACTCGATGAACCCACCTCCCACTGAGTAGTATTCCAACTCGTAAAGCGACTCGTTGCCGGCGAGCAACTTCGCAGTCATGGTGTTCGGATGGTGAAAGTCACCCTTGGTCGCGTCGAAGACGATGTCTTTCAGAGAGAGGTCGAGGGTTTTCGGGCCTATGGTGACTTTGTAAGTCTGATCGGGATTAGCGGCCAGGCCATCCAGGAACTCCGGAGGACACGTCGCCGGAGCTTTTCCGAGTAGGCCGGCAAGCGAGGCTCTGTCCGTGCCATGACCTTTGCCCGTGGCACTCAAACTGCCAAACAAATGAACCTTGAGAGCTGTGGCGCGCTGGAGTTGATCCTCTGGAAGCTTCGAAACCCGCTGGAAGAAATCGTATGTAATTCTCATCGGCCCCATGGTGTGAGAACTGGAGGGTCCAGGACCTATCTTGTAGAACTCCTCGAGGGTCGTCATAATCGGTCCCTTCGACGTCTGGACCACAGCGAGATCGGGCGAAAGGGCGGGAGCTGCGGGAGCTGACCCGTCTGCTGGCTCCGTATTCTTTTTTGACGAACATCCTGTGAGCAGCGCGCTTGCCGAAGCGGCCAGAACGACATGCCCGAATTCCCGTCGACTGAGAGCTGCCAGAGTCTCATTCTTGCGGGGTGCTGGTCCACAAGATGAACATCCCTTTGGCGTGCACGTGCCACACGCGGGTCCCGTGTTGCCAATGACATTCAATATCCTCTCCATTTAGCGCTTTCTCCTTTTCACGCAGGTTGCTCATTCGCTTCAGGCACGTGACAACCCTATTGATTGACAGGCTCGAAGATGAACGAATGGCTCAGACCCGTCTGGTTCAGATATCCTCATGACGCGTTGTACTAGGGGTCGGCCAGCGACTCTCATCCCTGCACTGTTGCGGGATGTCGGTGCTTTCAATGTATGAGTCCTCTAGCGGGAAAGAGAACTGGCAAAACTTGCAGTTACCGCCCGACACGGCTCTTCGGCAGATGAAACCAGCGGAAATACTGACCGCGGTTTTCTTGGGGCCTCCATAGAGTCGCAAGAGTCTACGAGGTCACGCGTCCCCGAATTGCATCGAAGCCAGGCTCTCATACAGTGAGGCGCAAGTTTTGCGGCAGGGCAAGACCCTGTTTCAGTCAGAATTCGAAGACCTTCCTCCAGTCATACTTGAACGAAAATTGGATGCGATAGTCATTGACGTTAAAGCCGTCGCGGAAGTTAATCCGCCGGCCAAACACAAACTCGCTCCCGATCGTGACGCTCGGAACGGGGTGGTATATCAGATTCGTGAGTGCATAGTGACCTTGATGGAAGTCCGATGGCTTTTGCGCGTCGGAGTTCTCGATGTTCAGCATGGAATAGCCGATCGAGGTACTAAAGGTGTCACTCCAGTTGTGATCGAGGAACGAGACCACGCCCAACAACGGCAAGGCTACTCCTTTGATCGGTGTTACAGGATTCGCCAGATTGTTCTTGACGCCGATATCGACTGGGGCGTCGTTCATATAGTTCTGAACGCCTTCGCCGTAGATCACCTCGAATTTCCCGGTGTCCTTCTTGCTAAACTTCAGGCTGGAAGTCAGGTTCAAACCCCAACCAAAAGCATCACCGCTGAGGTCATGTGTTGGGGTCCTGTTGAGGTCGACCCAACTGATCTTTCTGAAGATGCCTGCGAATTGCACGTGTCCCCAATTCCGGATAAGCCGTGCATTCCAGGAGAAGTCCGGCATGTCGAATTTGGGTTTGATTCCTTGCAACTCAATTCGATCTGCATACACGCCACCATCAGCACTGGCGCCGGGGCGCTCGATGGCAAAGGTAAGCTGAGTTCTGTCATTGCGGATTGGCATCCAGCGAAACTGCAAGTTGCGGAAGAGGACCATCCCGTTGGGTCCCCAGTACTCCACTGAGTTGGGAAAGACGTCAATGTCCATGAACGGAGTCCAGGTTTGACCGGCGCCAAACTGGCCCAATTCACCGTACGCATGTCGTAAACGAAAGGTCGTTTGTCCAGCATCGACCCCTGTCCCGAACAACTCGAATTCGAACTGTGTCTTCAAGTTGCCAAGTCTTGTCGGCGTAGAAGTCTTTACGCCGAACCGGCTCTGGCGGACCCCGTAGTAAACCTTCCCGTCCGGGGCGAACTCGCCGCTGAGAGACGGCAACTTGGTTGGGCGAACAACATCGAACCAGTCAGGATCATTTGTTTTGAAGTCGTAACCCGTATCGAGCATGATGAAGCCGTACAGGTCGATATTGTTTTTCTCTTCCACCGGTTTCGTTTCCTTGCCCGGTGTTCCCGTTGAGCCATTGGGGACAGAAGGTGTCGCGGTTGGGGGCACTGCTTGCGACTTCTCTGCTTTTTCCACTCTGTCGATTTGCGCCTTCAACTCCTGCATCTCTTGGTCCAGTTTTTGGAGCCTCGTCTTAAGCTGCTGCAGATTTTGCGGGTCGGAGTCTTGGGATTGTGCTTGCGCCCAGACTGCAGAGAGGGAGATCGTCACGAGGCATGCACCTTGTAGCGCTCGGCGTACATGGCGCAGCTTCATGGAACCTCCCAGTCACAGGGGCAACGTGCCAGATACCGAGCCGGAGAAAAACTGTCACTTTTGTCAGTAAAACCTCTCCGCGGGCTTCGCTGACATTCGGGATGAACTTCAATCAGACTGGCTGCTTGCGAGAACGATGTTTGCTTAGACGTACACCGGGCTCTGACAACCGGTGATCCTCAAGGGGAAAGCGGACGGAGAAACGGAGGTTCTTCGTGTCAACCTGTGTAGTGGTAAGAAAAACGCGTGAAGGGAGACACCTCGTGCTCTATTTAATTGTTACCTTTTGTCGCCATGAGTTTCTTGAGTTGGTCTTTTTGTTGCTTTCGTATTTCTTGGAGCTTCTCCCTCTGAGTCTGAGAAAGGATCGGTTTTATTTTTTCGTCGGAGGCGCGGACTACTTTTTCGAGGGTGTCCAGTTTGTCCTTGCGGGAGATGACGGGATTGTTCCAAAGGGGAGACAGCTCGCCGGACTCTTGCTCTAAGATCGGCCTGATTTTGACCTGTTGGTCTTCACTGAGAGCCAGCTTTTCCGACAGGTTTTGCAGCTTTAAGCTGAAATATTGACTGGGCCCACGGGACAGGTCGGGGCTGCCCTGAGCCGGCAACGTTTCCCGTCGCAGAATCGGCATTTCGGTTTTTCCTGAGATCATACTGGTAAAGGTGAGCGTGTCGTTCCCGACCAGAAACAACATGTCGATACCAGTCGAATACTCGACAGTATTTGAACCGCTAGGAGGCGTGTAGAGTACCACATAGTTTGTGTTGCCAAGCTTTACTGACACGTCATACCGTACGACATCACGACCGGATTCTCCCCGAGCATTGTGATGGGCGGTGACGGCAGTGATCGTACCGCGCTCATAGTTCGAGGGAGGCGTCTGACCCATTGCCGAAAGACTCGCCGCGCAGATTAAGGCCGCGAGCAACCTGGCAAACATATGCACCTCCATTGGTAGTGCAGCTGCAAGAAGTCCGATGCACGCACATCGAGCTCGCATGCGTAACTTACAAATCAGCTTAGGGGTCGAACGCATCAGAAAACACTGTCAAGGATGACAGGGAAAGCAGAGCGGCTGACGGATGAGCGAGCAGAGCTTTGTTCTCATTACAACATGGCAACCTTGTACTCCCGCTGCGCGAAATAAACTGATTGCTGGCAGTTTTGCCAGTTCGTAAGACCCTTCTCGCCTTCCTAAATTCTTATCTAGCACCACAATCTGAGCCGCAGGAAGGCAAGATGGGGCTGAGACAACCATGGCTAGCTGTCTGCATGATCCTGGGCGCTGCAACAGCCATGGGACAGAACCTCGAGCTTACCGGTTTCATTGGTCGACAGCTGAACGGCGGACTTGACCTTTCGACGGCGATCTTTCGACGAATGGACATACAAAACGGAAGAACAAGTGGTCTCGCCGCAGGCTATTTGCGAGGTGAGCACTACGGTTTGGAATTCATGTGGGCCTACAACAAGGCTGATACGGTCGCTCAACCCAGCGGAGGAGGATCGGGAGTAAAGATCTTTACGCTTGACACCAACCAATACATCGGGAATTTTCTGGCCCATTTTACCCGTCGCGAAAAGTCGGTTAGACCTTTCGTGTTTATGGGATTAGGAGCTACCAATCTGCACCCGGCCCGCGCGGGATTAAACGGTATCACTCGATTGGTGGGGGACTTGGGTGCGGGCGTGAAGTACAACTTCAGCCGGCGGCTTGGATTACGCCTCCAGGCAAAATGGTCGCCCACGTACCTCGCAACCACGCGGGAGGGTTACTGGTGTGACCCGGTATTGGGCGGATGCTGGACCGTCGGAGACAACCATTACCTGCACGAATTCGACGCTACCGTAGGAGTGACCCTCCGGTTCTAACCTGGAGAATAGCGCCCATTGCGTGTGAAGCGAGCAAAAACCGGAGAAGTAAATGGCGGGCACCCGCAGCCACGAGCGCAAAAACCACGCGAGTATCCGACAAAAGGGGCGCTCGGCACGAACGCTATGCCTAAATACCAAAAGGGCGACTACCTGCGGGTTGAACTTCTTTCGGGACTCCCTGGCAGCTCGATGTCAATTTGGATCTACGTGGACCACTGCGATGATAAGCATGCAATTGTTTTCGGGACGGTCGATACTGAACCCTCTGAGTGGTTGGGGAACTCACTAAAGAGTGGCACAAAAGTGGCCGTCGCGTACGGCCAGGTACGGGAGCATCGCCAATCGTGGTAGCTAAGCAATGGCGCGATCGCCGAATTCATGAAGCAGGCGTTAACCGAGGGGTCTCTTGCCCTGCCCCAGTCGCCAGAGGTCTTCCGGAATGGGCACAATTGGGCCTTGTCGGAAGCTTGTGCGGTTGACGATCCCTTCGATGAACGTCCACGTCAAGAGTCGAATCGAAAATGTGCCGTGTTCAACTTAATATGGGGAACGATTATCGGCCTCGCAATCGGTGCATCGGGTAAGCTCCTGATGGAGAAGGAAGAGTGCGACACTCTGTATGGAATAACTGTCGTCGGAGTTGGTGGTTCTGTGGCTATCGGATGTTTAGTCGGACGCTGGGATCCTTCCTGCGGCATCGTCGCCTCTTATTTTGGAGCCGTCTTTTCTCTGGTGATCTATTCATTAATCAAGAATCGACGTGAGCTCTAAATGCAAATCAGCGCGCAGCTGTCAAGTCGTCTGGTAGCGGATAGGTCTTCATGTGCGTGTGACGCGATTGATCGACTTTTGCCCGCTACAAGGAGTGGCTTCACCGATTTTAGAATGCCGAAACCGAGTTAACGACAGTCAGCGAACGTGATCCAACTGCGGCTTTAGCCCGCCACGGAGATTTAGGGTGTATTGGTTTGAGTCGAAAAGGCCACCTACGCCATTCAGCCTGGGCAGGCCAATGTCCAGCAGAATCAGGTCCGGTTCTAGTTCTTTGGCTTTCTGAACGGCTTCTAACCCGTCTGACGCCTCGCCGATGACCTGCAATTCAGCTCTTTCCCCCAGCGTCGAACAGACAAATCGGCGAAAAAGTTCGGAGTCCTCCACAACAAGAACTCGAGATACTGTCATCAGAGAACCCCCAGTCCCTCGTACGGCGGCAGATTACGCAGAGTTTTTGCAGCAGTTTATGGGATGAACCACAAAACCGGGGTGCCGTGCAAAACGGGGAGAAGAACTGCTTCAACGCAGGATACGCTCGATTATCTCGCCCTGCCTGTCCACCACAATACCTTCCCGATAATTCGCCACCTGGATTCTGAGGCCAACGAGATTGATTCATACTCTCGTTGGTCGGAAACCAAGGCATCGGTGTGATCGACTCTAATTAACCGCGAGACGATCAATCCCTTGTCAGCGTTCCAAGCTACAACAATCTGCCCCACCAGTTTGTCGTGGTGGATATCGAGAGTATCAACCGCGATGATGTATCCATCGAGGATCAGCGGCGACATCGAATTGCCTCTCACTCGCAGGCAGATCGTGGACTTCGGATTGGGGCACCAGTCAGTGGGAGCCGCCAACATCGTTTCTGGCCTCACTTGCTCCAAATCAACATTGTTGTCGACTGATTCCCGGGGAGTTCCAGCATGGACGGGGAGGAGAGGAATGGCAACGAAATCGGCGGTGGGAACCTTCTCCGGCTACCCGCGTGAACCACACGCACCTTCGGAAATCCTGTTTCGTGCAGGCGCTGACGCGCTGCGGGCAACACTCGCATCACATCCGCCGTGACTAGACGTGCACATCCCCAGAAATACCAGCAAAGCGGGTCCCCCGCTAAATTCCCAAGTCGAATGTAGATATCGGCAGGTGGTTCCTGACTCCCTCGTTCCCAGCGGGATACCCCCATCGCCGACGAGCCCAATCGCTTTGCCAACTCCGACTGGCTAAGGTTCAGACCATTGCGAAAGTTCATGATCTTCTGCGACCACTCTGGCCCGGCCGTTTTGGCTTTTCTGCCTCTCAGTTTCTTGGGGGACATGGGGAATCCCGTTTCGAGCAAATCTGCTCCTCTCCCATTACACCTAAATTTTAAACCTGAGGGAGAGCGCGCGTCATGCCCCCGAAAGGCATTTGTGAGGGCCACACCAGCTTTGGATTCATGGCGCAACTTCGGCGATACCGGTGCTTTTGCTTCAACAACTCCGACCGTTAGAGTCTGCGCTTCATCCTAAACAGAGCATCACCAAAGAGCACGTCGAGCTCACTGGGAGATTAGGTTGCGCTGGTAGGCCGACCAAAGCGAATCGCCTTCCGGGGGCATTTGGCAGGAAAGCGCACGGTCGATCCTTAGAAGAAACAGTCCTCCCGGCTCGAATCAGTTTGCAATAGCGACACAGGTCTCGCCAAATGCGTCGCTGCTACCTTTTCCCGCGCATCGAGTCCCGGCTGAACCGCTCAGAAGGCCCAGCGCAGGGAAAAGGTGGCATTGTTAGCGTGAAAATAGCGGGGATCGGTAGGTCCTACAAATGATTTTTCCCCGTACTGATAGTAATTCCACCCCACTCGTGCCGCCACGTTATGGCCAATGTCAACGCTCACATTGGCTAGCGGCTGATGGTAATTGTATTGCAGTGAACCGAACGGTTGTAGAACGTTGAACTGTGGCGTCTGGCCGCCAACACTGGTGATACTGTAGCCCACCTGCGTCGTAATGCGAGCGTGCGGCTTAAACATCACGGATCCCATCCCGTAGTGCGTATTACTTGTGTAGTTGCCATCGGTGAGCAACGGGTTCTTGCTGTCGTTGAAGCCGTTCGCCAGGCAACTGCCCGCGCTTGCTACTACGGAGAGCGAAGTATCGGAGTCATTAAAGCAAACTAGGGCATTCTGATTAGTATCGTTGTAGTTATAAGCGAAATCGAACCCAAAACGCTCACGAGGCGTAAGGTTTGCCGTGAATCCATAATTGCGATTGTGTGCACGATAATCGGTTAAAGCGTCACCGTTCGAAGCTTGCCAGAGATTGACGGAAGCGCCGACCACCACCCAGGGTTTTGGAGTGTAGTTGCCCTGGATGCGGAAACGGGCCTCCTTGCGCGGTCCGATGCGCACGATGGCGTCGTCGTTGTTGGTGTGCTCCCAGTCGAAATTGAATCGCAAACTCGGTCTTGGTTTTGCCCAGAACGCGAGCAGTGGTGTGTATTCGTGGATGACCACTCGGTTCTCGTCTCCCGTGGCGAAGTCCAGGACATGATGAAACACTTGGTCGCCATACCTGAACCCGATGCGGCCTCCAAAGTGCTTCGACGCATCCCACACAAAATCGACCTGGTTCCTCTTCCAATTCTGATTGAATGACAATTGGCTGGAAGCATCGGTTGCGCTCGCTGTGGTATCGCTGATCGGAGTGAGCAGGGAACAGGTTGCAGTATTAATGCATGTCCAGTCGGTCTCGATGGAACTAAAGCTCTCCGGGATTCGGTAAGCCCAGAAGCGGAAAGTATCGACGATTCGGAAATGCTCTGACAAGTGCAAGGTGGCGCTGAAATCGGCCACATTTGAGATTCGGGTTGCCTGACCGGGGCCTGTGACCGTTTCTTGGCGGATGTCAGAGCGCTGCATGAGCCCGTTGAAGAATTCATTCAGTGGAGCGTTCATGTCGGCCGAACTATAGGCGTAGGATGCGGTCAACTCCAGCCGTTGAAAGTAACTGCTATGTAGACTCAACCGCTCGGTCGGCTGGGATGTCCGGGTGCGATTCGTGCGGTTGTAATCGAAGTACGCATTGCAGGAAGGGTTGGTCAGCGTTCCTGTGGAGTCAATCAAACTGGTCGCCGGTGGGGTAATAGCGCATGGGGTCTTGTTGGCTGTGTCTATCGGGAGCCCGAGTTCCACAGTTTCCGGCGTTCCCGGCAAGAGCGCCTGGGCGAACCGAGCAGACTGCCAAGTCGTATCTCCCTTGTAGTAATCGAGGAACTGATCATAGCTAAGGACCGTGCGCGGCAGGATCTTCAGGTCTGCGCCAAAGCGGTAGGAGTTGACGGTGGTATTCCAGTCTTGGAATAGTAGCGCGTCGGTACCCTCATGGACGCTTGAATATGATGGGCCTGTCATATTGTTGCGCGAGTACCCGATCCGGAAACTAATCGCCGACTGCGGTAATAGTGTAAGGTCGACGTCGCTCATCCTCCGGCGGGTTCCGAAGTTGTGGGGTGAAAAAGTGACCGGAATGTTTGGACTCGACGTCGACGGATTGAGCGGATTAGCCAGAAGGTTGTAGTCGAAATCCGTCTGGTCACGCCGGAAGTTTGCCCGAAAGTCGTACCACTTATTCTTGTCCATTCGCATGCGTAGCCCGTTGTTTGGATCGCCACCCCAACCGTAACTATTAACGAACAGGTTGTCGAAGAGTAGGCCGTCATGGTTTTGCGATTGCATGGAGAGGCTCTGGTCCAGGAAGCGCGGTCCGCTACGCAAATCCACGAGTGTGTTGTACATTTGCTGGCTGCCCGTTATGTCGGATGCGCGATAACCGATCTCTATGGACTGATGAATCACATAGCCGCCGCCTTCCCAACCTTCCGGCGCGGGCTGACTCTGTCCGGGGCTACTGCCAGCCGTCTGGGTTCTTGCCACGATGTTCAAGAGCAAAATCATCAAGACAATCTCTCGCATCCGCAGCCAGTGTGAAACCATGTTGTACCTCTTCATCTAAAGAAGACATTGCTCGCATTGGACCCATGGATCGCTGCGTGGCACATCGTGCACGCCTGGTATTTGGTGGACTGATTATGGGAAGGCCCCGCGGGCCCTTGAGCGGGAAATGTGTGGCACTGCAGGCACAGCAGATTCACCTGGCTCACGCGCAAGTAGCGTGGATTGGTTGATCCGTGGGGCGTGTGACAACTGCTGCAGCCCTCAGTCTTCACCGGTACATGTTCAAAAACGAACGGACCCTGCTTGTCGGCATGGCACTTCACACAGACCGTGTCCCCACTCGGCATGGCCCTCACTTGTCGGAGTGTGGTCGTGCCATGAACGTTGTGGCAGTCACTGCATTGGATGAGGCCTTCGTCCACCCGATGGTGATACGGCTTCGCGAAGTCGGCCTTCGCGGTCGTATGACATCCGTAGCAGAGGCTGGGTTGTGCTCGAACGAGGAGATGCTCCGGTTCTTTAGCGTTATGCGGCGAGTGGCAGTCCAGGCACCCAACATCGTTGCTCGCGTGAGCTGACGCGGAGAAGTGCCGCTGTTCATGTTTTTCACCATGGCAACTCAGGCAGCGGGAGTTGGCGTCCTGCTTCGACATCGACGTGAAACTAATAATCTTGGTCACATCCCCGCCGCCTTCTACGTGAGCGGATCCGGGGCCGTGACAGGATTCGCAGCCGTGCCCGTCATGCAGCGTAGTCTTGAAATGCGCCGTGTTTTCGAAGTTCTTCTTGTACAGGTCTTCATGACAGGTTTTGCAGACGTCCACTCCGAGGTACTGGGCTGTTTCCTTCGGGGAAGGCGTGCCGCTGTTTTCCTGCGATACGGTAAGGGCGGGTCGAAACATGGCGATCAGCAAGATCGTCAGCGTCGCCGATCGCAGGAGCTGCCTACACGGTTTGCTTGTCGTCACGGTCGCACTCCTCGTGTCGCGGCAAGCGGGCCCGGTATCCCATTGAGCAACTGGATACAGCAAACAGCGCTAGCCGGTTTCCATTTGGTTCAAGCTCAACCTATTTGAGACTCTTGACCCACTCAGCAATCATCTTGGCTTGCTCATCATTAAGCCCGGCGATGCCCTTGTTGTGCGGTGCCTTACTTGCTGACTCGCCTTTGGTTATGTGCTCCACAAGTCGATTTGCTTCGAGGCTTGTTCCCTTCAGCGCCGGGGCCTTTACAGCCGGTTTGCCTTCCCCGTTGGCGCCGTGACAACCAGCACATTTTTTCTTGTAAAGGGCTGCTCCGTCTTCCGCCCATGAAACCAAAGACGCAACCAGTAACGTCACGGCCAAATTCACCACAAACTTGCAGTTCATACTCAGCTCCTAGTAAACGTCTATTTACAGATATTCCATGCTTGTTTCACATCGCCAGGTCATTGTTTCTGCGCTTTTGAGATCCGCTCTGCGATTCCCAAAGTTTTCAAGATTTCTGGGGACGCCTCCTCTATGGCCAGTGGCTCATGACAAGTGTTGCAGTCTTGCGTGATCGTTTTCCCATCTCCTGTCGTATGCGAGCCGTCGTGACAGCGAAAACATCCTGGAAAGTCGGTATGGCCGAGATTGTTTGGGTAAGTGCCCCAAGTCACTTTCAGATCCGGAAAAACATTGCGGTTATAAATCGCGAGAACCGCTTCACCCGCCTGCTGGATGTCCTGTGATCGCGCAGCGTAAACCCCTGGGTAGTCCTGCTGATAGAAAGCCGCGAGCGCGGACGGCAATCTCGCAGCCGCTTCCGCGCTTGTCGCATAGTTTGCCTTCAGCAACTCCACGCTTTCCTTCTTGATGTAGGGTAGGCCTGCAGCAATATCACCAAGGGCGAGCGCTCTATCCATCGCTCGCTGCGGCAGTTCGAAGGTATGTGTCGGTCGGTTATGACAGTCCACGCATTCCATCTCGAACTTGGGAAGTGCCTCGGCCGAATCCGGCTGCGTTTCAGGGCCAACGAACGTTCGGACATCTCCCGTATTTGTATTTCTGTACTCAACCCAAGGGATGGTCTGCCGCACTGCGTCGGCTGCCGCAAAACGAATGTGAACTCCCGGACCCAAGTGCGCACCGTGAATTCCTGAGATTCGGTTTCCACCCACCAACATCAGGAGCACGGTCTCCGAGCGTGTATTCGTTTCGTCGTCGGCATATTTGCTGAATAAGCGCAGACGCGCACCGCTGAACTTTTGCGACCAATGACAGTTCTCGCAGGTTTCTCTGGCGGGCACCAGACGATTGCTTGCCAGACCGGAGGGAATTGGTCTCGGGTTTGTATTCAGCACGGTCTCAAAGAGTTGACGAACTCCGTTCGTCTTGCTGCTGATCCAACCAGCCGCACCGGGCGCCACGTGGCACTCGACACATTCCACTCTGGAATGCGGAGAATTCTGATAGGCGGCGAGTTCCGGGTTCATGGTGTGACAACTCGCGCCGCAGAATTGCGGCGTCTCCATGTGCTTGACGGCTCGATAGGTGACTTGCGTACCAATGAGGATATTCAGGAGAGTGGTGACCCCGAAAAACCAGGCTATGCGCCGCAGTGCCGTTCTGCGATCGAAGGTCTTGTCGGCTAGCTCTCCGCGGATCTGGCGTTTGCTCAGATAGACACCGATTGGAACCAGCACCAAACCAGCGAAGAATATTGTTGGAAGAACGAGAAACAGCAAAATACCAACGTAAGGATTGTCGACGTGACCTCGAACCTGTTGCGGCAGAACAAAGAGCCACGAAATCACAGCAGTAGCGAGTAGGGCAACGCCCAGCATACTCAACCAGTGTTGAGTCAGCAGGAACCAAGCAGGCTTTTCGGTCGTCGCACCCATAGAATCTGCAAGAAAACGAAATCCAAATCCTTGCGTGAAGTGCAGAGTAAAAGGTTGGCGTCGAGAGAAGTTCTGGCAGAACTGACAGTACTTCGGTAGGGCTAGCGGCTGTGGACCCTGCTGACCCGCAAACCTGGAATCGTTGTGATGGCCGGCAGGTCGCATAGAACCGCCAGGGCGGGGACTACGGTCAATTCAAAAAGCTCGGTTCGCACGCGGGAGGGCACGGAAATCGCCTTGGTGGCGAGTAAATCATCGCCGTAATGTTTGGCATCCTGCTCCCCTGTGGGAGAGGAATTCGAAGAAGCAATCATCATCGCTGATGGGGTGATCAAAGAGATGGATGGGTCGGACGAGTTCCGGACCCCAACGATCAGGAGCGAGCCCGGATTGCGAAGCGCAAACTACCGACAGGAGCGAAAATGGCGCTCTTGTTCAACGAGCCCATGCAGTTGTGTGCGCACCAGTGCTTGACATCGTCGAGAGAACGAGGGATTTCTAGTTGCCCTTGTTCGACGCAACTGCTGCTCTGCTTTTGCCGGCTGCGGGGATTAGTGTCATCGTAGTTCGTGACTCGAAGATCCCAGCGTACAACGCCCCTCCCACCGTGCCACCGATGATCGGCGCCACCCAGAATAACCAAAGTTGTGTGATTGCCCATCCTCCAACAAAGATGGCTGGCCCCGTACTCCGAGCAGGGTTCACCGAGAGATTCGTAACCGGGATTCCGATGAGATGAATGAGCGTCAATCCCAGTCCGATCGCAATCGGCGCAAAGCCGGCTGGAGCACGCTTGTCCGTTGCTCCCATAATGATCATTAGAAAAAAGAACGTTAACACCACTTCCGCAACAAAGCATGCCACCAGGGAATATCCACCAGGCGAGTGTGCGGCGTAACCGTTCGACGCGAAACCACCGCTCACGTCGAAGCCCGCTTTTCCGCGGGCGATCACGTACAGCACGCCGGCTCCCGCGATTCCCCCGATCACCTGCGCGATAACGTAGGTTAACAAATCCCCGGCGGGGAACCGCTTACCTGCTACGAGCCCAAAGGAGACTGCTGGATTGAGATGGCAGCCTGAAATGTGTCCGATCGCATAGGCCATGGTCAGTACGGTGAGTCCAAACGCCAAGGCCACGCCGTAAAATCCAATCCCCAGTTGAGGAAACGCCGCGGCCAGTACCGCGCTGCCGCATCCGCCGAACACCAGCCAAAAGGTCCCGAGAAACTCTGCGATGGCGCGCTTCGATAGATTCATGCGGCTCACTGTAAAGACATTTTTAAAAATCGATCACCGCCGAAACAAGTAGGCCATAACCAGGGAGATAGCAACTGGCAGAACTAGCAGTCGTCTCCACTTTGCCACTGCCTATTTACACGACATGTTTCTGCCACCCCCGACATGTTTGCACCAACGATCCTGATCCGGCAGGGTTGCCCAAGCGTTGCCAGAGGCGATTTTTCACCACCAACCCACTGACCGAAGTCCCTACAAATTATGTGCGCCGTACCAACATCATTGCCCGCGAGCAACGACATCGTCCCACTAAAAAGCTAGCCTTCCTTGCAGTAGGCAATGCAGTAAAAGAGAAGGGATGATGAAGGAAAAGGACGTTCGTTTAGGTCCGCGTGAACGGCAGGTCGTCGAGCTATTTCTTCTGGGATGTGATAACGGCGAAATCGCCAGCCAGCTCAAAATGGCCCGGCGAACCGTGAAAATGTATTTCAACCGACTGTTTCTGCGCTTCGGAATCACCAGCGGAATCAAGCGAGTAAAACTCGCGACCCTCTTGTATCGGAGGCAATCATTTCTGCAAATGGACGCCACCGGACCCGTGCTCCCAATGAACCTTTGAACATAAATGCTATTGGTCAACTCGCCGGGCACGAAACTGCGGTTGGTTCGATGCTGCCGATTCTCCTCGTATGCGAGGTCTGAGGCGCTGTAGGAAATGCGGTCGTGAGGGTTCGAACGTACGTTTTTCCGGCACTAACCCGACTATCCAGTCGCAATTCCCTCGTTTGCCTGCCCAGTCTGTAATTTTTGGCAGATCTAGCACCGCCCTGAGCGGCTTAGACTGACTCTCTTAGTTTGTGCTGTACATACAGCAACATTATTCGAGAGGGCGGTGGCTCGGTTAGGTGGGGTAAGCGTAGCAATGTCTTGCAAGTTTTGCCAATCGGAGAATCAGCGCATTCTCAACGGGGAAAATGCCATTCATTCCCCCGGAGTCGAGGGGCTGGACAAACCGATCGTGTGGGTCTTTCCACGGCTTCTGGTCTGTTTGAATTGTGGTTTCACGGAATTTGTAATTCCGCCTGCCGAGTTACGACAGCTCCTAGAAAGCGATGCGGCTGAAGCATAACGGCGCGGGGATCTTGGGCGTATTCACTTAAAGTGGAGATCGACATCATGCATCGTCGGTTTTTGCCAGACTTCAAGTCCTCAACTGCACTGACAAAATAAATCGCCGGCAAGGACGCTTTTAAAGCAGTAAATAATTCACACACGGCATCAGTCTTCAGCCCGTACCCTCGCGCTCCGGCTCTCAGACCTGCCCATACCACGTCTGTGTCGCTGTTGTAAGAAGATAATTTTGCGTCGGGTGCGATTTGGCGGATGCGCTTCGCGACTTCCAGTCCATTAAGGGCAGGAAGGCCGATATCCAACAAGATCAAGTCCGGCTTAAGTTCCTTGGGTTTTTGAACTGCCTCCAATTCATCGGCTAGGTCTGAGTCAACATGAAATCCCGGCTTTGTCTGCAGCAGCGAAAAGAGGTAGTCCCGCCACGGTTTGTAATCCTTTACTACCAGAAGCGGGATAGAACGCGCAGACATGGAGCGTCCTTGTAAGCTCTCCAAGGCCCGAATCTATCGTTAGTTTTCTCGGTAGTGTCTCTCAAGCAGACAGAACAGAGTTCTCAGTTCGTCGCTCAGGAGCGTTCTGAATAGTGTTTCGATGACGTTGCTTTGCAGGCTTCGAGGTCCTCCCGAAGCTGTTGAGGTTGACTACAACCCTTTTGATGATTTGCGAGAATGGCTTGACAAGCCCATTCATTTCGGATTCGGAGCAGAGGCAGAGTAGGTCATGAATCCAGATTGGCCTGCCTCTGCCTCGTCTAGCTCCTGGTTACGGCTCTTGATGGGGAAGGCGCTCTTCGGAAACACCAGTAATCTTGTACATCACCATCCCGATTGCCATGACATGTTCACTCAAATATTTCGCGGAACGATCCCTCTGAGATATCGGCTAGACATCTCTCCGCTGCCTTTCCTTGCTCCTTGGCAACGACAGTTTTACCGTCCGTTGAGAGAATCAGGGCTATGAAGAACGAGAAACTCAAGTCCACGACTGTTCGCTTTACGGACTCAGACCTGGATCTCATTGAATGCCTTCAAGAAAAGCTTGGACTCGGTATGATTCACGTCATTCGACTCGCCATCAGGCGCATGGCCGAAAGCGAGAATTTACTGCCATCACCCTCCATTCCTGAAAAGCGTCAGCGCCGGACCCTAAAGCCTGATTGAGAACTTCACGCCTGTCACTGATTTCTGCCGTTAGATCAAAGCAGAAAAGTTTTAGAAGGGAAAGCCTGGCTTGCATTCTTGCTCAGCGTCAGATCGTCCATGCGGCAATCGACTTGGATGCTCTTGGCCATGCCTGTCTTCCATGTGTAGCCTTCAACGATGGCGTGATGTACGACAACCATTCGGTCTATCTGCAGAAACTATGCCGCCCTGCGTGTGCAGCGGTTGTTGATGAGAACGAACAGTGCTTTCTAGTACTCGTCAGTCGATAGACTGATGCTGAGGAATGCGACGATCAGTCCCGACGTAGGCATTAGATAAGTGGTGTGGGGGAAAACCCTACGACTGCAGCCGGGAAAGTACCGTTGACATCGCGACGCTATTGGCTCTAAGTTACTCACACTTCTACCGCCGATGCTTTGACCCTGCAGCGACGTTCGCTCAATTGGACCTCGATTAGGTGGTAGATGACTTCGGAGCCTGGGCGACATCACGTCTGTCCATTCATCACACGAGCGGAGTGTTATGTTGTCCCAGAAGCAACGGCTAGAGCTGGTACCGATGCTGTCACGGGGACCCAGAAGTGTAAGGGAGGGGAACTTGGAAACATCATCTAGCCGGGTTCTAGTGGTTGAGGATTCGGAGCCTTTCCGGAATTTCATTTGCTCGACTCTCGGCAAGAGACCGGAATTGCAGATTGCTGGGGACGTCATGGACGGGCTACAGGCGGTTCATACGGCAGAGGCACTTCGACCGGATTTGATTGTGCTCGACATTGGGCTTCCATCGTTGAATGGCATCGAAGTCGCCCGACGAATCCGTAAGGTCTCCCCTACGTCCAAGATACTTTTTGTAAGCCAAGAATCCTCCGCGGTCGTGGTGCGGGAAGCTCTCGATACGGGCGCACATGGCTATGTCCTTAAGACTGATGCCGGACGAGAGCTATTGGATGCTGTGAGCGCCGTCCTTAGGGGCGAGCGGTTTGTTGGCAAGAGATTTTCTGGTCATGATTTCGTTGGAGGTTTGGCTCAGACTGCCTTTCAACAGTTCCCGCCAGAGAATGCTTCCGCCCCCATTCAGCGGGGTATGGAGATCGCCCGCCGACACGAGGTGGGATTTTATTCTGATGATCAAAGGCTGTTGGATCATGTCACGCAGTTCATCGGAGATGCTTTAGCGGCCGAAGATGCGGCTGTCGTTGTTGCAAGTAAGTCACACCGTGACAATCTGGTTCCACGATTGCAAGCGCAGGGTTTGGATATCGATGCTGCTAATGAGCAAGGGAGATTCATCTCGATTGATGTAGCCGACATGCTCTCGGCAATTATGATCGATGGAATGCCTGATCCAGGTCGATTTTTGAACCTCTTCAATAATCTCATCGTGACGGCGGCCGATGCTGCAAAGCGAGAGCAAGCTCGAGTCGCAGTTTTCGGAGAAGGTGTCCATCTCCTGTGCGAGAGGGGGGACACAGAAGCAGCGATTCGGGTCGAAAGACTCACGAATCAGATAGCCAAGACGAACGAGGTGAATATTCTGTGCGGGTATTGTCTCGGACCCGTTATGAGCGGGATGGACAGCCACCTCTTCCAACGAATCTGTGAAGAACATTCAACCGTATATTGCCGGTAACGTTCTTGTGAGCTGGTCGGCGAATCCGATATTCCTATCCTGGCGCCCGTGCAGAATCGCTTTTTGAATCAAAAGGAACGCGGGCGTGGATCGTGGTGCCATCGCCGGGCTGTGAGTTGATCGAAATCTCACCGCTTACTAATTGTATTCGTTCGCGCATGCTGATGAGCCCCAAACCGCGACGGTACATGGCGTCTTGCGGATCAAAGCCGACGCCCCGGTCGCTTACGGTTAATTGAATTTCTCCCTTTGTACCGCGCAATTCCACTTCGAAGTGCCGCCTGCCACTGTGCTTCACCGCATTCTGCAGAGTTTCCTGTAAAACTCGGAACAGACAAAGCGAGATTTCCTGGGGCACACTTCGCGGTATGGCCGTATGGCTGAAGTCAATCTCTACCTTCTGTTGCTCGGACAATTCTTCGCAGAAGCTCCTAACCGCTGCCACAATGCCTAGATATTCCAGTTTTGAAGAATGGAGGCGGTGCGACAGGGCCTGAATGTCGGTGGCGATGTCCGAAAGGCGTTGACTAGCATGATGGATGTGAGCGTGAAATTCAACCGCCGAATCCGGGAGCTGTTGGTTCCATCGATCCAGCTCGATTGCCAACAGTGCCATGCGTTGATTGATGTCGTCGTGTAGCTCTCTCGCGATCCAGGTACGCTCTTCCTCGTGGGCCTCAATCAGCTTTCGCCCAACCCCGGCAAGAGATTCCTCAGCAAGTTTGCGCCCGGTAACGTCTGTACACGAACCGATGTAGCCGGCGAAAGATTGGTGCGGGTTGAATCTCGGTACGCCGATATCCGAAAACCATCGATATTCTCCATCGTGTCGCCGGAGCCGATACTCCATCTGGAAGGACTCCCGCCGATCGAACGCCTGAGTGTAGGTATGCATACATCTGTTTAAGTCTTCGGGGTGCACATTCTCTATCCAGCCGTTGCCCAGCTCGGCCTCAAGTGGCCGACCGGTAAACTCCAGCCAAGGCTGATTGACGTAGGTGCACAGCTTATCCGTGTCGGACATCCAGATCATCACCGGCGCTGTGTTTGCAACCACGCGGAAGCGCTCTTCACCCTCACGAAGCACCTGTTCAGCTTGCTTGCGCTCAGTGATATCCAGAGACACCCCAAGCAGGCGCTCGGGTTCATCGTCGGTCGAGTAATAGAACCTCCCTCGGGCTGCGAGCCACCGAATCGTCCCATCAGGGCGGGCGATGCGAAATTCCAGCGCGTACATCTTCCGATTTTGTTTGGCATCATGAAGTGCCCGCGAGACCTGCTGGCGGTCTTCCGGGTGTACGTAGAGAATGAGGTCCTCCGCATTTGGCACGTATGTGTCGAGCGAAATTCCGAAGATCGACTGCAGATCGCCGATCCAGACATTTCGCGTGCCCTGCACGGCCAAATCCCACGCCACCGCTGCGCCCGCTTCCATTGCAAGACTAAACCTCTCATTGGATAAGGCGAGTTCTTTGGAAGCGACCTTACGCTCCTCTCCGAGAGCGGCGAGAAACATGAAGGGCATCGCAGCGAAGACTAAGAAAAGCTGAAGTGACAAGATGCCATTGAGCGAGCCCAGATCGGCAAAGGGACCGCGGTTATGGATTGCACCCCAAATCGCTAAAAAAGAAATCAGGAGAGCCGAACTGCTGATGCCAAGCGATCCGAAACGCAGCGCAGCCCATAGTAGAAATGGAACGAGAGAATAAACCAGAGCTGGCGAGTGGCCGATCTCCGGCCCCGCGAAGATCACATAGCTCAGAAGAACCAATCCCGCGATCAGCGCGGCTGGTTCCAGATAGCAGGCGCGTGGCTTTCTCACCCATGCAGGTCCTTCAGTAATCCAACTCAGAATGGCCGGTGTGAGAGTGACGAAAGCGAGTGCCTCAGAGAGAAAGCAAACCCTCCAACCTTCCCAATAATTGCCACCGATGCCATTTGCAGAAAAAAACGCTGCTCCGACTGGCGCAAGGATCACTGCGAAGAACGAATACTTCGCGAGCGCCGTCACGCTGTTTAGCCGGGGCACATCGTGGAAGAAATACCTAAGACACAGTGCGCTGGTGAGAACTTCAACCGTGTTTGCCGGAAGAAACCAGGCAATCGACTTGATGGGCACGCCTACTTCTAGGTCGTAGAGACCAAACGTCGCGAACGCCGCCGGGATCAGGATCGGCCAGATCCTCCCCGGCACTAGCAACAAGACCGAAACTAGAATGGCGGAACCAGGCCAAAATGGCCACACCGTCCTTGGATTCAAGATCATTGCCCCTTCGAGTTTCGGGACAAGATAGGATAAGGCGACTACCAGGCATACGAGAGACGCGACAGAGAAAACCGAGGATGCCTTGGTGATGCGCGGAAACCGTTGACCATGTTCATTGCCCATGACATGACCTGTTAGCGAGATTTGACTGACCGAGTCATAGGGGACTACTTCCGCGCGTTCACAAAGCGTAGTGTACGATTCGCAGAAAAGGTTATTTGCCAAACCCTTTTTGCCTGCCACTATAGTCGCGCCCGCAGATTGTACTCCGGACCCATGGATCTCACTCGCTAAAAAATAGTCCTGGACTGGGGATAGGAGGCCATTTGCTCGGCTTTGAGGAGGTTGAAATGGCTTCTTGGCACCAACGAGCGTGTCACGAGGCCATTTGCGGTAAAGCGCATGCCTGTTGCTTGCACAACAGGCCGTGGGCGGAAGGTCGCGGAAGTAGCGAGGCCCGCCCGCTCGCGGTACAACGGTACTGGATGTGGCAGACTACGCGACTTCCCCCAGAATCGGACCCAACTTATCCCGCTTGAGAACGACTAGGTTCCTGACCGCATTGTTCAGTGCTTCGGCTTCCAGGGCTCTAACTAACTCTGCTGCCCCGAGCGGTTGGCCGGAAGCCAGTTCTTGGACTCGTTTGTACATGGCTTCCTCCGCTGCCTTCACTGTATGGTGCAACTTTGCGGGATCAGTTTCCCGCAAGGCGTCGCGATAAGGTGTCTGCCAAGCATGCACTTCGGAATGTGAAAGCATTTTCTACCACCTCGTATGGTTGCACGAATACAGAAATCAGGCGCTTACGCTTGACACGCCAACTTTTAATTGGAGAAAAGTTGCAGTGCAAAAAATTTATAAGCGACAGGGCCGCCACCGTAACTGGCAAAACTGACAGCGCTCCTGTCCCCCGAGATGAAGGCCGCTGCTTGGTCTGGTATTCAACATCACCTACACGTGGTTCTCAGGGCTCGCAGGGGAAACCGAGCGACACGATTCCGGCATCGGCTATTCGTGGCAGGAGGCTAGGTTGCATTGCCTTCTTGTGCTACATCTTTAGGTTCTGTATCAGCGCTACGAACCATGAAATTCAGTTTTGGAATGGTAGTAAAGGTTGTAGTAAAGGTTAAGGTGTCTCAACTACCGCTTCACATGCTCACGAAGACGAGTCCGATTTCGGGCACCCATTAAGGTCGAAGAAGCGTCGCTTGAGGAAAGGCAGGCCTTGGGGGAAGGCCAGACGCAGAATATGCCATGAAATATTTTTCTGTCTTTGCGCCAGCGCAACTAAGAAAGAAATAGTTCACATGAGAAGGAAAGGCTGATCAACTGCCTCCTGCTAACCAATCATGAGCGCTTCGGGCGCATGGAGAAGGACACGACCCCGCCCCTTGGAGACAACTCCGGTGCGCGCCCAATTACTTATCATGCGGCTGGCAGTAAACGGGCTGATATCCGCGAGCGCGCCGAGTTCATCGTTGGTAGCATGGATTTCGATTCCTTCGGGACGAAACTGGCCGGATTGATTACTGAGCCTAACTAGGGTCTCTGCCAACCTTTCCTCTGCGGTCTTGGTAACCAGTCCAGCATGGCGGTTAATGAAGGTTTGCAGGTAGCGAAGAGCAATGCGAAGGGCATTTTCTGCGAGCAGCGGGTGCAAGGAAGCAAGCTTGCGGATGACGGAATGTTCCCAGGCCAAGACCTCACAGTCGGAAATTGCTTCTGCTGTTGCCATATAGTGAAGCGAACTTTTCACTATGGTCACCAACCCGATGACGTCCCCCGGTACTAACCACGCCAGCAGAACTAACTCGCCATGTTTGGTGAGGTGATAAAAACGTGCCCGGCCGCTTTGGACAAGGAATAAACGAGTAGCTCGACACCCTTCGGTGCTGATGTTGTTCTTGGCGGAAATTCTCTGGATCTGGGCCGTTGCAAGAATTGCATGCGCCGCGGGTGGCTCAAGGCCTGCCAAAAAGCTGGAGGACAAGGTGGCAATCGTTGCTGAACGAGAACTGACCATGTCCTTGCCATGGGGCGCTGGACAGACAAAACAGGGCGCGCAATCAAGCACAAGGAGAAGAGTGCATCCTCAAAAACTCGACCCCGCAGGTCCGACGCTCCCTCATGAGGTTAGGTCACCCGCCCGAGGTCGGTAACTGTCAATAGGTGCAGGTCGCAGGGGCGAGTGTCGACGGAAGCGCTTTCGTCGACGTGGCTTAGTTTTCGTGCCCTTTGTCGAAGCGAGGCGTTCGAGACCCTTGATTCCCAGGAAACAAAATGGTCATGGCGGCTAGACGTTCTGTTCACCGGACCCAAGCCCGCGATCTAACCACAGTCAGGAACACTCCGCCCGAAACTCTGAAATGGCTCGGCAGCCACTCGTGGGAACCATTTTTTCATCTTTGGGCTGACCCGATTGTGAGTGCAACGGCGATTCTTGCCAACTCGACGCCAGCTAGTGTCGGTTTTCCGACAATCATATATCACATCGCCGGAGCATTCGCGATTCGAGGAGAATGAGACTCGGATCGAGCGGGGTATGGAGTCTGTGCGATGCGCGCACAATATTCGGTTCGCGGCTTCTTCGGACGAAGAAGCTGTCTGAATGAGGTGTATGATGTCCGCCCAAAGCAGCTCTCGTTGCAGGTCATGCCAATCAGCCAACCAGACCACGTTCAGTGGTGAGATTGCGCTTCACTTCCCTGGACTCGAAGGACTGGACAAACCCATAGTCTGGGTTTTTCCAAAGCTTCTGGTCTGTTTGAATTGTGGCTTCACGGAATTTGCAATTCCCGAAGCCGAGTTACGACGGCTAGTGGAAAGCGATGCGGCGGCGGCTTAACTTGCCGTGCGGGACAATGGCTGTTTTATTTTGCGTCACGGGGCATTCATGCTTATTCGGTTTCACCAGAATTGCCCGTCTGAATTCCACTACTGACAAAATTCTCCCCGCCAAGAACTTTTTGCACAGCGGTGAGGAGTTCGCGAGCGGCATTAGTTTTCAGGACATAACCTTGCGCTCCAGCGCTCAAAGCTGCTCGTGTCACGTCTCTATCGCTGTTGGTGGTCAAAAAGATAATCTTTGCA
This sequence comes from Terriglobia bacterium, assembly GCA_963786325.1. Lineage (GTDB taxonomy): Bacteria > Acidobacteriota > Terriglobia > Terriglobales > Acidobacteriaceae > JAIQFF01. The sequence continues at coordinate 645,670 of CAWAYW010000008.1, forward strand.
TGGGGAGCGACTTGGAGAATGCGCTTCGCGGCTTCCAATCCATTTAGGCTGGGAAGGCCGATGTCCAGCAGGACTAAATCTGGTTGCAATACGGCTTTTTGAACGGCTTCCAATCCGTCCCCTACTTGTGCGATAACACGGAACTCCGACCGCGCTTGGAACATGGAGCAAATTTGCAGTCGCCACGGCTCGAAATCGTCCACCACCAGAACGCGGATCAACCATCCCCCTGATGCAGCCCGGAAGTCCCCGAAAGGTTGCTAAGTCGAAAACATAAAATGATCGCATAACGGGATTGTTCCCTCGTTGCGCGAATGCAAGGGTTTTCTTGATTAGGAGGAGTGACAAGGATTTTAATTGCTAAAGACTTGGGTGGGTATGGCCCGAACGGGCTACCCGAGGGGCTTTGCCTAATAACTCATGAAAGCGCGGCATTTATTGGGTAGGGAACGGAGTTTTTGGGCAGCCCGCCATTCGGCCAAAAAGGCGCAAAAACCGCGCGTCCCTTCACCGGATGGCATTATCCACAGATGGGCTGTTGCTGTGAACGATTACCGGTATATCATCCCGTCTTGCCAATACGGAACTTGTTTAAGGGTCATGCGCAGAAACTCACGGATACCACTTTCGCCGAAGTCCAAAGCCGTACGAAGTAATGAGCGGATCAAGCTATTATTCGCAAAATGATTTCCGCCTCCACTTCGGGTTGGGCGGCGCCATCAAAGCAGATCGTGTCGAACTCACCTGGCCATCCGGATTGAAGGAAAGCTTCCAGAATCTGCCCGCCACCTCCTCTTCGTACAAGAAGGGAAGGGAATACTCGACACCAGGAAATTCGGATAGAACCAAAAGCACGTGAGAAGACCCCGACATGCGCGCCGCTGGAGTACGGCAACTGGTCTCGTCTTTGTCTTAATTGAGTGCTTGATGGGCGCTACACCCGTGCCAGACGTGCGGTTCACTGATATTACCCAGACCGCAAAAATCGATTTCAAGCATGAAAACGCCGCCACCTTGAACAAGTATCTGGTAGAGACTATGGGAGGTGGCGTGGCTCTACTCGACTACGACAACGACGGACGGCTAGACGTCTTCTTCACCAACGGTGCCAAGATCGACGACCCCATGCCGGATGACAAACTGCCCGACAAGTCCGACCGCAAGTTCTGGAACCGGCTTTATCATCAAAATTCCGATGGCACATTTACCGATGTCACGGAAAAGGCGGGCCTCACTGGAATGCCACAGAACCACTACGATATGGGCATAGCGGTAGGCGATTACGATAACGACGGCTTTGAAGATATTTATGTAACGGGTTACGGCGGCAACACGCTCTATCACAACAACGGAAACGGCACGTTCACGGATGTCACCAAAAGCGCCGGAGTCGCGGGCGGTGGATGGAGCGCCAGCGCCGGATTTTTTGACTATGACAACGACGGCAAGCTTGATCTCTTCGTCACCCGTTATGTGAATTGGACTTTCAAGACCAACCGCTATTGTGGAGAAAAACAACCCGGCTATCGCGCCTACTGCCATCCCGACAACTACGAGGGCGTCACAAACATCCTGTATCACAACAATGGTGACGGCACGTTCACCGATGTTTCCGAAAAAGCCGGGATTGCCAATCCCAAGGGCAAGGGGTTGGGTGTCTCATTCGCTGACTACGATGGCGATGGCTTCACCGATATTTTTGTCGCCAACGATTCAGTGCAGTGTTTTCTCTACCACAACAACGGCAATGGGACCTTTACGGAGACCGGCCTGCTGGCGGGCGTGGGCTACAACGAGGATGGCAAGACCTTCGCCGGAATGGGCACCGATTTCAGCGACTACGACAATGACGGCCGCCCGGACATCGTGGTTACCGATCTGTCCAACGAACGCTACATGCTGTTTCGCAACAACGGTGACGGCATCTTCCGGGATGTAACCAACCAATCCGGCCTGGGCAGCGAAACTCTTTCCTTTGCGGGTTGGAGCACTCGTTTTTTTGATTATGACAACGACGGCTGGAAGGACCTCTTTGTCGCCCAGTCTCACGTGATGGACACCATTGAGAAGACCTCACCCAACCTGCGCTACCTGCAACCGCCGCTTTTGCTGCGAAATGAAGGCGGACACTTCGTCCGGGTCACCCCTGGGGAGGTGTTTCAAATACCCTGGGCCGGCCGCGGCGCAGCTTTCGGCGACATTGATAATGACGGTGACATTGATCTCGTGGTCAGCAATGCCGGCCAGAAAGCATACGTGCTGCGCAACGACGGCGGCAATCGTGGAAACTGGATCAGGATCGAGACCGTCGGAAAGAAATCGAATCGTGATGGAATCGGAAGCCGCGTGAAGGTGGTTGGCGCGTCCGGTTTGACTCAGTATTTCACCGTCAACACGGCGGTCGGTTATCTTTCGGCCAGTGACAAGCGCCTGCTGGCAGGCTTGGGAGCAGATACCTCGACAAGGCTGATCGAGATTCAATGGCCATCCGGAATTGTTCAGAAGTTCGAGAACGTTAAAGCCGGCCAGACGTTGAAAGCGATCGAACCGGTCCGATGATTCGACCAAGAATAGTCACGCGCCGCAAAATGATCACCACCTTGGGCTCCGGAGTCGGAGGTGGCATGATCGGCGCGTCCGCTTTCGGCCAGGGAATCTCCTCACGAAACGTAAAGGCCCAGCCTCGGGGAAAGCCTTCCGGAGGGCCCTTCCTGGCGCGCCTTACCGATGTCGCAAAATAGGCGGGCCTCACGTAGTCGGTCATTTACCGTGGCATCGATAGCCAGAGCTACATCATCGAGGTGGTCGGGTGCGGTGTGGCGTTCATGATCATGACAATGATGGCTGGATGGACCTTTTGGTTCTAACTGGCACTCGCCTGGACACCGCCCCACCCGGCCCGTCCAATCGCCTGTACAAAAACAACCGCGACGGAACCTTTGCCGACGTCACCTCGAAGGCGGGGCTATAGCCTTTGACGAGCACTTCGCCGATTGCATAGGTTCTGCGAGTAAACGGCTTTCCCACGCTGCACCGTCTATCGGAGTAGACATCGCTGGCAGCTATTATTCCAAAGCGGATGCCATCAAGGATTCCGCATTCGCCCTTCCGAATTCGCCTTCGACCATCTCAACGACAATCAGTGCCTATTGGCACTGATTAGGGCAAACGAGAGTAGCCTGTAAGAGCGAAGTTGAAAACGACGAAAGCGGCGAATCGTCTCTAGTTGCTCTTGCTGGCCGTGTTCGTGAGGACGAGCACGAGTATGCGTCCGTCGGAATGAAACTCGCCTCCCGTAGCCGTCTTGGCCGTGGTGAGCGGATCGGCTGGCGTAACATGATCACGCTGAGCGACCAACCCGGTTTCTGAAAGTGTGCCATTCACATACTCGCGTTCGCCGTCGATTGCTGGATCGATCTTGTGAGTCAAGCCATTGTTGCGCTGATCGCGCTCGAATCCGATGTCGTGGGTGGCCGCTACGCACCATAGCGGCCGGCCGTCGACCTCATATGGCGATTTCCAAACTCGCAAATGGTTCCGTGACATTGCAACTTTCACAGGCTCGGCGTGGGCAAATCCGTAGTCCTGCGGGCGACCAAAAAGAAATAGCGTGCTCATCGGCATCGTCAGATAGTCTTTTTTCTCAAGCGAGTCAACGATCGCGTTCAGAGCGGTAGTTTCTACTTTAGCGTCGACCTTGACCCATTCGGCCGCGGTAAACACTTGGACCATCTGGTCCTGTGTTCCCACGATCAAGACATTCACCATGTCGCCCGGCTTTCCAGCGGGATCGGAAATGCGGCGCGGGATTTTGCTCAGCAAATCAGGGGTGATGCCGGGCACACGGATTTCAACCGGCCCTCCAGCGTTCGTGGCACCACTCACGCCCTCGTCCAGTACTTCGATTTTCGTGTGAAAGCTGCCCTGTGCCGTCGAGGCCTCGCTCATGCTCTGATTGATACCTAGGAAAAGCCTTCCCGCTACTGGAACAGCGTATTCCTTGCTAGTGCCGACCAAGAACGCCCCCCCATAAGCGCTAGAACCGATGCGACCAATCAGGGCGCCATGACCGGCATCTCGGACGGCATATTGATGAATCAGGTCCGCAAATCCTCGCGGTAGTCCATCCGGGCCAAACGTTCCCAAGGTTCGAGATCTTCCGTTGTAGGATTGGTCGGGTGGATATGTGATCTGTCCTGTAGCGGTAAAACGCAGCTTTGCCCCACCACGTAAGTCGATGTTCGTGTCTACCCATTGTGTTGTCCCGCGCACGTCGATTTCGTAAGTCTTGATGCTGGTTGCATTTGCTGGGGACGTTTGTGACTGGGCTACTTTACACATCACAGCCCCGGTACCTAGTGTGAGTACCGCAAAGGCCAACGCAGACACGGACACAGTATTGTTCTTTGGACTTTTCATGGCTGATCCGAACGATTGATTTCTTGACTCACTCTCATCCCTTTTCAAGATGCGACCGAAAGCGTGGACTGACAATGTCGGTCCCAGCTGGAAGGCGTCGGGTGCGGATGGCCTTAACAAAGACCGCGAAGTCGCTCTCCGTCTGATCGGCGTAATCGATAGCAAATTTCGCCATCGCCTGGTCGAACATATCGTTTTTCCCGAGGTAACCTGCGATCTGTGCTGCATCTCCGGTCCGGGCATGTGCCCGGGCCAGAGCCTGTCCACACAGCTTGATGTACTCGATCCAGTCCTCCCTCGGCATACCCTCTAGATCCATCGTCATCTTCATGTCGCGTAGCTGCCGAAAATAATAGTCGTGTCCTTCATCGTCACGCGTCCACCCCAAAAAAATGTCGCTCGCCGCTTGCAGCATCCGCTGCCCGGTGACGACTCGTTCGCCGTGGTTGGCATATCGACTCTTACCTGCATACGGCTCGAGAGCGGAAGGGAGCGCTTCCTTGAACTGCAGGAACAATGGGTCGTGCTGACTCGCCATGAGCAAAATGATTGCGCAACGGGTCCCGATGCTGCCGACTCCTACGACCTTTCGGGCAATATCGACGATCTGATAGCGATCGAGAATGACGCGCCGCTCTTCCGGCAACGTCAGCCGATAACGGTGAAACATTTCTCTCACTCGTTTTCCGAGCTTTATCATCTGGCGAGGGTGATAGACAAGCGGGGGACTATCAATGATGCGCGGTCGGCCCTTGACGACCTCCGTTATCCTGGGGAATACATGTTCCGCCGTCTGTGATCTTGCTTTGTTCTCAGCCCGCTCCCAATACTTCTTTGCTGTTGTGGTTTCCGCTTCCTCAATGAGGATTTCGGCGTTGAGTTGCGAGTACCAGACTTCGAGCGCGCGCATTGTCGCGTATTTGCCCATATGCTCGCGATAGCTTTCGACTGCTACGAGCACAGCCTCCGAGCAATGCCGTTCTCTTGCCGCCATCTGCCGTCCCGCGAGCACGATACTGGTGGCCAGCCGTTTTACATCCCATTCCCACGGCGCGTGCAGTGTTTCGTCAAAGTCGTTGATGTCGAAGACAAGCTGGCGTTCCGGCGAACCGAAACCGCCAAAATTGCTGACGTGGCAATCGCCACACGCCTGAACGCCTATTCCGGTTTTCGGCGTCCTTGCGAGATCCGCCGCCATCAAGGCCCCCGCGCCGCGAAAGAATGCGAACGGTGAATGCCGCATTCGGCCGTATCGGATCGGTAGGAGCTCTGACAATCTTCCGCGATCCGCATTCCTTAGTAATCCAATTGGGTCGGGACGATTGGCTGGGCAGACCCACTTGGCGTGGGAAGCTCGCGGCACGCTTTTACGCAGTGCTTTTCCTGCGGCCAGTCTTTCATTGATTGTCGGGCCGAGAAGCTTCGAGTCCTGACGAGCAACCCTTTCGACCTTGGTACGTGCCTTCACTTTATTAAGAGTCGCCTTCATTCGTGACAACGCGTTGCATTTTTGCATTATAGCTGTGATAAAAACGTGATAGTTCCACGTTCAGAACGGGTGCGTCGACATCACAATTCAGTTCTGATAAGCGGTTGGAGAAAAGGCCCAAATGCCGTTGTCTAACTTCGAGAGCACTCGCGGGTCGCAGTATCCAGGCGCCGGTATCGGAAATAACAACGACACATCGGTCAGCCCATCGCCGTAGGACATTGTGTGTACTGTTATGGAGCGCTAATTGATCGTTAATTCAGCGCTTTCTTCCATGGTATCGAAATTATCTACTCAAGTTTAAGAGCTATGCGCGCCTTTGTGCCAGGTTCAATATTCCCTATTGGGATCGGACGTAGGATTTAGAGCAAAGCCGTGGATGAACCCCACGCACCGTGAACCTGCGATTCAGCCCGCTCGCATCTGTGTCAGCAGCTTTCGACTCTCGGTCAGTAGGTCTCTGACACGGTTTTGTTCCGCGCGCGCCTCGGCAGGATAACGTCCATGTTTCCAGCGTGCACGGCGCGACCGCGCCAGCCGTTCGGCGGTGCGCGGACCGGTGCTCGAGCCGCCGTGCATGCGGCATCTCCCATTTGCCATTGCCGGCGCCTGGCAGACAGTGCTTCGGCGGGTCTTAGCGCCGCAGCGTGGAGCGCTGTTCGGATTTCCTGGCGAGTTGCCATTTTTCAGCCATGCCCCACGACTGATTTGCGTTTCGTTAATTAGCTTTTTCATCATTCTCCCTCTTTACCGCCGTTAAATTCTGCCGATCATTTCGAACCGTAGAACTTGAATGATTTACGGACCCGATGATGGCCCGATCTCGATCATGCACGTGCACCTCCTCGACAGTCATTTGTGCGCCCTTGTCTCGGTGACGATCTAGAGCATCCACCTGCATACCGAATATTCTCATCAGCTTCGTGACTCGGTTCAGGTTGAGGTCAACAACAACATCCAACTGCCCTGGCAGTGCGGCATTTTCTAAACCCTTCATGGCGTGATTATGTACAGCAACCATTTGCACCGATAGCATCGCTTCGATAGTGTCACGTGGGGAAATACCATCGACAGCGGCAAAGAAGGGGTTGTTCTCTGTAGTCCCAAGCACACAGTCGGGGCTTGCCCGGACCACCTGTCGAATAAATTTAGTTGTCAGGTCAGCGTTGGATGTTCCAAACGTCTCCCTTACATTGGGTAGAAGAGACGAGTGGTCCACGTTAGCTAGCTAATCCATTTGTTTCGGCGACTTTCGGCGGACTTTCGACGCCTAACGGCGTCGCCAGATTTCTTGGCGTGGTATTCCCAATTCTCATCCCCCGATCAACTTGAACTGTCTTCAGAAGATTGTCGTCAAGGAAATCGTTCTGGGTACGACCAGCGATGGGTTTTGGCTCGTTAGAATTCTCAAGACTCTACCATTGCAGCCTGAGTTGCTGCTCTCCCCATGATCGGCGGAGAGGGAGTTTCATGAATATGCGATGAGTAGAGGGGAAAACGCACAATCGCCATGGGCCGCAAACCCACCACTCCGATGTAGGCGCGTGTTTCGTCTCAATGAAGGTCTCGACGCGTTCCTCTGGTGCAACTACGCCAGTCCACCTGAGCAATCTGAATAATATTTCCGGGCCACCGCTGTCGAACCCTTAAAAGCGTTTGCGATATTTCCCATCGACTGCAAAGCCTCCATTCTCGTCCCGAGTCGCACTCGCTGACCAACGCTTATTAAATTGGTATTCCCCTTGTATGATCTCTCGCTGCGTGGAGGTGACATCCGTTGCGAAAGTGAACAAGAAGCTACTGGTGATCCGCTTCTGCATAGCAACGCGAGCGCCAGGGTTAGCGTCGTTGCCGCCCAACGTCGGATCGATGGACAGACTGGAGAGCCCGGCAAGCTTTTGAATTCCGCCGCTAACCTGACTCGCGGCCCCCTGGGCTAAGAGTGAACTCGCCCCAAAATTGGAAGGTGCGGCTGCGGCTTGCTGGGTAGTCTGTCCTCGGGCAATTAGATTGATAATATCGGCGGTCGGCAGGGGTGGGTCAGAGATGTAGTTGGTCTGCATCTTGTCCAGCGGGCCCAGGAAGGTCAAGCTCAAGTTGTACTGGTTTATGGTGGTCGTCAGCAGAACGTTGAGCACAGGTTCCGTGCGGTTGGGATTCGAGAACTCAATGATCCCGCGCTCAATTTGATAGCGCTTATTCATGAGAAATATGTCGCCACCCGTGAACTCCGTCCGCCCAACAATTACCGGATCAGCAGCAGTACCAATCACCCGTAGGTTGGCTTGTCCCTGCAGGCTGACCGCACTACTGGTGAGGTTCAGATCTCGAGCAGTCTGCACGGCGATGTTTAGTTTGAGGTCTTGAGCCATACCCTCGCTGGGTGTGGATTCAGGACCGGACTGAACCTGGCCGGCCAAACTTGCCAGGTCGAAATTCTGAGTGAAGCTCAAACTGTCAATAAGCACGCGGCCATTCAGAGTAGACGCTTCCTTGGTGCCGACGAGATTCAGGTCGCTTTGCAGCACCGTCCGTATCGCGTCCTGGTAGCGAATGCGAACACTCTTGGCTTGAAGAGCAACGTTCATTCGGAGTTGCGGGCGGTATCCGATCATTCCTCGCGCCGAAATCTGTCCACCTCCAGCCTCTCCCGTGAGCTGAGTGATGTTTACCTGGTCATGGCTAATGTCAAGGGTTCCGTTTAGATTCTGAAGCCCCAGCGGCGCGTCAGGAGCGACGACGGACACGTTTTGTATACGAAGCTGGCCTTGGAGCTCTGGATGAGCAGTCGCTCCCGTCCCACGGACATCGAGGAGAAGTTTCCCCGAACTCTGAACATCGGGCTGGAAGAACCGGAGCAGTTGCATGTCAACCGTCCCCACCGCGGAGAGCGTTACCGGCGCACTGTCTTGGAGTGGAAGCTGACCTTCGAGCCGCAGAGTAGTGTCATTGCCGGCGATTTCGGTCGGATCGAGCGCGACGATCGAATTTGCGTAACGTATGTGAATGGGGCGCGTATTGCCAATTTGCAACCCCTGATAATCCGCCTTGAGAGTCGGGATAACCACTTCTGCCTTCATCCGAGTTTTGTCGTTCAACGGACCCTCCGCAGAAGCATGCACTTCTAAAATGCCACTCGGTCCATCGCTTTTAGCGGGCACGTACAGAGCAAGCAAGCCCTCAATGGGCATTCGTTTGGTGTCGAGTGTTACACGGGTGTAATAGCCCTCGGTCAGATCCATGATTCCACTGGCGTGGACGAATGTCTGGGCCACCTCTGAATCAAGAGCGACCTGCGCTTTGTGGTTTGCTACGTTGAGGTCAGCCTTGATACCTGAAATGCTCGCCTGCCGTACCTGAAGCTGTGGGATCTGCACGTTAGCCGTCAGCTGCGGGTCGTCCAGGGTTCCACGACCGCTGGCAGTCAGAGCTAGGACGCCTACCACCCCAAGGTTTCTCTCCTGCACGGGTTGAAGCTGCGCAAGTTTGATACCAGGAGCGTTGAGCTGAACCTCGTAGCCCTTGTTTTTCGGGTGGAACAGGAGGTTCGCTTTGACAGAGCCTGCGGGTGTGCTCACGTCAAGCGAGGTATTTACTTCGTTGCCATTTCCTTGAAACTGAAGCGAAAATTGCTGCAAGGGCTGACCATAGGCTTTGGCCTGCGCCAGCCGCACCGATCCGCTGCCCATAGGGTTCAGTTGAGATCCATGCATTGAGACATCGACCGACAGATTGCCGGAAACCGGATAATCGAGCTTCGCGACCTGGAGCAAATCATTGATGGCAAGTCCACGCGAATTCAGCTGTACACTGATCGGGTTCGAAGGCAGGTAACGCCAGTTCGAAAGACTGGAACTGAATGCGAAATTGACATATCCCTCGCGGGCATTCACCAGAGATCCGTTCTGGATCGATACTCCGGACCTGCTGGCCTGTAGTCCCAGCTGTAAACTTCGCCACTGTGTGTCCTCCACCTGCAAATTTCGGCCGTTTATCTGTCCCCGGATGTGCGGATCGTTCATGCTGCCTTCGAGGACCACTTGCAAATCGGCGGCGCCGGCAAGATTCCTGGATATTGGAGACGGGATTTTTGCTGATGTCTGCGCGGCAGTATTTTGGAATGCAGCTGCCAGAGAATCCAGTTCTCTGAGGTCCGCAGCGCGCGCTTGTACCGTCACATTGAGTTTCTTGCCGGCGGAGCCATTAATGTCCAGACGAGTCTGTGGGGTGCGGACAAATGTGTTGGTCGAAGTCGCAAGACTTGAACGGCCGTCATAGCTCAGATGAATCGCGCCATCAAGAGGAATGCGAGCTGACCCGGCGGCCACGCTGGCCAGACTGGCCTTGAGTCCTATATCAGAATGAGCTTTAACGTTCTGCACAGTGCCGGCCCAGGCTGCATCGGCGGTTCCGTCCATACGTCCTTCAATCGGAATCTGGTTGAGATTCGCGGTTCGCAGTGCTGCCTTTGCCGCAGCCAGTGAGATCGCCTGCAAGGATGCATGTACCTTCGATACTGGGCTGGTGTCTAGGTGCTGCATGGTTGCGGTAGCCTTCAGACGGCCGCCTAACACGTCTGCCCCAAGTCCGTGGGCGTCTAGGTTCCCGTTGGCCAGCTTGAACTCTCCTTGGAGATTGTGAATAACGGTACGCAGATCGGGCGAGTTGACCGCCAATTCGCGACTGTTCAGGCGTCCCACCAGAACTACTGTCCTCAGTGCAGGCACGTTGGTTTGATACTGATAACGCAGGGAGCCTGCCAAGGTTACTTCTCCAGTCGGAGTAGAGGGATTGTTGAGAACAGGACGGAAGTCTTGCGGGTGAATCGTGATCTTGTAGGCTCCCTCCGCTGTGGGGCTCGAGTAGTTCTGTACCCTGCCCTCCAACTGTATGGTGGAGGAGGCAACGGTCAAGAGCATCGGTTTTAGCACAAATTCCGAAGGAGTGGCGTTGAAGCTCGCCTTCAGATCGTGCGGAAGCGGCTTCATGTCTCCGTACTGGAGACGTCCGTCTCGATAGGAGAGGGTGCCATCGTAGCCTTTGCTCGCGAACTCGGATTTGAGTTCCAATTGCATATCATGCAACTCAGCATCCAGGGGTGTCTTGACGTCGTTGTAATAGATCTCGCCGTTGCTGAGGAGAACATGCTGGATGCCGAGATCAAATAGGCTGGTCGAACCGCTACTACTCGACTTCGGGGCAGTAGGCAGGTTGGTAGTGCCATCCTTGGCGACTAGAAAATTCACTACCGGGTGGCGGAGAATGATCTCATTCAGGTCGACCTTCTTGCGCAGCAGTGAAACAATCTTTAGGCGAACCATGAGTTGGTCTGCCTGGATCAGCGGCGGCCGAGACTTCGGCTCGCTACCGCGGATGGTGATTCCGTGAGCGTCGGCAGTCAGGCTCGACAGGTGGAGTGCAAAATTCTGGATTTGCACCTGTGCCCCCGTAGCCTGACTGGCTTGTTGCTGGAGTTTGGCGAGTACGTAAACATGGAACCTCTGAGTGCGGAACACGACGTAGCCTGCGATCATGAGGACAACGACAAAAGCTACAAAACTTATTGCGATCCAGCCGAGTTTTGTTTTCCATGCCATAGCAGCACCCAATGAACAATCTCGAACTTCAAAAAGCCTGCCCCAGAGTGATGTAGAACTGGGTAGCTTTTACTCCCGTTACAGGGTTCAAGTTTCGCCCGATATCCATGCGAACAGGTCCCACGGGAGTGTTGTATCTCAAGCCGACACCGACCGTGTTCGTGTAATCCCGAATGAAGTGGCTAACACCAACGGGACCGTAGACATTTCCGCCGTCGTAGAAAACTGCCGCCCCGAGCCCCTCTTTGATTCCTAGGGGAAAACGGAGTTCAGAATTGAACACGAACAACTGATCGCCACCGACAGGAACCTGTAAGTTCACGCACGTGGAGGGAACGGCGGGATTACTGCAAGCGGGCACCGTGCGCTGAGGGCCCGCTCCATTGATGGGGAAACCGCGGAGGGTGGTCTCGCCTCCAGAGAAGAAGCGCTCGCTCGTCGGAACGTCATCGGTTGCGAAAGAATGGGCAAGCCCCAACGTGATCCGGTTTGCCCAGACCGTCCTGCCGAATGGTTTGTAATACGAGCTTTGACCCAGGAAGCGAGCGAAATTGGCGTTGGACCCAAGGGCCCTCGGCGTGATGCCTAAATCCAGCGTCTGATAAAAACCACGACTGGCATCCAGAGGCTTGTCCCGAGTATCACGAATCCAAGTCCCCGAGAGAGTTGAAAGCCTCAATCGCTGGTCCTGCGGTAATACCAACCCGGGGATCAGAAGATTAGAAAGGATCGTTCGACGGAAGCGATATCGCACCTGAATTCTGCGTGTCCTATCCTTATTAAGCGGCTTCTCCAATTGCCACGAGCCTTCTGCCAGGCGAGCCGCAAATGTCGGATTCTCAGTGGTACGCTCGATTGACGAGCTGAAAAGCGAACTCCAGCTTGAACCCCTGAAATACGGTTGGGAATAGGTTGCGACGGCACGCTGGTCGAGGCGTGACAGCAGGGCGAAAATGGACACCGATTCAGCGAGGCCGCGAAGGTTGTAGCGACTAAAACCGATGGAGCCGCGAGGACTGACGAACGTCTTCTCGGCCGCAGTGAAATTCGGCGCTCCACTGGTAATGGGCGGCTGTCCTGGAAGTGCAATTGTGCCGGCGGGAACATTGCCACCACGCCTGGCGACTTCGAGACCGAAGCCATAGGTGACTTCGTTCTGCCCAGCTTCATGCACTTTGACCAATACATCCTCGTTACCTTGATCTATGATCGGCCGGCGTGGCTCGACGCTGGCCCAATCGAACACTCCGAGCTCGTGTAACTTGCTTTCCCCGGTTAGCAGGCGTCCTTGGCTCAGTGGTGTCTCGGGAGCGATGTTCGCGGTCTTGTTAATCAGGGATGGCCGCGTTTTCTTATTGCCAACCAGGAGCACCTTATTCACTTTCACTTGTTGTTTTTCGCTGACCGTGTAGGTCACGTCTACTTTGTGTGGATCATTCGGTAGCCGGGTGACTTTGGAATCGAATTCTGCGTTTAGGAAACCACGATTCATATAGGCGGCCATAATGTGGCTGCGGTCATCGGCTAAACCCTTCGGCGAAAATGGCCGGCCTGGGCGGAGCCGAAATCCGCTCTTAGGTGTGATCTCTAGACCTGAGATCCGCGTATTCCCCTGGAGCGCGAGGCTCTCGACGACAGTTTGCGGACCTTCTGTGATTCGAAAGGTGATGTAAATCTTTGGCTCACGATCAACTACGTCAGGGTTGACTTTGACCTCTTCGTAGCCACGGTCCTTGTAATAAGCCGTGAGGCTCTGCACGCTTTGGCGGAGCAGTTTGTCGCTAAACTTTCCTCGAGAGAGCAAGAGCCGGTGTGGCTTAACCAGGACCTGGCGAATAAGGTCGGCGCCTTCGGCATGCTCGTTGCCGCGAAAACCCACCGTTTCCACCTTGTGGCGCGAGCCTCTGTCCACGTCGTAGACCAGATCGACATTGGGAGATTGATTTTGGAAATTCGTGGTTACCTTCGCGTCAAAGTAGCCTTTGCTTTGAAAGAAATCGATTAGGTTTCGCCGGCCTTCTTCCATCAGATCCGGATCAACCGTACCCTCGGAAAATATGGGGATTATTTTTTTCATCTGCTTCCCTCGCAGGAAGGGAAGCCAGGAGAGTTTCGCACCAGTAACCCGTACCTTGACGATGGGGCCCGACTGGGCATCAATAATAATGTCGGCACGATTGGTGTCCGGGTGAAAATGAGGCTGATCGGCGTGCACCTTGCTGGCGAGATGGTGCCGATTGGCTAGATCACGCTTCATCAGCGCGATGGCCGAGTCGATGCGTTTCGGGGTATATCGCTTGCCCTTTTTGAGAGAAGCACCCGTGGCCGCAGCGCGGAGTGAACGGGTGACATGCAGCAAGCGGTCCGCTTCGCTGGGCTCCGGCCCGTGGACTTCTACACGTCCGATCTTCGCCCGTTTCCCTAAGGTCACGTGAAAAACCACGTCAGCGAGCAGGTGGGTTTCGTCGATCTGCGATTCGGTCTGAACCTGGGCTTGGAAGTAGCCCTCGGAGATAAGGAATTGCAGGAGAGCCCGAGTGGCTTTGGCAACGATGTCCCCCTGGTAGGCCGTCTGGTTCGAAATATCGATAACTTGCAAGAGCCTTGCGTAGGAAAAGCTCTTCGTGGCTCCCGGAAACTGGAAGACCCCGAAGTAGAGTGTCGGCTCCAGTGTGAAAGTCACGCGCAGACCGCCTGGATCTGGCTTGACGTTCACCTCTATGTTGCTGAACCGACCCGTCTCTTTCAGTGCGGAGATTGTGCCTTCGACTTTGAGGCTGGAGTACGCTTCTTCAGGTTTCTGTTGCACCAGTGGACGCAGGGAGTCGACTGAGATTTTCGGATTGGCGACTAGGTCTACTGCCGCGACCCTCTGACCATCATAGGAAACCTTGCCGCTTTGCTGGCATTCGAGGTGTAAAGACCCCGCCAAAGCAACGAAAATGGGTAAAGCCCACCAGCGCATAACGGTCGCCTACGCAGTGGCCCGAATCCGGTCTACTCTCAGGGGCCATATTTATTGAAAACCGGCCCTTACGATGCCTCGGTTTTTCAGAAAGATGCCCACTAGTTCCAGGGCACCATATGTTTATGATGTTTATGATGAGGTCCAACCTCGTCAGCCCACGAACCGGCAAGCGGCTGAAACAAAAACCGCAGACTCAGCAAGTAATCCACTTTTTCCAGGAAGTTGGTTACGGGCTCCGATTTGGAAATGAAAGCATCGACTGCGTCGAGCGCACTCGGTGGCAGCAACTCATCAGCAGACAGAAGCGCGATGGGAACGTCAGGCTTGCAAGCCCTCATCATATGGATCGCGGCCACGCCGCCATCTATTTGGGGCACGCGGTAGTCAAGAAGCACTAGGTCAACTGTATGTGACACAAAAGCTTGCACGGCCTCCTTTCCATTTGCTGCGGTCAAAACCCGATATCCGTTCTTTTCAAGCAGCATTTTCCGACCTTGAAGCACGGTCGATGTGTCATCCGCATAGAGAATCACTGGCTTGTCGGTCATGGTTGCCCTCCGATCCTCGGCCCGAGCTTACGTTTCAAGGAGTGACGCTCTTTTCAGCTGCTGATTCTTGCTCTTGTGATCTGGGTTCCGATTCTTCTCGACCAGGGTGGCCGGCCTGTTTGGGTAGTGAAATTTTCCCCGGCTTTAGGACGCCATTCGGCTCACAATCCGAAATCGCATTAATGTATTGTAAGGTGCCTTTTTACCGTGGAAGCTTGAGAAGCTCAATCCAGTGAATGGTGTATTTCTCACGCTTGTAGGGCTGAGCCTTCTACAGGGTCACAACGTTTTGCTGATAACAAAAGAGTTGTAGTCGACGCTATCATTTGCCCTGAGAACTCCGTCAGAGATCGAGTTTGGTCAGGACGGATCTCCGCCAAAAGCCCAAGAGATGGGCCATCCTAGAGTCTCTGATTGCCTGTGCAGAGAGACGCAAACTGTGTTCCGACATTCGGCATCTCAATGTTCCCTACAGGCACCCAAAATGGCTATGTCGGGAAGCAGAAAACGGACGCGACGCAATCGAGAAGGCTCAGCAATTGCGACCCGATTGATCGTCCTAGACATATCGATGCCTGTGATGAATGGCCTCGACGCGGCCCGTATGTTGAAACGCTTGATGCCGAAGGTACCGTTGATTATGTACAGCGGTTTCGGTGACAGATATGTGGAGCAGCAAGCCCTCTTTGCTCGGAATTTCCTCGGTAATTTCAAAATCCGAACCGGTAACCGCTGTGGTCGGCGCAGCCCGTAGCCTGCTCACTCAGACGGACGCATCGCGGTTTTGTTCCTAGATAATAAATCTCAAGCTGCGAAATCAATTTTTGTGATGGAAGGCGGTTCATGCTTTTCTTGCAGTTTTCCCTCCTTGCTGATGTTTGCAAGCTCTTCATTTAGTTCCGCTCCTACCAGCATGGCGAAGCCAGTCCAGTAGAACCAGATCATCAGGGCAACCGCCGCGCCAAGTGTTCCGTAGGTTTTGTTGAAGTTTCCAAAATGGCGAAAATAAATACCGAGCAGATAGGACAAGGCGATCCAGCAACCTACGGCAACGACTGCGCCCGGCAGCGTTGCCCGTAAACGCTGCTTGACATTGGGCGCGAGGAAGTAAAGCGCCTCAACCGCCAAGATCGTGAACCCAATGGCGATGGTCCAATGAATGAACGGCCAGAGCAGCACGAAAAGCTCTGAAAGCTGAACTCTGCCAGCGAGCCATTCTCCAAATCGGGGGCCCACAACCATAACCGACAACGCCATCAGCAACAACGCTCCCGTCAAAAAAGCCAAGCCTACCGCCAACGGCCGCGTCTTCCAGAACGGACGATCATCTCTTACATCGTACGCAATGTTCAACGCTTCGATCATTGCAGCAAAACCGCCCGATGCGGCCCAAAGCGTGCCCAGAATCCCTAGGGAAAGGAATGTTCCCTTGTTTGGGGAGATGACATCAGCCAAAACTCTCTGCACCAGTCCCATTGCATCAGCTGGCAGGAATGTTGCCAGTAAGGCTAAGGCTTGGTTGAAGAGATCAGGGACAGGCAAATAGGCCACCACGGCGGACAAGAGAATCAGGGCTGGAAAGAGAGACAGGACGAAGTAGTAAGCGAGCGCAGCAGCCATCTGCAGCGTGTGGTTACGAACCACGTTAACATACGTCCCGATCAGCGCGTTCTTTATGGATGCCGGCTTCATCGGTCCTTTAGATGACAGTATGTGCTGACACGGTCAGGGCTCTAAGGCCCTCATCTTATTCTCCGTCAAGTGGATCCAGCCCAAGGCGTCGAAACCGAACGGTTGTCGTGTTCCTGACCAATTCTTCGCCTCAGAGCACCGCCGCTATACTTAGCAATAAGTTCTTTGCACGGAACGGGCGGGACAACCCGAACACAGTCCTGCAGATCCCTCCGGGACTAGACAGCGTGCAATGCTTTGGTTGGCCTGCACTCAACGATGACGGAATCCGATCCAGGTTAAAAAGGTCCCAGCCAAGATGCCGGCCGCAAAAACTGTGCCCATTGCCTGTAGTGGCCTCTGCTTGACCGTGTGCTTCGCTTCCTCAATTGCGTCTTCGGCAGCATAGCGACCATGCCTGATCGCTTGGCTCGCCGACCGGACACGATCTTCCACCGCATCAGTGACTCTAGACTTAATCTTGGAGACCTCGCGAAGAGGATTCTCAACCGTTGCCGGTTTTTCCAATACATCTGCTAGCATAAGGCTGCTCCTTAGATTTGATATTTAGGAAGCGAGGGCATGTCGGCTATCGGCACGGGCCAGGTGAGCGATCATTTCGTCGAGAGTAGCCAAATCGAATGGCGGAATCAGAGAGCTGGATGATTTGTGTTCTCGGCAACTTTCCACATGCTCGGTTCTTGGCCCACACATGCCTGCAATAAACGTCTCCAGCCGAGGCGACGCTCTAGCCACTGAGCGACCACAGAATGGCGCTCCACGTGAATACTCAGTTGCTCGGGCGTAAGCCGCCACCAGATACTCCCCGTGCGTCGAGGAGATCCGTCGAGATCTAGCGTCCGAACTTCAACATTTCCGTCTTCAATGCGGTATTCTTTCGCCGGGGACCCGTTGCCAGATTCTAGACGAAGCCGCATGCTTCCTAACGGCATGGTGTTGACCTCCATTCCCGGCCAGGGTATACAAATGGCATCAAACCGACTCGCTGGCAATACGGCAAAATCCTGATACTCGGCTGGGGGATTATGTATGGGAACGGAAATATGTGTTCGAAACAATAACGGCAACACTAACCGCTTGGCCTCGTTGTGCGCAGATCACAAGTTCTCCAACCTCGCTGTGCTCTTTCCTGTCAATGCGGACCCGGGACTTGCTCCATTTAATCCTTGACCAAACAGTGAATCGATCCGTAGCTGAACTTTTGCTAGTCGAATCTCTAAGAGGTTACTGATTTCCTGCCCTGAAATGGGGACCGCACTCTCGCGCACGATTTTGAACACTCTGGAATTTAATGTCTTATTGCGCACCGCATTCACAATTTACCTCTACCAATGTTTCGAACCTGCCGATGCAAGCCTTGTTGAAGAAGTGTGGCTACATTACGAGTGGAGCTGTGTCGTATCTCGATGAAAATGATCTGGAACTTTTCTAGAGCAAGATAGTTGAGAAAAGACTAGATAGCGAGATCATGGGGGAATAGCGGACGAGGACAAACCGATGTTCTTGACGCGTCAGTAGCAGTTGCTGAAGGCGCCACGCAGAACTAGAATGGCCCGCAGCAATGAGGCCGCGTACTGTGCTCGGCAAACAGGAGGAACCATGAAGACAAGAATTATTTTACTGACTCTGGCGCTGTGCTTTGTCGGAATAGCGGTAGTTTTCGCGGACGATGCGAATATGGGGACTTGGAAATTAAACGAGGCCAAATCGTCTTTCGCTTCCGGGGCGACGAAGAACTCGACAGTGGTCTATGAGGCCGCAGGTGACGACATGAAAGTCACGGTGGATGGCACCGACAAAGATGGCAAGCCCGCTCACAATGAGTGGACGGGCAAGTTCGACGGGAAAGACTATCCCGTGACTGGCGATCCGAATACCGACGCGAGGTCATACAAGAAAATTAATGCCCGCACATTGGAGTTAACCGGCAAGAAAGATGGCAAGGTTGTCACAACTGGTCGAATTGCCGTTTCGGCAGATGGTAAAACCCGCACCGTCACTACGAGCACAACCGATTCGGCAGGTCTAAAGGCTAAAAGCACTGCGGTGTACGACAAACAGTAGCGCGAAGTCTCATGTCGGATTAAACAGTGAAGCCTTTCCGCTCCGATAGGGGTCGGATCCATTGACGGCGATGAACAGAGTGTCCGAAACGCACAGGAGAGCCTGCGGCTTCAATTCACGCAACACAAGTGCAAGGTAGAGGACACTTCAGACTAGTTATCGGGGCTAAAAGAGGCACGTTTAATGGTGAGATTGGGATTCACTTCGCTGGACGCGAAGGATGGGAAAAACCCACTTCATGTAGCTGCGGAAGCTCCCTTATGGCCTGTTTGAGGGGTGACTGAGCGCCAGAACCGCCAGTTGATTCGGCTGTTCAGATTAGACCTCAGTCCTGCTCCCGGCGATTTGAAGTGGGTAGGGCAAATTCCTGTTGGGTGGAGTCTGTTCGCTTTGCAATCGCGAGCTAAAAATCCCTAGTTTCCGCGATTGACCCTGTCTTTGGAGTGCCTCACAGTGCCTTTCAGTACTCCCCAGCCTAAGACATTTTTAGGACGTATCTCACGCGGAAGCATCAAGTTATCGGCTTTAGCTAGTGTTCATGCGGGGCAGAGCAAAAACAGGAGATGAGCAGCGCGGAGTCACCATCGGCCAGATAACATGTCCGCCCTGGTTGGCAAAGAAAAAGTCTGGGTTACCCGTCCCCATTGGTTCCCGCAGTTGAAAAGGTGAAACAACGTTTTTGTGGTCCGATGTTGGAGATCGAATCGCTCTGGCAGCGCGGGTACGCTTCGGGATTGTTAGCCCCCGTTGTTCCGGACATGGCCTTCGCTGCCCCCATTTTATAAAACCGATGTAGCTGTAACCGCTCTTGATCCAATCCAGGGCCTACGATGTCGAGTCGCACTGATCATCAAATTTGCCCTTCGGGTTCTCAACCCAGTGCTACCGAACAATTTAGGATTTCTCTG
Source organism: Terriglobia bacterium (assembly GCA_963786325.1). Taxonomy (GTDB): domain Bacteria; phylum Acidobacteriota; class Terriglobia; order Terriglobales; family Acidobacteriaceae; genus JAIQFF01. The sequence goes on from CAWAYW010000008.1 coordinate 665,355, forward strand.
TAGTTTGTTTGGAATTAGGCTTTAGGGAAAATCTGCGCTCGACTGGCCACAAATGCCACGCAATCGGTCTAGCGGGCTAACTGATTAACGGTCTGAGCGGAAGAACTCGGCACTGGTATGGTCGCCACCACCGTAGTTCCTTTTTTGTCGGAAAGAATCTCGAAGCGACCTCCGAATTGCTTAATTCGCTCGCGCATCCCTTGAATGCCGACTCCTACTTTTTTGTGCGATCCGTTTCCCAATGAAGGCATACCTTTGCCTTGGTCTCGCACTTCTACCCTCACTTCGTTTTCATCGCGCGTGACACGGATGGCAGCAACACGACTTCCCGAATGACGATGAATGTTCGTGAGGCATTCCTGAACAACCCGGAAGATGGCGGTTTCGAGTTCGGGTGGGAGTCGCTCGAAATTACCTGGAATGCCTAAGTTCACTTTGATTTTGCTGCGCTCTTCAAATCCTTCCAGAAATAAGCGGAGAGCGGATGAGAGGCCGACTTCATCCAGTAGAGGGGGATGCAACAGATGCGAGATGGTGCGCAGTTGATTCGATAGTTCCTTCACAAAGCCGACACTCTCTGTAATCGCTTTCACGGCACTAGGAGGAAGTTTTCCATGTTCGGACGCCAGAGGAGTCAGGTTCATGCTCAGTGCAGCCAATATCTGTCCCGCACTGTCATGCAGTTCGCGAGCGATGCGCCGCCTTTCCTCGTCCTGCGTCTTCAGCAACTGGCCAGAGAGCATGCGCAAGGCTTCTTCCGCTCGCTTTCGCTCAGTAATGTCGCGGATGGTGCTGGTCACGACAAGACCTTCTTCAGTTTCCAGCGGACTCAGGCTGATCTCGATCGGAATCGCGTGACCATCTTTGTGAAGCCCGTAGAGTTCCAGGCCTGCACCCATGGCGCGGACGCGAGGTTCGAGAAAGAAACCCTCTCGATGCCCCAAGTGTGAGTCTCGGAAACGCGGAGGAATCAGCATCTCAATCTCACGATCCAACAACTCTTCTCGTTCATAACCGAATAGCCGTTGCACCTGGGCATTGGCCAGCACAATCTTTCCCGTGCGATTCACCACGAGCATTGCGTCCGGTGCCGACTCCAACAGTCCACGAAACTTCGCTTCTGCTTGCTTGAGCTCCGCAGTGCGCTCTTGAACCCGCTCTTCCAATTGGGCATGTGCCTCTTGTAGTGCAACCTGCGCGTCCTGCAGCGCCGTGACCAACTTGCCTTTGGTCTCCGAGGCTTCTCCAGCCTCTGCGCGTTCCGTTATCACTGCCCCTAACACCAGTCCGGTTATGGCGGTTACAGCAATGAAAATCTGCAGAAGTGCAGCATCGTGAATAGGGTTATGTTTTGCGAAAGGCCCATTCCCGTGTGCTGTGCCCCAGACTGATATTGCCGCGATCAGAAATGTTGCGATCGCGGCCCCAAACGTTCGAAAACGAATGGCTGCCCAAATCACGAATGGGAATGCCAGAAAGGCCAGAGCGTCGTCTTTCAATCCAAGTCCCAGCCGACCAAAAAGTGCAAGGCATGTCGCTACGAGCCCGAACAGCAGCACCAGTGGCTCAATGATGCCTGGTGTCCGAAACGATCTTATGAGTTCTCGACGTGTAACAAAGAACATCGGCGTAATGATCAGTACGCCCATGGCGTCGCCAAGCCACCAAACCTGCCATGCAGTACTGAAACCAGACCAGGCACGCACGTGCGTCAGGAGAAGTGTTATCACGCCTACAGAGGCAGCAATCATCGGAGCTACTGCAGCACCCAAAGCCATCAACCCCAAAACGTCCCGCAGCCGTTCAAAGGAGGGTCTGTCCTTTGCGAATCGGCGCACCAGATAGCCGCCCACTAAAGCGCTCGATGTATTGCCGAGTGCGATTCCCACGCCGGATAACGTTGGAATGGGGCTTAGAAAGTTAACCAAGAACGCGCCCAAGGCGATTGCGGGCCAGACTGCGTAACCCCAGAGCAACACGGATGCCAGCGCAACACCCGAAGCGGGCCACACGGGTGAGACGTTGCCACTTGTGAATGGCACGGCGAGGCCAAGTTTACCGGCAGCGAGGTAAAGGGCGAAGACGAGCGCCAATCGCACGGCATAGTTTTGGAATGCACCACGTGAAAGATCGTGGCGCCATTGCCGCTCTGCTTCAGCATCTCCGTCGATCGTATGCATCTGAAAAACCCAAAACTAAAGGACGGGCGGGACTTTCAAGTGCGACAATGCTACTACATTGCGGACTGCCGGAAAACCGCGAACCATGCGTCCCCACGGCTCTCCACTGATGGATGACATATGTGTCGGCCATATTGCCTCCACTGAACTAATACCGCGCGGAGGCAAATGATCGGAATTTGGTAGTCAGTTGGTCGTCACGTACTGTAAACAGCAGAAATCAAAGGACTGGCGGAGAGGGAGGGATTCTACACCGCCGTCCTGGGACCGGAGATGGAGCGACTTCTGCAGATTTCGTCGCCACTGCCGCAGCGAAGAAATCAGCATAGCGATTGAGAAAATCGAGCTTTGCCATCTTTGTTAACCCGTCTATTCGACCCGCCGTGCCACAGACTTTGAGCAGAAGCAACAGCCGAGCCGCATGAAACTCAAGAACGTCATCTGCCGCGAGCGGCAGGCTGACAGGATGAGCGGCTAGATGTTTGATCGATTTCATAACGGTTTTGAAACAACGATGAAGGCTTGAAAGAAAAACAATTGTCGTTGCAGAGGACCGCAAAAAACCATCCGAAGACGTTAGCGCTGCCCTTTAGCTTGAAACTGATCCGACGCCGCAGCATAGGCGCGTGCGAGGTTTCAGTTTCCGTATTGGGTTACAAACATGCGGCAGACTGCCTGCGACTATCGATCTGCTTCCTTTATGAAATTGGTGTAAATATTTATATAATTGCCCAACCTTACGCATTTGCTTGGAAGCGGCTGTAGTGTATTTAAGATTCAAAGTTGGACGACCGCCTTTTCGCGTGCTGTCGCCTCGTTAACCCGGCTGCGTCAGACTAGTGGGGTCGAATTGTTAGGCCAGCCCATACGGCGAGACACGGAAAGACTGGATCGCCGATAGCCCTCTGACTGTTTATGCGGACCGCGCATGATCGCGGTCTGCATTGCACAAATGGCTCATTCAGCGCGCAGGATCGCACTCATCTACGATGCAAGGCTGACTTATGATCTTAAGGTGATGACTGGTGTTGCCGCGTACCTTCAGGAAGGCCATCACTACAGTGTCTTCATCGAAGAGAACGCCCTCAAAGACCAGCGGCTACCTGACCTGCGCTCGTGGGAAGGTGATGGGATTATCGCGGACTTTGATGATCCTGCGGTCGCCCGACTTGTGACACAGTCCCGATTGCCAGTCGTCGGGTTCGGCGGCGGTTATGGATGGTACGTGGAAGGATCCGTCCCCTATTTCTACACAAACAATCAAGCAATCGCGACACTCGCTGCCGATCATTTGCTCGATCGAGGGTTCAAGCATTTCGCGTTTTGTGGTTACGCACGAAGTGCCATCAATGGCTGGTCGCAGGAGCGCGAGGAGGCGTTCGTCAAGTACGTCAAAAAGCGAGCGACATCCTGCGCTGTTTTTCAAGATCTCGAGCGGTTGAAAGGTATCCGGGACGCCCCTAACTGGGCCGCTCTGCAACGTTCATTGGGAGAATGGTTACGCGCACTCCCCAAGCCGCTTGGCGTTATGGCGGCCAACGACAACCGCGGCCGGCAGGTGCTTGAGGCGTGCCGCGCGTACGAATTGGCAGTGCCCGACGAAGTGGCAGTCATTGGAGTGGACAATGACGAGCTATTGTGTCGATTGAGTAGTCCTCCTCTGAGCAGTGTGGAACAGGGCGCCCGAAAACTAGGCCACGCCGCGGCCGCCTTGCTCGATCGCATGATGCAGGGTCGAAGTTCTCGGCAGCGGCATTTCGTAATTGATCCTACGGGTGTCGTCACACGACAATCGACCGATGTGTTGGCGATTGATGACCCAAAGGTGGCACAGGCGATGATCTTTATTCGCGATCGCGCGTCGGAGGGAATCAAAGCCCCAGACGTCGTGAGCGCCGTCGCGATTTCTCGTTCCGGTTTGGAAACCCGTTTCGCGTCCGTTCTCGGCTACTCCATCCGTACAGCTATACGTCACACACAGCTTGAACGCGCGAGGCGGCTTGTAACAGAGACGGACGTACCGCTGAAGCAAGTTGCTTCCGAGACAGGGTTCAGATCGGTCCAACACATGACTACGCTTTTTGTGAAGGCGTTCGGACAGCCCCCAGGCAAGCATCGTCGCGGGGCGACGGTGTGACTCAGACTTGGGATGGACGGTCTGGGCAAGCAGCGCCATTCTGTATTTGCTCACGACGCTAATCTCGAAGCGGTTTATGCAAATCTGTAAATCACGAACCCAATTAAGTAAACCAGCGCTATTGAGCCAGTCTGCTGCTAAGCAGTAACCTTCATGCTCTGCCTCGCGGTTGAGCTGTGTGGCCGTCCCAGGCTGGCTAATACGACATGAATACGACACCAAACAAGTTGGAAGGAAGGGCGGCCCTCGTCACGGGTGCGGGTCGCGGGGTTGGAAAAGGGATCGCCCTTGAGCTGGCGCGCGCAGGTTGCCGTGTGGCAGTCAATTACCAGTCCTCGCCTGATCTGGCGGAAGCGACGGTGGCCGAAATCAGAGCTATAGGCGGAGAGGCGTTTTCCATCCAAGGTGACGTCGGAGCCGCTTCCGACGCGCGGGAGATGATAGCCGGAACGATATCGCGTTTTGGTGGACTCGATGTCTTGGTTAACAACGCCGGAGTCCAAACATGGAAGCCCTTCCTGGAAGTCAGTGAAACCGACTGGGACCAAGTCATCAACACGAACCTCAAAGGTTGTTTTCTGTGTTCGCAGACTGCGGCTCTTTATATGAAGGACCACGGCGGCGGCGCAATTATGAATATCGGATCTGGCTGCAACAAACTGCCCTTCCCCAATTTGGTTGCCTACACCGCGAGCAAGGGGGGAATCGAGATGCTCACGAAGGTTGCGGCAGTGGAGCTTGGTCGTTACGGCATTCGGGTCAATTGCATCGCCCCAGGCGCAATCGAAATCGAACGCACGCGGTTGGAAAATGGAGACTACGCCCGGCTTTGGGGCGAAATAACACCACTGGGACGCGTGGGTACTCCCGCCGATGTCGGACAGGCAGTCGTCTTTCTCGCGAGTGACGAGGCATCATTCGTTAGCGGGCAGACAATATACGTTGATGGCGCGGTGTTCACGCAAGCAACTTGGCCGTATCGGCGCGAACGCGAAGACGAGAAAGAGCCTGAGACCGCAAAGGACCAGCAGATTGCTTTCTGAACTTAATCAGCTCTCCCCATGTTCAAGCTGAATTCCAAGACGGCACTCATGAAGAAGAGGTCTATGGCATTTAATCGCAGGCAGTTTCTTTGGGCTGCTTCGGCAGGTGCTGCAGGGCTAGCACTGCCGAGTGCCGGATTTGCACAACCAACCAGACCTCGCGCTAAATTCAAACTGGGTTTGGGTACCTACACTTTTAGGGCCTTGGATCTTGACCACCTCATTGCTCGTTGCAAAGAAATGAATCTGGACTTTATTGAGCTATCTCACCCCCAATACATGTTGCCGCAAGCGAAGCTCGATGAGTTTCGTTCCGTCAGTGCGCAACTGAAGTCAGGCGGATTGGACTTGATGTCGTGGTTTTGTGGACATCTCACCGAGAGCTCAGAAGTCGAAGCTATGGTGGAGGGTGCTCGATCTGTTGGAGTGAAGACCGTGTCGGGATCAGCTGAGCGCTCTTTGTTGGAGGAGATCAACACAGCTTGTGCCAAAGCTGGCTTAGGTTTTGGGATTCACAATCATTATTTTCGTGACCGTAAGTTTCTTTATGAGTCACCTGAAGATGTCCTTTCGGCGATCAAGGGACACTCTCATATCTTCTCTACCTTGGATACGGGACACATGATCGCATTAGGGATTGATCCGACGGACGCTTATCGCAAAATGAAAGGACATGTTCGGATTATTCATATTAAAGACGAAGATGTTCCCGGGCACTCCGTCGTACTGGGCAAAGGAAAGGGAAACATCGCACGATTCATTCAGTCAGTTGCACACGATTCATTCCCGGGCCTCGTCGCGATTGAATTCGAGGAGGGCAATGATCCAAAAGAAGAAGTCTCAGAATGCGCTCAGTACGTTCACGGGCAAGTGCGTCTCGAGTCGTAACGAATTCATGGGCACAGTACCTTGATTTAGCCCGAGCTTATTGTGGCAACGCGAACGCCACATAGCTGGAGCCGGAGGGCGCCCCCCATTTGCCTCCCCCGGCTGCAATGACCACAAATTGCCGCCCGTTCACTTGGTAGGTCGCTGGCGTTGCATTGCCGGCGGCGGGAAGAGTCGTCTCCCAGAGAAGCTTGCCGGTATCTTTATCAAAAGCACGAAACTTCTTGTCGTAGTTGGTAGCTCCAATAAAGAGCAGACCTCCCGCTGTCAGCACCGGACCACCATAATTCTCGCTGCCGGTTTGCTTCAGACCCTTCGCGGCCAGTTCGGGATACTCTCCTAGAGGAAGCGTCCAGTCAATTTTTCCCGTGTCAAGGTTGATTGCATTGAAAGTCCCCCAGGGTGGCTTGATCGCCGGGTAACCTTCGGAATCGAGAAATTTGTGATAGCCGTCGCTGGTGAATTTCATATCGTAAGGCGACGGAGCGCCCCCCTTCACGCTGGTGTCGATACCTCGGTACACATACTCGACGACCGCATCCAGTTGCTCGTCTCCAAGCCCCGCAAAACTTGGCATACGGCCCGACCCCTGTGAAACCAGCGACCGGACGGCGGAGTCGGAACGGCGGGTCGAGAGTCCAACCAACGAGGGAAACTCCGGCGGGGAGCCTTGCATGTTTTTCCCGTGGCAGGCGGAGCACGTGTGCATATAAAGGCCCTGACCGCTCGTCTGTTCAGTCGCCGGCTTTTGCTCTACCAACGTTAGAATCCATGCCATCTCATTGGCATTGACATAGAGACGGTGGCTCTGCGGATCGAAGGCAGGCCCTCCCCACTCAGCGCCGCCATCGTAACCTGGAAAAATGATCGTGCCCTCGCGGCTGCCAGGCACAAACTGACCTCCGCTGCGTATCTTGCGAAAACGCTCCAGCGCTTCCTGATGAGCTTGCGGAGTTCGCTCGGTCAGCATCTCCTCCGTAAGCTTCTGGCGCGCGAATGGAGGCGGCGCCAAAGGCAGCCCCTGCGTGTGAGAGGTAACTTCTCCCTCGATATCCGAGGGGGGATACTTGCGCTTTTCAATGGGAAACAGAGGCACGCCGCTCGAGCGATCAAACAGGAACACGTAACCGGACTTCGTAGTCTGCGCGAGCGCGTCCACCAGCCTGCCGTCGTGATTCACTGTGACCAGCACAGGTGGAGCCGGTAAATCACGGTCCCAAATATCGTGCTGGACCGTTTGATAGTGCCAGACCCGTTCGCCGGTTGCCGCATTCAATGCAATCACAGAATTGGCAAACAGGTCATCGCCTGTGCGATTGGCGCCATAAAAATCAGTGGCAGCCGACCCCGTCGAAGCAAACACCAGCCCCCGCTGCTCATCGAGAGTAAAACCTGTCCAGTTGTTGACCCCTCCGCTGTATTTCCATGCGTCTTTCGGCCAGGTGTCGTAGCCGAATTCTCCCGGATGCGGAATGGTGTGAAAAGACCAGCGCAACTCGCCAGTGCGTACGTTGTAAGCTCGAACATCGCCCGGAGGCGTGGGTAGCGTTTCGGCCAGCGCGCTTCCCACAATCAAAAGGTCTTTATAGATGGTCCCGGGACTCGTCATGGTCACCCACATCTTCGGTTCGCGTCCCAGGTTGTCGCGCAGATCGATGCGGCCACCATCACCGAAAGTCTTTATTGGATTTCCGGTCGCAGCATCGAGCGCATACAGGTATTGCTGTGCCGCAAAAAAAACCCGCTGATCTTTCTCTCCATCTGACCAATAGGTCACGCCACGGCTGCGCATTTTGACGATCACTGGGTCATTGCTGTTGGGATCAAACCGCCAGAGCAGTTTGCCCATGGCCGCGTCGATCGCGATGACGTTAAGCTTTGCCGTGGTCGCATAGAGTACTCCGTTCACGATGACCGGATTGCACTCCATCTCCGAGCCGGGGAAAGCGTCTGCGGCATCGTAAGTCCAAGCCACCTGCAACTGGCTCACGTTTTTGCGATTGATTTGCGCCAGCGGTGAATAGTGCGTGCTGTCGGCTCCGCCGTTATACACGGACCAGTTCCAATTCCCTTCAGGAGTCGATTGCGCGCGCAAAGTTACGTTGCCCGAAAGCAGAAGCAGCAAAACAAGCAGATAGGGATTCATCACTCTGTCGAAATTAGCCTCGTATGTCGAAATTTCAGCGACAGGCCCTCAGGTTTCACACGCAAATGGGCTGAGCTTTTCCGCGAAAGCAACACGCAGTGCGCCAAATGTTAGCACTGGCGCACTGCGTAGGGGACGCAATTGGTATCGGTGACTAGAAATCGAACCTCAACGCAAATTGCGCAATTCTCTGGTCCCCCCCGTCACCGGCAGACAAGATCTGACCAAACGTGGGAGATACCAAAGTGCGATCTGGGGCATTCAGGTTAGTCCAATTGAGCACGTTGAATAAATCGGCTCTGAACGTTAGCCTTCCCTTGTCGCCCAAGATAGGAAAACTCTTATTGACAGAAATGTCGTTGGTGAGAAAGCCTGGGCTAACAACTGAGTTTCGCGCGGTCGTGCCGAACGCCCCAACAGCGGGGGTTGAAAATGCCGCGGTGTTGAAATATTCAAGCTCTTGCGTTTGGCGGGAGCGGCTCTTTGATAGAACGGGATTCCCCACAAGATTCGGTCTCTCGCTATTTCCGTTCGTGCGACTTCCTCCGAGCAAGGCTGTGTCCTGACCCACTATTATGTTCACAGGCTGGCCGGTGTTATAGCGGAAGATACCGGAAATCCGCCAACCTCCTGCGATAGCAGTCAAAAATCCTCGACCTTTCAGTGCCGGCAGGTCCCACAGCCCGTTCATGGAGAGAATGTGGGTCACGTTGAAGTCCGATGCTGCTCGTTCGCACCTGCAAAACCAGTTGTTTGGATTCTGAGCGCTCTGACTGTTGTTGTCGATCGTTGTAGCAGACCGGTCGTCGATCGATCTACCCCAGGTGTAGGCCCCTTGTATGGAATAGCTCCTGGCAAACGTCTTTTGTACTTGGATCTGGAGAGAGTGATAGTTGGAATTGGCATCGGAGAATAGGCCGGGCATGTCGGCGTAGAACTGTGGGAAGATCGGCCGCCGGGATTGCGCGTTGGCTGCGGTGGCACCTGGTCCGAAGACGGCGGCATTCAGCTCACGCGCGTCGTAGAGGTGATGTGATATTGAACCAACATACGCGACTTGAGCAAAAAGGTTGTTCCAGAACCGGCGCTGAATGTTGAAATTGAATTGTTGAGCATCCGCCTGTCTGAACTTCGGGTCCAGACTGGTTAGAGTGGTCGGAAAAGAAAAGGCTGGGTGCGACGGATCGTAAGGCAACGGGTCTACGGTGTTGGCGTAGGGATTGGCGGCGTTGAAAGGCACTATATTGAACGAGACCAGGTAAGGCTCGTTGTTGGTCTCGACGGCCTCGACTTCCTGATTGACAACCGCGTGATAAATTCCCCATCCCGCCCGAATCGAAGTTTGACCGCCTCCCGTGGGGTCCCAGGCAAGGCCGATCCTGGGGGCGAAGGGCGTTTTAAAAGTTTCGTAAAAACCTGGGTGAACACCTTTGTCTTTGGGAACAACTAATCCCGGAGGCGCCGTGGGGTAGACCGTGGATTGCAATCCGGCAATGTATGTTGATGCGATGCCGCCCCTTTCTGTCCAAGGTGTTTCCAGATCGTAACGGAGGCCAATGTTTAAGGTCAGGTTTCTAGCTATCCTGTAGTCGTCCTGAAAGTACGGCTGGTACAGATTGGACCATCCGTCGTCGTGGATCGTGCTCAGCCCACTGAGGTTCACGGGACGGCCAATCAGGAAGTCCGCACTCGGATTGCCCGTAATCGTCCCATCGTAAGTCACTCCGGGCCAAGCTGGATACGCAAGGTCCCCATTGCGCTCGTGCATATACATCATCCCGAATCTAAAGGAGTGCTTTCCATGGATCCACGAAAGCTTCTCGTCACCTTGGACGAACGAAGAAGGTTCGTCTACCCACCAACCGGTGCCGAAGGTGAAGGCGCCATTCACAGACACGTTTGGCGTCTGGGGGAAGGGGGCAGCCTGATTGGCATTCATTCCAAGGTCTTTCGCTGACTTAGTCGGAGCATAGACCTGCGGAAGCCCTTCCGGTCGCGAGTAGGAGAGTTGGAACTCGTTAATAAGGTTAGGAGTAAACGTGTGTGTTTCGGCAGCGGCATAGCTCGTGAAAGTTGCGCCACCCGAAGCATGGAACGCTGGAAATTGGTTATAGAAAGAATTTAGATACTTGGTCCAGTAGTAGCGGCCCCACAACCTATCTTTGTCTCCCAATGTTTGGTCTACTTTGACCGTAACTTGGTTGCCTGTAGTCGGGTTGGGTTCCAACAGCGACAGTGTGACGCCATCCGGCTGATTGGGCAGGGGCATATACAAGCCAATGGTATTCTTCGCGAAGGTGTCTATTTGGTTGGCGGGGATTTGATTGTTGGGATACGGTAAGCCCGTATTGGGATCGGTGAGGATCGTCGTAGGCAGTAGAGCCGAGAAGTCTCCAGTCCGTTCGGCGGCCGTCAGTGGGCGAGAAACCTGTATGTTTTGTCGATGGATTTGAAGGTGCTCGTAAGCCACAAAGAAGAACGTGCGATTCTTACCGTTGTATTTAGGGAGAATGACTGGCCCACCGACATCGAATCCAAACTGATGTTGCCGCAGAAAGGGCGTCCCCTGACCTTCCGGCGTGAATGCATTAGTGGAATCGAATGCGTTATTGCGAATATATTCCCAAGCCGCTCCGTGGAATTGGTTGGTACCCGACTTGGTGACAGCGAGGATGACACTCCCGGCCGCCCTTCCATATTCCGCGCTGAAGTTGTCGGTAAGAACTCTGAATTCCGAGAGTGCGTCAACAGAGGGGAATTGCTGGCCGGTATTTGCAAGTGCATCGGTAAATATGGAGCCGTCCAGCATCATGGCGCCGGCATTGGTCCTGCTTCCGGAAATACTGAATGATGGGCCACCGCGCGCGCCGGTAACAGCAGTTGGCGCGTTTGATGTGTTTACGCCGGGGAGCGTCTGCAAAAGCCCCATGGCGTTCCGCCCGTTCAACGGGAGAGTGTTCAAGCTGGCGTTGTCCACAGTCGCCCCGAGTGTCGCGTTGGTGGTCTCAATGTTGACCGCACTACTGGCGACATTGATCGTTTGATCTACCTTCCCAACTTCCAACTTTACATCCACGCGGATGTTTTGGCCGACCGGAACCAGCACATCAGACCGGGTGAAGGTCTTGAATCCGCTGGCTTCCACGGCAATCGAGTAGTGGCCCAAAGGCAGTAACGGAATCAAGTACGAGCCCTCAGAAGAAGCCTTTACAGCCACGGCAAAACCCGTATCGGCATTTGTGGCTTGCACGGTGGCTGACGGAATCACAGCACCGCTTTGATCGGAAATCTCACCGAGAATGGTCCCTGTTGTCTGGGCCCATAGGTTGAGGGACGCGAGGAGAAAAACCGCCATAATGTAGATCAGGCGAATACCAACCCGCGAAACGGCGTTGCGTCGTACCATCCGCTCTTCTCCCGTAAGAACTGCAAAGGTACTAAGCCTTGTCCACAGCATTGTTGCCTCCTGGTCTGCTCAACCCAACATTTGAAAATCGAGCCATAGCAGCAAACTTGCTTGCGACTAATTGTCTCGTTTATCGACGGTGTGAATAGAGACACCGTGTTGCCAAATCTCGCTGGGCACACGGAGCGCAAGTCGTGGTACCTGGGCCTGAATCGGAACGGCGAAGGGCAACGTAGACAACAGATGGATACGGGTCTCTCGGAATCTCCGAAAGAACAACTCACTCGTAACGATCGGCGTTCCAGGAGAGCTTTCGAATTGATTCAGCGCAATGCTTCCACTCTGTGCAAACGTGAACGACATGGTCCCCCCGACATTTGGCGCACGATAAATGCGACGTTGAGTAGTCCCTGCGCGTCGAACGGGAGAGTAGGGCAGTGTGTCCGCAACTATCAAGCACACTGCTTTACAAGAGTGCTGTAGATATTTACATAATTCAACAATCGCAATTTGTGAATAAATGCCGCGTCGACTTTTTGCACATGTCTTCGAAAGCCGCGACACGAATCGCATCGAATACCACCTCATTGATGGTCTGTCATCGCGAGGATTGGAATAATCCGTGTAGCCTTTTGGTCCGCCGCTAAAAAACGTGAAGGGCGTGCCCGTGATAGCCACCAACTTGTGCCCGCCGCGACGCTGGAGCAATTCCGAAACGACGGCTCTGGCCAAATGGCCGCAGGCGCCGCTTACACCGATCGGCACATCGTCTCACCCAGATTTACGGTAACTGAACCTGAGCTAAACACGCGCACGGGGTAACTAAAGCCCAACAGAACACCACCATTGATAGAGCAACTGTCCGCATCCTAACTAAGACCACTCGCCCATCACCTGTTCTTATTGAGATTTCCAGACGCCAACCCTCGTGAACGCTGCATGATTATTCTTCCTCCGAGATGGTGATGCCTTCGAGGCGATGATGACGATGAAGAAGATCGACGTTGCCGGCATCGAGGCAGCGCGACGAGGCTGACGTGAACACGCCGACACGTTCTTATTCGTCCTGGATCACGCGCCAACAGGAAGTTGGGCGGGCAATGTTCGCCGGCAGACCTCATCGCAGACCTCAACTTCCAGTTGGCCGACGATTCGCCAGTCTGAGAGGATCTTTCTCTAGGCGATGGCAGGTTTAGCCCGACCCGGCGGTCCACTGCTACGTTCGAAAATGGCAGAAAATGACGCTCCTTTGTCATTGCTGCCAGCTCTTCGGAGCATTAGCATCATGGCATGACAAGCCGAAGAAAAGAGCTTTCAGGTATGAACCGCTCAAGAACCATCGTCTTTCTTGCGGCCCCAAGCAGCCAGATCCTCGATGTGGCGGGCCCATTTCAAATCTTTGTCCGCGCAGCGGAGCTGTTCGTTCAAGAGTACCCGGCACGGAAGGCACCTTATAACGTGCTGCTGGCAAGTACCACCCGCCGCAAATCTGTGGCGACAAACTGCGGATTAGTCTTAACCGGAACCGAAACCGAAACCTTCCGCACTCTCCGCGGACCAATCGATACTCTGCTGGTGGCTGGTGGAAGCGGCGTCGAAACGGCTGCGTGTGATGAAGAATTGCTGCTTTGGTTGCAGAGAACCGCGCAACGAGTGCGCCGCATTGGCTCCATCTGTACCGGCGCCTTCCTGCTTGCTTCGGCCGGGCTTTTGGACGGCAAACGTGCGACGACGCATTGGAAGTGGGCGGCGGAGCTTGCAAACAAGTTTAAGTACACCACTGTCGATCCGGACCCAATCTACATCCGCGATGGAAACACGTACACGACGGCAGGGGTCACAGCCGGTATGGACCTCGCGTTGGCTCTGGTCGAAGAGGACCTTGGGGCACCAATGGCTCTGAAGGTCGCACGTGAGATGGTCTTGTACCTGCGCAGGCCTGGAGGTCAGTCGCAGTTCAGTACCGCGTTGTCTCTGCAGGCCTCCGACCGGAAGCAAATCGAAGAGATTCGTTCTTGGGCCCACGACAATCTGCGTCGAGACCTGCCGGTAGAAAAGCTTGCCGCAAAAGCCGGTATGAGTCCGCGTAACTTTGCACGTGTGTTCCTCAAGGATACGGGCACAACCCCCGCACGGTTCGTGGAGTGTCTGCGCGTTGAAGCCGCCCGCCGCCGATTGGAAGAATCGCACGACAAACTGGAAAAGGTCGCGAACGACTGTGGTTTTGGCTCGATTCAAAGTTTGCGCCGTTCGTTTTTTCGTGTTCTGCATGTTCCCCCGAACGACTACCGACACCGCTTCATGGACTCGACCACGAATTAAATTTGGATGACGTCGTAAGAAAAGGTAGCGGAAGGAAATTCACCGACCACGCACTCAGTTCGGGCGCTATCGGCGGAGCCGTTTCTTGGCGAACGAAAAAACAGGATAGTCGCAGCATCAGAAATAGAGAACGTCATAAGAGAGGCAGTGAAAGCCATTATGAATCGAAGAGAATTGCTCAAGAGATCAGTGGCACTTGGCTTAGCGGCAGGAATTCCATCCTTGGCAGCGGGCAAGCTGTTCGCCGGCACAGACTCAGTCCAAGCTAAGCGCGGTACAGTTAAGACTAAACAGGTGGCCACACCCAATCCGCTTGTCGTGCCCACCCAAGGCCCCATCCCTATCGCCTTCGTCATTTCCAAAGGAGCCGTGGTCATCGACTTCTGCGGACCCTGGGAAGTATTCGAAAATATAGCAATCCCCGGCCGCAAGGACGATGCCACCAGTCTCTATACGGTGGCTGAGACAACCGAACCGATTCGAGCTAGTGGTGGGATGAAAATTGTTCCGGATTACACCTTTGAAACAGCTCCCACGCCCAAGGTGGTTGTCATCCCCGCTCAAGACGGACAGAGTAAACGGATGCTAGAGTGGATTCGCAAATCGACTAAGGCCACCGACGTCACGATGTCGGTATGCACTGGCGCATTTGTGCTGGCCAGCACCGGCTTGTTGGCAGGCAAAGCCGCGACCACGCATCACACTTCGTACTCGGACTTGGAGGTGAAGTTTCCGGATATTCACGTGAAGCGCGGAGCTAGGTTCGTGGAAGCGGGCAACCTGGCGAGCGCGGGCGGCCTCTCTTCCGGCATTGATCTTGCCCTGCGTGTAGTCGAGCGTTATTACGGGCGCACGGTCGCCCTCAGCACCGCCGATCAACTGGAATACCAGGGCACGGGTTGGATGAACCCGGACTCCAACCAGGTTTATGCCACGGTGCGCGCCTCCACGCCAGGTCACCCGCGCTGCCCCGTCTGCGGAATGGACGGCGATCCCGCGTTCAAGTCCGTTTATATGGGCAAGGCTTACTTGGCCTGTGACAGACAACATAAGCAGGCTTTCGACGCAAATCCTGCCAAGTTCGCCAACGTAGATCAAAACCGGTAATCTGTGTTTCGGGAAAGGGCCAGTTTCAAGGCGATTTTGCGGAACGGTTCGAACACGGTAACGAATATCCAACACTCACAACAACTTAAACCCACGACTAGGACTGCCTAAGTATTTGGAAATACGCGGAAGCGGAATTTTCAACGGTACGGACAACGGTACGGAATTCGATAAACCCAGCCACTCGTCCGGCGTGGACCCAACTAGGAACAGGTTCACCTCCGCGGCCAGCGGCTATTTCAAACCGGAGTAGGGGTGTTTGTAGAAATGGGGGCCGGGTTCGCCGCGTTGGGGTACTGGATGGTTTTGAGAGGCAAAGTGGCAACCTACGAGCAAGGCGATTAAGTGAAAGTCGAGTTCAATGAGCCACTAAACGACTACGAAGTTGAGCGTGGCACTCAACTGGTTCTTAGTTACTGGCAGATTCGAGAACATCGGAAGCCCACCGAGCTCACGAACCGATCGGGGATACGGCTCGACGCGAGCGCGCCGCCAGGAATCGGCAGTAAACTATCTTTTTGCAAATGTTCGAGGCTCTACCAATCGCGATTGTCGACAGACACCGCGCGCTAACGTCGGATCAGGACAGCCGAAAAACACTCACCCCTTCAAAAGGTGCGATTATCTGGACCTTATTATCCTGAATAGTTTGAGATCGCTGGCTATAAACATCGACAGCTTGTTTATACCGCTCCGGCACTCGAATTTCTGCCGTTTGGTCGGTTATGTTGTCGTTGAACACGATCAGGAGGCTGCCGTTCGGTGACTCGATCAATCGCGGCCGGACTTTATCCGACGCAACAACTTGTTGGACGGCTTGAGTCACGATTGCGCGCACGAGCTCCATACCTGGTTGAGAACCTCCGTCGATGCTCGCACCAAGATTGGTCCCGATGTAGTACACCAGCCCTTTGCCGACCTTCTTCATTGTCGCAACTGGAATCGACTCATAGGTTGCGATGACTCTAGCGGATGACGGCGTAATTGGCGTTAGAAATGTATGTGCCTTGATCGACGCTGAGATGGGTTCCGTGAACGTGAGGTGACCCTCAACATAAATCCTCTCGGATTGAGGCAAATCCTCAGGTTTGGGGCTATTCGCATCGTCTTGCATCATGTACAGGCTCTCTTGCTCGCGATACCCGAAAACGCCGGCGAGCCCAAACGCTGGGACGACCGGGTTATAAACCATGTGCTCATCGTAGGAAGCGAAACCAGTCTCTAAGAGAAGCGTGCCTCCATCCTCCACGAACTGTCGCAAACGATCGGCGGTTTCCTTTTTGCCGATCAGGTGCCATGGAGCAATGATGACCCGGTATTTCTTACTATGAACAAGGCTTTGAGGCTCGATGAAATCCACCAGCACATCGCTGTTCCAAAGCGCCTTGTAGTAGCCGGAGAAGGACTTGGTCGACGCATCTTCCTTCCCGCTCATAGCAAATGTCAGGAGTGCGTTGTCTATATCCACGATTACTGCTACTTGTGGATTTGGCTTGTAGTCCTTGATGATGTCCCACTGAGCCTGAATCAGTTTGTGATCCTGCGCAGCTTCCAGAACACGCTCGCTTGCCGATCCGTCGCGCTCAACCAGGCCGAAGCCGGTTGACTCTGTTCCTGTTGCCTCGGTCAAATAGCACCAATAAATGATGCCCTTTCCGCCCATCGCTACCAGCATCCAGTTCCATAGGCGAATATCTCTCGGACGCATTTGCCTGCTGCGCCGGATGCCATTGCTTCCGTGGCCGCCCTGTAACTCGGTGATCCAAAATGGCTTGCCTGCCGCAGCTGCCCGCGTCAATTCAATCTGCGCGGCGCTGAAGTAAATGGGGGACTCCTGCCAGCGAGGAAAGTTCGATAGTCCCCAAGTTTCCATCAATTCAGCCAGGCGCCAGGGATTAATGGCCTGGAGTGCAAGCGGAAGAATCGCGGCTTGGCTAAACACATGGCTTTCCAGAATGCTTCGAGTATCAACCGAGCGTAGCGTCTTGACTCGAAAACGCATCTCTTCTGTGCTTCGCTCTATCATGAAACGCCGCCAGTCGACCCAATCAATGTACGATCCAGGGCCACGAGGCGGATCGATAACGTTCCAGCTCGGATAGCGCCTCACCCAGGCTTCACTGAGCTTCTCAAGCGTGCCGTAGCGCTGCTTGAGCCAGTTTTGGAAGGAGGCTATGGTCTTTGCACAGTAACAGTACAGCCTTTGGTCAGTGGATACATTGAACTGGTGTCCGCCGGACGGCTCCAGATGCGGTTCGTTCCACACGTCATATGCGTACATCGAGGAATGCTTCGAAACGACCTTTGCCAACTCGCGAAGGAAGGTTTCCGCGGCATCGCGAACGGGAGCCCAGTCCATGCACAAGCTGGGCCAACCGCCACTCATGTTGATGGAGGCAGTCTGCAAACGCTGCGGTGCTCCCAGTGCGTCCACAAACCGCGACTCCGGATGCGCTGCTTCGAGCCAATAGGGAGCTTCCTCGATGACCGCGCCCATCAGTACTTTCAAACCCAGTTGGTCGCAGTCAGTAAGGACCTCTTCGACTTCAGAGAAGTCGAATTTCCCCAGCTCGGGATTGAGATACACCCAGGAACAGTAAATTCGAATGATGTTGAACTTGTATTCGTCGGCGATTGCCTTCAACATCTCATGGCGTAACGCACGCGGAGGATTTGGTGGCCGAAAAAACTCTGCGCCATAAATGAATTCCCGACGAGCAGGAATTGAATCTGAAACATCCGAAGACTGAGTCTCCGCGGATGCCGGGCCGGCCAGAATACGCAAGCCTCCCCAGTTTGCAACAATCAGGCCTGTGGCGGTTCGAACAAAGCTCCTTCGTGATAGCTCTTTAAACATCGAGATCTTTCTCCCTATGCGGTGAAAGCCGCGTCTTCCAATTGCAAATTTCCTAATTGCAAGAAAACAGTTATCGGTGCAAAGCGGCTTGCATCTTGTGGTTACTGAGTCGGTTTAGAGAATCGGCCTTATCAGAACTGAATTGACGACTCAACTGCGCGAAAAGCACCTTTGCCTGTTCTCGCTTACCGACGGCAACATAGGCGCGTGCCAGCAAATACGTCGCATTCCTTGCATCTCGCTGAGGATTGGGTTCGAGTTCTCGCGCGATCTTCAGATCGATAATCGCATCCTGTGGACGTCCTGATGCGAGTAATCTCTCACCGCGAAGCACTCTCGCCGAAACGGAATTCGGATTGAGCTGGATAGCCCGATCAAGTTCCGCAAGGACAGTTGCAGAATCCGTTCCATCGATCCGAATCAGGCACTCTGCGAGCAGATAATGAAGATCGGAATCAACGATTCCGGATGCAATGGCATTCTTCAAGACCTGCCCGGCTTCCTCAAACTTCGACTGCCGATATTCGGCCAGGGCCATAAAAAAAGGAGGATCAGAAGAGCCGGGGGAGAGTTGCGCCGCAGAAGCGAAATCACGATAGGCGTCCTCTGTTTTGCCTTGGGATAGCTCGATCGAGCCTCGCATCGAGAGCGCTTCCGCGTTTTGGGGGAGGGCGGCAACAGCCTTATCCGCTACCTGCGCTGCCTTGTCTAGCTCTCCTGTATCCACGAACAGCGTTATGAGGTTGTAGTATGCGTAGGGATTGGATGGGTCCTGCCTCAGATTCTCAACCATGACAGCGTAGGCTTCCGGGTACCTACCGAGCTTCGAGTATGCGACGCTAAGCAGGTCTGCGCATTTGGCGTCGGAAATTCCTTTCGAACGAAGTGTGGTTAGCGTGTCGATTGCCGCTTGATACTGTTCTTGATCGAAATGCACTAATGCAATGGCGTAGGCATGGGTCAGCCGGTCGGGCACGTCGGGCTGCACAGACTTGAAGATCTTGAGGGCTTCAGGAAAATCATGCGCTTTACCGTACAGCCAGCCCACATTGAAGCGCTGAACTGGTGACAAATTTGGACAAGCCTCGAGACGTCGAAGCAGAACCTTTGCACCCTGATAATCTTTCTTCTCGAGAAGATATCCCACTTTGGCAAAGTTCTTCTCGGGTGCGCATGGCTGCTCATCTCGAGCCCCGAGGCTAACAGTAGGGGTAAAGAGGCAGATAACACCGGTCAGTAAAACCCACAGGACCTTTACCTCGCGACATTGCGACGTAGCACTAATCATGGGTTAAACTCCGGCGACCACCGATCTCAGGATTTTTCGTATCTCAACCGCTTATTCCAGTCCGTATGCTTCAGTAGCCGCTTTCGAAAATACCCATTCCTGCTCAGAGGGAGACAACGTGGCAATGGCTCGCTGAACGGTGCTTACCCAGCGTTCATAGGTGGAAGCCAAAGTCAGCACTGGCCAATCAGACCCGAACATCAACCGCTTAGGTCCGAAAGCCTCCAGAACCACGTCCATGTAGGGCCTCAGGGTCTCATCGGTCCACGCATCCCACAATGCCTCGGTCACCATGCCCGACACCTTGCAGTAGACATTTTCCCGATGCCCCAGCTCAGCAATATGACCTTTCCAGGGCGAGAGCGCCTGTTCCCGAATCCTCGGCTTGGCGATGTGATCGACGATGAAGATTTGATCCGGATGGCGATCGACAAACGCAATCGTCTGTGGCAAGTGCTTTTCGAAGATCAGAACGTCGTATTTCAGGCCAAATTGTTTTAGCTCGGCTACCCCGCGATTGAAATCGTCGCGCAGTACAAATAGGTCATCGGGCTCATCATGAATAGCGTGACGCATACCCTTCAGTTTGGGAAGGTGCGCGAGTCTTTCGAGATCCAATGCAATCCTCGGATCCGTAAGTGGCGCCCAGCCAACGACTCCACGGATCAGATCATCGCTGGCGGCAATCTCAGCGAGCCATATCGTTTCCTCTATTCGCCGCGCGGCCTCGACGACAACGGTCCCTGCAATACCGGCCGGCGCTGTCACTGCTTTCAGATCCCCCAGGAGGAAATCCCGCCGAAGAATCTCCATGCCATCCGTCATCCACGGATACTCGGTCGGCTCATAACGCCAGAGGTGATGGTGTGCATCGATGCATTTGTTGACCATAGTCTCGTGATGCTTAGATCTTCCTCGAATACGGATTCGATTCCAGCGAGCAGCCCGGCGTCACATCGCGACCCGCACCCCTCCTCGAGACACCGGTCAAGCTGTTTTTAGGTGCTCTCGGATTAGCGTTCACCTTCAAATCGCACGACGCGCCAGGTTCCTGCGGTGTCTCGTAGACACCACCCCTCACTTGTGCCGGTTGTACAAAGTGGTTGCGCAGGTGGGGAATGTGCTCCAAGAAAGCCACTTCGTGCCCTAGCGCAATACGGTTGAACAACACGAGATGTTGATGCAGCTGCCCCATGTCTCCAACATGAGGGACTACCGGAAGACCAAATGTCTTCGCCAGAAAGCTGACGGTCAGGAACTCGCTCACTCCGGCAACTCTCGTGCAGTCGACTTGCACGTAGTGGAGCGCCTGGGACTGCATAAACGTTTTGAATAAGATGCGATTCGGTATGTGCTCGCCAGCCGCAATTTTTACCGGGCTGATCTCGCGAACTAGTGCTACATGCGCGAGCACGTCATCCGGGTGCGTTGGCTCCTCGATCCACAAGGGGCGATATGTCGCAAGTTCGCGGCACATTCGAACGGCGGCCGGGAGATCCCAGTGCTGATTGGCATCAAACATGAGAGCGCTCGAGTCACCGACGAGTTTGCGTAGCATCGCGGCGCGGCGCAGATCGCGGCCCTCGTCCGCCGATCCAACCTTCAGTTTGAAGGCCGCGAATCCCTGGTCGATTGCACGGGCAGTCAAGTCACGTACTTTGTCGTCGTCATATCCCATCCAGCCCACAGACGTGTCGTAGCCCGGATACCCACTTTGTAAAATGAGTTCGCGTTCAGCGCGCCTTGGAAGTTCTTCCCGCAGCAAGCAGAGAGCCTCCCGTTCGCTCAGGATTTCTTCGAGAAAGCTGAGATCCAGAAGGCTGACGACCTGTTCGGGGGTTAGGTCGAGAAGCAGCTTCCACAAGGGCACACCGCGGCTCTTCGCCCAAAGATCGAAGCAGGCATTCGTGATGGAAGCGAGCGCAAGATGAACAACGCCCTTGTGTGGCCCAAGCCAACGAAGGGCGGGATGATCTGCTATTTGTCGGGAGAACCGTCCGAAGTCCGACATCAGCTCTTCAATCGATAAGCCAGCGAGTGGCTTGGCCAACAGCTCGATCGCTGCGCAGACCAGCCGGTTGCCTTCGCCGAGCGTAAGTACGAACCCCGTTCCACGTGGCCCACCTTGGGTCGTCAACAGCGTGACGGCCAAGCAGTATTCCGAAGTGGCATGGATAGAGTCGGTTCCGGCACCTGGTGGCAATGGAAACCGGGCATCGTAGGTCGAGAATGATTGAATCGTATAGTCTGGCATACGTCTCCATTCTGCTTATCGTCTGTAGCCTAGCTCGGCGCCCCCGCTCACCGGCAGGATGCAGCCGGTGATAAATCGAGCCTTGGCCGAAAGTAGAAACACCGCTGCGTCCGCAATAACATCGCCGTGAGGGCAATAGCCGAGAAGATGAATATCATTGAGGTATTGCCGGATGCTGCTCGGATCCCTCTGATCAGCGCACCATTGTTCCAGCATGGGCGTCCAAACCCCAGCCGGGCAAACCGCATTCACCCGGATCTGATAACGCGCGTAGTCGGCAGCCATCGCCTTTGTAAGCGAAATCATGCCACCTTTAGTTGCGACGTACGCTGCGTGGTCCTGCTGTCCAAGTAGACCGACCATACTCGCCGTGTTGAGAATGGCCCCTTTGGTTGCGACGAGCGGAGGGAATGCGAATTTCGTTGTCCAATAGACCGACTTGACGTTGACCTGTTGCAGCCTGTCAAACTCCTCTTCAGTGGTCTCATGCAGTGGCTTCGAAGGACCAACGATGCCCGCATTGTTGTGAACTGCATCGATGCGTCCGAACTCTTTGATTACGGTTGCTACCGCGGCTTGAACTGCAGCGCCATCGGAAACATCGGCGTGGACCGCCATACTCTTTCCGCCAAGCTCGCTCGCTGTGTCCTGTGCCGCATCGAAATTGCTATCGAGGATTGCGACGGTGGCATTTTCTCGGGCATATGCAAGTGCACACTCGCGTCCAATGCCACTGGCGCCTCCAGTCAGCACAATTACTTTGTTTTCGAGATCATTTCCCATGGGAGACCCAGTTGTCGTGTGCGGTCGTGGCAAAGCGGATCATCGCCCTTTTCACGTACTGCTCCGCCACGTCGCCCTCGCCTTCACGTACGAGTTCGATGATCCGTTGATGCGATTCCAAGTCTTTATCCCAAACGGACGTTCCTTGTCGATTCGCAGTCATTCGTAGGCGAACGAACGCAAAAAATGGCGTCAGGATTCGAACGGCGTGTTCTAGAAGGTGTGGGTTCCCAGCGATCTTGCATAGTTCCAAATGAAATCGAAGATCCCAGTCGAGAAGATACCCGGCGTTTTTGGCAGCTGCCGCCCGGCGCATGCCGTCCACAGTCGATTGCAGCCCCGAGAGATCGGCTCGAGCGACCGCGGCAAGGCGTGCCGCCAGTCCCTCGATTACGCCGCGCAATTCATAAAGCTGGATAACATCCTTCTCGGTCAAGAGGACCACTCGGGCGCTGCGTCCCAACTCCTTCGTGACAAATCCGTCCCGCTCTAGAATGTGGATTGCTTCGCGAATCGAGCCTTGGGCAACGCTGAATTCTTCTGCCCATTTCCCCTCAACGATTCTTACTCCTGGAGGCAACGTGCCTTTCATAATCTCGGCCAGAAGGCGTTCCGCAAGATTCTGCTTTACGAGACCATCTGTTGTGACTGCTGAAGGTGTCGGCATAGGATAAGTACTTAAATAATTCGGCCTGATCCTATCAGCCCCTAAAAATCCTTGTCAATTACATTTTGAGTGCTTAACTATGTAGGGTATGCGCTAGAATGCCATCCAACTTGAACGCGACCGAGCGGACAAGCCAGAAGAAGGTGACTATGCAACGCATCGGAATGGTGATCAAACTCAAACCAGGGAGCCAGAATGCCTACAAGAAATACCATGCCGCAGTGTGGCCCGAAATTCTGAGCAAGATCTCAGAATGCAACATTAAGAACTATTCCGTCTTCTTCAAAGACGACCTTCTCTTCGGCTACCTGGAATACCACGGCAGCAATTTGGAAGAGGATTGGGGCAAGATGGCTGCGGATGCCAAGACGCAAGAATGGTGGGCAATCATGGAGCCGATGCAAGACCCTTTGCCAACGCGAAAGAAAGGCGAGTGGTGGGCAAACATGGAGGAAGTGTTTCATCTCGAATGATGATTCGACAAGACGTAAATCACGTTCTCTCTGCGAGCGTTAGCACCTTCTGACCTCATTCGGTCTCCGCCCAGTTCTGTGCGGTGTTGCTTCGGTGCAGCCACGGTTATCGACAGTGCCGGGCCGAAATGAGACGCGGCTTTTCGATGCTCGGTCACTAGCCATCTCTAGTGGAAGGCCGACTCCCGGGCGACATTTGCGAGTAGAAACAAGGATCTGTCGTGATGGTCGCCCTCGGTTGATCCGACCGTCCGCAACCCTACGGCCACCAGCAAAATTTTTATGCTAAGTGCTTAAATATTGTCTACCGCAATACGTCAGCACGCAGTCCTAACTGTAATATCATTGTTATCATATATATGAAAAAAAAGTCTTGACACACTCTAATTATGTGGAATAGGTTGCTCGGGTTATGAGTGCTTACATGGAACCGAGCAACAGAATTTCAGAGGCCTGCTCGTGGACACACGCCGGATTTTTAAAAGCTGAATTGCTGCTGGATCAGTCGACGACCCCGCGGCAAGGTTCCGGATAGCAAAGTGTTCTGGGGACCTCGAAGCCTCCGGATTGAGGCTGTTAATCCACGTCTCCTAGACGGGCTCTGGGTACAGTAGTGGCAGATCGACACGCACGCAGATTGCTTGTAGCGAAAACATCTTCTAACAATGTCGTTGGAGGCTAGCTATGTTCAGAAAATTGACTCTCCTTGCGTACTGGGCAGCAGCGATCGCTTTACTGTTAGCCATACCCATGTTTGGGCAGACGACCAATGGTCTGATCACGGGAGTGGTCACCGACCCTTCCGGGGCGGTAGTGACTGAGGCTCAGGTAGAGCTCCTCAACACAACAACAGGTGTACAAAGAGAAACCGCGACCGATAGTAACGGTCAGTACATCGTTCCGCAGCTGCCTCCCGGTATCTACGATATCTCCATCAGCAAGCAAGGCTTCGCTACCGTAAAACGAAGCGCAGTTCAGCTCGAGGTAAATCAGAATTTAACTGTGGACCTTAAGATGGCGGTCAGCTCTGTAAATCAAACCGTCCAGGTGACTGGCGAGGTCACTACGGTGAACACAACTTCGGCCACGCGTGCTGATGTTGTCTCGCACACCGCCATCGTGGATTTACCCCTCAACGGAAGGCAGTTCAACCAACTTACGCTTCTGACCCCAGGGGCAGTGCCACTTGCACAGGGCGTCCAGCAAGGATTTTTCACGGTAGCGCTGGGAGCGGGTTCGGTCAGTCCCTCGGTAAATGGCCAGAGACCCCAGCAAGACAACTACACCATGGATGGCGTTCTCAACAATGCACTGTTTACAAACACATTTGCTATTGGTCCGCCTCCTGATGCGGTGCAAGAGTTTAATGTTCAGACCCACATCACGGACGCTCAATTCGCAATCAGTTCTGGAGCAAACGTCAATCTTGTCACCCGTTCGGGTACGAATCAGTTCCATGGCGCAGCGTACGAGTTCATCCGCAACAGCGTCTTGGATGCCAAGACCTACCCGGCGACGACATCGAATCCGTACAAGCAAAACCAATATGGTGTCTACTTTGGTGGCCCCGCGATAAAGGACAATACATGGTTTTCCGGCTACTGGGAGGGATTCCGTGCCGAACAAACTAAGTCCTACCTCGCGGCTACTCTCACAAATGCCATGCGGGCGGGGGATTTTTCTGCGGTGCTAGGCCTCACTCCCATAGGCACGGACACTCTCGGCCGTCCAGAGTTCGCCAACGAGATCTATGACCCAAACACTACCACGGCTGACCCCACAAATCCTGCGAGGATCATTCGCAACCCATACCCGGGCAATGTCATTCCAGCCAACCAACTCAATTCGGCTGCCTTGGCCATTCTGGCTAGGTACTACCCCGCACCCAATCTAAACGTAGCGCCAGGGGTTCTCCCGAACTTTGCCTTTACTGCGAACACCTCTACGAAATCCGATCAAGTCGGAGTCAGAGTTGATCACCGATTCCGCAATAACGACACGGTCTTTTTTCGCTACAATCGGTCCAACAATAACCAAACCAGCCCTGAAGGATTCCCAGGATACTCAAACGAACTTTCCAACTACGCGCGCGCTTTCGCCGCCGGTTATACTCGCCTCTTCGGAAGCAACACCATCCTTAACATACGCTATGGGTATACGCAGACAACGTTTAGCCGTTTTGATCAGCCCGCGGGGGTTGACTTTCTGAACACACTAAATTTCGCTCTGACTGCTCCCCCCAAAAACGATATTCCCTTGGGCCCTGGTATCGGCATAACGAACGGTTACACCGGAGTAAGCCAGTTCGCTGCACCAGTCGGCCCCCAAAAAAATAGTGACTATCATGCCGACCTTTCAAAGACTACGGGCAAGCACACTATTGGCATCGGTGGCATGTTCTATCGCATTCACAGTTTCGATGATGGCTGGCAGTATACTCTTAGCTTTACTCCAAATGGAACGTCCGTAGATGCATCTCAAGAAGGGACAGGATACGGGCCGGCTAGCTTTCTTCTTGGTACCCCTAACAGCTATACCCCTTGGGTAGGGGATACTAGTGAGGATCAACATATTAACTGGTACGGTATCTATGCGCAGGATCAATGGCGAGTGACAAAGAGACTGGTCCTGAGTGTGGGGCTCCGATATGACTATATCTCTCCTCCCACTTTTTCCAAGATCAACTCGGGACTGGATGCCATCACCGGAATATTTCATGTAACAGGGCCAGTTCCTCCACTGTTCCCCAAAGCTGTTGGATCTAGCAGCTATTATCTTCCACAATGGAACGGTTACCAACCTCGCTTTGGCTTCGTCTACCAAGCGACGAACCGCACTGCGATACAGGGCGCATTTGTGATCATAGATGATCATAACAATACGCTCATCGAGCAGCAGTCGGACATTCGTCTATCTTGGCCTAGCGGAATCTTTACCACGATCAGCAATCAGGATAATGGTTTACCAACGACGTTTATCAACAATCTTCCGCCCTCTACGTTTTTCCTGGACCCCAACAAGCCACTGGCAAGCTTTGGAGGTACTCCCGACCCAAAGATCCCTTACTCGATGGAATACAACCTCGGAATCGAGCAACAGTTAACCAACTCCCTGCTTTTCTCTGCTCACTACGTTGGGTCGCTCAGTCGACATCAATCCCTACAGCCCACTGCCAATACTGCCTTGACGCCGGGGCCCGGGCCGATTTCGGACAGACAGCCATATCCCCAATTTGGCGGCCCGTTCCCTTTCGACTACAACCAGGGGGACGCCAGCTACAACGCACTTCAGTTAGAACTCAAGCAACGACTGGCCTCCGGACTTTACTTCCTCACTTCGTACACGTATTCAAAGTCTCTCGACATTCAATCGGGCGCGCAACAGGACACTGTGTCAAATTTCTATAAATTGAAATCGGATTGGGGTCCCTCTGACTACGACCGACGACATATGTTTGTCCTATCCACGTCGTATGAGCTTCCACTTGGCAGCGGCAAGAAATTCATGTCCAACTCCGGCGGGATCGTCCAGGCAATCCTGGGAAACTGGAACATCGGTGGCATTGTCAACGCAGATTCAGGATTGCCGTTCAATGGATTGGCGGGCGGCGATGTGGCGAATGTGGGCGGTGGATTGCAAAGGGCTGAGAAGATCGGCGATCCGCTTGCAGGAATTACTCAAAGCAGAACCCAATGGGTCAACCCGGCCGCTTTTGCAGTGCCCATAGCCTTTACGTTCGGCAACGAGCATAGGAATGATCTGGTGGGTCCAGGTTATTTCAACGTCGACTTTGACGTCAGGAAGAATTTTACGCTCGAGCGCTTCACGCTTCAGTTTAGATCGGAATTCTTCAATCTGTTCAATCGCACCCAGCTTGGCCAGCCAAACAACAACGTCCAATCGTCTGCCTTTGGAACAATCAGCGGCACAAGCGCGCCAGGGCGGGACATCCAGTTCGGGTTGAAGTTGCTGTTTTGACCTCTAGCAGGATCCCCGTCGCAAAGGCGATCCTGCGTCTGACCAAGAGCTGTTGCCGCAATCCAAGCCAAGAAGGAATTGCGTCTCGAGACTGGGTCGGGAGAAGTCAACTGAAACAGCAAGAGTGACAGCAAATCGCCGTGGTGTTGTGGAAAGGCCTTCATGCCCATCTCTCTCCGGTGGGGCCATGACCGATACTCAGGCAGTTGTTGGCGGCCAATCAGAACACACATTGGCCAGTTTGGAGTTAAGTACATGGCCCGTTCGGCTGCCGTTGGCCGCCAGTGGGCATGCATGACGTCGCTATGGTTCGTCATAGCCCTCCTATCCCTCTTGGGTCCAACGCTGTGCCGCGGGGAGGAGCAGGGCCAGAGTTGTGTCGCTGGGGCAACCTTTCGAAGAGTGGACAGCCTGCTTTAAGCGCAAGCAGTATGGAGAAGCAAGAGCGGTGCTCGGACAGCTCCAAGCCTGTCATAACCTTGCCGCGATCGAAATGTTCAATATTGGATGGCTCTACGGCAAGGCGCGCGATTTTCCGTCAGCATCTCACGAGCAATATGATTTTGATCACCGGTGGTAGCAGCGGCATCGGTTACGAACTCATCAAACAAATCACGGCACTTGGTAACACGATTTTCTTATCACGGGCCGCGATCAATCTAAGATGGACCGTGCGAAAGCGGCCTTTCCCAAAATTCACACGTTTCAAAGCGATCTTTCCGATCCGAAAGCGATCGCCACTCTTTACGAACAGGTCACCAAACAATTTCCCGAGCTCAACATTTTGATCAACAACGTCGGCATCATGCGTGAGATCAATGTTCACGACAAAGCTGGAAGCCTCGAAGACATCACTCGCGAAATTGAAATCAATTTGGGCGGGCCGATTCGCATCGGTGAAACAATTCTTGCCGCATTTGAAAACGAAATCGAGGCCGCAATCATGAACGTTTCATTGGGATTGGCATTTGTTCCATTGCCCATTTCACCGGTTTATGGATGCCGTTCGTTTCCACCGAGCGATGTTTTATTTCGCTCACTGTACTTCCTCGGAGACCGTGTTGAGTTCGATGACATCTGAAGGTTCGCTGTGAGCTATGAGTTGGAACTGCCCCATAAGAAGACCCCTTTCGTTCTTACGGTTTTGTCGCTCTTGCCGGATATTTACGTTTGCGAACCGTACCGGGGGATGGGCTGATCAATTTCTCTGCTACCTGAGCTGATACGCCAACCAAGCAGCAGTTAACCGAAAATCGCGGTCCTTTAAGTTGCCCGTCGTCGCACCGACGGCGTTGGAACGTCCGATCGTGGTGGTCGACGCCTCCCCGTTGCTCGTGTCGGCCCGATGTCAATATCCAGATCTCGGATCGCACGGCGTAGCGTATTCCGGTGTACGCCGAGTCTCTCGGCAGCTTTGCACTGATTCCCTCTTTGATCCTTGAGTACCGTGAGGATGAAGGCCCTTTGAAACTCCCGTACCGCTTCAGAGCATCCCACGCCGGCCCTATACATTTGCAAGACAATACTCTCTAGTTCTTCCTTCACGGCGACTTCTTTCAAACGGAATTAAATGCACGCGAGGCGGATCGCCACCATCACGGCAAGAACTATAGGAAGGACAATTGAGCGAGGAAGACTCTGGCGCGGAAAAGGCCGTGACATTGGTTATGCCCTAGCCATTCGCTCCTTGCGAGGAAGCCAACAGCGTGGAAGCATGCACCATCACGGCCCCTGATGTAATCACTGCTTTCGCAGTTCCAAACCCCAACCACTCCTCGCAGAGCTGTCGGTTTTTTCAGGTTTGGCGGCCCCGCAGGTTGCCCTGCCAGGCTGATCACCCAATCTACTTCGGACTGGCTAAATTTTATTTGAGCCAATCCTTTCGATCGTCGACAGTGCGCAAATTAAAGGGTTGGTGGATGGTTGTCAATGCCGCTTTTTGGTGCAAACCTTTCACCGGGTGCGACACCATCGCCAGATGAAAGTCCGTTTAGAGTCTGTCGTTTGCCGCGTGTGGAAACCCGATAGCTGCGTTTTACACAAACTTTCCACAACGATCTAACCAATTGCGCTATCCCATGGAAGTGAGGCGGCGGCATCGGTCACGCGTCTGACTGGCGGCGTTTGTCTTCTCGCGACAAAGATCACTCCTCAATCTGCAATTTATGGGAATTTTATCTCCTGGCGCATCTGGACAGGTCTGCGAGTTTTCTGTTCCCCTCAGGTGCTCACTTGCCTTTAGCGCTTTCTGGTCTGGATGTTGTTCGGAAGGGGGGCCGAATAGTCACAACAAGAGAACCGGTTCAAGCAACTGAAGTGGTCACAAACGACTGGTATTCTGGGTGGCTACCGACGTATTCCTGCACAAAAGGGCAAATCGCAACCACAGTCAACTCGTTCTGGCGTGCATATTCCAATGCAGCAGCATGAGCTAACGCCGTGCCCAGGCCTTGGCTTTCGAGTGCCGGCGGAACTTCTGTGTGCGTCAGAAATAGTCGGTGATTCTTGAATGTATATTCGAGCACGGAAAGCTGCGGTCCCCGTCCGGTTACAAGCGCTAGATCCATTGACGCCGCTTCGCCATGGGCCTCCTCCCCCGGTGCCCAGAAATCGGAAAGTCCATCCAGAAAAACTAATCCATAGCGACCCCGCCACCGGAGCGCCAACAGACTTCCCAATAGAATGCTGCAATCACCGCCCAATACAACGCGGAATTCTCCCTGTTCAAAGATTTGCTCTAAGGCGTCTGCGAGATTGACAGCGTAGTCAGCAATATTCTCTGGATTGAGCATGCGAGTCTGTCGATCTCGGACGAAATTATAAGTTGGCACCTCAACCCGACCCGCACATCGCGCACTCAGGCGTCGCCCCAAGCCCAACTCCAGAAGAGTCGTCGGCGAATTCTCGACGCCAGTGGATCGTAAACCAAGATTTGATGGGGCCTCAAGAATAGCGTAACGAATCATGTTATTTCCCTGTGTTATAGCATTCCGCTTCAAAAGACGTAACTATCAACATGCTGAGATCTCAACCAGTTTTCAATGCCTCTCGGGATCGCGGCAGCGGGAGATGGCCTGGTACATGCTGTTTTTCCAGTTCGAAGGAATTGCCGAGGCGTGGCTGCAGCACGACAACTGGGCGCTGTTCCGGGAAATGCTTCGAGGCAATGGTGATATCGATCGTTACATCTCAGATCTGTCCCGACCAGATGCTCTAAAGGCATCGCTCAACTGGTACCGCGCGAACCTGGCGCCGCGCCTGCCGGAGTCGCCTCCCAAACTACCGCCCGTGGAAGCTCCAACTCTCGGCATCTGGTCCTCAAACGATCACTACCTCGACGGTGAACGCATGAAGATGTCGGGACAATTCGTGAAGGCACGGTGGCGCTATGAGCAGATTGATGACGCCAGCCACTGGATTCCATTGGACGCGCCCGACCGGCTGAACCAGCTCCTCATTGAGTGGCTGGGCTGAAGGGAGAAAAGATCGGCATCGTGAATATCGCAAGTATAGACGGCGCCAGACTTGGCTATTGGGATTCTGGTCGCCGCCCAAAATCCATAATCCAAAAACAGTTCTGGCGTTCTTGTTCTGCTAGACATCAACGGGACTTTGAGAAATTCGCCCGGTGAAAGACGATCACGCGCAACGAATGTTAGAGTCCCTCGACAACCCGATCTGGTTCGCGCTGACAACGGAACATCGGCTCCTCGCCCGCTCACACGGCCTTGCGCGACGATATCCGCCGGATGTTTCACCGCTGGCGGCTTTGCTTCATCCCACGAATGACGCATTCGCCGATTTACAACGGCTGGTCAGTCCCGGCGAGCACGTCGCGCTATTTACCGCCAGTCCCCTCGACGTGCCCGGCGACTGGCAAGTCGACCGCTCTCGGTGGATCGACCAGATGATCTGTGAGGCTTCACTGGCCCCACCGCCTGTGGCGCCGCTTCCACTCGGGACGACGGACGTTCCCGAAATGCTAGAACTCACCGCTGCCACCGAGCCCGGCCCGTTTTTACCGCAAACAATCCAGACGGGAAGCTATTTCGGGATACGCGCGAGCGATGGGCGGTTGGTCGCAATGGCCGGCGAGCGATTACGATCCATCGAATTCGCGGAAATCAGCGCGGTGTGCACTCATCCCGAATTTCGCGGCCGCGGATATGCGCGGGATCTAACGACGTTTCTCGCAGCTCAGATTCTGGCGGCGGGGAAGACTCCTTTTCTTCACGTAAAGTCTGAGAATGGTGCAAAAGTGGTTTACCAAAAAATTGGATTCCGTTTGCGTGCCGCAATACGTCTAACCGTGATTTCCCTCCGCTGAAGGCGTGATTAGCCGAGACGACGGATGATGGGCGGCGGGCGACGTACCCGGGAGATCCCGCCTCGTGACCCAGACATCTCCCGCAGTTATGTTCTGAATCTATGCGTAGACTGCCAGGCTGCTGCTATTCGCATGTTCCTGCGCCTCTTCCGACTCTGAATCCTCTTACGCGACCAGCAGGATTTTCCCCGCGGCACCCTTTTCCGCTGCTGCGTGCGCCTTGTTGGCGTCTTTCAGTGCGAAACGCTGGCCAAGCGGGATCGACAGCTTCCCGGACCTCACGGCTTCAGCCATGTGCGATAGCACCCGCGGGTCCGCCTTCACTTGCATCGTTTTGACTGCAATGGAAGGATACTCAGCCGCATTGGTCGGCGGGCTTAGCACCGATGCGAAAACTCCTCCCTGCTTGAGCTTGCCTATCAACTTTGTTGCTGTCGTCCCATTAACCGTATCGGCGATGGCATCCAGCAACTCCAAACCAGCAATAGCTGTTTCATCATCCAGCGCAAGTATGCGGTCAGCTCCCAGGGCTCGCGCTTCCTCGATTTGTCCTTTCCGTACACCCGCGATTACGGTGGCACCTTTTTCCTTTGCCACAAAGACCGCGGAACGGCCGACATTTCCAGCGGCGCCGGTCACCAACAGAGTGCCACCGTTCTTTCCTTCCAGTGCGAGAGCGGCCAGTTCAGCCCCGGTTGTGGTGACTGTAGGCAACGCCGCCACCGATACCAAGTCCATCCCATCCGGCACCCGCGCGAGATCAGCCCCCTTAACCACGCACATCGTGGCGTCTGCTTGCGCCGTCTGTCCGAAGACTTTGTCACCTTTAGTGAAATTTTTCACACCGGGGCCGACCTTCTCCACGGTTCCAGAAACATCCCAGCCCAGGATTGCCGGAAAAGACACAGGAAAATATTCCTTGACCGCGCCTGATCTCATCTTCACATCAAGCGGATTGATACTCGTGGCGGCAGTCCTTATGAGCACCTCGCCCGGCCCTGGAGACGGATCGGGCATGTCCTCGAACTTAAGTTCATCAGGCGAACCATACTCGTGAATCACTGCTGCTTTCATAGTTTATCCTCCAATCTAGTTGCCGCCCGACGTTGATTCTCCCACAACTACCGGATGCGAGCTACTTGGACTTCATCTCCTGTTCTGGCTGCTGCTGTTCGCATGTTCCTGTGCTTCTTCTGACTCAGCATCCTTGCCTTTGAGGTAGGCGAGTGTCACGTCTAATGATTCGTGACCGAGCCGGATTCGGATGGTGTTCGCTAGAGCAACCTGGCTCGACTTATGGCCTGGCCACAATCCACGAACTTGTTTTGGTTGTTTCAGGTGCTGATCGGTTTGACCACAGCCGTTAGGCCGTCGCGGTGATGAGCGGCACATCAACCAAATGTTCGCTCAGAAACCACATTTGAAGCTCGTTCGTGCGCAGCACTTCGCTGACGAGAAGATCATTCGTGCCATCGTCGCCAATTTCTACAGCGCGCCGTGCCAGTTTACCAGTTTGACCAATGATGATCTGGTGGGCATCCAACAGGCGTGACAACTGGACTGGAACCTCTTCCCGGCCACGCGGGGGACGCGTGATCTGTGAGGTCTCTGCCACGTCGGGAGCCATAGCGATGCTGACGCCGCCGAGAATCTGAATACGCTCGGCGATTGAATCCACCAGCTCTACTTGCTCGTTGAAGTGCTTATCGAAGAGCAGATGCAGTTGGTAGAAAGTCGGTCCCGCGACCTGCCAGTGCGACTTCTTGTACAAGTCATGGAGCGTCATCGTATCGGCGAGCAGTTGATTGAGCTGGGCAGTCATTTCCAACCGCACCGGTTCCTCCAAGTCAAGCGGCAGTAGGTGGCTGACGGTGCCGTACGCCTGAATCTCATCCGCCCGTTGGTGAAGGCGCGGCTGAGCGCTGACTCTTTCGGGAGTTTTGTCCTTGGACTGTGTTTTGGCCATGAGGAATTCCTCTTGTTGCGTATGATCAAGCTGCAACGTGTCGTAAGATATCTTCGATTTTCTTATCCAGATTCCGGGCGACCTCTAGCGCGTCGCGATTCCCATAAGGCGCTAAGAAGCTCGCCATCCTGTCATACGACAGATGTACGCCGTCGGCGCGCTCATCCACCAGGACTGTGACCGGCGCGTAAGAGCCCGCGTCCGGAACATGCTTCGCCATTTCCTTCATGATGAGAGGGTTCCCGATAAGAAAGCGGATGATTCGAGGTGTGTCTTGACCCGTTTCTTTCTGCAGAACTGCGCCTTGGTCAAGCTGCATAAACAGCATCAGTCCTGCTTCGCTCAAACCTTTCTCAACTGCGCTTTTCAGTTCGGCAAAAGAGCGCGCTTCGTGAGTTGATCTCCCAAATTCAGCCATATCCGGATGACCGATGGCGGCGTTCACACCGGCTATTACGTCATCAAACTGCTTGGAAGTGGTCAGACTGAACCGCTCTATCTCGATTTTTCTTGTCATCTCGAATCTCTTTACGCGCAGCCGTGCGTTGCCCGAACCGCATAGTAGCATCAGTCCTGCTTTGCTCAGGCCTCTCTCGACGGCTCTTTTCAGCGCGCCGAAAATGCCGTCCTGGCTGAAGGCGAAGGAACTCCAGTCGTCCGAAACGGCTGCAACGAACGGCGGTCACTGCAGTTGTTGATGTAGAAATTCGCTCGTCCGACCGTTGGCAAGGTGAGCCGCGGCGGCGTTGTAATGCGCCCCATTATGACGAGAGAAGGCATGACTCTGACCCGGATAGCTGTAGACCGTTGCGTTCGGTTTCTTAGCAAGCGCCGCTTTAATCTCCGCTTGTGCAGCCTTGGAAATGAACTCATCCTCCTCAGCTACATGCATGAGAAGGGGCGCATGAAGCCCATCGACCTCTCCCAGATATTTCTCAGTATCGGCGCCGTGATACCAGACCGCGGCGTCGATGCCGTCCTTGCGCACGGCTGTCATGAAGACCATCAGCGCGCCGAGGCAATAGCCGAGCAAGGCAACCTTACCGTTGCATTCAGAGAGACTGCGTACTGCGTCAATGGTGTCCTTTATGTCCCTTACGCCCGCATCTCTGTCATAAGCCGAATAGAGGCGAAGGCCGTGTTGCCAGTCGGCCTCGGAGTTGACGTTCAGGTCGACGCCTGGCTCCTGCCGCCAGTACAGGTCTGGAGCGAGCGCGAGGTAACCTTGCTCCGCCAATTCATCGCAATGCTTGCGAATGTCGGCGTTCACCCCGAACAGTTCCTGCAGAACGACAACGGCCGGAGCCGGTATCGTCTTCGGCCGCGCGATATAGGCGGCAAATGCGCCGTCACGTCCTTCGATATTGATGCGATCCTTCATTGTGTTCTCCTCCGACGCCGCTGTTCAACCGGGCCTCCGCCGGTCTTGTTTGGATCGGCGGAGGCACCGGCGCACTTCAAGCTACTGCCGTGGCTGGCGCGGAAGCGGCAGCCTCTTCAATGAGCTTGGCTGTTTCCTTCGGATGAGACATGTAAGCCACGTGGCTCGCCTTCACTTCGACCGTCTTGGCTTTGGCACGTTTGGCCATCATGCGCTCCTGATCCGGATTGATCGACCGGTCTTCGCTGGCCACCATGTACCAGGTTGGCTTGTTCTTCCACGCTGGATTCTTAACTTGGTGGGTGAACGAGTCGGTAGAGATCGGCACCTGCGATATAGCCATGAACTCCGCCTCTTCCGGTGGAATGTCTGCTGCGAAGTCGGCCGCGAAATGCGCCTCGTCTATCCACCAAAGCCCATTGCTGTCCGGTTTGAACGCCTTGGATGCTTGCGGCAACGCCGTTTCGATCGACGCACAGCTCTCGCCTTCATCGAGGGCAAAGGCAGCAATATAGACCAGCGCCGCAACGTCTGGATGATTGCCTGCTTCGGTGATAATGGAACCGCCGTAGCTGTGGCCGACCAGAACCACTGGCCCGCCCATAGCATCGATTGCAGCCTTCGTGTACTTTTGGTCGTCGGCGTACGAAGTCTCGGGAGGTTGCGCCACCGACACCTTGTAGCCATCCTTCTTAAGGATGTCGGCGACCCTCTTCCAGCCGGAGCCATCCGCGAAAGCTCCATGCACCAGAACTACATTCTTAATATGTTGACTCACGATTATTCTCCTTTGCAGTAGAGGATCATTATTCTCGATGTTCCACGTCTTCGCGCCAAACCACTGTTGTCTGGCGCGAGGGACATGCATTTCACTTACGACCTAAAGACTTACTGGCTGCTAGTTGCCGTGTGCGGAGGTGGCAGCCTCTTCGATGAGCTTGGCTGTTTCCTTCGGGTGAGACATGTAGGCCACATGGCTGGCATTCACTTCGACCGTCTTGGCCTTGGCGCGTTTCGCCATCATCCGCTCCTGCTGGGGATTGATCGACCGGTCTGCGCTGGCCACCATGTAAAAGGTCGGCTTGTTCTTCCAGGCGGGATTCGTGACCTTGTGGGTGAACGAGTCTGTGGAGATCGGCACCTGCGATATAGCCATGTAGTGGGACTCGGCTGGGGAAATATCCGCTGCGAAGTCAGCCGCGAAATGGTCCTGTTCTATCCACCAGTTCCCATTGCTATCCGGCTTGAATGCCTTGGAGGCTTGTGGCACCGCTGTTTCGATCGACGCACAGCTCTCACCTTCATCGAGCGCAAATGCAGCAATGTAGACCAGTACCGCAACATTTGGATCGTTGCCGGCTTCGCTGATAATGGACCCGCCGTAGCTGTGGCCGACCAGGACGACCGGCCCGCCCATGGCGTCGATTGCGGCTTTCGTGTATTTTTGGTCGTCGGCGTACGAGGTCTCTGGGGGTTGCGCAACCGATACCGTGTAGCCATCCTTCTCAAGGATCTTTGCGACGGCGTCCCAGCCGGAGCCATCGGCGAATGCGCCGTGCACCAAAACCACGTTTTTGATGCCAGTCGGCGCAGGACCCGCCGCGGTAGCGTTCAGAGTCGCACCCATCAGCATAGAAGCGAGTGCAGCAACGGCATAAAGCTTCGTCATCACGTTTCTCCAGTTAGGTTTCATTTTGTTCCCCTTTCTTATTTCTTGGGCATCCCAGCTTTCTGTAAGCCCGACGGATGTTCGCCGTAGCCTGATTTCGCTGCTCACTGTAAAACCGATTTTCAACCTGCGTAAGACCAAATCGAGTCGAGACGGAGCACCTCTTTCGGGTGAGCGGGCACTCCGACCAACAGTGCATCAAAACTAGTTACTGTTCTTTTGATCTAGAGGAAAGGCTCGAAATGCCTTTGATGAGGTAGGGTGCGAGGTCGTGACACAGTGGTTCATTCTTCTTTGCGGGGGCTGAGCCAGTTTCGATGATTTCTGCGGGATGAAGCTATCTGGAGGAGCTAATCAATTCATTCTTCCAACGAAATGATTCCGCGCTTGAGCGCAATGGTTACCGCATGAGTGCGGTCGTTCGCTCCGAGTTTAGCAAGGATCGCCTTCACATGACCTTTCACGGTGTCTTCCGAGATAGAAAGGTGCGCTGCGACAATTTTATTTGCATTCCCCGCCGCGACTTGTTGCAGCACTTGCAGTTCGCGTTCGCTAAGAGTGTCAGACGAATGATGTTCTGCCATGGCAATGGCAATTTCAGGTGGAATTCGCTTCTGGCCAGCGTGCACGCCGCGGATTGTATCTACGAGATCCTTCCTCAGAGTGCTCTTGAGGAGGTATCCGCAGGCTCCGGCATCGAGAGCCTGCGCTGCTTGGACATCACCTTTATACGTCGTTAGCACGACGATGCGAGCATTCGGAAATTCCTTTCGAATGGCGATGGTCGCGTCGATGCCATTCATCTCCGGCATCACTAAATCCATGAGTGTTACGTCGGGATGCAACTTCCGGAAGTATTCGATCGCTTCACGACCATTACCAGCTTCGCCGACTAAGACGATGTCAGCGTGATTCTCGATGATTGCCGCTATTCCCTCTCTGAGAATGGGATGATCGTCAACCGTTAGAACCTTGATCGGAATCATGGCGTATCTCCTCGTGCCACAGGTGGCGAAGTCTTCGCCAAGGCGAACCGTTTCCCTGAGCGCAGTAGGCGACGGATCCGGGAATCCTCAATTCCAGCTCAGTCCCAGCTCCTGGCCGGCTCCACGTTTCCAAGTGCGCACCGATTTTCGCGGCGCGCTCTCGCATTCCTCGCATCCCCCAATGGCCAGGTTTGCCACCGGCTTCGATAATCTTAGGATCGATACCAGAACCGTCGTCACGAAACCGCAAACGCAAGTGCGCGGAGTCATACGCGATTTCGACTTCAATGTGTTTCGCACCTGCGTGGTGCAGCGCATTTACTAGTGCCTCGTGTCCGATCCAATATGCTTCGTCTCGGACAAGCGGGTTAAGCTTGCGCAGGTCCCCCTCTACCACAACACTGAATTCAACGCCTTTACTGACAGCAAGGTCCTTGATGACGTCAGTAAGGGCCTCCCGTAAGGTCTTCATTTGTGCGTTGAGGCGCAGATTCTTAACGCGATCTCTTCCTTGCACCAGCACTTCGTCGGCTCGGTCGAGGACTTTCTCGATCATCTTGCGGGCAGGTTCTGTGGTGGGTATCCGTTCGGCTACAGCTTGGAAACGTAAAATTAGGCCTTGTATGCCCTGCAATAGAGTGTCGTGCAACTCCCGCGCAATCCGCTCTCGTTCACCGAGTCGCTCTTCTATCCTCGCTCGAATCTCTGCCTCCATTTGCCTGAGCCGAAGAAGATAGAGTGTC
Organism: Terriglobia bacterium; assembly: GCA_963786325.1. Lineage (GTDB taxonomy): Bacteria > Acidobacteriota > Terriglobia > Terriglobales > Acidobacteriaceae > JAIQFF01. The sequence goes on from CAWAYW010000008.1 coordinate 703,956, forward strand.
CAGAGGATGCTGACGGTCGCTACGATGCACAATAACCTGAACCAAAATGTGCCCCACCAGGGTGGTAGGATCGTGATCCCCAAGGCCAGGCCAGGCTCGTTCCAAACTCCTTGCCTGGTTGCGCTCTGCACGTGAAATGTGTATTTACTGGCTGGCAAAGTCGTGTAGCTCGCGACCCTTCGGTCACTGCCAACTTCAATCCAGTCGCGATCCAACCTCTCAAGTTTGTAGCGATAGCGGTTGGCATCTGGATTGAAATAAGTGAGCGCAGCAAAACTCAGTGAAAAGATGTTTTGGTCGTGAGTCAGTGTGACATCTTTGGTGTAGCTGATGGACTTCCCGAGTGGGGATTTGGCTCCAACCTCTACCGAACGCCCAGCCAGTTGGAAATCGGTCAGAACGAGGGGCAGCGGGTACGATGTATTGATCACTTTATCGGGAAAGAAAGCGACGCCGCCGCTAAACCCACCGAAAAACATCTCTCCGCTCGGACTCTTAAAGCAAGCATCCCAACCCGTAAAGTCATTGCCGGGGAGGCCATCAACTGTGGAATAGTTCGTAAAGTTTTTTCCAACAGGATCAAATCTGGATAGGCCGCGGTTCGTGCTCATCCAGAGCATGCCGAACTGGTCCTCGAGAATGCAGCTCACTGCGTTGGTGGGCAAACCGTCTTTCACGTAGTAGTGGGTGAATGTCCCGCTTTCACGGTTCAGCCTATTCAAACCATTTTCCGTGCTGACCCAAACCGTTCCGGAATGATCAACATAGGTCGAGGTAACCGCATTATCACTCAAAGAAGTGGGATCACCTACTTTGTGTGCATAGACGGTGAATTGACCAGTGTTCGGATCAAAACGGTTCAACCCTCCCCAACTGCCCATCCACAAGAACCCGCTCTTATCTTCTGAGAGATTGAAATACCCTTCGGCGTCATTCTTGGCGTCCTGCTTGTAGGCAACGAAGCTCTCATTCCGAGGGTCAAATCGATCAAGACCGTTGTAGGTGGCGATCCACATCGTGCCCGCATGATCGATCATCATCCGGCTCACGATGTTGCTGCTTAAACTGGACGGATTGTCTGGCTCGTGCAGATAGGTCTTGAAACGACCTGTCCTCCGATCGAAACGGCTCAGTCCGGCGCCGTAGGTTCCGACCCACAGACCGCCCACGCGATCTTCAGTGATCGCGATTACATCGCTCGACAGTCCTTGTCCGGGAGGTTGGTACGAAGTAGATTCTCCAGACCTTCGATTGATGCGATTTAACGCTCCTATTGTCGCCATCCACAAAACGTGATCGTGGTCTTCGTAGACAGAACCTACGATTTTTTCGCCGTGACTGCGGGGACTGCTTCGAGTAACTCGTAGAGGCACGAACGGTGGCTTTTCAGAACGGAAAAAGTTGGGCTCGCTTGCGTACAAGGCCACCCAAACATTTCCTTCTCGGTCCCCGCACAGATACATCACACGGTCTTCTGTAATGCTCTCAGGATTCTCTGGATAGTTCCGATACCGAATGAAAACGCCATGCTCCCTGTCGAATTTCAACAACCCTCCCCCAAGACTTGCTAGCCAGAGAGTTTTATTGTTATCTTCAATTGCTGCTGTGAATCCAGCGGGTAATTCCTCGCCAGACTTCCTGTCATAGATTGAATAAGGAATTAGGCTATTTGTGGATCGGTCCAGAACAGTTAGTCCGCTTCCACTGCTATTCGTGACGTACGTAATCCAAAAGACGCCAAGGTGATCTTCATAGAACGAAATTAACCTTATACCCTCACTCAGGCGGACCCGCGAGAGAACTCTTCCACGCTCGCGATCAAACTCCTCTAGATTCTGACCGTCGGCTACCCAGAATCGGCCCGTCCTGTCTTCCAATGTATACCTGACCTGATTGCTGCCGAGGCTGGATGACTTTGAGGGATCGTGAACATAATGGACCATCTGACCCGTATCCGGGTTCAACCGAAACAAGCCACTTCCCGTTGCCAACCAAAGCATCCCGGTCTGATCCTGACTGATTTGGCTGACAGTGTTGGCAACTTCGCCGGCGTCGATACGATAGTGAGTGAAAGTTTCGTGAAGACTGTCAAACCTGTCCAGAAACTGATCGCAGCCCACCCAAAGCGATCCCGAACGATCCTTAAATAACGAGTGGATATAAACACAGCTCAGGCTGTTCTCCTGCGCAGGATCATGTGTGAAGACCTTGAATTCATATCCGTCGTACCGATCCAAGCCATATTGAGTCCCGAACCATATGAATCCCTGATCGTCCTGTACGATTTGATTAACTTGGGTTTGGGAGAGTCCTTGAGCGGTCGACAGCCGGGAGAATCGAATATCGTCGCCATCGATTGCTAGGACTCGCATGGAGCGCGGGCGGCCACGATGTATTTCTGAGGAAGGATTCGTTGAAGTAGTCGCCGCCGAAAACGATGTGGAAAAGAGAATCAGGAGTAAAGCAAACGCAGAGATAAGCCTCCACTCTCGAAGTGTTGGCCGGCGCGTTTTTCGTTGGCATAGTTGCACGTGCGACTCTTCTGGGCAAGCCATAGCTCACGATCTCTTCCAGCCTTCAGATGGTTGCCTCAGTCGTTTGAAGAACTCCAGCAACAGAATTCATCAGACTCCACACGATTGAAATGTTATCGGAATTGCGGCTCGTCTACCACGTTGCCCTCCGGCGCCTATTCAGTACGTTGTTTAGACGCAGCGGCAAGCAATGATCGCTCTTGGAGTGTGTGCAATGCCCCCCTCAAGAGGGTTGCTTGAGACCAGCTCTTTTTGGGCTATCGACTGCCGCTGGTCTCCGGGTACGCTGCTCGGTTTGGGGCCGTTCGTGAGTCCTTCGGCATCGCGAAACAACCTCAAGAATTGCAGTTTTCTTGGGCGTGGCAGTTACACCCCAAGACAGAGGATTCACTGCTGTGCAACGCCTATTCTCCATGTTTCCCAATGGATGGCCTGGAGCTGCTCTGCTCCTGCTCAGGCTAGTCGCGGGGTTTCTGCTGATCTATGACGGAGTCGTTTCTCTCCGGACAGGGCCTGACCTGCAAACCACGATCCTGCAATCAGTGGCGATTGGAGCCGGGACCCTGCTGATATTGGGGTTGTGGACACCTATCGCCGGTACGCTGGTGGTCCTCGTTGAGGTTTGTTCCGGGTTTCTCGGAACAACTCAGGTGCGAATTAACATTCTGTTGGGAGCTTTGGGAGCAGCGCTCGCTGTTCTAGGACCGGGCATTCGATCCATCGATGCGCTACGCTATGGTAGAAAACGTTTTGATATTCGTGATCCATAGCGTTCTCGCGACAACGTCGGAATCGCTGCCACTAACAGATCACGGGGGCTCGAACGAATGTCCGGCAGTGGTTCTTCTGAGCGTGGACCGTCCTAGGCAAGAGTAGAATACTCCTCACACGCCGTCCGACGATTCTGGGGGAAGACATGTTGCCAACCGGGCATCGTGCGCGCTTCCTTATTAAGCGCATTTTCGCGATCGCGTTGCCAGTGGTTGGGCGACAAATTCGAACAATTCGGGTACACGGGGCGATCCTCGTCGTTCTCCTTGGCCTTGTTGTTTCGGGATTTTCCCAGACCACAGTTTCGACCGGAGGCATCCAAGGGACCGTTACCGACCCAAGCGGAGCTCTTGTGACCGGCGCCATCGTGTCTATTACAAACACCGCGCCCGGTCAGACTGCTTCCGTCAACACAAATTCCGCTGGGTCACGGTATCGAGTGCATCTGGAGGGAGATATCTTTTCTGCAAATGGTCGGCCCAACAAGGCGGATGCGGACGCTGCTCCGCAAGGCCCAAACTTCAGCCATCCTGCAAGTGCTGACAAAGTCAAGGCGCTTTCGACGCATCATCGGTCTGTGATCGCATTGCATTCGCCTGATAGATTCGCTGAACCGGAGTGTGCGTACGCCGTCCAGAGAAAAATGGCAGAAAACCTGGCTGTGGGGTCCGACAAAACACTTTCTCCAGTGCCGTTTGGAGGCAAGACCTACGGAATTGCGGCGATTTTCAGGAGAGATTGAGATTCGAACCTTCGGTACCTTTCCAAGAGGAGCTTTCTTACATTGAGGTTCCCACGGGAGCGCCGCCCAGTTTTCTCGAAAACTCATACGCCAACCGCATTGGTCGTTGGGTTTGTAACCCGACGGTCGCGACCTGGCTAATTTTGATGTGAAGGTGGGCAGGTGTTTTGTCCCTGGGCGGCGCCATTTTTTACGTAGGAATAGGGTAAGACAAAAGGAGGCCGTCTCGGCCGCAACGCCGATTCTTGACGTGCCCGGGGAGATCGTTTGCATTCCATTCGTCGTTCGTAGTTGTTTCCCATTGGTTGTACTCACGTTTATAACGAAGAGCATTGAAGGTACGGGGGAGCTTCCTGGCGGGCGATCCAACAGAATTGTGGGCCCTCTTGATGCGGGCCGACTTTCGGATTGCACACTGTGCACCAATTTCATTCGGGCCCACTCGCGATTCACCCTCGCGTCTTCTCCCGCCCGCTGTTTTCTCTCACCGTCACCATCGGCCTGCTGCCCAGCCGAAAAAAATCCGCCGCCGCATCTCACTCGGCTCCGCACTCGTCTCTCGAAGCGGCGGCCCCAACAGGAAGTTTTTGAACGGGAACAATGGTGGGATATGGCTTACATCAGGCACGCAAATCCAGCGGAGGGCCGAGCAAGATTGGATTGGGGGCTGACCGACAGTCAGTCGGCGAATCGACCCGTGATTCGGTTCGTAACAGAGAGATTGAAGGCTGCTACCCACTTTTTACGAAAGCGGATCAGAAGGACGGGATCCACAAGGATTGCGAGAAGCAAGATGATGCCTGTGGTGACCAGCATGACCGATGATCTTCACTCAACCTAAAATTCTTTAGTCCCTTGCCCGTGAGCGCAAACGGCTGGTTGCGTGAACATTACAATACAAGACATGGCGATTTCGAGAGTCCGACCTGCGCGGGATTCAGATCGGAATGCACTGGCGCAGATGCGGGCCTTGCTCTGGCCGGACACGGGAGTCGAACAGCATCTCAGGGAACTCGACGCCATCTTCAGCCACGCGATGATCGGGACCCTGCCAATGGTGATTCTAGTATCAGAGGACGAGAATGGCGCATTGATCGGCTTCCTTGAAGTTGGGCTGCGATCTCATGCTGACGGTTGCGATCCCGCACGACCCGTCGGATTCGTAGAAGGCTGGTTCGTTCAGGAAGAGTTTCGCAATCGAGGGATTGGCAGGGAATTGATGCGTTCGGCGGAGAACTGGACACGAGCCCAAGGCTGCGTTGAGATGGCGTCGGACGCACTGATCGACAACGAGGGATCGCAGCGAGCGCACGCGGCATTGGGCTTCGACGTTGTAGACCGATGTGTTCACTTCCGCAAGGGGTTATAACAGCGCCAAGATCGGTCGGTGTAACCTCTCATCCATGCTCCCCGTTTCCCCTACCGGCCGCATCTTCATTCTCGCCGGAGCAGGCGTAAGTGCCGAAAGCGGCATTCCGACCTTCCGTGACGTAAACGGGCTGTGGCGCAACTACAAGGGCAACGGAACAAAGCCAACTGATCGCCAAGGTGAACAAGTTAAAGCCTCTGGTGAAACTGGTAGGCGCAACTTCGGGCCTGATGATCTTGGTAATCGCAGGCTGGGCTGTCTACCTTGGATTGAACTCAGTAGAGCCGTATCGTCTTTCGACAACCACAACTCATTGCTCGGGTTGTATACGCCCTTTCCAAAAGGTAGGCTTGCCAATCAGTAGGCGGACAAACAGGATCAACGTAAGTAGTAGAAGAAACCAGAATCCAACCACATTGACGGGCACAACCCAATATGTGAAATGGATTATTATGCCCGGAGGTAGGTAGAACCGCACCGCGAATGCGGTTCCGAGGAGGACGCCCACCGGGACAAGACCCTTCATGTTCGCATCCGAATCACAGATGCCACTTCACTCCGAGTCTTTGCGACCTTTTTTCCGGGCACGCTTTCTTGCCAAAGCTGCTTTCAACCGTTTCTTTTCGCCCGGTTTCAAGTAGAACGAGTGGCGTTTCACATCCTTAATAATGTCTTCAGTCTGTACTTTGCGCTTGAACCGACGAAAGGGTATTTTCCTCGGCGATTGGCGAGGCCCCGTCACCGTTGTTATCGGGCCAAAATCGCCGATCTCCGATTGACAGGCATGCCGCACAATCTAGGTACCGTCGCAAGCGGAACACAAACTTGCCGAGTTGTTGTCGTGCGAGTAAAGTAAGTACGCGCTTACTTAGATCCCGTGAGACTTGCCGCGCCAGATCGTAAGAAACAGCTCATCGACATTGCGATGAAGCTTTTTTCCGAGCAGGGTTTCGATGGCACCAGCACGCGCGAGATCGCGAAGGCCGCCCGCATAAACGAAGCTATTATTTTCCGCCACTTCAAGACAAAGGAAAGCCTCTATTCGGCGGTGCTCGCGGATCGCATCGACAGCCGCGGACGAAATCGCAGCATCCGCGAACTGGTCGAGTCCGGCGGCGATTTTTACGGGATTTTAGTGGCCATTGCGGAGACTCTGCTCCATCGCACCGCCGACGATGCGTCCGTCACCCGGTTGCTCTTTTACACCGCGCTGCGCAATCGCGAGCTGTCAGACCGCTTCTTCCAGACTTACGCCCACGAGAATTTCGAGCTGCTCTCGGACTTCATTTGGAAGGGCATTGAAAAAGGCCAGTTTCGCGCGGTCGAACCGGTGGTCGCAGCGCGGTCATTCCTGGGAATGATCATCTATCATTACCTCGTGCAGGAGTTTTTCGGAGGCGGTTGTCAAACGTTGTCCATCCGTGAATTGGCGGAAGAAATAACGGATTTATTTCTTCTCGGAGTCGCCGCTCCTGAACGCAAGAATCATGGCCCCTCCGCGGCTTATAAACGAAGGGCTTTGCTCGCATTAGCAAAATAAGATTCTTGGATTCATCATGCCTCATATTGAGTATTCCAGCTCGAGGCTGAACCCTTTGAAAGCAGCAAGCTGCGCATTGATTCTTACGAGTTTTGGACTCACCTTCTTAGCTGGCTGCGACAACAAGCAGACCGTCCCGACAGCACCCGGCGGTGGACGGCCGCCTGCGCCGGTAGTCGTTTCCACGGTCGAGCAGCGCGACGTGCCGGTGCAGATCACAGCCATCGGTAACGTCGAGGCTTACCAGACGGTTCAGATCCGCTCGCAGGTAAACGGTCAGATCGAAAAGATTTATTTCAGCGAAGGCAAGGACGTTCGCAAGGGCCAACTCCTCTACAGCCTCGACAAGCGCCCGTTCCAGGCAGCCCTTGAGCAGGCACAGGGAAACCTGAAGCGCGACGAAGCCCAGGCTGCCAACGCCAAATCGGAGGCGGCTCGCTATACCGATCTCGAGAAGCAAGGCGTGATTTCACGCGAGCAGGCCGATCTCCAGCGCTCTCAGTCAAACTCCAACTCCGCTGCCGTGTACGCGGACCAGGCAACGGTTGATGGCGCGAAGGTCCAGTTGCAATACACGGACATCTACGCTCCGATCGAAGCTCGCACCGGCGCGCTGATGATCAACGTCGGCAACCTCGTCAAGGCCAACGACACTCCTTTTCTAGTTCAGTTGAACCAGATCGCTCCCATTTACGTCACTTTCACTGTGCCTGAAATGCGCCTGGCAGAGGTTCGTCAGTTCGTCGCAAAAGGATTGAAGGTGCTTGCCCATCCCAAGGGTCAAAACTCGAATCCAGCGGAAGGCCTGCTCACCTTCATTGATAACGGCGTCGACCCGCAAACCGGCACGGTTAAGCTGAAGGCGACTTTCCAGAATAAGGATAAGCACCTCTGGCCGGGCGAATTCGTCAATGTTGTTCTGAATCTATCCACAGTAAAGAACGCCATCACCGTGCCTACCAAGGCCGTTCAATCAGGACAGCAGGGCGACTATGTTTACGTAGTGACCAAAGACGGCACCGCCGATCCGCGCAAGGTTACGACGATTGGCACGTACCAGAATCTTACGCTCGTGAAAAGCGGACTCCATTTAGGGGACACGGTGATCGTCGACGGTCAACTCCGCGTGGCCCCGAATGGCAAAGTGACCATACGAAGTTCGCTGCCGCCTGACGCCGTCGTCGGCAACGGCGTTAACTCCAGCGATACCGCAACCGGAACGGTAGGAGGCGGGCAGTGAGCATTCCGGAGCTCTTTATTAAACGTCCAATCATGACCACGCTGGTCATGACAGCGATCCTCATCTTCGGCATTTTCGCGTATCGCTTTCTGCCGGTCAGTGATTTGCCGAACGTGGATTTTCCCACCATCCAGGTGAATGCCTCTCTGCCGGGCGCGAGCCCCGAGACGATGGCCTCCTCGGTCGCCACGCCGCTAGAAAAACAGTTCTCTACCATCGCGGGCATCGACTCGATGACCTCGACGAATTCTCTCGGCCAGACCAGTATTACCATTCAGTTCAATCTGAGCCGCAGTCTCGATGGTGCCGCTCTCGATGTACAGTCGGCGATCACCCAGGCATCGGGCCAGCTTCCGCCAAGCATGCCAACGCCGCCTTCCTTCCGCAAGGTGAACCCGGCCGATCAGCCCATTTTATATCTCGCACTCAGCTCTCCGACTCTGAAGTTGTCGCAAGTCGACGAAGCCGCAGAAACTACCATGGCGCAGCGCATTTCGATGGTGAACGGTGTAGCGCAAGTGCAGGTTTATGGTGCTCAGAAATATGCCGTCCGAGTGCAGCTTGATCCGAATGCGCTAGCCACTCGCCAGATTGGCATTGACGATGTCAGCAACGCCGTGAACCTGGGCAACACCAACGTGCCCACAGGAACGCTGTGGGGCAATAGCAAGACCTTCACCATTCTTTCCAATGGAAAGTTGCAGAACGCCGCACAATTCAGCCCGATGATCGTTGCCTACCGCAACGGTGCGCCGGTCCGCATCTCCGACATCGGCCGCGCTATCGACAGCGTACAGGACGATAAATCCGCCAGTTGGTTCAATGGCAATCGCGCCATCGTGCTCGCTATCTTGCGCCAGCCTGGCACCAATACCGTCGAAGTTGTCGACAACGTGAATCAACTGTTGCCGCAGCTCGCGGCGCAGATCCCGGCCGCAGTTCAAAGTGATACCCTCTACGACCGTTCGGTTTCCATTCGCGGGTCGGTCGACGACGTGAAGTTCACCCTCATGCTGACCATCGGATTGGTCATCTTGGTGATCTTCCTCTTCCTGCGCAATGTTTCGGCGACGGTCATTCCGGCGCTCGCGTTGCCGCTGTCGATCATCGGCACGTTCTCGGTGATGTATCTGCTCGGCTACAGCCTTGACAACCTGTCACTGATGGCACTCACGCTGTCGGTGGGCTTCGTCGTCGATGACGCCATCGTGATGCTGGAGAACATCGTGCGTCATATGGAGATGGGGGCGTCTCCGCTGCACGCGGCCATCGATGGCTCGGGCGAAATCGGCTTCACCATTCTGTCCATGACTCTCTCTCTAGCGGCTGTATTTATCCCGCTGTTATTCATGGGCGGCCTCATCGGACGCCTGCTCCACGAATTCGCCGTGGTTATTGCTGTTTCGATTCTCATTTCCGGCTTCGTTTCGCTCACCCTCACGCCGATGCTTTGCAGCCGCTTCCTTAAACCCTCGGAAAAAGAGAAACATGGTAGGTTCTACAACGGGAGCGAAAAAGTCTTCGATTCCTGGCTGAAGGGCTACGACTGGTCGCTGAAGCGAGTCCTGCGTCATCGCTTCGTTACTTTGCTGATCTCGTTCGTGGTCATCGGCCTTACTTATTATTTGTTCACCCAGTCGAAGACCGGCTTTATTCCAGACGAAGATCAAGGTTTAGTTTTCGCTTTTACCGAAGCGCAACAGGGCATCGCGTTCGGAGACATGATGAAATTGCAGCAGCAGGCGGCCGACATTGTCCGCAACGATCCCAGCGTGCTGAACACGATGTCGTCGATCGGCCAGCCGACAAACCAGGGACGCATCTTTTTCCGCTTGAAAGACAAAAAAGACCGTGTCAATAGGATGAGCGCCATGGACGTGATCCAGGAACTACGTCCGAAGATGGCGAACATTCCGGGCATTAACGTGTATTTGCAAATTCCGCCGACCATCCGTATCGGCGGCAATCTGACCAAGTCGCAATACCAGTACACGATGCAGACTCCGGACACGGACAAGCTCTATGCGCTGGCTCCGAAGGTTGAAGCTGCGCTCAGGCAATCCTCACTGCTCCAGGATGTCACCAGTGACCTACAGGTGCAGAACCCGCAACTAACGATCGATGTCGATCGCGACAAGGCCTACGCGCTAGGCGTTTCGCCCGACCAGGTTGCCAACTCGTTGTATTCGGCGTACGGTACACGCCAGACCAGCCTAATCTACACACCCAATAATGAGTACTACGTGATCACGGAGTTGCTGCCGCAATTCCAAAACAACCCGGCGGAACTCTCCGAGCTGTACGTACACTCCACCTCAGGCAAATTAGTTCCGCTCGATACGGTCGCGAAACTTGTTCCGTCGCTTGGCCCGCTCACTGTCAATCACTTTGGGCAGTTGCCCGGTGTTACCGTCAGCTTTAATCTCAGGCCGGGTGTGGCATTGGGCGATGCCACCAAGTTCGTCGAAGAGCAGGTCCGCAAGATCATGCCTGCCGACGTGACCGGCACGTTCCAGGGAACCGCGCAAGCCTTTCAGAATTCTTTCGTTGGGCTTGGCTTGCTACTCGTAGCCGCGATTCTCGTCATCTACATTATTCTCGGCGTTCTGTATGAAAGTTTCGTGCATCCGATCACGATTCTGTCTGGCCTGCCATCCGCAGGCGTGGGTGCATTGTTCACCCTCATGATCTTCCATCAGGAACTAAACCTATACTCTTTTGTCGGCATCATCATGCTGATCGGTATCGTGAAGAAGAACGCCATCATGATGATCGACTTCGCGCTCGACGCAGAACGCAACGATGGCAAGAGCCCTGAAGAATCGATCTACCAGGGTGCCCTCATTCGCTTCCGTCCGATCATGATGACCACCGCAGCAGCCCTCATGGGCACGTTGCCGATCGCGCTCGGCGTCGGCGCGGGTGCGGAATCGCGGCGCGGACTGGGCCTCGCGGTCGTCGGCGGGCTGCTTTTCTCGCAGGTGGTGACGCTCTACATCACCCCGGTCTATTACATTTATCTCGACCGGGTGCAGAAAACATTTTCCGACTGGAAAGCGCGGCGCAAATCACGGGCCGTCCCATTGACGCATCAACTGGACGAAGCAGAGCTTATGCACCGCAATTAGCCGAGGTAGGGTGGAATCCGCCAGGCCTGCACGTAATCGAGAAAGAACCCCTTTGTCGTGTGGGTTGCAGAATCCACGTCGAAGCGCGAACCGAGCCGCGATCCGGTGGCTCTTAAAGACGAACGGTACTTGCTCCTCCAGATCATAGCTGGAAGGAAACGGGAATGTGTACTCCGCATTCGCAGCCGCGATTCTAGCATTGCACCTGCTGTTCATTCTGTGGGCGGTGTTCGGAGTCACGGTCACGCCCCGCCGTCCAGTGTTGCGATGGTTACACCTCGGCTGCTTGGTGTGGGGCATCCTGATCGAAATCCTGCCTTGGACCTGCCTGCTGACATGGGCGGAAAGCTGGCTGGAGACTCGGGCCGGCATTGCCCCATACCAGGGTGGATTCCTGCTGCACTATCTCGATGCTCTGGTTTATCCGAACATTCCACCCGGTGTGCTCACCGGCTTTGGTGTCGCCGTCTGTGTCGTTAATCTAGGTATCTATGCCATGCGTTTCCGCCGGCGCCGGCTCGCTAGCTGGTAGAGAGCTCTTAAGGAACCATTTCATGCCGCCCGTTCCAAGGGAGTAAGTTGGAATCCGAGAGCTCGGGCTTTGGCACGGAGCTTGGCTTCCTGGTGTTTGTGAAAACGGAGTTGATCAGCGGCAAAGTGACTGTTGTCGAATTCTTGATGAGTAGTCAGCAAGTGGAAAATGATGCGGGCCAGTTTGTGGGCAACCGCAGTGATGGCTTTCGGCGCACCCAGCTTCGCTCGCATGCGGCGGTAGAAGTCGCCGAGCGCGGATTTGCTGTGGTGTAGAGACTGTGCCACCATGCGCAAGGCGGTAGCGGCGCGGTGGACGAGGTGGAAAGCGAAGCAAGGCAGGAAGAGCGCCTAATTCTACTATCTGAGCAAAAAGTAAAGAGAGCGGGAGGTTACTCCCGCTCTCCTTTTAGTCAGGAACTACGCGGTGGTGAATGACGTGATCGTACCAACCCCGAATGTTCGAGGCGATGTTGTGGATATTCAGCGAGTTGTCAATTTCCTCCCACGAAGGTGGGGAGTGTGGCCTGCATCCCGCGCATGATGTCGTCCATGATCTCGGGGTGGATATCTTAGAAGTAGTACTTCGGAAGTCTGTACGACATAGAGTTAATAAACCCAGCCTGAATCTGAGCATACAGACCGAAGGATAGCCCGAAGATGACCGCAAATAGCCCGGCGATTATTGCGAGATGCGGAAACCGCTTCATCGGCGTTTCGCAGGCCCCCGAGAGAGCCGACAGAACAAGACCGCCATCCCGGGCTCACGCCGGAGATCCTCCTCCCCAACGCTTTCTTGCGACGAATTCATATTAATGTTCAACTGATTATAGCGGTTGGGTTTGGGCGATTGCGTTCCGCGCCGTACTCCCGGGCACGCGAACAGGAGTAAACTAGGAATAGATTCCTTGGGGATGGGAAGGCCATGGCCAAACGAATTGCCTTCCTTGTGCGGCCGACGCACATGATTCTGATTTTGGTGGCGGTAATGTGTCTGCTCGCACCGGCCGAGGCGCAGCACGGCGGCGGGGGCGGCCACTCCGCAGGCGGACATTTTGGAGGCGGACACTCTTCCGGCAGACACACGGGCGGGGGCCGCACGGACGGGTGGCATTCCGGTTGGTTGCACCTTGGTTTTGGAAATCGAGCTGCGCGGCGGGCGGGTAGACTTGGAACGGTGGGCACTCCGCGCCATCTGCCGCCAGAACTGGTAAAGGGCGCAACGCCGGTCCGTGCCTCGTCATGGGCATCCATTCAGCCGGCTCCGCCGAGGTCTCTTTGGTTTCCAGTTTTGTTCCCGCCCCGCTTCGTCGGCAACAGCTTTTTCTTTTCTTCTCGGTTTCGCAGTCATCCCAGTTTTTTCTTCGGCCGCTTTCCGTGTTTTCCGGCATCGGGTTGCTTCTTCAACGGTTTGACTCAGGTTTGTTTCTTTCAGCCAGCTTTGCCGCTGTTTTTCTTCTTACCTGGTTTTGATCCTTTCCTTTCTGGGTTTGGCTTTAGCGGGGACTCTCTCGATATCGGTGACGACCTCAATTCCCTGGACACAACGCAGCCGGGAATTGCCGTGGACCCACCGCCGGCAGGTCCCGTGGATGTGGAACCATCTGCACCGTCTCGAGAGAATTCGCCCACCAACGCTGGAGCAACGGTCGACGCAGCGGCCGAAGCTGCTGACGAGGCGGTGGGAAAGGGATTCTTCCTGCTGGTGCTGAAGAATGGGACCGACCACGCGGCGACGGACTACTGGCTCGCAGACGGGTATCTCGAATATGTTAGCCTCGATCGCACGCGCAGCCACGTTCCGCTTGAAGCACTCGACCTGCAAAAAACGGTAGTCGCGAACTTTCGCCGTGGCCTTCCATTTGTGCTTCGGTCCGCACCTACGGATACACATTGAAGCGCATAAGATAAGCGCTAGGGACTGCGTTTCACAAACCTTTCAGTGTCGGCATCGACGGTACGCATGGAGGAGCTTCCCTTCGCACTGATAAAGGCGATGAGGCCGCGGCGTCGTCTGCTTCTTTTACGAATATCAACCCTTCGTGCGCCGAGCCGAAAGCTGGGGTTGACGTTTCTTCAGTTCCCGTCTCATTTTCTGCGTACTATGAGCGCGCAGAGGGCGCCCTAGCGGCCCCAACGGTTGAATTTTGAACGGGAAGGTGGGAGACTCCCTGGCGGGACGGTCGAACAGAAATTGGGGGCCCCTCTGTGATGACGGTTGATCTCGGGGCCGACTTTCGGATTGCACACTGTGCACCAATTTCATTAAGAGCCCTCTCGTTGTTTCCGTCCGCCGTTTCTTTTATCCTTTTTTATTATCGTCTGCCTGCCGCCCAGGGGAAAAAATCCCTGCACCCGCCACACACTCGGGAATCTTGCCACGATCTGCATGGTCTTGGTGCTCTGTAGGGTCAAGGTCACATTTCCAAAACGTGATCTTGATGCTCTCGCCAACCCACGCGGTCGAACTGTTAAACCTCTTGCGATATTTCCCATCGACTGCAAAGCCTGTCGGCATTCGTGTCGAAATCGCTGAAGGCTGAGTGCTTTCTGTTAGACTGTCGCATTCCAGATTGAACCATCGCATGTCCTTGATCGGCGAAACTCCACCGCTGAGCTTAACCCGCGCGTCGGAGAAAGCCGGCGAACGCGCACTGCTGGCTGGTGTGGCGATCAGTAGTTTCGCCGCACTGCTGCTGGAGTTGGCGCTGACGCGATTGTTTTCCGTCGTACTTTTCTATCACTTTGCCTTTCTAGCGATCTCCATTGCTCTGCTCGGGATGGGTTCCGGCGGGGTGTTGGCTTACCTCGGAAAGAACTGGCTGGCGGGTTTCCAGACGCGAAGTCTGTTGGCATGCCTCTGCTGCATCAATGCTCTGGCTGTGCCAATCGTCTTGGAGATCGTGTTGCACGTTCCAGTCTCGCTGGAACTGTCGAGGGCGAACTTCTTGCGGCTTACCGCGATGTACCTGGCTTCCGCGGCGCCGTTCTTCCTCACCGGTCTGGAGTTCTCGATTGTGTTTGCCCGTGAATCGGAACTCATCCCACGGCTCTATGGAGCGGACATGGCGGGAGGCGCGCTGGCTTGCCTGGGAATTGTCCCTCTTCTCAACTGGCTTGGCGGACCAAATACCGTCCTCTTCGCCGGAGTGATGGCGGCGGTTGCGGGCACCGTGTGGGCCATGAACATGGGCGCGCGGAAACTGACTGCGGGCTTGGCTACGATCCTGCTGGCGATGATTGCAGCGAACTATTCGGGACGGCTGATCGACATTGTCTACGCCAAAGGCATCGTTCGTGACAAGTCCTGGGTCGAGTTCGCCCGCTGGAATGCGATTTCGCGGGTGGAAGTAGATCGGCAGGGTGAGGCCAAGGCGGTGGTCATTGATGCTGATGCCTCCACCTACATCATGAACGCTGACCCCAAGCTGTGGCAGAGTACCGGGTGGCAGGGCACGGAGTGGCAGAAGGATCTGATGTCGGAGCCTCCGGCGCTCGCCAATGTATTGCGCCCGCGTGGTGGTTACGCCATTATCGGGCCCGGCGGCGGCGTGGATGTGCTGCGTGCGGTGGCCAATGGCAGCCCCGACGTAACTGGAATCGAAATCAATCCCATCATCGCCAATACCGTGATGCGTGGGCGTTATGCGGACTATTCCTACCATCTCTACGAACGGCCTGAGGTCCACATCCACGTCACCGACGGGCGATCGTTCGTTCGCAACGCGAAGCAGAATTTCGATGTGGTGCAGATGACTCTGGTTGACACTTGGGCTTCCACCGCCGCGGGTGCTTTTGCTTTGAGTGAGAACAGTCTTTACACGGTGGAAGCGTTTCGCGAGTATTTTGAACATCTGAAGCCCGATGGGTTGGTCGCCGTCACGCGCTGGGAGTTTCGCCAGCCGCGGGAGGCGTTGCGCGTAGTTTCGGTTGCGATGCAAGCGCTGCACGAGCTTGGGGTCGAGAATCCTGCCAAGAATTTCATCGTAGTCTCGGAAGGAGATCTGGACGAAGACGGTATTCCGGTGGTGGTGCTGGCCAAGAGGAGCTCTTTCCTTCCCGAAGAAGAGGGAGCGGTTCGCGCCCACCTGCAAACCTATCCCGCCCTGGTTGCGCTGTATCTTCCCTCTCACTCTGAAGACAATCCATTTTCCGCGCTGATCGCAGGCAACGATCCTTATTCATTTGCGCGACAGTATGCCTACAACGTCGCGCCGGTACGCGATAACGCGCCCTTCTTTTTTTTCACCCTGAAGCTGAGCCAAATATTGCACCGGGAAGGCCTGGATCAGGCCATCGACTGGAAAGTGAACCTGGGCGTTGCAGTATTAGCTATGGCGCTGGTGATCTCTTTTGTGGCCGTGCTCGCGTTCCTTGCCCTCCCCCTGGCCGTAGGTGGCGGCCGTCGCCAGCAGCATGCGGTTCGGCTGCTCTATTTTGTGGCCGTGGGGCTGGGATACATTCTGGTGGAGATCGCCTTCATCCAGCGCTTTGTTCTGTTTCTAGGACATCCCACCTACGCCTTAACCGTGGTCGTATTCCTGCTTCTGCTTTCGAGCGGCGCTAGCAGCCTGGCTTCGCGTCAGTGGCTAACCCAGACCTGGAAGGCATGGCTGCCGCTGGTCTTGATTGTGGGCACGCTTCTTCTTTACGTATCCATTCTCCAGGGCTTGCTGAATGCGCTGGTGGGGCTGCCCTTTCCGGCAAAACTACTGGTGAGCGCCTTCCTGCTGGTTCCTTTGGGATTTGCCATGGGGATGCCTTTTCCCACGGGTTTGCGAGCTTTGGCCAGCATCCCTGCACCGGAATTTCCTGCCGCACAGAGAAACCCACCCCAGGAAAATGCGGTGGAGTGGGCGTGGGCCATGAATGCGGGCTCCAGCGTGCTGGGTTCCGTCTTGGCGATGGTGATTGCCATTCAGTTCGGTCTCAATATCACTTTGGCTTGCGGCGCCGTGGCATACCTGATGGCCATTTTGCTATGGGGAACACTTCAGCCTCGCCCGGCCTGACGGGAAGCGATACTGGCGGTCTTGTTCAAAGAACTTCTCTTGCTTTCGGGGGGAGTTTCAACTTCCTGAGCGAACTTTAATGTCTGCCCACGATGGATTAAAAGCTATCGGTGCGGTCCCGAAGTGCGGCTTCACGATTACGCCGGACCTGGTCAAGCGGGTGGATTTTGAGCGGATGGAATGTCGCGGTACTCGCTATTCTGGCCTTAGTTAGTTAAGACCTTTGAAACCAAAGCTGGCGGAGAGAGTGGGATTCTCTATTTAGCTTTCTCTATCTCCGTAGCGTCAAAGGGCTTACCGGCTATCTCATTGAAACGGCATACCTTGGTTTAGTTCCTAGAATTGTTGTAATTGTTGCCGTATCATTTCTGCTGTCCGTGTCCTGTCAAATTAAGTGTACAAATCGAAATTCTGTGTACAAGAAGACGGGCCGCCGCCACGCCCGCTGGCTTGTGAATCGCGCACGCTCATCCTTGACAGACACATCTCTCAAGCCCCACAAATCTCCCATGGCTGCCTTGCAATTACACAATTGGGTTCTCCGCTGGCTTGCTATTTTAAGGCACCAATTCGATTCGTGTCGGTAAGTTCATGAGGCACCATCCCTCAGCCCGATCTGTCAGGCAACCTTCTTTCGACTTGTCCTGGAATGCTTACGCAGGACAATCTCGATGTGCGCCTGTAGTGCTGCTTCCATTTTCCTCTTCGCATCCTCAAAACTGCTCCCGCGAACGTTGACCGAGAATTCCTCGCAAACTCCGTTCCAGCCATCATCTTCCAGCCAAAAATTGCAATCTCTCGGGACGTTGGCGGATACCTTTAGCTTCAGTGCACGGGCAGTCATAGGTTGGTCCTCCATTCTGGGTTCTGAGCGAATCGTACTGAGCGGCGCGTCTCTTCAACAATGCTATTTTACCTCTGAGCAGTGGAGTTCCTAAGACCGCCTAACGAGACTCTGGACCGGAAAGAAAAATCGCCCACAGCTTCATTGCAGCTTCGCATACTCCGCCTTGGCTTCCTTCAGGATGGGGATATCGGGGTCAGCGTCCTTCCACAGAGAGAGGAAATCTTGGTAGGCCTTGCGAGCGCCTTCTTTGTCGCCGCTCATGATCTTGGCTCGACCCAGTTGCAAATACGCCAGTGCGCCCAGCACGAAATTTCCTACGATGTTCCGGTGGTCGATGAGTTTTTGAAACTCGGCTGCTGCTTGCGCCCCCTGGCCTGCTTTCAGGTAGGCCTCGCCGCGTACATAGACAGGATAGAGACTCGCGCCGGATTGGGCGTAGGGCGGGGGATTACCAAGTTCATAGCCAGACGCCGCCACCAACAAGCTGATGGCCTTTTCGGGGTGTTTGCGATGGATCTCAACTGCGGCCCGGATGGTTGGCAGCCAGTAGCCGTTAAGCATGGTATTCAGTGGCGAGCGCTTGGCCAGCTCATCAGCCATTCTGTGCGCCTCATCCGTCTCCCCCGCCCGCGCCAAGGCTAAAGCTGCAAGGATTTGGGAATCCTGGTTGGAGGCAAGGGCCATCGCCGCAGTAGTTTGCTGTCGTACCTGGGCCAAGTTCTTAAGTTCTGCGTCGCGAAGGGCTGCGTTTAGTATCCACAGTGCTGCTGTCTCTTTCTGGTCATTGCGTTTTGCCACATCAGCCGCCTTGGCAGACAGTTCGCTCGCTTTCGTGGGGCGCCCCGCATAGCACTCAGTATCCGATTGCAAAGATAGAAATATGTCCTCAGCTCCCGGCTTGCCTGCTGCCCACGCGGCCTGCCGTAGCATTTCTCCCGCGTCTCCTTCCAGAAAAGCTACCCCATAGCGGTCTACGTGGAGAGATGGGTAATCGTGTTGATGCGACAGGGCGACATCATAAGTGGCCTTGGCTTCATCAAGACGACCTAAGACCCCATATGCCCCCATGAGATTCGCGTACAAGACACCTGTGTCGGGAGAGAGACGCAGGCCTTCCAGGAATTTTGGCAAGGCTTTCTCATATTGCCCGGTAACCACCGAAAACTATCGCCAGGTTAGAGGGAGGCATAAAATCTCTAGGATAGCTTTCGCCCCACTCTTCGTAGACCTGTTTGGCTTTCTCTAGTTCACCCGTTATGTACTGATAATAAACGCTGGAAATGAGATATCTTTCATTTTCGCTGGTTCGTTCTCGCAACTCAAATGCTTTCCGCAGATGCTCGTTGGCTAAGCCGAACTCATTGAGATTAAGATAGGTACCTCCAAGCGCCAAGTAAGCCATAGCGAAATTTGGATCAAGCTCGATGGCTCGCTTGAACATTGGGATGGGGGCGCTACCTCCTACCTCCAAAAAGGGTTTCCAGCCCCTACTGTAGGCCTGTAGCGCTTCCAGGGACGGCGTGGTGGCCTCCTCAAGCGGGACGTCGTACTTCTGCACGGTAATAAGTGATTCTCCTAGCTTCGTTCGCAGGCTGGCAGCTGCCTTGTCCAGCTCCTTCAGGACCGTTTCTTTCGACGCAGCCTCAACCTGTTCCAGCGCCAATACGTCCCCCACCTTGCAGGTCGATGCCTTCAGCCCGATCACGTAGTGGCTTCCGAGGCTCGAAATTGAGCCAACCAGAGATGCCTTGCTGTTAGTACGCAAGCAAATCTCCCGCGCAACTATCTGAGTGACACGGTCTCCAGGAGCGCGTCCCATTAACTTCAGGGTGTCGCTTACTTTCTGCTCGGGGAGAAGATTCAGGAAAGGCGATTGGGAAAGTGAAGCGGAGAGACCTTGCTTGAGCGTATCGTCGAAGACCGGGTCGCCCGTGCTGTTGACAAAATCGGCGAGCACGATGGTGTCCTTCTCGGTCAGCGGCTCGGTGTGATGCGAACGATAGTAAAGTCCGCCTGCGATCAATGCCATTACCACCAGGGCTGCCGCTGGAGTTATCACCTTCCAGAGCTTTTGATTGTGAACTTCGGGTGCCTCGGTGGTCTTTGCTGCAATGGACGATGGAGATGAAGACAAGCTGAAAGGCGAACCCGATGCTGGCACGGTTTGTGGACCTGCCGCTTGAGAACCACTTTCTTGCTCCGCCTGGACGTTCCCGGAACTGGCAATTCCAACCCGCCCCGTCTCTGTGTCCCGCTTCAACCTCAGCAGTTCCGATCTCATGTCAGAGGCGTGCTGAAAACGCAACTCACGGTCTTTCTCCAGCGCCCGGTTGATCGTGTCTTCCAGCTTTGGCGGCAAGTCTGGATTCAGCCGTAGCGGGGACAAAGGAGCACGCTCCAGTATGGCGTTGAAGATGACCCCGGAACTCTCGCCCCGAAACGGCAAAGCGCCCGTCGCCATCTCATACAGCACCACTCCGAACGAGAACAAGTCAGTACGGGCATCGAGGTCTTTAGCTCGAACCTGTTCGGGCGACATGTAAGCGACGGTGCCCAGCGCCGTCCCCGGGCTGGTGAGATGTTCTTCCGCAAAAGTAGAGGCAGCCTGAGTATTCTGTGCAGCTATTTGGCTCGCAGAACTCGTAGGAATCGTAACTTTCGCCAGCCCGAAATCCAGAATCTTGGCATGTCCGCGCTTGGTCACAAAGATGTTGGCAGGCTTGATATCCCGGTGGACGATACCTTCGGAGTGAGCAGCATCGAGCGCGTCGGCAATCTCAATAGCCAGACCGAGTAACACATCTGTGTCGACGGGCTTTCCTGCGATGCGATGCTTCAGCGTTAGCCCGTCCAGAAACTCCATGACGATGAAAGGCTCGCCATCCTGCTCGCTGATTTCGTGGATGGTGCAGATATTGGGATGGTTCAGTGCGGACGCAGCTTTGGCTTCGCGTTGGAATCGGGTGAGGGCCTGCGGGTCTTTGGCTACTTCATCAGGCAGAAACTTCAGGGCAACAAAGCGATGGAGACTCGTGTCCTCGGCTTTGTAGACGACGCCCATCCCACCGCCGCCCAGCTTCTCGACGATGCGGTAGTGCGAAATGGTCTGGCCGATCAAACTGGGAACTCCAGTCTTCGCGGGAGCGATCTTAGGAGGCTAGCCTACCCGAGTCAATCGCGGCTAATGGTGTTCAACAGGCGAGTAGCCAAATCATCGCATGAATGTCCCCATCCAGCAGCCCGCACGCCTAGAAATCATCGAATCCCGTGCCGAGATTTCTGGAGTGTGATATTTTGATCTTGCATCAAGAGCGGTTCAGACACTTGCTCTGAACCTACCAACCGAGACGGGACACAGTCCACGGTGGTTGGCACTAGCCAAATGCGGCGACGAGAGTCGCAAAAGGGGATCACCATGAGCACACGCAGAGTTACACCCAGACCCTCACCACTCCAACAGGCCAAGAAAGATTTCAAAGAACTGGTCTCGGCCCTCCTGCATGAGGGCCTGACTGCGGAAGAGATACACGCGCTTGTCAACGACGTCATCAAGAACGGTCTTTGAGGGCAAACGATGAAGTCGAAGTCGATGAGCAAAGCAGAAATTGAATGGAGACGGCGGGGCGCAAAGGGCGTGTTTGATAGGAAGAATGACCGGGTGATCCCGCTGGAACCGGATTACCCGGTTGAGATTCCCCCGGATGCATTAGACGTCAACCGGAACGTCGAGCCAAGGATTGTCCGCTGCATTCACGATGAGTACTGGGTGACATGCAAAGCTTGCGACCTCACCGGGCCGCAGCGTAAACAGTGACGACGAGGGTTCATCGCTGAAAGACTGGACGTCATTTGACTGCTGAAAATTCGGTTACGGCCTATTAGAATCCGAGGTCGAGTGGCCATATACCAGCTCGGCTTCCGCCTTCAGCCAGTCATCGACATCATGGCCAGGAGCCATCCCTCTTTGGACGTAAAGTTCGTAAGCACGATGCCGGATCGCATGTTCTAGCATCGGTTCTGGCGGGTTGGATGTTGACATCTTTACAGTAACGGGATTCATGGGCACCTCAGAAGGTTCTTGAGACACTCAAGCACATCGGCACGGGGCACAGTTGTGCGTCTGTCCAGTCTGGTGTCAGGGCTTCTGTCGTCGACGGTGTAAAAACCTATTCAGGAATCGATCATCGGCTGCTTCCGGCTGCGGCCATCGAACGTTTGTCGACCGCTGACTCGATCCATCGAGATCAACAGTACGACCGCTATGATCAGGATCAAGACAATTACTAGCATTGCTTCCTTTCAGCGGCCAGATGAAACCCTGCGATGAGTTTTTAGCCCTGTTCGGAAAATGGCAAAAAGCAATTGACGGAGTACGCGGGCTTTGAACAGGCTTCCTTACGCATTCAGTCGTTACGTGGTAATCACCGCATGATTCGCAGAACGATTGTCCGCAACACCACAAACGGCAAACAGCACAAATTGCTGCTCCGCATTCAGCGCACTCAGCGATGGCACGGTTTGAGCACGGCGTACCTGTGTCGGACTCGCTATCCACATGCTCGATTTGGCAATAGACGTTCATGCTCATGAAGACCCGATACTCATTAACGCTCTACCGCCAGCAGCAAGGCTTTTCATCTCGCTCAGTGCTTCGATTAGATTGTCCAGTTCGCATTGCTCCACGATCACTAAACGTGAGCCGATCTCGACCTCGATTTTGCGCTCAATCGACTTATCTTCGGGCTGGGATTTGCGTTTCATGCTTGGTCTAGTTCCGCACACGCCAATTCACAGGAGTGCCAGCCCGGGACAGGCTCTCGATGACGTTCACGTTCGAACAGTTTCTCCCGTCCCGCCATCTGCGAGTAATTCGGATTCTTGATCTTGAACCAAGTCGTCCGCTCATGTTGGGTCACGTAGTTCCCAAAGCTGTGCTTCGCTACAATCCCCTCCAGGTCCATTTTGCAGACTTGCTCAAACAACGCTGTGCCGTACTGCTCGACGTGTTCGACGTACATCATTCTGGACGTGGGAACCTTGGACAGCAGACGCCGCAGTTCGTGTTTGCGGTCTGTCAATCTTTCCGACCGCAAGTCCTTCCCGTCACTCATTAACAGGTCGAATGCGAAGAAGCATGGCTCGCCCCGGTGAAAGAGGAGGTCATTGAACTGCGGTCTTCCACGTCTATCGAGACAGACAATCTCGCCATCGATGACCGTCTTGCCACCTGGCGCAGTCAGTTCTTTTCGAAGTGTGTCGAATGAATTGAACGGGTGACCATTGCGGGAGATGAGTTCAGTTCGACCGTTCTGGATGAGAGCGAGCGAACGGAAGCCATCCAGCTTCAGCTCGAAAAGATACTCAGGATGGTCGAATGGCGCAGGTTTGCGCGAGAGCGGCATCGGCTGGAATGCCATGAAAAGAGCGTATCAAGGGCGAGAGCGAAAGTAGGGCGAATGGATTAAGTGTGTAGCCAAGACTTGACCTTGCTCGCCGTGCTGTCGGATGGGGACAATACTGTCAGGTAGACCCTTTGGTGGGGGCGAACAAACGGAGCAAGCTTGTGCTAACGCCTGTGTCTGTTGAAAAATCTCGGTTCACGACACGCTTTTTGTTCCTGCTGGTCTCCTGGTTATTCGCTTCTTTAGTTTCTTCAGGCCAGGTTCATGCAGTTGCCATCTGCGGGGTTGGCTTACAGCTGAGGAATCGCACCAGCCGTTTCAGGTTCTGCGCCGTTGCCGCCAGATAGAACTGCTCGCGCACGAAGCGCATCCTGCGCAGCCTCAGTCGGCGTAGTCCGATGTAATTCTTCAGCTCTGCGAAGAGTGCTTCCACTTTCCGCCGAGCCCGTTGCGAGATAGCAAACGCTGGTGTCTCGGCCAGTGCGCGGGCACGCTGCCGCGCTGGCTCACAAGTATGGATGGCGATCGTCCGATACTTGCCTCGCGTGCAGCGGCTCTTCTGTGAGCACTCGCGACAGCGCTTCACCGTCGAATAATAAAGGTGAGTGCGGTTGAGCGGATTGATGCCGACGTATTTCAGAGGCTTGCCTTCTGGGCAGATATAGCAGTTCTCCTCGGGCATGTAGGTGAACTGGTCGATGCCATAGAGATCAGTCGGCCCATTGGGATTTTCTTTCACTCGGATATAAGCCGCGATGCCGCGGTCGTCGAGCCATTGCAGTAGTTCGCCGTTGCCGTAGGTGGTATCCGCGGCCAGAGTCTGGGGCAGGTAACCGTAACGTTCGCGATAGCGTTCGATCATGTCTCGGGCCGCTGCACTCTCCTGACTCAACCGTGCCGGCGTAGCTTGCACCCCCACGATGACGCAACTGGCGTTATCCACCAGATAGTTGTCGTAATAGCCGAGCCGCGCGGGACCGCCTTTGGTCGCATAGGTCGAGTCCGGGTCGGTGGTCGAGACCTTCTCTTGCTGCGCAACCGGAGGTTCGACCGGGTTCTCCCGCTCCAGTTCGACTAAATACTCGCGCACCGTGTGGTTCACCTTAGCCACTTCCGCCAGTTGCTCACGGGGAACGCGGCTGTGATGATCGGCATTGGCCTGGATGAAACTGCCGTCCACCGACATGTGCTCGCCCTTCACCATTCCCGCCGCCACGCAGCGCGCGACGATCTCCTCAAACAGCTCTTGAAACAAATTCGATTCCTGGAATCGTCCATGCCGGTTCTTGGAAAACGTAGAGTGGTGCGGAATCTCCTGATCGAAGCCCAGTCCGGTGAACCAACGCCACGCCAGATGCATGCGTAGCTCTTCCACCAGTTTCCTTTCGCTCGTCACGCCGTAGAGATAGCCGACCAGCAGCATGCGCAATAGCAGTTCTGGGTCGATCGACGGCCTTCCCGCGTCGCTGTAGGCGTCCTTCAACTTGGCTCGAACAAATTCCAAGTTGACGTGGCGATCGATCAGGCGTAGCAGATGATTTTCAGGAACCTGATCTTCTAGGCGGAAGTAATAAAACAGCGACTCCGCGCGGGCATGGCGTCCCATCATAAGCAGCAGGCCTCCAAATGTAATGGTGAACAGCAGCATTGAGAACTCTGGCCTGCTTATAACGCGAAGCTTGCACCACCACAAGCATCAACTGAGGGACTTTTTCAACAGACACGCCTGATAACGTCAGTTGACCTCTTCTGTTTCAGCCGCAAAAGAAGCGGTCGCGGGGTGCCCCGTCCCGTGACCGCATTTACGTGCCGAGAAGGTCTTGCGGTCAATCGACCGTGATCCGTGTTGCGGCAACGGTGCCCTTGACCTCAGTACCGGTGGGGTTTCCATTCACGTCATAAGTCGTGAATGTGAATGTTCCAGCATAGGACGCGCCGTGCGCTGCCAGTGTATCTGTCTCTTCCACAACGAAAGTTCCGGCAGAGGTGCCATCTGCATTGAAGAGGAAACCCAAGTGGTGCAGGTGAACCATCCGCGCACCCACCTGCTTCCATACTCCCACACAGACGGCTCCAATTGCAGGATTGTGATTGACGTTTTCGAACTCTGTGCCGTCGGTATGCCATTGCTTGAATGTCTCAGCGAACGGAGAATCGCCGGCAGTGTACATGGTGTGCCATAGCCCGACAATCGAGTCTCGTGACTCCGAGTTCGGCATGCCACCGGCTGCCGCTAGATTTGCGGTTGCCACTAAAGGCAGTTTGACGATGGGAAACTTCATGCCGGCCATGGGGCCGCAGTCGGCATAAGAGCTTGCTGCGGTCAAAAGCACAACAAGAGCTGCCATCATTGGCAGGGCTGCCGCTTTTATTGTCTTCCGCACAGTTTCTGGTATCGCAAGCCGAGTGGCGTTGTTCGTAAATCCATTCATTGAGCTGCTCCTTTTCTCATCTCGATCATTCGAGATCGGGCGAGTGTGCGTAGAACCCTCGCTCAAATCAATGCCCGCCGGGCGAATTGTTCCTACCCGAACAAGTGGTTTACTGGCAGCGATTTGAGGGAATTCCTCCCCAAACACGGATGCTCATCCGCGCCCGAAGCGGTTTGCAAGAAGCCATGCTAAACTCGGGTTCTTCGCCCGCAGGAGGTCAGTGGTGGCGGACGCGCCGGAGAATGGGCTGGTTCGGTTCGGCGTTTTTGACCTTGATACGAAGGCCGGACAACTCAGCAAGAACGGAATTCGCGTCAGACTGTCGCAGCAGCCTCTGCAGGTTCTGTCTGTACTTGTAGAACACCCGGGTGAGGTCGTTTCCCGCAAGGATCTCTACAAGCTTCTTTGGCCCTCAGACATCTTCGTCGATTTTGATCACGGGCTCAACAAGTCCATTCAGAAGCTTCGCGACGCCCTAGGCGACTCGCCGGAGTCTCCACGCTACATCGAAACTATACCTCGCACCGGATACCGCTTCATCGCTCCGGTAACCGAAGCGCAGAAATATCGGCTGCCGGCACAGGCCGACGTTCCGGCGAGAATTCCCGAACTGACTGCGAATCTGTCCGCGTGGCGCGATCCCAAACGTAAGTGGCGATGGCTTGCGCTCGGTAGTTGCGCCGCGATTGTTGCGCTGGCAGGCGCGTGGCTCGTCGTGCTGCGCCACAGCGCGGCTGAACCTATTCATTCACTCGCCGTTCTCCCACTCAATAATCTTTCCGGAGATCCCGCCCAAGAGTACTTTGCCGACGGGATGAGCGACGAACTCATCACGATGCTCGCCAAGGACTCGACACTGCGCATAGTCTCCCGCACCTCGGTTATGCAATATAAGGGCGCCCGGCGCCCACTGCCTGAAATTGCTCGAGCGCTGGGTGTCGACGGGATCCTCGAAGGCTCAATCTCCCGGACGGGCAGCCAAGTTCACTTGACTCTACAGCTCATTCGAGCGGACACCGACGCCCATCTCTGGGCGGAGAGTTATAACCGGACCGGAAACGATGTGGCCGCCTTGCCGGGGGAGGCGGCCCATGACGTTGCAACTCGTCTTCACAGTACGGTCGCTTCAACCAGTCCCGCCCGCACTGTGAGTCCTGACGCGCATGATGCGTACTTGCGAGGGTGGTACTTTCTGGGGAAGCGCGAAGCAGACAAGAGCGCCACTTACTTCCAGCGGGCGATATCCATCGATCCTTCGTGGTCGCAGGCATATTCGGGCCTTGCCGAGGCGTTCCAAACCGAAGGGGTCCTTGGCATGATGCCCCAGACCGATGCCGTGGTGAAGACTGAAGCTGCCGCGCGACGCGCGATCGAACTCGATCCCCAGAACGGGCAGGCTTATTCGACGCTGGGGCTTACCCAAGGCGTCTTTGAATGGAACTGGGCGGATGCGGAAGAAAACCTGAAACGCGGGACTGCTCTGAGCCCCAGCAACTCCAACGCCGTCTTTGAATATGCAAATTACCTCGTCGCGATGAATCGCCCGGAAGAGGCGGTGTGGCAAATGCGAAGAGTGCTCGAACTCGATCCCCAGTCTTTCATGATGAACCGGCTCTTCGGGGAAGTTCTGTACTTGGCGCGGCACTACGATGAAGCGCTCACTCATCTTCAGCAAGCTGAGGAGATGGAGCCGGGCAAGCCCACGCAAATCCTCTTCTGGAGGAGCAGAGTTTACGAGAAGAAGGGAATGCCAGATAAAGCAGTGGATTCTGACATTTTGAGCCTTGCTACATACGATGCCGCCAGCGCTAAGAAGTTGCGTTCAATCTATGAACGCGATGGCTGGAACGCATACTGGAGGGCTCGTATGAAGGTGATGCTGGCGCATGAAAATGATTTCTGCGCTCCCTATGATATCGCGGTGAATTATGTTCGCCTGGGGAAGCCGGATCTTGCCTTTCCGCGAATCAAAGCCGCGGTCGATCAGAAGTGCTGGGAGGTGAGCTGGCTGATGGCGGATCCGATGATGGACAGCATTCGAACTGATCCGCGATACAACGATCTTCTTGAAAGCATGAGCTTGCCACATTGAAAAATGCCATAACACTCGAAGACCGGCGTGGTTTTCGTGAATTGGGTGGTCAACTGGTGACCAAATCGTGATGTCACTCAATGACGTCGGTCAAAACGTGTAAACGCCTGATCACAACAATTGACTTCAGATTCTTTGCTGAGGCAGGGCGCGGTTACAGTACGGTCATTCCGCCGTCCACGGTGAGGGCGTGACCGACCACGTAGCTCGCCCCCGGACTGCAAAGCCACAGCACAGCCGAGGCGATCTCCTCGGGCCTGCCCGCGCGGCCGATTGGAACGTGCTTCGCTATATCGGCGTACGCCTGCTCGTCTCCATTGACGACATCGCGGGCGACTTGCGTGTCGATCAGCCGGGATTGACCGCGTTCACGCGGATGCCGTGCTTGATGTATTCCAAAGCGGCCGTCCGCGTCAGGCCAACAACGCCGTGCTTTGATGCGATGTAGGAGCCGATACCGGGATTGCCGGTCAAGGCGCCGACCGACGCGTTGTTCACGATCGCGCCGCTGCCCTGACGTTCCATCTGCCGCAGTTCGTGTTTCATGCAGCTCCACACGCCTCGCAAGTTGATCCCGATCACGCGGTCCCAGTCTTCGCGCGTGCTGTCGGCGGTCGGGGCGATGCGGGCCATGACGCCTGCGTTGTTGAACGCGGCGTCGATTCGCCCGAACTCGGTAACGGTGCGGTCTACCATCGCCGCTACTTGGCCGTCGTCACTCACCTCGCACCGAAAGGCGATTGCCTTGTGACCGGCGGCCATCAGCTTCTGAGCTTCCGCCTTCACCACATCCTCCCTGAAATCGGTCAACACAACGGCCGCGCCTGCCTCGGCGAACGTCTGGGCCGTCGCCAAGCCCATTCCCGATGCTGCGCCGGTCACGAGTGCCACCTTGCCACTAAAGTCCAACGGGTTGTTATTCATGATTGAGTGCCTCCTCTGTTTGATAAAAGCGTCACGCCTTCGCCCACTCGGTAGTCGATCAACTCGGCCTTCAAGTTCCGGGTGGCATGCTACTCGAAAAACGCGGAGCTGTGGTCGCGGGAGTTCATCTCGATTTTGAGCCCAGTAGAATGGGCTCGGTTTCGACCAGCCTAAGAAGTTTCACCATCTGCCGCGTCCGATCTTTGTATGTTTTGAAATGCGGACTCTGCAGATGCGATTCGTAAGCAGTTGCATCCCTATAGGTTTCGAACAATCTGATCTGTTCAGGATGCTCTTTGACCGAAACAGCGTAGAGCGTCAAGACTCCTGGCTCAACGCGAATCGAGGTTTCGATTTCTTCTTTGAGAGCGAGTTTGTAGGCGTCAAGCTGCCCCGGATCAATCTCCAGTTCTGCTATTCGCACAATCGGGCCTCCGACCGATTCGGCAGCGGCACATTGCTGGGCCCAAAACAACAATGACGCAATCAACGATGTCCCGAGCAGCAGCGCTAGTCTCGTGTTCATATGCAACCCTCAAGATCAGTTTAGCCTGACCGACAGAAGTAGCTGGCGAAACTCGCGGTTGCACTCATCATCGAGTTCGCCGGGGAGTCCCAGGCGAATCCCTCACACTCTAGTACAATGTAGCTGCATCAAGAGCGGGCCGGACATGCTTGACATGCTCCGGCTTCGCCAACCGAGTGCCAAACTCTGGCACCGCGGTGGTACAGCCCAAACGAGGCTGGATGCGGCGACGAGTCGCAAAGGATACCAATCACAGAAGTATCGATGGAGGAAACGAATGGGCAAGAAACGCGACCCGTACGGCGTCACGCCAGCGTATCTGGCATGGAAGCGAAAAGGATCTCCCGGCGTCTTCGATCGCGAGAAAGACAGACAGGTTCCGGTGGAAGAGATCCACGACGATCCTGTCCTGGCTCTCGTAAAGGAGCTGAGGACGCCCGTGACGCGTGAGAACTATTTGGAGCTGGCGTACCTCAAGAAGGATCCGATGCTGTCCGCGGAAGAAGAGGCAGAGTTGCCGGAGCAGTTCAAACTGCGAGACCCTGAAGAGGACGTTTTAGATCTCATCCCCAATTGGCCTGGCGGTAACAAGGTCGACGTCGTCATCAAACGGGAGGAAGACGCAGTGAAGTGCCAGCATGCAGTCTTCTGGCCAGGCTGCGCCGCGTGCGAGTACAGCGGGCCGAAAGGTCTGCAATAGGCGGTACGGAATGGATGGCGCGGGGTCGAAGGCGTAGCTGTTTTCGCGCTCGATGAGCAGCTATTCTTTTCAATGAAGAAGTTGGGCATAAACATCGACTGCCCCGCAGACTTCAAAGACTGGGGAGGCACGAATGAGCATCAACGCGACCGCCGTAGTCAAGAAAGAAACCAAGGTTGACCCCAAGAAGCCGAATGAAAAGACTCATCATGCGTCTCTATCCCTGCTCAATGAAGACGGCAAAGAGTATGGCCACGTTATTTCAGTGGGTTGCGGTTTTGCTCAAGCGCGAGGCGGGAGTTACACACGAACAGTTACACGAGCGTCATGCCGCGTACGAAAGGGGCGAAGAAATCAGTTTTCCTCTGAGCCTAGAAAGCGACGAAGCAATCAAAAATCTTGGGTTCGACCCCAAGGCAGCATGACGGGTGAAGCCCGTATACAATGACTTTCGGAGCCGCCCGTGACCTATGAGCCCGGTGACTACGTCAAGGTTGAGTTCCAAGACGAAACCACTGTAATCGGTGAGTGGATGTGGGTGCGTGTTCACCACTGCGACGATGAAAAACAACTTATATTCGGAACTTTGGGCAACCAGCTAGTCAACGACTACGCAGGTAAGGTCGAGCTCGGGTCAGAACTGGCTGTCAGCTACTCCCAGATTCGAGACCACAAGAAGGCTTCTGATTTCACATCGAAGAACTAAGAGCCGCCGTTAGCCCGAGCAAAATTCGAAGCTCCTTCAGTGCTACGACTACCATATAAGGACTTCGTACGTGAGAAAGCCTGTTCAGAACCAGCGACACGTCGACATGGGCGACGTCTTGGCAATGACTTTCGCGGTGAAGGTGCGCTCACGTCATGCGCCTGCGCCGCAGCTGATCGCTCACTCACAGAGCCAAACGCAAACACACCTAGCCGGGGCTCGCGCCGCTGTTGCACCGTGTGCTTCTGTGCATTAGTAGTGCAGTGCGCTCTTTTGCGCCAACGGAATACAAGCTACACTGAACCACTATTCGCCAGTGCATTGCTCAAGGTAGAATGGTCCTACTTCCGTAACACCGAGATGGAATCAGAAGAAATCGAGGAATTGTCAGAGGCCAAGAAGTCTGGCGAGAAGGAAATCGGCCTTACGATGGCGATCGTAGCCGTACTGCTGGCGTTTGCGACTACGATGGGACATCGAACGCACACGGAAGAAGTCTTGATCCAGACGAAGGCAAATGACCAGTGGGCCTACCACCAGGCCAAGAACATCCGTTCCCACATGTACGAAGCAAATTCCGAAATGGCGGGACTCATCAAGGATGGCGCTTCTGCGGCGGAGGATTTTAGGAAGAAGTCAGAGGACCAGAAACAGGGTGCTGAGGCCATTCGCGTCAAGGCCGAAGATTTCGAAAGAGAAGTAAAAATTGCGACTCGTCGTGCAGGCCGTTTCGATACTTCCGAGATCTTTCTCGAAATCGCAATCGTTCTATGTTCCATTACGCTGCTGACAGGAACACGCGCATACTGGCGAATCTCTTTCATCAGTAGTGCCATCGGAATCATCTTTATGGTGAGCTCATTCCTCATTCGGTAAGTTGGAGTCTGGCCCGCCGACGCAGCCTAGTGACTGTGGCGAGCAGGAAAATACGTGCAGGACGCGCCAGGGGCCCATTCGCTGTGAAATGTGCCCCTATCCTGGTTCAAAGAGCTATAGAGCGCGGGAACATCGGGATCTAACAGAAATTCCAGCCCGATAATCCACAAGGTTTTCCGCAATTTTGTGGAAACATTTAAGGACTGAAGCCGCTGTAAGGGCTTTCTATTGCCACACTAGGCTGCGTTGACCTACAGAACCCCCAGCTTTTTCCACAATCCCTACTAGGAGTTTAACTAGGTTGGGCCGAACCGCTCACTTCTGCGGATCTGGCGGCTTTGATCGGAAACGCGTAAATCAGGCAGGGAAAGGCACATCTAAGCAGCCTGGAAATTAGCGGCCATGAATCCGAACGATCGTAAAACATCATCGACAATATCAGTCACTGGAAACCTGACTAGTACGTGTGGAGACATCTCTGAAAGGGCTGCGAATTGGCGATCAACCAGCCCGCTGTCAAATCCGAATACCAAAAGTACCGCCTTCGCTTCCTGAATTGTGCGGTATTTCCGCGCAGCACCGGAGCATAGACCATGCTTGACTACGGTGATTTCAACGACTCCAGCTTCGGACTGATCGATGAACACCTCTGCTCTCATAAAATTCCCTCATTACGACTGCGTCGGCTTTTGTCAGCAGTGGCCATTGCTCGATAGGTGGTGTTGGCCGACAGGGCGCGGCATTCGCTGCTGAAATCCCCTTTTCGGCACAGTCACTAGCCTGCGTTAGCGTCAGCCACCCAGAATATCTCCGGCGAGTGGAAAACTGTTCCACTAGATATGTCACGTAGCTTGTACCACTCCACGCCATCGTGAAAATGACTCTTAAGAACTTCGCATTGACGGTTTGGCATCGCTCCAAGCATTTTTGCGATACTCGCCGAAGTCTCTTGACTTGCGATGTGACGGGGCGTCTTTGCCCAAGAGTCGTGCACCAGCAATCGGGACGTCAAATTCGGCAGCCTCAAGTATAGGAAGCTCGTCCGCATACAGGCGGTCTTCATTCCCGGCGTCGGCGTAGTCTGTAAGTATTTTCAAAATGTCGGGTGCATCACGCTTTTCGTGCGAAGGGAATGAGATCAACACGAACTGAGATACCGGCAGAGTGCTGATATAAGACGCGTTGGATCGCTCGGTCCGGCTTGAATCGTCCTGTTGACATCAATGCTGCTTTGAGGTTTTCGAACTGTTTCCAATCGGAGAGGACGAACCCAAAGTCAAGATCGCGTGTCAACTTGCCCGGAGCTCGGCCAAATATGTTTTCGAGGACCAAATCTCGCGCCGTGGCACCGGCTAGAAAATATGGGAGGCTCAAAGAGTTTGCCGTTTGCGCAACTGCCTTGAGTGGCTCAAGGACGAGCGGACTTAGTGGTTTAAGCAGAGGGAAGATTCGGCGCGATGTGCTGTTCATAGATCAGTCTTGCCGCTTCGAGGTTTCGTGCATCAGTTGTAGTCATCAAATCGGCATAGGCGAGTATTGGTGGGACTACATCAGCAGTCCCCGCAATCAGAGTTCGGTCCCAGAAGGCGTTGAGAATCTCTAAGTCACCATTGACATCTGCTCGGAGGCGGAACTCCGTCATCAGCTTCGTCGGATTATGCAGGGTATAGACGGTCAGCATTTCAGGTTTCAGATTGTGTGTGAGGGGGTCCGCAGCCACTTCTCCCCCCAATAGGCGCCGAAAGGAGTCAAATCAGCTTGCTGTACCCACTCGCGATTTTGTGCACGGAATCTGCGAGGTTGGAGTTTAGGCCTGAGGCTTGCAGGGTAGAAGGTGACCCAGTCTTGCACAACGCCTTGGCGTCAAGCAGGCGGCGCTTTGGAAGCGCTGTACCAAATGTTGCAATCAGCTTTCTTGTTTCGAGATCCTTGAAGACTGGCCCGATCGTGCCGAGTGCCACTTTAGCCGTTGTCGCGAGTTCCCGATAGGGCGCGTTTAACAGTGGTGGACGGCACAGAATAGCAAATAGGACCTTCAACCCAGCCATGGTGTTGGTTCGATTTGTATGCACTGGGGCCAAGTCTGTGGTTCTTTTTTGGCCAGTAACGAAAACGAAGAGGTCCTCGTCTTCCAAGTATGCGTTTCCTGCGGTGTCGAGAAATGGAAGTTCGATCTCGCGGCACTTTTCTGCAAGGTAATCTGTGATGTATGGTGCGACGAAGAGGAGGCGAGGCTGTTGTTCGCGAGGCCAGAGTGCCTTGGTTTGAGTGAGCACCTCGGCTCTAACACCGGCCTTGGCTTCTACCGCAAATCTGTGCTTCCGCCCGTGCGCATCTATTTCGATCACTGCGTCGGGTTGGTGGTGGTCGATAGTATTTGGTTCCCAGCGTATGATTTGCGCAGCGAGTCCTGTCGTGCGCAAGAGCCCTTGGAGGGCTGTTTCGATCAGTTCTGCGTGTTGGGGTTTGCGTTTCATTATGGTTCTACTAAATCGTTCATGTTTTCTCGCTGTATATGAAACATGAACGCTACCAAATAGTGAACATTAAGTTCAATCTGGCAGACGAAACCCTCATTTAAGGCAGCCTCGATGGCCTCCACAAAAACGCAAGGCTCTCTTCCACAAGTGTGGACATCCTCCCTGCTCATTACACAATTGGACGAAGTAGCCGCCGATATTGCGAAGCAGGTCGGGATATCGATGGCTTTGGGAGAGTCCACAAGGTCGACTTCCCACCCGCCGGATCCGGAAGCTCACGAATGTTAGGACTTATCAGTCTTCTGCTCGACAGCGCGGACTATGTTCCGCGTATAACACGGTAGGTATCCTAAATCACTATGCCGCGACTCATCACA
Source organism: Terriglobia bacterium (assembly GCA_963786325.1). Lineage (GTDB taxonomy): Bacteria > Acidobacteriota > Terriglobia > Terriglobales > Acidobacteriaceae > JAIQFF01. Next base: position 738,185 of record CAWAYW010000008.1, read on the forward strand.
GAGCGAATCAAAGCGTTGAGGCAGGAAATAACCGAAATCACGGAAAAGAACCGGGCATACTTGCGTGGTCCTAAATACGGTTCCGCTATAGCCGACAATGAACGACGGTTTCAAAGATTGATTGAAATCGTCGAAGAGTTGAAAGGCCTGACTGACTGGAAAAAGCCATGAGATTGCGACCTATTGTTTGATGATCTTGCAGTTATTTTCTTTCGAACTTGTCGAAGAGGTTGACTCGTAAAGTGTCGGTTTCACAAGAGAATGACATCGCGGCTTCACGTTGTGCGAATGAGTCTTCGTAATCTCGCTACGCATTTTTGTTTAGCTGCCTGTTGTAAAGCACTTAGGACCTCTAACAAAACCCACCTGTAGATACCTACCTGTAGATAAGGACCAAAGCCGACAGACAAATCACCAGGCCTGGCTGCGAAATTCAGGTCCGCATTTGAGTCTACGCAATCAAATGCCGGGAAACTTTATTCCCGGCTAGCATCTGTGAAAATAAAATCGGCATGTCGCTCATTTCGTTGAGGCTTCGTAGTCATCTGATCCTTGATGGGAATAGCGGCACCTGGATTTTCACAGGCATTCCCCGCAAATACAGCTTTCACCGGATGGTGCAAAATCGCGGCGGAGGTAAGTTGAGTTCACGCACACAAATCGATGGTTGTGTCTGTAGGAACTCCTGAGTTGAGGAATTCTCGACACCCGCAAGCCTTGGATGATCGAATCCTGAAGGCGAAATCTCAACCCACATAAAAGCCTTACCGCGAAGAGGTTTCCACTCGCGCAGTAAGCTCAAGGCAAGTAAAAAAATAAAAGAAGGAGTAGCTTATGCATCCGTATTTCTCGACGCCCTTTCAGCCCTGGCAAACCTTTAACCCGATCGACATGGGCATGCCGCAAAGGCCATTCCCATGGTTTGATCCATCCGCCTATCAACCTCCGTACAATCACGCTGTGTATAGAGGTGCGTTTCCGGGTTTCGAGGCGAACCCGTACTACGCAGGTATTTTCCCCCGACCCCTCTTCCCCGGGCCTTCTGTGTCCTTCTCACCCGAGTTCGCACGTGGAATGTCCCCATCAGTTTTCCCCGGATTCGGCGTGTCCGAGTACCTTTCGCCGGAGAACTTCACCGCTAGCTTTGGTAAAACGGCTGGGAACTATCTGCCTCCCGAGTTCCTAGAGTTTCTCCGTGCGGAATTGCTTCGCTGCGGCAAAGCTCTGCGGACCGTTGCTCCGGCCCTTGAGCACGAAAACGGAGACGTGAAAGAGCAAGCTCATCTTGCCGCGACCGCTCAGTTTTTCTATGCTCTCGGTCTTCTCTACACACGCGGACTCATCATCCCCCCCGAGGTGCCTGGGACTTCGAGCCGAGCGGAGGAGTCATCTCCTGTGACTGCGTGTGAGGTGTTTGGGGAAGCCTTAGAGCGTTTTGCCAGGGAACAGTTCCTGGGCCGCGGGACTGGACGAGAGCTGGGAGAACTCTCAGACAAAGCCCGTATCTGTTTCCACGCCTTAGCCCCCGACTCGGAACAACTGGAGCGGGCCAGGGACGAGAACATTAGACTCGGCAGAAAAAAGGCCGTGAATGCATAGCACAGTTATAACTCCGGACCGACATTCTGAGTGTCGGTCCTTTTTTTTGCGGACCTCGACGCGCTTTCCGGGTTTACTGAAGCACGTTGAGCGTATTGGTGCCGTCGTCCACAAAATAGACCTGATTCGATGTTGTTACCAGGCCAAACAAGTCGCCAGCTCCCGGGGGCGGGCCGCCGCCCGTGTCAACCTGTTTGGTGGCAATCTGCTGGCCCTTGGGCGTCACTTCGACCAGATTTCCGTTGCCACCGTTAGCGGCGATCAAGTCGCCGTTCGGAGCGATTGTCAGGCCGAGGGGATCAACCAAAGCCTTGCCTTGCGACAAAGTGAAACCTTTCTCGGCACTGCGAAACCGAACCAGCGGGTTCGTAATGACGGAAATTCGATTCTTCAAACTGTCGTTTACGTATAAGCGGTCGCCACTTGCGCTTAACGCCAAGCCGGTCGGACCGATCACGAGAGCGGCGGGGTCGGTACGCGCAGGAAATCCGGAACCAATGATTGTGGTGAGAACGACTTGCGGCATCGAAGTCGTCGAAACCGAAAGCAGCATGCGGACAACCGTGGCCGTCTGAACGACCCGGCCGTTGGCGGCCACCGTCCCGTTCAGCACGTTGGTGAAGAAAAGCGCCGCGGTCGTGCCACCATCGAGAACGGTGGCATCCCACGGGCCATTGATCGGACCGCCCGAGAATGTTTCGACCACTTGACCCGTGCTGTTCAGCACCAGCAGACAGCCCGATTGCGCGGTGGCGGCAGTACCGTCGGTGGTTGGCAGACTGCCCACGATCACCCAACCCGCCTGCAACGCCACTAACGCTGTTGTTAGGCCCACTCCTCCGGGGCATGAACCAGGAAGGCTGCTACCGTTTATTTGCGCAAATGTCTGCACGGCTCCACCAGGAGAGATCTCCATGATCGTGGTCCCAGTGCCTTGTAGATTGGCGGAATTGTTGAAGTTGCTGATCAGGATGTCGCCCTGAACCAGGTTCCCTGTAGTGATTGGAACCACAGTGATGCCGTAAGGATTGACGTCACCAATGGCCGGCACCGTCGAAAATGAGGGGCCGAGATTCAAGGGTCCAATAAAGGAATTCTGCGCGCCAGCGACCGGCAAACCGGCCATGAGCAGCAATAATACGAGACCAACTCTGTACGCTGAAATGCCCCAGCCGGAATGTGGGTTCCGATTCATAATCTGCCTCCTGAGGTTCTCGAAAATCCGGGTTCGAGTAAGCCTGAAATCGGACAAAAGCGCCTTTCATCAAGGAAGTCACAAATACTGAGCGGTGCTTTCGAGGTGAACCATTCAGGAGAGGATGCCTGCGGGCTTGTCAAATAAATGTAAAATCCTGTCGCCAGGTTGGCGGGGCTAACCCACCCTGAATTCCTTTTGCACAGTCGATCGGGCGACAAGGCAATAAGAAACGTATCAAGCAAACAACAAATTGACCGCGACTCATCATGTCGCCGGCTTTCACTCCCAGTGCAGTCCGCGCGCCAAATGGCTACGAAGAACGTCGCCAGTCGACAGGTGGGGAACCTTAGTATTCAGCCGTAATCCGCTTCGCCTGGGTTCCCTTCTCGGCTCCGGGAGGCCCCAGAAGAATGATGGCGCCGGGGACAGTCGCATGGGTATTGGACGATATTGCCGCTCCTTCGAGCACCCTCTTCATAAGCCGCCTGAGCTTTGCGCGTGCCCGTGCGAGCTGGACGTCCTCAATACGTTTTCCTTCGGCATTGGGGTGAACGTAGATCCCTCCTCAAGAGACCCTCCAAGGAGTCATGAATTGGGCGTGCCCGGTGTCTTTCGCAGCAATCCGGTATTGGAAATTCCAGTGCAGCGCGATCTCACGGATACTTCTGTGTGACACGCCATTCCTTTGCAATCTGATTCCGCATTACTGGTCGACTCTGCCGTGCCGAAAGCAGTCCTTGCCACGCTGGGCGTGAGTTAGGTTTTCATTTGACGAGAAAACCCATTTGACCAGGTAACTGATCCCAAGGATGACCTAAAAGCATGTTTCCGAGATGCGCATGCGCACGATTACTGTGCACGTCTGTAATCTAGGCGTCGCGTGAGGCCCGGCCTAAAGTCCTCTCACCACTCTCGTCAACGCTCATGCGGAAACTCAGAAGCCTCGAGGACTCCCATGAACGAAGTGCCAGCTAAAGCAGACAAACCGAGCATGACAGAACTACCAACTCGCATCCAGGAGAAAACAGATGAATCGTTTCGTGTCGTTTTTGGTTATATCAATCCTGATCGTAACGTTCGGGTCGGGGCTCAGCTTTGCCCAGAGCAGCGGGAGTTTCAACTTCAGCGCCGATACACTGTCGTGCACGGATATCGGAGGGACGCTTGGCGGTGGCACGCCAAAGACCGCACTCAAGACAACCATGAAGGTGTCCAGCGGCAACAGTGTGGCGTTGGTAATCAGGCCCTCGGCCGTAGTTGGCCTGTTGACCAACCTCTCCCTCTCCGGCAAAGCGGGTGGTGGAACCGTAAGTGCTTCCTCGCAGTCCGGCGTGCAATTCCAGGTCACGGTCAGCCCGCTTAGCGGGCAAGCCCTACCCACGGTAACGCCTAGCGCGCCGGTCACGTTTGACGACCGCTTCCTACAAATCAGCACGAACTTGTTTAGTTTGCTGAGCACATGTACGAGCGACACGGCTGATTCAACCTGTTTTTTTGACTTCAATGAAACTACGCTGTCGGCGCACAGCTTCGACTGGGTAGTTACGAACATGAGTTCGGGCGACTATGGAATTACAGTCTCCTGGAACCCGTACACCAACTTCTCGGCACCTAATAACGCGTTAGCTTGCGTGGGCCCTGTGGTACTCACGGCAGAACAGACGAAAATCTTTAACCAGAACACCGGAATTTCCTTCTGAGGTTTGCGTTCGGGTCAGGTCCTCGGTTGTGGTCTCGAGGACCTGACCATGAAAAGCCGGGATATTTCGCCACGTCGAAGAGAGCATTTCCGGGAAAAAGTTGAGGCCATCATCGGGCTCCGGGCTTCCACGTAGTCGGCCGTACTTACTGGGACTCATGTCGAGCATTCCAATGGATTGGTGGTGTCGGCGATTTATCGAAGGACATGCGGATCAGGAAGCCTTCAATTGCCTCCGCATCAGTCCGTCGTTTGCAAGCACGAAGACCAGCGCCTTTGGCTGTTCCGAGAGTGTTCTCGCTTCAATCCAATCGGCGATGTAATAGTCCGCCTCCGGACCGAGTCCTTCTTCCCGATTGGATAAAACTCGGGTTACGACCGCTTTCTGCCTAAACCCTTTATCTGAATGTATCGCGAACTCGAATTGCTGGCCGATCTTGATCTCTGATTCCATGCCTATCATCCTTTCCGCTTTGCCTCTCCCTCCCGTTTGATTCAGCACGACCGCAATTTATTGATACCGAGTCGAGGAGACGAGCATTCGGCCCGGGCTCAACCCTCAAATGATGAAACCAGCGTTTACACCAACTACGTCCCTGGAGTCTCCGGGGGCAGCTCCTGGTTGGGTTGTGAGTGCAATTGCTATTCGGCGGATACCCCAACCGATTCCCGAGACTCCGTTTTGGGTGCGGAGTCGGATGGAGACCGGAGGCGCGAAGGCAGTTCCTTGATCGCATATCCGGCAAGTGCCGACATGATGGACCCGGTGATTGTCAGCAAGAGCGAGCCAGCGTATGGCAAGATCCAATCAAAGTTGACGGACGTTTCGACCGGAGCGCTGCCTGTCCCTTGCCAAGACAGCGACATCCCGCTGCGCCGAGCGGAGACAGCAAGATCACGTTCGCTGTGATCGGAAAAGCCCCCGCTAATGCTGTCTTCCTGCATCGCGGCGTCATCAGGCTCAATTCGCAGACGAATATTGTGCTGGCCAGCACGCACTGGCACTATTTGCGACAAATTGCCCTGTACCGAATCGGTGGGAATCAAACCGAATTTCTTTCGTATGGAGCCAGTGACTTTGCCCGCATAGGCAAGGTCGCCGTCCACCCATACCGACACCTGAGCGCTGCGGAAGCTGTGTTGCAGTTTCAAGTGCAGGCTGGCATCCTTAGCGGTCAGCGCGGTGTGTATCGCCAAGAACACAGCTGCGAGCAAAAATAGCCCGAATATGAAGCGAGCTTTAACAGGTATACGGGCAGCGCGCTGGTAGAGCAGTACCGCTTTTTCGCGCAATGGGATCATATTGATCTTCGCTGTCCCGTAATGATTCCTCGAACCCCTCTGAGACTAATGAATGGTTACGCTGCCGTGGACCTCGACGATGGGGCGACGAACGATAATTCGCCCAACCTCATCCTGGTAGTAGTAAACGGGACGCTCCTGATATACATAGGTTCGGCATCCATATCTCTTGGCTTGCCCCGGTGGCAGTCCGCAATTGCCCCACCCCGTCTTTTTACCGTGGTTCCATCCCGGTGGACGGTCGTCGCGATCGGAGTAGACGCGATACTCATACCCGTCTCGGCGCTCCCATGCATGCTCGTCGTCCCAATCGCTGTGCTTGTTTCCGTGCTGGTGTTTGTCCTTGTCCCCGTGATCGGCCATCAGTGCTGGCGTGCCCAATCCTAGCGCGGCGACCAGTCCGAGTATTGCCAACAAGCGTTTGCTCATGCGCCCTCCACCCCTTGCGCCCGTAGTTGCGTGCAAACACTAGGTTACTTTTCAGTGGCTTCATTGGCACTATTACGGAGGTACTGGACCTGATTGTCCTAAACAGCGGTCCACGCTCATTGACGCCCGAACAGGCATCCGTCCCCCTCAATGCGTGAAATGGCGATATTAGTGCGCCGGGATAAACTGGTATGAAGCAGAGAATGCAAAATTCTTACGGGAAAGGACTAGCGATCCGCTCGGCCCCGAGTCTTGCGCTGCTACCGTGAGGGACACAGTGAAGCGTAGGCAGGGGTATAGGCGGGGTGGGCTATCGAGCTGCGAAAACGTACAACCCGGACGCCGACGCAGTTAATATGTGCGGAAGGCTACATGGGCAGGGGCGATAACGCGAGCCCCTATTCAGTCCGGCGTAGTCGAAGACCCCAGGCACGCCTAGAAACTTCATACACGAGAACCGGGAGACCTCGGAGACACCTGCCGCCCAACCAGGCAGCAGGACGGCGAGCGAAGGCTTAGGCCACACGGCTCGCATGTACCACATCCGTGCGTAATCGGCGCACGGTCGCTTTTAGCCGGATAAGTATTAAGTGTCCAGTACTATGCCGCGACAGCTCTTAAAACTGCGCTCTGTTTGCGCTCTGTCAGCGTTCTTACCATAGCTTTCGGTGGTCTTATCCATCAATTCCGGGCATTTCCTGAGCGATGCCCACGGATGGCTTGCTCGACCAACTCTTCGCCGAACCGTCTGGTAAATGGGCCTAAGCCCAATAAAAAGCGGTAATAGATCGCACCAAAGACCGCGTCGTTCAGCAGGTCAGGTTCCGTATCCGACCGTAACTCGCCTGCATTCTTACCGCGCTGCAGATCGGCAATGGTGGCAGCCCGTCGAGGACTAACCCATCGATCGAAAAATGCCTGACGAATGGCCGGCTCGCTCTGGCCCTCGGCGATCAGCCCGGCCACAATCTTGCCGAACCGTCCGTTGAAGGCGTCGATCAACCGCCGTACCCGAAAGCGCAGAGACGCTTCCGCGGTCAGGACCGTAGCCTTCTCCAGGTTGGGAGCCATCCGCTCGCAGAGCATGGCCAACACCAAAGTTGCCTTGGTCGGCCACCACTTATATAGGGTGGGTTTCCCGACCTTAGCCCGCTTGGCGACCTCCTCCATGGTCAGGTTGCGGACTGACTTTTCCTGAAGCAGGGTATAGACCGCATCCATGATAGCGGCGTGCGATGCCGCCATCTCGCTGGGAGGCCTGCCTTTGCGCGCAGCGGAAAGGACGTTTTTCTTCATGGAACTAATTTTAACGGAACGCAGCGTTAAGCCATTGACATTGGCGTCGCGTGAGTTTTATGATAACACGCAACGTAAAGGAAAGTAAATGATCTAGCCAGTGGCTGGTCGATACCAGCGTTACTCAAAAGGAGACTGCAATGAATAATCAAGTCCATCCCTACGAACCGCTAACTTCTCAAAACGCAGCGCTCGTCCTCGTCGATCATCAGGTTGGCCTCATGACGGGCGTCCGTGACATTTCCACGGGCGAGCTTAAACATAATGTGGTGGCGCTGGCCAAAGCTGCGAAGGCACTGAAGCTGCCGATCGTCGTTACCACGACGGCGCGTGACAGCATGTGGGGGCCGACATTCCCCGAACTCGTAGACGCGTTGCCAGGCATTGAAATCATCGATCGATCATCGGTGAATGCCTTCGACGACCCGCGCGTGGCTCGTGCGATCGAGGCGACAAAACGCAAGAAGCTGATCTTCGCCGGCATCTCGCTCGAAGTCTGCGCCGCTTTTCCGGCGATCACAGCCGTCGGAAAGGGGCTCGACGCCTATGTGGCGGTTGACGCCTCCGGAACGTTTAGCGAGACCAAGCGGCAAGCTGGCCTCCTGCGCATGCTACAGGCGGGCGTCATCGTCTCGGACTACACGACCTTGATGGTGGAAATTCTCAAAGACAATGCGCGACCGGAGGCAGGCGAGGTCTACGGAGCCATGGACATGGGCTGGGCCAAGCTCGTCGGTCAGATCGCCCAGTCCTACGGAAGGTAAACCAACCTGCGAGCCCCGACTAAGATGCTGAGTCGGAAGAGCGCAGGAGCACGCCAACAGCAGCAGCCTAGCCCTGTACGCATTATCGTCATTTGCTGAAATCTGAAAACTTCACAGCGGGTGAAAGAATCCTCTGGAAGAGACTGTCCTCGCAGACCAGGCTGGTCTCGATGTTTTCGGCATCGGCGAAAACTACAACAGATGAATGAAGCGGCTTTGGCGGAAAGCAATGGAATCAGTGTTAGCCTAGTTGCTCGATGGACCACCATACCGTCGCAGCCGTCAGCATTATGGGTACATGCCTCGATGTGTTAGGCAGCCTCTACCTCGCCTACGATTTGTTGGGTGGACAGCACGGTCCGTTGAGACTGCTTACCCGCGCCGTCACGTACTCTATTGTTTTTGGAATCGGCTACGGCCTTGGCCTTGGACTCTTCTTTGGTCTGGCCGCCGGAATTGCGACCGGTATCACATTGTCAGTCGAATTCAATCGGGCAGCTCGTGGGTTCAATCACTATTCGTCGCCTTGGGAAGGAGTGTTTTCTGCGATCCGGGGACTTGGTTTCGGAGCTGGATTATATAGGATTCTAGGCTTGCGGTTCGCAATCGCATTTGCCATTCTCATCACCGTCGGCCAAATCTTGGCTTACTCTCGCGGGATGCGTCCTGCCATGGATTATGTAGCAGCTCGCCGTCCTCGCCTTACACGTCATCAGTTCTGGGGAGCGGTGGTCCGCACCTTTGGCTACATCGCCAGTGCCCTTATCTGTAGTGCCTTCATCCATCACGTGGATCACGCCTGGTCATTTGCGATTCGGGTGGGCTTGGTGACAGGCATCGTCACGGGTATTGGTGCGACGGTCAATCCTTACATCGAATATTATGCTGACAATCTTCCCGAGCGACGCCTCGGAGCGTTCGGCATTGGGCTCATCTTCTGCGGTTTCGCACTGCAGTCCCTTCAGTATTGGCTGGCGCTATTTGATGTACACCTGACCTAAGCAGCCGATGAACGTATGAGCGATCGAGGATTCCCAAAGCACTTTGACGGACGGCGTTTCTACAACCCGGGTGCGCCTCAAGCCCGCGGGTTTCTTGATGTTCTTCGTTGGAAATTGCATAGTCGTCCAGAGCCATCGCCAGACTTTATCTCGGACGTTGAGCCATCCATTCCGCCCAGCCGCGTCAAGGGTAGCGGACTGCGGGTCACGCTAGTGAACCACTCCACCGTGCTCATTCAGCAAGGGGCCACCAACATTTTGACGGACCCAATTTGGTCGGAACGAGCCAGTCCGGTGTCCTGGTTAGGTCCGAAACGCCGACGAAAACCTGGGGTGCGGATGGAAGATCTTCCGCCCATTCATGCAGTTCTAATCAGCCACAATCATTTCGACCATCTGGATTTGCCGACTCTGCGTCAACTTGCGGCTCGTGGAAGTTCTACTTTTGTCGTGGCCGCTCGCGGTGCTCGCCTGCTTCGCTCCCAGAGAATCGAATCTGTTCACGAGCTGGATTGGGGAGAGTCACTGGCCATTTCGGGCTTCATCATCCACTGCGTACCGGCCCTGCACTTCTCAGCCCGTAGCATTCTTGATCGTAACAAGACCCTGTGGTGCGGATACATAATTGAATATCCCGAAAGCCTCGTGTATTTCGCGGGGGACACTGGTTTCGGAAGTCATTTCGCCCAGATTTGGGAAAAGTTCGGCTCGCCACAGGTTTCATTATTGCCCATCGGTGCATACGAGCCACGCTGGTTTATGTCGCCAGTGCACATGGCTCCCGAAGAAGCCGTTCGAGCCCACGAAATTCTCGGCGCCAAAACCAGCATTGCGATCCACCATGGGACCTTCCAACTGACGGATGAAGGCATCGACACTCCACAGAAACAGCTTATGGCTTGCAAGCAAGACGATTTGTTTCTGATTCTTAGGAACGGTCAATCTGCCGAAATTCCATGATGAGTCTCCAACGCACGCATGCCTGGACGTGACCCTCGCCTACCTCAAGGGCAAAGACGCCGAGTCCGAGGAAGCGCAGGAACACGCAAACAGCAGCAGCCTGGCGCTGAATCGCCCGTGCACGATGTCTCCCTCAGCCACGATCGTTCCCGGTTCGTACTTCAACGTTGCCGGGATGCCCTTGATGAGATCGAACAAACCCTCACGACCGGGTGCGATATGAGCGCTGTGTTGAAGGTTAGTTGGGCGACCAAAATCGCTCTGCCGCCGTGTAGTCTCGCTTATTGAACAGGGTGTCGAATAACTTCAGAACAATTGCCTTATTTTTCTCCGCATTTGCATCGCTCATTGTTTCTCCTCTCTTGCACATCGACGTTGGAAAGTGTTTTGCACAGTTCATGAATCGCGCTTAGATAGCGAGGCAGCCGAGAGAGGCGGCCCGGCAACGCTTACTGTTGGCTCAAACCCGGTAGCTTCAGCATTTGCTCGTTGAACCCGTTCACTAAAGCATGCTCATCAGGGCCAGGATTAGCCCGCAAGGGCTTTGCCGCTTCAACGATGATCTCGGTAGCACCTGTTGCAAGCACGTCCAACGTTTCGGAGATAAACCGCTCGAGAGGCATTGCCTGTTCGGCGTCTTCACTATTCATCAACGGCGTCCGCACCCAGGGAGGTGCCACCTCAAGCACTTGAACGCCGCTATCGCGAAGCAAGAAGCGTTGCGATAACACATAGGAGTGGAGCGCAGCTTTTGTTGCAGAATAAACAGCCGTCACTGCCAATGGCACAAAAGCAAGGACTGAGGTGTTGTATAGGATCACGCCACGACGGCCCTTTAGGTGATCCAACAGAGCCGATGTCAACCGAATCGGGCCCAGAAGATTGGTCGCGACGGTCGACACGAGTACCCTGTCGTCGATGACCCCCGCTGCCTTATCCGGCTCCATGATTCCCGCGTTATTGATGAGAACATTCAGATCCGGATGTTCGGCAATCAACTTCTTCGCCACCGCCTTGATGCTGTCCAGGTCTGCGATGTCGAGTTCGATCGCCTCGATGCCCGGATTGGCCATCGCTACGGAGTCCAAATGGCTCTTGCGTCTGCCTGAGATGATCACTTTGTTTCCGCGTTTGTGCAACTCCTCGGCCAGCGCGCGGCCTATGCCCGATCCGCCGCCGGTAATGAAGATTGTGTTTCCACTGAGTTTCATGATTCCTCCAAATTGTGCAGGCTTGTATCTTTCGATGGTTGGTGCGTTGGGTAATCGGAATAACCACGTGCCCCCGAGCCGTAGACGGTTTCCCGATCCACTTCGGCAAGAGGGACGTTCTCTTTAAACCTCTGTACCAGGTCAGGATTTGCGATATAAGGACGGCCGAACGCCACCAGATCTGCCATCCCTTCCGCAACAAGGCGATTCGCGCGGTCACGGTCCATCTTCACGTTTGCGATCAGAGCGCCGTTGAAGAGAGGACGGAAATGCTGGAACATGCCATCCCCGGCCAACTTCTCGAGTGGGGTACCGGAGAAGTCGGTGGTATTACCCATGAGCAACAAGTGCGAAAGATTGTAGGCATTCAGCTTCTGAATTGCGTATTCGGTGACGGGCAGGGTTTCATCGTTGGCCTGAAATGCACCGCCTTCGTGCATCGGGCTGATCTTGACTCCAACTCGTTGTGAGTCGACCTCACCCAGGACCGACTCGACTATCTCGAAGAGAAAACGCGAGCGATTTTCCAGGCTCCCGCCGTATTCGTCTTTACGCAGGTTGGTGGCGACGTTCAGAAACTGCGAGATCAAATAGAGGTAGTTGGCGAGGATCTGGACACCATCGAAGCCGGCTTTCATCGCGTTTCGCGCCGCTCGCGTGAAGTCCGCAATTGTGACTTTAATTTCGTGCTTCGTCAGAGCGCGCGGCGTTACCGTCGGCTTCCGTCCCGTCCGCGTGAACGACAGCTGGCCTGGATTGACGTTCGATGCGGACACGGGCTGCGCGCCCTGTCGTAGTTCAGGATGCGAGATTGCTCCTGTGTGCCACAGTTGCGCAATGATTCGGCCGCCAGCTGCATGGACGGCATCCGTGACGCGTCGCCATCCGTGGACTTGCTCGTCCGTCCACAGGCCGGGCGTATCGGCCCAGCCAAATCCTTCCGAGCTAATCGCGGTGGCCTCGCCGATGATCAGTCCGGCCGAAGCACGCTGCGCGTAATACTCCGCCTGCAAGCTCGTGGGCACATGATCGTGCGATTGCGCACGCATCCGGGTGAGAGGGGCCATGACGATGCGGTTAGGGAGATCGAGGTCCCCCATCCGATATGGTGTGAACAGTGACTGATTCGACATCTCGTGAACTCCTATATGGAGTTATGAACCGATCAGTTCTATATGATGATGGAGGTGTGGCGAGGTTGCAGGAATATTGAACTATTTGGTTCTTTATCGGATAATGTGTGGATGGGGCGCCCGAAAAACTTCAGCCGACAGGAAGTGCTGGAGAAGGCCATGCCGGTCTTTTGGAAGCACGGCTTCGCGGATACAAGCCTCCAGGAACTGGAACGAGCCACCGGCGTGAACAAGTCAGGGCTGTATACAGAGTTTCGAGACAAAGAAGATCTTTTCGTGGAATGCCTTCGACACTACCTTGAAAGCCAGGGGAAGAGGGGGCTTCTCACTAAGGAGCCTCTCGGCTGGAAAAACGTCGAGACTTTTCTTAAGAATGGTCCGCTCAACAACGGGGAACAGCAGGGGTGCTTCTCCGTCAATTCGATGCGTGAGTTCGCTATCCTTCCAGATGAGGCTTATGCGGTCGTGACGGAGAATCGGGCGCTTTTGCAGCGCCTTCTCGCGATGAATATCGAGGCGGAAAAGCCCAGGATGGCCCCTTCTGCAATTGCGGAGATGGTGTTGTCTTTCTTCTCCGGACTATGCATCGAGCGCAACCTCAAATCAGGCAGAGCATTGTCGAACCGCAAGATCGAAAACTTTATGACAGCCCTTCGCAGTCTCTAATCGAACGAACAGAACTGCCTTCATCAGCTATCCCAGTCTCACTCGGACTGAGAGCACGATGACGTCTTGGTGTCCCCTTCTTCGGGAACACGGGCGGCTCGAAAATCACCGCAGGAGAGGTCCGAAAATACCGATTATGAACACCTAATTCGGCGAATTTGCTTCGGCGATTTGATGAATCGCGCTCTGTGCCGCGCGCAAGGGCACCGACACCTGCACCATGTCCTCGGAGTCATTCACATCCACCACAATCGAGCCGCCGATCTTTTGCACCAGGACGTGATCGTGCGCGTCCTTCACTTCAACCAACACTCCATCAGGAGACCTGTAGAGAGCGGGAATCGCAGCCTCGATCAGCGGCAGGCATGAGCGCAGCTCCGCTGAGTCGCGCGCCTTCAAATCGCGGCCCGGCACGAAGTGCAAAGCTGTGGTCGCAAGCGCGGCGGGAACGAACAGATTCACCTTCGTGCCGTTCGGCTGCTTCTCGTGAATTTTAACGTGAATGAATCCTTCGCTGGAAACGACGGCTCCAGCAACCAGGACTCCGATTCCGAGCTTTGCCAGCAAGATCATGTGAGGCGTCCTTTTTTATTGCGCGTCTGTGTTCCACGAATCTATCCAAACGCGGACGTTCTCACCGCGGCCGCTCACTCGCACCAGAGTTGTGTCGTCGACGTTCGGGCGCTTTGACAGCGGCTTCGACGTTGAGCTGGTCTTCGTTCGTGTCGGAGATGAGCGCCTGAGCGACATCCCAGGGAATCGTCACGTCCACATTTTCACCGGAGTTCTTGTCGCTCACGTGCACCACAAGCTGGCTCCGCTCTTTGGCCACTCGAACATCGTCGCCGGTATCTTGCACGGTCACAAAATTGCCTTCCGGCGCGTTCTTCAGCACATCGAGAATGGCATGGATGTTTACGTTCTCGGCCCTGAAATTGCCGATTTGAACCTTGCCGTCTCGAAGCTGGCCATGATTGATTGCAGGGATCACTTTTTCGGCGAGCGTAAGCGGAACGTTGACGCGAACCAACTCGTGGGTCGCCGGATTACTGACCCTGACGTGCAGATAGCGCGTAGGGGACGCAGAGAGCGCGAACGCGGTTCGGATTGAGAGGGTGAAGACTGAGAGAGCCGAGAATCCTGCCACCAACAAGAGAGACTTGTTCTTCGTGTTCATAAGACTTCCTTTCGAGGCGACTCCTTGACATCTCGCGAAGGCACTACCACCCTGCCCATTTGCAATAGAGCTACGGAAAAAGGAAGAAGAAAGTTCCCGGAATTCGGGCGGGACAAGACGAGGTTTTACGCTGATCCGGATGGGAAAACAAGTTGCTCCGTCCCCTCTGCTGCGAGAAGGTAGATGGCCAGAGGTGCACCAAGCAGTGAAGAGCACGTCGAACACTCCCCAGTACCACGACCTTCTTGCCGGCGATTGGAGCGGATGATGAACGACTCAGAAACAATCAGTTGGGATGGCAATCTCATGTTTCCGAACCAAGTGGTGGATGTCGTGCTACAAAGCATGGGCACGAATCTCGGAAAATCGCCCGACATTCGCCTTTTGACGGGCTCCTAAAAATAGACTCCATTACGGCTGAACCGGCTCGATTGATGAAACCGGCCCTGTATTTGTCAGGCCTGGAACCGGTTCGATCAAACGTCGGGAACAGTGCGTCTGTTTGTACATCAGCGGTCATCGACGTTATTCAATTACTCCTGTCTCAGCCACGCCTCCGCAACTGCTCCCGCCGCGGCACCCGTGCCTACCACCGTTTCTGCAGCCGCGGGGAAAAGGATCCCGCGCGCGGGTCGACAACAAAAATGAACCGCGACACGCGCTCCCTCTTCTGCCAACTACAGCGCAATGCCTCGGCCAATTCCCCGCGTGCTACCTGTGATCAGCACGTTCTTTCCCTTGAATAACATAGGCCCCTCACCACGGCGGGATTGCATGGTAGTACTCGTGCCTGGAGCGGTCAAACGCCCGAGCTGTCGGCGAAATATCTGTTGCGACCTATTTTGTGAAGTATTTCTCAAACAGATCTTGCGATCGCTTAGCACCTTCCTCAGTCAGCAGGACAGATTTTGCTTTCGTTGCGGGATTCGAGATGTAACCCTTTTGATGGAGGCGATCGAGGGAGTCCCAATTGTGACCTTTCCACGCCCTCCAATTTGGCTTGTCTTTAAACGTAGTCAGATACAGTAGAGCTAGTACCGCCTCGTCAACCTTTTCTTCGTCTATTTCCATGAAGTACCCCTATGCTGAAAGATGGAACAAACTCGGAAAGCAGAACATCTATGTCATCGCCGACGCCATAGCCGATCCCATGGCAAATATTTCGCACATGGTCGAGCCTGAGGAGAAGGCCATTCCTGGTGTTACCTGCCAGTAGGTTCGTGGTTTCGAGAGCTTGCTCGAACATTCGCACCAGGGCATGGAAGTAGGCTGTGTCGTTATGGCTCACGGCTCTCGAGAATCCGGCCGCCCGCTCGCAGTAGAAAACCATCAACTCGGCCAGGCCCAACGGGAAACTTTGAACGGGAACGTGGGGAGCTTCCTGGCGGGACGGTCGAACCGAAATTGGGGAGCCCCTCTCTGATCACGGTTAGGCTCGGGGCCGAGTTTCGGATTGCACACTGTGCACCAATTTCATTCGGGCCCCCTCGCATTCCCCCTCGCGTCTTCTCCCGTCCGCCGTTTCCTTCACCGTCGCTACTGGCCTGCCGCCCAGCGGGAAAAAATCCTTGCACCCGTCACACACCCGGCTCCGCTCCCGTCTTTCGAAGTGGGCGGCCCAACGCGAAACTTTTGAACGGGGAGTGGGGAACTCCCTGGCGGGCAGTCGAACTAGATTCTGCTCGGGGCCGACCGCAAACGTGCACAGTGTGCAACAATTCCGATTCGCGTAGCCTGCTGGCGCACCCTCACTTCTTCTTCCGTGCGCCGTTTCCTCTGACCGTCGGCGCCTGCCTGGATGTATGTATACTGTGCACTCGTCTCCCGAAGTCACGAGCCCTGTAGTATGGAGTTAATCCGTCTTTATTTGCTCATATCGGACATTCTCCGGCATATTACCATTTAGTTAACGTGAAGCGAAAAATTGGAGGGTGTAATCCGACCAGTTGACGGGGGGAGTTTGCTAGGGAGTGCGGTTGGCCATTAATGCGTCTAAGTCATGTATAATCAATGTCATTGCAGCGCTGCAATCTCAAAATCGGGCGTAGGTGTGTACTGTTAAGTAAATATCTCTCTAGGTAGAGGCCCTGGGCCACCCCTCGGACAACGTGGTCCGCTTAAAATCAAGCACCGCCAAACGCACACTCCCGCGCGCCTTCACTCTTTAACCCACCATAGTCACTCAAAATCCCCGGCCCACCTCCCGAAACATTCCGCACTTGACAGTAGAGAATTGTGACGTTGGCCAGGCTGGCCCCGGCACCCGAACACCCACCCGCCTAGACCCGTCACGCGCGGGTGAAGCACCTTGGTTACTTGGCCTCTCGCAAACTCTGTGGGAAATTACTCGTGGCGACGGGCAGGAGTTCACCTTCCGCGCTCTGCTCTATTGATGTTGTTCCACCTGCCGTGCCCGAGCTCGAATCCCAAACTGCAAAGGTAAAGATGTATGAACAAACGCTTGATCCGGGTCGAGGGGGATGACTTCGCCGGCTGGTGTTGCTCCCACTGCACCTGGGGTATCATCGCCCCTCATCTCGAAAGCACCGTGGCCGCACTGGCATTTAACCGTCTCGCTCAGAAAACTTTTGAAAGGCACTGGTGCGACGAAAGCGTTCGCAGAGAGCCACCATGCTAGGGCTCATTTGGTTAGCTTGGCTGTACTTTCGTAAGCTGAAGCACAATGTCGTCCGGAACCAAGTTCCGCTGAAGCCTTGACGGCGCGCACCCGCGCGCCTTGTTCCAACCCGTTAGGCCAAGAAGCCCGATTCCATCGGGCTTTTTGGCAACACCCCCACGCAAAATCCGCGACCTGAACCTTAGGAAAAACCCGCGACCCAACCACGCAAAATCCGAGACCTCGGTGGACACACTTGCATCCGCATGCTCTCGGGTCATATCGTCCTCGCACTTTCTACTGGATCGAACTCGCGGCCGACGAAAAAACATTGTTTGCGTTGGAGCCGACCAATCGGATCGTACCCACCACAAGGACAAGAATCACTGCCAACATCACCGCATACTCGGCGATGTCTTGGGCTTCGTCGTCGCGCCATGCGTTCCAAAACAAATCAGGCATGTTCCACCTCTTGTCAGCAAAGTACGCGTCGCGAACTGTTAGTAATTGCGCGGTGGAGTGGAGGACAGCAGAGAACACCCGAGTCGATCGTGAGCGAAGTGGCTGGCCTTCACCTCAGATACGCCCGCGATTGTCCGCCTCGGGTATCAGCTTGTCAAGCAACAGCCGCCTAGTCTCAGCCACCGAAATCCAAGCAGGGCGGGCGATTGGGGCTATAAGTTCTTCAGCTAGTCTACCCGGTTCTCTGGCCCATCTGGGAGGTCTTCATGCCCGACCCCACATGGCAGGCGTTATACAGAACCGCTCTCGTTGAACCTGATCCCGTCAAATTGAACGCCCGCATCGAAGCGGCCCGGCGGTCGATTCGCCAGCGGTTGGAGCAGGTCGAAGATTCCGATACTCGCGAGCGTCAACAACTAGATGATGCGCTCTACGCTCTCTCCACCCTCACCGCAAGAAAGCGATCTGCCTGAGTTCCGTCCCCCTCGCACAGGAGTACAAGAATGCTAGGGACCCATCGCCAAAAAGCCCGACCAAAGCTTCCTTGCGCGAGATCTTCCGCTGCTAACGGGCTAGCGCAATCGAGTGAAGGCCTGTGGAGGCAAGCAAGCCTCTGTTCCAGAGACATAGCCTATCTTTCACGCCGCATTGTGGAGGGCAGCGCGTCATTCCGGCCACGATCTCAAGCCATTCTCGTCAGTCGGAATGGTCCTTCACCTCGCCGACAAGACGAGCGCCAGTACAACCAGCCCGGCCAACAACATGCTCGCGAAAAGCGAGAACGTCGCCTGCAACGGGTGCGCCTGGAAATGGCGGCCTCGCTCTGTTAGGGTCCGCATGGCAAGCCTCCCTGCTGAGGAGAACGGGATTACTCAACACAAGCTCCCGCCCTGCGATACAAACTCCCTGTCTAAATTAGACTCCAAATCCACAAAAATTGCAGTAATAACCGGGCCTTCCAGGCGGCAGTCGCCGACAGATCGCCTCGGACCTGCCTAACCCATACCCTGCTACGCCTTCGGCTTTGATAACAGAAGAAACGAGTTTAGAAATGTAGAAAAATTCTCCGGCCGAGGCGTGCTCTTCGGAGCAAAAACTGCAGCACATACAAGCGGTGCACGACGAAAGAAGATGAATTATTGCGAAGGGCATCGCTTCACTTTCCGCGCTCCATCTCCCCAGTTGCCTACCCTCGCCTCCGGGCGGAAGTGCCTGCTCCAAACAATCAAGACGTACATTCATGTCGAGACGCATGATTTGGGCTGAAGATGAAAGACTCACAGGCTGGTGCTGCTCTCACTGCAGTTGGGGCCTTATCGCCCCTCGCCTTGAGAGCACCGTTGCCGCGCTTGCATTTAACCGGGTCGCTCAAGAGAGCTTCGAGAAGCACGCCTACGCACCCAGCTCGGAATCGTGATTCTCTCAGACCAGCAAATCAGCATAATGCTGCATCCTGGTGGGCGATCCCGCTCACCCAGTAATGAAGCGACGCATCAACACACAGAGACCCCGCCCCAAGTTGCCTCTAAACGTACCCACCCTTCCTGGGGGGTGGCGAGACCCGCGTGCTGTGGACGTGTTCGTTTAGGAGGCTCGATATCCGAATAACTTTCGGCACTCCAGTCTTAAAAAACTGCCGAAGACGGGAATATGAAGGCCTCCTTTTTCGAGGACGAATCTGCACGAAATGAGACAGGCGCGCCATTTGAATTCCTCGGTACCGTGTTTTTTGCCGTAGGCGGTGATATCTTCCTGGGAAACGCCGTATACCACGGCGCCTATTTTCGACCAGACGCAGGCACCCGCACACATAGCGCAAGGTTCGTGCGTGGAATACAACACGAAATCAGGTAGATACCGACCGTAGCCGGAGGAAACATATTTCAAGGTTTCAAGCTCCACATGCTTGATGGATGAACCTGAAGTCTTTACCCGGTTGCCGGCAGATGCGATGACCACTTCCCGCTCTCCAATAAGACGCGTGACGACGGCACCGATGGCATAGTCGCCCCGGTCGCGGGCGCGCTTTGCCTCCGCGATCGCGAGCTGCATGAATTTTTTCTTAGGTTTGTAGGTTGGAGAAATCATGTTGACATGAGCATTATATCCCCCGAAAATTACCTCCACCCAGGCTTGAGACTCCCGAGACTCTTAGCAAGTATTACTTGGACAATCCCACACCTCGCGATTTGCGGGCCGACCTAGAGTCTTCAAACGGCCAAAAAAACCGACTACATCCGGCTTTTGGCAACGTCGTCACGCAAAATCCGCGACCCAAACCTCAGGAGACATCCAAGATCCAATCAGGCAGAATTCGAGTCCCAACCCATGTTGAAGCCCTCGACTCAAAGGCCTAAAATTTAAACGCTACTACCTTCAAAAATGTGGGAGGTCCGTATGCCCCACTACGAATTTTTCTGTCGTGACTGCGATAAATTCTTCGACAAGGTTTTGTCTCTCGTGGATTATGAGGAAGGCGAGGTGCAGTGTCCCGACTGCGGCAGCAACAACGTCGAGCAGCGCTGGTCCGCGTTTTCCGCGATCACCTCGAAGAAGAGCGCCTGACCATTTTCCAAGGAGGCGCCTATGCAGTTTGACAATTTCTCCTTCGGCTCCATCCAGATCGATGGCAGCACGTATGAACATGATGTCGTGATCGACCGCGGGGAAATCTCTAAACGCAAGAAAAAAGCATCCAAGCAATTCCGCGAGGAGTTTGGGCACACGCCACTTTCCATTGAAGAAAACATACCCTGGAAATGCCGCCAACTCGTCATCGGCAATGGTGCATACGGCAGATTACCGGTGATGCAGGAAGTACGGCGCGAGGCAGAGCGCCTCAAGATCAAGTTGTTCGTTCTGCCCACCATCGAAGCAATCGAGATGCTAAATCAAAACCCCAAAGACACTAACGCGATTCTTCACGTAACGTGTTAGCGGTATCGGCGTGGCGGGTCAGCGGAATGGAGGTGGCCAAGGATGACAACGCAAAGGGCTGTTGGTTCGATCGTTTCTCTCTGGCGATATCTAGTCAAATCTCCCATGATGGGAGAAGAACTGAATGCCACCGAGGTCGCCACGACTGGGCTACTCGGAGATCGTGCATATGCGCTCGTGGACAAGTCCGACGCGAAGGTTGCAAGTGCCAAGAACCCGCGAAAATGGACACAGTTGTTCGAACTTCCGTGCCGCGCTCGCCGATGCTCCAAAGTCCGTCGTGAAGGCGCCGTCGGTCCGCATCACGTTGCCGGATGGCACCATCGTCAGCAGTGACCAGCACGATACTGATCAGATCCTGTCGAATGTCCTCAAACGCCAGGTGAAACTTGAATCCACCGGCCGAGCCGCGAACCGCTACAGCCGAGGAGTACTGGCCGGATATCGAAGGCCTCGATCAACGGGATACCCTCACTGACTTCGGTTTGCCCGAGGGCACGTTTTTCGATTGTGCCGTGGTGCATCTGCTGACCACAGCTACGCTCGATCACCTGTGCGCGCTGTATCCGGACGGCGTTTCGAGGTTCGGCGGTTTCGCCCAAACATCGTGGTAGAGACCGCGAGCGGCGAAAAGGATTTCGTAGAAAATGCCTGGATCGGGCGAACGCTCGCGATTGGGGGCGCCGTGCGGTTGAGCATCACCGGGCCTTGCCCCTGCTGCGTGATGACGACGTTGTCTCAAGGCGATCTCCCGAAGGACAATGGCATCCTGCGCACAGCAGCCCAGCACAACCAAGCTAACGTTGGGGTCTATGCCTCTGTGTTGCGGGGCGGCAGGGTACGCCGTGGCGATTCGCTGAGCCTGGAGTAGGTTCGCGTCGAGCCGGTTGGGCCTGCCGGAGTCGTTGCACCGTTTTTGGCCGGTTGACCCTGAAATTGACTGGGCGTACTCTAATTCTGAAACATAAAAAAGACTCTGTCCGTCGTCGGCGCGACGACGGGTTCCTTTCACCCCTCAACCCACGAAAGGAGCAAAATGTATGTTCACCCGCATAGTCGAACTAACCAGTAAGCCAGGCAAAAATAAACAACTCGCCGACACCATCGATGAAAAAATCCTTCCGATCCTGAAGAAACAGAAAGGCTTCGTGGATGAGACGGTTTTCGTCTCAGACAAGGAGGATAATCGCGTGCTGGCACAGGGTTTTTGGAATACCAAAGAGGATGCGGAGCAATATCACCGCGCCGAGTACCAGAAAGTGCACGAAGCGATTCGGCACCTACTTGAGTCCGAACCAGTGATTCGCACCTTCAACGTCCACAGTTCGACCAGCCTCAGGATCGCCGCGGGCAAAGCCGCCTGAGACACTGCAGGACTGTGCTTCGCAACAAAACCATGGGCGGGCCTAAGGGCTCGCCCGCTTCGGACTCGTTAGAAAGGAGCACCGGCCACCCCCCTTGGGGTGGTTGTATGACTCAGAAACTCTGTCCCAGAAGTGTCGTGAGTATCAGCGCGCTGGGTGGCAAATTAAAATCTCAGGCACAACGAAGCTTGGCAGCTAAGGCCGCAAATTCGTTTGGTGCGTTCCTGCCCGATAAAGGAGCATGGCTCCGGTACTGGCGATGGTGGAGATGGTGGCGGGCGTCGTTCTGAAAAGAACAACGGCCCGACCCCGATGGAGAGACTGTGTAAGGGTCGCCGACCGGGCCGAGCCGAGTTGAATTCACCGTGGGAAGATTAGCATGAAACCCCAGCAACTGAAGAAAAGCAAAAAAGCAAGCTGCCGCCCAACACCCGGCAACTGGCACGCGATGAACCGCAAGCAACGGCGGGAGATGACGCGGAAAATCCAGAGCAAAGATCTCAGTTTAGAAGTCGTGCATCCCGACGCTGCCGGCATTGATATCGGCAACGAATCCCACTATGTTGCCGTGCCGCCGACACGGGACAGCCAACCCGTACGCCGCTTCGGATGTACTACGTGGGAACTGAAGGAGATGGCGGTCTGGCTGAAGCAGTGTGCGATTCGGACCATAGCCCTGCAATCGACTGGGGTGTACTGGATTGCGGTCTACGACATTCTCGAGCAAGCCGGTTTTGAAGTGTATCTCGTGAATGCCAACCAGACGAAGAACTTACCCGGGCGCAAAAGCGATGTGCAGGAGAGTCAATGGCTGATGAAGCTGCACACCTATGGTCTGTTGCGGAACTCGTTTCGGCCCTCTCAAGAAATCCGCCGGATGCGGACCTATTGGCGGCAGCGCAATGATCTGGTGCGGGCAGCCGGGCGGCATATTCAGCGGATGCAGAAGGCACTCACGCAAATGAATATCCAGCTAGCCAATGTGTTGAGTGACGGGAGCGGAATGACGGGGCAAGCGATCGTCAAAGCCATTCTGGCCGGCGAACGCGATCCCTATCAGCTGGCGGCGCTCCGGAATTGGCGAGTGAAGGCGAGCGAGGAAGAAATTGCGCGCAGTCTGGAAGGCAACTGGCAAGAAGATCTGCTGTTTGTGCTGCAGCAGGAGCAAGATGGCTACGAGTTTTGCCAGAAGCAGATGGCCGAATGCGATCAGTGGCTACAGCAGTATCTCCAGCAGCAAGAAGACCGAAGCCATGGAGCCAGCCTGCCCGAAGAAAAGCGGAAGGAGCGGCTCAGGAAGAAAAAGAAGGGGAATGCACCACAGTTCGACCTGCGCACAGAACTATTTCGGATGACCGGGACCGACCTGACCCAAATCGACGGGATTGACGTCACCACAACCATGACGATCCTCAGTGAAGCGGGATGGGATATGAGCAAGTGGAAGACGGAACACCATTTTGTTTCCTGGCTGCGACTGTGTCCAGACAATCGGGTCAGCGGGGACAAAATCATTGGCAAAGGGCGATTGCCCACCAACAATCGAGTCACGAATGCCTTGCGGATGGCAGCTAGCACTTTACGTCTAAGCAACACCTATTTGGGAGCACAGTTTCGCCGACTGAGAACTAAACTCGGGGCTCCTGTTGCCATTAAGGCTATGGCGGCCAAGCTCGCTCGATTGGTCTATCGAATGCTGCGCTACGGAATGCAATTCGTCGATCGAGGAGCCGATTTTTACGACACTCAGCATCGCAAACTGCAAATTAACTATCTCAAGCGCAAAGCCGCCAATCTCGGATTCCAAATCATCGAAGCTCCGGCAGCGTAGTTTCTGGAGAGACACTATGTCCTCGAAAAACGCGGAAACAGTTCGTGCCGCACATGAAAGCTGGAACCGCCGAGACTTCCCAGGCGTGATCCGTGACTCTACCGAGGGCCTCGTCTATACCGATCACGGCCGCAGTCTCACGTTAAAGACCCGGGACAGGTTCAGAGAATGGGCGGAAGGATGGGCGGAGGCTTTCTCGGATGGAAAAATCACTGATGCCAAATACATTGATGGCGGAGACGTCGTGGTCACACAGTTCACATTCGAAGGCACAAACGACGGGCCATTGGGGTCGCTCCCGCATTCCGGACGTCGGGTATCCCTGCCGTTCTGCGAGGTCTGTCAACTCGACGAACAAGGGCGCGTCATGTCGGGGGGCTGCTACTACGATCAATACACACTTTTAACTCAGCTCGGGCACATCCAACCGCTCGCCGCGGCGGCCTAAGCTACTTCCGCAACACCAACCTACCATCACAGAAGGCGCGTAGCGCGCTTTTTCCATTTTAGGAGCCCGGCAGAATCCTGACCCACACCTCCTGAAGGATTCGAGACCCCCGCTTGCAAAACTCAAGACCAAATCCCGGTTGCAGTTGCAGCGCCTCCGCCGCAGCTGCCGCCCGTGCACTACATCAACTCCGCAATGAACGACCGGGCTGCCTCGGGCGGTATCTGTACGTCACTATGTACCAGCGGGCCAGTGTTTAGCACTGGCTCTGCTTCGTGCAAAGTCGGCACATCGGTGCGCTCATAGAATTTCCCGATGGGGATCTCCTCACCCCAAAGCAACGATTTTCCCATCGCTGCCATCCAGTCGGCGGAATCGTAAGTTGGATCGTCCTCGAGTTTTTTCACTCGCGGACGGAACCACTGGTAGGTGTTGTCGTGGTTATAGGTCACGCATGGACTGAAGACGTCCAGGAACGAGAAGCCCCTGTGCTGGATGCCTTGTTTGATCAATTGGGTAAGGTGCTTCTGTTCCCCGCTGAAGCCGCGGGCGATGAATGTGGCTCCGGCAGCCAGAGCCAGCGAAATCGGATTAACCGGGGCCTCGATGTTGCCAAAGGGCATACTTTTCGTCTTCATGCCGATGCGGCTGGTGGGCGAGGTCTGGCCGGTGGTGAGTCCGTAGATCTGGTTATCCATCACGATGTAGAGGAGGTCTACGTTGCGCCTCATGGTGTGGACGAAGTGATTGCCACCAATGCCAAAGCCATCGCCGTCACCGCCAGTCACAAGGATGGTCAGCTCATGATTCGCCAGCTTTAGTCCGGTGGCAACCGCAAGTGCCCGGCCGTGTAAGGTGTGCATGCCGTAGGTGTTGATATAGCCGGGGAAGTTGGACGAACAGCCGATCCCGCTGATGGTGACCACGTGGTGGTTTGGAATCTGCAACTCGACCAAAGCCTTTTCGACCGCGGCCAGCACGCCAAAATCGCCGCACCCGGGGCACCAGTCCGGATCGACCTTCCCTTTTAAATCGGCCACCGTCTTGGGTGGCGCCAGAACTGTCGCCATATTTTCTTCTCCTCAAACCATGATTTCATGCGCGGGAACGGAAAGGTTGGACTTCCCGCTCAGTTGTTCCTTGACCCCTTCCACAATGTGGTGCGGCATGAACGGTTCGCCATCGTATTTTCGGATGTAGCCGTTCGGCACGTAGCTGGTTTCGCTACGCAGGTAGCGGGCGAACTGCCCGCTGTAGTTGTTCTCCACGATGAAGGTGTGCCGCGAGTCTTTCAGAATCTCGAGAACCGCCTCGCCGTGCAGCGGCACGAGCCACCGGATCTGGAGCTGATTGGCCGAAATGCCTTGCTCGGTGAGGATCTCGCAGGCTTCTTCGATCACTCCTTTAGTGGACCCCCAGCCGATCAACGTAATCTCGGCATCGCGCGGGCCCATCAGCGCGGGGGGAGGAACCGCGGCCTCGATGCCGGCGACTTTCCGCATGCGCTTCTCCATCATGGCGCGGCGCTTCGTCGGGTTCGTGAATTCATCGCTGATCAAGACACCGTCTTCTTGGTGTTCGTCGGTCGCGGCCGTGTGGGTGTGACCGGGAACGCCCGGAACCGCCCGCGGCGAAATACCACTTTCCGTGATCTTGTACCGCTTATAGCCGTCGTCGCCATCGGTGCCGGATGCCGGCTGGGCTGTGGTGATTAGCTCTCCGCGATCGATGACGGGGGTAAAGTCCAAGTCCTTCGGGTCCACACTGAGCCTGCCTTCCGACAGCAATAAATCGCAGAGCACCAGGCCCGGGCACTGGAAGCGATCAGCGATGTTGAAAATCTCAGGGATGATTTTGAAACAATCTCCAATATCGAGTGGGGCACCCAGGACACGTGGATAATCACCAAAGGCAGCGCCCAACATTTGCCAGAGATCTCCCTGCTCCGTTTTGGTGGGAACCCCCGTGGACGGACCAGCCCGTTGGCAGTCAATGACCACTACCGGCGTTTCCATCATTGCCGACATGCCAAGCCCTTCGCTCATCAGGGCGAAGCCTCCACCGGAGGTAGCGCACATCGAGCGAACACCAGCGTGGGCAGCACCAATCGCCATATTGACGACCCCAATCTCGTCCTCCACCTGCCGCACCATGATATTGGCCTTGCGGGCGTGAGCCGCCATCCAGTGCAGCACGCCGGTCGAAGGGCTCATCGGATAGGCGCAGTAAAACTTCACACCTGCCGCGGCACCGCCCATGGCTATCGCGGTGTTGCCGCTGAGCACCGCATAGCGGTTCCCGGTCATGGGAAGTGGCCAGGCGAAGGGCTTGAAATTTGCGCCAGCGTAATCATATCCAGCCCGCGCGATTCCGACGTTTTCCGACACTACGGCTTCGCCCTTCTTCTTGAATTGCTCGGCGAGGACTTCCTCCAACGCCTGAAAGCCGATCCCCATCATGCTGAGAACGGCGCCAACCGCGAGCGTGTTCTGCGCCACCTTGTTCCGGGTGATGTCGGCTAACTTCGAGACGGGAAGCGGGCACAGCGCTACGCCCTCCGCAGCAGCGCCGGGCTTGATCGTGTCAGCGTTATAAATACACGCAGCCCGATCGGTGAGCAGCCCGAGGTGGCGATTCATGGCGTCCTGGTTCAGCGGGATCAGCAGGTCGAGGCGGTCACCCATGTTGGTGACTTTTTCCGGGCCGGTGCGAATGGTAAGAAAAGTGTGGCCGCCCCGAATGATCGACTGGTAGGCGTTGTAGGCATTCAGGTGCAAGCCGCGGCGACTGAAGATCTTTGCGAAGATGTCACCCGGAGTGGCGACACCCTGACCAGCAGCACCACCGATACCAATGGCGAAGGTCTGTTTCATGGCTAAGTCTCCACGCGAAAGCCGACCGAGCCGACGCCTCACCGTTCATGTTTTAAGACGTGCGGTCCGTGGTCGGTACGACGTTCTGTGCTCATCTGCAACTGCCCCTTGCACGGCCATACGTCCGGTCATGCCCGATGAGTTCACCTGAGCTTCCATCTGTCTCCTGGGAGAAACTACTCAATAGCCCACTTTGCGCCATTTTGGCGCCACAAGCATACACCCGAACCCCAACCCACGTAATCGCGGCACCAATCTGGACAAGGCAAGCTGCAGTCGACCTCATGCCGCAGCCGCTCCACCTATCTTCGGTGGTTCCTCGGCTGCTTGTACCTCGATGTCTTCAAAACCCTGTCTTCGGTGCAAGAAGAAGTAAACCGTAAGAAGCGTCAACATCAGCAACGCGAGCACCACCATCAACAACGCAAAGTGGCCCAGGCCTCGTAGTGGAGCGAGGGCCTCCCGTTCGTCTTGGCTCACCAGAATGAGCCAGCCCAAGTTGGGATAGGCCTTCTTGAGGCCAGTATCTGCGAAACCGACAAGCCGGTTTCCTCCCCTCATACTGGCGACAACATACCCCGCCTGCCTTCCCTGAGGCGTGCCGAGAACATCGTGCACGGTAGCGTATTCGTCCGACTTCAACCTCAGCGAGGGGTCCATGTTCGGCGCGCTAATCACCGTGCCGTCATCCCGTACCAGCATGATGCGCGTGGTCTGGCCGATCTCCTCTCTTTGGAAACGGGACAGGAGACTGGAAGCATCCACAAGTGCACTGACTGCGCCAATAAATCGGCCCGTGCCTTCTTCTAGCACAGGCATACCGATTTGAAGATAGTTGGCCTTGGTTTGGTCGTCATAGCGAATCTCGGAAACGTAAATGCCCCCTCGACCCCCACCATACACAGCCTGCCAGTGCACCTCGTTCGGTTGAACGTAGTGCAGCGGCTTATCCGTCGCGGCCACGGTCGCGCCAGTCTCATCGGCGACCAGAATCTTGAGGATCCTCGGCTCCGCTTCGCGGTGGTGCCGTACGAACTGTGACGTTGGCGACGATAGGACCGCCTTTACCAAGGGATCGGGCTGCGGCGTTTCCCACGTACTTTCGATCTTCCCAACTCTCGCCGTGATCGCCGCATCGTCGAGACCCTGGCGGGACCGCTGCGCTGCGGTAATCGCGTCTACCATGGCCGGATTTCTCGCAAGTACCGCAACATCAAGGACCCGATCGTTGATGAACTGGGAAGTGGCCGTACCCTCAGTTTGTGCGATGCTTCTGAAGTGTGAACCTATGGTCTGTTCCAGAGCAGTGTCGGCTTCAGAAGTAAGGTACAACCCAACGACGCTGAGTGGAACGATAACCAGAATCAGTCCGATCAACAGTTTTTGGAGGGAAAACCGGATCTCCATCGTGTCAAACGGCATTGTGGGCCTCCTTTCAGGTGGGAGGCGTCGGTCAGATGTTCTAAGGTGAGCTTAGGTCGGCTGTGGTAATTATAGCTCCGCCAATGCGGAGTACGCCGATTTCTTCCGAAATCGGAGCCGGCGAGCCGGGCCGCCCGCGGCGAATTGAAGTGGAGAGTAAAGGGATGGAAAATGCCTGCGGGCTCCTACCACTCACCTTCGCGAAGAATCGACATGGTATGTCCATAAAACTCATTGTTCCATGGACATTAAGGACTGCCACTTTGCCGGGCGATCGTGAAGCTGGCAACGGAACGACGCCCGGAGCCACGGTTGCAAAGACCTTGGCTCTGGGTGACTTAATGAGAACGGGATGAAGTAGAACGCGGTTGGTAGCACCTGTCGAACCACCCATCACACGGGGGACGCAGTGATGAAGGGGCCAGCCTGTGAGCCGGGTGATTTGTGTATGGCACAGCGTGCAGAGTCCACGTTGTTCATGCCAGAGATAGCGAAGAGTGCGTGTACCCCGAAACGTTTCCAGCATGTGATCTTGTTCCCGTTCTTCGAAATAGGTTTCATAGGTTGGATCGTACGGGTTGGCTTCGCCTTTGACCTTGACGTGCCGTTTGATGGGAGTGCTCTTGGCGTAGTGCAGCCAAACTTTATTTGTCTGTCCTTCGTCATCGCAGGTTTCACCGAAGAAGGACCAATCCCGATTCCCGCGCTGGGCAAAGTATTTCGGTTAACCTTTGGATCTGGCAATCCGAAAGCTATGCTAGCGCGTTGGTCATATAGCATCGGCATTTCACCAAAACCGCGCTCTACATGCTTCTGCGCCATTGCCCTACGGCCCTCGGGTCGAACCGTACACATGTCCCGATGCGGAAAGACGGGATTCGCTTGTTTGAAGATAGTGATCTTCGAAACGTTTAGAGTTCGAGATAACTCGTCCGCCGTCAGGGCGCAATCCTGCCGTTCGATTTGCTCGGCCAGGGATAACGGTTGCCCGTCAGCATCGGAAGCATGCACGGTGCTAGACGTTAGTTGTGAAGAGTCGAGAACGTCGGATGAAAAGGGTCTTTGAACCGTACCCGTATTGTTTCTAGAAGTGCATTTCATATACCTCCCTGAATGGATTTACTCTTACGCGGCTACTTGCTCATCCGCAGCGTTTCCTACGGCAGCGACTGTTAGCTACCAAAGGTTTCCGATTTAATCGTTTGGCAGTGAACTGTTGATTGGACATTTTTGACTCGAAAGGCTATTTTTGGGTGCTCGATGCATCAGTAGGGGGTGGTCCGATGTCGGCTGGTTCGACCACACGTGGACAACGCCATTTCGGCGGGACGATGCGGCGGGATGCTTGGTGGCTTGAGTTATTGCCCGTTATTGTTCTGCTCGGCGCATTCGGAATTTATGCGACACTGCGGGCCTTCGAAGGGACGTATTACGAGTGGGGGCCGTATCTTTCACCCTTCTATTCTCCTCTGATTGACCCTCACCATCGCTGGTGGCCGTTCTCTCCGGCGCTCCTGATTCTGGTTTGGCCTTTGGGTTTTCGGGTAACCTGCTACTACTATCGAAAGGCCTACTATCGGGCTTTTTTCCTCGATCCGCCCGCCTGTGCCGTTAGCGAAGGCGGCAAACACCGTTACCGAGGAGAGACTGCGTTTCCGTTTATTCTTCAAAACCTGCACCGCTACTTCCTGTATGTGGGATTCATCTTTCTCCTCTTTCTATGGCACGACGCGTTCCACGCTTTCTTTTTTGACGGGCGGATGGGAGTAGGAGTTGGCACCCTTGTTCTGCTCTTCAATGTGATCCTTCTTACGGTTTATGCCTTGTCCTGCCACTCTCTGCGCCACCTCTTAGGAGGGAAGCTGGACTGCTTTTCCTGCGTAGCCTTCGCCGGGCCGCGGCACACGACCTGGCAGTGGTTGAGCATTTTGAATGAGCGTCACATGCTGTATGCGTGGATCAGCCTGATTACGGTGGGTCTTACGGACCTTTACGTTCGGCTGGTCGCGAGCGGTGCAGTTAGAGATCTGAGACTCTTGTGACGCCAGAATACGAGATCCACGACCACGATGTGTTGATCATCGGCGCCGGCGGCGCCGGGCTGCGCGCCGCCTTAGGAGCCCTGGAGCAAGGTGCAAAGGTGGGAGTGGTCTGCAAATCACTCCTCGGCAAAGCCCATACTGTCATGGCCGAGGGGGGAATCGCTGCGGCGATGGCAAACGTGGACACCGCTGACGACTGGCGCACGCATTTTCGCGACACCATGCGCGGTGGCAAATTACTTAACAACTGGCGCATGGCTCAAATTCATGCCCAGGAAGCCCCCGACCGCGTGCGAGAGCTTGAACAGTGGGGCGCGCTTTTTGATCGTACTCAGGACGGACAAATCCTGCAGCGCGCTTTCGGCGGTCACACCTTTCGCCGGTTGTGTCATGTGGGCGACCGCACCGGCCTGGAAATGATCCGCACTTTGCAAGACCGCGGCGTGCAACTGGGGATCGACGTCTACATGGAATGCACGATTACACGCTTGCTGAAAGATGGCGGTCGCGTCGCTGGAGCATTCGGCTACTGGCGCGAGCAGGGCCGATTCGTGGTGTTTCGGGCCAAGTCGATTGTTCTGGCCACGGGCGGTATTGGCAAGGCGTGGAAAATTACCTCGAATTCGTGGGAGTACACCGGCGACGGAATGGCGCTTGCCTACGATGCAGGGGCCGAACTCATGGATATGGAGTTCGTGCAGTTCCATCCCACTGGCATGGTTTGGCCTCCAGGAGTCCAGGGGATTCTCGTTACCGAGGCGGTTCGGGGTGAGGGAGGTGTTCTCCGCAACAAATTGGGCCAGCGCTTCATGGAGCAGTACGATCCCAAGAAGATGGAGCTTTCTACTCGCGACGTGGTCGCGCGCGCGATCTATACAGAAGTGCGCGAAGGCCGCGGTACAGAACACGGCGGCGCATATCTCGATATCTCGCAGAAGCCCGCTGACTATGTGAAGAAAAAACTGCCCAGCATGTATCACCAATTCAAGGAACTCGCGGACGTGGACATCACCAAGGGGCCGATGGAGGTGGGACCGACCTGCCATTACATGATGGGAGGTATTCGCGTCGAAGCCGAAACCGCAAAATCATCCGTGCCGGGACTTTTTGCCGCAGGCGAGGCAGCAGCAGGGCTCCACGGCGCAAACCGGTTGGGCGGGAATTCTCTTTCAGACCTACTTGTTTTCGGTCATCGCGCTGGTTTGGCCGCCGCCGAGCATGCCAAGGCTGTTCAAGGTACACCCATTGATTCAGCGCAGGTCGCAGTGGCTGCACGCGAGATATTGGCTCCCTTCGAGCGCAAAGCCGGAGAGAGTCCTTATACGATTCATCGCGACTTGCAGGAAACCATGCAGAGTCTGGTTGGCATCTTTCGCACCAAGGAAGATCTTACTCGCGCATTGGAGGAACTTGAGAAGCTGAAGGACCGCGCCGAACAGGTCAGCGTGGAAGGTTCGCGATTGTTTAACCCCGGCTGGCACCTCGCCCAGGACCTGAGGTCGATGCTGACGGTTTCCGAGGCAGTCACCCGGAGCGCGCTTGCTCGTCAGGAAAGCCGTGGAGCTCACAGCCGGATTGACTATCCCGGACTCGACGCCGTCTGGGGAACGAAAAACATTGTGATCGTCCGCGACGGAGACACGATGATGCTTCACCAGTCCCCGGTGCCGGAAATGCCCAGCGACCTGAGGCAACTGGTTGCGGAAGAGAAATAACAAAAGCGAAGTAGCGGGAGGATCGCAAATGGCGGAAGCAATCTTTGAGGTGTTCCGGGGAAGCCGAGAAGGAGGGAAGCCCGCCACCTATCGCGTCCCGATTGCCCCGGGGATGGTCGTGCTGGATGCTCTTCATTACATCCAGGCGCACCTGGCGCCCGATCTAGCCGTGCGCTGGAATTGCAAGGCGGGCAAGTGTGGCTCGTGTTCGGCTGAGGTCAACGGCCGGCCTCGTCTTACTTGCAAAACCCGCATGGATTCACTTCCCCTGGAAAAGTCCATCACGGTTCAGCCGATGAAGGCGTTTCCTGTGATCAAAGATCTGGTCACCGATGTTTCCTGGAACTACCGGGTGAACAGGAAAATTCCACCGTTCGAGCCCCGTTCGGGCTCCGAGTGGAAAATGTACCAGGAGGACGTGGACCGGGTGCAGGAGTTTCGCAAGTGCATTGAATGTTTCTTATGCCAGAATGTGTGCCACGTTCTCCGCGAACATGACAAGGTGGAGGAGTTCGGGGGGCCGCGGTTTTTCGTACGGGTGGCGGCGCTCGAAATGCATCCTCTCGACTCGAAGTCCCGCACGCGAATGCTGAAGGACGAACTCGGCATCGGCCTGTGCAACATCACCAAGTGCTGCACTGAAGTGTGCCCCGAGGAGATCCATATTACGGACAATGCGATCATTCCGCTAAAGGAGCGCGTTGTGGATGAATTTTATGATCCGGTGCTGATGCTGGTTCGGAAGATCCGAGGCGCCAAATAAGGACTGAGGTGATAGTAAAGGAGTTCCCATGGAATTCAAGTTGAAGACCATATCAAAGGCCGGCATCCCGGAAGCCATCTCCAAAGCAGAGCTCTACCGGTCGCTCAATGAACCGGAAGAGGCGGAATCGATCTGCCGCGACATCCTCGCCGTCGAACCGGAGCATCAACTGGCGCTGCGCTTGTTGGGCCTTGCCATCACCGACCAGTTCTGCGGGGGCGCATCAGATCGCTACGGGGAAGTAGAAGGTCTCTTCCTAAGACTTGCCGAGCGCTACGAACGCCTGTATTACACAGGTCTCCTTCATGAACGGCGAGCCAAGGTGCAAATGGAGGTGGGGCGCTCTCTGCATACGCTCGCTCCCCTCTTCGAGGAGGCGATGCGCTGCTTCGCGGAGGCGGAAACCATTCGTCCTCCTAGCAACGACGATGCTATTCTTCGCTGGAATCGTTGCGCGCGGCTGCTACAAAGCCATCCTGGTTTTCGTGAAGAGAGGGAGCTCGAAGCATTCGACGCTGACAGCTCACCGATATGAATTTATGTTATGACCGTTCTACTGGTTAGAACTGTCTTTCCGGCCTCGATCGGTTTCGTCTTCCTGCCTCACCATTCAGGCCTTGAAAACGGCAGGGCTGGCCGCGGAAGAGACGATTCACGGTAAGCAGCGAGAGTTGATGCGATACCGACCCACCGTGAGAATTCATGATCTAAGTCACACGTTCGCATCGCACTTGGTTTCCCTTGGCGAGTCATTGGGTAGGGTGGGCCGATTACTCGGCCACACGTCGCCGGCGACTACCACGCGTATGCACATATTGACGGCGCTGACCTAAGAGACACGGCCATAACTTTGTTTTGACCTCCACAGAGGGCAGAATTGGCGCCTTGGGACCTCACTCCAAGACAACGGTTCGGCAAGGGGGTGGGGGTACTTGCTAGGTAGTCTTTCCTTCAAATCACCTGCAGGCCGGGATTCTCAAAGAGGGATTCGCAATTGATGTCCGGAGCAGTGTCCTGAAACTGCCACTCTTAACGGACACGATAACAGCAGTCACAAAGACCCGGCATCGCGCCGGTTTTTTTTCGATTCGCAGATCGTCACGCCGCCAACAATTGCGCAAGTACCAGCTTCGCTACTTCATCTGTGCTCAGAGTCCGTTTGCGTAGTAATTCCCCGGCTACCACCTGCACCACTCGACGGAACTGGAGATGTGTTCCAACAGATCTGATGCATGCAAGACATCCGAATGTCTGCCCGAAGGGCGCTTGCCACTAAATTTGCGTTCGGCGACATCTCCAGCCAAATGCGCTACCGCCCAAGCGCAGTCTGGACGCACTCTTAGTTTGGCCGCAACATTCGTATAACCCAGTATGTCGCGTTGTTTTTCGGGCACGATGGTCACACCCTCTCCTTCCGATCTTCAGCCTGAGCACAAGCGCTGCGACCGCATGACCGGCATCTCCGGATGCTTCATTTGTACCGTCTGCGAAACGGGAAATCATCGTCTGGTTTTGGACCATATCGCAAAACCAACCCACAACGTGCCGAAGATCACATAGCCGACCCATGGCGACAATAGATGAGCGGCCGCGGCAACCATCACCAGTATCGCGACCACGAGGGCCACATATGGCCACTCGATGACGTCTTTGGCGGGCACAATATTTGCCCCCTTTGCACTTAATGCCCTTTTTCGCGGGGCGATTTGCCTGAGACGCTGGGCCTCGCCGGTCCTGAGCGGTTTTGTGCTCCCGGTGCCTGCCGGCAAATCAGGCCCGCCTTACATAGAAACGGATTGCTACGATGATCACGGCGAGCACTACGGCCACCTCAACTATATTCGCCAACGTCACGTTTCCCACCTTCCTGATGATTCAGGCAGTCCAATTCGGTCGGGATGTTTCTTATCACGCTCGTGCTATTCGGCGAGAACCTTCCCTAGCCGTTTTGCTTCCTTTTCTGCCACCCACTAGTCCACCGGGGCAGGATGGTGGCCTATGAGTAACTCTTCGATCGCCGCAACTGTCGCCACCTGTGTGCGCCCATTTCTTGGAGACCTATTGACCTGCCCCTCAGTGGCGCTTGCCCAATTATCGGTTCAATAGCGGAAGTGGCCCGCCGAGCAGGCGGCCAAAAATGAAAACTGGATTACTTGATTGGCTCTAAAGGTAGTAGACCCCTGGTCAGCTCGGGAATATAGAATTCTGGCCGATGAATCGGATGGGCAGCGCGCAGTATTCTAGAAATGGTAGCGGACTGGTAAGGAGTGGGTCTCTTCAGTACTGCTCACAGAGCCTTGGTGGGAAAGAAGCGAACGCAAAAGCCTACCGCAAAGCGCGCTTTTAAGCCAATCGGTCAGCGACCTTGACAATCGCCGTAGAAGAACCTCGACAAAAGATCAACGCATTCGGTTTCGACAGATGCTTTTCCCAGAGAAACTTTCCGATTCAGACTGCTCGGTAGGCAAAACAATCACAGCGCTAACCTTTCAGAGGTCGAACCGGCCACAAATCGCGCATGTCGCGCCCCAGATTCGCTAGGGATCCGCCTCAGCTCGAAGCAAGAATAAGGACTGCTTCGGTCCATGACTCCAGCAGCCCATTCTCCGGAGAGCACGCTCCTGACGCAGAATCTCGTCTAACTCTCGCAAAAACGGCCGCTTGCACGTGGGTGCGAAACGGTACCGAGAGTTCGAATCTCTCCCTCTCCGCCACACAGTCTGGGTTGCAGAGAAATGCGGCTGCATTCAACTCCAAATTGTGGGAAATTGCCGCAATTCTGCGATTCCTTCCCTGAAACCGGACCGGAGAAAGTGCCCTGCTGAGCACCGGGCCAAGGCTGTTGAGCGTTTTTCTCTGGAGGCCCCATACACGGTCTGGTTTCGACGACTCCACCAGGCGAACACAATGCGATCAGCAACCGATGATTTGGCGAAATCGGGCTTGACTTTGTCAAGTAGCACCGCGGATGAAACCGCTGAACCGCTGGTCCGAGAATTGACCAGACTGGTTAGGGTGGCGGAATCGAGGGCACTCCAAGACTATGCGGCGCCGATGAGGTCGGAATTTACGGACATGTTCCAGGCTTTGAGCAGCCATTCTGGGATGTAGTATTGGTTCTTGTTTTTTTCGCACCAGCTGCGTAAGTGAGATGAGGCGACGTACTCGTCAGGCGCTAAGTGTAGGTGTTTCACCTGTATTTCGAATTCCGTGCAGAGGACAGAAGAAGGCGGCATGGGACGACCCCAGCCATGGCAATTGAAGACCTCAGGCTTCCGCCCGAGAAGGTCGATACCATTGCCGATTTCGACGCCAATGCGATCAGCAACCGATGATTTGGCGAAATCGGACTTGACTTTGTCAAGTAGCACCCTCGGTTGCTTGCTTTAGAGACGCCCTGCAACCAGCACCGACGGATTGAAATCCCATAATCCACCGCGTCCGCCGCAAACGCCAGCGGCTCAGTTCAAACGACCCTATCGAAACTGCCCCGACCACACGACCTCTGCACCCCCGCATTTCTTCTTTCGGGGCAGTCCCGATAGGGCCCTAACGTTTCTCAGTACCGATCTGGTGAAACTTCCGCCAAGCCGACTTGAACTAAGCCGCTTTGCGGCGGACGCATTCGCGTGTTGCGGAGCCGACGGTCGAGGTGATCTGAGCTAGTTTGTGTCGCAGAGGAGGAACTCTCTGTGACACGTCTACGCCAGATCATGCTTGAGGAGCTACGGCGCCGCAACTACGCCGAGTCCACCATCCACGCTTACATTCACACGGTCGAGCATTTCAGTCGGCACTTCCATCGTTCACCCGATCAGCTTGGCCCCGAGCATATTCGCCAGTATCAGGCCGCGTTGTTCACGCGCTGGAAGCTGGCCCCGAACACCGTAACGCAGCGCTTGGCCGCTTTGCGCTTCTTCTATGTACAGGTGTTGAAGCGCGGCTGGAGCGTTGCCGAGACACCGTATCCGAAGAAGGTTTTGCACTTGCCGCAGGTGCTGAGCCCGGAAGAAGTCGCGCGTCTGATCGACGCGGCAGAGTTTCCGTTTCATCGCATCCTGCTGATGACGCTGTATGCCACGGGCGCACGTCGCGCAGAAGTGGCGCATCTGAAGATCAGCGATATCGACAGCCAACGGATGGTCATTCATATCCGGGGCGGCAAGGGACGCAAGGACCGCGATGTCATGCTCAGTCCGAAGCTGCTCGAGGCATTGCGCGTCTACTGGCGCGGGCTGAAGCGCAAGCCCACCGACTGGCTGTTCCCCGGCAATCGATGGCATACAGCGAGTCATCCTGTCTCCACCAAGGTTCTCTGGCACGCCTGTCAGCAGGCCGCCGAACGCGCCGGCCTTGAGCACAAGCGCATCCATCCCCACACTCTGCGCCACTGCTTTGCTACGCATCTGCTCGAAGCCGGTGCCGACCTGCGCACCATCCAGATGCTGCTGGGACATCGCGACCTGGAGGAAACGACGATCTATCTGCATCTGTCCCGGCGGCATCTCAGCGCCACCGGCAGTCCGCTGGATGCACTCACGATCCGAGGAGAAGGAGAACAGACGCAGAACGCATGAACCGGCCACCTCTGGAGGTGGCCGACATCGTTCGCTGTGCAGGACAGTCCTTCGTTGAGCGCAGTCGCAAGTGGATCAACGGCCAACACGAAAAGGTGTTGCTGGCCATCACACGCTGCCGTACCGCAGCGCTGGGTGGACATCGCGATCAGTGCTCAGATTGCGGACATACTGCCATCTCGTACAACTCGTGTCGTAACCGGCATTGTCCCCGATGCCAGGGCAACGCCCGCCAGCGCTGGCTTCAGGCGCGGGAACGGGAGTTGCTGCCCGCCAGCTACGTGCACGTCGTCTTCACCCTGCCGCGGGAACTGGCTCCGCTCGCCTTGCAGAATAAACGGCTGATCTACAACCTGCTGTTTCACGCCAGCGCTGCAACTCTGCAGGAGATCGCTCGCGATCCCCGGCACCTTGGAGCCGAGATCGGCTTCTTCAGCGTGCTCCACACCTGGGATCAACGACTGCAGCATCATCCCCATGTCCACTGCGTGCTTGCCGCCGGCGGTCTCGCTCCGGATCACTCCCGCTGGATCTCCTCGCGCCGATCCTTCTTCCTTCCCGTCAAAGTGCTCAGCCGTGTCTTCCGCGGCAAGTTTGTCGCCGGACTCAGGAGCGCATTCCGCGAAGGCACACTCCAGTTCCACGGACATCTCTTACCGCTTGCGGAGCCGCACGCCTTCGCCTCCTGGCTGCGACTACTGTTCCGTCACGACTGGGTCGTCTACTCCAAACGGCCTTTCGGCGGGCCAGAACATGTGCTGCGCTATCTCGGCGCATACACCCATCGCGTCGCCATCTCCAACAGTCGGTTGGTTGCTCTCGCCGACGGAAACGTCACTTTTCGCTGGCGCGACTCCGCCCACGGCAACAAGAAGAGGATCATGACTCTGGCGGTCGAAGAGTTCTTGCGCCGCTTCCTTCTCCACCTGTTGCCACGCGGCTTCGTGCGCATCCGCAACTTCGGATTTCTCGCCAACCGGAGGCGAGCAGAACTTCTTCCAGTCTGTTTCCGGTTACTCCAGCAATCCGATCAACCAGCAGCAGGCACCAACTCGCCGGCCGCGCTGCCCATTCACTCGCTGTGGCAATGTCCGCTTTGCGGCGGAACCATGCAGGTCGTCGAGCGCCTCTCCGCCGCGCAACTTCTCCTCCGATCTCCGCCTCATCTCAGCCGGTGCGCCGCTTGAATCC
Source organism: Terriglobia bacterium (assembly GCA_963786325.1). GTDB lineage: Bacteria > Acidobacteriota > Terriglobia > Terriglobales > Acidobacteriaceae > JAIQFF01. The sequence goes on from CAWAYW010000008.1 coordinate 776,862, forward strand.
ACATCTCCAGCCTCGAATCTCGCTCGTGCTTCGGCGCGCATACTGGTTCTGTGTCTCGCATTCCTCACAATGCAGTATGGTTGTGCGCTTCAGACTCTCCGATGCGCCGCCTCATGACCATTCTCTCTGCGACCCGCTACTGAAACCCAAGCGCCCGACAACAACGGCAAACTCGCAAACGATCAAGACCGGCTCATCCAGATACAAATCCCATAGTCCCCCGGGCGGCTTCCTTCAAGTCGCTGTATCTGAAGCGCCCGTCCAGAGCACCTCAGCAGACAACTTTCCACTCGTGGGCGCTTCAGATACAGCACTAGGGCTTCTGGCCCCGAATAACTTTTTCGGAATACCCGTGACTAGGGTGCGATCCACCACAGTGACCGAGCAGATCATATCTACCGAGAGCCGTTTGTACGCGCTGGGGCCCGACATGCTCTAACCGCAGCTTCTAGCGTGCGGCTGAACGTGCTCTAGCGGAGGCCAACGACCCCAATAGTTGAGGAACTCTAGATTTCGTTCGATGAAGGAGCACAACGACCACGTTCAAGGACCACTGACGAGATCGAGCTCTGGCCGATGCGTTCGCAATGTTCGCGCTCACCGATTTCTGCTTCGAATTGGTACATGCTGTTCACGCCGGTTTCGAAAAAGTCGGACCAGAGCTGTGCAACGCGGGTACCGACAGCAAGCAGTTCGCAGAGCTGACAAGTTGCAGACCGGGCGGCAGCGATTCCCCGAAGCTGCGGACCGCGTCCGCCCGTTCGGGCGGGACGTACTTTGACAGGAGCTGGATGGTTTCGGCGGCGGTCCCAAGCGCCATCAAGCGGGAGATTACCCGCTCGCGAATTGCCTCATCGATGTCACGCGAGCCATCGTCGGTGCGCCGCGCGATCAGTGCGATGGCGGAAGCCGTTACCGAAGTGAACGTAGATAAATCCAGTAGTGCCTTCAGCCACTCGCCGACAATTTCAGCCGCCACTACAGAGTGTCGCGGCCCGTACAGCGGAATGCGGGCGCCCAGCCGGCCGAGCGACCACAGCCAAATTGCATCTCCAGGTTCTTTTCTGATCTTCACCACCAACTCCTGTCCAAGCGAGGCACGGGTGCTAGCTGGCAGGTGCTCAAGGGTCACAGCCAACCGCCACTCCTCGTAATCGAGTTGCCGGTTCAAGCGGCCCTTCTTTTTGCTACCCGCACCCCTCATATGCTTGCGATAGAGCGCCTGCTGCTCGCTCGCATTGATGCCGCCAGCGATCCGGCGCAACAGCACCAGCATTTCGACCTGACATTGCAGATCGTCCGCAAAGACGAGTTCGTTCGACGCGATTTTGCGCAGGTCGTTAACGGGCGCATCATCACCCGGTACACCGAACCCCGGTCGCAAACAGAAGCCGGATAGATTGAGCCAACGTACCTCATGGCGCGGAGACTTTTTGCGCCCGGCGGCAACTTCGATGAGCACATCGCCGAACCGGCGAATGGCAGAGATAGGCCAGGAGTCTCTCTTCGCGCCGAGCGCCGCTTCCATTTGGCTGACAAGAGTCTGGGGTGCCAGCGTGCCGCCATCAGCAGAGTCGCGAAAAACACCGCGGATCAGTTGCGCAGCGGATTCGACCGTTGCGTCGGAGGTCGCGACGTCCGATGAATGTGTGGGCAGGGGTTGTGGTTTCGCCGTATCAAGTTGCTGCGCTTGTGCCTCTTCGGCGCGCAGTTCGAATTGCAGCCGCCAGCGATGGGGAGTGTCCCGCGATTCACACCAGAGTTCGAGCGTGCCGACCTCCGTGAAACTGGCTCGGAGACGCACAATCAGATAGAGCTCGCGCATTTTCTTGCCGTAGCGCAACAGGGTCACGAGCGGAGCATGACGATGTAGGGTCGCTTCGTCCAACCAAGTGACTTTGCCGTGTGCTTCGTGCCGCGTACGCGAACTGTACAGTGTGAACGACACCGGACGGTTCGCCAGCACCGAAAATTCGCGGTCTAGTAGAGGAAGTGTGGCACCCTCATCAACCCCGGCAGGCAAAACACAGATGCCCTGCAGCCCGTCGTCCGAGCGCCACCCGATGTAGTACGTGCGCGCGCTGCCGGCTCTGATGCGCAGACCGGTGCCGCGCCGTACGCGACCGTAGTAAGCAGCACCCCGAGCAACCGCATTATCTATCGCTTCGTTGTCGAGGAGCTTAAGCCTCCAGCCGCTTTGGGCTCCGCCAAACCAGGCGGAAATTGCCTCGACAATCCTCTCGCGAGTCACCGCTGCGGCACAGAAGCCGCCATTGAAGAGCACGGCGTTGGGTCGAGCCATTCGTTGGTCTGAAGATCGTTGGTTTGCAGACGAACCGTTCATGGCGACCGCCGCTTGCGTCAGGAATGCGGCAAGGTGCTTGGTGATGGCGGGATCGCTGGCGTAAGGCAGACCGAGTTCCCGCAACGCTGTTGACCGGCCATGCGCCGGCATCTCATCCGGCGCGGTGATCGGCAGGAACCCGGCTGTCAGAATTTGCAGGACTTCCTGGCGCGTCAGGTCAACGCTGAGCGCCTGTCCAACGACGGCCGGGCCGCTGCCCAAGACCGTGATCGGCACGCGCTCCAAGGACGAATCACTCAGCAGCCGCTCTTTCGCGGCACAGCAGGTCCGGCGTAACGCGTAACGCTGCTGTAGCGTGAGCTTGATGTCTTTGAGCTGGTATTCGACGAGTTTGTCTTCCACGCGGCGGGCCAATGCGAAATCAAGATTGTCGCCGCCCAGCAAGAGGTGCTCGCCAATAGCAGTGCGCTCAAACTGCAACTCGCCGTTGACCAGGCGAGCACGCACCAGGCTGAAGTCGGTCGTGCCACCACCGATGTCGCAGATCAGAATCAGTTCACCATCGTGGAGGTCTTCACCGTTCCCATCGCGTGGAGAACAAGGGCGCGAAGATAGGACACCTTCTGGAGCATGTCGATTTGGACCGATCTTCGTCTCGATCCATGCATAAAACGCGGCCAACGGCTCTTCGAGCAGAGTGAGCTCGTCGAGTCCGGCACGGCGGGCGGCTTCGACCGTCAGCTCACGCGCTTCCTCATCGAACGAAGCGGGCACCGTGAGGACGATTTCCTGGTGCTCAAAACGCGTTTCTGCATCAGTCCCAATTGCGCCGTTCCATGCGTCCCGCACATGCATGAGGTAGCGAGCGGACGCTTCGACCGGGGAAATCATCGGCTCCGGCGGTTCCGCTTGGGCCGGCAGGAGCTTGGCGCGGCGATCCACGCCAGGATAGGAAAGCCACGACTTGGCTGATGACACTTGCCGGCTCGGTACAAGCGCTCCCTGTTCGCGCGCGAGCACACCTGTGACCATTGGCGGATCCTCATCCCACGTGGCGCTCACGGCTCCGGCAGACAACTCATCTGCGGTGGGAAAGTACAGAAAGGAAGGAAGTGCGGGAAGCGTGAGGACTTCCCCATGCGCCACCAACTGCGGTATGGGGAACACACGAATTGGGGAGCCCGCATCAGCGACTTCCTGAGTATCGATGTACGCCACGACAGAGTTTGTCGTGCCCAGATCGATGCCGATCAGATAACGAGAAGGCACCGACGACATCACCTCCCGGTCTTTTCGCGAATGTTCAGCTCCAGCTTCCAGCGCTGCGCGCCGTCGCGAGATACGCACCAGACCTCGAGGGTGCCGAGTTCGGTGACGCGAGTCTCGATCCGCACCGGTACCACCGTTCCCTGCTGGCCATCCAGTTTGAGCGTGACCTCCAGCGGGCTGAGTTCCTCGACATCGGCACCCCAATCTTCCAGCAGGCTGCCGACCTGGTCCTGCTTACGGACGCTGGAACTCAGGAAACGAAACTCGGCTGGTTCGCCGACGACGAGGCCAAACTCTCGGCCGGGAATCGTGGTTTCGGTGCCCTCCTCCATGCCAAAGGGAACGACGCAGAGCGCCTTGAGTGGAGCTTCCATGCCGGGCACTGCCGGCATTGCGCTTTCAATTCCGATGTAGTACGTGCGCGAGGCGCCACTGCGGATACGCACGCCGCGACCGCGACGCGCCTTCCCGTAATACGCCGCGCCGCGCGCAACGGCGTGCTCCAAGTCGGGACCTTCGAGGATTTGCTCTGCCCCGAGCGCATCGAATCCCTCTTGCCGCAACCAGGTGTTCAGCACTTCGACTACGCGGTCGCGAAGTACCCCCGCTTTCATCACTCCACCGTTGAACAGGATATGCGTGGGACATGCCAGTCCGCTGCGACCGCGCCGAATCCCCGCAGCCTCGGGACTGTTGCGAACTTGCTCCGCCAGAAACCGCGCGAGGTGCTTGGTGATGGCTGGATCGGCCGCGTACGGCAGACCCAACTCCTGAAAGCCAACACGGCGTTGCCGCGCGGGTAACTCGCCGCTCCCGACTTTGGGAAAAAATCCTTCGACGAGAACTTGGTCGAGGTCTTCACGCGCCAGTTCCGTCTTAATGGTGCCCCCGATGAGCTTCGTCCCCTTGCCCAGCAACGTGATTGGGCGCTTCTGCGTCTTGGGCGATTCGAACAGCTTCTCCTTCGTGATGCGGCATTGATGCCATAGGCCGTGCAACTGCCAGGTATCGATGCGGTTGCCCAAGGCCTCAAGGCGCTGTTGCAGAACGCGCGCCAGCGCCAAGTCCATGTTGTCGCCGCCCAGCAATATGTGGTCGCCAACGGCGACGCGTTTCAGGGTCAGATCGCCCTTCTCTTCGGAAACCATGATGAGGCTAAGATCCGTGGTGCCGCCGCCGACGTCGCACACGAGAACGAGGTCACCGACCTTGATGCGGCGGCGCCAGGCATCACCCTGGCTTTCAAGCCAAGCATAAAATGCTGCCTGTGGCTCTTCGAGCAATGTGACGTGCGGATAACCGGCCTGGTCGGCGGCGCGCCTGGTCAACTCGCGGGCTTCTTCGTCGAACGAAGCGGGTACAGTGAGCAGCACGTCTTGCTCCGCAAAAGCGAGTTCTCCTTGCTCCCGTGCCTCGCCGCTGTCCCACACAGTGCGCAAGTATTGCAAGAACTGCGACGAGGCTTCGACCGGCGATAGCTTGGGCACCTCCTCGGGCGCTTGCCAGGGCAAGATCGGCGTAGTGCGGTCCACCCCAGCGTAAGAGAGCCAGGATTTGGCGGAGGCGACCAGGCGGTTTGGACTCTCCGCGCCACGTTTGCGCGCGAGTTCACCGATCACGAACTTCGGCTCGGGCTCCCATGGCAAGGCGAGGCTGCCTTGGGGAAAATCGAATTCGCCCGGGATGTAGAGAAACGACGGCAGCAGCGTGCGTTCCGCCACTCCGTTCGGATTCACAAGCTGTGGAATGCTGCGGACCTCAATGCGGCTTTCCTCTTCGGCAGCACTGGCGTCGCAGCGCGCCAGCGCCGAATTTGTGGTCCCTAGGTCGATGCCAACGATATATTTTGCCGCCAACGAAAATCTCCTTTTCAACTCAACATTTGTTGCGCAGATGTGGATCAGCCGTTATGAAAGTTCGACCTCGGCTGGCGTAACCACCATCCGGCCGGCTCCCTGCGGCAACGCAGGCAGATTCATTTCCTTCACGCGCCAGCCTTTGTGTCGCAACACGCCGCGAACTGGCGGCTCTCCTGCCACGTTGCCGATCAGTTTGATGGCGGCCGGATCAAAACCCGCCGGTACCATCACCGGTTCATCCTCTTCGGAGTTCAGAATCGGTTCCAGCTTTACATACTGGTCGAGTACCTGCCGGCAAGTGTCGTGGATGGTGCGGACAGCGGCTCCAATCTGCGCGTCGGGATAGGTGGAGATGTTCTCCGCCAGGAAATCGATGAGCCGCCCATCGCGTTGCAACAGCGCAAGCATCTGCACGGCGCGATCGAACGCATCCGAGGCCGGCTGCTCAACTTCCTTCGGACGGGAGACGGAAAGTGCAGAGCCCCTCGCCGCCTGCAGAACCGGAGCAGCGGGCTTGACCAGCTTCTGTGCTATGTCGTTCGGAATTTCAGCGTGGAATAGTAGTGAAAAGAAACACCTAAAGGCAAAAGCCACTCGTTCCCGAAATCCGTTCATAGCCACTCCCTGATGATCAGAAATCCAGTGAATTAGAATAATTAACTTCCAGTTGAGCTCGCCGAGGACGGAGATAATCCCAGCGGCTCGTATGCATCATACTAATACGGTCAGGTTTTCGTAATCGCGGACGGCAGTTTGGTCAGTGTCGTCATTTGATGTGCGATTGATGTGCGAGTCGAGAGGGCGGTGCTTTTTTGTGGTTCGGACTGACCGACCGGGCAAGGATTACGAAGAAGAACGCAATGCAGCCCGTCAACCGACCGAAATCGTTGACAAGCGTCATTGAGAATGCCTCTTCCCGCATGCCAAACTTCCGGACAACCTTGATCCCGATTTGACAAGACCACGACTCTGACGCTGAAAGTGGAGTAGCATGGTGTCGAGAACGCTGGCTTCAAACTGCGTCGCGAATAAGTAGACAGGAACCGGTGAGTCTCAAATAGCCCGCACCCGGCTCCTGGCGCATTCCCGAGAAGGGGGAGCCATGTGTGATGCAAGTGAGATCCATTGTTGCAGGATTCCCTTTCTTTGCCGTCTCCCTTGCATTCCTGTGCCTTCTGCCGGCAACCGCGCAAAAGAGCAAGAACCATACCCGTCTAATAGACTGCGGAAGAACGCACTTCTAACTTTGGCCACTAGTCTGTGTTCTGCATTTCCACGGGGCACAAGGGCCTTGACGGCGGCTGCTGGCTCGCAGATGTGGCCGCCCACCGCATGTCAGATTCCGAAACGCCGCATCACGGTGCGGGCAGCAACTGCTAACGCAACTCCAATGGCCACCGCAATGAATATGACCCTCTTACGACGATCTTGTTGAGGCCAAATTCTTGTGCCAATAAGAAGTGAGAGCCCGATTCCCACGCCAGCCGTCAAAGCCCCAACCCAGTCAGGATGGTAGCCGCTCATGCGCGTCTCCTTTGGGATCCAATGTCACGAACGAGCCGCCAGCTTCCACAAGTAGGAGCACGTCTGCTGCACTCCTAGCCTAAACTGGAAATAGAAATAGACTCTAACCTCGCTGCAAAACCGAAGCCGCACCACATGCCGAACGTAAAACTAGTCCATCCATGATTATTATAAATATTTCAAGGGCGAGCTCGGCTGTATTGGTCCTTGGACGCGTAGTTGGGCTAACGGGACAAGTGCCTGTGAATGGCCAACACGGAGTTGTGGGAAGCGAAAGACGATGTTCTGGCCGAGTCCTCGGCAACTCTTACCTTGGGATTACTTCCCGCTTGCCCGTCACTTGGGAATAAATCACAAATATCGCAGCGGAAGGGCGATATTCCAAAGGCAATCTTAGAGCCCCCACCCAATATCCGCTTGCGTCCGGAGTTCTTGGCGACGTTCGATCATGACAGTCATTCTTCCACAGACAGGGCTAATCTCGTGGGGCGGGGGCAGGCGGCTCTGCATTGGTGAGCAGGGGAATGGCAAGGTCATCCCAGAACTTCCTGCCACGCTTCCGAGTGCAGCCGTCTTCCATCGATGTGAACACCTACCTCGCGATTCCGACAAATAACTTACTTTGCCACTGTCCCGGTCGCGGACTCTCTTACTTCCGGGGAGAAGCGATCCCGAACTCTCCAGAAAAAAGGTTTCAGGCAGCGACCAGGAAGTGCTTTATCGTTTCTCCCCACTGTCCTCGCGAGGTGTCACCCAAGGCGACTTCGTTGGGCCATGTACGCGACAGGTACTTTGGGCGCCCGGTGAGGAAGACGATTCGCTGCTGTGGGTCCGCTGCCCTAATCTGCTCATAGAATTCGAACGCTTCCTCGCGGGAGTACCTGCGAATGTCGAACATGACGAGATCGTAGACCTGAGATTGCCACAGAAAGCGCGCGGCAGGGATCTCTTCAGATTCATGCACCTCGACTCCGTGACTTCGCAGGACGGCAGCGCGCGCCTCGCGCGTAGCCTGGAAGCGGTCGATGAGGAGAACTTTTTTGTCGGCAAGAGTAGGGCGACCACGAAGTGGTGGGCGATACATATGACACTCCCGAAACGAGCGCGCCCTTATTAGGAAAGGGTGATTCGAACGAAGTCTGCGCCGAGCAGGGTCGGGAGTCAATATAAATAAAAGAGCCCCGGTGATGGCCAGTCGGGGTCTGGCGCTTGAGCGTTGACGCCGGGAGTGTCGGCTGGTTGAGGAGTGGTTTTCGCTGTTTCGGTCTTTTGCAGAGCCTCCCTTTTTGGGATTTCGGGGTGTGGTGGCCAGATCTGGATTTGAGTATCGGGTTATGGTTGCGGTGGAGATGGATTTTTATCCAAAGTACCTGCCTTGGGCATTTTTTAGATTGCCGAACTTCCTGACCAACGCCGCTGCTTCGTCAATATTTTCGATTTTTAGACGTGCCGCTTTCTCGAACACGTGTAGTGACGCATCTTCGGCTGGATTGAACGGTTGTTTGGAGTTCGACGCGATGTGTTCATCCAATTGTCTTACCCGATCGTCTGTACGCATGTACACCGACAGGGACTGGGGTGTTAACAGGATTGCTTCTTGCGCCGGCGGCTCACTTGCCCCTATCGTACAAACTTGATCTTTTGAATATGATTAGCGATGGTCGCGGCATTCAGTTCGACGGGCAAGTTAGATTCAATTTTTGCCATCCATTGATCCACGCGGTAGACAGTCTTTCCCGTTTCTTTCTTATTGAAAACCCCAATGCCTTCGCAGGCGATGACGGCATCATGAATTACCTGCAATTTACGGAATTTGCCAGTCTGGCCATCGTAATCAATCATGCTGTCCGCACCAATAACGATGCCATCGTTGGTGACGATACTAAAGAGCGTTGTGCCGCAATGCATATTCATTTGATAGAGAAGAGCGTTCCTCATCTGTCACAAACAGCATGAGGGAGGTCAACGCCGCACAGGGCGCGCATTGTACGGTTTCGCTACCCTGAGGTCTCGGCAATCTGTTTACAGGCCTGGACCGTTGGGCTGGCTTGACAGAATTGCGTCAGTCCGGCCCGACCTTGCACTCGTGTTTAGTGAATTGGACTCGGAGACTTTCTTGTGCGTCGGCAACCCTCTTCAGGGAAATCAGGGGAACGGTAAATTGCGTATTGCAAAACGTGCAGATTCCGACCGCAGGGATCGTGCCTAGCCATTTGATTACCCTGAGATTGCGCTTCTGCATCGTCACAGTTTCCCACATGCTTCGAGGCGGCTCAACCGCAAGCTCAGCGAACCCAGTGCACCCCTAGAAGCCCCTGCACGGTGTCGATATTCATCCAATTGTAACGTTAACGGTGGGACACTTTCGGACGTGCCTGAGAACAAAGAGCCGCGCCCATCTCATGAAGACAAGAAAGTTCAGAAGCTAGTAGAGCGCATCAGGAAAAAGCGAGCGCCTAAAGAAGAGTCGATACCCAGCCAAGGAGACAAGCCCAAGCAGTGACGCGATACCGTCATGCGGCAGATGGGTTGAGATCGCGTTGCTTTCGGGAACTTAAGCGAGTCGCTCACCCTTTGGATGAGGTTCGGGAGTGCACTCATTGTTTTCTCCCCCGTTCTTTTCTCTCAGCACCGTTGTGCAGAGGGAGTTAGGAAATCTGGCCTCCACTGATGGACTTCGTCATCTGGAACATATCCAATCGGGCTTTTCCAAAGACTGGTTTCAGCTTTTCATCGGCTACGATCTCACGCCGCTTCTTTGGGTCTTGCAGTTTGTGCTTTTGATGTAGGCCCACACCTTTTTCGCGACCGTTGCGGCTCATGGACTGCACGCACCGTAGTCTCGGGATACGCTGTCCACCCGAAAGGCGCGTCCGGAAGCGGAGGTGATTTTGTGGCCGCGGAGCGAAAAACGTTCACCCGCCTTAATCTGACTCAGTGCGTTCATTAATTGATAGGTGGTTCCGTCCTTCGCAGTCGCGCTGAGGCCGCCTTCGGCCTCGCGGACACAGCCGGTTAGTGAGGTGTGGCTGCGGTGGATGAAGTAGATCCCGGCGCCGATCCCTGCGCCAACGCCGATTGCGGCTCCGATTACTCCGGCTTCGCAGCCAGGGCAATAAGACTGTGCCGCGGCAGAGCGCGAGAACGACGGTAGGACCAGTACGATCGAGCAGAGAATTCCAATTCGGAAGCCGAGTCGTTTCATGGTCGCCCCCTTGGATTTTAGCGAAGCTCTCTCTGGCCGAGAATTGTAGCCCTAATTGCTTCGGGGGCTAAGAATTGTGCGGTGGGGTTCCTTAGTAGTCCTGGGGTAGGCGGTGTCAACCAAAGCATGTGAATAGACTGGGTTCACGGAATTTCGTAGGGAATGATGCTTGCGCTCATGACCTACTCCTAAAGGGACGCCCTCTTATAATGCGTTATCAACACTCAGTTAGAGTCCCCGCTCGCAGCGTGCACCAACTGGAATTGCTTCCAGCCCACCGCCTCGCCGTTACGTGCGAAGGCCAGAACGGTGAAATGATTCAACCGCCCGATCGAAGTGGGCGCCACGATCATGCCGTGTTCATCGTCAATCCGAAGGGTCGCTGGGTTGACGCCTTCCCCGTAGCCGACGATCTGGGCAGCATTCGGATCATTGGGTACACCACTACCGAAAAACAGTGTGTAGCGTGTGCCCGAGCTGCGGCGGGTCACGTCAATGTGCTCCGCATCTCGGCGCAACAAGCGGAACCTGACCTGTTGTCCCTCGATAAGCTGCGCCGGTGTAGAGCAGCATGTGGCTGTGCTCATTCCCTGTACCGATGGTGCTTCAACAACAAAATCGAGGGTTGGTCCTCGACCTTTCGCAAGCAGGGAGAAGCTCATCTTGCCCCATAGCTGGCCGTTAATCGCGGACACAATTGCACTTTCCTTGGGTGCGCCCCAAGTGCCAACGGCGGTTACTTTGCCGTCAGGCTCAACTACGGCCATACTCTCGAAGGTGGTTAGGTAGTGGGTCCTTTCCGGGTGGGTGAGCGGTTCGTGGCCTAACCACGTCTTCTTGGTGATAGACAGTTGCACGGTCTCACCCATGCGTAAGGTGGAATGCGATGCTGAGAGGGAGAGTGGAGAGATTCTCAAACGCAAACACGAAGCAAAGCCCACCATTCTGTGAAGACCTGGCTGGTGGAACATGGAGCATCAAATCAGCGTTTTGGCGATATCAAACCCGTGGTGCCGACTCAGCCTGATGGAGGTGACGATCCGAATAGGCGCCAGAGGAACCGGCGAGTCGAAATCGCCCTCCAGAAGCGGTGTCCTCGGATACGGCAATCACATCCGAAAAGGCCTTCTTCTATGAATTGCCTGCTAAAATTTCCAATTGGGCGGCGCGTATATCTGGATGTAATTGTCGGCCTGAGCATCGCTCTGGGTCTTGCGGCACTACTTCCCGCGCCCGCGCAGACGACCGCGGCGCCCGCTGCTCAGACGCCTGCCCGTTTGCCCGCTTGGGCGCTAGGCCCGTTCAAGCGCTATGCTGATATCAATCCGATCATCACTCCCCGTCCGGCATCAGTGTTCTCTTGCCCCATGCGTCGGCGCGACATCCATTGGGAGATGCTACACACATTCAACCCCGCAGCGATAACAGTAAACGATCGTATCGCCGTGTTGTACCGAGCCGAGGACGATACCGGTCAAGGCATCGGCGGGCATACTTCCCGGCTCGGTTTGTGGACGAGCATCGATGGTGCCCGCCCGACAGAACGTTTTTCGTTCCCGGTTCTATATCCAGACAATGATATTGCCAAGCCATTCGAGTGGGATGGTGGCTGTGAAGATCCGCGTATTGTCCAGGCCGCGGATGGGACCTACGTGCTTACTTATGTAGCATGGAACAGATCCAAAGCGAATATCTGCATTGCGACCTCTCGCGATTTGCACATCTGGAAAAAACACGGTCCAGCGTTCAAGTCTGCATCCCCAACAGATGGGGAATGGACCAAGTCGGGAGCCATTGTTACCACTGTTGTCGGAAGAAAAATCGTAGCGGCGCGCATTAAGGGGAAGTATTGGATGTATTGGGAACACGATAGTGAAACTGACCCATCTATTTTTCTCGCCGTCTCACAAGATCTCGTCCATTGGAATCCAGTGGTCGGGGCCGATGGTCATCCCGTGCCGGTTCTCAAAACCCGAGAAGGCTCGTTCGACGCCCGCCTAATGGATCCGGGTCCACCGCCGTTGCTTACATCTGCCGGGATCATCTTTATCTACAATGGCAAGAATGGCGATGCGCATGATGGGGACCAAGCCTATCCGCTCCTGTCCTATGGCATGGGTCAAGCCTTGTTCTCGACTGATGACCCTGCTCACGTAATCGATCGCTTACAAAAGCCATTTCTCGTTCCAGAGTTGCCTTTTGAACGTTCAGGTCAATATACAAACGGGACCGCCTTCGCAGAAGGACTAGCCTTGAAGAATGGAACTTGGTATCTCTATTACGGATCTGCTGATTCGGTTATCGCTGTCGCGACATGGACGCCGTCACGGGACGATCTTAGAGGCTCGGCACCCAGACCTTTCCGCGAAGCAAAGCCGTAGCCAAATAGCCCGGTCCAACGCTGACTTTGTATTCAGTTGAATGACAGCCGGATCCGCGCCAAAGATCCAACATCAGAAGACAACAAATGCCATCCGGTTTCCGACACACCCCAACTTCGTTCTAAGGATTCTTCAATCAAGTTGATCGACCGGAGGAGCGATGCTTGACGCCCGGGGTGCGAGGGTGGAGAAACTTAAGCGCGATGTACTCGCGCCGTACCTTGAGGGTCAGGGACATTGATTGATGGTAAGGGTTATTCGGTCTGGCCATCGCCGGTATTGGTAGCATCAGCTGCTTTAAAGGTAGGAATCAAGCACGTGTTCATTGGAAGGCGGCTTAAGTTAAGGTTCGACTAAAGAGCAAAAGTGACTGGCACTGAGCTTGAGAGCGAAAGGCCTGTCAGCGTCTGCGTTATTAGCATCTCTTTTGCACGCTAAGAGCATCCAACCTCCACCACCATGCGCTACCTGCTATTGGCAACGGACTACGACGGGACGCTTGCATCCCACGGAAGGGTTAGCGAAAGCACGCTCGCGGCGCTCAAGGGGGTGCTATCCTCGGGCCGCAAACTGGTCCTGGTTACGGGGAGGCATCTTACTGATCTCATATCGATTTTTGTTGACCTCAATATTTTTCACCGAGTCGTAGCTGAAAACGGAGCCATACTTTATCGGCCCGATAGTCGTGAGGAGAAATTGCTTTGTGAGCCACCCAACCGTAAACGTCAGAGGAAGCACACGGTTGACAGGTCGAGTCCGCAGCCAGCGTGGTCGTCTAAGGGGACCCACGCCCGGTCAATGTTGAACATCGCGACCCTTGTCGGCACGTCACTGATGTTTGCTGGGTAGCCGAAATTGGACTGTGGCCGAAGTTTCGAATTCCACGGCGTTGCCGTTGAACATATAGGGCTGGTACTGCCACTTTGAAACGGCTTTCGCGGCCGCTTCTATCAGAAAGGGCTTCCCGCGCCGCAGGTGAATTTTCTCTACCCTGCCATCCGTTCCGACTATGATTCTGAAGACAACGTCACCTTCAACACCTGCACCTTTAGTTTCATGCGGGTACTCCGGTTCAACTTTCTTTAACAAGAATTTCGCAGAGGCACCCTCTGATATGTGTAACCGTGATATGGGGTTGGGCCGCGGACTATCTCCATATCCTTTGAGCGAAGGCTGGAGTTGAAAGAAGACTGGAAGCATGACGCGCATCGGAGATGAGCTAAACAACGGGATTACAACCAGCAGCGCGGAGATAACGCAGATACCCATACCTTCTTAGACACCAGAGGCGACCCAGGCCGCGGGAGTAAGGTCTGGTAGACGCTGGATCGGGCGATCGGTGAGGCCGGGAAGAACCGCGGCTAGATAGTCGCGCACTGGGATTTTCAATCTGCGGCAGCTTGCCACCACCGAAAGAATCGCTGCGATCTTAGGCCCCGCGTGCGGGCTTCCCACGTGTATCCAATTTTTTCGTCCAATTGCAACCGGCCGCATGGAGTTCTCCGCCAGATTATTACTCAACTCCAGTTCGGGATATTCCAGAAAGCGGGTGAGTTTTTCCCAGAGTGTGAGCGTGTAGTTGCAGGCTTTAGCGAGCGCACCACCCGGCAGTGCTGTGGAGCGAGCTGCTTCGATCTGTTTCCGAATCCCATTCAGTAGCGATCGCGATTGTTCCTGACGCAGAACATGGCGTGCCTCCAGGCTCAGTCCTTGGCGACGTGCCTCGGCGTCGATGGCAAACAGTTCATCGATCCGCGCTACGATCGGCGTCGCCACTGGATCTTTCGGATTTAACTGCACCGCCTCAGAAAAATATCGTTCCGCATGCGACCAGCAGCCCGCATGCACCATCTTCGGTCCGCCGACCTGATCGTAGGCCGCATAGCCGTCCGTCTGCAGAAGTCCCTCGAATTGTCCCAGAAACTGTCTCGGTCCATCCCGTCCACGCCCCAGACGGAAGTTGAACACCACCGTTCCTCCGGGTCGACTGTACTGCCATAGGTAGGCTTGATGATTCTTCCCTCGGCCCTCGTGCATCTGCACGTCCACCGGGGTTTCATCGGCCTGGGATGTAGGAGCCGCTGATTAACTCTCGTCTCATCGAATTCCATTGCCGCGCCTCTATAAACGTCGAGCCAATCCCTGTCATTGTGGCTCACCTATGGAGTCTCCGCGCACAGGCCATTTTGCATCGAGGAATCTGCATCCGGCGTAAAAGCAAACAAGTGCCCGGTTGCAGAGAGTTGAGCAGTCCAAGTGTCATCCGCGCTCTCCTTTATTTATTCAGCGCCAGATGGCAATCAACACGGCAACGACCACGACGGCTCTGGCGGCATGAGGGAGTCTCGCCATGATGTGGATGATGCCGGAGATGCTTCCAATACCGAGATAGGGCATGCTGCCTACTTGCCTTCTCGAACCAGTATCGCTATCACACCATGTGTGCGATCCTGCCGAATCTGGGGCTTGCTCGGAGCGATGATGCGGCGAAAGCGCCTTGACTTCGTAAACTCAGTGCCGTCCGCCGTTGAGCGATTGGGGCTGATTTTGATCCCGGCGGCTTTCGCGACGTTTGGTCTCTACGACCTAGATCTCTGGAACCTGAAAGCCTCGCTCGAAGTCTCGCTCGAATCGATTGGTCGTTAACCGTTGGACTATGTCGTTGATAACGCCCTCGTATTCACCTCGGATCTCCAGTCGCTCTCGTATTGCATCTGGATTCAGTCCAGCGTCGTCACAGAGGCTGACCAGGTATTCCTGCCATGTCGGTAGCTGTGCACTCAGTGCCGTCCGCCGTTGAGCGATTGGGGCTGATTCACATTCCTGTAACAGTTCACGGGTATAATCCGGTGGCGACGCCTTTAGCCGAAGTCACGGTAAATACCGCAATGACTATCACGGTAGTTCGGTGCCCGTACTGCATCTCGGACAATCAGTTTAGACAGATGGCAACGCTTTCAGACGGTCGGTTCGTTTGTGACAAATGTGGTCATCTGGAAAATCCCGGCGGCAAAAATATCGAGTGTTCTTGTCGAAAGTGTTTCGAGATGCGGGAATTCGACCGCCGTTGCGGATAAGACCTGCATGCGGCACTCGCGGCTTTTGCTGGTGTCTATCGTGGATCAGCCAAACCCGGACGCAAACGCCGTAAGATGTCCGCGAAGTCCCGGTTTCAAACCCGAGCGAAAATCGCAGCCGCACAGCGGGCAAGGTGGGCGAGGGTGAGAGCAAAACAGAAGGGCTAAGAGTTCTTCAAGCTATCCCATAATTGGTTCTGGCAGTAACGATGGCGAAATAGCTGATGAGAATGACTTAACAGAGATTGCCTCATCGTCCGTGATGTCGAAAACGGTTAACAGCTTCGTGATCTGCAACAGGGTGCGTACTCTCTTGCTGAGGTTGAGCAGCTTCAGTTCGCCACCTTGGCTACGCATGGTCGTGAACGCATTCACTAGTTCACCGAGACCCGCGCTATCAACGTAGTCGACATCGCGAAGGTTCAATAGGATCTTCCTGTTGCCGTCTTTTATCAGGTTGCGAACTAGATCCCGAACTCCATCGCTTCCTTCGCCTAATACAATCCGACCGACGACATCCACGATGCTGACATCACCTACGAGTCGAGTCTTTGCTGTCATTTTCAATGGCAGCCTCCTTTTAAATGATCTCGCTTCGGAACTCTTCCGTGCCTTAGCAGGCCACCAGTAACGCTTTCGCAATCTAATCGCTGTGAAACGGAGATAATGACTAATTCTAAGAGGACGGTACTCCAGCTGGGCTGACTTAGTTCAGGCGGTCTGAAAGAGGAGAGGATAACTCTCTCATTACTAACACTACGCGTAACCCTCACGTGGGTCAACCCGAATCCGACAACAAATGTCGATTGAGGTTATTAACCGAAAACCCCGTGTTCACAATTGACCAGTTTTTCAAGCGTAGCTCTGGGGGATAACCCCGATGCCTTATGAACGATTGCTAGCGAAAGGGCCAAAGACCGAGCCTATCGACACTATCTTGTACGAAATCGATATGCTTCGTCGCGCAGGTGATGCCGTAGACCAAAAGGAGGCTGCGTTCCAGAAATCCAGTACGGGCGCGAACCGTTAAGAGTGCAACCTGAGCATCGAGGGCTTCCTCCTCCATCTTCGTAACCTGTTAGAGTTCCTGATCGTTCCGCAGCAAAACCAAGTCAGAGAGACTGATCTTCATATCGATAAGCCTATTGGTGGGCTGGCCATTCGGTTGACAAGACGCGGTACTCAGATCTCATGAAAGATGCTAAGGACCTCGACGACAGGTACGGCATGACGTACGGCGAGGAAACCTTTTTCCTGTCGCGAGCTGATTAACAAGTTCCTGGCTCATCCCACAACTCTGCGACACCAATGGTCTCGAAAATGGGAAATTGAGAAAATTTATCCGGACACGACCAAAACAAAGCCAACTGAGGCTTTCAAATGCAATGTCAACTTGTGGCAACGAGTGGGCTGCCTGGTACGAAGCACCGTCACGACAGTCTGCGCTGTGTCCGCGTTCCCCGCTTGAAAAAACCTCGCCCGTTCGACCCTATTTGCACGGAACGTGAAAGTTTGAATTTCCTATGCATCGAGCAAAACAATTTTGCTGGCCCGCCTAACGAGATGGTCGGCAAAACAGTGGAAAGATCGTGCTCACGCCATCGTTTACCCGACCAAAACAAAGCCAACTGAGGCTTTCAAATGCAATGTCAACTTGTGGCAACGGAGATGCAATGCGTTCACGACAGCCGCAATCATCAAAGCCAATCACCATCTCGGAGGAAGAATAATCATGCAAGCGTTCACGAGGGTTGGCCTCTGGAAATCTCAATAAGAACAGGTGATGGGCGAGTGGTCTTAGTTAGGATGCGGACAGTTGCTCTATCAATGGTGGTGTTCTGTTGGGCTTTAGTTACCCCGTGCACGTGTTTAGCTCAGGTTCAGTTACCGTAAATCTGGGTGAGACGATGTGCCGATCGGTGTAAGCGGCGCCAGCGGCCATTTGGCCAGAGCCGTCGTTTCGGAATTGCTCCAGCGTCACGGCGGGCACAAGTTGGTGGCCGTCCTTAGCCTTGGGGTCGCTCGAAGGAGCCTCGTTCGCGCGCCCGTCGGCCGGAATACGCCAGTTTTCCTCTCCACGCAATCGTCACAGAAACCTTGGCGACAGTTGCCCTTTAGAAAGCTGTGTACTTTTTCTGGATTCGTCATTTCCTTTTCATTTAGTGAATTTGCCTTCAAACACTAATCCCTTACAGCCTGGTGGGGCGGTCATCCCCTGCGTTTTTCTTTCGCCGCTTAAGTTTGGCCCACCTTGCACGTTGAGCAGCAGCTATTTTGCGACGAGCGGAAGCTGACATCGTGCGCTTACCGGCCTTGGCCCTTTGGATTGGAGCAACCTTCTTCCGACCTCTGGCTTTTGCCCAACGGGCTTTCTGAGCGGCTCGGATGCGCGGAAGGCCTGCGGCGGATATTCTCCGGCGAGTACGGGGACGTGAAGCGCGATTGCTGCTCCCGGCGACGTGTTCCAGTGCAGTAATGGCGCGATCGAGTTGGTCACGTTCTGCCTTGAGTTCCGTCAGTAGTAGTGCGATGTTCATGGTGGGATATTGTAGCAGGGGCCCAGAAACATAAGACTCCGCCTCCTGCGTCCGTTCTCTGCGCCCTCTGCGGTTAAGTCTTCGAGTTTTGAACCAAGCCTGCGCATTGGTAATCTAATTCCGCCATGAAGAACTTCAACGAGTTGTCGGAACGCGAGATTCTCGCTTTGGCCATTTCTCTGGAAGAAGAAGACGAGCGCGTGTATGCAGACTTTTCCGAAGGACTGCGCCAGAATTTCCCCGCGTCCGCTGCGGTATTCGACAGCATGCGAAAGGAAGAGTCGGAACACCGCCGTCGTCTGATTGAACTCTACCAGCAGAGATTTGGTGAGCACATACCGCTTATTCGCCGCCAAGACGTGAAAGGATTCGTCCAGCGCACGCCGGTCTGGCTGGTGCGTCCGCTGGGCCTCGACACTGTTCGCAAGCAGGCTAGCGCTATCGAAGTCGAAACTCGCAGGTTCTATGAACGAGCCGCAGCACGTACCCAGGACGCCAGCATCCGCCAGCTTCTGGACGATCTCGCGCAGGAGGAACGCTCGCACGAAGATCGAGCTCAGGAACTGACGGAAGAGAAGCTGCGTCCAGGCGTGAAGGAAGATGAGGACAAGGCGCGCCGGCGACTGTTTGTGCTGCAAATCGTGCAGCCCGGCTTGGCTGGACTTATGGATGGCTCAGTTTCGACTTTGGCCCCGGTGTTTGCGGCGGCCTTGGCGACCAAGAACAGCTGGGACGCGTTCCTGGTCGGAATGGCTGCATCGCTGGGAGCCGGCATCAGCATGGGCTTTGCGGAGGCGTTGTCCGATGACGGGAGTCTCACGGGACGCGGACACCCCTGGGTACGCGGTCTGATTTGCGGTGCTATGACGACGCTAGGGGGCATTGGCCACACCCTCCCGTTTCTTATCAAGGATTTTCCGTTGGCCCTAGGGATTGCAATTGCCGTCGTCCTTGTCGAACTCGGGGTCATCACCTGGGTGCGGCACCGGTACATGGATACGCCAACGTTCTCCGCAGCTCTGCAGGTGGGGCTTGGCGGAGCACTCGTGTTCATTACGGGCATACTCATTGGAAAATCCTAAGGACAGCCCAACGAGCACAGCCCAACGGCCTAGGGCCAGTAAACAGATTGCCGGAACCTCAGGACTTTATCGGGAAAGAGATCGAGCGAAGAGCGCAAGAAGGCGAAGATCTCAGTCTTCTCGAGAACACCGGACCGATTCAATATCACCGGCACCGAACGACCAAGACTCGGGCCGCCGAAGCTGGGCTGATCCTCGGAGCGCGTTGTTTTCCACTTCGGCAGCTCATGCGAGAGTCCGTGACATCTCAACATACCGTTGAGCGATTCCTTGAGGGCGAGGGCGTCCACCCTGCCACGCGCAAGCGGAACGTTCCCCGCAACGCTGGCCATCGCGTAAGCCCCATAGTAGAAGCCAAAAACCAGCATGAGTTTGTGAATCGCTATGTTTTCTGGCTTTGCGCCGATGCGAAAGCCATATGGTGACTGTAGCCCGAACAGGCCGAATGTTCGAAACGAGCCAAGCATTGGAATGCCCACGAAGACAAGAAATATTAGGCCAGTTGAAAATATTTTTGGCTTCAGAGGATCGAACTCTGGAATGCTGAATTGCGCATGGTGAATGGCAATGATAAGAAAACCGAACGCGTATACCATGCCGATGAATAGCGCAGTGAACTTCCCAGCGAACTCGAACCGTGCCGTGAAGGAAGACGGTGTACGTGTGGGCTCAGGGCTCGGCGGTGCTGTGCTTGACATAGAGGTTGTGTACCTCGCGGAACCGAGTGTAGAGCTTAGGAGAACACGTTATCAATTTTCCGCGAGATCCGCTCAGCCCACTGAATCGCAGCCGCAACCATCTTGTCAGTCCGTGGGCTTCCTTGTGGCCTGCCGAATAGACGGTCGGGCGGACTTAACCAGCCTTCTCAGACGAATCATACACGCGATAGGGAGTGCGTTCGTTCTGCACGGGCTTCCTCACGCACGAATGAGTGACGTGGTAGTCGTAGCACTGACCGCAGAATGAATCCCCGCAGCACTCCGTACAGCAGTCAGGGCAAATCGAAGCACCGCAGTCAGCGCATTTAGCCACGGCAGGCTTGCCGCATGGCGCACCTACGTCGCCATTTGCGAATTCAATCTGACAGTTCATTGTTCCACCTCCGCACAGGCCAATTCACAACAATGCCAGCCCTTCAGCCGCCGTGCACCGGACTATCCAGCAGTTTTCCTTCGCCTTTAGCGATTTGAGACAGTTAGTGCCGCCTCACATCGGTCTTTCCAGCTATTACCGCAAAAGCGAACTCCATCTTTGGCACATGATTCCAAACGAACTGCTTCGGTTTCCGTCTTTGCAGCAGCCGCAGCCTTCATCAAAACTGCAATCGCCTCAGGAGGATTATCTCGATAAATTGTGACAAGGGCGCGAATGCCGTTCGACCTGACCTCTTCATTTCCTTCGCCGCTCTGTAATTTTGAGAGCAATGCTGGAACGGCAGGAATCCCTATGGAGAAAAGGGCAGGCACCGCTGGGAACTTGTCATGCATATCGACGAGATGGAGTTTTTCGCTTGCACTGTCAGGACGCCGAAAATCTAACAGATCTACTAAGACATCGGTCCCAGAAGGTGTCCTGAACCCGCCCAGTCGCCTGATTGCCTGCGAAACGCAGTCAGCGTCAGCATTTCTGCCATGAGCCTTCAGGAACTGAATCAGATTGTTCGGCTCATATGAAACCAAGTCAGGACAAGTCAGCGCCAGAGCAGAGTTCACAAGAAGGAATGCCAGAAGTAATACAAAGAAGGAATTTCGTAGCATACCCAGATTCTTTCTACTGCTTCAAGGCATCCTCGCACTTGGTTTGCCACCGCTCGTCGCACCATCTCATGGCAGCCTTCGAAGCTGTCTGAAGTCGATCTCGCGCTTCAACACTTGCGGAAGCTACACTGTCGCTGTGCAATCTTTGGACAACGGCTAGGGAGTTGCCATGATGAATCAACAGGATACTGTACAGCGCATTTTCCCGCGCTACTCCCCTAGCGTTTGTGTAATCCGCTGCCGAAGCCACAAAGCATCTCTCCGGCACCATTGATGCGATATAAGTCATCGCCCTGGCCGGGTTTCGTTGTCTTTATCCATCGACGAAAATCCGCGAGCTCTTGCCCCGCTTTTTGGGGATAAAGATTAGCGGCTAGACGAACGGAGAGCTGGTTCATCTGATGGAGTTCGTTGACGACCTCGTAGTCGTCGGGATAGTTCTGGAAACCGCCGCCGGCATCCACCGCACTCGTGATGCCGAAACGATTCAACTCACGGAAAAACAGACGAGAAGAATTGAGTTGATCTTCGCGTGAAAGCTTTGGCCCGTTGGCCAACGTCGAGTAGAGGATGAAGGCGTTCGGTTTGGCCACGAGAATTCCCGTAGGATTACCTCGCTTGTCCCTCTGGATTTCGCCCGCCTGTGGATCGGGCGTGTCCTTCGTGTAGCCCAGGGTGCGCAAAGCGGCACTGTTGAGGAGCGCGCGGTCATACAAGTGCAAGACGAAAACCGGCGTGTCTGGGGCGGCAGCATTGATTTCATCCAGCGTTGGCATACGTCGCTCGGCAAACGGAAATTCCGTCCAGCCGCCGACTACCCGTACCCACTGAGGCGCGGGGGTCCTGGCCGCTTGCTCTTTCAGCGTGCGCAGTGCGTCGGCTAAGGAAGGCACGCCGTCCCAGCGCAACTCCATGTTGTAGTTTAGGCCCCCGCGAATTGGATGCATGTGCGAGTCATTCAGCCCAGGAATCACCGTACGGCGGTTCGCATCGATGACTTGCGTCCCCGTCTCTCGCAGACGGAGAATCCCGTCGTCATTGCCGGCAGCTGAGATCTTTCCGCCAGTTATAGCAATTGCCTCGACAAACGATGGGACTCCGTTCGTTGCGATCTTGGCGTTGTGAATTATGGTATCAACAGACATAGGAATCTCCTTCCGCGGTTCGAAACGGGTTAATGAGGGCAGGGAGCTAGCCTGCCCTCCCTGTTCGCTATTTGTGAGCGGCTGCGCCAACTGGCTTACGTCACCGCAGCAATCCTCGACGACGTAGACTTCGTAACCGTCGTGTATCGCCTGGAGGATGTGCCTGTGGCAAGAACCTTTCCATCCCCAACAGCCATAGCTTCGGCGAAGTACGGGATCGAGTTGGTCGCGATTTTTCCGTTGTGATAGATCGTCTTCTGAGACATAGCATCCCCCGAGGTTATCGAGTTGGTTTTGGAGTAAGTAAAGCGGGGAAGGCGTTCACGCTTCCCCGGCTACTACCTACTTGTGGGCTAGCTCAAGCGGTGGCGTCCAATTGGGGAGCTCCGTTGGCGACGCACCATGCACCATCGTGTACGCATATTCGACGCCCACGCCGTACGCACCTGCGTGCGTCTTTACAATGTCCATTACTGCGTCATAGGTTTCCCTGACAGCCCAGTCCCGCTGCCACTCGAGCATGACCTGGATCCAGGTAACCGGTTTGGCGCCCGCCTGTTCCACGCGGCGCATTGCGGCATCATGCGTCTTGACATCGAGGTCGCCACAGAGGTCTTCCACCACATACACTTCGTAGCCGTCCGCGATAGCCTGGATTGTCGGAAAAGTTACACAAACCTCCGTCCAGAGTCCTGCGAGTACGATTTTTCTACAACCTGAGGCCTTGATCGCCGCAACGAACTTTGCATCGGGAGCTGCAATCGGAGCCTTGCTCGGTGCGCTTGCCGGGGGCGGCAAAGGAGCGGCAATCGGCGCACTGCTGGGTGGGGCGGGTGGCGCGGGCGCTCAAGTATACACGGGCCGGAAGAAAGAAATCTCAGCCGAAACCGAACTGAAATTCAAGCTGGCGCAGGATTTGCAAATGCGGCCTGCAGTCAGGAACCCGCAAGCACGCTAACAACCGCCAAACAGTGCGCCAGGCGATGGGAGCTTGACGAAGTGGAACTGGCGTAGAACGCGACGCCGATCAGTAGAAGATGTAGAGTTCCACGAGCAGAAAAACCACGAGCAGATTAGCTGGATACTTTGCTATCGTTCTTGCCAAAGGATGGGAGGCAGTTCAGCCACATGTCTCGGATAACACAAACACAGCCAACGCCGGAGCTACGTCAATCAGGCTCTAAGAACGGTGTCATACCCATGGTAATTCCCAGACCCCGGAAATTGACCTACTGAGACACGACAATTACTTCGCATTCTTCGATGAGCATTTTGCGGAATGCGATTCGCCCCTTCACTTTAGAGACGGCCTCATAGAGACGATCGAGATCATCCAGTTTGGCAACATCTCCCTGAACGCCAGTCACGTTGGTGCCGATTGCCTTCACCGCCTCGTCGAGTTCCTTCTCGCGTCGGCCCGTGATGAAGACGTAGGCACCCCCTTTGACAAACAGCTTTGCAGTAGCGAATCCGATCCCATCTGTCCCGCCAGTTATAACGGCGGTCTTGCCTTCGAGCTTTTTCGACACTCTCTTTCTCCTGTGGTTGCTGAGCAGGATATCCTCCAGTTCGGGTGCTTCACGCTCACAGCGGACACCTCGTACGTTCGCTCTTCGTGAGCCTGCTTTTCCGAGGAGGTGCCTATGATGCCACGTTGTGTTTTGGGCTGGAACCAACTCCCATCTCAAGTTTTGTCCGAAGTCCGCGCACAAACTCCGCTACCGCGGCGCCGATCTCTGGGCCGCTATCTTCCTGAAGATAATGGATTCCTTTGACCGTAACTTCTTTTTGGTTTGGCCACTTCTTACAAAACTCTCGAAACTTCCCTTTCTCTACATCCATAGCCCCCGGATCGGCGTGAATATAAAGTTTAGGTGTCTGACTTCGCGAGAGCCACTGCGAGTATGCGGTGACGATTTCAGCAACGTCTGAAGGTGAGCCGTCGATCGGAATCTGCCGTGGCCACGAAAGCATCGGCCTGCGATCTTCTCCCGCATTGAGAAACGGCCTTCTATACTCGTTCATTTCTACGTCTGCTAATGGACGTAAAGTGGCCCCCGGTAGGAACATCCGGGATAGTATGTCACTGCTGCATTTGTGTATTCACCCCGCTCGAGCGATGTGCTACATTCCCAGTGTTTATGCTGGTCCGAGCGTACTCACATGCGTTTTAGCCGCGTCAAATGCTGGCCGCGCGATGTGGGCCAGAGGGGGAACAATTCCAAAGGGGCAGTTAGTGGTAAAGGGTTAAGCGACAGTTACTGGCCCCGGCACCCTCGACTTGCTAAAAGCCGAGCGAGACAGGGCCGGGCCAGCGCTGTTACCCAACGTTAACGCCCTCGGATCCGAACGAGCCTACTCTATTGCCCGCAGAACACCCTGATGCCACCCTGAAGCGCATCCACGCCGGAATAGCCTAAGGTTGAAGCGGACGCATCGATGCCCCCAAACCCATGAGCCATTGCAGACACGGTCTTGCCGTGACAGTTCGCTTGCCCTGGCGTGCCAGCTCCTGGAATGGTATTGCCGGTCAGGCTGAACGTCATGTTGAATGTGACGCCACCGATGATGTCGGCGCCGATGCGCAACCAATCCGGGGCCAGGTTCGCGTTGCGGATCCATGCTTGCAAGTCGGTCGTGCCGGCAGGGAACGGCGTCCCCGACGTGATCGGCCTCGGTGCAGAGAGGAACAAGAAATTGCCACCGCTTACTTCAGCTTCCGGACGGAAAAAATAGTGACCTGCCGGGAGGAAAATCGGGGGATTGAAGGTGATATCAATCCCCACCTGTTCGCCGGTCGCCGACCCTTCACCGCCGGGAGCGTTATGGATGCCGTTGATCACGGTGTTCGCGACCGTGAAGGTCGAGATCTGTGTTGCTTTGAAACTCAGGGTACTTTGACTGGAATCACGCGTAGCAGTGTCGATTTCCACGTCGGACGGTGAGTTGGTGCGGGTCGGCACGTTTGGGGTCCGGACCGTGTCAGAGTCCAAGGGAAAGACGTGATAGATCTCCACCTCGACTCTCGTCAGGCTGGAGACGGGAGTTCCGGCAGGGATCAACAACCCGTGCATTGTGGCACTGCTTATAACTGTGGGCTGAGTCAATACGAAGTCATCCGCAGTTTCGGTTTCGAGGCCCTGCGATCCGGCCGGCCGGGAAAGCGCTCCCAGTTTGCCGTCTGGACTGCCGGTGCTGAAGGAAAAGCTGTCAGCCCAAGCGGGTATAGCCAAACAAACCGCGAGAGCCAAGGCAAGTGCTGTTAGACCAACGCGCATTCTCATAGTGCTCCTTTGTTGGAGGGGATTTTAGCCAGGACGCAGGAAATGTTTCGCCCAACCAGTACACCAAAACGACGTCGCAGCTGCTGGTACTGATGAGCAGAAGGAGGCGGAGGACTTGTAAATTCTTGGTGACAACTGGACAGAGCCCACGTATGCGTCTAGCCTGCATAAACATTGTGCCCAATGGCATAGCGTCGCGGCCAGCATTTGACGCGGCTAAAACACATGTTAGTGCTCTCGGATCAGGTTAAACACTGGGAATGCAGTACATCGCTCTCCTCTTTCAGACCGCCTGAACTAAGTCAGCCCAGCTGGAGTACCGTCCTCTTAGAATTAGTCATTATCTCCGTTTCACAGCGATTAGATTGCGAAAGCGTTACTGGTGGCCTGCTAAGGCACGGAAGAGTTCCGAAGCGAGATCATTTAAAAGGAGGCTGCCATTGAAAATGACAGCAAAGACTCGACTCGTAGGTGATGTCAGCATCGTGGATGTCGTCGGTCGGATTGTATTAGGAGAAGGGAGCGATGGAGTTCGAGATCTAGTTCGCAACCTGATAAAAGACGGCAACAGGAAGATCCTATTGAACCTTCGCGATGTCGACTACGTTGATAGCGCGGGTCTCGGTGAACTAGTGAATGCGTTCACGACCATGCGTAGCCAAGGTGGCGAACTGAAGCTGCTCAACCTCAGCAAGAGAGTACGCACCCTGTTGCAGATCACGAAGCTGTTAACCGTTTTCGACATCACGGACGATGAGGCAATCTCTGTTAAGTCATTCTCATCATCTGGCGAGCCCTGAGATTCGCAGCGATAAAGACAACCCAATCTCGTGCTTTTGTAGGGATACAATTGCGGATGCCCGGTATCTATATTTTACCCAAAAGCGAGTTTCGCAATGAATTTCGCGGTTATCGATGCTGGACTCGTGGTCAAGCTGCTTCTGCTCCTGCTGATCGGCATGGGTCCCAAGGTCGCCCTGGTGCCGTTCCTCGAGAAGACCAAGGACCTCGATGCGGAGACGCAGCGGGCTGTCGGCCGGCGGATGGTCGTGACCGCCGTGGTCACGGCCATCGTGCTGTTCGCCACTGGTTGGCTTCTCCTGCGCCTGCTCCACATCAGCGGCGGCGCCGTTGCGGTCGGCGGCGCGATCGTGCTTGCAATCCTCGCCATAAACATGGCCACCGAGCCGACCAAGAAGGTCGAGGCGGTGGTCGAGATCCCAAAGGATCCGATGCAGATCGCGGTCTACCCGCTCGCGGTGCCCTATCTGCTGAACCCGGTCGGCGTCACGATCCTCATCATTGCATCCGGCGAGATCGTCTCGGTCGCGAGCGCCGCCTTGGTCCTGGGACTCGTCCTGCTGGTCGGCGCGGTCGATTACCTGATCTTTGCCAACATCGACAAGCTGTCCAAGCGCCTGAACCCCGTCGCCCTGGGCATCTCCGAGGTCGTGTTCGGGATCCTGCTTACCGCAGTTGCTGTCCAACTGATGGTGTATGGGCTGCGTGCACTCGGCATCATACAGGCGGCCACTCACTAGCAACGGTTCAAACTCGACGACGAGACATTGAACGGGGTACATCACGCGATCCATAAACCCAGGGCAGGCGCACAAATGGCTTAGAAAATCAGTCCCCGGATGTTGGACTCTTTCGATTGGCCGCGCAACAGACTCGTGACGCGGCTCACAATATTCAATTGACTCACAGAGCTGATCGCAAAGTCTTCCGCACTTGCTCAGTCACGGCTCCATATACCAGATGAGAAATAAAGCTGTATGCGTGCATTCGAAAGGGGTAGCGCCAGGGCGGCGCAGAGAGTTTGAAGAATCCTCCGAATCCGAGGCCGCCAACAATTTTTACTAACGGAGTCACTTCGGCGAGAGCGCCGTATAGGGCCCCAGAAGCGGCACCGAATGCATAATGAACTGCCACGCCGGCCTGGTGCTTCTCTTTTTCCGTTAAGGCATGATCGAAAGCACCGGTTGAAACTTTCGAAGCGACGGCGATCGTCGCATCTTCTTTCGGTGGTTCGCCTGAAGCAACTTTCTCCTTGGCCGCTGCGGTATCCAGACGGCCACCTCGGTCCGATAACCGAGCAACCTCGGGATGTTGTTCGCCCTTCACGTGACTCCAAAGAGAATGAAACTGGTTCGCGGCCCAAGAGGCGACGACTCCGGCCACTAGACCGGCGATGGCTCCTCTTGCGATTTGCGCGATACCGGGATTTCTATTCATTCCAAACTGTCCCGATTGCAGGAAAAATAAGCCTCCACTTTGGGATAGTGGAGGCCCACGATGTTCTAAGCTGTCTTGCGTGTGCTGGTTACCTTAGCCTTTTCGGACGCGTGCCTTTTGTTGCTCTTTATATTAGGGTCGGAAGCCTCGAGATTTTCGACCCCCTGCTCGAGATCGGGAGCCTCCACGATTTCCCAGTCCCCTCCTTCGTTCCATGGGCCACGAGCGTCCTCTTCACCTTCATCTCCGACTCCGGTCGAATCGTTGAAGTATTGATCAACCAACCCCGGGGTAGGATGAATCTCGCCAATGGAGAACCGATCCTTGCCCATACTTTCGAGCGCTGCGGTGAACGCCTTCATATGAGTAATTTCGCGAGTCATCAGGAATTGAAGGGCGTCCTTCGACCCTGGATCATCACAGAAATTGATCAATCGCTCGTAAACGATCTTGGCTCGGGCCTCGGCAGCTATGTTACTTCGAAGATCCACGTCAAGTTCACCGGTGATCTTCAAATAGTCCGCTGTCCAGGCATCGCCCATGGAGTTAAACAGACCGACGCCTCCACCTCCGGCGATAGCGATAAGCGGGTCCACTTCGGCAGCGTCCCGGCCACCTTTCGTCGGCTTTAAATGCATGCGTGCAAGGGTACCCACAATTTCAAGATGACTGAGTTCTTCAGTACCAATATCCATCAACAGATCTTTGCGTTCTGGATCGTCGCAGTTTAGACCCTGAATTGAATACTGCATTGCGGCGGCGAGTTCTCCGTTTGCGCCACCGAATTGCTCCAGCAGCATGTTTCCAAATCTCGGGTCGGGGGTTCCTACCTTCACCGTGTACATGAGCTTCTTAATGTGGTGATACATGATTTCTATTTGTGCCTCTTTTTCTGGTTGGGATGCATGAATGATTAACTAAATCCGAAAACCTCGCCCTCGGTTCATTCGGTTCAGTTGCCAGCTATGCCGCTTGTAGATGGCCAGTCGCATCCGATCCGTGCTGCTTTACCATCTTGTTGTAAGTCCCCATTATGAGCAATGGAGCCGCCCACTGGCCCACGAAAAGTGCCCAGTGGTTCTTGCCCGATAATTTTAAGAAAGCCGATACCGCCATTGTGCCTACCGCGAGTCCCAGGAACAGACTGGACGGTGCCATCGCTGTCCGCCGTTCAATTGCCCCTGTGACCCGATCTTCTTTCGCCTCTCCACGTTCTACTCTGGTTTCCATAATGTTCTCCTTTGTTCGCCCTCGCACATGTCTAGAATCAAGCACTATCAGGTCGACACCTCAATCCCCGCCTTTATCGCATGTATTGTCTCCCCGCCCTCCGTGATCAGTGGACGCAACTGCACTTAGACTGTCCGTCTTCCCAACACAAAATGAAGGATCAGACGAGATTACGGCGAATACGAGCAATAAGTGAATTAGGCCGCCAGCCGCGTGGAACACAGTGAAGCCACCGATCCAAGCAATAAGCAAAACAATAAATAGAATCGTCCAAATGCTCATTTCCTTCTCCTTTTTCACCTTCCAGCTTCCGGCCGAAAGGGATATCAAATGTCCCGGAAGCCGGACGAATTGTGTTCGTCCGGTTTTGCCGGTTCAAATGCTAGGCAATCTCTCGGACAGGCGCGGCGGTTTTGTCCCCACGAGATTCTCCGGTCGAAGAAATATCCTGAGCTCCAGTTTGTTGAAGTATTTCCTTTGCCCTTTTCGTCTCGTTGGAACTATCCGAGTGAACAGACAGCAGAATCCCGCCGTCTTTCACACGGCCTTCGTAGCGCTTGGCCTCGTATTCAGGTATTCCCATCCCCACCAGGGCGCCTGTAAGTACCGCCGACCGCGCCTCCCACTCCGGCTCCAGCGAGTGCCGCCATGATCGGACCAGCTGCGATGAAAGGTCCGAGACCAGGAATTGCCAGCGCGCCAATTCCCGCCAACCATCCCAAACCACCACCCAATAACGCTCCCGTTCCCGCGCCTGTGGTCGCACCCTCGGGTGCCTTGGTGCTCTTCTCATGGGCAAAATCCTTGGTGCCCTTGTTTTCAGGGAACAGCGCGGACACGTCGTTGTTCGAAAACCCGGCTGCCTTGAAAGCCTCGACGGCCCGGTCGACACTCGATCGGTCCATATAGATGCCAAATACTGCTGTATTTTTACCTGCCATTGATTGGTCTCCTCGGATTCCTGAATTGTTATTGCTTGGGTTTAATTTCTAGTTGGCTGTTCACTTTGTCCGCGCCAGCAATTTCCGCTGCCTTGGTTTCGACCGCGGTCTTCTCCTCGTCTGACTTCACCGGCCCCTTTAGCGTTACTGCGCCATTTTCGGCGATGATCTTGACGTTATGGGCGTAAGAAGACAGTGATTTGTCTTGCACAATCGACTGACGGATCTTTCGTGCGATCTCCCGATCCGGCTGGTTTTCTTTCTGTTGGTCTGCAGTGGGCTCTGCCTTGTTCTTGTCCCGTTTGTTCACCTTAGTATTATCCGGGGCGGGTTGTTGGGCAGAAGAATCCTGTGCGCTTGCGTATGCCGATGCTACAGTCAGCAGGCACGCGAGAACGCTCATTTGAAAAGCCATCTTTAAAACGTGTTTCATCTTTGCTCCTTTTTGTCGTGCAACTTTGTACATTTTGAGGGTTCGGAACTCAGTTCATTTTGTTGAACCGACAATCAAACCTAGCTGAGGATCGTGAGAACGTCAGTAACGTGAAGACTGTAGGTAGGTATCTATTAGTCGGTACTAAGAAGCGGAAGATTAAGCACCGATAGCGTAAAGCTTGAATTGCTGCGAGATCTCGGCACACAAGAGCGTCGGAAGTTTATCGCGTGAGTTTTTGGGTTCTGCATCGAACATAAGGCGCTAAAACTGGACATCCGGAGCATTGCTCGTACATCTTGCATGCGAAATGCTCATCTCATGTCCACTCGCGAAAATCCAAATCAGGAGTTTTTCAATGGCAAACGAAACAAATCAAGGCCAGCAGTCTGGTGGGCAGCAACAAAAAGAGAATCCTTCGGGAAAGCAACAACCCGAACAAAAAAAAACCGAACCCATTCGGTGAGCAGGGATCTGAGGGAAACGAGCAACAACGGCGAACTCCAGGCCGCGAGCATGAGCAAGGTAATGAACAGCGTCGCGCCCCTGGCGAAGGGCAAAAAGACGAAGCTCAGAACGAAAGAAAGCGCGCATAACACGATTGATTCCCGCCCCCTCCTTAGGTGAGGGGGCCTTGTTACTTGTCGACACAGCGGAATATTGCAGTTGGTTTCTCAGTAGGGGACCTGCCGAAGGGACAGAATAACGAGGTGGTTTCAATGAAAAAAGTAATGTTCCTGATTGCGATGCTTAGTCTGGGGTCGCTGTGCTGGGCTGGGACGGCGCACGAAGCTACTTGGTTGGATACAAATTAGCGGGCAAAGCTAGTCACCCTTTCGAAGGGACACAGTGCATCTGCGCTGAAGCGAGTAGTGTGCTCGAACTCATGAAATTCATAACCCAAATACCTTGACAGGGGCCGACGTACTTAGAGATGTTGAAAAAGTCCGGTTTCCTCCGAAACAGCCAACATTTGGGAGATACAAAATGCCTAGAAAATCAAGAAAGTCGTTTGTAAGGCATCCTAACGCAATGTTGTTTTGGCCAATTTCGCTCGCAGGAGTTTTTTAACAGCCACAGCCTGTTCGCCAGTGCTGAAAGGAATGTCGACCTAACAGGGCCTTGCACGAAGCCCACTCATCATTGTCCTTTGACGCGGTGCTCTGGACCTGTCACTGATGACAGTTTTCGCCCTATAGAACCCACTGTCATGGCGTCGGATGCGCTTGTCAATCCGCCGCCGCCGCACACTCGGCTCCGCATTCGTCTCTCGAAGTGGCCACCCCAACGGGTGAATTTTGAATGGGAACGTGGGGAGCTCCCTGGGGGGACGGTCAAACAGAAATTGGGGGCCCCTCTGTGATCACGGTTGATCTTGGGGCCGACTTTCGGATTGCACACTGTGCACCAATTTCATTCGGGCCCGCTCGCTGTTCACCCTCGCGGCTTCTTCCGTCCGCCGTTTTCTTTCACCGTCGCTACCGACCTGCTGCCCAGCCAAAAAAATCCGCCGCCGCCGCACACTCGGTTCCGCACTCGTCTCTCGAAGTGGCCACCCCAACGGGTGAATTTTGAACGGGAATGTGGGGAGCTCCCTGGCGGGACGGTCAAACAGAAATTGGGGGCCCCTCTCTGATCACGGTTGGGCTTGGGGCCGACTTTCGGATTGCACACTGTGCACCAATTTCACTCGGGCCTCTCACTACTCACCCTCGCTGCTTCTCTCGTCCGTTGTTTTCTTTCACCGTCGCTACCGACCTGCTGCCCAGCCGAAAAAAATCCGCCGCCGCCACACACTCGTCTCCGCACTCGTCTCTCGAAGTGGCCACCCCAACGGGTGAATTTTGAACGGGAATGTGGGGAGCTCCCTGGCGGGACGGTCAAACAGAAATTGGGGGCCCCTCTGTGATCACGGTTGATCTTGGGGCCGACTTTCGGATTGCACACTGTGCAGCAATTTCATTCGGGCCCGCTCGCTGTTCACCCTCGCGGCTTCTTCCGTCCGCCGTTTTCTTTCACCGTCGCTACCGACCTGCTGCCCAAAAATCCGCCGCCGCCGCACACTCGGTTCCGCACTCGTCTCTCGAAGTGGCGGGCCCAACGGGAAGTTTTTAAACGGGCGGTCTGGCAAGCAGAAATTGGGGTCCCTCTCTGATGACGGTTGGTCTCGGCGCCGACTTTCCGATTGCACACTGTGCAGCAATTTCATTCGGGCTCTCTCGCTACTCACCCTCGCTGCTTCTTCCGTCCGCCGTTTCCTTCACCGTCGCGTCGGCCTGCCGCCCAGCGGGAAAAAATCTCTGCACTGCCGCACACTCGGCTCCGTACTCGTCTCTCGAAGTGGCGGGCCCAACGGGTGAATTTTTGAATGGGAAGGTGGGGAGCTCCCTGGCGGGACGGTCGAACGGAGATTGGAGGCCTCTCTCTGATGACAGTTGATCTTGGGGCCGACTTTCGGATGCACACTGTGCACCAATTTCATTCGGGCCCACGCTGTTCGCCCTCGGGTCTTCTCTCGCCCGCGTTTTCTTTCACCGTCGCGATTGGCCTGCCGCCCAGCGGGAAAAATCCCGCCGCCGCCGCACACTCGGTTCCGCACTAGTCTCTCGAAGTGGCCACCCCAACGCTGAATTTTGAATGGGAACGTGGGGAGCTCCCTGGCGGGGCTCGAGCACAAATTGGGGCCCCTTCGGGCCGACCGCAAACCAGTTGAGCGCAGACTTCAGACCGCTCTCGTCCAGCAATGGTGGGTGCAAGAGATACGAAGTAGTGCGTATCTCTCGGCTCAGGTGCTGAACCAGCCTTTCAACTTCAGCGATGCCTTTGGCTTGAGCAGGATTATTTTTAGCTTCTTGGGCAAGCTGCGCAAGATTCATGCCCAATGCAGCCAACGTCTGACCAGCACTGTCGTGCAATTCCCGTGCTATGTGCCGTCGCTCCACATCTTGAGACTCCATGAGCCGCCCGGAAAGCTCACGCAGTTCCGAATTTCTTCTCTCAAGTTCCCGCGTGCGAAACTGTACTTGGGTGTCGAGTGCATCTGCCAGCGTTCGATAACGTTCTTCGCTTTCACGCAACTCTCGCTCAATTCGTTTACGTTGGGTGATGTCCCTAGCAATTTTCGACGCTCCAATAATCTTTCCGCTGCCGTCGCGGATAGGGGAGATTGTCAGCGAAATATCGCGCTGTGTCTTGTCTTTGCGCACACGAACCGTGTCGAAATTTTCGATCTGTTCGCCTTTCCTGATTTTCTCGATGATGAGGGTTTCTTCGTCCCTGCGACTAGCCGGGATGATCAGGGCCCCTGCCGATCTGGAACTCGTCATTTTTCGTATCGTGCAAGAATCTTTAACGAACGTCCATCGTCACTCTGGAAGTAAGACCGCGTCCATCCGGGTTGCTCGCGAAGCCGATAAAATCATTGTTGAGATTGAGGATCAGGGTCGGGGAATACCACCAGAAAAGCTGGCTCAGATTGTAATCCGCGCAACCTCATTGTGGCGGAGGAAGACAGCCAGGCCACGTTCGTCGAGGACTATGTGTCGCTCGACGGTGGCGCGATGTTCTGCAACACAGTCACGGAACTAGTCGCCGGCGACCACACTGTGCTTTCGCACTACATGATCGAGCGCGAGCACAAGCAGGCTTTCAACATCTCCACGTTGCGCATCCAGCAGGGAACCAGCGCCAATGTCGTGTCGCACTCAGTGCTACTAGGCGGGGCGCTGGTGCGCAACAACGCATCTCGTTCAGCAGCATCGTCCTTTACATGTCTCTCTTGTGGGCGGCGAACCCTTAGTCCGCCATCGCGAATTGAGCCGCGTACTGCCGATATTAAGCAGCATGAAGGTCCACACCATGGTGGTCACAAGTGCGGTTATTCCGATCCCACTGGAGTGGATGAGTATTCCACGGGTGCGAGTCACTGTTTCCGTGGATGGTCTTCCTGAACATCATGATGTGCGGCGCAAGCCAGCGACCTACGACCGCATCCTGAAGAACATCGCGGGATGTCAGGTAAACATGCATGGGACGATCACCCGCCCTATGCTTGAACGCCCTGGGTACATTGAAGAATACATTTCGTTTTGGAACGCTCGTCCCGAGGTAGTTCGCATTTGGATCAGCCTCTACACTCCTCAGAAAGACGAACATACATCGGAAATGCTGACTCCACCCGAGCGCGACCACGTAGCGGACGAATTGCCGGAATTGCGCAAGCGATATCCGAAGCTGCTGGTGAATGAGGGCATTTCTCGGGCGATCCGTGTGCCCCCAGCCAGTCTGGCGGAGTGCACGTTTTCCAGAATGTCCACGAACTATTCTGCCGATCTGGCGACTCGAGTCGAGCCCTGCATTTTCGGCGGCGATCCGGATTGCTTGCAATGCGGTTGCGCAATTAGCAGCGGACTGCACTGGTTCAAGGATTTTCGCCTAGCAGGTTTCTTAAAGATTGATCACATAGCCCGAACCTCTATGGCGGTCGGCTCGGCGATCGGGCACCTCCGAAAAGGCTACAGCACGCATGACCGTTGGAAAGCGGACCGTGGAGCCGGGCTAGTTCAGATCGGCCAATCCGAACCCCCACCGCCCAAGGCGGCATAAACGGATTTCCGCCATTCTCTGGCAGGCTGTTAGCTGGGTTTAGCGTGCTCACAGCGCCGCGTCTGATCTCGATGGGACATAGTTCCTTCAGTCATTCCATGCAGGAGTTGGAAATGCCAGCTGTTACAGAGAACCGCCTGAAAGGAAACTATGGCACCGCTCCAGTGATGAGCCGACTGAGCGGTGATGCCTGTTCAGACCTGGCCCCAACATTTGGGGGCCCCTCTGTGATCACGGTTGGGCTCGGGGCCGACTTTCAGATTGCACACTGTGCAGCGATTTCATTCGGGCCCACTCGCGATTCACCCTCGCGTCTTCTCCCCTCCGCTGTTTTCTTTCCCCGTCGCTACCGACCTGCTGCCCAGCGGAAAAAAATCCGCCGCCGCATCTCACTCGGCTCCGCACTCGCCTCTCGAAGTGGCAGGCCCAAAGGGAAGTTTTTGAATGGGAACGTGGGAAGCTCCCTGGCGGGACGGTCGAACAGAAATTGGGGGCCCCTCTCTGATCACGGTTGAGCGCTGTTGCAACGTTACTTGTGGCAAACGACAACTCTGCCCCAGGTCGGCAATCTCCTTAAACTCGGACCGTCTGCGCTGCGCCGTTCTCTGCTTCGTGTCACTGGCCAGTTCCACGGTCGCCGTGTCGCGGGATACCACCGGCTCTGAAGTTCTCGTCGCCTATGGTGTACTTTTCTCGGAACGGCAAGGACTTATGGATTCTGAAGACTAGTAATCCTCCGAGCTTTCGGGACGAAGCCATACTAGAGGTGACTTTTACGACGCGAGCGGGGCGTGTCCTCGATTGCTTATGCAGCCTTTGAGGGGAAACAGGTCGAGCTTGTAGGTAAAGTGAGAGAGGTTTTCCATGGAAATGCAATTCTGAGCAAGGTACGCACGATTGGAATTCTGGAGCTTGCAGATTTGTCGGCCTATTCCCGATTTGGAATTCCGCCGCCGAGCTCGACGGCCTCTAATCCGAATCCTGCGGGTCGCATTGCATACAAACATGCCTAATATCTCTTCCTTTCTGGCATTCCCAACGCTTGTGAAGCTTGTTACGCCCCGCTTCTCATCAGCCAGCCTTCCTTTCCGAGGAAATCGACACAAGGCGCAGGAAAGAGCAGCACTGCGTTTTCGTTTATACTTTCGAGCGGAATTCGATCTGGGAAATCAGGGGAGCCATGCCTGTCGACGCTGGCGCAATCGAAGCGCAGCCACGAATCATCAATGTGAATGGGAATCATACCGATACCAAGAAATATCCCCGAGTGAAGTGCTGAAGCCTCTGGAGAAACCAGAGGGGACCATCCTAATCTCCCGGCCCATGATCACAAATAAGGTAGTGCCCGGCGCGAGTCTAAGCGAGCTGATCGCGGACTTTCATGCGCTTCTTCGTGTCGTTCCGGCGAATCGGAATTAGCGGCAGGCGCACGTATTGGACGGCCCAACGGGTGAATTTTGAACGGGAACGTGGGGAGCTCCCTGGCGGGGCGGTCGAACAGAAATTGGGGGCCCCTCTCTGATGACGGTTGGGCTTGGGGCCGACTTTCGGATTGCACAGTGTGCAGCAATTTCACTCGGGCCGATGCATTTCAGATCGTTGGGTTCGTAGCCGATTAAACTTTCGTTGATCTGGCGCAACTTACGAGCCAGTTTGGGCTAAAAAAGGCCCTCTAGTTGGACCCAACTTTGGACCCAAGTCTGTTCAACTCATGCCAAACGTCCGTAAACGT
Source organism: Terriglobia bacterium (assembly GCA_963786325.1). Taxonomy (GTDB): domain Bacteria; phylum Acidobacteriota; class Terriglobia; order Terriglobales; family Acidobacteriaceae; genus JAIQFF01. The sequence goes on from CAWAYW010000008.1 coordinate 813,466, forward strand.
ATCCACAAGAAGGAACGCACGAATGGAATTTGAGGGAGTCGCATAGTCTGCACTGCGACCATGCAGGATGCGATGGCGGTTGAACCATCCCGGCTCTGCCGGCTTTCCAAAATCTGTTCGAGCGTAGTACATCTCTTCCACGATCCTAGCGATGGCTTCGCAAAACTCTTCTGTACTGCGATCAGAATTCATCTTGGCATTCAAAGCGGCGGCCCGCGTCACAGTATCGGTATTTCTGGGATTACATTTGACGATTTCAAGCGCCAGACCTTCTGCCAACGGTAACAAAGCAGGGATCACCACGCCATGCAAACCAACCTTGTAGGCGGCAAGCACGTCAGAGCAAATCTGCAAGCGATTCTCGAAGTAAGGAACGGCATACCAGCCCCTAACAACTGTCTCGATACTTTCGAATGGAAATACTTGCGGTACACGGGCATTGGCAGCCTCCACACCGTTCTCCTCAATCACCTTGAGGAGCAATGCCACTATTTCGTCGGTGATGTGACGTTCCAAGCCTATCCATCCGTTCTCAACAGCAAATTCGATAAAAGCACGTTGCTGCTGCCGAATGTGTTCTTCGAATAGCTCAAAAGCCTTTCGAAACACCATCGCCATATCCGGGCCGGAGAGGTCTCTTGCTAGTTCGAACAGCGGGTTGAGGCTCGACAGCAGGGCTTCGAAAACGTCGAACGCACTTCCGGGAGGAGCAGCGTCTTCGTGGTCGAGTTCCTGTTCCTGGTTAAGTTTTTCGTCCTTGGAATTCATCTCAGAATTTCTCCAATCCAACCTCGACGTATTGTCAAAGTAAATTTCCACTATGAGACTCTGCTAACAATTACTCCGAAGCCAGGTTCGCTCTGAGGAAGCGTTGCATACACATGATGGACCCGCAAGCCGGGGCTTCGGTCTCAACATCATCTATGGTAAAAATGTACATATAACAGGTCGCTTAACCCCGGCACCATCGGCCGCAGTCGATCAGGCCATCGCCGCCAAGACTCAGCGCGAAGTGGACGCCATCCTGCAGGAACTCAACGCCGCTGTCAGAGATCACATACGCTATATTTGCGGGCCATCTCGGTTGAGATGATTCCAGAAGCGTTCAAGACGGAGAGCAAAGCGGCGGACTAAAAACTCGGCCATTGCATCAATCTCTTTCAGGATTTGCTCTCCCCGTCGAATCGCGTCCAGTATTTGGTCTTTTCCATGCGCAAATCCTCAAATGTTTTTTATCCCACCACTAGAAGTACTCCTAGTGCCCCTCAGACGAATGTTGTGCCAACCTGTGCCTAACGTAAAACCAGCTTGGACCCTCATTGAGTACGATTGAGAACACACTACAAAAAACTTTTTAAAGTGCCCATAGCTTAGGTCCCATAAGGAAAGCTCATGACTGTTCGTGATAACGCCGCTCAGTGGCGGCAACTCTGCCAGAATGCTGTTTTTGAGCTTAAACCCGACACATTACTTCAACGTGTCGTTGAAGCACGTAGTGCGGTTTTGGACCGAATCGAAGACATCCAGACCAAACCAAGCACTCGCGAACAGTACGAACTGCACAACGCCTTAAAAAGGTTGGGCATTCTGCAAGAGCTTGCGGAGCGCGATATCGACGAACTGAAAAAGATGGTTCAATCACGGCATCTAGATTCTATCTCCCAGAGAGCCCATCGTGTTCATACGAGATAGGATGTCCCCTGTAGATCGATCCCGCCAGATCAGGGATGAACTGGCGCGACTATACAATGCGCAGACTGAATTTTATAGAGACAGTGCCCGCGCGAAGCCCACAGAAACAGAGAGGGTGCGCTTTGAAAAACGGCGTGAGCGTATTCTAGAATTGTTTGCAGAGCTTCACGGGTTGAGAAAAGCAGCGTGAGCCCCGCCAGATCGCTTTGTTGGAAACAGACCCCGTAAAGCTTCTTGGTACGGATCTCTGATGCCGGCAATGTGATTCTTGATCGTATATCGAAGATTGTCATTCGAAATCGACCGATGAAAAAGCCGCACTACGAGACGCACTGGCAACGCTAGAGAGTTTGCGCAAAATTACGGAGCGTCAAAACGCATTTAAATCAAGAGCTAGCTGAACCACCTGTATGCTTGTGACTATTAGCGTGATCCACTTAGAAAACGGTAAAGTTAAGATTCGCGCTGGAAGACCCCAGCATGACACCATTCAGGAACAAAGCTATTCGTCCATTAACGACGCAAGAGCGGTGCTGGCAAGTTTAGGCATCAGCGAGGATGCCATAGCTTCTCACCTGAACTTATTGGCTCGTATGGGTGCGCACGAGGAATTGAAATTCCCTCCCATGCTCGTCCCCAAGCAGGAACTGCTAACGTATGGGTTTCGGTTGTAATCCGTTAGTCAGCTCGTTCCGACTTTAGGCGCTGCGAATCCTTTTCAATCAACCGCTCTTGTTTGGCATCGAGGAGCGCAGTGATCTGCCTAATCAGTTCCATCAATTTTTGTGAATCTGGCTCAATGGAGGCTTGCGCGCAAAGTTCCATCCACTTCTCTTTGTTCTCTCGCATGCCCATTACCTCCTCGGCATCTGCCTTCTTGCCAAGAGACATGTTGCACGAACTTTGCCATCAGTTTATTTTGTGCGTCTTAACTCGTCAGCCAAATAGTCTTAACTCGTCAGCCAAATAAATGAGAGCGAAAATACTTCCAGAGGCGCGAAAATTAGTAATACAGGAAATACCTTACGATTGCAGATAAAGTACGCTAGCGTACTGAATTGAAAGGACTTGACGCTGGCTCGATTTCAGCTTTATAAAGCAAATTATGAGCGAAATTAACGCCGCTCATGAGTGGCGGCAACTCTGCCAAATCGCATTGTTGGAAACAGACCCCGTAAGACTTCTTGTGCGGATTGCTGACGCTCGTAACGCGATCTTTGATCGCATCGAAGATCACTCGAAATCGAATGACGAACGAGCCGCACTACGGGACGCATTGACCATGCTGGATAATTTGCGCAGCGTTGAGGCGCTAAATGATCAGTCAAAAGCCAGTTGATCCTCATCGAGAAGTGCCGACCAACAGTGGGTGGCAAGAGTCATATCAAGCGGCCCTGCTCGAAACCGATTGGACGAAGATGGTCGAGCTAGTTCAGGCAGCAGAGTCTGAAATACATAAGAGGCGGCTGCAGCTTTCAAAAGACCACGGCGGAAGCGATGAGGAAAGGGCGGCTCTCGTGAATGCCATGAGCGGTCTTAGAGCTCTGCGAGATGTTGCGGTGTTCTTGAAAAGGCAAAAGGCGGCATAATGTAGTGACTGCGCAGGAAATGCAGCCCGCTTTTGACCACTCTTCGTGTTAGTCTTTTCGGACAACCATGCGGTGAAGTAGGCGCGGAATTAACTAGCGTTAAGACGGTTTTCAGTCGAAGACTATTGATACCACTAAGGCAAATGCCTGTACGCTAGCGTACTTTAGCGTATAATGGCGGAGTCTCATCTAGCAAACCTTCCGCCGTACCCCAAGCCTTGGGAGACGGTTCCTTTGCGAAAATCTGACAGCTTACGCTGCGCAAGGAGCCGTTATGGTCAGACAACTCGTTCGACCGCTCGCTCCACGAAATCTATTCCAAAAGGCTTCAAGGCCGATGGCGATGGCCATGGGCTCAAGAACAGAATCTTACTTGGGCTTCCGCCAAAGGAATGCTCCTTTATATTGTCGAAGCTGACTCTCGTCGATTTGCAGCTGCACGACTTGTTTCAGGAAGTTGGACACCCCATACAGTACGGGTATTTTCCGAATACGGCGATGGGTTCGGTTCTGAATGTCATGGCTGACGGTAAGAGCGTAGAAGTCGGGCTGGTGGGCAAAGAAGGCTTCATCGGATTGCCCTTGATGGCCGGACTCCATAGCAGCGCCAGCCGCGTCGTCACTCAAGCGCAAGGAACGGCTTACAGAATAGATGCCGACGACATGCGGACGGCTGCCCTCCGCAGTTGTCCACAATTGATTGTTAGCTTGATGCGCTATGCGCAGGAATCGACCATGGAAGTTACACAGATTGCTGCCTGCAATCGGCTTCATGATGTCGAAAAACGATTGGCGCGATGGCTCTTGATGAGCCATGACCGAATCGGTTCAGACCGTTTGCCGTTGACTCAAGAATTTCTTGCCCAGATGCTAGGCACGCGACGTGCCAGTGTGACTGTTGCGGCAATTGTCCTGCAGAAGGCTGGATTAATTCAATACACTCGCGGTCACGTTTCGATTCTAAATCGAGAAGCACTGGAAAAAGCCTGCTGTGAATGCTATCAGGTAATCAGGCAGCAGTTGGATCGCTGGCAAACGGAATCTGGCTAAATGTGGCGATGTGAAAAAATTAAAGGCTCGCTCTCGCAAGCGGCCTAGACCGCACCTTTCAGCTGCCGAATTTCTGCCTACGAAAGCCCGCAGAACGAACGCAGTCCCTATCCTGTATTTGATTCGACTGACAAGGCTAGTTAAATCCTCAGTATGTGGCTGATGCGTTCACAGTTCACTTGCAAACCATCGTGCTGTCGCCGTGGCCCAAATTGGTTGTAGTGCAGACCAGCGGTTTCGGGGGATTGGGAATCGAGGCGCATCGGTCTACGAGGGCATTGTACTTTTGTACTAAATCGGCGAAATCCTTCTGCCATTGCTGATCTCTTTCGTGGAGCACCTCAGAATTGACCTGAGCCACGTCTCTTTCTTGTTGTACTTCAAACGCTGCTTTCACTTGGTCAAATTCTTCTTGCAGACTTGTCTCTGCAAGGACTGCAAGCTGCCAATCTTTCACCGAAATGCGTGCTGGAGTTTCCATCACGCATTTGTCGATTTGATATTTCAATCCGTGAGCTTCGTTCTCTTGGGATAAAGCTTGTTCCATTTCTTCCGTAGTGTTGGCGTTCGGTTTATCGAATCTTATTTCGCTCACCCTAACGATAAGATCGTGACACACCGTTGTGGTGTGGATAGTCTTCCTTTTCTTCTGTCCTTGCCCGCTTGCCACGACAGCTAAGGTGAAAACTGTGACCACCAGCAGCTGTCCTTTATGACTCATGACCATCATAGAACCCTCCTTTGCACGTCGGTGTCGAGGATTAGGGAGCGCGTGATCGGAATTATCGTTGGGATTCTTCTTGCTCATCACATGCCCAGAGCAGGTGATTTGTTCGGCGGACCTGAGGGAAGCCCTCGCACCGACAAATTAATTACCGCGTCTATCAAGGTGGGCGGAGCTAATTATGGAGAAAATTGACGCGCAGTGCGGGTAATAATAGCAGTGCGGGTAATAATAAATAATAAAGGAGGTAGCGTATTACGCTGGCTAGGCAAACATGGCTAGCAACCCTACCAAATTTCCTTTCCCCCGCTCAATCGAACCCAACAGCCAACAGCGAACTAATCGAGCGCTTCCTCGACTATCTGAGAGCGGAGAAGAGCCTCGCCGTACTCTCGGTAGATGCCTACAGGTCCGATTTGATGCAGTTTTCGACGTGGATTGATGGCCCGATTGTAAAAACTGGCTTCCAAGAAGCCAGGAACTATGAGGGCTATCTTCTATCGACGGTAAAGGCGAGCTCCGCTGCTCGGAAGATCTCCACGCTACGCCACTTTTTCAAATTCCTGTTCATGGATCGGTTTATCAAGATTGATCCCATGCTCAGAGTGCAGTCTCCAAAGATTGAAAAGACGCTGCCGAATTTTCTTTCCTTACTAGAGATCGACAGTGTTTTGACCGCGCCCGGGAGTGGCGATCCCAGAACGTTACGAGATCGGGCCATGCTGGAATTGTTTTACGCTGCGGCGTTGCGCGCATCGGAACTGGCTGGCGCGCGAGTGAGCGATCTGAATCTAGCCGAGCGCGTGATCGTAGTTCGCGGGAAAGGCGACAAGGAACGGATTGCACCGTTAGGACATCGAGCTGAACTAGCACTCCAGTCATACCTTGCCACTCGCCGTTTCTCGGGCTGGCTTTTTCCTGGCCGAATGGGAAGGCACATAACACGGATGGGGGTCTGGAAAATCATCAACAAGAATTTTGGAGTAGTCGGCAGAAGCGTAAGTCCGCACGCACTGCGTCATAGTTGCGCCACGCACATGCTAGAAGCTGGTGCCGACATGTGCACAGTGCAGACAATCTTAGGGCACTCAGACATTGGCACTACAGAGCGTTACACCCATGTCAGTGTCAAATGGGTAGGGAAAGAATATGCAGACCACCATCCCCGGGCCTCGTGAAAACGTCTGCAAATGAAACTGGATATGAAGGCGCTTACGCCTGGCCCGATTCTCTGCACGCAATGCCAAGAGCCGGTCTGCGAAAAGAGTACCTGCCTGGTCGCGCGCCATTTGCAACTAGCGCGAGAGGCTAGTAAACGCAGTCGCCAGAACCGTGCGACAGCGCAGAGCAAATCGGTGCGGAAGCGGCTTGTAGCCTAGACAGGCTGCACTAAAAACGGGCCTTGACTCCGGCCCGGGTGCTGCTAGTAATAGAAACTTCTTCCAAAGCAAAAAGAGAGGTCGGGGCCAGTCACCAACTGGCGTTTTGCCCCATCGCTTACGATGCTGAATCCAGAGTCCGTGCGCGAGACTCGCCACGCTCCGCGAGCGGTCGGAAGTCCCGTAGTAGATACTGGGCGATACCAACACTCAGCGTGTACCAAAACCGAGATTTTCGACAAGGGGAACATCATCAAAGTTTGCACCAGTCCCGGTTTGTCCCAACAAAGGCGCTAATTGGGCGCTGCAAGAGAAACTCACTTAATCAAGTTCGTTCCCCCAGACTGTCCAAAATTGACCAGTTTTCTATTCTTCTATCCTGCCATCATGTGTGTGCCTACCCGACTACTTCAAGGTCCAGGGGCCTACTCCGAGAATAGGCCCTTGGACCATTTTTTCGTCCGCATGACTCAATCATTCTTGCGATGGTGCAAGCTGGCTAGCGAAGCTTGCCGGGACTGTTTTTCTGTTTGGTCTTGAAGATATCGGCCCGCAGACGTTCAAGGGTCCTCTCGAGGGCGTCCAGTTCGTCGCGTGCGTTTGACACTCGGTCCAGCAGTTGTTCGAGGGTGTCTTCTGGGAGGGTGTCTTCTGGGCCGGGCTGGTTCGATGTGGCCATAAGCGAAAAAGTTACTAACTTTCAAGTGTTCTCAGCACGCTAGCGCACTCCAGTAGAAATGGCCCAACCCTTCTGGGGTAGTGGTTGGGCCTCTCATGTTCGCTCAGACTGTTAGTTGATGCGATGGTGAGGTCTGCGCCCTTGGATTGGATACTGGCAAGAGTGACAGACCTCACCGAAACCCGCGTTACCCTCGGAAAAGGTTTGCAGCCATGACTCAATCATTCTCGCTACGGTGCGCTTAGTGCTATAGTTGGTGCCCAAATCGACGGACCAAGAGGGGTAGCAAAATGGGAGACCTCGAATCAAAAGACAAGCCGAGCACCACCCTGCCGGGAACTGTTCAGAAGATCATCAAACCGATCGATCCGCGCGCAGAGGAGACTGCAGAGATCGCCATTGAAAAAGCTGAGGATCTCTATCGGGAGATTCGCGTCGAGAACACCTTGAAGGACGAGAAGGGCGAAGAGGTAGCTCTTAACGAAGGTGCGCCGGTAGACGTGACTATCGAAGCGGACAAGAAAGACACGACCAAAAAGGCAAGCTAGACGGCAGCCTTACCCCCCAGTGGTTCTCGCGATGGTGCGGATTTAGGCTGAAATTCTCGCCACACTTCGGACATTCAATCCGCTCAAAGTCTACCCGCTTGCCAAGCCTCCGATAAAACCGCCGTGCGCTATGCGTACACGCGTGTACACCACGGAGTAAGCAAGGACCAACTGCAGGTTTACCTGGATGAATTCGTCTTTCGACACAACCGTCGCAAGACCCCGGCTGCGGCATTTCAGACACTACTCGGTCTGGGAACCGGCCGCACATCAACCGAGTACGAGCAGATTCGGGGAGCGAGGGATCTCAACCCCAACCTGTTGGGGCTTGCTGAAGCAACCAGATAATCAGAAGCTATCTAGTGTTTGTCGTCCTTTGACTTGCGCTTGTCCTCCGCGTGCGACGAAGCCGGCTTGGGTTCCTGCGCTGGAACTGCGGCATGTCCAGAGCTTGAGTTGCCGTGCGCAGCCTGTGCTTCCTGCCGTTGCGATGCTGCCGGCCGGGACTCGGACTGGCTCGGTGCTGGCCGGTTATCGTAGCTGGTCTGCCGGACCGATGGAGCTGGCACGGCATCGGGCTGTGACTGTCGTGTCTGAGCAGGGGCTGCATTGCTCGAAGGCTGTTCCGCCTGCCGATTGGAGCGCGGTTGCGCGGAATAGTTTCCGTTTCCACGTCCTTGATCGCCGGCAGAGTTGCCACGCGGCTGCGAAGGTGCAGCCTGCACGGGAGCAGATGACTCATTCATGTTCCGCTCGGGTGGCCGTGGCGCGTTTCGTTCTTGTGCTCTCGGCGCTTCATCAGCAGGCCGGTCTTGAGACGGGCGACTCGCGGCAGGCGCTGAATTCTGGCCTCGTCCATTGCCGTTTCCGCGATCTTGAGTCGGCTGCGGCATCGGACGGCTCTCGGTTTGCGGCTGTTCGATCACCCTGCCTTGCCCCGGATGCGCTACTGCAGGTTCAACCTCTCGATTAGACCGGTTCTGTCCACCCTGCGTTTCCATTTCGCGCGGAGCACCATTTCCTTGCTGTCCCTGGAGCGGCTGCTCGGCCTGCTGACCGTGTTGCGGTGGACGGGGAACATAGTGTCGATTTGCAGCCGGTCCCGGCCGGTCATTGTTGTTTTCCCGACCCGGAGCGTTGTTTTGCTGTACCGAACCCGGTGCCGGCGCTGTAACTCTGCCGTCTTCCCGGATGTCGGAACTCGGTTGCGGCACGCCGGCATTGCGGCCTTCCTGTCCGCGCCTCACTCCTTCATTTTCGTGTTGCGGATCCTGCTGACCACGCCGGACACCTTCGTTCTCATGTTGCGGGCCAGCAGCCTGCACACCACCTCTAGCTGGTGGATTCGCTGGCTGGCGTCCGACCTTGGCTCTGATTTGCTCTTCAGTGTCACGATCCAACGGACGACCGGGATGGCTTGCGAGCGCCTCTCGCTTGTCTTCAAAACGCACGGCCCTCGGTGGCGGAGCAACGTGCGACACTACCGCACGCGGCTGTACACGCACTGGTGGCAAACCTCGCGGACGATCGCGATCCATGCGCGCTCCTAGCACGCTCTCTCTCTCAGGCGCCACGCGCGGTGCGACCGCTATTGTCGCGAGCCGCAACTGCCCCGGAGGAATTTGTAGCGGATGGCGTGCCACTGGTTGCGAGTTGACCATCGCGTCCCTGGGGACACAAATTACTGCGCCCGGAACTCGCTGGTTGACGTACGTAATCTTTGTCACGTTCACATTCGTGACGTTCGTATTGCTGTAGTAGTTGTTCGTAACGTTCGTGATATTTGTGATTCGGGTGTTGCTGGTATTCACATTCCGGAAATATTCCCGGCTTACCCCGTACGGCGGAATGTAAGGTTCGCCGTATCCAAGAGGGAACCAGCCCACCGGTTCGCCCGACGTGATCGTCACGCCAAAGTTGCTTCCACCAACCCAAGCAACCAGGGCGGGTGCGTACACCGGCCGCACTGCAACTGGTCCCGGCACCCAACCCCACGCTCCTCCGTAGTGCACCCAGCGTCCGTAGTGAGCAGGCGCAAATCCCCAAGGAGCATCGTCAACCCAGGTCCAGCCCCACGGATCAACCCAGACCCAATGACCATCGTGATAAGGCGCCCAGCCAGGAGCCACGGCGGGGTACCACACCGCACCGTAGGTCGGCGCAACGCGCCACGTCCCGTAGTTGTCGAGATCTTGCGCGCCGATCACATCCGGCGAAACATAACGCGCCGACTGCGAATTCTCGAGCCGCTCGTCCCGCATCCGGCACCAATCATCGAAGCCGTCGCGATTGGGCTGGTCGAGCATCTGATGTTCTAGAGAATTGCCGTTCGTGAATTTGGCTTGCTCGCCGTGCCTTATAGTAACCGTGTGTTCATCCCCAGTCGCCTCGCCTTTGCCCTTCCATACCGTGACAAACGTCGCGTCAGCATCAGGGTCGACATCAAAGCGATACTCGCCCGACTTCGTGATCGTGAAAGCAACATTGGGAGTGTCAACTTCATAAATCTCGCCATCGTAAATGTGACGAACTCGGACGTTCAGCGTGCCCTGGTCCAGTTCGACCTGGACGGTCTGATCGCTGACGTTCGTCAACGTCATGCTGGTTTCCGCACTGATACGCATCAATGCTCCGCCGAGTTGCAGTTCTCCTCGTGAGTCCTTGTCGGCCCACACACGATCCGCCGTGGTCAGTGGACGATTAACACTGGCATCTACCCAGTCGTCGACTCCGCCTGGCTGAAGCGAAACCTGTCCGGAAAGGTACTGCAACCGGGCCACGCGGCTCGGCGGATCCGCCACCGCCAAGGTCGCGGTGATCGAAATCATTGCGGCTATCACTGCCGCCAGTGCGAAACCTCTGCGCATTTTCATGGTTTGCCTCCCGACCCAGACCTCTTATCCCAAATCATCGCCCAAGCACAGGCGGAAAATTCAAACCAACCTTCATCCGATTCGAACCCGACGCGCCCAAGAGTTTGCGAGCTCTGGCCCGAGACTAGCGTGACCTGAGTGCTTGACGTTAGTTACGTTCGTTTTGTCACTAAGGTAAGCCGTAGAACCACCGGATTTATCTGTATCTCTTCCTCAATACCGCAACTCTTAAAGCCCATTGGGGTTCCAGTGGGTCGGAAGGCCGAGGTGAGCCTGAACGGCCCTCGCTTCCCGGTGGTCCGAGGATAAAGATTGATCAAGATCAATATTTGAAGGGAGGCCTTATGAACCCGGTCCGCGCATACTTTAGTCGCTCTTTTGGTAGTCTCGTTTTCTGCCGTCTTATGAAACCGCCGTTAAGCGCCAGAAGTCGCTTTGGGGAAGTTAGAGCGGAATACAGCCTCTTGCCTTAGTGGCAAAGCAGCTAACGTACAGAATCGGCTATCAAGGCACAGCGTTAGAACCCCTCGTTCATCGTTCATCCCTTGTGACAGGCAAGCCTGAAGTTATCCGTCGGATTAGTAACGACAAACGTTAGTGCTGTATCGGATGCGCCCCCACAGGTAAGTGTGAGGGGAAGGCAAGTGCGGAGGGCGCATCCGATACAGCCGTTTGAAGGAAGCCGCCCGTGGGCAGGCAATTATGCAGATTCAATGGTGTTGGGTTTAGGAGAAAGGCTTCGGGAACAGATACTGAAGTTGGCAAAAACGAAGGCAGGATAGGTTTGGTTGTAGTTTGCCTGCGGTAGCGGCGAGATTTTGAGCCGAGATCGGCAACGGACGGCTGGTTCGGGGCCCAGTTGGGCGCACCGCGCCGGCCGGTGGTGAGGTGCACCGTGGGAGGGATATTGGAATGGTAGTTTCATGCGGCGGCTCCGGCGAGACAAGGTGGAGAACGGAGCTGCAGCTGGGCAGCGGTGAGCCTCTCGATGACCGTCATGGGACCGCCACATCGGGGACAAAGCCAAAGCGGGCTGGCGGGCGGGACGCGGGACGTGTCTGCTTCGGTCTGCGGCGGCGCTACTGGGCCCAGTAGTTGGAAGCAAAGTGGCAGAAGAGTGATTCGGTTGCGATTGGCCAGAAAGCCGAAGTTACGGATGCGGACGAAGCCTTTGGGGAGTATGTGCAACAGGAAGCGACGCAAGAATTCGTCGAGCGATAGGGTGAGCAACTTCTGTTCATTTTGGTGAGCGGAATCCCGCCAGCGAAATGTGACTTGGCCATTGCTGAAGGAGACGAGACGATGGTTGGAGATGGCCACGCGATGGGTGTAGCGGCCCAGATATTGCAGCACATACTCGGGGCCACCGAAGGGACGCTTGAGATAAACCACCCAGTTTTGTCGGTGGAGTGGCCGTAGCCAGGCGGCGAAGGCTTTGGGCTGAGCCAGATGTTTCAGGTCTCCTGGGAAGCAGAGCTGGCGGTTGAGAAAGGCCTGCCGAAGAGCGGCGACGAACTTGCCGCGAAAAACCTTCCGTAACACCGGCTTCGGAAGAAAGTAGTTTTCGCGGGAGCGAATCCAGCGGGTGTGATCGAGGGAAAGGCCGCCGGAGGGAACGACACAATGGACATGGGGATGAAGCTCGATTTTTTGGTTCCAGGTGTGGAGCACGCTGAAGAAGCCGATCTCGGCGCCGAGATGCTTGGGATCACGAGCCACTTCGAGCAGTGTTTGGGCACTGGTTTGGAGCAAGAGATGGTAGAGGATCTTTTTGTTGTGCAGGGCGAGTGGTACCAGCTCATGGGGTAGGGTAAAGACAACATGGAGGTAGCGCGTGGGAAGAAGTTCTCGTTGGCGCGCGGCGATCCATTGTTCCCGAGCAGCCGTCTGGCACCGTGGGCAATGCCGATTGCGGCAGCTGTTATACGAGATGGCGCGATGTCCACAGCGGGTGCAGCGATCGATATGTCCGCCGAGTGCAGCGGTGCGACACCGTGCAATGGCCAGCAGGACTTTAATGTGAGTCCAGCGGATCCAGTGGCGGCTGCGCCAGAAGAAAGCAATGCCCGCGCTGCGGACCAGGTCGGCCAACTCGAAGAGTGGCCGACTCATTTATTCCTCTAGCTTTGACGTGCCTTTCAGTTGGAGCGAATCCAGAGGACTCGCAGTGGCGCTGAGATGACGTTGTGAAAGATGGAGGTAGATGGCGGTCTCTTTCAGATCTTGATGTCCAAGCAGCAGCTGAATGGTGCGCAGGTCAGCACCGTTCTCTAACAGGTGGGTTGCGAAACAGTGTCTCAGCGTGTGCGGATGAACTCGATTCTGGAGGCCAGCGTGCTGCGCAGCCTCATGGCAGGCATTCCACACTACCTTAGTGGTGATGGGATCTTTGGCGGTGTGCCAGCGTCCGCCGGGGAATAACCAGCATGTAGGTTTGCGCCTTAGCCCGCGCCAGTAGTCGCGCAGGGCTTCGAGCAGCGTGGAACTGAGCATGACATCTCGGTCCTGACGGCCTTTCCCGCCGCGGATGTGGATGACCATGCGCCGGCTGTCGATATCGGGGATTTGCAAGCGAGTCAGTTCGGCACGCCGTGCCCCAGTGCCATAGAGCGTCATCAAGACAATGCGATGAAACCGAGTCCGGGCCGAGTCGATGAGGTGGGCCACTTCTTCTGGGCTCAAGATGCTGGGCAGGTGTCGCGTCTTCTTCGGATAAGGTGTCTCGGCCACGCTCCATGCTTTCTTGAGGGTCCGAGTGAAAAAGAAACGGAGCGCGGCCAGCCGTTGCGTGACAGTGCTTGCGGCGAGCCTGCGCTCGCGGAATAGGTAGGCTTGGTATTTACGAATGTGCTCCGGACCGAGCTGGTCGGGAGAGCGCTTAAAGTAGCGCGCGAAATCTTCCATTGTGCGGACGTAACTGCGTGTTGTAGTCTGAGCGAAATTACGACGCTCGAGTTCCTCGAGCATCATTTTGCGAAGGTGGGTCATAGGTTAGCTCCTTATGACCCCACCTTATTCCGTCCACACCGCTCCTGCTGACACTACGCACGCGAAAGCGTCTGCCGCGAAGCGGCTTCGTTCAAACGCGCTTGGAACAAGTTGAAGGTGGGCGGTCAGACAATCGGAAATCGGCTAAGAATACTTCCGGTCTGACTTGAGTCGGCCATCGTGAGGCACACTTCTGGCGCACTGCGAAATCGTCAAAGCAGGCATTCATCACTAATTTAGCAATGGACGACTGATGGGCCGTCAGTCCGCCCGACTCGCTGATGGGGCTTTCCGGCACGAGCGGAAACGGCGGAGTGTCTTGATTACTTCACGTCGTGAAGTAGCTTGGGTGATACTACTGATACTGATTCTTTGCGTTTTTCGTGATGCTGAGAGTGCCCGAGAGTGCTCGGGAGTACACGAAACGTCGATTGCGAATCTGCTTGAAACACGCATGAATAGAGGCTAATATCGTTGAAGTCTAGATATCGCCGCAATTTACAAAAAGAAGGCAAAGAGAATCCCTCCCTCTCCGCCATACAGTCGAGGTTGCAGAGAAATCGGGCTGCATTACTGCAAGAATCACTGAAAATCGCGGCAATTCCGCAGGTTTTGCCTTCAAACTCCACCGGAGAAAGTGTCCCGTCGAAGCACGCGGGCAAGTTTTCTGGCGCTTTTCTCTGGAGGCCGCACGCACAGTCCGGTTTCGGCGACTCAATCAGGCGAACGCAATGCGATCACAAACCGATGACATGACGAAAGCCACTTGACTTTGTCAGCCCGCTCGGAGGTATTTACTGAAGGATTCGTCTGTGGTCTTCACCTTCACTTGAAGACAGGCTCCGTCGCGTTTTCCTTTCAGTCGTTGATGATCGGGTGCTTGCCAAAGCGCATGGCCTTGCTCTGCCGTCAACCAGTTCCCGATGCGGATACCCAGCTTCTTCACCCCTTTGACATGATCACAGTGCGCTACAACGTTGTACCGACAGGCGCATTGAACCCAATCCCCCATGTGGGGTACCAACCTATAAGTTCCATGCTCGCTTCCGGGACACCCGAGTAGTCGGAAAGGTGCAAAGACAATGTACCCCCCTGGGTATTACCGAGCTTGTGTGTCTACGCGATAATGGGCCGTCATGGCGGAGAACGCCGCCGCGAGCACGGGAAAGCTGGTAATGGGGAGCACTGCAAGGCTTATGCCCGTATCAATGATCGCTTTTGTTTCTTCCATTCACCGCTCAAGCTCGAAAGAAGGCACACGAACCGGAGGAATCCAGCGCAGCCGAAAGACAAATGTGTTGCCCACGGATAGCGCCAAGAAAGAATTGCGCAAGGCCACCGAGGTTTGCGAATTAGTCAGCGAAACAATCCATCAGGTTCGTGTCGGCGCGATTGATCCTCGAATCGCCAAGTTTGTCGGGGGACGAATCTGGCCAGTACCGAAAGAAATACAGGAGACCCAAAGAAATCGTGAGGCTGGCGACGTTGCCGGCTGACTAGCTGAGCCAAACCGACGACGCCGTTCCAGAGGGGTGGTACAAACACAGTTCGTCAGGAGACGCCCTTGAAGCACAAAGGTTTGCCAGCAATATTGCTGTTCGCGATCCTGCCGTGCATGGCCAACGTGGGTCTATATCGACGTGCTACTCGACAACATATAAGAGTAACTCTGATGGTGAGCCTAGCCGCTTCTGGCCAAACACAGGCTCCCGTGGACGCAAAGTCAGATGGAGTGTATTACGTTGCCTATCGCACTCCTGCGCACGTTTCTCGCAGCAGCCCTGATGTTTTTCACGAAGTTGCAAATAAAATACTGGATTTTCTCAAGAAGAGCGATGTTAACGTGGTCGCCGATCCCGAACGGGGCACGATCGAGACGAATGAGCTGTTTTCACTCGATAGCCTGTTGAGCCTCACCAAGAATGCAGGAGCCACTTCTCTGCTGTATTTGACAGTTGATCGACCTGCGACATCGTGGCTGAAAGCGACTTTCCAGTGCTACGACCTGTCGGGGAAGCTTCTATGGGAAGAGCATGCGTCAGCAAGCGGTGGCCTCTCAGGAGGGGGTGCGCCGTCAAAGGTCATGGAGAACCTAAGAAAAAAACTTTCACGCCGCACCGGACAACCAGGGCTCCCGAAGGCACAGAAGCCTGCGCAAGCTGCGGCTGATGTTTGGTAGCTGAGTCACAAATTCAGTGTGATAGGAGCGAGGTATCTCGCCATATGAGGCACAAGCGGAGGATGTTTGCGCAAATCCTGGTTGTGTTGGTTAGCTGTGTTCCTTTTCAGCCGGCTGCCGATCAAGCATATGCGCACACAGATGATCCGTGCCAGCCGGCGGGAAAAATGCCGACCCCTCCGCCGGCCAACAGGGTCCTTTTAAAGGAAGGGACGGAGGTCGCCCTTAGGTTCGCACAGAAGCTGAGTGCGAAAAGCGCCTTTGTTGGAGAACCCGTGGAACTGGTTTTAGCTCAGGACCTGAAGGTTGGAGATGTCATTGTTGTGAAACAGGGCGCACGAGTGCTTGGGACAGTAGTAGGAGGTAAAGAATCAGAGAAGAAAAAAAACGAGGCTCGTCAGTTGGCCATGCGAGTCGATTTCTTGAGAGCGGGCAACACAAAGATCAAACTTCGCGGGGAAGAGTCTGCCGAAGGTAAGCGAAATAAGAACGCGATGATTGAGGGGACAGTCTTTCTTGGACTTTCCGGATTGCTGATGACCTCGGGCAAGCACTATGAGATTGCGGAAGGTTCTCCTGTGACTGCATACGTAGACGAGGATATTGAGTTGCCGCCTCTCAGCCCGTAAGCAAAATTAGAGGCCAACTATGTTTCCAGTGAAGCTTGGACGGGGCACGAATCTCTGAAAATCGCCGGCCATTCGCCTTTTAACGAGCTCATCCTCCGGAGATATTTTTCGCTTTTGGACTACGCGGCACGCACGCAGTCAGGTGCGAACCAATCTGGCGCTTGAGAGCGTCGTAGAGACCACTTTCAGCCGCAGAATCGCCAGCCATTCGCCTTTTGATTGGACTGGAAACTGCACTGGTTTGAACCGGCATCACGCCCTCTGTCTACGGATAAAAGATTGATTCCCTGTAACTTACGCAAACGTCGGCTCTTACGCCATTCAGACCTGTACCGAGAGTTCGAATCCCACTCTCTCCGCCACACAGTCTGGGTTGCAGAGAAATGCGGCTGCATTCAACTCCAAATTGTGGGAAATTGCCGCAATTCTGCGATTCCTTCCCCGAAACCGGACCGGAGAAAGTGCCCTGCTGAGCACCGGGCCAAGGCTGTTGAGCGTTTTTCTCTGGAGGCCCCTACACGGTCTGGTTTCGACGACTCCACCAGGCGAACACAATGCGATCAGCAACCGATGATTTGGCGAAATCGGACTTGACTTTGTCAAGTAGCACCGCGGATGAAACCGCTGAACCGCTGGTCCGAGAATTGACCAGACTGGTTAGGGTGGCGGAATCGAGGGCACTCCAAGACTATGCGGCGCCGATGAGGTCGGAATTTACGGACATGTTCCAGGCTTTGAGCAGCCATTCTGGGATGTAGTATTGGTTCTTGTTTTTTTCGCACCAGCTGCGTAGGTGAGATGAGGCGACGTACTCGTCAGGCGCTAAGTGTAGGTGTTTCACCTGTATTTCGAATTCCGTGCAGAGGACAGAAGAAGGCGGCATGGGACGACCCCAGTTGGGATTGCCGCGCTTACGGGGAGAGTTTGGCTCCGCCATGTTCCAGATACTACTCCGCCCGACTCAAATCGGCGATTGAAATGACGGGTTGCATGAAAAGGCCCCGGAGGGCAGACCGTTACGAAACTCGATTCGAATTACACTACGATGCCCCTCGGATGAGGGGCATCGCATTTTGGATGCTGATTGCATTCCGGTTTGGGGTTTCGGTGCGGGAGCAAAGGATTAGACGATACTGAAACTAGCTTTGAGCTGTAGTCCGCCGAGGATGTTAAACATGCGTTTGATGTTATAAGCCATCACCGCGAGGCTCATCTCGGTTTGTGCTCCGCTCAAGCTTCGCAAGAGGAAACGTGGATGCCCGAAGATGCGGTACTTCAACGTGGCAAACGGATGTTCCACCGTCGATCGCCGCAGCCGCATGACTTCAGGGGTGGCGCGTTTATCCATGTCCTGCAATGCGGCTTCGTGCAGGTGTCGTGTCACCAGGCGCCGGGAACGGGCTGTACAGCGCCCCTTGAGGGCGCAGGCTCCGCAGACTTCCGGTTGAGCGGCATAAATCACGGCGCGATCTCTGCGCGCTAACTGTTTGCGGGTGAGGGTCTGGCCCGCCGGACAGACAAACGTGTCGCTTTGTTCCTGGTACTGGAAGGCGGTGCGGTCGAAGAATGTGCTGTCGCCCTGATTGTTGATCGCACGATTGCTGGGTACATGAGGCAGGATTCCGTTCCTCTCGCAAGCTTCGGCCTGTTCGCCATTGGAGTAGCCGGCATCGGCGATCACGTTCATCCTCTGAGGCTCGCCTACGGCCGCCTTAGCGGCTTCCGCCATCGGCTGCAGACTGCGAGTGTCGTTGCTCTCCCGGGTGACCTTCTGCACCACAATGAGCGCGTGTTCGGCATCAACCGCGGTCTGCACGTTGTAAGCCGGTGCGGTGCCATCGCCCGTGCGCATGAAACCAGCTTCCGGTTCCGAGTGCTTCTTTAGTTTCTCCAATGCCGCAGCCACCGCACTGGGGTCAATGACGACTTCGTCCCGCGCGTCAGCCGATTCCAGTTCATCCAGGTAACGTTTCAGCGCCACGCGCTCGCGCACGCTCCGCGCGCTGCTCACCGCTCGGAACTTAGAACCATCGATAGCAACCCACTCGCCACGCACCAAACCCACCGAGCGTGCAAACCGGATCAACTCCGCACCCGCCTCTGTCACCGCTTCGCTATGCACCCGCCGGAACTCAGCAATGCTCTTGTGGTCGGGACACAATCGTCCCAGCAACCACATCAACTCGACATTGCGCTGACACTCCGACTCTAGCCTGCGGGAGGAACGGATCTGCTGCAAATATCCATACAGATAAAGCTTGAGCAGGTCCCGCGGATCATAGCCGGGTCGCCCAGTTTCGGCCGCCTCCGCACGCTCGAATCCCAATCCCGCCACATCCAGCCGACCCACAAAAGCGTCAATCACCCGGCAAACATGATCCTCAGGAATCAACTCATCCAGCGTCATCGGAAACAACGTCCCCTGACTCCGACCTTCTCCCTGAATGAAAGCCATGAAAAATGCCCTCGCTCCCGCGAGGGCATCTTCTCATGTGTGCCGAGCATGATCGACAGCTTGGAGGTGCAAGTCCTCTTCACAACCTGATGGAGGTGAAGTGATAGTGAAGCGCAAGGGCGTCGTCGTGAGGCGGGGTCTGAAAGAAGCGTGGAGCAAAGGCGCGAGCCGATGAACCAGAACCGGATAGTGAGGCCTACAGTGTGGAGCGAGCGAGCATATGATCGCGAAGCTCATTTCCATCAAGCGCACTGGTGGTAAATCCGGCGGTTGTGCGCCGAAGGCGGTCGAACTTACCTCGGGAGATCTGCCCTTGCTGTCTTGAGTGACTGGGGGCGTCGTAAGACGTTCTAACGCGGGGCAGAAGTCAGCAGAGGGCATACTACCCACGCTAAGTGGGGAAGGCCTGAACGGAAGAGAGTGGTACATAAGTCAGGGGACTCAGGAACTGATCGCGGCAGAAACCAGTACTCTCTGGCCTGCTGGCGGGCATGGGAAGGGTGAAGCCCAACTCGATCCGTCAGTCAGGGACCGAATGGCTCTTGGCGAAACCTGCACCCAACACCCGGCCTGCGCCTCGTTGACGCAGGCTCAACTCGCCGAACCGCCGTATGCGGACCCGCACGTACGGTGGTGTGGGAGGTTGTGTCATGAAGACGCGCAAGCGTCATGCTGTACGAAAGATGAAGGTCGGCCCTTCGGAACCACCCTGTAGGGGGAGGCTTCAAACAGCCGTGAGCTGCTTCAGTCAAAAGCTGCGGTGGTGAACGTCCACGGTTAAAAGGCGTGACGCTAGATCACGTCATGTAGGGATTAGAGAGACGAATGCAAATGAACCTCCGACGACGCGTCGAAACACCACCGAGACGACATCAGAACCGGAACTGCCTGCCAGGGCCGGGAGAAGCACGGAAGCAACCTACTTACTGTCCGTGCGATGTCCGGCGTACAGGGGGCGTGACTCTAGTCCGGGCTTTCGTGCGGAACTTGAGAACCTGGGCGGTGATGCGAAGGGAAAAGGCACAAGTGGACGTCCCACGAGGCCGAAAGTACCGAAGCACCGACAGGGGCGAACTGCTTCGTAGTAGCGAGGAGGCGGGGTAATTCCCGTGGAGCGAAGGGGGCAGGTCACCCTCGGCGAGATTGAGTCAACGGGTAACCGGAGGAACTCATTGTCTTGCCGCAAGGCGGCAGCCTTTCAGGGGTGGCACGAGCCGGATGAATCGAGAGATTCACGTCCGGCTCTGTGAGCGGCTCGGGGCGAAATTCCCCGGGCCGACTCGGCGGCGAGCAGGTGACTGCTCCCCCTATCCCGATTTATTTACTGCCCAGCCCAGCGTTTCGTAACAGTCTGAGGGCCGGGGACTTTTTCATTCGTTTTGGCACTGGTGTGTTATGTGAATCAGGCGGTGGCGGTTCGGAATTTCTTGATTGTGATTTCCTCTTTTGCGCGAAGCCAATCTTCCTCGTCGTGGCCGTCCTCCCGGCCTCTTTCTTCGTAGAGTTCGTAGGCGCGTAGACGGATCTGATCTTCGAGTTCTTGTGGTTCGTTTATCGCGGTTGGCGGTTTCTTTGGCGATTGTGCGTTCATGGGGGAGACTCCTTGGGGCAAACGTACGCCTGCGGATTTTCCCGGTCAATTGCCTAAGATTAGTGCAATCAAGAAAGTTTTTTTCTTGCGTTCGCAACAAGCTGGCTCAGCGTAGCTTGGTCAGTGTCCAGGAACTTATCCTCTGCGGTGTCCAAAACTTTCTCAAAGGTATCCTCTCCCAGCAGCGTGCTAGACCATTCATCGTTCGTGTCGAGTAGGCTGATGGTTAAGAGCCAATGGGTAGTGATGTTTTTGCCACCGAGCCCAGCCAGACCACGTACAAAGCGAATAATGCCCCCATATCCCTGAGCTGGACTCCCAGCCTCCGGCTTGACGGGACCGATATTTATGAAATCTTTATCCTTAGTCTTTACGAATTCTTTATGCGCATCCGGCTATGTTAAGGTCTTCGCCGCTCCGTTCATGATTTGATCAGGGAAATCTTTGGAGGATTGACGCGTCGGACTTGAAAACCGCCAATGCAAAACCGTCGTGCTAAACAGTCGACGCCAAACGTAAAGGCAACCGGTGCTCAACGGGTGCTGGTCGCCACGACCGCCATGCTTGTATTTATCTCTTTTTGGCGAGCCGCGGCCGTCGTGCTTAACGACATGGGTTCGTCCGCATTCTACGCTGGCGCAATTGCTGAACACTTTGTCGGGAAAACAGCTCCTTGGTTCATCCTGGCCATCATGTTGCTCTCCTATGCCGTCCGAGCCGTTTACATCGAGAGCTGCAGCATGTTTGTGCGTGGCGGTGTTTATCGTGTGGTCAAAGAGGCCATGGGCGGAACCCTGGCGAAGTTCTCGGTTTCAGCCCTAATGTTCGACTACATCCTGACAGGACCGATCAGCGGCGTATCGGCTGGCCTGTACCTGACGGGTCTGTTGAACGAGCTTTTGCACCATGCGCACTCCAGTTTCGTTCTGAACGTGAACTGGACGGCTGCGCTCTTTGCTGCCGTAGTTACCGTCTACTTCTGGTGGCAGAACATTAAAGGTATCCCCGAGTCCAGCGAGAAAGCTCTCCGCATCATGTACGTGACCACCGTGATGGTGGTCATGATGATCGCCTGGTGTGCCTATACGCTCTGGGTGCGGGGAACTCATCTTCCGCCCTGGCCGCATCTCTCGAATCTTGTGTACTCGAACGACGCGCTAGGTTGGTTGCGCCATACCTCGCTGCCATATACCGTCGGACTGATCGGTATTTTGGTTGGTTTGGGTCATTCCGTTCTGGCCATGAGTGGCGAGGAGACCATGGCTCAGGTTTACCGGGAAATTGAGCACCCCAAACTGCGGAACCTGGAAAAAGCGGGATTCGTCATCTTTCTATACAGTCTGATTTTCACAGCCGGCGTGGCGTTTTTCGCTGTGATGATAATTCCCGATTCGGTGCGCAACAATTTTTTCGATAACCCAATCGGCGGATTGGCGATGTATCTCGTTGGGCCTTTGTCGCTGCGGCTGGCGTTCCGGACTTTTGTCGTAGTGGTGGGCGTCTTGATGCTGGCCGGAGCAGTCAACACAGCCATAGTGGGCTCTAACGGAGTCCTGAACCGGGTCTCCGAGGATGGAATTCTCCCACACTGGTTTCGCCACCCGCATGGTCGTTTCGGGACCTCCCATCGCCTCCTAAACCTCGTCGTTGGCCTTCAGCTGCTCACGATTCTCTTGAGTCGAGGAAACATTTTTGTGCTGGGCGAGGCTTATGCCTTCGGTGTGATGTGGAGCTTCGCCATGAAGGGTCTGGCAGTCCTTGTCCTCCGCTACAAGCGACCCGGCGAGCGGGAATTTCGTGTGCCCTTGAACCTGAAGATTCGGAACATCGAGATCCCCTTAGGCCTTGGCCTCATAACGATCGCTCTGTTCGCTTTGTGCGTAATCAATCTCTTCACCAAGCAGGTCGCTACGCTTTCAGGAGTCGCTTTCACGATTATTTTCTTCGCCGTTTTCACAGCCTCCGAAAAGATGACCAGGAAGCACACTACGGCTCACTCCGAGCTTGACCAGTTCAATTTAGAACCTGGTGAGGGCCTCACTCCCGAGGCCGTTGGCGTTCGACCGGGCAACATCCTGGTTATGGTCCGTAACTACAACACGCTTTATAACCTGGGGGCGGTCCTCGACCGGATCGATACTCACAAACACGACGTCGTGGTACTCCACCTTCGATTTCTCACGCGAGCGGGGTCAGGCGAGTACGAGTTGGAGGCCGAGCAGCTTTTTAGCGTGGAAGAGCAGCAGCTTTTTACGCGCGCCCTTGAGCTGGCGGAGAAGAAGGGGAAGACCATCCATCTGGCGGTCGCTGCGGCCACGGAAAAATGGGACGCGATCTTGCGGGCAGCCCAAAGCTTGCGATCATCTGCCGTTGTTCTGGGGCCTTCTCCTACTAGACCTGTCACTGAAGAAGCTCGTATCGCGGGCATGGCCTGGGAGCATTTATCTGATCCCAAACCCCAATTGACCCTTCAAATCTATTTCCCCGGCGGCCAGGAACACGTTTTTTATCTGGGGCCCCATGCGCCGCACCTCACTCCTAGCGAGGTTGATCTCCTGCACAGTATTTGGCTTGAACTCAGTTGCGATGTCGCCCCTGAGGAGATTCATCATCACGATGTCGTCCACTTCGCTCTGGAAGAACTCCGGCAGGAGCTCAGCAATACGGAGCGAGAGGAAGTCCTCAGCCGGCTGCGGCAGCATCTCGAGGAAATCAAGGGTCGGCGCGTAACGCACCTTTAGGGTCTTGAGCATCATTGTGTCGTGTATGGCCATAAGGGAGGAGAGTGTGAGCGCAGGCCGCATCCTTGTGGTGGACGACGATCCGCAAATCCGCCGCGTGATGCGATTGACCCTGACTGCACAAGGCTATGAGGTGAGTGATGCTGAATCCGGTGAAGAAGCGCTGGAAAGGCTGCACAGCGAGAATTACGACCTTGTCGTGCTGGACATGAATATGTCCGGCATGGGTGGGATCAAGGTTTGCCGGACCTTGCGGTGCGGCCGGCATGGTTTCGAGTTGGCGATCATCGTGCTTACCGTGCGAGACACAGAGAAAGATAAAGTCGACGCGCTGGATGCGGGAGCCGACGATTACGTCACCAAGCCCTTTAGCATCTCGGAGCTGTTGGCGCGGATTCGTGCCGCGCTGCGACGAGTAACCGCCGATCCTGGCTTGGAGCTACAGCGAATCAAGCTCGAGGATGTGGAGATCGACTTCTCATCTCGGCACGTCACGGGCCCAGGCCGAGACGTGCGCTTCACGCCGAAGGAGTTCGACCTGCTTTCCTACCTCATCGCGCATCCAAACCGAACCCTTACACATCGCGAACTTCTGCATGCTGTTTGGGGGGCGGATTATGGCGACGAAGTGGAGTATCTCAGAGTTTTCGTCAACCGACTGCGCTGGAAGATTGAGCCTGATCGCGCCAAGCCTCGTTTTTTGGTAACCGAACCCTGGGTCGGCTACCGCTTCTGCCTGCCTAAATAACCGCCACATTTTTTCTAATTTTTATGAAGTTTTTAGGGCTTGTTTATGCCTCATTTATGCACGCTTGGCTAGCCTGAGAACGAACGGTGCTTATGAGCAACCACATCGACCGTAGCTCCACGGAGGTTTGGGAGTGCTCCGCACCCCCAAGCAGAGAGGCGGAGACTAATCCGGGCAACGAGCTTGAAATTAACGTGATCTTCACGGACCATCAAGGCACGCTCAGCGCCTTAAGGACTGCCGGGGCCCTGGCTCATCAATTGCAGGCGCATATCAATCTCCTGGTTTTTCGAGTCGTACCGTACGCGTTCCCGCTCGTTAGTCCGCCAGTTTCGATTCAGTTTACCGAGCGGCGACTTCTGGACCTTGCGCGTCAGGGAGCCCAGGGCCCCGTCATCTCTGTCCAGCTATATCTCTGCCGTGACCCGCGGCTGTGCCTCCTGGAGGCCCTAAACCCGCAATCTCTAGTGGTCGTCGGGGGCAGGGAACGGTGGTGGCCAACGAAGGAAACTAAACTGGCAAGGATGCTTCAGTTTGCTGGGCACCAGGTTATTTTCGCTGGTCTCGAGTGAGGAACGATAGTCCACTAACCTTTTCATTTCGGCCCACGATGGGGAAAACATGCCAAGCGCTCCGGCTGACTCTTAACGTCCTGCTCTCCTTCGCACAATTTGAAAGAGAAGTCACCGGAGAGAGAATCCGCGACAAAATCGCCGCGTCTAGAAAAGAGGGATATGGATGGGTGGCCCGTGCCGCTTGCGATCTCGAGGGACTAAAGCTGGTTCCAAACCCGAAAGAAGCTGCAGTTCTCTGCCAGATTTTCGCCCTCTACGTGAAACTGGGATGTGTCTCGAAATTGGAGGTGCAACTCAAAAAAGAGAACATCCACAGCAAGGTCTGGACCACCCCGGCTGGAGCCCGGCGCGGAGGGGCTGTCTTTGCGGGTGGCGCGCTCCATGATCTCCTGCGGAACCGCCTTTATCTTGGTGAAATCCGGCACGGGGATAATTGGTATCCTGGAGAACATGGAGGCATTGTGCCGATGGAAGTGTGGGACATGGTCCAGGAACGGCTACGCAGTAACATTAGGGCGCGCCGTCAACATGTCAACGAGCGGTCGTCAAGTCCGCTGACAGGCTTGGTGGAGGATGCCAATGGCAAGCGCTTTACGCCATCGTTCACCATCAAGAACGGGCGACGATATCGTTATTACGTTTCGCAAGTTGTCGTCAAGAGTCAAAAGCGTAGGCTCCATTCGGCTACCCGCTCACGAAATTCGAAAGGAAAGTTACTGAAAGACTTCACGATTTTCTAAAATCCGATGCTGAACTATTCGATGGCCTGAGCATTCCTGGTGATACTCCCGCCATCATCCGACCTTTAGTAGCCGCTGCCAAGAAACGGTTCGAATCCCTCCCTCTCCGCCACACAGTCTGAGCTGCGGATAAATCTGGCTGCATTACTGCAAGAATCGCTCAAAATCACCGCAATCCGGCAGTCTTGCATTCGAACGGCACTGGAGAAAGTGTGCTGTCGAACCCGAAAACAGGTTTTCTGGCGCTTTTCTCTGGAGGTCATATGCACAGTCCGACTTCCCCGATTCCACCGGGCGAATGCAATGCGATCATAAACCGATCATGCGGCGAAAGCGCCTTGACTTCGTAAGAGTCTTTTCCCCACACCCTTCATGTGGGGGGGGCCGTTAGTCGACGATCCGGAGTCTGCCAGTCAACAACCACAAGGGGCGTTCCCAGTATCAATCTGGCGAGACTTCCGACAATTTCACTCGTCTGTTCCGCGTGGCAACCGGATCGAGTGAATGACTGCCGTGAACTTGATTGGTTCGTACAACTACGCGCTCGTGGCGCTTTCGGTGTTGATCGCCATGTTTGCGTCGTACGCTGCACTGGATCTCGCAGGTCGCGTAACGGCCGCGGGCGGTTGGACTCGCGCGGTTTGGCTGCTGGGCGGGGCCGGTGCGATGGGGACTGGCATTTGGTCCATGCACTACATTGGAATGCTGGCGTTCATCCTACCGATTCCCGTGGCCTACCATTGGCCGACCGTGCTATCACTGCTTGCGGCCATTCTCGCTTCGGTCATTGCGCTGTACGTGGTGAGCCGCAAGAAAGCGGGAGGAGTCGCTTTGCATCTGTCCGAGGAATGGTACCGCATTTATGGCTTCGATCCAGAAAATAGCCCGCCGACTTTTGAAGAACGTCAGCAACGCACTCATCCGGAGGATCGAGCCAAGTGGCAAGAGGCAATCGATCTAGCAATCGCTGAAAAGTCGGGTTACGAAGAGGAATTCCGAATCCTTCTTCCAGACGGCTCACGCTGACAGCCAGCCGAAAAGCAACTTTCGGCGCGACTATCGGCAGGCAACCGTCAGGACCGGACTCGAAGAGGCTACGCCTTGCCCACTTCGTCTGCGGGCATGATGCCGGCGGGCTCTCCGTCGATGAAGAAGCCACCTTGCAGGCGGCTTGAGAAGTTCTTTTGAAAACGCTGCCCGAAGCCAACCGACTTGGCGGGCGCAGGCTGTAGCAGCTGTGCCACACGAACCGACGTGCTTCCCGTGAGATTCTTGAAGAGGGCTACAGGCGTCCAGAAGATCCCGAAGGGGAAACCCCACCAGCCATAACAGAAGGTGTAGAGGCTGGCAGCCAGAGCGTGTCCCAGCCGCGGCTCTTTGCCTTTAATAATCCACCGCGTCTGCATCCGGAACGACAGAATGATGGCCGAAAAAACCAAGTGATGACGCACCAGCTCGGTTTCCGGCGAGATGCGCTGGCCCCGGTAGAAAACTGGATGGTTGTTGCGAATCTTCTCAGCGTTGGCCACCAGCCAGGTCTTGAAATGCCCGTCTTCCTCCACGAACTTGAACTGGCGAAAAATGCAATAGGCCGTGGCCGCGGCTAGAGCCCATGCGATTGCAATACCAACGACGGAAGCTTTTTGCCCCTCACTCGCAGTAAACCGGAGCCATATCCCGTCGGCTCCCAGGTAGGCCCAGAAGCAGACTACCGCCACCTGAGCGATGAGACCAACAATTCCCGAGCCTTTACCGAAGACCATGCCCCCACCCCAATCGTGTTCTCTTTGACGCATCATATCGAGAGAGGGCCGATGCTGGCTCGATCACGGAGGTAATGTGAGTTGTTATGTGTAGTTACGCCAGAGCAGGAACTTCCGTTGTCAAAGCTCAGCCGAAACGAATGTTCCGCTTTGTTGGTTCACTTGTACAAAAATCGATCAAGCGGGCAACCGCCTTTTTAGAGGCTCGACACCTGATATTTGTCGTTAGTACAAAAAAGCTTCAAATCGGCAAGAGTTCTTTCTTAGCATCCATTCTTGAAAGTCCAGAACGTATCGCTTTCCGTTTATCAGTTCACTTGTAACAAAATCTACCAATTGAGCAACAGCTTTTGTTTCGACTCACCGGCGAAAAACACCATTCCGGCGTTAGTGTGCGAAGCCTGTTGGCCTGCTTAGACTTTATTTTCAGTGCCATCGCAGTTACGGCCTCTCACATCTCTAACCATCCTCACGCCTCACCGCGGCCGAGAAGGCTTCCTCAAGTGCTCTTGTATGTGTGCGGAAGGCAGTTTCAGTGAGTTCGCTGATTTTACTAAAATTCTGATTAGCCCTATATTCCGGTCTCAACGCGGGGCGGTTCAGAGCTTCCGCGCGGAGGTCGAATGAAGCCCGAGATTTTTCTTACAGCCATTCAAAGGGCAGTGTTGTTGAGTCTGCTGGTGATGGTGGTTCTTCAGTTCTATCCATTAGTCTGTTAACGGTTGGTCGCCGATTTTCATGGGACCGGCTTGACGATCGGGCCACACCCGATGGCATATCGACGTCAGCAATTGCGAGAAATGGGAATTGTTTCTGCAAGCGAACTCAAGCAGCTCTCGCACAACAAACGTGCAATTGCCGCGGGCGCCGTGATTACTCGCCAGCGACCCGGGACAGCCAAGGGCTTAATCTTCATTACTCTCGAGGATGAAACAGGTCACGCCAACGTCATTGTGATGCCCGACGTCTACCCCGGTGACCCAATCGTCGTGCTTCATGAACGCTTCATTCGAGTGGAAGGCCGTGTCCAGAATCAAGACGGAATTGTTCATCTGAAAGCGGAGCGCATCTCTCCTTTGTCCATTAGTCCAGCCGTGACAGAATCGCACGATTTTCATTAAAGTGAACAGATTAGTGCGAAGCACTTTTTTTATATCTGTCCACTGAAATCTCTTGGCGATTTATGGACTGAAAATCCGGTCTGAGTAAACGGAATCAAGAGAGCTTCAGGTCGATTAAATCGTCGCCTCTTGGCGGTGGTGACTGGGAAGGTGGGGAGGCATCATTATTCTCTGGCAGAGTCTCCAAATATCGGAGTCGGCGTTGCGTGATGATGAGAGATGTCCCAAAAAAGATCATCCAGCCAGACATCCCAGAGATTTCTTTCCAGGGGTACACGAGGTAAATCGGCTCACCGACAATCTTGACGCCCGACCCATTCGGATCATGCAAAACTCCGACTGCTGCATTGAACCGATGACGCTCGAACCAACTGTTCGCCAGTGTCTCGGAATCTGTCGTGCGCGTGCGCACGATCCCCTCACACAATGGTGGTTCCCCATTGATGACGAAAGTTGTGCCAGTGAGACATTGCTCAGCGGGCACGGCGAACCGGACCTCATATTCTACGAAATAGTGGGAAACATGGTCCCTTGAGGAAGGACCCGTGTAGGACTTAACACGCACATCAGTCACATAACCTTGAGCAACAGGCCAGCTATGCCGGGCATGAAATTCCGAGAATACCCTCGCAGCTATGGCAATCCACCCGACCATGCCACCAGCCAAAAACAACAGAATGGCAGCGCGCACAAACCTAGTCCTCCCCTGATTCGGCAGTAGGGCCGTCAAAAAAGTGCTGTCATTTTTAGGGTAAGAAGACGGGATACTTGGAGTGGCCATAGAAAATAAGTCTTTATACTATTTTGGGGTAAATTCCTAGCCTTCACGTTTTGCCAACATCACAACGATGGTTTTTGTGGGCCGGCTTGCGATGGCGGAGCCTTGGCGGTGACAAAGTCGATGAACAAGTTGCACTTTTCACTCAGCGCGGAACTATTTCTAACGGGAACTGAAGGTCAAACGTGAGTTCTGTTCCTGACGGATACGAGATCTGCTGATTGAAGACAATCGTTGAAGTGCGGACGCGCCATGACTGTCCATTGAGGCTAATGGACTTCAGGGTGATTTCCGGACTGTATTTTGCCTCTTTTTTAACCAATCCCTCAGCAGTAGCGCCGACCGGAAGGACTGTTACGCCGTCTACCTGAACTGGACGGCTGAGTGTTGCCGAGAAGCCACCTCCAGTTTCAACCAATTTCAAACCCACAATCTGGTCCAGTCGCACGGTCAAAGGTGTTCTTGGCGGGACTGTAACTTTGCCAGCCATTGCAATGGGTGTTTTTTCGGGTGCGGCATAACTGAGTTGCGCCGTCGCCGATGTATTCGAGAGCGGAGCCATTAGCGCAATCGCGTATTGGCCATCTTTGATCCCGATCGGAAAATAAGACATCTCTGCGTCGCCCTTCGGAACACCGGATTCCACGACCAGTTCCTTAATCACCGTTAGGTTGAATCCGTAACGAACGCCATTTCTGAGAAACTGGTTAACCCTCCCCTTGGGATGCTCCGCAGTAATCTTTACATCTATAATTTTGTCATCGAAGCTGCTTTTCACATGCTCTTCCGTGATATGCCTTATCTCCGGCGTGACCTTGTCCCAGCAAAAGAGCGCTAGCATCCGTTCCAAATCATGGCGATCGTGCGCTCGACGATACTCCTCGATTAATTGCTGCTCCGAGGGTTGTGGTGCTGGAACTGCTTTCGATTGAATTGGGGTGATACTAAAAAGGAGTAGTCCAATAGCGAGTAAGCGGTAATCGTTTTGTGAAATCTTCATTTCGCGAGCGCCTGCTCTTCCACGCAATCCGCTTTTGTGAATTTGCAGCTTAGGTCGATTTCCACGCCGAGTTGTCAAAAGTAGGTAAAGCTTGGATACTCCTCGGCTTCTGCGCAGCAGGAATCTTTTTGAGTGGACCACAGTGTTTACTGAGGGCCCATTTCGCCCGATTCAGAGTTTTGCACTACTTACGAGACTGGTGCTACCAGACAACCTTGGTTCCAACTAGGTCAACCCAAGCTTTCTTGCGATCTCGCGTTGGTACCGGCTCATTCTCAGTTCTGCGCCATTTTCGAGCAGCACTCGATGGTGCCCGTGAAACCAGGCTTGGATCTCCTTGATACGCTGGATATTCACGATTGTGGAGCGATGTATCCGTAAGAACTCAGCGGGGTTGAGTTTCTCTTCAAGGTTCGCGAGAGTTTCGCGGAATTCATGCTCCTGGTTGCCAACGTGAAGACGTGCGTAGTTGCCTTCAGCTTCAATCCAGTCGATATCTTTGGTCGCGACGAATTGCACTCGTCCGTTCTTAGGAATGGCCAACCGCTCCGGGTAGTTGTGGACTGCGGTAAGCCGCTCCAGGCTGGATATGATGCGCTGCACCTCGTCATGCTTGAGCTCGCCAGCAATTCGCCGCTTGGCGCGAGTGAGAGCCCGCTCGAACCGATCTTTCCCGACCGGTTTAAGCAGATAGTCGATGGCATTCGCGTCGAATGCGCGTAAAGCGTAACGGTCGTAAGCGGTGACAAAAATCGTGACTGGCATATGGTTGGCTCCAACCTCGGTGAGCACCTGGAATCCATCCATCGCCGGCATCTGGACGTCGAGGAAAACAAGGTCAGTTTTTCCTTCACGAAGTGCTCCGACAGCGGATTCCCCGTCGCCGCATTCGCCAATTACATCCACGCCTGCATGTTTGCCAAGGAAGCGCCGTATGGCGCGGCGGGCCAGTGGTTCATCGTCAACAATCAATGCTCTGATGCTCATCGAAATGGTTCCAAGGCAAAAACTGGAGCCGATCGCAACGGAATGGAAAGTTCGGCGCAGACTCCAGCTGGTTCGAGGCGTCGTAGCACAAACTGCTGCCGATTTCCGTAGAGCTGCTCCAAACGTGCGCGCGTATTCGCCAGACCGACGCCGCGCTCTCGCAGCTGTGCCGGGTTATCGTCGAGAGTACTGCTCAAATTACGCACTTCCAGGTGGAGGGATCCGCCGTGTTGAAATGCTCGGATGGAGACTGTATCCCTGTCCTTGTGCATGCCGATTCCATGACGAATCGCGTTTTCCACCAGCGGTTGCAAAATCAGCGCGGGAACGATGCAATCCCGAACGTCTTGATCGATTGAAACCTCGAATCGAAGCCGATCTCCGAAACGGCGGGCCTGAATTCCAATATAAAGATCAAGAACTTCGAGTTCTCTAGCCAGCGAGAATTCCTGGATGTGAGCTTCGTCGACCGAGACACGCAACAGCTCGCTGAGGCGAAGGAGAATGTCTTCAGCTCCCTCGGGGTCCTCATGGATCAGCGTGGTGGCAGCCTGTAGGGTATTGAATAGAAAGTGGGGGTGAATCTGGGCGCGCAGCATCTCTAGGTGGGTGGCAGTCAGTTGGGCTTCGAGTTTAGCGGAGCGGAGCTCGCGCCTTCGGGCTTCATCGCGCATTCGGTGTAGTTGCACGGCGCCTACAAGCATCCAGTAAGTAAGCAGGCTGACCTGGGTATGCCGGGTGAAGTAATGCCGCATCGCCTCTTCCATCGACAGACTGTGGTGCAGACGCAACTTGCCAAGCATTGCTTCGATCGATATCTCGCCCGCAATAAGCAGTAAACTGGTGCCGACATGGAGCGGCAGAGCTCGTTTCCAAGTGGTAGCGTTAATGGGTTTGAGGTAGGCGAACTTCGCTACTGCAGGAGTGAGGACTCCCCACGTGTAGCACGACCACCAAAGGTAATAGCGGAATGGGTCTGCGGATCCGCGAGCTGCATCATAGACAAACCACTGCGTCGCGAAAACAAGGACCACCCCCAACCAGGCCGCAATTAACAACGCTTTGTGGTGCCCGACGACAAACTGGGGATGTGCCATAACAGTTCAGCTTTCCCGTAATCCAGCCAATGCTAAATCAAGATTCTGGCGCGGGATCAATTTTTCGAGGTTTGGTCGTCCTGCAATAACTTCATTGGCGCTCAGACGCACGCGCCCGATTTTTCGACACAATACGCTATGGTGAAGCCAAAGAGTTTGCCCTTTCCCACCGCCCCATTTGAACACGGTGATTATGAAGAGTGATGCTCCCAGGCCTCAAGGATCTGCTTTTCCTTGTCCGCAGGAAGGTAGTCACTCCAATCCAAGGTCTCGTGTAGCGAACGAAAATAGGTGAGACAATCCAGCGCAGTCTCCTGAAAGGCTCTAGTTTTCCACCCTGCACGAAAAGCCTTCTGACTGCTAATCTGCCACAAGCCAGGCATTGCCCCGGCGGGACGCCAGAAGGGGAAATTACCGGCAAACAGCCCCAATGCAAAGTCCGTCTCAAGTCCATGCTGATGCAGGAAGTTCTGAGGTATCCATACAAATTCCGCGTCAGATTGTGTTGTGGCATTGCAAGCATTCAAGAAGTCATGGAAACTCATCGGCCTTCCTGTCAAATTGAAAGTGCCATAAAGTGTGCGGTCAATGGCCAGCATGAGGAATCGGGCCACATCTTTGACGTCGACCAGTTCAACTTGATCGTTGCCGTCTCCTGGCGCAATGTGCCGGCCTCCGTTTTGCGCTCGTATCAGCCACGTCAGCAGGTCCGGAGTGGTGTCACGGTTCCCTTTGATGGGGCCTGGACGCACAATCGTGACTTTCTCGCCGAGGATCGCATGCAACCTTCTTTCGCTCTCCGCTTTACCGCGGTTGTATTTTCGGCCCGGCCCGTTCCAAGGCTCAAGTGGAGCATTCTCCTCGATGCCAGCTTTTGCGAATTCCTTAGAGTCGTATGCGGCGACAGACGAGACGTAAAGGTAATGTCCCACGCGGTCCTTAAGAAACATTGCGGTCGACGCGGCGAGCGCAGGGTCGTTCGGCCATACATCCACCACTACATCAAAGTGTCTTTGTGCTAGCGCTGACAAGTCTTCGTCGCCGGGATCACTGCTGCGAAAGCCTCTTAGCTTTTCAAGATGCGAAAATAAATCCGGATTCGTAACACCACGATTAAAAAGCGTGATGGTGTGCCCTTCTGCGATCGCGGCCTCGACGAGTGCGGGCCCTAAGAAATGGGTCCCGCCGAGCACCAGAATGTGTTTCGGGGCAGCGCTCGCCAAGGCAGTGTTGGAAAACAGGGGCGAGGAGGCCGAAGCAACAGTCGCCATAAATGAACGCTTTATAAAATCCCTGCGGTCCATCGATCTCCTCCTCCTTGTAGAAAAGACGGTCATTTCAAATTCGGTTCCGTATCTGGCTCAGGATTTCGAGCGTTTCAGAAGTTGAGGATCAATGGGTAAGCGCCGCACCCGGACTCCTGTGGCGGCGAATACCGCATTCGCTACCGCAGGAGGCACAAGCATCGCACCGAGTTCGCCCACTCCATTCGGGTCTTCGAGGCTAGGCACGATATGAACCTCGACCTCTGGCGCCTGATTGATTCGTAGCACTTGATAGTCATGGAAATTACTCTGCCCTACTGCGCCGTCCTTGATAGTGATCTCGCCGCTCAACACAGCAGTCAGCGCAAAATTGATAGCCCCCTCGGTCATAGCCCTTACCCCATCGGGATTCACGGCGATCCCGCAGTCGACGACGCTGACCATGCGCAGAACCTGCACAGTGCCGTCATCGTTTACCGAGATCTCGGCAACCTGGGCACTGTAGCTCCCGCCCACTCGACAAGCAATGCCGCGGCCCCGGCCCTTGGGCAGAGCCTTCCCCCAGTCCGCACTTTCCGCGGCCAACTGCAATACCCCCCGGAGTCGCGCCTTTTCAGGGGACTTGTCCGCCAGCAAGCCCATTCGAAAATGAAATGGGTCGCGCCCGCTTGCATGAGCCAACTCATCGACGAAACATTCCTTAGCGAAGGGAGTGTAGGACGATGCCACCGACCGCCACCATGAGCGTGGCACGACCGAATCCGCGTGAGCGTAATCCAGCCGGAAGTTGGGGATCGAATAGGGCGTAATGTCGGCACCATACCATTCCAGTGCCGCAACGGTGGCTGGGTCTTCTAATGTCTCCGGAGACTCAGTAAATCCTGTGTAGAGGTTAGACCCCGAGATGGGGGTAGTGACAACGCGGGTTGACCACGCCACAAGTTTGCCCTGTGCGTCGAAGCCACCGGAGAGGCGCTGATAGTTGTAAGGCCGGTAGAAATCGTGTTGCATGTCATCTTCCCGCGTCCACAGCAGCTGTACTGGCGTTTTTATTTCCTTTGCGACTTGCCATGCCTCCGCAGCGTAATCCCATTGATATCGCCTGCCGAATGATCCTCCACATAGCGTCATGTGCACAATTACCTTCTCGGTCGGAACGCCGGAAAGTTCGACGATCTCCTTTTGAACCTCATCCCCAAACTGTGTTGGAGACCACACCTCGATCTCGTCATCTCGGACGTGAACCGTGGTGTTCATGGGTTCCATCGTGGCATGCGCTTGAAATGGCGACTCGTAGTGGGCTTCAACCTTCTTAACTGGACCCGCCAACACCTCCCGAGCATCACCGCGATCGATAGCGATAAACGTGGGCGGTGCCGCTGCATGCTCCTCGACTAACTTGCGCAAACTTTCTGTACTTTCTCTGCTTCCCGGTCCCTTGTCCCACCTCAGCAGAAGCGCCTTCCGGCCCTGCATGGCAGCCCAAGTTGAATCTGCCACCACCGCCACACCTCCGGCGGTGTTGAAGCGCCGCGGGAGCGGTGGAACCGGAAAAACCGCCCGAACTCCCGGAACGATCTTGGCCGCAGCTCCGTCGAAGCTCTGAAGCTTGCCACCGAAGAAGGGACAGCGTGCGATTACAGCGAAGAGCATATCGGGAACCCGGACATCGATGCCGAATGTAGCACTGCCATCCACTTTGCCGGGCACGTCCGTGCGCGGAAGGGGCTTACCAATAAAGCGGAAATCCTTGGGTTGTTTCAGAGTTACTTCGTCTGGATTTAGCAGCGGCAGTTCCGATGCTGGTCGCACTAGTTCGCCGTAGCGCAAGCGACGGTTTGTAGCGGTGTGCACCACAGTGCCGTTT
Organism: Terriglobia bacterium; assembly: GCA_963786325.1. Classification (GTDB taxonomy): domain Bacteria; phylum Acidobacteriota; class Terriglobia; order Terriglobales; family Acidobacteriaceae; genus JAIQFF01. The sequence continues at coordinate 848,524 of CAWAYW010000008.1, forward strand.
TGCGCTCGGCACTCCTCCTTCTTTACTTTCCATTGTTGGGCTGCAGCTGTAATCAGCATTTCACGTGCCTGCGCGCCCACTTTGCGCATCGGGCTAAATGTATGTGCCACCCCGCCGCTGCCACCGGTATGCAACCCCTGATAGATCGACGGAATCGTTGGGGCCTGTTCCACATGAATAGCGGACCAGTCAACCTCCAGTTCCTCCGCGATCATCGTCGGTGTGTACGTGCGCGAGCCTTGTCCAAGCTCTGGTTTTTCGACCAGAACCGTGATCTGATCATCGGCGGTAATTCTCAGCCACGCGTTGGGTTTGAAGACCAAGCCGTCTCCAGCTGAAGCTTGTTTCTGCGCTTGTCCGCGTGTGCCTAGACAGAAGCCGAGAATGAGAGCTCCGGCAGTCTTGGTGCTCGTTTTCAGAAACCCACGCCGGCTAACTTGCGTTTGAGGAATCATCGGCCGTTCTGTCCTGATGCGCGCTGGATGGCGCGACGAATTCTCTGGTAGGTGGCGCATCGGCAAATATTGCCGTTCATGGCCTCATCGATTTGCTCGCGCGTCGGATGGGGTGTGCTGGCCAAAAAGGCCGCAGCCTGCATGATTTGTCCCGACTGGCAGTAACCACACTGCGGAACCTGCTCAGCAATCCAGGCGCGTTGAACAGGATGGCTGCGATCCCGCGAGAGCCCTTCAATCGTTGTGATCTTTTTCGCACCCACCGAACTAACCGGCGTTTGACACGATCGTCTTGACTCGCCGTCCAGATGTACCGTGCACGCGCCGCATAGTCCCACGCCGCAGCCATACTTAGTGCTGACTGTAAGCCCGAGTGTGTCTCGCAGCACCCACAGCAGCGGCGTCTCAGGCGGAACCTCGATTCTGTATAACTTATCCTTTACCGTGATCGCTAGACTGGTCATAAATCACATACTGACCTTACGGTACGGTGACTCGCGGGAACCCGAAAACTCGATTGGGACGAATCGTAGAGTGCACGTGATCTAGCGTAGTGATCAGCGACTCGCACGTAAAACAGCACGAGTTTTTGGCACCGGGGCGACTCAATTCGTCGAGTCTCATGGGCGATCACAACACACGCTTAACGAGGCCAGGAACCAAATTGCCGAAGCGGTGAAAGCAACTGAGGAATGGGACAAGAACAAGACAAAAAGCGTAAGCGGCGGGACAACCACAGACAAGAAAGAAGATAAGAAATCAGGATCAATCGAACTCCTGTCGCTTTGGTGCGCACCGTCGAGTCGGCTGACACGAACGACACACATCGCCGCAAGCCAACGCTGATCCTGAGGCACAATCCATCACAAATGCTAAACAATCCGAACGCTAAGTGAGTCTGATGAGGTTCTTACAAGGACGGACATCCCCCGTCCAAGTCGGTTGTTCCGTCGCCAGCAACGCTGGACGCCGCATCCCACAGGGGCGCGTCTTCTCAGGAACTTTTATGTCAAGGACACGTCAGTTTCGCTACATTCATGAGAGGATGATCGCCTACGACAGCGACCTCAATGGTCACACTGCCAGACTGTCCCGGCAGACACTGCGCGACTCCGCTTTGATCAACCGTAGCAACTGTGTCAGGGGACGTTGACCATGCCGTGATGCAAGCGGCACCTGAGTTCGGCGCGGAACACGCCGGCAAAGGTGTGACATGAGTTGGCGCTTTGTTGAAGATCCCAGTCGCGGTGAATTGCACCTTTCCATTGGGGAAAGTTTGCGCATCGGCGCTTGCCGGACTCGCGATGACGGATTGAAGGATACGAGGACTGCTGTTGCCACACCCTGTCGTTACAAGAGCTAGCGACAAAGGCAGGACCGCACTTCTTTCTTTCATAGAAACCTCCAATATCGAATGCGTGACCTTAACAACTTCGATGGATAGCAGATGTCATCACGAGGTAAATTCTAGGTTGACTCTCTGGCAACGAGTTTTCAGGCGGGCATTCGAAGAAACCGTCCTGACTGCAAGCCGAATCAGGCATACTTACTAACCAGACCGAGTTCAATCAGTTGCATAGATGAGTTTTACTCCAGCGATCTCGGAACGCTTGTCTTTAATACGAATACTAGCCATTTCGTCTCTGGATTCAGCTGTTTATGCAGATGCAATCCACGTTGTTGACCGCTCATGAATCTAACTGATTTTCATGAGAGATTCCTAGCCGCTATGTGGTTCGCGGCGTTTGCATTGCTGTGTGTCGCAGTAATGTTTCATACATTAACCATGGCACTTCGGGGAATCTTTCTTTACGTTGTGCTGCCAATCGTAGCCAGTGGAATTGCGGGCGCTTTGTGCGGTGGACCGATTGTGAATCGCGCCAAGACGAGGACGATGAGTCAGTCGCTGCTGAGAGGAATAGCGGTTGCCGCGGCTGCGTTCGTCATCTTCTCTCTACTGTTCGCACTTGCGCTACCGTTCATTGAGCGGGGCTGGTCCCTACGACAATCAGGAGGGCTCTTATTGCTTACGTCGACGTTGGGAATCCTGCTTGCCGGCCCAATTGTTCTTTCCGGAGGCATGCTAGCTGGAGCCACGCTGTACTTATTCGGCAAAGTTGTCAGCGAATAGACAGGCCGATGTTAATGCGAAGACGCGCGACGTGAGGCTGGGCGTTCGCTGGCGACAGGTCCCGATTCCGACACTCCGCTAATTCTGACCGCGAACGACCTTAGGCGACTCTGAATAGGCTCGATTAGGCGTGGCGAGAGGATAAAAGTGAGATCGATCTGTTTCCGGTTTTACCGGATGACCGACAGTACTCGTCATCCACGGGGCACGAGCAGCGCTTGGTTGATGAGCAACAATTCAGTCAAATTCTCTGGTGTGCTTCTGAAAATCTGGCCGGATTCCGGCCATCCCGCTTACCGTTCGCTTGGCTACGGGTCTTATAGTTAGGACAAGTGTGCATGTCGCCATGAAATTTGATCGAAGGGTCACGCGAAGTGCTGTCGCTTACTAAGGTCAACTGGAGCAATGCGGAGGGAATCGGACGGCACCCAATTACCAAGTCAACTGGTAGTTTATGAAATGATTGCCCAAACGGGTGCTTTCGAGCCCCATAGGTTTCCCCTCTCACGCCGACTCTGTTCTGTGCGTCTAGTGGAAACGGTGTTACAGGCGAAATCCTCTGGACAGCAATTCATGTTGTGGAACATCCATCGGAGGGAAATTAAACTGCCCACTTGCGCCCATTTGTGCCAGCAATTTCAAATGAGAAGCCATTATCTCTTCGCTGATCCCAAAATCTGACAGCACCGCTCGTGCCTCTTTTTCGAAAAGGTAATTGTGGGTGGATTCGAGTCGTGTTGGGGCCTTGCTACTGCGATCTCGATTCGGTCGTTGTCTAAACGGCGGACGCTCACAATCACTAGCATAGCTTGCTGCTGGAACCTACTTCAGATTCTGCCGCTCCCGCCAAGCAGCCTCATCCATTCGCAGAACCCTAAGGCCGTTCAGCGCATTGAGGACTGCCTCACGTTCTTCCTGCGTTCCGCTGTGGTCTTTAGAAAGCTCCAGCCGCCGTTTTTGTATTTCAGACTCTGCTGCCTGAACTAGCTCTACCATCTTCGTCCAATCGGTTTCAAGCAGGGCCGCTCGATATGACTCATGCCAGCTATAGCTGGTCGGTCCTTTGATCTCTTGGGAAGGATCAAGTGGCCTTGGTCTAATAGGCGGGAGAAAGCGCGTCTGTTCGATATTGCTCAACTGCATTCCTCTTTCCCTTATCGAACGGGCTCCCCAGTTAAGTGATGATAAGTTGTAGCGCGCTACTTGTTCCACCACTCGTACATCCAAGATTGCCTGAGTTTCCACTCGGAGTGTTCACCTTCACGCTGGCGGTTCCAGCACCCGAGATCAAGGAGGTCGTTATCGTTACCTGCAACTGCTGACTGCTTGTCACCGTCGTGGTTACCGTCTTGCCGTTAATGACCACGGCAGAGGACGAAACAAAATGGCTACCGTTAACGCCGAGCACAAAACCTTGCTGTACTTGAGTAAATGTAATCGTATTGGCCGAGAGGGATCCAATACTCGGAACGGGCCGAGCGCTTCCGCAAAGGGGATTGAGTGCCTGACAGCCCAGAAGAAGTGACAAAGCGAACAAAACAACGGTGAAAAGCCAGGACGAAGAACCATGAGGTTGTTTCACTTTTCTCCTTGATCGACCACTAGCAGACTACAGACGGTCTCTAGCATGTCAGGGCGAAACATAACTTTTCTGCGATTGCTCCAATAAATCGTGCAGTATCTTCTCAGCCTCAGCTCGAATTGGCGGAACAAGGGGCATATGAATTCCAAAGAGAACAATTTCGCACGCGAGACCCGTTTCGCAAAGTCACTTTACAGAGACATTTCTAAATCCGCGCTCCGGTGCCTTAAACAACTGATCCAAAGGCACCGGGTCTTAATCGCCGCTGGTGACATATAGCTCGCTGGCGGATGGTACGTGACCCATTCTGGGCTGCTCCGCCTCGCCGAGCGACGCCGCTGTGCAGGGATTCACTCCAGCCCGATTCTAGAGTCAAGCGATCCCAAAGGGTCTCGTTGGATTTTCAAAGCCATTGTTTTTAAATCCCGAACCTGCAAGGGCTTCATTGGTTACGGCGATGCTGGTCCGTCCAATGTTTCTCCCGGGGTTCACGGCGCCGAAATGCGAGTGACCGAAACTCGGGCGGTCAACCGCGCCCTTCGCAACGCCTACGGCATCGGTATCTGCTCGGTCGAGGAAATCGGTTCGTTCGCCGAACCGACACCGTCCCACCGCGATACGCGTTGACTTGACGCGCCCCTACACCTAGCATTTCAGGCGAGTGAAGTAACTCGCAGGGAGGGCACCATGTGGCGGGAGCGGGCGCTGAAGGTTGTGTTGGTGTTGGTGGGATTGCTTTTTACGGCTGGCGTTTATCCCCTGATCGGTTCTTTACTGCATCCGGCTGATTCGGACACCGGCGACACAATGATGCTCAGCCTCTATGTCACGCTCGGCGTTTTCCTGCTTATCGCGGCGCGGAATCCATCTGCGCATCGCAGCGTGATCGCCTTCGCAGCATGGTCAAGCTTCGCCCATGCCGTGGCGATGTCGATACTGGGACTAGAAATTCCGAGTCAGAAAGTAGGATTCCTGGTCGGATCGGCTGTGCTCGTTGTCATCGGCGTAGGTTTGATCGCGCTCAACCCGGCGAAGCCGTCAGTCGAGCGGATATCGGTGGCCGTTCTGTAGGTTCTGTGCTTCGGAGGATTCTGGTCAAATAGGAATGCGGCCGATATGATGCGGCCGCATGTGAAGTGCGTTGGCGTTGTCGAGGGGTACTGTCGAGCTGGTTACCGCGACGCCCCTCAGGACTCTTTCGCGCAGGCATTCTCTGCCCGCGGGTAGGGTGGGCAATGGCAGGAAAGTGCCTGTTCTCAGGCGATGAGAAACGTCTCGGTTTGTGGATGTGATCGGGGCGGTCGTTCTATATATAGAGGAGGCGAAACGGACGCTCCTTTGAAGTGCTATGACGCGAAAGGCGCGGCCGACAACGATTGAAGAGGACCAGGTTCGATCGGTCTGCCATGTGCCGTCCGCGGTTCGCTTGCTTCAACTTGGCTACCGGCGCAGCACCTTACTTGTGCTTTTGGGCGCTGTCGAATCCTTTTTCGAACTGGGTGACGAGTGGAGTTTCGCCTGAGGCTAGATCATCGCGGCCCATGACCCGCCAGAGATAATTGCCTTTCGTCCCTTGGTGCCCGTCGTACACAGTCATGACATCTTCGGAAGGTCGGGTTGTCACAAGGATAAGGACAATGATGTCCGCTTGGTACGGTTGGTAGACAAGCGTCAGTTTGCCCCACGTCTGAATGGCGTTCTGGACTGAGCTGATGGCCTCGCGATCTTCGGGAAGTAAATTTGTGTCAAACTGATCTCCGTCATAGGCAGCAATGTAGACATCCTGCGCATTCGCCAAAGTGCCCGGAAACGCCGGTAGGGTTGCGGTGGTTGACTTGGGTGCCGCGAAGGCTGAAATCGCATCGCAACCAAGATGGCCGCGATTAGAGAAAATCGCTTTATATAAATGCCTGTAGGTGTTAGATGCCTTCGTAGAGGGCGGAGACGCTGACGCCAGATTAGCTCGGTGCACTGACAAAAGGGCCGATAGCCTGGACAGACTCTCGGAATTGTAGCTGCGCCTCCAAGGAATCCAGCCAGGCGTCGAAATATGGACGACAGCCGGGCTCGACTCGGAGGAAGCGTAAGCCCATGGCGGAGGAATCATTCCAGATTATCGCCGCCTTCGCCTGAAAGGTGTGTGGCTCTGCGCTGGGAAGCGCGAACTGCACTGTCACTACGCCTTCGACCGCAGCAAGCCCAAAATGAGTAAGGGCAAGTCCACCTTCGCTCACGTTCATGATCTTTCCTGTCACGGTCTCACCCGAGAAACACAAAAGCTCGACGGGCAGGTCAACCTTGTGGCGGAAATATCTACGGTGCTCGCGTTCCATCCGCGGAAGCGCTAGGTCGAGAATGCTACGCAGCGTCTTTGCCTCAACTGGCTTGCCTAGCACGAAATTTGCTCCCGCATCAACCGCCGTGCTCACGCTAGTTGTTCCGTTCACGACGGCCAAGACGACCGAAAGCTTGTTGGAGCGACTGCCGCGTATTTGGGCGAGAAAGTCCATAGCTCGTTCGACACCATCGCAGTCGATGACGAAGCCATCGAGGTGCCGCCGAGCTGAGAGTTCGATCGCGCTTGCAGCATCAGCGCGCATTTCGAGTTCGACCTTCGTTGTGCTGAAGCCGACTCGGATCACCTCCAGCAGCGTAGCGTCGCTGGTCAGTAGTAGGCAGTTCAGACCCATTTTTTCAATCTATGCAAACGAGCTGGATTCTCAAAGTAACGTAGGTGCATTGAATGTTAGGGGCGTTTTGAATTTTGCAATGGAAGAGCCGCCGGTTGGGGCGGCTTTCTTGTGGTCGTGGCTTGAGAACAATTTGCTACATCTTTATAATGAGAGATTCAGTGAGTTTGAAGCTGAGCATGGACTCGGCGGGCAAGACAATCTCCTTCTCTCCGGTATAGGCCGCTCCCGCGGTTCCTGCGCCACCACCCAATAATGCACCAATGAGGGCGCCCTTGCCGCCCCCGGCGAGGCCCCCGATTAGCGCTCCGCCCCCGGCGCCGCCGCCGATCATGGCCGCAGTCCGCTTACCCTTGCCTTTCTGGTAGCGGCTGACGGAGTTAGTTTTTATGTCGTACGCGTCTCCGCCAACTGTCACAGATTCGAGTGCGAGGCTGAGGGACGCGCCGCCCTTAAAGCGGCCCTGCGGCACGGCTTGGGCGACTTTGCCTTGCACCTCAGTGCCCTTGGGAAGGACCACTTTGCCGTCTGACGCGACTGGTGTTGCAATCGTTGCGTTGAAACGGTCGCCAGTGTTGCTGGTCTTCGACCCCACGGTGCTTGCGAGCCGCACGGTGAGGACGGTTCCTGCCGGGAGCGTGACTTCTTTGGGGCCAAAAAGACTAGCTGATTTGCTGGGAGGAGCGCTCGAGTCTGAGCTTTCCTCTGCCGGTTTGCTGGAGCAGCCGATCGAGATGGCGGCCCACAGAAATAGGAATAATGAAGCGAACATCACCAGATGTCGACGCACGATACCTCCTTAGTTTTTTCTTTCGTGGAAAGAGTGATCGTAACGTGATCATCGCGCCGCCTGAAGGTGCGGAAGGTGCAATGAGAGTGGTGGTCTATGGTAATCAGGGTAAGCTTGCATAGGTTCACCCTCAAATACCCCGCTTGCTCCATACTTCCGCGCTGGACTGTTTTTGTTTTCTTGGTACACTTCGGCCCATATTGCCGGGGGTGTGCGATGGCGTACTACAAAGTTCGGATTGAGGTCTGGTGCGATTGGAATCCGGCGGAGAGCGACCTCGATGACATTGCCCAGGCTATGGGGGTCGGTGAGGCGCTGTGTACCATGCGCGAAGTTGTTGCTGTCGTGAATCGGCCGCAAGATATTGAAGACGAAGAGGCCATGAGTTTTTTCGGTGGATCAGAGGGCGATGCGGATGAGAGTCAGGGGTAGGTTCAATATCGGCACATTTCTATTTTAGTTCTAGCCGAGTGGCAGGCCTTGCGGCCCACCACTCTGCAGAACCTTACCGGTCGCGCTGTTCGCGTGCTGCCGTTTCCTAAAATACGCTGGTCACTGGCGTGTCTACGGTGATGCGAGTTGCGGTGATTACACCGATGATGTGGGCGAGGAGATCGAATCCGTCGCTTGCAGCCAAGGTGTTCGGTCGTTTGCACCGAAACGTACCCCAAGAGAAATTGGATCTGCTCCAACCCGCCCCCGAAGCATGGCAGAGTAGGCGCAGAACTGTCAGCATTGACAGGTCGGGGTTTACTGGAAATCTGAGATTGATTGTTGATGCAATCAGGCTGTTAGACCAACAATCGGCGTCCTGCTGGCCCGAGGGTCCATGGTGTAATGGCGATGCTTACAAAAATTGTCGCGGTTCGGGTGGTATTGATGGCTGTCGCTAGAGGAATCTGAACATGCCTCGCAGTTTATTGCTTCCGTGCCGTCATTCGCGATGCTGGGAGCCATCAACTGCGCGGCAACAATCGAAGGTCCCCGGGTGCGGTGGATCCCGAAATCTAACCCATTTGTTGCACCTTGTCCTTTGTTGCATGTATCGCATGGTTTTCATCCTTCTCGGGATGTGCTCCGGATCTGGCATTGCTTTCGGTTGCACACAGCTGCCAGCCGGAACCTCATTTTGGGTTCGTCTCAGCCAGCCGGTCTCTTCGTATAGCGCGAAACCCGGAATGACTGTGTCCGGGTTCCTCCTTGAGCCCCCTACCTGCGACGGCGTTTCCATGTTGCCGACCCATGTTCCAGTTGAAGGCCGGGTTGTTTCCGCACACCGCGTAGGTCTGGGCCTGGTTCGCGAAACTGCTAGCCTGGAGATCGAATTCTCTCGAATCGTAACTCAGCAAGGCTCACCCATTGACATCAACGGTCGAGTCAAGGAAGTTGACAACGCTCGCGAAAACGTGAAGAACGGCGTAATTCGTGGCATTCGCAGCACCGAGACTCCACAAGGCGAAATCAGCAGCCGCCTTAAATACCTTCCGTCGTTGCACCTGTATCCCGACCCGGTCTTGCTCGGTTTCAAACTGCTATTCCCGCTATTTCCGGAACCCGAGATTTACTTGCCGACTGGAACCGATTTGCTGGTTGGGCTTAAAGACAACGTTGATTTGCCCGGGGAATTCGTACCACCACCACCTCTCCCTCGTCTTCAACACGATGAACAGCAAAGCGTCGCGGAGATCCTAGGCCAATTGCCGACGCGCACTCTCGACAAGAAGTCCCGTGATGCAGACCTCATTAACATGGCATTCATTGGCACCGGGGAGGAATTGGCTCAAGCTTTCCACGACGCCGGCTGGAAGGAGAGCGACTCTGTTTCCAGGCAATCGGTCATGCGTCAATTTCACGCCTTCCTGGCGAAGTCGAGTTACGCTACCGCCCCGATGTCCCGGCAACTGTTCGATGGCCGCCCGGCTGATCTGACTTTGGAAAAGACTTTCGACAGTTACGGCCGGCGGGACCACCTGCGTATCTGGAAATTAAAATCACGAGTTGATGACGCGCCTCTTTGGGTTGGCGCCGCGGTCCGCGAAACGGGTGCGACTCTTTCCGTTACCCGTATGGGCTTTATGCACCATGTCTCGGACGATCTCGAGGAAGAGCAGCGTGCAGTCCAGCGGCATCTGCTGGCCGTCGACTGTCTTGATTCCGTCGGCAGGATCGAGCGCCTTGGGATAGATAAGGCGGTGATCAATGCCACTGGCGAAGTATTGCGCACCGATGGCAGCATCATGGTTTTGCAACTAAAGGCCTGCAGTGTTCCCTTATCTGATTTAAACAACGCTCCCCGTTTTCGGCCAGGCTCGAAGTTTTCGCGCTATCTGCGCAAGGAGATCCTTACCGTTCGTAGCGACCTTGAGCGCGCCAACTGCGTCTATGCGTTGTTTGGTGTAACGGTGACCGCTACCAACACACTCCGTCATATGTCAGCGCATCGTGCGGACATCCGGTCGGTCCATGTCGCATCCGCCTTCGTCCTTGCGAGTGGTCCCGAGTTGCACCGACCTCCAATCGAAACTCAATCGCCCACGCCACCCAAAATCTCCACAATGCCATAGAGCGAGATGGTTGGCCGACCGCAGCGCGAATCTTACGGACAAGAAAGGATCAAGTCAATGAAAGCAGAGAAGAGAAAGCAGAAGAGATGGCGGGGACCGAGGCGGATTGTTGGCGTAACACCGCGATTACACCACCAACCCCGCGGGCCAACCCTGCCGCGCGTTCTTTGCGCCAGCGCAAGTAAGAAAAAAGAGAATTCCCGTGAGAGCAGGAAAGGCCGATTCACTACCTCGGCTCCTGCGACTGTAGGTTTGCGCGAGTACGGAGCCGCAGTTGAAAGCGCGCTGTTACCAACCAGCAGGGGCGGCGCAAACATGAATCTGCTCTTATAGCTCTCGCATGTCCGAGAACAATCCCAGTACCGCCACGCTTTGCACACGTCAAGCACTACGGCTCTCGTGGTGCTCGGGCGATGTTGTCACTCTGGTTTATTTAGCGACGGTAACTGTCATCGTGCACGTGCTGACGGGCGGGCAGTATGGATTTCACCGTGACGAGCTCGCGACGCTCGAAGATGCGCGTCACCTTGCCTGGGGTTACGTCGCCTATCCCCCGGTCACTCCATTCTTCGCAAGGACTGCACTGGAGCTGTTCGGGACGTCGCTAGCGGGCTTTCGCTTATTCGCAGCGGTTGCGCAAGCTGTGGCGGTCGTGCTGACGGGCTTAATGGCTCGCGAGCTGGGCGGAACCCGCTGGGCGCAATTGGTGGCAGCCACGGCGGCTGTACCGTTTTGCTTGGGTGGTGGCGCGCTGATGCAATATCTCTCCTTCGATTACTTATGTTGGGTTCTGACCGCCTATTTCACCCTTCGATTGCTCAAGTCGGCTGACCCTCGCTGGTGGATTGCGATCGGCAGCTCGATCGGATTGGGCATGTTGTCAAAGTACACGATGCCTTTTTTCATCGCTGGTCTGGTCGTGGGAGTGCTGGCGACGGATTTGCGGAAACATCTGAAAAATAAATGGCTGTGGTGCGGCGTCGTAATTTCAGTGGTGATCTGCCTGCCGAACCTGATCTGGCAGGCGCACCACAACTTCGTGTTGCTCGATTTTCTGCAAGACATCCACGCACGTGATATACGCGAAGGCAAGGCTCGCGGCTTTCTTCCGGGCCAGTTGAAGTTAACACTCTTCGCTTTCCCGCTATGGATGGCCGGTCTGTACTTCTACTTGTTTTCACCAAGAGGCAAGCGCTACAGGATGCTGGGTTACATGTACGTGGTACCGTTGCTGATATTCGTCATTGCCAAAGGCCGCGAATATTACCTAGCTCCAACCTATCCCATGCTTTACGCGGCGGGAAGCGTGGGCGCGGAAGCTTGGCTGGAATCGGTGCGGCCACGAAGGGCGAGCATTCTGCGACGCTTGGTGTGGACTGTTCTGGTCGTGGATATTGCAATGGCAGCGGCGTTCACGCTGCCGCTCGCGCCCGTCAATTCGGTCTGGTTTAAGATGGCCAAGCAAGTCAATGGCGATTTCCAGTGCGAGGAAATCGGCTGGCCGGAGTTGGTCGAAACCGTGGCGCAGATCCGCGATTCGCTGCCTACGCAAGATCGCGTCCACCTGGGTATCCTCGCCACTAATTATGGGGAAGCCGGAGCGGTGAATCTTTACGGAACGCAGTATGGATTGCCACGCGCCATCAGTGGCGTGAATTCGTTCTGGGAGCAGGGCTATGGGAACCCACCACCCCAAGTTGTGATTGTTCTCGGTCTGCCGCGTGAACTCGTCGATACGAAATTTTCCGCTTGCCAACTGGCTGCGCACTCATGGAACCACTTCAAGGTGCCAAACGAGGAAACGCTTCAACATCCGGACATCTTCGTTTGCCATGGGCTGCGCCAGAGTTGGCCCGAGTTCTGGAAAGACTTTCGGTATTTCGGTTAGCGAGTGGTAATCCTCGGACGCAGTTGCGATGCGTTTGCTGGCTACTGATTGTCGTAGCTGCACCGAGCGAACGAGGTTAATCTGCGAGCTATTGGCCATCGCCCTTCTGATAACGGTTACTGGAACTGCAGTGAGCAGATCTACTAGTGATTACGCGGGTGGAGGTCACCCGCATCTCACGACCAGCCTGTTGCAAGTCCAAGTTCGGTCCACTGAAATCAGCTACCATCGGAGTTCGGCACTGGCCGTTTGAGCCGCCGGGGTGAAAATTAACCGAACCGGGGTTCGCGGATGAGCGCTAAAGATGAAACAGACGGACGATTCCGTGAACTATTCGCGCAGCGTAACTTCTGGGTCGCCCTCGATCCGCCCTCTTCGACCCGATGCTATCGAACTGCTCCTCCAGGCATACCTCAGGGGCGGCGGCGACAGGGTTGTGATCGTCAGTGGGTTCAGCATTTCCAATTGTAGTGTCGATGGCCTCAGTGGTCCGATGCGCGAGATCTTTCACTGCCATCAGATCCCGCAGAGAAAAAGCGTCTGGATTCGCAGAAAAGATTGTGAAGATGCCAACGACGGCATCTCGAGCACGCACAGGCACGACAATTATTGATCGCACGCCGAGCTGCCGGCAAACTTCAACCTCAACCCTCGGGTCGGATTCCGTGTCGCTGCACCACTGCGACATTTGAAGGCGGATTGCCGCTGCGCCGATGCCGGACTCGGTGTTGATCCTCCCCCCGACCTCTCGAAGCGAGAGTCCGGCCGTGGCGCGGCAGATCATTGCGCCCACTGTCCCGAGGCCAATGGCAACCCCGGTTGCGCCGGTTGCCTGCAAAGCCCGCGCGGCGATATCGTCGAGAAGGCGATCAAGTTTAGCTTTGTCTGGCGTCGCCTCCTCTCCACCTCCAAATGACGGCGCATCAGGCCCCTGTTTCGGTGCATCGATCCCTGCTCGGGGAGGCGGCGTCTCTCGGTCCTGTTGAAGAAACGTGCTCGAATCTGCCTTTCGTGCCGTCAGGGCATGGGGCGAAGACACCCAATGTTCAGTCTCCGCTGGCTTGTCTGCCAGCAGCAGGGGAGTGAGGAATTCCAGTCCAAAACAGTAACCCACCCGACTTCGCACAATGCCGGCCATCAGGATACGATCAGGGATTTCAAATTCTACTTCCATCACATCGCCTGGTTCCAGGTGAATTCCTACGTAGAGGGCCATGCCGCCCTCGCTGATTTCGCTCCCCCGTCCTGACACCACCGTTTGGGACAAACCATTGCTTAAGAGGAGGCGGACTGGCAAATCGACCAGATATCGCTGCCATCGGCGAATATTTGGCGCAGCAATTGCCATCGCGGAAAGGCTCAGCATGGATGGTAGTTCTCGCCGAGGCCGCATCCAAATTACGAAGGTATAAATACTCGGGCTTTGTTAAGTAGTTGAAAATGAGGGGTAACCAACAGGTAATGCACCAGATTGTTACGACATCGCTGCTGCACCAAAGAAAGAAGGACGTAAGAGAAGCGCCCGGTGGGTAAGCCCATCCTGTCTCTGGTTTTGTGGTATTGGGCCAACGCCTTCCGTGATCTCCTACTCTTTACCTCCACGAAACATACTGCTTGGAATGGCTCAAGGCCCCCACCCCCTTACTCATCGACGTGCTCCACGATTCCGTCTCGCCGACGTTGCTCCTGCTGTCCTCCTACTCCGAGACGGTCGGCGCACATCGAGCGAACTGCAAATCATTTCTCACACTGGTGGCTTACTATCCGTGCCTAAACCTCTGGATCAAGGTTCCGTTGTCGAGCTGATGTTCCAGACTCACAGGGGACCAGTCCTCGGCACAGCTCAGATGCTCGTTCCTATCACCTCCAACCAGCAGCCGTTCCGGTTTGTCGCTCTACCGGAAAGCGATCAGAGCACCCTGCAAGCCGCAGTCCAGTCTGCACTCTATCGGAACTTGGACGAAGAAGAATGGATCGAGGATTTCAGAGCCGCGGTGTTGAGCTGGAATCCGTACGCATGGAGGCGTCGACTTAAGGCGATCCTTGCGTCGGTTACCCTGGCGGCGCTCTGTTTGGGCGGTGTCATTTACTTCTTCGGCGTTCACTAAAATAGCGTCGTATGTGGTGGATGGGCCCTAGAAACGTCGGCTGTAATTGATTACAGAACGATAATCCTTACGGCTGCCTGAAAAGATGCGCTCGCCCTGTCTCGGTACTGCTTCTGCTCGGCAAGAGTGCGCAAGACGGACGCGGGATTTGTGCAATTAGTGCGACCACTAATCACACCTACCGTTTGGGTAATAACCTAGTATGTGCGATAGGTAGCGTACGTCTTGTCTCTCTTTTTTCGGCAGAAACTCTTCGTCATCGGTCCTCATGCGCGAGGCAGCTTGAGGTCGCCGTCATTGGCCCTGTGGACAACGGCACCTTAGTGGGAGAGGAGACAAGAAATGCGTCCCTTGAAAAGATTTGGTTTACTCGCACTTGGCTTAGCGATAGTTCTCATGGCGTCGTAAATTGCAAGAGCCGATGACGTCACTGACTGGAATCAACACATGCTGCGCGCGGGGACGGTAGGCGCCACCTCACGGCTAGATCTCCTCTATCTGTTCCATTCGTGACCGCGGTGCATCCGTCCAGGGATGCGGAGTGTTTGCTGTGCTGTCAGTCGTGTTGGCTCGCGGGATCAGCGGAAATGGTTCACGAGCATGATGGTCTGTTCCCACTGATCGATTTGAAAGAACACAAGAGACTTCCCATCGGGCGAGAGGGCGGGCTCGACGACACGCTTTTCGAAGGGCATGAGGGGAACTACTCTGCTGGTGTCGAAGTCATAGAAGAAAAGCGTGCCCTTTCCTTCGTTTTCATCGGTAATAAAGTAAATTCCGCTGGACCCTAGGGCCCAGCTCCAGGAATCCAACCCCGCCACCTTCATCACTCGAGTCTCTTCTCCGCCGCCTGGCGGAACCTTCCATATCTCATCACCGCGGAAGCTCTTGGAATAGTACACAAAACCGTCGGAACTCTCGTTCGGGGACGTTCCGCCTTTTCTTGTCAGCTGAATGGGAGTGCCACCAGCGTCCGGTATCTTCCAAACCTGGTTGGGTTCATCGCCACGATTCGACGAGAAGTAAATCCATTTGCCGTCACGCGACCAACTGGGAACGACATTATCGGCGCCGCGGATGGTAGGGATGAAACGCGGCGGTCCCCCCGACAGATCAATCCTATAAATTTCGCTGTGCTGGTCCGGGCGATAGTCGAAGATCACGGAGCGGCCGTCATTCGACCAGCGTGGAGTTCCAGCCACACCCTTGAGGAACGTGAGTTGCGCTGGGTTGGAGCCATCGCTGCCAGCCGTCCAGATTTCGCCGTAGCCCGTTTGGGTAGACTCGAAGGCCAACTTTTGGCCGTCGGGAGAGAAGGAGGCAAGACCAATAAAGCCGGCGGAGGGAAGGATCAATTGAGCCGGTCCGGCGGTATGCCTGGCATCGGTGAGGCGAATCTTCCAAAGATCGACCTTCAGAGCCTCGCTGCTGTAAGCGAGCCGATTTCCAATTCGAGCAATTGCAGGGGCGGTGGCACGCGTACCCACGCCTTCAACCCGCCTCGGAGTTCCGCCGTCGGCTGGTATGCGCCACAGACTGCTCAAGCCACCACGGGCGGAGGAAAAAATGATTTCCCGGCTGTCCGGAGTCCAGGCAAGTGGGCCCCCCATCGGACGGTTGTCTGATGTCAATCGTTTTGGCTTTCCGCCAGCAGCGGGAACAACATACAGGTCATCAACCAGCCCAGGGCCGCTGGCCCGAAGGAAGGCGATGGATCTCCCGTCGGGCGAAAAAGCGGGGCACCAGTCGCTATATTCAGGAGGGGGAGACGTCAGCGGCTGCCGTGAAGAATCCCGCAAGGAGACGAGAGTGATGGTGGGCCGCTTTTCCGGTGTAGAGAGCGCGCTGACAGCCAGGTACCTGCCATCCGGAGACCACGAAAACAGCGGCAGCATGCCGATGTGTTCCTTAAAAACGCTCTCCTCGGAGTACAGCTCTTTGGGCGTGCCCCCAAGAGCGGGGAGCACATAGATCGTGCGCCCCCCAGGGTGGCCGCGGGCGAAGGCAACCGATCGCGCGTCGGGTGACCATGCAGGGCAGCAGTCGCGAGGATTTGACGTCAGGCGCAGAGGCTTCTCCCCGCCGATCATCGCTGTATAAAGTCCTTCGCTCCCGTCGGGTACCGCGTTAGACGATTTGAAAGCCACCTGATTGCCGTCAGGCGAAAAAGCGGGACTATCCTCCATCTCAGATCTGCCAGTGAGAGGCACAACTTCTACCGTCGTTCCGTTTTGCCGCTCCAACCGAGAGAGGTAATAAACAGTCATAGCGCACGCAGCCCCCAGGGCGGCCGCGCCAGCCGCCCATTTTCTCCACCTGAGTAGGGGCGAGGATTTCTTAGGCGGAACGCCTGCCGGCTGCTGGTCGCCCACGAATTGCACCGGGGCGATGAATCGGTAGCCGAGTTTCGGCACTGTTTCGATGAATTGGGAACCGTCGGTGGAATCTCGCAGGACCTCACGCAAGCGCTTGATGACGGTATTCAGGCCAGTCTCGAAGTCAACAAAGGTATCGGCAGGCCACAAGGCAGTACGGAGTTGTTCGCGGGTCACTAACTCTCCCGGATGCTCCAGGAGTTTCAACAGGACTACAACGGACTGCTCCTGAATCTTGATTCTTACGCCGCTTCGGCGCAATTCGTGAGTGCGCGGCTCAACCTGGAATGCGCCAAAGCGATACATCATGAAACCTGTGGTCGTGCGTTTTATTGCCTTTAACCGCCGCGAGTCTAACATAATTTCTCCGGGTGCCTCGACGCTATCAGTTATGCGCGCATCCCGCTCAGTCGGCAAGGGTTCCGGTGTCACATAGATGCCAGAATAAATTCAGACCGGGTCCATGGCACGGCTTCCTGACATAAACGAAGGTTGGCGCTCTCGCAACTGCGGACGGAGAGCGCGCCGTGAAAAGAAAGAGGCTTTGGTGGGTAAGGCTTGGCTGGATCGCGAGGGCTGCGACGGCTGTCGTGCTCCTGCCTAGTCTCTCTGGGGCTGAGATGTTCGAGGCAGTCAGCAGCGTGAACGGTCCAAGACAAGTGGGAGTCGGGACTTCCGGGGCAGTCCCATTCGTGCTGCGCGACGGTTATCTGATCGTTGTCGAAGGGCGGATTGGAGCGCAGGGACATCTCAAGCTAGTTCTGGATACGGGCGCGACCCATACTGTACTGAGACCAGACGTGGCAAAAGAGCAGATGTCTTTGCGAAGGACAGTGCGCATTGTCAATCTCGATCATGTGCTCACACAAGAGCTGGCGGAGGTCCCGGATTTTGAGCTCGGGCCAATACGCATACCGCTTTTGCCGGTGATGCTGAATGATCTGAGTTATCTGCGCGAAAGTGTGCCCGGAGTTGATGGACTTATCGGTTTGGACGTGTTGCAGGGGCGAAGCTTTAGCATTGATTTTGGCCGCAGGAAAATCACTTTCGGATCCCCCCGGAGCCTGCGGTTCAGCGCGACGATGGAAGTGAATGAAGCCTATTTGGCGGTGGAAGTTCGATTACTGAACCGGCCGGTGCGGCTCCTTTTGGACACGGGAGTGAGCGCCATTCTGCTCTACCGCGATCGCTTGGGAGATCGATTGCCGGAGCTGAGGGTGGAGCAACAGGTTCGAGGGGCAAGTCTGGGGGGAAGCGCGTCCCTGGAGGTCGTCACGCTGCCGTGCGTCCGATTGAACGGCACCGACTTGAGGAGGCGCGCAGTGTTGTTGCGAAACTCGCCATTAGGGCTTCTGCCGCGCATAGACGGCTACCTGTCGCTGACCGCTCTGGGAGCTCGGCGCTTCAGCTTCGACTTCGAGAGGAACACCTTTAGTTGGGAGTGAGTCGCACGCCTTATTGTTCCTTGAATTCGATACCCGAAGAAGTTTCGGCGCCTTTGCGCATGTCCATAATCCCTGTGCTCCGGCCATCGTCGAACTTCGGTCTATCAGCCAGTGGAATCTCCTTCCATGCGATTCGCTTCCAACATCGCCATTGTCACCCTTTCCATTCACAGCTCTTTCAAAAAACAACGCCCCGGCGGTGGGAGAAAGTAACGCCAAACACCGGGGTCGCGTCGGAGGCAAGCAGAACTATTTGTTGGTTGACTACACGTTTTGGACGAACTTCGAAAGTAACACCATTCTGCCTGGAAGTGGTCGGTTTCACTTATAATCCGGGACGTGAATCGCCTCGATCTGTCGATTTTGAACTTCATCAATCTGTTAGCCCGCCGCTCCCTCGTTTTCGATGAAATGATGGTTTTGATGAGCAACAACAACTTTCTAAAGGGAGCCCTGGTCTTCGCTGTCATGTGGTATTTGTGGTTCCAGTATGAGGATGATCGGAACAAACATGAGTATCTCCTGGCTGGCGTGGGGGCAAGCTTTATCGGCCTGACTCTTGCCAAAATCTTGACCTTAGTAATCTTTCGTCCTAGACCTTTCAACGATTCTTCAGTTGCGATTCGTATCCCTTACGGAATAGAGGCGGCAATTTGGGAAGGGCATAACTCATTTCCCAGCGATCATGGGGTCCTGTTTTTTGCTTTGGCAACCGGAATTTTCTTTGCCTCCCGGCGAGCCGGATGGCTGGTGTTCATCTACATCTCAGTGTTCATCTGCCTGCCCCGCATCTATCTCGGAATACACTATCCCATTGACGTTCTTGCCGGTGCCGCGATTGGATTGTCCATAGGCTGGCTGGTTCATCTTCCGGCGATCCGAAAACCATTCACCTCCTGGGCCCTGAGATGCCTAGAGGCGAGGCCGGGCCAGTTTTACTTTTTTTCGTTCCTCCTCAGTTATTTGATCTGCGAGCTATTTGATCCTCTAATCAGCCTTGCCAACTTCATGGGTCATGGATATCTTCGCTAAACATTGCAACGTCGCCCAAAGGCCATTTCAAAGTAACCGATGTTTGTAATCAGATGGGATGAGTTTTTCGTGCTTTTTTTAGCACAGCGGCCAATGAAAACGGGTTAAGCTTTCGGTGCCGTGAACGTATGTTGGGAGTGAGCCGCGGGCCGGATTGTTCCAAGATCCAATCAGGCAGAATTCGAGTCCCAACCCATGCCTGTTGAAGCCCTCGACTCAAAGGCCTAAAATTTAAACGCTACTACCTTCAAAAATGTGGGAGGTCCGTATGCCCCACTACGAATTTTTCTGTCGTGACTGCGATAAATTCTTCGACAAGGTTTTGTCTCTCGTGGATTATGAGGAAGGCGAGGTGCAGTGTCCCGACTGCGGCAGCAACAACGTCGAGCAGCGCTGGTCCGCGTTTTCCGCGATCACCTCGAAGAAGAGCGCCTGACCATTTTCCAAGGAGGCGCCTATGCAGTTTGACAATTTCTCCTTCGGCTCCATCCAGATCGATGGCAGCACGTATGAACATGATGTCGTGATCGACCGCGGGGAAATCTCTAAACGCCAAGAAAAAAGCATCCAAGCAATTCCGCGAGGAGTTTGGGCACACGCCACTTTCCATTGAAGAAAACATACCCTGGAAATGCCGCCAACTCGTCATCGGCAATGGTGCATACGGCAGATTACCGGTGATGCAGGAAGTACGGCGCGAGGCAGAGCGCCTCAAGATCAAGTTGTTCGTTCTGCCCACCATCGAAGCAATCGAGATGCTAAATCAAAACCCCAAAGACACTAACGCGATTCTTCACGTAACGTGTTAGCGGTATCGGCGTGGCGGGTCAGCGGAATGGAGGTGGCCAAGGATGACCACGCAAAGGGCTGTTGGTTCGATCGTTTCTCTCTGGCGATATCTAGTCAAATCCATGATGGGAGAAGAACTGAATGCCACCGAGGTCGCCACGACTGGGCTACTCGGAGATCGTGCATATGCGCTCGTGGACAAGTCCGACGCGAAGGTTGCAAGTGCCAAGAACCCGCGAAAATGGACACAGTTGTTCGAACTTCCGTGCCGCGCTCGCCGATGCTCCAAAGTCCGTCGTGAAGGCGCCGTCGGTCCGCATCACGTTGCCGGATGGCACCATCGTCAGCAGTGACCAGCACGATACTGATCAGATCCTGTCGAATGTCCTCAAACGCCAGGTGAAACTTGAATCCACCGGCCGAGCCGCGAACCGCTACAGCCGAGGAGTACTGGCCGGATATCGAAGGCCTCGATCAACGGGATACCCTCACTGACTAATGGGATGGTCCGCCGCCTCTACCCAGCTAGCAGGTTGGGTATAAAGAGGTGAACAAGGAGGCGTCCCCATGCAACTACACACGATCGGCATTGATCTCGGAACGCGGCGAGGTTGTGGTACGCAAGAAGTTTTCCCGCAAGCAACTGCTGCACTTCACAGCGAACCTGCGGGTGGAATTGATTGGCATGGAAGCCTGTGGAGGGTCCCACTTTCCAGGGCGGGCTCTGAGAGAGCAGGGTTACGAAGTGCGGCTGATGCCGGCTCAGTATGTCAAACCTTATGCTCCATTGCCGATCGCGGCGATGATGGCAGTCGCCGTCACGGGTCCGATGCCAGGAATCAGCTTTCAAAAAAGGGCGAGGGTTTTCCGCGTGGCTCGGAATCGTCCCGAGCGAATATAGCACTGGGGGCAAGCAAAAGGATATGACAGAGGTATTGCAGTTCGAGCAGCCGTTGTCATACACATTAGTGGCAGTGAGGAATTTCACAAATAGGTCCTTTCCACATTCTCGCAGCGGACGGTTTTCTGCACGATTAAGATATTTTTGAACAGCTACGGGTTGGCGGCCAAGCCAAAGGCTTCCCGAGGATCGAAGAAACACCGGCGCAAGAACGCTTCGTCGGAGAGAGTTCCCGCTTTCCATTGGCGCAGCGCAGGCAAGGTTGCGGCAATCATGCCGCCATCTTCCGAGTCGAAGATCACCACGACTCCAACGACGCTGCTCGAAGTACTGATGAGGTCGGCATATTCGCGGTCGAACAAGGACTTTGCGAATGCCAGCTTCGCCTCTGGGCCGGTGACGGTCGTGTTGTCAGCGGCTTTCTGCAGCGTGACAATTCTTACCGTTTTTCCGAGAAGAGGTCCCCAATTTCCGGGAAAGGATGCGACCTGTTCATTCAGCACGCGGAATGGCTGGGTATCAGTGTGCGGTGGTTCGCTTTGAGTTTCCGTTTCCGCGGGCGGTGGGTCGGCGTCTGCTGTAGGCATCTCCAGACTCGAACGCCGGATCCATCCTCGGGAAATTCCGGAAATACGGACGTGTACCCAATTCGAGTTCGCGTCCAGGATTTCAAATTCATCTTCGGCCGCCGCAAGGAAAAGTACTTTGGCGTTTTCAATCGGGTTTGCAAGTACAGGTGTGTCTGCTCTCTTCACCGCAACCAGGTTGCTAGGATGGGCCTGATTGTGGAGGATCTCCTCCAGGCCTTTCGCTTCCTTTGCTTGTTCCTCGGCGTGTCGATCGAGCACTGCCTTTCTGGTGGCCAATGAAGACATTTGATCCAAGCTCAACGGATCTCCCAACTTGAATGGTGAACCGGCTGGTGTTTTGGGTTTTACGCCGCGCGCGTTGTCTTGTGGAGGCACCGAGGACGCCGGAACTGGCGGACTAGACTGATTGTTTTGCGGGGGAAGGGATCTCGCGGCCGGCGTTACGTTGGAGGACGACCCTTGGCCGCCTAGCGCTTCCTGTAAGCGATCGAGGAAATCGGCTTCCAGACGGCCATTGGAAGGAAGAACCTGATAACCCGACCTTCCTGAAAGCGGGTCCGTGTACCAGGCAGTAATGGTCGCGTTGACTCGCACCATCGATCCACCCGATGGAGTGGAACTTACCTGGGCTGTGCATTGATAGTAGCCGTGGTGGAAGCGATCTAGGGGCCGATCGCCAGAGACGGTGAAACCCTCCAGAGCCGGGAGGTGGCCGGCGCTTGACGATTGCAACTCCTTGACCCGCTTATCAACGGTCGTCTTGGATTGTGGAAACGTCCGTTGGTAGGGCACGCTCTGAGCACGGCTGGTGTGGGCGAACAAGATCGCAATAACGGCGATGGCGCAGCAGACTGTGAACCGCCCCCTAAAATTGAATTTGGTGATGGATGCGGAGCACTTCACGGGAGCGGCGCCAGTTGTCCACGGTTAACCCAGCCGTGTTGCCCATCGGTGGTTTCCACGCCGTACCAGTATGGAGTCACGATCAGGATTACGACTTCCGCACCGGCTTCCAGGGATTTCACATTGGCCGCGCTGTGGAAGGGAGCGGATTTGAGCTGTCCGCCGGGGGCTTTTACGACACGTTCTGCCTCGTGACGCAACGCCTCAAGATGTTGGTCCAACGTTTGAGCCGAGGTCTGTGCGGTGGCCAGTGCCGAGGTCTCATCCGCCAGACGCTTGTGTTCCAACTCCTGTCCCGCCAACTTCTGCAGACGCTGTTTTTCGTGCTCCTCGCTTTGTTTCTTCTCGGTCTCGACTGCGTCGATCTGATTCTCAACCTCCTGGCGCTCGGCGCTTTCCACGCTCCCGTCGGAGGGATGCACGGTGCGATGGAAGTCTTCGACGAAGACCGCATCGATTCGCAAGATAGTCTTAGACGCGTCTTTGCTCTGCACTACATAGCGCACGGCCAGCGTTCCTTCGTCCTTGCTGTCCTTGAAATTCAGCGGAGCCAACACGCCGGTGCGCACTTTGTAATAAACCTTTCCCGGCTCTTTCCATTCGGGAAACAGTGGAGAGGATGCGGCGGCGCTGGCCTTCTCGATGTATTTGTCTTTGCTGAATTCCTTGCTGCCCTGGATGATTCCGTTGTTCACGATTACCTCTACAGCGTTTAAGACTGCACTTTCGGGGGACGTGATCTCGGTAGCAAACACTAAACCGTAGTTTTCGGATGCGACTTTCCTTTTGTGCTCGCGGCCGTGAAGCGGAGGAACCATGCATAGGAAGAAGAGGATTGCAGACACGGCGATGAGGAATTGATCGCGCTGCGGGAGACGAGTTGCGAAGGACCTATTTGTTCCCGTTGCGATCGACAAGCGGCAAAACGCGTTCCATCCGGCAGTCTGGCGCACGTGCCCGGGACTCTGAAATCCTGGTGCGGCAACTACTCCCATCCCCTGTTCCATACTCTCGACCGAGGGAGGCTGTCAACTCCTCGGCGTGATTGACCGTTTTCATATGGTCAACCGAAACGCAGGCCGGGGAGAGACGAAATTCACGGGTTATTTGGAAAGCAGTGTTTAGTCTTCTGAAATTGATCACTCCTCGAACCTTGACCCTAGTTGGGGACGTGCGCCATGGCCGGTTTTGGTGACAAATCTTTTACAACTTGCCTGCAAAATGGATGTTAACCTGACGAAATCATTTCGCGGGTTCATCGCTCTGGCGCCATGAAGTCGTCTAACCACTCACGAAAACAGCTAGTTTCCGAGGCGAACTGTGACGGGCCACGAGCCCGATCGAAGCGAACACGTGACCGCGCCGGCAAACAGCAGGCGCTCATTGCTGCCGCTTTGAAATTATTCGCCAGCAAAGGCTATGATGCGACCACAACTCGTGAAATCGCTGCTTCCGCAGGCTGTGCGGAAGGCCTGATTCATCGTTATTTCAATGGCAAAGCGGGTTTGCTCCCTGCCCTCATAGAGTACCGTGTCTCGCAGGACGTAGCCGACCTGGCACACCACATCCATCCCGCTGGCTCTTTCGAAGAAGAATACCTCCAGTTAGTCAACTGGGCAATCGAGCACGTTTGGGGGGACCGCGAGTTCCTGAGGGTGGCCATTCCTCGCGCGTTGTTGGATCCCGACTTTGGACAGGTGTTGCGTCAAGTCGGTCCGCTCCAGAGGGCGCGCGCAATCAGCGTGCGGCTCAAGCGATTTAGGGAAAGCCAGGCACTGCCTGAAGTGGAATTTGATGCCATGGTCCAGTCGGTGAGCGTGATTGGATTCATGTTCGGCTTTATGCGCCCAGCCGTGTTGCGACAGGACCGGAAAACCTCTACCAAGACTGCTACTGCTATTGCCAAGCTTTTGGTCCGCAGCCTTTCCTCCGGACACCTGGAGCGGCCACCGGCACCGCAAGCGGCGCTCTTGCTCAGCTAGATCTCTATCTCCGATACAGTATTCACTGTAGTGGCGACGCCCAACATTTTTCTTGACGGTGTTCTTGCGCACATGATATTAAGTCCTCCAATATATAAGTGCGCCTGCACGCACTTGCGGGATTGTCTGCCAAAAAATCGAGTAGTGGGTCGGGATCCACGTAAAAGTGGGTAAAGGGGTAGTAGCTTTTGGTTCGTTGTAACTGGACTCGGTTAGTCCAGTTTGGCGTTGCACCAGGAGGACTCGATGACCTCTGCCCGGAAACGTCTCGCCAGTGCATTGCTGCTGGCGTCCCTCTTCCTTCTATTTTGCGCTAGTGATGCACATGCCCTTCCCGCTTTCGCGCGGAAATATGGCTTGCGCTGCTCCGCCTGCCATGAGGCCTGGCCGATGCTCAACTACTTCGGCCAGAAGTTCAAGGACAACGGCTATCAGCTAATGAACGACCGGGATGCTCCGATCTGGCAGAACAATGGCTACTGGCCGGTGACCATGCGGATCACCCCGAGCTGGCACCGCGAAAGCACCGACAAGGTGGCGGTGGACCAGGCGGCGACCGGACAACAGCAGATCACTGCGCATGGTTTTGACGTTGGCGGTCTCGATATCCTTTCCGGGGGCACGCTCGACAAGAATATTTCCTTTTTATTCGTTTTGTCGTCGGATGAGACCGCCTTGTTCCACTTTGAATCGGTCAATGCGCGGCTGGATAACCTGTTTGGCAGTCCCTGGCTCAATGTCAAGATGGGTAAATTCGAACTGGACAACATCGTTTCTGAGAAACGTGGGTTGACCCTCACGGCGAACGGCGGTGGTTTCCAGCTCTATCATTTCATTCCGGTCGGGGACAACAACGTCTTCGGGCAAATCGGCGATAACCAGTTCGGGTTGGAGTGGATGGGGCACTCGGCGAACGACCGGACGCGTATTTCGGCCGCCCTGTTGGGTTCTACCGATGGCAATGTGGACCTGCCTGGAAGCAACTCCTACAGCGGATTCTTTGCGGGGAGCCAGGCCTTCGAAGCAGGCAAGCTTGGGACTCAGCGGGTGGGCTTCTATGCCATGGTGGGACAGGCGCCGACCAACTTCCTGACGACTACCAGCGGCGGAGTGGCCACACCCGTTCCAGGCGGAGGATTCGGGAACAAGACCTTCAGCCGCGAAGGCTTCAACGGAATCTTTTACCTCGGCAAGCTGGACTTCCAGGTTGTAACCCAGCACGGTTCGGACAATGCCTTCTTCGCCACCAGTTCTTCGGTTGGGGGATCGACACCACTTCCAACCGGCGCACGGTCCGCAGTTTGGAACGGCGCCTTCGTCGAGACCCATTACGTGTACAGCCCGCAGCTCATCTTCCTTCAGCGGTCGGAGTGGATACGAATGTCGCAGCAGGCGATTCCGGGTACACCCTCCAATTTGGGGAATATCGACAACTATGTTTTCGGATACCGCTACATGCCGTTTATGAACAGCCGCGCAGGCTTCGCCTGGCATAACGAATACTCTTGGATCCGTCAACGCGGAACCGCGCCGGACGGCACCGACCTGACCAGCAGCAGTGTGCTGCTGGGATTCGACTTTGACTTCTAAGAGAGGGATGCCCGATGCGAAGAATGATAGTTAACGGTTCGCTCGTTTTGACGGCGGTTGCGGTAGTCGCTCTGTGCAGCCTCTCCTGGGCGCAAATGACAGAGGCTGAGGAGAATCAGCGACTGGGAATGGAGAGTCACATCGGCAAGTTGACCGGCCACGCCGCGGCCGCTCAAGGTGATTATCGCAGGTTCTGCGTTGGCTGCCACGGTGTGTTAGGAGATGGAGAGGGAGAGAACGCGCAATGGCTTGACCCCAAGCCCCGCAACTTCACCTTGGGAATATTCAAGTGCCGCTCAACCACCACTGGAACTTTGCCTCTGGACTCTGATCTTTATGACACCATCGGGCGGGGACTGGACAGCTCGAACATGCCGTCCTGGAACCCGCTGTCGTCGCAGCAGCGGGCGGACCTGGTGGCCTATGTAAAACACTTTTCGGCACGCTGGGTTACGGAAAAGCCCGGGGAACCAATTCAGATCCCTCCAAAGCCGGAACTCACAGCGGAAAGAATCAAGGCGGGCCAAGCGGTATACCAGAAAGTCGAATGCTGGAAGTGCCACGGACCGTCGGGGAGAGGAAATGGGCCGTCCGCCGCGACCCTTACCGACGACCAGAACCGGCCCATTCTGCCTTATAACTTTCACGACAACAACCGCTTCAAGTGCGGCACCACGGAGGAAGACCTGTACCGGATCTTCATGACTGGGCTCGATGGAACACCCATGCCTTCGTGGTCGGACAACATCAAGCCGGATGAAGCCTGGGACCTGGTGTTCTACCTGCGATCCCTGCAGCCAATGAAAAGCAAGGAGAAAGAAATCGCCCGGCAAATCGGTCTGAAGCCTGGTGCTCCAAGTGCGGCTCCTGCACCTGCTCCACAGCAATGAAAGTCGTGCCCGAGTGATGAAAATGAAAAAAAGGGAGAGACAAATGAAAGCGCACTACAAAGTGGCAGGCATGACTTCAATGTTGCTGTTGCTCGCGTTCAGTCTGCTGTGGTCCACCCGAAGTGTGCGTGCGGCGGCCAACGGCAAAATCACGGGCACAGTAAAGCTGGATGGCGCGGCTCCGCACATGAAGGGCATTGACATGTCCAAAGATCCGTATTGCGTCAAGCAGCACGAGAACAGTCCAGCCCATTTGGAGAACGTGATAGCAGGTCCGGGCGGGGGTCTGCAGAACGTGGTGCTCTATATATCGGAGGGACTAAGTGGCGCGGAGAGCAGCCAGGCACCCTCGCAGGAGCCGGTGTTCGATCAGAAGAATTGCATGTATACGCCGCACGTCCTGGCGATGGACGTCAACCAGAAATTCAAGGTGACCACCAGCGATCAGACTACTCACAACATCCATCCGCTGCCTAACGCGCTCGCCGGGAATATTCCATGGAACAAATCTCAACCGCCGGCAGCTCCGCCCATTGAGACGAGTTGGAAGACTGTGGAAGTCGCGATCCCCGTCAAGTGCAACATCCACCCCTGGATGCACGGCTATTTCGTCGTTGTAAAAGGCCCCTATGCAACGACCGACGACAAGGGCTCGTACACCATAGAGAACGTGCCTCCGGGGAGCTACACCGTGACCGCATGGCAAGAAGAATACGGAACCCAGACGGCGAAGGTGACAGTGGCCGCAGGGAAGCCCGGGGCCGCCGACTTCACGTTCAAGGCTAAGTGAAGATCCGGGGTAGAGAATCGATCTAAGAACTGCTACCTCCCCGTCTCTGACTCTCAAGCAGGAATGGATGAGAGCCGGGTTGCCAGCGTGGAATTGACGACGGGGCAAGAGGACTCATGGAAACCGCAATCGGAGTTTTCGCCTCGCGAGATAGTGCCGAGGATGGCGTAAGAGAATTGCTAGAGCGCGGCGTCCCCGAATCATCCGTTGTTTTCCTGACACGGTCCGAAAGCGAAGCCAAAACAATTGGCAAGCAATTGGGTGCATTCGCGGGAGGCTTTGCCGGTGGGGCGGCGGGGATGACCGCCGGGGTAGCGGCGGCGACCATTCTTCTCCCTGGGATCGGTGCGGTTTTTGCTCTGGGCTTTGGCGCAGCTGCCCTCCTCGGACTCGCTGGTGCGGGTGCCGGAGCTACCACGGGAGCGGCCATCGCACATCAGTCCGGAGCTCCTCAGCCCTCTAGTGAAGCGAAAAGCTCTGAAGATGCTGTCTTCTTCCGCGAGGTCCTGAAAGAGGGGCGTTCGCTGGTTGTGGTTCGCACGGAATCTCAAGATATTGCGACTACCGCCTGTTCGGTCCTCGACCGGCTGGCTCTAGGCATGCAGGGATCTGTTCCAGTCAAGATGAAAACGGCCACCCGTCAAGTGGGACGAGTCATAGTCCTGGACGTCAGCGGGAGGATCACTCTGGGCGAAGGCAATGTGATGCTGCGTGAGATCGTTCGCGATCTGGCGGAAAGGGAAACAACAAGATCGTTTGAATCTGGGCGAGGTGGTGTACATCGACAGCTCAGGCATCGGAGAACTGGTTAAAGCCCACGCCACGATTCGAAAGAAGGACGAAGCTAGCGCGCTCAAATCTTTCGGGGCTGAAGCCTCCGAGGGTGTGGCTTGAGATCCTCACAGTGCTTTGACACCTCGGGCCCTCCCCCGCGAATGAGCAGCTTCAGACTCGAACCAATGAACAAATATTCATGAAGAGTTCAGGTGACGTTTAGATGATTCAGTTAGCATGACGCGCGGGTGGCGCCCGACCGGAGCATGTTAGGACTGGCCAGTAAGCCAGACGACAGAACCGGATCAGGAAGCCGGCTGGAAGCGAGACACATGGCCAAATTCTTCGCGGTAACCATCATCGTGATTGCAATCACTTCTGCGATTCCTATCCTGCGGCATACCTGGCCGGCGCCAGAGGACATTTCGGTTCACGGACACCTGATCGATGAACAGATGTCCGAGACCATGGCGGAGGCGGGAATCTCGTTCCTGGCGGCGCAGTTCATTCTGGCCATTTTCATCTGGAAGTTTTCCAACCGGCCAAAAGACGCGAAGATCGTGAAGTTTCCGGGCGGCGCTAAGGGTCTGGTCATAGCGGCTTTCCTATTAGTGGGCAGCGAAGTTCTGGCCCTCGGAGTTTTCGGAACCAGAGCCTGGGCGAGTGTTTATTTCACGCCCCCGGCCGCAGATGCCATGCCGATTCAGGTGCAGGCCGGGCAATTTGCTTTTTACTTCCGCTATCCCGGTCCCGACGGGAAGTTCGGTCCGCTCCACCCCACCCTCATTAACGAGGCTAACGAGAACTTCCTTGGTCTAGACCAAACCAATGACCAGGATTCCAAAGATGACATTGTGACCGCTCAAATGGCGATTCCGGTGAATCGCGAGATCCACCTGCTTATGCACGCGAAGGACGTCGGGCATTCCTTTTATGTGCCGGAGTTGCGGGTCCAACAGGATTTCGTACCCGGATTGGATCTCTCCATTCATTTCACAGCGACCAAGGTCGGGAAGTACGAAATCGTTTGTACGCAGCTTTGCGGCTTGGGGCACTACAACATGAAGGCCTATCTCTACGTCTATTCGCAGGCAGACTTTGACGATTGGCTGAAAAAGCAAGTGGCACTGCAGTAGCCGGGTCCGTCCGTGCTCGAATCCAGGGGGACAGGGCATTTCTGGTTTGAGGTGAATATATGCACGATATGTCGGCACATGCGGTGCAACACCACGCGCCCCCGCAGGGGTTCATTCGGAAGCACATTTTCAGCCTCGACCACAAGGTGATTGGTAAGCAGTATTACGGCCTGGCCCTGGTGGCGGTTTTCGTGGGGATGGTGCTTTCCTGGATAATGCGGCTGCACCTGGGGTGGACAAATTTGGCTATACCCGGGCTGCATTTGCTTTCAAAGAACGGAGCACCCGGCAACCTCATGACGCCGGAGTACTACCTGCAGCTGATGACCATGCACGGAACCATCATGGTCTTCTTTGTGCTCACCACAGCGCCTTTCGCGGCCTTCGGTAATTTCTTCTTGCCGATCCAGGTTGGTGCCGAGGACATGCCCTTCCCGCGTTTCAACATGATGTCGTTCTGGGTCACCTTCGTGGCCTTTCTGGTTCTGATTTCGTCATTTTTCGTGGGAGATGGACCGACCCTGGGAGGCTGGACCCAGTACGCGCCGTTGAATGCTGTGGGGTCGGTTTCGGGTCCCGGCCAAGGTCTCGGCGTGATCCTGTGGGCAACTTCTATTGCCCTCTTCTGCGTAGGCCAGTTGTTGGGAGCCTTGAACTTCATCACGACCACGCTTGACCTCCGGGTCAAGGGCATGAGCTTGATGCGCCTACCCCTCACCGCGTGGGCGTGGTTCATCACCTCCTGCATGGGCCTCACTGCGTTCGCGGTGTTAATGCCCGCCTGTATCCTCGTGATTCTGGATCAAGTGGCCGGTACCAGCTTCTTCGTCCCGTCGAATCTGGTCATCAATGACCAACTCCAGCCGCACTCTGGTGGATCGACTCTGCTTTGGCAGCACCTGTTCTGGTTCTTCGGACATCCTGAGGTGTACATCGCAATCGTTCCCGGGATGGGTATCGTTTCTCATGTCCTGATCACTAACATGCGCCGGCCTCTGCTCAGTCACCGAGTGATGATCGGCTGTATGGCGGCGATTGCCGTTCTCAGCTACATGGTCTACGGACATCACATGTTTGTCAGCGGGATGAACCCGTTCTCCTCACTGGCATTCTCTTTCCCCACGCTCGTCATCACCATCCCCGCGACCATCATTGTGTTGATGTGGATCGGGAGCCTGTATGGCTCCAAGTTGCGCATCAACTCTGCTTCGCTGTTCGCGCTGGGCTTTGTTTCGATGTTTGTCAGTGGCGGCGTAAGTGGCTTTTTTCTGGCGCAGCCCTCGATCGACATCATGCTGCACGCTACCTACTTCGTGGTAGGCCACTTCCACATGGTCATGGCAGTGGCGGCAATCTTCGGAATCTTCGCCGGAACTTACTTCTGGTTTCCCAAGATGACCGGACGCATGATGAACGAAACCTTGGGCAGGATTCATTTCTGGTTAAGCTTTGTGGGCACGTATTGCATCTTCATGCCATTCCATTATCTGGGAATAGCCGGGAATGTGCGCCGCTACCAGGCGTTCGTGAATGAATATCTCCAGCCGCTCCTCCCGGTGCACAGGTTCATTACTGTTGCCGCTCTCGTGACCGGTGCAGCCCAGTTCATCTTTCTGTACAACTTGATACACAGCCGGTTCTGGGGCAAACCGGCTCCAGACAATCCGTGGGAGGCGACGTCGCTGGAGTGGAGCACGTCCACGCCGCCGCCTTTCGACAATTTTGGCGGGAAACATCCCGTGGTTTACCACGATCCCTACCAATACGGGGTGGAGAGTTTGACGGGCGACTACGTCATGCAGAACTCGCCCGAGCAAGTCGTAACGCAGCACGAAGAGAAGTAACAGCCGAGAGAACATTGGAAGTTTGACAGGAGAGTCCGAACATAATGGCGACTACGGTCCATGAACCACCGAAGACAGACCCGCGTCATCAACGCGAGTCAGGGAACGGCGGCTGGCGAAATCTCGTTCCGGCGGATGGAGACCGGCACGCGGTAGAAGACTACTCTCCGCCACCGGCCAGTACGGGTATCTGGGTGGTGGTCTATGCCATCACGATGACCTTTGCAGCACTGACCAGTGCCTTGATTGTGCGCAAGGGCTCATCGTTGGACTGGCAGCACTTCACGTTGCCGTCGATCCTCTACTTCAATACGGTGCTACTCCTGGGCAGCAGTGTTGCGCTGGAGATATCACGCCGGCGAGTGGCTGCTTTCATGGGCGGCATAGCGATTCCGCGTGAGAGTCCGGCACGCTGGCTCTACATAACTCTGGCCTTCGGTTTGCTCTTTGTGATCGGCCAGTACGTAGCCTGGGCCCGGCTCAGCGCCGAAGGGCTTTATCTCGCCACCAATCCAAGCAGTTCCTTCTTCTACGTGCTCACAGCTGCCCATGCGCTGCACGTACTGGGAGGGCTGGGCGGGTTGCTATATGTGATCGAGAAACTCAGGAAGGCCGAACTGCGACGGAGCACGCTGGATGCGGCATCGCGCTACTGGCATTTCGTGGATGTGCTCTGGGTGTATCTGCTGTTTCTGCTTTGGATGAAACTTTAGCGCTATCACGAACAGGAGACGCCGTGAGTCAAGCCGATTTGACGATGCAGGGTCACTCAGCAGGCCTGATGACAGGTTCCCCGTTTGCCATTCCCACAAAAAAGCTGGCAATGTGGCTGTTCATCATTGCTGACACGATGACATTTGCCGCGTGCCTGGTGGCCTACGGATTCCTGCGCAACGCCACCCCCAACTGGCCAAGACCTTTCCACGGCATAGTCAACGTGGCGCTGATGACCTTGATTCTTCTCACCAGCAGCTTGACCATGCTTTTCGGAGTCCGGACGGCAAAGATGGGGGATAAAGCGAGAGCCTTTCGATGGACGATGATCACCGCGCTGCTTGGCATTGGGTTCGCACTTTTGCACATCCGGGAATGGCTGGGACTGATTGGCGAGGGTATGACGCTGTTCAAGAACCCGTGGGGCACGGGGCTGTTCGGCGCGGCGTTTTTCAGCGTTACCGGTTTGCATCTCACACACGTCACTGCCGGTGTGATCGCCCTGATCGTTGTGGGCCTGCGCTACAAGGGCGGCCGTTACAATGCGGATGACCTCGAGGTCGTGGGGCTGTACTGGCACTTCGTGGATTTGGTTTGGATGTTCGTCGTACCGTTCGTCTATCTATTGAATCTCGCCCACTAGATCACAGCTGGGAGCAGAACACTATGGCAACAGCAGCAGAACACAAGCCCGAGGGAATCGGGAAGTACCTGATTGTCTATCTCTGCATACTGGCCCTGGCCGGGTTGCAATTCGTCATTGCCTATCAAAATATCAGTGCGTCGCAAATGTTCCGGCGCATGTTCTCGGTCGCCCTCGTTGAGGCGGGACTGGCCGTCATGTTCTTCATGCATTTGTGGGCGGAAAAGCGTGGATTTTTGTTGTTTGTTTTGGTTTTTACAATTTCTGTGCTGTTGGCGATGCAGTACGGATGGACCGACAGTTTCCGGCTGGTCAACTGCGGGGCGAACTGTTCGTGAGAGGGGAAGCAATGAAGCGGGGGGCACTGCCGACCAGACTTACTCTGATCGTCGTGGCGGCGCTGGTGCTATTGGCGACTTCGCTGCCGGCGCTGGCCCAGAGCTGTGCACTGTGCTACACGCAGGCCGCCTCCGCGGGCGCTCGCATGATTCAGGCCTTACGCAGCGGGATCCTGATCCTCATCGTTCCCCCCACACTGATGTCCATTGGAATGATTTTCATTGTGTATCGCAAGCGGAACCAGGTCCGAGAGACGACAGGCACGGCGGAATCCGACGCGATCTGGAAAAGAGCCAGTCTCTCGAGTTCAGCGACGACCCCATGGCCTCCCCCCGCGCAATAGCAGATCCTCACTCGAGCAAAACCATCACGTCCAAGCTGCGGGACTACTATACCCTGACCAAGCCCGAGGTTAACCTGCTGATCCTGATGACCACATCGGCGGGCTACTATCTCGGCTCTCAAGGGCCGTTACGGCCGGGCAGGCTTTTCCTTACTCTGGTGGGTACGTTGCTTGTTGCCAGCGGCACGGCAACTCTCAATCAGTTGATGGAGCGGCTCTATGACGCCCAGATGCGGCGTACCGCGAATCGGCCTTTGGTCTCGGGCAGACTCAGTACGAAGGAGGCCTGCTGGTTTGGGCTCTCGATGAGCGTCGTGGGCGGTGTGTCTCTGGCGGTGTGGGTCAACCCGGTGTCGGCCTTGCTGGCGATCGGAACCCTTCTGGGATATCTGCTGGTTTATACACCGCTGAAGAGGAAGACGCCGCTGTGTACGTTGCTGGGCGCTGTACCTGGCGCCATGCCTACCCTCATCGGCTGGGCGGCTGGATCCGTCAGTATCGGGCGAAATGCCTGGTTGCTCTTTGCAGTCCTCTTTCTGTGGCAGTTTCCGCATTTCCTGGCGATCGCGTTGCTGTACCGCGAAGACTACGCGAGGGCCGGCTTTCGGATGTTGCCTCGGTTCGATACCGATGGCCGCTTCACCAAGGGGGAGATCGTGGTGTTCACGGTTGTCCTGGTGATTGTCACAATGCTGCCTTTGGCAGGCCGGAGTGGCGCAATCTACTCGCTGATCATGTTCACCGCAGGGGCGTTTTTTGTATATCACACGGCCAAGCTGGCTAAGTCGGGCTCCAAGATGCTGGCCAGCCGTGTCGTTCATGCCTCGGTGATCTACTTGCCAGTGGTCCTAGGGACCATGATGGCCTGGAAGGCTTGAAGCACTGGGTGTCAGCCAGCGTGGCAAACTCGCCTGGAAGCAGGCGGCGAATTAGTCGAAGATGGTCATGTGTGCGGAAATCAGTGTTGGCGCGTCGCGATCGGGTTCGTTGCGCACTCCTCCTGATCGGTATTGCGACTAGGCTCGCGCCGGCAATGCCAGTTGAAGGCGCCGCCGAGCTCGCTCAAAGCCAAAATGCGCCCCAAGCGGAACCTTCCGAGTTTCGCGGGTTACTCCCAATCACCAGCTTCTATTCGACTCCCAGTCCGCTCCCGGCGGGCAGGCCAGGTGAGTTGATGCGCTCGGAAGGGTTCGATGAATATCAGCTTCCTGAGGGAGTATCCGCATTCCGCATTCTCTATCACTCGCGCTCTGCCGACGGCGAGGATGTGGCCGCGTCAGGCGTGGTTCTCGTGCCTGACGAACCACCGCCCGCTGGCGGTTGGCCGGTTATTGCCTGGGCCCATGGTTTCACTGGTACAGCCCGCCGCTGCGCTCCCTCTCTCATGAGAAATCTGTATGAGGGGCCGTTCCTTTCCATGTATGTCAAGCTTGGTTATGCCATAGTGGCGACAGACTACGTAGGACTGGGGACGAATTTCAGGAACGCGTCCGTCGATATGCAATCGAACGCAGCGGATGTGACCTATTCGATCGCCGCGTCGCGCGCTGCGGTGCCACAGCTTGGGCGCAAGTGGGTCGCGATGGGAGAGTCCGAGGGAGGTCTCGCAGCTCTGGCTGTAGGGGAGTTAGAACGCGACATCCGCGATCCGGGTTATCTGGGCAGCATCGCAGTCTCCGGTATCGCGGATGCCAGGGAATTCTACGAGCAGGCCGCCAAATCGAATTCTCCCGAGCCATTGCTTTTCCTGGCTTATGGAGTCCAAACGCTCTATCCGCCCTTTCCGGTGGACCAAATTCTTACGAAGGATGCACTCGCGCCGTACCGCCGGATCGAGGGTGATTGTGCCGCCGCTGTCTCGAGTCCCGTCCACCAGATGCTGAGACCTGGCTGGGAGGACAACTATTTTGTGCGACAGTTCTTCGCACGTAACAC
Source organism: Terriglobia bacterium (assembly GCA_963786325.1). Lineage (GTDB taxonomy): Bacteria > Acidobacteriota > Terriglobia > Terriglobales > Acidobacteriaceae > JAIQFF01. The sequence continues at coordinate 883,747 of CAWAYW010000008.1, forward strand.
AGTGGGCCAGAAACCCGCCTATGGTCCTCTGCTGATCGTCAGCAGCGATGCAGATCCGGCGATGAGGACCGGTATGACCCGGCGGATCGTGACACGCATGTGTAAACAACGCGATAAACTCCAATTCCGCCAGTACCAAGGCTCCGATTTCGCAGCTGTATTGGGAGACTCGGCAAGAGATCAACTGACCTGGATTCAGGCACGTTTCGGGGGACGACCCGCCTCCAGCAATTGTGATTGAATAACTCGCAGGCTCGATTCCAGTGGCGGCCGAGGGTTGGGCGGGAACAGAATCTATGAAGTCGCCGTTACTTCTCGCTCAAGACAAAATTGACGACGGCTTTTCCATCCGGATTCACCGTAACCTTTTTCTCCCAGGTCTTAGGATCCGAGAATACAGCGCGCCGGATCTTGCGTTCGGTCAGAACGTCGAAAGCGGCTTCTTCCCGCTCGAGCTTCCAGCCCTCGTGCCAGGCCACGATCTGGTATTGACCAGGCGGCACATCCGTCAGTTCGAACTGTCCACTTTCGTCAGTCACGGTGTAATAGGGATGGGACACCACCATAATCTCCGCATTCATCCACGCGTGACCGCCATTACATCTTACGTTGACAAGACCTGCAGTCGGCATGGCGCGAGTAACAGGCCGGTCGGTGAAGGGGAATGGCAAGTTGTACGAGGCTGCGCCATCCATGTGAACGGTGTGCAGCACCGCGTCTGAACTGTTTAGCTGCAGCGGGCCGTTCTCGGGCACCAAGAGGATATGGGGCTCGTAGCGACACCGCTTCTGATCCAGAGATCGCCTGGGCTCAGGGATGTCCATTGCCTTGCCGCGGGAAATGTCCTTGAGGAATACCACCGTGTTTGCCACACCATTCTGAGGACCCACGATTAGTCGCTCAAGATCGCGAGTCTTGTGCGAATCCGGATCACAAACCTGGGGGTCCTTGTCGATGGGAAAGGAGGGTATGTGGGGGAATGGGCCCGACCACTTGACAGTGCCAGAAATTGTCCCGGCCTGAGTCAGCTGAACCACCTGGTAGCTGCTCTGAGCTGACGCCTCGATCGCGACTACGAGCCATAGTAAGAAGATGGCGATTTTGACAGCTTGAGACATCAAACTTCCAATATCTGGATGTTATCCCTACTCCGCGACATCGCAAGTCACGAAGGTAACTTTGGTGGTTTGAAGAAGAAGGCTCTGTCGGACAGCATGGCACACTCGAAGAAGGGGCGGGATTCCGCACCAACGGCTTCCATTATCACCCGCAGTTGTTCAGGGGTCCAGAAAGGTGAACTTCGTTCCAACGCCGCGGGTGCCGTAAGCGAGGTCTCAAACCGATGAAGTCAACTTACTATTCCGCCGCTTGGACCCTTTTAAGCGAGCGGCAGCGTGCGTTTAAATTCCTTTCGACGCCGCGTCGCTCGATTGCGCCTACTCTCGGAATTGCGGCTGCGCTTCCAGGGAATCCAGCCAAGCCTCGAAACATACACGACAGCCTGACTCGATCCTGAGGAAGCGTAAGCCCATAGTGGAAGCGTCATTCCAGACTATCGCCGCTTTCGCTTGAAAGGTCTGTGACTCCGCGCTGGGAAGCCCGAACTGTACGGTCACTACACCTTCGACGGCGACAGGCCCAAAATGAGTAAGGGCAAGTCCATCTTCGCTCACGTTCATGATCTTCCCGATGAAGGTCTCACCCGTGTAACACAAGAGCTCGACAGGCAGGTCAACCTTGTGGCGAAAATATCTGCGGTGCTCGCGTTCCATCCTGGGAAGCGCTACGTCGAGAACGCTTCGCAGTTGCTTATCCTGAACCGGCTTGCCCAGCACGAAATTGGCTCCCGCATCAACCGCCGTGCTCACGCTGGTTGTACCGTTCACGACGGCGAAGACGACCGATGTCTTGTTGGAGCTACTGCCGCGTATCTGGACGAGCAGATCCATGGCTCGTTCCACACCGTCGCAGTCAATGACGAAGCCATCGAGGTGCCGCCGAGCTGAGAGTTCGATGGCGCTTGCAGCATCTGTGTGCATTTCGAGTTCGACCTTCGTTGTGCTGAAGCCGGTCCGGATGCCCTCCAGCAGCGTCGCGTCGCCAGTCAGTAGTAGGCAGTTCAGACCCATTTTCTCAATGTACGTAAACGAGCTGGATTCTCAAAGTGACGGAGGTGTATTAAATGGCAGGGCGTTTTGAAATTTGCGATGGAAGAGCCGCCCGGTGGGGCGGTTTTCCTTTGTCGTGATGATGCGTTGAGATGTGCCACTACATCTTGACAGTGAGGGGTGCGGCGAGATTGAAGCTGAGAGTGGACTCGGCGGGCAGGACAATCTCGTTCTCCCCGGTGTAGGCCGATCCCGCGGTTCCTGCACCCGCACCCAATGCTGCGCCGATGAGTGCGCCTTTGCCGCCACCGGCAAGACCGCCGATGAGGGCTCCGCCCCCGGCGCCACCGCCGATCAAAGTGGCGGTACGTTTTCCCTTGCCCTTGAGGTAGCAACCGACTGAACCTGTTTTGACGTCGTAGCTGTCATTGTTGACGGTGACAGTCTCGAGGACCAGCCGGAGTATGGCGGCACCCTTAAAGCGGCCCTGGGGTACGGCTTCAACGACTTTGCCTAATGCCTCGGCTCCTGCGGGGAGGACTACCTTGTCGTCTATTTCCACCGGCCTTGCAACCGTGGCGCTGAAGTGGTCGCCGTTTACGCTCAGCTTCGAGCCCACTGCGCTAGCCAGGCGCACGGTGACAACGGTACCTGCGGGGAGGGCAACCTGCTTGCTGCCGAATATATGAGAAGGAACCGAAGCTTCTGCGCTTTCACCTGCCGGTTTCGTTGAGCAGGCGACCGACGCCCAAAGAAGGAAAAATAAGGAAGTGAAGAGCGCCAAGCGCCGATACACGGTGACCTCCCAATGCGGAATCTTGATCGTAGCTTGACCGGCACACTAAGTTGAGGGAGGAAGGTTCAAAGCGGGTAACGAAAGTAACGGGGTCTCGAAAGCTTGCGGAGCGCGGAGGCATGCCGGGCGGGAGGCATTTCCATTTCTTTGGAGGCGCGATGAGGATTGAAAAGATTTCTGCGGTGACACTGAAGGTGGCTAGTATGCGGACCTCCGTGCGGTTTTACAAAGAGTGTTTTGGGCATGGAGATTATCTACGGAGGCGAAGATGGATCTTTTTCTTCGCTCCGCAGTAAAGACCCCAACACCCCAATCCTGAATCTCTTAACTGGACGCCGATCACAGGTCCGTTTAGGTACAGTGAACACTTCCTTGCGACCCCATGTCACTCGCTGATCCACCCGTAGGCTTCGACGTCGGTCTCCCAGATGAGGCGGATTCGTGATAAAGTCGGCAGCTATTTTAGATCGTTTCAAACATCTGTTCGCCAATTCTTGATTCTACGAAACTGCCTTTCGTGCTGTGCGAGAGCCAGTCAAAAGGGGCCCTTTTGCAGGAGCGACAGCCTGATTACACTTGGGCCATTGTCCCGCGCGGAGCTGAAAGGGTGGATAACGCGGTGGTCTCAGGCAGCGCGACCATTGCCCACGCTTCTCGAGCTCAAACCGACGCTCGGGACTTGGCGAGCCTGGGTTACAAGCAGGAGTTTCAGCGAGATTTCGGCGGTTTTTCGAATTTCGCGCTTTCATTCTCGGTCATTTCGATTCTGACCGGCGCCATCACCCTCTACGATTACGGGCTCTCGATGGGTGGGCCGCGAGAGATGACGCTGGGTTGGCCTCTGGCCACGGTGGGAACACTTCTCATCGCCCTGAGCATGGCAGAGCTCTGTTCCGCGTTTCCCACTTCGGGGGGAATGATTCACTGGTCTGCCACACTGGGTGGCCCCACTTGGGCTTGGTTTACCGCTTGGCTCAACATTGTCGGACTGGTGACTGTAATCGCCGGCATCGACTATGGCTGCGCTCGATTCCTCTTGCCCATGCTCGGGCTTCCCTCTGAATCGCCCTATCTGCTGATTACCTACGTCCTACTGCTGCTGTCGCAAACGCTGATCAATCACTACTCCACCCGTTCGGTCGCATGGTTGAATGATGCCAGCGCGCCTGTCCACATGGTCGGCGTTGTGGTACTGATTGGCGCCCTTCTGATTTTTGTTCCCAAGCAGCCGCTTCACTTTCTTCTCCAGGCAAGTTCTTCCAGCGACATTCACGCCCCCTATGCCTGGCTTTTTCTGCTCGGCCTTCTGCAAGCGCAGTGGACCTACACGGGATTTGACGCCTCCGCGCACGTTGCGGAAGAAACCCTTGATCCTCGACAGCGTGCCCCGTGGGGCATGGTGATGGCTGTCGTTATCTCTGGTCTCTTCGGCTATATGCTCATTCTTTCCTTAACCTTGGTGATTCCGAGCGTTTCCCAGGTGCTCTCCGCAAAAGGTGCCGACGGCAGTCCGCTTCCCGCAGTCTTGGCAATCGTGCAGTCGGGACTGGGCAGTCGGGCAGTGATCGCTGTACTCGGGCTCACGGTCGTGGCCATGTGGTTCTGCGGCCTCGCTTCCTTGACATCTCTCTCGCGCACGATTTATGCGTTCGCTCGCGATGCGGGGATGCCGCTCTCAAACGTATGGAGCCGAGTTAGTTTCAGACACAAAACACCGGCTGCGGCACTCTGGCTTTCGACCACTCTAGCGTGCGCAGCAATGATCTACAGCGGGGCGTATTCGGTTGTTACCTCTATCAGTGTGGTTGGCTTCTATCTATCCTATGGCATCCCCGTGTATCTGGGCTGGCGAAAGAAATCGCGCTGGATTGAAAATCGTGGACCCTGGCACCTTGGGAACCTGAGCAGTCTCATCAATGTCTTGGCCCTTGTCTGGACCGGGTTCATCTGTATCATCATGGTCATGCCCCCAAACACGCGCGCGGGCTGGGGAATCCTGGTGGTGATGGGCGTGTTGTTCGTTTTGCATCGGTTGAGCGGAAAGCACAAGGTTCGTCAACCGTCTGCGGGTGACGAAGCAACCCAGTAATCGGTGTGACGGGAAACGGACCATAAGCAGGACTTTAAGAAGAGTTCGCATGACCACCTGCTGCGGCGGGCCCTCACTGTCATTGATCTGACCGAGCAGTAAGTCGACAGCGCGGGCACCCACCCGGTCTGACACCATTTTGCGGAATTCCTGTATATATAAGGAAAGAACCAATGAGTTTCATGGACACATTGTATTCGCTTGGCGCAGGCCACGAATTCTGCGTGCTTGGGTCGTGAGCGGTTTTTCAGGTGGTTTGGGTCTTCGGATTCTGCGTGGCTCTTGAAAGGAAAGGTTGGGTGGGAGCGCGCCTTTTCAAGATTCTTCTTGCCTTTGATTCTGGTTGATACTATCGGGAGACTGTGGATTTCCGGCAACTGCAAGAAATTGTTCGAGTCTCACCCGGTCTTCGGGAGCCATGTCAGTAAAGTTGGTGGTAAGGGCCGGGGCAGCATAGACCTTCGCGGAGACGGCTGTCTTGTCCATCTCACATCTCACAGCCATTTTCCCGCATAGCTCAGATCAGCTCCAACAGTCAGGATTGGGATTCGATCGCCTGTAATGTCGCGACATCATTCGCTTGCAGGTTGTTCACAATTCTCCCGCTGCGAACAATGAGCGTGAGGGCAGCGGCCAGCCACCATAACGCTTGGACGTTTGGACTCCGGCAAATGCTGTGACTCCCGCAGGCAATGTCAAGGTCAGCAGAAAAATGACCCCTAAGGCTGCGAAAGCAGTTGCCAGTAGGAGCGCCAGATATCCAAACAAACGAGGGAGTATCGAGGAGCTGAGAAGAACAATGCCGAGCGGCGAGAACAGAGCTGGAGCGGCCACGATGAAGTAAAGGTGCTGAACAGCAGAAATGATTTTCAAGCTGATGAAAGGCATCATCGGGGGATCAACGTGCAGAGCGCTGATGTAGACAGTAATCTCGATGAGACTGACCGTCATGAGTGTTGCAGCCCCGAAAAAGGTCATCCAACCCGAGAGGCGCTGCGTGGCTCCGGCCAAGTGAACAAGAGAAAAAGCAAAAAGCACAATGAGAGCCGGACCAACTGCTTGCAGCCACGCTCCCCAGAGTACGGAAGTGTAGTACTGTTGGCCGAACCTCATCAATTCAGCGCTGGTCGCATCCGGCGGACCGGGATTTATGTTGAAGGACACAGCGATCAAGACGACGCCGACGATACCGCAGGTGATCCTCATTGGCCGCTTTTGGGTGACCCCTGAGGACTTAGCCCAAACTCAGCTGCACGGGTTCATTCCTTTTCGAGCGGTACTTGGCTTTAGGCGCCATGTCCGGATTCTGAGCCCAAGAATATGAAACAGATCGCCACTAGAGTGCAGACCAAATAGCACAGTGTTGCTATTCCGTCTCAGGCCCAATCTTTGCCCGTCCGATGAATCGTTCACGCCACGCACCTATTGCCTTCCGGGCGTTTAGCTGTTGCTCGACGCCCGTTCGAGGGGACGAAAGAACAGTAGCAGTGCTTGCCGAGAGTTCGTTTACACAATCACCGCTCCCCTCGTCACACGGAACGAGCAGGACCAGATGCCCGAGATTTTCTTCGCCTATCGGCGTAACGCCCAGCGGATCAGACTGGGCAAGAATTTCTCCGCGATCATTGATATCGATTGCATTTGTTAGTTGCACACCGGAACCGGGTGGGATGAGCGTGTTCAAGTCGAGCATCGGGCCGCCCTCTTCCCACACAAATGCGTGCAGGGCACGATGGCAGTCCGTTGACCCGCCCACGATTTGTCCTTTCGCGTTGATCGCTCTGCCGTGACTGCATGCATCGCCCTCAACTGTGCCAAGATCTAAAATTTGACCGTCTTTCCAGCGGATCGCATGGTGAATACCGGGCGTGGATAGGTCGGCAGAGCCAGCAACCACGCCGGCATCGTTAAGCCACGTGGCTTGAGAACTGTCTCCTCCAAGCGCGCCGAGGTCAGTCATAATTCCGTTCTCCCAAAAGAATGCATGACAGCCTGGGCTTCCTACTGCTATACAGGCGGCTGGAGTCGCTCCCACGCTGGAGTCGCCGATGACTTGACCTCGATGGTTTGCGCATTGAGCAAAACCGAACGTTCCTCCGAGTGTGCCGAGATCGATCATCTTCCCGTGTTCCCACAGAAAGGGGTCGAGGGTGGGAATGCCGGTGTCTGGATTTGGCGTTGTACTCGTGCTCGATTGTCCCCATACCATTCCCTCCGGCGGGTGGCTGCAACTGGCGCCAGGGAGTGCATCGGCTCCTCCCAAGGTTCCAATATCCAGCTTCCTACCGTTTTGCCAGATGAATGTGTGCGTCTGGAAAAAGAACCCGACAGGATCCGGTTCAGAATTAATGGCGGAAAATCCGATGACCTGACCGGCATCATTAACGAAGACGCCCAGGCTTTCCGTCCCGGAGTCTAGTGTGCCGAGGTCGATGATCTGTCCATTCTTCCAGAGCACAGCCCGGAATTCAGGGAAACCGAGAATCGGGTCAATCGTGGAGTTCTGTGATTGACCGGTCGCCCAGCCACGTGAATTGATGGACGCAGCAGCGCTGTTGTTATTCTCGGAAAGGGTGCCTAGGTCGGTAATGACGCCATCTCTCCATTGAAAAGCATGGATCAGACCGGGAACTGCAAGATCGGCAGATGACGCAACACTGCCGGAGTCGTTCAGAATGCGAAATCCATAACCGTTAACAGAACCATAGCTGATTGGCCCGCCTAACGTTCCCAGGTCGATTAGCTTGTATCGAATCTTCTGAGCGTTTGCCGCCCGAGCCGAATTTTGTGGAACTAGCGACATCAGCAACGCGAAAGTTAGGGCGATGATCGCGCGCAGGCTTTTTAGGTACGTCAACTTCATTTCCATCTGAATCCTCCAGCAGTTCTTCTACGGTTCGTTCGTTTCACCCAATAGCCTTCCCTCCAACAGCGCACGCAATCTTGATTAGATCCCCGATAAACTTCAAATCAATTCACTGTGAACTATATGTGAACCGCTCAACCCTCTTTCATTTGTGTCGGTTAACGTCACCGATGAACCGGGCCGTGCTAGACTCTCTGGCACGGCTAGGGGGTATACCCGCATGGCAACTCAGGCCAACGGGCGCAGGAAACTTCGATTCAGCATTTTTGAGGTCGATCTTGCCGCAGGCGAAATGTGCAAGCGGGGTGTTCCCCTCCCGGTTCAGGAGAAACCCTTTCAGATACTGGCCCATTTATTGGAGCGTCCCGGGGAGGTTGTTACACGAGAAGAGCTGCAGAAGAGACTCTGGCCCAATGGCACCTTTGTCGATTTCGACAAGGGTCTGAACACTGCCGTCAAGAAGTTGCGCTATGCACTCGGAGATTCACCAGATAAGCCTGTTTTCATTGAAACAATTCCTCGCCGAGGCTACCGCTTTATCGCTCCGATCTCTGGCAACGGCTCTCTACCCGATGAGCCGCCAGCCGGCGAACCGATTTTCCCGACTGCGACGGACAGGAAAGAATCCAGTGACAGTCGCTCCGAATCTGGTTTCCGCACGATCATTCAACCGGTCGGCATCCCGAAATACTGGTTCTTATTGCTTGCTGTTCTCTTTGGTTCTGCCACAGTAATTCTTGTCAGATACGGGCGATTCGGTCGCCTGCCTGCCCTCGAACTCCAAAACACGAAAATCACCGAGCTGACGGACAATGGGAAGGTCCGCGAGATGGCTATAGCTCCCGACGGACTAAGTTTGGCCTACGCGAGAAATGAAGGATTAGAGCAGAGCTTATGGGTCAAGCGGATAGATACCGGAAACGAAACGCAACTTCTCACGGCAGACATCGTCAACTTTTCTGGCATGGAATTCTCTCCCGATGGACATTTTCTATATTTCGTCCGTTCCGAGAAGAGCAATCCGGTCTTCAGCTACCTGTGCCGAATTCCCGCGGAGGGAGGCGGTGTCGAACAATTGATTCGGGATGCAGACACTCCGGTCAGTTTCTCGCCCGATGCCACGCAGCTTGTGTACACTCGGGGATACCCGCGTCGCACTATCTTCGAAGTACGCGTCGCAAATTTGGATGGAACTGGTGATCACCTGCTTGCTACAGTCGCAGGGAACGAGGTTTTTGACAGCGGACCCACATGGTCGCCCAAGAACGACAGTATAGCCGTTTCCGCGCACCTGACCGGACAAAGACGTCGTTTCGCGTTGTATCTCATTTCACTATCGAACGCAACCCAGACTGAACTGTACGGTTCTGAGGGCGCGATTGGACGCCCGTTGTGGATTGGGGGCGGGAGAGAACTTCTTGTCACTGTAGAAGATATTAACTCCCACAGAGGACAGCTTTGGACAGTTTCCAGTTCATCGGGAGAAGCGCACCGTTTCACGAACGACCTGACCGATTACGACTCGGCAGTCGATCTGACCACGGACGGCAAGCGGCTAGCCGTAATCGCAAATGGAGCGGTATCGAATTTGTGGATTGCTGGAACAAAGGACCTTTCTCACCCTTCCCAGGTCACGTCCGGAGAGCCGACGTTGTACCAGGTGCGCGAGCTTCCGGATGGACGTTTGGTAGCCATGGGTGCGGGTGCTTGGATCATGAATAAGGATGGTGCTAACAGAGTACCTGTCAGGTCCTTAAATTATCCGGAATGGATTGAGCCATGCGGGCGTTTTCTGCTCGCTGTGACGAGTACAAATGGTAAGAAAGTTTTGACCAGAATGGCGCCCGACAGTTCGGACGAAACCGCGTTAACGAGTGGAGACGTCTTGTTTCCTGCCTGCTCGCCGGACGGACAGTTTGCCTACTACCTGAATGCAGTTCATCCTGAAAAAATTCGCAAAGTCTCCGTAGTAGACGGATCGATTTCGGAAATTGGTGACGTACTCGGTGACACATTATTCGGGAACATCGTCGTTTCCCCCGATGGAAAGTACCTTGCCTATCCTTATCAGCAATACTCTCCTCCGGTTGTGGAACTGGCTGTGATTCCATCTGCCGGAGGCTCCCCCGTCAAGAAATTCCAAGTCCCCGGCTTCGTAGGAACTCTCAGATGGTCGCGTGACGGAAAGGCGTTGGACTACGTGCTCACGAGCAACGGTGCGTCCAATATTTGGGAGCAGTCATTGAGTGGCTTAAAACCGAAACAGCTCACTCACTTCAATTCAGGAGAGATATTTGACTTCAGTTGGACAGCCGATCGCGAGCACATATTAATGACGCGAGGACAATCAAAGCGGGATGTTGTCCTGCTGAGCCAAAGCCAGTAGCGCCACTCCGCTACGCCCGGCCCAAAACGGGCATCCGCCTTTCCTTTGCGCCCGAGTCGGTCATTCGCATTGTCATCAGTTTTACGCAGACTCTTCTGGTAAATGACAGGCTATTCGTAAGCGTCTATTCCCCACCGTCTTGACCGTCAGAACAGTCTGGCCTGGGAGCGACGGTCTGAGTCTGAACGGGATACCCGGTTTGTGGAACTGGGACGTTATCTGTGCGAGGTGCGGGCGGGGCAGTACTGGCGGCTGGAGAACCTGAAGTCCTTCGACGAGTTCCTGACGAGGCGTTTCCCGGAGTCACGACGGAAGGCCTACTACCTGATGTCCATCTATGAGCACCTGCCACCGCAGGCAAGAAGGGAACTGAAGGAAGTGGGATGGACGAAGGGACTGGAGTTGGCGAAAGTCGCGAGGAGGGATGGCGAGGAATTCGATTGTGCAACCTGGATGCACAAGGCGCGCTCGCTGCCAAAGGAAGAGTTTAAGCGCGAGGTGGAAAGGGAACTGACGGGAAAGGAATCGGAACCGTGGGAGATTATCTACTTCAAGCTGTACAAGAGTTTCAGCGACTCATCTAGGCGAATGCAATGCGATCACAAACCGATGGTACGGCGAAAGCGCCTTGACTTCATCAGCATTTAGGATCGTTTCGCTGTCCGTCTCCGCGCAATTCGGTTCAGGGCAGGCAGACCTGTTCATCCCAACCTTGGATGCTGCACCCGAATCCCGTAGACAGCGGCATGACCGAGCAGGATCGCGTTACTGATGCTCGGCGCGGTTCCCCGGTCGAGCCAACATGCCCGGATCAGCACAGGTCATCAACGGGAGACGTGGCGAGGATGTGGAGATTTGCTGCGGGCACCCATATACCGGAAATGCCCGATCGACTCTGCACAAAACGATGCAAAGCTCTGCACGACCTTGCGTGGCTTGATACCCTCCGAATAGGCAACTCCGAACGTCATTGCGCGCAATTTGTTGCGAAACCGTTTGATGACGAACTCCTGGCCATCGACCGATTTGGCGACTCGCTGCGGGAAATTCAGAATGCTGAAACCCAGGCCGTTCGTAACCATGCCCTTCACTACTTCCGGTTGTGAGGATTTGAACGACGGAACCGGTCGCACACCGAGCACATCGAAGAGCGATGAGAAATACTCCCGGCTGTGCGGGAGATCGAGCATTACATACGGTTCTCCGCTCAAGTCTTCGAGCGAGACGGTCTTGCGGGCGGCGAGCCGATGCCCTTTCGGCAGGATCGCATAGGGCGGCAGGTTAAGCAGGGGTACAAACTGGATGTCGTCGGCTAGATGGAGGTCGTACGTCAACGCCATATCTAGCAAGCCGCTTCTCAGGTCCCGGAGCACATCTTGCTGGTTCGCTTCGTGGATACGGAAGCTGATGCCGGAATGAGTCGCGAGAAAGCGGCTTATCAGCCCCGGAATCAGCAGCGCAGCGAGCGAAATCATGCATCCCAGCGAGATCGTCCCCGTCAAGCCGGTATCGAGTTCCTTCGCCGCCGCCTGGAAATCTTCGGCGCTCTTCAGAAGTTCTCGTGTTTTGCTCAACAAGTCGGCCAGCCGCGCACTGAGCCGCATCGTGACCGTAGATTGATCGCAAAAGAATGAGCCAAGGTAAGCCGTTGATACCGGGGGCAGCGAATCGGAAGAAAAGACGTGGACGAAAAAATGGTCCAAGGGCCTTTTCTCGGAGTAAGCCCCTGGACCTTGAAGATAATCGGTAGGTATACACATGATGGCAGGACAGAAGAATAGAAAACTGGTCAATTTTGAACACTAAAAAGGAAACAAGTTGTTGATACCGTGACAGGGCTATTTTTTATCATCGCGCTCCAGTTCATCTAATTTCCATGCGTGACCGCCCTCAATCTCAAAGGCCCCCACTTTCCATACGCTCTTTTTGGCCTCAAGACGTTCCAGTGCTGCTCTCGTATTTGGCTTGCTGATACCAGTTGCATTTGCTAGTTCGCGGATTTCAAAAAACCGATTTTCTGATCTCTTCAGGAAATCGAGAATCGCACGTTCCTGCTTAGTCCGCTCTAACTCAGGTTTCTTGCCCTTGGCCTTCGTTCACCGCAGCCCCATTCGTTAACTTTTTAACGGGGGAAAAAAGCGACCTGCCGAGTTTAACAATCCCGTAAGCTTGATCCCCGCACGGCGGGCGGCGTACTGGCAGGCGTGACGCGGCGTTTTGGTATCGATGGGCTGATCACCACTATGCCAGCTGTTTCCGGGGAAAAGCCAAATGGATTGTTTGTGCAAGCGCCGCCAGTGTGCACGGAGTTCCTCGAGCAGAACGGGACTGAGCATCACGTCGCGGTCTTCGCGACCCTTGCCACCCTGGATGTGAATCACCATCCTTCCGCTATCAATGTCGCTCACCTTCAAGCGAGTCAACTCCGCGCTCCGAACGCCGGTGGCGTAGAGGGTCATGAGGATAGTTCGATGAAAGGGTGTGCAAGCCGCATCGATCACTTGGGCTACTTCTTCCTGACTGAGAATCGTGGGCAAGCGGTGTGTTTTTTTGGGATAAGGAGTGTCGGCAATGCTCCACGGTTTCTTAAGCGTCTGAATGTAGAAAAACCGTAGGGCACACAAATGGTTCGTCACTGAGCCGGGCGACAACTTCCGTTTGCCGAAGAGGTGAGCTTGATACTGTCGAATGTGTTGTGGGCCCAAACGATCCGGAGAGCAGTTGAAATGTCGTGCGAACCTTTCGACGTGGCGGATGTAGTAGCGTGTGGTACCCCCGGAGTAATGACGACGCTGGAGTTCCTCCAGCATGATTTTTCTTAAATGGGTCACAGGGACCTCCTTGTGACCCAAAATTTATCTGATGGTAAACACCACAGCTGCCGACCTCACCTACGCGGCAGCGTCCGCCGCGCGAGCGGCTTCGTTCTGACGGGCAAGCCTGAAGTAATCCCAAGGTAAGGGTTGCCGACAATTGGGAAGTTGATGGCGACATGGGCGTTTGAACTAAGCCGCTGGCGCGGCGGACGCTGCCGCGTGGTCGGCCCAAGCATTGTTGCCCGTGTAAGGTTTGGGTCACAAGGAGGTTACTGTGACCCGTCTCAGGAAGCTGATGCTGGATGAACTGCAGCGTCGCAACTACGCTCAGAACACGGTTCGTTCCTACATCCATGCGGTGGAGGATTTTGCGAAGTACTTCCGCCGTTCGCCGGACCGCCTCGGTCCAAACCACATCCGCGAATACCAGGTTCATCTGTTTCGTGATTGCAGACTCTCGGCGGGCACCATCGAAGGTCGCACCGCCGCTCTGCGTTTTCTCTTCGTCAAGACGCTCAGGCGACCGTATCTTCCCGATCACATTCCGTTTCCGAAGCGCCAGAGGCGGATGCCCACAGTACTGAGTCAGGAAGAGGTGGCGCGGCTCATTGATTCCGCTCAAAACCTAATGCACCGCACCATGCTGATGATGCTGTACGCAACCGGTCTGCGCCGAGCCGAACTGTGTCACCTCAAGGTCTCCGATATCGACAGCGAACGCATGGTCATTCATGTTCGTCAGGGCAAGGGCGGCCGTGATCGCGATGTCCTATTATCCCCGAAGCTGCTGGAGACCCTGCGCGAGTACTGGCGCTGGATGAAACCAAAAACATATCTATTCCCCGGCACGGTCAACAACTGGCGGGCCGATGTACCCATCACGGAGAAGATTGTCTGGACTGCCGTGGCCAAGGCCGCGAAGCATGCAGGCATCGCGAAGCACGTCGCTCCCCATACGCTCAGGCACAGCTTCGCCACCCACATGCTCGAAGCCGGCGCCGATCTGCGTACGATCCAGGTCCTACTCGGACATGCCAAGCTGGCTGACACAACCGTCTATCTGCACTTGTCCCGACGCCATTTGCAGGCGGTTCCCAGTCCGCTGGAAACCATCGAGGTCTCCGGACCCAACGGCGTGAAGCGTTCCAGGCTGAAGAAGAAGCGATGAACCGGCCCACCCTTGAGGTGGCCGACATCGTCCATGCAGCAGGAAATAGATTCTGGGAGCACCACGGATCACATCTTGCATGGCAGCATCGCAAGGTGCTCGATGCCATCGTCCGCTGTCGCACTGCGGCTTTAGGTGGTCATCGTGATCAGTGTGTGCGCTGCGGCCATCAGGCTATCTCGTACAACTCATGCCGAAACAGGCATTGTCCCCGATGCCAGGGGAACGCACGCTCCCGGTGGCTAGCCGAGCGCAGGGCGGAGCTGTTGCCTGTCTCTTACTTTCACATCGTCTTCACCCTGCCGCACGAGCTTTCTGCTCTCACCTTGCAGAACAAGCGACTGCTTTATGATCTGCTTTTCCGAGCTAGTGCAGCGACGCTCCTCGAACTTGCTCGAGATCCGAAGCACCTGGGAGCAGATATCGGGTTTCTTGGCGTGCTTCATACCTGGGGCCAGAACCTTCAGCATCATCCCCACGTACATTACATCGTTCCCGCTGGCGGCCTTGCTCCCGATGGCTCCAGATGGATCGCTTCTTCCAACCGATTCTTCCTGCCCGTCGGTGCACTCAGCCGCGTCTTCCGCGGCAAGTTCACAGCCGGACTTCAACAACTCTTCCAGCAGCACAAGCTGCAGTTCTACGGCTCACTCCAGAGCCTTGCTGAGCCCCGCCGATTCCACGCGTTCCTGCGACTCCTCTTCCGCGAAAAATGGGTGGTCTACGCCAAACCACCCTTCGGAGGTCCTGAACATGTTCTGAACTATCTGGCGCGATATACACATCGCGTCGCCATCTCCAACCACCGGCTCGTTGCTTTCCAGAATGATCGAGTCTCGTTTCGCTGGAAAGACTACGCACGGGGCAATAAGCAGAAGATCATGACGGTTTCCGCAGATGAGTTTCTGCGACGATTCTTGATCCACGTTCTCCCGAAAGGGTTGGTCCGCATCCGCCACTTCGGAATTTTCGCTAATCGCAGACGTGGCGATATGCTGTCACGCTGCCGCGATCTGCTCAGCGCGCACTGCGCCCACGAGCCTGACGCACCAACCCATTGGCGATGTCCGGTTTGCGCCGGTCCGATGCTCATTATTCAACGGCTGACCAGCAGCCAGCTTTATTTTCAATCGGCCCTGACCATGCCTGATCCCCAAAGGTGCAGCCTTGACTCCTCCTGAGACACCGATGGCGCAACTTGTTTCGATCAACGTCTGTTGTAGGTGTGTTCCAGCACACCATGCCCTCGTATGCTCACGCAGCGACGGAGTCCTGCAAACACCACCCTTCTGTCACAGGTCAAGACTCCAATGCCATGTTCAAAAACAACCTCGGCTCTCTTCGTCTCGGTTGCTTGCTTTAGAGACGCCCCGCAACCAGCACCGACGGATTGAAATCCCATAATCCACCGCGTCCGCCGCAAACGCCAGCGGCTCAGTTCAAACGACCCTATCGAAACTGCCCCGACCACACGACCTCTGCACCCCCGCATTTCTTCTTTCGGGGCAGTCCCGATAGGGCCCTAACGTTTCTCGGTACTGATGTTCACGGCACGTCCGCGTGCCTTTGCTTAATTTCTCGTTGCCGAACGGTCCTGATGCTTACTGCTGGGAAGATTAAGAAGCGATGAAGCGGTGCCGGTTTATGCCCAGCTTCCTTATTTTGGATTCGAGTGTCTGTCCGCAGCGGGCACACCGCTTGGACGGCATACCGCATAGTTCACCCATCATCTTCTCGATCATCTGAAGAGTTGTGTCGGACGTGGGATGATCGGCGGACATGATATTAAAAGGTAGCAACGATATTCCGAAAAGTCGGCACGCTGGCGTATTTTCGACCTCAGCCGCGGGATTGTGACGCTAATATGCGACTCCTGATTGCCTAAACGGTATCGAAGGAATTTGCGAGGGTTGCACGGTGCGGCTTCCGTGCTTGGAGCCCATTTGTGCTGCTCGTTTGGGATCCAAATGCAGAGAACACCGGCTCAGTCGACCGAGTGGACCCTCAAACCCGCAAGCTCATGAGCCATGCACCTCCCCAGCATCTCCCCGGCATCCTGCGGATATGACGGAGTAAGTACGCATGATCGCACTCGTGTCCGCATCGCCCTCTGATCCCACGAAGAAACTCATGGCTTCCTCATCCTCCATATCTTTATCTTTGTATTCCCGCTCGACTGTGATGATTCGGATTACGGCCTTCCAAATGTCTTAGATGCCAGGTTAAGCGGCCATCAGACTCGGGCGTCCCGGTTTGGAAATTTCTGCGACTGTGTTCGGACCTCTCTGCTTGTTAGGCCAGATTGGCCTTCGACACAATTCCAATGCATGTCCTTTCAGCACTACGACGGGAACCGGGGAGATGCTTGTGAAACATTCAGGAGCCTCTGCTTCGATGGATTCCCTTATGCTTGTCCTCGAAGTTTGATCTTGTCCACAATCTTTCGATCACCCGCATACGATTGAGCAATGCGGAGAGCGAGGTCGTGCTGCCTTTCCGTATCCACCGAACCAGTGAGCGTCACGGACTTGTCGTTGGTCTTGACTGCGACTTTCGTGTTCGCCAAGGCTCGCTCGCTATTGAGCTTTTCCTGAATCTGCTGTCTCACCTGAGCGGCGGACGAGCCTTGCGGCGGTGGCGCCTTTGTGTCCGGTGGCATCTGTTGCCCAGGTGCCCGGTCCTCTGGGAATGTTGGGGGAGTTGAATATGGTGGCTGGTTAGTCGGGGACGGTTGC
Organism: Terriglobia bacterium; assembly: GCA_963786325.1. Classification (GTDB taxonomy): domain Bacteria; phylum Acidobacteriota; class Terriglobia; order Terriglobales; family Acidobacteriaceae; genus JAIQFF01. The sequence continues at coordinate 900,711 of CAWAYW010000008.1, forward strand.
TGTGCGAAAGCTGAGGCTACAAACGCCAGAGCCAGCACCCAAAGCATGCGTTTCATACGCACCTCCTCTGAAGTGGCTCATAGTTTTAGATGCGGAGACAAGGTTAAACCGGTCGTCTTTGTCCGCGATACTGCCCCCCAAACAATACAGGGATCACTGTAGTTGCGATTCCTTGCGATGGGGGTAGCGTGCGTTCGTAAAGACTTGAAACCTCAAAATAAGGGTGTGACCAGGATCGGTTGTCTGGGCGGTTTGCGCCCCGTGGTGTTATTTACACCGGGAGATGGCTGACAAGCTAACATCTGGATAAGTAAATGATTGCGGTATGGATGCTGGCCAATTGACCGTTTCGACCTCCGATTTTCGCTCACGCGTCACCTACAGATAGTTGATCTTAATCGTCAGGTTTATTCGGCCCTCCCGAAAAATGGAAAGCGGCGGCATGAAATTTGGGCGGAAAACTTGCCATGCATTGATGGGGGATCGTAGAGGCGCAGACTCGTGCCTAGAAAAGGCCGGGAACTGAATACACGTCCTCGATGGCGCGTGCCTCCGGGTCGCCACTTGGACTCATCCCAGCCGTGCGTGAAAACGCCGATCGCGATCTGCCAGTAAGCCCACAACCAAAAATACCGGAAATGCGGAAACTACTTGGAAATGCCAAAGCGAAACCTACGAGTGGTCAAATGGATCGGCCCAGTTCCCGCCGTAGGAGTGTGCACGTTTTGCGAGCGCACGTTTGTTGCGCCACTGTCCGCCATGAAAACAGTAGCGGACGCGCAAGAGAATCTCAGGGTGCAGTTGGCAGAGCACAAGTGCAAGCGAGAGGATAGCTAGTCGCCCGGGGGAAACGATTCGGCATAAAATAGTAAGACTTCGGCGCATCTCACATCACATTTGGGGGGGACATGGCATTCGCGCAAAACTGTGGTACTGAACAATTGTCTGTGGCACGTCGACCCAAGGGCCGCTTTACGATTGGATTGATTGGGATCGGCGTGATATTCGCTTCACTGGGACTTGGCGAAGCCGTGTATCGAGTCGCGTTCCTCGATTTCGATGGAGCAACTGATCGTCTTCCAATCGAGATGTTATTCGGGCTAGTGTTCGCTTGGATGACTACGAAACTGGCTGGAAGGATTTATCAAAATCGAATGGAGACGTCCGCGAGAATCAGCTCGATTCGGGATCGCAACTACAAGATTCGTCACGCGGTAGAAGCAATTACACCCGTGCCATATCCGAGCAATCAGCAAGCGATCCGTGTGATTCGTGAAGAAGTGGATCGAATTGAGTGGGTGTTGACCCGGATCATACCCCGCGAGTCTGTGCTCCCGTAAACAAATACTATGCAAGCATGACTAAGTCTTCGTCCATAGTGGCGAACCAGCTCGAAAATAGGAGGCCGTTTGTGAGCCAAACTCAGAGCAGACCAGGACTGCATATTCTAGAGGTGCTGGCGGCTTGGAAATCGATTCTGACTGGCAGCGCTCCCATGATGTCGATCGAAGTTACGCGTGAATGCCCACTCAATTGCCCGGGTTGCTATGCATATGGCGAAATGCATCTAGGCGGCTCAGTCAACCTGCGAAACCTGAGCGATTATCGGGGCGACGAATTGGTGGACGGCATCGTGCATCTCATTCAGCGGCATCGTCCTTTACATGTCTCTCTTGTGGGTGGCGAACCCCTAGTCCGCCATCGCGAATTGAGCCGCGTACTGCCGATATTAAGCAGCATGAAGGTCCACACCATGGTGGTCACAAGTGCGGTTATTCCGATCCCACTGGAGTGGATGAGTATTCCAAGGGTGCGAGTCACAGTTTCCGTGGATGGTCTTCCTGAACATCATGATGTGCGGCGCAAGCCAGCGACCTACGACCGCATCCTGAAGAACATCGCGGGATGTCAGGTAAACATGCATGGGACGATCACCCGCCCTATGCTTGAACGCCCTGGATACATTGAAGAATACATTTCGTTTTGGAACGCTCGTCCCGAGGTAGTTCGCATTTGGATCAGCCTCTACACTCCCCAGAAAGACGAACATACATCGGAAATGCTGACTCCACCCGAGCGCGATCGCGTAGCGGACGAATTGCCAGCATTGCGCAAGCGATATCCGAAACTGTTGGCGAATGAGGGCATTTCTCGGGCAATCCATGTGCCACCAGCCAATCCGGCGGGTTGCACATTTTCCAGAATGTCCACGAACTATTCTGCCGATCTGGCGACTCGAGTCGAGCCCTGCATTTTCGGCGGCGATCCGGATTGCTCGCAATGCGGTTGCGCAATTAGTAGCGGACTGCACTGGTTCAAGGATTTTCGCCTGGCAGGTTTCTTAAAGATCGATCACGTAGCCCGAACCTCCATGGCGGTCGGCTCGGCGATCGGGCACCTCCGAAAAGGCTACAGCACGCATGACCGTTGGAAAGCGGACCGTGGAGCCGGGCTAGTTCAGATCGGCCAATCCGAACCCCCACCGATCAAGGCGGCATAAACGGATTTCCGCCATTCTCTGGCAGGCTGTTAGCAGAGTTTGGCGTGCTCATAGGGCCGCGTCTTCTATCTCGATGGACATACTTCCTTCAGTCATTCCATGCAGGAGTTGGAAATGCCAGCTGTTACAGACAACCGCCTGAAAGGAAACTATGGGCACCGCTCCAGTGATGAGCCGACTGAGCGGTGAATGCCTGGTCAGACCTGGCCCCAACGGGAAGTTTTTGAATGGGAACGTGGGGAGCTTCCTGGCGTCACACGATGGCAAGGCCATTAGCCTGCCGGAAACGGGTTTTCATGCTCATGGGGAGCCTTTTTTGAAAATCCTGATCTCATGCGGCAGGGCTGTCAATCAGCGAAAGTGACAGTGGACTAAAGCGGACTGATAACGGACTGAGGAAGAAAAATGTTCACACTAAGTTGTTCGAAATCAATTGAGTACACCTTCCCCCTTTCCCCGCATTCTTTCTCCGGGTTATTTCCGGGAGTAACATTTCGACTTGAAGCGGAAGGTGAACTGACATGGCGACTCATCAGACCTTGACTGATGTCCGGCGCCGGACCACATAGACCAGGGACATTGCCAGCAATAACGGGAGGAATGTGGGGACGGTGTATCGCAGACCTTCCACCCAGAATGTACTGCACGCGATTGCCGCCAGCGCCGCAATTCCTGCAACGGTAGGAAGGGGATGAACTGGCAGCTTCAACGGGAGTCTGGCCACAGCTTCCGGCCCCAGTCTCTGACGAAAGCGAAGATGCGTGATCAGAATCACGATCCATACGAAGAACATGCCTGCCACAGCGGTCCCGTAGAGCAGCAGGAAAGCATTTTTCGGTGCTAGTATCGCAAGCAGAATCGCCGTAATCATGCCCAGAGTCGAAATGCCGAGGGCCCGGTGAGGAACGCCATTCCGGCTCAGACGGCCAAGCCAGGCCGGAGCATATTGCCCTCGCGCTAAAGAAAACAACATGCGGGTGGAGAGGTATAGGTTGGTATTCGCGCTGGAGAGGGCGGCCGATATCACGACCAGATTCATGATGCTGGCCGCGAACGGAATTCCCGCCGTCTCAAATGCTCGTACAAACGGACTGCCGCTGATATTCGCGCTGCCGGTATGGTTCCAGGGGGTCATGGCCAGCATTACGCTGATCGCAAGCACGTAGAAAATGATTAGCCGGAAAACGATCGTGCGCATCGCCCGCGGGATGCTCTCTTCCGGATTCTGTGCTTCGCCCGCAGTAACGGCAATGACCTCCACTCCCATGTAGCTGGTGATCGCGAGCGTAAGCGCCAGCCAGACTCCACGCCACCCGTGGGGGAGAAAACCGCCATGATGGGTCAGGTTGGCCAGACCCACCGCCGGCCAGGGTCCCAGACCGGTGATCAGCGAAAGGCCCACGCCAATGAAAGCAATGATGGCAACCACCTTAATCAGCGCAAACCAATATTCGAACTCGCCGAAATTACTGACCTGGAGAGCGTTGATGGTCACCAGCGCCGTGGAGACGATAAGCACCCAGGACCAGGCAGGAACATTTGGGAACCAGAACGCAAAGTAAATTGCGACTGCGGTCACTTCCGCGCCGATGGCGATGATCTGCACCAGCCCGTAAGTCGCCCGGATGGTGAACCCGGCCCAACGGCTGAGATAGATTTCCGCATACACTCCGAAAGAGCCCGCTACCGGATGCGTCACTGCCATTTCCGCCAGGGCGTAGGCCATGACCAGCGCCACCGCGGCGCCCAGCAGATAAGTAATGATGACACCAGGTCCCGCCAGTTCAATGGTCACACTGCTGCCCAGGAAAAGGCCGACACCGATGGCGCCACCGATGGCAATCATGGTCAGCTGCCGGGCGCTGAGCCGGCGCTGCAGACCTTCAGCTTGGCCGGGTGATGAGCTCGCGACTCCCGGTGCCGGCGCCTGCGAATTGTTGTTGGCGGTCATCGAAATTCTGCTCGACTCTTCTTTCCGAATCCGCCGCTCGAAACTTCAGCTCGAATCTCAGGTAAACGAACGCAAGGCCTAACCGGCGCTCATCTGTGCCAGCACGTTCACGAAGCGATCTATCTCATCGAAGGTGTTGTAGTGGACCAGGGAAGCACGCACCGCACCGGTCGCCGGAGGTATGCCAAGACGTTCCAACAGGCGGGGTGAATACATATTGCCGTCTCTGACTCCAACGCCATTTTCAGCGCAATGCGCGGCCACAGAGGCGGGTGCAATCCCCCGCAGGTTAAAGCACACGGTTGGAACGCGGAGGTGAACCTGAGCGGGTTCCTGAACGCCATACACGGTTACGCCATCCGAGTGCGACAATCGGCGGAGCAGTTCGGTGGAGAGCGCCGCCTCCTGCTCACGAATCGCCGCCATGGCCCGCCGCAGCAGGGCACGCCGCGAGACGCTCGGCCCTGCCGGGAAAACCCTGGACCCAACTTCCTCCAGATAAGCAACCGCAGCATCCATTCCTGCCACGTTCTCGTACACAAACGTCCCTACCTCGATCTTGAATGGAATCTGGTCCGGAATAAAATCTTCGCGGAAGGTTGGCAATGCCTCGAGCGCCCGCCGCTTGCCATAGAGGAAGCCCATATGCGGGGCGAATATCTTGTATCCCGAGCAAACCAGGTAATCGCAATCCAGGTCTTGCACATCAATCGGCCCGTGCGGAGCATAGTGGACCGCGTCGAGAAAGATTTCAGCCCCCGCCGCATGGGCGATGCTAGCGGTTTGTCTCACGTCCACAATCGAGCCGAGCGCATTGGACGCCACCGCGCATGCCACCAGGCGAGTGCGCGAATTCAGCAATGGCTCCAGGTCCTCATTGTGCAGGGTGCCGTCCGGACGCATTTTCCACCAGCGGATTACAGCGCCCCGTGTCTGCAGCGCCAACCATGTTGCCACGTTCGCTTCGTGGTCCAGATCCGTGACTACGATCTCCCGCCTTTCTCCCAGAGTCTCGGACAGGGCCAGGCTGACCAGCCGGATGAAAGATGTCGCGTTCATGCCAAAGGCCACTTCATCAGACTCGCGTGCATTCAGGAAAATCGCGACGCTCTCTCGGGCCCGCTGGATCGCCGCGTCTACCTCTAGGCTTCTGCGATAGCGGCCGCCGCGCTGCACATTGCGGGACAAGAGATGGTCTTGAACCGCATCCATCACGTTTTGGGGTACCTGTGCGCCCGCTCCGTTGTCAAAGAAAACAAAATTGTCAGTGTTCAGCGCAGGAAATGACTGGCGGACCCAGGAGATTGGAAAATCAGGCATGATGTTGTTTCAGTGCTTTTTCAGCTGTTGGTTGATGGTTTCCGCATTATCGGCAAAAGTCGCCTGGAATTGGGGGTACTGGCGAAAGTCGCTATACTTTTCCATGTGGATGCCGCGGCGTACCTCTGCCAGCGTAGCTCCTTTCCGGGAAAGCGTCTGGACCTGCGAAAACAGATCATGGAGATAATCGCGGAAACGCTGAAGGTCGACTTTGGTGCCCAGTTCGAAGTGGCCCGGCACCACCGCGTCCAATGGCTTAGCCAGCACTGCGTCCAGAGCTTTGATCCAATTTTCCGCGCTGCCGTCGTCCATCGCCGGGGAGGACCGGTTAAGAAATAGGTCTCCCATCGCGATGGTACGTTGATGCGGGAAATACACCAACGCATCTCCAGAAGTGTGGGCCTTGCCCGGAAAATAGATCTCGGCGGTATAGGGATCGAGATGAACTGTTAGTTTCTGCTGAAATGTTACCGCCGCCGGCCGGAACAAGGAACGATTCGCAGGTGCAGACTGCATCACCGCCAAGGTGCGTTCCCGGGTCCAGTCGGTGCTGATCACTATTGCAGACGGTCCCACGGTCGAGTTCCCGCCTTGATGGTCCGGGTGATAGTGCGTGTTCACGATGTACTGCACGGGTAGGTCCGAAACCCTGCGAATTGCTTGCAGCAGCTTTCCGCCTTCGGTGGCGTCGAGACCGGTGTCCACCACCAGAATGCCTTTGCTTCCCACCAGGAAAGTGGAATTCGAACTGGAATCGTTGTCCGAAATGTAGGCGTAGAGGTCAGGCCCTATCTGCTTGACCTCGGGGGCGGCCCACATCCGGGTACCGGTAAGAACGAGGATGATCGCCAGGAACCGCAGAATGCCTCGCGAACTCAGCTGTGCCGGGTTGGCCCCTACTTCGCCCATCGCCATTTCTAGAAGCTCACCTTTAGTGCAAGTTGAATCAACCGTGGTCCGCCCGATCCCAGTCCGACGTTGTTCTGCGCAGCGTCGGGAGTCTGGAAAAGCGTCCCAAAGTTGGGTGCTGCCAGAATGTTAGCCGGCAAGGCAAAGTTCGGATGATTGAAGATGTTGAAGAACTCGGCTCGGAACTGGATGTTTGCCTGTTCACCGATGCGGGTATTCTTCATCAACGAGAAATCGAAGTTATGGAATCCCGGCCCGGTTACGATGTTGCGTCCCGCGTTGCCGAAGGTCAGTGGCTGATTGGGCGTGAAGGCTGCCGTATTGAACCAGCGATTCACGGTATGCGGACCGATGTTGGGATCACCAATCAGGTCGGGACGATCATTGCCCAGTCCTGTGCTGCTATTGTCCTGCCCGGTCAAAACCGAGAACGGCTGTCCGGTCTGTAGACTGAGGATACCTCCTAATTGCCAGCCGCTGCCCAGTGCCTTGGGCACGGCGTGCGCGGTCGGGATCTCATAGAGGAAGCTCCAGCTCAATCTGTGCCGAATATCAAAGTCCGAATTGCCGCGCTCCGCTCCCAGGTTGTAGTTGTTTTGGGGAAAGATCGTGGTCGCATTGGCGCCCGATCCGAAGAAAACAGAGGCGCCATCGATTGACTTCGACCAGGTATACGACATCAGGAACGAAAGTCCGTGGGAGAAGCGTTTGTCCAGCTTGGCTTGAAAGCTGTTGTATTGCGAGCTGATAGTGTCTTCCGCCTGGAAGAGCTGCGCATATCCGAAGAAAGGAGTGCGCGCGATGCTCGGAATCGCTGCAATACCATGCGGCAGGATGATGTTGTCAATCACGAAGTCAGGAATACCCATGAGTTCCATCCGCGTGCGCACGTCGGGAGTGAGCTTATCAATCTGCGCCTGGGTGATGAACGCCTGATTCATCTGCCGGAAACGTGGCAGTTTGGTTCCGGAAGTGCCGACGTAACCGAATTCCAGCAGCGCCTTCCCAGGAAGTTGATGCTGCACCATCAGGTTGTAATGTTGCGCGTATGGTGTCCGCAGCTTTTGCTGGGTGACGGTGAGCACAGGGAATCCAGAGGGCGCGAAAGCGTCGGGCCATCCCGGGAACGCATTGAAGAAGTCTGGCAGGAACGGCGGGTTCAGCATCACGTTCCCCGGAATATTTCCAATAATCGTTTCGTAGAACGCGCCATAGCCCGCGCGGACGACGGTCTTGCCGTTGCTGAACACGTCCCAAGCCAGGCCGAGACGTGGCGCGATGTTGTTGTGATCAGGATCATAAATGCCATCCACCTCCCCTTGGGTGACAACCCCGGAGGCGCGCAGGGCGGCGAGATTCGTCTGGATGGTGGGATCGCTGGGGTCCAGGAAGGTAGTGAAATCTTGTGGACGGAATGTGCTCAAGCGGCCATGGGCCTCGCGCAGCACGGTGTTCAGCTCGTAACGCAAGCCGTAGTTCAGAGTCAAGTTCTTCCGCAGCTTGAAACTGTCCTGCCCGAAGAAACCATAACTAGTTGTGTGGAAGTTGCGGTGAGAGTCGCCGACGAACTGCAAAGCGCCGCTGGAGAGTCCCTCGGCAAAATCGACCAGCGCGTTGGGAATTCCCTCCGGGTTATTGGTGCCGCTGAAACTGACCTGGCCGCTAAAGGCCAGATCGTAAAGCCGGTTGAGTTGTGTATAGCGGATATCCGCCCCCACTTTGAACACATGTCGGGCCGTGGTGTGGGAAACGTTATCCACCACCTGGTAGGTGTTAATCGCGGTGCGGTTGGGTTGATCAATCGCCCCGCCCAGGTTGCTGACGGATGCGCTACCGGAGACGAATCCGCCGGAGAAAGATAGTTGAGGAATATTTCCCAGCCCCAGCGGTGCCCCCGCCGGCCATCCAGTGTTGATGCCGAAATCCGCTGCTTGCGGTCCCGTCTGGGTTGCCAGCTGAACATTGGTCCGGGTGAATCCCAGGCGTGCTTCGTTCAGCGTCCTGGGAGAAATCACGCGCGTATAGGAGATGGCCACCAGGTGATTGGCGCCGTTGTCATTCACGCCATAACCCGGCACATTGGTCCCACTCTGTCCCGGCGTGAAAGGAAAGAAAATGTCGGAACGGGTCCGGCTGTAGCGCGCCGAAAGACTGTCCGAGCTGCGCAAGCGATGGTCAACCTTCACCAGGAACTGGTCGGTGGCGTCGCTCTGCTCCGGGGAAGAAATAAAGTTGCCGCTGGGATTGTTAAGGTTGGGATCGGGATATAACTTGAAAAGCTGCGCACTCACCGGATTCACAGCGATCGTAACCGGGTTTCCGCTGGCGTCGGTGAAGTTGCCGGCTCGTTGGTCGAGCGTGGGCACATTAGTGATGCGGGTGATGCCTGCTTTCCGGCGGAAGCCTTCATAGTTCAGGAAAAAGAAAGTATTGTTCTTCACAATCGGGCCGCCCAGTGTGCCTCCGAACTGGTTCAAATGCAAACCGGATTTGGGGAACTGGTCCTGGTTAAAGAAGTTACGAGCATCGAAAACATCGTTGCGGAAGAATTCATACGCCGATCCATGCAACTGATTGGTGCCTGACTTGGTCACCAGGTTGATCACGGAGCCGGTGTTGCGCCCGTACTCAGCCGCAAAAGTATTAGTCTGGACTTCAAATTCCTGAATGGAATCGACTGAAGGCAACTGCGCCGCCTCACCCGCAAAATAATTATTGTTGTCGACTCCATCCACCAGGAAATTATTGGAAGTCGAGCGTTGACCGTTAGAAGAAAAACCCGAGACATTGCCTTCGCCGCCTTGCTGGCCACCTCCACCACCCGAGACCGCCACTCCAGGGTTCAGGCGGGCCAGTTGCGCGAAGTCGCGTCCATTCAAGGGCAGGTCTTCCACTTTGCGGTTGTCGATGATCTGGCCTAGCTTGGAGCTTTCGGTCTGGGTCAGGTCCGCATTCGCCTCCACGGTCACGGTCTCGGCGGTGGCCCCGACTTTCAGCACCAGATCCAGGGTACGCGTCTGGGCCACGCCGATTTCGATGTCCTTCTCCACCAGACTGGCAAAGCCTGGGGCCTCCGCCCTAACTTCGTACATGCCACTAGGAATCGCGATTACCCGGTAGATTCCATTATCCGCGGAACTGACGTCTCTCTGCAGACCGGTCGCCGCACTAATCACCGTGATCTTTGCGCCTGCGACAGCAGCGCCTTTTTGATCATGGACGGTGCCCACAATTCCGCCCTGGGTAGTCTGTGCCCAGGAAGCGGTAAGCAGAATATTGAGCAGAAGAACACTTGCTAAAGCTGTGAATCCTGATCGCCGCATGACTTGCCCCCTTCGCCATTCGTGTGTCTGAATGCCATCGATCGCTTGCACGTCGATTGTCGGCCTCATTATGGCTTTGCCGTTAACGCCGTCGACGGCGATGAAATCTCGTCCTTGTAAACCATCCCGTCTTTCATTACGAATTCCACGTGCTGCAACAGGCGAACATTTGCGACCGGATTTCCCTTTACCGCAACGATGTCCGCAAATTTGCCCTGCGCGATGGAGCCAATGCGGTCCGACCAGCCCATGAGCTCGGCTGCATTCACGGTGCCTGCTTGCAAGGCTTTCACTGGCGCCAATCCCAGTTCCACCATGGCCCAGAATTCGCCGCCGTTTTCTCCGTGCGGATACACTCCGGCATCGGTTCCCAGCGCCACTCGCACTCCGCTGCGAAAGGCCTTGGCCATGTTCTGCTTGGCGGCTGGAATGATGATGGCCGCCTTCTCCATTACCCATGAGGGCATATGCATTTGAGGCGCATGTTCCTGAAACCAGAACAGGGGATAGGACGTCGGAACCAGAAATGTGTTGTGCTCTTTCAGCAGCTGAATGCCTTCGTCGTCGAGAAAGATGCCGTGTTCGATCGAATCCACGCCGGCGCGGATCGCGTCCTTGATCGCCAGCGCGGAATGGGCGTGCGTGGCCACCTTGCGTCCCAGGCGATGGGCCTCGGTGATCAGCGCTTGCATCTCAGCCGGACTGTACTGTTCGAGCAGCGGATTGTCGCCCTTGGAGAAAACTCCACCGGAGGCGCAGAACTTGATGACATCGGCGCCGTACTTCACGACCTCGCGCACTTTGTGCATGACCGCGTCCACGCCGTCGGCTGCGCCTTCCGCGGAGTAGTGGAATTCGGGAGCCAGCAGGTTGCTGTCGCAGTGTCCGCCGGTGATCCCGAGGGGCGGCCCGGAAGCCTGCATGCGAGGCCCGATCACGTCGCCGGCATTGATGGCATCGCGCAAGGCCATGTCGGCATAGCCCTCTGCTCCCACATTGCGCACGCTGGTGAATCCAGCCAGCAGGGTCAGGCGAGCATTCTTGGCTCCGATGAGAGCGGCGCGGGGACTGGAAATTCCCAGCGACTCATAGCCTGCATTCCCGGCGTCCGATGTCAGGTGGGTGTGCACGTCAATAAATCCGGGCAGCACGGTTGCATCGCCCAGATCGATCACCCGAGCATGAGGAGGCATTGGGACATTGCCACTGCCTACCGATGCGATCCGATTTCCGATGATGACGATGACGGGCCGATCGGTAAACTGGCCCGACTCCGCATCGAATAGCTTGCCGGCACGAATTACGATGCTCTCGGCAACCGCAGGCGTTTGCGCGAAGAGTCCCGGAAGCCACAGCGCAAACAGTCCAATCATCAGCAGCGCCGACCTGAGCCGCCGCATCTCAGCATGTGCGAAACTCCGCATGGTTCGAATCCCACTATGCCTGTACCCATCCATCATCGTGCCACCCTCGCCCTCTAACGTCCGCTGGCAACCGGTTCCGTTACCAGCCGGTCAAGGTTTTCTTCGAGTAACTGCAACACCGTCTGGACATCCTCCAACGTGTTGTAAACATGAAACGAAATTCTCAGCCCGTCATGCCGGCTGGAGACAACCACATCGCTGGCGGCAAATTTCTGTACCAGCGCATCGGCCTCTTTCGATTGCAGCACTACCAGAGGCCCAGCGCTGTCGGGGGGGGTCTCTGGCGTGAATCCCTAGTTCCCGGGCACCGTCCATCAAGGCTTTGGTCAAATTCCCGACTTGAGTTGCCACCGTCTGCATGCCAATCTCCTGCAGCAACCGAACGCCCTCGCTCGCCCCGTAAACGCTGGGAATAGGGGGAGTACCGAGACTCGAACGCTGCGCGCCGGGCGCAGGATCGAACAATCTACATCGAACAAACGGATCGGCCTGGCCGAACCAACCGGTGACCGACGGCACCAGGGACGAGCCAGCGACTTTCGAAC
>CAWAYW010000009.1:0-392116 GCA_963786325.1 Terriglobia bacterium
TTCAACAGTTATCGTCTTGCGAGTCATGCAGAAACACGTTTTCACCATGCCCCATGGACATCAGTTCACCGTGACATACTCTGGCGCCCGGACGGAGTAGCGAAGGAGCTCGGACGACCTGAGAGCACACTGCCCCAGGCGAGCCCTTACAGCATACCGGATCACGCAGTTGTCACCTGCGTGGATCCGCGTCTCTCGGGCCTCACTGGGACACTGGGTCTGCCAGAAGCCGATTTTTGGGTCGGACGCTTCCCCAGCATTGGATTGTAAAGTTTTGCATAATTGCGGTTCGCTTCTGCCGCCTGATCGATAATAGTCATCGCTTTCGGGTGAGGCTGATCGGAGCAATTATGAACACTGCAGTCACCCCTTCTCATACGAGGCACTTCGACGCAATCATTATCGGGACGGGCCAGGCAGGACCGTCACTGGCATCGCGTTTTGCGGCGGCTGGTAAAACCGTCGCTATTATCGAGCGCAACAAATTTGGCGGGACATGCGTGAATACCGGATGCATCCCGACAAAAACGCTCGTCGCCAGTGCCTATGCCATCCACGTTGCCCGCCGCGGGGCCGACTATGGTTTCTCCGCCAGTGATATGACCGTCGATATCAAGCGAGTCAAAGCCCGCAAGGACGCAGCCTCCGCGAGGTCTAACAAGGGAGTGGAGGAGTGGCTCCGGGGAACGAGGAATTGTACGGTCATAAAGGGCCACGCCCGTTTTCAGTCGTCGAACACGGTCATGGTCAACGATGAAGTTCTGCAAGCCGACAAGATCTACATCAACGTTGGCGGGCGGGCCTTCATCCCCAACATGCCGGGGGTTGACGACGTCCCATTTCTCAACAACTCCTCGATGATGGACATTGATTTCTTGCCCGAGCATCTTGTCATCGTCGGCGGAAGTTATGTTGGGCTGGAGTTCGCCCAGATTTACCGCCGCTTCGGCAGCAAGGTTACGATTGTGGAAATGGGACCGCGTCTGATTGGACGGGAAGACGAAGACGTTTCCCAGGCTGTGCGCGAAATCCTGGAGGCGGAGGGCATAAACATCCGGCTGAATGCGAAATGCATTTCGCTGGCGAAACGCGATGGCGGTGTGGCTGTACTCATGGAATGCAGCGAAGAGCCGAAGGAAGTAGCGGGCAGTCACGTGCTTCTAGCCGTCGGGCGCGTCCCCAACACAAGTGACCTGGGTCTCGAACGAGCCGGGGTCACGACCGACCACCGCGGCTACATCATGGTGGATGATCAGCTGCAAACCAACGTGCCCGGCATCTGGGCCCTGGGGGACTGCAACGGCCACGGCGCCTTTACCCATACTTCTTATAACGATTACGAGATCGTTGCCGACGATCTCTTCAACTCTGACCATCGCCGGGTTTCCGACCGGATCCAGGCCTACGCGCTCTATATCGACCCGCCCCTGGGACGCTGCGGCATGACGGACGAAGAAATACGGAAATCCGGACGCCGTGCCCTCGTTGCGAAATATCCAATGAGTAAAGTGACCCGTGCCTACGAAAAAGGCGAGATGCAGGGTTTCATTAAGATCTGCGTCGATGCAGAAACGAAACAGATCCTGGGAGCAGCCATTCTCGGAGTTGGAGGGGATGAAGTGATTCACGTTCTGCTGGACGTCATGTATGCCAAGGCGCCATACACGGTCATCCAGCGCGCAATGCATATTCATCCGACGGTCTCGGAATTTCTGCCCACAATTCTCGCCAAACTGGAGCCATTTGCGTAGAAGGTAGCAGGAGAGCCGATACCAAAGTATCGACGATACCATCGTGCATCTCCCGAACGTTGTTCTGACTGCGCGGTAGAATGTCGCGCTTTTCTTCGAAGGAAGGTTTGTATGTCTCAGAAAGCCAGCGCTGTAAAGCCTGCTCAACGAAGCGAGGTCCAGCCTCACCAACCCGGGCAGGAAATTTTCAAAGCAATCTTGCCCGCAGATATCGATTGGAAACCGTTCCCGGCCTTCCCACCTTCCGTCCGACTGGCCATCGTCGTGGGTCAGCCTTCGCAGCCGGGCCCTTACACAATCAGGGTCAAAGCGCCCCACGGCGAGAAGCTGATGCCGCATAAGCATCCGGAGGATCGAGTCTACACCGTGATTTCCGGCGTCTTTTATATCGGACTGGGGAATGAATTCGACGCGAATAAGTTGGAAGCGTATCCTCCCGGCGCCGTGGTCGTTCTTCCTGGCAACACGCCCCATTTCCACTGGGCGAAATCCGGCGAGTACGTCACGCAAGTAACCGCGATGGGGCCGCTTGGACTGGAGTACCTCAGCCCGAAAGACGATCCGCGCAACACGTAGCTTCCTGTCAAATTGAAGGTTCAAGATGAACGATCAGCAAAAGAAGGAACAGTATTCTGGGTTGCGGGATCAAGAGATCCGTGCGGCACTGGATCAGCATTGGGCGGCATCCGATGCCAGCGATTTTGAAACGGAGCACCGCATCTACCACGAGGACGCGGTGCTGGAATATCCGCAGTCAGGCGAGCGAACCCGCGGTCGACGCAACATACAGAACCAACGCGCCAGTCAGCCCAGCAAAAAACGGTTCGCTGTCCGGCGAATCATTGGCGGTGGTGATCTTTGGGTCACCGAATTCATCCTGACATATGACGGCAAGCCGTCCTACACCGTGAGCATCATGGAATTCAAGGACGACAAGGTGGCGCGGGAAACACAGTACTTTGCGGATCCATTCGTGGCTCCCGTATCCCGCGCGCAATGGATCGAACGGATGGACAAATAATCCCCAGGCGTCAATCGGGGTGGAAATCGATCGTAAATGCAACCGATGCTTTGACCTCGAAAGGACTCGCAGCCACAGCCACATCAACCGCGGTTTAGATCTCAGGAAACAGATTCAGATTTCAAAGAAAGCACTAAAGAGGAGAACAAAATGACAACAAAAGGAAAAGTCTTAGTCCTAGTCTCAAGCGGTCATGGCTTGCCCTTGAAAGATGGCAAGGTTTACACCGGCGCCGGCTACTATCTCAACGAGCTGACGGTTCCGGTTCGCGCCCTGATGAAGGAGGGCTACGAAATCACTTTCGCCAACCCCAAAGGAAACACGCCGCAACTGGATGTCCATTCCGCTGTAGCCGACTTCTTCGGTGGAGACGAGGCTAAGCTTCAGGACTATCTAAAATTCCGCGACACGCTGACCGGCCTCAAAAATCCAACTCGCATCTCGGGCGTCATCGCCTCGGGCCTCGATCAATATGACGCTGTTTTCGTCCCCGGCGGCCACGGCCCGATGATGGACCTGCTCGACGATCCCGACGCCGGCACCGTGATGAGACACTTTCACGAAACATCCAAGCCTACGGCAGTGCTCTGCCATGGCCCGATTTCACTTCTCTCGGCTCTTCCGAATTCGAAGGAGGTGGTCGCCGCGCTGGCGGCGGGCGATACCGCCGGAGCGCACGCAAAAGCGCAGGGCTGGATCTATTCCGGATATAAGATGACTATCTTTTCGACAGCGGAAGAGCAGCAGCGTGAACCGCTTGAGATTGGTGGTAAGGTTCTCTTCTACCCGGATTTCGCCTTGAGTACGGCGGGCGGTGACGTAAGCGTCCTCGCTCCATGGACGAGCTATGTCGTTCAGGATCGCGAGCTGATTTCAGGCCAGAACCCATTCTCTGATGAAGCGCTTCTGAAACTTCTTTTACCGGCACTCGATGGGAAGAAGAAGTCGGTTTCAGCGGCATAATAATCGAAGGAAAACCCGGGACAGACCGGACGTTTTCCATTTTTCGACAACGGAAATTAGTGAACGCCCTGTCTGTCCCCAGATTTCAACGGCGTCGGTGACCAATTCTAGCTCTCGCTAATCTAAGTTCTATTAGTGACTGCTTGCGCACGGTACAAGGAGATGAATATGAAAGCAATTGTTGTCCACCAATATGGCGGTCCTGAAGTACTCAAGTTCGAGGAATACCCTGATCCGGTGGCGGGTCCGGGCGAAGTACTGGTGCGGGTCGCCGCCGCGAGCGTGAATCCGATCGACTACAAGCGGCGTGCCGGGTTAACGAAAGACTTCTATCCCATGACTTTTCCGGGACTGATAGGAGTCGACATTGCGGGGACCGTGGTGAAGATTGGGCCGGGAGTGGAAGGCTTTTCCGTCGGCGACCAGGTGTTCGCTATGGCGGACAATACTTACGCCGAACTTTGTGTCGTGAATGCAGCGGTCTTGGCGAAAGATCCCACAGGGGCTCGATTTGATCCAGGCGGCGGCGCTGCCGCTGGTGACGACGACCGGCAACCAGCTCCTTTCAGCTACGGGAATCAAAGCGGGCCAGACGGTTATGGTCGTGGGCGCTGCAGGAAATGTCGGGCGTTCGGCGGTATTCACTGCGAAGGAACGCGGGGCGACTGTGATCGCGGGGGTTTTGAAGAGGCAGATGGATGAGGCGAAGACTGTCGGTGCGGATCAGGTCGTCGCAACCGACGACGACACCGCGATTGCGAATCTTCCGCCGCTCGACGCGGTGGCGGATACGGTCGGCGGAAGAACCGCCGAGAAGCTGATCGCCAAGGTCAAGCCGGGAGGAGTGTTTGCTTCGGTTGTCGGGCACCGCAGAACGCCGCGAAGTACCCATCTGTAAAGGTGGTGTTCGTATTCTCGAAATTCGACAGGAAAACGCTCGAGTTCATGGCCGAAGCGGTGCGAGATGGCAAGCTGGTAATCCCGATCAGCCAGAAACTGCCACTCAGTGAAGCGGCCGAGGCTCAGGCAACGGCAGAGAAGGGTGGGGTCGGGAAGATCTTGCTGGTGGCTTGATATTATTTTGCGAACAGAGGACACGAAAGGAAAATCGGAAATGAAAAAGGGCCCGCGCGGAATTAACCCCGCTTCGAAACCGAGTGGCGATGGATGTGTGGAATGTCTGGCGTCACCGAACGGTTGGTGGTTTCATCTCCGTCGGTGTGCGGAGTGTGGGCACATCGGATGCTGTGACAGTTCTCCGGGCCAGCATGCGTCCAAGCATGCGGCGGCGACTGGGCATCCGATCATTGCCAGCTTCGAGCCGGGTGAGGATTGGTTCTTCGATTACGAGAAGCAGGATTACGAGAAGCCGGGGATGATCGAGGGTGTGGAGTTGCTTTCGCCGCATTCGCATCCGGAAGATCAACCAGTACCTGGACCGGCAGGGACGGTTCCAGCCAATTGGGAGTCGCTGCTGAACTAGCTGGCGTCGATCGAACTTCATGAATAGGAGCGCTACGGGTCACCGTATTTGTAATGAGCACCGTATCGAAAGGAGCGATCAATGAACACCGTACAAATCGAGCAGAAGAGCTATGAGATGCCCCCGCGAGAGGGGATCAGCATCGCGCATTTTCTCACCGTCGCCGACATCGAACGATCGGCTCGCTACTACGAAAAGGTCTTCGGCGCTCGCATTCTGAGCATAGGTGACGGCAACGCACCTGGGTACGTTCAGATCGCGAATACGTGGCTCATTCTCAACGTCGGAGGCGGGCCCACCCCCGACAAGCCGACGGTAACGCTCAGCGTCCCCGACCCGAATCACATCAACAGCTTTATGAATATCCGCGTTGCGGATATTCAAGCGTGCTATGAATTGTGGACAAGTCGAGGCGCCGAGTTCATCACGCCAGCCGATGGAGAAGTACGGCGAGATACGCTGCTACATCCGCGATCCTGACGGTTATCTCATCGAGGTCGGACAGAGCACCGATCTTACGTACGGTTAGCGCCCTCGACCTGGCTCAGAAGCGGATCTAAGCGCTTACGGATGTCCGCTTGGTGCCGGCCCACCAGGCGGCGCGAACATGAGCTGCCGACGGGGTAAATGATGCCGGTCCAAACCATGACGAGCGCGAACGTAAAGCAGGCGGTGCCGTTTTTCGGCGTGACCAACATGGAAGCGTCGCTGCGATTCTATGTAGACGGGTTGGGGTTCAAAATGAAGCGCTGGTGGATTCCTGATGATGGTCAGGGTGATTACAAGCCCGACGGGAGGATTCGCTGGTGCTGGCTGGAGCTTGGCGAGGCCGCGATTATGCTGCAGGAGCTTATGCCGGAACGCCAGCCGAAAGAAACGCTTGGAACCGGAGTCAACGTCTATTTTCAGTGCGAAGACGCACTGGCGCTCTGTCGCGAGTTCAAATCGCGTGGAATACAAACCCGGAGCAGTCCATCTGTGGGAAACCGTTTGTGGGTTGTGCCAGTGACTGATCCTGACGGCTATCGCATGGAGTTTTCGAGCCCGACTGACGCGCCAGAGGATACCCAACTAGAAGAGTAGTTTGGCTCGCCAAGTGACGCTAACAGGCGATTACACTCGAAACCCTATGAACGCCTAGCCTACTAGTAAGGGCGCGCCATGCTCGGCCCGCGCTAAATTTTTTTCCTGCCACGCGACCAGGTACATGTACATGGGGCCTTTAGGTAGGGTACCCCTGGACAATTGGCGAAGACAAACAGGAGTCCGACCTGCGAAAGAGTGTGCCCAGTTTTGTGCCCACCACCAAACCCTACCGAGTGTGACGGAGTGTTGCGGCATCGCTGGAAAGCCTTTCTGGACAATGCATCTGTGACACTCCGTCACAATTGGTAGCTCTGTGTGCAAGTCATTGATTCTTCGTGCGGCCAATCTTCGGGACCAGGGGGTCGGAGGTTCAAATCCTCTCTCCCCGACCAATCTTTGCTATGTACTTACCTCGCGGTCGTTTTCCTTCGAAGGCTGCGTTGTGTCGTAGTTTGTGTCGTAACCGGTTGGTTTGCCCAAATTGCCCCTGCGAGTCGCAAGCCCGTCCAATGCCTTCCGCTTGAGGTCAAGACGAACATGGGAGTAGTGCTCTAGCATCTGGCGTGAGACGTGCCCAGCGATAGCCATGATGGTCGCGTCACTGGCCTGAGACTCGGCCAACTCGGTAATTGCATGATGCCGGAGATCGTGGAACCGCAATGCGGCGATCCCTGCGGCCTTCCGCAAACTCCTCCATGCCGAACGCCAACTCTTCTGAGGAGTCGTAGGATCAAAGCGCTCATTCCCACACGCGGGGAAGACGTAGTGATCCGGGTGCGTGCCACCTATCGCCGACGCCCGACTGTATAGCTCCCGCATCGCGCTTAAGGCGTCTTCATTGAGCGGAATCACGCGCTGCCCTGCCTCAGTCTTGCTCCTCCGGATCGTGACAGTTCCAGCCAGGAAATCCACGTCGTACCACCTGAGCCCCTTAATCTCACATGCGCGCATGGTGGTGTTGAGGGCAAGCACCATCGCTAAGCGGGCATTCTGCCACTCCGGCTTCATCGGGGCAGTTTTGGCGAGTCGGAGCTTTTCATCCAGTGTCATGGCACGGCCAATCTGCGTGTGAACTCCAGCTACGGGCCAACTACTGCAGCTTCGCGTACTCAGTCTTAGCCTCGATGAGGATGGGAATGTCGGGGTCGGCGTCTTTCCAGAGGGCGAGGAAATCCTGGTAGGCAGTCTTTGCTTTGGCGGTGTCGCCTGAGAGAGTGTAAGCGCGAGCGAGACCAAGATGGGCCAGCGCACCGAGCGGAAAATTGAACACGATGCCGCGGTGGTCAAGGAATTTTTGGAACTCTTCAACTGCTTCATTGCCCTGGTGTAACAACAAGTATGCCTGACCTCTCACATAAACCGGATACAGAGACCCCATATAGCTGGGGCTAATGAATCCGAGCTCATAAGTAGCCGCGGGCTGAAGTAGTTCGATGGCTTTGGCTGGTTCGTGCCGATTAAGCGCAAGGGAAGCACCGATAACGGGTAACCAGTAGTTATGTACTACTGTATCCAAAGGAAACTCTTTGGCTACGTTGTCCGCTATCTTTTGCGCCCGGGCGGAATCGCCAGCGCGCGCCAAAACTAACGCTCCAAGCACCTGTGTGAAACGGTCTGAGGACAACGCCGCGGCTGCATCTTTCCGCGACTGGTCGAAATAACCGACTTCCGCTTCCCGAAGGGCTAGGTTCGTCTGCCACCCAGCCGCCGTTCCGTTCTGCTGGTTCTGGCGAGCCAATTCCACTGCCCGTAGCGAAAACTCCCGGGCCTTCGCGAGTCGGCCAAAGAAAGCCTCGGTGTCGGATTGGGTGGATCGGAACATATCCTCCACGCCCAGCTTGCCTGCGCCCCACGCGACCTGCCGTTGCATCTCAGCTGCATCGCCTTCCACCATGGCAACTCCATACCGTTGAACGTGTAGGCCTTCGTGATCGAGCTTGCGTCCCCTTGCTTCCTGGTAGGTTGCCTTGGCCTCATCGAAACGGTTCAGGGCAGCATAAGCAAGCATCAGGTTCTCCAGATTAGGGGCAGCAATTGGATCGAGGCGGCTTGATTCGAGTTCTTCGGCGACTGACTTTTCGTATTGTCCCATCACTGAGTGAAAGAGTCCCAAATAGGCAGGGGGGACAGGGTCCCGCGGATAATTCTGTGCCCACAACTCGCAAGTCTGAACCGCTTTCTCGAGTTCTCCTGTCACACTCCTATAATAGTTACCCGTGATCCGGAATTTCTCCCGCTCGCTCACGCGCTCGCGCAGGTCGTATGCCTTTTGCGAGTACTGGCTGGCCAGGGTTCCTTCGCCGATGTTGGAGTACATGATCCCCATTTTGTAGTAAGCCATCGCAAAATTGGGATCGAGTTCAATGGCATGTTTCATCATCGGAATCGCCACCACCTCGCTCTTTTCTTGCATGGTCTCAGTCGACAGAGTGTAGGCTTTGAGCGCCTCCAGCGAAGACGTTGTAACTTCGAGGAGAGCATCGAACTTCTGGATCATGCTGAGCGATTCTCCCAGCTTTTTCCGTAGCTCTGGCGTTGTCTCTCCTAGCGCCTTGAGCACATGTTCTTTGCTGTCAGCCGTCACCTGCTCCTGGGCCAGGGTGTTGCCGGTCTGGCAATTCACGTCATTCACCCCGATCACATATTGACTGCCAAGGCTGGCAATTGAGCCCGCCAGCATCACCCTGCTGCCCGCGCGCTGGCATAGTTCGCGAGCGACCTCGCGCGTAAGATATTGGCCCGGTGCACGCCCCATCAGCTTCAGCGTATCGTCCACAGTCTGCTGCGGCAGCATGTTCAGAAAAGGCGACTGCTCCAATTGCACCGCGAGCGCTTGCTTCAGCGTGTCGTCAAATACAGGATCACCGGTAGTGTTGGTGAAGTCAGCTAGTACGACGGTATCTTTCCCCGTCAGCGGTGTTGCTGAACGTGAGCGGAAGTAAAGACCACCGGGAATAAGAAGAGCGACGATGACCACAGTGGCGGGAACCAGAATCTTCCAGGATTTCGGCAAATCCAGGACGGCGGAGGTCTGTGGGCTGGACTCCATCCATATCGCGGCCGCGATCCCGCTTTGCCCCTCCTGCGAACTTTCGGTAGATGGCGGCACACAATTCGGGAACCCGCGCACGTTCCCAACAAAGCGATAACCACGGCGTGGAACGGTCTCAATGTATTCGGGATTGTCTCCGAGGGCCTTCCGCAAGAGGAATATGTTGTTGGAGAGACTGCCCTCCTCGACGAACGTGTCCGGCCAGAGCATCCTGATCAGTTCGTCCTTCTCCAGCAGGTGTCCGCTGTTTCGGACCAAGAGGTGAAGCGTGTCGAATGCCTTCGGAGTGAGGGCCACAATCTCATCGCCACGTAGCAGTCTGCGCTCGTTGGGTTCGAGGCGGAAGGGTCCAAATTCATAAAATTCCGGCGTCTGGCCAGGGGTTGTGTCTCGGGAAAACGCGGGGGAGTCGCCGCTTTTGGAACCGCCTGTCCGGCCGTCGCCATTACTCATGGCCGTCTCCCAAGTCATTGTGAGAATTCTTAGAAAATTCTTAGAGAATTCTGTGAGCCTGCCGAGAGGACTTGCGGGACCGCCCACAGCGATAAAACACCCCGCAAGGTCGATCAGGGGCTGATTCTAGCACCGCTGTGGATCGTCTCAAACCTGTGAACGAGGAGGAGGGCAGTCATGAGGAAACTTTTTGCATCTTTGGCTCTGGCGGTAGTCACGTTTGCGCTGCCGCCACAAGCGTTTAGCGCGCAATGTCCGCTGGGGAACGCAACCCTGCATGGCGCTTACGTCGTGTTTGGAACAGGAACAATCGTCAGCGTCGGTCCGGTGACTGTGGTGGGTGTGCACACATGGGATGGACAGGGAAACACGGTAGCAACGTATACCGCGAGCGTGAACGGCAATGTGTTTCCCGGCATCACGGTGACGGGCACGTATTCGGTGAACCCTGACTGCACCGGGTCCAACGACGAATCCGACGGGTCCCACTACAACTTCGTAGTTTCACCGAATGGCAATAGCGCGACATGGATCCGGACCGATGCGGGCACGGTTGTCAGCGGGACAGAAACCCGCTTGAAGAGTCGGGAATAAGCTGAAGCCCCGAGGCGTGCAGCCGGAACCTGGGGGCGAAACGTCTCCGCAATTGAGACCAATTTGCATCGCGCCACATCATGGTTGTCATCTAGCCTTGGGTGGTCGCCCTAGGGAGAATAACTGTTCACCCACAATTCGTTAGGGCGAGAGGTTGGCTGCGGCGGTCAGTGATTTTGATTCACTGGCAGCCGATCGAAACGGAGCGGGGGTACCAAGGCGAACTTCTTGCGATGCTTCGACGAAGACTTGTCGGAGCCGCGCTGCCCAGCGATCCGATTGTCGAACAGGAATACCAGAAACGGATAAACGATCATGGAATTACGATCCGGCCCGAGATCATCATCCATGTGCCATTCGAGCGGGGAGCGAGCCAAAAATTGGCGGGAGGGCGATTTTGTCGCGATAGAGATCAAGAGAAAATCTGCCGACGTTGAAAAGGCCTTTGAGAGCCTCCGGCAGATCAGCGAAGCCCTTCAATGGTGACCTAGAGATTCTCAACGCCTTCTGGGACCAAACTCTGATCACAGGGACTGCTGATGTAGTCCCACCAATACTCGCCTATGCCGATTTGATGACTACAACTGATGCGCGAAACCTCGAAGCGGCAAGACTGATCTATGAACAGCACATCGCGCCGAATCTTCCCACTGCTTAAGCTGCTGAGTCCGCTCGTCCTTGCGCCACTCAAGGAAGTTGGGCAAACGGCGAACTCCTTGAGCCTCCTATATTTTCTGGCCGGTGCGACGGCACGAGATTAGGTCCTCGAAAACATATTCGGCCGACGACCGGGCAAGTTGACGCGCGCCCTCGACTTCGGGTTCGTTCTCTCCGACTGGAAACAGTTAAAAAACCTCAAGGTGCAACATTGATCTCAACAGGACGATTTAAGGCGGACCCGGCGATCCATCGTTCCTTACGGGGATCACCATACGTGTCAGGAGCCCACTCATTCGCGGTTTCTTGCCGCCAGAGGTTAGCCCAGCGACCTCCGATCAGTCCTGCTACCCTGTTCAACATCATGAAAATGGCTTATTCCGTCCGAAATCCCGGTTTCTGACCTATGGAGATTAAGAATGCATAACGCAAGCCTTCAAATCGATCCTGCTCCCATCCTGCAGACGGCTTTTGCCTTCTGGTCTTCTAAGGTTCTTCTAACTGCCGTCGAGTTTGGAGTCTTCACCAAACTTGGCGACCGCCGGGTCACGGGCGAGAAACTCGGCGCCGAAATCGGTCTGCATCCGCGTGCTACTAGTGATTTCTTGGACGCGCTGGTCGCAATGAAGTTTCTCGACCGCGAGGGCGATGGACCAGAAGCGAAATACTTCAATACGCCAGCCGGCGCCCTCTACCTCGAGAGCACCAGCCCGAGGTACGTCGGCGGTATTCTGGTCATGCTCAACGCGCGGCTGTTCAAGTTTTGGCACGACCTCCCGGAAGCCTTGCGCACCGGCAAGCCGCAGAACGAAGTCAGGTACGGTCAGAAGGGAGTCTTCGAGGAGCTTTACGAGGAACTGCCGAGGCTCGAACAGTTTATGGGAGCGATGACGGGACTTTCGCGGATGAACTTTGAAGCATTCGCGGCGAAGTTTGATTTTTCGCAGTTCAAGACTCTATGCGATGTAGGAGGCGCAACCGGTTTACTTTGTATAGAAGTGGCTAAAGTAAACAAGCATCTCCAGTGCATTTCCTTTGATTTGCCGCAAGTGGAACCGATTGCACGCAAACACATCACTGTCGCGGGACTCGCTGACCGGATTAAAACGGCTAGTGGCGACTTCTTCGCGGATCCATTGCCCCGGGCAGATCTCATTACCATGGGCATGATTCTGCACGACTGGAACCTCGAGAAGAAGATGCAACTAATCCGGGCGGCCTACGATGCTTTGTCACCAAACGGCGCGTTGGTCGCTATCGAAGCTCTTATTGACGATGCCCGTCGCGAGAACCTCTTCGGTTTGCTGATGTCGTTAAACATGCTCATCGAATTCGGCGATGCGTTCGACTATTCGGGAGCGGATTTCCGTAAGTGGTGCCAGCAGGTTGGTTTCAAGCGGTTTGAAGTCATCCATCTCGCCGGCCCATCCAGCGCAGTGGTCGCCTATAAATAAAAAAGCGCCCAGTATCCCCTCTCGGCACCATGCCTACGCGATTCCGTCGTAAGCAAGGACCGGCGAGTGAACTCTGGGTCCCTCTAGGTATAGAGGTCGGCTAAATGTAGATGTTCTTGATATCCCAGTCTGGACCGCGATAGTCCATGTCGTTATCACGGTCGACCACGCCGAAGGTATTCATATCGGCAGGTTCCGACGTCTTGCATATCGTAACTCGCCCGCAGTTTCGCTTTGCCATGTTTGGGTAAAGGAAAGATCGGATGAACGTCAAGTATTCCCTGACCGCCTTGGGGCGGCAGAGATAACCCTTGTTGTAACCGCAAAGGATTAAAGACAGGCGACTGGGGTTCGTTTCAAGGAAGCGAAACAGAACCTGAGTAATTTGGGGATAGCTCGGAGAAAAGAAGTCGTCGAGCACCAGAATCCCGCGGTCGCTTAACAGCGATTCAGCGATGGCGAGGTCATTACTCACGGCCTGAGCCGAGTGTTCGCCGTCGATGTGGATCCAGCGGAAATCCCGCGCAGCTTCCCTGACAAACGGATATCTTGGAAGATACTGTGACATTTCCTGAATGTATTGGCACTTCGCATTCGGCGCCACTTGCTCAATCCACCGCTGCACTCCGTTGAGAGGCAGGGCGTCGACCAGAACACAGGTTTCATTGGTCTGGCAGTGGAGCGCAACCATGGCCGCCGACTTGCCCTGGTAGACACCGATCTCCAGCAGATTGCCACGAACCTGGCTGGCCACCTGATATCCCAGGAGAATATCCCAGATGGCCGCCGACTCAGCAGAAAACCATCCCGTAACGTTAGCGCATGATTGCAGGTATCGCTGGTAGCATTCCGCGCTTAATTCCAAAGCTGGTTCCAGAGATAATTCCAAGAGCCCTCCTCACAACCGAATCCACTAGTCTTTGCTGACGATGGTTTTCACGCATCGTTGCCCAGCTTCGAATAAGAATAGTCTTGGCCAGTACTGCAAGCAGATCACGTTCCAAAAGGGAGCCATGTTTGGTCGCCGCGAGAGGCTTCGCCGGAGAAGCGTACCAGTGGGCGGTTTCAGCGGTTTACGAAGGTAATCAGGACATTCAGCCCCGCGGACCAGCAAGTACCCATTTAAACGAATGACCCGGCCTTCCGAGAAAATCTCATCGAATTCTAATTGCGACAGACTGAGAAACGGACTGCCCTAATCTGTCACGTATCTTGCGTCAGAGCCGGATCTGGTATTTCTCTGTTTAGACTCATGGCAAAGCGAACGCTACATATACGCTTCCGGAAGAGCTCTTAGGATCTTTGCCGCCCCCGGCACTGACGACAACGTATTGCTTACCGTCGATCATGTAAGTGGCTGGCGTCGCCACCGCCGCAAAAGGCAACACCGTTTCCCAAAGCAACTGACCGGTGAGACTGTCGAAAGCGCGAAGTTTCTTGTCATAGACGGTTGCGCCGATGAACAAGACGTCGCCAGCAGTCACGATCGGTCCGCCATAATTTTCGGTGCCCGTGTTCGTGAGTCCTTTTGCGGCTAACGCGGGATATTCGCCCAGTGGAATTTTCCAGAGATATTTACCTGTGTTCAGGTCGATGGCGTTGAGTGTGCCCCACGGCGGCTTGATCGCCGGATAACCATCGGGATCAAGAAAGTCACGCGAACCGGTAATCCGGTATTTCATCGGCGCGCCTTCGGCCGTGCTCGAGTAAATGGCGTCGTGATCCGGGTCGGGGTCCATCGCACTCCGCTCGGTAGACAAATAAGCGAGCAATCCATCCAAGTCTTTGCCCGACAGATCAGCGAAGGCCGGCATGAGGCTTCCGCCGTGGTGAATTCTGTCCTGAATTTGCTGTGCCGACAGTCGCTTTCCGATGCCTGTCAGTGCCGGGAACGTGGGGGGTTTTCCTTCCCGATGGTCACCGTGGCACGTGGCGCATTTATTTTCGTAGACGGTAGCCCCGGCAGCTGACACAACATTTCCTTCGGAGTTCGCTGCTAAAGCGGCAGGCCCGGCGTTTTCTGGCTTATCGCCGTCGGCTTTTGGGCCACCGCCGTCTCTCACAAATTGAACCAGCGACTGAAGGTAGTCACCTTTCAGGTTCGGAAAGGCCGGCATGCGTCCTTTCCCTTGAAGAATTGTGGTTTCGATTTCGGCTTGTGACAGTTTTTTCCCTACATCGAGAAGTGAAGGATAAGTTGGAGGAGAGCCCTTTCGGTCATCGTTGTGACAGACACTGCACTGATTGTGGTAGGTGCGCTCGCCTGTGCTGCGGGCCGGTTTGTTTTCGGTCAATGCGACAACGCACGCCCATTCGTTTGAGTTGATAAAAATTACACCGCGTCTGGGGTCAATTGCAGGCCCGCCCCACTCCGCGCCACCCAGGAAGCAGGGAAACACGACCGTCTCTTTATCGAGTGCGGTAGGAACAAATTGGCCCCCACTGAGATAGGTACTGAATTCCTGAACTGCCCATGCGTGTGCTTCAGGCGTTCTTTCGGTTAACAAATCTTCCGTAAGAAGTTGCCGTGCGAACGGCTCTGGGGCGAGAGGGACTGGCTGAGTTGGAGCGGTCACTTCTCCGGGTACGGTGCTGGCCGGGTACTTGCGCTCCTCAATCGGGAATAATGGCTTGCCGGTGGTGCGATCGAACAAGAAAAGAAATCCTTGCTTGGACGTCTGCGCCACCGCGTCGATGCGTTTGCCATTGCGCTTCACCGAAACCAGCGCCGGCGGAGAAGGGAAATCTCGGTCCCAAATGTCATGATGTACGCCCTGGAAATGCCAAAGGCGTCTTCCTGTCGCAGCATCCAGGGCGAGCAACGTGTTGGCAAAGAGGTCGTTTCCTACGCGATCGGCCCCGTAGAAATCGAATACCGGAGATCCGGTTGGCACATAAACGATGCCGCGTTTGTCATCCAATGCCATTCCTGCCCAGTTATTGGCGGCACCGGCTTCTCGCCACGCATCTTTCGGCCAAGTATCGTAGCCGAATTCACCAGGATGAGGGATGGTATGAAATCTCCATCGCAATTCTCCAGTACGAACGTCGAAAGCTCGAATATCTCCAGGAGGCGAAGGATGGGTTTCGGGATCGCGGCCGCCCACGATAATGAGGTCCTTGTAGACAATACCCGGACTGGTTAACGCGAAAGATTGCAACCGGTAATCGCCACGTAGCTCTTTTCGTAGATCGAGTCTTCCATTCTCTCCAAAGGTTGGTAGCGCCTTACCGGTCCGAGCGTCGAGCGCATACAAAAAATTCGTAACGGAAGCAAAAATCCGGCCTTCTTTGCCATCGGTCCAATAGGTAAGGCCGCGCACCGGGTTCTTTCCTGCGAGGCCGGAATCAAACTTCCAGATTAAATTGCCGGATGCGGCGTCTAGCGCAACCACCTTTTGGGTCGCGGTGTATGCATAGAGCACACGGTCGACAACGATGGGGCTTGTTTCGAGACCGCCTTCCTCTCCGGCATCGAATTTCCATGCGATCCGTAGCTCTTTCACATTCTGACGATTGATTTGCGAAAGGCTGGAGTAGTGATCGCCTGCCGCCTGGCCTCCGTACACGGGCCAGTCGAGTGATGTTTTTGCCGCGGACTCTTTGGTGTCCGTGAGTGTTTGGCAATAAGCTCTTCGGCAAAAAAGCAGGAATAAAACCGCTGCCAGGAATTCCACCCTGACTTTCTGAAGCGCCATCAACTACCCTCCTTGCGTTCCGACCCCACCCGTGATCGGTAGTGCCTCTGTACTTCGTATCGATGAAGCGGCGGCCTTCGCGCGGGGTGCCCCCGCGAGCAGCCACGCGCTGCCAAAGGTTTTGTTGTAAATGCTGGTGAAACAGGCTGTAGCCGGACACAGTAGAAACTAAAGAGCGCAGAAGTGTCCACTGAAAATATTCAGATGCATCATGCGGACGAAAGCGGACTGTGACCAAACCAGTGGGTGTTACGTCTATCTTCTGACGATGTACGAAAGGAACACCGGAATGAATCTCGCACTGACTCTACTGTTGTTATGCCTGCCTCTTTTTGCGTACGCAGAAAACCCAAAACCCACAACGTTGCGAGGCGTATTGCTGGAACAGCTGCGCACCACCCACAACGACAAAGACTGGTTCGTTCCCGTCAACGTCGCCGTGGCTGGGCTTACGGCCGAGCAAGCGAATTGGAAGGATGCTAGCGGGAACCACTCGGTAGGACAGCTAACCTATCATCTGTTGTTCTGGGACCGCGACCAGCTTGCGAAATTCAAGGGAGAGCCGCAGGAGAAATTCAGCGGCAACAACGAAGAAACGTTTAACAACTTTGACAGTAAAAAATGGAACGATACCGTCAAGCAGCTCGACCAGGTTATGACTGATTGGGAAAAAGCCGTCGAAGCCGCGGATGAAAAGAAGTTGGAAAGCTGGGCGTCGGTCATCGCGCACATCGGCACCCACAACGCTTATCACGTAGGGCAAATCATTTTTGTTCGCAAACTTCAGGGCTCATGGAATCCGGAGAACGGTGTTAAGTAAAAGACGGTTTATTCGTGATGGGAGGCTGGGTCTTTCGCCTCCCCTTCTGCTTCCGCCGGTGGGTCGTCTTTCTTGCTTTCCTGGACGGTATCAGTTTCTACGAGCGAATGTGCCTTAGGGGCGTTCGCGTGATCCGCACGGGCTTGCCGGGCGATGTCGCCAAGTGTGGGGTTCATCACAGGCAGCGCTTTGGGCTCGATCACAGGAGCGTCAGGTTGCGCGGATCCGGTCACAATGATTGCTTTTATGGTTTGTGGAGTAGCCACTTGCTTGGCGAGTGCCTGTGTCGGTTCTTGCCCGAACGCCTGGGTGGCCAGCACCAACCCCGCCACCACCAGCATCAATGACGTTTTCATAACTCTAACCCCTTTTGAGTTGCTTCAGCGATGTTTCTTGTGCCTGGCGCCTATATCCTGTGCACGCCTGATTCCACAAAAATCGCGATTGAGTCATTTTGTATGTTGCTGCAATAGAAAGGGATGGATCTGGTTGAAATTCCAAATATCGGGCGGTGGAATGTGTTTTCCCTTCCCCATGGGAAGGCGTCTTCCCTCGCACCTGCGCGCCGAAACACTGCTCTTGGGCGGACCTAAGGCGGGGGGATCTGAGCAACAGCCCCGTTGGAATTGGGACTCTCGTTGCCCGCAGCGTCGATCGCCTTGACCCGGTAAATATAGGTTGTGCCGGGTTTGACGCTGCGGTCGACATAGCTCAAGCCGCTGACAGCAGTCGCAATGCGCTCACTTTCCTTGTCAGGTGAACTGCGATAGATGTTGTAGCCAACCACGGCAAAGGCAGGTTTCGCCGGTGGGTTCCACTTCAAAAGAACGGTGTGTGGCTTATCGTTGGCTGCGACCCGGAACAGCATCAGGCCAACGACTCCGCACGCCAGGATCGCAACAGTGGCAAGGAGCAGAATCGAAGCTTTTTTCAATCTTGATACCAGGTGCTGGCCGCAGTATTCGTCAAAGAACTATTTCTCGCCTCATAATTTGGGCTGCAGCCGACAATAAAATCGCTCTACTACTGTTGATCGGGGGCCTGTTTGTTCACTACCGAACCGGCTTCGGTGATGCTGCCCTTCACCAGATCGGTCTTGATTTTGAGCTTCTGATGAGGACGCAAGTCGACCACCGTGTCGAACGGCAAATAACCGGGTAAGGCGACGCGCACACTATGACGCCCTGGCGTCAACAGCATAGCTTTCCCCGCTCCATCGAATTCATCCACGTGACCGGCAAACTGGTTATCCACGAATACCGCAGCTCGCGTCGGCGTGGCCGAGATTTTCAACTCTCCGGTTGCCGCACCCGCCTGCGGGTGAGCTGCTCTGACTAGAGAAACATTAACGACCTGGGTCTGTCCCGGCTCGAGGATGACTTGCTCGGTGAAGTCGTTGTACCAAGCCTGACGCACTACAACATCGTGTTTTCCCGGCAGGAGGGTAATTTTCTTTTCGCCATTTAATTCTTTTACGAAACCAACATACTGTCCATCGATCCACACTCCTGCGGTCTTTTCGGCTTTGGTGTGGGCTACAAATTTCAGTTCTGACTGAACACGGTCTTCCGCATGAACCAGACCAGCCGTCGCAATCATCGTAAGAAGAGCCGATAGAAATCTTCGACTATACAAATCTCACCTCCAAAAAATACGGTGCATCAGTACAAGCATTATTGTATTCGCCGATGTTTACTAGTAGCCAGCAGGATTCTCTGAAAGTAGCAAGAGAGTACAGACAAACTGGACGCTATGGAAAGGCCGACGACCTTGTTCGTTACCGAATAAGATATTGGCGCAGGCAGCGTATGCAAGGGACATAACCTTCTCGGATTGCTTCCGAGGCGGCGATCAGGCGCACATTTTCATTTTCGTGTTTATGAAGAAAGCGGCAACCGGGCACGTGAAAAGTCTTACCGTCAGCAGAGACCGTGACCATCATTTCGGCTGGAACATTTTTGCCCGGATCGGCATGATAGGAACGTATGGCGGACAGCGACTTCGCATCAAGGCGAGCCATGGTGAAACTTCCAGATATCAGGGCGATGGCTGCGGCTGCCAGAATCCAGCCGAAAGCCGTACCTGGCGGTCCCGGCGCACGTTGAGCCAATCGGCTCTGCCAACCGGCTGTGAATCCTGCCGGCAACTCCAGCGACCGCTCGTCTCCATATAACGCAATCACATTTTTGGTCCCGTCCAGCACCGCGGTGCAATGCTTGCACTCGCGAAAATGCGCTTCCATCGTTGCGCGAAGTTCCGGGTCCACTTCGCCCTCAAGGTAATTGGAGATTTCCTCCCAAACGTGTTCACAACTGATTACCATGGCTTGCTTCCTTTCCCGAATGGCGTACGGCCGAACCAGCCGTCAGCGAACGCCGGTGCCAGAATGTCTCGCAACATGAGCCGTGCCCGCAGCAGGCGCGTTTTGACGCTGGCAACGGAAATGCGCAAGGCCCGAGCGGTCTCCTCGATGCTCATGTGTTCTACATCCCGCAAAAGAAAAACCTCACGATATTTTTGCCCCAGGCTGGCCAGGGCTTTGGCCAGAATCATTCGGAATTCGCTCTTTTCCAGCGCTTCGGAGGGGATCTCGCGCCAATCGGCAAAATCGCGGGGACTGTAATCTGCTTCTTGGGCATTTTCGTCCCGCGCATCAGCCAGCGGCTCAAAAAGATTCGCGTGCTGTTTTCGCTGACGCATGCGGGCCTCATTGACCGTGATCTGAATCAGCCAGGTACTGAAACGCGACTCTCCACGAAATTGCTGCAAGTGCGTAAAAGCTTTCAGAATGGCTTCCTGCGCTACCTCTTGTGCGTCGGCTTCATTTCGAAGAAGCGCGAGAGCAGTGATGTAAACCCGCCGCTCGTAAGGCTTGATCAGCTCGGCGAACAGGGATGACTGCCCACCTCGAATGCGGGCTATGAGAGAGTGCTCTCTCTCTTCCCCGGTATCCGGTGGTTTCTCGACCGCCATCATTCTTCGTAGCGTCCAGTCTCGGAATCTCGGTATCGGCGGAACCGCGAATTCACTGATGCGAGAGATATTCGGGATTCTTTTTCCATCCCGTAAGCATAGAGGCGAAGTTAGTCCAGCCGTGCAACACAACCATAACAAGATGTCCCAGAATGAAGAACAGAATTGTCCACATGACCGCAAAGTGCCAGATGCGGGCCCAGTGGAAGCCGCCCATCATCCAGGCCAGCCAGGAAAACTGCACTGGCTTCCACACCGCAATCCCAGTAACCACCGAGAGAAACCCAAGTCCTAGCGCCTGTGTGTATGCGAGTTTCTGTAGAGGATTGTAGACTTCCCGGCTCGCGGGCTTGGGTCCAAAGAAAAAGTAGTAATGAACCATGGGCCATACGCCAGGGATATCGCGCGTTGTGAAAAGTACTTGTCGATAGTTTCCACTGAGTATCTGGTATCCGAGATAAAACAAGCCGGTGCCGATATAGATCCAAACAAACGTGAGATGCCATTGCAGACCGCCACCGAGCCATCCGCCCAGCGCCATGGCCTTCGGCCAGTGCAGCAAATCCTTCTGGGGAATCTTTGCTCCAAAACTGGGGAAGGCGCGAAATATCTGGAAACCACTGGCCACCATCACAAGTAGTGCGATCGAATTTAGCCAGTGACAGAAACGTACCGCCCACGGATGTTCGTAGACGGCATGTTCGATCAATTCGCTTTTGGGTGACTCGATTTCGACTACGGCTTCTCGCATTGATCTTTTCCCAACAGCCATTGAAAAGCTACAGCCATAAAAATGAAAAGTTACAGCCCATAAAAGGAAGAGTAGCCCTGGTCCTCCCAATAGCCGACGCGGCTGAGGACATTCGTTATTTTCAAATCGGTTAGATATTTAGCCTGCTTGTAACCAATCTTGGTTGGAACCTGTAAACGGAGGGGCGCCCCGTGCTCGCGGGTTAGCGGCTGATCGTACATTTCGTAACACAGCAAAGTTTGCGGATGCAAGGCCGTCTCCATATCAAGAGATTCGTAATAATCGTCGGCACACTCGACAGAAACGAAGCGGGAGTTAGTATCCGCTCCAATCATTTGGAGAAAGTCCGAAAGCTTTGCGCCACCGAACCGGCCAATTACATCCCAGCCTTCCACGCAGACATGCCGGGTGTTCTGACGCACTTTCGGAAGAGCCTGAAATTGCGACAACTTGTATGCGCCAGGTTTTTGGACCGCACCGGTTACGGTTAGTGTCCACTTGTCGAGATCAACGCCCGGATCGTCCACGTCGTAATCGTTGATCGGGAACTTTTCAAACGGTGCGAGTTCAGAGTCCGCAAAGGTGGCAGCAAGATGTCCCGAGCGAAACAGTTTGGCGGAAACCCAATCGCTAAAGCCCAGGCCGGTCTGCAACAGCGGCTTCTGAAGTTTGGGAATGGCAAAAGCCCCAAGCGCAATCATGGGAGCCAGCTTCAGCAATTCGCGGCGGTTAACCCTCTTGAACTTTTGATCGTCGATACGTGATTCCATGTAGCCGCCAGAGACGAACAGTATCAGGGCAATGAGATTCCGGGAGAAGGCAAAAGTTACAGTCGGACCAATTGTTTGCGCGTCGCACTACACCGTCTCGGCCACAAGTTTGGCGAACTGATTTACATCTTGCTCTGTGGTATCGAACGAGCACATCCATCGCACCACGGATTGCTCCTGGTTCCAGACATAAAAGAAGTAACGCTTTTGCAGCTTGGCAATGGCTTTTCGTGGGATCTTAGCGAACACGCCGTTGGCCTCCACCTTATGAACGATCCTTACCTGCGGAATCTGGCTGAGTTTCTTTTGCAGCAGACGTGCCATGCGGTTGGACTGCTGGGCGTTCTTAAGCCAAAGATCGCCGGTGAGCAAGGCGTCGAATTGGGCGGATATAAAGCGCATTTTCGAGGCTAGTTGCATACCCTGCTTTCGCAAATAGAGGAAATCATGCCCAAGTTTGGGATTGAAGAAAATTACAGCTTCGGCACCCAATGCTCCGTTCTTGGTCCCGCCGAAAGAGAGCACATCCACGCCCAAATCCCGTGTAGCCTGGGGTAGCGTTTGTCCCAGGCTTGCCGCCGCGTTCGCGATGCGTGCGCCATCCACGTGCAGAAACATGCCGCGATCATGCGCGAAGCGTGCCAAAGCCTTGATCTCCGCCGGTTGGTACAAGGTTCCCACTTCCGTTGCCTGTGTGATTGAGATCACACGAGGTTGCACGTGATGCGGGTCGTCGACGCCATGATAGGCGTTAGCGACAGACTCGACGGTTAGCTTTCCATTCTGGGGAACAATAGGGATCAGTTTGCAGCCGGTGAATTTCTCCGGCGCGCCGCATTCATCGGTATAAATATGTGCCGATTCCGCGCAGATGACCGCGTGGTACGAGTTAGTCAGTGCCTTCAGGCTAAGGCAATTGGCCGCCGTTCCATTGAAGACGAAAAAGACGACAATGTCCGATCCGAAGTGTTTCTTGAATTTGAGCACCACGGACTGCGTGTAGGGATCGTCCCCGTAACCCACGGTGTGGCCCTGATTCACCGCGTTAATTGCTTTCAAAACCTCGGGATGGACTCCAGCGTTGTTATCACTGGCAAAACTGCGTGCAGGTTTCATGTTCAAAACAATTTAGCAGACACGGTGTGCGGCGGACACTCCCGTCCTCCGCGGTTGCATTGATATTGATGGGTTGTTGATTTTCTTCGCACAAACGACCGTTGCGGTTGGAATACGCCTTCGGAAGCAATATCTTAAGAGATGGTGGCGGCCCGGAGTCTCCACCCACACGGAAGTCTCCTATGGCACAAACGTGGTGTTACTTTGCGGGTACCACAGTGATCTTGGCGGGACCATTGCGTGCAATTATGTTCAACCCATGGCACTCGTTCTGATGATGGTGGTCCTGGCGTTTGGCCTGCTCTATGTCGCCGTCATTGCTGAAGAGCGGCAAATGCAGGAAGCTACCAAGCCCCGGAAACGTTAGAATTCTTACCCAGGGCTCGATCCCATTTGGGTCCGATTACCCGTTCCGGGTTTATTCCGCAGCTTTTCCTTCCGCCACTTTCAAGACTAAGCTCTTGCGATCCCTATATACTCTCTTCTCACCAGGTTAGATTGTCTCGTTATCGCTGACCTGCAGTCGCGCTTCCTCAGAGGCAGTCAAAGATGGATTCGTTCATTTTCAGGAAAAATGTGCGCCCTTCGAGACGTGCCAGGATAGGTCTGGCTGCAGCTTTTGCCCTTATTTCTTCTGCCATGGCCTGCGGCGGAGGCTCTGCCAAGGGAGCGGCGTCCCAAGGTCCCGCTGGTATACCGGTAAAGGTGCAAACCGCCCAACTATTCTCGGTGAAAGACACCACAGAATATGTCGCGACGCTGAAGTCCCGCGATTCGGCCGTAATTATGCCTCAGGTGGAAGGGCAGATTACTTCAATCTTCGTGCATTCCGGCTCTCGTGTCGCGCCAGGAACGCCGCTGATGCAAATCGATCCTCTCAAGCAACAAGCCACCTTGAAGTCGCAAGAAGACACTCTCACCGCGAAGCAAGCCGAACTGGAGTGGGACAAGCAAGAATTTGCGCGTAGTAGCGGTTTGTATGACGCGAAAGTCATCAGCAAACAGGCGCTGGACCAGTCCAAAACGGCCATGGATCAAGCGCAGGCGCAATTGGAGTCGCTGCATGCCCAGGTGAGGCAGGAAACGGTGCAGCTTCACTACTATCGCGTGACAGCTCCAAGTAGTGGAATTGTGGGAGATATTCCGGTAAGAGTTGGCGACCGCGTCACCACTACCACCCTCCTGACTACCGTAGATAAGCCCGGCAGTCTCGAAGCCTACGTTTACATTCCTGTTGAACGGTCAGGACAACTCAAGCCGAACCTGCCCGTGCAGATCATCGATCCTTCGGGTAATGTGCTGGCGGAAAGCCACATAAATTTCATATCACCGCAAGTCGATCCCACCACTCAAACTGTGCTGGCCAAGGCCCCCATCGCGAATAACAACGACAAACTCCGCAACGCACAGTTCATTCATGCCCGCATCGTTTGGGGCGCTCAGGACCGCACCATAATTCCCGTTCTCGCCGTTTCCCGCATTGGCGGGCAATATTTCGCCTTCGTAGCGGAAGAGCAAGATGGAAAAACGGTAGCGCACCAGAAACCACTGCGAGTCGGAGAGATGACCGGCAATAACTACGTGGTGCTGGAAGGAATCAAGCCGGGGGACAAAATCGTCATATCGGGAACACAATTTTTGATCGACGGTTCGCCGGTTCTCCCGCAAGGTTGAGAAGCGGACGTCGGATTTCGGAGTTCAGACGTCGGACTCGGACTTGGCACGCGAGACCACTGACACCAGGATTCAAGATTCGACTTGCCACCGTCAGACTGCGAACTTTAAGAATTTTGTTTTGCGATTGTGAACCGCATGGTTTCTGAATAAGGTCTGACACCCGTGTTCCGACGCCCGATTCCAGAGGTCCGATTTGAATGTTCGTTGACTTCTTCATAAGACGGCCTGTCTTCGCCACGGTTTGCGCCCTGCTGATTATTCTGGCGGGCGCGGCGGTGATTCCCACGCTCCCGATCGCGCAATTTCCTACGCTTGCACCTCCCCAGGTTTCCGTGTCCAGTGCTTATGTAGGGGCCAGTGCCCAGACCGTGGAAACCGCGGTAACCGTCCCGCTCGAACAGCAGATCAACGGTGCCGAGGGAATGAAATACATCACCTCGGCCAGCAGCAGCAATGGGGCGAGCGAAATCACCGCAACCTTCGACCTGAATCGCGATCCCGACCTTGCCGCGGTTGACATTCAGAATCGTGTAAACACGGCGCAAGGCAGGTTGCCGAATGCGGTGAAAGCGACAGGCATCACCATCACCAAAGCGTCGAACAATTTTGTATTGGGGGCGGCCGTATTTTCGCCTCAGAAACGCTATACCCCTTTGTTCATGAGCAACTACCTGGACGTGTACGTAAAAGACTCGCTAAAACGGGTCCCGGGAGTAGCGGATGTAATCATTTTCGGGGAGCGGAAATATTCCATGCGACTTTGGCTCGATCCGGTCCGCATGGCGAGCCGTGGATTGACTGCGAGCGATGCGGTCAGCGCTCTACAGGAGCAAAACGTTGACGTCGCTGCCGGACAGGTAGGGCAGCCGCCGATTAAAGCCGGGCAGGAATACCAAATCAGCGTGCGCGCCGTGGGTCGGTTAAGCGAAGCTTCGCAGTTCGACAACATCATCCTGAAGACAAACGCTGACGGAACTCTGGTCAGATTAAAAGATGTAGGGCGAGCCGAACTTGGCGCCGAAGATTACAGCTCCGATCTCATGTTTGATGGCTATGATGCGGTTGGTCTGGGAATTACGCAACTTTCAACCGCGAATGCGCTTGAAGTAGACCGGTTAGTACTTGCCGAATTGGATCGGCTTTCTAAACGATTTCCGCCCGGCATGAAGTACCAGCCGGCCTTCGATACCACGGAGGCCGTCGGCGAATCGATTCGCGACGTTTTGACCACCCTCATCGAAGCGATTGTTCTGGTCATCCTTGTGATCTTCATTTTTCTTGGAGACTGGCGCAGCACCATCATTCCGGCGGTTACGATTCCAGTTTCGCTTATCGGAACCTTCGCTTTCGTCAAACTTCTGGGCTTCTCGGTCAATACACTCACTCTGTTCGGAATCACACTGGCCACGGGACTCGTCGTTGATGATGCCATCGTGGTCATCGAGAATATCGAGCGCCACATTCAGGAGGGCCAGCGAGACACGCACAAAGCGGCATCTGTGGCGATGTCCGAAGTGACGGGAGCAGTCATTGCCACGTCCCTGGTGCTGGTCGCGGTGTTCGTTCCGGTGGCATTCTTCCCCGGTACGACCGGCATTTTGTTTCGTCAATTTGCGTTGACCATCGCATTTTCCATCGCCATCTCCGCGTTCAACGCTCTGACCTTAACGCCGGCGCTTTCCGCAATACTTCTCGGTCGCGAGCACAAACAACGAGGTATGTTTTTCAGAGGAGTAGAAAATATCATCAACGGCGTCACCGAAGGCTACCGGCATGCATTGCGCGCCTTCCTGCGTTTCCGATTGATCGCGGTGGTTCTATTCTTTGTGGCATTGGGTCTTACCTATTTCGTTTTCGACCGTGTCCCTAAAGGTTTCGTGCCCAATGAAGATCAGGGATATTTCATTATCGCGGTGCAGGCCCCGTCGGGTGCGTCGCTCGAATACACGAGAGCGATCGGCCAACAGGTGCAGCAGATTCTGCAAAGTGTTCCTGAAGTGGAAGGCATTTTCGCCATCTCTGGCTTCAGCTTCACGGGTAGCGCTCCTAACCAGGCCATCGTTTTCGCTCCCTTGAAGCCGTATTCGCAACGCAAAGGCGATGCGCACGCTGCGGACGCCGTCGTGGACCGTATCCGCGGCAGGCTCTTTGGTATTTCCGGCGCTATTGTTCTGCCCTTCTTGCCACCCGCCGTTCAGGGACTCGGGCAATTTGGCGGCTTCGCTTATGAACTTCAGGACCAGGGCTCCCACACTTTGGAAGAGCTTGCGAATGTAACCCAGGATTTGCTTCGCCAAGGCGGAGCCCGAAGGGATTTGACCGGTTTGTACAGCACCTACACCGCAAACGATCCTCAATTTTTGGTTACCATTGATCGCGAAAAAGCCAAAAGTCTGCACATCCCGTTACAACAGATCACGGATACCCTGAGCATCTATATGGGTTCGTCCTACGTGAACGATTTCGATTTCAACAACCGTTCATATCGGGTTTATGTGCAGGCCGACCAGCAGTTCCGTGCACAATCGAAAGACATCAAACAGTTTTACGTGCGCTCGGACAGCGGTGGAATGATTCCGCTGGACAATCTGGTCTCCATGACACAGACCACGACCCCGCAGGTGATCAGTCACTACAATTTGTTTCGTTCGGCGGAAATCGACGGCTCTCCCGCGTCCGGTTTCAGTTCCGGACAGGGGCTGGATGCGATGGAGGAGCTAAGCAAAAAAGTGCTGCCGCAAGGCTACAGCTATCAATGGACCGGCCTCTCGCTCGAAGAATTGAGTTCTGGAAGTACCACGCTCATCCTCTTCGGATTAGGCACGCTGGTGGTTTACCTGACGCTCTCCGCCCAATACGAAAGCTTCGTTCTTCCTTTCATTGTGCTGCTGGCCGTGCCCATGGCGCTTTTAGGCGCGCTGTCGGCACAATCATTGCGCGGGCAAGAGAATGACGTCTATTGCCAGATCGGACTGGTCATGCTGGTGGGATTGTCGAGTAAAAATGCAATCCTGATCGTGGAGTTTGCGGAACAACTGCGCCATCGCGGCATGCCGCTGATCGAAGCCGCCGTAGAGTCTGCCAGAATTCGACTCCGTCCGATTCTGATGACGTCCTTGGCTTTCATCTTGGGCGTAGTTCCACTGGTGCTTGCATCGGGGGCAGGTGAACATGGCCGGCATTCGGTAGGCACAACCGTCTTCGGCGGGATGCTCGTTTCCACGATCCTGAATCTCTTCTTCATCCCGGTGCTGTATCTGATTATCGAAGGATGGCGTGA
Source organism: Terriglobia bacterium (assembly GCA_963786325.1). GTDB lineage: Bacteria > Acidobacteriota > Terriglobia > Terriglobales > Acidobacteriaceae > JAIQFF01. The sequence continues at coordinate 27,600 of CAWAYW010000009.1, forward strand.
GCGCGGAAAACCGCGGGAGGCAGTTGCCGACTCCGCGAGCCAGTCCGAGTCCAGCCAGTAGCACGGGGGCCGAAGCGCCCAGCTGTTCTCATCTCTCCATTCGCTGCAATGCCGCACCCAGCACTTGATGCTGATTCGGCTGTTGAACAAAAGCGATCAACCGAAGATTATTCGGATCCGTTTTGGTGTCGAGCTTCAGTTGAACGTCTTTTGCGAAGTTCTTGCCTATCTCCACGCTGCCAACTTTGGTCAAACTCGTGACCACAGCTACGTGCGTGAGACGGCGACCGCCGTTCTCTCCTCGCAAGACTTTCGACTCGACATGATTTAGCGCCACCACCAGGAACACATCGGCTTTGCCTGCCCGGGAGCTGTCCGGCAAACCTTCGGCCTCGACATGCGCTTGCAGAATATTTGCGCCATCCAGCGATATTCCAGAAATGCGCACTGGAACTTTTTTCTGTTTGAGCGATTGGTATATCGCTTGCGTGGCGCGGGTTGGATCATTGCCGACAAATTCTGTCGTCCCATCGACAACCATTTGCGGTGTGTACACCGTGTTCAATTTGAAGCTCTCGGAATAGGTACTTTGGCGATCGGTGAAAAAACGAGAGGAGTAAGGATCCGTCCAACCGATGTGATTCCAGTAGTCCACGTGTTCGCTAAGGACGATCAATTGCGCGCCCGCAATAGGCTGCGACTTATCCAATTGCTGTAAAAGTTGGTCGGCAGGTGGGCAGCTCGAGCAGCCTTCGGAAGTGAAAAGCTCCACCAACACTGGAGCAGAAGAATTTGTCTGCTGAACATCTGCAGCGGATAAAAATACCCGTCCGGCAAACACCGTAAGAGCCAGTAAAACTAAAAGTTTTGCCATTCCAACACTTATTCAACTTTCAAGAGAACTATCGTATGCCTAGTGGATGCCTCCGTCCTGCAAAAGTTACAAGCCGGCCTTTGCAGGGTGCCTTCGACGTCTGTACACAACCCTGGTCTATAATCACTGCATTCTTCCGACCATGCGTTCATTCCTCTCGCTTGGGTTGCTTTTACCCTTCATCTTGTCCGCACAGGTAACCCCTTCCCAGAAAGGTACACGAGATCATCCACCTCGATCCTTAGTGCCCGTTTTCAAAGACGTCGCGAGAGAAGCAGGACTTACCGTTTCTCACATCTCCACTCCTGAAAAAAAGTACATCGTGGAATCGATGAGTGGGGGCGCCGGACTTATCGATTGCGACAATGACGGCAAGCTCGACATCATTACGGTGAATGGTTCCACCATTGATCGCTATCGGCAGGGCGGCGATCCTTTGATCACGCTCTATCATCAAGACGCAAATTTCAAATTCACGGACATTACATCGAGTGCCGGCCTCACCCGGAAAGGTTGGGGAATGGGCGTGGCCGTCGCTGACTATGACAACGACGGTCTCCCGGATATCTACATAACCGGCTTTGGCGGCAACGCGCTATACCGCAACCTGGGCGGCTGCAAATTTGAGGATGTCACCGATAAAGCTGGGGTGGCCGGAGGGGGGTTCAGCACGGGTGCGGCTTGGGCCGACTATGATCGCGACGGATTTGTCGATCTGTACGTTTCCCGCTATGTACATTTCGACATGGAGCATCTGCCCACCTTTGGCAGCGATGAAAAGAATTGTCGCTTCAAGGGAATCCTCGTGCAGTGCGGCCCGTGGGGCATGATCGGCGAATCGGACATGCTCTTTCACAATCGCGGCGATGGCACTTTCGAAGAGGTCTCGAAAACAGCAGGCGTGGAAGATACCCACCGGTACTACGGTCTGGGGGTGATTTGGGGCGATTACGACAATGACGGCTGGCCCGACCTGTACGTAGCCAACGATGCCGGTCCCAACTATCTTTACCACAACAAACATGATGGGACGTTTGAAGAAACAGGAATGCTTTCCGGTGTCGCGCTCGGAGGCGACGGCCAGGCGCAAGGCTCCATGGGCGTGGACTGGGGTGATTATCTGCACGAGGGGCGTCTGTCTCTCTTTGTGACCAACTTCCACGAGCAGCCCGATACCTTATACCGCAACATGGGGAAGGAAGGGTTTGCAGACGTAAGCTGGCCCTCGAAGATCGCGCACCCGACTTTCCTTATGGTGGGTTGGGGAACTGCCTTTCTTGACATGGATAACGACGGGTGGCTGGATATTTTTGTCGCCAACGGCCACGTCTACCCTCAGGTGGATTCCGTTCCAGGAGGTATTACTTATCGTCAGCCGATCCAGTTGTTCCGCAACAATCGCAACGGATCTTTTGAGGATGTTTCCGCTGCACTTGCATCCGTTCCTGCGGAAAGTCGGCGGGGAGCGGCATTTGGCGATATCAAGAACGATGGGAACATCGATGTTGTATTGGTCAATGTAGGGACCACGCCGACGCTCTTATTGAACCTGGGCGGAAGCCATAATCATCGTGTCTTGTTTAAGCTGGCGGGAAGTGGAATGAGAAGTAACAAATCCGCTATCGGGGCCAGAGTAACCGTCAAAGCAGGGAAGCTGGTCCAGTTTAATGAAGTTCGGGCAGGAGGCAGCTACATTTCGCAGAACGATCCCCGCCTGCATTTTGGCTTAGGCGCGGAGGCGAGAATGAACGAAGTAGAGATCAGGTGGCCGAGTGGGAAAACCGAAGTTCTCCGGGATATCCCCGCGGATTTCATCTACACGATTGTCGAAGGCCAAGGCATCCAAAACAAACTCCCACTTCCTCCTCCCTAAGTGACGCGAATCGAATGAAGCTTTCAATTTTCCTCCAACAGTTTACTCAGCGTAGGCTTATGCTTGTCACTGTTCTCCTTGCGCCCGTCGGGCACCACGCGTGATCCGGGAGTCATGCCAATCTGAGCCCGTGCCCTTGCCTTTATTGTCTTAACCGCGCTGAACTTCTTCGGCTTGCGCTTCTTATTCGCCATCTAGCCATCTTGCCATAGCTTGTGATCGTTAAAACTGTAATAATTATCCACTAAAGGAATGTCCATGGAAGAACGCGAATTTTTCGATGAGCGAACGGAAAAGAAGATGGCGACGTTAAATTGCCCGAACTGCCATCAACCTGGTGAATATGAAGTCACCTGGATCGTTCGCACCAAGAAGCGGCAACTCGGCGGACGCGCCGACGAACGTGATCGCGCCCGCTTTGCCAAGGCCCGCTCTTACATGCTGCGCAAGGATGATCAAATGGCATGCAAGAACGTGCGCTGCCGCAAACGCTTTGAAATTTCCGGAGTGCAGTCCGTAGTGTTCACGGACTAGCTGTCAGCCAGCAGACGTCAAGATTCAGTCGACACGAACCGACCCTGAGTACCATTACCCGCCATTTTCGAGCGCTGGAGTATCGCGCGAGGATGTGGCTCTTTGGTTAGTGACAGGAATTGTCGTATGGAGCGCCAGAATTAAGGCTGATTCCAACGGCACGATGGCTGAAGGCTGACAATCTGACTCCGCCTTCTCATTTATATATACTCAACTGTTTGCCTCAGGTGACGCATGAAGATTTTGGTCTGCATGAAACAAGTACCACAGAAAGATGCGCCCCTCAAACTGAACGAGGCCGGAACCTGGATCCGCGAAGACGTTTCTTACGAAGTGAATGAACCGGACGCTTTCGCGCTCGAAGAAGCGCTCCGCCAAAAAGAGAAGCATGGTGGCGAAGTTGTTGTGATCACCGCAGGCCCAGCACGGGCACAACAGGTTCTGCGTGAAGCCCTGGCGAAGGGCGCCGATCGCGCCATACATCTTGAAGACAACGCATTCGTCGGACTGGATGCTACAAATACCGCCCGGGCATTCGCAGCGGCGATTAAAGAGGACAAGTTCGATCTTATCTTTACTGGTCTGCAGTCCGACGATTATGGTTACGCGCAAACCGGGGTCGTGCTGGCGGAACTCCTCGGATGGCCGCATGCGACCATCATCATGCAGATCGAAAAAACCGACGGTGGGATCAAAGTTAAACGTGAGCTCGAAGCGGGATACTTTCAGTTCGTGGACATGCCTTTGCCGGCTGTGCTCACCATTCAGTCGGGCATCAACAAACTGCGCTATGCGACGCTGATCGGCATCAAACAGGCCAAGAACAAGCCGCTGCGCAAGGCAGCGATGGCGGAGGTGCAGTCAGCGATCGTGCCCAACCTGCAAAAGATCGAGCGGCTCTACATTCCGGAAAAAACCAAAAATACGGAATTCCTGGAAGGACCACCCGGCGAAGTGGCAAAGAAGCTGGTGGAGAAATTACGCAATGAAGTGCGGGTGCTGTAGTGCCACGCAGATAACGACGGGTTTCTGATCCGCCACGCCGACCAACCCTCGGCTGAACTAGAAGCTGATTCTTATGCCTGACTCAATTCTCGTCATCGTCGAACAGCGCGAAGGGAAACTAAACCGCGTCTCATGGGAGACTCTCGTCGCAGGTCAGGCTCTCGCAAACGAAACTGGCTGGACGCTTGAGACTGCGGTCATGGGAAGCAATGTCACAAATTTTGCGAACGAGATCGCAGGCAAGAAAGTTGCAAGAGTTTATGCCGTCGAATCGCCGAAACTTGAACCCTACACGCCTGACGCCTTTACTGCAGGCTTGAAACAATTTATCGAATCCAGGCAGCCCAAACTGGTGCTGATGCCGCACACTTATCAAGTACGCGATTTTGTGCCTAAGTTGGCCACGACGATGCATCGCACGGTAATCAGCGATTGCATCAGTTACAAGAAAGACGGCGACAAGCTTTTGTTTACCCGCCAGTTGTTCCAGGGCAAATTGGCGGCTGACGTAAGTTTCACTTGCGATGCGCCATGGTTCGTAACCTTTCAGAACGGAGCGTTTCGCGGGGACAAGGTTGAAGCGGGTGCCAGCGCTGCGCCGGTTGAAACCGTCAAGGTCGACATTGCCGACGACATGATTCGCAACAAACCACAGGAAGTGTTCAAGGAAGCCAAGCAAGCTGTGGATTTGAGCCAGGCCGAGATCATCGTTTCGGTAGGCCGCGGAATCAAGGAGCAAAAGAACATCGAACTGGCCAAGCAGTTGGCTGAGGCACTCGGCGGCGAGCTGGCCGCTTCCCGCCCCATCTGCGATTCGGGATGGCTACCCATGGATCGGCAGATCGGATCGTCCGGACAGACGGTTGCACCCAAGTTGTATCTCGCGCTCGGCATCAGCGGAGCCATTCAGCACATTGTCGGCATGAAAGGTGCCCGCACGATCATCGCCATCAACAAAGATTCCGAAGCTCCGATTTTTGAAATCGCCGATTTCGCTGTGGTAGGGAATCTGTTCGATGTCGTGCCGCCCCTGATTGAAGAGGTAAAAAAGGCCAAAGCAGGAGCTTAGGATCAGTTCACAGCGATCCACAGGCATTGGATTCTTATTCCGTCCGTCCAATCCGCATAAAGCCGTGGCCCGGTTTTTCTTATGCTGATTTTCCGCAAACCTCTTGAAGGCATCGAACGCCCGCAGATGCTAGCCGATGTTGTCATCGTCGGCGGCGGTCCGGCGGGACTGGCCTGTGCTTTGCGACTCGCGCAGTTGATCGATGAGCACAATGCCAAGAACCCTGACGCGCAGTTCAGTAAAGAGAATATTTACGTCCTCGAGAAGGCTCGCGAAGTGGGCCAACATTGCCTTTCCGGCGCATTACTCGATCCGCGTTCTATGCGCGAGCTACTCCCCGGATTCGAGAAGGAAGCCCCCATCGATGCTGAGGTCAAAAAAGAGGCAGTCTACTTTCTTACCGAGAAGCGAAAATTCAAGTTTCCCATTACGCCGCCGCCGCTGCGCGATCATGGTAACTACGTCATATCGTTAAATCGGTTTGTGAAATGGCTGGGCCGCAAAGTCGAAGAGACTGGCATCACGATTTTCACTGGGTTTGCGGGCTCTGAACTTCTATTCGACGGAAGCCGAGTTAGTGGTATACGCACTGACGATAAGGGTGTCGACCGGCAAAATCAGCCTAAATCGAATTTCGAACCGGGCTACGACCTCCAGGCCAAAGTTGTGATCCTGGCCGAAGGCACGCGCGGATCGCTAACCAAACAACTTATCGCGAAATTCGATCTTGCTAAAGACCGCAATCCGCAAACTTACGGCCAAGGCATCAAGGAACTCTGGGAAGTTCCCGCGGGACGCATTGCCCCTGGCGAAGTGATTTACACCATGGGGTGGCCGCTCACCACCAAAGAATACGGCGGCGCGTGGGTTTATGGCGGCAAGGACAACGTGGTCTCTCTGGGCTTCGTTACTGGACTCGATTACCCCGACCCGCGGCTGGACCCCCAGCGTGTGCTGCAGCAGTTCAAGCGGCACCCGTTGGTCGCCAAATTACTTGCAGGCGGCAAGATGATTCGCTATGGCGCCAAGTCATTGCCGTACGGCGGTTGGTGGTCGATTCCGCCGGTGGCTGGCGATGGCTGGATGATTCTTGGAGACTCCGCCGGCTTCCTGAATTCGCAACGGTTAAAAGGCATTCACCTGGCGATCAAGAGTGGGATGCTGGCCGCCGAAACAGCATTTGAAGCCTTAAAGGAGAATGATTTTTCGGCGGCAACGCTGGGCAATTTTCAGAAGCGTGTGGAATCAAGCTGGATCAAAGACGAACTCTGGAGAGTCCGCAATTTTCATCAGGGCTTTGAGCACGGATTCTGGCAAGGCATGATCAACGCGGGTTTGCAACAGGTCACGGGCGGCCGCGGGCTGCGAGCTAGATATCCATCGACCGCGGGATATCAGCGCATGAAGAAGCTTGCCGAACTTCCTGCCGACGGCGGCGACGAAGCTCAACTCATCGGCCCCGCCAAAGGCGACGGCAAGCTCACGTTCGATAAGCTTACCGACCTTTACCATTCCGGCACCAAGCACGAAGAAGACCAGCCCGCGCACTTGGTGATTCACGACACGAATATCTGCAACACGCGCTGCGTGAAGGAATTCGGAAGTCCGTGCCAGAATTTCTGTCCCGCGAACGTATACGAGATGGTGGACGATGCGAGCCAACCGAATGGAAGGCGGATCAGCCTGAACCCCGCCAACTGCGTGCACTGCAAGACCTGCGATATCGCCGATCCCTATCAGATCATCACATGGGTGCCGCCGGAAGGCGGCGGTGGCCCGAATTACGACGGTATGTAAGGTGTCTGATTCAACTGCCGCACGGCGTTCCGGAACGCCGAAATTGGAATTTTGTTGCACGTGGATCGAATAAAAATGGGACATTGCCTAAAAATAGTTAGTGCAGCTTTGCTCAGTTTGGGACGGGAGGTATTGTCATGTCGCTGAAAATCCGTCGTCATGTCGGACCCAGCGTAATAATTCTCATTCTATGGTTTGCGGCAGGTCTTGAGCTAAGCGCGCAACAGGTCACGATTCCGTCGACCGGGTTTAGTGGTCTCGACCGGTACCGCGCCTCGCGCATCACAGTGTTCACCGACGACTTCGGTCAGCTGGCTCGCTATCGCGATGCGAATGCTGCCTTAAAGCCGCCCGCGCCCGGCGAGAATCGAGTGATCTTTTTCGGCGATTCGATTACTGACATATGGAGGTTGGACGATTATTTCCCCGGCAAGGGCTACATCAATCGCGGCATCGGCGGTCAGACGACTCCGCAAATGTTGGTCCGTTTTCGCCAGGATGTGATCGACCTGCATCCACAAGTGGTCGTAATTCTCGCTGGCACCAACGACATAGCGGGAAACACGGGGCACATGAGTCTCGAAGATATCGAAGCGGACTACGCTACTCTGGCTGAACTGGCCCGCGCTCATCACATCGCGGTTGTGTTTTGCTCTGTCTTGCCGGTGCACAACTACACTCCAAAATCGCAGGACTTCTTCGCCCAGCGGTCACCCGAGAAAATTCTGGCGCTGAATCGTTGGCTGAAAGAATATTGTGCCGCCAACCGCCTGATGTATCTCGACTATTTCGCCGCGATGGTCGATGACAAGGGCCTTTTGAAGCGGGATCTCGCCGACGATGGCCTGCATCCCGACGCTGCTGGTTTCAAACTTATGGCACCACTTGCGGATGCTGCCATCGGCAAGGCTTTAGCCAGCAAACCTTAATTTAGCTTCTCCTTGAGCCTGGCGCATCTATAATTAGAATTGAGTTTCTGACCGCCCTGGCCTACAGGATAGCTATGGCTTCGGCGGCGAGGGAGAGAGTTGGCGGGGGGAGGTTTCCCGCCACATTTCCCCGAGGGTGCGAACGGAAACGTGCGTGCCTCCCGGCTTCACAAGAAGTCATTGGAAAGGAAACGGCCGCCAGGAGCATTCCGCCTGTCCGTGTTCCTTTCCGAGAAAAATCAGTATGCAGTCGGCTGTTCGATGAAATGTAATTTTCTAAATGCCGCGCGCTGACTGCTCAGTGCTCAATGATTCTTTCCGACAAATTCGGCCGCGATATTACCGATCTGCGGATTGCCGTTACGGATCGCTGCAATTACAAGTGCGTTTACTGCAGGACCGGGAACGAAGGCGCCTTGTACGGGGACTTGCCGTTTGCCGATTACCTTCGAATGGCACGAGTGCTGGTTGGCTTGGGCATTCAGAAGGTTCGTATCACCGGCGGAGAGCCGTTGTTGCGCAAAGGTGTAGTCGACTTTGTCCGAGGCCTGGCGAAGCTTCGAACCCCGACTGGCGATCAACTTGACATTGCCGTCACCACGAATGGCCATCTTCTGCCCGAGATGGCGCAGCCACTGAAGGACGCAGGCTTGCGGCGCGTCACCGTCAGTATGGACGCGGTCGATCGCGCCCGCTTCGCTCGCATCACTCGTGTGCCGGATGGATATGACAATGTGCTGGCGGGAATCCGCGCCGCGGGGCGGGTGGGACTCGGGCCGGTAAAGGTTAATTGTGTCCTGATGCGCGGCTTCAACGAAGATCAAATTGTTCCTTTCGGACAGTTTGCACGAGACGAGGGAGTGATTGTCCGTTTTATCGAATTCATGCCCCTGGAAGAGGGACGGGTGTGGTCGCGGGATACTGTAATAACGCTCGATGAAATTCTGCAACACATGTCCGAATTCCGCGCCCTCACTGAAATTCCACACGCGCACAGCGAAACAGCTCGACGCTATCGCTTCGACGATGGCATCGGCGAAATCGGTATCATCGCGCCGGTGTCCCACCCATTCTGCGGACGCTGCAGCCGCATTCGCATCACCTCCGACGGCAAAATCCGCACCTGCCTTTTTTCTGTGTGGGATCATGACCTGCACGACAAAATGCGTCGTGGCGCTTCGGATGAACAGTTAGCGGATTTCATTCGCGATGTGATTCAGAAAAAAGAGGCGCGTCACCACATCGGGGAGCCAGATTTTGTGCCTGCGTCGAGAACGATGGTCCATATTGGCGGGTAGCAGCGCGATATTTCCCGATATCTTCCCGGCAGAAGCCAATCCCTTCGCTAGTAATATCTTGGTATGAAGCGAGGGCCTCGGTTCGCGACCGCCGTAGTCGCGGTAAGCGCAATTCTTCTTTTGCATACGAACACGAGCGCTCAGCTGGGAACTCCGTCCTCCGCTCCTGCCCGCCTGGGGTTCGACCGCAACGAATATCCCGGGGACGAGAACTTGAAACCGCTCCGAGAAACGTTTTCCTACGCGGGCTTCTGGCTCAACCGCCCACCCGGCGAGAATACCAATAGCTGGTCGGGAAAGCGGCGTGCTCTGGAATCAGCTGGATTTGGATTTCTGGTGCTTTTCAACGGCAGACTTTTCGCCAATCTAAGAACAGTTTCGAACGCTAGCCACCTGGGCGCCGAGGACGCCCGGGCGGCGACCGCGGCCGCGCAGCGGGAGGGTTTTCCTGCGGGGACGCTGATTTTTCTCGATCAGGAGGAGGGTGGCCGGATGTTGCCGGAGCAGAAAGCGTACATCTTTGCCTGGGTGGATGCGGTGGCCGCGGCCGGCTTCCGGGCAGGGATTTACTGCTCGGGCATCGTGGCCACAGAGACTGGCGGTTTGCGAATCATCACGGCGGAAGACATTCATCAAAGCGCGGCAGGAAGGAAGATTGCGTACTGGGTGACGAATGATGCTTGTCCACCCTCGCCTGGATGCGCCTTTCCGCGGAATCCGCCCCACCCGGCCGCCAGCGCGATCGATTTCGCGGAGGTTTGGCAGTTTGCGCAATCACCGAAAAGAAGAGATGTGGCGTCAGGATGTCCGAAAAATTACAGGCGCGACGGAAATTGTTATCCGCCGGGGATCGATCCCGCCCGGCATTTGCATGTGGATGTGAACAGTGCCGCGACTGCTGACCCTTCGCAAGGCAGATCGCGGTGATCAGTTCTGCTTTCTAGGTGGACTCAGCCAACCGGTTTTCGAACGCGGAGATCCTGGATGCTGGGAATACGGCCCTGACTTCCCCGCTCCAATGCATTAGAATATCCCTATACCACTATGGCCGAACGAAGTTTCACCCTTGAGGAAGCCGAAAGTCTTTTGCCCGTTTTAGAATCGTTGCTGCGTACTGCCATCGACGGCAAAAAGTTGATTGAGAGCGTTGATGCCGAGCTTCAAGAACTGGCCCATCGAGTTTTTCTGAGTGGCGGTCTGCGTGTGAACATTGTCCAGATGGCGCGGCGCAAAGCTGAACGCGAGAAAAGTATTCAGCGCGTCAAAGACGCTCTCGCGGAGATCGACGCGACGGGAGTGCAAGTGAAAGATCTCGACATCGGGCTGCTGGATTTTCCTTGTGAGGTCGAAGGCCGCACCTTATTGCTGTGCTGGAAGCTTGGCGAAAAGGGAATTGCGCACTGGCACGGTACCAGCGAAGGTTTTGCCAACCGCAAGCCAATCGATGAAAAGATCTCAAAAGCGAAACGAACGAATTAGTCGTTAGGCGTAGTCCTTGCGCCCCCAGCCGAAAAGTTTTGTCGCTAGTTACTCACCGAAGACGGATGCCCATGCCTAGGGCTTTCCTCCCGCATTCCACTTCGGAGTGAATGACGAATTTACCAGCCATTTGACGGGACTCAACATTGACCCGATTGCCGCGTTCATGTGTTTGAAATCGATGTGGGTGACGTCGTCGCTAGGCTGGTGATAGTCGGGGTGCAGTCCGTAACTTGAAACGGTTTGTGCCACAACGCCTTTTTTTGCCAGCACATAATTGTCGGAGCGGGCAAAGAAATTCTGTTCGGGATGCGGATCACGAACCAGCTTGGCGCCGCGCGCGGCAAGCGTGGGCCCGAGATTCGATCGTTCCCATCCCGTCAGCCACACCGTATCAGACTGCACAGCAGAATCGGCGCGTCCTAGCATTTCAAATTCGAGGTTAACGGCGATCTCCTGCAAGGGCAGCGGCGGGTGCTCCCGAAAATAAGTCGATCCCTGCCCGCCGGTCTCTTCACTGCCGAAAAGCGCAAAGATTACCGTTCGCCGTGGACGAGGTCCTCTTCCGAGAACTCTTGCAAGTTCTAACACCGCAGTTACGCCGGACGCATCATCGTCAGCGCCGTTGTAAATGTCATCGCCATTCACCGCCGAACCGATTCCCAGATGATCCAGATGCGCTGACAGCAGTACCGCGGACTTGCTCAACCTAGGATCGCTGCCGGGAAGCATGCCTACGGCATTCCATGTGTACTTCTTTTCGATGGTTGACGAGCTTTCAAAACTAAGGTTTGTGCCTTGTGGAAGCGCTTCGAGTGTCTTGGCCGCATCCGGGGTGATCTCGAGAACATTGAAATTACTGCCCAATCCGGCATCACTCCCTTCGATCTTCGCAGGAAGAGAAGGCAATTGCTCAGCTTTTTTGGTGAACTGGCCGGCCTCTTCGGCAGACACCGGAATTAACGTGGCGATCGCTCCACGAGACGCCATCACGGACGCTTTTTTTCGCGCTTTGTCGCGGTCGCTCGCAACCATTAGCACGATAGAACCTGCGACTTGCGGGGTTTCTTCGTCAGCTTTGACGACGCGCAGCGCACCAGAAAAGTGAGGTTGGGTCAGATGGGCGACGACAAACTCTTTGCCATAGATCCAGGTCACTTTTTCCGCATTAGCGCCGGCCGCCGCAAGTATGAATTGTGGAGGGGCATTCAATTTTGCTTGCCGCAACACCGCCCGCTGAACGAACCCGCCATCATCGCCCGCGGGAGCAATCCGGTAAGAGCGCAGTTGAGCGGCAACGAAGGTTGCTGCCACCAATTCGTCGGCAGTGCCGCTGCCACGTCCGCGCATTGCGTCAGAAGCGAGGAACTCCATGTTTCCCTGGATACAGGAGGCACAAATCGTTGGCGCGGTGCGCTCCGGACTGAAAGATCGGCGTGACCTCAGGGATGAAGACGGCTGGCTCTGGCTTTGAACCGAATCCGAAAATATCAGCAGGAGGCTAAACCCAAGGGAGGCAGCGAAGTTTGGTTTCATCAATAGTCTCGAAGAAAAGCTTAACAGGATTGAAGGGAACAGCGGTCGCCGTTGGCGGAAGCGAATGAGCGGCGTATGGCACGTTAAAAGAAGCCATACTCTGGCTGTTTTTATGAGGAATCTTTGATGCGCACAGAGGTACATACCTGCATGGGACCGAAAACTTTCTCTGCTACAATTCTGTTACGCCAACTCGCGGACGAAACTGAAAAAGGCGCGTCTGCCAGGATTCTTTGCATGCCTGGTTTCAAGCAACAATTGCGACTTTCGGCTGTCTTGGCGGCCCTGTTTACGCTTTCTCTTGCGGTCGGCTGCCGCGGTTTCTTCGTCAATCCCACACTCCAGTCGATCAGCGTGACTCCTTCCACCGGAAGCATCGCGCCGGCGGGGACGATTCAGATGACAGCGACAGGCACGTTCGACGACGGCAGCACTTCGAACGTGACCTCGAAAAGCTCCTGGCAGACGTCGGACACTTCTGTCGCGACGGTGGGAACGAATTCAGGTTTGGTCACCGCGGCGGCGACCATCGCCTCGCCGCCCGGGATCACGACCATCACCGCGACCGATGGCGCATTCACCAACACCGCCACCGTCACGGTTTGCCCCGTGGTTACCAGCATCACAATCACTCCGTCGACCACTAATCCTGCGGCTGGATCACAAATGACGTTTGTCGCCAATGCGGTTTTTACCGGCAACCTTAATCAGCAGGATGTTACAGCGGAAGTGACCTGGACGATTTCGAATACCGCAGTGATCCCGTCAATCTCCGCCGGAGCAGCGACGGTGAGCTCGACAGCCTCCGGTCTATCTACAACCGTTACGGCAACTCTGTGTGGTGGCACCAGTCCGCCGGTAACCATCTCTGTTCAATAAGCGCAGGTCGTGAGGCGGATGATGCGGTGTGGTCCAGATTCGTTTGAGCTGCTCACCAATTCTCGACGAAATATTTTCCGCCGCAGCTTCAATCAACTCCTTCTGATGTGTAAACACAAACGACTGCTAAGATTGCCTAGTGAAATTCCGCGTTAAATTTTGTTGGCTGATTGTTCTCGCTTCGATTTCCCTTACCGGCTGTAACCGAGCGCGCGCTCCCAAGGAGATTGCATACGTGTCTGCACCGCAGGCGTTTCTGCGCGACCAGGTCGCTGCGGTTTTCAGCAAGACCGGGACGGTAAAGAACGGAGAGATGGTGCAAATCCTCGGCCGCGATCGCCGCTTCGCCCACGTACGCACTTCGGCGGGTGTTGAGGGCTGGCTCGAGCAGCGCTATCTGATTACGAAGGAAACCTATGATGCTTTTCAGAAGCTGGCTTCGGACGTCCGCAATGACCCGGTACAAGCAACCGCTGTGGCGCACAATCAGACGAACATTCATCTCCAGCCAGACCGCGACTCCGAGCACCTCTATCAGGTGGATCCGGGTGCGAAACTCTCACTGATGAAGCGCGCCAGCACCTTGAAATCTAGTGCGGCTGGACAAGCGAAAGTAAGCGCTCCTTCGACAGAAGGACAACCTGCTCCTCCGCCGGCGATGGAAGACTGGTGGCTCATACGTGATGATTCTGATCATGCGGGATGGGTTCTTGGCCGTTTGATCGATGTGGACGTTCCGATCGAGATCGCGCAATACGCCGAAGGCCAGCGTACCGTGGCTTCGTTTGTTTTGGACCAGGTGACGGATGGCGATAGAAAGGTCCCGCAGTATCTGGTGCTGCTCACCGAGAACAAAGATGGCATGCCATTCGATTTCAATGCATTTCGCGTTTTCACCTGGAATGTGAGACGGCATCGATACGAAACCGCATATCGGGAGAGGAATCTCAATGGCGTGCTTCCGGTCACACTCACTCACGAGACCTTCGATAAGGAAGGGGACCTCCCGGTTTTCGTGGTGCGGGTGAAGGACGAGGCGGGAAATGTTACTGAGCGCAAGTACAAGCTGAACACGCCGATCGTCCGGCGCGTGCTGGCTCCGGGAGAGCAGAAGGAATCGATGAGTCATCAGCCATCAGCGGTGGGTCAACGCCCGGTGTAAAAGGAAGAAGAAACGGTGAGGGCGCCGTCGGCGTTTTTTGAAATCTTCCTTACCGGCAGGTTTTTGCTCGCACTATTTTGGGGAATGGCGGCACGGCTATACCCTGATCCATAGCCTGCTGCCACCCAGAGATCGAGTGCAAGAAAGTCAGCCAAATGGATGCCGCCAAATCCTTCCGGATAACGTGACAGGTTTCGAAATCCTCGTCTTAAGACCGAGCGCGCACCAATCGAGTTTCCATTTCCGTAGTGGTAGAACGCTACTGCGACTTGGATAATTCCCTGCAGAGAACTTTTTGTCCTCAATTACAGCCACTCGCCACACGTCTTCCAGGACTTCATGCGCCTCAAAGAATTCGCCACGATTGAATAGTTCTATCCCGTGTTCCAAGCCACCGGCGCGCACGATGCATTCTCCCACATAGAGAAAGTCGTTTTGTTGCCCTTTGAGTATGAAAATCCATAATTCAGGCAGACCGGATATCTCGTTTTCAGTATCAAAGGCCTAGTTCTCATACAAAACACTAAGAATCAATGTGTTACTTAAGTGATGTTTTGGAAACATGCTTGCTCCACTGTTGAAAGACAGGGCGTGTCTAGTGATTTTGTCCAGGTTGTATTTCAGGCCTATTAACTGATAGTTCTCTGGGTTGGGATTCACGATCACCCTTACCACCTGCAGAAACTCGCGTTTTGATCGAGGAGAATAGCGAAATGCGAAAGCTATGGTTCGCAACAGTTTTGACCTTGCTCGGAATTACCCTGGTATTGATGCCAGGCACCGACCTGTTGGCGCAGCGCTTGACCGGTTCCGCCGCCCTTGAGGTTTTGGATCCGACTGGCGCCACTGTGCCAAACGCTAGAGCCACCGTGACCAGCAAAGACAGAGGGGTCTCGCTGGACCTGACCTCCGGCTCCGACGGCAGCGTTGTCATCTCAGATCTCGCCCCCGGTGATTACAGCGTTAGCGTGCAACACGAGGGTTTCAAGACGACCTCAACGATCGTCACCATCCGCGTGGGCGTTACGTCTTCGTTGGTCATCAGGTTGGAACTTGGTGCCCTCTCCACTGAAGTGATGGTGCAGGCTGAAGCGGTAACCGTCGACTCCACGAAATCCACAGTGCAAGGCGTCGTGACCGCCAACATGATCGACAACCTTCCCTTGAATGGTCGCAACTTCCTTGATCTGGCGCAGCTTGCGCCGGGCGTGCAGATTGTGGACGGCGGACTTTTCGATCCGACAAAGAATCAAATGACCGGCGTTTCCGTGGGAGGACGCTCGGGCCGTTCGACGCGCATCCAGGTGGACGGCGTCGATATTACCGACGAGACTGTCGGCACCACGGTCATGAACCTTACCAACGAATCGGTACAGGAGTTCGGAATTCAGCAGTCCTCGCTCGATGTCAGCACCGACCTTACCTCCTCAGGCGCAGTCAATATTCTCACCAAGAGCGGCACCAATAGCCTGCATGGTTCGGGCTTCGGCTTCTTCCGCCGCTCGGAATTCGCGGCCAACAATGCGCCGATTATCTGTGATTCTAAGTCGCTTGCGGCCGGTATTTGCGATTCCCTGAATACTCCCAAACCGCCCTTCACCCGCGATAACTACGGCGGACGACTCGGTGGTCCGATCTTCAAGAACAAGTTGTTCTTCGAAGCGGAGTACGAAAAGCTGCAACAGGTTGGCGCCAACACCACTCAGGTAGGGCCGTTCCCGCAATTCACGGGATCTTTCGGAGTGCCTGTCAATGAGCACTTGGGCGGCGGTCGTCTTGACTTCAACCTGACCAACAAGATGAAGCTGTTCTACCGCTTCAACCACGACGACAATATCGGTGTCACCGGCTTTGGCGGCGTCGGGCTTTCGGCGTTTGCCAACTCCAACAGCGCCAACTCACACGTTGGCGGCTGGGACTACGGTACCGGTTCCTGGGTGCACAGCGTGCGCTTCAGCTTCCTGAAATTCATCAATGGCATCGTGGACGCCAACGCGCTAGCCGGCACTCCCATTTTGCCGGTGCAGGTCAATATCACAGGTTTGGGTGGTTTCGTAATTGGTCCCAATGCCAACGCGCCTCAGAATACCTATCAGCAAAACCGCCAAACCAAATATGACGCCAGTTGGGTAAAGGGCCATCACACCATTCAGTTTGGTGCTGAATACAACCGGGTTGACGAAGCCGGATTCGCATCCTTCTTCGGATTAGGACCTCGCGTCGCGGCTCGGTTTAGCTCAGGCGTAGCTGCTGTGCCCTTCAATGCAGACGGAGCAAGCGATCCTCTGAATTACTCAGTCAACAGCATCTTCCTGGGCAACGGGCTCGGAGCTGGAAGTGAAAAACCCGCATTAGGATTCCCGCACGGCGGCTTCATTAACAACCGCATCGGTGTCTATGTACACGATACCTGGAAGGTGACCCGGAATTTCACCCTCAATGGCGGACTGCGTTATGACTTTGATGATGGCCTATCCAACGCGGACCTGGCTCGAGCCCCGCTGATCAGCACCTTCGATCCGGCACTTGGTGGCAAGCCACGGAACGACAAAGAACGCCTTGCTCCTCAGCTGGGTTTTGCCTGGGATGTCACCGGTAGCGGAAAAACAGTGATCCGCGGCGGCGGCGGCATTTATTACGAGACCAACATCTTCAACAACCTGTTATTCGATCGCGCGGAGAATTTGCCACCGGGTCTGGGCAACGACACTCCCAACCCGGTTACCAGTCAGCCCTTTGTCATCGATCCCAGGGACGGCTCCGAACTCTTCAACTTCGGTACCCAATGCACCGGCCTGACTAACGACAGCTGCTTCGGGGCTGCGGTCGGTAACGTAATTCCTTTCGCGCTGCAGGCGCAGAGCCTGTTGCAGGCTGCCAGTAAGCAACTGGCGGCGAACTGGCCTCCGGCAGGCGTGCCTCCTAAATTCAACCAGGACCTGGGGGCGTTCGGTGGGGTCAGCATCATCAATCCCCATTACACATCTCCTTACGGAGCTCAGATCAACGTAGGTGTGCAGCGTGAAATCAAGCCAGGTCTGGTTTTGAACGTGGACTACCTGATGAACCGCGGCGTGCACTTCGGTATGCTTGTCGATCACAACCGCATCGGCGCTGCCGATACTCTTGATCCGGCTGCTGCGACCGCTGCGATCAACGCAACCCTGGCAGCTTGCGGTTCCCCCACGATTGACGCCGCTATCGTCGAATGCCCGGGCCTCGAAGGTCCCGGAGTAGGCGCCACCATCGGCGACTTCGCCAACGAGGGCGTCGGTGCTGGTTCCGCGCTCGATGGTTTCGCTTTTAGCGGAAAAAACAAAAACTTCCGCCAGATGACCGTCATCGATCCGGTCGGTCTTTCCCGTTACCAGGGTCTTCAAGTCCTGTTGTCGGGCAAGCTCGGCACCTGGGGTCCGTTCAAGAACGCAAGCACGAACGTCACCTACGCGCTCTCCAGTTTTAAGACCACGTCGCTTGATCAGGACTTCCTGGATAACGCGGTTACAAACGACAAACCAACCGCGTTTTACGGTCCTTCGAACCTCGATCGCAGGCACCAGGTTGGGGTGTCACTGATTACTGAACTGCCGCTCCATTTCCGCTTCTCTACTACCACTCAGTACAAAACCAGCGAACCTTCAAGCATGTTTCTTCCGACAGGTAGTGGTGCGGAAGACATTTTCGAAGACGATCTGAACGGGGACGGTAGCGTGCTGAATACCACCGGCGGAGATCCCATACCTGGAACCGGTCGTGGTGCTTATGGCCGAACCGTTCACGCCGGGAACCTCAACCAGGTGCTGAACAACTTCAACAACAACGTCGCAGGTACGCTCACGCCGGCTGGCAAAGCGCTTGTGAATGCAGGCTTGTTCACCCAGGCACAGTTGACAGACCTGGGTGGAGTAATTGAGTCAGTACCGTTGGCTTTCTCTCCGACCAACAATCCTAACTTCTACACCACCGACATCCGTCTCTCGTGGCGCCTGAGCATCAAGGACAGACTGTCGATCGAACCGACTGCTGAAGCCTTTAACATCTTCAATCGGGACAATCGAATTGGTCAGTCCAGCATCGGACGCGGTGGCAACACCGGCTTTGATCCGATCTTGTCAGGCGGATCAGGGAGTATCAATGGTACTGTCGGTCCGTTAGCGCCGCTGCGTGTGGGATCGGGATCCGGTTCTTTCTCGAGTGGCACCCCGCGGGCCTTCCAGTTCGGCATCAGGGTAAGCTTCTAGGCACCTGCAACAGAACGCTGCAAAAAAGACAAGGCCCTCGAGCCTTGTCTTTGTTTGTTTGCACAAAAAATACCCGGGATTCTCGCTCCAAAGGCCTTCTTCCAGCGCATTTCGCCCAACACAAGTTGTAGTAGACAATTATAAGAACGTGTGCCTAGTGATTGACTCTGTCTATGAAATTATGTATATGCCTGATTTGGAACTCCGTAGAATAGTCGTAATATCAACGATCACCGTTTTGTCGATCGCTAATAAGCCATTCCTAATCAATTACTTCACATAGACATTCTGACTGGTAGGCGAATTGCCACAATCCAACCAAACAAACTCCCTTACAGATACACTGAACCGTCTCCCCCAGGGGAAAGAACGCTGGACGACACTCGGGAGGCGATCTCGCGGCAGACGCAAGACTTAATCGAGGAGAACACATGCAGAGTCTGAAACTCATAGCAGGGACGGTCGCTTTTTTGCTGGCAGCCACGTTTTCGCTGGCCCAAAGCGGCTCGATTCAGGGTACTGTCACCGACACTGCTGAGGCAGTCGTCCAAGGCGCCGAAGTTACGGTAAAAAACCTGGGATCCAATGCCGAGCGCAGCGTAACTAGTAGCGGCACCGGCACTTACAGCATTACTACGTTGTCCCCTGGGGCCTACGACGTCACCGTTACGATGGCGAGTTTCAAAACATTTCATGTTTCCAACCTCACACTCACTGTCGGCCAGGTAATCCCTCTGGATGTTCGGCTTGAGCCGGGTGCGGTATCTGAAGAAGTGCAAGTGCGGGCCGACCAGATTCCTGATGTTGATCTGGAAAGCTCACAGATCAGCAGTCTGGTGGATTCGAGGGTGATCAAGGATTTACCGTTGATCACGCGAAACCCTTACGAACTTGTGTTGTTGTCGCCTGGAACTTCGCAGACTAACGCCCTGGGCGGAATCAGCGTCAATGGAGCCCGCGAGCGGAACAATAACTTCCTTCTGGATGGCGTGGATAACAACGATACTTCTGTGCCGGGAGGCATTGGCGGCGTATTGAGCGCAGATCCGGAATCCACCCAGGAATTCCGTGTCATCACCAATAGCTTCAACGCCGAATACGGCCGCAATACCGGCGCGATCATCGACGTAGTTACAAAGAGCGGGACCAACACATTCCACGGGGATGCCTATGAGTTCGGCCGCTGGAACGGATTCGGGGGCGCACGGGACTGGTTTAATCGGGCTGACCAGGGACCGCAGGATCCTTACGTCCGCAACCAGTTCGGATACTCCATCGGCGGACCCATCATCAAGAACAAGACTTTTTTCTTCTTTAACGAGGAATTTCAACGCTTTGTGACAACTTTGACCAATGCCGCCACCGTTCCCACGGCAGCGTTTAAGACGGGCATATTCAACTACACCGATTCATTGGGGAACACGACGCCCGTGGACATTACGCAGACAGGTGCGAACAACGGAACGCCGACCATTCTGCAGCAGTTTGGATATTCCACCGTACTTCCGCCGGCACCTGCTGATCCAACATTACAAGCGGTCTTCGCGAAGTATCCAAACCCGACTTTCGAGAACGGCGACGGCTTCTCTGGCACGCTGCTTTATCCCAGTTCGTCGCGACAAAGCAGCTATCAGACCGTAGCGAAGATTGACCACCATATCACCAATAGCGAAACCGTGAGCCTGCGGTATGGGTACGACGGTTTCAAGGATCCTGATCCATTTCATGACGATATTCTGCCGGGTAACCTGGGCGCCGCTGCCGAGAAATCTATCGGCCAAGCGTTATCCGCGACCCTGGTTTCCACTCTCGGAAGCAACATAGTGAACAGTTTTAGTTTCGGCTGGAACCACATTTATGCCAACTTCCAATGCAATGGTACTAGCGTCCTGGACAGCGTTACTCCCACTGACCGGTTCGGTAACGGTAGCGATTTTGTAATGAATCCGTTCAATAGCTTCGGTTGCATCTCTCTCGTATCCGATGGTCAATTTCGTAAAACCGGCACGGTCAGCTATGGCGACGGCCTAAGCTGGGTGCACGGCAATCACACTTTCAAGTTCGGTGGAGATTTCCGTAACATCGGTGAGAGCGGACCCAATTCCTTCTTTTCTCGCCGCCAGGTGGGACTTACGACGTTCTCCACCTTCGGCGTTAGCCTACTCCAAGGCGTACCCAATACTAGCGTCGCGCTAGAGGACGCTGTCTCTGCCTACTACGGTCTTGTGGCGAATGATCTTAACGCCGAATTTTTTAACAAGGCTGGGACCAGGGTGGCCACCGACGACAAGAAATTCCGCCAGCACGAATACGATTGGTACGGGCAGGATACCTGGAAGATACGGCGCAACCTTACTTTGACTTTGGGCCTGCGCTATCAGTTGGATGGAGTCCCCTACGAAGAGAACGCGAGTTTTTCCAACCTGCTGGAAAATCCGGCCTCTCCCGCACCGCTTACAATGTCAATCGTAGGACCGGGCACGGGCAATCAGCTCTATAAATCCGACTATTCCAACATTGAGCCCCGGGTAGGGTTCTCGTGGGATCCGTGGGGTAATGGTAAGACTGCGGTCCGCGGCGCATTTGGAATCTTCCATGATCGCGTCTTTGGAAACCTTTTCGGCAATGCACGCGGCAACCCGCCATTCGAACAGGATTACAACAAATTCCCGCTGGACAGCTTCAATGGCTTCTATGGCGGCTCCATCAACGGCCCGTTCCCGTTGCCTAGCCCGCCGGACACGATACCGTCAGCGGTGATTCCAGACGGTGCGAACCTGGCGCCGGTATTGTTCGACACTCACTTTCGCAACGCCGCAAGCAACAACTGGAACTTCGGTATTCAGCGTGAGTTAGCAGGTAACAACACCCTCGATCTCGCCTATGTCGGGTCTAAGGGCACTCACATCTATCGGGAAGTCGACGGAAACCCCCCGGATCCTAATCTGGTGAAGCAGTTGGTGGCGTTCTGCAGCGATCCCGCGAATTCATTCGGTTGCACACCCGCAACCGTGACCAAGAGCAACTTGTATGTCGGCGCCGACCTGGGCAGTCTGCCATTCAACGCGGTATCGCAGAACGCCTTAGTTCAACCCTTCTACCAGCGGTCGGTTGGCAATTCGCTTTACAACTCGCTGCAAGTCAAGCTGACGCATCGCCTAAGTCATGGCCTGCAGTTTCAGACGGCATATACCTGGGGTCACACCATTGACGATTCAAACGATCCACTGGCACCCGCTGCGGGTAATCGCGGATTCCCGCGAAATTCCCGCAACCTTTCAGAGGAGCGGGGAAACTCCGATAACGACATACGTCATGTGGCGACCGTTGGCTACGTTTGGGAAATGCCGTTCGGCAAGGGCAAGGGCTTTATGAATACCGGGTTTGCGGGCAAACTTCTTGAAGGATTCCAGTTGTCGGGGATTACCACCTTGCAAACCGGCCACCCGTTTGATGTTTTCGATTCTACTGACATGGAGCGTACTGGTTTGAGCGGCCGTGCAGATTTGGTCGGTAACCCCTACAGCCCCGGATCCAACACGCCTGCGTCGGCAGGAGGCAATAAAATCTGGTTCACAAATCCTGCGGCATTCTCTGATCGTACTGACGCAAATGGCGGGCCAATTTATGCTGGTCCCGGTACGGTAGGCCGGAACCACTTTTACGGTCCCAGCTTCGTTAACTTCGACGCCAGCTTGTCGAAGAAGATTACATTTACCGAGCGCATCGGGGCCGAACTGAGAGTGGAGTGCTACAACATCTTCAATCATCCGCACTTCAACAATCCGGGATCGGATGCAGCTGTCAACGGCAACCTGCTGGGATCGCCGATTTTCGGACTGATCACCAACACAGTGACACGGCCCGACGCCACCACCTCAGCCCGCCAGATGCAGGTGGCGCTGAAGGTGACGTTCTAACAATTCGTCGAACAAAAATGGGCCTGTCGCGTATGCGGCAGGCTCTTTTTGCGTAGGCGTCCGCGTTTGTGTTTGCCTCGCCTTTCCTTATGTTTGAGCGATGGCCTGACAGAGAAATACGCCGGACCAGCGTGCCCAGGCTTTGCACCAGCGGGACGCTCGTGCCCGCATCGGTGGCTAGCGCCCCAGGAGGGTGTAGTGGGAGCTGGCGGCCATGAAAAATATCATAGGGACCGATAGGAAAAAATTCATCCGCGATGCCAGAAACACTTGCCGGGCTAGAACGGCCGCATTCGCAGGCGGCGAGCCGGCCAAGGTTCCGCGAATAATCTTCTTGTTATTCCGCCAGATAATGCCCCACACGTTAAACAGCATGATGAATCCCATGCCGCCTCCGATGCCGATCGACAGCACATGGTTATCGTCATGGCCGACTGGCGTATAATTCACGAACAGCCAGCTCGCTGCCACCACCAAAACCGCGGTCATAAGACCCACGACGTAACCGCTCGGCGTCTTCGAAACCACGAAGTACAGAATCATTGAAGTCGCAATCCAGATCAGCAGGAACAATCCTATTGTGCTGCCGGGACTTACGCCCAGGCGACGAGCGTCGGCCGCCACATAAATCTGCGACCAATACCAGAACCCCATGAATACTGTCAGCAGCGCACTCCAGCGAAATAACTGCAGGACGGGCATGGTGAGATATTGGAATATCTTTGGCTTAAGACTGGCGTCGACTTGTTTCATGAACGGAACGTTTACCAGATTAAAGAAGTAAAGTAGCCCGACCCAAGTGATCCCCGCCAACAGGTGAATCCATCGCAGAATGAAGGCAAGCGCTTCCGTGCCAGTGTGTGTCGGCATCACGAAAAGAACTGCCAGGCCGAAGGTCGTGCATTGCATAGATCGATACTCCTCGGGATTAGTTTCCGTTAGGGGTTATCACCCGAACGAAAGAGTGCTGTTCGCCGCTATCGACCGAAATGCGAGTTGCTCTGAAGCGGAGAATGGTTGCACTTCAAAGAGGCGGTGTCAAACCGTATACCGTCTCCGCCAACAAACATACAATGAGTTGCTTGAAATGTGGGTAACGACGCCGTATCGTACAAACATTAGCAGATAGGGGTTGTGCGCCAGCGTACCAAGCACCGGGAAACATTTAGTAGCGGGTGCGATCAATTACGCAAAAAATGTGAGCGGTAACGTACCAAAACCTAAGCGTTGCACCAACGGGGTCGAACAAGGAGGTCGGTGATGGACAACAAGCCTGCGCAGAATATCCAGGAATCCTTCCTCAACACAGCACGTAAAGAACGCACTAACATAACGATCTACTTGTTGAGCGGAGTGAAGCTTACGGGACGAATTCGCTCCTTCGATAAGTATTCGGTAGTGTTGGAAACCAATAACCAGGAACAACTGATTTTCAAACACGCCATCTCGACTGTGGCCACCAGCAGAGCTTTGCATGCGACGGGAGACAGGCCCATGGCAATGACTGCTGCCGCCTCCGCCAGTTCTTCAACCAATCCGGAAGACACTCCGATGCCGCGAGCCTCAGGGACCGAAGGTTGAGGCTTTCGAATAGGCGGCGTCCGAAACCAGGCAAATTGAAACAAGGGGAATTCCGTCAAGGCCAGTAAAGATCAGAACGGCAGTCGCCGGCAGCACCGGGCGGCGGACGGGGTGGGCTTCCACCGAGAACGTGCTCTGCTGGTCGGCATCGAAACGCGTAACCGTTCCCGGACTTTGTCGGGGTCTCGAAAACCAAACGGTCCTTTGACTGCGGCCGCCCAAGCCGCGCGCGATAGTTCCAGCGCCGCGATTGTTACGAAAGCTCCTGACGTTCCTGAATTCAGCGCCGAAGAATCTCTGGCCGAGCTACGGTCTCTAGCGATCAGCGCAGGGGCGGAGATTGCAGGGGAATTCCTTCAGCGCCGTGACCGTACAGATCCTGCGACGCTCGTGGGTAAGGGTAAGTTGGAAGAAATAGCAGGGGCTACCGCCTCAGTCTCTGCCGATCTGCTCTTGTTCGATCACGATCTCACCGCCTCGCAACAACGGAATATTGAGAAGCTGGTCAAGGTCAGAGTGATTGACCGAACCCAGTTGATCCTCGACATTTTTGCCAAGCACGCCCGAACCCGCGAAGGCCAGTTGCAAGTCGAACTCGCGCAGTTGGAATATCTGCTGCCACGGTTGGGCGGACGCGGAATTGAAATGTCGCAGCTGGGCGGCGGGATCGGCACGCGCGGTCCCGGAGAAACTCAGCTTGAAACCGATCGCAGAAAAATTCACCGACGAATCCGTCACGTCAAGGAGCAAATCGAGAATGTAAGACGAGTACGGGCGCAACAACGGGCGCGGCGGGCTGCTGTGCCGGTCGCGACCATAGCGCTGGTCGGATACACGAATGCGGGCAAATCAACTTTGTTTAACGCTCTGACAAGCGCCGCGGTCCTGGAATCTTCCCGGATGTTTGCAACGCTTGATCCCACCATTCGTTCAATTTCTCTACCATCGCGTCGCCAGGCGCTACTTTCCGACACCGTCGGTTTCATTCGCAATTTGCCGCATACCTTGGTTTCGGCGTTCCGTGCAACGCTGGAGGAAGTGCAGCGTGCCTCATTGGTGCTACAGGTATCGGATGCCAGCAGTCCACTGTCGGCGGAACAGGATGCCCAGGTTGACAAGGTGCTCAAGGAGTTGGAGGCCGATGGGAAGCCGCGTCTGCTGGTCATGAACAAGATTGACCTGTTGCCTCCGAAACAGCGGGAATCGTTGCTGGATGACGCGAACCGGGTCCACGTATCGGCAGCGAAGGGAATTGGAACGAGTACGCTACTTGATCGGATTGATGAAATGCTGTCTGAGGATCCGTTGAGTCGTGTGCGTCTGCGCGTGCCGCAACAGGAAGGGAAGCTGCTGGCGTTATTGGAAGCAAGGTCACGAATCTACTCACGCAAATACAATGGTGGGTCGGTAGAGCTAGAAGTAGAGGCGCCCGAGTCTGTACTGAGAAGAGTCAAGGCTTTCGTCATGCACGATTAGTTACGCCCAGTCCCAAAGGTTTTCAGGCCGGGCCTACCGGCTCGCGCACCGCACCGCCGTGGCCGCGAACCTCGAGAACTTGGTACTCGTCGCAAAAACCTAAGACGCACCGGAAGAACGCTGAACTTAAATGGGCCGGCAACCAAGAAGCGGTGACATTCCTTGGCTAGCGGCCCATTCGATCCGGACTGGATCGGAGGTGATATCTACATGCTAGACCCGTCAGATCAGATGTCAAGGACGTTTCTAGTTTTTAAGGAAAAAGTTATCCGCCCCTAGTTTCAATCCGGAAACTGCATTTCGGTTCCCAATCGCGTTGACACTCGCTTTCGTAACATGTTACTTTCAATGGTCTTAAGCCTCCTTACGCTCTGGACCTGATCAACACACAATGGACGAGATATTAGGACAACTAGGCGGATTACTGCTCGGGTCCGTGCCGACGGTCGTGTTTATTGTGTTGTTGTACTTCATTTACACCGGTGTCGTGCATAAACCTCTGACCGCGTTGCTGGCCGAGCGACGCAGTCGGACCGAAGGCGCGATCGAAAAAGCACGGGCGGACATTGCTCACGCCGAAGCGCGAACCGCGGAGTATGAGCAGCGCCTTCGAGAAGCACGGGCTGCCCTGTTCAAGACCCAGGAAGCGCGGCGCCAACTTGCACTGCAGGCTCGAGCTTTGGCAGTAGCCGAGGCCCGGACCAGAGCGCAGGCTCAAATTGACCAGGCGCGCCAAGCCATCGAACAGGATAAGGTTGTGGCTCAGGCTGGTTTGGAAGCAGAAAGTGGAAGATTAGCGGCAGAGATCATCCGCACCGTATTGCGACCGGCGGAACACGCTCCCGCGGGAGGCCAGTGATGCACGCCTATCGGACGAAGCAAAACCTCTTGCTGACTCTAGTGTCGCTGAGCGTGGCGTGCATACTTTTGTCTGTACCCGCCCGTGCGGTCATGATGGCTCAGAGTCCAGCTGCGAATTCCGAACACTCTGACGACCATGCAAATGGCCAACTGGGCAAGGAAGCAGACGAGGCGGCGGGCGAGGATGAGCAAGCCCAGTTCAAGCATTCGGCGTCAGTGCAATGGATAGCGAAAGTGACAGGCCTCAGCTTGGATTGGACGTATCGACTATGTGTCGTGTTAAATTTTGCCGTCATCGCCGGCACCCTGCTCTATTTGTCAAAGAAGCATCTTCCCGGCGCTTTCCGTGGTCGTACGGCTTCCATTCAGAAAGCAATGCAGGAAGCGCGCCAGGCGAGCGAAGAGGCTCAACGTCGTCTGGCGGAGATTGAAAACCGGCTTTCCCGGCTCGATTCCGAAATCGCCGGTATGCGCGATGCCGCGGAGAAAGAGGCCGCTTCGGAAGAGGCTCGGATCAAAGCCGCCGCGGAAGAGGATGCGCGTAAGATCGTGGACTCGGCCGAACAGGAAATTGCGGCTGCAGCCAAGTCTGCCCGCCGCGAACTGACCGCGTACGCCGCGAATTTAGCGGTATCGCTTGCAGCCAAACAGATCAGCGTGGACACCTCTACCGACCAGGCCCTGGTTCGCGAATTTGCGCAAGAGCTTTCGTCAAAAGGGTCCAAGGGTGGAAATTAGCGAATGGCATCCGTGACCAGCACTTACGCGCGCGCCCTGGCCGACGTCGTTTTCGCCGAGCACCTTGACCCGGCAAAGACCTTGCAGGAAACACAATCCCTGGCCGCATTGCTGGCGACCAGTCAGGAGTTGCGCGAGGTTTGGGAAGCCCCGTCCATCCCAGCAGAACAAAAGCGTTCGCTGCTGGATGCGATCGTTGCGCGTGAAGGCATTGCGCGGCCTGTGCGGAATTTTATGGCAGTGCTGATGGACCACCGTCGTACCAGGTTTCTTGAGCCCATCGTGAAGGAGTTTGCCCAGGAACTCAATCGGCGCTTGGGTTTTGCCGAAGCTGACATAGTCAGCGCGAGAGAGTTAGGACAACCGGAGCGAAGCGTGCTGGAGGGTCAGGTGGAAAAGTTAACCGGACACAAAGTGCGGGCCAGCTATTCACGGGATCAGTCAATCCTGGGCGGCGTCATCGTAAAAGTGGGCAGCACGGTATACGACGGTTCGGTGAGAGGTCAATTGGAGCGGATTCGGGAAGCTATCAGCTCTTAAGCTTGGACAGTTGCTCAAAGTCAATTGTGATTCTGACGCCTTAAGATTGGTCGCAAAGAAAATCCGCGAAGTATTGCCAAGTTTTAAAGATAAAGATTCATGAGCCAGGAGCTGGAAGTTAAGAGCTGAACTTATGGCACAAATCAAAGCAGACGAGATCACCCAACTGATCCGGCAACAAATCGAAAATTACGAATCGAAAATTGCCGTCGATGAAGTTGGGACAGTTATTACACTCGGTGACGGAATTGCCCGCGTTCATGGCCTCGATAAAGTCATGGCGGGCGAGTTGCTCGAATTTCCCCATAACGTTGCTGGTATCGCCATGAACCTGGAAGAAGACCAGGTGGGCGTCGTGTTGCTCGGCGAGTACACGGAGATCAGCGAAGGCGACGAAGTGAAGCGCACCGGACGCATCATGAGCGTCCCTGTAGGCGATGCCTTGGTGGGACGCGTAGTCAATTCTCTGGGACAACCGATCGACGACAAGGGGCCAATCGCGACCGATCAATTCATCGCTCTGGAGCGGTTGGCACCGGGCGTGATCGACCGTCAACCCGTACGTGAGCCGATGGCGACGGGCCTGAAGGCCATTGACAGCATGATTCCGATCGGCCGGGGACAGCGCGAGTTGATCATCGGCGATCGGCAGACTGGCAAGACCGCCGTCGCTTTGGACACGATCATCAACAGCAAGGGTAACAACCTGATCTGTATCTACAACGCGATCGGACAGAAGCGCTCTTCCATTGCGCAGGTGGTAAAGATTCTCCGTGACGCGGGAGCGATGGATTACACCATTGTGGTTGCGGCCTCGGCTTCTGAACCCGCGCCCATGCAGTACATTTCACCTTACGCCGCATGTGCGATGGGCGAATATTTCCGCGATACCAAGCGCCACGCACTGGTAATTTACGACGATCTTTCCAAACACGCCGCTTCGTACCGGGAGATCTCGCTGCTGCTGCGGCGGCCACCGGGGCGCGAGGCGTATCCCGGCGACGTGTTTTACCTTCACTCACGTCTGCTGGAACGCGCTTCGAAGTTGAGCGACAAAATGGGCGCGGGTTCTCTCACCGCCCTTCCCATCATCGAAACCCAGGCGGGCGACGTTTCGGCCTATATTCCGACCAACGTGATCTCGATTACCGATGGCCAGATCTTTCTCGAGACCGATCTGTTCAATAGCGGCGTGCGTCCGGCGGTAAACGTGGGAATTTCCGTGAGCCGCGTCGGCGGTAGCGCGCAGATCAAAGCCATGCGGCAGGTTGCCGGCAGCATGAAGCTGGAACTAGCGCAGTATCGTGAACTCGCGGCGTTCGCGCAGTTTGGCAGCGATCTTGATAAGGCCACTCAAGCCCAGTTGAATCGCGGCCAGCGTCTGGTTGAAGTACTCAAGCAAAAACAGTTTTCGCCGTTGCCGTTTTCCAAGCAGATTTTGATTATCTTTGCCGGTACTAACGGTTTCTTTGACGACTTGCCGGTTGAGCAGGTGCGCGATTTTGAAGCCGAGCTCTATAAGTATGTGGACGCCACCCATCCAGGCTTGCTGCGTACCATCATGGAGAAAAAGGTTTTGGACGATGCGCTCAAGGCTGAGATGAGCCGGGTCATCAAGCAGAGTAAAGAGGCATTTGTTGCAGACCGGCAGGCGGCAGCCAAATAGCGGCTCGCTGGTTCACTTATAGCCCAGCCGAAGACTGACGCCGAACAGCAACGACTAATATATGCCGAATATTCTCGACATCCGGCGCCGTATCCGCAGCGTGACTAACACGCGGCAGATTACCAAGGCCATGAAGATGGTCTCGGCCGCGAAGCTGCGCCGTACGCAGGAGCGCGCGCTGGCGGCGCGTCCCTATGCTCAGATGTTAACCAATGTGCTCAAGTCGCTGGTTTCTCGGGCGGAAATTTACGATCCCGAGACAGGCGAGCCGAGGCATCCACTGTTAGCGCGGCGTCCGGAACAGAATGTACTGCTGATTGTAGTAACCGGCGACAAGGGTTTGGCCGGCGCTTTCAATACCAATATTTTGAAAGCAGCCATGCGTTTCATCGCAAGTCAGGCCGACAAAAATTTGGAGATTGAAACCATCGGACGCAAAGGGCGTGATTTTCTCCGGCGACGATATCGAACCGCGGAGCCGAGAACTGTGGAATCGCAACAGCAAAAGCAAACCACGATCGTCGGAGAACAGATCGGAATTTTTAACAAAATCGACTATGCGCTAGCTTCTGAGATGGCAGAAAAAGTCGTCGAACGTTATGCTCGTGAGGAAATCGATTCTGTGTATTTGTTGTACAACGAATTCAAGTCTGTAATCGCGCAACGCTTGGTCGTAGAACAGATACTTCCCATTGAACAGGTTGGCACGCCTGAAGTGAAGATGGCAGAAGGTATGACCGACAGAGAACGGAAAGCGGCCATCGAGGCTGCAAAAGGGGCGGACGTGAGACTTCGTCCCGCGGATACCCGAGAAATGGATGCGGCCGCCGCAAAGTTCGCGACCGCTCCGGTTGACTACATTTACGAGCAATCGCCCGAAGAACTGTTTCGTTCGCTTTTGCCAAAATACGTCGCTATTCAGGTTTTCCGTGGTTTGCAGGAGTCCGTTGCCGCTGAGCACGCCGCTCGCATGACCGCAATGGATTCAGCCACCAACAACGCCACCGACATGATCGATTCGCTGACCCTGGCCATGAACCGGGCTCGTCAGGCAAAGATCACCAAAGAGATTATTGAGATTGTAAGCGGAGCGGCAGCGCAGTAACGCAGCTTCCAGCTGGATCAAGAGCAGGTTAATTTCGTTCCCAACTTAGAGACACCGAGCTGGAAACCAGTAGCTAGAAGGTAGCAGCCAAGAAGCTGAGGTCATATGCCCGAAAGAATTGGACGCGTAGTTCAGATTTCCGGTCCGGCGGTCGATGTGCAGTTCGTCGAAGGCGCCATGCCTCCGATCTACGAGGCATTAAAGGTCGTCAGTGACGGCTTTACCGTTCCCAATCCCGTCAATGTCATTTTGGAAGTGCAGCAGCATTTAGGTGAAGGGCGTGTCCGCTGCGTCGCGATGGAAGCGACTGAAGGAATGGTTCGCGGCATGAAGGCTATCGACCAGGGAGGACCGATTTCCGTCCCCGTAGGTCACGGCACGCTGGGCCGCGTGATGAACGTGATTGGCGCTCCTGTGGACCAGTTGGGTCCGATCGAGCACACCAAGACGATGCCGATCCATCGTCCCGCCCCGCTGTTTGAGGACCAGGCGACTACCGCCGAAATGTTCGAAACCGGGGTCAAAGTCGTCGATCTAATCCAGCCATTCCTGAAAGGCGGCAAGATCGGATTGTTCGGCGGCGCTGGCGTGGGCAAAACGGTTTTTATCCAGGAGTTGATCAATAACGTCGCGAAACAGCACGGCGGCTATTCCGTTTTCGCAGGCGTCGGGGAAAGGACGCGCGAAGGTAACGACCTCTGGCTTGAAATGACCGAGTCTGGTGTCATCAAGCCGGGCGATCCGTCGAAATCGAAAGCCGCGCTGATTTACGGACAAATGACTGAGCCGCCCGGAGCGCGTCTGCGGGTCGCGCTCACCGGGCTGACCGTGGCGGAGTTTTTCCGCGATGAAGAAGGCGCGGACACACTGCTTTTTATCGACAACATTTTCCGCTTTACCCAGGCAGGCTCGGAAGTTTCCGCCTTGCTGGGACGCATGCCCAGCGCCGTCGGATACCAGCCGAACCTTGCCACAGAAATGGGCGAATTGCAGGAGCGAATCACCTCCACCAAGAAAGGTTCGGTCACGTCGGTGCAGGCCATTTACGTTCCTGCCGACGATCTTACCGATCCTGCTCCGGCCACGACTTTTGCTCACCTGGACGCAACCACCGTGCTTTCGCGGGCCTTGACCGAGATCGGAATTTATCCCGCAGTTGATCCGCTGGCTTCTAACTCGCGTATTCTCGATCCGCGCATTGTGGGCGACGAGCACTACGATGTGGCACAATCGGTGAAGAAAATTTTGCAGACCTACAAAGATCTACAGGACATCATCGCGATTCTCGGCATCGACGAATTGAGCGAAGATCAGAAGGTCAGCGTGGCGCGGGCAAGAAAGATTCAACGTTTCTTGTCGCAACCGTTCCACGTCGCCGAGCAGTTTACCGGCTCTCCGGGACGTTACGTAAAAGTGGCCGACACGGTAAAAGGCTTCAAAGGGATCACCGAAGGAAAATACGACGATATCCCTGAGCAGGCTTTTTACATGAAGGGCACGATCGAAGAAGCGCTGGAAGCAGCAGAAAAGATGAAAGCAGCTTAAGTGCAGTCGTCAGTGGTCGGTGGTCACTCATCCGAAGACCATACCGGCGCTGATAGTCTGCTTTTGAGATATTGCTGACGACCGGCGACGGAAGACCAACCACTGATGGCAGATACTTTCCAACTCGAGATTGTCACGCCTGAAAAGATGGTGGTGAAGGACATGGCTGATGAGATGCAGATTCCTGGCAAGGACGGGTACCTCGGTATCTTGCCGGGTCATGCGCCGCTGATCACTGAATTGGCCGTTGGCGAAATCAGTTACCGCAAAGGTGGCCAAACTCATTTTCTCTCGGTGGCCTGGGGTTTCGCCGAGGTGCTGCCGGACAAAGTTACTATTCTGGCCGAAACTGCGGAGCGCCCGCAGGAGATCGATGTGAAACGCGCCCAGGAATCGAAGCAACGTGCTGAAGAAGCGTTGAAAAACGGCAAAACTGAAGATGATTTTACCCACGCCGAAGACGCGCTCAAGCGTGCCGAAACCCGCCTCGAAGTGGCTGAAAAAAAAGGCTAAGCCGCGGGTATCTAAGTCCATCCTTCCATTCCTCATTAAAGGGGCTTCCATGAATCGCACTCGCATTTGCCTGTCTGGTTTCTTGCTGGTGCTTTTAGTGGTATCTGTTTCTCTCGGGCAAGGTCCACAGCATGCGGCCAAGGGTACCAGTCGCGACGAGGCCGCGATCCACGACTACATCCTGACCATGGATGAGGTGAATAAGTACGCCGCGGTGGCGAAGAAAATGCAGGCGGCCGCTGGGGGCGATTCTGCGATGGCGGCGGAAATGAAGAAGATTGAAGACACTGACGTCGATGTCATGGAAAAAGCGGATTTGATGGAGAAAGCGCCTCACACGGCCGCATTCCTCAAGGCCAATAGTGTGACGGCGCGAGAGTTGGTACTTGTGCCGATGACTGCCGTTACCGCAGGAATGGCCAACGCGGCGCAGGATTTGAAGGGAAAGCCGCCTGCATTCGTTAACCCAGTAAACATGCAGTTCGTTCGCGACCACAAAGCCGAACTGGAGAAACTTGATATCGGAGGCTCAGGAGATTCCAAGCATCGAGATTCGGATCACAAGAGTTCAGACGATAAAGATCCCGACGTGAAAGATCCGAACTGACGCTGAGTGGATCCGAGCGTCCTAGTGGGTCTGCGGCTGTTCTTCCGCAGGCAGAATTTTTGTGCCGGTGCGGAACTTCTTGTAATCGCGGTAGGTCACATCTTCCGCGATGTTCACACCCTTGAGTAAAGCCAACCGGGCATCCAGCTTTAACGCTACACGTCTGGGCAGCCAGACTTCATCATTTACCCGCACCTGCTCGATCTGAATGCTTGATCCCTTGTGAAGCCGCAACAGGAACAAAGCCACTGAGACGGTATCGATGCATTGAATATCGAGCTTCACCCATTGCTTCTCAGCTTGATCGATCCAGACCCGAAAGCGAAATTTGGGGAGGAACTTTGCTTCCTTCATGTGCGGCTCATACCCAGGCCGCGGATCCGCATCGATCACCAGAGTATTGCGTCCATCAAGATCTTCTTGCCCCGAGGAGCGAAAATCGTAAGCATCGGCAATTTCCTTGACGAATTGCCGTCCTTCTTCACGGTCTTTTTCCTGTTTTTCCAGGCGCTTTTTACGGGCACTATCGCTTTCATTTTTCCGCTTCTCGATCATCTTCTGTACCTTCTCGTCTTCCTTCCTGGCATCGCTGTCGCTAAGTGACTTGTCGTTTTTGGCGATCAGCTTTTGCACCGGCTCGTCGTAAAGCACCATGATTTCGTAGGTCCTTGACTCGCTAGACTTCAGCTGGCCGTTCCCGTCGAGCTTGTGCTCCTCTTCGCGCTGTATGTATGTGTAATCGCGTTGCTTCTTGTCGTTTTCCATGTCTTTTTCTGCCGCCTCGCGAATCAGGTTACGAATCTGATCTTGGGAAAGAGGAGCCATCCCAGGCTGACCAGTCGTCAAAGCCTTCCGCGGAAAACCGCAAAAAATGATAAAGAGTGTTAGTGCATGAAAGAGGGATCGACGATTCATGAGCATGATTACGCGGTTAGAACCGGATCGGCTCGAAGAAGATGCTTAAGTGCATTTACTTCTAGGCCGGCGCCGGAAAATTTATCAACACCAACCGGTCCGCATCGGCGGTGGCGTTCATCGGAGCGGATTTCCTCCCAGCAGGAATCCACACCACGTCGCCGGATGACTTACGGATGCGCTCGTATTCACTCGACTTCAGGTCGATGTCGGTTATGGGAATCAGCAGTTCCGGTCCACTCTTTTCCTGGGGCGGCGGTAAAGTGTCTCGCGACAGCAGTTGGTAGTCGGTCACAGTAACGTCTCCCAGTCGTAGAGTATTTTTGAAACTGCCATGAGGATCGAGTGGCGGGTTGATGCCGGCTGCTCCGTAGTCCCAGGTTCCGGTGCTGGCTTGATAGCCGTAGCTGGTGACTTTGGGGTCGAGAAACTCGACGGTCACATTACGATACTCCGTCGTCTTGTCATTGCGGATCCCGCTGGCCCGGCCTCCCAGGCCGAAACGTACGTCGCCCTGACTGAAGCGGAAGTTGGTGATGTCGGAAGCGCCCTCCGGCCACATAATCACTTCGCAATCCTGAAGTGTGATCACCAGAAAATTGTGGTCGTGCCGCGCCATGGTTCGCTCGGTTGGCCTGAGGGTGACGGCAAAGACACGCACCTGATGATTCGAGAGGAGCAGACGGTAATGCGGCGCCGAAGCCATGTCCGGCGTGCTCTGCGCGGTTGCAACGCCCGCGAAAAAGATTACCGCCAGCAGTAAAGATGACCGCATGAGTGCATTGTAATCAAGAGTATAGGCAGCGGAAGATAACTAAGACGTCTACTGTCGGCGTCAGGTTTGGGCTAATGGTCGGAGTCGATGGGACAATT
This sequence comes from Terriglobia bacterium, assembly GCA_963786325.1. Classification (GTDB taxonomy): domain Bacteria; phylum Acidobacteriota; class Terriglobia; order Terriglobales; family Acidobacteriaceae; genus JAIQFF01. The sequence goes on from CAWAYW010000009.1 coordinate 62,616, forward strand.
GTCACCGCCAGCAGAATTGGTCTTCTCCGTGTAATCCGCAAATGCGGCGGTCACAGGTGGGCGGGAGGATTCCGGACACGAGCAGGTGCAGCGTGTAGCCACACCCCGAAGTCGGCAGGCATTTCCGTCACGGTTTTGTATCTTCTGCCTCAATGTGTACAATCACGCGGCAGTGATTTCAATCCGTCGATTGGTCTCAAAAGGAAGGTTCTGATGCCCGAGCAAGCTGTCGCCCGCCTCCTCACCCTTGCCGTTGAACGAGCCGGCAGCGCGGCTGCGGTGCGATGCAGCGGCCGTTTGGTGGCGGGGGTAAACGATCGGCTTTACCTCGAAGTCAGCCAACTGATTCCAACCTCCAAACGAATCCTGCTCGACTTGACGGATCTAACTCACATGGACAGTTCAGGACTCGGCACGCTAGTTCGGCTTTACGTTTCCGCCAAATCGGCAGGTTGCGCGATACAGCTCTTCAACATCGGGAAACCAGTCCGGCAACTTCTTGGCGCTACTCATCTTTTGTCGGTGTTTGAAATAATCGGCAACAACAACATCAGGTGTGGATGACCAAATCAAGGTGCCTCAATCTCTGAGGCGGCAGCGGTAGACTACTTTTTCGCCTTCCCCAACACCTCGGCGCAAAAGAGGCGTTCGTCGATACGATGCAAACGCTTCGCCATCCCCGGACGCAGCAACTTGTAGTGATGAATTTCCAGGAGATGATCCACGACAAACCACACCGGTTTTTCCGTGGTCATCCATCTTAGGTGGTCGAAACGGACCAGGTTTACCGGGCGGGAAAATGTTCGCAGGGTCCGGTCCCGCCGCAGGTTGAAATAAAGATTGAAAAAACTCATCGCCAGCTCACGCAGCGAACGATAAACCGGCTCGCGATAGCGGCATCCCGTGTAGTTGGATTTCGCCACCACGCCCCAGTAACCTTTCACCCGGTAAATGGCGAGAACATGATCGGTATCGTGTTCGGCCTCTAGATCCCATATGAGCGGAGGAAAGCCATTGGCGCGAAGAGCAGCGGCGGCAAAAATTGCCCCTTCCAAACAGTGCGAGGTGTTTTCGCGAAGCACGCGACGCGGCGACCAGGCGGTATCAGCAAGGTGGTAAGGCATGTCGTCGAGATAACGCTGAATTCCGTGTGGGTCTTTGAGGCTGCGCAACTTCCGCAGTTCTGCTGGTGTGAATCCGTTCGCGGGATCGCCCATTATTGAACGCAGTTTAGACGATCTGCACGAGATGAGCGTTAACCACAGAGGACACAGGGGGATTGAAGGGATTCAAGAGAGGCAGAAGGCTACCGAAAGATCTCCGCCAACTCCTGCGGGTTGTCGAGCACGACATCCGGCGGAGCCTCACACAAGGTATGTGGAGCAAACCCGTAGGTCACGCCGCAAGTCCACATTCCGGCATTGCGTCCCGTGAGAACATCCACCGATGAATCACCGACGATCAACGCATCCTTCGGCTGCGTCCTTGTCTGTTTCAGCAGGGTCCGGGCGCCCCGAGGGTCTGGCTTCTTGGTGGGAAAACTGTTTCCGCCGTAAACATGGACAAAAAAATGGCCTAGCCCGAGGGCGTCAATAATCGCTCGAGAAGGATGAACAGGCTTGTTGGACAAGACCGCCATCTTACGACCTAAGCCATTGGAACCATGAATTGCCGCCAAGCTTTCCTTGATTCCGTCATATACGTGGGTGTAATCAAGTTTGTGAACCCTGTAGTAGGCCAGAAAATAGTCCACCGCTTCTTTGAGGAACTTCTCGTCCTTCGGGTCTCCCAAGGCCCTCCGCACCAGCACGGGAGCTCCATCACCCACGTAGGAAGTGACTACTTCCCCCGGCAGCTCGGGGCGCTTGAAATGCCGCAGCATGGCGTTGACTGAGTGGAGGAGGTCGAGGCGGGAATCAATTAATGTGCCGTCGAGGTCGAATACCACCAGCTTGACGGAGCGCGGATCGAATTGACGGTTGAAGTTAATCATGTGCCGTAGTTTTTAGGATAAATGATGCAGACGCTCCCAGCTGTCGCCATAATGCTCGCAGCGATCGGCACTAGGAAACTTCCTTTTGTCTTGGTCACATGGTGATTTATGTGGCAGCGATCTCCAGCGTTCGGCAGTCACAGCCTGGAGCTGCTCGGGCTGAAAGCAGACAGACTGACAGCTGACAGGCTAACCGATGACAGCTGTTTGCTCCTTCCACCCTACTTCATGAAGATTTACAATGCTCTACGGCTCTCACATTTGCATCTAAGGGAACCGGATGGCGACCACGAAGACTTATCCTAAATCGGCGGCGGTATCCGAGCGCGATGTCAAGAAAGCCGGCAAGACCTACGAAGGTCTCTCGCGCGATCAGCTGATCGACGCTTACCGCTATATGTACTTATCGCGGCGGGTGGACGATCGCGAGATCCTGCTCAAGCGGCAGCAGAAGATATTCTTTCAGATTTCGGGCGCCGGGCATGAGGCGGTCGGAGTGGCTGCAGCTTTCGCCCTGAAGGCCGGATACGATTGGTTTTATCCCTACTATCGCGACCGGGCGCTCTGTCTGGCGTTGGGAGCCACCGCCTATGACATGTTGCTCCAGGCAGTTGGATCCGCGGCCGATCCCAGTTCGGGTGGCCGGCAAATGCCTTCCCACTGGAGCCTTCCGAACCTGAACATAGTTACGGGCTCATCGCCCACCGGGACTCAGATCTTGCAGGCCGTAGGGTGCGCTGAAGTCGGCCGCTATCTCGCGGCTCATCCGGACGCGGCCAAAAAGGCCGATGGCGACTACCGGCAATTCAAGGATGTCAAATTCCACGGGGACGAAATTACCTACGTTTCGCTGGGGGACGGCACTACCAGCGAGGGCGAATTCTGGGAAGCGCTGAACACCGCGTCGAACTCCCGGCTGCCTTTGATTTTTGTGGTCGAGGATAATGGTTATGCGATCTCTGTGCCGGTTGAGGTGCAGACTGCTGGTGGAAATATCTCGCGCCTGGTCGCAGGCTTCCCCGACTTCCACTTCGAGGAAGTAGACGGAACCGATCCCGTCGCAAGCTATGCGGCGTTTGTCCGCTCGGTCGCGCACTGCCGCGCTGGGCACGGACCGGCATTTGTTCATGCGCATGTAATCCGGCCGTATTCCCACTCGCTATCGGACGACGAACGTCTATACCGCCCTGATGCCGAGCGGCAACGAGATGCGCAACGCGACCCCATCACACGGATGCAGATGTTTTTGATTCGAGAGGGAGTTCTCGACGAAAAAGGCATCAATCAACTCGAGAAGCAGGTCGACGACGAGCTACAGGCTGCGACTGATCGCGCTCTACAGGCTCCGGCGCCCACTCCGGATACGGTGACAAAGTTTATCTATTCGCCTGATCTTGATCCTGCGTCGTCGATGTTTGAAAGTCAGCCTTTAACGCCAAGATCTGAAGGCGCGACCCACGATGGTAAAAAGCCTGTTCCGAAGACGATGGCCGATCTGATCAATGCCACGCTGCGCGATGAAATGCGGCGGGACGAGCGCATAGTCATTTTCGGAGAAGATGTTGCCGACTGCAGCCGTGAACAATATTTAAAAGAGAAGCTGGTTAAGGGTAAGGGCGGAGTATTCAAGTTGACCTCCGGCCTGCAATGCGACTTCGGCTCCGACCGCGTATTTAACTCGCCCATTGCTGAAGCCAATATTGTGGGGCGCGCCACAGGCATGGCGACTCGCGGATTGAAGCCCGTCGTTGAAATTCAGTTCTTCGATTACATCTGGCCGGCCATGATGCAATTACGCAATGAGCTGCCGCTGATTCGCTGGCGCTCCTACAACACTTTTTCCGCGCCTTGCGTAGTTCGCGTCGCTATCGGCGGCTATCTGACGGGTGGAGCGATCTATCACTCGCAGTGTGGCGAGAGCATCTTTACTCATATTCCCGGTCTCAGGGTCGTGTTTCCATCGAATGCGCTGGATGCTGCCGGCCTGCTTCGCACCGCGATTCGTTGCGACGACCCGGTTCTTTTCCTTGAGCACAAACGCCTGTACCGCGAGACCTACGGTCGCGCTCCGTATCCAGGGCCCGATTACATGATTCCGTTCGGCCAAGCCAAAGTCGTACAGTCGGGTACGGATTTGAGCGTCATTAGTTACGGGGCGGTCGTGCCGAGAGCCTTGCAGGCGGTTCAGAAACTCGAACGAGAGCATGGAGTCAAGGCCGAACTGATCGACCTGCGCAGCCTGAATCCATTCGACTGGGACACCATCGCCGCCTCGATCCGCAAAACGAATCGCGCGCTGGTGGCTTACGAGGATAGCTTGAGTTGGGGCTACGGTGCCGAGATTGCCGCCCGCATCGCCGATCAGATGTTTGAACATTTGGATGCACCGGTGCGCAGAGTGGCAGCAATGGATGTGTTTGTGGCGTACCATCCCGATCTGGAAAACGCCATCCTGCCGCAAACTGCCGATCTTTTCAACGCGATGAAAGAGCTATCCGAGTATTGATTCTTTGTAGTGTCGTCCTTCCAGCGGCCCTTGTGAGGGCATCTTGTCCTCTCAAGCTTAGGGGGTAGTTACCATCTGAGTGACTCTCAACCGCCCTACTCCTTCTGCCATTGCGGTCGGGACCCGGAAGACAGGCGCAACTTTATTCAAGTCCATACGCGCCAGATATTTGCGGGATTTTCCCCGCTTTTGCCGCTTCGCGCGTGTTCAGATACCTGAGTAACGTCTGTAGTACTTTAGTTACGGAATTGGGGTAACATTCGAACCGACTGTATAAACACCGCACCGGGCTGTATTCGCATCCTTCCCAACCACTATATGTAGGGTCTCCTCGCAAGTGCTTCCTTGGCACTTTCCAAGAAACAGGCATAAAACCCGGTGAAACTCGGAAATACGCCTTGACCTTGGCACTTTCGGGGTTGATATATGCTCAGCACACCTAAATTCACTCGATCACGATTTTGAACGAGAGAATTTTCTCCCAACTTTGCCCGGCAGCCGGAAACCGGTTGCGAAACAGGGGCCCGAATCTGTGGAAGGGGTTTTGAACTATGGCCGACTCGCGTGAAGTGATGAACATTCGCCAGGCGTCGCAATACCTGGGAGTGAGTCCGGACACGCTTTACAAGTACGTAGGCGAACAAAAAATTCCCGCTTTCAAACTGGGTAATCGCTGGCGCTTCAAGAAGTCGAGGCTGGACCAGTGGATGGAAGAGAAATCGACCCAGATGGAAGCGAAAGGCAAGAGGAAACCGAAGGCAGCTGCTAAAGCTGCCGGGCAACCGTAAAAGGCGGGCACATGTTTGGATTGGGATCGAAAACGATTGTTGGTCTGGATGTGGGCTCCTCCAGCATAAAAGCTGTGGAGCTTAGGAAGGGGCGCAACGGTATCGAAGTCGCGCACCTGGGCCTGGAAGCATTGGCGCCAGATATCGTCGTGGACTCCATGATCGTGGATTCCGGTACGGTGTCGACGGCAATCTCGAAGCTGTTCACCGATAACCAGATCAAGTCCAAGGCCGTGGCGACTGCTGTCAGCGGTCACTCAGTCATCGTTAAGAAAATTTCGCTGCCTTCGATGAGCGACCAGGAACTGGCCGAAACAATTGAGAAAGAAGCGGCGCAGCATATCCCGTTCGATTTGGCCGATGTGAACCTGGATTATCAGATTCTCTCCGAAGACGCCGGTGACCCGCAGATGGACGTTCTGCTGGTTGCAGTCAAGAAAGACAAGATTCTGAACTACACCAACGTACTCTCGATGGCCGGCAAAACTCCGGCTATTGTGGACATCGATGCCCTGGCGCTGCAGAACTGCTATGAGTACAACTATGAACCTGCGCCGGGTCAAGTGGTGGCTCTGCTGAACCTGGGAGCAAGCGTGATGAACATCAACATCGTAAAAGGCACCACGCCCCTGTTCCCTCGCGATGTCAGCGTCGGCGGCCACCAGTACACCGATTCGCTGCAGAAAGAATTGGATTTGAGCTTCGACGATGCTGAGTCATTGAAGCTTGGCAACAAGGTGGGCACGGTGAGCGAAGACGCCAAGACGCCCATCCTGCAACAAGTGACTGAAATCATCGTTCTCGAAATTCAGAAAACGTTCGACTTCTTCCGCGCCAGCTCTGCGGGAGAGCACATCGAGAAGATTTATCTGGCAGGTGGTTCCTCAAAGGTACCCGGGCTGGTTGAGGCGCTGCGTCAGGAGTTCTCGCTACCGGTAGAAATCTTCAATCCGTTCCAGAAAATCGGTTTGCCGACGGAAGGGCCGGGAGTGCAGTTGATCGAGCAGAATGCTGGCCAGATGGCAGTTGCGGTGGGTTTGGCCTTAAGGAGTTTTGAAGACTTATGATCCGAATCAACCTGCTGGGTGCACAAAAGGGAAAGAACAAGCGAGGATCCGCAGCCTCGGCGGCCGCCGTCATGGAAGTAGGTGACGTAGGCTCTCCGAAAATGAAGGTCCTGGTGGTGCTGGCGCTGGCTGCCCTGGTCAACGTGGGCTACTGGTACCAACTTGACAAACAACATCGCGACATCGCCGCGAAGATGGAAGTTGCAGTCCGCAAAAACGCCGAGCTGGCGGATGTGAAGCAGCGCTACCTTGAGCGGCAGCGTGAGGCTGAAAACTACAAGCGCCGGGTTGATGTCATCGATCAGCTGCGCGCGGCTCAATCCGGACCCGTCAATCTGTTGAATACGATTGGCCAGACGGTGAACGGAACTGAAGCGGTATGGCTCAACTCGATGAAGGACACCGGCCCGGGCGTTGATATCGAAGGCATGGCATTGAGCACCGATGCCGTCGCCAGCCTGATCGCGAATCTGCAAAAGACCGGCTTCTTCAAGAACATCGAAATTAAAGAGACCTACCAGGACGACTCTTTCAAGGAAATGCAGGCGTTCACCTTTACCTTGTCCTGCGAGAAGCTGAAGTCCTAGGAGGGCGGAGAAAAATGGAGAACTTTGACGAAATGTCGGGCATTAAGCAGTGGGCAGCCCTGGTGGGCGTGGCACTGATCATTTCCGCGGCCTTGTACTTCACGATGTTCAAGAGCCAAAGGGAAGCGAATGCGGCTGCGCAAACCAGTCTGGACGCCAAGCTCCGCGAGAACGCGGAACTCGAATCCTACCGACCGAAGTTGGCCGAGATCGAGCGCCAGGTCGCAAGTCTCAAACAGCAGCTCGAAATCGAGCGAAAGATCGTGCCTGACGAAAAAGAAGTGCCCGGCTTCATGAAGATGATGAACGCCGAAGCATCCAGGGCTGGAGTCGAACTCCGGCGGTATACGGCTAAGGCGTCGGAATCGAAAGAGTTCTACACCGAGTTGCCTTTCGAAGTGGAGCTCGACGGTCCTTACTACTCGATGCTGAACTTCTTTGACAACGTGGGCAAGCTGGAACGCATTGTTAATGTCTCCGGACTTCAAGTGGCTACCACAAAGAAACCCACGGACGCGAAGGCGAAACATACGTATCAATACGCGGCCAACGAGAGCGTCGTGGCTACCTGCACGGCAACCACTTTCTTCAGTCATGACATGCAGCCAGCCGCGGGTGCGCCTGGTAAGCCCGGCCAGCCCGTAGCGGTTAAGAAGCAGGGGAGCTTATGAAGCTGACGACAGGAATTCTTTTCTTGGGGATGGTGGCGGGAACTGCCTGGGGGCAGAATCTCGACGTCATCGAGAACACTAGGAATACGATGAAGGCGGTCCAGCAGAAGAAAGCGATGGACTCTGATGCTGCCTTAGCGTCTTCACAAGGAAGTCCGGCGAGTGTCGCTGCGCCTGCCAGCAGCCAGCCGACGGTCGCCAAGCATGCCGGCGGCAAGCAGGTAGCACGCAAGGCGAAGACTTCCTCAGCGCACAAGAAATCGCAGCCCAAGCAGCAGATCGCGGTTGAAAATCAGCAAAAACCCGCGGAGACCAAAGCTGCGCCCCAGCACATGAATCTGGCGGGACGGCGCGATCCGTTTGTCAGTCCCGTTGTCAATCGAAGCATGATTGGTTCGGGATGCAGTTCCGGCAAGCGTTGCTTGACCATTGACCAAGTCAATCTCAAGGGCGTGGTGAAGTCGGACTCCGGCATGATTGCCGTAGTCGTCAACACCGTGAACAAGGCTTATTTCTTGCGTGAAAACGACCCAGTTTTTAACGGGTATGTCGTAAAGATCACAGGCGATTCGATCATTTTCAAGGAAACCGTGCAAGACCGCCTGGGCAAAGCGTTCACCCGGGAAGTAACCAAAAAGATCACGACGTCCGCAGTCTAGACGTCAATGAAATTGGCCGGTTCATCCGGCAGAAGCGAATCTTGGGGAAAGATCACGGGACGAGCGGTAGCGCAAGGCCCGTGTGGGGAGAGTGTGAAATGCGAAAGCAATTTCTGGCGGTTTTACTGTCGTCGCTGATAATGGCGTTCATTACGGCGGCGGCTCAGACGCAGGGCGCGGGCATCAAGCACGCCACGCTGCAGAGCGTTAACGTCGTGCGCACCAGCGACGGCGTTAATCTGGAGATCAACGCCCACGGAAACGTGAAGCCGCGCTTGAGCACGATGGAGAATCCAGCGCGCGTGCTGGTTGATCTGCCCAACACGGTGATTGCGTCTTCGCCCCGCCTGATCGACGTGTACAGCGACGGAGTAAAAGCCGTCCGCCTCGGCACCGACGGCCAGGCATCGCCGAACACTCGGATTGTGATCGACCTGATGCAAGCGTGCAGATACGAATTAGCGGCTGGCCGCGACAATCGGATGGTCCTAAAGCTCCATACCAGGACTACTGCCTCCACGACCTCGAGCCCCAAGGCCATCGCATCTGAAGTTGCCGCTCCGGCGCCGGTCTCGGCTTCGGTGAAAGAAGCCAAGTTGATCCAGACCTCGGCTCCGGCCACTGATTTTGCTTTTATCGAACCTTCTTATCGTCCCAAGGATTCGGTTGCCGGAGAGAACGTGCCAGGAGCTGTCGAACCGTCCACACGGGCGCTTGCGGCGGCTGGAAAGTTTGCCACCCGTCCGGAAGGAAGCCCGCTTCCCAATGCCAGCGCAGCCATGCAGTCGGCCACCGCGGCGCAACCGGCCGTCAATATGGCAGCGGAGCAAAAAGTACAGTCGCAACAGCCGCCCGCCATCGCCGGACCGAAATATACTGGCGAGCCGATCTCGGTGAATTTGAAGGACGTCGACCTGAAAGACTTCTTCCGTCTGATCCACGAGATCAGCGGTTTGAACGTTGTTCTCGATCCCAACGTCAAGGGCACATTGACCATCGTGCTCGATGATGTGCCGTGGGACCAGGCATTGGACATCGTTCTAAAGAACAACGATCTGTCGCGACAACTCGAAGGCAACGTGCTCCGTATCGCGACCGTCGAAACCATGCGTAAAGAAGCAGAGGGACGCCGAGCGCAGGTGGAAGCCGAAGCTCTGGCGGTGGACAAAGTCACCGTCACCCGCTTCCTTAGCTACGCGCACTCCAAGGACGTCGTATCCACAATCAAGAGTTTCCTTACCCAACGTGGAGACGTAATCTCTGACGACCGGACCAACGCTCTGATCATCCAGGACATTCCTTCCGTGATGCCTGGCATTGACCGGTTGCTGACGCAACTTGATCGCAAGACTCAGGAAGTTGAAATTGAAGCTCGCGTTGTGGCCGCCACTCGCAGTTTTGCTCGCGATATCGGTACACAGCTTGGTTTCGGCTGGGGCAACGGTACCAGCGCTATCGGTGGCGCCTCCGCAGTTGGCAGCTCGCCCACCACGGTTAACGGCCTAACGCCGGGTTACATCACGACTGCAGGTGGAGCTGGTGGTGGCAGCACGATTCCGTTGTTCTCGAACTTGCCTGTCACCAGCCCGACTAGCGGTCTGACCTTCGTCAATGCCAGCAACAATGTGCGAATCGACGCTGTCTTGAGCATGGCTGAATCGCGCGGCTTGCTGAAAATACTCTCTCGTCCGCGGGTCGTAACTCAGAACAACATTCAGGCTCTGGTTCGTCAGGGCGTGCGTGTGCCGATTGTCACTCAGGCGCAGTTGGGCGGACCGCCCACCGTAACCTACGTGGATGCGTTCCTCCGGTTGACGGTGGTTCCGCAGATCACTTCGGAAGGTACGATCTTCCTTAACGTAGACGTCGAAAACACGACTCCTGACTTCGGTCGACAGGTTCAGGGCAACCCGACCCTCATCACCCAGCAAGCGACCACTCAGGTCCTCGTGACCGATGGTGGCACGGTGGTGATCGGTGGCGTGATTCAGACGCAGAACTCGGTAACGATTGGGCAAGTGCCTGTGCTCGGCAACATTCCGTTCCTGGGCAACCTGTTCAAGCACACGACGGTCAGCACCTCCAACCAGGAGCTGATCTTCTTCATCACACCGCGCATCATCCAGACATAACAACAGCACGAGGTAGAAGTAAAACAGCCGCCGGCGTCCTGACATCAGGGCCGGCGGTTTTGTTTTTTGCGCCTGGTACGTTCCTGGCCGTGCGGACGACACTGTAGCTGCCAGGACGGTCAGTGTTGGATGGTCCCCCAGGGTCGCGCCGGTGTTTTCGAGGATCTGCGGACGAACAACTCAATGGAATGGCGGTCCCTGGTTTCTCAAGTCCCAGGTTTGCTAAAACCGGGCAAACCTGGCGCACGCAAAGTCGAGGCTAAGCGTTCATCTCGAGTCATATTTCCGGCCGAAGCCACCATCGCTCAGTTGTTACACTTCAGATATGGACCATAAAGCTCGCCAAGAGCGCCTGCAAAAGACGCTATCCTCGCATCGCCTGGATGCGTTGCTGGTCACTCACCTCCCCAATGTTCGTTATCTTTGCGGATTCACCGGCAGCGCCGGAGTCTTGCTGGTTAGTGGCGCCCGGAGTGTATTTTTCACCGACGGCCGCTATACAGAGCAGGCTCGATCCGAAGTCCGGGCCCGGATCGTGATCGGACGCGAAGGTCCGATCGCCGCAGCCGCCGAGTGGTTTTCCATGCATCTTAAGGTAAGCCGCAAGTCACGATCGGCTTTGCACGTGAAGATTGGCATCGAGGGCGAGCACGTGACCGTGGCTGCCCGCTCGCGTCTCGCCAGCCTTTTGCCGTCCGGCATGCGCTTGCAGGAAGTTCCGGTGCTGGTCGAACAGTGCCGCATGGTAAAGGACGAGGAAGAGATTAAACGCATAAGGTCCGCGGTCTTGCTGGGAGCGAGTCTTTTCGACTGCGCTCTGGAAAAGATTCGTCCGGGCGTCCCTGAAACCGACGTGGCAGCGGAAATGGAATATACCGCCAGGACGCGAGGGGCTCAGGCCATGTCGTTTGAGACCATCATTGCTTCCGGAGCACGTTCTGCTTTGCCGCATGGCCGGGCCTCGCGGTCAGTTGTTCCCCGAAGGGGATTCGTGGTCTGCGACTTCGGTGTTATACTCAACGATTATTGTTCGGACATGACCCGCACCGTATACGTGGGCCGGCCTTCTTCCAAGGAGCGCGGGGCCTACCAGGCTGTCAAAGAGGCGCAGCAGGCAGCGGTCAATGCGGTTCGGCCCGGGATCGCGGTGAGTGAGGTTGATCGGGCTGCTCGCAACTTATTGCGAAACAAGCGGTTAGGTAAGTATTTCACGCATTCGACGGGTCACGGCGTGGGGTTGGAAATTCACGAACCGCCCCGCGTAGCAACCGGACAAGCTGATATCCTGCGGCCGGGTATGGTGATCACGATCGAGCCGGGAATTTACATTCCAGGTCGATGGGGCATTCGAATCGAAGACATGGTCGTGGTAACAGATCGAGGGTGTGAGGTTTTGACGCCTACCAGCAAAGAGTTGATCGAAATTTGAGTTCGCCGTTAGTTTTAACTCCAGGCTGGGACCAGAAGCTGGTCCCGCTGTTTTTTGCGCCTTTCCGGCGGGTGCACAAGAAGGTAGAAGTCGGTCCCACCTCATACGATGAATCAGAAAGAGCTTAAGGAACTCATCGAGTTCTTAATTGAGAAGGACATCGCCGAGTTCGAACTGGAACGCGGCGACGTCAAGGTGAAGATCAAGCGCGCCAGCGAACCTGCTGCTACGCATGATACCCGTTTTTTTGCTGTACATTCGGCAGCGCCACCATCTCCAGAATCTGGTGTGGCTCCGCCGCTCGCGAGCCCGCCGGCCGCTCCGCCTTCGCCCGTAGTCTCCTCCCCGGCTCCCGAAGAGGGGATTCACATTGTACGATCACCCATCGTGGGCACGTTCTACGAGTCTCCGTCTCCGGGATCTCCGCCGTTCGTAAAGCCCGGCGACATTGTGGAGGCTGGCCAGATCTTATGCATTGTGGAAGCCATGAAATTGATGAATGAAATTGAGTCGGATGTGGCCGGAGAGATCGTGAAAAAATTGGTCGCAAACAACGCGCCGATTGAATACGGGCAAGATCTTTTCGCTATCCGCCCCCGAAAGTAGTTTGCAAGGGAAACTGCCTTGTTTCCAACCACGGAGACAGTGAGACACAAAGAAAACCAGCAAATAAGCTTCTCGACGCTGAAGGTTCAGCAGTCACTAGATTGTAATTGCGAATGAAAATTGTTTGGTTTTAGTTTTTCTCGCAGTCTCGGTGCGTCCGAGGTAAAGTTTATTTCGCTAAAAGTTTAGCTAATGTTTAGGAAAATCCTGATTGCAAATCGCGGAGAGATCGCCTTGCGGGTGATCTGCGCCTGCAAGGAGCTGGGCATTCGCACAGTCGCCATCTACAGCGAGGCTGACCGCAACTCACTACACGTTCGTTTTGCCGACGAAGCGATCTGCATTGGCCCTCCACAACTGGGTCAGAGCTATTTGAATATCCCATCAGTGATCAGCGCGGCGGAAATCGCCAACGTGGATGCCATTCATCCCGGATACGGCTTGCTGGCGGAAAACGCCAACTTCGCTGAAGTCGCTGAAACGTGCAACATAAAGTTTATCGGGCCGCCTCCGGAAATCACCCGTCTGATGGGCGAAAAGGAAAAAGCACGAGCCGCAATGAAGCGGGCGGGCGTGCCTATTCTGCCAGGATCGGAAGGCATTCTGGCCAGTGACGGAGAAGCTCTCGAGTGGGCAAAACAAGTCGGCTTTCCCGTAATTATCAAGGCCTCGGCCGGCGGCGGCGGACGCGGAATGCGCATTGTCCGAAACGAGGCGGAGCTTCCTGGTCTGTTTAAAGCAGCGTCATCGGAAGCCGCCGCCGCCTTCGGCAATGGTGATCTCTACATGGAGAAATTTGTAGAGCGTCCCCGCCACATTGAGTTTCAGATTCTGGCCGACCAGTATGGCAATGTGGTCAGCCTGGGCGAGCGCGAGTGTTCGATTCAACGCCGTCACCAAAAGTTGTTGGAGGAATCGCCGTCCCCGCAGATGTCCCCGGAACTTCGCGATCAGATTGGCCGGGTTTTGTGCACGACACTTTCTGAGATCGGATACGTCAACGCCGGCACCATCGAGTTCCTTATGGATGAAGACCGCCAGCTCTACTTCATCGAGATGAACACGCGTATTCAGGTTGAACATCCGGTGACGGAAATGGTCACGGATGTGGACCTGGTGAAGAGCCAGATTCTGCTGGCCGCGGGCGAGCGCATGGAAAATGTCTTGCAAGGTCCGGTCCTGCATCGTGGTCATGCTATCGAATGCCGCATCAACGCCGAGCATCCGGAGAAATTCACGCCTTCCGCGGGCAGAATCACAACGTTCAACCCACCGGGCGGTACCGGTGTGCGAATCGATACCGCGGCGTATGCGGAAGGCGTCATTCCACCTTATTATGATTCGCTGATTGCCAAGCTCATTGTGCGAGGCAAAGACCGGGCTGAAGCGGTCTCGCGAATGAGTCGGGCGCTGGAAATGTTTATCATCGAAGGTATTTTCACGACGATCCCACTGCATCGCAGGATTCTGGCTGACCCCGATTTTCGCGCGGGCAACGTGGATACTACGTTCATCGAAAGATTTCTGGCGCAGACCGAAAAGCCTTCTGACAAGAAGGAAGTGGCGGCGAAACGCTAGTCACGAAGGGTAGGGCCGGCTTTTGGCCGGCCCGATAGGGTGGGCGAGAACCCGGCGCTACTCCATTTTCCTTTCCGTGCCAGATTTAGATGACTTTGCTCCCTCGTCTGTATGCCATCCTCGATAGTGGCCACTACCAGGATATTGAAGCCCTTTGCCGGTCTGCGGCTGAACTAGTTACGGGCGGTGTCACTTTACTGCAATACCGCAACAAGACCGGCAACGCCCAGCAAATGCTCAACCAGGCTCGAGTTCTCAGACGTTGCCTTGGCTCTTCAGTAAAACTGATCATGAACGACCGCGCCGACCTATGCCTAGCCGCGGGATTCGATGGAGTCCACGTGGGACAGGATGACCTTTCACCGCTAGGCGTCAGAACGGTGATCGGTGAACGTCTCTGGCTAGGGGTCTCCACTCACAATCCCGAACAACTGGCAGAAGCCGACAAGTCCACTGCTAACTATCTAGCCATCGGGCCCGTATTCTCTACTTGGAGCAAGGCTAATCCTGACCCAGTGATCGGAGTCGAGGCCGTGCGGCGGGCCAGGGCGTTAACTCGCAAGCCATTAGTGGCTATCGGGGGGATCACCCGTGAGAACTGCCGGGAGGTTATTGGGGCTGGCGCGGATGCGGTCGCGGTGATATCTGACTTGTTACTGGAGCCCCGCAAATCAGCAGAGGAATTTTTCCGGATATTAGAGTAGAGTCGGAGAACTGCGCCCAGCCTAGGTTTTCGCGGGCGAGGGCGCCCGCGCCACACCAACCCCAAGGAGGGCCGTGAGCACCGAGATCAAGACGCCCAAACCCGCCGTCACCCGCGACTGGGACCTTCACAGCCGCCAAGACAAGGAATTAGTAAAAGGTCTGGGCCTGACCAGCGCCACCATGCTGGTGATGGGCTCCATGATCGGTTCCGGCATCTTCATCGTCTCCGCCGAAATCAGTCGCGAGGTCAATTCGCCAGCGCTCCTCATCGGTGCCTGGTTGGTGACCGGCTTTCTTACTATCGTTGGTGCATTGAGTTACGGCGAGCTGGCTGCCATGATGCCGCGAGCGGGCGGGCAGTACGTCTATTTGCGAGAGTCACTCGGGCCGTTGTGGGGATTCCTCTACGGGTGGACGCTCTTTCTGGTGATTCAAACCGGTACGATCGCCGCGGTGGGAGTGGCCTTCGGAAAGTTTCTCGGAATTTTCTTTCCTTCAATCTCTTCTTCGAACTGGATTGTGCATTTCTGGAAGGTGCCGCCGATACATATTGGTCCTATGGTCCTGGGAAATATGGAAACCGGACTGAGCACTCAGAATCTCGTGGCGATTCTGGTTGTCGCGCTGCTTTCAGTGATTAACATTTTCGGCCTGAAAACCGGAGCTTTGATCCAGAACGTTTTCACTGCCGCCAAAGTTTCGGCGCTGCTGGGACTCGCGCTGCTGGGGCTGCTGATCGGCCGCACCGCCCAGGCAATCGCGGCAAACTTTCATGGACACTTCTGGCAAAACGCCGGCTTAGGGGCGCAGCACGCGGTTCAGGTTGGTGTGGGTGGTCCGATGGTGCTGGTGGGAACTTTGACCATTCTTGCGGTGGCTCAGGTGGGATCGCTATTTTCCGCAGACGCATGGAACAACGTTACCTTTACTGCCGGAGAGGTGAAGAATCCAAGTCGCAATCTGCCACTCTCATTGGCCATGGGCACGGGTGTGGTGATTGCACTCTACACCGCCTGCAACTTTGTTTACTTGAACATCCTTCCGCTCGATGGCCACCCCGCTGGCACCACAATTCTTGAACGCGGTATCAAATTTGCCACCGAGGATCGCGTCGGAACCGCAGTTATGACCCAGATGCTTGGCACCGCCGGCGGGACCCTGATGGCGATCGCCATAATGCTTTCCACTTTCGGTTGCTGCAACGGCTTGATTCTGGCTGGCTCGCGAGTTTACTACGCCATGGCCAAGGATGGTTTGTTCTTCAAGAGTGTAGCGAAACTGCATCCGACCCATAAGACCCCAGCCGTTTCGCTTATGGTGCAGATGGTGTGGACATGCATCCTATGCGTGTCCGGCAGCTATGGACAACTGCTCGACTACATCATCTTCGCGGTGCTTGTCTTCTACATTCTTACGATCTTTGGTCTATTTGTACTGCGACAAACCCGACCCAATGTCGAACGTCCTTATCGGGCGGTTGGGTACCCAGTGCTTCCGGCCATTTATATTGTGATGGCTTTATTTATCGATATCGTATTATTGCGCTACAAACCGCAATACACTTGGCCAGGTTTGATCATCGTGCTGCTGGGAATTCCGGTTTACTTTCTGTGGTCCCGGCGGTCGGGAGGCGAAACCGGCGCCTTAGTTTAGCTGCCCTAGGAGAATCGACAGGAATGCCAAATATCTGGGCTAGAAAACCGATGAACATGCTTCTGGCAGAAGCCGGGGAGTCGGGCGAACGCAGCCTAAAACGTACCCTCGGCCCGTTCCAACTCACCGCGCTGGGCGTCGGTGCCGTCATCGGCGCCGGAATCTTTGTGCTGTCCGGGTTGGGCGCACATTATGCCGGTCCAGGCCTGATGTTGTCGTTCGTGCTGTCGGGCATGGGATGCGCGTTTGCGGCCCTGTGTTACGCAGAATTCGCGGCTATGATCCCTCTTGCGGGCAGCGCTTATACGTATGCCTATGCCACGCTGGGCGAATTGCTGGCCTGGATTATCGGATGGGATCTCACGCTCGAATACGCCATGGGGGCCAGTACGGTATCGTCGGGCTGGTCCAATCATTTCATTGAACTACTCGATATTTTCCACATCAAGATGCCACTTTGGCTTGCCTATGACCACTGGACCGGCTTGCGTGCGGCGGAAAATATTGTCGCCCGCCAGATGGCCCAGGCTTCTGACTCGTCGCTGGTACCAGGCACGCAGGCGTTTCTAAATCGAGTGACCGATATCATCGCCGCGCAGTCGCCGCAACTGGTACAAGCGGCACATGCCCGGTTGAGCGCTCCCACAGTTTTCGGGGTCGAACTTGGCTGGAACATGCCGGCCTTCGTGATCGCTCTGATCATCACTACGATTCTCGCTATCGGAATCAAAGAGAGTGCACGCTTCAATTCCACGATCGTAGTGATTAAAGTTGCAGTGGTACTCTTCGTCATCGGACTCGGTTTCCGATATGTGAGCGCCAGCAATTGGGGGGGAGACTGGCATACATTTGCCCCCATGGGCTTCTCCGGCATCGGAGCGGGCGCGGCTTATATCTTCTTTGCTTACATCGGATTCGACGCCGTCTCAACTACCGCACAGGAAGCCAAGAACCCTCAACGCGATTTGCCACTCGGTATCATAGCGTCTCTGTTGATCTGCACTGCACTTTACATTGCCGTGGCGGCGGTCCTTACCGGGATGGTGCCGTGGCGCGAAGTGAATATCGAAGCTCCCATCGCCCGCGCTTTTCTGGATCGAGGGCTCACCGGTGCCTCGCACATCATCACACTCGGCGCGCTCGCCGGACTTACCAGCGTGATGCTGGTCATGTTGTTAGGGCAGACCCGTGTTCTTTACTCCATGGCCAACGATGGCCTCCTGCCAAAGAAATTCTTCGCTGACATTCATCCCAAATGGCGCACTCCTTGGAAGAACACCATCTTGGTGGGATTGCTGGCCGCTATCGTAGGGAGCTTGGTGCCGATCAGCGACATCGGAAAAATGGTGAACATTGGAACTCTGCTGGCCTTCGTAATCGTCTGTATCGCGGTCATTCTGTTGCGCCGCACCGATCCTGATCAGCCCCGTCCATTCCGCACCCCCTGGGTGCCGGTGGTGCCAATTCTTGGTGTCATTTTCAACGGCTATATGATGTATCGATTGGGCTGGATTAATTGGGCTCGCCTCATCATCTGGCTCGCCATTGGACTGGTTGTGTACTTCACCTACGGCCGTTATCACAGTAAGGTGCAAGCCCTGCCGGAAAACTCCAGAAAGTAACCAGGCAAGACGTGGTTTCTGCCGGCCTTCCTCAGTACGCGGAGGGCCGTTTTGTTTTATATTCGGTCGGTAATGGATTCCTCGGTTGCGACAACCACCACCAACGACCGCTGAACGTCATGAAGATCGTTACTGCCGCCGAAATGCGCGAAATTGATCGTGTCACCAGCGAGCGCTTTGGCGTTTCCTCGCTGAGCCTCATGGAAAACGCCGGTACCGCGGTGGCGGCCTTCATGGCCGCACAATATCCAACGGCAAAGAGCATCGGCATTATCTGTGGCAAGGGAAATAACGGTGGAGACGGGTTCGTCGCTGCCCGGAAGCTTCAACAGGCGGGTAAGGACGTTCGATTGCTGATCCTGGCAGAACGCAACGAGCTGCGCGGTGATGCGGCCGAGATGTTTGCGAAACTGCCAGTCGCACCCGTTACCGTTTTTTCGCATGAGCAGCTCAACAGTGAAACTGCGCGCGCCGTCTTCGATTCGGATCTGCTCCTCGATGCCATCTTGGGCACCGGATTTCGTCCGCCAGTAACCGGTCTTTATGCCGAGGCTATCGCGGCGCTGAACGCCAGTGCCGCGCCGGTGGTCGCGGTGGACATACCCTCCGGCGCAGATGCCGACGTAGTGGGAGAACAAGTCGGTGCGGTTGCGCGAGCCCATGCGGTTGTAACTTTCACTGCTCCTCGTCCGTCCCATGTTTTCGGAATGCTTACTGCTGGGCCGACGGTAATCTCTCCTATCGGTTCGCCGGACGACGCAATCGTTTCTTCATTGCGACTCAACCTGATCACGGCGCGGGACCTGGCGTCGTTGATCGAGCCGCGCTCCAGATCAGCCAACAAAGGAAGTTTTGGCCACGTGCTGGTTGTTGGCGGATCGATTGGGAAAGCGGGCGCTGCAGCCATGGCCGGCATTGCTGTATTGCGCGCCGGAGCGGGCTTGTCCACTGTGGCCACAGCGAAATCAGTACTGTCGACGGTCGCGGGTTTTCATCCTGAACTAATGACCGAGCCGCTGGAAGAAAATGACGCTGGCACTATTTCTCTTGGCGTCTTGCAGCAGGGAAAAATCGATGCACTCATCAAGGGAAAGACTGTGCTGGCGGTGGGTCCAGGAATTTCTCGCCATCCCGAAACCGCAGAACTGGTGCGAAGTATCGTCACCAAGTGCAAAATGCCGATTGTTCTGGATGCGGATGGACTGAACGCATTCGAGAACCACGCTTCTGAATTGAAAAATCTGGTTGGACAGCTGGTGATCACGCCGCATCCTGGCGAAATGGCGCGGCTCACCGGAATGACCATTCTGGCAGTGCAGCGTGACCGACAGAGCGTGGCCCGCAAATTCGCCCAGGAGCATAATGCGATTGTGGTTCTGAAGGGGCACCGAACTCTGATTGCACAACCCGATGGCACCGTTTGGGTGAATACGACAGGGAATCCCGGCATGGCCACCGGAGGCACCGGCGACATACTGACCGGCTTGACCGCAGGCTTTATCGCTCAGAGTCCCGATCGCATTGCAGACGCTGTAGTGGCGGCCGTTCACCTACACGGCCTGGCGGGCGATATTGCGTGCGAGAGTATGGGCGAACCGTCGCTGATCGCAACTGACTTGCTCACGGCGCTGCCCGAAGCCTTCCGTCGGACCCGAAAAGCGGCGCGGGATTCGCTGGTTACTATCGGCAGCTAATGGCCAGTGCCCATCCCCACAATGCCTCCGCAACGCTCAGATTCAAATTGTTCGTCAGTCTCCCGAATCGGTTACCCTGCCCATATTGCTGAGGGGTAAGGCTTTAGCCTGTGCTTGTTGGAGTTGATGATAGGCGGCCGTGCATGCGTCTTCGGTAATCTATTAGCCCGGCCCGCGCCATGTGATAGTCGTGGCCTTATGACACACTTCCCCCAAGTACACCCGCAGCGGCGCTCTCCTCGAATTCAGCTTGGTGGTTCGGTCCCCGCCCTGGTCATGCTGGAAGACGGTCAGCGCACCAAAGGTAAACTCCAAACTGTATCCGTCACTGGCGGCCTGTTGCGCCTTCCGAAATCACTCGGACAAGGTGACTTTGTCGAGGTCGCTTTTAACATTCAAGGCGGCCCGGTCCGTGGCATGGCAGAGATGTTAGTCCCGGTTCGTGCGGCGAACGAAGGGGCTTTGCAACCCTTCCGTTTTGTTGCGCTCGGCGACGACGATCATCGAGCACTGCGCATGGCAGTCGATTCCGTGACGGATCGCAGCTTTCTTGGCATCCGTTCCAGCCAATGGTCCGCTCCTAAATTGGTTTAAGGCTCAGAGCAGACTCGACGCGCGAGCGTGGCTATTCGCGTTCCCACCCAAGCACGCGACAACCAAGAGCTGATCGCCTCCCGATATCTACGAATGGCTATACTGGTCGTCGTCCTCGACCAAAATGGCTACGCAAGAATTCATCACGCACTCTGCCGAAGAGACAGTCGCGCTTGGGCGCACGCTGGCTCAAACCCTGGCTCCTCCCAAGCTGGTCCTTCTTCGCGGCGACCTCGGCGCCGGGAAGACTACGCTGGTGAAGGGAATCGCTGAGGCTTTCCACGCCGCATCGGCGGAGGATGTCACCAGTCCGACGTTCACTCTAATCCACGAATATCGCGGGCCCGACGCCAACCTGTTTCACATCGATCTGTATCGAATCGATACTTCGCCCCAACTGGAAACATTGGGACTGAATGATCTGATCGCCGCCAACAGTATTCTCCTGATAGAGTGGGGGGACAAATTTGAACGCTTCGAGCGCGAACGGGACGTTGAGATTGCGCTGGCGAGGGTGGATGACAGACACAATGAACCAGAACGGCCTTCAGAAAACGACCGGTGCATCCGGATCACTACCAGGCAAGGCGGCGATTTTTCTTAGTCAAGCCGTTTCGCCACAGGCTTCGAAACTTGAATTCCTCAGAGGCGTTTTCGTCCGGTTGCTCGCCGGGCTGTGATTTCGGTGATGCTGATCGTGGGTGTGTCAGCTTGCCGTGCTCAGGACACGCCGCCATCAACGCCGGGGGAACAAACCAAGGCGAAACAAACCGCTTCCGCTGAGTCGTCAGACGTGACGCGGTTGTTTGGGATCATGCCGGCTTATGGACTGGTGGAAGTGGGGATGCATCCGCCACTGCTTAGTTCAGGCCAAAAATTCAAACTCGCGGTGCAGTACCTCAATCCCTACACTGTGTTCTTCGTGGCAGTGGAAGCCGGCGTTAACCAGGCGCGCAATCATCCCACAGAGTATGGTCAGGGTACGGAAGGCTACGGGAAACGGTTTGGCGCCGGCTTTGCGGATGGTTTAACCGACGGTGTTCTCGTGACCGGCGTTTACCCGACAGTTTTTCACCAGGATCCGCGCTACTACCGTCTTGCGGATGGAACATTTACGAGCCGCGTGGGATACGCGGTGAGTCGCATCTTGATCACACGTCAGGATTCTGGACGACCGTCTATCAATATTTCAGAGGTGATGGGCAGCTTTACTTCGTCCGCCATTGGAGTGGCTTACTATCCGCAGAGCGAAAGGAGTTTCTCTGACGTTGCCGAGCGGCAGGCATTCAGTTTGCCTTCGATGCGGGTTTTAATCTATTAAAGGAATTCTATCCTGACATTGAACGCAAGCTTTTTGGCAAGAATCATAAACGATAGCGCCTCTGTCCTGGCAGTTCAGTACTAAAATCCCATAATGTTGTAACCGCAATCCACGTAAATCACTTCTCCCGTTATGCCCGAACTTGCATCCGACGCCAAAAATACACCAGTCGCGCCCACCTCTTTAACATCCACATTCCGTTGCAGGGGCGCCCGCTCAGCATGTGCTTTCATCATCTCACCTAGATCGCCGATCCCGCGTGCCGCCAGCGTTTTGATGGGTCCGGCTGAAATGGCATTGACCCGAATTTTTTTCTTACCCAGGTCATACGCGAGATAACGTACGCTGCACTCCAGCGCGGCTTTCGCCACTCCCATTACGTTGTAACGCGGGACCACCCGCTCCGCTCCAAAGTAGGTCATGGTGATAATGCTGCCGCCATCCTCCATCAGCGGCGCTGCCGCGCGGGCGAGTGCCACCAGTGAATAGACGCTGATGTCATGAGCGACGCGAAAACCTTCCCGTGATGTGGTGAGAAATTCTCCCTTTAACTCTTCTGCAGGAGCGAAGGCCACACTGTGTACCACGACGTGTAACTTTCCATAGCGGTCTTTGAGTTGCGCGAAAAGGCGGTCGATGGCGGCGTCGTCCGACACATCACACATGAAGGCTTCCGCGCCGGCTAAAGAAAGAATCAAGTCCTTCGCTTCCATTTCCAGGCGCTGATTTTGGTACGTTACCACCAGTTTTGCACCCGCCTCATGAAGTCCCTGCGCGATTGACCAAGCGATCGAACGCTTATTCGCGACTCCGAACACCACCGCAACTCGACCCTCGAGGCTGGATGACATAACGTTTCTCCTGGGATTGAAGGCAAAGGATAACAGCGATTCTGGGTTTCAGTTTGCTGATTTCAGAGTCTTTCAGCGACAGTTCGACCCTCTCAATCTGGAAATTTGAGACCTTCATCACTCGGCCGCTCCGATTTCCATAGCCGACACGGTTCGCACCGGCCAAATCGCACTCACGAAGGCCAACGCATAGACCATTCCAATGATAGAGAATCCCGCAACCAGGTTCCACTGCGAGATGGCACCCACCAGAAAGCCCAGGATGATTTGGAGGGCAGTGCCGGCGAAATAAAACGTGTTCTGCACTCGTCCCATGAAGTGTTGCGGTACCTGTTCCATGATGCTGGTATTCATGGCTACCCCGCTTACTCCTCTTCCGGAACCCATGATGGCGTAAACAGCGACTGCAATCGCCAGCCAGGGCGAGAGCGGCGCGACGATCATCGATATGGCAAGCAGGCCCATGGATATTGCAATTGACCGACGTGCTCCCACTGCGGCGATCAGTTGCGGCGCATAGAGCACGCTCAGAAATGCTCCCGTCCCCCAACCGGCGTTGAGCCAGCCGTAGCCCACAGCGCCGGCATGAAACACGGTGTCGCTCAGGGGCGCGGTGACTACGACGCCGGTCATCATCGCTCCGAGGAAAAGCGCCCAACTGATTCCGAAGGTCACCACTGAACGATGGTTGCGCAGAAAGTCGATCCCCTCGCGCATTTCGCGAATGAATCGTTCGACCGTCGATTCCGCCGCTATTAGGTCGGCTTGTAATTCTGCTGGACGAGGAACAACATGGCGGCCCTTACGGACTCCTAAATAGAGAAGAAACGACGCCAGATAAGTGGAGAAGTCGATGAGCAAAACTCCGCCCAGACCGATGTGGTTATACACGAAACCAACGATCGATCCGGCAATCAACCAGCCACCCTGTATTCCCGCAAGCAAAAAGGTATTGGCGTGGACAAATTCTTCGCCCGGCGTCAGTTCCTGAATCAGCGCCGTTATGGTTGGCCAGAACATCCAGAAACCAGCCGCCACCAGAGTGTTCATTGCGTAAAGTTGCCAAACCTTAACTTTGCCGATGAACGCCAGAATTGCAACGGTAAGAATGATCACCGCGCGGATTGCGTCCAGCATCATCACGAGACGTCTACGATCTTCCCGGTCAATCAGGACCCCGGTGAAGGGAAGCATTAACATGGCGGGAAGCGTCTGCAGCACGGCAAATGTGCCCAGCGCAACCTCGGAATGCGTAGCCTGCAGGATGTACCAGGCGACGGCGGCGGAATTCATACCGCTGCCCAGCATGGAAATCATGTTGGCGGCGAAGACGTACCTCAACGCCGGCTTCTGCAGAATGCTGCGCATACTTTAAATGTAAATGATCGAGAAAGGCTCGCCAATGTACGCAGAGGGGCGTTGCAAAATTCGTTTTGAGCGTGTGATTAGGTCAAACCGTATTAACGCGAGCACGCCGAGAAATCCTCCAGGAACGCGAGGAAATCTTTTTCTAGATTTTTCGTAGAGAGGGCCAATTGATCTGAATTTGGCTTGCTTCATAGAACAAATACACCGCCAGAAGAATCATTTCCGGCTCAATCGCATGTTTATATCGGGGAAAGGGATTTACCAGGTAATAGGGCAGCGGATAAATAAGCACAAAACACGTCAAAAGAAAACCTCCCTGCTTGCGGTTGCGAACCGTGAGCCAGAGTCCGGCAAAGGCAGCGATTGCGGGCAGAACAAACGCCACATGACGCGCAATCATCAGATCGTAACCGCCCACAATGTCAGCCTGAGGAGGCCCAATCCAGAAATAGACGACGCGTTCCAGGCTAAAGCGAATGAACTGTCCCGGATGTTCACGCATAAACTCGCGAACCTCCCGCTGTTTCTCCTTCATAAAACGAAGTTCGCCCAATTCCTGAAATTTGCGCATCGACTCGGGATCGTTGCCGGGGTGTTCGCTGCGTGTCCAAAGGCCCGAGGACTGCTCGTTGTTGGCCATGTGCATTTCGAGCGGCAGATTGTCTCGCACAAAAACGAACTTACCGAACACGGAATAATTGCGCACCAGCCACGGGCTTACTGTTATCGCAGCGGCAACGATGCATAGCGCAGCTCCAGCAAATTGCTGCCATCGTCGCGGCAGGCGCCACAGCAAAAAGATCAGACAAAATGGCAGCATTGAAAGCAGCGCAGTGTTTGTCAGTGCTATCATGCCCCACAAGAGTCCCAACCCAAGCCAGTCAAGGCCGCGTGGCTGTTTCTTATCAGACATGGCCAAGGTTAGCCATAACGCCAAGCTCAACAGGAACGCGCTCAAACTCATCTCCCACACCACCCGCACCGGCCAGTAGATAGCGTAGGGAAACAGCGCCCACGTCCACGCCGTAGCCCGAGCCACGGCGACGCCATAAATCTTCTCCGCGATTCGATAGAGTGTGAGACAGGTTAGCGCTGAAAAAATGCTGTTGAAAGTGAGAATAATCCAGGCCGACAACTGAGTGTAAATTCCAAATAACTTGAAGACCGCCGCCAGGATATACGGATAAACAGGCGGCGCCCAGGCACTCGGCCCGGTGGGCAAATCCGTTGGAGAGCTGAAACCCTGCCCGAGCGCGATCGAACGTGCGATGCGGCCCATTTCCCATCCAAACTGAAAGTGGTCTCTGCGTGGTGTAATACGATAGGTGTGACCGAAACTGATGACCGCCACGCGCAGCAGGAATGCGATCAGAATAATAAAAAAGACAGAATGCTGCCACGATCGAGATGGGGGACGGGTTGGTTTCTCGGCGACGGCCGGCGAGCTCTGCCGCCCTTGACCCTGCATGGCAGTCAGACTAGCACACGCGATCTTTCTTCCACGGCTTGGGACCATGGCCTTCAAGATCGCCGATCCCATTGTCATTCGGGCTGTCATTCGAGCTTGCCAAAGTTCCGTTACGGCGCTAGTATGCCGTCGCAATCGCGGAGGCGCTTATGAAGCGTAGTCGCTTGTTGGGCGTACTGCTGACCCTGCTTCTTCTCCCCTCGCTACACGCGCAAATCGAAACCATCTCGATTCCCGCCGGCACGCCGGAAGACCAGGGACTGCAAGCCATCACCAAAGAACCCGACGTTCAAAAGAAGTTAGCGATGTATGCGGATTTCCTGCAGCAGTTCTCGTCAAATCCCGCAGCCGTAGCCTATGGAAACTGGCAAATCGCGCAGTACTATCAAGGCGCCGGCGACCTACCGAAAGCGCTGGAATATGGCGACAAAGCTCTCGCCAGCCAGCCTCGTAATCTTGACATTCTGGTCTCTCAAGCCAGCGTGGCCCAGCAACTGAAAAGCAACGGCAAGCTGTTGGACTACGCTGTACGAGGGGGCGAAGCCTACAACTCGATCGGGAAGGGCCCGAAGCCAGAAGGCCTAAGCGATCAGGATTATGCCAACCAGAGCCAGGATCAGAAAAATTCGGCGAAACCTTCTTACGACTTTCTTGAAGCCGCCGCTTTCAATGTGATTGCGGATGAGACCAATGCAAAGACTCGTTTGAGCGATATCGAGCGCTTCAATCCGGCATTCCCCAATTCACGGTTTGATGAACCGGTCGCATCCTACGCCATGATGTCGCTTTCCGAGTTGAAAGATAACGCGAAGGTGATTTCTTACGGCGAAAAGACTTTGGCGACTAATCCCAACAGCCTGCCGACCTTGCTTCTTCTGGCGGGAACATATGTTGAAGATCCCAAGCCCGGAAGCGTGGCCAAAGCTGTGACGTATGCGCAGAGAGCAGTCACGGTTGCCAAGGCCGACGCGCCTGATGCAGACCACACGCGCAAGCTTTCGGCGGGAGTAGCGCATTCCACGCTGGGTTATGCCTACATGAAGGAGGACAAGACTGCCGCCGCCGTTCCCGAACTGAAATCTGCTTCTGGATTGCTCAAAGGGTTGGATGATCAGCAATATGCGGTTGCCCTTTATCGCCTCGGCTATGCCTACGCGAAGCTGAACCGGGTGAACGAAGCCCGGGATGTGCTGACGGAGTCAGTCAAAATATCAGGTCCAGTGCAACCGCTTTCGCAGGATCTGCTTACGAAAGTGAATGCAGCACGCGCCAAGGGCAAGTAGTCCAGGCCGTTCTTCGACAAATGTAATGGTCAGGGTTTAACCAGATCGTCGGACAGCATACGCGCCTTGGACGCCAGATTCTGTGCTCGTTGCACATCTCCTGTAACTTCGGCGCTCCTCGCCTGTTCCATATATTTGCGGATCTGGCTGATGCTGTCCTGCTGAGTTGAATTCAGCTGGCGAGAGGCGAGTTGTCTGAGGTTCGCGTCGGTCGAGGCCAGCAACTCGGTTGTGGTTTGGCGTTGACGAGTGACCTGCTCGTTGCTCACGCCGGGAACAAGCTGTCCCGGTGGATTCGCCGTGCCCCCATTTCTAACAACTTTCTTTTCTGGCTCCGAGACAGTTTTCGTGACTACACGTTTCCGGCGGCGATGGTTCGTGGTCGCCGTTTTGGACGCCGCTTCAGACTTCTTCGCCGCAGCGCCAGGCGGCGTCTTCTGCGTTTGCACTGGGGGCGAGACTTGAGGTGATTGCCGGTATTCGGGACGGTTCTTGTCCGGCGCTGACTTGTCGGGAGCCGCACCTCGATCCGGCTGTGTCGTCTCCGCTGGCTTGCTGTTTGGCTGCGTAGCCTTAGAAGGTTCTTGTGGCGCATCGGCCTGCGGTTGACTCTCCTGTGTGACCCACCGGGGCAGAACTGGAGACACCATCGCCGCGACGGAAGTATTCGTCGCGAAACCTAGCCCGAGAATGACTGTCAAATATAGTCTCATTAGAAGCTCGACGCGCCGGCTCTCGCGAGCCCATGGGAATTCTAACTCCGCAATGGGTCCACGCATCTCAACAAATTGAAAGGCTCGATCCTAGGTGCGTGGTCGGCCAAAACAAATGTCGAACACGCTGGTTTACCAGATGAGATCCCCCCATGTAGTCGGCGAGGTAGACTAGCTGCGAATCATGGCTTCCCGAAGCGAATCGTTACGGGTCTGAATCAGCGGCAGACGCAGGCGAAAGATTGTGCCCTCCCCTTCTACCGACTCAAAGTCTACTGAACCGTAGTGCCACTGCAGAATCTGATATGTCTGCGCCAGTCCGATCCCGGTTCCTTCTTTCTTAGTTGTGAAATATAGTTCGAAAATTTTGTCCTGCGCGTCCGGAGCGATCCCGCCGCCCTCATCGCGAATCTCTGTGACCACCATGTCGTCCTCGCGTCTGGCTGAAACCGTCAGCTTGCCTCCGTCCGGCATGGCCTGCACTCCGTTGAGCACGACATTCAACATTGCTTGCTTAATAAAGTCTGTGTCTACTTTCACCATCAGAGGTTCGGAAGGAAGTTCGCAAGTCATGGTTACGCCATGACGGCTGGCATCGGGGCCGGCCAACTGAACTCCATCCTCCAGCAGGCGGCGCAAATCGGTTTCTTCCAAATGCAGGTCGCGTGGACGAGTGAAATCCACCAAAATTTGCACCACTCGATCAAGACGATGGATTTCGCTCCCGATGATGTCCATGTGCCGGCGCGTGTCCGGGTCAACCTGTCTTAACTTGCCCTGCAACAACTGCAAGTGAAGCACAATCGCATTAATTGGATTCTTCACCTCGTGTGCCACCCCGCGCGTGATGCGGCCGCTTGCGGACAATCGGCGAGACATCTCGATCTCGTCCTCAATCCGGCGTACCGAATCGGCGTCGCGCATGGTCAGCAGCGCTCCGATCTGAGTTTCTTTCTCGCGAATGAAGTCCAATGAAATCTGTACTCGTTTGCCGTTCGGAAACTCAATCTCGCGTTGTGCCACCGGAATCCGCCGTTCAAAGGCCTGCCGTATCACCCCCCCGAATTCAGACTCCGGCGAGAAGATTTCCCTGGCGGAGTGGCCCAGCAGTTCCCGCCTTGGACGTCCGAGAAACCGTTCGACGGAAGCACTCACCAGCACGACCCGGGAGTCGCGAGTGAACAACATCAGGCCGTCCAGCAAGTTGCCCATAATCTGGTCCACATTGTCTTTCAGGGCGGAGAAGATCTCTTTAGCATCACGCATCTGACGGCCCAAGTGCGCGATCTTCAGACTCACCATTCCGTACTCGTCGTGTCCCGTGTCACGCTCCGTTCCGCCTTCACCATTGAAAGAAGTGACCCTATCAAGGCTCTGGCTGATTTGTTGCAGCGGACCTAGTGCGAGATGAGAAAGTCCAGCGGCCAGCAAAAGGGAGAGAAGAATCGCGATGCTGGAAAAAACTACTGCCTGGCGCAACCTGGGAGTGAGCTCGTTCTTCAGAAAGACGGTGGAGACTCCCATTCGAATATTGCCGAAATGCGACCCGTCCAATTGCAGCGGTATGCGTACGTCGTACACGGTTGGTGGGTTATAGACCATGTGGAATTGCCGTCGAAAGCTGGCATTTTCCACCATCTGAAAGTCCGGTCGATCCGGAACTGGTTTCCCCACCAGATCGGGATTGGTGTGGAGTATAGCTTTACCGTCGCTATCGACGATGGCCGCGTCGTAGATGATGGGCCATGTGCCCACTACCGACTCTAAGAAGTTGTTGAGGTCGCGATCGGTTCCAAGGTAGTAGGCCACCGCCCGTCGCATGGCTTCCGGATTCGTGGTGTCCACTTTGGTACTGCTGAGATCCGGGACGGCATTGGCCGCGAGATACGCTAGGTTTGAGGTCAACTGGGCTGCCGACTCATGCGCCGTCGTTACCCGTTGGCGCAGCAGTTCAGAGATGTAGAGGTATGAAAATCCCAGCACCAGCACCGCGACCATGAAAGTGATGGCCAGTACGATTTTGGTTTTTCGGCGCATGAACTGCCTGAATCGTTGCAAGGGCAACAGCCCTTTTTCTTATTCTTCCCTGGTCAACGCCGCATCCGCGGTATTGCTTCCATATTCTTTGAGCTTGTTGTGCAGCGTCTTGAGGCTTATAGCCAGAATTTCAGCCGCACGGGTTTTGTTGTTGTTGGTGGATTCCAGAGTCTTCAGGATGAGTCTCTTCTCGGCTTCTTCGACCGTGGTTCCCACGCCGAGATGTACGGTATCGCCATCCTCAGCGGAGCTGCGCAGGCTGGATTGGCCAAAACCGGGGGGCAAATGCTTGGTTTCTACAATCGCGCCATCGCACACGATAATCGCGCGTTCCAGGGTATTTCGCATCTCGCGAACATTGCCGGGCCACGAATAGGTTTGAAATGCGTTGAGCACGGCTTCGCTAACACCCGCCACCTTGCGTCCATGTTTGCGGTTCATGTCTTCGAGAAGTGCCTGTACGAGTTCGGGCACGTCATCTTTGTGATCGCGGAGCGGAGGCATGTGAATGTTAAAAACATTAAGACGATAATAAAGATCGTTACGCAATTCGCCCCTCGCGACCGCTTCCTCGGGAACTTTGTTGGTGGCGGCAAGGACACGAACATCGACGGTGGTTTCTACTTTGCTGCCGAGACGACGGAGTTTGCTATCCTCCAGGACCCGCAGCAACTTGGCTTGCGTGGCCACCGGCATTTCGCCAATCTCATCGAGCAGAAGCGTTCCGCCTTCCGCCAACTCAAAACAGCCAGTGCGCCGCTCCAACGCCCCGGTGAAGGCACCTTTTTCGTGACCGAATATCTCACTCTCAATCAGGGTTTCCGGTATCGCCGCGCAGTTGATGGGCACAAAAGGCTTATTGCGGCGCGGGCTGAGTTCGTGGACCGTGCGCGCTACCAATTCCTTCCCCGTGCCACTGGCGCCGGTGATAAGAACCGAAGCGGTGCTTGGCGACACCATCTCAATGAGATGAAAAATCTCTTGCATCTTCTTGGACGACCCGATTAGGCTGCCCAGGGAACCGGCATCCCGCAGTTTGCGCCGAGTGACTTCCAGTTCGGCGCGAGTTCCGAGCAAGGCAGAGGCGTTTTGAAGAATGGTATGTAAGCGATTTGTGTCAATGGGCTTAGTGATGTAGTCATAGGCTCCCATGCGCATCGCTTGCACAGCGCTGTCGATTGTGCCCTGCGCCGTTACTACGATCACGGCCATGGTTTGGGAGTCGGTAGCGAGTTTGTCCAGTAGTTCCAGGCCGCCCATGCGCGGCATTTTCATGTCCGTGATTACCACAGAGGGCGCCCAGGCGGCAACCTTTTCCAGGCCTTCCGCTCCATCCTTCGCCGTCTCGGCGCGGTAACCCCAACTGACGATGAGCTCGGCTAGCCCCGTACGCTCATTTTCCTCGTCCTCGACGATCAATACCTTTTCGTTGCTCATAGTTTGGGTTCGCAGCCATTATTTAGGCTTTTCAGCCCGACTGCAAGCAGCGTCTGGAGCTTCCTTGGAAGCGGTTTGTTGTTCGGAGTCTCATGGTCCTGAAACAGATCTGAGCTCGCAAGACTACTGCACCGATTCCGTTCGTCGATCTCCGATTCGAAATGGCAGCCGCAACCGCATTTGGTCAGGTATCAATCTGAGACGACGCGTCCTCTCGACCGTTAACACAAGTTAACCGGCTACTCTTGATTTGAGCTTGCGCTGGGGTAGAATTAGTGACCACAAAAGAAGAATGTGGTTTCACACGCCAGCTCCCAGTGTTGACTTTGCACCTGAGCGTGAATGCAAAAATTGTTCATAGGATTTTTTGGAGGATGGAATGTCACTTCGCCGTGGTAGAGGTGTTGCACGTTTATTGCTAACGGCTTCTTGTAGTTTGCTAGCTCTCGGATTGTTATCGACAGCCGCAGTAGCGCAAGAGGAAGAGACCCCCAAAGTAGACATCTTTTTGGGCTATCAATGGTTGCATCCGGGGGGCACCGTACCGGCGCCATTCACGCCCCGCAATGCGCCCGTGGGACAGAAGATAGGCGACATTCCGCAAGGAGCCGGCGCCAGCGCTACCTATAATTTCACTCCGCATTGGGGTCTGGAAGCCGACTACGGCGGTAACTCCAACAAGTTTGGAACGGAGAACACCGTTTCCATCGGACCGCGCCTCGCCTGGCGGAACGAGGGAGTAATGCTCTTCGCTCACACCATGTTTGGTTACAATCGACTCACCGTTCCGCTCGTGGGAACTAGCAACGGCATCGGTGCCGTTCTTGGTGGCGGCATGGATCTTTCCGTATGGCGTCACCTCTCACTGCGCTTATTTGAGGCCGACTACGTTTGGGCACACCACAATTTTTCTGATGTAGTGTCGCCATCTTTTTCCGATTTGGCTCGTCCCGACTTGCAAGGGATTCGGTTGCGCACTGGTATCGTTCTGAACTTTGGCTACCCGTCCCCATTGGTCCCAGCCGCCAGCTGTTCAATCCAACCCAGCGAAGTGATGGTTGGTGAGCCGGTAACCGTCACTGCGAACGCTACCAACTTCAATCCCAAACATACGGTGACTTATACCTGGAGTGGTACGGGTGGAAAAGTCACAGGTAAAGATAACACCGCGAGCATCGATACCAACGGAGTTGCTGGCGGCAGCTATACCGTGACCGCTCACGTAGTTGATCCAAAGGCCAAGAAGAATAACGAAACCAGTTGCACCGCTAACTACACGGTGAAAGAGCCGCCGAAGAATCCGCCGACGATGTCCTGCTCGGCGAATCCGGCGTCAGTGCAGGCGGGCACACCGTCTACCGTTACCTGCTCTTGCACCAGTCCCGATAACGTTCCGGTGACGGTCAGCAACTGGACCGCGAGCGCGGGAAGCATTTCCGGCGAAGGAAATACCGCGACCCTGAACACCACCGGAGCACCTGCTGGCGCCATAACAGTAAGCGCCACATGTACCGACTCCCGTGGCCTCACTGCTCCGGCTACTTCAACTACGGTGAACGTGGAGGTTCCACCACCACCGCCGCCGCAAGCCAGCAAACTGAGCGAGTGCGAATTCCCCAACAAAGTAAAGCCTTGGCGCGTGGATAATACCTGCAAAGCCATCCTGGACGATGTTGCCCAGCGGCTGCAGCACGATCCCGACTCCAAGCTGGTTATTGTTGGCAACGCTGAACCCGGCGAGAAACGCAAGAATCTGGCCGGTGAACGCGCAGTCAATTCGAAGGCATATCTGTCAGGTGGCGAAGCGAAACAAGCCATCGATGCCAGCCGGATTGAGGTCCGCACAGGTAATGCCGGTACCAAGACCGCCGAGTACTGGGTGGTCCCAGCCGGAGCTAGCTTTACCGGTGAGGGTACCCAGACGGTCGATGAGTCGAAGGTAAAGGCTGTGCCGGATCATCCGGCAGCGGCCAAAAAGAAGGCTGCTAAGCCTAAGGCTCAATGACACTTACTTAAACCGAGGCCGGTCGAGTTCACGCTCGACCGGCCCTTCTTATGTTTGGCCTAACGTAACTTGAACACGGAAGCTTACACTGTCACTCTCACCCGCAAGCGCATAATTCTTCGCTAGGGGTAAAGTTACTTATGATTTCACGTGTGATTCGAGTGCTTTCACGTAAAGCATTGATTGTATTGGCTGTTGCGACGATCTCTGCCACTACCCTATGGGCAGGTCAGTGGACTGCCCTGGGACCGGACGGAGGCGATGTCCGGAGTCTGAATTTTGACCCAAAGAATCCCGACCGTATTTACCTGGGAACCAGCACCGGCACCCTGTATCTTTCCAACGACGGCGGGCACAGTTGGTCGCGACTCGCGCACCTGGGGGGAGACGACAACGTCCTGGATCACATCACCATCGATCCTGAGAATCCGAAACACATTTATGTTTCAGCTTGGAGCGTTGAAAACCAGCAGGCGGGCGACGTCTATCGTACGCATGATGGCGGCAATAACTGGGACATACTTCCCGACATGCATGGAAAATCTGTTCGCGCCCTGGCGATTTCGGCTTCCGATTCTAAGACTCTCGTAGTGGGCGCGCTTGACGGCGTGTACCGCACCAGGAACGGTGGCAACAATTGGGAAAAGATTTCTCCTCCCAGCGCCGAGGTCAAGAATATCGAGTCAATTGCGGTCGATCCCAAGAATCCCGATATCGTTTATGCCGGAACGTGGCATCTGGCTTGGAAGACGGACGATGGCGGAGCGAACTGGCATCACATCAACAAGGGCATGATCGATGACTCGGATGTGTTTTCGGTCATCGTGGACTCGACAAACTCTGCCATCGTCTATGCGAGCGCCTGCTCCGGAATCTACAAGAGCGAAAGCGCCGGCGATCTGTTTCATAAGTTGCAGGGCATTCCGTTTTCGGCGCGCCGTACTCGCGTGTTGAAGCAGGACCCCAGTAATCCGGCCACGGTTTACGCCGGAACTACTGAAGGCCTGTGGAAGACTCTCGACGGAGGAAAGACGTGGAAGCACGTTACCAATTCCGAGGTCGTAGTGAACGATGTTCTGGTAGATCCGCGTAACCCCAATCGAGTTTTGCTGGCGACTGATCGCAGTGGGGTTCTGGCCAGCGACAATGGCGCACAAAGCTTCGAGGCTTCCAATCACGGTTACACTCATCGTTATGTCAGCTCAATTTTGGCTGATCAGCGCGATTCCAACGCCATCTTGGTCGGGGTGGTCAACGACCGGGAGTGGGGCGGGGTCTTCTCAACCAGGAATGGCGGGCAGACCTGGCAACAGAAGAGCGCCGGACTGGGCGGACGGGATGTTTTCGCGCTGCAGCAGACTTCCGATGGGGCTCTCATCGCCGGCACCAACAAAGGCATGTTCTTGCTTGATCACAATGCCACACAGTGGCGTCCGATCAACACAATCGTGACCGAAAAGAGTGCGGCTCGCGTTGTGAAGGGCAAGAAGGGCGCGAAACCGACGAAAGTTGCCGCCGTCGTCGTTCGCTCGGTTCTGGATGCGCGCGTAAGCGATATCGAAGTCACACCCCGCCACTGGCTGGCAGCAACGTCTGCCGGATTGTTCACGAGTTCAGATCAGGGCAAAACTTGGACGGGCGGAGCGGTGCTCGGCAAGACTGATTTCGTTTCAGTCGACTCGGAAGGCGAGTTGGTCGTCGCCGCCACCCGAACCAACGTGCTCTATTCGAAAAACGGGGGAACGACCTGGCAGCAGGCTCCCTTGTCTTCCTTTATCACCAGTATCCACGGCGTGACCGTTACGCCCGAGGGACAAATCCTGGTGGCTTCCCGGGAAGGCGCATTCCGCAGCGCAGATTCAGGCGCGAGTTGGGAACACATAGTGAACGGGATTCCCGACAAGAACGTGAGTTCGATTGTTTACGATCAGGGCCGGAAGCGGCTACTGGCCACCAGCAACGCTTCGGGCGTAGTTTTCGAGAGCAAGGACAACGGCCGTACCTGGCATCGCGGACCCGATTCCGGGTATCCGTTGCGCCGGATCAGCGTAGTTCACGGGCGCTTCATCGGAGCAACCCCGTTCGATGGAGTGATCGTTCAGCCCGAGAACGAAGCAGAGAGCGCATCCGCCAGCTTCGGAGGCTCGTCTAACTAGCTTTCGTTGAAACTGAAAATCGGTCAACACGGAGGAGCAGCCGGCCCGCTCCTCCGTTTTTTCTTGCAGTGCACCGAGAATTACATGCAAAAAGTACACGAATCGACCTTTTCACACCGGTAAGTGGCTGACAAGCCAAAGTCGGACAATGGCATCCGTCTTGCGACTTGCTCTGAAGTGTGCGCTCACGGCAGGATAATTGTATGAATCGTAGGGATGGTAGGAAGGGGCACTCCGTCCGATTCCTCCTGATAAGCCTGATACTGACAAACTTCAGCTTGCTGGGCTGCGCGCGACATGACGGCATGGCAATATCCGAGGAACCCGCCAGCCCAGATCAACACTTGCCTTTCGATCGTGAATCCGACAACGGCGGAATTTTTCCCACCGGATCGCTTACCCCGGAAGCCATTCCCGCGGGAACGCCTCTCGCGATCCGCTTGCGATCTTCCTTGTCCAGTGCGACCTCACAGCCCGGCGACTCTTTTGAGGCAGTGCTCGATGAAGCTATTGTGGTACGTGGGAAAGTGATTGCTCCGCGCGGCACCAGTGTAAGAGGAAAAGTTTTGGATGCAAAGGCTGCCAGTGAGCTTCAGGAATCTGGCTACATACGTCTAGCGCTTACTGCGGTTGTGCTGAACCGGCAATCCATTCCCATACAGACGTCCAGCATCTTTATGAAGAGAAGCTCGCACCATCGGCAGACTTCAACCATGGTCCCGGGGACACCAGTTGGCGGAGTACAGATTGTAGGGGCTTCCACGGCAAAGATACCAACGGGAAGCGTTTCAATCGACAGAGTCTCGACCCAGAGCGTGGTCGGCGGTGGTCGACCTGCGCTTATCGGAGCTTCTACGATGGCTCCCGTCACACTTGAGCGGCAGTGGGATGATAGCAGGGATGTGGGCGTTTCCGCTGAACGGCGCTTGACCTTCCGTCTGGCTCAGCCACTTCCGCTGGGAATGTAAACCTTCCCATTTACAGCGTATTCAGAAATGCTACCAGGTCAGCTTTCTCCTGATCGGTTAGCAACATGTTGAAGCGCTGATTGTAGAAGTTAAGTGCATCCATTAGCGTTGCAGATGACCCGTTGTGGAAATATGGCGCGCGTGCGGCCAGTCCGCGCATGCTCGGAACCTTAAACTTCCCGATATCCACACACTTGCCGGTCACCAAAGCTCGTCCAGGATCGCTGGTCACCAGCTGTGTCCCGTCGGTGCAGAGCATTACGTAATAGGGCAAATCGGCACCCGGAGAAGCAGTTCCGATGTTCATCATCTCATTCGCCGAGTCATTGCCCGCACTTGGCGTGTTGTGACACGAGGTGCAGGTGCCCGCGACCTCGGTTTGGCCGCGAACGTCGTTGAATCCGGGAACCGAAGAAATCGTCATCGGTCGATTATTGAATAGCATTTCCCCGCGCGCGATCGACTGTTGAGTCGCAGCACTTGAGCCGCTGGCATTGCTCCAGCCTGAATAGAGGGCAAACACGTTGGGATTAAAACCAGAGCCCGTGTTCATCCCTTGAGAAAAAGGTTGAATCGAAAGAAATATCGGGCCACCGTTCGCGTTCGAAGTAAGGTCTCCTACCAAATTGTCTTGCGACTGTGCTGTGAACACGGAGGTCTCAAGATCGACGATCGTTTGTAACTGCGAATCTGTCGGTGATTGCGCCGCCTGCGCGTGAATCAGCGCCGCATTCGTGGCCTGGCTTTGCAAATCTGGCTCCCGGCCGTCCCACATAATGCCGTTCAAAAATTTCAGGTTGGTAGAAGGCAGAGGACGGCGATACAGCGCTGGCTGACCCGGCGTGGTCTCTGGACACTGGTAGGGATCGTTGAGCGAGATGATGCTGAACTCTGCGTTGCCGGGCAACGGCAACGACATGCGAATCAAACCTCTTTTAAGCAATAGGCTGTAGGCCGCAGAACGGGCGTCAACCGTCGATACATCGGCGCTTGGACAATTGGCGCCATCAACCGGCCGAAAAACCGGATCCGTTCCCTGGCTATCGTCGAACCTTTGTTGCAGATGGGCCGGCGTGATGCTCCATCCATCGTTAGCATCGTGGCAACTTGCGCAAGTCCGATCGTTCGTTCCCAGCTTGCGAAAGAACGGGCCTGAGAGATCGACTGCTCCCGGACTGTAACTCTCGAGAGTGCCGCTCGCATTCGTCGACGTTTGCTGGAAAGGTGTGGGCTGGGTTGGTGCAGACGGGGTAGACGGTTGTGATGGATTGGAGGGCTGGGACGGATTAGGAGACTGGGATCCGCCGCCGCATGCAAGAAAGCTAGACAGCATCAATCCAGTAACAGCTACCAAAACCCGATGTCGATTCATTCGTTCGATGGCCCTTGGATTTTCACGTTGGAAGGGCAGCAGGCAAAGCAGGCCCAGCCAAAGGCTCTTTGGCAAAACTGTTTTGGGGGATTCGTATCGGGGAAGGAGTTTCAATCTACCACATTCGATTCGAAATTCAAGAGGCTCCAGCTGCGGTCCAGCACGATTTGCGGATGGATTCTCAGGGAGCGCTAGAATCCATAGGTAACGATTGTGATCATTGGAGTTACGGTCGTCGCCTTGCCATCGGACGGATTGCCCTTCACCTTCTGTCGCTAACTTTGCACAACCAATTTGCCCGCCCTGGCGTTTTTGCGTCGTCCATTACAGAGGGGACACAAATGTTCTGTCACATCGGTGGGTGACCGCTGCACTTAGCAGCTTCCTGGAGTCGGCATAGAGTTTCCGGAGTAGACAGTCTACAAACGACCAATCCAAGTCGGCGCTAAAGCCTGCTTCAGCGGGGAGGGTCCACGGTTGAATGTGCTACCTAAGTTTCTTGAAGTGCAATCTTTTGCGCATCGTGGGTGATTACTGTCGAAAATCCTGTTCTGGCTTTTAGCGCCACCATACAATGGCGAAGCAGTCAGGAACGTGGAATGCCGTCTCCCTCGGCGCTTCGCGCTCTCCCAGGGGAAACTCGTGCACGTTTTAATCACCTCAGACAGTTTGAGTAATACTTGGACCTACACCCGGGAACTTGTCTCGGGACTGGTGAGTCGCGGGATACGCGTCACACTCGTCAGCTTTGGTGAAATTCCTCTGCCGGATCAGACATCGTGGATGGAGCACCTCCACGGCCTCGATTACCGGCCCACCGCGTTTCGTTTGGATTGGATGGATGAAGGCCAGGAGGGCTTGAAAGAGTCTTCGTCTTATCTCGCGGCGCTGGTCAAGGAAGTGAAGCCGGATCTGCTGCATCTCAACCAGTTGTGTTACGGCAGTCTTCCGGTGGCCGTACCAAGAGTTGTTGTCGCACACGGTGACCTCATCACATGGTGGAAGGCGGTTCACGGACGCGAGCCAAAAGACGACCGCTGGCTGCGCTGGTATAAGCAGGTGGTTACTCGTGGCTTGGCGATGGCCAGTGTGGCCGTGGCTCCTTCTGCGTGGATGCGGGACACCATCCGCGAATGCTATACCCGCGCAGACTACGACACGGTGATTTACAACGGGCGCAATCCGATTTTCTTCAATCCTTACGTCGGCAAAGATGATTCGGTGCTGGCGGTGGGGCGGTTGCTGGATGCCGGGAAGCAGTTGTCCCTGCTCACGCAACACAGTCATCCACTTCCTGTCTGTATCGTCGGCGCGGAGACACCCGTACACCTCCCGGGTAGAGTTCCGATACGCGCCGATGTAAGGCTTTCGGTCGACGCAATGAATGTTGCGCTGAAAGGCCCGCAAACCGAAGCGCAACTGCGGCTGCTTTATAGCCGGGCATCAATTTATGCTGCTACATCGCGTTATGAGCCATTCGACATGGCGGCAGTGGAGGCAGCTTTCTCCCGATGCGCAATTGTCGCCAACGACATTCCAGCATTCCGGGAGATATGGGGCGACTCCGTGCTCTATTTTCACGAGAATGACGCCGCCAGTCTGGCGTCCGCGATCCGGCGTCTGAGTGGAGAGCGCGATCTATGCCGCACTTATGCGAATCGTGCGTTTCAACGGGCCCGGGAGTGCTTTACCTCAAAGCGGATGATCGATCAATATCTTGAACTCTATGGTTGCCTGCTGGGAACAAAAATGGCAGCTGCGTAAGCGCGACGCTTGAATTCCTCGCGCTCTCGTTCTCCGCCTTGTTTGCGCTGGCTGAAACCTAAAGCTGAAACTGGCTTCCAAAACTGCTATCTTCGTCAGACAGAGACCTATTGGAGGCTTCATGGCTGCAGTCAAAATTACTGTCAGAAAAAACGGACCATACAGAGTGGAAGATCCGGACGGTTCTATCGAAATGTTCGACGCCGAAGGCACTAAGTACGATCTCACTGGGAAGCCTGCGTTTTCTCTTTGCCGTTGCGGCGGCTCGGTAACAAAGCCGTTCTGCGATGGCACTCATAGTCGCATCGGATTCCAGGGAGCGGAACTAGCCGTTAAGAAAGCCGAGAATACTTAAGCCAATATCGACTTGCATTCAACAAACCAGCTAGCAATCCGCGCATGGCGCTTATTTCCGGCGGCTCGTCAGACGATGGCCGTTCCAATAAGCTTTGGGGCTGGTTTGTCGCCGATGTCCCGTAAAGGGGAACTTCGAGGATCCTTTGAGCGATTGGAAAGATCAAGTTTTAGGGATCGACCGCTCAGGCAGACCGGTTTTCAAGTTGAAACAAGGTTGGACCCGTCCCGCAAACGCTCAATGAATGGTCTTCGTTTTCCGCGACATGTAATCCATCAGCAGATACTGACCTAACGTATAAGGTGTGGTGAAGTAGGCTTTACCTCGGCACATCTCGGTTACTTTTTGGACAAACTGTATCAGTCCATAGTCGGACGCCAGCATAAACGTATTGATCATGACCCCTGCCCGTTTGCACTTGGAAACTTCCTCCAACGTTTGGCTTACCACCATGGGATCGAGTCCGAAAGCGTTCTTGTAAATGCGTCCATCTTCCAGCGTCAAAGCGGAAGGTTTCCCGTCCGTGATCATCACAATTTGCTTCATGTCTTTGCGTTGGCGTTGTAGCACGCGCTGGGCCAAGCGTAAACCTTCCCGGGTATTGGTGTAATACGGTCCGACTTTTACTCGCGCGAGTTGAGAGAGCGGAATTTCTTCGGCTGAATCGTGAAAAAGAACCAACGAAAGGGAATCGCCTGGATATTGCGTCCGGATCAAGTGCGAAAGCGCCATCGCAACTTTCTTGGCTGGAGTGAAGCGGTCCTCACCATACAAGATCATGGAGTGGGAACAATCCAGCATGAGCACCGTCGCGCATGAAGACTGATATTCGCACTGGTGGACTTGCAAATCTGAATATTCGATGTTCAGCGGAAGCCTCAGACCTTCCCTTTGGATGGCGTTGGAAAGCGTCGCCGTAATATCGAGATTGAGTGTGTCGCCAAATTCATAAGTTCGCGACGCTCCGCTGGCTTCGACCCCGGTGGATAGATCGCGCGTGTCGTGCCTGCCGAAACTGGACCTGCCCAGGGAACCCATCAAATCACGCAGTGTTTTGAATCCAAGAAAATCCAGACTCTTGTCCGTAATTTCAAACTTAGCCTGCTGGGCCTGTCCAGTCTGCCCGCCAACACTGGATTGCCGCGAAGGATCGTGCGGTTCGTCAACACTGATGTAATCTTCCTGCTCCATCCGCTCAATCAATTGCTCGATGAGGTCGTCAAGGGTTCCATCCATCTGCATTTGTTGCAGCCGTTCGCGCATTTCCTGATCGAGAAAGTCTCCTTCTAACAATGCCTGCTCGATCGCACGCCGCAGATCGTCCAGCGTCTGCTCGCCGTCACCCTCCATAAGGTCGTCAAACATGTAATTGTGAAACCCACTTTGCAGCAGGTGGTCAGAAAGCGCGCTGAGCAGGTCTTCCATGCTCATTTCGCCGGCGGGATCAGGAACGTATTTGCTGTAACGGATGCGCTTCATGTGAGAACCGGTCGTCTATTCAGTCTTTACCAGACTCTGCATTGAGAGCCGTTATCTTGCGAGCCGGGGTACGAATCGGGCAGACAGTTTTTTTGCACCTCGCAGACAGGATCATGACAACAGCCGAATCGCTTCTTCTACCTTCACTAAAGCCTAGCTTACCGCAGATCGGGTTCTGATGCTGCGGATTGTTTCGCGTAAATGCTCGCTCCGGCCGACAGGGTGCGGCTTACATCACATATCGGAAGGAGCCTACAAGAAAGCGTCGAGCGTGAAATTGTTTGCAGGACGGTTGGTCCTGGTCACCCTGGCATCAATGTTCATATTGTCTTCTGTATTTGCTGAGGAACATGATGATCGAGGCCCATCATAGATCAGCATCCATGTGTGGGACTATTGCGATCCAGCCACTTTTAACGCAGCGTTAGGAGATGGAACTTGCAACCGCGATACCACTAACGGGCCGATCACGTTGAATGGCTTCCTTGGTGAGGTGGCGTCGGACAAATCGGCGGGGGCATGGCGGTTTTCTCCGGACCAAGTCAGCCCTG
Organism: Terriglobia bacterium; assembly: GCA_963786325.1. Taxonomy (GTDB): domain Bacteria; phylum Acidobacteriota; class Terriglobia; order Terriglobales; family Acidobacteriaceae; genus JAIQFF01. Next base: position 104,028 of record CAWAYW010000009.1, read on the forward strand.
ATCATCGACCCCTTGGCGTCATACTGAAAAATATGGGAGGAGAGGCTCACACTTTCACCCAGGTGAAGCAGTTCGGCGGCGGCTTTGTCGATGCTCTGAGCCAGGCCTCGGGAAATCCGGTGCCGGCCCCGGAATGTGCCCAGTTCGTGAACGGAGTTCTAACTCCACAGCGCCAGGGGCCAGATAATCTGTTATCCCCGCCGGCAGTTCCGCGATGGCGTCAACATCCCGGCGGGACGATCAAGTCCGCATCAGTGTTGTATTCATCCATGGATGCGTTTTGTGGTGAACGAAGACGACCACGACCATCATCACTAGATAGTTTCAAGACAGAATCGGACTTCAGAAGACCTGTGGGAAAGCACTCTCCGCAGTTTTCCGCAAGACCGACTGCTGATCACTATTAAGACGACTAGTTATAAGGCCGCCTGCCGCGAAAGGGTAGTTCTTCCCGCTCGAATGGTTTTTCAGTCTGTTTCGGTTGCTTGTCTCCGGCCGTGAAGATGCGTTCCTCGTTGCGACCGATACGTTTGTGGGCGTGCAGGCCTTCCAAGATGAATTCTGCCGCCGAAACCTGTACTTCCGTACTGTCTTTTGGTCCGACACCCAACTTCACAGTCTTCTCCATCAAGCCCTGAATGCTGCGCAGAGACTGCAAGGCTTCGGCGGCGCCAGCCGTGTCTGCCAATTGAATTTCTCCGCCCAGATCGAACCACTGCACGATCTGCTGCATGTCAGTACCTTTGAAATACCCGTCATGCGTCTTCGCCACGGCTGCCCGGATCAGTTCGCGGCTGACGTGGTCGGCGCCCTTCATCTCACCTTCGTATTCCAGCTCCAGTTTGCCGGTGATCGCCGGCATGGCAGCATAAATATCGGCAATGCGCGGCACAACCTGCTTTTCCTGCTGATAAATGGCACGCCGTTCGGCGTTGGAAATCACATTTTCCGTGCAGGAAATCGGCAAGCGCTGACTCACGCCTGACCGCTTGTCGATCCTTTTGTCATCACGAGCGGCGAACGCGATGCGCTCAATGACTTCCTGTACATATTTCGGCATGTGCAACTTGTATCCATCGCGTCGCGTCCACGACTCTTGAGCGGTAATTGTGATGCCTTCTTCGACAGTTGCCGGGTAATGCGTCCGAATTTCGGATCCGATCCGATCTTTCAGCGGCGTAATGATTTTTCCGCGAGCCGTGTAATCTTCCGGATTGGCGCTGAACACCAGGGCGACATCAAGCGGCAAGCGGATCGGGTAGCCTTTAATCTGCACGTCACCTTCCTGCATGATGTTGAACAAACCAACCTGAATCTTCCCTGCGAGGTCGGGCAGTTCATTGATCGCGAAAATACCATGATTGGCGCGAGGCAACAATCCGTAATGCACGGTCAGTTCGCTGCTGATTTCGTGTCCGCCGCGCGCCGCCTTGATGGGGTCAATATCACCAATCAAATCCGCGATCGTGACGTCGGGGGTCGCTAGTTTTTCCACGTAGCGGTCATCAGGCGTGAGATAGGCAATCGGAATGCTATCTCCCAACCTGGCAATTTCGTCGCGGCAGCCACGGCAAATGGGAGCATAAGGGTTGTCGTGAATCTCGCAACCCGCCACGTAGGGAGCTTGCGCATCCAGCAGTGTGGTTAATGCCCGCAGGATTCGACTTTTAGCCTGACCGCGCAGTCCGAGCAGAATAAAATTGTGACGCGAGAGGATGGCATTCACGATCTGAGGCACAACTGTATCGTCGTATCCTACGATGCCGGGGAATATGGGACCGCCCTGACGCAGCTTAACCATCAGGTTGTCGCGCATCTCGTCCTTTACGCGCCGTGTACTCAGCCGTTGCTCGTTAAAAGAACTTTGGCGTAGTTCACCAAGCGTGCGCGGCAGACTCATGACAAAAACCCCCATACGAAAACAGTTTCCGAGTTGGATTATACGCCGTCAAAGAGAAGCCCAGTTTGAACGACGCAGCGCCATGTCGCGCCGGGCGCCCGTTCTGTACTCAAGCCCATTCCGAGCCATGAAAGCATCGGCTCAATGAACGTGTCCGTTTCCACCGGCTTTCTGCCGCACGTGCACTGTACGCCGCAGGTTCGGCAGAATCGTTTCGAAATATGAAATGACAGCCTGCATGCGTTCCGCCTCAGACTTCATCCCCAACAGTGTCTGTTTGAAATCCAGATCAAGTGGAAGGGGGGCGACCAGTACAAAAGAAAGATTGGAGTGTTCGGATGGCGGCCGCGCGTCGGCGGCTGACCCCGCCAGGTGCATGATTTCCCCTTGCAACTTCATTGCCTGCGCAATGTCCTCAGCAGAGGTTTGGCTGGGTTCATCGCGTAAATAAAGCACGTCAGCCTGCAGGAACAGTCGCTCCTGGTTCACTTGCATGACCTCAAAGCGCTCACGGCCCTCGGTCACGATATCCATCCGCCCGTCGGGATATTTGTTGGCAACGGTGATAATCTCTGCTGTGCATCCGATTTCCGCGACGCCTTCCTCTTTCGCTCGGACGACACCAAACGGTTTCTTCCGGGCCAGACATTCGGAAATCATTTCTCGATACCGGGGCTCAAAAATGTGCAAGGGCAGTGGAATGCCAGGGAAAAGCACTAAGTCGAGCGGAAATAGCGGGAGAAGATTCACCAAAAAAACTCTGCTGTTCGCGGCAAAACCCGATTTCAGAATTGTACTCCGCTGATTGACGTGACGGCGCGGGGAGGGCCAAAAGGGCAAGCATGAATTCAGACCGCGCAGACCTTAAAGACAAAGTGGTGGTCGTGACGGGTGCGTCGATGGGCATTGGCGAGGCGATCGCTAAAATCTTTGCTGATCACGGCGCGATCGTCGTAATGCTTTCTCGCGACGCTGGCCGGGCTGAAGCTGCCCGCGCCCGAATCGGTCACATCGACCGTACTTTGGGATTGTCCTGTGATGTTCGCAATCCTGAAGAAATCGATCGCGTGGTCAGCCTGACCTTGCATCACTACCGGCGCATCGACGTGTGGATCAACAATGCAGGGCATGGTTTGATGGATTCTGTGGCTGACGTCGATATGGCCGCCTGCCGCGAAACTTTCGATACAAACTTTTTCGGCACAGTTGCGTGCATGCAAGCTGCGCTCGCTGTGATGAAGCAACAAGCCTCCGGGACGATTGTAAATATTTCAAGCGTGGCCGGTCATATTCCGCTTCCATTTCATGCTGTCTATAGCGCCACCAAATTCGCTATGAACGCCTTTGGCAAGGCGGCGCGTATAGAACTTAAGAATGCCGGAATCAAGGTTCTGACGGTATGCCCGGGTTTCGTGCGAACCGAATTCAGCGCGAATGCCCTCAAGGGAAAGGAAGCCAAAACGGTGAGACCGTCGTCCGTTCGTGGAATAAGTTCTGAGCGCGTGGCTCGTGCCGTGCTCGACGGTTATGTTAAAGGGAAGCGGGAGGTAGTTGTACCCTGGACGATGCATCCCGCGATCAAGATCTACGAGTTATTCCCGAGCCTGGTGGAACGGGCAATGATCAAGATGTCCCGTCGAATAAACAAGTAGGTGTATTCAAATCCCGTGTAGGTAAATCAAGGAGAGAATTAAAGAACACGATCGACTCCACGGTGTCGCTACCCCAGTTCTTCGAGCATCGCTTCCATCTCTGCCTGAGCATGGCCATTATTGGTTCTCTTAGCCGAATCGATACCATCGATCAGCATTTTTTTGGCTTCCCCTACTCGATCAGCTTTGGCCAGGGTCTGCGCCGCCATGAAATATCCAGGAGTGTAATCCGGATGGGCGGTTAAGAGCTTGCCGAATTCCTCAAGGCCCAGTTCAATCTCTCCGGTATTGGAATATTCCATGGCCAGGCCGTAGCGGGCGAATGCATCGTTCGGATTCTGCGAAAGAACTTCGTTAAGCAACGCGACACGATCCATAGGGGTCAGCTTCTGGCTGCTTGCTCCTAAAAGGTTTGCTCAAAAATTTGAGTCTCCATGAGATTACTACAAACGTATTCCAGCGCGTCTTTCCAGACTTATTGACGCAAATTATCGCCACCCTTCGAGTTGTCGTTTGGCTTTGATTTGGCGAGGCGGCTTCGCGATGAGTACAATGTGCATCATTCGACCTCGGAGAAATTAACTTTGGCCTGCCCTTTCTTCATGCCCGCGGAGAAACTAGACGGCGCGTGGCTGCATCCTTCGCGTTTACCTTTGGGCGGCGGCTGGGACGGCCGCTGTTCTGCTCCTGGTCACGAGGGTGCGCAACCCTCCAACGAAGAACTCCACGAGTACTGTAATCTGGGCTACGCGACCAAATGTTCGCGCATGCCGGCCCATCGCGATTATGATGCGGTTCGCTTCTCGGTTTGCCGGGATCAAGGTTCCCGATTGCAACTCTGGTTTATCGGCGAACTTGCCCACCGCCCCGCTACGCATGGCACCTTGGAATACGATGTTCTGCAGAGTGCGTGGATTTCCTCTCACTCCGACGAACGCATTCAGAAAATGGCGGCGTGTTACGTCGAAACTTATTTACAACGCAAAATCCAACCCGCTCCCGAATCGGTTTCGAGCACAAATCTATGACACACGGCGAAGATATGGCGATACCTCGGCCTGTCCGGGATTCGCAATCGGAGATGGCCGAGATCGTTCTGCCTAACGATTCCAATGTGCTGGGCGCGCTTCTCGGAGGACGCCTGATGCACTGGATTGATCTCGCCGCCGCTATGGCCGCGCACCGCCACTCGCGCAATTATGTGGTGACCGCTTCCATCGATCATCTTGATTTTCGAGTTCCGGTCCGAGTGGGCGACCTAGTCATCCTGCGCTCTTCCGTGAACCGCGTGTACCGCACCTCCATGGAAGTGGGAGTGAAGGTGTGGGTAGAAAGTTATGTGGCCGACAGCAATAAACATGTGAGCTCGGCTTACCTGACGTTCGTGGCCGTGGATGCCATCGGTCGCCACCTCCCGGTCCCGGCAGTAATTCCCGAAACCGACGAGCAGAAACGCCGCTATGACGATGCCGGACGCAGGCGTGAAATCAGGCGTATCGAAATGGAACGCAAGAAGCTGGCGAGACGCTAGTCTCGGTAAACGGCCAAATGTCATCCCGACTGCAGCGCAGCGAGCGAAGTGAAGGGAGCGTGCTTTTTGCGGAAACAACTCGCCAAGCCTCTATTTTCGTCACAGTGAATGCTGGCCGCTGTACGCTGAGTGCTCTCGGCTGACCTCCACTCGACGTATAATCAGCGTATGAGTACTCCTCTTCCCCCTCGTCCCGGACAGCCCCAGCAGCCGCCTTCTCCGCAGCCTTTGCCGGGAGTGGGTGCCATTATTGCGGTCGGTTCCGGTAAGGGTGGCGTGGGTAAAACCACGCTGGCGGTCAATCTTGCCATCGTTCTGTCCAAACTGGGATTCAAGGTCGGCTTGCTCGATGCTGATGTTTATGGTCCCAACGTACCCCTTATGCTGGGAATCAGCGCCCAGCCAAAAGTTCTTGCCGATAATCGTATTGAGCCCCTGGAGGCACACGGCCTGAAAGTGATCTCCGTCGGTTTCTTGAATCCGGGAGACAAGCCGCTGATCTGGCGAGGACCGATGCTGCATTCCATCATTAGGCAGTTTCTGGGCTCGGTGGTATGGGGAGAACTCGACTACCTGGTCGTAGATTTGCCCCCTGGCACGGGAGACGTGGCGTTGTCACTGATTCAAACAGTGCCGCTCACCGGTGCCATTGTTGTTTCAACGCCGTCAGACGTTTCCTTGCAGGACGCGCGCAAGGCCATCGAAATGTTTCGTCAGATGAAAGTGGATTTAGTTGGCATGATTGAAAACATGAGCTACTTCGTTTGTCCACACTGCCATCATGAGACTGACATCTTCTCTCGCGGTGGAACCGAGAAAACCGCCAACCAGTTTGGCGTGGCTTATCTGGGTGCCGTGGAACTCGATCCGGCGATCCGCAAGGCCGGTGACGGTGGTCAGCCTATGGTTCTCGCCGGAGAAGAGTTTGCATCCGCAAAATCTCTCTACGCGTTCGCTCGCAAGGTAGTGACCAGGGTGGATGAGATCAAATCAACCGCAGGAGAAAGCGTCATCCAGATTCAGTAGCAGAATTTGTTAGCCGGCTCAGTTGACCGAAGTAACGGTCACGGGATCGAGTAAAACGTACGAGCAACCGCTGTACTCATCGAGCCAACTCGACGTACTTATTTTCCCAATCTATCGAGTCTGAAAGTCGCGTCCGGAGATTTGTTCTCAACCACCAACCCCGCCACCAAGTCACCCAACGCTGGACCGTGTTTGAATCCGTGACCTGACCCGCCTCCCAGCAGCCAGACATTTTGGAGTTTCGGGTGACGATCGATGATGAAATTATTGTCCGGGCTATTTTCGTACTGGCAGACACGCGACTCAAGTAACGGCGCGTTTTTCAGCGCGGGAAAACGCAAGGCAATATAGTCCCGAACGGACTTAAGTCCATCCGCGCTCACCGTTCTTTCCCCTGAAGTCGGATCAAATTCAGGGCCACGTGTGTCGTCAGCGATCTTGAAGCCGCGCCCCTGATTTCCGGGAATGCCATACATAAATCTGTCACGATGGTCGGCCCATACCGGCAAATTAGTTTCGCTGAATCGCTGATCGCCGGCGGGAGTGCCAAAGAAAAATACTTCCTGGCGGGTGGAGCGGACGCGATTGCCGATCGTTTCAGGAAACATTTTGCCCAGCCAGGGTCCGCACGCGAAAATATATTGGTCTGCTTGTAATTTTGAGCCATCGGAAAACGTCAGGCTCTCCCATGAACCGTTGTCAAGATCGCCCATCGCGACGGCAGTTTGTTTGTAGTCGCCCCCTTCGGCAAGAAATCCGTCGAGTACGGCCTGGCACGCGACACGTGCCATAAGAAAACCGCCCTCAGGCTCGTAAATACCCCAGTGAACGCCTTCCAAATTTATTTGTGGCCAGCGTGACGCTATGTCTTTCGCCGATAATTCTTGATATGGAATGGCGGCTTCGCGTAACGCAGGCATAGAGTTACGCTCGAAATGATCGTCCCCGGCGGTCACCATCCAGAGCACCCCCGTCTGGTGCATGAGCTTCATCTTCCAACTCTGCTGGTTCTCTTTCCACAGTTGTATGGCCCGCGCCGCCATCTTTGTATAGGGCTGATCCGGTCCGTAAGTCCCCCGAATTACGCGGGTCTCACCTCCCGAAGAAGCTCGAGAGTTCCCCGGACCCCAAGAATCCACCAGGGTTACGCGTAGGTTCCTGCGCAATAGATATAGAGCGGTCCAGCCTCCGAACGCACCTGCTCCAATTACGACAACGTGAGTTTTCGCCGGCATTTTTCCTCGCGCGACTATTTTTGGTTGAGGTGAGCTTGAAATATTCGCCTGTCCGAGTTTGTTTGAGGGTTCAGCCTGCCCGAGATGATGAAACCAATTCCTGAAAATCCTTATTCCACCAAGTCCGACGCCAGCTTTCAGCAGGCTACGGCGGGACAAATCGGAACGCTGGTCGGGCGGTTCGGACATGGCTGCAAAGGCGCACCAAACCTATGACATGACAAGAATAAGGTCAAGTATTAGCATTCCTGAGTCGAGAGTGCTAACGCTTGACAGGGGGGCGTTACCTTCCTAAAATCAAAATTGGATATCTGTCGAATGATTCGACCTAAGTTTTTGGATTAAAAGTACTTAATATGCCAGCTGGCCCGTCAATTGGTGATCGAGAAAGACAAATACTCACCGCCATTGTTGAGACCTTTATTGCTACTGGAGATCCGGTAGGGTCTCGTACCCTTGCTCGTTCAAATAGGGAAGGACTCAGTCCGGCTACAATTCGCAACGTGATGGCTGATCTGGCTGAGGCTGGGTTTCTTGAGCAGCCCCATACGTCGGCCGGTCGCGTTCCGAGTACGGAAGCTTATCGCTATTATGTTGAACAACTTACGGGGAAGGCGAGTCTGTCGGACAATCTTTCGCAAGAAGATCAGGGGATGATCCAGGAATCCCTGCATGGTGTGGCCGATGTGCAGGAATTCATGGAGCGTACTTCCCATGTATTGTCGCTGATCTCGCACAATGTTGGGGTCACCGTCGCCATCGGCGGACCCAAGAACGCACTCGAGCATGTGTATTTTTCACGGCTCGGAGATCAAAAAGTTTTGGCTGTCCTGGTCACGCGTTCTGGTTTGGTGCGGGATCGCGTTCTGAGAATGGATCTTCCGCAGTCCGACCTGGACGCCGCGGCCAGATTCATCAACGATAATTTTCGCGGCTGGACCATGGAGACGATGCGCAGCGAACTGGCTCGCCGACTCGAACAGGAGCGTAGTGAATACGACCGGCTGATGTCTTCGGTAGAGCAGCTATATCGTCAGGGGGCACTGGCTGCGGACGAAACCGCGCAAGTCGTTTTTGTAGAAGGAGCATCAAATCTTGTAAACGGCCAGCACGATAACAAACGATTACAGGAATTGCTACAGGCGCTGGAAGAAAAGCAAAAGATTGTTGAATTATTGGGCGCCTACCTTGATGCCAAGCAGGAAGCGGTTCGGGTGGTCATCGGCCTCGATGAGGCGTTGCCTTCCATGCGGAACTTTGTCCTCATCGGCGCCCCGGCACGAGTGGGCGATGATGTCATGGGGTCACTGGCGGTCATTGGGCCGACGCGTATTGATTACCAGCATACGATGACTGCTGTTTCTTACATTGCAAGATTATTTGACAAGCTATTAAACGAATCCGAATGAAATTATGGTGAGAAGAAACGGAAAATCCGAGTTTGACTCTCCGGAGTTGGACGCAGAGCACGAATTGCCTCCGGCGGAGGACGAGCCGGGGCCAGAGGACGCAACTATATCTGGCGTTCCACCCCAGGTGTCCCGGGGAACCGAATACGAGAAGCTTAAAGCGGAACGCGATACGCTGATCGATCGCTTGGCACGGCTGCAGGCCGAATTCGAAAATGCCCGCAAACGCACGTTGCGAGAGCAACAGGATTTTCGCGAGTACGCACTGGCGGATGCGGTAAAAGAGCTTCTGCCCACGTTGGATAGCTTTGAACGCGCGTTGCAGACCAGTGCCGGCGACAGATCTGAATTTCGCGGAGGCGTAGAGCTCATCTACAAGCAATTGCAGGATGCACTCGTCAAACTGGGTTTGCGTCCGATCCCGGCCAAGGACGAGCCCTTCGATCCTCATCTTCATCAGGCCATCGAAATGGTCGACACTCGTGACGCCAAAGATCATCATGTGCTCGACGAGTTGCAGCGTGGCTACAAGCTGAAGGACCGCCTGCTGCGGCCTTCGATGGTAAGAGTTGCGCGCAATTCGGGGCGTTGACGCACAAAACCACTGAAAGGACTTGAGAAAGGCCATTCTGACCAGCAACGGAAAACGCGACTATTACGAGGTGTTGGGTGTAACCCGCACTGCAACCGATCAGGAGATCAAAAGCGCCTATCGTAAACTGGCGCTGCAGTTCCATCCCGACCGCAATCCCAACAATCCCGACGCCGAAGATAAGTTCAAAGAATGCAGCGAAGCTTATGCCGTTCTCGCGGACGTCGAGAAGCGCGCCGCTTACGACCGCTACGGTCACGCGGGTTTGGGTGGAGGAGTCGGGGCCCAAGGCTTTGACGCCACCGATCTGGGCGACATTTTTGGCGACTTCTTTGGCTTGGGCGATATTTTTGGCGGTGGCACGCGCAAGCGCAGCCGAACTCAGCGTGGCGCCGATCTCCGTGAAGATATCAACCTGGAATTTGAGGAAGCGGTCTTCGGTACTGAAACCACCGTTACGGTGCGCCGCCACGAAAGTTGCGACGAGTGTAAAGGTTCAGGTGCTGCCGCTGGCAAAGCTCCGGTGAGCTGCAGATCCTGCGCTGGCCGAGGACAAGTACGCTATCAGCAGGGCTTTTTCAGCATTGCGCGCACCTGTCCGACCTGCCAGGGGACTGGTAGTGTCGTGACCGATCCTTGTTCCAAGTGCAAGGGCGAGGGCCGTGTTTTGCGCCAGCGTACCGTTGATGCCAAAATTCCCGGCGGGGTTGAAGATGGCACTCGCATTCGCTTCTCGGGTTTCGGCGAAGGTGGTCTGCATGGTGGACCTCCCGGTGACCTGTATGTCGTTCTTCATGTGAAGGAGCATCCCTTCTTCGAGCGTGAGGGGAATGACTTGCACTGCGTGATCCCAATTTCGTTTACGCAGGCAGCGCTCGGAACGGAGATCAGCGTACCTACTCTTGAAGGGCAACATATATTGAAAGTGCCGGAAGGAACACAGTCCGGGACCACCCTGCGCATTCGCAGCAAAGGCGTCCCCGTGCTCAGTGGACACGGTAAGGGCGATCTATTTGTCGAGGTGCGAGTACAGACACCCAGCAAGGTGAATAAACGCCAGCGCGAATTGTTACAGGAACTGGACGGGCTAACCCAGGTAGAAAATCGACCTCAACGCCGCACTCTGCTCGGCAAAGTGAAAGATATCTTCGGATAGTCAGTCGCAGGATAGACGCTTGGGGGATAGACATTCGGGCCCGGCTCCGTTCCGCTCCCGTAGACCGTTGCCGCCAGTGCGTGAAATTTTCCCATCTATGACCCGCCGCCGCTGGATTGCCGATGAAGTCTCCGGCGACCACGCTGCTCTTCTGGGATCTCATGCCGACCACCTTGTCCACGTGCTTCGCGCCCGTATCGGACAGGAATTCGACATCGCTACCGACGAGAATGTTCGTCTAGGGCGCGTCGTCAGCGTCACTGACGGCCGGGTCGACTTCGATTTGGGCGAAGTGATATCTGTTCGGTCTTCTACTCCCTCCCTAACTCTGCTCCTTTCAATTTTCAAGTTCGATCGTATGGAGTGGGCGATCGAGAAGTGTGTCGAACTCGGTGTGGCTCGGATCATGCCAGTCATCGCTCAACGTACCGATGCCCACCTTGCCGCCGCCGCTCCGAAGCGTTTGGAGCGCTGGCATCGCATTGCCCGCCAAGCTTCCGAACAATCTCGCCGAACAGCTTCGCCGCAAATCTTGTCACCAGTAAATTTGGGGCAGGCAGTGACACAGGCATCCGGAACTCGTATTGTGCTGGCGGAATCGGAGAGTGATAGGACTTTGAAGGGTGCTCTGGAAGAACTTACCCCTGCAACCACCGTCAATCTGGCCATCGGCCCTGAGGGGGGCTGGACAGATCCAGAGTTAAAGCTATTCCTCGGCGCTGGCTGGACCAGTGCGTCATTAGGGTCCACCATCCTGCGGGCCGAGACTGCTGCCATCGCAGCAGCAGCCGTTGTTTTTGCCGAACTGCAATAAGATCTCCTCAGAAAATTCCTCATGCTTCTCTGGTATGCTCCTGAAAAGTGGCAGTGGCAAAATCAATCCCAAGTCCGCGTGCCTTCCAACCGGACGAATCCCAGCGACACGCGATCGAACATGTCCATGGACCGCTGCTGGTTATCGCGGGAGCTGGTACGGGGAAGACCACTGTTCTCACCCGGCGCATTGCGAACCTGGTTCGGCAGGGCCATGCCCGGCCCGACGAAATTCTGGCGGTTACCTACACCAAAAATGCGGCGCAGGAGATGCGGCAACGGGTGCGGGAGGAGTTGGGCGGGACCGATTTGTCCGGCATGCGAGTCGCTACCTTCCACGAGTATTGCAATGAGCTTCTTCGCGAGAATGGCAGGGAGTTTGGCGTTCTCGACGATCAGGATCTCTGGATCTACCTGCGCCGTCGTCTCCGCGAGTTAAAGCTCAACTACTTCGTACGAGCAGCCAGCGTTAGCAAGTTTCTGGAAGACCTGCTCAAGTTCATGCGGCATTGCCACGACGAGCTGGTAGGACCGGAAAAATATAAGGAATATGTGCAACGGCTCGAACGTGGCGAATTGCCCATCCCGCGGGTGACCCGATCGAAGGATGCGATTGCTATCTCTGACGAAGAAGTTCTGGGACGCTGCCGCGAAATCGCCCACGTGTTTTCCACCGTGGAACGGATGCTGCAGGAAGACAAACTCGGTACGTTTGGTCACATGATTACTCATGCCTACCATCTTTTACAGCAAGATAACGATTCGGTTCGTTCACGCAGCCGGTTCATCCTTGTGGACGAGTTCCAGGATGTCAATTTTGCTCAGGTAAAGATCCTGCAGCGGTTAGCCGGCGAAGAGCGAAATGTGTTTGCAGTGGGAGATCCGGATCAGGCAATTTATCGCTTTCGCGGGGCTTCAAGTGCCGCGTTCGTTCTGTTTCAACGGCATTTTCCAGGTGTTGGCCTCCTCAAGCTGGAGAAAAATCGGCGTTCCACCTCCTCGATTCTTAAATGTGCATTTGCCCTGATCTCTCAAAATGCCAACGTCTTCGATGCCGGACTTGGCTCCGCCCAATATCAACGGTCTGTCCTGATATCAGCCCGAGAAGAAGATGCGGCTCGAGAGGGCAAGGTGCTGCCACATCTCCCGGTAGAGGCGGTTGTGCTAACCGCTAAAGACGCGGAGTGCACCGAGATAGTCACCGCTTTGCGGGACTGGCAGCGCAGGACGCGCCGGCAGTGGAGTGACTGCGCAGTGCTCTACCGTACGCACTCGCATCGCGATCAGCTTGCCGCCGAACTTGCAACTCAGGGCATACCTTTTTCGATAGAGAACATGGATGTCATGGATATGCCGGAGGCGCGTGACCTGTTCGCCTGCCTGGGCGCGGTTGTGTCCGATACCGACGGTGCCAGCCTGTTCCGGGTTGCTGCCTTGCCGCAGTTTGCGGCAGGCCCGGGCGCAATCGACCCAGAAAAATTAGGTGCTGGAATCAAGGCCGTTCCGCGCGATGCCGGTGCGGCAGCCATTGCGCTGGTGCTCTCCCAAATTGAGGGCGGTTCGGAGGTACTGAACTGTTTGCGCCAGACGCGCGACGAGATTGCCGCGTCAGGATTGAAGGGACGGGCTGCAGTCGATCTGATAGCCCGAAATTTTGAGCTTAATCGCTCTTCACGGGCTTTAGGCGCCGTGCTCGAGTTCGTCTCCGGATGGGAAGAGAAGGCCATTACCGAAACGGGGGAGATCAGCGAACTCCTCGACTACCTGGAATATTTTCGCGAAGCCGGAGGCCTGATTCCTCTGGCATCGAAGGATGAGAATGCCGTCAGGTTGATGACCGCTCACGCAGCGAAAGGACTGGAATTTGTCCAGGTTTTCATCCTTCGCGCTAATTCCAATTCGTTCCCAGCGTCGTACAAGGAGCCGCTTCTCGAGTTCCCACGACAGTTGCACGATCCAGCATCCGTTGCCCAGGATGATGATAAAGAGCTCTGCAAACAGGAAGAGCGCCGCTTGTTTTACGTCGCCATGACTCGGGCGCGTGACTCGCTGACGATCTATGCCAAGCAGGGGACGGGAGCCAAAGATCCCACTCCTCCCGGATTTCTGCGCGATCTCTTGAAAGATTCCAGCCTGCTCGGCCGCTGGCTGGTGTCGGCTCAACCTCGCGGATTTCAGACAGACATGTTCGCGGACACAGCAAGTCCGGCCAACATGACACGGACCAGCGAGTGGCTCTCCATGCCGCCCGCTTCTGATCTTTCGGCAAAGTTGAGCGCCAGTGCGGTCCAGACGTATGAAACCTGTCCGCTACAGTTCAAACTGGAACGCGAGTGGAGAATTCCAGGGGAAGTTCCTGCTGCCATGCAGTATGGCGGAGTCATACATCGAGTTCTGCTTGCTTTCTATGATTCCGTCCGCGCTCACCGTGTGATGGAGGACAAAGACCTGATCCAATATTTCCGCGACGAACTGGCAGCCGCGGGCATTCAGGATCGCTATCAGCATGACCTCTATCTCGAGCAAGGTTTTCTGCAGCTGACAGACTTCCTGACAAAATTCCGGCAAAATCCTCGGCCAAACGTTCTTCACACCGAGGAATTCTTTGATGTGAAGCTGGGCGACATCAAGGTCGTGGGTCGCATTGACCGGGTTGACCAAGCTTCTGATGGTGGAGTCGTCATCACCGATTACAAAACCGGAAAGGCTCAGTCACAGGAAGATTCCGACCAGAGCCTGCAGCTTTCCATCTATGCTCTGGCAGCGCGAGAAAAATGGGGATATCGCGCCGATCACCTGGTGCTCTATAACCTGGAAGGGAATAGTCCGGTGGTCACCCGCCGTGACGATTTTCAACTTAGAGAGGCCCAGATCCGGGTAGCCCAAGTTGCGCAAAATATCGCACTCGGAAAATTCGATCCCAAGCCCGGTTTCTATTGTAGATTTTGCGCGTATCGCAATCTTTGTCCCGCCACTGAGAAGCGCCTGCAAGAGCCTTCACAAGAGAAGATCATGACCGCAAGGCATCCGTAGGGTTTATCGTCTGAACCGCTACTTGGCACGGCATCAGCAGAGGACTCGGTACGTCTTTGGAATTCTGTCAGTAAAAATCTTCTTCGCAAAAACTTAGGGGACGCTTCCGCGTCCCCGGTTTGCTACTTGCTGATACTTCTCTTAGTGCTTCTTTTTCTTCTTTGCCTTTTTCTTGGTTGCCATGGTTCTATTCTCCCTTCCATTTTTCATGGACTACTATGCAACGATGCTCAGTTGCAACTTATTGAATGTATAGAGTCAATAAAAAGTGATGTCAAGAAAAAAATGACGTTCTCACGCGCATGCGACCCCTACACCAAAGTCACCAGAGATGGTTGGAAGGGAAATTTTCGCAAGCGAGGAGGTCATCGTCGATCTTTTGTCGCAAGAAAATTCAGTCAACATCATTGATCTTGAAATCTTGCCGGAGCGACCAAGCGCCTTGATCGATTTTTGAAATAGGCAAACTCGGGCTAACGAATTCCGATATTTTCTTTTCAGCTGCATCTATAATTGGAAGTGAGAAATCATCGCGAGGGCATATAAATGGCTGCTAAAGACGAGGTTGTGATCATTTCCGGTTGCCGTACTCCAGTAGGGAAATTTCAAGGCAGCCTCTCCGATCTGAGTGCCACGCAGCTGGGAGCGATCGTGGTGCGGGAGACAGTTAATAGGGCAAATCTTGATCCCAAGCTGGTTGAGGAGTGCATCATGGGCAACGTCGTGTCGGCCGGATTGGGACAAAATCCCGCTCGTCAGGCTGCGATTTTCGGCGGACTGTTTCCGGAAGTGGGTGCCATGACCGTCAACAAGGTTTGTGGTTCCGGGCTGAAAGCGGTGGCGCTTGCAGCGCAGGCGATTCAGACCGAAAACAGTTCCATCGTCGTTGCCGGCGGCATGGAATCGATGACCAATGCTCCCTACCTTTTGCCACAAGCACGTAAAGGATATCGTCTGGGCAACGCACAGATAGTCGACTCCATGGTGCACGATGGCCTATGGGATATTTTTAACAACTACCATATGGGCATGACCGGCGAGAATGTTTCAGAGAAGTATGGCATTACCCGCGAAGAGCAGGACCAGTTCGCACTCAACTCTCATCGAAAGGCTCTAGCCGCGATCAAGGAGTGCCGCTTCAAGTCGCAAATCGTTCCCGTCGAACTTCCGCCCAAGAAAAAAGGAGATGCGCCAGTAATTTTCGAGAAAGATGAATCTCCTCGTGAGGACACGACCATTGAAGTTTTACGTTCGTTGAAGCCGGCATTCAAGAAAGATGGTACGGTGACCGCTGGCAACGCTCCTGGTGTAAACGATGGCGGCGCTGCGTTAGTGGTGACCAGCGCCAGGCGGGCGAAAGAACTGGGAGCGCAGCCAATGGTGCGTATTGTGGCCCAGGCGACAAGCGGTATCGATCCCAAGTGGGTCATGATGGCGCCGGTCGGGGCCGTCCGGAAGATCTGGGAGAAAACTGGCTGGAAGAATGACGATGTGGACCTCTACGAACTGAATGAAGCCTTTTCGGTGCAGGCCCTTGGCGTAATACGCGAGCTCGGCCTTGATCCCAACAAGATCAATGTGAACGGTGGGGCGGTCGCCATAGGACACCCTATTGGTGCCAGCGGCGCTCGGGTTTTAGTAACGCTCATCTATGAAATGATTCGGCGCAATGTACATCGCGGCATCGCGGCACTTTGCCTCGGCGGCGGGAACGCGGTTGCCATGGCGGTCGAGCGGTAAGGCCGAAAATATAGAAACGCCAAAGACGCAGCGGCCGAAGACAGCTCGGTTACTGGAGGCCCAAGGTTTTATTGGTCGAGATGCCTCCTCAATGGAACCCAAGATCACCGACACCTCCTTGTGCGCGTACCCGCCAACCACTCCATCGCTGACGTGGCCCGTTTGGTAAAGACAAATTCCTCAAAATGGATACACGAAAAATGGCCGCAGCACCGTTTGTTGGCATGGCAGACGGGTCATCGAGCATTTACCGTCAAGCGAATCTGGACCACCGCGGTTCGGCACTATATTGCCCATCAGAAGGAGAATCACAAGTCAGGTCGTTTCAGGTTGAGTTTTCTGGCGCTCCGGAAGAAAAATAAGATCACCCTGGATGAACGATATCTTTGGGATTGCGCTTGCCTCCCTTGGGGGGCTTGCAAATCGAAAAGCGCGGGTACCCACGGCTTACGCCGTGGGCGTAGGTTCTTTCGCCGCTTTGCGGCGGCTACATTCTTTCGCCCACTCCTCGGCTCGGGTGGGCGCGGATATGACCCACTCCCGCCCCCACCTCGCGTTTGACCAACCCCCCCTAACATGCTATAAAAGCTGGTTTTGTACCGGGCCTCCGGCAGTCAAACTTAGCGTCAACCGGGGCCTCTGCGGTGCAAACATCCGACGCGGCCAAGCTCAACACTCCGTTTAAGCCGTGTAGTGGAAGCGTGTTCGGAGTCCGGCAGTGCGCTCCCCGGCGCTCTCGACCGAGAGCGTCCGGTTGGTGCTGTTCGCCGGGCGGCAGTGCCTAAACACGTTGATGGTCTCGACCTAGTCTTCATACCGGAGGAATACCGATGCGCACCTGGCTGGCGAAAGCTGTGTCCAACGGCTATCAATTCGCCCAAACGTCAATACTAATGAAGACGGTGGCAGGCGCAATTACCGTCCTCACGTTCGGTTCGACCACCGCCCTGGCCCAATCCGCTCATGAGGTTGGCGGAGAGGCAAGTCTCAAACTGCCTGATCTTTCCCAGGTATTGTTCCTGGGGATTGACGGTCACCGTCTACTGATGGTGGGCATTTTGTTTTGTATCTTTGGCCTCGGTTTCGGACTCGTTATTTACAGGCGGCTGAAGAACATGCCGGTACATCGCGCGATGCTCGAGATTTCCGAACTCATTTATGAGACCTGCAAAACTTATCTGATAACCCAGGGAAAATTCCTCCTTATCTTGTGGCTGTTTATTGCGGTCGTGATCGTACTGTACTTCGGTGTGCTGTCTCCTGTTCCGGACAAGCCAATTGCCGTCACGCTTCCGATCATTTTGATTTTCAGCCTTGTCGGAATCGCCGGAAGCTACGGCGTCGCCTGGTTTGGGATTCGAGTGAACACCTTTGCCAACTCCCGCACCGCCTTCGCAGGTTTGGCAGGAAAGCCCTATCCCATCTACAACATTCCCCTTCAAGCCGGAATGAGCATAGGCATGATGCTGATCAGTGTTGAATTGCTACTGATGCTCTTCATTCTTCTCTTTATCCCGCCGGACTACGCGGGCCCATGCTTTATCGGTTTTGCCATTGGCGAATCACTGGGTGCGGCCGCGCTCCGCATCGCCGGCGGAATCTTCACCAAGATTGCGGACATCGGTGCCGACCTGATGAAGATCGTCTTCAAGATCAAAGAAGACGACGCTCGCAATCCTGGGGTCATTGCCGATTGCACCGGTGACAATGCCGGCGACTCGGTGGGGCCGTCTGCTGACGGATTCGAAACCTACGGCGTGACTGGTGTGGCCCTGATCACCTTCATCCTGTTGGGCGTGAAGGATCCGACAGTGCAGGTTCAATTACTGGTATGGCTTTTCGTCATGCGTATCGCCATGCTGGTCGCCAGCGCATTCTCATATTTCTTGAATGGCGCCATCGCGAAAAGCCGTTATAGGAACGTCGATAAGATGAATTTTGAGACGCCATTGACGTCCCTGGTGTGGATTACTTCGTTGGTTTCGGTCGCCATGACATTCCTCATCTCGGCCGTCATCATTCCTGAATTAGGGGGCGATTCGACGCAATGGTGGAAGCTGGCTTCCATCATCTCCTGCGGAACGCTCGCGGGCGCGATTATTCCTGAACTGGTGAAGGTGTTTACCTCTACCGAATCACGCCATGTGAGGGAAGTTGTGGTTTCGGCTCAGGAAGGCGGCGCATCGCTCGGAATCCTCTCAGGGTTCGTCGCCGGAAACTTCTCCGGATACTACCTCGGACTATCCATGGTCGGTTTGATGTCGGTGGGATACTATTTCAGCACTTTGGGCTTGGATGGACTTATGGTCGCGGCCCCGGTCTTCGCTTTCGGACTGGTGGCATTCGGTTTCCTGGGCATGGGCCCGGTTACGATCGCCGTCGACTCCTATGGACCGGTCACCGACAATGCTCAATCGGTCTACGAATTGTCGTTGATTGAGCAGGTGCCCAATATAGAGCAGGAACTCAAGAAAGACTTCAATATCAATGCGAACTTCGAACGTGCCAAAGACTTGCTCGAAGAAAATGACGGAGCGGGCAACACCTTCAAAGCCACTGCCAAGCCAGTCTTGATCGGAACCGCTGTAGTGGGCGCGACTACCATGATTTTTTCGATCATCATGGCGCTCACCAGGGGCCTGACGGAAAATGTCAGTAACCTCTCTCTTCTCCACGCGCCCTTCATGCTGGGAATCATCACTGGCGGCGCCATGATTTATTGGTTTACCGGCGCCTCCACACAAGCCGTGACCACGGGTGCCTATCGCGCAGTTGAATTCATCAAGGCCAACATCAAACTCGATGGGGTGGTGAAAGCCTCCGTTGCCGATAGCAAAAAAGTCGTCGAGATATGTACCCGCTACGCACAAAAGGGCATGTTCAACATATTCCTGGCAGTATTCTTCGCGACTCTGGCTTTTGCTTTCGTGGAGCCCTTCTTCTTCATTGGGTATCTCATTTCAATTGCTATTTTTGGTCTGTACCAGGCGATCTTTATGGCAAATGCCGGTGGAGCTTGGGACAATGCCAAGAAAATTGTCGAAGTCGAGATGAAACAGAAAGGAACTCCGCTTCACGATGCCACCGTCGTCGGGGACACTGTGGGCGATCCTTTCAAGGACACCTCATCGGTGGCCTTGAACCCTGTAATCAAATTCACCACATTGTTCGGACTACTGGCGGTGGAACTTGCAGTCAGACTGACGGCCCAGGCCGGCAGCACACTTGAGCACCTGCTCGCACTAGGTTTCTTTGCGGTGTCTTTTGTTTTCGTGTACCGGTCCTTCTACGGCATGCGCATCGTTAAACAGGGAGCGCCATTACGGTAGTTGCTCTTGCCCAGTACAGAAGGCCATCTGAGACTGTATTCGGATGGCCTTTCTGTCTGTGGAACTGATTTTTGACAATGGTCACAGCGTGTGTTTGTGAGAAGACGAAAACGATTCAGAGGCGCTCGATTACGATTTAGGTTGATGGGCGTTAGTACCCCTTCATTTTATCTTTGACGCTGTGCGCGAGCTTTTCTATTTCTTCGGCTTTCTTGACCACATCCACGGACAACTTGTTTGCATCTGTTTTGTCGACATCGTCTTTCAATTCGGTCGCGAGTTTCAAAAGCTTTTCAGTGTCCCGCTTAAGGTTGGCTTGCCGTTCCTCATTAGCTCGCTTCGCCATGGCGCGCTCAAGTTTAAGACGGGGTTCGTCTTCGCCACCCTTCTGCTGAATGGGAGGAATCTGGTAAGGCTGGGTCTTGGTCTGGGAAACCAACGGCAGCGTGGCAGTCAAAAGGAAGCTAAGGCCAACGACCATCGCTGAAAGCAGACAGAATCGCACAATCACCTCGCGAGAAATTCGAGGGTATTATACGTTTCCGTTGGGGCGAGGGCGCCCACATGGGTTATAGCGAACTCATATTGGCCAGGAATTCGCCATTCGACTTGGTTTTGCTTAGCTTATCGATCAGCAGTTCCATCGCTTCCACGGGGGAAAGGGGGTTAAGCACTTTGCGCAATACCCAGATGCGGGTCAGATCCTCTTTCGGAATCAGCAACTCTTCCTTTCGTGTGCCCGAGCGCTGAATATCGATGGCCGGGAAGGTGCGCTTGTCCACCAACTTCCGGTCGAGAATGATTTCCGAATTGCCCGTTCCTTTGAATTCCTCAAAGATCACGTCATCCATGCGCGATCCGGTATCGATCAACGCGGTGGCGATGATGGTCAACGAGCCGCCTTCTTCGATGTTTCGGGCCGAACCGAAGAAGCGCTTCGGACGCTGCAACGCATTGGAGTCCACACCGCCTGAGAGCACCTTACCGCTGGGGGGAACAATGGTGTTGTAAGCTCGCGCCAGGCGGGTTATCGAATCGAGGAGAATTACTACGTCGCGCTTATGTTCCACCAGTCGCTTGGCTTTCTCAATCACCATTTCCGCGACTTGCACATGGCGGGCAGCAGGTTCATCGAAGGTCGAAGAAATGACTTCACCCTTGACCGACCGCTGCATGTCGGTAACTTCTTCCGGACGCTCATCGATTAACAGCACCATCAGCACAACTTCAGGATGATTGGTAGTTATCGAATTGGCCACATTCTGCAGCAGCATGGTCTTACCGGCGCGAGGCGGCGAAACGATTAAACCCCGCTGACCTTTGCCAAGGGGAGTTAATAAGTCCATCACCCGGGCACTGACGTTCTCCCGTACTGTCTCCAGTTTCAGGCGTTCCTGCGGGTATAGCGGTGTCAGGTTGTCGAACAGAATCTTGTTGCGCGCTTCTTCTGGCGATTCGAAGTTGACCGCCTCAATTTTGACCAGAGCAAAATACTTCTCGCCCTCATGCGGCGGACGCACTTGGCCGCTGATGGTGTCTCCTGTTTTCAGGTCAAACTTGCGAATCTGCGACGGCGAAACATAAATATCGTCAGGACCAGGCAGATAGTTGTAGTCGGGTGAGCGCAAAAACCCATAACCGTCGGGCAGAATTTCGAGTACGCCCTCGGCAAAAATGTGGCCTTCTTTTTCGCTCTGTGCCTGGAGGATCTTGAAAATGAGGTCTTGTTTCCGCAATCCACTGGCGCCGGGCAAGTCCAGAGATCGGGCGATCTTGGTTAGCTCGGTAATATTTTTTTCTTTGAGTTCAGCAATGGTCATCAATCACCTGCGAGAGGATTTTTCAAAGGGGGGTACACAACAGAGAAGGATCCATCGGCGGGGCAGGAAGGCGGGCTAAACTACGCAGCCCGCCGCTGTGCCTCAGCGAAATGTTCCGGCTCGGCAAGAACCGTTTGCCGCTCCGAGCTTGCGATACGATCCAGGACCTCGTTCATGGTTTCCTGGATTCTTGTATTGGGCTTGTGAAACTTACGGGTAGCCTTCGATGCAAGCTGACAAAGCATATAACGGTTTCTCAAAGTATGTAAAGCATCAAAAACTCGATCTGAGCGCTTCATTATTCTTTCTCCTGACTTCAAAAAGCTGTGGTATCCCAGAATGTCATGCGACAGGGCACGTCCCGGCCAAAGATATAAGTCCTTCAATTCTTATGGGTTGTACGGGAAAAGCTCTGGCTACTGGTATAGATGCTCCGCCTAAGCCGAAAGTTTCTCCGAATCGGATCTGGCCCTAATTACGGCGGAGGTACTGGGGACGGATAAACCGACCCCGTATGTCCGTGGAACTAGGTAATTTAGCGATAAAAGTAGTCGGGGTCAAGGATTTTTATTTGGGCAATTTTGTCCGATCCGGAGGCCCTCATTCTCTTGTTCTGCCAATTTTCGATTGTAAAATCTGTATAATCATAGTGCTCTTCGAACAAGGGCTCCCAACATGACTGAGAAGACCACTCTCGAGAACGAGAAGCCGAGTACGACTTTGCCCGGGACCGTCGAAAAGATCATCAAACCGGCTCATCCCAGCATACCCGAGAAAGCCCAAATCTCTGTCTCAGGCGCCGATGATCTCTATAAGGAAATACGCATTGAAAATGAACTGATTGATGAAAATGGTGAGAAAGTGGCCCTCAAACCCGGTGCGCAGGTAGACGTAACCATCGAAGCTTCTGTCGAAAATACGACCAAGAAATAGCCACCGGTGCCAGTTTAAAATACCCGGCCCAGTTGAAAGAACCACTTCCGATGTCCCGAATCGCCGATACTACCCCCAAGTATTAAAGGTCCGACTGCAGTTTCCGCCAGTATTCCTGCGGCAAAGTCGTTGGGAAATTTGCTGGAGGCGGGAAAACCATACATCTTTCCAAACTCAAATGTGCCAATGGCGTAGATCTTCTTTCCCGCCAAAGGCGGCAACGTCCAAAGATCGTGTAAATAGCCGGTACGGAAGAAATAATACTGGTCGCCGAACAGCTCGTTGGTGCCGTACGCGCTTAATCGGGATGCGCCGCCCAGAAAGAATTGCGGATAACCGTTCTGAGTTGCACCAAATGTGGTCCCGCCCTCACTGGCAACGAACAGAGACGCGGGTTTCGTGATGGGATGGAAATAACTGATTTTGGCATCCATGACAGGGAAGCTGTTGGTGGTTCCGGGGCTGGTGTCATACCAACGGAAATTCGACTCCGCGCTCAGCCCCCGGCGGGGAATCACCGGATCATCTGTGTGATCCATCAGGTAGTGGATTCGCATTGCCCCGGTCCGGCCTGAAAACGACGCAAACTCCGCGGTGCCAAGGCGCAGCCTCGCATCCACGGTTCCTAGCTCGTAACCCGCACGTATCTCGCTGAAGCGGCTAAATCCGTAGCCGATGTCGGCGCCGATCAGTGTCCGATTGAACCGGTATTCGGCCAGAGGATCGCTCTTTCTGTAAATCTTGAAGTTCGAGTCACGGGCAGAGGCCCGGGATGCAAAAAACCACTTGCTCGAAGCCGAGAACGGCCGGTAGAGTTCGCTCGCGATTCCATACGTATTTCCAAAAATCAGGTCGGTACGCCATTCTGATCGGTATCCGGCAACATCAAGAAGGGTCAGGCGTGCTGCGAACGTGAAGTCAACATCGCTGCTCTCAGAACCGTCCACTTCAAACCCCATCTGCAGAAGAGGCGGGGCGTAAATCTTCTCGTGCATGGTAACCAGGAGACCGACCCGTCCGTTCTGTTCGGTCATCTGGTAGCCGGCGGTGTCGTAACGCCCAATTCCAGTCAGACGGGTAAGCAGGCCTTCCAGTTTGGCCTTGTCAATGGGTTTGCCGACTTCCGGTTGCAGAAATCGCTCGAGATTGACCTCAGCTTCCGGATTTGTTCCCAACACCTTCACAAATTGCGGGACCGATACTTCGCCTCTCAGGCGTGATTTTCGCCGAGCTAGATGGGCTTCCCAATCGGAATCATCGAGGGAGTAATTCTCTAGCAGCCGTGATCTCTGTTTGGCGGCGTCGATCCCTTTCTGAACGATGGCATCCGCTCTGTTGTATTCGAGTGAACTGAACTCCTGCAGGTCGACTTTGATAACCATGTCTGCATTGGCCAGGCCGCGTATTTCGTTTCCTGCAACCACCACGTCGATCGATCGGCCAAGGATCGAGAACAACGATTGGATTTTGTCCGCCTCCGCGGGCGAAGTTTCCAGGTGAACGCCGATCACGATATCTGCGCCCATCGTCCTTACCACATCGGTCGGCATGTTACCCACCAGTCCGCCATCGACATAGACGTGTTCCGAGTCGCGAACGGGAGAGAACAGTCCCGGGATGGCCATGGTTGCCCGCATGGCAGTCGAGAGCGATCCCTCTTTAAATACGGCCTGCTTTCCTGTCACCAGGTCGGTGGCCACGCAGCGAAAGGGAATGGGCAAATCGTCGAAGGATTGCACTGCGGAATAACGCAAAGTCTCCCTGTCAATCAGCATACTGATCTGTTGTCCGGCATTGAGTCCTCCGGGCAATAAGAGGCCCTTTCGCAAACCCAACAAGATCGAATTGGGGAAAGCGACCTTGTCCTCTTTTCTACGGAAAGACAGATCTTCATAAGGGATCGATCCGCCGAGAATGACATCCCAATTTTGCGCTTTCACCAGGTCATGCAGCTCTTGAGGGCTCTTGCCGCTGGCATACAAGCCTCCAACTAAACCGCCCATACTCGTGCCAGCCAGATAATCAATCGGGATGTGATGATCTTCGAACCACTGCAAAACGCCAATATGTGCCAGTCCAAGTGCTCCACCGCCTTCGAGCGCCACCCCAATGGTTGGCCGGTGCTTGGTGGTTGGCTGCGCGGGCGCGACCGGGTTCAGGGTCGGAGGGGCTGCGCCCGAGGCTGGCTGGTCCTGTGCCGGCGAGAGAGAAAGGAGCAAGAACAGCAATCCCGATATTTTCCAGACACCACGCATAACAAGACTCCGTTCGGCGAAATTCGCGCTCAGAACAAAAAGACCGAGCGACAAGTTTCGCCCAGCGTGTGGCCTGGCACAAGTGTTGCCGTGGCGGCCAAGGCGTCACAGAATTCATGAGGTCCGTTCTCATCTGCTGAAAGGACGCGTAATCTGGTGCGCGTAAGTTCCGGCTGAGTGCGGTTCGATCAGAAGATGAGGGCATCGGTCCATACGTGATGTATTTCTCTTCTGTATAATCACGTGTTTAGTTTTGATGATGGACTTAGACAAATCAGAGGCTGGAACTTCGATGGATACGAACGGGCTTCCCGTTGGATAGGCCATGACTAGAGCGGCACGTTCAGTAGCATCGCCCCATGTCGTTTGTATAGGTGATTTCCGGCCTATGGCCAGGCGAAGACTACCGCGCCCCGTTTTTGATTACCTGGATGGCGGTGCAGACGGCGAAGTTACCCTGCGCGAAAACTGCCGCGTTTTCGATGACATCACCTTCCGTCCTCGTCACGCCGTCGCCGTAGCTGAATGTGATTTGCGAACTCGCGTTCTGGACTTCGACGTGTCATTTCCGGCTTTACTCGCGCCCGTAGGTTATAGCCGGCTCATGCATCCCGATGGCGAAGCTGGCGCGGCGCGCGCCGCCGGGCTCGCGGGTACCGCGTACATTCTATCCACCATTTCCGGCCATCGCGTGGAAGACGTGAAGGCGGCGTCATCTGGGCCAGTCTGCTTTCAGCTCTATTTGATGGGTGGTCGCGGGGCATCTGAAAATGTGATTGAGCGTGCCCGCGTTGCTGGCTGTGCCGCACTGGTAGTCACAATCGACACGCCCGTCGCTGGATTACGCGAACGCGACTTCCGCAACGGAATGAAAGAACTCATGGGCGGCGGCCTTCTGGAAAAAATTCCATTTCTTCCGCAGATCCTCGCGCGTCCAGGCTGGATCGTCAGCTTTCTGCGCGACGGCGGCCTCTCCAAGCTGCCGAACGTCGTGATACCAGGCAAAGGACCAATGGAACTGGTAGACGTCGCTAAAGCTCTAGCTAGTTCCACTGTCACTTGGGATGATCTCAAATGGATTCGCGCTCTATGGCCGGGACCACTCGTCATTAAGGGCGTTCTCACTGGAGAGGACGCCCGACGCGCGGTCGACGAGGGAGCCGCAGCGGTGGTGGTTTCCAATCACGGTGGACGCCAGCTCGACGGGGTGCGCGCGTCACTGAGAGCGTTGCCCGAAGTCGTCTCGGCCGTTAACGGACAAGTTGAGGTGTTGATGGATGGAGGCGTTCGTCGCGGTACTGATATCGTCAAGGCAATCTGCCTGGGCGCACGGGCTGTACTGTGTGGACGGGCTTATGCGTACGGACTGGCTGCCGCTGGCCAGGCCGGCGTAACTCGCGCTCTCGAAATTCTGCGTTCCGATGTAGAACGAACGTTAAGGCTGCTCGGCTGCTCTTCCATTGCTCAATTAGACCGCTCCTACATCGATGTGCCGTCGCACTGGCAGTAGTTAGCAGCTGTCCGCGGCGTCAACCCTTAGCTTCAGCCGCAAGTAATCTGGAGCGAAACCTTTCCGGATTTCCTTGTGAGCTTTCCATTCCTCAGTGACCTTTGTTAAAGGCTTTCTTGGCTGCATAAACCAAGCCACACGAGTATTCAGGGAAGGTCCGCGAGGAAGCTGACCCATGTTTCCTGATAGTCTCGAAGAAGATCCTCAGGAGACTACCAGCCTTGCCGCCGATCATTAACGCCCAGGGAATTTCCAAAGCCTTTGGAGCCAATCCGCTCTTCCAGAATGTGTCATTCACCGTAACCGAGGGAGATCGCATCGGCCTTATCGGCCCCAACGGATCCGGCAAATCCACGCTGCTACGAATCCTGGCGGGAGAAGAAACCCCTGATGACGGGGAAGTAGCCTTCCGGAAGCGGCTCCGCGTTAGCTATGTTTTGCAGGATTCACAGTTTCCGCCCAAAGCGACCGTGCGCTCCGTTGCCGAGCATGCCATGGAGCGTGCCAAGGTTCACCAGACCGAACGAGGTACCCGCTTTGCCGAAACACTGGGTCGCGGCGGGTTCGAAGACCTGGAAGCGGAAGCAGTCGCCCTTTCTGGCGGTTGGCAGAAACGCCTGGCTATCGTGGAGGCGCTCGTGCAAGCCCCCGATCTCCTGCTACTCGATGAGCCCACAAACCATCTGGACCTCGCCGGCATCGAGTGGCTGGAAGCCTTGCTCGGGGAGGCCGCCTTCGCCGCCGTGGTTGTCAGTCACGACCGCTATTTTCTGGAGAATGTAGCCACCGACATGGCTGAACTTAGCCGGGCTTATCCCGATGGTGTACTGCGAGTACGCGGAAACTACAGCACATTCCTGGAGAAGAAAGAAGAATTTCTGCATGCCCAGTCCAAACGCCAGGAAGCACTGGAGAATCTGGTGCACAATGAGATTGAATGGCTTCGCCGCGGAGCCAAAGCTCGCACACGGAAATCTAAGGCCCGCATCGGCAAAGCCAACGAGTTGAAAGCCGATCTCGCCGATCTGAATGCTCGCACCCGAACCGCCAGCGCCCAGATCGATTTTACGGCGAGCGATCGCAAGACCAAGCGGCTGATCGAACTCCAAGACATAACTTACCGAGTTCCGGTGCCCTCCCAGCCAGAACGCACTCTTTTCGACCAGCTGAACTTCGTCATCACCGCCGGGATGCGGGTAGGCCTGGTCGGCCCAAACGGAAGCGGCAAAACTACGCTACTGCGATTGCTTCGCGGAGAGTTGTCTCCGGCGAATGGCGAGATCTTCCGGGCCGATTGGCTGCGCATTGTGTACTTCGATCAGACCCGTGAACTTGATTCCACTATCACTTTACGCCGTGCGCTGGCTCCCGAAGGCGATTCGGTCATTTATCAGGATCGGGTCATTCACGTGGCTTCGTGGGCGGCCAAATTCCAGTTCACCGGCGAACAGCTCAATCAACCTGTCGAGCGATTATCCGGAGGAGAACGCGCTCGGGTATTGATTGCGCAACTCATGCTCCAACCGGCAGACATCCTGCTTCTCGACGAACCGACGAATGACCTCGATATTCCGACACTCGAAATTCTCGAGGAGAGCTTGCTCGAGTTTCGTGGCGCTCTGGTTCTGGTCACGCACGATCGCTATTTGCTGGACCGGGTTTCCACCATCGTGCTGGGGCTTGATGGACAGGGTGGCGCCGAAAGTTTTGCGGATTACTCGCAATGGGAGACTTGGCCATCCGAGCGCATACAGTCGTCAAGGTCCGACGAACGCTCGGCCCCGAAAGCCGCTTCCAGTGGCGGATCACAGACCAGGATCAAGCTCTCTTATCTCGAGGCACGCGAATATGCCGGCATCGAACAGCGAGTGGCTGCGGCCGAAGAAGTGTTGCAGGCAAAACGCGTCCAACTTGAAGACCTGGCAATCGCCAGTGATGGCCCGCGCCTGCTGGTTGCTCACAAAGAAATGGACGAAGCCCAAGCCAAAGTGGATGAACTTTACCAACGCTGGAGTGAACTAGACAAGAAGAAGAACTGAACGAAGGGGATGCCGCTTTTAACCTTGCACTAGCGCAAACGCGATAATAGTTTCCCCGGACTCTCCAGTCGTTTTCTGTAATTCCTCGACCAGTGCGGCCTCAAGATTGTTGGGATCCGGATTCATTTCATGCGCCGCCACTTCTTCATCTGAAGCGCCGACGAAGCACAATTCGCAGTGCCCGAGGTCACCATCCGTCTTCATCGCCGGACCAAAGGTGCGGCAGATCACAGGGCGGAATTCGTAAAGCTCACACTTGCCGGTCGCAGGATCGAGAGCAGGACACGGCTCCTCATTGGCAAAATCATCCCAGCGCTTTGCCGCTTCGTCAGTGTCGTCCTCGTCGAGTACTCCGGAAACTGGATCGCCCGGATAATCTTCTGAGAGCCGCGCAACCGTCTCCAGAGCGCGTTTGCGAAGAAATCCCGCCCGCTCAGGGTCCTGGGCTTCCAATTCGGCGAGCCCTCTACGCAGCCGTCTCGCGTCCAGTTGATTGATGGCAAACACTCCGTGGCAACACTGCGAGCAACCGGGCTTGCATGCCAGCCACTTGCTACTTTTCTTAAAAGCATCGGCCAGCGCGGCATTCACGATCTGAATGAGTTCAGGTTCCCGAGGATACACGTCGTGGCAGGGCATACTGGTTTAAGAATAAATCACGAACCGATCACCGGTACGAAGGAAAAAATTTAGTTGTTGCAGATCAATGCTCCATTCTATTCAGTTTCGTAGCCCGGATGCTTTGGTTCTTATGCGGTAAATGCTGGTGCTTCCCGTGATGTAAAGCGTTTTGCCATCCTTGTCGCCCCACGCCACGTTGCTCACGACTTCCGGGACCTTAATGGTGCCAATGTGCTTGGCTTCGGGAGTGATGATCCAAACCCCACCCGGTCCAGAACTGTAGATATTTCCCTTCTTGTCCAGGCGAAGGCCGTCTGGAACGCCTTTGGCTGGATCACCGGAAGGATCAAGAAAAACAGCCCCGTCCGTTACCGACCCGTCTGCTTGGACGTGATAGCGCATCCATACCTTTGTGCCCGATTCAGCAACGTATAGAAATTTTTCATCCGGCGAGAGTGCCAGACCATTAGGGCGGCCCAGATCTTTAATCACCAATTGGAGCTTGTCGCGGTCGGGCGGCGCCCCCGGTTTTTGTTGGCGAGCCCCCGGAATTCGGTATACGCCATTAACTTGCAGTTCTTTCAGTGGGTCGCTGTCACCTTGGGTTGGAAGCCCGTATGGAGGATCGGTAAAGTACAAAGAGCCGTCAGACTTGTAGACGAGGTCGTTCGGGCTATTCAGTTTCTTTCCCTGATAAGAGTCCGCGAGAATCGTTATCTGGGCCTTCGGATCGACCGATTCCAATCGCCAAACATTACGCCGCGCGTGGCCCGCCACACTGACTCTACCGTCCGCATCTAGAGTCATCCCGTTGGAACCCGGTTCCGGTCCCTGATAGGGTTCCGAACCCTCGTAGCCGCTCGGATGGATGAAAACGCTGGCCCCTTTACCAGGTACCCACTGATCGATGTTGTTTGCCGGAATTTCTGCGAACAGTAGGCTACCACTTCGAGTCCAAACCGGACCTTCAGTCCATTTAGAAAAGCCGGTTGCCACGCGCTCCAGCTTCGCATCGGAAGAAATTAGGCTATCGAGAGCTGGGTCAAGCTTTTGGACATCCTGTGAAAACGCTGACGCGACTAAAGTCGCGAGAATCAGAGGTAGAAATGAAGCTCGACGGATCCTCATGCGAGGGATTGTACTTCAAACCCCAAAGCTAAGCGGAAGAATCATAGAGGCAAGAAATCTCTGCACGGCCCTGAAAAGAGCAACAATCTGCGTGGGTAATTTTTCAAGTGACTCCCGCGCAGAAGCCGGCAAGTGCGATGGAGAAGAGCATGCTTCTTCTCTGAGCCTGCCATGATATTCTTAAGATCGAAGCTGCGTCCCCGCTCATTGGGCAATTTTCCCGCAGTTCCCATAAAGATCATGATTTCAGTAAGTAATGTGTCCATGCGCTACGGCGCCAAAGTTCTTTTTGACGAGGTATCCACGGCGTTTACGCCGGGGAAACGATATGGTCTGACCGGGCCCAACGGGGCCGGCAAGTCCACATTCATGAATCTCCTCACCGGCCAACTCGAACCACAGAAGGGCACTGTGGTGCGTCCGAGAAAGCTCGGCGTGTTGAGTCAGGACCAGTTTGCCTTCGATAAATATCGCGTACTCGATGCGGTCATCATGGGCAACAAGCGTCTGTGGGCCGCACTGGAAGAGCGGGATTTGATTTACTCGAAGCCGGAGATGACAGACGCGGACGGCATGAAGCTCGGGGAACTGGAAGGCATTGTCGGCGAGGAAGACGGCTATAGTGCCGAAAGCGATGCAGCGGTCCTCCTCGAAGGGCTTGATATCCCGGACGCGTTGCACGAACGCAGAATGGGCGAACTCCAAGGCGGACAGAAAGTCCGGGTGTTGCTGGCGCAGGCCCTGTTCGGACATCCTCAGGCCTTGCTACTCGACGAACCTACGAACTATCTCGATCTGGATTCAATTCACTGGCTGCAGGGCTTTCTGAATCAATATGACGGCGTAGTGATCGTTATCTCGCACGATCGGCATTTCCTCAACCTGGTTTGTACCCACATTGCCGATATTGACTACGAAACCATCATCACCTACACCGGCACGTATGACGACATGGTCGTGGCCAAGACTCAGATTCGTTCGCAGATCGAATCGCAGAACGCTCAGCGCGAGAAGAAAATTTCGCAGTTGAATGAATTCATTGCGCGATTTTCTGCTGGAACCCGATCGAGCCAGGTGCAGTCGCGGCGCAAGGAAGTGGAGCGTCTGCAGGTCACCGAGCTTGCGAGGTCCAACATTCAACGTCCATATTTGAAATTCGAACAGAAGCGTCCTTCGGGTAAGCACATTCTCGAACTGGAAGGCGTATCCAAATCGTACGGAGATGCCGAAGTGATCCGCAGTTTTACGGCCAGTGTTGTGCGCGGGGAAAAGATTGCGTTGATGGGCCGCAACGGTGCCGGTAAAACAACTTTGGTGAATGCATTACTGGCGAATTCCCCCACCATTCCGGATGCAGAACTTCGCAAAACCAGCGGTTACGATGGACCATTTTTGAGCGATGGAAAAGTTATTTGGGGCCACGAAGCTTCGGTCGGATATTTCGCACAGGACCACAAAGCCCTGATACAGGCGGGAACCACCGCGTTCGAATGGCTCCATCAATGGGATCCGGGAGCCTCACACGAAGAAATTCGCGGGCTGTTGGGTCAGATGCTTTTTCCTCGCGAAGACGGCGACAAGCGCACCGAGGTTCTTTCCGGCGGGGAAGCAGCCAGACTTCTATTCTGTAAACTGATGCTTTTGAAACCGAACGTGCTGGTCTTCGATGAACCAACCAACCATCTTGATCTCGAATCCATCAACGCGCTGAATATTGCCTTGCAGCGTTATCAAGGAACGGTCCTTCTAGTCACGCACGACGAGGACTTGATCGACGAAGTGAGCACGCGAATCTGGCATTTTGAAGGCAACCACCGAATTACCGACTTCAAGGGCGCATACGCCGAATATCAGACCGCGGTAGTCTAGAACCCTCGCTGCTTGGCCTATTGAGGCTCCGTCCTGCTGCAGATCGTGCAATGTGCTTTCGCATCCGGTTGCCGCTAACTGGCTGGGTTTTCCGTTGGATGGACTTCAATCCGTCTCAGGTCTATTGTTGTTCCCCATTTAGCAGCCCACCTTACCACCGAGTTGTTCGGGCCACTTCGGGGCTTAGGGAGCTGGTTATCTACAACAGCCACTTGATTAAATCGACTGCCCATTAAACTGAGCAACTTTCTCGCTGCTTATTCATCTCATAAGTCTGCGACTACGGACTGGGTGGTTTACCTAATGGTAACCAGGATGGAAAGCCTGCAAATGCTCGTTACGCAAGACGCGGTCAAACTCCAACATGAACTGCTCGCACGTCTCGATCAAGCCCGAGTTCAAAGCGACCAACTATTCGCGCTAGTCAGGCCAGAATTTCTTTACGAACGCCCAATTCCTGAACGGCACCGCATCGTATTTTATGTAGGGCATCTGGAGGCGTTTGATTGGAACCTGCTCCGGGAGCGGATTTTCGAGCGGCCGACCTTCCATTCGAAATTCGATCAACTATTTGCCTTCGGCATAGACCCGGTTGACGGGGGACTTCCTTCCGACCAGCCATCCGACTGGCCGTCGCTACCTCAAGTGCGCGAGTACGTAAATCAGGTTCGCCAGGCTATCGATGAAGAATTGGTGAACGTTGAACTGTCTAAAGAAGCTGGGAAGAAGAGCGTTTATTCACGTCAACTACTCAACATCGCTATCGAACATCGTCTGATGCATGCGGAAACGTTGGCCTATATGTTGCATCAACTTCCTTTTAGTCATAAGGAGCGGAAGCCTCATCGCCCCGAAGTTGTTGCCCACACAACGCCGCGAATGATCGTGATTCCCGCGGGCGAAGCTATGCTTGGGCTGGCACGTCAATCCAATACCTTTGGCTGGGACAACGAATACGAAGAACACACCGTCTCCGTTCCATCATTTCAGATCGATCAATACGAAGTCACGAATCGCGAATACATCGATTTCATGAATGCGTCTGGTTACGAGAACCGCGCCTTCTGGAGCGAGTCCGATTGGAACTGGAAGAGCCAGCACAACATTTCACACCCGGTTTTTTGGAGCCGGATCGGCGGCGACTGGCACTACCGGACCATGTTCGAGGATGTTCCCTTGCCGCTCGACTGGCCTGTTTATGTGAGTCACGCCGAAGCCAGCGCTTACGTGCGCTGGGCGGGAAAGGCTTTGCCTACTGAGGCGCAATGGCATCGCGCAGCGTATGGCACGCCGGACGGCGTGGAGCGCCAGTTTACGTGGGGTTCTCAGCCGCCCGATCGAACCCTGGGAAATTTCGACTTCGAAAGTTGGGACCCGACGCCGGTCGCAGCTTTCCCGTTAGGCACGAGTGCATTTGGCGTGTCCGATCTGTTAGGGAACGGATGGGAGTGGACCTCCACACAATTTGCCCCTTTCACCGGCTTTGAGCCCTTCGAGTTTTATCCGGGATATTCCGCCAACTTCTTCGATGGTGAGCACTACGTGATAAAGGGCGGCAGCGCCCGCACGGCAGCCTGCATGCTGCGCCGTTCTTTCCGCAACTGGTTCCAACGACATTATCAATATGTTTATGCGGGATTTCGCTGCGTGAGCAAATAAATATATGAATCACAAGGGGCATTTCATGTTGACCCACGCGATTACCGCCGATCCAGTGCTGGAATTTGTCTCCGACGTGCGCGCCGGCCTTACCCTTCGTGGGCAGAAAGAGCTGCCCTCCAAATATCTCTACGATGACGTGGGATCGGCACTGTTCGAGGTCATCAGCGTGCTTCCTCAATATGGCTTGACTCGCGCCGATGAGCGCCTTTTGCGGCGCCACGCCTCCGAGATTGCAGACAACGTTCCGAAGCATGTGGCCGTGGCGGAACTGGGCAGCGGTAGTGGCAAAAAAACTCGCTGGATTCTGAAAGCGCTTTGCCGGCGCCAGCATATTTCCTATTTTCCCATCGAAATCTCTCCCACGGCGCTTGCGATGTGTGAGCGCGAACTGGGTGACATAGAGAGCATGAGCATCGTGGGCTTCGAACGCGAATACCTTGACGGCCTGGTTGAGGTGGTAGCGCGGCGGCACGACGGGCAGAGTATTTTAGTGTTGTTCCTGGGAAGCACGATTGGGAATTTTGATCGGCCGGCGGCGGCGAAATTTTTGCGCGAAGTGCGCAACATCCTGCAGCCAGGAGATTCACTGCTGCTTGGGACCGATTTCGAAAAGCCCATCCCTCAGTTGATCGCGGCCTACGATGACCCGTTGGGAGTGACAGCGGCCTTCAACCTAAATCTCCTGGCGCGTATTAATCGTGAACTTGACGCCGACTTCGTCCTGGAGCAGTTCGAGCATGTCGCGAAGTTCAATCCGGACGCTCGAAGTGTTGAAATGCACTTGCGTTCGAGAATCGATCAAAACGCGACGATTCCGCGCGCGGGATTATCGGTATCATTTCGCGAAGGTGAGACTATTTGGACTGAAAGTAGTCACAAGTATGGCTGGACTGAACCGCTCCGAATCGCAAAAGATGCTGGATTCGTTTGCAAGGCACAGTGGATCGATCAGGAGTGGGCCTTTGCCGAAAATCTGTTCATCGCCGAATAGGCGATCATTCGACTACTCATTCGCTGTGGTAGATTGAATTCTCTCCATGAAAGACGTTGCCTCTTGGGCTCTCAATATCGCCGCGATACGTGGCGCTTCATACACAGACGTCCGCCTCGCGGATGATCGCTATCGCGCGCTTTCCACCAAGAATGGTAAGGTTGGCAACGCCTCGGTTTCGGAATCGTTTGGTTTCGGTGTGCGTGTCATTGCCGACGGTGCCTGGGGATTCGCCGCTTCCGAAAATCTAAGCAGACTGGCGGTCGAAGCCACTGCGGCGCGTGCCGTCGAAATCGCTAAAGCCTCTGCCCGAGCGAAAAAGCGCGATATCCAAATGGCGTCGGAGAAGGCAGCAACCGCGGAATGGATTTCCCCCTTTCAGATTGATCCTTTCTCGACCTCGGTCGAGCAGAACATCGAGTTATTGTTGAAGATCGATTCGGAGTTACGTTCAGTACCCGGCGTCACCCTTGCGGAAGCGAATCTGAATTTCCGCCGCGAGGAGCAGTGGTTCTTCTCATCAGAGGGCGCGAACCTCCACCAGACGAAATACACTACCGGCGTTGGATACGCCGCGCATGCGTTTGCCGGAAATGAAATTCAGAAGCGGTCTTATCCGAATTCTTATGGGGGACAATGGCAAAATAAAGGTTATGAACTGATTGAAGAATGGAAGCTAGTGGAGAATGCGCGGCGGGTTGGCGAAGAAGCGGTAGCCCTACTTAAAGCAGACCAATGTCCCGAGGGCCAGTTCAATATTATCCTTGACGGCTCACAACTGGGACTGCAGATTCATGAGTCTGTCGGACATCCCATTGAACTCGACCGGGTTCTGGGCATGGAAGCTAACTTCGCGGGTACTTCCTTTCTTACGCTGGATAAGCTGCGCACCCTCCGTTATGGCAGCGACCTGGTAAATATCGTCGCCGACGCCCGTCAAGAGCATGGACCGGGACTTGGTACCTTCGCCTTCGATGACGAAGGTGTCCCCGCACAATGCACCTCGATCATTAGCAACGGTTTGTTTACTGGATACTTGAGTTCGCGCGAAACAGCTCACGCCATCGGCGCGGATCGCTCCGGTGGAACGCTGCGAGCTGAAAGCTGGAATCGCTTGCCGATTATCCGCATGACCAATATCAGTATCCTTCCCGGAGAACATCCGCTTACTCGAGATCAGCTCATTTCTTCTACCGATGACGGCATTTATATGGAAACAAATCGCTCATGGTCGATCGATGACAAGCGGTATAACTTTCAGTTCGGCTGTGAAGCCGGGTGGGAGATCAAGAGGGGCAAGCGTACTCGCATGCTAAAAAATCCATCCTATTCAGGCATCACGACGAATTTTTGGAATTCGATGGACGCGATCTGCTCCCGCGACGAATGGGTTTTGTGGGGAACGCCGCACTGCGGTAAAGGCCAACCACAACAGGTAATGGGAACAGGGCACGGAGCAAGCCCGGCGAGGTTTCGTGACGTCAATGTGGGGACAGCCTACAAGGGCAACTAAGGCCGAACTTGCCGCATGTCATCCCGACTAAAGCTCCGCTGGTTGCGAACGAGGACAAGTCGAGGACCTGCTCAACGTTCATGCGCTGCGAGCAAGCTGAGAGCTGACTGCTGAATGTTAACCAAAGACCAAGTTGGCGCCATTTTCAGCCGAATCAAGGGCTTTTCCACGGCGGATGAAGTGGAAGTTTTGTGTTATGGCGGCAAGACCGCCCTGACCCGCTTCGCCAACAACGTCATTCACCAGAATGTAGCCCAGGAAAATTATTCAATCTCAGTTCGAACCGTTTTTGGTGGTCGTACCGCTCGGGCTACCACGAATAAGCTGGACGACGAGAGTCTGAAACGGGTGGTGCAGGCTTCAGAGAGTTTGGCCAGGGTCCAACACCCTGATCCCGATTTGTTGCCAATGCCTGATGCCTCCGAGGCAGCCACTGCCACACGGCCAATCCCTACTCGTTACTTTGAGCAGACCGCCGGGCTGACTCCTGAGGACCGAGCCGAAGGTGTGAAGAAAATCGTGGATGTGGCGAACCGTCAAAACCTAACTACTGCCGGAATTTTTTCCTCCGCTGAATGGGTGGAAGGAATTTTCAACTCACGGGGTCTCGCCAGCTGGCAGACTCAGACTTCTTCGGAAATCTCTATCACCATGCTGGCGAGCGACTCGTCGGGCTGGCAAAAGGCGAACTATCCGGATGCGAGCTGGCAGGATCCGGTCGCTCTCGCTGAAACTGCCGCGCGTAAAGCGCTCGCATCCGGCAGTCCGCGCGAAATCAAACCTGGGAAATTTACCGTCATTCTCGAGCCTGCAGCCGTGCTCGATATGGTGGGATTCATGTTCTTCGATTTCGGAGGGCTGTCGATTCTTGATCAGCGATCGTTTTTGAACAACCGTGTTGGCACAAAAATCTTCGGCTCCGGAATCAATGTATGGGATGACGCCGCACATCCCCTTCAAGCGGGAGCGCAGTTCGACGGCGAAGGCATGCCGCGGCGCAAAGTCCAATTGATTGAAAATGGCGTGGTCAAACGCCTGGTGTATGCGCGTGCCACCGCTGCAAAAATGAAACGCTCTGAGTATGCCGACAAAGTCGGACCAGTGGAGGCCACGGGGCATGGTTTTTCTCTCCCTAACGAAATGGGAGAGGCTCCCATGAACATCGTCTTCGGTGCTCCATCCGATCCGAAGACCGTAGACGAGATGGTTGCTTCCACGGAACGCGGCGTCCTGGTCACGCGACTCTGGTACATCCGGGAAGTGGATCCCTACGAGAAACTTCTCACCGGCATGACGCGCGACGGCACCTTTTATGTAGAAGATGGCGAGGTTCGCTATGGAATCCTCAACTTTCGTTTCAACGAGAGTCTGCTTCACATGCTTTCAAATGTGGAAGCCATGGGAACGCCAGTACGAGCGAGCGGCGAGGAGTCTTTCGATATGGTGGTGCCGCCCATGACGGTCCGTGATTTTAACTTCACCGAAGTAACAAAATTCTAACGGTAGCTGTCAGCGTCAGTATTCATCCATCAGCGGAAGCTCTCGCCGCTTATTTTCAACATCCAACTGCTCAATGCTCTCCCGCGCGTCATTCTCGTCAATTGCCCGTTTCTTTCGCAATTCCATGATCCGCAAGGCTTTACCACTACTAGTTCCTAGTCTTCGGTAACTTTTACAGGTTGGTTCGCCGGTGTAATCTGCCTCTCGTAATGGCGAACTATGGGCGATTTGCGGACGGTGATAATTCTGACGCCGGGGCCGAACTTCGAAAAGAAGCCGGGGCCGAGATTCGGAAACCACAACCAGCGCCTGCTTCTTCTATAACACCAAATCCAGAACCCACGGCAGCAAAAGCGGTTCGTGCGCGCTATCCGGACATGCAAAGCGCGGTGCGATTTCCCATCAAGTTGCCGGTGTCGT
The DNA here is from genome assembly GCA_963786325.1 of Terriglobia bacterium. GTDB lineage: Bacteria > Acidobacteriota > Terriglobia > Terriglobales > Acidobacteriaceae > JAIQFF01. The sequence goes on from CAWAYW010000009.1 coordinate 141,705, forward strand.
TGAAATCGAAGTCTGGCGACAATCCAGCCGAAACGCAAAACATCTCCGCAAATGGTGTCTTGTTGCAGGTGGAGTCCGAGATGCCGATTGGGTCACTGGTGGACTTCACCATTTCGATTCCGGCTGACGTTGTGGGCACAGAAGCCGACGTACAAATCGATTGCCGCGGCCGCGTGGTGCGCAATTTCGATGAAGTAGGACGGCGTGCAGTTGGCGTCGTCATTGATGAGTACCGTTTTGAACGCAGGTAAGTAGGGAAACTGATGGCTAGCCCTTCCGTCAATACGGAGCTGAGCACGGAACTGCCGCACGAGAGTGATGGCCAGTTCATTCGTGTAATCGTAGCGGATTCACAGGCGATTTTCCGCGCGGGACTGCGCAAAATCTTTGCTCTCGAAGACGACATTCGAGTCGTCGGCCAGTCAGAAACAATTTCCCAGACCATATCCGCTGCAAAAAAATTTACTGCGGACATCCTGATTTTTGAGGCCGCTTTAACCCCCAACCCGATAGAAGCAGTTGCGGATCTGATGAGACAGACCCCCACTCTTCGACTGGTAGTAGTGACCGCAGAGCCTGACGAAGAACTCACACTCGAGCTTTTGCGTCGAGGCGCGTTCGGAATTGTTTCCCGCGAAGTAGAACCGGAGCTCCTGGTGGACTGCTTGCGAAGAGTTTCTGAAGGGCATCCTTGGCTCGACAGTCGCGGGGTTCAATGGGTGTTGGAAGCATACCGCACACAAGGCGTACGTCCGACTTCGCCTCGCCCCAAGGTTCAGTTGACACCCAAGGAATCACTAATCGTCTCGTGCGTGACCCAGGGGATGAAGAACAAAGAAATCGCCCTGCGAGTGGGAACCACCGAACAGGTAGTGAAAAATTATCTTCGTAAGGTATATGACAAGTTGGGCGTTGCCGATCGCCTGGAGTTAGCGTTGTTCTGCCTGCACAATCGGATATTAGACGGCGCAAAGGTGACTGTCGACCCTGTGCAAGCGCCAGGAAACGGTAGCGCGACTGAACTGCCGTCGACGCTGGAATCCTTAACAAAACCTTCCTAAACTTCCGAACTTAGGAAGCTCCCAAAACTTTCATCGCGGTGAATTGTTTAGAGAGCTTAAGCAAACTTATGGAGACTGCTATCCCCACACGATAGCGAAGTTGCGGTTTCGCCATCGCGGGCCATAGAATCAATGAGCAGGAGTTGAGGCGTCCCGCGCTAACACTCCCCGCAGCAAACCCACCCAATGGAGAGATGGCCGAGTGGCTGAAGGCGCACGCTTGGAAAGCCGCGCTGCGCTTGACTCGTCAGGCTTCCGCTAAAATCAACAGTGACAGCACGTTCACTTCAGGCTGCGGAGTGTATCACAGCCAAAGCGTGCGACCAATCCCACCCGCTGAAAGCTTTTTTTTCCGATGCTGCGAGGATGACGCCGTTGTCGCCTGCGAACGTATTGCGTGATGTTGTCCTGCCGGTGTTGGAGAAGGCTGGACTCGGAACCGAAAATAGAAAATTCTGAAATTTTGGAAAAGGCATGTCGATTCCGAGGGCATCTTTTTCTGAACATGCGTTCTCAGATTTCCCTAGAATCCAAAATCACGTTCGCCCTGCATGCTCTTCTGCCTCGCCGCGGGCGCGGAGGAACTCCCTACCGTGTGTGGGTCGGTGCCGGACGCCCATCGGCAAGCATGCTTAGGAATGCTTACTTTTAGGGGTTCCTTTTCGATGTCCAGATTTCCGCAAACTTTCTTCCCGGCGTTCGGGCAGTGAGCCCGTACATTGACTTACCTGGCCGCACGCCATAGCATTCCCGCAAATGATCGGCCAAACCATCTCTCATTACCGGATCATCGAGAAGCTCGGCGGCGGCGGGATGGGTGTTGTCTATAAGGCCGAGGACGTAACGCTGCACCGGTTTGTTGCCCTGAAGTTTCTGCCCGATGACGTCGCCAAAGACTCCCAAGCCTTGGCCCGCTTCCAGCGGGAGGCTCAAGCTGCTTCTGCCCTGAATCACCCCAATATCTGCACGATCTACGAGGTCGGACAACAAGACGGCCATCCGTTCCTCGTCATGGAGTTTCTGGACGGCGTGACGCTGAAGCACCGCATCGCCGGAAGGGCGATGGAGACGGATGTCCTACTCGGTCTGGCGATTGAGATTGCCGACGCTCTCGATGCTGCCCACTCCGAAGGTATCGTCCACCGCGATATAAAGCCTGCGAACATCTTTGTGACCAAGCGCGGCCACGCCAAGATTCTGGACTTTGGGCTGGCAAAAGTGACACCAGTTGGCAACAGATTGGTAGAAGCGGCGGGAGCGACGGTCCAAGAGACGGCAATGAGCGAGGAGCACCTGACCAGTCCCGGCTCTACGCTCGGCACCGTCGCCTACATGTCTCCGGAACAGGCGAAAGGCAAGGAACTCGACGCCCGCACCGACCTGTTCTCCTTCGGCGTCGTGCTCTACGAAATGGCCACCGGTACGTTGCCCTTTCGTGGCGATACCTCGGCCCTGATCTTCAAAGCGATTTTGGACGGCGTTCCCACTCCTCCGATCCGCTTCAACCCCGATTTGCCGCCCAAGCTGGAAGACATCCTGAACAAGGCGCTGGAGAAAGACCGCAATCTTCGCTATCAGCATGCTGCCGACATTCGTGCCGACCTCCAGCGGCTCAAGCGTGACACCGACTCTGGACGTGCCGTCGCGGCCAATTCGGGAAGAGTTGATGTGACCCCGGAAACGATTTCTCCGTCGTCGGCACCATCCGCCCGGATCTCTGCTCCCATTTCAGCAGCCTCCGCTGCAGGCTCGTCCGTTTTGGTGACGGGTACAAGCGCCGCTGCCCGCAAGACCACGTGGAAGGTGTGGAAGGTTTTGATCACCGCCGTCATTGTGCTCGTGGCGGTGTTGATTGCTGGAGGTTTGTACTGGCGCTCGACCCATGCCGCCAGGCTCACCGATAAAGACACGATTGTGCTCGCTGACTTCGCCAACACCACCGGCGACCCGGCATTCGACGGCACCTTGAGGCAAGCCCTCGCCGTGGATCTCGATCAATCGCCGTTCCTGCGCGTGGTAGCCGCGGCCCAGGTTCAGAAAACATTGGCTTTTATGGGCCGCCCCGCGGACGAGCGCCTCACCACAGATCTGGCGCGTGACTTGTGCCTGCGCGTAGGCAGCAAAGTGATGCTTTCCGGATCCATCGCCAGCCTGGGCACGCAATACGTCCTCACCCTGAGCGCGATTAATTGCCAGAGCGGTGACTCCTTGGCTCAGGAGCAAGCGGAGGCCTTCAGCAAGGAGAATGTGCTGTCGGCGCTGGGTAGCGCCGTCTCGAAATTGCGCAGAACGCTCGGTGAATCGCTGGCCTCCGTGCAAGCGTTTGATGTGCCCATCGAGCAGGTCACGACTACTTCCCTCGATGCGCTCAAGGCCTTTGCGCTCGGGGATGCCGAGTTCAATAGTGGGCGCGAAATGGCGTCGCTGCCCTTCTATCGCCGAGCGGTGGAACTCGACCCCAACTTCGCCTGGGTTTACGCTCGTATGGCCTCGGCCTACAACAATGCCGGAGAGATGGAACCGGCCAAAGAGTACACCCGCAAGGCATACCAACTGAAGGACCGCGTCAGCGAAAGGGAAAAGCTCTACATCACAAAGAACTACTATTGGATCGTGACCGGTGAACTCGATAGGAATATCGAGACTCTCCAGCTTTATCAGCGCATCTACCCCTCCGACTCGGTCCCCAGCGTCAACCTGGCAGAGCATTACCGGGAGATGGGCGAGTTTGAAAAAGCTGTAGAAGCGGGACGCCGCGCCGTGCTTGTGGGTCCTACAGCCAATGGGTACCTGAATCTAGCCCTGGCCTACGGCGCATTGGATCGGCCCGACGAGGCTTGGCAGACGCTCGATCAGGCACTCAAGCACTTCCCCGATTCAGACTATATTCAATCGGTTTCCGTGTGGCTCGCGTTCGCCTTCCAGAAGCCGGATGAGGCTCAGCGCCTTTTAGCCTGGGTCAAGGGTAGGCCGAACGAATTCAGATTTCTCCAAGTGCAGCTAGGCGCTCTGCAGAGCGAAGGGAAACTGCGATTGTCGAGCGAGGTGGCGCAAGAGGCGATGGAAATGGAAAAAGGCCAGAACCTGAAGGAGGCCGAGTCCTCAGACCTGGGCCACCTCGCCTTGGTTCAGGCTGATTTCGGTTTCTGTGAACAGGCCCGGCAAAGCGCCGCAGCAATTCCAACCAGCAGAACCCAGGACGCCGACGCCCTCGCTGGGTCTGTGTTCGCCACTTGCGGTGAGGCAGCGAAGGCCGAGGCCGTCGTCTCGGAGCTCGGCAAGAACTATCCTTTGGATACCTTTGTCCAGAAGTTAGCAATTCCCCAAATTCGTGCAAGAGTCGAGATCCAACATGGCAATAGCGCCAAGGCCATCGAGCAACTGCGCCCCACCGAGGCCTATCAGTTCGGCTCTATCGCGGATGGCAAACCGGTTTACTTGCGCGGTCTCGCCTATATGCAGGCCCGGCAGGGATCGCAAGCGGTGGCTGAGTTCCAGAAAATTCTGGATCACAAATCCGCTTTCGGTGCGTCTCCCTACATGTTCCTAGCTCGGCTCGGTCTTGCTCGCGGCTTGGTGCTTTCCGGCGACACCGCCAAAGCTCGAAAAGCCTACCAGGATGTTTTGACCGAGTGGAAAGACGCCGACCCCGACATCCCCATCCTGAAGGAAGCCAAGGCGGAGTACGCGAAGCTGCAATGACCGGAACTGATCATTCTTGCCTTCTCTTCTGCCTCGCGTTCCATAAAGGGTACTGAATTTAGCGCTCGGCGAAACTGGAACCAAAGGACTTGCCGGACACGTCTTGGCGTTTCACAAAGGGTCGATTCTGGAACGCTTCCGGCTCTTGGATTAGGATTGGAGCATCGACGTTACACTCATGGACCGGGGGGTGAGTGTAATCGCCTGTGGCTGTTGAAAAACCCCTTCTTTTGAAAAAACTGCCCGAGCCGAGGATAGAAAATGCCCACCAAAATCGAGAACGCCGTTTATAGGGCATCCTAGCGCAATGAAATTTCTGCGATCTTCGAGACCAGGAGTTTTTCAACAGCCACGCCTGGTTACGTAAACCATCCCCACTCTGTGCGATTCGTTTGACCAGCCAAGATTTAGTCTATATTGTATAGATAATGTCGGGCCGCGATTACCTCGGCGAATTTGAGCACATTATCGTCCTGGCACTTCTGCGGCTGGAGGATCGAGCCTACGGAGTCACAGTGCGGCAGGAAATCGAATTCCGCATTAAGCGGGAGGTGTCAATCGGTGCAGTCTACGCCACGCTTGATCGTCTGGAGACAAAAGGGTACGTCAAGTCCCACCACGGCGATCCCACCCCCGAACGTGGCGGGCGTTCGAAGCGCTTCTTTCGTGTCACCGCCAAGGGAGTAGCGGCTGTGAACCGCACACACCGTGCGCTCCAGAGCATGACCGAGGGCCTCGACCTGATCCGGAGCCACTCATGACATCCCAAGCAGATTTCGTTCAGCCGCCGCGCATTGCCGTCTGGCTCGTCGATCTATTCACTCCCGCCGAAACAGCAGAATCGATCCTAGGGGACCTGCTTGAGGAATTCTCCCGCCTCGCCTCGAAGTCTGGAGTTGCCGATGCCAGAAGCTGGTATTGGCGACAGACTGCGAAAACCATCGCGCATCTCTTCGGCAGGGGATTCCGTGTTGCGCCGTGGTCGACCAGTGCCGCCGTCGTCGGAGGGTATTTATTGGGCAGCTTTGTCAATGGGTTGCCTGACAAGGTGTTGTCAGCAGTTACCGACAGATACCTCGGCTACTGGTCGAACCATTTCCAGGCTTATATGTTCTGGGCGACGGACGGAATGTGGATCGCACACCTGACCTTGTCGATGCTCGTTGGGTGTATGGTCGCGTTGGCGGCCAAGGGAAGGGAGATGGTTGCCACGATGACGCTAGGTATCGTCTTTTGCGCGATGGTTGGAGTTGCTTACTTTGCATGGGTAGCAAAGCATTGGCCCATGAACCTCACCCTTTCGTGGATGCTGTTTCAATGCGCTGGTCCCTTCGCGATCATTGTTGGCGGAGTAATCGTCCGAATGCATCGATCAGCCACGAGAACTCAGCCTTCAGGTGCGTAATTTGCACGCGATCACCCCTTGATCGTCGCCCAAACCAGAAGTTGGCCGAGCTCCTTGCCGCTACCTTTTCGACGGGTGGTGAAATCTCGTTAACGCTCACTGACCCCGCCGGAAGGGGTTTTGAGTGTTAAGGCCTGTAGGTGATGACATAACGACGTCGGCCCCGCGACGACCCGAGTAGACTTTGCGGTAACCAACCAAAAAGCTCGGGACGAAGGAGGCCGAGATGAAAATTGTAGGCTGTGATCTACACGCGAAGCAACAAACGATTGCCATGGTGGACACCGAGACCGGCGAGTTCACCGAGAAGACCCTAGCCCACGAAGGGAACAAGGTGCGCGAGTTTTACGCTGCCTTAGAAGGTCCGGTGGTGGTGGGTATCGAAGCCACCGGAGCCATGCAGTGGTTTTTGCAATTGCTGGAAGAACTGGGGATCGAGTGCCAGGTGGGACATCCGGCGAAGATTCGGGCCAAAGAAACACGGAAGCAGAAGCACGATCGGCGGGATGCGCGGCTGGAGTTAGAGCTGCTCATGGAAGATCGCTTCCCGACCATCTGGATGCCCTCGAGCGAGCAGCGGGACCTACGAACGTTGCTGCGGGACCGGCATCAGTGGGTAAAGGTGCGAACGCGAGTGCAGAACACGCTGCAGGCGATTGCACTCAATCACGCATTACGCCATGGGCATGCTCTGTGGAGTCCAGCTGGGCAAAAAGCACTCCAGGCCTTGGCTCTGTCTCGCTACACCCGTCAAAGGCGGGACGAACTTCTGCATCTGTACGTGCAGTTGCAGAAGCGGATCAAGGAGCTAGATCGGCAGGTGGAAGACGAAGCCAAGCGGCGACCCCAGGCGTTGCGGCTGCTCACCCACCCAGGAGTGGGGCCGATCACGGCCTTGGCCACCGACGTGTTCCTGGGAGACGCGCACCGGTTTGCCACTGGTAACCAGGTCGCAAGCTACATCGGGATGATTCCGTGTGAGCACAGCAGCGGAAAGCGGCAGCGGCTAGGAAAACTGAGCAAGCAAGGCAATGCGCTGCTGCGCTACCTGTGGACCGAAGCAGTGATGCATGCGGCCGCGAAAGATCCCGAGCTGAAACGCTTCTATCGGCGCAAGCTCATCCAGAAAGGCATGGGCAAGGCCAGGATCGCGGCGGCACGCAAACTAGGTATCCGGCTGTGGATCATGATGCGCGACCAGATTGATTATGAAGAGTTCTGTCGCCGCGGAAAGCTGCGGCAGAGCGGGGAAGCCCATGCAGGTATGCCTGATTTCAACAGTGGTCCTGCCAGCGCAGTGACCGGGTGAGTGAATAGGCCGCCTGCCTCCCCGAATGGGGGGAGTTCGAATAAGTCATCATGGTCCAGGGTGATCGGAGAGATGTCTGGTGGGCCAACTCCACCGACGTGACGAAATAAGGCCGAGCCGTTTGGTTGGGTATGGACAAAATTATCGAAACTGAGGACATCGGTGGGAGACCCCTACTCTGCGATCACACAGGAGTGTCTTCGAAAGAATCAAAAAAACACTTGACGACACCGACGTCGTTAGAGATGTTGAAAAAGTCACGATGATTTGAAGGCCAAGAGTCAGCAGAAGCATGTTAGAAGGAAGTGATTCTGCCCATGCTCTGTTTAATTCTCATCGTCGGAGGCCTGCTGATCATGATGGGGCAACACGACCGCTCCGAAGCGCTGTTCTACTACTTCCGCCTGGAAGATCAGGTTCCAGAGACGCATCTGCTGCGGCTCATTGAAAAACATCTCAGCTTTGCTTTTGTGCGAGAGAAGCTGAAAGCGAATTACAGCGATACGGGCCGTCCCTCGATTGATCCCGAGCTGCTGCTGCGCATCCTGTTGATCGGTTATCTATACGGCATCAGCAGCGAACGGAAACTGATAGAGGAACTGCGGATGCACCTGGGGTGGCGCTGGTTCACCGGGCTGGGCTTCGATCAGGAGATTCCGCATCACTCGACCTTCTCCAAGAACCGGCACGGGCGATTTAGGGAGTCGAAGCTGTTCGAGCAGTTGTTTGAGCAGATCGTGCGGCAGTGTATGGAAGTGGGATTGGTGCATGGCAAGCAACTGTCGGTGGATGGCAGCTTCGTGGAAGCGAACGCAGCCAAGGGGAGCCGGATTCCGCGAGAGCAGCTGGCGGAGGCAGCCCAGGTACATCACAGCGTGCGCCAGTATCTGCAAGAAGTAGAAGAGCAGAACCCGGTGGGAGAGCCGATGCACGAGCAGGATCAAGTATCGACCACCGATCCCGATTCTACCTACGCGACCAAAGGCGGCACCCCGGCCCGGCTTGGTTATTACGACAACTATCTGGTAGATAACGACAGCTGCGTGATTGTCGGAGTGCAGGCAACCGCCGCACGGATGAGTCAGGAGACGGTGGCGGCACAAGACATGCTCACCCGCTTCGCGCAATGGCAAGGAGAAGAGCCAACGTCAGTCGCGGCCGATGCCACGTACGGCAATGGCGAGTTTCTGCAATGGTTAGTGGATCGGGGCATCACGCCTTATATGCGTACCCGAGACAACGCCCTGAGAAAGAACAATCCCGGCTATGGCCCAGAGCGATTTACCTATCTGCCGGAGAGCAACAGCTACCGTTGTCCTGCAGGAGAGCAACTGAACTACGTCGGGTTGAACGTTCGCAATCGTGCCCATGCCTATATCGGCACTGCCAAGCGTTGTGGAGCCTGCCCACAAAAAGCGCAGTGCACCAGTGGACGATACAAATATCTCGCCATTCACATCCACGAGTCCGCCCGACAACGCGCTCGAGAGTTGGCGAACACGCCGGAGTTCTTCCAGGCACAACGACAGCGCAAAAAAGTCGAGGCTTTGTTTGCCGAACTCAAGAATCAGATCGGGTTGCGCCGCTTGCGCTTACGACGTATGACGTTCGTTCGGGAGCAGTTCTTCCTGGCAGCAGTTGCGCAGAACATCAAGCGATTGGTGCGCTTCCTCAGTCGACCCGCACACCATGCTCTGCCCGCCACGACCTAGCGAACAGAGACGGGAACTCTAGAGGGCAAGCCTCGAAAGCAAAAAGAAGCCCGGTTCAGCGACTTTTTCATCACCCACGCCTGATTACAATAGTTGAGGGAGCTTGGCCCTTAACGAGAGTCCGTTTGGAAGAGACTCAAAGTGGAACTCCTCACGTTGCGGCTACATTCTGTGAAGGACGTGCTTGACACCCAACTCGCAGAGTAGTATAGATTGCGTAATCTTTTCTGCCGCTCTCACCCGCGGCCAAAAAACTCACCCTCGGCCCAAGATCTGACCTCCCCTTCGACCTAAATTTAGCCTCCCCTTTTCGGCCCAAACTCGGCTCCCCTCGGCCTAACTCTCCCTCGGCCATATTGACCAAGGAGACACAAATCGCAGCAATGCGCGGACGGCATGACGCCGGGCTAGCGCTGGGCCTGGGTGTTTAAAAAATTCAGTGGAGGTTACTCTCATGAAAGTCACTTCGTCCAGACAGTTCTCTCACAACAATCTGGAGATAGTATTGGTATTTTTTTGTTTGATCACGACCGCAGCCCGTGCAAAGGATCCTTCATGGGTACACGCCCACAGCTTCGGAGGCAGTGGTGATGATTTCGCGTGGGCAATTAAGGTTGGACCCGACGACAACCAATATGTCACGGGCCAATTTAGCTCAACCGCACAGTTCGGTCACACGACGCTGGTGTCCGCGGGTGGCACGGACATCTTCTTGGCTAAGTACGGACGTTCCGGGGAGCTGCGATGGGTCGTACGAGCAGGGGGGGCCGCGGATGATAGTGGACAGGCCCTGGGTTTTGATCAAGCCGGTAATGTCTATTTGACGGGCTGGTTTACAAATAGCGCGACGTTCGGCTCTACGGACGGTGCGACCACGACGGTGACGGGTACGGCACAGGCCACCATCTTCCTCGCGAAGTACCACCCTTCGGGCGCTCTCGTCTGGGTGCAAACGGGCGATTCACCTTCCGACCTAAACAATGGCTATGGAGTGGCGGTGGACGCAGCTGCGGGCACAGTTTACGTAACTGGCCGAGCCTCAGGAGACACGACGTTTTCGTCTGCGAATGGAACGGTTAGTACTGTTCCAGGTGCCGGCACTTGGCATATGTTCCTGGCCAAGTACGATACCAGCGGGAACCTCCAGTGGGGTCAAACCAACCAAGCCGAACCTAACAGTTTTTCCAACTCGGTGGCGGTGGACGCGAAGCACAATGCCTATGTCACCGGCTGGCTTGAGGACACGACCACATTCTCCAGCAACGATGGCAACGACATAACCGTCACCGGCTTTAGCCCTGCTCAAACCACCGGCGACTTTCCCGGTGACGGCTTTCTAGCCAAGTACGATCACGACGGTAACGTCAAGTGGGTGAATCACGTTGGCGGATACAGGGGCATGGGAAGTGCCGTCGCGATAAGCGCAACCGGCGAAGTCAGCATTGTGGGTTTCATCGGGAACATCAACTTCGGATTGCCAGGCGAGGCCGAGACTATCGTCACCTCTCAACCACCCGGGGCAGACCTCAATCTGGGGGGTGGCGATCTCACGAATCCTTATAACCAGGACGTGTTGATTGCCACATACGACGCGGCAGGGGTACTGCAGCGAGCGCTTCGACGGGGCGGGAGTGGCGACGAGGTCGCCACGGGAGCAGCCTACGACCACAATGGCAATCTATACGTGACCGGGATCGATCTGGCGACGAATAATCAGCCGAACCTCTTTGTCGGGAAATATTCAGGCGGGAAGTTGCTGTGGAAGAAAACGGCGCTAAATGCCGGAATATGGACTCCGAACAACACAACGATTAGTCCCGCCATGTCCGTCGATCCCAAAGGCAGAGTCTTTGTGGCGGGCGGGTATCAGGGTACGGCTTCGTTTGGAGGGATCAAGTTGCACAGCGTTGGGTTATCGGACATATTCGTGGCGGAATTGAACCAGGACTAGAGTAGTTCGCCGGAAACAAGTATCCAACCTCGTAAGCGTCGGCGTTCCGTCGGCTTCTGGCCGGAGCACCGGCGCTACGAACCTAATCGATACGAGTCACGGGTATGCCTTCACCAGCCCCGCGTTGTGCGGTGGCCTCACCGCAAGGCTTAGGTTGATTCGCACGGGCGAGAGTCGTCGAAACCTGCCTCTTTGGCGGTGCGACCGACACTTTATTGTGAACACGGCGTGCTGATCCAAGATCACCGCCAATTCGGGTGGTTGTCGATAAATCGCCTCTCTGACAATGTCGTTCCCGTCAAGAACTTTTTGGGCGTACTAACCCGTGCACTCCGAAGAGCGCGCCATTTCGCTCTCGTTGAAGGTTCTGCCATACCAACCAAATGCCCGCTCGTAATCGTTTCAGGTCTGAAACTCAGTTCGACCCATGCATCTCTTCGGTCACACCTTCGATCATGATTACTACTTCGAACTCCCCCGCAAAGGGGAGCGGGATATCCCAATCAATAGCTCGATGTTTTACTTCACACCATCGCGATTTCCGGGCTGTCCCGCGTGCGAACCGAACTTTTTCACTTGCTCGTAATCCCATTCCTTGCGCATCATCCAGTAAAGGCGAACCGCCAGTTTTCGGGCCATCGCCACCTTGGCGATCTTCCGTCCGCGCCGCATCGTCAGGTGGACATATTTGCTTCGCCATTCCGGAAGGCTGCGCGCCGTTACTTGCGCCGCTTCCACCAGCAGGAAACGTAATAGAGAGTTCCCTTGTTTCGTAATATGTCCCAGCCGTCGCCAATTCCCGCTCGAGTCTTCCAGTGGCACCAGTCCCAGATAGCTCGCGATCTGCTTGCCACACTGAAACCGATCCGCTCTCTCGATGATCAGCACGAACGCCAGTGCAGTCAGCGGACCCACTCCGGGATGGGTCATCAAGCGCTGGGCCGCAGGACACTTCTCCACTTCTTGCTCGATCGCCTGACTCAGTTCAGCGATCGTGGGGTTCAGTCGATCTAGCAATTCCAGCAGATCGTGCCGTCGCCGGCTTGCCCAGGGTGCCAACCGGAACGATTCCAGTTGTTCCCGTCCGTGCTCCCGCCATAACTTCTTCTTGCAGCGTAAGCCTTCGTTCAGGGCCACCGCCTGCAGCTGGTTCATCAGGCGCGTGCGCGCCTGCACCATGCGGTGCCGATGCCACAGCAGTTGCCGCAGATCGCGATTCTCCCAGCTCGGTACCCAGAGCTGGGGAAAGTCATCCTTTAGCAGCAAGCGCAGAATGTGTTGTGCATCCTGGCGATCGGTCTTCTGCTTACGCTCCCGCTTCCTCGCGATCTCGGTGGCGTCTCCGATCCACAACTCGATGTTCAGCTCCGCCAGCAGTCGCTCGAACCAGCGCGCCTGCCCACTGGCTTCCATCCCCACGCGCACTTTCATTGCCTGGGCCGCGAGCTCACGGTAGAACTTCTCCGCTGCCTCAGGATGCTCCAGTCGCCGCTCTTGCAGTTCCCCAGTTTCGGTATCCACAAAAGCAATTTGTTGAAAGCTCGGGTGATAATCTGCTCCATGAAATCGCCTGATTTCGTCAGTTGACTTCCGGATTGTCAGTCATTCGGAAGTGACAGAGAGCCAGCATGTAACTTCTGTAACCTACCGGAGTCGATCGCGCAGGTCCAGAATTGTGCGGGGTGCCACCGAAATTGCCTCAGCTTTCAAAAATCTGGGCTCTCACGCTTGTCTTCCTCACGGCGGTGCAGTCGCTGGCGTTCGCCCTACTCCCGCGCGGTCTTGCTCGTGCAGCTTTTAGCGACATTGTCTGTGCTCTGCTAATGCTTTCAGCACTGGTGGTCACCGGTTTGAACGGTATATCGAGCAAAGGGCGGATGCGCGTGTTTTGGATACTTCAGGCCACAGGGTGGGGACTCTGGCTGATTGACCAAATGCTGTGGATTGTTTTCGATCTTGTGCTGCAGAAAAAAATGCCGGAGATGTTTTCCGCCGATGCGCTCTTATTCATGGCGGGCGTTCCAATCCTAGCTGGCCTGTTGCTTCGGCCGCAGCTTCAACCCTCGGAGCGCAGTGCTCGATTGGGTGCCCTGGATTTTTCGCTGCTTTTGTTGTGGTGGCTGTACCTCTACGTGTTCTATGTGATTTGCTGGCAATACGTCTCTCCCGATCTGGCCCACTACGATAGAAACTACAATCTCCTTGATGCTGCAGAGGCCCTCGTGCTTGCATTTGTTTTGGGAGTGTTCTGGCATCGATCCTCAGGACGGTGGAAGAAGTTTTACGGTTATTTCTTTGGGGCAGTGTTATTCAATAGCGTGGCGTTCTACCTTCTGAATCGCGCACTCGACAATGGAGTGTATTTCACAGGTAGCTGGTATGACCTTCCCTATTCAGCATCGTTTGCGGCGTTCACTATAGTCGCCCTAGCCGGACAAGGATTGTCGTCGACGACAGAAGTTCCCGCAGACGAAACATACGCTTCCTGGATTGCAACGCTCGCGAAGATGGCCGTGTTGTCATTGCCGGTAATGGCTGCCTTTGCTCTTTTGGGCCACGACATTCCTGCCCCAGTTGCACGTTTTCGTATACTAGTAACGCTCGGCGCAATGTTTGCGATGGTGTTCCTCATCTTTTTCAAGCATTACCGATTGAATGAGGAATTGAAGCGTGCCAATAACGTGCTGGAGGAAGCTTCTCTGACCGATCCTTTGACCGGCCTCCGCAACCGCCGATACTTCTTGGCAACTATCGAAGGAGACGTCAATCAGGTATTGCGTTCTTACGCGGACAATCGTGATCAACGAACCAGAGACTTGGTCTTTTACCTGATTGATGCGGACAATTTCAAAGAAGTAAATGACCGCTATGGACACGATGTTGGTGACAGAGTGCTGGTGGAAATGGCACGTAGAATCAGTTCGGCCATCCGGCACTCCGATGTTTTGGTGCGGTGGGGCGGTGAAGAATTCTTGATCCTGTCGCGCTACACGGATCGCGCTGAGGCTGAAACTCTCAGTGCACGAGTGCTCGCGGCGGTCAGCGATACACCTTTCTCGCTTACGAATCCGAATGAAACGACTTGTAGAACGTGCTCGATTGGGTGGGCTGCATTCCCCTGGTTTTCCGAACATCCCGAAATTGTCAATTACGAAAAAGTCCTCAATTTTGCCGATCGAGCCCTAGGGGAAGCCAAGAGGTCCGGGAAGAACCGGGCTGTTGGTTTGTTACCTGCGGGGGATCAACTTGCGCCGACATTGAGTGAGATGGCGTACTCAAACCACATGACTGCCGATGTTCTGGCCATCGTCGATACAACAGACACGCGGCAAGAATAGAATCTGCACCCCGCGACGCCAGCCGCCAAGTGAAAATCGGCTTCCACAGCACGAACCACAGGGGAGCCGTCTGCATAGGTGCTGACAAATGACCTTGTCGCTATTGACTCCCGAATGGTCTGCCACCCGGAAGCTCTCTACACTTGGTGATAAATCGCCACTACACTCACTGACCCCGTTCTGAGCATATTTCGACCATAGATCCCAGTTTTCCCATGCGAAGAACTCCAGTACGGGCTAAATCACGGGGTTTTCTCTTGATTGTATACGTACATACGTATATACGTATCACATGCATGAAACGAGAATAGCGATTTACAGCCGGATTTCCACCAAAGATAAAGGGCAGGATGCGGAAAACCAGCTGCGTCAATTGCGGGACTTCTGCTCCCGGCAAGAAGGCTGGAACATCGTGCATGAGTATGTGGACCGGGTGTCGGGGAAGCATGGTGATCGGGAAGCATTTCAGGAGATGTTTTCTTCCGCGTCCCGCCACGAGTTTGATGTGGTCTTGTTCTGGGCGCTGGACAGGTTTAGCCGTGAAGGGGTCTACGCGACCCTACAGCACCTCCAGCGGCTCACATCGTATGGTGTGGGATATCGCAGCTTCACCGAGCAATATCTCGATAGCTGTGGGCTGTTCAAGGACGCCGTTATCAGCATTCTGGCGACGATTGCCAAACAGGAACGGCTACGGCTCAGTGAGCGGACTATCGCCGGGCTGGAAAGGGCAAAAGCGAAGGGTCGCACGGCAGGAAGACCGCGGGTAATCTGTGATCGCAACAAGGTGATGACACTTCACCATTCAGGACAATCACTCGGAGCCATCGCGGCTGGACTAGGACTGACGAAGACAACCGTTTACCGCATTGTGAATCAACTATGAAGAAATCCTTATCTCGGTCAAAAAAGAAGGCTGAAACAGCGGTAGCGCAGAAGCTTGTCGCCCTGACTGTGAAGATTGATCAGGAATTGTACGTGCGTCTCAGTACACTTCGTGCGAAGGAACGCAAGACTGCTCAAGAGATTCTGACGGAAGCTTTAGCCGCATATATAGATCGGGCAGAAGCGCGAAAATAAACAGGTCAACGCTGCTTCCTGCACGCTCGTTGTACTCAGTACCGAATCCTTTTATACGCCGTACCAAATGTCGGCATGATGCTGCGCGGGAAGGAAGGCGGAGGGTCTGGCGTGTAACATTTGCATACCACGTCAGTCAGTTTCGTACTATATATGGTAAGAAAGAAGAAAGTGGTGTCTCGGTTTCCTGCCGCCGCTTTCGTCGCCTGCGTCCTGGCGACCACATCAGTCAGCAGGATCAGGCCAATCCGTCAAAGCCGACCGATGACCACCACCAAACTCCTCCGATGTTCTTGGCTTCGTACCTTGTCTTCTTCCGGGCGTCCGCGGCGGCTTGGGTGTCAGCGTGTGACGTGGGCGACTTAGTAAAGGGAAAACCGTCTCGCGCCAGAAGCTCTTTCAGAATGGCGTAAGCCTCATCACTGGTCAACCGTTCCGGAAGTGAGGTGCTGATGATCTCGACCATCCGGCTGGGACGTCCTTGCCGAGGGGGTCTGACGATGATCGTGTCGCTGTCAGGTTCAGTATCGTTCTCGGTCTGCTTGAGGTAGAACCACGATGCGTTGCCTGATTTGGATTTCAGGTTCTGCACTATCTTATGAATCTTGTCGCGTCCCTCCGTCGTGGACACGAAGTCCCTTCCACCAGCGCAGAAATCCTCGACCTGCCCAATGAGTGCCGTTTCTATATCGGCTTTGCGGGTCCCGAGCTTGATGTAGCTCGTCGCTCGCGACTGGATGAATGCCGGAATGTCCTCTTCGTAAATATCGAATCCAGCGGGGAGGTTTTGCTTCCGCATCTCCGCACGTTCACCTGCTGAAAACTTCTCACGCTCCGCCGCTTTCACCCGGAGCTTTTCTTCGCGCTCTGCCTGCACTGCCGCTTTGTATTTCTTGAAATCGCGGACGAGCCAGTCGACCAACCAGTCGGGAATCGGAATGACCGGGACATCGTGCAGGATGGTGTAGACCTCGGTTCCACCGAGGCGCATCGAACCGGGACCGACGACGAGGCTGCCGCCGCCAACGCCTTTCAAATCGTAAACTGTCGGATGCATCAAATGATCTTTGCGACTTCGTACCAATCGGGTCAAATCTCTGACATTGATATTTTTGGACTTCCACGGATCGCCATTCATTGCGAGCTTTCCGAACTCTTGGAAAGAGTATTTCGTCTGAGTGTAGTAGTGGTGCTGTTTGAATGGCGCGGTCTGCGGGCGCGACTGAACGGTGAAAGTCAACGGCAGCGTCTTTCCTGTCTCGCGCTCGATCCGTGCGGCGACACCGTCCGCATCTATGTCCAAGAAGCAGGGACGACCGACGCCACGTTTGCCGACGACGCCGACTGCATGATTCTTCCAATATTTTGCAGCTTTCTTGATCTGTTCCGCAGTCGTGTACTGGAACTTCTGCCAGTTCTTCATGACGCCCTGCTTCGTCTCAGGGAGAAGAGGAGTGACGCGGAATCCACGGGCGATCAACGGGAGCGATATGGCAACCCAGTCTTGAACCTCCTGCATGGGTGCGGGCACTTCTGAGAGTGGATCGGGCAAAACTTCGCCCAGTGCTACTGCGACTGTGGATTGGGACAAGGGAGACTCTTCATCCGGCGAGGGTAGCAGGTTTGAAATCCTGAGTGCCAACGTCCGGGGTGGTGCATGCGGAGCAGTTTCTGATGTAATTCAATCTTACGCCGTCGAGACGAAGCGTGCGGAACCCAGGTAACCACAGGCAACTGGCTTAGAGAATCAGTTCGGTACACCGTACAGTCCGGTCGGCCCGGAAAGATCGCCCCATTGGGTAGCCCGCAGAGTCGGCCACCTGGCAAAAAGTCCGGCCCAGAGGAACCAATTGGTTCGCCTTCGTCGGTACGACGTATTTTTTCCGAGTCTTAGGCTGAAAGGAAGAAATTGCATGTTGTATCTCATTTACCCCGTTTTTTCCTCATTTACGCCTGTTTATACGTTAGAGCAGTACAATGTAACGTATTGACAATACAGTACATACCAGTGCGTGGTTATGTTACACCTCTCTTTCACAGTGTTTTACCTATGGAATGGCCTTGTCGCTGTAGGGCCACTGGGCGTGGCCAAGTATGAACGAATGCGCTCGGGAATGGATTCCCGGGACGCTCAGGGCAGCGGGCCAGCATCTGGGCGACAGATAAGCGTTGATGGCGCGAATGGCTGCGTTTGCTCCTGTCGCCTTCAGCCCTCTCTCGCGCATCCGGCAGACTGCGGCGTTCAACTCGTCTTGCGACGGGTCTTCGGGACTCGCACAGAGCGACAGCCATTTGAAAGCGTGCGTATACCAGCGCACAGTTGCTGGGCTGACGTTGTGAAGATACTGTCGTTCCCTGATAAACTGCTGATGTCGTGCTTTGAGACTGGGCAGCATAATCCTCCATTGAGCGAATCGCACAGGCGTGCGACCTGATTTGAAGGAACTTGCTGTAAGTCTTTGACTCTATGGAGAGATGGCCGAGTGGCTGAAGGCGCACGCTTGGAAAGCGTGTTTACTCGAAAGGGTAACGTGGGTTCGAATCCCACTCTCTCCGCCAGCTTCTTTGGATTGAAGGGCTTAGCTCCCATCAGTTCCATCATCAGTTCCAACGGAGAGCTCTTGGACGTAGGAGCCGGTACATTCCACCCGTCTTGTTGTCTCGGGAGATGGTCACCCATCTCAATTGCACCGAGGAGACGGCATGGAGAAAACAGCTTCTTGTAACTTCACCAAATACATCAAACGGGGACCTAACCGTTGGCAGCATTGTCCCGTGGTCCGGGGCAAGACCGGCCGGGTCAAACAAGACCTGGTGCTGGTCGACGGTCGCGTCGAACATCACCCCGAAGGGTACTACTCGCTCGACTGGCGCGAAGGCGGAAGGCGCCATCGGATGGGCCTGGGCAAAGATGCGACCGCCGCGCAATTGACGCTGGAGCGACGTGAGGCCACCCAGCGAGCCCGGGCGATCGGCGTAGCCGTTTCCGAAGACCAGTGTGCAGTAAGTCCCGGCGTGGAGGCGGCCTGCGAAGAATTTCTGGATGAAACGCGCGTGCAGCGGTCACCTGCAACCTTCAAGCAATACCGGACGGCACTCGCCTACTTCCAAGAGAGTTGCGGCAGGCGCCGACTCACCGAAGTCGATCGCCGCACCCTGCTCGACTTCCGCCAGTTTCTGGCGGAAGAGAAGAAATTATCTCCGCGCACGATCTGGACCAAAATGATGGTCGTGGAGCAGATGCTTAAAACCCATGGCCGCAACAAGCTCTTGCGACGCGGGGACTGGCCGCGCTATGTGGAACGTATTCCCCAGGCCTACAGCCCCGAACAACTGAAGCGGTTTTTCGCAGCCTGCCAGCCCCATGACTTTCTGCTGTTCCAGTTTTTCCTGGGATCCGGCTTTCGGGAGAAAGAAGTGCAGTTCCTCACGTGGCGGGACATAAGCCTCGAAGAGCAGTTGGCGCGGGTAACGGCCAAGGCTGAATGCGGTTTCTTTCCAAAAACCTGGGAAGAACGGGAAGCGCTCCTGCCTACTCATCTTATTGAAAGCCTCCGCGTCTTAAGAGCCTCGGCCGATCTCGACTGTCCTTGGGTATTCCCGAGCCACACCGGTTGTGTCAGTTTCCACTTTCTTGAACGCTTGAAGCGCATTGCGTGGCGTGCGGGGCTTAATTGCCGGACGTGTCGGGGCAAAAAGAATAGTGACTGCCGCACCGGTCCTCACTGTAAGGGGTGGTTTCTGCATAAACTTCGGGCAACGTACGCGACGAATCAGCTGCGGGCAGGAACGGACATACGGACACTGCAGGTTTGGATGGGGCACAAGGATCTAGCCTCAACAATGCGGTACCTTAAGGCAGGGCATGGAAAAGATCTGCTGGAACGCGTCAATACGGCTTTTGATGTGATCGCGGGAATGGACATGCTCGGAGAAAAATCGCCCTGAAATGCACCTTCGCATGTCAAAGCGTGTCATCTGTACCGTTCAGACTGGAGTCAACACGCCCATTTGCCTCTTTAGCCAGGCGGTAACAATCTTCGGATCAAAACGTAGGGAACTTCCCACCTTGAATGAAGGGAGGCTCCCCTCTTTCGCGGCGCGGTAGATCGTCATCGGGCTTACCTGGAAGAGGTCTGCCACTTCCGACACTTTGAGCGCGCGCTCTCGCTTCTCCAGATTTTCAACCAATACGGATACGGCATCTCTTTGCATTCTCGGTTTCCCCTCGCTTAATTCACACTGAAATAGGAGTGGGGAATGGCATGGTGTGAGCGCCAAGTAGCCATTTCTTCCTCGCGGAATAGCTCCAACCCCTCCTCCTACGCTGAAGGGACGAGGGAGATCGACGGATTCCGACACAGATCGGATTGGATCTGAATCCCGGTAAAATTCATGTAGGCAGACGGCTAGGTTCTGGGACCAGCCGATTAGGTTGCTCAACAATAAGCGAGCTGTTTCCGCCCGACCGCCCGAACCGCGCGGATATATTCTGGGTGTCCCAAGGGACACATAAAGCCCATCCCGCATCTGGAATAGTACCAATCGCGTTCCGGCTGCTCTATGTGCCCCTTGCGATTCCCATAAAAAATGTGGAGCGGAAAAACCGCGTCCCAATACCCCTGGGCTATATTCCCTTCGCACTGATTCTTTCAATGATCTCTTCCAAAACTTCTTTCCGAGGCCGTGGGTCTTCGAGATATTGACTGAGCAATTCAACAACGTCCAACCTCTCGTCCATGCGTCCGAACGTGTGCGCCTCTAGCGCGTCTCTCACAAGCATTGTCACCCCTTCGTGAACTTAAGTTTTCCAGCATGGTGCGGTTGTTAAGGCGAATTCCATGTCTCACATTTCCGACAATGTGTTTCGCAATTTCTCGTCATCAAACATCTTTTCTCCCGGATTGAATTTCGAGATATCAGGACTCTGCGTTGTCGGCGAGATTCTCCCGAAGAAGTTCCTCGAGACAGCCTTGATCGCACACTGCACAGCCCTTTTTCACCTCGGCCACGGTAAGTGCGAGCGGCTGAAACGGGCAATTGGGATCGGAGATGTTCATCAGCCACACGTTACCGGGGTATTTCAGCGTATCCCGTAGTCCCACCAGGCCCAGGATGACTTGGAACTGCAGGCCCGCGACCATGAGGATGTTCGCCCAGAGTCCCGCCTGGCCGGGAACCCGGGTTTCGTCGTAGTTGGGATCGGTGTACCGCCGGGTATCGTGCGGGATCTCCACGTTCCGGCGGAATGCCCCATAGCACTCGTAGCACGGAGTCTTGCCCGGAATGATGTAGACGATCTCCGCAACCGACGCTTCACCCCATGACGCCGCCGAACACCGCAGGAATGTTCTCGCGCAAGGCATAGCCGTTCACCAAGGAAGCGGCTTGGAAACTGTCGGCTGTCGAGACGATAAGGTCCGGACGGCTCGCAAGAAGCGAAAAGTCAAACCTTTCTTTAATGGCCGTAACCCGGCAGTCGGGATTGATTCGCGCCACGTGGCGTGCCAATTCCTCGACTTTCGGCTTGCCCACCGAGTCGCCCGTAAGGATGTGCCGGCCGACGTTCTCTTCGGCAAAGTCCTCGGGGTCAATCAGCGTGAGTGAGCCGACGCCAGTACGCGCTAAGATATCGATCAGCAAGCCGCCAATCGAGCCCGCGCCGACCGCGGCTATATGCAGCGAGGAAAAGACGTCGTGCTCTTTCGGGTTTCGTGCAAACACCGGCATGGACATATTCAAGTTCCATTTCTGAACCGCTAGGGTTCTGTTTTGAAAAGTATGTGGGGATGATGGCAGCGTAGGGGAAATGCCCGGAAGCTCGCCGGCCAGGTCTCGGGCATCGTGCGAATGGAGACGGAAGAATACTCGGGAACCGACCCCTAACATGGCATTTCGCATTTCAGGAGTTAGCTGTCGCCATGATTGGTGGCCGGCGGCGATGGCAATTCGGTATTTGCGAGCTTCGGCGATGAGCGTCGCGAAGGTCTGACCAGTGAAGTTCTGAAGTTCATCGGCGTATACGGCAAAGAACTTCCGGTCCTGTTCGGGAACCTGCGCCTGGGCCATGATGTCGAGTTCAAGCTTTGTAAAAAGGAGACTGCCGAGAACGGGAGAATTCTCCTCGCCGAGTTTCCCTTTGGAGAGATTTGCAATAACAAAAGAACTGGCGGCAATAGCGTTTGTAAAAGTGAATGTGCTTTTACGTTGACCGACGATTTCCCGGATTTGAGGATCAAAGAGGAAACCGGAGATGCGTGTTAATAGCGGCTCGCGGAGAACCGCTCGCATGCGATCGCTGAGATGTTCGAACCGGTGCAGCCAGTAGTTTTTCATCGACTGATCGGAGATGCTCTGTAACAGTTTGTTCCTATACGCCGTATTCGTCAGCAGGAACGGCAATTCGAGCAAGGTGAGGTCGTTGGCGCACAAAACATACAGGGCATTTCTGAGGAGTTCTTCGGTACGAGGACCAAAGCTCTTTGCTTCCCACCGCGATCGCAGAATATAGGCAAGCTGCTGAGCCTGGAGAAACGCTGAGGTATTAGGGTTTTTCTGTAGCGGGTTGAAACCGATGCTATAGTCCTGATCAAAGGGCTCGATCAATATAGTGCGAGTCAGAATGCTCGGATCGGTATGAGCCCGCTCGGCAAGATAGGCGATAATGTTGTCGGCCAAATCGCCATGAACGTCAAAAAGAACAAATCCGGTACGTCGGTCAATATCCTGTCGGATAAGATGCTCGAGGAAATAAGTTTTGCCGACTCCGGAAAGTCCCAAAATGCCTAAATGCATTGGGCGCTGCGTTTCATGAAAGAGTACGGGAAGTTTTTTGTTCCATATGGTGTTACCCAGCATGAGACTCCGGGATTTCTGAGAGTTGGATCTTGAATGGAATAGATTTAATCGCATAGCAGTTTTATGCCTCCGAGTTGTACTCGGGAGGTGGTGAAGGCGCGCCGGTGGGCGTGGTATAGAGGTGCCAGTATCTCTGGAGGAGGGCCAGAACTTCGACCGCAAATACTTCGTACTCCCCGTTCTTGCCCTCGAGCCGATGTTGGCGGAGAGAGCGGGTGAGACAAGAGTAGGCGAAATGCAATGCTTCTTCGGTGATGTCTTCGAGCGTACTTCCGCGAATGTTTATTTCGTAGTATCGAGGCATGGTACGGAAAAGAATTGTTAGAAAATGAAAGGCGTAAAAAAAAGAGAGGCCGCTGGCGCGTTTGGTCAGCGGCCCAGGTTGTAAGGTGCAATCAAGGACTGGCAGACTGGGCTCGTATGCGAATTCATCGGAGATTGTGCATGTTACGGCAGTTCATGTGTCGCCATATAGCTGCAATCCCGGTGTTTCCTCCTAATGCGACTACCTCTCTAGGGTGACAGTCTTCGAGATTCCAATTTGCCAGGTATTGCGCGTTCGTCCGCAGCGGATGAAGTCAAGTGATTCCCGCTAGGCTCCTTTGCCTCTGGCCATGCTGCTTTGGCTTCGGCAACCGAACGATAACCCGAGTCAACTATCGAAGCGCCCTGCACGTCCACCAACACGATCGCGTAATGCGCGTACACTGATTCTCCGTATGCGCCTTGGATGAAAACCGAGACTTCCGAACCCTCGAATCCATTGATCTCAACGATGTAACATTGTGCGGTTGTCTGCATGACTCCTCCTCATGTCATTGGCTCTGCCAATGCTGCGACGGCCCGATTTGCGAGGGCTCAACCCGTCTTCGTGTGGCGACTTGGATCTTTCCAGTTCTCGTCATCGGCGAAGTACTCGGCCACGGAATCGGCATCCAGACATTCGATGGCAGCGGGGTTATCCAGATCAATGGCGTTGTGTTCGGCGATATCCGCCACGCTGGTGCCTTCCGGCTCCCAGTCTCTGCCGATGCGATCGCCTATCTGTGAGAGAATGTCCCAGCATTCCGCTATTCCGCATGCAGCTTTAGTTATGGCTTTCGCCAGTTCGACCTTTTCTTCTTCCGTAAATGTAATCATCAATAGCCGCCTTTCGATTGGTCCGGCACGTCAATGAATGGGATCGACCTGCGTTCCTCTTCGTCTAATCGTTTTTGCTCATCGACCATTTCCAATGCCTCGGCATAGGCAAGAGGTGCGACCTGCTTGAAAAACTCTTGCCACTCTGTCCCCATGTCATTCCAGTATTCAACGGGGTTGTCTCTGAAATCGTCCCAGTCGTGACGGTCCCAGTCCGGCAACGTTCCATCATTCGCCAGCACGTCTTGCACAATACCGCCCTCGACGATCACCATGAATTTCGTTGTCATTGTTTCCTCCTGTCGCTGGTTGCAGCTAATTAAGGAAAAAGAGGGCCGCTGGCGCGTTGGTCAGCGGCCCGAAGTTTTGTCGCAGATCGGCTCTTAGTTTTTAAGGACGATGCTCGAAGCTTTAACTGGGAAGTCGGGCGGTGGACATGGCGATGTCCAGATCATCCGCCTGAATTCCGTCGATAATATCGCCGATATAGCGGTGTTCGATTACTGAGGCATCGTCGTACTTGGTGTGGTCCTGTGGCAGGTTGTCCGTTACCCACTGCTTAGCGCGAGGCGTGTTTGGAATGAGCAGATACAGAGTGCCGTGATTGATAACTTGGAAGTCGACCTTAGCGCGCGGCATTGGTCGCCTCCCTCGTCTTCATCGCCTGTATCACTACCGGCCCACTCCACTTGAGGTGATAACTTACCAATTTGACCTTCGGATCCCAGCAGGCCCTGCAACTGCCGCACGCGTTGTTTTGCTTGGGCGCCGGACAGACATGAGACCCGTGAGGCGGACTGGTACTGCCCGAGACCACCGTGCTTGCTGGCATGCGGTAGCCGCGCGGTGGCAGGCCATCGACCAGGTGAGCGGAGTACCGGATACAGAGATTGCGGCGGAATTATGCCACCCATCCTCCGATACGTCTCGACCGTCTGGTACTCTCTCGTCGGCAACCAGAATTTGATTCTTGGGAGATTCAGACAGACTCGGACGATCTTTCGGAGATGTTCGAGATCCTTCAGATCGCCGGAATCATGCCAGCGGAAGTAACGATCGCCGGAATGGTAGATAAGCGTACTTACCGCTTCGACCCAGCGCGGGTCGGACAGGCTGGAGAACCGTTTCTCCATCGCGGCCATGACCCTCGGAAACAGGTACCGGCCGCGCAGGGCATAGCAGTAGTGGCAAATGGCTTTCGGGATCAACTGCAGAAGGCTACCGATGCGGCACTGGTCGCCGGCAGCGCATAGCCGTGACCAGGCATCTTGCTCGGGTTACTCAATGAACCGCAGATAGCCACAGCCTCTTTCGTGGTGAGCGTAGGTTTCCATAGCTTGTTCATTCGTTTGGCTCCAGAAGAAAATCGTTGAGGGAGGAATGGGGAAGTTGCAGATAATCAAGTCTCTGAGTAGAGACCGATCTTCGAGGTGACGACTGGTGTCGGATTTGGTCGAACCCGGGAAATCAGCCCCTGTCACCGTTCGTCATGCCGAAATATCTTCCGAGTTCCTGAATGGCGGGCATGCGCGTGGTGATGGGCATTTCCTTTGCCACAGCCGTGAAGGCATTGTGCAAGCTCCAGGCGGTGCGCGGTCGAAACTCGTCGACAAACGGTTCGAAATAGAGGTTGGACGCTTCGGGAAGCAAACGGATCGGCAGAATACCCTTTACAAAGACATCGTGAAGGATCGCCTTCGCGTCAGTGTCAGACAGTGAACTTCTCTTTCAGGTTTGCTATTTCACCGGTGAGCCTGCCGAAGTGATCCTGGAATCTGAGAACCGCATGATTGATCTCGGTTCTCAGGTGGAGTCCGGCGGTGTGCTTACGGTTCAGGGCAATGAGGTCGCCGCGAAACACCATGTTGTCGCAGACGAACACCGATAGTCCGGCGCAAAGCTGGATCGACATCGTGCGATTGTTGGAGGTGCGCAGGCCCAAAGCCGCCATGCCATCCGGCGTGTCTTGATACGTGAAGCTGCAAAACTCCGAAGAGGGTTGCACCGTCCCGACGCAACGCGAACTGTTCTTTCCGAATGGTGATGTTGTTCAGCTTGAGGACGTGCTCCAGAGTCTCGACGAGCTCGATGTGCGGGACCGGCTTGAAGGAACGCGTAGCATCTGGCGTTTCAACCAGAGCCAATTGTTCCCGGGTGACGAGATCCGTGTCTACGTGGGACAGCAGTGTTCCAGCTTCCATGTGCTTATCTCCTTTGTTGGTGGCGAATCGGTTATTGTCGGTACGAAACAACGGGAGGGAAGAAAGTTACGATGAGGCCGAAGTAATATCGAGATTGTAAGGAACTGTCTGAGCGATTGAGTCGCTCACCGAAACATCTCGACGCCCTCCACAGGTCGGCCCGACCCGGAGCCCTAGGTGTTAGCACGCAACTCCGCAGGAAGGTGAACCGGTATTCACGTTGGAATAACCGCGAGATGTTTCGGTGAGATACCCACAATGGGTTGTGCTCACCTGGAAGAAAGGAACTAGATGGGTATTTGCAGTAGCAGCCTACGAAAGAGCTATATCCGTGTCAGGGGCATCTTCCGATGATGCCAGCGCGTCCGAGTGCGCGGTAAGCACGCGAAGCAGATCCCGGGCAAACTCCTCAAATTCGCATTCCTCGTCTATCTCGTGAGGCTCATGAGACAGGAGTGCTTCGTCAACCAGCGCCTAAAAGCGCAGTACCGGTCTTGGCGATCGCTTCCTTGATATCGTTCGTGGCCACTGAAACTCGGTATTGGGACAGGGGCGAAGAAGTGGTCATAAAGAAAGAGTTATCGTCGTGCGTAATGTCTCGGACTCGATGTCTCGAAGGTAGCACTGAAGTGAACAACCAAACTAGGTCAGCTATTGTTGCGTATAAGCAACAAAAGGTGACCGTCACCTGCACATATTTGGCTTACCCAAGCCATTTTGGTTGGCATCTTTATCAAATCTTTAGAACTTCTTGAGATGTCTATCATGTCATTTGACATATCATTAGTTTTGTTACATAGCCAAAGCCTTCTACATGGCCAAACGTTATCTAACAAATTACCTTCGGGCATATCGAAAAAGCTCTGGGCTGACCCAGGCGGAAGCTGCTTTTGTAGTTGGTATTAACCGCAGCGACCTTTGGCACTATGAGACCGATCGGCGTGAGCCCTCACTGCGTGTGGTGATTGCGCTCCAGGTGCTCTATCGCATACCCATCTGGAAGCTATTTGCCAGAGTCTATCAGGCGGGCGTCTCGGCAACGAGACGCCGCCTGCGGGCTTTAGAAAGCAAGCTCCTCAATGAGACCTCCCCGAGACGATCGAAAATGATTACGCAGAAGCTAGCTTGGATCTCGGGCCGTCTCAACATGTCTTTGCCTGCACTCCTATGAACAACAATAGCCAACAATTGCGTATTCTTGCCCTCGACCTTCACCCGGCGAGTTTCGGATATGCAGTATTCGATGGTGTTGAGGTTCTGTACTGGGGAACGAGGCGGTGGAAGTCTAACGACCGTGGTCGAACGCTTCCGGGAATATCCCGCCTCATGGATGCCTGGGATCCCATGCAGATTGTCATACGCGAAGGAGCGCCTTCGCGACAGATTGCGGGTATTAAAAGAATTACGAGGAAGTCCGAGGTTCCGGTTGTCATGATCCGGCGCTCACTTGAGAGGAAGGCGTTCGGGGCATCGTGCGCCAATCGCTTCGATCGGGCCGCGGTTATTGCATCAATATATGTACCTCTGCAAGGACGCATGCCGGAGAAGCGACAACCCTGGCATCGAGAGCCTTACCAAATCCGGCTGTTCAATGCCATAGCAGCGGGACTAGCGTATTTGCAGGATAAGCCGGGAATGGCTTCTATCCGAGCCAGCCAAGCGCCGTCCCCCTAAACGCCCCGGGGCAGGCGATTTTAGAAAGATTTTATCTTTTCTTTAGAAATATTTTAACTCCACCATGCCATAGTAGAAAAGTCGGCAAAAGCGTCTAATCATTAACCTTATATCTATGTCGCGCGTACTGGTGGTTGAAGACGAACAAGAACTCCTTAAGCACATTCGGTCTATTTGCGAAGATGCATACTTAGCCGTTGATACAGCCAGCGATGGAGAAAAGGGCTCGTACCTTGCCCGGACGAATGACTACGACGCGATCATTCTGGATAACCGACTACCCGGTAAAAACGGTCTCGATATCTGCAAGGACATCCGCGCTGCCGGCAAAACCGTGCCTATCCTCATCCTCTCCGTCATCTCGGAGACGATGACCAAAGTTTCGCTTCTCAATGTAGGAGCGGACGACTACTTGCAAAAACCATTTGCCGCTGAAGAGCTCGTCGCACGGGTACGGGCGCTCCTGCGGCGCCCTCACAAGATCCAATGTGAAATCCTGCAGATTGACGATCTCATCCTGGACTCAGGGCGGCATGCAGTGAAACGCGGCAAGACAAGCATTCATCTGACGCCAAAGGAATTCATGCTGCTGGAATACTTCATGCAGAATCAAGGCACGGTATTGTCGCGATCCATGATCCTGGAACACGTGTGGAATACAAACGTCGATCCTTTCACCAATACCATCGACTCACATGTATTAAGCTTGCGGCGTAAGATCGGCCGCTCACCAAAGAAAAACCTCATTCATACCGTGACCGGCAAAGGTTATCGGATGGACTTGCTCTGACGCGATTAACTCTACCCGACCCTCGCTGCAATAATCACAGACTCATTCATGCCCTCTGCATACCTTCTTCTGCTCATCCTTATAGCCATGTGTCATGCGGGCATCGCCTTGTGGGTCTTCAGCCGCAAACCGGCTGATGCAGAGCATCAGTCATTTAGCCTATTCGAGATCGGCGTCACTCTGTGGATCCTCGGCGATGCGTTGATCCTGGCAACCCGGGGTTTCGTATTCGAGAATCTTTCGCTCGGCGGGGGCATCACCATGCTGATCGGCTTGGTGCTACTCGCCGAAACGTTGCCAACCGAGAACTCGTCCCACCCCCAGCTGTGGTATGCGATTCTGCCGCTCATTGGCGTATATCTCGCTTTGCCATTTGGCGTGTTCATTCGCGGCATGGAACTTGCTGCGAATGGCGCGCTTATGGCCGATCTGGGCCTTGGCCTTCCGGTGTTTATCTGCATCGTGGGGGTATACGGCACATGCATCGCCATGCGGTTCTGGCGTTCGTATCGAGAGGCTTCTGGACTTCATCGCCTACAGTCGCAGTACCTCTTCTTCGTCGCATTCATGTTCATTGGGGTGCTATTTGTCTTTGACATCGCTCTGCCTCTACAGCACATTATTCGTTTTATCGCCTTGGGACCGATCGCATCCCTACCTATCACCATTGCAACCGCCTACGCGATCCATCGCCACCGATTGATGGACATCCAGATTGTGATCCAACGAAGCGTCGTATATTCCATCATGGTCGGCATCGCCGCCGTGCTCTTTTTCAGTCTTCTGATCGGATTTGAACTCGCCCTTAACCGGCGACGACCGGATGGCCCGGCGCTGGCCGCTGCGGGGTCCGCCCTTGCCCTTACCGTCGCGGTCTTCGAACCGTTTGAGAGGCGGCTGCGGGTTCTCACTGATCGGCTATTTTTCAAACGGCGCTATGAGTCTTCCCACGTCGTACAAAAACTCAGCGAAACATTGAATGCCACCTTGGTGCTTGAACAGCTCGTTCCGAGAGTGCTGCGAAAGCTTAAACACCTGTTCCGTACCCGGATCGCCTGCGTGTACCTCATGCGAAGCGGCACTACCGAGCGATACGGCGCAAATGCCTGCGATGACCCGTCCTATCGGAGGCTGATGCGCATGTTCCATGTTCGCCCGCACATCCTCGTCCGCTCGGACCTCCCGTACATCCTGGCCGACCGGCATCTCGCCACAGATCTACGGAGTCTGCTCGAGGAAATTGGCCTGGAGCCCTCCTTAGCAAAGGTTGAACTCGGTATCCCTATCTTCAACGAGCACGTGCTCTCGGGCGTCGTGCTTCTTGGTCCAAAACTGTCGGGAGATCCATACACAACGGAAGACCTGGATGTGTTGCAAACATTCGCGCATCAGGCGGCGGTGGCAATTGCCCGCGCTAAACTCTACTCTAAGGTACGGAGTTATTCGAGAAGGCTCCAACAAAAGGTTGAGGAACGGACGCAACGCCTCACGAAACTTCAGGAAGATCAAGTCCGGATGATCGGAGATATCACCCATGGACTACAAACGCCACTCACGATCCTCAAGGCGCAAATAGAAACGGCTCGCAAGCGGCCTGAGGCTCCGGTGGAATGGGATCTCTATGAGTCATTGACCGATCGGATGTCCCGCCTCTTATATGACCTCCTGAAGCTCATCCGCCTGGAAACAGGAAACGAGAATTTCAGACGCAGCAGAATCGACTTGAGTGAGCTTCTCAAGGATATGGGGAAGAACTTCGATGTACTCATGCGGCAGAAGCACATCGCCTTCAAGACGGATATCGCCCCTCGCGTCACTATTCGCGGGCGCGCAGATGCCATCGAAGACCTGGTCACCAATCTCGTGAGCAATGCGGTAAAGTACATGGGTCCTTCTGGCCTGAGCAGAATCACGCTCGGCCTCCATGGCACAGTGCTGACGGTATCAGACACGGGGATCGGAATACCCCAACAAGACGTACCCCATATTTTCAAACGGTTTTATCGGGCTCGAAACCATATAGGCGATGGAACGGGCCTTGGACTCGCGATCTGCCGGACAATCGCGGAGAAGCACGGAGCAACGATCAACGTGGGAAGCGAGGAGGGAAAAGGCACGATATTTACAATAGTGTTCCCACCTGTGCGCCGAAAGCAGCATCTATGACAGCCCTAGAATGCACTATGAAAACATCCGAGGGCCGCTACCTGCGGTGGGTTAGCTGGGACGCTTCGTTCACGGTGTTGTGTCATCTTGGCCATGTGGGTAACCGCTGTACACAAAGGGTGTTCACTCACTTGTTAAACACGCGAGTAAAAAAGACCCTTGGTACAAACCAAGGGTCTTTTTCGAAGTCACGCTCTTATGGTTTAAACGACACCGCGACTACAGCCCAACGGTCGTAGTCCGGCGCGCTCGAGGTGACCTCCAGCGTCCGCGATCCGGCCGGCGTGACGACGCCGTTGCTGTCGACGACCAGGCCGGTTCCAGTTTGCGTCGTTCCTCGAAGAGTGGTATTGCTCCCTGCTCCGGTGGCGCGCCCGCACTTCAAGACGAGTGGCGAGAGAAGCGCTAGAAAGCTGCCTATCAAGACGCAAAGAAAACTGGCGATATGCCAGCGAAGGAAAGGTAGTATCTGTCGGAATAGCCAACGCATTTCTGAAGGGATCCACGAAAACATGGTGGGCCGCACATTTCCAGTAACGAAAAAACCGCTCCAGCGGAAGAATTAGGAGACTACGCCGGCGGTCAGGGCAGGTTCCACTCTTCGTTCAAAGTGTTCGGGATCCTGACAATCGAGGAAAGACGGGTCAGCAATTGGCCATAAAGGAAGTCTGACACAATCGCGATACGCGTTCGGAGTTCAACCGGAACCCATTTTCAAAAGCCGGATAGGCTTCTCGGTGACCCTCTTTTGTTCACCTGTGGTTTCGCCTCGGAGTGCATGCCGGAAACGATCCGCGCGAATGCTCGCATACCTGCTGGCTTACTCCCAGATGACGGGCATCCGGAAACTGGGGGACTTCAATTATTGTTTGCGAGAATAGGGAATTTGGCATCTCAGTTGTCGCAACCAATGAGGAGGGCTCATGACGAATCCGAATATTCCAACCATACTTACCAACCTGGACACCGGCGTCCTAAATTCGGGGGAATCACCGGTGCTGCCTCACGCGCCAATCGATGAGAGAGTGCAGAAACTGATCGACAAGTTCTTGTACGGGGGCGGACGGTCGAGCGCGCAAAAAATTAGGAACTTTTTGAATGGTACATGGCTGGGCGAGCCGCTGCACGTTGTTCTCACGGATGTGCCGATAGGCGCCTGGACCGTCGCCATTGCATTTGATGTTTTAGATTTGATTCGGGCTCGCCGTGAATTTGCGCTGGCAGCCGACACGTCGATAACAATAGGGTTGGTCTGCGCAACTGGCGCGGCAGTGACCGGTGTGACAGACTGGTCGGATGTTGACTCGCCGGCTCGTCGTACCGGATTTATTCACGGGCTGCTGAATCTAGGCGCAACTGCGCTATTTACAACCTCGCTGGTCCTGCGGAAAAAGAAATCGCGCACGAGCGGCCGCATCTGCGCCGCTCTGGGTTATGCCGTTACGTCGTATGCCGCCCATTTAGGCGGCGAGATGGTTTACAAACGCAGGGTCGGAGTCGATCGCACGGAGGGGCAAGCGTTCCCTAGAGAGTTTGTGGCCGTTCTCCCTGACCAAGAGTTAAAAGACGACAAGCCAACGCGAGCGGTCCACGATGGCGTACCCATTTTACTGGTCCGTAGTGGAGAGCGAATCTTTGCCTTGGCCGAAACGTGCTCCCACTTTAGTGGACCGCTTGCAGAAGGCAAACTTATTGGTAACAGTATTGTGTGTCCATATCACAATTCTAGATTTTGTCTGGAAGATGGCCGCGTGCTCGATGGCCCGGCGGTGCATCCGCAGCCCTACCTGGAGGTCCGCATACGTGATGGACAAATAGAAGTGCGCAAATCGGTTGCGCCCATCAGATGATCCATCCAGTCAGAAGTGAGACATTTGGCCCGATGGTCCGGGGGTAATCAATCACTTCCCACAAGCCGACTTGAACTAAGCCGCTTTGCGGCGGACGCATTCGCGTGTTGCTGAGCCGACGGTCTAGGTGATCTGAGCTGGTCTGGATGCTGTTTTTGCCTCGGCGCTGGCGCATCGTGTGTTTCTTCCTAGTGACGCCCTGGCAAATTGGCATAATCCTGACGGCCAACTACACCTTTCTAAATCATCTCGTTCTCGCGCTTGGCGTGTTGTTGCTGGATGATCAGGTTTGTGTTGCAACTCTTGCCAGCCAACTTGAAGGAGCGAGTCGCAGGGACCGCATCAGAAGAAGCGAGCCTGCCGGGCGCACAGGTCGAAGGAGCATCAATCGGAGGCTGGAGGGAGAACCTTAGTCCAAAGTGGTCTGCCCTGAAGCTCGCCGTGAGCAGTGGGATTCTGATCTGGATCTTCTATGCGACCACCGCGGAGTTGATCTGGATGTTTGTGCGAGCACCGTTACCAGCGTTTCCAGTAACCGCGCTTGAGCCATTCCGAATTGCCAATCAATACGGCCTCTTTGCGGTGATGACGCGCGGCCGGTATGAGATCGAATTCCAGGGTTCGCAAGATGGGCAGAGCTGGGTGGCTTACCCGTTTCGCTACAAGCCGCAGGATTTGAACCGGCCCCCTGGGATCTACGCGCCTTATCAGCCGCGCTTCGATTGGCACTTGTGGTTCGCATCCCTGGGTTCTTGGCGTGACTATCCGATCGTGCCGAACACGGAGGTGCGACTGCTTTCGAATAACAAGGATGTGCTGGCCCTTTTGCCGGCAATCCTTTTCCGCAGGACCCGCCGCGACAGATCCGTGCGGTGCTCTGGCAATACCGGTTCACGAGCATGGCAGAAAAACGCGCGACCGGGACATGGTGGCGCCGGCAATGGTTGGGCCTGTATGCGCCAACGCTGGAGCGAGAACCTGATGGGACCATAGTGGTGACCGAGTGGCCAAGGGTGCGGGAGCGGCAATAATTCTTGCCACAGCCTGCTGGGTGCTCCAGAGGTGATTCATAAATGAACCGTAAGGCATGCATCATCGGCGCCGGCCCGAATGGGCTGGCTGCAGCCATTGTTCTGGGACAGGCGGGACTGCAGGTAGAAGTGCTGGAAGCGGAAGCCACACCCGGCGGTGCAGCACGCACCATGGAATTGACTTTGCCTGGTTATCGGCACGATTTCGGAGCGGCGGTTTATCCGCTGGGGGCGGGGTCGCCATTTTTCTCCTCTCTTCCCCTGCGCGACTATGGCCTGGAGTGGATTCACTCGCCGGCCCCACTGGCTCACCCGTTCGACGATGGCACGGCCGTGGTTCTGGAACGTGATCTTTCGGACACTGAGGCTTCACTTGGGGTGGACGGCAAAGTCTGGAGAAAGCTGATACAGACGTTTGTTGAGCGATCGGGTGAATTTGCTCGGGATGTGCTGCGTCCAGTCCCCACATTTCCCAACCATTGGCTGATGGCGCGCTTTGGGATGAGTGCGATCCTGCCCGCCAGAACGATTGCCCGCCGGTTTCGTAATGAGCGCACCCAGGCTCTGTTCGCCGGTTTGGCAGCTCATTCGTTTCTGAGCCTGGATGAACCTTTGAGTGCTGCGCCCGGGCTGTTAATGGCGGTTCTCGCACATGCGGTAGGATGGCCGATCCCGTGCGGTGGCTCTCAGTCACTCACAATCGCACTGTGCCGATATCTGGCGACACTCGGAGGCAAAGTTACGACATCTTCGCGCGTTGAGACGCTGTCCGCGTTGCCAGGTTATGACTTGCTTCTCTGTGACGTGACCCCACGACAGCTTCTCAAACTCGCTGGAGACCGGCTGTCCGATTATTATAAGCGTCGTTTGCAAGCCTACCGCTACGGGCCAGGCGTATTCAAAGTGGATTACGCTCTGCACGCACCAATTCCTTGGAAAGCTTCCGATTGTGGGCGCGCAATCACGCTACATCTGGGCGGAAGTTTCGAGGAGATCGCTGCCTCGGAGCAGGCAGTTCGAGATGGACGGCACGCGGATCGTCCATTTGTTCTGCTGGCCCAGCCGAGCCTGTTCGATTCTTCGCGCGCCCCGCAAGGCAAACACACCGCCTGGGCTTATTGCCATGTTCCGCACGGATCGAACACAAATGTACTAAACAAACTGGAAGACCAGATCGAACGGTTCGCACCCGGATTCCGCGACTGCGTTGCAGCCCGCCACGTGTCTTCCCCAGCCGACCTCGAAAGAATGGATGCGAATCTCGTCGGTGGCGACATCGCGGGCGGAGTTATGGACATACGCCAGCTTCTGTTCCGACCCACGCGGAAGCACTACGCCACCTCGGCGAAAGACATTTACATCTGCTCCTCATCAACTCCGCCAGGCGGCGGCGTGCATGGAATGTGCGGCTATCATGCAGCGAAAATGGCGTTATCGAGGTTGAGCCTGAGTTAGGCCATCGAGACGGCAAGCGCCTCACTAGACACTTATCGAACAACAGAGTAGGCCACTCGTTCATCATCGGCTGAAACAAGGGAAAATAGATTTGGCGAAGCTATGGCAAATATTATTACCCCTGGTCAAATCCCTGCGAAACCGATCGATCGCGCAGTGCTTGCGGCCTGCGCCCTCTATGGGTTGTTGCTGCTGGCGTTCTGGCTTGTGGCGCGCCATTTTGCTATCGAGGTTCGTATCCAGGGCCACATGGCTAGCAGTTTCACATCCTTCGCATTGCTGCTTGCCCCTTATTGGTTTTTTGGGTTCGGCGCAGCTGGAATGTTCCAACGGCTTCTCACCAACCGTGGCGTCCGAGTGCTGATTCCGGGACTTTTGCTCGTGCCCTACCTCATCTTCTCCTTGCCCCGCGGCGAGTTCCGCTGGGTGTATGCGGTGGTGTTGTTCAGTATTCCCGTTGCGATGGCAGCGCTGTTCGAGTTTCTGCCTCCGGGGGAGTGCGGCCAGCAGTAGACCAGCTGTGCTGGCAGGACATCGTTGCGCTCGCGGTGGTTGGCTTGCCGGCTGTGCCGAGTTGTATACGCTGCCGATGCTAAAGCTGGAAAATTTGTGAGGAGTGCTCGCTTCTACGACCACATTTCTTTCCGACCCTAGGCAACTGCCCCTTCGTAGTTTTCAGGCTACAATCGGTCGGATTAGCGACCACCGAGAAAATGCAGCGGTCCTGGGGAGCGGAACGGAGTATTATTTCGCAGCTTCCTCTGTGTCTGGCTGTTGCGTTTTTGTAACCCCAATGTTTCTGTCTACGCGGACGAAGGAAGTCCTCTGTATCATGGCGACGCGTATGTTGGAGCCGGCACCGAGTCCGGAGGCAGGGAAGCGGCTCCGAACAGAGCGTCTGCGCGTCCGTCTCTCTACTCGCGCCGTCCAGACTCTGCAGATTGCACGCGAGAATAACAACCAAGAATATTACGTTTCTCACGGCTGGCTGACGGACGTCGAGAACGGGAAATATACGCCAAGCATCTACAAACTTTACAGTTTGAGCCTCATCTACAAATGCAACTTCTTAAAGATCGTGGGCTTCTTCGGGATCAACATCCTCGATGCCGCCAAGGAGCAGCGGCTCGTCAGTCTGCCGCACACACATTTGATTGGGTCGAATCTGGAACTGCCAGGACAGACGATTACGCTTCCCATTGAGCTTCGCAGGAACGTGGAGCTTGCGAGGACGAACCTGGTCTCTCGCATGTTTGAGACCTGGGGTGAGATTCCCGTTGCTCTCTTGCAGCAATTGGACCTACAAAACTGCCTTTGCGGGTACATCGGACTCGAGGATTACACGCTCTTTCCATTGATCCGCCCGGGCTCGTTCGTCGAGATTGATGAACACCAGGATAAGGTGAAGCCGGGCAATTGGCAGAGCGAGTTCGACCGACCAATCTATTTCGTCGAACTCCGCGGCGGTTACGCCTGCAGTTGGTGCGAACTCGACGGGAATCAACTTATGCTGGTTCCGAGTCCACAGTCGCGGGGGCAGATCCGGCAATTCCGGTACCCAACCGATGCGGATATAGTCGGCCGAGTCACTGCCGTAACTATGCGTATCGCTGAAGTGGAAGGGAGTCAATCAAAGGAGTGAGCCCCGCGATCGTGGTCGTGATTCTCGCGGGCACGTGGAGCTTTTTTCTGCAATTTGGGGATCTCAAACGCCTCGTGGCTACCCAAATACATGGAGGCGACGGCCCGTCGTTTTCTCGGTGACTACGTGATGATCGGCGGGATGTCGAATTGCGGCTCCCTGCATGGGCTGAGCGTGGCGAGGAAGGCGCTGAGCACCCGCCTCAACAGAACCAGGGCACCTGAATCCCCAATGGCGATATTGTGCTGGGTCTCAGGGAAGCCCACGAGTTGCTAATTCCTAGCGAGTCACCACTAGCTGGCTCTTCGAGTGGGATAATTCTGCACACAGTTCACAAATGCGTTCGCGTCTTTGAGCATACTCCTGGACCTCCAGTGGGGTCAGGCGTGCAACGGTACTTCCTTTAAACACCTCCATCTGCCTCTGAAATAAACGGCCCAATTCCGCGGAGATTCGATTAACCAGTTCCGTGTCCATTCGCGCTGTATCGTTTCGACCGCACACAAAGAGCCGTCACTGTAGAGCCTTTCACCAAGCTAGACCACGACGGCTCATGGGGAGAGCTTCATCCGATGGCCAGCACTGTAGCACGATCTCACACTTTTGGTATGAAATATATGTTTCAATTAATGTTACGTTTGTTTACAAGTAACTCTGGACGGTCACTAGGGTTCCTATGTAAGGGGGATTCCTTACCGGTGCAAGGTCGGGAAGCCGACGTCAGGTGGTTTTTTAGTCCAACGCTTCTTCGCATAGTCACAATGCGTCTGAAACCCGTGCCTATTAAAAGATCTGCGTTGATTGGGCCGGGCATTACAGAGCGCAATAGGGCGGACAAAACTGCAAACGAAGCACGATCCCAGAGTCCGTGAAGAAGCCTACAGTTCAACGTTTCTCGCTGTGCTCGACCCCAACGCTGCTAAAGCGAACTGAACACAGAATGAGATCAGAAAGACCCAATCGTCCAGAAGATGCTGTCCTTAGTCCAGGCAGTCCAACTGACGGAAAGCAAGCCCCAGTCATGGTCCCCGCCAAGAAATAGCGGAACGGTGGCTACTCCCGGGTTTGCCCGACGAATTATCTAAAGTGCTCCGCCAACCTGGCGGTGAGGCTCGTGAAAAGCCCCAGACGGGAACCGTGAAGAGGATTCGTTGCACGGATGGAGTTGCAAAAATCTGCCGAAAAGATAGGGGAGGTGCTGCTTGGAGAGGAGCAAAAATGCAACCAGGCGGAGTACACGCCTGTCGCTGCAAATTCCTGTTGTAGTAACCAGTCTCGATCCTACATATGACTTTCGTATAGAGTGCGAGACACTTGTAGTTAACGCGCATGGCTTCGGTTTTCTCTCGCCAGAACGGATAAGAAATGAAACGCCAGTGATGGTGAGGCTGGTGTCGAATGGCGCGAGCAAGAACTGTCGCATTGTGCTCGCCATCGCCCTTTTTGAGAGCGCTTCATGGCTGCTGGGAGTGGAGTTTGACAACCCAGGGGACTTTTGGCAAGTCGAGAATCCGCCGGCAGACTGGCGTGTCTGAAGCGCTCCGAACAACTAGGTACCGTGATGTCCGGCCGGGAGTTCAGAGGCTTTCATTGCAGCGAGGATCATTATTATATGGGCGCCAAGCGGCTTTCAGGGGCCGACGGGTCGAGTTTTGCGCTCTGGCGAGCCTTTCCGCGATTGGGTCTTCAGGGCAGCTTGTCTCTTCGTCCCGAGCTTACGATTCGCTCCACTAGCCCGATGTGCCAAAGAAGACGGGAATTGACCCGTTGCCAGATGAGCCAGTGGTGAACGTCAAAATATGAGCGTGGGTCCAACTCAGTAAAAATCGCTGCAACTCAGAAAAAAGCCGCATGTCTTGCAAGCCAACTTGCACCTTGATTCCTACAGTTGAGAACCACATCGGAGACAATAGGTGGAGAGATCTGCCTTCACTGGTTCGGTTGATGATTGAATCTCGATAGGCTGATCAAAATTTGGATCGTCGCGCATTCCTGTCTGAGTATACCTCGATCCGCTGCCCTCCCCACGCACCTCGCCTCGCAGGCCCCACCATCGTTGGAGGCCGTGGAGCATGACCTAGTCCCAAAAGTGTGGC
The DNA here is from genome assembly GCA_963786325.1 of Terriglobia bacterium. Taxonomy (GTDB): domain Bacteria; phylum Acidobacteriota; class Terriglobia; order Terriglobales; family Acidobacteriaceae; genus JAIQFF01. The sequence continues at coordinate 180,166 of CAWAYW010000009.1, forward strand.
CTGGATCGACGGTCCTATCGCACTTCGCTACGAGAGCGATCTCTTCCATTAACAGTTGGTTCCATAATTTCAAGCCGAGTATCGCTGCTCGTGTCTTGGAAATTCTTGCCGTACCTCACACCCGACCGTAGTGATCCTAATCACAGTCTTGGCCAACAAAGGCATCTCGATCATGAAATGGCACACCCAAGCCAAGCCTTAACAACCCAGTCATGAGTGTGATGGCGATGATTCAACAGTTACATCGTCCACGTGAAGAGAACACGAAGAAATGATGGCATCCAATTCCGCTTTGGGTCTTTCAGTTTTGGGTCGCGATATTAAGCAAAAACCTCAGGGTCGTTTGTGTCTCCCCCCGAAACGACTCACGACCCCAAGGCCCGGCCGCGCAGTCCGAGAAGGGGCGGGTTGCAAGACTGCGGCGCGGTAGCTTTACAAGGTCGGTATACTACAGAGGGATCATACTTTTCACGAGATTATTGAGGGGAGCAGCCAAAAACAAGCGAATTCCGCCTCGGGTAAGTGAAAATTGTTTTGGATCATGTCGGCGTTTAGCAGAGATTATGCGGCGTTGCGGAAATATGGGTCGACGCAGATGTCCAATCAAATCGGCGATTGAAATGATGGAGTCTCGGGTTACATGAAAAAGGCCCCGAGGGTCGGGGCCAGGTTGCTTTGGGCACAGGTAGTATCAAGCGGCGATAGTGCGTGCCTTCCTGTTCGTGATTTCTTCTTCGGCGCGGAGCCAGTCTTCCATTGCGTGACCGTCCTCACGGCCACGTGCCTCGTAGAGTTCGTGTGCTCGTAGGCTGATCTGGTCTTTGAGCTGTGGTGGCTCGCCCGGGGCTGTCGCTGGTGGTTTTTTCGGGGGATTTGCATCCATAGGGAAACTCCTTTGACGCAAAACTTACACCTGAACACTTCCTCGGTCAATTCCCTAAGATTTGTGCAGTGAAAAGCATCACAGCAGCGGTATGGCGGCGATAATAGATGTGAACGTCAAATCGCTCACACGCTTCGGAGGTAATTCCACAACCCGCCCATCGAGCTTCTCTTTGCCATGGACGTCGTGAACAGTCCGGGTAGCGAGCGTTAAATCGGCCGCACTACGCATTCATTGGGATTTGTGTTCTACGCGATGGCAGGGATGGTCAGCAGCAAAATGGCGATGACTGAATATTCTGACAGTCGGATAGTCGGATGCCCGCAAAGGGTACCGCTCATGCCGGGATTGAACTCATTCCCGGTCGTCTGCAGTGGGAAGCGGTTGGGTGGGCGACAGGGCCGTTAGCGGTTGAGAAAATGACTTCAAGCCATTCAGCAACGTCTGAACAGCGACCATGATGAAGCAACATTCCCACCAACCGCCCATTGTGCTGCGCTGCGCTCGCGCAGCACCCGATAGAAAAGGTAGAAGCCGGCCGATAGCGGCGGCTTCTATTTTTTACTCATCCCGGTACACTTCCGTGGTTGCACTCGAGTGCCCTTTCTTTTTGAGAGGCTCTGTTTTTTGTTTCCCCTGGCGATGCAGTTTGTAGCCGCGGTAAAGTAGCGCCAAGGCGATCCACATAAACAGTACTGCGAGCGGGTACGCCAGGAGGCGCGGAAAGAACGCGAAGAGAATTGCCAATGCGGTTAATACAAATCCGCCTGTTATTAAGATGCGGGCTTCGACGGGTTCCATCACGCGACGGTCAGTGAAAGCTGCGCCGATCGCGTTGCCGATTCGTATCGCTCCGGCTGCCGCGCGTCCCGTACTTCCTCCGCCGCTCGTGAAAACCGGACTGGAGTGGCGCGGCTCCCCGGGTGCGATCACCCGGTGTTTCATATCCAGGACAATTTCCGTCGCATTCTTTAAGTCCTGAAGATACATTTCCTCCATCTCATGTGCGAACGATTCGTTCTCAACCATCGCGTCTAGTTCGCAATTACTCAACCAGCTTGCAATGTTCAGATTGGTGGAACCCACCCGCCCCCAACGTCCGTCGGCAACTGCGGTTTTGGCGTGTAACATTGTGCCTTCCCATTCAAACACGCGCACACCGGCCTCCAAGAGCGGCCGATAGCCCGCCTTGGATAACGGCCGGAGGATCGGGATGTCCGTCCCATTGGGGACCAGGAGCCGCACGTCAACACCATCCATTGCTGCGGCTCTCAGAGCTTGTACATAAGAGGTGGTCGCCGCATAGTAAGCATCCGTTAACCACAGAGTGTTTCGCGCGAGTGCTGCAACCAGTTCATCCGAGCGAATCATGCCAGCGGTCGCGGGCAAGCTTGCCACTACCCGCATGTCCATATTGCCGGCCACAACCTTGTTATCGCCGCCGCTCAACTCAGACTCCGGTATCGCCTCACCCATCATGGCCCAAATCTGTGCGAATGCTTCCTCGATTTGTGAAACAGCGGGGCCACGAACTTCGACTCCGGTGTCACGCCAAGGCTCGAGATGTTTTTTCGGATCACCGACCCACATTCTGCCGACACACAAGCCCGTGATAAAGCCCACACGCCCATCGACTGCGAGCATCTTGCGGTGATCGCGCGATAGCCAGCCAAAGGGACTATCGAAGTGAGGCGGGTTGTAGCAACGCACCTCCACGCCACCCGTCCGGAGACGTGTCCAGAACCGTCGTGAGGTTTTACCCAAGCCTCCCATCCAGTCGTAAATAAGCCGGACATGCACCCCCTCGCGCGCCTTGGCAATCAAAGCATCCGCGAACTCACGTCCCGTGTCGTCTTCATGAATGATGTAGCTTTCGAAGTGAACGTGCTGTTGTGCCCGACTGATGGCTTCAAGCCAACCCGGGTAATTCTCCTGAGCGTCTCTGAGCAAACGCACATGGTTTCCGGGAATTAAAGGCGCTCCTGCGGTTCGCGAAAAAGCACGGCTGGCGATATGACTTAATGCCGACCGATTCTGGAGCTCGCCCTGCTCGGTTTTCATGGAGGCGGTCACCGTTCTCGCAGCTGATGACAACTGAATCCCCTCAATATACGCTCTGAGCGCCGTGAGGGGTCGCATCCAATGATTGGCTCGCCTATAAGATTTTCAATTGAACCTACGAAATGACAGTCAGCATCTTATATATAAGGTGGCACGCCGCATCAGAATCGTAACCTACAACATTCACAAGTGTCGGGGGCTAGACGGACGCGTCCAGCCGGTCCGCATTGTGGAGGTGTTGCGAAACATCGATGCGGACATTATCGCGCTGCAGGAAGTCCTCAGTGTTCCCGGAAAGCCCGAGCGGGATCAGGCACAGTTTATCGCCACGGAACTCGGTTTCAATTTCTGCCTTGGTGAAAATCGCAGGTTACACGGCGGAGCCTATGGCAACCTACTCCTGAGCCGTTTTCCTATGCGCGACTGCGAGAATCACGACATCACTACGAAGAAGAGGGAGCAGCGCGGCTGTTTGCGCACCGATATTGATTTAGCGGAAACTACCCTTCATGTTTTCAACGTTCATTTGGGCACCAGTTTTATCGAACGCCGACAGCAGGCCCGAAAGCTGGTCGGCCCAGAGATCTTGCAGAATCCGGAGCTTTATGGCCCACGAATCGTGCTCGGGGATTTCAACGACTGGACACACGGTTTAGCTTCGCAGCTGCTCTCCGCTCATTTCAAGAGCGCGGATATCAGGACGCAGCTGCCTCGTTTTCGTACGTATCCGGGGTTACTCCCTTTTCTCCACCTTGATCATATGTATTTCGACTCCGCGCTGAAGATAGAGCGCTTGAGACTTTATAAAAGCCGGACCGCCCTGATTGCCTCGGACCATCTGCCGCTGATTGCCGATTTCGGTGTTCAAGACGGCCTGACACCCCAGCATCGACTAGAGTTGACAAGTGCTAACAGATACTAAAAGGACTACAGACCTTTTGTTCGGGCGTGCTCGGATCCCCCAGAATCAAGTGATGCCTGCGCTCAGGACGCCAGCCCTTCTACCGCCCACTTGCCGTAGAAGTTGACCCGGTGCCCGCCGTGTGACTCGAGAATGGTCAACGCTTGCGCTCTCTTGTCTTCCTCAGCAGCCTCGATGGCGATCAAAAAATGACCGCTTAGCAATTCTTGTTGGTATTCCCGCAAGTTCTTTGCTTCCATGTCTCCAAACTTCTCGACAAACCGGTACAGTCGCGCCAGAGGTCCATGTTTCTCGCCGGTAACATCAAGTCGATCGGCTCCTTTTTTGCCACAGAGCACGTCAATCTCGTCCTCTCCGAAGCCAGCTTTGTTCAGCTCCAGAATGGCGGCTTGCAGTTCTTCCGGGGTGCTAACAACTCCTACGAGTTTGTTCCGGGTGGGATAGCGCAGAAAATTGTCATTTTCGTTCAGGTCCGTGTATTTCAAGAAAGCCTCCTTGATATCCGGCCGTGCGCCGCTCAAGATTCAATTCTGCTTGATGAGATTGCGCTTAGGTGAGGACATTTCTCGCATTGTACGCCTCCTCCTATGTCTACACTGACCATCGGCATCTCCAAGCTGACTTTGGATGACTGGCAGGGATCGCATGTGTCCAGGATCAACTACGCGGGGAGTTTCGTACTTCTCTATTTGTCTCGTGGCATGGGAGCAAGCCGATAGTAAAGCAATCGCTGCTTTGGCCCTGGCGGATCTTGAGCCCAACAGACGGGGCCAGCGTCGATGTGTGAGCCGTTCACGGCGCGCCATTGGATCTTTCCCTGCGCGTCTCGCAGCAGGAGTTCCAGTTTGCCAGTACCACCGCGCCAGCCGGTTGGCTCGTTTGTACAACCAATTACGGTAGACACCGCAGGGTAGCTGTCGGTGACCGGCGCGTCGTGCACCGAGGGCGGAGCACAACCAACTACGGTACCGTCGGCCATAATGGCAAGCGGCAACCCCCAAATCGTTCCGCCGGCATCGCGGAACAGTCCCAGTCGGTCTCCGGTTCCAGATTGGTCACCCGTCGGGTGGTTGCCCGCCGTGATCAGCGGGCCGTACACCGCCTCCAGTTCAGCCAAGGGAACGTAGAGGGCTCGCGGTCTATCCTTGTGCGCAGAACAGGCTGTGAGTATCACCGCGATAGCTGCTACACACCGCCAATGCGGATTTGGAACCAAAACTTGTGGCAAGCCGTGGTTCATGGCGTGGATATCAACCCGGATCGATAGGGAGTCATAGGGTTCGCTGTTTGAGGAAGCCGTTCAGCCCCTCATGAAGAAATCTCAATATAACTGAACATTCTGAACAAGTGCACTCGCTTGGCAGCTGACGAACCAAGGCGTAACTTTGATGTGAAAGATGTGGACCTCAGCAAAAGAGGGTCTGACCCCAATTCTTGTAGCCGCTGAACCTGAAGTCTATCCCTGAGCATGAGGTATGTGAACCGCGCAGTCGAGCACGTCCAGTCCCCGCTGGCGAAGAATACTTTGTACGGCGCGATGTGAATCAAGGCAGGCGATTCGGGACAGGCGCCGGAGACGAATCCGTGCCTCTAGCCATAAAGTACAACACGAGCAACGCGAGGTAGCGCTATGGTTCATCGCCATTCACCCGCGGAGGCTCCGCCAACCATGTTTTAAGATTTGGAGGACACCATGTACACGGTCATCGCTTCGTTCCGCCGAGGGTTCGGATTACTGCTTTTCGGGTTGATCGTCGTCTGCAACGCGTGCTCGTCGCAGAATGCGGATAAGGTCCCAACGTCCTCAAGTCAGGTCGCACTCACCACGGCGCAGCCGGGCGGTATGAGGTCGGGTTCGGAGTGGCCGTCTTACAACGGCGGCTATAATGCCACTCGCTTCTCCTCTCTTAGTCAGATCAACACGGGCAACGTGGCCTCGCTGGCCGAGGTCGCGCGATTTAAGCTCCCCGAGACGACCGCCTTCCAGTCCGGCCCGGTGTTGATCGACGGCACGATGTACGTCACAACAGCCACCAATACGTACGCCCTCGACGCCCGCACTGGTGAGCAGCGCTGGATCCAGCACTTCGAGCCAAAGAGCATTGGCATTGGCACGCCGGTGCGCGGAGTCGGATACGCGGATGGCCGGCTGTTCCGCGGCACGCCGGACGGCCACCTGCTCGCACTTGACGCCAAAACCGGCAAGGTGATCTGGGACGTGGTCGGTGCCGACGCGACGATTGGCGAGTACTACACCGCGGCACCGATCGTGTGGGAGGGTCGCGTCTATATGGCCAACTCCGGCAGCGACGTCGGCGCAGTTGGGCACATCCGCGCCTTCGACACGCAGAGCGGAAAGCAACTCTGGAACTTCGACATCGTACCGTCGACCGGACCGGGCTCCGAGACGTGGCCAAAGGACAAACCGAGGGTGGGCGGCGGTGTGTACTCGTCATTTGCGCTGGATACGGAAACCGGGATCCTCTACTCACCAACCGGTAATCCGGGACCAGACTTCGTCGGATCATATCGCCCCGGCGACAATCTTTACACGTGCAGCATCGTGATGCTCGACGCGCGGACCGGGACGCTCCGCGGGTATCACCAGCTGGTCAAGAACGACTTCCATGACTGGGATCTGGCAGCGAGCCCCATCCTGTTCACTTCTCAAGCGGGCGGGAAGATGGTCGCGGCCGCCGGGAAGAACGGAAATCTGTACGGTCTTGATCGCGACCTCAAGAATATGCTCTACAAGGTCCCGGTCACGAGGATAGAGAATATTGATGCGCCGCTTACCAAGGAAGGCACCCGCTTCCTCCCCGGTGCGCAGGGTGGGACCAACTGGTACGGGCCCACGTATTCGCCTCAGGTCAACGCGATCTACGTCCCCACGATTGATTGGGCGACAACGATCAAACTCGCGGGGCCTGAGAGTCTCAAGCTCAAACCCGGCACTCCTTTCCTGGGATCGTCCAACGCGTTCGGCGATCAGGATCCGATCTCTCAGCGCTTGGGCCATATCACTGCGGTCGATGCCGATTCCGGGAAGGTCCTGTGGAGATACGATGCGGACACCTCGATGGTAGCGTCCGTGACACCGACCGCTGGCGGTCTGGTCCTCACAGGCGATACGAAGGGTAACTTCATCGCCCTCGACGCCCGGGACGGCAAAGTACTACTCAAGAAGAATCTTGGTGACCCGATCGGTGGCGGTATCATCACGTATGAAATCGGCGGCGTGCAGTATGTCGCCGTTGCGGGTGGGATGAAGAACACGGTCACGCAACAGACCGACAGCGGCCCCGCGTGGGTTGCGATTCTCTCGGTGCCGAAACAATAGATTGGTGATTGGCGCTTCTGCTGCTGACTTGTCACGATTCCGGCAAGACACGAGGACGACCACGCCGCGACGGGCCCTGTATCCTAATCCACCGCGCCTGATGCCTTGCGCGACTGAGCCGCGCGTTGGCGTGCCCAACCGGTGGGGCCTCGGCACTGAACCGAACAACAGCCTTGGTTTCTGATCGATTACCGCTAGCGTTTCTTTCGCGCATGCCATCGAGGGCCACGCCTTTGCCTTCTAGTAACCCACGGTGAAGCGCTGCCGAATGTGGATTGGATGTTCCAGTTCGTCGATCATGGCGACCGCGTAGTCTTGAACCGAAACACGACTCTTGCCATCAGCGTCGACTAGAAGCGGGTCGGTTCCGAGGCGAAATTTCCCAGTCCGCTGTCCCGGCTGCATCTCTGCGGAAGGCGCCAGGAACGACCACTCAAGCTCCGGTTCTTTCCGTAGTTGCTCCAGCGCGTTGATGGTTGCCAAAGAACCGGGCCTCACCCAGTCGGGCATGTCGGGGTTATCGATCACACGCACTCCTGGCTTGATTTCCAACCCGCCAGCGCCGCCCACCCATAGGACCCGCTTGACGCCCGCCTTCTTAATTGCAGCGATGATGGACGCTGTTCCCCGAACCTGGTCGTCATAAAGGTTCGGGTTCTTCCACCCAGGATTGAAAGCGCTGATAATTGCATCGTTTCCCTGGATCAACGACGCAAGAGAAGTGGTGTCATAAACGTCGCCAGCCTTCGCAGTGAGACCCTCGCGTTTTTCAAGCTTCTCGGGATGGCGCACAATCGCCGTCACGATGTGCCCTCGGTCGAGCGCCTCCTTAAGCAAGGCGGATCCAACGAATCCTGTTGCACCTAACAGAGCTACCTTCATTGTGTACCCTCCGGTTTCGGTAGCAGTAGAACGATGCGGGCTACCCCACCTGCACGGTTAGCATTGATATCGATCCGCCATCCACGCCCTCAATCGGGAAAGTGATGACTTCTCCCTGCTGTCTGGTACCAATCACATACAGCAACGGCAGGTAGTGATCTGGTGTGGGGATCGAGAGGCTAGCCTCTGGCCCAAGCGTTTCGTAGTTAATGAGCGGCTTATATTCGCCGGCGAGCATCATTTCCTTTGCTTGATTCTCGAACCGAATTGCCCAGTCGTATGGATCCGGCACATGCCGGCCCCAGGCGTACGTGTGGAGGTTGTGGACCAGATTGCCGCTGCCAACAATCAGGATGCCTTCATCCCGCAAGGGCGCAAGTTTCCTACCGATCTCGAAATGAAAAGACGACGGCTGTGTCTCGTCAATGCTGAGCTGAACCACTGGAACATCGGCTGCAGGATACACATGTCGAAGCACGGACCATGTCCCGTGGTCGAGTCCCCACGAATTATCGAGGTTGACCTGTAAAGGCTCCAGAAGCGTTTTCACCCGGCGTGCAAGTTCCGGATCGCCCGGGGCAGGGTATTGCACCTGGTAAAGCTCTCGAGGGAAGCCACCGAAATCGTGAATCGTCCTCGGCGCCGTGCTGATTGTGACGCCAGTCTCGGGCACAAACCAATGCGCGGAGATCGACAGAATGGCTTTTGGCTTTGGTGTTTGTTTCCCCATGCGCCGCCAACCCGCGGTGTAGTTATTGTTCATGACCGCATTCATGGGATTGCCGTGTCCGAAGAAGATGGCAGGCATTATTTGAGGCATAGTGCGAAACCTCTGGATTCTTTGACTTAAAGACTATGGCTAGGCGATATCGAGCCAGGGTGGAGTCCAACGTGGCGATCAGAATAGGTTTTCTTCCACAATCTGGCAATCGACCTTTCTGCCGACCGCTCGTGCCCGAATCCTCAATCAGTGCTACTTCTCGTTAGGCGTCAAGATGGTGGAGAGGCCGCTTTAGAAATCTGCAAACTGCGTGAAGCGAACCAATTCCATCTTTCCCTTGGGCCACCCCGGTCGTTTCGCAGTTAGCAGCAAGCCTTCGGGCGAAGTCCATATCTGCATTTTGCGCACAGGGCTCGCCGTCAGTTCATAAACCTTGGGATGCCAGCTCTTTCCGGATGCCGTAAAAGTAGCCTTGCTCTGACCGAAATAACGGATCAGCCCGTCTGATCGGATGGGAAGTACCGGAATGGCATTGCTGACCTCCTCCAGTCGCACAACCTGGATCCGAGACGGCTGATCGACCTGTGGAGACGCGGCGCGCGTAAGACCTGCCAGAGAAAACGCTGACAGTGGCCAGATCACGCCGTACGGCAGATCCGTCGAGACTTTAACGTCCACTCGCCTGTTCCCCATGCAAAGCAGTGACCTCGGTATGCGGCAACACTTCGATTTGAGGCAAGGCAAGAATGCGATCCACGAGATACTGGGAAAGAGTTTGCTCCAATCCGCCTCCCCGAATCACCATCGTCACTTTCCGCGCATAGCGTGCAAAGTACATAACCGCCTGGCCAGCGGAATTGCCGCCTCCGACGACGAAAATGTGCTCGCCGCCACACAGCCGGGCTTCGCTCGATCCCGCACCATAGTAAACTCCGATGCCCTGAAACCGGTCTTCGTTCGGAAGATTCAGATGACGATACGCGACACCGGTAGCGCAGATGGTTGCGTGCGCCACAATCCTTGTGCCATCCGCCAGATAGCCAATGCCCTTTCCGGGATGGAACTCGCCGCGCACACCTTCCCGCAGCATGAGGATTTCGGCGCCGAAGCGGCAGGCCTGCTCGCGCGCAGCCTTGGCAAGGTCGGCGCCGCTGATTCCTTGCGGAAAGCCAAGATAGTTCTCGATCTTGGAACTGGTTCCCGCCTGCCCTCCGACGACCGATCTCTCGATGACAACTGTTCGCAGTCCTTCAGAAGCCCCGTAGACGGCCGCACTAAGCCCTGCCGGCCCCGCTCCGTAGATGGCCAAATCGTATTCTGATCGGGAGGGATCGCGGAACCACCCTAACTTTTCGGTGATTGCCGAATCGTGGGAGCTTCCATCCTGGTGCCGTCGGGAAAAATACAGACGGGCAATCGTTGATCACCGAGATTTTCAACGCCGACTTCACGAGCCTGCTCATCATTTTTTAGTTCGGTCCACTCGAAAGGCACATCACCGCGATGAAGGAAGTCTCGAATCGCGTAAGCGGGCGCTGACTCAGCTCTCCCGAAAACTCTCACGCTGGTAGGTTGTTTGCCTGAGGGTTGATCGGCCATATCGATCCGTCCGAAAACTGTCTACTGCAAGATACAACTGTCACCTTGAATCGAGACTCTGGCTGCTTGCGGAGAATGCATTCCATCCCACGGCTCAGCCCTCTGCTTTTGGCTTCGTGGCAACTGGTCGCCGATGAGGCGGTTTTGGTAGCTCAGATCTCAAAAACAAAACAGTTGGTTGACGGCCGTTGACGCTGACAGCGGAAAAGTATTGGGGAAGTATCATAGTTCGCTTCGCTGATCGCTGGAATCAGGCCTTCGGCGAGTGGCCGTGTGTTTGCAAGAAACCGTTTCCATTCATCGACCTTCGTCAAGGCAGCCACGAACGCCTTTTCGAAGATGTTATCGGGCATTCTTAGGCACACTCGGCTGGCGTGAAGCGAAATGAACTTCCCAGACATTAAGCTTGAACTCCGAAAGGAGTGCAGCTTTTCCTGGTGTTTCCCATTCCGTCAGCTTGCTCTTTGGACGATCATCGTGGCGAGAATGATGGCCCGTGCCGGCTTGGAGATCTCAGCGACTGTGCGATGCACTTTGTCGGGTTGCTCCGAGCGGGCTAGGTCAGCTTGGGACACCATCCCCACACAACGTGATTTCCCGTCGACCACGGGTAGCCTTCGAACCTGGTGAATCTGCATCAGTTTCTCGCAGGCGTCCAGGCTCTGCTCCGCCCGACAACTTACAGGGTTGCGTTTCATATATGCCTCGATTGTCGTCGTAGCGGGATCTAACCCCCGTGCGACGATGCTGCAACATAAGTCGCGATCGGTGATGATGCCTACCAGGCGCCGCGAATCCAGGTCAGCAACCACCGGTAGCGAACCGATATCCTCGTTGCGTAGAGCCTTGGCAACGGACTGTGCGCTGTCGCCTGCATGGCAACAAACCGGGTGCTGGGTCATAACATCTCTTACTCGCATGGAATCACCTCAAATTCGGAGAGGTTGTTTCGGCCTCACAGTATTTTGTACTCTGCTTCGTGCAAAGCAAACGAAATCATCTGGTCGGTTCCTCAACTGCCCCGTGCATGCCGATCCGGAATAGTAAAATCTCTGAGTATCAGTTGGACGTTAGGCTACCTTTAGGATCAGCTTGCCGCGGGTTCCCCCAGTCTCGCTCAGTTCTTGTGCCTCTTTCGCTTGTGCAAGCGTTAGGGTGCCTCCCAGCCTGGGTTTCAGTGCTCCCTGGTTGACGAGATTTGCGAGCTCGGCTAGATCGGGCGCGTTGCGCTTCACGACCACTTGGACACCACGAATCCCAGCGCGCTTTGCGGCGGATTCGTCGATCGGCTGAACCGTGGTCGCGAGCACGCCTCCTTTCTTGACTACGACATAGGAGCGCGCCAGCGTGTCGCCGCCAACCAGATCAACCACCGCGTCGACTCCGTGAACCTTTTCTTCAAATCGCTCGCGTTTGAAATCAATCACCTCATCAACTCTCAACGAGTTTAGATAAGCGATGTCTTCTGCTCCGCTAGCGGTGCCAATGACGCTCGCGCCCAGATGTTTGGCAATCTGAGTTGCAAACGAGCCAACCCCACCAGCGGCGCCATGAATAAGGATGGTCAGGCCGGTCCGGGCCCCCACCACGTCTCGGATTATCTGCAGAGCTGTCGAGCCTGCTGTAGGCAGGGCGGCCGCAGTCTCGAAGGACATAGACGCAGGCATTGCTGCCACGGTGGAAGATGGCGCGGCCGCATACTCGGCATAAGTACCCTGCGCAAATCCGAAGACCCGATGACCGATAATGAAACCATCGACGTGTTTTCCTCGCTCTACGACCTCTCCCGCGAAATCTTGTCCAATGGTCAAAGGAAAGGCAGCAAGCATCCTATTTTTTAGATATCCCGCCCGGATTTTCCAATCAATTGGGTTTACTCCGGCATCTCGAATTTTTACGAGTACCTGGTCGTCGAGAATCGTGAGATTAGGGGTTTCCTCCAGCTTCAGCTGGTTTGCATCGCCATATTCGTGGATCCGAATTGCTTTCATGGGCGCTCCAGGAAGGTTCTTGATGCGGTGGAGACAAGCGGGTGACTTACAGGGTCGAACGGCCGCGCGAAAACGTCACCGCAAGGCATGCTACATCCCGAGTCGTATTCTACACCTCCGCTTGCAACCGCCTTGCCCTCTGAATCCTAGCAATCTGGGCGAGTGACGCATTTGCACACGAAGAAACTCCTCAGGTCCAGGGGTGCGCGCCAGGCAAGAAATGGTAGCGCCGAAGATCAGCCCAGCCCAGTTGAGATATCTTCTCAATAGAATCAGTTGGTGCATGGTTTTGGAGTTCAAAATGGAACCAATGACACACAGAGCCCACGGACAGGCGGTCGACCTACATGCCGGTCACACGATGTCAGAAGCCCACGCAAGTCACGACCGTCATGCCGGACATTCGGTCGCTATGTTTCGCGACAAGTTTTGGTTGAGCTTCGCTCTCACAATTCCAGTGGTCTTCTGGTCGACCGATGTCCAACACTGGCTCGGCTACGCCGCGCCTGCATTTCCCGGCTCGATTTTCATCCCGGCCGTGCTCGGAACCGTCGTCTTTATTTATGGAGGGCTAGTTTTCATCCGCGGGGCGTGGGACGAACTTGCCGATCACAAGCCCGGTATGATGACCCTCATCAGCCTGGCGATCATAGTCGCCTTTGGTACGTCGCTGGCCGCAACGTTCGGCCTCTTCGAGATTGAAGTCTGGTGGGAACTCGCGTCGCTGATCACGATTATGGTCCTCGGCCACTGGCTGGAAATGCGGGCTATTTCCGAGGCCCGGGGCGCGCTCGATGCGCTTGCAGCTCTCCTCCCGGACACAGCCGAGCGCGTAAGCGGCGAAGAGATTCAGACGGTTCCAATCTCTGAGTTACACGTTGGCGACATTGTCCTCGTCCGGCCCGGAACCCGCGTCTCGGCGGATGGCGCAGTCGTCAAGGGGGCTGCCGACGTTGACGAGTCGATGATCACCGGCGAGTCCCGCACGGTTTCGAAGGGTCCGGACGACGCCGTTATCGCGGGGACGGTCGCCACTGGCGGAAGCCTTCGAGTCCGCGTCACAGCAGTCGGCGAGCAGACCGCGCTGTCCGGTATCATGCGGCTTGTTGCTGCTGCGCAAGTTTCTGGATCTCGTACCCAGGCGCTTGCTGATCGTGCCGCCGCAATCCTTTTCTACGTGGCTGTCGCGTCCGGCGCCATCACGCTTTTTTACTGGTGGTTTGGAGGAGATAAAGAGCACGCTCTCATCAGGACGGCAACCGTCCTTATCATTGCCTGCCCGCACGCCCTGGGACTTGCGATTCCTCTCGTAATCGCAATTTCGACATCGCTCGGGGCCCAGAATGGTCTCCTCGTGAAGGACAGACTCGCACTCGAGCGCGCCCGCAACTTGGACATGGTGATCTTCGATAAGACTGGAACGCTCACACGCGGATCACCGGCAGTGTCGGGAGTCGCGGCGGTTGCAGGCACCAACGAGAGTGATTTGATTGCCCATGCTGCCGCCGTCGAAGTCAACTCCGAACATCCGCTCGCCAGGGCAATCGTGGCGGAAGCGAAACGCCGAAACCTGCCCACGTTGCACGCTGCGGAGTTCGAAGCGCTACCCGGTCGAGGGGCACAGGCACGTGTAAGCGGCAAGAACGTCACCATCGGCGGACCGCGTCTGTTGACCGAGGCCAAGGTAACAGTAGCGTCAGAAGTTGAAAAATTGACGACCTCTTGGGCGTCAGAGGGCAAGACGGTTCTCTATGTCGTCACCGAAGGGCGATTGCTCGGTGCCATCTCCGTCGAAGATGAGATTCGCCCTGAATCGAAGGAGGCGGTTACGGAGCTTCATGGGCTTGGTATCCGGGTCGCGATGATCACGGGAGACTCGAAGACGGTCGCCGCTTCGGTCGCCCGACGCATCGGTATAGATGAGGTCGCCGCCGAGATTCTTCCCGCCGACAAGGCTTCGGCAGTAAAGCGCTTTCAGTCGGGCGGGAAGAGAGTTGCAATGGTTGGCGATGGCGTGAACGACGCACCGGCGCTTGCGACCGCAGATGTCGGAATCGCCATTGGCGCAGGAACCGATGTCGCGATTGAGTCCGCTGGAATTGTATTGGTGCGCAGCGATCCTCGCGATGTTGTGGGAGCGATTAAACTATCTCGGGCAACCTATCGGAAGATGATTCAAAATCTCGTTTGGGCGACCGCCTACAACTTGGTCGCCATCCCGGTCGCGGGGGGCCTTCTCGTCCGATGGGGAGTCGATCTGCCCATGAGTATTGGAGCGGTTGCAATGAGCCTCTCCACCATCATCGTGGCTGCGAATGCCCAACTGCTTCGTCGGCTGAAACTGCAGAGCGCGGCTCCATGAAAAGCCTGGCACAGTCCGGATTCTGGAGCGCACTCGTGACGGCGATGCCGTCAGCGGATTGTCACAACGGGGCAAGGTGCTTCGGTAACGACCCGGTAGGCGATCCCAGGCAAGTGGCCGGCCCATGTTCTATCAGCCGGGCGTATGTTCATCACAATCAGATCGGTGCCGGTCTCCTTGGCACACTTCAAGATCGCGGTTGCAGGATTGCCAAATTTCTGCACGAAATGTGCTTTTTCTCCCAGTCCTAGGTGCGGCGCCACCCTGTTTTCGAACCAGTTTTCAGCGCACAAGGTAATCCAACCTTTCTCATCCGGAGAGTTCCTGGAGTGTTCGATTACATTAAGAAATGTCAGCTCTGCATCGAATGCCTTGGCGATCGATACCGCGTGAGCGGCCGCATCGGGCACGTCGGCCGAGAGTTCCATCGGATAAAGGATGTGCTTCACGGGACCCGTTTCAGAAACGCTTGGTGGCGTTTGGACCAACCGTGAGTACCGGACACAAAGCCAACCGGAAGATCTTTGCAGCCACCGAACCGAGCATTAAGTCGAGGCCCCTGCGCCCATGGGTCCCGAGAACGACCAGGTCAATATTCTTCTGTTGCACGATATCGAGGAGCTTATCGACAATCGATCCTTCTTCCACGATGGCTTGGTAGGGAACACCTTCGGGATAATCGGATCGCATTGCCTCTGCGATCTTGAGAGCCGCTACTTTCTTTACCCCCGTCAAAACTTGCGCTAGCGCGTCGTGCGCCATTAGCCCAAATCTCTCATAGTTGACAACGTGGGTCACAAGCAAGTTTGAGTGGAAACGACGAGCAATGCTGACTCGTAGGGGAGCGCCATCTCGGAGGTTACGGAAAAATCAGTGGCAAAGAGGACGGTCTTTAGCGTCGTAGACTTCCAAGTCGCCCACTTGATACCGCTCGGGAACGGCTGCCTCGCCTCGGTCTGGTCAGAACTAGAGAGCGGCACAGATTGAGCGATGGCATAGAAGTTCTTCGTGCCTTGGCCCCGAGCCGGGGCCCAGCCATCCGCTTCAAGCGGGGGAGAATAGGTTACAAACATCTTGAGATCTGCGGCTCCCGAATTCTTGATGTTATGAGCGGTTCCCGCGGGAATGAAAACAGCGTCATGCTCGCCAGTCGGTTCTGCTTGGCCGTTAAGAATTGCCTCTCCCCTCCCTTCCACGATAAACATCACTTGATCGCTGTTGTCGTGGGTCTCCTCTCTTGTCTCTTCTCCGGGTGGAATGGTGACTGCTACCAATTCACTGTGCGCGCCCGTCGAGACGATTCTGCGCAAGAAACCGTTCGTCTCCCTGGTGTCCTTCGTGGAACTTGTTGATACAGAATCGATGCTCATGGAACCCTCCTTCCGTTTGACGACATGCGTTGCGGATAAGATGTCAGTGGTTCGCTAGCGCAGACGGTAACGCGAGCCTCCGCCATACAGAAAATCCGTCAACGTTCGGTCCTGGGTAGAATTTTCTGGCAAGTTGCTATCCAGGAGGTACACGGGTACCCGGAAGCCGCCGGCGCCCTCGACCTCGTATCTCCACGTCCGCAACTCTACCGTCCGGCCTTCAATGCTCACTGAAGCCCTGGCCGGCATCTCGTGCAGGGAGTTCTCAGGGGTCCAAGCGACCGGCTCCTCGGTCTGCCACCCGGTCGCATCAAGGTGCTGACGGAAGTATCCCTTCCTTGAAATCAATGTGAGGCCAACCATCGAAACTGCAAGATCAGCCGCAGAACGTAGCGTGTCGCCGGCTAGCACCCCGAGCCCGCCACTGTAGGTAGGAATGTCGGGTTCGAGGGCAATCTCCATGGAAAAATATGCAACGGCAACGTCCATCGTGGTACCACTCCCTCTGGACAGCGAGCTGCTGAGAAAGGGAACGCCTCGCAGTTGCTACATGGTAAAGGGCAAGTATCTGGCAGATGCGCATCCAGGGGCAAGTCGGTCGGCTGAAGAACCAGCGCAAAATAAGAGGTTGATGGCCACGGAGTTGTTCTGTGACCCGGCATTCATCGCTGAGGCACGTGACCGTGTCGGAAGTGATCGTGAAGGTGCCGGTTGTCAGAGCAGGAGCGGACGGAGGGCGCGTTTCACGAAACGCTGAGCTTAGGGCGATGCAATTCTGCCTGCGTTCTCAGGAAGCGCAGAACATGAGCGCGGGAGAAGACCCCCTCAAGTTGCCCATCGGAAACCACCGGCAGCTGGTTGATATCCTCGCGGCTCATCAGTTCAAGGGCTTGGATGGCCGGAGTGCCCGGGGCAACGGTGCGCAGCTGACCCAGCGGGCGCATCACGCTTTGCACGCTGGTCTGCGGCCAACTTTCGCGAGCGATTGTTTTTAGCTCATTGATCGTGACCAGTCCGGATACCCGGCCATTTTGGACGACCACGAAGCAGCGGTGTCCGGTTCGCAAGACATACTCGTCAACAAAATCCTTCAGGCTCAGATGCCCCTCCACCGTAGCGCAGTCGCGATCCATAATGTCGGAGACACGCTTGTCCCGGAGTCCTGCCATCAGCTCGACCTGAACGTAGCTGGCACGGGATGCATCAAGCAGGAACCAACCGATAAATGCTGTCCACAGCCCGCCGAAGCTCACGCCTGAGAAGAATTGGACCAAGCCCCACAAGATGAACATAAAGGCGACCGCTTGGCCTACCTGGGCCGCGAGTCTCGTAGAACGGTCAGCACTCCGGGTGATCCCCCAGATTACGGCGCGCAGGACACGCCCTCCGTCCAGCGGGTAACCGGGAATCATGTTGAAGGCGGCCAGCATGATGTTGATGTAGCCAAGCCAGACCAACACTGAGACGACGGGAGTAGTGGGTTCGCTGCCGGGCTGCCAGCCCGCCAGCCAAGCGGTGCCTAGGAGAGCCAGGCCGATTACCACACTCGTAATAGGACCAGCGATCGCGATCCAGAATTCGGACTTAGCGTCCGAGGCCTCGGTTTCGATCTGCGATACGCCACCAAGGGCGAACAGGGTAATCTCACGGACGCGGAGGCCGCGCGCTTTCGCTAAGAGCGAGTGCGCCAGTTCATGGAGCAGGAGAGCTGCGAAGAATAACAGGCTCGTGACCACCGCGGCCATCCAGACCACGCTGATGCTCCACTGTGGCGCGACCGCACCGAAAGCGCTGCACGAGTGAAAGCGCAATCAACAGGGCAATGATGAACCAGCTGTAGTGAAGGCCGACTGAGATGCCTGCGATTCGGCCGAGCTTGACTTGTGCCTTCATAGTCCTACCTCAAACTACGGTATAACATGCTTGCGTTCTGCTCGAAATTCCAGATCTGCAACTTGTGGAGAGGCTTAGAATCACGACTCTTCTGAGCGTGAGAATGCGGATCATCTTCGAATGGCCCAACACGCGCTGGCTCGAGCTGCCTCGCGAACGGTGTCCTTCGTTAGTCTGGTCGAGGTGGCGTCCCTGCAATCGGCAGATGCCAACCGCGCAGTATGGCCATGACTCTGAGCCAGAAGCATAGGAGTGCACCCACGATCATGACTGCAAAAGACGGGTAGTGCAGGACGTGTCCTACCACCACCACAACGCCGGCAGCAAGCGCGGCGACAGCATAAAGATCAGCCTGGAGCACTGTAGGGGTCTGATTGACGAGAACGTCGCGTAGTATTCCGCCGCCAATTCCAGTCAACATCCCCATAAGTGCAGCCATCACTGGATTGAGTCCGGCGGCCAGCGCTTTCTGCGTACCGGTGACGGCGAACAGGGCCAGGCCCGCGCCATCGAACAACAGCACGGGCCTGCGCCGCACGTCGATATCGGGATACCAGAAGAACGTCACCAAACCAGCCAGGAGAGAGACTCCCAAATAACGCCAGTCACTGATGGCTGCGGGCGGAACCGAGCCGATAAGCAGGTCGCGGGTAATCCCGCCTGCGTTCCCCGCCGCGAAGGCAAGCACCATTAGTCCGAACATATCGAGTTTGCCCTTGACACCGGCTGCTGCGCCGCTGAGTGCGAAGACGAACGTACCGAGCAGATCGAGCGCGACCAGAAAGGGGCCCTCCAGGTGCTGTCCGTGAATCAGAATGTCGTTCACGATGTCAGCCAGGCATGCGCCGCGACGACCAGAGCCTTCACACCTGTCTCCAGAGTTGGGTGGATCACCGGTGCAAAGCGCGGATTGTGGTTGGTCGGAAGTGCGCTAAGCGTGCCGTCCTTCTTCGCCTTGTCATATACCTCAGGATCGTCGCCGCCAAAAAACCAGTAGACTGCCGGAGCGTGCCACTCCGCTCCAAAGCATCCGAAATCCTCGCTCGCCATCGTAGGTTTCGTCTGCTCTACGGAGCCGTCAGGGAAGTTTTGGCGAAACGCGTCAACGACCTTCTTTGTCGCATCGACATCGTTTGTTACCAATGAATAGCGGTCCAGGGGAGTGATCTCCGGTGGCTTCGGCGCTCCTGAAGCTGCTGCTTCGGCATTCACAATTCGTTCAATCGCTGCAAGCACATGTTTGCGGACCCCTTCATCAAAGGTGCGCACGTTTAACTTGATGATCGCGTCGTCAGGAATAACGTTCTCTTTTGTGCCCGCCTGCAGCACCCCAATGGTCAACACGGCGGAATCGGTCGGACTGACTTCCCGCGAGACGATGGTTTGCAGCCTTATCACGGTCGAGGCAGCCATGACAACGGGATCAATGCTCGCCTCTGGCATCGAGCCATGCGCTCCACGCCCGAACATTCGAATTTGCAGGCTGTCGGCAGCAGAGGTGACAACTCCAGTACGCCAATCGAGGCTGCCCGGATGGCAAGCTCATGACATGCTGGCCAAGTACGACATCGGGCTTCGGAAATCGTTTGAAGAGGTTGTCATCAATCATGGCCTGCGCGCCCTGCGCTGTCTCCTCCCCTGGTTGAAAGACTGCCATGAGCGTTCCGTGCCAGCTATCGCGGCTCATGGAAAACAGCGAGGACGCCCCCGTCAAGCAGGTTACGTGCATGTCATGCCCGCAGGAGTGGGCCACCGGCACGCTCCTGCCATCAGGGCCTGTCGCCGTAACTGAACTGGCGTAGGGAAGACCGGTTGCCTCCTTGATGGGCAATGCATCCATGTCGGCGCGCAGCATTACGGTTGGGCCGTCTCCGTTGCGCAATATGCCTACAACGCCCGTCTTACCGACTCCTGTGGTCACCTCAAAGCCGCTGGCCCTGAGATGATCCGCCGCAATCCCCGCAGTGCGCGTCTCTTGCATCGACAACTCGGGGTGGCTGTGGATGTCTTTGTAGAGTGCCTCCAGTTCCGGAAGCATTTTGTCGAGATATACAAGGATTTCTGTCGGTTTTTTTCCATCCGTCATGTGAGCCTCCCGTGAGCAGCAGATACTGCATCATTCCAGAGTAGTGGCATCATTTAGCACGGAATGCTATCGCTGCTGATTGCAAGTCTCGTTACCGGCTTCAGAAACCCCAATGAATGTAATAGTCCGAGGGGCTAATTCCATTCTGCCAGCCGGGGATTTCATACCGTTCATGGACGGCAGGGTATCGTCCGTTTGGAGCTCAAGGACACGGCCGTTTAATTGAACGCTTCGGCTATCAAGCTCTTGAGCCGCCAGCGTGTATCGCTGGGATGCTTTCGGTATATCCATTACTTGGGCGAGCGGGCTCGCGTTTATAGCGAGTAGTGCAACGCCCCCGCGCACGCCTCTCAGACAGTGTGCGTAGAGATGAAGATCAGGCGAAGGCGAGGTGCCCGGTTGTAGAACTGTCGTTCCCATCAGCCTGCGCCAGAGTACGGCCGCCCAGAAGTTCGGTCGCGGTTTGTAGTCGTCCTCGTTGAGCAGGCCATAGTCACTGGAATCGAGCGTGTTATGCATAACGACCTGGACGCCTCGTTGTGCGAGCGTGCCTAATTGGTTCAGATAGCGGAAGCTATCGACAAACGTCGAAGCCCATTGGTTCCCGCCGCAAGCGGCGTCAGCGGTTTCTGTCACCCAGAGCGATTTTCCGGGAAGGTATTGGTCGCGCAGCCCGGCGTAGAAGGTTTCGATCTTATCTGTTTCCGTTAGCCACTCCGTGCTCAGGGCCGCCGCTTGTGTCGTCATGGCAGTCGGCATCACCTTCCCACAGCGCGCCGAAGCTGCTCCGTAAAAGTGGTACGAAAACGCATCGAAAATCGGCCCGGTTGCTGCCAGAATGTCCTTGGACGGGAGAGTCCCTTCGGTGGGTAGAGGAAGTGTCCCACCCTCGCCTACGCCGCCCGGTCCAAGAAAAATCGTTTGTGGAGTTGCCTTCTTTATATAAGGTGCGAAAATCTTCACATCGCGGGCATAAGCTGCGACATCGTAGCCCTTCGGCGCGCCACCCATAGAAGCGAGGGTGGGTTCATTCATGTATTCCGTCGCTGCGATCTCTCCTCCGACTGAGCGGGTATACGCAAGGAACTTTTCTGCTTCGACGGGTGTCCAGACACCTGAGCTGTCACGCACACCGGGGCTGGTGGCGAATGACGTGACGATCTTAGCATCGACCGCTTTTGCGAAATCGACCACGCCTTTCCACTGGTCCTGGGTGAGAACGCCATCGAAACCTGCTGGCGGCGTCTTCGAGGCCGGTCCGGGCTTGTCTTGAAAGTACGTGGTATTTGCCCAAGTTCCGCTTACCCGTATGTAGGCGGGGCCGAGCGCCGAGGCCATCTTGCGCAGGCGAGCGTTCGTAAGGTTAAGTGGAGCGCGATACTCATACAGGTTCGGATCCATGCCAGCGGGTGTCGAACTGTCAGAAGCTCCCTCCGGTGCTGGTTGCTTTGCCAGCAGGCTGTAAGGCTTCCAGAACTTGCCACCGGTCACCTCAAGCATCTCGACGTTGTAGGACTGGAATCGTTCATCGACCGTCCCGATCCGCTGCATTTTCGACGGGTCGGTTTGGCTCGATTGACCTTCCGCATAAATGGTGCCGATTGCGCATGCTGCGAACACGATAGTTCGAATGGGCCGATTGATCGTAGTTCTCATTGATGAACTCCTGGCGGTGACGCGCAAAGCTGCGTCTGGTTGACTTTTGATTTATGCCTCTTCGAACGAAGCGGCATCTTGCCATCGAGCACGGCATCGGTCACAGAAATCTCCGTTGGCAACTGTAAAGATCGGTACCGCTTCCGGCCATGCAGCGAACACTCCGCTATCGCGACGCTCGTGCGGCACAGCGATTATCTCTGCCATAGAGAACGTCGAGGTAAACGAAAGTGAAAGGCGGGAGCCCAGTCAACCCACCTCAAGGGAGCGTCAACTC
The DNA here is from genome assembly GCA_963786325.1 of Terriglobia bacterium. Taxonomy (GTDB): domain Bacteria; phylum Acidobacteriota; class Terriglobia; order Terriglobales; family Acidobacteriaceae; genus JAIQFF01. Next base: position 202,209 of record CAWAYW010000009.1, read on the forward strand.
GAGCCTCGGCGTCTCGCCCCCAATCTGAAGCGCGATCTCCCGATATGTCGGATCGTTCCAACCGACTGCCGACCGTCGAAGGTTCTCGTGGAGCTCGGGTGGATGGAATCCCGTAATCTGCTCGTACGGGAAAAGTTTTTCGCGGGTCGCAAATGGAATCAGGAACTCGATACCTTCTCGCAAACTGCGGCCGTCAACAGTGTAGTTCCACAGGTCCACACCGACGCGGTCACCGAGAGCAGCCAGATGTAGAAACGCTTTCAAATTGAAGATGCTATAGTCCCACGCGCGTGTGCGTGCAAGCTCTCGAGGCTGGCTGCCGTCAGGCTGGAACTGCTGGTCGATTCGCGCCCGTGATCCCTCCATCGTCCTCCGCGACACCACAGTCTGTCCGGTATCGAGGGCCAGGGTAACGACCTGTAGGTCATACCAGGTGCCCTGATTGTTGGTGGATTTGGACTCTTGGCGTCCGAGGGAACTCTCGAGGAGCCAGGTCAAATATGCTCGCATCCAATCTTTGAGCGCCGTATCGTCCGCAGCGGTCCACGCGGACGAGCCATGCAGAAGCGTGACCCCATCGATAATGTCCGCCAAGTATCGGGTTTCGATGATGCCAGCCGCCCGCCCGTCAGCAATACCCGGAATACCTTGACCGAAATCCAGGTTTGGATTCATCCGGGTCCCCAGATCCAGGAACCAGACGCGAACCAGTTGTGCGGCGTGCATCGCATAGTCTTGCCGGCCCGTAAGGTAAAAGGCGAGCCCCAGCGAGGAGACGACAGTGCGGAGGTGGCCGAGCTCGTCGTGATCTGTGATCCGGTCCACTTCGGGGTTCCGCTGGCCGTCCTTCAGGATGTAGGGCAGGCCACCTGGCTTGGAAGGATCGGGCCAATAGTACGGCGCCTGGCTCATGTAGTCATGCTTGTCGCCACTCGGCGGTGTCACATCTTTATCCATCACCGATATGGGCACGACACTCAGCGCTTCATTTGCATCTGCTTCGAGTGCATTCAGCGCGAGCCTGAACTGCGGTTCTCCGCGACGCAAGCTATCACGTACGCTCGCCACATGTTCGCCGTCAACCATCAGGAGTTGGGGAGTAACTATACTAGTTCGCTCTGGTCCCGCAGTTCCGGGACTTCCTCCGCAAGCAGCCACGCTCACGCAGCAGGCGAACGCAAGACATAGCGGAATATGCTGGCTTCGGAGATGCATAGCTCTCTTACACGCTTTCAAAGACATGGGGCCCGAGCGTGTTTTCCAGAATTTGTCCAATGAGCCCGAGTTTTTCCCGCTGTGACCAGATGCGAATCTCAGGCTTGCCGCTAGCATAGAACAGCAGTAGTTCCATGCCGGCGCAAACTTCATCCCGCGTCCTTGCCGGCGGACAGGCCAAAGATGTCAACCACTATCGAGTCACTCAGGCCCTCCCGACTGATTGGGTGTCGAGACCGATTCCGCTCCAACCTACTTCGGCCCCGGCATCCAGTTGCCATTGCTACAAACCAAGCCTGCTTCCGGCTGGGCCGTCGCGCATTTCGCGGACGCGTCGACGGGCGAGAAAGTTATGGTCTGTTGAAGTGGGGTCTCCGCAGAGGAGGTTCCGACATAGATGGTGTAGTCACCCGAAGGTGCGGTCCAGGTTCCGTTTCCCCAGCCTGATACCGGCGCGTCAACGTCGGGCACCCAGTAGGAGAGCGGGTGGTTCGATGCCGATGGGTCAATGGTGACAGTCACCTCTTTGCCCTCGGCTGGCATTAAATCCACCTTCTGGAAACCGACAAGCCGCTTGGACGGCTCATTCGCCAGTGTGGGCAGTGCGACATAGACCTGCGAGGCCTCCGCCCCTTCCCTGCTGCCCGTGTTTGTGATCGTATAAGTGACGCTCAACACGGTGTGGCTCGTTTGTGGATCGACAGTTGGTGTCACTGATAGCCCACTGTATGCGAATGTCGTGTACGAGAGACCGAACCCGAACGGGAACACCGGTGTCACATGGTTGGCCTCATACCATCGATACCCCATCTGAAGACCTTCGGTGTATTGCGCCGAGAACCGTCTACGTGTCAACCAATGCGGAGGGGGAACCCAGAGGCCTGGGAATTGGGCCTCGGTGGCGTAGGCGGCCTCCCTCGCAGTATTGCCGAAGGTCATCGGCAGCTTGCCCGAAGGATTGCGCATGCCGAACAGGATGTCGGCAACGACTATGCCGTCATCTTGACCGGGATACCACGCCTCTACAAGCGCAGGTATATTGGCAAGCCACGGCATCAAAACCATTCCTTCCGTTTTGAGTACAACCACTATCTTTTGCGCCACACCTGTCGCAGCAATCAGCTCGCTCATGAGCCTTTCCTGCTTGGTTCCATTGTTTCCTGCCGGTGGGTTGGGCAGGTTATATTGGCTTGGCTTCAATTCATCCCACGCGCAAAATTCGGGGTCGGTGGGGGGAATCATCGGGAAACCCAGTGTTTCCCGGTCGCAAAGCTCGTGCGGATTGTCGCCCAGCATCACGATGACCACATCGGATTTCTTGGCCAGTTCGATGGCGGCTTGCCGGTCAGATTTGGTTCCGGCTGCGCTGTTGTATGTGACCGTGGCTGTGGAACCTATCGCGTCCAGCGCGTTCCGCAATCCCTCCTGGGGGGTGATTGTGAAGGGAGCAACGACACTCTGGTTGTCTGCGTTAGTGGAGCGCGGCGGCAACTTTGCCTGGCCCGCGTACCACTGCGCTCCAATGAGAGCGACAGACTTGATGTTCGCGCGGTTCAGCGGCAAGAAGTTGTTCTGGTTCTTGAGCAAGACGATCGCCTGCTCAGCTATCTCGCGAGCCACAACATCATGCCCGACGAAATCAACAAACGACCCGTAGAACGTCCCGAAGTCCGTGTCAAACTGCCCGAACTTGAACATTTGGACATAGCGACGCCGGAGCATCTGGTCGAGGTCGCTTACGGTGATGCTTCCTGCGGCAAGCGCCGCCCTGAGACCTTCGCCTCCCGGATTCCCACGCTGGCCAGGTTGCGGCTCAAGCGAGTAGAACAATGGTGTGATGTGGGAAAGCTCCCAGTCCACACCGGCCTTTATCGAAGGCGCGGTGTCGTGCAGGGCGCGTCGATCGGTTATGACGTACCCTTTGAATCCCCAGCGATCGCGCAGAGTCGTCTTGAGCAGATCATCGCTCGAGCAAGCGGAGATCCCGTTGATCTCCGGAAAGGCGCACATCACGGACGCTGGCTTAGCATCCCTGACTGACATTTCGAAGGGCAGCAGGTAGAGTTCGTGGAGCGCACGTGGCGGAACTACCGTCGCCATTTGACGCCGCTGGGTTTCCTGCTCATTGGCAGCGAAGTGCTTCGCATTTGCGTGAACGCCATTGGCCTGGATGCCCAAGATCGCTTGTGTGGCCATGACACCCGATAAGTACGGGTCCTCGCTGTAGTATTCGTAATTACGTCCGCCGTAGGGGATACGAACCAAGTTCATCGCAGGCGCGAGCATCACCTGATGCCCGTCACGCAGTGTTTCATCGCCCAGGATATTGCCTAATTGCAAGCTAAGTTGCGGGTTAAACGTGGCCGCCAGCGCCTCGCTAGACGGAAACGCAGTAGCCACAGGCTCGTTGCCGCAGTCACCCCCGCGCACCCCGGTCGGGCCGTTGATCATGCGCACGGTTGGGATTCCGAGTTCGGGAATGCCCTGGATGTGACGCCCTATCGGCGTAAACTCACAGCCAGGTGGCCGGTTCGCAGGATTCTCCGCCGGCCGCGTGTCATTGGAAAGCTGCTCAACCTTCTGTTCAAGCGTCATGTGAAAAATCAGCATGTCGGCGCGCTGTTCCGGGGTGAGGCTGGTGTTCATCCAAGGCAGAGCAGAAGGCGTCTGCGCTCCGGAATTCAGACTAAAAGACACGATGCCAACCAACGTCAACGTTTGTAGAACCCTGAACATGATGCAACTCCTTTTCTCGATCAGTTTTTTGGTGTAGTGCTGTTTTCAAGAGCTGGGCTGAACGTGCGCGATGCCGATCATGACGCCGTTCATGCCGAAGTCCAGCAACCCTTTGATAGTTCCGCGGTACATGTCGTCCCAGATCTGCACCCACCCATAATTGCGGTCAATCTTGGGCAGATACTGGAAGGCCCAGTCGTTTTCTTTCTTCGGGGTATCCCGTACATCGCCTTGGGAACGACACGGCAAAGTTGGGCGTGGTTGACCAGTAGTTCAACGAATCCCATGGAGCCGGCTTGGATGTTTTGGGTGTACTCCTCTCGATCTAGGTTTTGGAGTCCTTATCAGTGGAAGGATTGGAACCTTCAGGTAGCCAAGGAGAATGTCGAAGATGCCAGCCAGGTCCGCGGCCTGAATATTGGAATGGCACTCGCCGCCGTCCCGGAATCTGGTAATTAACTCCTACTTGAACGTTTGTACTCTTCCACAATCGTTGCCGGCAATACGACATTTGTACTGTCGACTGAATCAATCGTTCACCCAGAACCCTAGATTTGGGCGAGTCCGTAGGGACGACACAGGCTGTGCTCTAAAAATTCCGGCCGAGTTAGCGGGTCGTTGTTCAACTTCGGTATGTTGAAAAGGTTTTCGTCGGCGGATACATCGTGGTGGGTCGGCCTTCCGGTTTCAACGGTCAAGACTCGACTGCATCGCGCGCGATTGCAATACGCAAGATGTTCAATCAGCACCCCCAAAGTCTAGTGTCCTCAAAACGCCGATCAGTCCGGAATTCATTTCCTCTACAGGAGACATTGCGGACATCAGCACACGGCCGATTCGTCACTAGCCGTGGCGCTCGTCCTGCTAGGGACGATTGGATTACATTAATCGGTCGCGGCGTCGCAAATGCTCCACCTGTGCTCACACGTCCGACTGCGTAATAGTTGTTTCCACCGCTGGTACAAATGATCTATTGAGATGCTGGCGCTTCGAGACGAACATTGGCTATGAGCACAAAATGCAGGTTTGGCGTGTTGATCCCTGAGACATCGCGTACTCGGGCTGAAGACCCAGGCGCAATAAGCTACTTGCAAGTTCCGCATCGACATGTGTAAGAGGAGGAGTCATGAGCACCGCAGTTGCTGACTGGCCAAAATTTCTAGCGAAACTTACGAATCGGGAGGAAGTAGCTGAGCGCACCATGGCATTCCGCTTTGAAAAGCCAGCTGCCTTTAAATTCACTCCTGGCCAGTTCGTCGACATCACCTTGGTAAATCCTCGTGAAACAGATTCCGAAGGCAATGCGCGTGGCTTCTCAATTGCGAGCGCACCCTATGAGGACTTCATCATGGTGGCCACCCGTTTGCGAGACACAGCGTTCAAGAGAGTTCTGAGAAGTGTGCCCTTAGGGACCGAGGTGAAAATCGAAGGCCCATTCGGAAATCTAAGGCTTCATAACGACAAATCGCGGGCGGCGGTGGTTTTGACCGGTGGTATCGGTATAACGCCATTCCGCAGCATTCTCTTGCACGCCGCCAAGGAGAAGTTGCCGCACCGCATATTTCTCTTTTATGCGAACCGACGTCCAGAAGATGCCGCGTTCCTGGAGGAACTGCAGCAGCTAGAAATGCAGAACCCAAACTACAAACTGATTGCTTGCATGGCCGAGATGGAGAAATCGTCACGTTCTTGGTCAGGAGAGAGAGGGGTGATCGACCCGCAAATGCTTGCAAAGTATCTCAAGGGAGTTGCTTCTCCTGTGTACTACATCACTGGACCGCCGGCCATGGTCAAAGCCATGCACACAATGCTCGTGGATACGGGAGTGGACGACGACAACGTCCGGATTGAAGAGTTTGCCGGCTATTAGTAGCGTCGAGACGACCCGCATTACGCCTTGAGTCCGAAAATCGGGGGAAAGTCCAGAGGTACTGATCATGAATGCGTTCGAAAGCACCTGCCATCCCGGCGATGGCACTAAAGGTCTCAACCAGTTGCCATACCTGGCTGAGGCTCTGCGGCAATTCGATCTCCAACAAGAGCTTCACGAGCTCGACAGGAAGATTCGCGGGGCCGCGAAACCGGGCGCAGTTCGAGGACCCTGGCAAAGTAACCAGACTTCCGCATCGTTTTGGTCCTCATGAAGGCCGCTACTCACATGGACGAACACAGGGCCGAGGCCAGAATCTCGATCCAGGTTCTTGTGGGTGGTGATCCGTCTACACTTGCCAGAGCTAGACCCGGTCGAACTTTCCGCAGGCCAATTGCTGTCGTTAGACTGCGGCATGCCGCATGACGTCGAAGATGGGAAGAGAGCGCGTGTCTGCTTGCTGTTTCCTGGACGAGGGGAACAGCCAAGCCGTAATAAGGAATTTCGCTGGTCTCGGGGCGAGCGTTCTCTGCTTCAATGAGCCACCGAGACTGGGCACTCGGAATGGCAGGCACTGCCAGCTGAAGAGTGTTCTTGGGAAGGGAATGAGTTGGGTCCAACGATCGATGAATTCGCGAGCACGCACCGGCTGCCGTTGCGGTGGGTAGAGTTGAGGAATGCCTGCAGTCAGCTGGTTGGAAGAGCTGATTTCTGGTATCGAGCCGATCTTCGTGACGCCGCACGACCACCGGCAGTCGAAGCATCCGATATCCTCCATTCATCACTTGGAGCAGGAGGCCGATCGGCTGCAGAAGGAATGTCGCACCCATGTCAGGAAGACGTCGATGCCATTAGAAGCGATTACGAATCTGTTGATCGCCAACAAACAGGTCTAAGAAAAGCAAGAGAGCTGAGCGTGGCCGAGACCGACGAGGCTTATACGAGGAGAGCGATCGCATTAGCGAGGATCGCTCTCGCGAATGGAGACACCCCTGTAGGGTCGTTGGTCGTGCGCAGGCGCAAGATCATCGGTCAAGGATTCGAAGCTGTAGGGAAGCAAATGGATGTTTCAGGTCATGCTGAACTGATTGCTATCCGGAATGCCTGCTCTGCCCTTCAAACCTTCGACCTGTCGGATTGTACGCTCTACAGCACTGCCGAACCTTGTTTCATGTGCTCGTATGCGGTGCGTCAAACCCGTATCAGCCACCTAATCGTCGGGCGGCCGACACCCATCGTTGGCGGGATCAACTCGCACCATCCGATTTTGATTGACGCGCAGATCCCAGGCTGGGGAAAACCGCCGGACATAGTTTCTGGGTTCTTAGAAGCCGAGTGCTTCGCTCTCCACTCTGAGCGAATGCGGTTGAAGCGGCATGGCGTCAAATGACCTTCGTTGGCGCTCTCAATCGTGGAACTGTCGGGAAAGACACAGGCTGTGATCGGTATCAATCGTGATCCCCGCCTCGCGCTCGTCAGCCACATTGAGATTCGTCCGTCCCAGCCCCGAAAAGCATAAGCAGCAGTTGGTGTTTGAGCTCCGCATTATTGGGCTGGCTTCAACGGAGCGTCAAATTGGGGATCCACCTGAACACTCGCGAGAATCGAATTGCTGATCATGCACGAGTCGACGGTATCTTTTATCGCCTCACGCGCTACCTCCATATCTTGGCCGTACTTCAGTGATATACGAGACTGCACTGTGCATCCGGGTAACGCGGTGCTTTCCGCACGGTGCTCGAGCGTGCCTTGGGCACTGTTTTCGTGAGCCAGCACTTCCGATTTTCGGCGTTGCATCTGATAAAGGAATGTCAACATCAAGCAAGCATTTAATCAACAGGTCTTCCGGACACCACACGTCAGCAGTTCCCTTGAATACTGGAGGGTTCCCGATTTCGACTGCTCTGAAGCGGATAATATTCCTCGAAACTCGGACTTCCAGACGACGACGTTTCCGAACTGAAAGGTGCGGTATACCCTTTTCTGTTCCACAAGGCTCTCCCTCACGTACTTAAAAATCCAAAGAAAAACTCGTCCGATGGCGCGGACAGTCACCACCGTCTGGGCAACAATGCGATGAAGTGTGCTGCCCAACGTTTGATCGTATACTCGTACTAGGACTTATTTCTTTCAATAGACAATTCGTACTAGTCACCGGCAATGCGCATTTTGGAGGCTTGGGAATGCTTGAGAGTGAGCTGTTTGCCTTTCTGGAGGGGACCACAGATGCCGCCTTTACCGTGAGCGAGCAGGGTGAGATCCTTTCCTGGAACAGGGCGGCCGGACGGTTGTTTGGGTATTCCTCTTCCGACGTTCTTGGCAAGAGCTGTTTCCAGATACTGCAAGGACGGGGTGTTCTTGGGACGCAAGTGTGCCATGAGGGTTGCAGCGTCTTGGAATGTACTGCCGGGCAAACGGAGATCCCGAATTTCGATCTCGAGGTCCGCCTGCATTCCGGGAAGCGACTATGGGTCAACCTGTCCACAGTGGTATGGCAGAACCCGCGGAACCAACGCCGACTGGTCATTCATCTTGCGCATGACATCAGTCGGCAAAAGACAACGGAACGAGCGACAGAGAAGATGCTGCAGCTGTCCCGTCAATTCAACAAAGCGGCAGAAGAACGTACGCCAGCGGCATCCCCTGTGGCGGGTCTTTCCGAACAAGAGTTGCAGATTCTGAGGCTATTTGCTTCCGGGAAGAACTCTCCCGAGATTGCGAAAAGCCTACAAATCAGTCTTCAGACCCTTCGCAACCACCTTCACCGCATCAACCAGAAGCTGCGGACTCACAATCGTCTTGAGGCTGTAATGAACGCTATGCAGCGCAAGCTAATCTGACTTTTGGTTTTCCTCGGTTCATTCAGGCGGTGTCACGCCAGAAGGACTAGAGAGATGGAGCTGCGGAATTGACCACGACATCCGGCACGTTCTAGCGGTAGATATCGCCCGTACACTCCGCGCGTCCGTAGCTATCCCGGTCTGGCCACCAACCCTCATCCCGTGCATCATGATGGGTGTCGATAGAGTGCTCTCGGTGGGACTCGCCCTTTTCTGTCTTTGCTAGATCACCCGCTCCGAAGCAGTGCTCCGACCAAAGGAACGAAAATCGATTTCTGGTCGCTCGATCTAGCGATGGCATGGCCGTCGCCACCCTGTTCCCAGTCGGAATCTGCAACTCTACGCCTCCATCAGCCATGCAGGAACCGGAAGGCATTCTCTTTCTTGAAGATGCCCCGAAGGTCAGCCCCTTCTTTTCTGATCCGGTCAAGGAGCCCGCAAATTGTGCTCGCAGCGGCCTACAACGTCTGTCGCATCACGCCGGTTGGCACAGATTCTTCTTCAAGGCGCGAAATCGAAACACAAAAAAGCTCTCATGTTGCAATACGGAATACGGCGCTTCGATCAAGGGCTTTCGCCGCCTCAGCTGGTCCTCGCCAACCTACATTCTCGGGGTGGAGGCCCTTCGCACCAACGGATCCTACGCGAGATCCTTTCCGACAATGCTCAGTCTGTGCGTCCCTCGCGGAAGATCTAAAGATCCGGGTTCAGATGCTCGCGTCGCCTCGATCCTTCACGCCAGGTCCCAGGCTCGAGATCTTTCTCGATCCCAGGCGCCCCTCGGCATGATGGTTGTTTTTAAACGAGGTACGAACAGACTATTTCAAAGAACCGCCTCGAATGAATAAATGGAGAATGAAAGAGTAAGAAAAAGTATTTTCCGAATCATTAAGACGAATGTCAGTGCTGCATGGGCTTCTGTTTATGACAGGAAAACCGACGAAAGATGATAGACAGGAACCCAGACGACAGCCAGGAGGTGCCAAAATGGCGCAATGGCAATATACGACGCTATGTACTGAACTTAAGGGCAGAGTTAACTTCGATGCAGAACTTCAAAAGATTCTGAAGGATTATGGTATGGAGGGATGGGAGTTGGTGCAGGTACTGCAACCAGGAAACGATTCTCTCTATCATTTGATCTTTAAGACTCAAAAATCGTTATATCCGAGTCTAGAAACGGTACAGGCGCTGAACGCAGGAAGCCATTGACTTGTAACCGTAGAGGCTCGCGTTCCTTTAATTGGTAGTGTCCTGCGTATCGCCTGGAGCGCAGGAAGGGAGACAATTCTCTGGCGGACTCGAAGCCCCCCTCACCAGCGTATCTTGTGGCCCAAGATACGGACAACGAAGCCTTGCAGGAGATCCTAGACCAGCATGTCGAGGTCTATCCGACACATCTGGAAAGAGGTAATACTTGTTCCTTGCGATGAAAAAGATTCTCTAGGATGGCGAACAAGAAGCCTTGTCGCAAGGGGTTCAAACAGCACAGGTCTCAAATCGATCTTCATGTCCGCCACGCCTTCGAGCAAGTTGCGGAGAATATTGTCGCAAAGGCTCTTTCACGAAGATGACGCCGCGACCGTTCTATCCGTTGGTAGACGCTGTCGAGCGCACTTTGAATCTAGGGTCCGTGCACAGCTATCAGATGAGTTTGCGGTGCATGGCATGCATAACGGCTTGAAGACGGCTATGTGTTCCGAGCTTGTCATTAACGTGGTGGAGATGGTTACGCAGCGTTTGCAGGCTGATATCCAGCGCCCGGGCGATTTCACCAGAATTCTTGCCATCTGAAAACATGCGCAGTATGCTCTGTTCCTGTTCGGAGAGTGAGGAAACAGGAGCGAGGTGCCCTATCCCGTTGCCATCCGATACTGCAATAATCTGTTTCGAGAGTTGAAGCATCTTGTGCAGCAGGTCCTCATTGTGTTTTCTCTCGGTGATATCGCGGGACAGATGCACGACGAGGCGCGGGTGAGTGCGGCCATCTTTAAAGACCAAGGTTGACAAATCCACCCATATCCGCCGGCCTGAACGAACAGTGACCTCCAGGTCAAAGTTGGGGATTCTGCAGCGTTCTACGGTTGTTTGTCGGGCGTAAAACTCACGCGTGCAAAGCTTGGTGCCGAGAGTGCCGCTCCCTTGCAAAAGTCCGTAGCAAGATTTGCCAATGGCCTCCGAGGCTGAATAGCCAAAAAGCTTTTCGGCCGCGGCATTCCAGGAACAAATTTCGCCTTGTTGGTTCACACAGAAGGCGGCATCAGCGGTTTCCTCAAGTACTGCAATCAACTCGTTCTTCAGCATCACACGGCTCCTCAATTGCTGCGCACAGCAACCGGCGAGATGCCATGGCGCGCCGTGCCCTGAAATCGCGAAAGGCGTGGCGGTGCCATCGGTAGAACCTGCTAGACGTTCGAAGGCGGAGTCTACCGTGAGAAGGTCTTCCGCCCCAAGCCAACGCCGCCCCAAGCCAACACTTGTGAACCGACTGGGCAATATGTTAATTGTGAATGCAGGTCGGGTGGCATCGTTCCTACAAAGTCAACAGCCACCATCGAGCGTCAACGGGCGTCAACTCGGTGATGGAGAGGTTGAGACACCATGCACCAGAAGATCTTGAAATCTTGGAAGGATATCGCGGCCTACCTGAAAGTGGCCGTGAGTACAGCCCAGCGTTGGGAACGCGATTTCGAACTTCCGGTACGACGGGCAGGCGGCAAGCGAGGGAGCGCCATAATGGCACTTCCCAATGAGATTGATGACTGGTTGAAGACTCACCTCTTCGTTCGAGGCATGGTACCGGCTCCAATCAACTCCACGTCCGCCTCACACGACGACTCCAAGCAGCTCCAGGAAGAAGTCATCATCACGGACTTGTTGTGGAATCGTCCTTCACGCCCGCCCGACCTCAATCGGGAAATCGAGGCCTTCCGCGTGCTCGGACGGGAGATGTTGACCCAGGATCCACCCAGTGTGCTGAACAGCCTGATCGGTCATGCAATAAGCTTGTGCAAGGCGGAGTCAGCGGGCATTAGCCTCTTGGAGAGAAAGCAAGGCGGTGAGCAAATATTCCGTTGGGTCGCGGCAACGGGTGCGATGGCGTCCTACATCGGTGGTACGACTCCGCGGGATTTCAGCCCGAGTGCCATTTGCCTGGAACGAAACTGTGCTCAACTCTTATCGCATCCGGAGCGGTACTACACTTATCTCAACCGCGTCTTGCCGATGACAGAGCTTCTTCTGATCCCGCTTTACGCAGACACTGAAGGCTTAGGTACGCTGTGGGTTGCATGTCATGATACGCGGCGAAAATTCGACCGCGAGGATGTTCGGATTCTGAGTAGCCTGGCGGATTTTACGGCGGCCACTCTTTGTACGTTGCGGTTCCAGGAGCAGCAGCATCAGGCAGTGGACTTGTATCGGTCGCTGATTCAGGGGATTCCCAACATCGTCTTTGCCTTTGATCGGTATGGCAACACAACGTTTGTGAACGAACAGTGGACTGTCTATTCGGGCATGAGCCTCGAGGAGGGTCTGGGCTGGGGTTGGCGTGCGGCCGTGCATCCCGATGACTTACCCGGATACCAAAAGCTTCGGGGAACGGCCTTACTCACAGGCCAGGGTTATGAGACGGAGTACCGGATGAAAAGAAAGGATGGTCATTACCGGTGGCAATTGGTGCGTGTTGTGCCCCTGAAGGATGACGGAGGAAAGATCCTAAAGTGGTTTGGAATCTGTACAGACATTGATGGGCAGAAGCGTACCCAGCCAATCGTCGAACGCACGGGCAAAGGACGAGCGTACTGCGCGCAACCGTAATCGCACTCGTCTTGAGCGAATTTCCCCGCCGAGTGCTGTCATTCTCCACCACAAGGTGCACTAGCCTGTGTTCGGGAAGGTGAGCCACTGGAGATGGCGAGTGGTGGACTCGGGAGCATGCGATCGTGAGGTTCCCCCTAATTGGGAAGCGGGTTTAAGCCCGTCATCCAGCGACTCGCGAGAACAGCATGAAGTGAGCGGCTTGCGAAAGTTTAGGGCGCCAGTTTTAACGAGGAGAAGAATTGTCCGTCGGTAATCGTCCGGCCCACCGAGCTTGAGAGATGCAAAGGTCGCCGGTTCCCGAATTGACCTGAAGGCGAGATCAATCCGGTACGCTTTCCGATGCGGTTCGTGCATCCTGCTCTTGACCTCAATCCTCGAAAAGAGAGGATACTGTGCGCTTTCACTTTTACAGGCAGAAAAGGAAATCCGATGTGAACGCTCAGGTGAAGGGCCAACACTCTCTGGTTGTATAAGAACCTCTGATGACGAACAGGGTCGAGGGGCACTGGATGAGAATTCCGGGCTCTCCGAGGAACGTGAACCATCCCGCCAATACGTGAATCCACGCTGAGAGTGCAGTGCAACTCGTTCTTCGTCTTCAGATCCTGCTTCTAACCTGGTCTTTCCGTGACCGCCTTGCCGCCCGGACCCGGTAATGGCGATTTTGTGCCACCGCACTCCTCTCCCTTGAGCAAGGCATCAAGATTCGCATACGCGTATATCGTGGGGGCGTGGTTCTGCATCAACCCTCCCGTGTCCGCCGTCGGACCGTAGTTGCTGTGCAGATCGCGACCTAACATACGAATCATGGCCATTTGCTGGCCACGATGATGGGAAGTATGCGTCAAGCGGCGGGTTATCACCCACGCTCTGGAGCGTTGCACATCGAAGAACTTCGTTGGCTCTTCCCACCAGCGCTCATCCTTTTGCTGGAGTACAGCGAGGCGCTTGCCGCTATGTTCCGCATAGCGTTTCATGAACCCGATGCGGGTTTCCTCTTCAGGAAGAGGAGGAGCACCGACTTCGATGCCCAGCATGTTGCGAAACCACAAGTCCTCGCTCACGCATTGATGCACCATCTGCTCGTGCACGCTGCGGCCGCGCGGATCGTTCTGCCGCGGCCGTATCGGAAGGTCCTCGTCCCTGAACTCGCTCCACACGCTCAAGACCTTCACTCGTTCCGTCTCGTAAGTCTCGACCAGAAAATCGTATTTCATCGCACCACCCTTCCTGGCAGATGGAAGAAATGCCTTAAGCGTGCCCGACAACCTGTTGTTTTGAAACCTTCCCCGGCGTTATATAGCTCATTTTCTCAAAAGGGTTTCCTGTTAAGGGAGCAGATAGCGAAAATCGAGATAGACCATGCTCGCGTGAGCGTTCTTGGGCGCGCCGGGCGCCACGAACCAAGGACTCCGGGTGAGGTAGGAGTACTGCGTGAGAACCTGCAACCCTCCGTAGTTTTCGTGTTTCCAGAGGGTGCGGATATATCCGAGTGTCGGTTCCTGCACCGCTCGATTGGCGCTGGAAGAAGAGCCCGTATAACCGAATCCAATTTGCTTGCCGGTAGCGGGGTCCAGCGTCACATTCCGCTGGAAGTAACCAACACCGTAGTAGCTGTACAGCATATTCCGAGCGGTTGCCTGCCATTCGAAGCCTCCTATGGCGGAACCGGAATGCACGAGTGACGGTGTGCCGTCGCCTCGGATAACTAGATCGGGACCCAGGCCGAAGATGTAACGGCCGCCACCATCGCTCCAGAAAGAGTTGGCGATAACGTGAAAGTTCTTGAACATTTCAAGATTGAGATTCAAGGACCCGCCTCCGCCCGTGGTCATCAATGTCGACCCTGATAGAGGGTTGAACACTTTGAAGGAACGCACCAACCCGAGTGCTTCGATATGCATATGCCGGTCGCCAAGATGTCCGTCGAAGGCAACCTTGGGAAGGAAATCGGGATGAGCGTTAGGGGTACCGGGCAAGTTTCCATTGTCCAACTGGCCGGAGTAAGAAGTTGTCAGAGCGCTGGGCAGTACAACCGCGCCGCCGATGAACTGTTCGGGGTTCTCTATGGCGAACCCAAGCGCCCACTTTTTATTGGGGTGGAACACGACGCGGAATTGTGGGGCACGAGTCCAGGTCAATCCCACTTGAAGGTTCGGGTCAACATTCAAACTGGCAAAAATATCACCCGGCAATGGCGAGAGGCCATTGCGATTTGGAGCCAGAAAACTCCAAGATTGACCTCCCAGAAATTCCCATCGGCCTCGCTGCACATCCACCCAATAAAGACGCATGCGTGGCGCATTGCTGTTGCTGGTTACGAAGACGTTCCCGGGTTGAAGGCCGACGAAGTCCGTCTCTAAGAACCCGGTAACGTCGAAATTCCCAGGTTTTGCCGTAATTTTAAGGTTGAATCTTGAGTTTTGCGGACTGAACCGTGTCTCCGTCAATTGCCCCGCAGTTGCATTCGAGAATGGGATCGATCCGAAAGAAGTGCCGATTCCACTGCCGACATTTGTGGTCCGGAAGATAGAGGTGAAGTCGACCCAGCCGCCTGGAGTGAACTCTGTCGAGCCAATTCGGATGGAGAGAGGGGATGCCGGTTTCGGTTCGGAGGCCTGACTTGGTGCGGCGACACTTGCCTGAACAGAATGCACGCTCGAAGCAGCGGAGATAGGCGCGACCAGACACGAAGCCCGCTCGGCTGCCACAGCTGCAGATCCTGAGCGGGACACTTGGAGTTCTTCACGAAGCCTTTCGATTTCCTGTTTCTGGTCACCGATCGCTTTCCGCAGTATTAAGCGCTGCGATTCCAATTCCTGCGCCTGGCTTTGAACCAGATCACGCAGCTGTTGGATTTCTACCTCAAGCGACGCGTCCTTCGATTTAGAGGGTACGACCTCATTCGCAGGACTATTCGCATCATGTGCAGGGCTCGCATTGCTTTCTGCCGTTTCTGAAGATTGTTTATCCCCTCCGTCAGCTCTCGCTTTCCCGGAGAAAACCATCAGTCCGACGGTCACTACACAGATCACGAATACCCGCATACCCGCCTCCTGTACAGTTCACACTACCTACCTTGAAGTCACACAACATGAGCCGAACGGCCGTCTCGTTGCTGGGTCTCAACCGCCGGTCTAACCGCCTCGTGTGTGCATTTCGAGGTGCGGGTCTCCCCTCAGTTGCTCGATGCCGACCAGCGCGGCACGCGAGCGGGGCTTCGCCCGTTCTTCCGCTTCACGGTATTCGCGACTTAGCCACGCATCGACAATCTCTGACTGCACATCGCCGGGCGAGGCTCCGCCTCTCAACATCCTCCGCAGGTCCAAACCCTTGAGCGCGTAGAGACACAGGAACCACATGCCATCGGCGGTCAGCCGACTTCGATCACATTGCTGGCAAAAGGGAGTTGTTGTCGAAGCGACGATCCCGAAGATCGTTCCGCCTGGCAATAGGAATCGTTCCGCTGGTGCGCGGTCCGTTGAAGTCACGGATTCGATTTGGCCGTATCGCCGACTCAATATCCCGATGATCTCACTCCGGGAGACTACCTGATTCATGGACCACTGCGTCGCGCCTCCTACGTCCATGTATTCAATGAAGCGCGGCTCAATACCTCGGTGCCGGCTGAACTCTACAATGTCACCGAGTTCATCGTCGTTGATACCCTTCACGACAACGGTGTCCAGCTTGACTTTGGCGAAACGGGCCTCCCGAATGGCTTCAATGCCCTCGAGCACCTGTGCATGGGCATCCCGCCCTGTCACATCCCGAAATGTTTGCGGCCGGAGGGTATCCAAGCTCACAGTGATCCGATGCAACCCTGCGTCGCGAAGAGCCTGAGCCTGCTCAGCAAGAAATATCCCGTTAGTCGTGAGAGCGAGGTCCTCGATCAAAGAATTTCGGGCGAGCATCCGAACCAGCCGGGGGAGATCCCTGCGCAACAGCGGTTCCCCGCCGGTAAGGTGGACGTCGTGCACACCGAGAGCTGTGAAAATACCAATTAAGCGAGTGATCTCCTCGAACGTCAAAAGGTTCTCACGCGCCAGCCAGAGGTAGTCTTTCTCCGGCATGCAATATTGGCAACGAAGGTTGCAGCGGTCGGTCACCGAAACACGCAAGCTGCCCATGGGCCGGCCAAGCAAATCCTCGGGTGGGTAAACAGTTGTTGAGGGCGAGATGGCGTTAAGAGATGCCACGGTTTATACGATTTGAACAACTGAATCGGTGGCGGAGAGGTTGGCGGCGCTTAGACTTGCCGCCACCTGGCGAGCCATCACATACAGGCTTTTCGCACCAGGTCCGTCTTCTCCGAGCGCGGCGACCGGCTTGCCGGTGTCCCCGCCCACGCGAATCTGCGGATCGATTTCGATCTCGCCGAGGAACGGCACTTTGAACGTTTGGGCCATCCGCTCGCCTTCGCCGTGGCCAAAGATGTCGATGCGCGCGTTGCAGTGCTGGCAGTTGAAATAGCTCATGTTCTCAACGACGCCGAGGATTTCCACCTTCAGCTGGCGGAACATCTCGATGGCCTTGCGTACGTCAGCCAGCGCCACCACCGAAGGCGTCGTCACGATCACCGCACCGTTCACCACTACGCTTTGGATCAGAGTCAACTGCACATCGCCGGTGCCTGGTGGCAGGTCCACAATCAGGTAATCGAGCTCTCCCCACTTCACGCTGCGAAGGAATTGCTGGATCACGCTGTGGAGCATCGGTCCCCGCCAGATGACGGGTTTGTCGGCCGAATTCAGAAGGCCCATCGAGATCATCTTCAGCCGGTAGGATTCGACCGGCAGGATAACGCGCTCGCTCTCGGCGCGGGGCGGTTCGGTCGCACCGAGCATCGTTGGGACATTGGGGCCGTAGACGTCGGCGTCCAGGAGGCCCACGGCTGCACCCATCATCTGCAGAGCGATGGCTAAGTTCACCGCTACAGTTGTCTTGCCCACTCCGCCCTTGCCGCTCGCCACGACAATCAAGTTCTTAACACCCGGAATCGTTGTTCCAGCGGTCATTTTCAGCCAGCCTTTTGCCGATTGCCATCTGCCAATGGGTTGGGATAAGCTTCGCGGTCGATTTCTCCTTCAACCCGCCCGTTCCCCGTATGCAGGCACTGGAAATCCTTCTCGATTAGGATCCGCAACATTCTGCCGCCACCGAGCGTCTGCTCGCCATCGAGTCCGATCCGTTCTGTCTCGAGCCATTCCCTCGCTTGCGCTTGTGGCAGGCGTACGGTAATTCTTCCTCCGTGGTAGTCCGCCGCGACAGCAGAGAGCTTCGGCTCTACCTTGATCGCATAGACGAGGCGCTGATCACCTGCAGGAGCGAA
Source organism: Terriglobia bacterium (assembly GCA_963786325.1). Taxonomy (GTDB): domain Bacteria; phylum Acidobacteriota; class Terriglobia; order Terriglobales; family Acidobacteriaceae; genus JAIQFF01. Next base: position 220,024 of record CAWAYW010000009.1, read on the forward strand.
TTCAACGGATTCAAGGATCTGGCCCGCACCCGCCAATTCAGCCACGTCTTTGCGGTTCAGGCGGAAACGAATCGCACAGCCTTCTATCCTCATCTTCATGCTGGGCTCTCGTGTTTCGTGGGCCTGCGAATGCGAAAGGCGCCCGAATATACGTTGAAGTGGTCTCCGCGTAGAAAGCCGACAAGAGTCATCCGGAATCTCAAAGCCATCTCGACCGCGAGGCTCGAGGGAGCTCCAACGGCGATCATCATCGGAATGCCAGCCATCAGAGCTTTTTGAACCAGCTCGAAGCTGGCCCGTCCGCTCACCAGAATCAGGGTCTCGCGAAGTGGGAGCCGCGCCCGCAGAAATTCGGCCCCGATCAACTTATCCACGGCATTATGCCGGCCCACATCTTCTCGCAGGCTCAGCAAACTCCCAGAAGGGTCGAATAGTGCCGCTGCGTGCAATCCTCCAGTTTGGTCGAACACAGATTGAGCATGGCGCAGGGTGTCGGGCAAACCCGGGATTGCGGGCAAGTTGATGAGCGGCGTCTCCGAGGGCAACGGAAAGCAGATCCGCGAACGTACTGCTTCGATCGCGATCTTTCCGCAGACTCCACAGCTGGAAGACACGTAGAAATTCCGCTCAAGCCTCTGGAAATCACAATCGATTCCTGGCCTCAATTCGATGGTGACGCTGTTGCGCCTTCCATTTCTGTTGGATACTGGATGCGTCTGGCCAATGCGAAGAATTTGGTCGGTACTTTGTAGAATTCCCTCAGAAAAGAGAAAACCCGCTGCCAGCTGTTTGTCGTGACCCGGCGTGCGCATTGTGATGGCGACGTCTTTCTCTCTGCGCTTGCCTTTCCATTCATAGTTGAGCCGGATTTGCAGAGGTTCTTCGACGGCAAGTACGTCTTGCTTGCGACAATAGACAGGACCCTCTATCCGCTCAACCGGTACGGGCACTATGCTTCTTGCAAGGTCAGGGAAGGTCGCCGACCGCTGGAATTCCCCCGCGCCGGGGATGGTCTCGATCGCATTTTTATCCACGATGCATACCTCGGAATACCGGGAAGAAGCAGAGCCCGTCCCGTTCGGCAACCGATAAGGCTAGATTCCCAGTAAGTTAGCCTGCAACTTCGAGTACCCGTTTTCCTCCGCCCAAAGGCTCAGTGGGATCGCCGCCAATTCATCCACCACCGGAACTGCGTTGCCGTTCTTGGTTAAATCGATCGTCTTGATGTAGTGATGGCAACTATCGCAGGCCTCAATTCGGATGTGATGGAACTGGTCAGCGGTATAAATCGCAAGCTTTTCGGCGTTCTCTTCTCCGCAATACGGGCACAGCATGCGCCGGAAATCCCACTCGTTCGAACACAGGCTACAAATGAGCGAACGCTTGCCTCCATCGCCCTCCTGCCGGAGCACGCCGGCTTGAGGCCTCCACCCACAAAGAGGACAAACCGATTGCAGTTGGGTGGGTGGCGTCTGCTGTGTGTGGTCGGCGAGATATTCCGCATAGGGTTGCAAGAATAGTCGAGAAAGCGCGGCTTCGACGAAGGTCGCCAGGGACTGCTGGTCGGGGTCCCTCCAGGAGGTCTGCAGCAGTCCTTGCCAATGTTGAGCGCCTTGAGCAATCAGCTCGGTTGCGGATCGAGCCAGCGGGGCAGGGGCCACGCTCTCAACGAGCGCGAGGAATTGAGGAAACTTTGGCAGCAGAATAAATAGATCCAGTTCATCGCGCAACGTCCCAGGCGCTCGAGCCTCCTTCCCATGGCCACATGCCGATTCAACGTCAGAATAAAGCTTTTTCTGGAAGCCCAAAATCCGCCCGTAATAGAGCAAAGCCTCGCAAGCGGATGGATGAGCCACTGCCAGATCCTTCGCCCGATGGATTCGTTCGTCCCACCTGGAAGTGTTCATTTCTTTGCCAATGTCTTGTGAAGAATTCGGTCGTACCAGAGGCGGTGAAACTCCCTAGCCCAGGCAACCGACACGTTGCCTTCAATCATGGAACTGAAGCTACCCTCTTCGAGTGCGGTGCTCATGTAAACGTGAATGAAAAAGCCACCGATCGTCAACAAAGCGGCGCCGACGTGCACAAGAATGGCGGTGTACCTCAGAAAACGAAGATTCCAGGGAATCGATTCTGTGAACCACAAGCCCAACCCCGACAAGAACAGCAAGATCACCCCGTAAAAAATCAGCCAAAACCATAATTTCTGTCCGTAGTTAAACTTGCCCACGGGAGGGAGGCTCTCGTCTTCATTCCGGATGTAGCGTCCAATCGCATTCCACCAGGCGCGGTCGGCGTCCGTCTTGTGCATGTCACCGCTCCAGTGCATGTACATCGTAAATACCGAAGCGGTGAAAACGATTCCAACCCAGGGATGCCAGAAGCGTGCGGTGGGTCCGCCCCCTACCAGTGCCGCCATCCAATAAAGATAGGGCGACCAGAATGCGAGGCCGGTCAACAGCAAGTACAGATACGCGGCACCGCCAATCCAGTGATTCACACGTTCCACGAACGAGTACCGCTGTATCCATCCGCCGCCACGGGCGGACGCGTACTTGCTGACGGCGAGATTTTTGGTACTCATAGCGGCCCACCTTTGTCTGGCTCGTCTTTTTTCTCAGGATCAATGCGCTTTGGCCCAAATCGTGTGTAGTGCAGAGCCAGCCCCACCAGGCCACCCACCATTGCCAGGTTCCCGATCCACTTAAGCGGACCTTTCCAGAGCTTTACGGACCATGGAATACGTGGATCCTTGGGCAATCCACCATATGCCTCAGGATTGCTGGCATCGTGAAGCACATAGATGACGTGGGTGCCGCTGACCCCGGGCGGATCGTAGACTCCTGCGTCCTTGAAACCCGATTGCTCTCGGAGTTGTTTCGCCCGCGTCTCCGCGAGTTCCTTCATTTCCGGTTTCGTGCCGAAATGCAGGCATCCCGTGGGGCAAGCTTTGATGCAAGCGGGCTCCAAACCCTCGTTAACCCGGTCCGAGCATAATGTGCACTTGAAGACTTTTTTCGTTTTCGGGTTAAACTTCGGGATGTTGAAGGGGCATCCGGTGATGCAGTAGCCACATCCGATGCAGTGGTCCTGCTGAAAGTCCACGATGCCGTTGGTGTACTGAACGATGGCGGCGTCCGCAGGGCAGGCTGCGAGGCAGCCCGGATCCTCACAGTGCATGCACTGGTCTTTGCGCATTAACAGCATCAAACTGCCGTCGTCACGCTCGTGTTCATTGAACTTGATCAGATTGAAAAAATTCCAGGTTGTCTCCGGCATGGTCTGATAGCTGTTCTGAAAAACCGTGTCGGTGAAAGTCAGCCCGTTCCACTCGAGGCAGGCCACCTCGCAGGCTTTGCAACCGATGCAGGTGGAAACGTCGATGAGTTTACAAACTTCGGACTCTCGGGTAACGCCTGCACCCGGAACGGTTCCGGGATGGCCCGAAATGGCTCGAATCTCTAGTGTTGCCTGGCTCATGCTGGCCCCCCTACGCTTTCTCAACTTTGACGAGGAACCCCTTGAACTCGGGGGTGTAGGCATTGGGATCGACGACGGTTGGCGTCAGCAAATTCGCCGGGGTGTGCGCGTTCTTCCCTTCGTCTTCGGCGATCCCGCGATAGCCTTGGTGGATCGGAATACCGATCTGGTGAACCTTCTTGCCGTCAATCATCATTGGTTTGATCCGGCGTGTGACGAAAGCCTTCGCGATGTACTGGGAGCGTGTGCTGCTCACCTTGACCTTCTCTCCACCCTTAAAGCCCATCTCGTTGGCCAGTTCGACGGAGATCTCCACAAAGGGCTCAGGGATCAATTGAACGTTCACTGGATTATTTTTTGTCCAGTAATGATAGTGCTCGGTCAACCGGTAGGTCGTGCAGACCACGTTGAAGCCTTCCTCAGGTGTGCCGTACTTGTCCAAAGGCGTTGTCATCTTCTTGACTACCGGATTGTTGGATTGGTCCGGATGCAGAGGATTCTTGATGGGACTCTCGATGGGTTCGTAAAACTCTGGGAACGGGCCGTCGGCAAAGGCCCCGAGCGGGCCAAAAAGCCGGCCGACGCCTTCGGGATTCATGATGAACGGGCCCATGTGATCCTTCGGATGGGAGTCGGGGTTGAAGTCAGGCACGTCAACTCCTACCCACTTCTGAGCCGATTCGTTCCACCAGACTTGTCTACGATCGGCGTCCCAGGGCTTCCCCTCCAAATCACACGAAGCGCGGTTGTACATAACTCGGCGATTGGCAGGCCAAGAAAAGCCCCAGTTCGGATAAATTCCCAGCCCCGAAGGGTCTTCCGTTCCACGTCGTGCAGACTGCGACCCCGCTTCCGTCCACGAGCCGCTGTAGAGCCAGTTGCCACACGCTGTCGTTCCGTCGTCCTTCAGCCACGCATAGCCTGGCAATTGCTGGCCCGCCTTGATGGTCTGCCCTGACTTCGGGTCCGTGATGTCGGCAAGCGCCTTGCCACTGATCTCCTTCGCGACCTCGGCGAGCGCCGGATTATAGGGGTTCGTGTACTGCCAGGCGAGGTTCAGTATCGGGTCAGGGAATTGGCCGCCATCCTTCTTGTAAAGCTCGCGTACCTTGAGAAAAATTCTCGCTAGGATTTCCTGATCCACCTTCGCTTGGCCGGGAGGAGGCACAGCAACGTTTTTCCATTGCAGCCACCGCGCTGAATTCACAAACGTCCCGTCCTTCTCAGCGAACCCGGCACAGGGGAGTCGGTAAACGGTGGTCTTGATATCTCGCATCTCGTCCGTTGTAATGCCAGGTGACTTCCAGAACTCGCTGGTCTCATCGGGATAAATCTCGCCTACAACAAGCCAATCCGCTCTCTTCAGGGCGGCGATGTTCTTTTTCGAGTCCGGGCCGATCATCACGCCGTTCATGCCGAAGGCCAGCAAGCCTTTAATAGTTCCGCGGTACATGTCATCCCATATCTGCACCCACCCATAATTGCGGTCAATCTTGGGGAGATACTGGAAGGCCCAGTCGTTTTCTTTCTTCGCGGTATCTCCGTACATCGCCTTGAGGAACGACACGGCAAACTTGGGCGTGTTTGACCAGTAGTTGAACGAATCCCATGGAGCCGGCTTGGATGTTTTGGGCGTACTCCTCTCGATGTAGGATCTGAAGTCCTTGTCGGTGGCAGGATCAGGAACCTTCAGGTAGCCAGGGAGAATGTCGAAGATTCCAGCCAGGTCCGTGGCGCCCTGAATATTGGAATGACCCCGCAAAGCGTTCATGCCACCGCCCGCGCGACCCACATTGCCGAGCAGCAACTGCATCATCGCGGCGGTGCGGATCATTTGCGTGCCGTTGGTATGCTGCGTCCAGCCCACGGCATAAATGATCGTGGCAGCCTTCTTCATGTCTCCGTCCTTGCGGACGGAAGTGAACAGTTCTGCTGCCTTGAGGAATTGATCCCTGGGGATGCCAGTGATCCGCTCGACCATCTCTGGGGTGTAACGAGAGTACTGCTGCTTCAGCAGTTGAAAGACACAACGCGGGTGCTGAAGGGTGAGGTCGTAGGCAATATTTGGTGGCAACGCAGGAGGCGGTCCTGCTTTAGTCTCAGTCGCAGCTGCGCCTAACGGACCGCCCGCCTGATGGCCCTGGCCAGAGCCGCCTCCCCCGTTCGTCGCATTCTGTCCGCCTCGAGATTGAAAGCTATTTTGCGAGCTATGTAGCTTTGCGCCCTCGGCTTCGCCACCCTTAGAGTGGAGTAAGGCCGTCGCAGTCGTGGCTGCGGCCGCGGCCGCCGCCACGCCGCTTAAATCGCCGCCTTCCTGATAGTTCCAGGTGGACTTGTCATAAACCTGAGTAGCCGGGTCGAACCCTGAGAACAAGCCGTCATCAGGAAGCCGGAAGCCTTCTTTGATGATGAAGGCTGCGTTTGTGTAGTGGGTGACGTACTCCTTCGCGATGCGGTTGTTCTCGATCGCGTAATGAATGAGCCCTCCGAGAAAGGCGATATCTGACCCCGCCCGGATTTGCAGGAAGAGATCAGCAGTTGATGCCGTGCGCGTGAAACGCGGATCCACCACGATCATTTTCGCGTTGCGGTTTCGCTTGGCCTCGATGGCCCATTTGAATCCGCACGGGTGGCATTCAGCTGGATTTCCACCCATGATCAACATCATGTCGGTGTTCTTGATGTCGACCCAGCCATTGGTCATCGCGCCGCGTCCGAATGTTGGTCCCAAACTTGAGACCGTGGGCCCGTGTCAAACCCGAGCCTGGTTTTCGATGTAGCAGACCCCCATGCTGCGCATACTCTTCACGATCAGGTAGTTCATTTCGTTCGTGTCGGTGCAGCCGCCTATGAAGGCAACTCCTTCGCAGCGGTTCACTGTGTGCCCCCGCGCGTCTTTGGTTACAAACGTCTCGTCACGTGATTTCTTGACCCATCCGCCGATCTCATTGATCGCGTCGTCCCACGAAATGTCTTGCCAATCCGTTCCACCGGGTCGACGAACCTGAGGCTTGGTGAGGCGTCGCGGGCTCACGATTTCCTGCTCGAGCGAAGCGCCCTTAGGGCACAATGTGCCGCGATTGACGGGATGATCCGGATCGCCCTCCACATGGATAACCTGTGGAGTCACGTTCTTGGCTTTGTCGCCCCCAGTGTAGATGATGACGCCACACGCCACGGCGCAATACGGGCACGTGGAGCGTGTCTCCGTGGCGCGAGCGATCTTGAGTGACCGCAGTTGTGCGTAGGCCGGCGCCAGATCAAAACCGAAGACCGAAGCCGCCATACCGCCCAGGGTCGTAACTTTGAGGAAATTTCTTCTGGTTGCTTCCATGAGTCAAACCCTACCTTTCGCCAGGTTTCGACCTCTTCTTCGCAGAACCCCAGCATCACCAAGAGACCACCCACGGGCTACGATCACGGGCTATGCACTCGCCTGCGCCCCCAGGAATCTCGGTAATTCGTCCCTATTCGAGCGTTTGTACTCTTCCACAATCGTCGTCGGCAATAAGACATTTGTACTGTGGACTGGATCAATCGTTTACCCAGAACCTTAGATTTGGGCGAGTCCGTACGGACACAGGCTGTGCGCAAAAGCAGAAGGGCGCAGGCACCGCTACGTCTATCGAACCCAGCAGGCGATTTCCGAGCAGGCCGAGGCTCTCAACTGTACAATCCCGCGTGTCCACAAGGTGCCCGACCAAGCGCAAGCGTAGACTAAAAAAAAACATTGTTCAGAATTTCTTAACGTGCGAAGGCTCGGGTAGTTGCGCGAAGGCTGCGTGGATTGATGACGGTCGAGTCTCCGTGAGCGACAAACGTCCAGGTTCGGCAGGAATCGAAATGAAAATTGCCGATATCTCTATACATGGCAATCAGCGTGCACCCGTACCATTCACTTCTCCTGGTCTGCTAAGTATGGGAGGAGGACAACTGCCAGCAGCCTACCAAGGAGAACGGCCCCATGCTTCGACTGCGTGAAGTATGAGCGACTGAATTGAACAGATATGATCGGGAGGATCGATGAGGAAAGCCAAGAAAATCTTAGTGGGTTTGAAAATCTTAGAAAACGCTGTGGAATTAACGGACATGGCCTGCCGCTTGGGTGCGCGTGGAGCAGGACTCCTTCTTGTCCACGTGATAGAACTTCCGGATAACACGCCGCTCAACGCTGAAGTGCCGAATCTGGAGGCTGAGGCGCGGAAAATCTTGCGCGCGGGCGAACGAGTGGCCCGCCGCGGTCGCTTGAGTGTAAAGACCCTGACTTTGCGTGCGCACTCTGCCAGTCTCGCACTGCTCGATGAACTGAAGGGAAACAAGAGCGATCTTGCTGTGCTTGGCTACCACCACGGGCGCACATTAGGTGAGGTAGTGTTTGGCACGACAGCTAAACACCTGGTGACACACGCACCTTGCCACGTGGTGCTGAGCATCTCGCCGCGGCATCCGGTGCGATGACGTTGGAACTCGCAATGACCCGACGGGCTTTTTGAGGCGACGAAAGCCGCCGAACTTCGTCGTCGTGCCATTTCCACCACATTATGTTTTTAAGAGTCACGTGTCGCGGGAGCAAGCCTATAGTAAAGCAGTCGCTGCTTTGGCCCCGGCGGATCCTGAGCCCAACAGACCGGCCCGACGTCGATATGAGATCCGCTCACGGCGCGCCATAGCGTCTTTCCCTTTGGCTCTCGCAGCAAAAGCTCGAGTTTGCCAGTACCGCCGCGCCAGCCAGTTGGCTCGTTCGTGGCACCGATAATGGTCGCGCCTGCAGGATAAGTATCGGTGACCGGCGCATCTCGCACTGCAGGTGGTGCGCAACCAAGCACGGTACCGTCCGCTGCGACGACCAGCGGCAATCCCTAAATCGTTCCGCCAGCGTCGCGGAACAGGCCTAGTCGGTCTCCAGTCCCAGATTGGTCACGCGTCGGGTGGTTACCGGCCGTGACCAGCGGACCAAACATGCTTTCTACGTCGGTCAAGGGACGTATTGCGCTCGCGGCCTATCCTTGTGGGTAGAGCAAGCCGTGAGGAGCACGATCGTAGTCGCCACCCATCCACAACAAAGCTTAATAACGAGAAGTGGCAGGCCGCGGTTCATGCGACGATGTTAACCCAGATCAGCAGGGAGTCAATTTGATTGGATGGAAGGCATGGATATGCTGAAATTTCAGAATCCCGCCGCCAACAAATCTGCCGTGCGTACAATGTCGAGTCATATGCTAAGTCTTATGGCGCGTCTCCTACCCCCCCCACTACAACGCCGGAACAAGCCGCGTCAGCGGAAGTACGCCTTTAACACATACTGTTGCAGCATCCGCTCGGTGGTGAAGAAGGATCCGTTCAGGGCGATGGTGTGGCGCATCACCTCCAGAAAACTGTCTGGGTTGTGATAAAAAAGAGGGAGGATCACGGATTCCAGCTTGTCGTACAGCGAAACGGCGTCCTGGCTACTGCGCCCGTCGTCATGCCCGGAACCATTTGCGATCGCCCAGCCAGTGATTCCTTCAATGTGCCCGTCGATCCACCACCCATCCAGTACGCTCAAACTGGGAATGCCATTGAGCGCAGCCTTCATCCCGCTTGTGCCCGATGCTTCAAGTGGCGGTTGAGGAGTGTTGAGCCACAGGTCCACTCCGGACACGAGAAGCTTGGCGAGATTCATGTCGTAGTCTTCCAGATAGGCGATTTTCACCTCGTTCTTGAACGCCTTCTGAAAATGAAAAACCCGTTTGATCAGTTCCTTGCCCGGTTGGTCATGAGGATGAGCCTTGCCCGCATAGACCAGCTGAAAGCGTCCGGTTTTGCCAGCAATCGCTCGCAGGCGTTCCGGATCAGCGAAAAGGAGATCTGCGCGCTTGTAGGGGGTAACACGGCGGGCGAAACCGATTGTCAGCACGGCTGGGTCAAGTGCGGCGTTGGTTACACTGTTGACGTGACGGATCAGTTGCTGTTTTTCCTGGAGGTGTGCGTCCCGAATCTCTCTTTTGGGAATACTCAGGGCGTAGCGCAGGCTGGAATTGTCCCGGCGCCAGTCCGGAATGTGTCGATCGTAGAGTTGGTGGAAGGAAGGGGCGGTCCAGGTGGCAGCGTGCACACCATTGGTGATTGCATCAATTGCGTAGCCGGCGAACATCAGACGTGAGACCTCGCCGTGCTTCTTCGTAACGCCATTTACATATCCGCTGAGATTGAGCGCGAGGTAGGTCATGTTCAGCGAGTTCTCACGATCCGTGGCCTCTTTCATGCGGGCAGGCTGATGATGTTTGCCAAAAACACGCTCGGCCAGATCAACGCAGAAAATATTCTTCATATCGGTGAAGTAGCGGCGGGGTCCCAGGATACGGACGGCCTGATCCATGGGAAATTGATCGTGACCAGCGGGCACCGGCGTATGCGTAGTGAACACGCACTTTTGTCTCACCGCCTCGATGTCATCGGCATTGATGTATTCTCTCCCGTGTTTCCTGGCTTCTTCGTCAAGTAACTCCAGCCCGAGCAGGCTCGCGTGTCCTTCGTTCATGTGAAAGCGCTGAATGTTCTCGTATCCGAGCGCTATGAGCATCCTTACGCCCCCTATGCCCAGGATCACCTCTTGGCACAGGCGGTAACGCGAGTCTCCCCCATACAGAAAATCTGTCAACGTTCGGTCCTGGGTAGAATTTTCTGGCAGGTCGCTATCTAGGAGGTACACGGGCACCCGGAAGGCGTCGGCGCCCTCAACCTCGTATCTCCACGTCCGCAACTGTACCGTCCGGCCTTCAATGCTCACTGAAGCCCTGGCCGGCATCTCGTGCAGAGAGTTCTCCGGGGTCCACGCGACCGGCTCCTCGGTCTGCCACCCGGTCGCATCAAGGTGCTGACGGAAGCAGCCCTTCCTTGAAATCAATGTGAGGCCAACCATCGAAACTGCAAGATCAGCCGCAGAACGTAGCGTGTCGCCGGCTAGCACTCCGAGCCCGCCACTGTAGGTAGGAATGTCGGGTTCGAGGGCAATCTCCATGGAAAAATATGCAACGGCAGCTTTCATCGTGGTAGCACTTTCTCCGGAGACAGCAAACTGCTGAGGAAGGGTACGCCTCACAGCTGCTGCATGATGCAGGGCAAGTATCTGGCAGATGCGTATCCATGGGCAAGTCGCTCGGCTGAGAACCAGCGCGATGCCACTTTCCGCCATATTTCAGCATTTCGTTTGGAGTGAGAATGATGCGAATTTCCAGGACCGCGGACCCTACATTAGTGACGCGAACGGATGCGCCAAGACTGATGGCAGAGCGAGGGTCCGCTGGCAGAGGATGGCAAGAAGTGTCTTACGGACCATGGTCTGGCCCCTTTCCGGTCTCAAGCTACCCCTCCTGCTCGCGGTGTTGCCGCGTTTGGTCGATGAACCGGCTGATGGCAGCGCCGTGTCCAAGTTATCGCCCACGTCACACTACCTCGAGTGACTACGGATTGCTTGATGAGAAATACGCTGACACCCGACCCAACGACTGGGCCGGACAGCGGGCTGAACTCGCTCGCGCCGATTCGTCGGAGACCGCGCCTGCCATTGTGCGCAATCAGTGTTTCAGCGGTGGGTTCGGTATTGAAGAAAGAGGATCACTACACGGAAAAGAGTCGGCTAATGTCTTGTCGAGCCCCTTTTCGCGGCGATCCAACAGATTATTTTCCTCCACAGATCGGGGTTGACGTGCCGACGTGTCTTGCGGCCGGCCTTCGTACACTTCGAGGTGGCCCTTCGATGCCAAACTAGATTTCATGACAGTCTCCACAGCATTTCTCATAGGTCTTTCCCAAAGGCCGAATCAAGATCGAGAGATAGTTCCTACCATCCACAATTTCTTTTCATTGCTCGCTGCGAGAAATTTCACAGCTGTTCGATCTGCAGGGCGAGTCAGCGATCCCGTTGGGAAATGGCTGTCGGGCTGGGGGATACTGATGGCCGCCACCATCGCGCCTTCAGCAGTTCTGCCGCAAACCCCAGGCGTCGGTTGGCAGCCCCTTTATTACAATTACAGCCCCCGGTGCCGCATACTTAATCCGATCTCCCAGCCGATGAGCCGGAGTGTAGTACCCACCTCCTCTCATCCACTTCTTGCTCTTCGTCGCGCTCGAATCAAGGTAGCGCGGAATGGCCTGCAATAACAGGACGAATTGCGTAGCCAATCATTAACAAGGAGTTAAGTATCGCCTTACGGCATATGGACGTGAGCTTTCCGATCTGCCTGTCGGAAAGACTTAGGTTTGAAGCGTGAATCTAGTTTCCGCGAGCGTGTAAAGCCGGCGCCAGACCAGGCGGTTGATCACTACAACGATCGTGGCCATGACACAAGTGGCGGCCAGCAAAAGAGCGAAGTTGCCGCTGTCTGTGGCGCGGCTGATGGTTGCGCCTAGGCCAATGGTAGAAATCGTCCGGCCGTTGAAACGGAAGTATTCGGCAACGATGCTGGCGTTCCATGCGCCCCCCGACGCAGTAAGCAGGCCGGTGATCAGGTACGGAAAGATCCCGGGTAGAATCAGGCTTCGCCAACGCTCCCAACCGGTCAAGCGAAAGACGACTGCAGCTTCTTTCAAATCGCCTGGAATCGCCATCGCGCCTGCGATGACATTAAATAGGATGTACCATTGCGTGGCCAGCAGAAGCAGGGTTATCGATCCGATGCCCAAGCCTCCTCCCGTCTTGACTATGGCCAGTAAGACGATCGGGAACAGCGCAGTCGCAGGTACCGACGCAGCGACCTGGGCGATGGGCTGCGCGACCCGCGCCAGGCGGGGACTGAGGCCGATTGCCACTCCCACCGGAATGGTCCATGCCGCACCGAGGAGGAGAGCAAGATTCACTCTCAGAAAAGTGGCCCCAGCAGCTTTCAGTAGTTGCGAGACTTCTGGACGGTCTAACTCAGCCAACATCGAGGCTGCCCTCGCGACTGCATAAAGAACCGCCAGCAGGAACGTCGCGCCCAGTGCAAAGACAGTTCGCTTTCCCCAGTTCGGCACTTGCGCTGGCCGATGCCGAGCACGGGACTTACGCGCTAAATATAGCTCTAACGATTCAGCGAGAGGCACAAACGCCAGTTGTCGGAGATGACCGAAACCCTTGGATCGCCTAAGAATCTCCAAAACCCACGAACGAGGCAGCTGTCTGCTTTCAACCTGTTCGATCTTGAACTTCTCGGCCCAAGCGATAACCGGGCGCCAAACTAACTGGTCGAGCAGCACAATGATCGCAATCATGACTGAGATTCCCCAGAAGATGGCAGATGTATCCCCAGCACTCGCCGCCGTCTGCAAGTAGGAACCCAGTCCTGGAAGTCGAAAGTCCCTCGAGCCAAGCACGAACATCTCACAAGCCATCAGGAAGAACCATCCTCCGGCGACCGACATCATCGAGTTCCACACTAGACCGATGGCCGCAAAAGGCAGTTCCACCTGCGTGAACCGCTGCCACGGACTAAAACGGTAAACTCTCGCCGTCTCGCGCATTTCTTTCGGAATGCTCTTCAAGGACGAATAGAAGCTGAAAGCCATATTCCAAACCTGGCCGGTAAAGATCAAAAGGATCGCGCCGAATTCGAGCCCCACTTGCCGTTTGGGAGACAACGCCACCATTGCGAGCATCACTCCGGGAAGGAAACTCAAGACGGGGATGGATTGCAGAACGTCGAGCAACGGGATCATGAATCGCTCAGCCTTAGGATTATAAGCCGCGATGTAGCCGTACACCAAAGTGAACGCAAGGCTGAGTCCGTAGGCCACGGCGATCCTCGCGAAGGAATACGCTGCATAGCCCGGCAGAGCCATGGGATTCCGCGAGATCTCGACTTGGGGTGTGAAAGGACCAAACCAAGACTGAGCGATGCGGATGATTCCATAGAAGAGAGCCAAACCCGCGGCAAAGATGAAAGCATCGGTCAAGCGCGACCACGTTCCCACCGGAAGAATCGACCAGGGACCGCCGGGAACTAGCGCTCGGATGCGTAGGGATCGTCTGATCATTCAGGAGAGTGTTGTGAAGCGGCACTGGCTTCGGCGGTACTGTCGGTTAAGAAAAGTCGCCCGCTGATGGAGTCGTAATCGAAGATCTCGGCGTAGCGTCCCCAGTGGAGAGCGGTCTCGAATTGACGCTCAACTTCGGGCTCGCTAAAGTGTTTGTCCAGAATAGCCCGAAAGAATTCATCCTGAATGCTGTGATCGGACTTGGTGCGAAGAACGCTGTCGATCTGGCGCAGGATTGACACGTTCTTGAGGGCGGCTTCACGGAACAGCACCTTGCGGGTTAGGATATCCGATTCCGCAAAGGCGTTACCCTCAGGCGTGATCTCGGTATCGCCCTCCGATAGGCGAGCGAAACCCAGCAGAGTTGCCCCTTCAACAATGGGGAGCAGATCGTCGACTTCCATGGACAAGTCATTGGCGAGACGATAAAGGTCGTCACGACCGCCACGGTCCGCGAGCAGTTCCAACAAGCCCGCAATACCCCCCGGACGTGCATGCGGCAGCATCTGGTACTTCACCCTTGATGCCGTGACTGCTGTGGTGTCCTGGAGACGGAGAACGTGTTCCACCTCGGGCTGGGTAAGGACTTTGTAGATGTGGTCGATCAGTTCAATAAAGGTGTTCGACTTGCGGTCTCGAGGCTGGGGAAGAACAATCAGGAAATCCGCACGAACGCGTCCTGGATTCCTGCCAAGTACGATGATTCGGTCGGCGAGCAGAACTGCTTCTTCAATGTTGTGAGTGACCAGGAAAATAGTGTGGGTAGGGATTTTCTTACTAAGCCACAATTCGAGCAGTTCGCTCCGCAGATTCTCCGCCGTGAGAACATCGAGAGAGGAAAATGGCTCATCCATAAACAATACCTCTGGCTCGACGACGAGAGCTCGGGCAAACCCAACTCGCTGTTTCATTCCTCCCGACAACTCCTTGGGATACGCTGTCTCAAATCCGTCCAATCCGACCGTGTCCAGCATCCTCAGCGCGCGTTTCCTACGTTCGATGACGCTAAGGCCAGCGGCCTTCAAAGGTGCTTCGACATTCTGCAAAACCGTCAACCAAGGAAAGAGCGCAAAGCTCTGAAAAACAATCCCGACATTGGGAACCTGCCCATAGAGGGGCTGGCCATGCCAGAGGACCTCTCCGGCCGACGGACGCGCCAGCCCAGACAGCATTCTCAAAAGGGTCGACTTTCCAGAACCTGACGGGCCCAGTAGTGCCACAATCGTGCCCGGATAAATCGCGAGATCGGTCGGGGCGATCACCTCGATACGACCTCCGTCCGGCTGTATGAAGAACTTCGTGATATCGCGGGCTTCAATAATTGCTTGCAACATTCTTTCTACTCTTGAACCCTGTGTGAACAAACGACCCGCCAACCTGCGCGTGTTGTGTTGCGATCAGGGAAGGAATGCGTAATCGCAAGAGGTGAAGCGGGCATCCGCGTCATGGTCGAGCCCTCGCAAACCATCCCAGTCATGCCTGCCTTGGTGCAACGCGGGCTGGATCAACCCGTTGCTAGCCTATGAAGTCCCGGAACTGTTCACTGCAAGTCGACGCTGGCCGATCCATTCGGGCGCGATCCGCATCAAGAAAGCATTAAGGAGAATCGTCAATAGGGAGGCAGCCAGCGTCGCGCTGTAGGCATTGTCATCCACAAGGTGAGCGTCACGCGCAACTCGAACGAGAACATAAGAGAACTCGCCAATCTGCGTCAACCCTACCCCGACCAACACGGCTGTCCAAAAACGATAGCGAAATAGTCGCGCCACCGCAGTCCAAACTACGAACTTGCCCACTACGATCAACACGACAAGGCCGCCCAGAAGCCACAGATTGGAAAACAGAGCCCTGGGATCGATGAGTGATCCGATAGTTACGAAGAACAGAGCGGTAAAGACATTTCTGAGCGGAAGCAAATCAGCGAGCGTTTCGTGGGCTACCTCAGTCTCACTAATGATCATTCCGGCCAAAAAGGCTCCCAGCGCTAAGGACAAGCCAAGCGCCTGTGTGGCAGCCGCGGTCGCAAATCCCAACGCCAGAGCGACAAGAACACGGAGTTCCTGATCGGTACGTGGAACACGCGCCATCAGAGGCGGAACCAGTTTGGCCGCGATGAAGGCAACCGGGACCAGTATCAAGAGCGCCTTGCCAAACGCAAAACCGATGCTCAACAGGCGGCCTTGGTTTAGATTGGCCAGTGCAGGAAGCAGCACCGTCATCACTACAAACGCCAGATCATCGACCAGGGTGATACCAATCATCACCCGGCCGTGTTGAGAATGCAGTTCCCCGCGATCCATAAGCAGGCGGGAAAGCACCATCGTACTCGCGAGAGACACAACCGCCCCGATAGCGATGCTCTGCAAGGTACTCCAGCCCAACAACTGCCCCATCGCCATGGACAGAGCGATCACGGCCAGGATTCCAAGTGGGCCGCCGACCAGGGAGACCCATTTCACCTGGAGGAGATCTCGTAAGGAAAACTCGATGCCGATTGAATACATAAGAAGGATCACACCGATCTCGGCAAGAAGTTCAAGAGCATGGATATCCGAAACCGTTGGCCCAGGTGTGAAGGGACCGATGATAATCCCGCCCAGCACGTAACCAATGATTAGCGGCTGGCGCAGTCGCTTGGCTATGACGCCACCCAGAAGGGCAGCGATAAAGACGTAAGCCAAGTCGCGGTACAGAGCGTGGTCGGAAGTCATCATTTCCACCTTGAATCAGCCAGGGAAAATGGTCGAATCATAGCCCATTGACGACAACTCTCGCGAGAATTGGGTCGAAGCCTGTAATTTTCTCTTGCAGGATTTGGGGGCGATTGCGCCATTTCCGTCAGCACTCAGCAAGATCTGTGTGTTTTCAAGAGAACTCTTGAGCGTCGTGATACGCGGATTGCTGCAGTCAATGATAACGTCACAGTCGCATTTCCTGTAGGAAGCAGCAGCACCCGCTTCCTCGAGTGGCTGCTCTACCCACTGCTGTTTCCAATGGCTATGCTGCGTTCATGTTCAATTTTATGTCGAACAGTTCGCGGCGAGCAGTATCGCAGATCGCTACGACCGCTGGATGTTTGAGCTTCCTCTCCGCCGAGATGGCATAGAACCGGGCGTGCACATCGTCGGTGCGGCCAATTCGTCGCAGCTTGTCCTGCTGCTTCAATTGCTTTTCAAAAACAGTCGGCACGGGAAAAACGCCGACTCCCGCCTGCCCGAAAGCTCTGAGCAGTGCGTAATCCTCAAATTCTCCAACAATATCGGGTCGAATCTTCTGCTCCTCGAACCATTGATCGAGGCTTCTCCTGATGTCCGTGTTTGTGGTGGGCAGAAGGATAGGGGTTCGATCGAGGGAACCTGGGAAACGGCCCTTGCATTTGGCAGCCATTTTGGGCATTGCCATGAACGTTACGCTGGTTTCGCCTAGCAGATGGTTGTAGGCACGAACCTTAAGGTTTGGGTTGATCGGAGAGTCTGACAAGACCACATCGAGTTCGAGGGTAGCCAGTCGCGCGATCAGCAGATCTGACGTGGCTTCCCTACACACAATTCGGACCGGTTCGCGAAGACGGAGTGCGGGTTCAATCAACCATTGAGCGATTAGCTTAGGCAACTGATCGACAACCCCAATATCAAGTCGCATGGGCCGACCAGTAGGACGATTCCGAACGGTATCCATGAGTTCACGGCCCATCGAAAAGATGTCCTCGGCGTAGCCGAAGACCACGCGTCCCATCTCTGTCAGAACCAGATTCCGCCCCGAGCGTCGCAGCAGTTTGTCGCCAAAGTTTCCTTCCAGACTGTGCAGCTGTGCGCTGATTGCGGGGGAAGAGACCCTTAGCTCTTCACTCGCTTTGGTAATGCTGCCGGTGCGGACCACTGTCCAGAAATAAAGCAGGTGATGGTAGTTCATCCATTCCATACACGCCTCAATTCCTTATGACACTTAAGTAGAAGTGAACAATTCGTCAAGAATTATATCCTTCTCCTTAACATCAGGTGACGTTACTGTTTGGTTAGGCAGAATGATCAGGAGGAAATGATGCAGGTGGAACTAAGAATTCGCAACACAGATCTGGCCGACGTACTGCGCAGTTACACGGACCGGCGCCTGCGCTTTGCAGTTAGCCGATTCGGCGATCGCGTGGGCCGCGTGGTGGTAACCGTGTCTGGGCTTAACGGACAGGGTCTCGCCGCCGCGGTGAGCTGCCACATCGGTGCAGAACTCAAGCCTTTCGGGCAATTGGCGGTGCAAGAGTCCGACCTGAATCTGTATACCGCGATTGATCGGGCAGTGGGGCGGTTGGGCCGCTTGTTCGCTCTGCGGCTAGGACGGGGGGCCGATGATGTGCAGGCCCTGGTGTCCAGCACCGACCGTGCGAGGGAAACGAAGGAAGAAAAGTCAGCCTCCATAGCCCGGCTGCGACGTTTGCCGCGAAAGCGGATGCGGAACAGAGGGCTTAGCGAGGCGAGACGATCAGCGGAAATGCAAGGCGATTTCAGGTTGTCGCGTGCCACCAAACATCGGGAGCGAGGAGAAAACGATGCAACTCGAGTTAAGAGTTCGGAATACTGATCTGGCTGATGCGTTGCAGAGATATATCGAGCAGCGACTGAGTTTTGAGTTGGGCCGGTATGGCGACCGGGTGGGCCGCGTCGTTGTAAAGGTTTCAGGGCTGAACGGATCTAGGGGTGGGACAAAGAAGAGCTGCCGCATATCCGCGGAACTCAGACCCTTCGGAAGAGTGGCGGTTCAAGAGACCGATCTTGATCTCTATGCCGCGGTTGATCGGGCGGCCGGGCGGATCGGTCGCCTGTTTGGTCAGCGCCTTAACCGCGCCCAAGAGTTGAGATTCGAAACACAGACGGCAGCGGCCGTTTGACGTGAGAAAGCTTCGACCTAAGGCAAAAACATTCAGGAGGGCACAGTGCGAATCGTTCGTCCGAAATCAAAGAGGGCCGGAGTGATTTTGCCAGCACCTGCGCCCGGCAGCAAAGAACGTCCGACCGTTAGGACCGGTGACGTTTTCATCCGCTCTTGGATTATCGAACATATGCCGAGGTCGGTTCAATTAGAGGAAACAGAGTATGAGTCCTGGGTGGATGGATCGCGCTATGAGTTTTGGCGAGTGGCCGCGAACGCTGATGCGAACGAAATCGAGCATGAGCTCGCGACCGTGGACTGGCTCTTCTTTTCGACGGAGAGTGTGATCGAGACTAGCGCTTTTGGATGTGACAGCAGCGTCCTAGAACGGGCTCTCGGTAGAGCCTTACAGAAGGCGGCAGATCAAGGGATCAATGCGGTGGAGATAGTAGATATTACAGTTGACCATGACTCCTGGATGACCTATGTGTCGATGTTAGCTCGTCCAAGAGAACTTCAAAAGTGTGCCGTTCTGGATAGTAACGGTGCGGGGGCCTGTTTTTCAACTCGGGAAGTCGAGGATGAGAGTCTGGCTGCGTAGATGAGTTCAAAGGAAGAAGTGAAAGGAGAAAGATGATGAAACCACACAATATTGTCATAACGGAGCCGGATATGGAGAGACTGATGTATCTGCTTGATCCGGTCAGGAGACGCTTGAGCAAGGACCAGGAACATTTAGAGGTACTCGAGCAAGAGTTGGATCGCGCACAGATACTGTCTCCGGGCGAAACTCCGCCGGAGGTGGTCACGATGAACTCTCGAGTTCGTCTGAAAAATCTGACTACCGGCAAAGAGATGACGTACACGCTAGTGTTCCCAAAGGATGCGGACCTGACTGCGGGGAGAATCTCCGTTCTCGCTCCCATCGGCACTGCGATCTTGGGCTATCGGGCAGGTGATGTGATCGCCTGGAGCGTACCCGGCGGCAAAAGAAAGTTTCGCATAGAAGAGGTTCTGTACCAACCGGAGGCAGCTAGTCGTTCAGTTCGAGCCTTTGCGGCACAGAATCACCAGGCTGCAGGGCATCGCGGCTCAGTCGCTACATAGAAATGTCGGCGTGGAGGATCGTGTGACGATAGTGCGGGTCTGAGAGGTCGTGATTATGTATTGCAAACCGGTGAAACACGAGTCCTCAAACCGAGGTCAGAAACGGCCACTACCAGAAAGACTAGATATGAAAGGAGTAGAAAAATGTTTCGAACACTCGAAGAACATGCTGAACGCTTTCACGGCAAGAGCACATGCCTGCTAGTGCGCCTTGTTCGGTTCAAAGCTTTGGTGATTGGCTCCGTGCTGGTTATCGGGGTGCTGTTATCCGTAGTCATGAGCCTGGAATAAATCCAACCCATAGCTGGTCAGTACAGACGCGCCGATCAGCAAAACTAGAGACGCCCGCTTGGGCATAGGTGCGAAACCAACTTTAAACAGGAGGTCGGAAATGGAATTACTCGACTCAGTCAGAACACAGACGGAAAGGACGAGGCTCGTGCTGAACAACATTCTATTCGCTACCGATTTCTCGCCTTCCTCGGAGATGGCGCTACGGTACGCTCTGACGTTGGCTCGTCACTATCACGCCAAGATCCATATCATTCAGGCCGTGGCCCTGGACTCGGTCGAAGCCATTACCAGCGATGCAAGACAGCGAGCGATGGATGAGGAGCGGCCTTTTGCGATTCGAGGCGCGAAGAAGTTGCGCTTGTCAGGCAAGCTGGACGGAGTGCGACACCAGGTGCTGGTAGGTGAGGAAGGAGAGAGCATCCTGTCCACGCTGCTCCACAGCCAGCACTTCGACCTGTTCGCCAATGGAGTAGGCAATCGCGAGGGGCATACGCTTCTATTGGAGCCCATGGTGGAGGAGGCCATTCGCAGGTCGCAGGGCCCGCTGCTCAGCGTTGGCTCGTCCTTTCATACCTCGTTCGACGGCGAACTGAAGAGCATTGTCTTTGCTACCGATTTTTCGCCTGAGTCGCTAGAGGCGTCTCGGTATGCACTTTCGCTCGCACAGGAGTTTCAATCACGAATCACTCTACTGCACGTCGTAGAGGGATTCGAGCCAAGGCCTTCCGACGAGAAAGCGTATGTGGCAAGGCCTTACAAACTATGGCTTAGCAAGTTGGTTCCTGATGAGGCCCGGCTCTGGTCTGAACTCGATTTTGCAGTCGAGTTCGGCCGGCCTGCGGATCGCATCCTGCAGGTCGCCTGGGAGAATCGTGCCGATTTGATTGTGGTGGGTGCACGCGGTCTCGACCGTCTGACCTCACCGGGACTCAATGTGCGCAAGGTGATGTGTAACGCGTGGTGCCCGGTACTGACTGTGTCAGGAGTACTGGAGAGCCAGAAGCTAGAACGTTTCTGGAGGGCGGCGGCTGCGGCTTCCGAAAGCCAGGAACAGGAAATGATAACGGAGGCGAGCTAATGATGAGGGAAAAGGCAGCAATTCTGGATCTTGCTGAACCAGTCTGGGGTAGAGAGACCCCTGGAAACGGAAGGGTGGGTGTGGAAACACCGGGTGGTGCCGATCTGGTGCTGATCGGCACCACGCAGAACATCGTTGCGGGGAGCGTGCTGATCAAATCAAGTCTGCGCTTGCCAGAGTCTGTGTACTTTGCGCCCAAGCAGTACGGATCTTGGAAACTCCTTGCCGGGGTCGATGGATTCGATGCCGAGCGCAAGTTGTCAGAAGCAGGTTGGAATTTCTTCTTTGTGGTGCCGGAGATCATGTGTTTTGCGCTGTCTATGAACCCTAACAAAGCACTGAGGAGGACGCTCAATAAGGTCGTAAGAGCGACTGAAGCACAGAACTTCAATGCACTGGAGATCGTGGAGGTCACGACACGACGCATCCTGGGGCTACATTACGCAAAGGTGATCGCTCACCTCCGGCACATCAGGCGTAGCCCGTTCTTGCGCGACATCGATCCCTATCATGTATCGAGGAATGTCTGGGATTTTAAGAGAGCCTTCAAGAGGCGTGCACAGATCGGCCATTCGAGTAAGCGGATTTGACGAGCTCGAAGGCCAATGCGCCAACGAAGTGATCTGCCATCACGAGGAATGGATCTGATTCCGTCAGGTACCCAGGCGTGTGACGCCACTGGTTCTTCAGGACCAATTTCAATGCTGGGCAGAGAAGAAGACGAAAGTCCGTGCCGGCATCCCGCGTTGTCTACGTTGTGGTCGGCGGGCGGAGAGGAGAATGCTGTGTGGACTTCGAATCACAAGAGTGCGGTGCTGCTGGTTGTCTTGGCTCTGATGACCTTGGTCCCAACGCGACTGTTATTTGCCAGAGATCGAGCGGTCGATCAACGGATTCTGGCGGAGGTTACGGGGGAATTCGGCAAAGAAGAGTGTTTTCAGAACCTCCGAATTGATGTCGAAGACATGACCGTCAGGCTGAGAGGATCGGTGTCGTTGTTGGAAGACAAGAGACAGGCAATCCAGAAGGCGCAAGCATTCAGGGGCGTAAGAATAGTCATAAGTCATATCACGGTCAAGACCGAGAGAATGCCCGATGCCTTCCTTCTCGACCGATTGAGGGAGCGGGTGACCCAAGACCAAAACGACACCGTCAGGCTACAGGTAAAGAAAGGAGGTGTGACGATCCGAGGCACTGTACCGGACGATGCGCACCGAGAGAGCGTTTTGTCCACTGTCGCAGGTGCTTCAGGCGTCGTCTGGATGGAGGACCGGTTGCGAGTGGATGGGAACAAAAGTGGCCCGACGATTTGATTTCCAGGAGACGGTAAATATGTCACGGACGAGTGAGCCGGAAGCGATCGTTCCGGGGGCCAGGGTCAATCTCCATGGGGACACGCGATTGTGATTCATTGACCTGTAACCGATTCGAGGCTTTCAACTCTATTCTTATGAAGGAGAAAACATGCGCAAGGAATTTGATTCACGACTGGACCGGGCTTGGTGGGCATTGCGGATCGGTCTTGGTGTCGGGCCGTTCTTAGCAGGCCTCGACAAATACTTCAATCTGTTAACCGACTGGTCCATGTACACGAGTCCGTTGGTTCTGAAGCTACTGCCCTTTAGCGGCCGAACTTTCATGCACGTCGTCGGTGTCATTGAGATGATTGTGGGACTGGCGATCCTGACCAAATGGACCCGCCTGGGCTCATATGTGGCATCAGCGTGGCTGGTAGCCATCGCCATAAACCTGGTTTCAACCGGTATGTTTCTCGACGTCGCAGTGCGAGATCTGGAGATGGCCCTAGCGGCTTTTGTGCTCGCGCGCATGACTGAGGTCCGCGAAAATGCTCTGGACCGGGAGGCCTTACACGAAGAACATGCAAACGCTGTCATCGCTGCCTGATGCGAAGTAGCGAATATCATGCGATTGTGACACTGCAAAGCGGCCCGGGGTTCCCAACCCGCGCTTTTTGATCGTGAGAGAAGATGCAAACGATACTTGAGACTCAGTCGTTAACCAGTGCCAGCCTGCAGGACCTCGTCCGAGAAATGCTGGTCCGTCTCGGCGAAGATCCAGACCGGGATGGCCTATTGCACACTCCCGGTCGCATGGAGCGCTCGATGCAGTACCTCACCCAAGGCTACCAGGAGAACCCGGAGGAAATTCTGCAAGGCGCGATGTTCGATGTGGCCTATGACGAAATGGTGATCGTCAAAGATATTGAGATGTTTAGTCTCTGCGAACATCATCTTCTGCCGTTTTTCGGCAAAGTTCACGTCGCTTATATTCCGCAAGGGAGAGTGATTGGGCTCAGCAAGGTTCCTCGCCTGGTGGACGCGTATGCACGTCGATTGCAGGTGCAGGAGCGGCTGACAACCCAAATTGCTGAAGCGATCGAGAGTGCTATTAATCCATTGGGCGTGGGAGTAGTCATTGAGGCGAGACACCTGTGCATGATGATGCGCGGAGTCGAAAAACAACACTCCTCGACAATAACGTCCTCAATGCTGGGTGCTCTCCGCAATAAAGAGACAAGAGACGAGTTTCTCACGCTTATTCGCGCGCAATCCACAACATCTTAAGTGAAGACTCAGGCTTGGGCTACGAGCGGAGGGCAAATTTCGCACTTTGTTGCGGCCTGAACCTGAATCGTATCGAGTGATCGGATTGGAGCCCGCTAATAGCGACAAAAATGAGCCTTACCGACCACCATCGTTGTCTAGCTTTGTCAAACTTGTTCAACAAGCGCGGCTCACGGCTTGTTACGGCAGGACAAGCCCTCTACACAACCGGAGATCGCGGGCATAGTGTTTACCCTTTGCGCGCGGGTTTGGTCAAGACCAGTGTCATCTCAATAAAAGGCAAGGAACTACTTCTTGGCATTCATCGGCCTGGGGTCGTCTTCGGGGAACTGTCCATTTGCACCGGGCATAGGCGAGAACAGGCAGTCGCGATGGAAGGGAGCGAAGTCGTCGAAATTCACTTGGCCGATCTGATCTCCGAACTCCGTAAGAGCCCGCAGGCGATGGTGGACATGTTAGGCACAATGTGTCGTCGGCTTTGTCAGGCACACCGTCACCTGCTTACTCTCGCGTTTGACCGGACCATGGGAACGGCTGGTGCGGAAGATCCTGGAACTAGTCGAGGAGTTCGGGGATTTGACACCGGAAGGCACTGGCATTGCTCACTACATCAAGCACGAAGAGGTGGCTCAGATGATCGCCGCGCCTCGTGAAGTAGTCTCAAGTTTGCTCAATGAGCTACGCGAATTGGATCTGATCGCGTATTCGCGTAAGGGCCGGCTCATGGTCAGGGCAGAAGCCTTGCGCACCTATCTGAATTCGCTTATATCCTGAACGACCCGGATCTGCGCACACACTTCAACGAAAACTATCTCTGCCACTTGCGCATGCCATTTGTCAAAGTTTTGTCATAGTTAAATTCCTAACTTACAAGACGGTTGAGAGCATCCGACAATCGGCAGGAAGAAATCCCGCTCTTGCCCATTTGAGGTCTCCCTATGAAGAACAAGGCGATGGTCACAGCCCTTCTGTTGCTGCTCACTTTGATGGTTGGCACGTTACGGCGTCAAGGGAGAGAAGAATGACAGTAACGATGATCCTCCTGCGCGCATTGATAAGGCGATTGCCAGAAACGGACAACGGATGATCGCTGACGGAAGGCAGACGTTTCGGTTTGACACCTTCGGCGATCAGGCTTTTTGGAGAGATACATCAAACTCCATCGAGCCATTGGGGGTGCCAAACGGGGAGGTGTCGGACCGGGCGTGAGTCCCGGTACAGCATTGCCGGTCGGTCTAAAAGTGGATCTGGGCGCGCTCCCATCCAGTCTGGTTAGAGCGTTGAAGAAGGCCAAGTAGATTTAAATGATCCGGCCACGATGCTCGCACTGCTTAAACTCGACGCTGTAGTTGGATTGACCGACTTCTTCAAGCCTGAAGGCAATCTGCAATCAGTGGGCATACAGTGCGCCCTGTGCCACTCCACGGTAGACGACTCCCTGGCGGCAGGCATCGGTCACAGGCTTGATGGTTGGGCGAATCGAGACTTGAACGTGGGCGCGATCGTAGCTCTCGCGCCGAATCTCCAGCCCTTTCGGGACCTCTTGGGCGTCGACCAGGCTACGGTGCGAAAGATGCTTCAAAGCGGAACTTACTATGGATGAGAAGGCCTTTCGCCCTGCAGTACTCATCCCTCCTGCTTTTGGTCTGGCGGGAGTAAATCTGCACACTTGGACCGGATGGGGCTCGGTAAGTCACTGGAACGCCTTCGTGGCTAACTTGGAGATGCACGGGAAGGGTACATTCTTCGATCCCAGGTTAGACGATGCGCCACAATTTCCGATTGCTGCCAAGGCCGGCTTTGGACATGTCAAGAATGATCCCGACCTGATTAGCTCCAAACTCCCCGCGCTTCACTTCTACCAATTGGCCATTCCGGCGCCGCCACCCGCAGGCAGTTTCGACGGAGATGCCGCGTCCCGCGGCAAGATGGTTTTTGCAGAAAGGCAATGTGCTCATCTTGCCAAGTTCCACCGCTCTACACGGAGCCGGGATGGAATCTGCATACTCCCAGCGAAGTCTGTGTGGATAGTTTCCAGGCTGATCGAGCTCCCGACAAGCGCTACCGTACATCGCCCCTGAACGGCCTGTGGACGCATACAAAGGGTGGCTTCTACCACGACGGACGTTTCCCGACTCTCGGTGACGTTGTAAATCGCTACGACCACTGCATGAGCCTTGGTCTGACCGGCTAGGAGAAAGCCGATCTGGTGGAATTCTTGAAGTCGCTGGCTTATCCGACAAAGAACGCAGAAGAGTAGTTCGCTCTTATAGCTCTGCTGCCGAAAGTACGAGTTCGCCGTTGGCTCCGGTCCTGCTAAGCTGAAACATTTACGTATCAACCTTGATTGCAGAAGCCATTCAAGCAGTGTCCGGGTGGATCTGGGTGAACTGCCATCACATATGAATTGATGAACAGGGACGAGCAGATCCTCATCGAAAGTTTGTACGAGTAGTTGTGTACAAATCCGCGACGCTACGGGCGTCGACCAATTTCGCGAGCTGACTTCGAAAACTCTTTTTACGATCTCCGAGCACAGACCCATTCTGATTCGGAGGCGCTACAGTGAAGCCCTCAGGCTCCTGCTTCATCACGCCTCTGTACCACTTGCTCTTCGCCGGGTCCCCTGGGTCTATCCACTCTTCCGCCATCAAAGGAATACAATTCCTGCATTGGCTTGAAGTGGTAACGAGCTTTGATCGCAAACCGCGGTCCTCAGGTACAGGCACCAGATATCTCCTCTCAATCCAGTGACCCCGGTCCGGAGCGCCGTCAACTGTGCTCCTTCGACGTCACGCTGCGATGCGCGGAAGGTGTCGCTAGGCCTCGGGGTTGTCGCGCCTGTCGTTCGGACGCTGAGAAGAAAACTTGAAAAGGAACGAAGAGAATGTCCCCCAGTACTTAAGTAAAATAAAACTATCAGCTTCAATTTATCTAGTTTTCTTCGCTGGGTAGCAGCCTCTACACTTTGGTCAGTCGGACAAAGCGAGAGGTGACGTAATGGATGTTGGACACATAATTGTTGGAGTGCTTACCACCGCGGCGGCAAGCTGGCTGGTGTGGGCGGAGATACACTCGCGCCGTAACCAGGTGAGACAGCGCGTGCCTGAACCAGTGGATCCAGGTATCCAGAACTTGAGTGAAACGCAAAGAAAAGCGGCAGGACGAGCCAACACGAACGGACGTTAAGCCCGACCGGGCTTGAACGGAGAATTGCTGCGTATGAAATGCTACGCAGCGCGAACTTCAATCAAAAGCAACTGCTGAGCCTTCCGGGTTGCTGGGGGGAGAGTGGCACAAGGATGGTGAATCATGAACATACGCTTAGCGACATTAGTTCTCACTTTACTGACATCGCTCTCCATGCTGGCCCAGCAATCCAGCTCCACCGCAAAACCAAACTCCGAAACGACACCCCGGACGGAACATATTGAGGGTAAGGGCTGCCTGAAGCCTGGGCGGCAAAATGGTTGCTTTATCGTGAACGATATTAAGGCTCATCGCAAGTACAACGTCTTCTTCGACGGCAAGAGCCAGCCCGATATGTACACAGCGATTTCGTTTGAAGGAATCGGCTACCAGCACGTTTCCCATTGCAGCCAGGGGCAAAAGGTGCAGATTACGGACTGGAAACCTCTGCCGGGGGAGTGCTCAAAGCCTACCGCCCCCCAAGGCAAGTCTCAGTGAGCCATCGAGTACAGTCCGAAAACTCCTGCACGAAGAAGTAGCGATGGCACCGGAATGGAGCTCGAATGGTCTCGGGCCTTAAAGTTGGGACAAACGACAAGGGGTAAGAAAAATTACAGAGGAGAAAATAGTGAGAAAGGAATTACTGATAGTCACTGCTGTCATACTGGCCATAGCAACACCTTCGGTGGCCGCGCAAAAGGAGGTTTCACCGCAGGCCGTGGAACGGATTCAGAAAGAGGTCAGGCATGAAATCCTGATGCTTCCGTATTTCGACGTTTTCGACAACATTGCTTTTAAAGTTGACGGAGATGACGTGACGCTATTCGGCCAGGTCACCAGGCCCACACTGAAGACGGATGTCGAGAGGGTGGTAAAAACCATTGAGGGCGTCGAGAAAGTCGATAACCAGATCGAGGTCCTGCCCGTTTCACCGAATGACGACCGGCTACGGCTCAGGCTATTTCGGGCGATCTATGGTTTTAACGCCCTGCAGCGCTACGCGTTGCCAGTGGTCAAGCCTGTCCGAATCATTGTGAAGAATGGGCACGTGACCCTGGAAGGCATCGTGGACAGCGAAGGGGACAAGAATCTCGTCAACCTGCGCGCAAGGGGGGTCTCAGGGTCATTCTCAGTTACGAACAATCTGAATGTTTCCGGCAATAAATAAGGGCTTAGCACCGGTAGAGCGAGTTACAACTGCCGGTGCCTCCCTCGAAATTGAAGCGGCAATCGTCAGGCTAAAGGATTGACCAAAGCCGCGCTGCCAACCAAGGAAGCCGCCTTTCTTCTTTGGCTGGGAGATCAGGCTCGGTTGATAAACATTTACGAACCGAGTGGTTTTGTAACGAGGGCAATCATGTCCAAATCCGATGTTGATTCGTGTCTTTTCGTTGTTTTCGGAGCAACCGGCGACCTGGCACGTCGCAAACTACTTCCGGCAATGTACCGTCTCAGCTGTCAGGGAAAGCTGTGTAATCGGTTGAAAATCATGGGCGTTTCTCGGTCTGAGCTCGATGATGAGGGGTTTCGTTCGATAGTTCGCGAGGCCCTAGAGGTGGCGAAAGTAGACACCAATGAGTCATTGAGACGTTGGTGTGAGCAGCACGTGCACTACTGGTCGTTGGCCGAATGGGAACCAGAGCAATTTCACGCATTGGCCCAAACGATTAGGGCGCTGGAAACTAGATACGACCTGTCCGGAAATCGCGCTTTCTATTTGGCCCTACCCCCGCAGATTTTTCCAACTACCATCACGGGGCTTGGCCAAGCGGGGCTCAACCACAGCCGTGGCTGGACACGGCTTGTGATTGAAAAGCCCTTCGGTCGAGATCTCATTTCCGCACAGCGACTCAACGGTCTCGCTCATCACCACTTCGACGAAACCCAGATCTATCGCATCGACCACTATCTCGGAAAAGAGACAGTGCAGAATATTCTGGTCTTCCGGTTCGCAAATCCGATATTTGAGACCTTGTGGAATCGAGATCGTGTACAGTCGGTCCAAATCACCGTGGCGGAGAATCTGGGGATTGAAAAGCGCGCTGGCTATTACGAACAGGCTGGCGCCCTGCGCGATATGGTGCAAAACCACTTGACTCAGCTGATGACGCTCATGGCGATGGAGATACCGAGCTCCTTTAATCCGGAAGCAATTCGCGATGAGAAAGTCAAAGTTTTGGACTCGATTGTACCAATTTCAGTGGATGACGCGGTGTTCGGTCAATATACCGACGGTCCGAGTGTTCCAGGCTACCTGCAAGAGCCTGGGGTTGATCCAGAATCGCGGGTCGAGACTTTTGTCGCCTTGCGGCTGGGGATTGCGAACTGGCGATGGCAAGGTGTGCCGTTCTATTTGCGCACCGGCAAACGCCTGCCACATCGTACAACCAGAATCGTAGTCACGTTTCGCTGTGCCCCGGTGTCTGTGTTTAGACCTTTCGACTCCTGCAACATACACTGCAACGCACTGATCATTACGGTTCAGCCGGACGAGGGCTTTGACCTGCGCTTTGAAGTCAAGACGCCTGGCCAACCGATCACCTTCCAAACCCAAAGCCTACGGTTTCAATATGCAGATGTTTTCTCTCCGCTTCCAGAGGCATACGAAACGCTGCTGCTAGACGTTCTGCGGGGCGATCCGGGCCTGTTTGTGCGGGGCGATTGGGTTGAGGCTTCTTGGCGGTTATACGATCCCTTGCTAAAGAAATCTCGAAGCCTCTATCCATATCCGTCTGGAACTTGGGGACCAGAGTCGTCCCAACGTCTCCTCGGCAAAGGGGGCCGGTGGTTTCCGGTGTGACTCTTGCACTCGGTCCGTGGTGTCGCTCTTGGCCGCAACCGACTATGCGGAGCGGCGACGAACCGTGAGCACCGGGCAAGGCGCTTGACGGACGACTTTGTAAGCGATCCCTTCTGCCAGATGTGCCGACGTAGGCTTGGCCCGCCGAACCGAAAAGACAATCAAATTCGCCTGCCACTCTGAGGCGGCTTTCCGAATTCTTTCTGCAGCCTCTCCAAACTCCACGGTCAACTCAGGCTTGACTTCCAGGTTTACACTCCTAAGGACGGAACGTTGCAACCGCTTCTCGACAAGCGTGCGTCGTCGGGCTAGACCCTCGGCGGAGTGGATAGTCCCTTCGAACACATGTAGCAAGATCAGCTTAGCGCGGTAGTGGCTTGCCAAGGAAAAAGCGTACGGAGCAGCTTGCAAAGACGCTTTCGAGAAATCAGTTGGATAGAGGATACGGCTAATCCTGACCCCTTCTCCAGCAGCAGGTGGCACGATCAACACCGGGCACCGCGCCTGCCGAAAGACCTTCTCTGCCACCGAACCTAAAAGCAGTCTTTTAACCCCTCGGCGCCCACGAGTTCCGATCACCAACAAGTCGATGGCATGTTCCTCAGCCAATCTCAGAAGAACATCTGCAACCTCTCCCTCTTCAACCATGGGTTGGTGCCGCAACCGCCGCAATCCTTCCAGGCGTAAGAGACTGGACATCTCGTGGTGCGCATGTTGCCGGGTCTCTTTCACCGCCTGCTGCAGGATCTCCGTCGGTACAGACGCGTAAATGTCCGGAGGAATTACGTGTGCCACGTAAAGTTTTGATTTATAACCGCGAGCAACTGCCACGGCGTGAGCCAGAACAATTCGCGACACCGAGGAAAAGTCAGTTGCAAGGAGGATGTTTTTCAGCGAAGATCGTCCACTTGTGCGCGCGACTACCATTTTCGAGCCTCCAATCCTGAATTACTCTGAATCGACCGTGACAGTGTTTCTAACCGGTCGCGCACTGGTTCAGTTAGGTACGTCAAATAGAGCCCAATATGGTAGCTCCGTTCAGCTCCGAACTGATCTGGTTCAACCTCGGTCTCAGGACAAGAAGCAGTTCCAGATTCCCCAAAGGCCGCACCGCCATCCAGGAGGCATTCATTCGATCCTTCAGATTGCACTGAATGCCTGCATCGTGTTTCTGGACCCTAGGTTGATCTCCTAGAGCTTAGAATGAGCCTCTAAGGATACGCCTTAGCGAGTTACATACCCAGCTGAACAGCTTTGATCTGCCGCTAATCAGGCTGCTCTCCGATTTTTCCCGTTTCCCAATCGTCCATCCGAAACTCCTGTGCCGTTGAGAAGGTCAGGTACCGTAAGAACGGGGCAAACTGTCTTCGACATGACCTGGTAAGCAGTAAGGCGAGGTTAAACGCTCGCCAAGAGCCGTGCGGCGGGTACCCAGAATAATCAGGTCCGCGTGTTGTTCCTGAGCTACGGCCAGGATACGCATCGCTGGAGAGCTGAACTCAGCTGCGAGTTGGATTTGACCACGCTTCTCAGGCCCTGCCGGCACAAGTGTTCGAGTCGGCGCCTGAATGCCTTCATGCGAGATGCTGCGGTCCAATACTCTGCGATAAGACACCCTTGGGTATACAGCATGGTCACCTTCACCTGATGATCTCTCGCCAGAGGAATTGAGTAGTAATCAGTGGCTGCAAGAGAGACTGGGTAGAGAGATCCGTGACACGGATGATGTTTCTAAGCGTGGCGTTCTGGCCGAAGCCGCCAACGCATTTGAATCCGATGTTGAGCACTGGGCAGGCTGCCCAACGGACGAGTTCTTCTGTCACGGGCTCAAGAGGAGGTTTTTGGTTCCGTTACGATCGCGTGTACTGATAACGGTCAGATCGATCTCATAGTCCCGAATGGTACGGCAAAGTGTTTCTCCGATCTGCCCTTCTCGCACCAAGACGAGGTGACGAATGTCACGCAAACGGCCAGAAGAACGCAGCTCGACGATCATCTTCTCGGCATGGACGTCGACGCTCCTCGAAGAGATCACCGTTCTTCCATGACCCGAAACGGTCACCGGGATAGTTATGAACAGATCTTTCTCTGACCACCTCAGCGAACCGTGCGCGAAACATGCTCCCCTTTTTCATAGTTACATTTAATGGAATGGTCATGTCATTATTTTCTACTTTTTAACAAGCTCCCCCGACGTTATGGTGAGAGTGTAAGCCCAGGAAGCTGGAAAAATGTATGCGTTTCGACATTCGCATTCAGAAGCTAGACCTTCACGAAGAACTAAGCCGCTACATTGAGCGTCGATTGCGTTTCTCCCTCAGTCGGCTCGTGAGCCGCCTCCGGGTCGTGAATGTCCGGGTGTTCGATGTAAACGGTCCGCGCGGCGGAGTCGACAAATGCTGCCGCATCACGGCACACCTCCTTCCATCAGAGACGGTCGTAATGCAGCAGGTTGACGCGGACTTGTTCGTTGCAATTGATCGAGCCACAAGGCGGATAGCGCGGACATTCACTCGCAGGTTGACCCTTAAGCGTGATCTGAGAAAAAAGAGCAATTCGCCGCGCCCAGATCCGCCCCACTCCGGCGAAAACGGTATCTCTCGAGCCGGACATGCCAACACGAAGCAGAGGAACCGGCCGAGCCCGATGGCTGCGGCAAACGCGTTTCAGACGGGTCCAAAAGGAGCATAGAACATGGCAACCTTAGAAGTAGAATTGGAAAAGAACACAAACCACCGGAAATCGAGAAGAGAACAAAAGGGCAAACGAACGCCGCCTCTCTGCTGGCCGAACAGGGCTGCGAGATCTATGCTGTCGCCGATATGTATGGTGCCATCATCAGTAAGGACGGTCGGGCCCTGCCGATAGGCGATCTGGTGGAACACGTGAAGAAAACAGGTTCGGTGGTTGCCTTCCCGGCTTCGGAACCCATCGACAACCAGGATCTCTTGCTGCTTGATGGCGAAGTGCTGATACCTGCTGCGCTGGCGTGTGTTCTCCACGAGGGCAACGCTGCCAAAGTGAAAGCAAAAGTCATCGCTGAAGCAGCGAACCTGCCTACGACCGCGGAAAGCTGACGAGATCTTTCGCAGGCGCGGGATCACGGTGTTGCCTGACATTCTGACCGACGCGGGCGATGTCGTTGTCAGCTTTCTCGAGTGGAAACAGAATCTGCAACAAGTTTACTGGGACGAGGAGAGCGTCAACACGGAACTGTATTGTTATCTTCGCCAAGCCCATCGCGATGTAGTGAATCGAGCGGCAAGAGAGAAAGTTACCCTGCGGCAAGCCGCCTACGAGATCGCGATTGAGCGGGTAGCCCGTGCCGAGGTGTTGAGAGGAATCTAAAGCGCCTAGCAGCATCTTGGCTGTGATTTGGATGTGTCGGGGACTAGATGATCAGTACCCGCGACCATGAGTGTTCCGAAGGATGAAAACTCGAATTTTCACGAAGAGAGAGAGATATTTGTGCTTCCTTTAAAAAGGCTTCTTTGCCCAATAGATTTCAGCGAACCCTCACGCGAGACGCTGAAGGTCGCGGTCGAGCTCGCCTCCCACTTTGGGGCCGAACTCGGCTTGGTCAATGTCGTGCCCGTCCTCCCTGTACTCTCCAGGGGACCCTATAACGCTTTTCAGGTGCAAGAGTATGAGCAGATGCTTTACGCCGATGCCAACGCACGGCTGGACGAACTGGTAGGGGAGGTAACGACGCCAGGCACAATCATACGCACTATCGTCGTGCATGGGGACGCGGCCAACGAAATCGTTCGCATCGCGGAGAAGGAGAATGTGGATTTGATTGTGATTGCCACGCACGGAATGACCGGGTGGCGCCGCGTGGTATTCGGCTCAGTTGCCGAGAGGGTGGTACGACTGTCCAAATGTCCGGTCCTAACGACTCGAGTTTCTCAGGCAGAGTCGTAACGAGCAGCTTTACAAGTAAAGGAACGATCGATGTGCCCCCTTTGTTCCTTGTTGAGCTGCCAATTGGACCCGTAACGTTTGTCGCGCTCGTGACTCTATCCTAATGGAGGGTTGGTATGGTCAGCACAGCGGAAGCGGCCACTTCGCAAGAGCCCTTGAGTGATGAAGAAGTTGTTGCTCGAGTATTGGCGGGCGAGACGGCGATGTTTGAAGTGGTGATGCGCCGCCAGAACCAGCGTCTCTACTGCGTGGCTCGGGCAATTCTGCGAAATGATGGAGAAGCTGAGGACGTGATGCAGGTACGCCTACGTGCGCGCGTACGAACATCTCAACCAGTTTGCCGGGAGGGCAAAGTTCTCTACCTGGCTGACGCGCATCGCGGTGCACGAAGCGTTAGCGCGACAGCGTCGCGGAAACCGATATCAGGAGTTGGAGCCAATGTCAGAGCGCGAAGGAGATCCGTTGGATCGGTTTGCCTCTTTAACCCCGAATCCCGAACAGCAGGCGTCAAATTCGGAGATCGGCCGGTTACTGGAAGAGGCGGTCGACAGTCTGCCCGACAATTACCGGACTGTTTTCATGCTACGAGACATAGAAGAAATGAGTACAACCGATGCTGCGGATGTGCTCGAGATCACCGAAGAAAATGTCAAGGTTCGCCTGCATCGCGCGCACGCATTATTACGCAAGAGTCTTTACGCCCGCGCCGGCATGGAAAAGAGGGAAGTATTTAATTTCCATGCAGTGAGGTGTGATCGGGTAGTTAAAAATGTATTTGAGAGAATTCAGAAGCTGAGTTCGAAAACAGAATACCCTGTGGCAACGATTCAGTGACACTCTGCGCGAAGCACGAAAAACAGCGTAGTACGAGTTTCGGTATTTGACCAGGTGAGGAGGCAGGTATGGCTACTACAGAAAGCCCGTTAGTTGGTTACAGATCCAGGTTGTTGAGCCGGGTCGAGATTGCGGAAGGAACGATGGCCTTCCATTTCGAGAAACCATCACAATTCGATTACAAACCGGGGCAGTCCGCCGACGTGACGCTATCCAGCCCTCCGGAAGCTGATTCTGAGGGTAATATACGCACTTTTTCTATCGCCAGCTCTCCTTTTGAAAACCACCTGATATTCGCTACCCGCATGCGGGATACAGCGTTCAAGCGGTCACTGAAGAAAGTACCGCTTGGCACCCAGGTGATGATTGGCTCGGCAATGGGTTCCTTCACACTCTATAAGAATTCAGCCAAGCCGGCGGTGTTCCTGGCCGGCGGAATAGGAATCACCCCATTTATCAGCATCGTGCGGCAAGCCGATCACGACCGGCTCCCCCACAAGTTGTATCTTTTCTACTCCAACCGGCGACCGGAGGATGCACCTTTTCTCCAGGCTCTTCAGATGCTGGAAAAGAGCAATCCTAATTTCCGCTTGATATGCACTATGACCGCCATGCCGCACTCCCAGGAGGAATGGAAGGGAGAGACGGGTTTCATCAGCAAAGAAATGTTGGCCAAACATCTGACAAATCTCCAGGGGCCCGTCTATTACATTGCCGGCCCCCCCGCCATGGTGGCGGGCATGCGGAAAATGCTTGTGGATGCCGGTATTGACGAGGACGACATCCGAACGGAAGAATTTGGCGGGTATTGAAGAGCGCCACCCCTTGTCGTGGGACGGGTGCTAGAACAGGAAAAAGGAGTATTTTGAGGTGAACAGCATGCTAACAGACAGACCGAAAACGAAAATTCTAGTTGACGGGGGTGACCCCAATGAGACTCTACGGATCAAGAACTTGATCGGATTCGTTGATGGCCAGACCACCAATCCATCCTTGATTGCCAAAAATCCTGGGATTCAACGCCTTACTGCGTTCGGCCATAAATTAAGCTCCCGGGAAGAAAAGGAAGAATACAAGAAGATCGTACAAAGCATTTCACCGCTCGTAGGCGATGCCGGTGTTTCCATTGAAGTGTTCGCAGATCTTGATACCCGAGCCGAGGATATGCTCGCTCAGGGCGAAGAAATGTTCTCCTGGATTCCCAATGCCTACGTCAAGTATCCGTGCACGCACGAAGGATTGCGAGCCGCGCAACTGTCGGTACAAAAGTCTATTCGGGTGAACATTACGCTTTGTTTTTCTCAGGAACAAGCGGCTGCCGTATACGCCGCCACGAAGGGGTCAAAGGCGCCAGTTTATGTATCGCCGTTCATCGGCAGGCTTGACGATCTCGGCGAAAGTGGCATGGATCTTGTCAAAAACATAAAGAGGATGTACGAACGCGGCGATGGCCACGTGCATGTGTTGGCCGCAAGCATCCGTAACCTGAAACACCTGCTCTATTCATTTGCTCTAGGCGCTGAGCTGGCCACCGTGCCCAGCAAGATACTAGAGGAATGGGCAGTAGCCGGCTTTCCCATGCCAGATCGGGATTTCAGGTACAAAAGGGTGGGTGCCAAGGGCAATTCCTTGAAGGTGATCCCATATAAAAAACTGGATCTGAACCTTCCATGGGAGAGCTTTGACATCGCACACGAACTCACAACGAAGGGTATCCAGAAATTTGTCGCTGACTATCAGAGCACGCTGAGACCATCGGCGTAGCTGTTAGGCATTGAGCCAACCTTCGTCCGTAGTGGAGCGAGTTGGGGCAGAATCACGAGGCAGAGGTCATTTACGATGCGGGACGCGAAAACAGGAGGACGTTATGCTTCCTTTCGAATCGTCACGCTCGAACGGGAGTATGGCTGCGGGCAGCGGGGATCGCCGAGAAGCTTGCTACCCGACTCGGTTGGGCACTTTGGGATCAGCGGTTGACCCAGGAGATCGCCCGCCTGGCCCACAGTGAGAAGTCGGCAATTGAGAAACGTGAGGAGCGCGGGGATCCGCTCTACTATCGGTTGTTCAAATCGTTCGCGCTCGGAAGCTATGAGGGTAGCCCCGGCGTTCCTGTGGAGACCCTCGATGCCGATAGCATTGTCAGAATCTCCGAGGTTGTGGTCGAAGAAGCGGCGGCTGCGGGCACCTGCGTCATCGTGGGGAGAGGCTCACAGCACTTCCTGCGAGCTCGCGGCGACACACTGCGCTTTTTTCTCTATGCTTCTCGAGAAGAAAAACTACGACGCCTTATTGCCCAGGGCAAAACAGAAGCCGATGCGGGAGTGCTGGTGGATACAGTCGACCTTGAGCGGGCTGCTTTTATCAAGAGGTACTTCCACGTTGAATGGCCGGACCGATCTGTCTACCACGCCATGCTCAATACCGCGGCGGGGGACGATACCGTGATTCGGGTCATCTTAAGCTTCCTTGAATTGCACCAAGGAGTTTCATAACGTCCGCAGGTCCGCATGGTTTTTACCCCTTCGTTTACCACCGCTACTAGCGGGGCTTCATATCGCAAGTTTCACCTTAGGGCGCGGGTCGTGTAGTCCGCCAAACTTAGGCCCAGTAAAAGAAACAGCCAGAAAAGTGCAGAGATCAGCACAACTTTGGTGAGTCTATCGCTGGCATACTTCACATGCATGAAAATCAGCACCACCAGCAGTGCTTTGATGGTTGCGATGACCAGGGCCACAACAGTGTTGAACGGACCCAGATCAATGAAGGCGACACCGGCGGTTACGCCCGTCAAAGCCAAGAGTACCAGCCAGACGGCAATATTAGTTTTCAATGATACGACGTGTTGAGACATGGCAGTGCTCCCACGCTTACTTCTTACGATCTATCAGATACAACAACGGAAACAGATAGATCCAGACAATGTCCACAAAGTGCCAGTACAAGCCCGAGTTTTCGAGCGGCGTGTGATATTCGGGCGTGTACGCGCCCTTCCACGCGTGGTAAAGCAAATAAATGAAAATTCCGACTCCGATGATCATGTGCAGCGCGTGCATTCCGGTCATGACGAAGTAGAGCGAGAAGAAAATCTGCGCGTGGTGCTGGTCCACTGGCTGGCCGGGCTGGCCGGGAATCCTGCCCTCGAAATTGAAAGTCGGGCCCGGAACGTGGTGCTCCTCGAACTTGGTGGTCCACTCGATCGCCTTGACACCCAGGAAGGCCATCCCCAAAACCAGGGTAAGGGCCAGATACACCACCTGCTGCTGACGCTTGCCCAGTTGGGCGGCGCGCACGGCCATGACTACGGTCAGGCTGCTGCAGATGAGCACGGCGGTGTTGACCGTGCCTAGGGCGATGTCGAGCGAGTTGCTGGCCGCGGCGAACTCAGGGAAATACCAGAGGCGGTAGATGAGATAGGCGCAGAACATGCCGCCGAAAAACATGATCTCAGTCGCCAGAAACAACCACATGCCCAGCGATGAAGCCTCACGCTGCTGCTCCATGTCGGCAAAATGGTGCTGCAACTCAGGGTTGTGCTGTGCGACGGCGATTGGACTAAAGGTCAACGTGGAACTCCATCCGGAGCGGGAATGTTCTCGTAATCGTAAGCTTCCCAATTAACCACCGGAGTTTGGTCAAAATTAAATGTAGGCGGCGGCGAGGTGGTCATCCATTCCAGCCCGGCGGCGCCCCAGGGATTGGCGGAGGCAACTTTTCCGTAGCGCATGGACCACAGGAAATACACCATCGGTAAAAGGTATCCGATCGCCAGAATGGTAGAGCCGGCGGTGGACAGCACGTTCAGCACCTGGAATTCCGGCGGATACTGCCAGTACCGGCGCGGCATTCCGAGGTAGCCAAGGATAAACTGCGGGAAAAAAGTAAGGTTGAAACCGATAAACACGATCATGGCAGCCAATCTGCCCCACGATTCCGGATACATCCGGCCGGAAATCTTAGGCCACCAGAAGTGCATGCCGCCCAGGTAGCCCATCACCGCCCCGCCCACCATGATGTAGTGGAAATGGGCAATGATGAAATAAGTATCGGTCACATGAACATCGATGCCGAGAGCGGCCACGAACAGTCCGGTCAGCCCGCCCATGGTGAACAGGCCGATAAACCCGAATGCGTAGAGCATGGGGGTGGAGAAGGTGATGGAGCCTTTGTACATCGTCGCGGTCCAGTTGAACACTTTGATGCCTGAAGGCACCGCAACCATGTAACTGAAGAAGGAAAAGATCAATGCCGAATACAGAGAGATTCCAGCCACAAACATGTGGTGCGCCCAGACCAGGAATCCAAGGACTGCAATTCCAATACTCGCCATGGCTATGGCTTTGTAGCCGAAAATTCGTTTGCGGGTAAAGCACGGGATGATCTCGCTCACCACGCCCATGGCGGGCAAGATCATGATGTAGACCGCCGGATGTGAGTAAAACCAGAACAGGTGCTGGAACAGAATCGGGTCGCCACCCCGCGTCGGATCGAAGATGCCGAGATGGAAGGCCCGTTCGAAGATGACCAGCAGCAGTGTGATCGCCAAAACCGGCGTACCCAGCAAGAAGATAATGCTGGTGGCGTAGTGCGACCAGATGAACAGCGGCAAACGGTTCCAGGTCAAGCCCGGAGCCCGCATGCGGTGGACGGTCACTACGAAGTTCAGTCCGGTCAGGATGGACGAGAACCCTACGATGAAGATGGAAAGCCCCGCCTCAATCACTTTGGTATTGCTGAAGGCGGTGCTAAAGGGTGTGTAAAAGGTCCAGCCCGTATCTGTGCCGCCGGTCAGGATGCAGTGCAGCATCAGCGTTCCGCCGATGATGAACAGATACCAACTCAAGAGATTGATGCGAGGGAATGCAAGGTCTTTGGCGCCGATCATCAACGGCACGAGGAAATTGCCCAAAACGTTGGGGATGGATGGAATCAGGAAAAAAAACACCATGACCTGTCCGTGCATGGTGAAAAGCTTGTTGTAAGTGTCTGCCTGCACCAGGTCGCCCGCCGGCGTCAGTAA
The DNA here is from genome assembly GCA_963786325.1 of Terriglobia bacterium. Classification (GTDB taxonomy): domain Bacteria; phylum Acidobacteriota; class Terriglobia; order Terriglobales; family Acidobacteriaceae; genus JAIQFF01. Next base: position 259,188 of record CAWAYW010000009.1, read on the forward strand.
TTCCAGGCGGATCAGCAGCGCAAAAAATCCTCCAATGAAAAAGAAGAAAGTGATGGACAGCAGGTAGAGCAGGGCGATGCGTTTGTGATCAACCGTAAGCAGCCAGGACTTGATTCCATATTCCTGGTTGAGATAGTTCTCGCGTTCCGCGGTGATTGCTGTTGTGGCCATGGCTATTTCACCTTTGTTTCCTGCGGGTGCGCGCCCGACGGAACAACCGTCGGACCGCCCGCCGGTAACGATGGGCTCTGGTTTAATGATTTTACGTACGCCACGAGCGCGTTTAGTTGCTCTTCACTCACCAATCCCTGAAACACCGGCATGATGGGCTTGAATCCGCTAACAACTTTAGCGCCGGGCGTCAAAATCGACTCGCGGACGTAATTCTCATCAGCGGTGACTACACGCCCGTCTTCCAGTTGCACCGGCTTGCCGAACAGCCCGACAAGATTGGGGCCACGGCCCTGCGTATCGAAACGATGGCAAGTGGAGCAGCCGAGCTGCTGAAAAATATTCTGCCCAGTCGAGGCCATTGATCCCGCCGCCCCGCCCCCGCTGAGCCAGGCCTGATACTGCGCCGGCTCTAGCACCACAACCTGGCCAATCATGCTGGAATGCTGGCTGCCGCAGTATTCGGCGCAGAACAGGTGATACGTTCCCGCTTTGGTGGGATGAAACCAGGCGGTGGTATAGCGGCCGGGCAGCACATCCTGCTTGATACGGAAGGCCGGAACGTAGAAGCTGTGGATGACATCCTGGGAGGTCAGGATGACCTTCACGTCGCGCCCGACGGGTACGTGCAATTCGTTGATCTCACGCTGTCCTTCTTCGTGCTGTAGTTTCCACATCCACTGTTTGGCTACGACGTAGACTTCAGTCGCACCTCTGGGCGGAGTCCGCTCCTTGAAGTAGATCGTCGCGCCCCAGACGAAGATCACCATGAAAATACAAAATGGGATTGCAGACCAGGTGATTTCGAGTGCGGTCGAGCCCTCAATCTGTTCGGCTACAACTCCCCGGCGCTGGCGGTAGCGGATAGCGAACACTACGATCATGGTGAAAATGGCTGCGCTCATCAGCGCAGACAAAGCGACCAGGAAGATAAAGAGCGCGTCTACGCTCCCGGCTGTCGTCGAGGCCCGCGCGGGCCAAAGTGGAAAAGTATCGAACATGTCTGGCCGTCAGTCGTTAGTCGTCCGTCGTTAGCCTTCGTTGGGGCGGACAATCCTGTCCGCCGCTTTTGACACAACTCTTCGTACCGCAACAAGTCACCTTGCAGTATGCTCTTTGTGTCCCGACCCAACCCGAATCAAAACCGTCATCAACCCTCCCAGAGCCAGGATGGTCGCCAGTGCGGAAAGTTGCAGGACCCGCGAAATGATGGCGCCATATTTCCCAGTCGCGGGATCGTAGTGATAGCAATATAAGAGCACCTGGTCCGCCAGCGTACCGATCTTGTTCTCGGACGCTTGGATCAATCCCAGACGCAAATCCTTGGGCGCGTACTCGACGCCGTAGTAGTACTGTGCGATCTTGCCGTCCGGGGTAAGCACCATGATGGCGGTGGCGTGCGCGAACTGACCGGTCTTGGGATCGTACTGGTACTGGAAGCCGGCGGCTTTGGTCAGCGCGTCAATCGATTCCTCCGGACCGGTCAGAAAGTGCCAGCCCTCGGCGGCGCCGCGGCGTCCGTAACGTTTCAGGAATTCGGCCTTTTTCTTCGTAGCCATGTCCGGGGTTTCGCGCGGATCGAAGCTCACGGTCAGCACGTCGAATTCCTTGCCCACATCGAATTTCAAGACCCGAAGCGCGCTTTCGAGGCCGCTCAGCACTTCGCCGCAGAGCATGGGGCAGTTGTAATAGACCAGGTTGAGGATCATGGGCTTCTTGCCGAAGTAATCGCCCAAGCGGACCAGCTTGCCGGTTTCATCGCGTAAGTTGAGGTCTGCTGGAATCTGTCCGTCCAGATGCTGCTCGACGCCGACATTCTGCAAGCCGGGAGGGCGCACGTTCGCGGGCGGCGACATGATGCCCTTGGTCATGCCTTGACCAAAGACGGGGAGCGTCATGAGCATGGCGACCACTGTGACTTCTAGAATCCTTCTCGAGTTGTTGATCAAGTCTCGCACTGCTCTTCTCCAAAACTGCAACCCTTAAAAGCGCTGCTCCATCTAACGCCTGTTGCGGCGCGACTGAAGTCGCACCCTTTCCGCTATTTCTTCTTCGCGGGTAGGCGGCTCGTGTCTGCCCGACGCACCACTTCTTTCACCATGTTTACTCCCGATGGCGGAACCGCACCGGCCTGCGGCCGGGTGGGAAGACCGCGCTGCGCCACCAATTCCATGGCGCGGGCGATGGGAATCCGCACCACGCCTGCTTGCTGGTCCACCCAACCATAGCTGTGCAATGTCCGTTCTTCCTGCACTCGGAAATCGTTGATCTCCTTTGGCTCGTTGGTTTCCAGACGCGGCTGAGGGAATTTTGCCACGTCGCCCGGCGATACGTCCCGCGTGTTGGCAGTGGTCTGCACCAGCGGATTTTGCACTAGCTCGTGCCGCCTTTCGTACGCGTCCAGATAGGCATACATTCCCTTCAGGGTAAGAATAACCAGCACGCACACGATAGCCAGCCCAACCAGAAAGAGGAGGACAGATTTAGCCGGGAGATCCTCGCGCTCAAACTCGGCTTCCTCGTTTCGTCCGTCGATGTCGTCGTATTCACTCATCATTTATGCTCATGTGTCGGCTCCAGAACTTCTACCGCAAAAACGTCATAGGCCGGGACCAGCGGCATCGTGCTTAGATTGCGGAAGAAGTACGCCAGCCACAGGCCGCCCATCGCAATCGGGACCACAACGTCGAGCCAAGTGACATTGAAGATCTGGGAAAAGTTAGGCTCGATAATCCAGAACAGATCGACGTAACGCATCAGCAGCAGCCACACCGCCAGCCAGACCAGTTGCGTGATATCGCGCTTAAACGGACGCGATATCAAAAACACGAACGGCACCACGAAATGGAAAATCACCAGGAACAGGCCAACGTATCCCCAGCCACCACTCAGACGCCGCATGTACCAGGTAATTTCCTCGGGCAAGTTGCCCGCCCAGATGATGAGCCACTGCGAAAACGCGAAGTAAGCCCACATCATGATGAAGGTGAGCATGAATTTTCCGTGATCCTGTACCTGCTCTGGCTTCAGTAACTCCGACATGGGTTTGTAGCGGAACAGGATCCTTTCCACGACCACCGCGAAGCACAACGCCGCGAGCACCTGCCCGATGAGGAACGACAGACCGAAGATGGTGGAAATCCAACTGGGGTCGATCGACATGATCCAGTCGATGACGGCAAACGTAATGGTGAAACCGTAGAGGACCAGCCCCGGTCCACTGAGCGCCTTGAAGCGCGCGCTGTTGTCGCGCATGGGGGGATGGTCCTGTTCCGCCGACCATTTGGTCAGGAAAAATGACAACACCCACCAGAGGGCGAAATAAATTGCGGCGCGAACGATAAATCCATTAACCGTAAGGTAAGTCTTGGTGATTTCCTGCAAGTGCTCGCGCAGATGCTTGTCAGCGATGCCATCCAGCGGCTGCGCCCAGATGTATAGCCGGCGTATGCCAAACAGCAACGGGATAAACAACGCGACCATCAGCGGCACGCACCGCATCGCCGCTCCCAGGATCCTGCGAATGACCATTCCCCACGCGCCTTTGGTCAGGTGGCGGAGCATGAGAATCGCCATCGAGCCCAGGGTTATACCCAGCCAGGCCATGAAGGCCATCAGGTAGGCGCGGAAGAATTCGTCGTGGCGAAGCCACGCACCCGACCCGGCGATGACGCTGAACACCAGGCCGATAACCAATGAGCGCTGCTGGATGGTTTTCACCACCGGAGGAGCCATCAGGTCGGCGTTGTGAATCGGGGCCGCGCTCATTTCGGCTCCTCGTGTGCAGGCTTGGGTTCGACCACGGGCAGGGTGGCGCCCGAACCGAGTTCCTCAAACTGCGGCGGCTCGGATGGCACCTTCTGTCGCGTGGGAACCTCGGCGGAAGTGGCATCCTGGCTCAATTGCAGGGCCCGGATGTAGGCCACGATGGCCCAGCGATCCCGGGGTGCGATTTGCGATGCGTAGTCGGGCATGGCTCCGAAGCCGTTGGTGATCACGTCGAAGAAGTATCCCAGGGGCGCCTTGCGCAGACGCTCAATGTGATAGGAAGGCGGTTTGCGCGGGAATCCACGCGAGGGAATCACGCCGTTGCCATCGCCCACGCGGGAGTGGCAGGGAGCGCAGTAAATGTCATAGCGCTGCTGTCCCCGGACGAGAAGTTCCGCGGTAACCGGAAAGGGCATGTAGTCCCCGGGGTCGTTGCCCAGTTTTCCTGTGTACAGATAACTGTCTTCGCGCAACTCACCGCGGGCCACTGTGCCCTCGACCGGAGGTCGCGCCGAGCGCAGGTCGGTATAGAAATCGCTTCGGGCAAACGGTTTGAAGCGCGGCTGGTCGTGCATATCCTGGCGACATCCAGCAAGAATTAAAAGGGGCGTGAGCAGGACGACGATTCGCGATGTAGGCGCGAGTGTCCTCGCTCGTGCTGCGCCTGCACGGATTCCCTTCGCTCTACCGATCATGCGATCCGTCTTAATCCGGCACCTCCGAAACAGACCGCGGCCCCAGGCTGTCCAGAAAGCGGCGGACTTCAGTCGGGTTGTAATTGGGGTCGGAGGAGAACACGATCAGGAAAAATCTGTCCTTCGTGGCGAACGCGAACCGGGGCACATTGAATACCGGGTGGTAGGGCATAGGCAAACCGTTGAGCGCCAGCATGCCGAACACAGCAAAAATGCCACCAAAGAGGATGGTCATTTCAAAAGTCACGACGATGAATGCCGGCCACGAATGATACGGTTTACCGCCAACATTAACCGGGTAACTTACAACCGAAATCCAGTATTGCAGCAGGTAGCCCCCCAGACCGCCGAGCAAGGCCCCGATCAGCACCACCAACGGAACCTCATCGCGATGAAAGCCGATCGCCTCCGCCAAACCTTCCACAGGGAAGGGGCTGTAGGCATCAATCTTTTTGTAACCAGCTTCCCGTGTGCGATTGGCCGCATCAACCAGGGCATTGACCGAATCGAATTCAGCCATGACTCCGTAGACTTTTGTGCGCTTCATTCCCTGACCTCCGCCTCGGGCAGCAGAGTCCGCATTTCAAAAATAGAAATCATGGGCAAGACACGCACGAACAGGAACATGGCGGCCAGGAACATGCCGATGGTCCCGATGAAGGTCATCCAGTCCCAGCGCGTCGGGTAATACATTCCCCAAGAAGATGTCAAAAAGTCGCGATGTAGGCTGACCACCACAATGATGAAACGTTCCAGCCACATGCCCACCAGGACTACTCCGGAAATCAAGAAAAGCCAGATTGGGCTGGAGCGTAGCTTGGAGATCCATAGCACTTGCGGAATCACGATGTTGCACGTCAACAACAGGTAGTAGACCGGGGCATAGGGCCCGTGCAGGCGGTTCCATAGCGTGAACACGTCATAGCGATTGCCGCTGTACCAGCCCATGAAGGCTTCCACGCCGTATCCATAGGCAACGATCAGGCCGGTGGCCAGCATGACCTTTGCCGAGTTCTGCAGATGACGCAGGGTGATGAAATCCTCAAGACCATAAAATTTGCGGATTGGAATCGCGAGCATCAGCACCATGGCAAAACCCGAGTAAATTGCACCGGCCACGAAGTATGGCGGAAAGATCGTCGTATGCCAGCCGGGAACGATTCCGATCGCAAAGTCAAAACTGACCACGGTATGCACCGAGAGCACAAGTGGCGTCGCGAGCCCGGCAAGGAGCAGATAGGCGGTTTCGTAGCGGTGCCAGTGGCGCGCCGAACCGCGCCAGCCCATGGCCAGCATTCCATAGATAATCTTCTTCCAGTGTTCTTCGGAACGGTCGCGCAGAGTGGCCAGGTCAGGAATCAGGCCCATGAACCAGAAGATCAGTGAGATGGTGGCGTAGGTAGAAACCGCAAAAACGTCCCAAACCAGAGGGCTGCGGAATTGCGGCCAGTAATTCATTGTATTGGGATAGGGGAAAAGCCAATAGGCAAGCCATGGTCGTCCGACGTGAATGAGGGGAAAAATTCCCGCGCTGGCCACAGCGAACAAGGTCATCGCTTCGGCAAAACGGTTGATCGAGTTACGCCACGACTGGCGCAGTAGCAACAGGATGGCGGAAATCAGCGTCCCTGCGTGCCCGATTCCAATCCACCACACGAAGTTGACGATGGCGAATCCCCAGCCGATGGGAATGGTCACACCCCAGATGCCGACCCCTTTGACAAACAGGTAGGAGATGGCAAAAAGCATCATCATTGTCAACAGGAAGGCGATGCCAAAACCGATAAACCACCCGTTCGAAGTGGGCCGAGTCAGCACGATCGAGCTGATCTTGTCCGTGACCGAACCCAAGGTGTAGCCAGGTTCGATGACCGGTGCGCGCTCGTTTTCGACTGGCTCTGCCATGATCTAGCTGCGCTCCGCGTGCGGTTCTTTTGCTGCTTCCAGTTCTGGGTTCGGGTTGCGAATGTCGGCCAGATACGTAGTGCGAGGACGCGTGTTCAAGTCTCCCAGCAAACTGTAGTTTCGCGGTTGGGCCTTCAACGTTGAAACCCGGCTGTTGGGATCATTGATGTTGCCAAAGACAATGGCGTCCGCCGGACACGATTGCTGACATGCCGTCTGCAATTCCCCATCCTGGATCTTGCGATCTTCGCGCTCGGAATCAATTCGGTGTTCGTTAATGCGCTGCACACAGTAGGTGCACTTTTCCATCACCCCGCGGCTGCGCACGCTTACGTCAGGGTTGCGCATCATCTTGTACTGCGAAGTTTCCCAGTCCTGGAACAAAAGGAAGTTGAAGCGCCGCACCTTGTAAGGGCAGTTGTCGGAGCAGTAGCGCGTGCCCACGCAGCGGTTGTACACCATGTCATTCAATCCTTCGCTGCTGTGAACGGTGGCGCCGACCGGACAGACGACTTCGCAGGGCGCGTTCTCGCACTGCTGGCATGGTACCGGCTGGAAGTAGGCTTTGGGATTGTCGCGATCGCCCTGGTAGTAGGAATCAACCCGCAGCCAGTGCATGTGCCGGCCGAGGACAGTCTGCTCCTTGCCCACGACGGGAATATTGTTTTCCGACTGGCAGGCGACGATGCAGTTGTTGCAGCCCACGCAGGCATTCATGTCGACTGTCATGCCCCAGGCGTACGGCTCGGCCGCGTATGGATAGGGCTTGTACAAGGTCAACTCCTTGGGCGTCTCTTCTTCTCGCGCGAAGTCGGGCTCCTTGCGGTAATGTTCAAGGCTCGCAGTACGCACCAGCGGCCTCGTGCCGGTGCCAGTGTCCATGGTCTGGTAACCCTGCGTGGAGGCCAGCTTGTAAGTGCCTCCGGCCTTGCGTATCGCCACGCTGCTGGCGATCCAGGGTGTGGCGCTAGTGCGCAGCGGGTACATGTCGAAGCCGGCGCCTGTACCCACGCGCCCGGCACGTCGCCGTCCGTAACCCAAGAACACGGTGACGGAATTGTCGGGATGGCCGACTTGGATCCAGACTGGGGCGATCACTTTCTTGCCGTTGAGCTCCAGTTCGACCAGGTCTTCAGTTTTGATCCCCATGCGCTCGGCCATGGCTGGGCCCATCAGCGCGGGATTGTCCCAGGTGAGCTTGTTCATCGGCTTGGGCAGTTCCTGTAGCCAGCCGTTGTTGGAGAATTGACCGTCGTAGACGGAAGGATCGCGGCGGAAGTTGATTTCGATGGCCTTGTCGTCCGCGCGCGGCGTCGATGGGAAGTTTGCGGTCTTGTTCACGACCTGCTTCGGAGCAAAAGTGGTGCCTTCAACCCAGCCATCGTGCAGCGATTTTCGCCAAAACGTGTCGAAATCGGCGCCGGAATGCTGCTTCTTCCAATAGGACTGTACGATCTCGTGTCCGCTGGTGTCTGCCTGTCCGGCTAGCATTGAAACCAGTTCGTACGCGCTCTTGCCGTTGTACAGCGGCGCGATCAGCGGTTGCACAATGCTCACTGTGCCGTCACAGGCGCGCGCGTCGCCCCAGGCTTCGAGATAATGCGCCTCGTTCACGTGCCACTGGCAGAGTTCCGATGTCTCATTCTGGTAAAGACCAAGATGAACCCGCAGCGGAATGTTCGTGCTCTTGAGCGCGTCGGCGAATCCCAGATCGGCGGGCGCATCGTAGGCAGGATTTCCGCCCATGATGATGAGCATGTCCACCTTGCCGCCACGCATTTCGGCGACCAGGTCTTTAATCGACTCGGGTTGATTCACTGGGTTGGCGTCGACCGGGTCGGTATAGAAAACAGTTTTGCCGACATTGCCCAGGGATTGATTAATACGATGAACAAAGGCATGCACGACCGCTGGCTGGTGATCTCCGGGCACAACGACGCTCGAGCCACGATGGCTCTTCAGGTCTTTCACTACGGCATCGAGGACTTGTTGCTCGTCATCGCGGACCATGCTCTTGTCGGTATCGTCACCGAGCATCATATCCAGCGCTCGCACAAACGATTCGATCTCTACCGCGCGTACCGGCAGCCGATGGTCCGCCTTCGCACCAGTCGAACTTGGCGTGCTCTCAACCACATAGAGCCGGCTCATCTCTCCAGCATCAGGATCACGGCGCTTGGCAAAGTCTCGTGCGTAGCGCGTGAAGCCGGGGAAACCCGCATACAGAAAGTCTGCGTCGAGCGAGAGGATTACATCCGCGTTCTCAAACTTGTATTGCGTGTCGACCGGCTGCCCGAACGCCAGCTTCGCGGCTTCGAGCACGTTATCGCGGTTGACCGGCTCATACACGTGCCACTTCGCCTCAGGATAGACTTTGAGCAACGAACGCATCTGCTCGGCAAGCGTGGGCGAGGAAATAGTCGGCGTCAAAATACGAATGCCTGCGCCCTGCAAGCTCTTCTGGATATTGAGCGGCGCCCGCATGGTCTCGACCAGAGATGCCCAGGAGCGAATGTCACCCAGGTGGGTTACAGTTTGCGAACGGTCGGGGTCGTACATCCCTAAGATCGAGGCCTGGGAGAAAATATCGGTACCGCCGAGACTCGCGGGATGCTTGTCATTACCCTCGATCTTAGTCGGACGAAAGAGATGGCTTTCGACCAGGATCGGGCTGGCGTATCCGCCCAGAGTAAAAGCCGTGGCGTAGAATAATGGCTGACCAGGAATGACTTCTTCAGGCTGCTTTACATAAGGAACAATCGGTTCGAGCGGCTGCTTGGTGCAGGCAGTCATGCCCGCCATGGCCAGAGATGCCCCCATCAGCTTGAGGAAGCCGCGGCGCGAAACGGAATCCAGCCACTCCGACGCGCCCTTGGGAAATTCCCGGTGCAGCATCTCCTGGAAGTCGGGACTGCCTGCCAGTTCCTCGAGGCTGCGCCAGTATTCCGGACCTTTAGTCTCGGCAACGCGGGCGCGCACCGCCTCCAGATCGAGTGTGCCCTTCTTGCTGGGGCAGACGTCCTCGCGATGTGGCTTACTGTTTTGTTCTTCCATGGTCATGCTCTGCCTATGGCGGCCGTCCTCCATCAAAACATCTACCGATGACAGGTCGAACAGCTGGTTATGTCCGTTACCGAACGCAATTTGTACCTCTTGACCAGGTCCGCCCCGAGAGAAAGCTGATCGGTGTATAGCTTGCCGCCCACCTCGATCGGCTTGCTGCTCGACGGCTGCTCGTAACGCATGTTGAAAACCTGTTCACGAGGCCGAAGATTTCCTTCCGGCGCACGATGACACTCCAGACACCATTCCATCTGCAATGACGCCTGGTTGTACATCAGCGGCATGCGGTCTACGGGGCCGTGGCAGGTGTTGCAGCCTACACCCTTATTGATATGAATGCTGTGATTGAAATAGGCAAAGTCTGGCAAATCATTCACCCGGGTCCAGACCAGCGACTTTCCACTCTTGTAACTCTCGCGTACCGGCTCCAGTAGAGGCGCGTTGGTCCATATTTGGGAGTGGCAGTTCATGCAGGTCTTGGTCGGCGGAATTCCGGCAAAGCTGGAAGTCTCAACCGAGGCGTGACAGTATCGGCAATCGATTCCCAATCCCGCGACGTGATGCTGATGACTGAAAGGCACCGGTTGCGGCCGGCGCACGCCGGCATAGGTCACATAAGAAGACCGCTGAATCTCGGCCCCAGCCCAAAACAATGCCGCTACGACGAATACGGCGCCATAGATCGTCGCCCGCGAGAGTGCATTCGTGCTGCGGTGAAAAATCTGCATTGAACGAGCACGTTCCGTGCCGCGGCGCCTGATGACTGGCGACCGGTTCGTGCTGCGTTGCGTTAAGCCGTCATCGACCGCAACTGCACGGAGCAAGAAAAACCTTGGCTACTGCAGCGGAACATTCGAGAACGCATGTTCACGACCGCCATGAAATGGTTTATTGATAGTTTGACTTCTAAGAATGCAAACTAACATGTCCAATCCGAATCCATATACGCCATAAGAAATGCGAACCCGCCACCTCCAGTTCTTCGTATCCCGCCGCCTGCCGACTTGCCATCGCGCGTGAAGAGTCCAGTCCGCAACCTATGTACCGGAACGGAGTAAGTACTGGATTCGTACTCCTCGTCATTGCTGATAGGTGAGTCGGACAGTCCGAAGGAGAACTGCTTTCCCACCACGAATACGACCTTAGCCGGGATCTCATTGTCTTTCGGGTAGGGGGGCTTTGCCCAGGGTCAGGCCCACGCCAATCACAAGCACGCCCAGCAATACGAAGAAGAACTTCGTACGGATTCCATATGCAGCATGAGAGTCTATGTCTCGCGCGTGCCTGGTACTAGGCGCGACATAGATGAAGATGGCAACGAGAAGGACCGCCACAGCGAGAAAAACGTAAAGGGCGTGCATCTGAATCATGGTTGTTCATCACTCCCGTAAATCGGAAATGCTCTCCAGTTCACCTGTGCACCCTGTCTCCTAAAGCAACGCCACCGTTATTTTTACTCTTCGGGTTCTCCACGAACTGGTTTCGCATATTCTGCCGCCAGTCGAGTCGACCCAACAGAACTATTTGCGCGCCACGCATCAATTCCGCCAATCAGAGGATGGACATGGAGAAATCCGCGCCGCATAAGCTCGAGAGCCACTTGTGTGCTCGACTCTTCGTTGGGGCACGCGCAATAAGTAATAATGGTTCGGCCCTGCGGAATTGCCTTTAGACGCTCGTCTACTTCGGTTGCCAGCATGCGCGTAGCGCTAGGCAGGGTGCTGTCCATCGACGTGCACTCTTCCGGCCTGCGAGCATCCACGAAGGCGAAACGCTCGCCGCGATCCATCCTTCGTTTCACCTCCGCAACGGTGAGCTTGATCGGCTCAAATCCCTTCTGCAATGCCGCCATGATCTTCACAAGAAGTTGTCCGGACCCGACAAACGCGAATGGCTCGATCATGAACTCCATCGAGGAGTCGGCGAATCCCCCAGGAATTCCAGGACAATCTCTCCGGAATGACACGCGATGCACACCGGTTGCCAATTTGGAAGGATTGGTACAAGGCAGGGTGGATCTAAGAATCAATAACTTGGAAGGAATCGGAGAACCGGTGCGGCGAGCAGAATCGGTCCGTGACAATAATCATGCGACGGTATGGTGTCAGGTGACAATGTGGTGCCACAGATCACTACGATGGATTCCGAGCCGGCGCATCTTGGCGGTAAGAGTAGTACGCTTGACTCCAAGTCGGACTGCGGCTCCGCGTGGGCCCCCAATCACTCCGCTGGTTTCGCGCAGAACGCGAAGAATCGCGTCGCGTTCGGAGGCTTCAAGCGTGGTCGGTGCGGGCATCTGCGTGCCTGCCGTTAGTCTCAACTCGGCAGAGAGTATCTGCAAGACGGGTCCCCTAGTCAATATGACCGCTCTTTCTAAAAAGTTTCCCAGTTCACGCACATTTCCTGGCCAGTGCCATTGCACCAGTGCGTTCATAGCTTCGGGAGGAATGGTTTCAATCCGTTTGTTAATCCGAGCCGCATGTTTCGTGACGAAATGGCGAACGAGGGCTGGAATGTCATCGCGGCGATCGCGCAAGGGTGGAACAGTGACGGGGAAGACCTTAAACCGATAATAGAGATCATCGCGGAAACGTCCTTCTGTCACCATCTGAGCTAGATTGCGATTCGTGGCGGTAATCAGCCGAACATCGACCGGTATGGCGTGCGTGCCGCCTAGCCTTTCAAATTCTTGCTCCTGTAAGACTCGCAGAAGTTTTGGCTGTAATTCCAATGGAATCTCGCCGACCTCGTCGAGAAATAGGGTTCCCCGATGAGCTAGATCGAGACGGCCGTTCTTCCGTGAACTCGCCCCGGTGAACGCTCCCTTTTCATAGCCGAACAATTCGCTTTCCAGCAGTCCGACCGGTATCGCGGCGCAGTTTAGCTTCACGAATGCGTTCTCCCGGCGCGCACTCAATTTATGAATGGCGCGAGCGATTAGCTCTTTACCAGTACCGGTTTCTCCGAGAATCAGCACGGTGGCATCCGTGGCTGCAACCATTTCGACCTGCTTCAAAATTCGTTTCAACACCACGCTCTCACCGATGATGTCGTCGAACAAAGCTTCGGTCCGAAGCTCTTCCTCCAGGTACTGGTTTTGTTCGGCAAGTTGTTCTTTGAGCTCCGCAACCTGTCGAAACGCGAGAGCGTTATCCATCGCGAGTGCAGCTTGGCTTGCCACACGGCTCAAGAGTTCGACTTCTTCCTGACTGAAATTTGCGTTACTGCGACTGTAGACATTTAAAGTGCCGAGCGCATGCCCGCCGTTGGAAAGCGGAAGAAAGCAGGCCGACTTCACTTCTGCCCGCAGAAGGCTTCCCATACTTTCCGGTGAGAACCGATGGGTCTCACGTTGATCGAGCAGAACTGGCTTCCCTGAACTGAACGCAAGCCCTGCGGGCGAGCCTTTAATCGGCAACAGCACCCCATGATGGATCATGTCTTCTTCGTGCGGACGTTCCAAAGGCATGAAGCGTAGCTGGCTCGTGCCCGGTTCTCGTAGCGCCAGATTCGCGTAGTCGTGAGGTTTGACTCGGGCCAGGCTGGCAGATATGGCACCTAATAACCCGGCAATATCGAGTTTAGAGACGAGAACATTCGTAATTTCGAGTATGAGTGCCTCGTCAGCACGTTTGCGCTCCGTAAAATCTCGCGTGACTTGCGCAAAGCCGCGCAGCCGCCCGCCCTCATCCTTCAACGCAGTGATGATTCCGTTCGCCCAAAACCGTGACCCATCCTTCCGCAGTCGCCAGCCTTCGTCTTCCACCCGACCTTGCGCGGCGGCCCCCTTTAGGTGCTGCCCCGGTTTCCCTCGCTGGATGTCCTCCGGCACGTAGAAGATGGAGAAGGGTTTGCCGATGATTTCATCTGTGCCGTATCCCTTGATACGCTCCGCCGCAGCGTTCCAACTCGCTACTCTGCCTTCGACATCCAGCCTGAAAAGGGCGTAATCCTTCACTCCTTCCACCAGGAGGCGGAGGTTTTCTTCGCTGCTGCGCAGCTTGTCTTCGGCTTCTTTACGTGCGGTCACATCGCGAATGACAGCGACGGCGAGCCACTCGCCTTCCACTTCCAGCGGGCTTAGCATGATGTCGGCCGGGAATTCGCTTCCGTCCTTGCGACGTGCATAGAGTTCCAGCCCGCTGCCAAATCCGCGGGCGTGATGACGGATAGGTTCAGACTCGCGTTTTGCAACGTGTATAGCACGCAACCGCTCAGGCACTATCAGTTCGACTGATTGGCCAAGCAAATCCTCATGGTTGTACCCCAACAGCTTGTCCGCCTCCTTATTGACCCGCACTATTCGCCCGTCGCGATCCGTTACGACAATCGCATCCGGAGCAGATTCGAAGATCCTCCGAAATATAGAAATTTCAATCTCTGATGACACGCTTGCGCTCACCGTAATATCCAGCTTCTCGACCCAAGGCTCCGTTCGCATCTGGTACCACCGCCATTATAGGTCTGCAGTGGCCTTGGCGCAGGGAAGGAAACGAGGCCACATGGGGAACTTGGAGCTGCACTTACAACCGTCTCACAATGCCACTGCACGACTTGATTTCTCCCTCCGGCCGATTGCGAGTCTTCCCCCAACTGGCAGATGCTTTTCTTAAGTATGTGGCCGTATACGAAAAGGAACTTTTGAATAAGGGATGTTTATTTTTAGCAGCGGGTCGCACAGGTTTGGGCCGCCCCGTTCCAGGAAAGGGTTCACGCTGAAAGAGCATCAGTTGTCCCTTCAAGGAAGGCAAACAACTGGTCTTTTTCCTTCCCACATGATGGTTGTTTCTATTACGGGTACGGACAGACTATTTCAAAGATAAGACACAAATGAGCAAATGGGAAATGAAAGAAGAGGAATCAGGATGGTTAAAACGTGTGCGAATCCCGTTTGTGGTGCTCCTTTTCATTACTGGAGGGGTGGAAGACTATTTCGTTGCGACGTAAGAACGCCTGTTCATATTCGCCAGCTGAAGTCTGCCAGAAGTTCAGTATTTTTTTGGCTGTGCGAGAACTGTTGTTCAACTATGATCCTGCGCTTCGATCCACATACGGGACTTAAAGTCATGCCGCTAAATAGTACGGCAGGAGACGCTTTTGTCACTTCGGCGAAGGAAGTGCAGGAGCTGAGCGCGTGACGCTGCTGTCCAGGGCAGGGTAATGAAGGTGGGCTGTGAAGAAGAATTCGCGTGAGTCAAGTGCAAGTGCGGTAGTACATAAGGCCACCATGAGCCAAGTAGAACAGATGGCGGAATTCGTGAAGGGAGCACAATTTGACGCTCTGGGAACCGATATTCGTCATCAGCTCAAGATCCGTATCTTGGATGCATTGGGTTGTGGGCTGGGGGCATTGGGTGGGGAGCCCATACGCATGATCCGTGGGTACATCAATGAGCTGGGTGGCACCGGTAGTTGTACCTTGATTGGGAGTGGATCCACGGACCTTGATCGAGCCGCCTTCTATAACAGCGCCCTGATACGTTATCTCGATTTCAATGATAGCTACCTGGCTAAGGGAGAGACCTGTCATCCCAGCGACAACCTCGGGGCGATTCTGGCTGCGGGTGAATTTGCTGGAGCGACCGGGCGCGATCTGATGACTGCCCTTGCGGTTGCATATCAAGTGCAGTGCCGGTTGAGTGAGGTAGCGCCCGTCCGAGCGAGAGGATTCGATCATACCGTCCAAGGTGCGTACGCTGTGGCTTCGGGCGTCTCCAAGATTTTGGGACTTGATCGATCACAGACGGCCAATGCAATCGCCATCAGTGGGACAGCCTTCAACGCATTGCGGGTCACTCGGACCGGAAAACTGTCACACTGGAAAGGATTCGCCTATCCGAACATGGCTGCGGGTTGCGCTCGGGCCGTCGTGTTGGCTAGACATGGCATCACCGGCCCGCTGGAAGTGATCGAAGGGGATAAAGGCCTAATGGATGCAATCACCGGCTGTTTCCAGATTAATTGGCTTGGGGAAGGGCTGGCGTCTGTGGGACGAACTGCGGTAAAGAAGTACGATGCTGAAATTCATTCACAAACCGCTATTGAAGCCGTTCTCACGCTGCTCCGGCAGTACCAGTTTTCAAGCGCTGATATAGAACGAGTGGATGTCGAGATCTTCGACGTCGCCTACAACATCATTGGCGGCGGTGAAGAGGGCGATAAGACTTTGATCTCCACCAAAGAGCAGGCTGATCACAGTCTGCCATACATCCTCGCCGTCGCGATTCTCGATGGTCAGGTGATGCCTGGACAGTACGAACAGGAACGCATTTTGCGTGCTGATGTGCAGGCCCTTCTTGGCAGAGTCTCAGTTCAACCGAACGAGCGCTACTCGGAACGTTTTCCAAACGAGATGCCTTGTCGAGTGAAGATCACTCTGAAGGACGGGCGTGTGCTCGAGCACGAGGCTACGGATTATGAAGGGTTTTACACCCGCCCGATGTCATGGGAAACGGTCGCTCAGAAGTTCAATAAGATCGCCTACTCGAATGCAAGTGCGGGTCAACGTGCCAGCATTGTCGACGCGGTGGCAAATCTGGAACAAGTCTCGGTGCGCGATTTGATGGAACAACTGAGGTGATGTGACCCCGGAATTCTGATCGCTCGCGCGGAGCAACCCTTCATGCGAGATATTCAAGGCATGGCCATCCTTGCGCATGGGAGTTCAAGAGGAGATGGTAGCCGAACCATATGAGAACAACTCAGGGTTTCTTGCTTCCTGAAAAACCGATCGAATCAGTCGACGCCTACATTTCCGCTGGCGGCGGAGCGGCACTCTACAAAGCGCTTGCGATGCCGCGCGAACAAATCATCGCTGAGGTTAAGAAGTCTGGTCTGCGAGGTCGCGGCGGAGGTGGATTTCCAACCGGCATGAAATGGGCGGGCGTAGCACACGACCCGTGCCCCCACGAAATACCTGGTCTGCAATGGATCGGAAGGTGAGCCCGGGTCCTTTAAAGATCACCTGCTGATGCGAAGGAATCCATATCAGCTCTTGGAAGGAATCGCGATTGCCGCATACGCCATCAGGGCCAAGAAAGCCTTCCTGGGAATTAAAGCGAGCTCCCGGAAAGAAGTGAATGCCGTGAGGCGAGCAATCGATGAGATGTTGATGCGGAATGTGTTGGGCCCCACTCCCATAGAACTCGTGTTGGGTCCAGAAGACTACCTGTTCGGCGAAGAGAAAGCACTCCTGGAAGTAATCGAAGGCCGCGCCGCCATGCCGCGAGAGGCGGATAATCCCCCATACGTCGATGGTCTGTTCATCACCGACCCGGCGGAGCCGAATCCGACTGTAGTGAATAACGTCGAGACCATTTCAAACATTCCGCACATTGTCCGGCACGGCGCCGCCTGGTTCCGTACGCTCGGGACGCCGGATTCGCCGGGCACGATGATCTTTACAGTTTGTGAGGACGTTCAGCAACCCGGCGTCTACGAGTTGCCTATCGGCACCCCACTTCGCTCGCTCATCTACGACTATGCCGGAGGGCCGCTATCCGGACGCCAATTTAAAGCGTTCCTCTCAGGTGTGGCCAACCCGGTGGTTCTTCCGTCTCGCCTTGATACGCCGATGGATTTTAGTTCGCGGCGTGCGATCGGCTCGGGTCTGGGGTCGGGAGTATTCATCGTGTATGACGACACCGCATGCATGGTCCGCGTAGCACACATGTTTGCGAAGTTTCTGTGGCTGGAGTCCTGCAACCAGTGCTCGTCCTGCAAAGTCGGCACAAACCAATCCATGACTTATTTGCAAAAGTTGATCGAGGGCAGCGGTGACGAGACCGACATAGAATTCGTGCTTGAGGGAGCGATGATGGCCCTGCATGGAAATCGATGCTACCTTCCCGTCGAGCATTCTCTTTCGTGCTCCAGTATCATCGGGACCTTTTCCAGAGAGGTCATCCAACATTACAGGCGGGGCTGTCAAGGTTGCCGCGACTTGATGCTGCCCAAGATCCACGATCTCGATGAGGCGAAACATACCTTCAAGTACTCGCCCGGGAGGCCTACCCCATGAACCATGAAGAGATCGATATGTCCAAGGCCACTTCCGGGGATCAACTGAGCCAGAACGGCGCTGCCGATTCTATCTCCGTCGGAAGTGGCCCGGGTGGAGTGTGGAGTGTCGCAAAAAGACACGTATCGAGGAGATCATGACACCTATAACAGGCCCGGACTTGCGAGGGAAGATGATCCGCTGCAAGCGGCTCATGCCAGATGCGGATGCTCGGGAGTTCCTACGCAAACAGAAGATTGCTCATGTTGGCACGGTGGACGAAAATGGCTGGCCGTATGTAGTTCCATTAGTCTTTATCTACGACACTGGGGACTACCTGTACCTCCATACCGGCGCCCATCAGGGGCACTTCCTGACGAACCTGCAACAGAATCCTCGGATCTGCGTAGAAATTTCAGATATCGGGCCCCTGCACAAAGGGAAGCGTTTCGCCTGCGATTCCGCGCTCGTGTACACCAGCGTTGTGGTGTTTGGCCCGGCGCGCATTCTCTATCACGACCGTGAGAAGAAGGCCTGGTTTCTGGACCGACTGCTCGCCAAGCACGGTGACCCGTCGTGGGCGTTTGAGCCGGGTTATCCACTGATCGACCAGATCATTTTGTATGAGCAGAAGATCGAGATTCTAACTGGCAAGCAAAGCGCGGGGCTTTCCCACTGAACAGCGGAGAAGGGAAGGGGTTGGGCCGTGACTTTTGTCACCGACGGTTGTGATGCCCGGCGCTAGCATAGAAGTGGAAACGGAGGTGCCAGGAATATGGCCTACGTAATAGCCGAGCCCTGTATCGATGTGAAGGACACCGCGTGCGTAGACGCCTGTCCCGTTGACTGTATCCACCCTCGGAAGAATGAATCTGAATTTGCTGGCGCGGTGCAATTGTACATCGACCCGGTTGAGTGTATCGACTGTGGAGCGTGTGTCCCCGTTTGCCCAGTGTCAGCAATTTTTGCCCTGGAGGACTTACCGGAAAAATGGAAGCAATATACACAGCTGAATGCGGATCACTATGTTCACAAGTAATCGTCAAACTAGGAGTGACTGACATCCGGAAATCGCGTCGCAGAAACGCAAGGAGTTGAAGACAATGACACAGGCCGAACTTGCCGGCAGGACTATTGATGGACGCCAGGCAAGCCCCGCGAAGGGGCAGTTGATTCGTGATTTCACGCTAACCTCGACTCTAGGGCAAGAAATCAGCCTCTCTGACTATCGAGGGCGTTCTAATCTGTTGCTCCTATTCGCGGGAGGAAGGGTTGATAATCCTGATCTCAAGGTCTTGGCTGAGATTGCAGTAGACCATAACCGATTCCAGGACGAGCAGACCCAGGTGCTAGCCATTATGCTATGTACCCGGGAAAGAGCAGTTCGAATCAGTCAGGTAGCAAACCTGCCGTTTCCTTTGTTGGTCGATGAAGACGGACAGATGCATCGCGCCGCGGGCGCTGCGGACAAGTCCGGTCACCCGGTAATAGCCATCTATATTACCGACCGCTTCGGCGAGGTCTTTGCTGTTTACCGGGCGGCAGAAGGAAAGACGATGCCAAGCGCGCAGGAAATGATCAAATGGCTAACCTTCATCAATATCCAGTGTCCGGAGTGCGGCCATCCCGAGTGACCGGCATAGCCCCGGTCGCACGCAGAAGTTGTTCGAGAGAGGAGATTCAGAAATGATCAGACTTAAACGCGCCTACGAATCCGCCAGCGAGGACGATGGTATTCGTTTCCTGGTCGAGCGGCTGTGGCCCCGTGGCGTGAAGAAAGATGCTCTGCGCCTTGACGCATGGCTTAAAGATGTGGCTCCCAGTACCGAACTGCGGAAATGGTTTAGCCACGATCCAACCAAATGGGTGGGCTTCCAGCGGCGGTACGTTGCCGAACTGAAGGCGAAACCTGAAAGCGTGAAACCTATTATTGAGGCTGCGCGCCGCGGCCGCGTGACGCTTGTGTACAGCTCGCACGATACGGAGCACAACAACGCAGTCGCGCTGAAGGCTTACCTGGCGGCCAAGATGGCCAGGCGCGGCGGGGTCCGGCGGGCGGCTTAGGCGCCAGTAGGGGCCACTCTCCAGTTCGACGCCAGATCCCAGATCGCGGTGCGCTTTCCGCATGCATGTCCCCTAGCGTATGCCCCGACAAGGCCGACTCTGTTCAAGTGTTTTCCTTTGGATGTCCGAGCGTCACAGTTTCAGGCGTGGATCTGAATTTCGATTGTTGCCGAGGACTCACATTCTGCCGTCGCGGAAAAATAAAACAAGAGAGCAGGTGAGATCGTCGTAGGGCTCTGATAAGTAAGGAGACGCACGATGACGGCTGTTTTCCTTGATAGTACAGACGATCCATAGGCAAAGCATCCGGCTGGATTGAAGATCAAGAAGGATGAAGACGCTCTCTTATGAGTCGGCGGTAAGAACAGTGGTGCGGGTGGGCCTATGAGTCAAGCAAAGGGGCTGGCGAATTCGTTGATTGGGGCGAGCTCTGAAGCTCTGAGTCGTCAGATATCCGCCAGCAAACTCAAGGCCCAGGCATTCTGCGAAAAAACGCCCGTCGAAGACGACTTCTCCCGAGGTACCGTGTTCCAGTCACTCCGGTAACCTGAAAGGGAAGGACCAATGAATTCAAATGCGGTTATCGAACATGAGGAAAAAGTTCAGTCTCCGATAAGCAAAGGTTCGCCACTGGTCGGAATGAGGCTCTCGGCTGTTCCGCTCCGACAAAAAATCTTGTTCGAGCATAGCTTGCTGGAGACGAGCGGCGAGCAACGCAGCCGGAGAACGTGGGCGACCCTGCTGTCCGTAGTTCTACAGTGTTCTCTTGTCGCGGTCCTAATCCTAGTTCCACTCTGGTTCACTGATGTGCTTCCCAAGCAGCAGTTGGTGACCTTCCTGGTAGCGCCGTCGCCGCCGCCACCACCGCCGCCCCCGGCGGCCCCGCCGCCAGCTATTGCGAGAGTAGTGAAACCTACGAGCGACATTATGAACGGACGACTCCGTACACCGGACAGGATCCCGAACAAAGTCCAGATGATTAGGGAAGAGGAGGCGCCGCCGTCATTGAATGTGACGGGTGGAGTGGTCGGCGGTGTGCCAGGTGGTATTCTGGGCGCCCAACTGGGGGGAGTGATCGGTGGAATCATCAGCTCGACGTCAAAATTGGCAGTGGTGCCGGAACCCAAAGCTGCGATCACAAAGCGGGTGCGGGTGTCGCAAGGTGTTTCCCAGGGCCTGCTCATCTACCGGGTTGAACCGAAGTACCCGCCGATAGCGCAGCAAGCCCACATCCAGGGCATTGTCATACTCACGGCCGTTATCGACAAAGACGGAATCATTCAACATCTTCAACTCGTGAGAGGACACCCGATGCTGGCGACCGCTGCGATCGACGCCGTCAAGCAGTGGCGGTATAAACCGTATCTTCTTAACGGGCAGCCAGTGGAAGCGGAAACAACTGTTTCGGTCACGTTTCGGTTGCAGCGCTAAAGCCGGGTGGGAATTAACCCCGTCTAGAGGAGTTCAAATTGTTCCTGGTAGGGCTCCGAATTGGGGTTGTTCTACCGTCTAATGTCCAGACGTACCGTTTTCTCTGCCACGCCACCTCCTCCGGGAGGGTCAGCACTCACACGACCCTTCCGTCAACGGGCTTAGTACGTTCTGAACTGGCAGGGTAGGAGAGTCGATTCCGTCTCACTCGAGCCCACGGGATAAGAGTGTGGAGCCGCGTTCGCGTCAGGCTGGCGATCTCTTCCACGCGTAGACCTCGGACCAGGAGTGCATCTCCAATCAAAGAGCGATGGCACCGCCAAGGCACGGCTTCAGCGCACATTATCGCAGTCCGTCGCTTTTGGGCGATGTGGATGAGCTGATCGAGGGCCTTCTCAAATTCCGGCGTTTGCATGTAGTCGGCGAAGCCGCGGAAGCTGGCATTTCTCCAACCAGTATTGATTGAGTCAGGAAGTGCATGCCGCAGGCCGCCAAGTCCAGCCATGTGCATGTAGCGAATCCCCGCTTTTCGGAGCGGCCCAGGTAACCGGGTACGGTTGAATTGCGGATTGTGTCGCGAGCGGGGGATGGTTCGGACATCGACCAGTTGGTTCACGCCGTGAGCAAGGAGTAGAGCAACGAACTCCTTCAAGCTTCGCGTTGAGTGTCCCACTGTCAATATCACTGGGTGCTGGTCGGGCTGCTTCGCTCTGCGCTTGACAGGCGAACGACGAGGGTGGGCAGGCTTGCTGACTGGAGGGCCGGTACGAGACCGTTTGTCAGAAGGACCAACTGGGTTTCGGAGGCCGTTCGCGCTCCTAGTCATCGGCTGCCCGCTCCTCTGGTTTCTTTTGAGTTGGAGGGCGATGGGCTCCTGTCCTCCCATCATTCTGCCCCGCTCGTTGATAGGTGCCGGGTACCGTGCGAAAACTGATCGCCAATCGGTTCCATCCGTTGATGGCAATAATTGCCAGGGTCAGGTTAACCAACTCCGTTTCGCCGAAACTGGCACGCGCGCGTCGGTAAACATCATCCGGAACGTGTCCCTGGCCGACCAGTGTGACTGCCTCCGTCCAGGCGAGCGCCGCTCTTTCACGCTCGGCGAAGAAAGGTGTCTCTTCCCACACCATCACAGCGTAGAGGCGTTGTTCGGTTTCGCCCTCTGCGCGGGCGTCTTTTGTGTGCATGTCCACACAGTACGCACAACCATTGATCTGCGACGCCCTTAACTTTACCAACTCAATCAAAGAACGCTCCAACCCGCAGCGGAGAACATAAGTTTCCAGGGCCAGCATTGCAGTCATGGCACCGGGAGCTATCTTTGCGTATTGAATCCTTGGCTGCATCTCAATCTCCTCAACGTTTTCCGTTATGTTTCTTATGTTGGTTCTCACCGCCACATCGAGCAATAGTTCATTTGTACCTGCCGGGAGACGAACGTTACCTCACGGCTGATGCCAGGCAGGGCGGATCCGGACCGTGAGAGGAGACTCTATTCCACCGCAGACGCCCGCGCATTTCTTGTAGCGGCGAAGAATAAATCGACAGATTCAAGATAGCGGCCAGCACCTCTTCGATTTGCCAGCATGTCACCTAGCGCCTCATTGTAGAGCGGTATCTTTCCTTGAGCATCTGCTCCTTTCACCTCGAGGGAGCACCGTTACTCGAAGCGCCGCTCCAATGCGCTTTCGGCAGGGCCCGGTCCCATGGCATATTCAACGCCCTCATTACCCCCACGCGGGTGGTTTTGTACTCACAGGTTGGTACGAACAGTCCATTGTTGATTCCGGCCGCAACATACACCATTAGGTGGTCCAAGGAAATTGTTGTTCAGGTCAATGAGGAAATCCAGTTTCATCGAAAGGAACTATCGTATGAAAAGTAGCTATCTGCTCGTACTCGCTGCCGCCGTATTGCTGTCGGCAGTATCGCTTCCCGCACAAAATACGGAGGGTAACACAGCGAATCCCCCCGCCAATTTCAAAAAAGTGAGCACACTGGTACGTCTGCCTGACTGGCTGCCAGGGCTGGGGACGCTGTACGTTGATCCCGCGACGTTGCCGGCCGGCCCATATCTTGGCTATAACCATCAAGGTCAACTGGTCAATGTCACCTATATGATTTCGACCAAGGACTTTGAGCAGCACAAGGACTTCAATGACTTGGGCCACAACATTGCGCAACTGGACCTAAGAGTGAACCATACCAGCGTGAACTACAACCCCGGCCACCCCGGCCTGCAAGAGCCGCACTATCACTTTACTGAATGGCTCATCACCCCAGCGCAGCAGGAGGAACTGAAGTAGGGGCCAGACGGCGCGCCGCGCGAACGGGTTCCGTAGACGCAGAGCAGTAAGGCCGCAAATAGGACAGTGACAATGTTGACATTCCACGGAAGATCGAGAGTCAAATCAGTTTGCGGCCTGATGTTGTGCATGCTTGGATTGCTGGCTCCAGTTAATGCGGCCACCCAAGGTGCTATCCCGACTGGCGCTTCAGTGCCGAGCTCCGCTACAGGACCGAAGAAACAAGACGCAGGATCGGCCACACTGACACAACTGGACGGCTGTCTGACGACCTCTGATGGGCTCATGCCGAAGCTCACGCTATTTCAGTCGCGCAGGATCTATCGGTTGGAAGCGAAACCCACGTTGCTCACCGAGAGGCCACTATTATTCGCAAACAACGTCAATGCCCTGGTTCATGTGACTGGATATCTTGGGCCTCTAGCCGACATGTACGATCCAGATCATTCTCCTGTGTTTATTGTTGCCACCATCGATAAGCTGGCACCCACCTGCGACGTGAAAGTGTCGCTTGCTCAATTGCGGAAGCAGTTAGAGAAGCCGCCGGTTGCAGCGGCGGCCGCCCCATCCGCTAGGGCTGCGCAGGTCAAGCCTTCGGTCGTCGTGGACATGACAGGCTCATTGCTGGTGTTTGAGCCTGCAGTGATTGAAATCAAGGCTGGCCAGACGGTCGTGTGGAAGAACTCATCGCGCGAGGTACACACGGTAACCGCCGATCCTGGCCAAGCGACGAATCCACAGGACGTTGAACTGCCACAGGGCGCGCAGCGATTTGACTCTGGGTTCCTGAATCCGACCCAAAATTATGAACACACGTTCAGGACGCCCGGCACGTACCGCTATGTCTGCACTCTTCACGAAGTACAGCGTATGATCGGTCAGATCATTGTGAAGCCTTAGAGGCGCGTTGGAGACACAGCAGGGTTATGAAATCAGCCTCTCGGATGCCGTCCTCAATTCCGTACCTGCACAGATGCTGAGTGGACAATTCTTGTGTTACGCCTACGTATTACATGAGGAAGGTTGTGGCGAGGATGGCCATGCCAAGCAAGACTGGTCGCGGGCTGAAGCACTGATTCTAGGTACACGACTCGGAGTTTACCGCCGCACCTCGCGAGGGTCACGAAATGCAAGCACAAATCAAGTTAGGCCGGGTTGCCGGGATTTCGGTCGGACTGCACTACAGTTGGTTCATCATTGCCGCGCTGATCACGCTGTCCCTCTCTGGACATTTTCACAGTGTCGTGCCCGGGTGGAGCGATGCGGTCGTCTGGTCGGCTGCGATAATCACGGGTCTATTGTTTTTCGTCGCCCTCCTAGCGCATGAGATGGCGCACTCCCTGGTAGCGAAGGCGTATGGCCTGAAGGTACGCTCGATCACCTTGTTCGCCCTGGGCGGAGTGTCGCAGATCGAATCGGAAGCATCCGATGCCAAGTCTGAGTTCTGGATTGCAATCGTCGGTCCTCTATCCAGCCTCGTGATTGGTTTTTCTCTTCTATTAGTAGCGCGGCTGTCCGGTTGGCTGCCCGGCACAGACCCCGCCACTCCCGTCATGGCTGTGCTGCTCTGGCTCGGTTACATCAATATCATGCTGGCAGCATTCAATATGATTCCTGGGTATCCGCTCGATGGCGGTCGTGTATTGCGGGCTCTGATTTGGTGGATCACTCATAACGCCGATCGCGCGACACGACTGGCAGCCCAGGTGGGTCAGGCAGTGGCCTTTATGTTTATCATGCTTGGGCTCTACCGCTTTTTCGCCGGTGCAAACTTCGGTGGCCTGTGGTTGGCATTTATAGGGTGGTTCTTGCTTGACGCATCCCGTCGCAGCCACGTCCAGGTAGAACTCATGGAGGGGCTTCGTGGCCGGCCTGTTGCCGATATGATGGACCGCGATTGCCCGACTGTGGAAGGCCATTTGAGCCTACAGGATTTTGTCCATGAATACTTGCTTCGGAGCGGACGTCGTTGCTTTGCTGTCGTTCACAATGGGCAGCTAAGCGGGCTTATTACCCCACATGAAGTCAAGCACGTGGATCGTGAAAACTGGGCACAAACAAGCGTGCAAGCCGCAATGCGGCCCCTCAGTCAACTCCGGACAATTGCGCCCGACACTCCAGCGATCCAGGCGCTTGAGATTATGAGCCGTGAGGATATCAACCAATTGCCCGTTCTCTCCAACGGTCGGTTGGAGGGAATCTTTTCCCGCAGGCATATTCTGGGCTTCCTCCAGAACCATGCCGAGTTGTACAGGAGGTGAGATCGTTGCTTCTGCCGCGTCAAAGTTTCGTCACCGATTGATCAGGCATATGGCTGGTCGGTGTTGGTTACCATTCTCTGCTCGACGTAGGAGCGGCAAGTGACTGGCGTCACAAGTCCGAGTACAAAGGGTCTATTGCCAGATATGGAAGAACAACCAAAAATGGATTCCGAAGCGGAGGTGTTATGTGGCAGGCCATGGCAGTGGTCACCTACTTGAAGCGTTCGGCCGGCCAGGTATGCCGCCCAGGTGGACGTCGAGTTCGAAGGAAGGCGTGGGAACGGCTTATTCAACCTCTAGCCGGGTGTGGTTCACCATATCGCACGGGATTCTCAACGAGATCTACTTCCCCACGATCGATCATCCGCAAATAAGGGACATGCAGTTCCTGGTCACGGATGGCGAGAGCTTTTTCCACGAAGAACGACGTGACCTGGACGACGTGATTGAAGGCATCGAAGCCGATGCTCTAGGGTATCGAGTGATTAGCTCGGACCGCAATCAAATGTATCGGCTTGTAAAAGAGATCATCTCCGACCCGCACCAACCGGTTATCCTTATTAATACACGACTGGAAGGCGTCCCTGAATTCCTGAATAAATTACGAGTCTATGCCCTGCTTGCGCCGCACCTGGAAGTTGGCGGCTATGGAAATTCAGCTCGCCGATTCAAGACTGCTGGCCAAAAGGTTCTAATAGCGTGGAAGGCTGGTAAATTTCTTGCGATGGGAGCGAATGTCGGGTTCAACAAGACTTCGTGTGGTTACGTTGGACATAGCGACGGGTGGCAGGACCTTCACCAGGATTTCCAACTGGACTGGGAATTTGACAAGGCTGAGGACGGCAATGTGGCCATGATCGGTGAAGTAAACCTCGCCGCCGGTCGCGAGTTCACGGTTGGCATCGCGTTTGGAGACAGTCTTCACGGTGCGGTAACAGCTCTTGAGCAATCACTGGCGATTCCGTTCGTAGAACATCGCGAGAAATTTGTTGACCAGTGGCATCGAGCCTGTAGTCGCATGAAGAAATTGGATGGTGTTTCGAGCGATAAGGGGACCTTATATCGGACCAGCCGAAACTTGCTATTAGCACATGAAGACAAGACATTTGCCGGCGCCCTGATCGCATCGGCGAGCATTCCGTGGGGAAATGCCAAAGGTGACGAAGATGTGGGCGGCTACCACCTAGTATGGACGCGAGATATGGTGAACAGCGCCTTAGCTCTGCTCGCCTGTGATGACAAGGCAACGCCCTTGCGCGCCCTGGTCTATCTCGCTTGCAGCCAGCAATCCGACGGCGGATTTGCACAGAATTTCTGGATTGACGGCGGCCCGTATTGGCAAGGCATTCAGCTCGATGAAGTCGCTTTTCCCATTCTCCTGGCTTGGCACCTGTGGAAAAAGGATGCGCTTAGAGACTTCGATCCTTACTCGATGGTCCGTTCCGCGGCGGCCTATCTTGTTCGCCACGGACCCGCCACACAGCAGGAGAGATGGGAAGAGAACAGCGGATATTCACCGTCCACGTTGGCGGTCAGCGTTGCTGCCCTGGTCTGTGCTGCAGATTTCGCGGGGGCGAGGGGCAAGCACGACGACGCGACCTTCTTGCTGGACTACGCGGATTTTATTGAGTCTCGCATCGAGAGCTGGACCGTTACAAACGACGGATCTCTCATTCCCGCGATTAAACGCCACTACATTCGCATTCATCCAGCCGCGATCGGTGATGCTTCGCCAGATGAGGATCCTAACCACGGACTTCTCACCATCCACAATCGTCCTCCCGGGCAGCCATGGCAGTTTCCGGCAAAGGACATTGCGGATGGCGGTTTCCTCGAGTTGGTGCGGTACGGCGTTCGCAAGCCGGGCGATCCACTCGTGGAAGACTCATTGCGAGTCGTCGATGCTGTTTTAAAGGTGAACACCCCGTTTGGTCCCTGCTGGCGCCGCTACAACCACGATGGCTACGGATCCCGTTCCGACGGTGGGCCGTTCGAAGGCTGGGGACAGGGCCGGGCTTGGCCTTTACTGACAGGGGAGCGCGCGCACTACGAGTTCGCTGCCGGACGCGATGTTCGTAAGCTGATTCGTACTATTGAACAGTTTGCATTCAAAGGTAGGATGTTGCCAGAGCAAGTCTGGGACGCTCCCGACGTGAAGTCGGCTGGCATGCATTTTGGAGGGCCGGCAGGATCAGCCATGCCGTTGATGTGGGCCCACGCTGAGTATGTGAAGCTATTACGCTCGGTTGCGGATGGCCGCGTTTTCGATTTGATCCCGGTCGTAGCGGAACGGTATCTGAATAAGCGCGGCCGCAAGGACTTAGAGGTTTGGAAGCCTACTCGCCAAGTCAGAGACGTGATCGCCGGGCAGGTTTTACGAATCCAGGCGCCAGCATCGTTCCGGCTGCATTGGACCAATGACGTTTGGGTTTCCGCGAGCGACACCCGTTCGACCTCGACTGGACTCGGAATCGACTTTGCTGATATTGGCATTCCGGGCAATCAGAAGGCGCCTGTACAGTTCACGTTCTTCTGGCCTGATACGAATCGCTGGGATGGAAACAACTATGAAGTGCGCGTCAACCAGACGACCATGCATGCAGTCGCCGCCTGAGGCGCGCGCATTCCGAACTGATCGTTCTGAGGGTTTAACATCCCGATCACACTTTCTGACACCTGTTCTCCCACCAAAAAGCCCGGATGTGTCTCCATAAACCGCGAAGGGAGCATTCAGCGAAATCACTTTGAACGGCCGGGTGACGTGTCACCCTGATGCTCTGGGTAGGCCGACGGTGGCGATATAGACTGACCACGTCGTGGCGGAGGCAATGTCGGATTGCTCCCAGTGTCTTCCAGCCCGCGCTTTCAGAAAACTACTCTACGCATTCCCTCGCGGATTTCGATTTTGAAGAACGGGAAACATTCCTGGCCCCCGGGTTTCCCTTGTGACAAGAAATCATCTAAGAAACACAGCCGGATCCTCTTGTTTCCACTTGTGACAACCGTAATGGCAATCGAAACGAATGTAGCATTGCGCGAAGCAGGCATTGAGGCCAGCATGAGCTTATGGCACTCGAGACATGTGGCAGTAGCAGCGAGAGAGGGGAGAAGTCGCAGACATCCGCGGTGATGACGCGAGCGAGTGCCATTAGCAAGGTGGAGGCAAGATCAGTGAGTCAAAGATCATTTTCGATTACGCCGGTACCACCCTTTCGACTGGATCTCACAGCTTGGGCACTTCGTCGACGTCCGGAGAATGCAATTGATCGGTGGGATGGGACGACCTACCGGCGTGTTTTGATGATCTATGGTCAAGCGGTAGACGTGGCTGTATACCAGAGCGGCGGCCCAGAGAAACCACAACTCGAGGTCGAATTGACCGGCCCTCGGCTAACTGTGCAACAGGAAGAGTTCGCAAGAATCTCGCTCGAACGCATGCTTGGAATACATAGAGACTTAAAACCTTTTTACAGGCTGGCAACACGCGATCCAAGATTGCAGTTGTTAGCCGACGAATTCCGCGGGCTCAAGCCACCGCAGTTCCCCACGATGTTCGAAGCAGTGGCCAATGGTATCGCGTGTCAACAACTCTCGCTGCTCGTGGGAATCCTTCTGCTTAGCCGCCTGGCGCATGCAGTCGGTGAGATGTCGGAAAACTCGCAGGATGCGTCGCATGCTTTTCCCGATCCGACAGATTTTCACGAAGTGACGGTACAGTCATTGAAGGCTCTGGGGTTCAGCGCCAACAAATCACAAGCTCTGCTCGACGTAAGCTCCGCGGTTCGTGATCGTAGCTTGGATCTGGAGTCGTTAGTTCACTTCGACAACGAGTCGGCACTTGAACGGCTGGTGGAGCTGAGAGGGGTGGGACGCTGGACTGCAGAATACGTTCTACTCCGCGGGCTCGGGCGATTGGAGATATTTCCCGGAGATGATGTTGGCGCTCGCAAGAAATTAGCCCACTTCCTGGGAAAAAGAAAACCGTTGGACTACGACGGGGTGCGCAGGGCCGTTGCCGATTGGCAGCCTTATGCGGGTTTAGTGTATTTCCATCTCCTGTTGGCTCGCATAAAGAAGGCTGGATGGCTGTGTTCTGATCGGGCCTCGCGCGGGACCAGTCAAGATCCACCCACGGGTACCGACCGAGACTGGAAGACCGTGCAGTCATAGGAAAAGAATCGAGGGTGTCATGAGACATTTTATGAATCTTAACGAGGAGGAGAAAAACGCAATGAAAAATACTCTGGCAATGAACCCACGATCCATCACTCACCCTACCGTGTTCCGGCTTACGGCAAGTGGCACTTTTGTCGAGCGGATGCAGCAGATCTCCGCAGCTATCGCTGGTCGTGCCTACGAACTATTCAAAGCCCGAGGGGCTGGCCACGGCCATGACTGGGAGGACTGGTTTCGCGCAGAGTCTGAGATGTTGACGCCAATCCCGGCAAAGGTCTTCGACAAGGACGGAGGGATTATGGTCCGAGCTGAAGTCCCTGGATTTACAGGGAAAGACATGGAAGTGCTGGCTGAGCCAAGGCGCCTGATTATCCGCGCCAAAAGGCACAAGACCTCGAACCAACAGGACGGTCGAGCAATAGTTCAAGAACAAATGTCCAATGAGCTTTTACGTGTTCTGGATCTGCCTCGCGAGATAGATCCAGAACATATGACGGCCACTATTAAGAACGATGTGCTGGAAGTCACTTTACCAACAGTCAATCTGGGGAAGAAGACCACAGTCGGCGTTAAAGCTGCCTAGAGGTTGGATATGGGCGGGAGTGGGAGCGTTCATTTCAACCATTCCGCTTCCGCCCGCCAGCGTTTCCATGTCCTTGGAATGGTCAGGTCGAAGTTCTGAGGAGCGAGAATAGATGAGCAGACTTGTTCAACGTGTGCTCCAGAGGTGAGTTCGATGACAACCAAACAAGAGGAGGAGGTACGGCTGGTGGTAGCGGATGTTGACGGTGCACTGGTCACTCCCGACAAGGTACTGACGCCGCGGGCACGTGCCGCCGTTCGTAAGATCACTAGTTCGGGAATCGCTTTCACCATCACCAGCGGCCGCCCTCCACGAGGCATGAAGATGTTGATCGACGATCTTCACCTTCAGGGCCCAATCACGGCCTTTAACGGCGGCCTGTTCGTACGGCCCGATCTTTCCGTCATTCGCGAAAACTTCCTCCCTCGCGAGACGGTACAGCCTGTGATCGACATTCTGACCAAGCATAAGCTTGACGTCTGGATTTATAGCGATAAGGACTGGTTTGTCCCATCGCGCCATGGCCCCCATGTAGACCGCGAGGAGTGGACAGTTAAGTTTGCCCCAATCGTGGTCCCAAACTTCGAGGGTTTACTGGAGCGAGTGGCCAAAATCGTCGGAGTCAGTGACGATCTTGCAGCGGTGGCCCTCTGTGAAAAGGATGCTCAGCAGGAATTCGGTGAGCGTGTTTCGGCCGCGCGATCCCAACCGTATTACCTGGATGTAACTCATCCGAAGGCCAACAAGGGAGAGGCGGTCAGTGTTCTTGCGGAAATGCTAAAGGTCCCAACCGCAAATATCGCCACCATCGGAGACATGCCGAATGATGTGTTTATGTTCAAGCGCAGCGGTGTGAGCATCGCGATGGGGAATGCGAGCTCAGAAGTACAACATGCTGCCAGGTTTGTGACCAGTTCCAACACAGAAGAAGGCTTCGCGCTGGCCATGGAACGGTTTGTCCTACGAGCGCAGGTCGCCTGAAAGCGGTCTGATGCTCATGGTTCTCAGTTCGCGCGACGCGCTAGAAGTGAGAACCTCGCACTGAGGCTACGTTCACAAAAAGGAGTAACGAATGAAGGCCATTTCAGTTGTGCCCGGAAGCAAGACCGTCCGGTTGGTCGACCGGCCGGAACCATCGATCTCCGTACCTGACGAGATAAAAGTCCGCGTGTTACGAGTTGGCATCTGTGGTACCGACCGCGAGGAGGCCGCGGGTGGCCGCGCCCAGGCACCTCCTTTTTACACAGATCTTGTGTTAGGCCATGAGATGTTTGGTCAGGTGGTAGAAACTGGCAGAGCGGTGAAGCAGGTCAAAGTTGGGGATTATGCAGTGTTTACAGTTCGCCGAGGCTGTGGAAAGTGCCGTCCTTGTGTCATGAACCGTTCTGACATGTGCCAGACGGGACTCTATTCGGAACGCGGCATTGCAGGCATGGATGGGTACCAGACGGAATTCGTGGTAGACCACGAGCAATATGTCGTGCGAGTCCCGCCTGAACTGGAGTCGGTGGGAGTGCTCGCCGAGCCTTTTTCAGTGGCAGAGAAGGCGATCAGCGAAGCCATTCAGTTGCAACTCATCCGTCTGCCGGATTCTTCGACCTCGCCGGGTTGGATATCTGGAAAGCGTTGCCTCGTCGCCGGACTGGGTCCGATTGGCCTGCTGGCAGGATTGGCACTACGCCTCCGCGGCGCCGAAGTCTGGGGCCTGGACATCGTGGATGCGAACACAGTCCGTCCAAGGTGGCTACATTCGATTGGCGGCCACTACCTCGATGGACGTCAAGTCACGCCAGATCACCTCATTGACCAGATCGAGTTGTTCGACCTGATCTTCGAGGCTACAGGGATCGCCAGTCTCGAATTCAGCCTGATCGATGCACTGGCCATCAATGGCGTGTACGTTGTGACCGGCATACCATCGGGTGACCGCCCGCTGAGGGTAGATGGATCAGAGTTCATGCGACGCCTCGTGCTGCGTAACCAGGTCATGGTAGGGAGCGTCAATGCATCGCACGATCACTTCCAACTGGCTGTGAATGACCTCGTCCAGGCACAGACCCGCTGGCACGAACATGCATCTGATCTCATCACGCACCGGCACAATTACACCGAATTCGAAAACGCGTTGCAGCATCACGGTTCGGACGAGATCAAGGTCGTGCTGGAATGGGGCGGCGATCAATTGTCTCCGCGAGCAAAAGTCAACACAGAGTTATTTCACCAGGGATGAGTGGTTTGGTTGTTGAGAGAGCACGGAGACGATCATGACTACGAAAAGACACTGAGGATCGATTTCGCAAAGACGGCTCGCGTTTCGACCTTCTGGAGCGGGCTGAAAAACTGGCTGTGACGGCTCGCAAATTATCGGGTGAAGTGAGAACAAAGGGGCGTCCGCCAGGTAAGCAGGGAGCTAAACGACGAGGTGTTAGGGATGACTTCAAGAACAAATAGCACTAGCCTGTTCGTAGTCGTTGATGAGTCGGGAGCATCTCGACATACACTGCAGTACGTTGGCGCGTTCGTGGGTAAGCGAAGGGGATTTCGAATTGTCCTCGGTTACGTGCTGCCCTCATTGCCCACCGAACTGCTGGAATTTGGTGGTGCGGAGAATCCAGAGAAAGAGGAGAAGTTAGGCAAGGAACTGAAGGGGGAGCAGAAGCGCTGGTTGTCGGTCGCGCGTCGCAAGGCAAGAGAAGTTTTCAGCGGCGCTCACATAGCGCTGGGACGTGCCGGTGTACCCGACAGCGTGACGAAAACAACAACCGTATACCTGCCGGAGGGACAAGACCCGGTTGATAAACTCTTGGAAGTGGCGGCCGTGCATCGTTGCCACACAATCGTAATCGGTAGGCATCCCGTTTCGCGATTTCAGGAGTTCTTCGGTGGCGATCTGGCCGAGAAGCTCGTCCGACGGGTCCATGGACCTGCAGTATGGGTGACGTCCTCGAACGGGAAAAAGAGGGGGCGTAGCCGCCAAGGCCTTGTGTCATCCTTTGATACCCCAAAGCGGAAGCATTCTGCTAAAAATCAACGCAAAGGCCTCTAACTGTTGATCCTGATGCCGGTCTTGCCACAGTCCAAGATCTCTGATCTATAATAATATCGTGGTGCGATATTTAATCAATTGCTGTACTGACTCGTGGAGCGGAGTAGATCCTGGCGGTGTGGCCCGCATCGGCTCAACAGAGAGAGGCTAGGAAGGATCGCAAATGATGGTATCGAATTTGGTCCGCCTGATCGAAAGACATTCCGAAGAACTGGCGCAGGGACTAACGAAACGGATACGAGAATCCGAACGGACGTTTGATTTCCATTCCCCCGAAAGCCTGCAACTGGCAGCGGTTGAGGTTTACCGCAACTTGGGAGTGTGGTTGCTGCAAAAGACAGAGGGTGATATTGAGAAGCAGTTCAGGGACATCGCTACGCGCCGGGTAGCGGACGGAATCGGCCTCCATCAGTTCGTGTGGGCATTGATCGTGAGTCGTGATCATCTATGGCAATTCTTGCAACGAGAAACGTTTGCCGACAACATCGTGGAACTCTTTGGCAAGCTTGAATTGCAACAGATGTTAAACCAGTTCTTCGATCGCGCGGTGTACTATGGGATTTTGGGGTACGCTGCGGCAAGAGATCAGGATCATGTTATGAAGGATTCGGTGCAGGTTCGGCGGCCCCTATCGAGGATATAGAACTAGGTCGGAAGATTTGCCAGTACCTGATCGAGGAAATGCTCCACAAAGGTGGGCGTTCAACGGACTCTCCCCTCGAAACCTCGGTACGATCTAAGAACTTCCGGGAAGATGCACGCCGTTCAGTACTATTGGAGGTATTGTTCATGGATACAACCGCTCGCACTTGCCATCCAGGCGAGGGAAGTAAGGCATTGAACAGGCTGCCTCAGTTGGCCGAGCCCTCACTTCAATTTGATCTGGTAAGCGAAATCCAGCAACTCCGCGGCGAGGAGTCCTGGCAGCGGGAGACAGGCCGGAGTTCCAAGACGCTCGCGAAGTATCCTGATTTCCGGATTGTTCTGATTCTGATGAAAGCCAACACGCAGATGAAAGAGCACCACGCCGAAGGCAGAATTTCCATTCACCACTTGCTGGGGAAGATTTGTGTCCACCTGCCGGATCAGAAGGTCAACTTGACGGCTGGACAGTTGCTGGTCCTGGACTGTGGCATGGTCCACGACGTCGAAGCGCTTGAAGAGAGTGCATTCCTGCTCACGGTCTCTTGGCCGAAGGGCACATCGGAATCCTGATGCGGAATGCTTTGCATCTGACAGAGGTATCCCACTAGAGGCGAGCGCTACGGGCTTGCAATTGGTGTCATCGCTGGCCGAGCCCCTAACAGATGAGCTTGGATCGCTGAGACTTTTGTCACAGTGTCGATCGATGTACCCGAGTAGACTGAGCAAATGCCTGTCCAAATTGGAGCAAAGACGCACAACTTTACTGACCCCACCGGCTTGCTCTCGGACTGTCACCGGCGCATTGAGATGTTCATGGGCACGCTCGAGGCCGTTGCCGCCGTGATCGATCGTCCCCCAGCAGAGGACACAGTCCGGGCGTTAGAATCTGCATTGCGTTACTTCGGGGAAGCTGCGCCAAAGCACACGGCCGACGAGGAAGTATCGCTGTTTCCCCGGCTGCGTCAGATGGGCCTTCCTGAAATCGACTCCGCCTTCGCTGAATTAGAACATCTGGAGGACGAACACCGCTGGGCGGCTCCATTACATGCGGATGTCGGACGACTCGGAGTCCAGTATCTCTCGATGGGAAAGTTGTCCGATGTTGAGATCGAACAATTTCAAGCCGCCGTAACGAGTCTTGCAAGGATGTACAAGCGGCACATCAGCATCGAGGATGAATTAGTGTTTCCGCTAGCAGCTAGGATGCTATCCGGCCCCGAGAAGTCGGCCATCGCTGAGGAGATGGCAAGCCGTAGGAAAGTAAGGCTCGTGCCCGAGCCGATCCCAGCCCGGACTGGCGGAGTCTGATGAATCGTTTGCACCGATGGTATTGCCAATCGAGCCAATGGAAGCAGAAGCTCGAAAGTAAAATTCTGCCCTGGTCGCTGGGTGGTGTGGATTTGGGGGATGAAGTCCTAGAAGTCGGGCCGGGACCGGGTCTGACGACGGATTGGCTGCGACGTCAATGCGAGACTATTACGTCCATAGAAGTCGACCCGGAATTGGCAGACACCCTCAATCGCCGCTTGGCTGGCACCAACGTAAGGGTGCAATGCGGCGATGCGACAGAAATGCCGTTCGGCGATCGCACATTCTCAGGCGCGGTCGCGCTCACCATGCTTCACCATGTACCTTCGCAGGAATTGCAGGATCGAGTGTTTGCGGAAGTGTACCGGGTGCTCAGGCCGGGTGGCATTTTCGCTGGAACGGACAGCACGCCTTCTTTCCTGATGCGGATATTTCACATCCGTGACACGTTGGTTCTCGTGGATCCTAAGATCTTGCCTGCCCGGCTGGAAGCAGCCGGGTTCAAAGGATAAAAGTCGAAGAGGGCGATAGGAGATTCCGGTTTTCCGCGCGACGCCGTCCGAAACACCTGCTCCGATACAATAGCCGGCATGGCGGAATCCGGGTTCACACGGGGGCAGATACTGGCCAAGGTCCCGATCTTCTCCGAGCTGGCAGAAAACGAGCTGGGTTTTCTTGCCCAACGTGCCCTGCCGCGTCACTACTTGGCTGGCGAGATCATCTTCGGCGAAGGTGAGCCATGTTCTGGACTCTATGTCGTCGAATCCGGCCATGTCCGGATTTTCAAGAGCTCCGCCAGCGGTCGTGAGCAGGTACTCAGCATCGACGGACCGGGCAGTTCCATGGCTGAACTACCAGTGTTCGATGGAGGAAATTACCCTGCCTCCGCATCCGCCATTGACGATACCGATCTGCTATTTGTGAGCAAGCAGGACTTTCGGGCATTGTGTCTGGCTCATCCCCAGATTGCGCTCAAGGTACTGCGGGTCATCGGAGGACGTTTGCGGCGCCTGGTTGGGATTATCGAAGAGCTTTCATTTACCACTGTACGTCACCGGCTCGCATCTTTTCTCGTCCGTCTCGCTCAAAAGGAAGGCGAACGATCCCCTGCAGGCGTGGTGATCACTCTGCCCGTAAGTAACCAGGAACTAGCATCGCAGATCGGCACGGTGCGCGAACTGGTTTCCCGCAACCTTTCGCGGCTGCAGGCGGAAGGAATGATCACAATCGACGGCCGCGATGTTGTTATCGGCGATTTGAAGGCCTTAGAAGCTGAAACAATCTCTGCTGAGTGATTTCCATAGTTCCCGAATTCCTCTTCCGACAAACGCACCGTTCATTTTTTACGATTGCCGTGACAAAAGTCATTGGCACAGCGCCACTACCTCGGTAACCTCAAAACATCAAACGCGGCCACGAGCATGGAGCCAAGCTGCGAGGAGGCTAGTGTGAGCGTAACGACTGAGAAGACAGTACGGGAATTAGCCCTGGAAAATCCCGCGGCCACCAGAGTGTTTGAAAGGCTGGGTATCGACTACTGCTGCGGAGGGAACAAGTCTTTGGAACAAGCCTGCCGCGCCGCCAACCAGCCGTTGGACAAGGTCTTGGACTCGTTGGAGTCAGCCACGCAATCCGCGCCACCGGTCCAAAAAGATCACAAGTGGCCAAGCGAAATGCTGGCCGACCTGGCTTCGCACATCTGCGAAACCCATCACAAGTACACGCGTGAGGAAATTGCCCGCCTGGGCCCATTGTTCAACAGGGTCTGCTCTGTCCACGGGAAGAACCATCCTGAGCTGTTACAGATTCGGGCGAGCTTTGAGGGTCTGGCACAGGAACTGACCATGCACATGATGAAAGAAGAGAACGTTTTGTTTCCGTACATCGTGAGAATGGAAGAGTCAGTCATCGAGAAAGTTTCGGTGCTGCCGCCATTTTTTGGCAGCGTGCAAAATCCAGTCTCGATGATGGAACATGAACACGAGTCCGCGGGCAATGCATTGCGTGCCATGCGTGACGCCAGCAGCGGCTACACTCCGCCGCCGGACGCTTGCATCAGCTACCAGACGCTTTACAACGCGTTGCGAGATTTTGAGGCGGACATGCACCAGCACATCCACCTGGAAAACAACATTCTGTTCCCCCGCGCGATTGTGATGGAAAAGTCACAATAACTGGAGATACGAGTCCATGGCCGCGCTACCAACCCGTACTGAGAAAGAGGTGGGCCGCACTCTCACCCCGCTGGAGATTTTCGACATTACGGCGGCCCGCGAGATCAACCTGTCGCGACTGCTGATGCTCTACATCAGCACCGGCCTCGTGTTCATGCTGCTTCCAGGTACCTTCCTGGGAGTCTGGAACCTGATCGCCATAAGCAGCCACCGCGCGGCGGACTCCGTCTCTCCGTCGTGGATTCAGGCACACGGCCATGCCCAGATCTTCGGCTGGATTGGCAGCTTCATTTTGGGTATTGGATTTTATTCTATCCCCAAAATGATGCGTATGAGGTCATTTACGCTATGGCTGGTTTGGATGTCGGGGGTCTTGTGGACATCCGGGGTCACGTTACGCTGGGCGGCCAGCGTGTATCAATGGCAGTGGCAGGGGCTTCTTCCGCTTTCCGCGATCTTTGAAATAGCCGCTTTCGTGATTTTCTTTTACACGGTTTCCAGCCACCGCCCTCAGGAGTCTAGCAAGCAGAGGCTGGAAGAATGGGTGTGGGTAGTCATTGCGGGCTCGGCGGGCCTCATGCTCACGCTCCTGACCAACTTCGGATTGACCTTGTACCTCGCTCTTTCGAGCGCGACACCCGCGATGCCGGCGAGTCTCGATCAACGCCTTCTCGTTCTACAGACCTGGGGTTTTCTGGTTCCCTTCGTTTGGGGATTCAGCGCCAAGTGGCTTCCGATTTTTCTTGGATTGCGGTTGATCCACAAGCAAGCTTTGTTTCTGGCCGTGGCTGCGAACTCAGCCGGCGTCCTGGCTGCGCTTGCGGGACGAGCGGTAGCGGCAGCATTTCTACTGCTCACCGGGGTGGGTGCGGCTGTGCATGCGCTGCGGCTGTTCGAGCGGCCACAGCGTCCAGCAAAGATCAAGGGTGTGCACGCAAGCTTCCCGGTCTTTGTGAGGCTGGCATACGTGTGGTCGATCATTGCAGCTTCTCTTGGCATCTGGGCCGCCTGGGTTGAAAACTCTCAGGGAATCTGGGGAGCCTCGCGTCATGCCCTTACCGTTGGTTTCCTGGCCACCATGGTGTTTTGCATTGGACCGCGGATCCTTCCGGCCTTTTCAGGCATGCGCCTGCTGTTCAGCCCCAGACTGATGTTCGTGGCTCTGCTCCTTCTGATGGTTGGATGTCTTGTACGCGTCAGCTCAGAAATCCTTGCGTATCAGGGCTTCGTGCATTCCGCGTGGTCATGGCTTCCACTGTCCGCAGTGACCGAGATGGGCGCAGTCACGGTTTTTGCGGTGAACCTGCTCGCCACATTCGGTGGATGCCCATCGTCGACGCAGCTGACGTACCGTGAGACAACGTAACTGACATTCCAAGGTGGATCTTGAATGTGTGTTCTGGGCAGGGCGACGCATCCTGAGCGTAGAATTCTTTTGGGTGGGCGCGATGAGAAGTGGCGAAGTGGCAAATCCGCAAGCGTCACAAAGGCACCTGCTACTCGGAACCGTTTCTTTTACGGTGTGCTTTGCGGCGTGGGGTCTTGTCAGCGCCTTCGCCCCGCATTTTCGTCAGCTGCTTCATCTCTCCGCGACACAAACCGCTTTGCTAGTTGCAGTTCCTGTCCTGCTTGGTTCTCTGGCTCGTATTCCAATGGGGATGCTGACCGACCGCTTCGGTGGTCGCATGGTTTTCAGTGCCCTGATGTTCTTTGTCGCTGTGCCGGTCGCTCTAGTTCCTCTTGCCTCGGGCCACAGGGACTTGCTGATTGTGGCCTTCCTTCTGGGAATGGCGGGTTCCTCGTTCGCGGTCGGTGTCGGTTACGTCTCCCGCTGGTTCTCCATGGAGAGACAGGGCAGCGCCTTGGGCGTGTATGGCCTGGGGAATATTGGTCAATCGGCAGCGGTATTCCTGGGACCCGTGGTTGCCACGACATACGGATTCCGCACCGTGTATTGGGGCATGTCGGTCATCTTGCTCGTCTGGGCGGTTGTGTTCGTGGTTTTTGCCAGAAATGCCGCGGAAACGGTTCGTCCCAAGAGTTTGTCCGAGATGTTCAGTGTGCTCGCTCACGAGCCTATGGCGTGGGCGCTATCGGCCTTCTATTTTCTGACCTTTGGCGGGTTTGTCGCGTTCTCTATTTACCTCCCGACACTTCTTCGCGATCAGTTCGGCCTTCGTCCTGCCGACGCCGGTCTTCGTGCTGCTGGATTCGTAGTGCTAGCTACCGTGTGCCGACCGTTGGGGGGATGGCTCTCGGATCGAATCGGGGGCTCGCGGGTTCTTTCGTGGGTTCTGCCGGCTGTCGCCGCGTTTGGATTGCTGCTTGGTATTCCAACGATGCTGCCGTTCACGGTGGGAGCACTGGGATGCGCGGCCTTGCTCGGCATCGGCAATGGCGCCGTGTTTCAGCTCGTGCCTCGATATTTTCCCACTCAACGGGCCACTGTCACCGGACTGGTGGGCGCGATGGGCGGCATGGGCGGCTTCTTTCCTCCTTTGCTTTTAGGCGTGTTTCGAGACCGCTGGGGCGTAGTTTGGCCAGGATTTCTTCTATTGTCAGCCGTGGCGTGCCTGCTCTGGTGGCTGAACGGATGGGTGTTCTTGCCCCGCGAAGAAGCCCTGGCAGCCAAGCTTCCTCCGGAGCTGACGCGCACAGCGGACAGAGTTCGTGCTGGCGCGTGGGCCACGTTGTGGACGGGAGCCTTGATCTCCGCGATTGTGCTCGGCTCGCGGAATCTTCAGAACTTTGACCCAGCGCTGGTGATCTACACCTTCGCAATCATTTTCGCGACCTGGGGGGTCATCTATCACTACTCGGTCTGGATTCGGAAGCCCCCAACCTACGTTTACTGGCAGCGGGGTTGG
This sequence comes from Terriglobia bacterium, assembly GCA_963786325.1. Lineage (GTDB taxonomy): Bacteria > Acidobacteriota > Terriglobia > Terriglobales > Acidobacteriaceae > JAIQFF01. Next base: position 299,650 of record CAWAYW010000009.1, read on the forward strand.
CAGCTGTTCAAGGAGCAAGGAGTAATTCGCAGCGTCGTCCACATCGCAGGGCTGGCGGGGACTCACATCTTTGCTCAAACGTTCATCGCGCACCGCTCCAGGCTGCGCTGGGCGATGCATCAGTTGCTGTTCTGGGGTTGCATTCTAGCTGCGATGATTACCTTTCCGCTGGTATTCGGTTGGATTCACTTCACCAGCGCTCCGAATGATCAAATGACTTATGTGACTCACTTTTTTGGGTATTCGACTTTCAGCTTTCGGCTGCACACTTTCACCGCGTTGATCCTCTTCCATGGCCTTGATATTTCGGCATTTCTGGTGCTAGGCGGCATTGCGCTTTCGCTGTGGCGCCGGATGCGTGACGAGGGAGCACGCGCGGTGCAGACATTCGCGATGGACTTCTTGCCCTTGATCTTGCTCTTTGCTATATCGATCACCGGCCTGGCGCTGACAGTTTCGCAATCGTGGCTGGGTGGCAGTTTCTACGATTTCATCGCTATTCTGCACGCCATCACGGTGATTGCCGCGCTGCTCTATCTTCCTTTCGGAAAGTTCTTCCACATCTTTCAACGTCCGGCGCAATTGGGCGTAAAACTGTACCAGAGGGCGGGCGAATCGGGTGAGGGCGCAGTTTGCGCGCGCTGTGGCGAGCGGTTTGCGTCTCGGATGCACGTTGATGACCTTGAGCGCGTCCTGCCACAGGTCGGCTTCAACTACGCGATGGCGGGTCCGGTGGGCAATTGGCAGGAGCTGTGCCCGGCCTGCAAACGCAAATCAATTTCTCTTGCGCAGTTGAGGCTGAAAGAGGAAGCGGATGGCTAAGGTTCCTGTTTCCGAAGAGAAGCTCAAAGAACAGTTTGGGCCGCATTTGAATTACACACCGCCGGGAGGATGGAAAGACGAATCAGTCCATCCCGCCGAGAAGCTGGTGAAGACGCACTGTTGCTTCTGCGGACAGCAATGCGGAATCCAACTGAAGGTCCGCGAAAACCATGTCATCGGTTTTGAGCCTTGGGAAGACTTTCCCTTCAACCGTGGCATGCTCTGTCCCAAGGGCGTGAAGCGCTACATGCAGGGCAGCCATCCGGATCGTTTGCTTTCCCCTTTGATACGCAGCGATCAGGGTTTTCGTCACGCGAACTGGGAAGAAGCGCTCGACCTTACAGCAAGGCGCATGCGCGAGATCCAGAACAAATATGGCAAGGATGCGGTCGCCGTCTACGGCGGGGCTTCACTGTCTACGGAAAAATCGTATCTGATGGGTAAATTCGCGCGCGTGGCGCTTGGCACTCGTCACATCGACTACAACGGACGGCTCTGCATGGTCTCCGCCGGGGTTGCATACAAACTGGCATTCGGAATAGATCGAAGCACGATTCCCTGGGGCGAGATTCCCAAGGCAGAAGTTCTGTTCATGATTGGCGCGAACATCGGCGACTGCGCCCCGATTACAACCGATTACGTCTGGCGTTGTCGTGACAACGGAGGCCGGCTCATTGTTGCCGATCCCCGCATGACTCCGATCACGCGGAACGCCGATCTATACCTTCCTCTGCGCCCTGGAACCGATCTTGCGCTACTAATGGGAATGTTTCATGTGATTCTGCGTGACGGACTGGAGGACCGCGAATTCATCGAGCAATACACAACCGGCTTTGATGCCGTCGCGGAATCCGCCCGACAGTGGGATTTACGGAAAGCAGCCGAAATGACGGGTGTGCCGCCTGAGGCCATCGAAAAGGCGGCGCGCTGGATCGGCAAATCAAAGCGGGCAATCATGTTGCACGCCCGTGGATTGGAACACCAGTCGAAGGGCGTAGAAAACTGCCTGGCGGTTGTTAATATTGCGCTCGCTACCGGCAATATTGGGCGCGAGGGTGCGGGTCCTACCATGATCACCGGCCAGGGCAATGGCCAGGGTGGGCGAGAGCACGGACAGAAATGCGACCAGCTTCCCGGCCAGCGCTCACTCACTGACCCCGCAGCGCGCGAATATGTCGCGGGAGTCTGGGGCATAACTCCCGAGGAGCTTCCTCAACCCGGTTACACTGCCCAGGAAATCATGAACGCGATTCATCGCGGCGAAATCAAGGGGCTGCTTTCGATATGCTTCAACCCGGTGGTATCGCTGCCGGATGCAAACTTCACGCGTGAGGCACTATCGAAGCTGGAGTTCTTCGGTGTGATCGATTTTTTTCTGTCGGAGACTGCCCACCACGCCGATGTAGTTTTAGCCGGAAGCCTGCACGAAGAAGAGGACGGGCTCGGCTGCAGCACTGAAGGGCGGGTGATTCACTGGCAGAAGGCGGTCGATCCACCCGGCGAGGCGAGGCGCGATTCCGCGATCATCATCGACCTGGCTCATCGGCTGGGCCGCGGGCAGTACTTCCCGTTCAAGAATCCTGCTGACATTCTTGAAGAACTCCGGGTTGCCTCGCGTGGGGGCGTAGCCGACTACTACGGCATCACCTACGAGAGGGTGGATAGGCAAAAGGGTATCTTTTGGCCGTGCCCTTCGCTCGACCATCCTGGAACGCCACGCCTTTTTGTGGATAACAAGTTTTACACCCACGACGGCAAGGCTCATTTCAACGCCACGGAATGGCGCCCCAGCGGCGATCCGGTGAATGACGAATATCCTTTTTATCTCACCACGGGGCGGGTGGTTAGCCAATATCTGTCGGGGACCCAGACCCGCCGGATCGGCGCATTAGTGGACCAGAATCCCGAACCTCGGGCCGAAATTCATCCCCGGTTGGCCGAGCAGCAAGGAATAAAGGATGGCGACTGGGTGACGATAACCACTCGCCGCGATGATCTGACCATTCGCGCCCTGGTCGTGAAGACCATTCGTCCGGATACTGTTTTCATCCCGTATCACTGGGCCGGCACTCGCAGCGCCAACCGGCTCACCCATCGAACTCTTGATCCCCGCAGCAAGATCCCTGAATTCAAGGTTTCGGCATGCAAAATTGTCAGGGCCGATGGTCCGGACCCATCCCAGGATGATCGCGGGCCTCATCTGAACGATCGTTCACGAGGAGGATCTTAATGTACGGGTATGAGTTCTACATTGACCCTTCGCGTTGTATCGGTTGCCAGTCCTGCTTGCAGGCTTGCGAGGAATGCGAGACCCACCGGGGCACGTCGATGATTAACTTTGATTTTATCGAACGGCGCGAGAGCATCCGCTCGGCAGCCTACGTTTGCTGGCATTGCGATGACCCTACCTGCGCGCAGGCTTGTCCGGCGGACGCGATAAAAAAAGGCGAGGATGGAATTGTCCATTCTTCCCTGAAGCCACGTTGTATTGCGTGCAATAACTGCGTGCTCGCTTGTCCGTTTGGCATACCGAAAATGATGGAATCGGAGCAGCAGATGATGAAGTGCGACATGTGCTACGACCGCACTTCAGAAGGCAGGAGGCCGATGTGCGCGACCGTGTGTCCCAGCCAGGCACTGGCTTACGTAACTCCCGAGGAGATAGCCAGCCGGCGCGAGAAGCCGACGAACACTTTCTATTTTGGCAATCAGAAGATCACCACCAAGGTTTTCATGATGGCGCCGGCGGACCGGGAAGCGATTGCTCTGGATATCGTGGACTACATGTGGGAGGAAAACAATGAACTGGTTGCGACGCACGAGTCGTGAACCTCTTTGGCGGGAAGAATTCTCGGTTCGTACCGCGGATGAGCGATACGTTACCCGCAGACAGCTCACCAAGTTTCTCGTCCTCACCAGCCTCGGGATGTTCGTCGGTAATATCTGGATATTGATTCGTTCGATTTTCTATAAGAATCCTATCTATCCGCAACAACCCGTAGCGCAACTCGGAGAAATTCCTGTCGGCGGCGTAAAACTGTTCGCCTATCCGACCGAGGAAGACCACTGCATCCTTGTTCGTACGGGAGAGAACGAATATGTGAGCTATAGTCAAAAATGCACGCACTTGTCATGTGCTGTGTACTATTCACACGTAAGCGACCGGCTGGAATGCCCGTGCCACCAGGGCTTCTTTTCAATCAAGGACGGTGCGGTTCTACAAGGACCTCCGACACGCCCACTACCGCGTGTGGTTCTGGAAATGCGCGGAGAGCAATTGGTCGCTGTCGAGATGAAAGGGTAGTCGCCATGAGACCTTCCAGTGAATTGCCACCCCAAAATCGCGGGCTTACCGCCATTGCTGGGGCAATGTTCCTAATCGTCGTCCTGCTCGTCGTTCAGATCTGGTTGCTGAGCGCAACGCTGGAGTCTTTCCTGGCTGGCCATCGCCAGACGTCGCTGCCGGCGGCAGTCTTCTCCGGTATGATGTTCCTCATGTGTCTGGGTCTTTACGTCTTCGTCGATCGAGTCGATTCGGAAGTTCGCGAATCTAGGAACAGAGGCTGACCCATATTTCGTTGGGGTCGGCAGTCAGATTTGTACTACCTTGTTTGGCTCCAACTAAAAAGAGAACAAAAATCGGACAGGAATTCCGGGTTATAGCCGCAGAATCAGCAGATGGCCTTGGGTGACTAAAGCCGTGCTTTGACGGCAGACGAACTCGCCAGCATGTTGACCGTCTCGAGAATCACGACCGATCCGCTCGATTCGGTCTGGCAGTGACATTGGATATCGGAGAGATCCCACAACCGACAGAACGTTTTCGCTCCAGGCGAAAAGAACGGCTGTACAGAGCATTAGCCCAGCCTCTGCCACGCCCGGACGCAGCGCTCGGGGCGCAAGAACGGAAGCTGATTCTCAAGCTCCTCCTTACTGATCACCTCACGAGCCCGGCGAAGGCCGACAGCTCCGATACTATTGTGCATCATCGGCAGCGCGTCGCGCCGAGATCTGTTTGCCGGTCCAACACAGGTCTACGAGCTTCGCATGCTGCCCAACGGGGCAGCACTGGAAGCCACCTATGAGACCCAGGGCATCGCCGACAATGACAAATTCCACACCGAAGCGCTAAGACCTGGCCACTCCTAACGCCAGAAAAGCGGAATCCCACGTCGATACCGATCTCCGCTGCACGTTGAACGTCGCCTTCGGCCGAACTACAATGCGAACGATTTGATTTCGCAAAGGAGGCACATATGGCCGGAACGCGTAAAGTGATCGATTGTCGTCAGTTCCCCGCAGAAAAACCCTGCACGATTGCTATTTCGGGTGGTGAAGACGAGGTTCTGGATCTAGCCGTGCTCCACGCTACGAGCGTCCACGGGCATGAGAAGACGCCAGAACTGCGGGAACAGCTTCGCACGCTGCTTCAGGATGAGAGCGCAGCCTCAAAGGCTGCCTAGTCATCCGATTCCAAGAATCACATCAGACCCTAAAGCCAAAAAGCCCGACCCCATCGGGCTTTTTGGCAACCGCGACACGCAAAATTCGACACCCACACCTCAGGAGAAATTCGAGGCCTTATCACGCAAGATCCGAGACTTATCTTTAACTCCTACCAGTTTTATCGCACAGAGACATAGCCTCCCTTCCACGCCGCATGGTGGAGAGCAGCGCGTCATTCTGGCCATCTCAAGTCATTCTCGTCAGCCGGAAATGGTCCTTCACCTCGCCGACAAGACGAGCGCCAGTACAACCAGCCCGGCCAACAACATGCTCGCGAAAAGCGAAAACGTCGCCTGCAACGGATGCGCTTCGAAATGGCGGCCTCGCTCTGTTAGGGTCCGCATGGCAAGCCTCCCTCTAAGGAGAACGGGATTACTGAACACAAGCTCCCGCCCCTGCGATACAAACTCCCTGTTTAAATTAGACTCCAAATCCACAAAAATTGCAGTAATAACCGGGCCTTCCAGGCGGCAATCGCCGACAGATCGCCCTCGGACCTGCCTGACGCTGCTACGTCTTCGGCTTTGATAACAAAAGAAATGAGTTTAGAAATGTCGAAAAATTCTCTGGCCGAGGCGTACTGTTCGGAGCGAAAGCGTGCAGCACATACAAGCGGTGCACGACGAAGTAGATGGCGATTTCCCCGCTCGTATTCTGCCCGACAAAACGGATCCATTTCCCTGGATAGCCTTCGACTGACGTACGCCTCTCGTTCACCACCGACCCACCAAAACCGTTCACAATTGAATCACGCTCGCCGTTCACCACCCTTTCCCAATCCGTGCCGTCGTGCACAACCTCATTAAGGAAGACATTGGGAGTCCGCCGTGCTGCACACGGCAACGCTCCCAAAACGGGAACGGGAAGGGACAGACACCGACAAGCCGTATGGATCAAGACCACGGACCGGATCAAGTAACCGCAAAAGTCGAGCAACCGGCATACGTCAAATGCTCGTGCTGCGGAGAGCTGATAGAAAACTCAGCAGACAAAAATGCGTGTTTTGGCATTGAACCGTATCCACACGACGAGGGCTTCGGAGAGTGTTTCGAGTGCGGAGGCGATCCGCACTCGGACGATATCCTCGTCCGGCTCGGTTGGATGGGTCGGACGTTCTATGACCGTGCTTGCCAGCGCTCCTCAGCTCGCAGCGAATGCGATGCGACCATCATATTGGCCGCGGAAATCCAGCCTTCTAGGGGGTTGGAGGAAATCCCTCTATTCTTCGACAACAGGCGTCTCCGACGCCCGACGTTACAGTATTCCAGAAAGGCGACAAGCTCTTGGTCGAGGTCGACACAGTTCGCCGCGGGGAAATCTCGGCGCCAGTCCTATTGCGCCCAGTCTTCGGGAGGCGTTTGGACGCCCCAGATGTTGCCCGGCTCATGCAGCGCCAATCCAAGCAACCAAAGCTTCTCATACTCCCCAATCCGGATACAGTTCACTACCCGCGCAGTCACAGCGGTTCCGGTAGGGAGACCTTCGAGCCGCACTGCAGCTCCAATTTCCAGCGGACGACGGAACCGTGCCACGCATCCTTGAGGGTTCACGAGGAGTGTCAGGCCCGACTCGCAAAATGGATGAGCCGGATCGAGACTGATGAGAGTGATCTCAATCTGAAGGCTGATCCGAGTGCCACGCTTGGCCTGCGATTTGTCGGACGCCGAACTCATGCTTCGTTTAATGACTCCCAAGCGGGTGAAAATAAAAACAAGAGTCCGCCATGATTGCAAAGTTTCACTTGGGACAATTGTTGCGACTCCGGTCTAGAGGGCTAAACGGGATTCGTCACGACAGATCTTCCAAACAAAGGAAATCGCGGAGTCGATGTGGATGGCACCGATCTGACATTGCCACTCTACCGGTTAATGATTCGTCTCCGCAAAAAAACAACGTTGAGTTGCCGCGTAGCACTGGAACATTCGGCGCCCCGTTGACAGAACGGGCAAGTCGGAATCATCAGGAACTATTTTCCCAACCAGCCAGCCCGTGTGCCAGTGCATAGTGGACAAGGTCAGCCCGGGTGTGCAACGCCAGCTTTTTGTATATCCGTTCACGATAAGTCTGCACGGTTTTTTCGCTGAGGTCGAGTTCCTTCGATATGTCTTTGGTTGTAAAGCCCAAGGCAATCGCGCGTAAGACTTCAATTTCTCGCCGACTGAGTTGCTTGCCAGGCTGGCCAGTCGCCGTGGTGATGAGCAGATCGTCGGGCACAGAGTTGCTCAATCGTGGGTCCAGAAATCGCCGGCGTCGGTAAACTTGTTTGACAGCCTGGAACAGTTCTGACTGAGCGGCGGCCTTGAGAATGTAACCCAGGGCCCCAATCGCAAACACCGCGCGCACATAGGTAGTATTGTCATTTGTGCTCAGAACGAGAATTCGAGCGTCCGGCACGACAGTCAAAACATTGGCAGGTACGCATAGGCTTGACGAACTGTGTGTAGCGACTTCGAGCAGTAGCACATCGGGTGAGAGTGTCTGGCAGGTTCGGGGTAGAGTCTTTCCGATATTGGTTTCGGTCAACAAAACGTCGAATACGTCGTCTATTTTCAGTAGCTGGCGGAGAGAGCTTCGTACGATTTGGTATTCGGACGCCACCAAAACGCGAATTTTTCCCATTTCTTTCCCGGGGAAGGGCAGATCGCGAGGGATACTCCGTCCACTCCTTCACCAACACCTTGAATCTCCGAAGCTTGTTGTGTCGTTCCCGCCAAAAGTTCAACAGGCCAACTTCTACTAACCAAGACGTACCCACACAATTGCAATCAGTACTGAAAGGTTTTGTTGTACAGATTGTTTCCTGAGGAGCACACATGGCTCTCTGGCTCACCCGGAGCTCGATTCAACGTCTTTCCAGTCTCTGTATCTTGTCATCGTATCAATCGCGGCCACGGCTGTATGTCGGTAAAAACGTCCACAAACGTCCACCGCTGTCGGGGAAACAACCGACACAATGTGCCTTTTTCGCAACAAGATCAAAGCGATAGATGAGCAAACTAGATCGCGTACCAATATGCTATCCGTGGAAAATGTGTTAAAGGGAAACGCGCACAATGCAGAGTAGTTCCAAGTTGCTCGGCCATGCCAGCATGGGCCACCAGGGAGCGAAGGACCTTTTGAAACTGATATTCCGTAACGCGCTCCCGAGAGATTCCAAAGCTAAGAAGAATTCACCGTGAATTAGCGTGTTTTTGACCTTTGCCCTTTCTGGCTCCGCCTTGAGTATCTCCGCGATGAACGTCGGGCATTTGCCTGACAGACGCAACCCGGTTCATGGCGACATAATAATGGGTACCGAACATAGGTGTTTCAGGTCAGGAATCTGTCCTTTATTGGCCTCAACCGGAATGTGCGCGTCCAGGCCCTCCCCCCGTCGCGTGCGACGCGCGGCGGCTCGCCGTCGAATACCCCGGCGAGCCGTACTCCTTCAGCGGCGCAGCAAGCTTCTAGGAACAACGAAAGAACCACTCACGTATCGGGTTGTGGCGATCTCATTGCTGGAGTACGCTCTAGCGGTAACCCGTACGATGTCGCACGTGTATGACCCTGGCTACCACTGTTCCGTCCGACTCGGATCTGGCTCGCTCGTTGCTTGGTTAAGGTTCTGGTCATCCTGCAGCGGAGGACAGAGGTGCATGTATGCCCCGCACACGGCTACTGATTGCCTCCAAACATCCGATCGTCCGGAGCGCGCTTGGCACGCTGCTGAAGGGAATCCGGGATTTTGAAGTCGTGGCCGAAGAGGATCTCGCAAACCTGGTCAAAAACGCCCGGAAGCAATCGCCCGAGGTCTTTCTCGTGGAGCTAACTGAGGCCGGATTTGGCGGATTGCGTACGGTTGCAAGTCTGATGCGTGTGGCTCCTGCTGCCGCTGTCGTAATCCTGAGTTCGAACGAAAACCCTAGCTACATACGATCAATGCTTGCAACGGGAGTGAAGGCTTACGTTTTGAGATCGGCCAGCAATTCGAAGCTGTATGAGGCTATTCGTTCCGCCCAGCGCGGCCGGCGATATCTAGATCCGCGGCTGAGTGATTCCATTGCGGACATGCTTCTCGGCACAAATGACACTGCAATCCGCAAGCCGCGGACGAAGCGCCTGAGCGGCCGTGAGGCCCAGGTTCTGCGAATGGTAGCACAAGGGTTCACCACAAAAACAATTGCAGAAAAACTCGGTGTTAGTGAACACACGATCCAAACGTACCGGGAACGAATTTACAACAAATTAGAGCTTCGCACTCGCGCCGATCTTGTCCATTACGCAATCGCGCATGGGATGCTGAATTCTCTTGAAAGCTCCTCCTAAATTACGGGGCATCCGAATCTGCTTTGGATGTTGCGTGCAGGAGAAAACACGGAGCCGCACCAAATGATTTATCGTGGGTTTTGGATAGTTTGCCGCACCTGTTTGTTCCCCATTCGCCTGCCTTACGTGTCTGGAAACCCATCCCGTCGCAGCGGGCTAAATTCGAGCCACACAATCCTATTGGCTTGTCCGGTGTGCGCACATGTACGGCAGTACCGGCGAGCCGAGGTCAAAGTAGCTGCCTTCCGAATGCCTGATCCCTTTCGTCAGAAAAGGGCTGTGCTGTATACAGTTGAAGTGCCATGCGGTATTCCGCGTTGCGTCGGGACGACTAGGGTATATGCCGTGGCTGCAACAACCGTAAGTGTGGCCTTGTTACTCGAACTCTGGAAGCATTGGGTGATACACGCACGCTGCCAGGGCCACTCCTTCAAGCCGCTTCCCCGCCGGGCATGGTCGGTCTGCGGCGTTCGTGGGGAAGGCTAACGCCCCTTAGACTCAGCAACACGTCCCTGGGGTACGGCTGGTGACGACTCCGCAGCCTCGGCTAATCCCGCTCTCGAAAGACAGGAGTATTAGTGCCCGGGGTTTCAACAACAGGGCATCCCGCACATGCGGATCGAATCAAATGTCCGCTTCTCGAAACACCAGGTCGTGCAGTGGCTCCAGGAACGCAGCTTCCAGCCCCGACCGCTGAATGGCAAGGGCGCCAAGCGCCAGTAAAGACTTCCGAAAGACCAAAAGCCCCGATCCCAGATCGGGGCTTTTTACATTTATGTTGACTTCCATGGTCCTACAGGCACAAAATCCGCCGACCACTCATTCAGCAGTCAGCGACTACGCTCACTTTCATTCGGCCTCTTAAGGTTTCACAGCTTTGGGAATGCATACTGATATATGCGCGTCGAGTAACCGTGCAGGACAGTGGCCATCAATTCGCACTGAATGAGCTTGGGTGTGAGGCCTGCTCTCCGTATCCCGTGCTATTTTTTTGTCACTGGCGAAACTAAGATCCTAGGAGTCATATCATGGCTACGAATCACATCAAAGGCTGGAGCGAAGTCTTGGATGTTGCATTGTTTGAGGCGAACGGCATCACCTTGCGGCACCTATAAAACAGGCGACGGAAGCGATCGACAGGAAAATGGAAGAATTGCTCAAAAACGAAGATGCCAGAAGTATCTCCGAACGCCTTGCACTCCGCAATGCGCTGACAACCCTGGCTGATCTTCAGAGGATCGCCTATACCCGGAAGCCTAACGGGAGGGTTACCCGCGATGGGAATCGAGCAATAAGCGGTCAGTTCTAGCGGTTGCGGAAAAAGGGATAATCGCAGACGTAGCCTCTGTTTCTACCACCCAACGAAAATACAAGACTGTCAACTCCGACGTGGCGCGTGATTCGCGCTTTAGGCGGTCTCCAACGCCACCTTAAGATTCCAATTGACTTCCGACCCTTCCGGGCACAGACTTCGGCCGAATGGCCTTCCCAAAGGAGGGCCCGTTTCGGGAGTGTCATATGAATCGCCCACCACTTCGTGGTCGCCCGGCTCTTGCCGACAAAAGGGTTCTCCTCATCGACCGCTGCCAGGCTACGCGCGAGGCGCGCGCTGCCGTCCTGCGAAGTCACGCAGTTGAGGTGCATGAAGCTGAAGAGCTTTCTAGAGCCCGATTTTTATGGCAACCGAACGTCTACAATCTAGTGATGCTCGACGTTCGCAGATACTCCCCGGAGGAAACGCTCGAATTCTACGAGCAACTTAAGGGGGCGAGTCCGAAGCAGCGGATCGTCTTCCTCACCGGGTCCCCAAAATACCTATCGAGTACCTGGCCCCGCGAAGTCGCCGGAGGTGACACCTCACGCGGACAGTGGAGCGAGACGGTCAAGCGTTACCTGTCGGCTGCGTGAAGCTCTCTTCTGTCGTTGGAGGTCACAAATGACACAACGCAGTTTTTTTCTCGTTACCTCAATACTGTTTTTGCTCGTAGCTCTCCTTCACGCCGTTCGCCTCTGGCAGGGATGGCAGGTCACGATAGGAGGCGCCGCAGTACCCGTCTGGGTAAGTTGGATTGGGCTCGCCATTTCCGGGTTCCTCGCCTATGAAGGCTTCTTACTCAGCAAGGCACCTATGAAGTAGTTGATACCCCTCCCTATTCCGTCTCCTCGCAATGCGAAAACTCGAACCACCACCGCTCGCATAAAATCCAACTTAGTGGCAACGCCCCACACCCACCAAGACCGCTAACCCAGGTCTTTTTCGTTTGTTCCTGTCAGTCCCAGGCCAGCTCTTGATAAAATCCTTGGTCGAGACAAGCCTTTCTGGGGAGGGACCGTGGGCAAGAAACGGAAGAAGTTGCCTGGTACCGTCAACAAAATCATCAAGCCAGTTGTTCCGAGCGAACCTGAAAAGGCGCAGGTCGACATTGAAGGTGCCGACGATCTTTATCGAGAGATTCGCATCGAGAACACTTTGATGGACGATAATGGTGAGGAAGTGCGTCTTAAGGAAGGAGCGCAAGTGGACGTCAGCATCGAGGCGGATACCGATGCGACGATGAAGAAGCCCAAAGGCTGAATTGAATTTCAGGCACCTCCAAGGCGCACAACAGCCAAAAAGCCCGATCCCATCGGGCTTTTTGACGCCAGCGCCACGCAAAATCCGCGACCCAAGTCTCCCTACTTCTCAAGTCTCCCTACTTCTAAGGAGGGGAAACTCTTCTCGCTCCTCTCGCATCTGCTCTACGTCAATGGAGGAATCTTATGAAAACCTCACGGCTATTAGTGGCCCTGGCCCTGGCAGCGATACCTGCATTCGCACAGTCGAGACCCGTCCTGGCGGAAGGCACTGAAATCAAAATGCGCACCGACCAAAGTATTCCGGCGAAACCGCCGCTCGGATCCGCGTACTCGGCTACCGTGAGCGAAGATGTTCTCGGACGCTCGGGCGCGATGATAATCCCACGTGGTTCGCCCGCACGACTTGTTGCGGTCCAGGGCGAGGGTGGCAAGGATGTCGCGCTGGACTTGCGTTCAGTGACGGTGAATAAGCGCAGATACCTGCTTGCCGCAGACACCCGTAAAAGTGGTGGAGCAGGGGTCGGCGCGAACACCCGGACTGCTAAGTACGTCGGCGGCGGAGCTGCAATCGGAGCCTTGCTCGGTGCGCTTGCCGGGGGCGGCAAAGGAGCGGCAATCGGCGCACTGCTGGGTGGGGCGGGTGGCGCCGGCGCTCAAGTATACACGGGCCGGAAGAAAGAAATCTCAGCCGAAACCGAACTGAAATTCAAGCTGGCGCAGGATTTGCAAATGCGGCCTGCAGTCAGGAACCCGCAAGCACGCTAACAACCGCTTAAGTCAAAAGCCCGATCCTATCGGGCTTTTTGGCAGCTGCGACACGCAAAATCCGAGACCCACACCTTCAGGAAGTCAACCGCGTAGCTCTAACCCCTCTGCTGTTTAGACTCCGATAGGAGTTGGAACGAGTTCAAGAACTTAGAAAAATTCCGTGGTCGCGGAATACTTTTCGGAGCAAAAGCGTGCAGCAAGTACAATCGCTGCCCGACGAGGTAGATGGCCAATTCTCCCCTCGTATTCGGTCCGACAAAACGAATCCATTTCCCAGGATAGCCGGCGACTGAGATATGCTTCTCATCCACCACCAACCCGCCAAGCCGGCTCACAATCGAATCACGTTTGCCGTCCACCGTGCTTTTCCAATCCGTGTCCGGTGAACAATCCGCGTACGCAACTCCGTAAGACTCAGCGCCGGTGGTGGCACTGAACTGGTGTAGGTGCCGCCGAGAGAACCTGAGTCGTTGGGGACTCTCGGGGAATGCGACTCTAAAATTCCCAGCAGGAAAGATAAACTCCTTCCAGTCGGCTTGGGCGAGTGTCGTGGCCAGAAACAACGTGGCGAGCACCAGTACTCTAGATGCGCTCATAGTAGTCTCCTTCTGGCCAGAACCGAATCATACGCCGAAAAGGTACGATCACCCGCGACTCAGTTGGGGACAATGCACTTTAGTACTTTGCCCTTCCTAATCTCGCACGAAAACCAAAAAGCCCGACCCGTCGGCTTTTTTAGCTTCACCACCGGGCACAATCCGCGACCTACACCTCAGGAAGAATCAAAGACTGTCAAGGACCCCATTCTTTAGACAGGTATTCGGAGAAGGGATTCTCCGTTTTTTAGCGCCGCGAAATTTTCTGCGAACACGTGCGGCGGCATTTTGAATGCGGAGTGTATCCGCGTATGGTTGTACGTCCAGATGGCGCGGTAGATTTCCGCCACGAACTCGCCGAGGGTCTTGAACCGGTTCGGATCGCCGAAATCCACTTTGAACTTGTCGTAGAACGATTCCTGGTACCCGTTCTCCCAGGGACATCCCGGATGGGAGCGGGAGATGCGGCTGCCTACGTCCTCCAAGACGACAATGAAGGCTTTGGCCTCGTACTCCCGGCCATTGTCGGAGTGGAAGATCGCCGGATGCGGATGGTTGAGGAGCGCCGACCATAGCGCCTGCACGGTGAGCGGCGCACCTTTGCGCGGCGAGACCGCCATGCCCACGATCCTCCTGGTGAAAAGATCGATGACCGTGGCAACGTACACCCACTTACCGCGATACCCAAGCTCCGTGAAGTCGGCGGCCCAGACGTGGTGCGGGTATGCCGGAATGGTGAGGGCGAGGAGATTCTTGTAGCAGGCCGCGATGGCCCGTTTCTTGCGCCATTTCCTGCCCCGGCGGCGGTAGGGCCGGATACCGAAGAGGCGCATGACCCGCTGCACGCCTTTGCGGTTGAGCCGCAACGCCTGCGCAAGTCTGCGGGAACCGTACGAGGGATGCTCGCGCAACACCGCCTCGATCCTGCTTTTCAATGTCCAGTCCCCCTTCTCCTTGCGGGAAACGTAGTAGAGGGACGCACGACAAACGCCGAGCGAGCGGGCGAGAGCGCTTTTCGACATGACTTCTTTTCCCATCAGTTCTTTTTTTGGGTGGCGGAGAGCTGGAGGGTGATCTCGCCCACGAGCGCCAGAAGCTCCCGGTTTTGTTTCTGGAGCTTGATGAATTCTGACCAACTTGGCGCGCCTTGCGCTCCGGCGCCGATCCAGCCGTAGACGGTGGTCTCGTGGATACCGTGATCTTTTGCAGCTTGCGCGACGGTGACGCCTTCTTCTTTTATCCTCCGAATGATATCCGCCTTCACTTCTTGGGGGATACGATGGTATTTCTTGCCCATAGACACGGGGGTTTAGGTTGATGCTTTTAACTCAAGCACTTTTCGACCTTTGTGTCTAAATTACGGGGTCCAGGTCAGACTCAGTCTGCTGCCGGCGAAGTTGCCGCTGGCTGCGAGCCTGTTCTAACTTGCGATCGCGAGCCGCGTGGATCTCGGCCTGCCGCCCGGCGAGCCGATCCTGCGGTGTCACATAACCGATGGCACTGTGCAGTCGTATCGTGTTGTAGTGATCCACGTAGAGTTGAATCAAGCGGCGCGCATCTTCCACCGTCAACGGGGTCAGTGGCCGGATGCACTCCTGTTTGAGCGACTTATGCCAGCGTTCGATTTTCCCATTCGACTGCGGATAAAACGGTGAGGTGCGCACGTGCGTCATAAATGAACGTTGATAGGTATGAACAATCTCTGGAGGGTGCGTTTGGGAAGAAAGCACTCAGGGATGTATTCAAGGTTCTATCTGAGAACCAACGGGAGACTCTAAGGCTATTCTTCTTCGAGGGATACACGTTCGAAGAGATCGCGCTGAAAACGGGTCAGTCTATCGGAAATGTTAGAAATCACTATTACCGTGGCCTGGACAAACTCCGAGGAGCGTTTACAGGCAAGCAATGAGACTGTTGAGCACTATGAGGAAACTTCCTTTCAACAAAATGCGCGGCGAAGCGTCGCGGGTGGTTCCCCATGATGAGTTTCTGGAACTATGCGCGATTTCGACATCGGGTCAACTCACGGAGGTAGAACGCCAACACCTAGAAGTACATCTTTCCGAATGCACCGGGTGCCGGGAGGCGATGCGCCAGTACAATGCGATTGTGGAGGAAGCAATTCCCGCCGTTGCTTCGGAATACTTGAAAGACGAGGAGGCCGCACTGGACGGTTCGTGGTCGCAAAATTCAGCAATAGCTAACCTCCTTGGGCGGCTTGCACGAGACGAGCACTCAGCCGAAGGGGAAGAGAGGTGGCGATATCCTTCTTCATGCCAAATGTTTTCCTTTGCGATTTCTGACACTTGGCGTCATATTTGGACTCTTTCTGCGGCAGGTATTCTGCTCTTCCTTGCTCTGGGTACCCTCGCCTACAGGCTCGGTCTGCTTCACGGAGCGAGCGTGGCAAGCATCGCTACACCGACAGAAGAGTCCACTCTAGGCGTGCTCAAACAGCGTTTGTCTGATCCTGAAGGTGAACAGGAAGTCACACGAACCCAGGCCAAGGAGCGAGATGGATTGATCGCTGAGCTCCACCGCAACCTGCAACGACAATCGGACGAAATGAGCCATGTCAAACGCGAGCAGCAGCGGTTGGAGGGTGATCTTCGCGACGCAGAGTTGGGCAGGCAGAGTCTTCTCCAAGAACGATCCGAACTCGCTCAGAAATCGGAGACTGCTGAAGTACAAATGCAGGGGCTGGAAGAAAGGGCGGCGGCTGTAGAGAAGCAGGTGTCTGAGGATACGGTTCGGATGACGGAGTTGCAAACCCAAATTCAAGACCTCACCCGGTTGCTCGAAGCGCGGAACAAGAAGATAGACGAGCAAGAGGAGTTGCTTGCGCATGACCGCGATATCCGGGAACTGATGGGTGCCCGAAACCTCTACATTGCCGAGGTCTATGATGTTGAGCGAAGTGGCGCAACCCGTAAAGCATTTGGCCGTGTCTTCTACACCAAGGGCAAGTCCCTAGTTTTCTACGCTTATGATTTGGATCAGCAAACGGCGATCAAGGATGCGAGCACCTTCCAAGCATGGGGTATGCGTGGGACTGACAGGCAACAAGCTGTAAGCCTGGGAATTTTCTATGAAGACAATGCTTCAAAGAGGCGTTGGGTGCTCAAGACATCCGACCCCACACTGCTTGAGCGAGTAGATGCGGTGTTCGTCACCGTGGAACCAAACGGCGGAAGCCGCAAGCCGAGTACCAAGCGCCTTTTGTTTGCTTACTTGGGAGTCGGGGCCAACCACCCATAGGAGTCCTGCCCCAAACGATGTAGCGTGAGCATATGTGATCGAACACGCGTAGCCTGTCGATAGAGGCTCTCTTGTAGACAGCCATACCATCAACAAAGTTTCACAGATTTCGCAAGAGCGCATGTTGGCTTCTCTCGCACTCGAACCCTTTCCGCAATACTCTCTTCAGCTACCGCCGACCCCGCCGAAATAACGAAATAACCAGCAATCACACAGACACACAGACAGCAGCACCGTCAAGAGCACCGCTTTCGTCTAGATAAGCATCTAAGCATCAAACATGGAGAAAATTCGAAAATTCTTGGGCTTCGACGCTGGCACGTAACTGAGAGCCTCGAACCTACAGACATGGAGCTTTTGGCTGAGTTCGCTTATCATGTCAAATTCCATGACCTGCTTTTGATCCTCCCCGGCAGGGTACCTCGGGGACAAAAGGATCCCGGAACTCGACCGCATTAGGAATGAAAACCGCCCGCCCTCAGGGCGCCAGGGAAAGAGTCCAGCCGGAGCGTCAGACACTTCGATTCTGATCACTGTCAAGCACAACCGACACTTCCGGCATCTCTGGCTGCGTACGAACGATCAGGCGACTCCCGCTAGGAAAACTAGCCACATAATTCTCTGCTGAATTCGGCGAGATAAAGGGCTTCTCATTCCTCCCGCCGAAAATGTGACCGTCTATTTCGTACGTGTAAATCACTTCTCCAGTTGGGCAACCAAAGCCTCCAGATGACGCAGTTGAGCTCGTCACAGAGGCTTGAACCACCGGCCAGGAATTGACCCCTCGTCTCCGGAAAAGGCGAACAAGCCATTTGAACAAACACGCAATGTAAACGTCGAGAAACCAGCCGCCCATCTTTCACTCTCCGCTAGGATTTTCCCGTTCCCCTGCCTTTAAGACTACTTTGGGCCGATTGGAATTCCTTCAAGCGGGGCACTCGGATCCAGACTGCATTGAGCTTGGAGCAGCAGATCAGCGAGTGCCATCCCAGACATCGCGTAGGGAGCCACTTCTTCGCCAACGGACAACACGGAATTGGTCGTATTTTCGAGCCAAGAACCGACGTTTCGCACCCCGTTGAGAGTCTGTATTCCCGTGTCTGTGCCGATGCCCGACCCAAACATGCCTCCACCCTTTCCGAAGAGAGCGATGCCCCATTCACTCCAGTTCTCCTTCCAGTTAGGATTTAGGGGGGTTAGCGAGACGGGGCTAAGAAACTGAACTGCTTTGCCCTCCGGCGTATTGTATGCCTTACTTAAACATTGCTGGCGCGCCGTCTGCTGTGGAGTGCCCCTGTTTGCGGGAGCGCACGGAGACGGAGGATTAGGGCCGGCACAGGAGTTGTTTGCAGCGAGAGAGGGCGGTGCCGTCCCGAAAGGTAAGTAGTACGTAATGGGACCACTCTCGCCGTTCCTTTCGATGGTAGCCGACGTAAAAGCAACCCTGGCGAGCGGATCCCAACTAGAGAAACCGCCGGCGAGGCTGGGGAAGTTGCCAGAGTTATTACAGCCACTAATGCCGTACTGCATTGGGCCGCACGGCGACCCCCCTGTCTGCATTCCGTCCGGGTCCGTAAACAAGAGCGGATTATTCGTGACGTAAGCATACCGATTCCAGGTCTGAGGGTTGGTGGGATCAACCGCATCTAGCCCAGCTGGGTCAGGCGAAATCCACCGGCCCTGAGTGGTCTGTAACGACCTGGCAGGGAAATCATATTCGTCGGTTACCGAGCCATTGATCATTCCGGTAAACGTGTAATTCGACGGTGCACTGCCTCCGCTGGAGTACCTTTCTCCGAACGGGGCAAATGCTAGACTTGAACTGTAGGTCCTGTTCGATTTAGATGCGAATCTGACGCTCCCCAACCAATCAGGTATTCGATAGCCTGAATTTGCTGGGTCGAAGACGGCCTGTATACCGCCTGGAAGCGGGACAAGACCTATGCTCAAGCTCTGCCCATTCATGGTAGCGAATTTATTTCCTGAGACATCATACAAATATTGGCTATAGACACCGCCGTTATTCTTCTCAACAATTCTTCCGAAAGCATCGTAGGTGAGCGCGATGGCATCGACGGTAACTGGGCGATTTTCTACATTCCACGTGTATGTATGGAACGTATCGTTTAAGAGATTTCCGTTTGCATCGTAACTCGTTCCGGCCAAAGTATATCGATTGGTGCTGGAACTGTACCCGGGAGTCCACGGACTAGACCCGCTCTTCGAAAGGTTACCAAAGGCATCGTAGCTGAAGGTTTGTGACCAAGGAGTGCCACAGTTTGCAGTGGTAAGACGTGCCAAATCATCATAGGTATAGTTGCAGGTCTGAGCGTCAGTTGCGTTAAACGGATCGGCAATGGTGAGAGAGTTCAATGTTCCATTGGGGTTCCAATTCAATGAACCCGAAATCGTGCTGCCATTGATGGCTTCACTATACAAATTCTGACGTCCAGTGTTTGTGTCGAAACCATTCGTCACTGTGTCGCCAGATCCCAAAGTCACGTTCGTGATTTGCCCACTAACGTTATAACTGGTGCTGGTCACCAGACTCTGGGACGTAGCAGCTCGGAAACCCGCCATCTGCATCACCCAGCCACCGGATGTCAAAGTCGCCGTTGCGTTGTAACTTCCTGTACTGGTGACGACTTTGTCTTCTGAGATGCCACCGTCGGAGTTGATGATTCTATTACTGAACCCGCTACCTGCCGCCGTAAATAAACTGGTGGGATTGCCCGCCCCAACGATCAATTCATTGGCCGACGTAGTGGTTGCTGAACCACTGTTCGCGGTTGTGCCGCTGCCTACCGCGGATGCCGTGACATCGAGCGGGCTCGTTTGGTCCAAACCGCTATATTCCAGGATATTTATGTTGGGAAAGCTGGCTGTCTGATTGAACGTCACGGTCACTGTGTTGCTGCCAGCAGCGATGTTCTTTGCGTAGTAGATGGCCGAACTCAATGGGCTGGATCTGGTCGGACCCACGGCTAAAGCGTAGATGTTTCCTTTGCTGTCTGTGACCGAACTCACCGTGGATGTGATATCACCCCACATCACTGCCACCACGTTCAAGTTACCCGCGGTTTGCATGGATGGATACGTGATGGCCACCGACGATGCTGATCCAGCCAATCCTGACTGAACTTGCACGAAATTGATGGATCCACTTCCGGAACTGGCTGCCCTGAACGCCACCATCTGCATTACCCAGCCCCCAGATGTCAGCGTCGCTGTTGCGTTATAACTTCCCGCGCTGCTGACAACCTTGTCTTCCGAGATGCCGCCGAATGAGTTGATAATTCTGCTGGTGAACCCGCTGCCTGCCGCCGTAAAAACGCTGGTGGGGTTACCAACTCCCACGATCAGTTCGTTCGACGCCGTGGTGGTTGCAGAGCCACTGTTAGCGGTTGTTCCGCTGCCTGTCGCGCTAGAGGTTACATCCAGCGGATTGGTCATATCCAAACCACTGTATTCCGTCACATTCACGTTGGGAAAGCTTGCAGTCTGATTGAACGTCACGGTCACTGTGTTGCTGCCAGCAACAATGTTCTTTGCGTAGTAGATGGCCGAACTCAATGGGCTGGATCTGGTCGGACCCACGGCTAAAGCGTAGATGTTTCCTTTGCTGTCTGTGACCGAACTCACCGTGGATGTGATATCACCCCACATCACTGCCACCACGTTCAAGTTACCCGCGGTTTGCGCAGCAGACATCGCAATTGCCAACGAAGAACCAGATGTCGCGGTAGCAGCTTTCACTTGCACGAAATTGATGACTCCGCCGCCAGCCCCTGCGGAAGAAACCGTTTTTGGTCTCGCCTCGCCATCCAGAGTGCTATAACTGATGGTTGAAAGACCCGTGGCGGATAGCGTGTTCACAAGCCCGTTGGGCCAATACGAAGCAGCCACATTGTAGTAGCCGCCTGAGTGAGGAGTATCTTCAAACACCGTTGACACGTCCCCTCGAGCTGAATAGCTAAACCATTCATCTGTGATCGGAGTTGGGGGCCACGCACCGCAATTATCGGTTTCGGCTTCCATGAGCCGATTCTTTATGTTGTTGACTGTCACGCCAGACGGTGCTGAGCCGTTCACCCCGTTTGTTGTGGCATCGTACCTGAAACGCTTGCACGTAATCGCGTTAGGACCGGTAGCTCCGATGTCCGCCAATCGGCGCAAGGCATCGTAATGATAACAACTTGTATTTCCGTTGGCATCCGTTTTACCAAGCAGATTTCCGGTTTGGTTATCTCCAAAGACAAAGCAAGCTGCGGGGACTGAGTCGTAGGCATACTGTGTTGTCCCACTCTCTGGGTTAGTCTCCGAGGCGAGTCTGCCCAATAAGTCTTTCAGAAAGGTGCGCGTTTGCGTTGTGCCAGACTGGGCGTTTTGCGTCACAATCACGCGGTTGTATGTGACCGAGCTAATGACGGTTGTATCGTATGCATACTTCGTCCAAAACCCGACTTTTGAGTTGACCTGTGCACAGGTGCCACTACCACTCGCGGAGGTGATTTCGCAGACCGATTTTAATCTGCCGAGGCCATCATATTCGTACTGTCTGCTCTTTGTTGGCGCTGGGCCAACCGTCGCCTGTACGTCATTATTCGAATAAGCATTTGTAATTGTTCCAGTGCCTGGATCCGTAAAGACAAGCGGCCGATTCATCGCATCATAAGTTTGCGAGGCTGTAGAAGGAGAACATGCCGTGCCGGACGTGCTGACGCACGGCAATGATTGAGAATAAGGACGGCCATTGCTGTCGAAACGGCGCGAAACCGTATCAAAGTTCCCATATGGAGAGGGCTGCTGCCTAACCTGACCGATTAGAGGTCGGCCCAGACTGTCCAGCGTGGACAAAGTATCGACACTTGCGCTAGTGCTAACGCTGAGCACACTTTCTTGAGACGTGGGAGAATACGATAGTGTGGTCTGAGCATTTGTCTGATCGGTGAAAGAAGTCTGCCGCCAGAACGGATCGCCATTCTGCTGCGATACAGGATTGTTGTTAGGGTCAAGAGCTGATGTTGGCACGCCACCGTTGCAATCCCAGGAAGCGCTAGTTGACAGACTCAGCGGCATGGACACGCTGGCCGGAAACCGATTGCCACACGTAGACGTGGGGTTCGGGTAATTGTAGGTGGTCTGTGCCCCGTTTGTGTCAGTGACGGTCTGTACTGCTCCAGTGTCGTAGTTCGTAGTAGTAGTGGTGAGGAAACTGCCGTTCCCAATCGCCGTCTGAACCTTTTGAAGGTTGCCGCGAGACCCCGTGACTGACACGTGTTGCGTCGTACCGGACAACACTGTAGGCGTCGTCTGGTCGTAACTGTAGTATGTCAGCGACTTCGTGTTACCCGATGGTTCATCTACAACTTGAACGCTGCAAGGCTTAATAATGTGGTTCCCGAGAACAGTGCAACTCGAGCCATTGTAGCTTCCGTAGGCAAGTGTCGCCTGTTCTAGCAAGGCCCCCGGAGCGCCACTGCCAAAATCGTACTTTTTAACCAAGGTGGGAAGGCTGACGGAGCTGTAGGTTGTATCTACTTCGGACACGCGCCCACTAGAGTTGAACATCTGCGTAAAAGCGGTGATTTCCGTTGGTGTTATTGTGGGTATGCTGATTGCATTCGCACAAGTGGACATAGTCACATTCCCGTTGTAGCAAGTAACTACCGTACCCGTGACCGTTCCGCCCGATTCGGCATACGTTCGTGACACTTCAAGCTGAGGACTTTTCATGAACAGATAGGTGACAGTCTGCCCGCTAGGGGTCAACACGACGGTCTGCACCTGACCATTCGCTTGAATCGTGCGTGTGAACGTCCAGGTTCCGTCGGGAGTTTGTTCAGTGAACCCTGATGTACCTCCATCTTGACAATTGATCCCGTGGTTCACACCGTTATACGTGTAGGTGATGACGCCGCCCGTTGGCAAGGTGACGGTTGCCAGTCTGCCAGTGCGGTCGGCCGGAAATCCAGGTGTGACTTCGTACGTGAACTGATAGGAAGAACCGTCAGGCATCGTGATAGCTGTTACGAGAGGCAATTGGGAGGTGCCTGTATTGTATTCCCCGATTACTCCGATTAAGTTACTACATCCGAATGCGGTCCGAATAACGTAGCTGGTCGTTGTAACCGCAATGTTGCGGGTCGTCCCAGCTTGGTCGTTGTACGAGTACGTTGGAGCTGATGTGTTAAGGCCCGCGACGGACAGTGCTTTGTTGCCAGTGTAGTCCGTAAAGTAGCCCGTCGTGCCGGTTCCAGTTGGGGTGTAACTAATCTGGTTTCCATTGGCATCCGTAATTACTTTCGAGGGGGAGTTTAGGACGCTGGATGTGCCGTCCGGACCTGTGACAGTGGCGGTTGGCATGCCGCCTGGATTGGAGTTTGCTGTGATGAAGTAGCCAGGTTGATGCGACCGTTCTTCGCTTGAACGAAACCATATATTTGCCCTCCAAAATCGGCGAAGTTGAAGACCTCATGCCCGACCTTTTCCTTGTTATAGCTGCCCCCACCTTTTGGTCTTTCATCCCCGACCTGTGGCCCGGCGTAGTAGGTCATCCACCCTACGCGGGCAAACAGGACACGGCGAAGTTGTGATTTCGACAAAGGTGGGATCTGTGCGACGGTTGGATGCGCCACATTGCCTCCCGATTCTGGCAGTCGAAATCGTACGCCAAGGCACTTCTAGTGGGAAGCGACTTTTTCGTAAGAGATCGGCCGGATTGCGTAAAACCTCGGCGTTCAATCGGGTGACCCGCACCCATGGTAGCCTTGTTGGGTCATGGGCATTGCGGTCCATCCGGAAGCAGCGAAGCGGTTTAATGAACTTGCAAACTCGCTACTTGCAAAGGTCACCCCAGAACCCCCATTCGCGTCTGGCGAAGAACAGTTCCGTCCCGATGTTCGTCCGGTTGCAGAGATACCGGAATACGACATCATTGGAGATGTCCGCGAAGTTAAGTCAATTGTCGATGGGACAGGCGAGGAGGTCGGGCGATTTTTTGAGCATGTCATTCCGAGAGTGGGTATGGTTGGCGACAGCTTCAAAGCGCTAACGCAGCTTGCGGTACGAATACACGAAATTGAAGGGTTGAGAGACACAACAAGTGTTGGATTTATTCGGGATACTGCTTTCGAATGGCTGGAGGGTAAATTCAGAAATACGATCAGTGAGTCGTGTTCGGACTACGTTCTGACAAAAGCGGAACAACAAATCAAGGACTTTGAAATTTGGATTCCTCTCTACCGCACATATATTGAATCGTCGTTTCAGATTGGCGCGGTGGTCTTCCGTACAATCACCAGCGAAATGCTAGACAAGTGGCATCGTAATCGCCCAGAACTGGATGCCGAGTCTATCGCCGCGATGCGACTTGCTTTCGCCCGGGAGCGTTCAATTTTACAGGGTTGTGCCGCAGCCGTGGTCAAGATACGAGCCGAAAGGGGCAAGGCCGTTGAGGTTGCGCGGGAAAATAGCGAAAGCGCTACGGCGCTCCTGCGTTTCGTTTCGCTTGCAAACTGGACTCCTAAGTTAAGATCCTATTGCACTCTACTAGGCAGCGAAAACGTGCGACAGAGAGCGGAACTGTTCGTACAAGGCGACTCTATCGTGACCTACAGTCGCGGAATCCTCGATCAAGGAACTGAGTGGATGTTATCGAACTCATATTTGGCACATTTCCCAGGTGTGCTGGGCCACTTGAACACGTTATCAGGCTCTGCTGCTAGAACGCCATTCCAGCAAACTCTATACGATGCGTTGCTCATCTATTCGAGAAACTCGATCGCAATCGAACCAGCAGATAAACTCATCTACATACTCGTAGCACTCGAGTCTATGCTCCTTCGAAACGAAAATGAGCCCCTCGGCAAGAATATTGGGGAAAGACTGGCTTTTCTGGTAGGCGACTCCTTACAGACTCGCAAAGAAGTGCTTGCTAACGTTGTAGAGATTTACAGGCTTCGCTCAGCGTTCATCCATCATGGGCATTCAATTCAAGATATCGAAGTACTCCAGACATTCATGCTCAACGTGTGGACATGTTTCAATTACCTTCTCGTGAATGTCGAGCGATTTAAGACCAAAGACGAACTCATCGTCTCACTCGAAGATAGAAAAATGTCATGAGCGAAAACAAGCGCCTCTCCACCAAACACCATGATCCATCGACAGGATCATGGCCGCACCCGGCACTACCTTAGTACGCCCGCCCAACTCCGCCGCGAAGTCGTCAACCGCCTAAATTTCTCGGAAGCCGTACCAGCAGCGGAATGAGGAGAGGAAGAACAGCTCGCTCGCCTGAAGTTGTCGTCTCAGGATGTCATGCGTTTTACGCGAAGCACGTCTGCGGTTAGATTGATCCGTCGGTGAATGTGCGAGCCGGTGGGAAACAAATCAAGTGAGTCTTGCTCGCTGATGTGGGAACATAAAGAAAAAACTCCGTAAACGAGTTGTTTACGGAGGAATCTTCAATTTTCCACTCGTATCGGTGGCAGCCAGCGGAGTCGAACGAAAGCTTTTGTCACATCGTCAATGGCGAATCCTGGCAGAGCGCAAATTCTCCGCGTGAAGTTTTCGAAAATGATTACAAGAAGAAGCTCTGCCACTCTTCCATTGAAACCACCATAAACCTGGGAACTCTCAGTTATAATCTCCATCATCGGAACAGTTACCGTGGTAGATTCCCATCGGCCCAACGGTACTGTTGTATTGCGACTTAATCTCAATACAGCTGCGCCTCCCCGACTAGCAGATTGTCTGAGTTGTGGAGGCAAGCTGCTTTCCATACTGATGGAAATTCCGGCAACTACCCTACTAACTCGGCTCGTCAGCTCTCTGACACTTGCGCCGCGGCCAGTAACTATTGACTTGATTGTCCCGTACTTGATTAACTTCTTGGCAAGTGCTCTCGAAGTCTTCAAAAAAGCATCGGTACCTTGGCGTCCTGATTTGCGGTTGCCTTGAAGAACATCTGTCCTATTGCCTCGATTCATGTCCTCCCCCTTGAAAGATAGTGTTTGAATTGGGCTCACCATCGAGCTGTTTCGCAGGCTGCTTCAGGCCCGCCATGTGAGCAGGTTGGAAAAGTGCTAATCTGGCAATTATGAAAGTTGAGTTTTGAGCCTAAAGCGGGCTATTAGCCTATCCGGGCTCGTTCCAAGGCCTCACGGACGGGCTTCTGAGGCAAATTGTCGGTCACCACAACCTCATTCAACCACACGCTACGAACTTGTCAAACCATGTGGAATCAGCGACTTACGTTCCGCCATGATGAGGAATCCGTTCTGCCGTGGAAGTGAATGCACTTCCGCGTGTACGAATTCCACGCCGACCCATTTTGCCAACTAGTGGACTGTCGCAGAGTAACCATTACTAGGCTGCTAGCATCAAACCTGGCATGGCCACCGGTAGCGAAATCTTTCTCACCCAGCAACAGCATTCCGAGCTAAGCAGCATCGCCCAGTCACGTACTCTGCCTGCCGGCTATGTATTTCGCGCCAAGCTGATTCTGATGCTGGCCGAAGGCGTGTCCTTTAGCACGATCAAGCAACAACTCCAGACGACTGCGCCGACCATCATTCGCTGGAAGCAGCGCTTCCGGCAATCTGGACTTGAAGGATTGGACACCTATCATCCTGGCCAAAAGCCCAGTGTTCTAACCCCTGCTCTGCGCGCCCGTATCTTGTCCGCCACGCGGAGAAAGCCCAGTGACGGCTCCACGCACTGGAGTTGCCGCAAGCTGGCCTCGGCACTGGACGTCAGCAAAGATGCCGTGCATCGCGTTTGGCAAGAAGCCGGCCTCAAGCCGCATCGCCTCGAACGATACATGGCCAGCGACGATCCCGAGTTCGAAGTGAAAGCCGCTGACATCATCGGTCTGTACTTGAATCCGCCGCAGCACGCGGCCGTATTCTGCATCGATGAGAAGACAGCCATTCAAGCCTTGGACCGCCTGGATCCGGTCCTGCCCCTCTCGCCGGGACGCGCCGAACGCCACGGTTTTGAGTACTACCGCCACGGGACACTCTCCTTATATGCCGCGCTCAATACCGCCACCGGCCGCGTGCACGGCAAAACCGCCGCTCGCCACACCAGCCGCGAGTTCGTTGCCTTTCTCCAGGAAGTTCTATCTTTGTGTCCGCCTCGGCAACAGATTCATATCATCCTCGACAATCTCTCAGCCCACAAAACTCAGGCGGTCCGCGAGTTCCTGCAACAACATCCACGAGTCCAGTTTCACTTCACGCCCACCTACTCCTCCTGGCTCAACCAGGTCGAGATCTGGTTCGCCAAGATCGAACGCGAGGTTATCGCCCGCGGCATTTTCACCTCGGTCTCTGACTTAGCTCGCAAACTCCGCCGCTATATCAACGCCTACTCTGCCAACGCTCGGCCTATCCGCTGGAAATATTCTGATCCCGCCCGCCGAGTTCCCAGTAACGAACTCACTGCGACAGGACACTAGATGCGGCCCCCAATACTCTATATAAGGAGCCGTATGGATCAGCTTCGAGTTGAACGAACCCTTCTACATAAAGGGTTTGGAATCTTCCGTTATTCTCAGGAATTGGCGGAACACGGAATTGTCAGCCCAGCTCAGCAAATAGTGGCCATCGGTCATTTCATTGAAGAAGGGCTCGGCAAATTAACGGTGCTCCCCCAGCTTCATGACGAGGAGGCACTTTGCTCATGGATGAAAGAGAAGTTGACGGAAGTACTCCCTGTGCTGCTACACGTCCACGAAGTATTAGAGCCCCTGAGCTCGGTGGCAATCCGGACCATGCCGCTTGTTGCCTGGAATACGTATCGGGAGTTCGCTGAACTTCTTAATTTTCGGTGCGGCGCCGCGGCCTATGCACGCTCGGCAGCGAGGCTTCGCGCTCGCGGTTTCGACGTTCATCTAGCAGACCTCTCTGGGCTTGCCCAGCAATTCTTGCTGGTGCGCCTTCCGAGAGCTGTTCAAAGTTTTAGTCCTGTACGCGGCGAGGGACATGAAGAGGCTTGGCTGGCTAGCGTCTTCTATCGATTCGCACTCGGCGAACTTCTGTCGGATCGAACAAACAAGCATCAGTTGGAGGAGTTCGATAACGATCTAGCAATACAGGAGACTCCACAGATTATACTGGAGCGGGAATCCGAGCATGAAACCCTCTCCGAATTGCCCCGAGCGATGGAGCAGCTGTCGCCAAGAGATAGACTGGCCATCGAGTTGTATTTCGGATTTCGAGGGGAAGAGCATGCGTTATCTGAAATTGCCGCAGCCCTGGGTGCCAGTGAATATCTGGCCCGCGCTTCAATAGTGAATGGTCTCTCGAAACTTGCGGTGCTTTTGAACGTCCACGGGGGATTGGATGAACGAGAGTTTGCGCTGCTCAAATTGACCACCGGGGAAGGCGTCGCACTAGGAAGTGCAGCGACGCAGCTCGGCATGAGTCTCAAGGATGCTCGCGAGTTGAATTCTCGCATTCTTCGTACGTTTCGACGAGGTTTGCGCATTCGTACTTCCTCATCCACCAGGGCCTCACGGCCTCTGTCGGAGAGGAAAGTAGGGGAGGGCGATTTGACGACAGAAATCACAATCGACGCGATAAGCGATAACGACATCTTGAAAACATTGAGAGATTTACAGCAAGTGCCCTCATTGAAGGTTGGTCCAGGAGGTGAGATTCGCGCGAGGCTTGGGGAGAACTTCGTACCCCTGGCGCGTGTTCGAGAGGTCGCTGGACGACCGGAGATCCTTGAGTCGTTACAGAAATTGCAGGTACCGTTGGACTGGCTTGCTATTCCCGATCCGACCGCTGAGCGTGCGGACCTACTGGACGATGTTTTTGAATGGACTGATGCATTGCAGGAAGTCAGTCGCAGATCATCCGTTGTCGCCGAACTACTCTATGAACGATGCAAGGATGAGGCAGTTCGCGGGGCCGTGGCTTTTTTCCCCGAAGAACGGATCCATGCGATCGAGAGAATCAGCCGGATGCTGGCCGGAGTGTCACAGACGATCGAGTCGGAGCTGCCGCGGGAATTGCGGCACGCAGGAGTAGCACGTTTTCGAATTGAGAAAGATAAGGACGGACGCGCACGGGGATTCTGGGAGGAAAATGCCCGAAAGGAGCACCTTGATGTTGGTGCTGTTGTGGAAGAGCAGGCCCAACTACTTGGAGAGATTCCAGAGGACCTTAGCAAGATTCTCGCGAAGCTTCTTATAGAGGAGCTCTTCGGAGGGCAAGCAAGTCTTCCGGGATTTCAGCTTGTTCGAGAGTCTACGGCAAGTGCGGTTTGGCTTGAATGGCACCCACCTTCAGTCCATATCCCAAGGCGGAGGGAAGTGGCCATCGCTTTCTAAAAAGAAGCGTGCGTGACAAATTCAACGTCGGGTTCGGTCTTTCTCACAAAACGTGACGCGCCGTCCCAATGGTAACTGACCGCCGTCCACGTAACTTCAGCTCCGTTCAGTCGAAGCAAGTACATCCAGAAGCCCTGCTTATTAGCTTTCGGAGGACCCTGGAACGTTGTGGACGACCGAAACTCCCAAGGAGACCCATCTTGGCGAAGATTAAAAGCCTTCAAATAAAAATCGTGGGTATGGCCGGTTAAGATGGCAGTGAGATGGTACTTGGCCGCCAATTCGAGCACTTTACTTCGAGAATTACCGTCAAGCTCCTTGGCTCCCAAGAGACCACCAAGGTAAGAAAGAGAGTGGTGCGTGACAAGTATTCGCAGGCGACGACTCATTGACCGAGTTGTAGCGGTGGTGCTATTGGTCAAAAGCTCTTCTAAACCCGTTAGTTCTGTTGGAGAGAAGCCTCCCTTTGCGAGCGGATTAGTCTGTCCAGAGGCGAAAGTGGAATTAGAATCAATGCCGTACACTTCTACTTCAAACTTCCGTCCTGGTGAAACCCATCTCCTTACCCATGGAGTACGCTCGAAGTGTCTATTCATTATTCCCGCTGTGTAGGCGATCGGTGGAAGCCTTTTTCCGGCCCAATGATCGTGGTTGCCCGGTACCGAAACCATGTATTGATCCGCACTGTCCAGACCGGTAACCGAGCGGTGACTCCGACTTATGCGCCACGTCCCACCGACGAAGGTGTGGGCTACAGCGAATTCCTTGGCCGTACCGGCGGCAGTGAGGTCCCCACTCACAGCAACGTGCAGCTTGTCGCGTTCGTTAAGCTGAAAAAGATCGGCTGCATCTTCCAGCGCGAGCCTTATTGCCATGCATAGGGTGAGATCATGTCCATTCCAGCCTCGAATCCACTCAAATTCGTTGTTTGCAAGTATCGTTCTGTACCTTTAGATATTTTGTTTGTTACGAAACCTAACGTTGTTTCTGCAAGAGTTTGAGAAGCAATTCATCGCCGATCTCGCGCTCGGCGTCCGTGTCCTGAAAATCGCTGACCAATATTTCCGCAGCAATACCTCGCCGGGACTGTTGGTTTACGAGGAGTACTTGGTCGGCGACAAGCCACTCGAACGCACTGCTCGAAGCGAAGTCGCCAACGAACTTGGAAGTGCTCACCGTCTGCTGATCGGCGTCCTACCGGCAACCACCTTCTACCAACTCCTCGCAGGAATCGAGGATTGTTGCGACCCGGAACGCAACGAGGCACTGGCTAAGGAATTCTTGTCAGATCTTGAGAATACTGGAATGTCTATATACTCTCGGGACGCCCTACGCTTTTTCCCTGCCAGCGTCTTTGGCGGAGCGTTCAATCGTGGTGACAAATTTGTGGTGAGCACCGGCGAAGTATTGGAGCAACTCACGGAGCCGGAACCGATGGCTGGCTCGCCAGCACCTCCTAGCCCCGTGCCAAACAACTAAAGGACAACGACGAGCTAACAAAACGCTATGCCCGAGCGTTGCGCCATGCCGAAGCCGAGAAAACAGTTTAACGATCGGCACGTCGTGAACTACTGATTAAGAGCTGTCGCACCTCAGCAGGTCTAGCAGCGGCGATCACCATGTGAAATCAAGCACTTGCCCACAACCTAGCCCGCACGGAAGCACTTTGTCGAAGTAGCGAAAAAGCCCGTATTGGCGCGCATCGGCTCGAAGCGTACGGCACATTCGAGGTGCATGCGGACTCAGGAGGGGGAATCTATGCTTCCTTGCCCGCCTCCTCAACACTCGCGCGCATTTGATCCTTCGTCCGCGATGGACGTATTTTTGGACATAGTTGCATCCTCTTGTGGCTGTTGAAAAACTCCTGGTCTCGAAGATCGCAGAAATTTCATTGCGCTAGGATGCCCTATGAACGGCGTTCTCGATTTTGGTGGGCATTTTCTATCCCTCGGCTCGGGCAGTTTTTTCAAAAGAAGGGGTTTTTCAACAGCCACTCTTTTTCTCACAAGTGATGGGACGCTAGTGTCTGAGACCCTGGAACCGTGCCCGCAAGCGCCGCGTATCCCGGTCAAACCATTCTCGTTGCCAGGCACAATATCCCCGTATCGCTCGATCGGGGGATTGCTCGCGAAATATTTTGTCGATGCACTCAGCGGCCAGAATCCCGGAAGAGAGCGCTTTGATGATCCCGTGCGAAGACGATGGGTCGAGCACCGAGGCGGCATCCCCGACCAGGAAGTGCCGACGGCTTGCGCACTCACTCACCAGGCGCCAGGTTACGTCCGCTCCTCGGGTACGTCCGACCTCACGCAACTCGCGAAGTTCTGTCGGTACTACTCCGGAATTGGGTCCCAGTCGCTCATAAGCAACCGTCACCCACTGATACAGATTTGGTCGAACCCGGGCAATCCATTCCCAACCCTTGCCTCTGATTGCGAATAAGGGATTGTCATGCCGGTCCGGACAATCCCCCTCCCGGTAGCCGTACCGTGCGACGAGTAACGGAGAAAAATTCTTTCGCTTCAAACCCCATTGCCGGGCAATCCAATTGTTTCTACCAGTTGCGTCCACAACTACCCGGGCTACGAATTTCCGAGCTTTGGTAGTGATTTCTACGCCACGGCTGGTTGCTGTCACGTCGGATCCCTGACAGCGTGCGAAGCTGGCTCCGGCTGCCAGCGCACGCTCGAGAAGAATTCGATCGAACTCGGAACGCCAAAGTTGATATCCCTTCCAGGGCCTCTGAGACGCTCCTCCAAAAGGAACAAAGGATAGTTCGCCATCACGGCCAACCCAGATGCCGGAAAATCGCAGAAACTTCTTTTGCTCAACTTCTTTCGAAACGTGTAATCGTTGAAACAGCGCTTCCCCACCAGGATGGACAGACTCTCCGACACACGGCCTCGGGAACGCTTCGCGTTCAAGGATCGAGACTCGCAGGCCAGATTCTGCGCAACAAATCGCGGTCGCAAGTCCGGCGGCACCGGCACCTAGAATCACGACGTCTGGATTGGGTGGCGCGGTTGTCATGTTGCCCGCCGCGTTACAAATGTAAAGGGCTCGCCCTTGGTTTCGAGTTTCCAGCAAATCCCCGATTGCGATATTTGGCACGAATAGCGGCGATCGACTTTGCGGACCCACCTGCCTCGCTCCTGAGCAGGCTTGCCCTTGTCCTTCCTGTTGAGCAAAGCGAACACGAACAGAAATCCGCACCCCTTGAGTCGCCGGTCCCCTTGGTCTGGCCGTGCCTCCCATTCTTCGACTGATTCTGCGCTGATCAAAACCAGCGGTGTCGCACTGACGCGTCGCGGTTTGACTGGGAGCACCGCGATCGCATCCCGGATCGCATTCATTCGGCGGAATACTTCCGGTGCATCAATTTTCGACAGGGGCCGCACGGAAATCTTCCCTGCCAATGCGTTGCTGACATAGTCGGACTGGTCGATGTGAGCGTGGTTCACCATCTTCGCCCCGCGCTCGAGAAAGGGTCCGTACTCGCCGTCCCATCCCGTATGCGATCTGTGTCTCCTCGCTTGGACCGCGGGGTGTTTGGGGTGCAGTCCAAGCTCGATATCCATGAGGGGGATGGAGGTCGTTGCGTCCAGGTTGTCCGAAGGGTCCAAATCGTCAGAGGGAAAAAGTCCAAATGTTCGCGTCGCATCCGGGGCGGCGGAGGGCCAAAAGGAATTCAATGCCGCGCAAAGTTTGACGTCTTCCGGAAACGGGCTGCCCAATCCGAATGCCGCCAAGAAATCGGCTTCTTCATTGCCGGAAAAGGACGTGTCCCAGCCAGGATCGAAAATCCCGGAGGCGGAATCAGGCAGAAAGCTGGTCGACGGATCAGCAAACCGCCGATCCTTCATAGGCGGAGGCTCGCTTCCGCCCAAACTCTTCCCGCCGACCAGAGCCGTGATCGTCTCGACGCG
Source organism: Terriglobia bacterium (assembly GCA_963786325.1). GTDB lineage: Bacteria > Acidobacteriota > Terriglobia > Terriglobales > Acidobacteriaceae > JAIQFF01. Next base: position 332,754 of record CAWAYW010000009.1, read on the forward strand.
GGCGAATCCGTCATCGCGAACGGGAAAGGCACCAGCGCAAGGTGCGTCGGGACGCAACAAGTCCGGGTTGACACAATTGCGCCGCTCCGACATCGGCCGAGGGCCTCCTTGAGCAAATTGCTCGCGCTCACCACCGGGCCCCAACACTTGTTGGACCCAGTCCGCGATATCGGCCTGGTCGACCAGCGGAAAGAAATCGGGAGCCGAGACAATCGAAAAAGCAGGGAAATTGGTGCCTGCCTCTTGACCCAAATCAATTCCCGTTACCTTCGCCGTCACGCATCCTTCGCAACTGTCGTCGACGAAGTGGGCCGCCTCATATCCACCGGCACTTACAGTCCTCTTGAACCGCTTCCATGGCAGAGTTTTGTTTAAGTCTACGACCTGCGAAGCGTCCAAGGGATCAACGACAAGATGGCGAATGTTCGCGTACTCGGGACCGGTGCGTCGTTCGGCAAACTTGGGGTCAAGATATTGAAAACTGGTTCCCGCATAGCGATTGTCCCCAGCTTTTTTGGGTACAACGAACCTTGCAATTTCCTTCTTCCCAGTCTTGTTATTTTGAGCGAACGCTACCCGGGTCAGTCTGGTATGCCAGGCCGGCACAACCAATGTGGACGATCCAACTCTCTCCAGTGTGACCAGCGGATCTCCGAAGTTTGAGTCCCGCACAAAGGGCGATTGCCGAATGTCAAATCCCTCGATCAACGGCACACCTGTAGCGGTGTGAAATGTCTTCAGCTTCTCATTCCGATGGCGCTCCAAGAATTCGACGTGTACTGTCGCATTCCGCAGGCATTCATCTCCATCGAAGAGTTTGTGGATCGGAAACAGAAAATTTCGGTCTTCATCGCCGGGCTGTTCCCCCTGAATTGCGTCATCCGCATCAGGAGCACGCTCCTCCGCGAGATAGGCAGCGTATCGAGCAGGCATCACCCCGATGCGATCCCGGCCAGCGTCCGGACACGGCCAGAACGATCGTCGAATGGGGTCGTAAGAGTAATCGGCAGTTCCCACCCGTGAAATTCCCGTTCGTGACAGAGCGGTACTGGCAAATTTACCATTCGGGCTTCGCGCTCCAATCCGATATTGGTAAGCGAACACGCCGACCACGAGCCGGCTTCCCTCTTTCTTTTTCAAGAAGTAGCCGAGCGGTTTGTTCCTCTTGCCGTAGATATAGTTCTCGATCGCGTCCAGTTCCAACAGCGTTGGGTAAGCATCGGGACCTGGCGTTTCGTCCGACTCCGGATGCACGAGGGGACTCGCCAAGGCATGATAAAGAAGACTTCGGGAAGGCCTGCCGGGTTCGATGGCGCGGTTCCCGTCCGGCCAAAAATCCTCAAATCCAGGCACACTGCGGTCAATCTTGATCCGGCGCCCAAGCTCGGCAGCGAGTCGCCGCGAATTTTGAAGGGTGTGCGTGTCCAGCCTTAAGTCATGCCGCGCCAGCAACCCCGCCCAGCCGAGCGGAGCCAGGCGCTCGCAAATTTTTCGGACGGTCTCAAGCAAGTTCATGTCGTCACTTCCAGTTTTCTCGTTTCAATCGATACGCCGCCGCCAGCCCAGGCCTGCACCGATCACCACACATTCTTTTCGTTCCAAGTGTGATTCCTTTCTTGCCGATGCGAACTTCGGACTATTTTCCCAGCGATGTCTCGTGCTTCCCGGCTTCGCTCGCAGCCTCGCGCAAAATGTTGTTCTGCAGACACCACTGCATCACTGTTTGCGCTTTTTGCCGTCCGCCCATCGCCACACCGAGGCGATCGACTAAATCCGAGGATCGAATTGTTTGCGGCAGCGAGTTTCGCAACGACAGCAGATCGATCTCTCCGATCCAACGCACGCATTCACCATCCGGTAGCAGAAATGCCTGATCGGCACGAATGTTGGAATCAAATTGGAGATCGGCGCGAACCGATTCTCCAGAAAACGTGACGAGCTCCGGAATAGTCTCAGCTCTCTGCTCCGCCGGAGGTGATTTTGCCTCCAGCTGATCAATGAATCGAAAATGGCTTTCACGGCACCGCATGACATATTTCCTATAAAAGCGCTCGGCGGCTCCCGCCTGCGATTGAGTCGTCCGCCAGGTGTTGACGACCGACGATGCCGTGATCGCGCTCGACAGAGCAAACCGAATGCCCTGCCCGGCTAATGGGTCGTAGGCGAGTGCAGCGTCTCCAACCGCAATTCGCCGGCCCTGAACCGGATTCTCAGCCCACTGTGCGAATGCCGGTCGGCGTCCAATAAAGGAGCAGGATCCGGAGGAGAGACAGAATGCCTTTTCGGTCAACGCATCAGGGAAATAGCGCTCCTTTCTGGCTTGCGAGAGCATCCCCACGGTGGCGCGATCTGCGACTCCAATCCGATAAGCCCATCCTGCTGATTGCAGAACAATCTTGCCGGAAACTGCTTTCCCGTCAGGAAGAACGTCGTAAACATCGGCGACCTGAGTTCCGCGCCGACGTATCGGGCGCGACCAGGCCGCCGATCGTCCCGTCGCATCGATTGCAACTTCAAAGCGAAGGGATGCTCCATCGCCATCGATACAAGCGCAATCAGGGTCCTCGCGCAACGTAGGGAGGCTTTGGCACGTGCGGAATCTGGCTCCTCGCTTCACTGCCTCCCGCACTGCAGCCTTTGCCAGCCGGCCTCGCTCAACATGGATCCAATAGCCGGACCGCAAGCTCGACTCCTCCGGATTCCAATGGTTTTCAAATCCTTCGATTAGCGCGGCGCCCGCTTCGTACAGAATGTCTTCTGCTCCCAGCTCAACGAACAGTGGCACCGCAGCTGAAGGAATTGCCTCGACGCCGGGTAGATCCCTGCAGGTTCTCGCGAGCATCAGGGGCCGAAAGCCAAGAGCACACAGTCGGAGTGCCGTCGCCGCAGCGGCAATGCCTGCGCCGGCGATTACGACATCGCAAGAATTGCGAGTGAATGACATGCTCCGCCACTATGGCCGTTTGGCCCGTCCCTTCTTCGCAGCGGGCGGTCGATCGGGTGGCGGCGCGGGAAAGTACGGAACTCCAAATCCTCGGCTGGCCAGCTTTTCTGCTTTGTCGTTTAGTTCGAACATCAAGCTGCGAGCCTCTGCGATGTGCGCCGCATCCTCCATGTTGCCGGTTGTGTACGAAGTTCGCAGATCATCCAGAATTTGATGATAGATACCGACCGCCGCCTGGCCATCTGCATCCTCTTGCGGAGCACGCTGCATGTCCCGCAGGTAAACATCCGGCTTACTATATTTTTGCAGGACCACTTGAATCTCCCGGAAGCGGCTGTAATGTTCCATGCCATCGGCGACAATGCGCGCCGCCAATTGTTCCAAAGTATCCGGATACTTCTGTTCTCGTAGGGTGGCGAGTACTTGCGCATACTGGCCGTCGAGGAGACCACTGGGTTGCTCCACGCTAATGAAGTCTTGCAGCACATCCGGCTGCAGTGGACGCAGGTCCGCCGGACGCGTTTCACCGGACGATTTCAACTGCGGCAATTGAGCAGGTCGTGTCTTATCGGGCGCAACGGGAATCCGTGTCGCGACCCCCAGCGATGGGCCCACCCTCTTTGTGAGCAGTCCGTCATGCTCTAACGTCCAAATCAGTTGATTTGCCCAGCGCAGGTGACGCATTTCGCTCACCGCGACCAGCAGGATCTCGTGACGCGCAAAAATCAAGTCACCCTTTAGCGTCTTGTCCGCAACACTATCTGGATCTTTCAGCGAGAAGAGCCCGTAAAGATATTCCAGCGCAACGGCGTGTTCCAACGTCGCGAGTTCGAACAATTTCTCCGCGAGATCATCTGGCGAGGCAAGCGGATTTGCACTCTCCGGCCGGGTTGGCTGATAAATGCCGCCGATTTCCCGGCCCCGTAGCACGATCGCCAGATCCTGCCAGCGTTGGTTGATTTCGTAATGATCCATTTGAGTGGGTCGGTTCTTGTCTCCGGTATCTTGAGCACCTGCCGTACTCGACCGATCCGCTCGCAGCCAATCGATCGGCGTCCACGCGAGCATGGGATCGTCCGGCGCTCCCGTCGGGATAGTCGGCTCTCCTGGCGGATCTTCGGCAAGAACAATATCAGGATGATTCGACGCCCAATAGAAACATGCGCAATCCCGAAAGTCGTGCATCCATGGCGAGCAAAGGCTCTGCGTGAGTTCACCCGGCGCGTAGACTGTGCCGATCACACCGGAGGGTCCAACGAAAGTCCGCCTGTTCCCGGTCAAGCTTATGGTGTCGCTCGATACCCTCTCACCCGCCTGTTGCGCGCGCTGCCTTAGCTCAATCGTCACTTTGCCCGGCTCTAAAGAATGAACCAGCCGCCACGCCACCATCAGATCGAGAGCCGCGCCGTATTGCGACATGGCAATGCTTTTGCCGCCCTGGCTAATCACATCCAAATACCATGCGCCCTCTCCGAGCCGCGTCCCGGTGTCGCCGGTCAACATTTTGTGCAACGGACCTTCCTCGAGATCCGGATCATTTGCGTTCACCTGAATCAGGCGGACGCCAAGGTCTGTGAACTCAAAAACCAGGCCGACAAAAAATCGCCGGTCAAGATTGCGATGATCGAATTCAAGCCCTGGAAAGCAGTTGCCAACGCCGCTTTCCAGCCTGCTGGTCACGGGATTGCCAACCACTTGCACAGCTGCGCGAGCTGTCAGATTGCGCGGAAAAATTTTCGAAATCATAGTTAGTTCCGTGTTTCCAAGAGTGAAGGAAAATCTCTGAGAACCCTGTTGTATGTACGCATGCAGTGCTCAAGCCAGCCGCGAATATAATCGCAGCCGCTCCGGCCGGCGCTTAGAACTTCCGCATGGCAACCTCCGCCACACAGGTATCGCGCCCAACAAGTTCGGCAAGGCTCTTGCCTGTCAACATGCCGGGCGCGCAAGAAATCTTCCCGCGGCCCTGAGCCCAATCCCTGTGCCGTGTTCCCCAGCAGGTAGCGCGAATCGTCCACGGTCCGATGGCAAGTGAAATATTCTCCGCGGGCGCTCACCGAAACATAGCTGGCCGCGGAGCCGCACGGCAGAGGCTTGCAATAGCCCGCGTGTATTTGCTTCAACGCAACCGCCAGATTCGAAAACCGCAGATACCCGAACCGCGGCAACTCTTCCAGGTCGGCTTCACCGGCTCGCACCATCTCGGCGAGAAAGTCCGGCCAGTCTCCCTCTTCTACCGCCAGCCCCGCCACCGGACTGGTGCGCAAAGGGCTGACTCCCACTTCTGTAAAGCCCGCTTTGATCAAACTCTCTATCCTCTCGAGAACTCGTAAGTCTCGTCGGGTGACGGTTGCACGAGCAGTGATCCGAGCCCGTCCTGGAGCTTCGAGCAAAGGCCGGAGTCGCTCCACGCTAAGCTCAAATGCACGTTCCCCGTGGCGACCTCGTCGCTCGCGATCGTTCACTTCAGCTCCGCCATCCAGGCTCACGGAAACCGCAAAGGCGTTCGTGCGCAGTAAGTCCAGATCTTCTGGAGTCAGCAGCGTTCCGTTCGTGGTGACGGAGAATCCTACCCTCGCGCCAACTTCCTTCCCGCGTGAAACGGCATAGTCTACGGCCCAATACAGGAGTTTGCGGTTCAGGAAGGGCTCACCGCCAATAAAACCAATCGTGGCTCTTTGCCCCTTCTTGTTTTCGAGGAGTCGGTCGATCGCTGCCCGCGCAACCTCTTGCGTCATCATTGTCGCGTGCCCGCCAAACCGCCCTTCATCCGCATAGCAGTACGAACACGAGAGATTGCACGACTGCGCTACATTGAGCGAAATCGCCGTTAGAGAGGGGATCGCTTGTTCTGGTCTGTATTCTGAGGGCCGGCTCCGCCTAGCGCTCATCATGTCAAACATTTCGCGCTGTGCAACTTCGGGATTGTTTCGCAGCTCTTCGAAAAACTCGGGGGTCGTCTCGAAAAGCCGCGAGCTTTCCACCACAAATACTAGCGGCGGATCTCCCGCTAGGAAATGGAACCGCGGAGGCGGTCCGACCTCCACCGCTCCCGTCCTCGACGGCACGGCGCGCGAGTTTCCCAGAACAACGAGCCCTCCCATTTAGCTTCTCCGTTTCCCCTTCGATCTGGCGCGTTCCCCTGACTTTCGGGAAGAGCTTTGCTTTGCCGCTTGCTTCCCGGGATTCTTCTCTGCCAGGCGCTCCACGACGCGCGAGACGTGGTCTTGAGCCCGGCTGGAGCCCTCGCGCGTTGCCGGGGCTTTTGCTCCAGCCTTCGGCTGCAGGCGATCCAAGGTCTGCATTAGAAAATCGTATTGACGACGGTTCAGCGATAGCGGAGACGCATCGGAATCTCGCATGTAAGGCGGCATGCGCATATCGTGCTCGCCATCGCGCAGAAGACGCGGGTCGCGCTGCTTGGGATCCGGCTTCTCACTCGCACGAACCTTTTCCTTCAGCGATTTGAAGGGCGGATACGCGGGTCGAATCAGGCGGCGGACCTGCGGGGCCGAAGTACGTAGAAATAACGCAAGGTCTTCCGTGTCAGCCAATGGCGCATGGGTTTGGGCGGCAACCGAAGAGTACGGCAATTCTTCATGAGTACTGGGAGGACTATTGAGGTCCTGATCTTTGTCAAAGTAAGGCGCATCTTTCGGCGTCATACTGTCTTCTCGTGTGACCTTGGGAAGATCCGCGAACTTCACCAAGCCCCGGTCGTCGCGTGGCATCATCGCGTTGCGCATCATGTCGAGGTTCGCCAGACTGGCAGTCTCATAGACGCGCTGAAAAAGATCTCCCAGGCGTTCGACCGCATCCGCTAGATCTTCGCGCCCATCTTCAGCGGGTGAATCGCGGTCGATAAGTTCATCTGCCAGCGAACAGAATGGCCGCCGGTCAGGCGCGAAGTCGGGAGGTGCACTGAAGGCTCGCGCCGTTGCTACCCACGTTTTCCTGCCTAGTCGCACCGATGCCTGCAAGAGCACATCGCAGGTATCATCCACCACGCCAAACGAACGATTCCGTCGCTCTGTGTCGTCGGCACCATCGTAAGTGTCACTAGGCTGGGGATTGTCTCTTCGGTTATTGGAACTATATTGCAGCCAAGCGGCTTGCTGATTCAGAATGCGGTTCGCCTCAGGCACGATCTCATGCGCTCGCCCCGTGTCGGTGTCCGTTGCCGAAACCGCGTTTGGCGGTCCGTACACCAATCCGCGCGCCGGCGTGAATCGAATGCGGAGCACGCTCAGGTCTACCCCCATCGCCATTACCGCGGACGGACGAATCACTTGGAAACTGCCCAGGTTTACAGGCTTGTCCGGGAGTACAAGCGGATCGTCCCCGGAACTGGAGGCTAAAAGAACATGGGAGTTATGATCTTCGCCAGTGGCCGTTGCCGTCGCCGAGAACGAGCAAGCCGGCGCCCCACTGCGGCGAGCCGCTTTGTGATTAGCTGCGGTTACTGTGTATTGAATGTCGGAAAGCGCAACGTTATTCGACTGCAGCCATTTCAGAGTTAGCGGTTGTTCCTGCCCCTCACCGCGCACCCACAATTCGAAAAATGGGGCCAACGGCCTTAGCAAAGCACCATCTCGAAATTGGATCACTGCCGGAAGGAACGGCCTCACCGATCCGTCGGCCATTACTTCCAGGGACACATCTGGAACAATAACGGTTAGGCCCGCGCCATAGAGGCTAGGATCTTCCGCCCACGTGAAACTAGCTAGCGGAATACCACTCCCTCCCAAACGAGCCACCGCCATGGGTGGCAGGAAGAAAATCTCTTCAATGGTTGCCATGCTCAACTCTCAACAACTCGACATTCGACGCATTCCAGCGCATTTTCCACCTTCCCCGATCTCCTGCTTCCTTACTCCTTAGACTTGCCCGATCTACTGGGGACAACCCGCTTCAATCCAAGCTGCTATCGGCGCGACCTAAATCCTCCAGATTGTGAATCGGCCCCTGACCTACTATGGCCATTGCCCCATGTTTCTGACGAAGGCCAAGCAGGAGGGACACACTCCCGCGAGACCCTGATAGGTCATTTAAGCAAGTCACTATTCCTTGGGGAAGTCGGCGAGTAGAAGTCCCCCTCGGATGTGAGGCCCGGGTTGGGCGTCACACTTCCGTTCGCCGAATTGTGCGAAGCCTATTCTTCTTCTATGAAAGTGTCAAGAGTTAGAGAAGCAGGTTGTTACAAAATCAGAACAAGACTGAGGCATGCGTTGTTTGCTGACTCGGCTCGTCAGTTCGTAGAGATCCCTCATCCTTCGCGCTTCCATGTGATACATTTTGCCTTCCGACTCCGGTCTGGTTTTATTATTGTGGGGGCCCCCATGAATTGCGAGTTGGCTCAGAAGTATTGGGAGCTAGGAAACGCGATTGTCGCGTTCTCCGTACTGCAAATGCTCGCGTTCCTCTATGCACTCGCTTGGCAAGGAATTCAGACGCCAAATTGAAGATCACTATCGATTCGTTCAGATCGGGGTTGTCGTGGGTTCCGTGGCCTACATCGTGGGTGTGATCGGTTGTTACCACATGGAACTTGATCTGCGGGGTAGCGCGATCGATCCAAATGTTCACGCGGTTCTTTGGGAGACGTTTTGGGCGAGAATCGTCATTATCTTACTTTACGCCGGGTTGGCGCTGGGCACGATGTTTGCGGGCCGTCGGTACGGATGGAATCGGAAGGAAAAGCTTTAGACTGGCTTGATCTTGTGGCTCAGTTCGATGTTCATTCGAATTCGTATATGCGCATCTCTGGGACCCGTTGTCTCCGCATTATCTCACGCGCGTCGGGGTAAGCATGAACAACGTTCAATCGTGGACAGGCCTGGGGCAACGTCGACTCAACGGTCCGCAGACCACGGGGCGCAACTATCACAACCTGTCGCAGCCTACATACACGATGTCACACGATGACGGCGTTGAAGTGCCAATGCGTGATGAAGTCATGTTGATGGCGGATGTGCATCGTCCGGCACTCTAGATCCAAATCAGATCCAAATCGCTGCCGAAGACGATTTGGAAAGCGATCGCACTCGCGGAGCTTCCACCATTACGCAGCAACTCGTAAAAAGCTATTCTTCGGTACAACCCGAATACTTTCTCCACCGTCGCCACCGGCACCCAGCGACGCGAGGGCTTGCCCCGCCGCCGGTCCCGCAACCCGTTGTAGCCCTCTTCCACGTAGCGCTCCCGCCACCGCCGCATGTGCCGGTCGCTAATGCCCAGAATCTCCGCCGCCTGCCACCACGTGATCTTCTTCGCTATCGCCTGCAACATCACGTCCTGTACTTTCATCGCCCGCTCCATCGCGGCCCTCGGATAAGCTTCCATGCTCCGCATGGTCTCCCATCCTCACCGCCCGCAAAAGCGGACATATCATGTGCTATCTCAACCGGACATATCATGTGCTACCGACAACGCGAAACTTTCCCCTTGACTTTTTTACATGCAAGGCACAGAATTTGCCGAGTTCGCCTCTCCGAAGAAGCACTTCCAACGAGGGGGCAGGAAACGCAAACTCCCTGAGGCGAATTGATGCTTCCCCGCAACTAACCAAATCAAAACGGTACAAAGCAAGTCTCCATAGGTCAGACGGAATTCAGCTGAACGTCCAGGGCGGCGGCACGCCTAACTTAGCGAGCCTTGGACCTAGGCGACATGCTCGTTGAGATGACTGCCCACGAGGTTACCCTTCGAGATGGCGCCACGAGCTCAGCAGTGATACAGCGACTCGTGTTACTGCCACGCGGCTGGCTTGCGGACAATGGTTAGTTGTTTTGTCCTTTTCGCGACGGCGCGGCATCTAACTGAATTCGTTCGATTTGTCCGTCGGTGCATCGGCCCCTGCGAAGGAACAAATGCAAGAACGGTTTCACCTGATGAGACGATCTGGTGGGACTATCGCTAGGTATAAGGGAATTTAGCTGCAGCAGTAGTAAGGCCTGAAACACTGTTGATGATTGTATTGAAACGCTAACTGAGAAAACACTTCTACTTATCGAAACTGCAAAATGACACGTGTCTAGGTGGCTGAGGCCATAAGCAGCGTGATGGTTTCCAGGGGCATCAATTGTAGACAAGGAGTTAGTATGACTCGAAAATCGTCAGGCCCACGGCCGATGAATGTTTTTGTCAGGCCAGGTTCGAAAGCTGAATTGGCGTGCCGGCGTTACGCAGCACGAGAGGACGTACCACCCAAAGAACCACCGCCACGTTCCGAAGTAATTGCGCCTGGTTTCACACGCCGAAAATCTCTGAATCTGGTTGATCATGATGGCAAGATCATCCAAGATTTGGTCTATACGAATTTTTTCGTGGGCGGAAGCGCTTGGGATCCCCATGATATCCAACGAATCGACGAGAATCTTGAGAAGGCCATGACGGATCAACATCTGAACAATGTACTGATCCAGTATTTTCGCGGTGCAGCCAATATCACGAGCACCTTTCGTCCTTCGTCTCGACTGTCGGTCAAGCCGGATACGATTTCCCAACCGGAAGTGGAGAACCTACTCACGGGACTTCACTCAGGGAACAAGTTAACGGGGTTCGAGTTCTCCAATACTGTGTTTAATTTCATGCTGCCGAAGGGCACGGTGTTGACCATCGATGACGGATCGGGCGACACGGGTGGAAAAAGTAAGGACAAAGCGCACTCCGCAGCGGTGGAAGAAGAAGCGAGTTCCTTGGAGGGTCTGGGCGGTTTCCATGGATCGATCCATATTGGGGCAGATACCCTCTACTATGCGGTGGGAGTTTTCTCCGAAGACGCCAATGGAATCGTCGCATTCGATGAACCTTGGAAGAATGTGGTCGCAACTTTCTATCACGAACTTGTGGAGGCTCGGACCGACGCAGATGTCGAAGACAACCGCGTCGCGTGGGTGAACAAGGAACGGCCCAGCGAAGAAATTGGTGATATTCCGATGACTCTCGCTGGAAGCAACTTGGGCAAAGTGATGAAAGAAGTTCCGCTCGCAGACGGATCGGGTACCGTGCCGATTCAATTAATGTGGTCGAACGCGGTAGGTGGACCCGAAGGACCGATTGCTACGCCGCATGCTCCCGACACTCACGCAGTCCATTCTTGATTGGGCCTCGGTGAGTTCAGCGCGCTTGGAGCGAGAATACAGGCAGGGAGTAGCTCCGAAGGGTCGATTGTGGCTTCACGCCATGACTGCGCTGGGCTTCGGTGTGCAGGTTTCTCTCGACGCTGAGCCAGTCGTTCAAGACTCAAACGGATGTACACAACAAAGGGATAATCGTCGATTCGTCAATGGTCGTGGCAGGAAGCCAGAACTGGTCTGCTCAGGGAGTCGCTCAGAACCGGGATGCCAGCGTGATCATTCACAACGCTGAGGCAGCGAAGTATTGGGAGCAGATTTTCAATCACGATTGGCTGAATATGGCCGATTTTGCGAGCCTAGGTTGAGTTCTTGACGCAAAACTAGAGATGAGTTGAGTCGATGCTGCAAGCGATATCCATTCTAAGGAGGAAATTCTATGCGTTATTCCGGGTGTGCAGTACGGGAAGTGCCATCGCCGACTCAATTCGACTTCGACTCCAACGATCCAGCTCGAAAGACCGTCTTCAAAGAGCCGGCACTAAACATCAAGAACATACAAGGGAGCATTGTCCCCGGATTCAGCAAGAGCAATCGCATCTTATTGTTTCTCCGCGTTCACCGAACCAGGGGATCCGCTAACTTCAAAACTTGGTTGAAGGCACAAATTCCCTTCATTGCGACGGCGGACGAAGTGCTGGCATTCAACAAGCTCTTCAAGTCGACTCGCTTGCGACGCCAACGCGAAGGAACGGTGAAGTCGACCTGGACGGGAATTTCGCTATCGTATGACCTTCTGAAGGATCTGAACCGCGAGTCGAACCAGTTCACTGATCAAGCTTTCGTCAAAGGCCTGCTCGATCGCTCCTCGAGCCTCGGAGATCCAACAGCCGGCGCCTTTAGTCCTCAGAATTGGCTCGTCGGTGGTCCGAATAATCAAGCCGACGTGATGATGATGATCGAGTCCGACGATCGCGAAGACATGCTCGAAGAGCTGCTACGTATACAGGAATCCATTGTGGAGGCGAATCTGGCCAATGATGGAAAACCCGATTCCTCGATCGAGATTATCCTTGCTGATGAAGGCGCGAATCTTCCCAGCCCACTCACCGGCCACGAACACTTCGGCTTTTTGGACGGCGTCTCCCAGCCTGGACTTCGCGGACTTATATCTAATGATCCCAACGACGTCCTGACGCTTCGACAGAACCCGAACAAGCGCGATCAGCCTGAAGACCCAACCAAGGCCGCCAGCCCTCAAAACAAGATTCAGCCGGCACAAGGAAAGCCCGGCCAGGATTTGCTTTATCCGGGCGAGTTTATCTTCGGGTATCCGCGCCAGATCAAGACCGAGGATCCCAACGCAGACGGTGTAAATCCGAATCCAGGTAGCAACTCGCTATTGGATCTGAAGGGGGAGAAGAAAGCGGCGCCCGATTGGGCCAAGGATGGCTCGTTCTTCGTGTTTCGGCGTCTCCGACAAAACGTCGGGGGGTTTCACACCTTCTTGCACGACGTGGCGAAAGCCCAAAATATTCAAGACCCCCCGAACGCGAGCGCACCCCGGCTGGTCGGTTCAAAGCTCGTAGGCCGTTGGCCGAGCGGGGCACCGGTGGAGCGTGTTCCCGGCCAGGAAAATTTCGCCCTCGCCAATGACGACTGCAAGAACAACAATTTCGAATTTCAGGGAGATACCGACCCAATCATTCCCAAGCCAGGGGACAACTCCGCCTGTACCGACAACGGTCCGGCTCCGCAAGCTGTCGCGGACGCCGACGGCTCCCGTTGCCCATTCTCCGCGCACATCCGCAAGGCGTATCCGCGTGATGATGATGCAAAGGTACCGCCCCCGAGCGACCCAGAACTTGGCGAGGCGGCCACGCAAACGCATCGTTTACTGCGTCGCGGATTGCCGTACGGCCCAGTTTCACCCTCGAGTCCCGACGCTCCTGTATTCGACGATATCGATCGAGGCCTTCAGTTTCTTGCCTATCAGACTTCAATCGAAAATCAGTTTGAGTTCGTCATAAAGAATTGGGTCAACGCAGAGGCTTTCAAAGAGCCGATAAACAAAGCGCCCGACGGCAAGCCGATCAATCAAGGCGGCGGTCACGATCCCATCCTCGGTCAGAACGGAGCCAAAGGCGAAAACCGCGTACGCAACTTCACCGTGACGATTCCGGATCCGGCCGACCCAATAAATCCGGCGAAGGTTAAGGCCGTTAAGCTCACGACGGACAAAGACTGGGTCATGCCGACTGGAGGTGGCTACTTCTTTACGCCATCTATCGAGGCGATTGAAAAGCACCTGACTTAGTCGACAAGAAAGGCAAATCGGCTCGAGCAGTGCGAGTGGTTTGCTCGGCTTCAGCGCACCGAAACAATTCATCAAAGTTGGCTGCAAACCATGGGAGCAAACACATGGCCCTTAATTTCGTCGGAGTTCCCGATTGGACGTCGTTTGAGAATCAGGGCGCAAACGTCGCCGTTGCCGACCTCGATCGCGACGGCTTGCCAGAGTTGATCGTTCTACGCGTCGATCACACAACTCCCGGCCCAAACCGCGCTTTTTATCGCGTTGGGCGAAGACTCGATGCGCAGGCAAACGTGACTGGTAACTGGGGTCCTTGGATTGAGGTTCCCCAATGGACATCGGCTGAGAATCAAGGCGCCGGGATCGCCGTGGCAAGTTTTGGTGCTGATGGCTTGGGTCTGGTCGTTTTTCAGGTCGAGCATCGCGAACCGGGACCCAACATAGGACGCTTCCGCGTTGGCAGCAGACTCGATTCTCAGGGGAACGTCACGGGTGGGTGGAGTAACTGGCAGGTGGTACCCGATTGGATCTCGTGGCGCGATCAGGGAGCAGCGATCGCCGTTGCTGATCTTGACGGAGACGGCCAGCCTGAACTGTTTGTCTTCCACATTGACGACTTTCACACCGATAATCCGCTCCTGCCGAACAAAGGCTTCTACCGTGTCGGATTCCGGCTAGCACGCGATGGTACCGTCGCTGGCTGGAGCGACTGGTTCCCTGTCGATTGGTTCTCCTGGTTCAACCAGGGAGCTGGCCTGGCGGTAACGGACCTCGACGGCAACGGCCGCCCGGAAATCATCGTTTTTCAGATCGACAATCCTCCCCAAGAGAACGCCGGTTGGTACCGCGTCGGGTGGAATGTCGACGCGCAAGGCGCTGTACGGGATGGCTGGGGGGCGTGGACGAAATTTGACGGCTGGGGATCGTGGGAGGACCAAGGTGGCGGCGTGGCATTAGCATCCTTCGGCGTCGGTCGTCCAAAGACGGTCGTCTTTCACGTCGATAATCCGCCTGGTTTGAATGCCGGGCTCTTCGCTGTTACCGACCTAACTCTTGATATCGATACGGCCGCCACAAAAGGCGTGTGGCGGCTGCTTCCTTATTTCTCTGAAGTCCTGCCTGTTCACGCCGCGCTGCTTCACACCGGGAAAGTTTTGTTCTTCGCCGGATCAGGCAACAACGCTTTTCGTTTTACATCTCCCGATTTCGGAAACGTAGCGAGGGAAATCTATACCAGCGTGGTTTGGGATCCGACGAAGAGCGTCTTTGACAACAATACGTTCGACCATCCGCCTACCATCCGTAGAGCGAACGGGTCGGTGGTTGACTATTTTTGCTGCGGTCATACGTTCCTCCCGGATGGCCGCGTACTCATGGCAGGTGGAACGATCAAGTACGACGTTGAAATCGTGAACAATACGATGCGGCCTGCGCCCGACGGGGGCTTCCGCGGAATTCAGGACGCTCTCATTTTCGATCCAGATCCTGCCAAGGAGGACTGGACCCCGATAAACGCCATGACCCGCGGACGCTGGTATCCAACCGTCATCCTGCTGAGCGATGGGACGGTCGTGGCCGCCTCCGGGCTCGACCAAAATGGGGCCGGCCCAAACAACAACACTCTCGAACGCAACCCCGACCCCGATCATGCAGCCTGGGCGGTGACCAGGAATTTCGACCTGCCTTTGTATCCGCACCTGTTTCAACTGCGCAGCGGCCTGCTGTTCTACACCGGCGGGAAGATGGATACAGGCGGAGACTCCGTTCCGCTGGTCTTCGACCCTGTAAACGCCGCGACTGCCACCAAAAAACCCCAGGGGTTGACGGATCAAGGAAATTGCAACCAGTGTGCCAGCGTGATTCTTCCACCGGCCCAGAACCAACAATTCATGATTCTAGGCGGTGGCCCGGAAGATGATGGGCCGGTTCGGCAACCCGCGACTCATCGCGTGGCCACCATCGACTTTCTGTCACCAAACCCCACTTACCACGCCAAAAGCGGATTGAATCATGAACGCATGCATGTGAACGCCGTACTTCTTCCGGATCGCACTGTGCTGGCAGTCGGTGGAGGAGTTACGCGAGAAGCCAGCGCTCAGACTCACGTCGTCGACCCACTGGGCGGACGAGAAGTCTTTGAAGCCGAAATCTACGACCTGAGCACGAACGTGTGGTCGATTACGGCACCTGCCACGGTCGCCCGCCTCTATCACTCCGTTGCTTTACTGCTACCGGATGGCCGGGTAGTCTCTGCCGGCGGCAATCCGGATAAAGGATCGCAAGTACCTTGGCTGCCGCCCGACCGGCTCGAGGAAATGCGCCTGGAGATTTTCAGCCCGCCTTATCTCTTCAAGAAGAATACCCGGCCAACGATCCAGGCTGTTCAGCAAGAGATCACATACAACTCCACAGTAAAGATCCAGACACCAGAAGCAAATCAGATCAAGTGGGCCAACCTGATCCGGCCCGGTCTGACTACACATTCCTTCAATGGAACTCAGCGGCTTGTAGACGTTCCCTTTGCTCTGGTCCCACCTGACATCTTGAATGCGGAGATTTTGGGTGATCGGAACATTGCGCCCCCAGGCTGGTACATGGTTTTTCTGACCGATCGTGATGGCGTGCCTTCCATCGCCCATTGGGTTCATTTGTCTTGAGAGCTGAGCGAAGCTAAGAGGTGTCCGATGTCCCCAGCAAAACCCTTCCCGCAGGAAATTCAATGGTCGTTGAAGCCCGAGGGCGCGTTTCTCTCGTTCGATCAGGGGCCACTGCAGGCGCGAATTTACAAGGAGACCGGCCACTTGGAATTAGTCGGCCCGAACCTGGCAGGTAACGCTGGTGCCAACATCATCGACTTTGCGCCTCCCGCGATTCAGACCGCGGGCGGTTCATCCATCTTCGGCCGGGTCATTTCTTCGAAGGCGATCGACGGCGGCCTGCAGATCAAACAAGCGCTTGGCGCGACTCAAATCACCTCGCAATTCATATTTGCTCATGACGGTGTCTTACGTTACGAGGTCGTCGATTGGGCGGACACCAAGCCGACGGCCACAGCAATTGCTGCGCCGTCGGATAAGGATGAGCACTTCTACGGTTTTGGCGAAAAGTTCGATGCGGTTGATCAGGCTGGCAGGTTGGTCCGAACACTCACTTTTGATGATCCCGGTACCAAAGGCGACCATTCCTACAAAGTTGCACCCTGGTTCGTCAGCACACGCGGTTATGGGTTCCATCTCGATTCATCTGCCGAGAGCACGCTCGATATGCGATCCGGTGCACCTGATCGTTATGTGATCGCAAATCTGTTCGGAACTCTTCGCGTAAATATCGTGTATGGTCCGAAGCTGACGGATGTGCTTACACGCTATACCTCATATACCGGACGTCCAAATCTTCCTCCTCCATGGGCTTTTGGTCCTTGGATATCGTCCGACATCTGGCGCAGCGGTGGCGAGGTTCGCTATGCAGTCACGCAGTTTCGAAACCGGCAGATCCCGGCTTCAGCCTTTGTGTTCGACTCGCCGTGGGAAACCGCGTACAACGACTTCCAGTTCAACATGATTCAATTCGCCAAGGACGCCACCATCGACGGCGTCCACTATGCGGGATTCTTGTCGCTAGCCGAGATGATGGAGTTCCTGCGCTCGAATGGGTTGAAAGCAATCTGCTGGATGTCTCCGTTTGTGAATACCAGATCACTCAACGAGAACGTCGCCGGGCAGAACTTAGGAAAAGCCGCCAACTATGACGAAGGTGCCACGAAGGGATTTTTCGTCCGTCAGTCTCCGTCGGGATCGCCCCTAGTGGTGCCGTGGTGGAAAGGGAATGGCAGCCCGGTCGACTTCACCAATCCTGCGGCGAAGCAATGGCTGATAAACCAACTTAATGCGCTAATCGCTCGAACGAACGTCGTCACGTCATCCGGCTCGACCGAGCCTGTCATCAGCGGCTTCAAGACCGATGACGGCGAGAGCGGAAACGGTCCGAACACTTACATCCCGACCAACGCTAGCTACGCCGACGGACGAACTGGGGTGGAGATGCGGAATGGATACTGTCTCGAGTATCACAAGGCCATCGGGAGCATCCTGGGAAATAGAGGAGTGCTTTTCGCACGAAGCGGCTTCGCCGGATCGCAAGCCTTTCCCGGCTACTGGGCGGGCGACAACGAGCCGAACTTCGGCGATAACGGCCTGCCGAGTGTGATTGTGGCCGGACTCACTGGGGCGATGAGTGGATTTTCAATCTGGGGACACGACATCGGAGGCTATCAGGACGTCAACCCCAGTCAATCTCCGCCCAATCTCTTCATGCGATGGACACAATTCGGCTGCTTTTCGCCGATCATGCAAATGCACCGCCAGGTCAACAAAGAACTGCAATATCCGTGGAGGTATGGTGACGAGGCGCTAAGCAATTACGAGTTCTTCACCCGCCTGCATACACGGCTCTTCCCTTATATCTACAGCTACGCAAAAGAAGCGAGTACTTTGGGATTGCCAATCATTCGTCCTTTGGTTCTTCTTCATCAAACCGACGCCAATACATTCGGGCTCCAACATACGTATCAGTTTGGGAACGAATTCTTGGTCGCTCCAATGATTCAACCCAACAGCACTTCAAGAGACGTCTACCTACCTGATGGGAATTGGCTCGATTTTTGGACGAACGAACGCCTCGCGGGTGGAAAAAACATCACCTGGAAAAATCCTCAACAAACTCAGATGCCTTTGTTTGTCCGTGACGGTTCGATTGTCCCGATGCTCTTACATGACGTCGATACTCTGTGCGATTCGAACTACGTCGCGAATACGAACGTGAAAACGCCTGACAGCGGCCTGCTCTTCCTGATTTATCCGGGAGCCGCTTCCCAATTCATTCTCTACGACGGCACCGTCATTCAATGCTCGCCCGACGTCGCGAGCGTCAACGTGACTATCTCCTCGCTCCCCCGACGGGTAATGACGCAGATTCATACCGGAGAACCGAAGAACCTGTTTCGGGATGCAACCACACTTCCAAGATTTAATGTGCCGGATCAGTTCCACGCAGTCGATATCGGGTGGTTTTTCGATGCCGGCAAAAAGCTTCTGTCAGTCAAATTTCCCCACCTCGGTGGGACGACTCACATAAACGTAAATCTGTGACAATAAACAGCAGATTTTGGGGACGTGCAGGACTGCCCTTTTGTCCGGGCGATCGCAAACCTGGCAACAGAGCGGCGGTCAACGCTGGAGCCACGGTTGCAAAGACCGTGGCTCTAAAACTAATACATAGAAACGCCATGATCTATGGACAACGATAGGCTTCCCAGACCCGCCTAGGGCGTTATTCTCTTTTTCCGTAGTCCCTGCGCGGTGTGGCGTTGCTTATTATTCTGGACATATTGAACGGTCCTGACCGATGTCAGGGTCCACCACTCCTTTGTTAGCGGAATCGTTTCCTTTTGTTGCCTTCCTAAGGGAAAGAACCCTATTTGTAAAAACACCAGCCGGGCAAGGGTGGCCGAAAGCCTTGCGAATAGGTCCGTAACAGTCTTGCTTTCGGCGATTTGTGTTCTTCCAAGTTCAAGAATGCTGTCGATTTCTGCAAACCAATCGTCGTCTGCAATATCGACGGATGATTCTATAGCTAGCTTGATGGCGCGAAGGAGCCTTTGAAGCACATCCTGCCAGTCACGCAAAGTTCCAGTTTCTTTAAGTCGCGAATAGACACGATGCCCCAGCAGCTCCTCAACAACCGCTTTCAATGGATAGAATTGGCTCATGTCATACCGTAGTTCCTCGGTTGGCAAGAGTTCTTTCATGCAGTCAACCTCGTTTTAGTGAGTTCTTTCAAGCTTTTCGATCCGGTGGGAGCGCTGCAGGTATACCAGATTATCCCTCAGACGCTGGAGAATTTCTGCGTTTCGTTGTTGCCCATTCTTCTGCAGGTCCTGGCTGACCAAATCGATCACGGTGGCGAGGGTACCGAAGAAGTCATTTTGCTCAATATGAAATTGTAGGCTTTCCTCGGTCATGCCCGTAGTATGACCCGGACGAGTTAAAATATTTCTAAAATAAAGTTAAAATCTTTATAAAGTCGATTGGCAGAGCGCGTCTGAATAAGAGTAATCAAGCGACTTTGCCCAGGAAAATCGGAATACCCAGCCTCCGGTATTTCGTCCCCTTTTAAGAGAACTCTCTGTAATTCCCCTACTCGGCAAGCACCAGGAATGCCATGATCCATGGACATTGCAGTTACAGAATTTGTGCCAGTCTAAGAAGCCCTAGATTTTCACATGCAGCAGCGTCCCACCACCGCTCAAGCTACTTGAATATGTGCTCGTATGGTTCCCACACCTTCCACTCAAAAAGAGTGGCAATCATCCAAGACTTGAATCGACCAGGTTTTATCTTAGTGCCCGCAATTCCTAGGGCACCCCGCGCAAGTTGGTGGTAAAGCTCGTATTCGTCCAAGACGCTCGCGGCCACGACTCTCCACGCTACAATTCCTCCTAGAATGAGTAGTAGATATTCCCACATGGGATAATGGCTATATGCGTCTCTAAGGTAATACCAAAACGCTGCAGGAAATACGAAAAAGACACCGGCGTAGAACTGATGAAGGCGGAAAACTTCATCGACCGATCCCTGTAATACTTTCAACTTCTCTTCATCTAGCCCCTTGTAACCTCTCACATTCTCAGAAATCTCCGTGAACAGCAATCGGGACAAAAATGCAATTCGTAGTCCATTCAAGAGAAGGCTTAAGCCAAAGGCGGCAATGAAAGCCACCGTGACGTGCGTCCCATCCTTTATTAAAAAACTTCCGAGGCACGGTTTACGCCAACTAACAAAACCCAGCGAAATTGCACCGGGCATCAAATACGCGGCGAGCAAACCCACGACTGTGGTACTAAGGTCTTTCCCTGACTCTTCCATGCGACCTCCTGACTCAGGAGCGGTATTCACCTCGGACTCGAATTCCGCCATTTGCTACCTCTTGACCGATTGAAGCTCGATGTCTAATCTTGTCGCGTTATTCTAGGAGACTTCAGGTTCCGCATACGCACCAGGTTTATGCGACACAGGCGAAGTTGAATACCCAGTCCACCTTCGAAATCCTGCAGGTCGGCCAGGTCTTTGTCCAGGCTCGCGTGGCTTATGAAAACTTTGCGCATCAAAACTCCACTTCACCGCGAGGTGGCCCGCCTAATCGCCCAGCATATAGGATAAGAGTCCTTTCATCCAGGCATCTTGAAATAGACGAGACGTAAACAATCAGCTTTCCACCAAACACCATGATCCATGGACACCGTGAAAACAGATACGGCGCAGGTCTTCTCCGTCTTATCTAACTTGACGTTCTCCAAGAACCGCCTCGGTGCAGAGCGTCTCTGCTTCAACTTCACGTTTTCCGCTCGGTTCGGTCGGCCTAATAACGGGGCCGGATGGGGAAGCTAATTTTCTTGCTTGATTTCGGTACCAGACCAGGGTAGGGCTGGATAAGTCCAGGATAAAACGGCGGGAGGATTGTGCTCCCGGCATAGTGCGATGTCAAAGAGGAGGACCTGATTACTTGTCGGAAAACCGACGGATCAAAAACCGGCGGATCATTGACAACAATGCAGCCAAGGAATAAGCTTCCCCGCAATTTCATTTGGGCCTGACCCAAGGATTTCAAACTTCACGCTACATCGAACTCACCCTGGACGTGCGGAGGTGTGTCTCGTGTTAAAACGGAAGCCTGAAGATTCTGAGTCTAAGCCGAACGTTTTGGGCGTTCCGCTAACGAAGTGGGCGATTGGTGCTGTTTCTCTTATTTTCGTAGCCTATGTAGCTATACACTACGGTAACCTAGCGTGGACGGAGGTTCTCGAATCGCATCGGGCAGAGAGCAGATATTCGGTGATTCTTGCGCAGGAGATGGACGCGCACAAGAAAGACAAAGGTGGGGAGAGAACTACAATACATAAAGGCCCGAGTGGACAGGTAGACCAAGACATTGTTGCGACCTACTTCTCTGACGGCTGCATAAGTATCGAGCGTCCCGGCGAACCTCTTCCCTATCTAACACACGCCGAAGCGAACGTCGAATGGTCGCTAAGCCCAAGTCGACGGCCAGCACCTAAAGCACCAAAGCTGCCCAGTGCCACTCCAATTTATGGAGCCACGGTAGATGTACCTGGTGAAGTACCTATCGCTACGGAAGACCTATTCGGAACGTACCCCTTCAGCCTTTCGCAACTGCGACCTGTTCAAGGCAGCTGTCTGAACCCCCACCCATGGCCATTTGGGAGTTGGTGGGGTCCGGCAAATGGCTGCTGGATACCTCTTTTTCGTCGCTGGAATGATGGTTGTCAGCACTACCAAATGTACAACACCTGCGCAGGCCAGTGGGATCCCCAGATCCACTGGACTTTTTGTGTCCCTCAGCACCATCCGTAACCGCATGAAAGCGAATCTCCATCCTATGTGAGGTGTCTTCTAAGGTCAATCGGGCATAGTCAAGAAAAACCGTGGAGGAGAATATGAAATATAGGTTGACCTGTCTAGCCGGAATCTCGCTATTCACGATAGTTTCGTCCTCACTCCAGTTACGCGCACAGGAGCAAACTGGGGGTTCGCAAGAGAAGGGGTTGAATATCAGCGCCTACTTCGTTCGTGTGCGCCAGGGGTCAATCGTCATGGAGACAATCAGTTCGGATGAAGGAGTCGCTTCGACACAATACGAACGCGACTCGGATGGGAAATTGATTCCAGTCCGAGGAGCCATTACGAACTATAGCGAAAATAGCGTCTTTGGACTGGATTATGGCAAGAAAACATACATCTCAATGTCCCTCGACGAAGCCATCCTTCGGACACGGCAGTTGGTTCGAGCAACCGAGGGTAAAATTCAGGGTCTCGACGGTGGCCCAACCATTGTCTTGCACTCGCGACCATTGAAGCGCTTGTCGGATAAAGGCAGCGTACATGGAGTTGGGACTGAGACCTACGAGACACAGATAGGTTCCATCACTTGGCGCCTACACTACGCATCTGGCCTACCGATACCTCCGCTGAAGCTTCGGAGCAAGATCGCGGAATTAGAGCCCGGAATCAAGAAAGATAGCCCAGATTGCTCACGATATTCCACTCCTAAGTCGGATGACATTGCCAAAGAGGACGACGGTGTTGCTACGGCTTGCGCGGTAGCGGGCCGAGTCTTGCTCGGAACAGAAATGCAGCTAGGATCCCAGTGGAGTAGTTTCCTGACCACCGACGATGTCAAACGTTTGAAGGTCAATCGTTCGCTGTTTTCGCCTCCCGCAGGTTGGAAGCAAAGCGGTGGGTCCTACATGCATTCGGGCCCCGAGTCGCGTCCAGCGTCAGATTATCGAGTCATTCCCGCAAGTATGTCCTACTTACCCACAATGAGCCCAGCAGACCCTCCAAATGTGACAACCAACGCGGGAGTGGTTAGTCCGAACCCTGTAGTGTACATGTTCTGGTACGACGACCGGTTCCGACAGAATCTTTCCGCCAGCGCTCAACTTCGCAGTTCTATCGACCGAATATCCGGTCGATATGAAAGTTATCTAGCGGTTTACGGAATACATCCGCTCCGTGTCGGCGATGCCAAATTTTTGACCGGCTACGGCAATCCCTCCGGGTCGATGATTAACGACTGGAATTCGATGTCAGAGTTCATTATCAAGCTTGGGAGCGCGGGGGTCGGGCCTTTGTTCTGGTGGACCGTTGGCGGCAATGATCCAATGTATCTCTTTTTTATACCCTCCGACACCCTAGAAACAAACGTGGGTGGATTTCATCAATTCGCGTTCGAAGGGTGGATCTTCGTCATACCTTGGCCATTCAACCTCTTTGTGAACAATATCATGCCTTACATGACTGCCGGCGTAAGTGATACGGCTTTGACCCTGCCACCCGAAGGCCTCCTATATCGCGAGGTTTGCGGTACATTGCCAGGAAATTTGTGCGGAATCATTGCTGATTTTGATGGCGCTACCGAGACCGCCTCGCATGAATATGTAGAAACAGCGACCGACCCGTATGTCAATCTCGAACTTGGATTTCGGGACTCGGGGTCTGGTCATTCAGACAACGAGATTGCAGACATTTGCCACTATACACCTCCATGGGGAAGGAGGACTCGAGTCGGCGAGACAGTGCTGGCAACCTATTGGTCCGACCAGTTTGTCGCGTGCGTCCCGGAATCTCGCCCAGACGTCAAGATTGTTGATCCAATGAATGGCCAAAACTTGCTTGCAGGCTCAGGAGGCACCTCGACTTTTCTCTCGGCGTTTGCGACCGACCCCGTGGACGGAGTTACGACAAATGTTCAGTGGGCTCTTGATGGAAGCGCCGCTTCAATAACGAAAAGTGGGTCCCAGCCCGTGGCAACAATCAACTCGGTCGGGGCGCATACAATCTCAGCAAATTTTACGGATACTCAGGGTCTAACTGCATCTGACACGATTACGGTCACCGTATCCGGCGTTCCGCCACTCGCGCAGATAATCAGCCCACTCCAAGGAGCTGTGGTATCCAGTGATGCGCAGGTCAACTTTCGAGGAAATGGGGTGTGCTATCAAGAGACGCCGCCTCAATGCTCTCAGGTGTGGAAAGTCAATGGAGTGCAAATTGGAACTGGGCCAGAAACTACTGGCCTGATTCCAACCGTGGGGAGTGCGGTCGTGACCTTTACGGTCACAAGCAGCGCCACGGGTTTAAGCGCAACGGATTCACGTATAGTTAGCGTCTCGCCTGGGAGAGGAACCCCAAGTGTGCATATCACGGAGCCGACCGCATTAGCGCGACACTCCGATACATGTTTGTTTACGTTTCGGGCGGACGTCTTCGATCCGACTGGCGCGCCAATTCAACCTGATCCTAATTCTGTTCGATGGTCCAGCGACCGGGACGGTTTCCTGGGAATCGGGACCGTGCTCTCAAAACAGCTATCAGGGGGAGGTCCCCTCTATGCCTACCATGTGATCACGGTGACGGTCTCGGGTGCGGCAGGCTCGGCAACCGATTCAATCGCTATTGATTGTGGGTTGATCCAATAAGATCGTCTTAATGTGCCTGCCGCGACGAATGTGGCCGCGTTGACCCAGAAAATGAAAGGTAAAATGGCATGATCCATGGACACTATACAGGTGACTAGCCATTACTGAGCGAGTGCGTTTCTGAGCACCATCGGACAAGATCTGTTTCATGGAAGTCTTTGGAAGAGTCGGAACTTCCTGGAAATACAAGAGAAGATCACAAAAGAGTGGCTTGTCGCACTCCTCAGCCAGTAAGACAAGGCTGCACAAACGATGTTACTGAGTTGACTTCGTGAGAGTCGAGATACGACCCCGCGCAGAACTAAATACAAGCTGAAATGTGATCTGTCCTTGTCGGGTGATATTCCCCTTTACTTCCAATAGAGGTTGGCTGCTCCCGTCTCTCGAAAAAGCCCTAATAACTAGATCATAGGCACCTAGCTGTAGACCAGTTAAAGTCACAACGTATGTTCCTTCCATTGGTTGAAGGATTTGCGCTTGGTGACTGACTAGTGTCCCAGCCTGACCGGTCTCAGCATTGCCGATACTGTCCTCGAAGTACGCAGAGTGAGGAATTTCCTGCAGCACATTGTTACTTGGGAAAGTCTTACCTGTGCGGTGACCAGCTGAATCCTCGACCAGAAAAGTGGCATTGTTTCCGACGGCTAGATCGACCTCGCTGGAGTCAATGATTGACGAGCTTGCATCTGGCCTCGTTACGGCTGGAATCAACGGGCCCGTGGTGGTGGTCGTCGGACTCGCAGCAGGCAACGACGCAGTTGAACTCGGAGCTACTACAGCGACGCTGGGCACAGTTGTTGCTGAAACGATCGGTTGAGGCGCCGTCGGACGGCTCACGTTTACCCCCGGTTGCGGCGGTGCGACCATTCGTTGGGCAAATGAATAAACCCCGGCAAGAATAATGACACCAATCGTCAGGACGGCCCACAGAGGGACAGGGCTATTGCGATTCATAATTGAATCATTACGAGTAAGCGATGATTCAATTATGAATCGCTAGCGACCCACGACAAGGCACAACTCAACTCGCTCCCGTACACTCTTGACATCCTCCACCAATATGCTTTGCTAGAAACCTAGCCCCTTCCAAACCCCTCGGCAGGCTTACTGAGGTCCACAGAACCTTTGCGGACCACTCCAGCTCACCGAGGAGGCACGATGCGAGAGTGGTTTTATGACAAGTTCCTTCGTTTGCGCGACTGGTTCCAGGTTTACGCCTACTACGTCCGGGAGAAACACGCGCGGCCCTGGAACATCTGGAGCAGACACCGGAAAGACTTTCTTGCATCATCCGATTGGATGCTGGCGGACAACCGGTTCCAGATTCTCCAGAGGATCTGGTTTCGCCACCTGTTCTGGATCGGCTATTTTGTAGGCGGCTTCCTCAGACTATATCTTGGGGACGTGAGGCGATCCGCAACTCACTCGTACTGCAAGCTCGCCGATGCACTGTGTGCCGGAAATCGCGTTCAGATGTTTGTGGCGGCGCGAAAAGAGGCAGTCGCAGAGCTCAAAGAGAAGAATCGCAGAATCGCCGAATCGCCGAAACGCGTCGCCAGCAAGAAGAACTGGTCTTTCAGCTCCGCCTCAGGCAAGAAGCAATTCACAATCCCCATTTCGTGGCAACATCCCACACCCACCAAGACCGCTAACCCCGGTCTTTTATAATTGCTCCGCCGAAGCCGCGATGCCCAGAAGAACCTCAGAACCAATCCAGATTTACCAACTCAGAGTCACGCTTCGGGGCTCGCACCCACCCATCTGGCGTCAGATCCAGGTGAGAAGCGACATCACCCTGGGCAAACTCCACAGGATTCTGCAAGCTGTCATGGGCTGGACGGACACCCACCTCCACCAGTTCGCTATCCGAGGCAAGCAATACTGGATACCGGAAGAGGGCGACATGGCTCTCCGCAAAATGATCGACGAACGCAAACACACGCTAAGGGACGTCGTCTCAAGAAAGGCCTCGCGGTTTGCTTACCTGTATGATTTCGGAGACCTTTGGGCGCACGAACTCTTTGTCGAAAACATTCTTGTCCCGCAGGCAGGTGTGCGGTACCCGATTTGCCTTGCGGGCGCCCGTGCCTGTCCGCCCGAAGATGCAGGCGGAATGACCGGATACGAGACCTTGCTGGAGGCGATCCACGACCCCAACCATCCGCAACACGAAGAATACCTGGAATGGATTGGTGACAGTTTCGACCCCGAGGCATTCGATGCGGAGGAGGTCAATCGGAAGCTGCACCGGCTGAAGTAATTAGAGCCAATCACCCACCAAGACCGCTAACCCCGGTCTTTTTTGAAAGCGTCTTGACGCGCACGGAGTCTCAGGCGTAGGATTTTTTCGCCCTGGGTAAGCACGAAGGGAATAGCGGGCTCGAGGATGAAAGGCCCGCAGCGTACCTGTGCTTCGGCACATTAATCGCGCCTCATTGTGCTACCCAGGTTTTTGTGTGTCTGGCTGCGAAACTCCCGCGCGCTTTTTCCCTTCAAAACCCATGCAAGATCCGCGACCCACATCCGAAACACTCCGCTCTTGACGCCAGACAATTGCGACATTGGGCATGCTGGCCCTGGCACCCGGACACCCCCCCGCCTAGAGCCGTCGCTCGCGGGTGAAGCACCTTAGTTACTTGGCCTCTCGCAAACTCTGTGGGAAATTACTTGCGGCGACGGGCAGGAGTTCACCTTCCGCGCTCGTGCATTGATGTGTTCCACCCGTCGCGCCCGAGCCCAATCCCAAACGCACGCAAAAGGTAAAGATGTATGAAGAAACGCCTGATCCGGGTCGACGGAGATGACTTCACCGGCTGGTGCTGCTCTCATTGCCCTTGGGACATGATCACTCCTCGCCTCGAAAGCACCGTGGCGGCACTGGCATTTAACCGTCTCGCCGAGAAGAATTTCGAAAAGCACCGGTGTGACAGCGCACGCCGGGAGTCACAGTGCTAGGGCTCATCTATTTAGCTTGGCTGTACTTTCGTAAGTTGAAGCACAATTCGTCCGGAAACAAGTTCCGCTGCAGCCATGACGGCGCGGACCCGCGCGCCTTGTTCCAACCCGTTAGGCCAAAAAGCCCGATCCCATCGGGCTTTTTGGCAACACCACTACGCAAAATCCGAGACCCGAACCTCAGGAGAAATCCGAGACCCAACCACGCAGAATTCGAGACCTCTCGTTAAATATTTGCGTGGAACGCGTACCGGAGACAAACATCCCCTGGGTCAAGACGGTCGTCAGGGCTCATTGAGATAAGATAATAAGGATGGGATTTACCATCGAGGAAGACATGGGCCAGATGGCGGGTGCCATTTGGTACGCTCTCAATACCCACGGCGAGCTTTCGCTCGCCCAGCTCAAGAAGCTAGTGGAGGCGAAGGGCCCCATTTTCGATTGGGCCATCGGGTGGCTCGCGCGCGAGGGCAAAGTTGTGCTGACCCCCAAGAAGCGCTCCTTCAGCATCCGCCTGAAATAATCTACTTCGCTCTCAAACCCTAAGCCCAAAAAGCCCGATCCCATCGGGCTTTTTGGCAACACCACCTCGCAAAATCCGTGACCCAGACCTCAGGAGAAATCCGCGACCTAACCCGGCAGAATTCGACACCCATCTCCTCGCCTTACCCGCAGTGTAGCGAGCACCCCGCCCGCTCAAGGTCCGTATCTCTCAAAAGCCCATCCACGGTGGGCTTCTCAGTTGTCTCTGCCTCCGGCGCTCCACCTTGACCCGGCGGGGAACCCCACTCGCTCCACTTGAAGCGTGGCGAGTCGCCAGCCCGACCCCACGGCTAAACACTAAGGCTGGGTTTATAAACTCTATGTCATATAGTCTTCCGAAGTACTACTTCCGGGACATCCATCCCGACGTGATGGAAGAAATAATGCACGGGATGCAAGAGGCACTTCCCGAACCCTCATTGGAGGACCTCGACAGGTGGCTCGAGAGCAACCTAGCCTCAACCGAGTCGTGGTTTAAGCATCCGCAATTCTTCATCTCCTAGCAAAGATGAAATACCAGAGAGCGGGACAACGTCCCGCTCTCTTTCTTTTTGCTCGGCGAACCGTCACCCACAAGCGACTTGGCACCGAGCCCAAACTGTGCGACAAGAGCTCATGCGGGCTCGGCGCCTCTCCCAGTTCGTCGTCCTCCTCTTGTCCGGCCTGCCGCTTCTCGCAAACGCACAACAGAGGTCCGCCGACGGTGACAAGGTCATTGCGCTTGAAAAGAAATGGACGGAGGCATATAAGCAGCGCAACGTAGGCATCTTGTCCTCGCTTCTAGCGGAGGAGTTCCTCATCACCGTCGAGGACGGCAGTACCTACGGCAAGTTGGGGTATATCAGCCACAGCGCTGACTCCACCGTGCGAGTGGATGTGGCCGAGCTATCGGGCCTCAGGGTACGGGTCCACGGAAACGTGGCTGTCGTGACCGGTGCTTATCGTGAGACTGGGACTTCCAAGGGCAAGCCGTATGAATATCGTGATCGCCTGACAGACGTCTGGGTCAAATCACCGACTGGGTGGCAGGTCATCGCCTCCCATTACAGTGTTCCACTAACCCCCTGACGGAGACCCGCTCACCACTCCGGGCGTCCGCACTCCTACCGCCAACCGAATGGCGTGCTTCGCCCTTTTTTCCTTCACCCTCTCCGCCAACCTAGTCACGCAAAATCCGCGACCCAGAGCTCTTGATAAATCCACGACCCAATCCCGCAGAATTCGAGATCCCGTCGCCCCCTATTTGCCTCGGACAGTCGTGGGTATGGACTGTGGCTTTGTGGCGAAGGGCGAAACGAGGACGTCATGCAGCAGGCCGCAGAACATGCGCGGACAGCCCACAACATGACCGAAATTCCACCAGAGGTCGCAGAGAAAGTTCGGGGTGCCATCCGCGACGAAGCCGCCTAGCCTTACTCGCCAGGCAAAACGTTCCCAGCTATCCACCAAGATAAAGCCGCACTCTATGGGGCTTTTTGGCAACACGGCCACACACAATCAGCAATTGGTTTTCCTTCAAACAGACGGAAATAACACTAACCCACTGGGCCGCCGCAAATCACGCGGCGGCCTAGTCATCCAAATCAATCCGCACCGTCAGAAGTTCCGTCCCGAAAAGCCGCACCGCCACCGAATTCGCTATGCTGCTCGTTAGCTCACTGGCCAGCCAGCGCTGGCGCTCGCGCGGATCATCGTCCCAGAGCAGGTGCGCCGTGCCAGTGTGCCAGCGAACGCCAAAACCTTTGCGCAGCTTCACCCGCACACGCGGGTTCTCTTTAATATTGCGGACGTATCCCGCCTTCATGCCATGCTCTGCCACGATCCATAACCGATCGCCGACGCGCGCGTCGCCCACGGGAGTCCGCCGCGGCTTGCCAGTTTTGCGACCAACGGTTTCAAGCAGCGCATACCCTGGCGGCACAATACCGAGGGCAAACAAAAGCTTAATCGGCGGGTTGA
The DNA here is from genome assembly GCA_963786325.1 of Terriglobia bacterium. GTDB lineage: Bacteria > Acidobacteriota > Terriglobia > Terriglobales > Acidobacteriaceae > JAIQFF01. The sequence continues at coordinate 362,600 of CAWAYW010000009.1, forward strand.
GCAGATATTTCTGCAGCGCGTGAACGACTTGATGTTTCATTTCTCCTGCTCACGAATGTTTCAAGAGACCCGATGGGCTGGTCGCTAGGTCCAGTCGCCCGAAACAGTCTACGCCGCCCGCATATATCGTCATGCTTGCATGTCTGATCAATTTCAGGTTTAATGCGATGCCACAAGAACTGGCCGGAGGAAACATGAGTCCCACCCGCAAGACCGCAGGACGGAAGTCAGCCGCAACTCGGAAACGCAATGCCGCGCGTCGCCAGGCAACTGCGAAAAAAGCCGCTTCAACTCGCAAGGGGCGCGCCGCAGGTAAGAAGGCCGCAAAAACCCGCGTGCGCCAGGCAGCCGCAAGGAAGGCAGCAGCAACCCGCTCCCGCAAAAAAGAGGTCGCGCCCGTTCAGTCAGTGCAAGTCCAAGAGCCGCCCGCAGCAGAGCCCCAGGTGCAGGCCACACCCGAAACCAGCATCCCCGAGTAAGCTCCGCCAAACGTCAAAGCCTCCACCCACGAGCGGAGGCTTTTTCCCTTCCACCAAAAACAGGCAGCCTTCCCTGCACCAATCTTGGGTAATTGACTCCCTTCTTTTGCCGGGCGTACGTTTGCCTCAAGGAGTCTCCCCCATGAACGCACAACCTTCAAAGAAACCGCCGACCGCGATAAACGAACCACAAGAACTCGAACACCAAATCCGAGAACGCGCCTACGAACTCTACGAAGCCCGCGGTCGCGAGGACGGCCACGATGAGGAAGATTGGCTCCGCGCAAAAGAGGAGCTCACCATCAAGAAATTCCGTACCGCCACTGCCTGATTTACGCACACATCCAAAAATTGATCCAGGCCCCGGAGCGCTCCGGGGCCTTTTTCGTGCAATCGAGCCCACCCGTCATTTGAGTCGCCGATTCGAGTTCGGCGGAGTAGTATTGGCGGGCGAGGTCTAACCTTTATGACTAACAAGCGCGGCAATCCCAACTGGGGACGTCCCATGCCGCCCGTTTCAATCCTCTGTACGGAATTCGAAATGCAGGTTAGGCAATTACACCTGATGCCAGAGACCTATACCTCCTCGGCTGAGCTGCGCACCTGGTGCGAAAGGAACCGTAACAATTTCTACATCCCAGAATGGCTGCTGGATGAGTGGGAGATCCGCGTAAACGCAGACCTCACCGGCGCCGCCTAAGCGTCGCATCGTGCAACCGTATCTTCCAAAACGTCCAGATGGCCATCAGTACGCTGGCATCCCTGTCTGTGAGGAAACGAAAGGGGTCTCCAAACCACCCAACCCTTGGCTTGTGTGAATCAGCGGCCGATGACATCTAGGATCTTAAGAGTCTTTGCTCTGGGAGGAACTCATGAAATTTGCGCTGGGTGTCACGGTTTTCGCGGTCGCCCTCTGGGTTGCCGCCCCACAGACTTCGGAAGCACCAACCGGATTCGACGACAAGAGCAATGGAATGGTAGATGACGCAACTCATCAGGCCGATAAGTCGAGGTTCGATTACATCGAAACGGTAAGTGAGGGCCTCGGGCCTCTTTACAACGCGCAATCCTGCCGAGAATGTCATCAGAGCCCGACTTCGGGCGGAATCAGCCAGACTACTGAGCTGCGCGTGGGCCATCAAGGGCCAGATCACAGCTTTCACAATCCCGACATCCCGATTGCGCATGGAACAGAGATTATCTCTGGCCGTACCTTGGTAAATGATCGCGCTATTTGCCCGAGTGCTACCTTTCCTGCCAGTGAGATCCAGGAGCATGTGCCGGAAACCGAGGCCATTCGCACCACACGGGTAGCGATAAACCTTCTCGGGGATGGCTTCGTGGAAGCTGTGGCCGACGAGACCTTCTTGGAACTAGCCGAGAAACAGTGCAAGGCTTCACACCGCAAGATTTGCGGGCAGGTGCTGTACGTTCCCATCGTGGAAGCGCCGGGGGAAACCGGCATCGGAAGGTTTGGCTGGAAGGATCAGCATGCCAGCCTGCTATCGTTCTCAGGAGATGCGTACTTGAACGAAATGGGCATCACAACGCACCTGTTTCCCGACGAGGTGACAAAAATCTGTAATACGGCCACCGAGCCCAACGATTCCCCCGGCTCTGACGGGCTCGACGATGTGGACCGATTTGCCCGCTTCATTCGATCCTCAAAGGCGCCGGCTCGTGATTCCCAGGCGGAAGCGCCGCCGGCCAAGAGAGGGTCCGAGCTGTTTGACAAGATTGGCTGCGCCACGTGCCACGTGCGGACATTGACGACCGCACCTGCAGGGACGAAAGTCAACGGTGGCACGTTTACGATTCCGGGAGCGCTCGGGCGGAAAACGTTTTACCCATTTTCGGATTTTCTCTTGCACAACATAGGCTCTGGGGACGGGATTGCGGCACCGATGCAGGAGCATTACGGGCAGAACATGTATCAGATCAAGTGGAAGAACTTTTCTCCCGATCGCTTCCAAGCGGCGCGAGACAAGATCCGAACCGCCCCCTTATGGGGAGTCCGGTTGCGCAACCGATTGATGCACGACGGCCAATCGTCCACCCTGCGGGATGCCATTCTTCGGCACAGCGGCGAAGCGGCCGAGGTGACTCGCCACTTTGGGAAGCTTTCCAAGAACGATCAGGCAACCATTATCGAATTCTTGAGTTCTCTGTAGCAGGCCACAAAACGGCGAGGGGCTGCTCGGCGGCAACTTCATGCCCCAAGAGTTCGCGAAACACCAAGCAGCAAAGTAGCGGAAGTAAAATCCAGGCTGCTCGATGAGTCTCCGATCCTAGCTACCCCTGACTCTCATCCGCATCGCCCTCTGATCCCCCGAAGAAGCTCATGGCTTCTTCGTCTTCGATATCCTGCGGACGATCTACGACGGTAACGACCTCGCGCATGGTACAAATCGCCTCACCGACCCCCATACTCTGGGCAATGTCATCGAGGTCGCTCTCCGCCGGATTCCAATCGCACCAGACCTCAATCCGAACTTTGTAGTACGCCATCGGACCTCCTTCCAGCGTGGGAGTCTTCTTAACTTGCGACACTCCGCGTCGGTTGCGTTGAAGACCGCTACTGGCCTAACGTCTAACTGATGCCCGCTCTACCCACCCAGCTCCCGTGGAGACGTTTCGTCTGCGTGCTCCGCAAACTTGGCTATACCGCCCAGAAGGGAAAGGCCGGTGCATCAAGAGCGTTTACAAACCCGAATCGCATGCCTAAGGTCATCTCATTGCACGAACCTCACCCCGGAAAGAACCTCGGCGCAACGATGCTGCGAAAGTATCTTCAGAGACTTCTCCTCAATGAAGATGAGTTCATGCACCTGCTCGAAGGCTGCTAGATCGGACGCGCAAAACTCACGCTGCGGCCTGATGCTATACTCCGCGTAATTCCCGCATGACGACCCTCAACAGCAGTGCGCGTCTGAAGCTCGACAACATCCTAGCGGCGACCGACCTTTCGCCCGCCTCCAAAGAGGCGCTGCTCTACGCGATCCCGATCGCACGTCGCCATGAGGCAAAGCTCTTTATCGTCCACGTGTCGAGCTCCGAGTCCCGCGGAAACGTCGAGGATGCCTGGCGCGCAGCGCAGACTGAGCTTATGGATTACTTCATGGCGGGTCACTTCAAAGATGTCCGGCATGAACTGCTCGTCAAGTCCGGCGATGTCTGGACCGTCCTCTCGCGTCTCATCGCAGACTACGGAATTGACTTGGTCGTGGTCGGCACCCGCGGACGGACAGGGGTTGTGAAGTTCCTTTTGGGATCCGTCGCAGAGAGAATCTTCCGACAGGCCTCCTGTCCCGTCCTCACGATCGGCCCCAGTATTTCGGGACAGGATCCGGAGGTCGGCCCTCAACGAATCCTGGTCCCGACCGGCTTTGCGCCGCACTCGCTCTATGCGGTGGAGTACGGGCTGTGGCTGGCGCAAGAACTGCGGTCCTCATCTTTCGCGCTCCTGCATGTGGTGACCGATCATCCCGATACGCAAGACCAAGAACGAATCCGAAAGGAACGGCTCGAACGGCTCCATGCCGTAATCTCGGCAGATGAACGTCTTCCGTCGCGGCCCGAATGTTTCGTGGAATTTGGTTCAGTCCCCGAAAGAATCTTGGAGACCACATCTCGATGGAATCCGAACCTCATCGTTCTCGGCCTCCGTCACATCGACGAAGCCTCAAGAAAAGAGAAGACGTGGGCCAAGGCCTACGAGGTAGTGTGCAAAGCTAGCTGCCCCGTGCTCACCGTCCGCGCACCCGTATAGCGCCACCCCTTGAACCGGCTCTCCTTTTTGGCTTACTTTGGAAGAAGGAGGTGGCCTATGACGTACGTCATTGCCGAGCCCTGCATCGGGGTGAAGGACACCGCCTGCGTCGATGCCTGCCCCGTAGATTGCATCCACCCCAAGAAGAGCACGGCCTACGATGATGGCCGTCCCAGCTTCGATGAAGTCTCGCAGCTCTACATCGATCCCATCGAGTGCATCGACTGTGGCGCCTGTGTGCCGGTCTGCCGGTGTCTGCGATTTTCGCGCTGGACGACCTGCCCGAGAAGTGGAAGCAATTTACGGAGATCAACGCAAGCTACGTCCAAGGCGGCAAATTCACGCCCGCAGAGTTCGCCAAACACCAAGCCGCAAAGTAGGCGACTTGCGCCTTCCCACCCGCGTGCGCTCAGCAATGCGCTTGACCGCACGCTTCGCGAAGGAGCACACTTTCATTAGCCGAAAAAAGAGCGCCACTCTCAACTCGCTCTTCCCTGCAATCCCATGCGAGGGAAGAGATGAACCAGGTCCGCAAAAGTAACTCTGCGCGGAAAGGAGTTCACTAAATGAAAAAGCTGATGTTAGTTTCTATTGCGCTGGCCCTCGTGATGTCCCTGCTCGCGCTGGCTCAGGAGTACCCGCCGTCAGGCGCAACGAAGCAGGAGACCCCGAAGGCTGAGAAAATGTCCGCGAAAGCCGTCACTGTCTCAGGTACAGTCGGCGCGGATGGAACGACGTTTGTCGACAAGGACAACAAGAGCTGGACGGTGACCAATCCCGAGGCCCTGAAGGGCCATGAAGGGCACGAGGTAACCCTCACCGCCCATGTGGATGCTGCGAAAAACGCAGTTCACGTAGTATCCGTCAAAATGGGAAAAGCAAAATGAAAGAAGCGACAAAGAAAGTCGAGAAGTAACGTTCAGCGGAAACCGCCCTTCAAGCCAGCGTCAACGCTGGCTTTTTTTAATGTGCTGCCAGCCCGCCCCACCGCTGCCTGATCATTCCTGCGCAAAACCCGCCAAGCTGGCCTCGACCCCTCGGGACCTTTTCTCCTGATTACCATAGATCACCACTCCCATTGCACCTTCCGCACCTTCAAGCGGCGCGATCATCACGTTACGATCACTCTTTCCACGAAAGAACAAGGAGGTTTCGTGCACCGACATCTGGTGATGTTCGCTTCATTATTCCTATTTCTGTGGGCCGCCATCTCGATCGGCTGCTCCAGCAAACCGGCAGAGGAAAGCTCAGATTCGAGTGCTCCTCCCAGCAAATCAGCTAGTCTTTTGGGCCCCAAAGAAGTGACGCTCCCGGCAGGAACCGTCCTCACCGTGCGGCTCGCAAGCACCGTCGGGTCCAAGACCAGCAACACCGGCGACCGTTTCAACGCAACGATTGCGACGCCAGTCGACTTTGCAACCCGCGAGACAACTCCAATCTTCAGTCTGGAAAAGCCCGCCTCGAGGTTTGGCGGTCTGGCCGTCTCTCCCGACGGAAGATCGCTTCTCTACGGCCAGAATGAGTTCAAGGATTCGTACATCATGTTGGTGAAAAACTTTCAGTAATTCAATTGCGACACGGCGCGTGCTGCTTATCCACCAAATGCCATGATCCATGGACATCCGTGCAAGAGCAGTTGGACTACGCACGAGCAGCGATAGTCACAGAAAGACCCGATGGGAAGGATTCGATTAGAGCTTTCACTCTCCCAGAGATTTTAGCTTTAGTTCCATGTATCTTCCGGATATCTCGTACCAAGAAACCTCTAGACGATGAGCCGCTGACGGAAGAAAAGCCTCGGCAATTTCGTTCGAGTAGTCAGATTTCTGCCACCGCTCAAAGAAATCCACCAGTTCTTGGCCTAGTGATCTCCGTGGTGTTAAGACCACCGGCTGAAAGAACCTAAACATGGCGCGCACAAACGCAGCTAGCTCCTCATCTTTCTTCTTCACCGCGTTCTGCTCGCACACTTCCAAGAGCGCACGTAACTGAGCCCGAGTTGCAGCGAACTGCTCTCTTCGTTTTCTAATCGCTGACACGGCTTCGGCGCGTTTGCGTTTGCTATGGCTTTTTGGTTTGAATTGTCTGGCATCCATGATTGCCTGCAGCGCTTCCTGAAACAGCTTGAGATAGTCCTCACCTAGAGGCTTGAATTGTGTGTAGAGTGGGTCGATAATTTTTTCAAAATATTCACGGCGCTTTGTGTCGCGTTCTTTAACCAGACTGATGATCCTATCTATCAGAGCGAGGAAGGGCGAGACCGGATCGAGGATTGCCACGGCAGAAGCCTACCACAGCAGAGAAGACTGTTAGATGTGCCGGTTAGGTCGGATTGCCGAGCCCGAAGCGGCTCTGACCACATCCCACGGAGTAGAAAGCAGATAGACCGTGCTCTTGCCCTTCGTTAGTACGGGAATTAAATTCCTCAGCTCTCACCCGTGCGCGAGAATGTGCTTAACTGAACCAGAGCACCATAATCCATGGACACAAGAGGCGAAGAGCCACGGTTCCTCCGACCGTGGCTCTAACTCGCTCGGGCCACGAGTCGCTTGCGACAACGCAGAAATACCTCGAACCCTCGAAGGAGACAGAAAAACAACTCGAAGAAATGAAGCTGCCGTTTTAAGTAGTAGAGTTAAGAATGAATCGAACCGAGAAACTACACAAGCTATATAGCGAACTCAGTGTGATTGAAACCGCGCTGCAGGAGTTTGTTGTACCTAGATCTGCAGACTACCCTATGGAATGGACGCAGGAAGAAGTCGAAAAACACGCCTTTCTTATCACGCAGCGTAACGATATCATTGGCGAGATTGCGCAACTTGAAAGCACCAACGCATAGCGGGATCACTCTTACCCAATGCGGAACCAAACTGCCGTTTCTAGCCTGTCAGCCGGTCTAGTTTCCAAGTTCTACGGAACGGGGTGGAAAGGCTATGCGCCGTGAGAGTGTAAAAAGACCCCTGAAACAGCCAGCCTGGACAGCGCGCCTTCGGCTTGTGTTTCCGTCTGGGAAGGCCTGGGGGACAGGCGCTCGACAGTACCGATCAGCAGCTGGTCAAACATACCGATTGCCGTTTAGAACAGCCTACGCGCAGAGGGTTGTATAAGACTCTGAAAACACTGGTTCTTAGTCTCTTTGCCCCGAAAGCGCGTCTGCTACCCAACCTCAGGGAATCCAATTTCAGGAACAAAACGACCTTACCCAGCATCATATTAATCAAGCAGTAAACGCCTGTACGTGCTTGCGGCGTTGCCTGTTCCCGGTCGAGCCGCTTTATGGAGCCGCCCAGGGAGGAGGTGCAGGCCATGGAAGGCGCAAGGGCCCCGGAGTTCCGCCCCTATTGGATCCGTTACATTGTCACGTTTTGGGCGGGGGAAAAACTGAAATGGGCGAGAGACAACATCCTTGTCGCGTGCCTGTGCTCCCTTGCGCCTGGTCTGATTGCTGCCGGCATTAGCGCCGCTGTGAGCGACGATACCTGGCGTGCAGTGGCATATGCAACGCTCCTCACCTACGCCGGATTGTTTGCTCTGTTCCTGACGTGGAGGCTGGTTTCTACTCCGCTTGAACTTGATCGGGAGCGGCAGCGATTTATCAACGGCTTGACGAAAAGCCTTGCATACACCAAGTTCAAGCTGAACGAGCTGCAAGCTTCTCCACCCACCATCGACATATCGATCTTGGAGATTCACGTTCAAGCCGCATACTCGCTACCTGCTTCCCATACTCCCGATTTTCCGATCGATGGCGACATCTTTCTAAGAGCGAAACTGACGCTAGCCGGAACGCAGCCGATTGAAATGCTGGAATATGAACTAAGCACTGTCTTGCATGGCAATTCCCTGCGCGCAGATTTCGTTGATGACATCGAAGGCTGGGGACTGGTCACTGAGAAAAAACCGGTTGGAATCGGAAAGACATTTCGCTACACGATGAGTACGCTGACCAAGCTCGCAGAGAAAGTAGAACGAGCGGGGGTGCCAATCGAAGGATGGCTTCATTTCCATGTCAAGGGGGTGCACCAGAACGAGATTGGAGCAACCGTTTACAGGCTTACTGTTCTAACCCCGACCGGCGCCATCAGCGCAGACATCAAAGGCAAGAAAGGCTTAGCTGGCGCCGAAGGCCTAGAGTTGCAGAAACTTCCGTATGCTGCTCATGCTAAGGGTTCCATCTATTATTAAATCCCGTTCCGAACTCGGCTTCAACGAGTCCACGTGAGAATCACCCATCCAAATCAATCCGCACCGTCAGAAGTTCCGTCCCGAAAAGCCGCACCGCAACTGAATTCGCTATGCTGCTCGTTAGCTCACCGGCCAGCCAGCGCTGGCGCTCGCGCGGATCATCGTCCCAGAGCAGGTGCGCCGTGCCAGTGTGCCAGCGAGCGCCAAAACCTTTGCGCAGCTTCACCCGCACACGCGGGTTCTCTTTAATATTGCGGACGTATCCCGCCTTCATGCCATGCTCTGCCACGATCCATAACCGATAGCCGACGCGCGCGTCGCCCACGGGAGTCCGCCGTGGCTTGCCAGTTTTGCGACCCGTCGTTTCAAGGAGAGCATATCCGGGCGGCACGACGCCCATAGCAAAAAGCATCTTTATCGGCGGGTTGAGCACGTATTTCTGCAACACGTGAACAATTTGCTGTTTCATTTCTCGTGCTCACAAATCTTTGGAGAGACACTGTGGCTGGCGCTACGTCCAGTCGCCCGTAAGAGTTTACGCCGCCGCATATATCGTCATGCTTGCATGTCTGATGAATTTCAGGTTTAATGCGGTGCCACAAGAACTGGCCGGAGGAAACATGAGTCCCACCCGCAAGACCGCAGGACGGAAGTCAGCCGCAACTCGGAAACGCAATACCGCAAAGCGCCAGGCAGCTGCGAAAAAAGCCGCTTCAACTCGCAAGGGGCGCGCAGCGGGCAAGAAGGCCGCAAAAACCCGCACGCGTCGGGCCACCGCAAGAAAAGCAGCAGCAACCCGCGCCCGCAAGAAAGAGGCTGCAATCACTCAGCCAGTGCAAGTCCAAGAGCCGCCCGTACCGGAGCCCCAGGAGCAGGCCACACCCGAAACCAGCATTCCCGAGTAAGGTCCGCCAATCGTCAAAAGCCTCCGCCCACGAGCGGAGGCTTTCTCTCTTCCACCGAAAACAGGCAGCCCCCAATTCGCCAAAGGCAGGTGCCTATCCGCGTGAACCGCTCGCCACCCGCCGATGGCACCCAGACCTGCCGCCGATGCTATACTCCGCGTAATTCCCGCATGACACCGCACAACAGCAGTGCGCGTCTGAAGCTCGACAGCATCCTGGCGGCGACCGACCTTTCGGCCGCCTCCAAAGACGCGCTGCTCTATGCAATCCCGATTGCACGTCGCCATGAGGCAAAGCTCTTTATTGTCCACGTGTCGAGCTCCGAGTCCCGCGGAAACGTCGAGGATGCGTGGCGCGCAGCGCAGACTGAGCTTATGGATTACTTCATGGCGGGTCACTTCAAAGGTGTCCGGCATGAACTGCTCGTCAAGTCCGGCGATGTCTGGACCGTCCTCTCGCATCTCATCGCAGACCACCGAATTGACCTCGTCGTGGTCGGCACCCGCGGACGGACAGGAGTTGCGAAGTTCCTTTTGGGATCCGTGGCAGAGAGGATCTTCCGACAGGCCCCTTGTCCGGTCCTCACGATCGGCCCCAGTATTTCGGGACAGGATCCGGAGGTCGGCCCTCAACGAATCCTGGTCCCGACCGGCTTTGCGCCGCACTCGCTCTATGCGGTTGGGTACGCGCTGTGGCTAGCGCAAGAACTGCGGTCCTCATCTTTTGCGCTCCTGCATGTGGTGACCGATCGTCCAGACGTGCAAGACCAAGAGCGAATCCGAAAGGAACGGCTCGAACGGCTCCATGCCGTAATCACTGCAGATGAAACTCTTCCGTCACGACCCGAATGTTTCGTGGAATTCGGTTCAATCCCCGAAAGAATCTTGGAGACTGCGGCCCGATGGAATCCTAACCTCATCGTTCTCGGCCTCCATCACATCGAAGAAGCGTCAAGAAAAGAGACGACGTGGGCTAGGGCCTACGAGGTAGTGTGCAAAGCTGGCTGCCCGGTGCTCACCGTCCGCGCACCCGTATAGCGCCGCCGCTTGAACCTGCTCGTTACCGCACCACCCAGAACAAAGCTACCCCTGACTCTCATCCGCATCGCCCTCTGATCCCCCGAAGAAACTCATGGCTTCCTCATCTTCAATATCTTGCGGAAGATCTACGACAGCGATGACATCGCGCTTGGTACAAATTGCCTCACCGACGCCCATAGCCTGGGAAATATCATCGAGATCGCTCTCCGCCGGATTCCAATCGCACCAGACCTCAATCCGCACTTTGTAATACGCCATCGGTGGCCTCCTTCCGGCGTAATACCCGGGCGTCGGTTGCGTTGAAGACCGCTGCTGGCCTAACGTCTAAGTGATGCCCGAGCTCCCCACTCCGGTCCCGTGGAGGCGTTTCGTCTGCGTTCTCCGCAAGCTGGGCTATACGCCGCAAAAGGGCAAGGCCGGATCAGCAAGATCGTTCATGAACCCGGGACGTATCCCAAATGTTGTTTCATTCCGGGAACCCCATCCCGGACAAAACATGCGTCCGCCAGTGTTGCGCCAGTCTCTTCGCAAACTGCTCCTCGATCAGGATGAGTTCATGCAGTTGTTGAAAGACTGCTAGATCGGACGCGCGAACGACAACTCGTGGCCGTCCGGGTCTGGCATGTGAAAATAGCGCTCACCCCAGGACGCGTCTCGCGGACTCTCTGGCTGAAGTCCCTTTCCCCGCAGATGTTCCCAGAACGCATCCACGTCCGCCACGTAGAAAATCATCCGTCCCCAGCCAGGAACCGAACGACCCTGCTCTAGATTAAGGATAGGGGCGCTGCTGTCCGAGGAGCGCAGCGAAGAGAAAAACGAATCTTCTCCGCCGTAGAGCACCTCCATCCCGAGCACGTCACGATAAAACTGCACGGAAGCCCGCATGTGGCTAACTCGAAACGTCACCGCCGAAATCTTCTCTACCCGTAGCGCCATACGCCAGCAGTTTACCCCCGGCATCGCTTGAATCTTACTTCCAGGAGGCATAGCGTGGACGAAAGGAGGTGGCCTATGACGTACATCATTGCCGAGCCCTGCATCGGAGTAAAGGACACCGCCTGCGTCGATGCCTGCCCCGTAGATTGCATCCACCCCAAGAAAGGCACGACCTACGATGATGGCCGTCCCAACTTCGATGAAGTCACGCAGCTCTACATCGATCCCATCGAGTGCATAGACTGTGGCGCCTGTGTGCCGGTCTGCCCGGTGTCCGCCATTTTTGCGGAGGACGACCTGCCCGAGAAGTGGAAGCACTTTACGGAGATCAACGCAAGCTACGTCCAAGGCGGCAAATTCACGCCCGCAGAGTTCGCCAAACACCAAGCAGTTAAGTAGCGTATAAGGCCGCTCATTGAGCCTTCCAGGCGCTCGAAGGCTCCGCCCATCAAGTGCGTGCTGACTTCGCCCGGTGTATACTCTTTTTCCGCGTACAAGCCGGCCTTCCGCTCCGCCTCGATCAGGAGGTCTCAATGAGTCGCGCAACCCTTCGCAGTTTGGCATTGTTGCTCACCGAATTACTGACCGTCTCAACCCCGGCATTGCTGTTCGCCCAAACTTTTCAGCCGCAGACCCGTCTGGGTGCGAGCTTATCTGGAGACACCTGGGAACCCAGCATTGCCGCCGATCGCTACGGCCACGTTTACGTGCTGATCCCCGATTTTCCGCCCAGCTGCAAGGGCTGCCCTAGCTCGATCGCATATCTCGTGGTTTCGAACAACAACGGCAAAACCTGGTCAGCACCGCGCCAGATTGCTGACCCGGGTTCGGGACAAATCGATGTCCAGGTCAAAGTTGATCCCATTGACGGCAAGACCGTGTACGCATCTTGGCTTCAGAACAGCAAGAGCCTGATCGAAGTCGCAAAATCAACCGATTTCGGCCAGACCTGGACCACGGTGATCGCCAACTCTACGAACGCGGGCACCGACAAAGATATCCTTGCCGTGCGCGGCAATGATGTGTATGTCGCCTACGATCACTCCCAGACGGTTTGGTGCTCGTCCTCACACGACGGCGGCCAGACGTGGACCTCGGTGAAGGTTAATGCCAATGCGCAATTCGGTTGGTCCCTCACCGGCGGCGGTACCGTCGATCCCACCGACAACGTTTACTTCGCCTGGACTGGTTACACCCAGAATGGCCAAGCCAAAGGCCCGGCGAACATCTACATGACCAAATCGTCAGATGGTGGCCAGACCTGGACGTCTAACTTGCTCGACATCTCCAGCTCACCGCCCGATTGCGCCGCCTATAGCTGCGGGTGGGCGTTTCTTGGCCCCGGCATTGCCATGACTTCTGACGCGGCCGGCCAGCTCTACGTGCTGTGGAACTCAGGCAGCGTGGACCGCGGTCCTGAGCGGATCTACTTTTCGACTTCTACGGATCAGGGCAACTCGTGGACTCCGAAAGCCGACGTCTCGCTTGCGCCCTCAGGCGTTGACCACGCATTTCCGTCTGTCGCGGCGGGCGCAGCCGGGGACATACGGATCGCCTGGATGGATCAGCGCAATCAGCCGCACTGGAACATCTACTACCGGAGTTCCACGGACGGTGGTTCCAGTTGGTCGGGCGAAACCGTGCTCTCGACCTACGTGGCCGGGTACAGTTACATTTTCACAGACGGCTTCCGCTTCCCGTTTGGCGACTACTTCGACATGGATATCGACAACCAATCGCATACCCAGACAGCCTGGGGTGAGGGTTACAACTGGCTCACACCCGGCAACGTCTGGTACACGCGCCAGCTGCGCTAAGAAGAGTCGGACGATGGCTGACGAAAAATAGTGCCTTTTGCACGAGCAACTTGGATTCTGCCCCGAAACACCCCACTCGCCCGCAAGACTTGTTATACGTTCATGTCACCGAGGTCCATGTGCGTCTGACTCGCTCAAAGAGCTAGAGACTGTTGGCAGCGAGCCCAGTTCTCGGCGTTCTTGAGAATAGCTCCAATGTGACCAGGTCTTATGGAATCTCAGCAGAACTCTGCTGTGCCCCCTCTATATATAGAACAAGCGCCCCAATCACATCCACAAACCTAGATTCCTCCTGATCCCAAGGCAGGTCGATCAATAACTTTCCATCCTCACGCGCACCCGCAACATAGGGAGTCACAAATGCCCAAGGCAGGTACTTTGGATAAAAATCCATCTCCGCCGCAACCATAACCCGATACTCAAATCCAGATCTGGCCACCACACCCCGAAATCCCAAGAAGGGAGGCTCAGCAAAAGCCCGAAATAAAGAAAACCGCTCCTCCACCAGCCGACACTCAGAGCGCCATCTCTCCAGCGTCAACCCCCGATACCAATAGAGCCACACCAAGTTATCCGTCACCCAATCACCCCCACCGCATCCCCCGTACCGAGCACACCGCATCCTCACCACCAAGCACCGCAACCCCTCAACCAAAACCCGCTTCGTCACCCGTACCAGGCGGCAAATATCCCACGCCTTACACCCTTGAAACCCCCGACCCCAAGGCCTAAAATTTAGATAATTACTATTTTCAAAATGTGGGAGGTCTGTATGCCCCACTCCGAATTCTTCTGCTGTGACTGCACGAAATTCTTCGACAAGATTCTGTCCCTGGTGGATTACGAAGAAGGCGAGGTAAAGTGCCCGCACTGCGGCAGCAAGAACGTCGAGCAGCGCGGGTCCGCGATTTCCGCCATCACCTCGAAGAAGAGCGCATAGCCGGATCGGAGGTGAGGCATGGAGCCCAACAGTCCTAACCATCCTTCAGAGTCAAAGCGGGAAGAGCGCAGGCAGTATTCTCGAACAAAAGTCGCAGTCGCGGTAGAGTTACAGTCGGATAAGGCTTCAACACCACTCCGCGTCCAAACTGCCGATCTCAGTATCGGCGGTCTTTATGTCGAGATGATGTTCACGCTGGAAGTAGGAACCAAGCTGAAACTTGTGCTCTGGATCAATGATGTGAAGCTGAGCACAGGAGGCCTTGTCGTGACGCGCGACCTCCAAGTTGGCAATGGAATAGACTTTACTGACATGGCTCCCGAAGACCGGTTGAGACTCGAACAATTTCTTGCAGTTGCCGGTGATCCACAGTCTCCAGATAGTATCAACCAGAATCAAAGGCAAGAAGAATCTTGAATAGGCGCGCTCCCACCCAACCTTTCCTTTCAAGAGCCTCCCAGAATCCGAAGACCCAAATCTCCCGAAAAAAGCCGCCCACGACCCAAGCACGCTGAACGAGACCTCTCTCCTCGGCGAGAATGAGGAATGCCATGATCCTTCGACAGCCTGCGCCGCCGCCCTGGATCCAGAAACAATTCGGGGTTAGACCTCTACCGTGTCAATTTTGAGGTCAACAATCTAAGACCCTTTGCTTGTCTTGCTTTTCCGCATGCCAATGCGTTACAACACCTCGGAAACGCCCTATTTTTGTTGACGAATTGGTGACGAGTTTTTTGTTCCTGCGCCGAAAGTCAAGATCTTTCAAACGCTCGGCTCCTGCGAAGACTGGCTTTGTTTCGGAATACGTATTTCCTGTTCCGATTCACAATCCCACACCCGAGTATCAGGATTTTGCTGTATTGCCAGCGGAGCCTGGCCATCCAAAAGCGGGCAAGATCATAGGAAACCAAGTGGCAAAGAAAAGAGACTACACTATGCGCCCTTTGGTTCTGGCCAGGAAAGAACCTGGCTCAGGGGCTTACATCGATGCCGAAGCAGCTAGGATCGAGAACAGACCGGAACGCGCGTGCGGCACAAACGGATGGGCGGTGATCTGTCCTTGAAATTCGCGGGCCCATCGTCCTGGAACCCTTATTCCACACGATGGGCAACAGCCATTTGAAGTCAGATGGTAGCCCGTTATGAGGTAGCCATACCGCTCAATTAGAAGTTGCCGGCAGTGTGGACAACGTGTGTTCTCCAAGTCCCCAACCTCGCCGGGCAGATTCCCGGCATAGACGTAGCGCAAGCCTGATTTCCTGCCGATCTCCCCTGCGCGCATTAGGATCTCCGCACTGGTGTTGTCCGGGTCGGTCATTTTGTAGTCTTGGTGAAACGCCGTGGCGTGCCAGGGAGTGTCCGTAGACACACTTGCTATGAATTCTGTTAGCCGCTGCAGTTCGTCATCCGAGTCATTGAAGCCGGGGATCACGAGCGTGACAATTTCCAGCCAGAAGTCCATTTCATGCAGGCGGCGAATCGTATCCAGGATGGGTTGCAACCGCCCGCCGAGTTGGTGATAGTGGCGGTCATCAAAGCTCTTCAGGTCAACTTTGTAGAGGTCAACCCAGGGTCGCAGGTATTCCAGTACCTGCGGCGTGCCGTTGCCGTTGGAGACAAAGGCCGTCAACAATCCTGCTGCGCGGGCTTCCTTGAAAACTGCCACCGCCCATTCACTGGTTATCAACGGCTCATTGTACGTGCTCACTAGGACCTTGGCGCCTTGATGAAGAGCTTGCTGCACCAGTTGCTTGGGGGTGGTTCCCAACGGGGAACCAACCGCGGTCGGGTCACGGAGCGCTTGGGACGTTACCCAATTCTGGCAATAGGAACAGTGCAGGTCACAGCCCAACATTCCGAAGCTGTACGCCAATGCGCCGGGATAGGCGTGGAAGAACGGCTTTTTTTCGATAGGGTCGCACTGCACTATACCGGCGTAGCCCCAGGGAACGTATAGGGTCCCGCCTCGGTTGTAGCGAACCTTGCACACACCAGGTTGGCCCTCCGGGATGGGGCAGCAGTGACCACAGGCAAAACAGCGTACCCGGTTGCGGTCAAGCCTCTCGTAAAGCTCGCCCTCGCGGACGTTCTCGTAAACGATATCCCGCAGCGTAGGCATACACCGCAGCCCAAGTCAGAAGATTTCCAGATCCCATTTTACTCAAAAGTGTACCGGTGAGGCGAACCAGAACGCGCACTTGCATCCGCTTCCGACGCGGCCGCCAGGTAACCGCCGGAATACCCGTGGTCTCCTGTGGTCTCTGTCAAGGGTCTCTTGACAACTCTGAGAAACGGTGCCATATATGAGTTCAAGGGACCCCCCGCTGACTGCTGTTCCACAGATGATCGCAAATCGCCGTCCCGCAGGAGACCTAACATGAACGCCAAGATTCTGACCTTTTCATCCCACGGTGATACCACGCTTCTTGAATACGATCCGGCAACCGCCGACATGGACGAAGTAAACAGGGTTATTGCCGAATATGAAGCCAAGACCGGCGCCCAGCCATTTGATATGGCCACTGGTGAACGCATCAGCAAAGTTACCAGCGAGCAGCGCGAAGTCTTGATGGTTCATCCCATCGCGGGCGGCTAGCGTCCGGGGGCTTCCGAACGTCCCAGGATCCGCAGTCCAAGACTTCGCTCGCATCGCCAGAACGCAACTCTCTCGCTTGTCCTCTTGCGTTGCTGGGTATTTGTATGGCGCCTGCAACCCTATCTCTGCTTGCATTCCTCGCGCTGACCGTGTGGGGGTTGGTGTTTGCTGGCTTGTGGCACAGACGGTTGGTTAGAGGAATCGAGGCACCGCAACAGCGACGCAATGGCTTCTTGGAGCTGCGTCTCCACATCTTCGACCGGGCAGATGTGGGAGTACTCGCAGGCAACCTCGAGAACGGTTCAGATGGTCCAGACCCCGTCGCCCGAAAATATCGCGCGCAAAACTATCTGCGCCGCGTCCTTGCCCTCACCGGTGCCACGCAAATGGGTAGTGGTTGTGTCCTGGACGTCGGCACAACTCGATTCGAAGTGCGCGATAGATATGTCCGGCGGCTGCGGGACCTGACAGATCCCAAATGTACGTACGAGGAAACCTGCTTTTACTCCGCGCACAAAGAGATGCCAAACGCGGAGCAAATTGCTGCCGCGCTGCTGCAGCTCAGGAACAATCCAGCGCTCTTTGACAGGTGGAACCAGTGCGGCCTAGCGTTTAAGGCCGACGGTCAGGTGTTCACCCGTGCGCAGTGATCTGCTCGCGATGAGAAAGCGAACCAAATGCACGCCCACCCAGCGCGCAGCAGAGTACCTGAAGCGCGTCGCTGCACTCACTGGGGCCGAGCAAGGTCGTGGTGATAGTTCCTGGCTCAGAGCTGGGCGTAGGAACTTCCTAGTGGACTCTAAATTCGTACGTGTTATCTCACACCACGGCAAATCGACGTGCTTTTCTGTTGCGGCGGACCCAGACATGCCAAGCGCAGAAGTGGTTGCGTCTGCATTACTACAACTGAAGAACAATCCGAGACTGTTTAAGAAATGGAGAAAACAGCCGGGATCTACGTTCAAGGCGAACGGGAAGATGTTTAGAGACGCATATCAGCCGTGCATCCGCTTCTGGCACTGAGTGAATCTCTGTTCTCCGTCGTGTAGGCAAACGCGGGGAGCGGCCCGCCCGGTCATTCGGCCACTGTGCCTGGACGACGGCGTACTCGGAAACAACCAACTTAGATGACTCGAGCCTGCGGCAGAGTAGGAAATTGTTTGCCTGTGCAAGCAGCCTTCCCATCCACCAAACACCATGATCCATGGACAGAAGAGCAGTTTCTCCTCCAAGAACTGTTGAATACTGAGTTGTCCGGCAGAAGTGCTCCCCGCTTGCTCGGCTAGGAGTCACTTGAGACTATATGCAGAAATGCGCTGAGAAACCTCGGCAGCGTGGGACTGACCAAAGAGGCGAAGAGCCACGGTCGATACGACCGTGGCTCTCAACTTGGCTCGGCCACGAGTCGCAGGCAGCCGCAGACGACACCCGCCGAGACGCGCGGCTGTTCCTCTTCACCACGGAAGAGAAGCTCACGTTCTCTCGGCCTGAAACAATTTTTGAAAAGATTTGGCTGAGGCTAGGCGAGAGGAACCCTGCTCGCTTGGCCTCGTCCGAAAATTCCACATGGAAGGAGAAAGCACGATGTAGCAAAACCCCGACGCCTACACCGAGGTTCGCCATGGGCCATAGCGCGCCACCCCTTGCGAACGCCGAGACACTACCCGATACTCACGGCGAAGGATCTGGCGAAGACCCTTCAGATTAGCGTGAAGACGATTTATGCATACGTACAGCGCGGACTGATCCCGTACTTACGGATTGAATCAAACGTCCGCTTCTCGAAACGCCAGGTCCTCGAGTGGCTCCGGGAGCGCAGCTTCCAGCCCCGCCCGGTGAGAAGAGACGGCGCCAGGCGCCAGTAAGACATCCGAAGTACCCAAAAGCCCCGATCCGGATCGGGGCTTTTTAACTGCCACTCCGTCGAGATCATCCGAATTGCTCACTCTTTCCCATTTTGCGGATACCTACGATCTGTAAAATGGCAAATACCAACACAAGTTCCGCCACCACTCCAACAATCCACTTTCCTCCCATGCTGAAGGGCACGATGAAGATCAGCACATAGCTGCCCAACACCCACACCAAGTCCATCCAAACTGCAATCCAGGCATCCGACGTCTTCACTTGCGGTCGCCGCGCATTGATCACCAGTGTCGCCGCGAAAGCGATCAAGCCGACTCCAAGGATCAAGAGATTGATATTCTTGGAAAGGCCGAGAATACGTATCACCCAACTGTGGGCGAGTATGACGGTCAAACCGGACAGGGTTGAAAACAGCGCATTGCCGATCAGGGCTTTGCGCAATAGACACGCGCGCTCTTCACACTGTGGGTTCATTCTTCTTTTCTCCTTTTATTAATTTGTTTTCGAACTCGCTGGGAAGCGGAAGCTATTCGATCAGTGATCGCGCGGCGAGCGCGCAAAAAGGCGGATCTATCGTTGAACAACTTGAAGGCCCAATTCGCTTCTTGGACATACGCGTGAAGTTCAAACGCCAGCTGAACCGGTTTCACCGATTCTTTCATTTGTTCACGTGATTTGGCGAACGCAATCTCATCCTGTAGGGCGACCAGCCACGATTTCGTCAGGGCGGCGATCTGATCTCGTACCGGTCCGGGACGGCTGTCGAACTCAGCGGATGCGGCGGCGAAAAAACAGCCTCCTCGAAAAACGATTTTTTCCACGTACCCCAGCCAACTCTCCAGCATGGCCTGAAGGCGCGGGATGCCTCTAGACTGTCTAAGTGCGGGTTGCACTACCCGGTCCATGAAGATCTGTTTGGCAGCGTCGACCACCGCGAGCTGCAATTGTTCCTTGGAGCCAAAATGGGCAAAGATACCCGTCTTGCTCATCCGCAGCTCAGTCGCAAGCCGTCCTATTGAAAGACCCTCCAGACCCTTCGCAGAGGCGATGTCCGTAGCCAGGCGAAGTATCTCTTGGCGAGTTTTGGTTGCTTGTTCGGTGTGATAGAGGACTGTCGGATTCGATGTCATAGTACGATCGTACTATATAGCTTTGCCGCCCAATTAGGTGGAGGGCGTATGACACCAGGCCAATCGCCCGGTCGAAGGCGTCCACCTTGCTCAAGAGGTTGTATAAGTGTAGGTAACGTCTGCCGCACGGAATAGGCAATATCAATGCTGCACAGATTCAGGGAGCAGTCGAGAGAGTCGAATCTCTCGATATCCTCATCAACAACGCCGGCGTGGCGCTTTACGATGACTTAAGCGATCGTGGCGCGCTCGAACAGAGCCTCGCCGTCAATCTCTATGGCCCGTATGGCGTGACTCAGGCTTTCCTGCCGTTGCTGACTCGTTCGCGGGGAGCCATCGTCAGCGTTCTGTCGCTGGCGGCCATTGCGGCCGTGCCGTTCTCTCCGGCGTACTCGATCTCAAAGGCAGCCGCGTTCTCTCTGGCTCAATCGCTGCGCGTTCTTTTGGGCAAACGGGGCATTAGAGTACATGTGGTACTGCCCGGCCCCGTGGATACGGATATGACCCGAGGCCTGGAGATACCGAAGGCCTCTCCGGAGTCTGTTGCGCGAGCCATCTTCGACGGAGTGGAGAAAGGGGAGGAAGAGATCTTTCCGGATTCTATGTCAGAGTCCATGGCGGAGGGCTGGCGCAACGGTGCAGTCAAGGCGCTCCAGCGCCAGTTTGCGGCGCTCGTAAACGCAGCACCCGTCAACGTATAAGCAGAGGGAGGGACTTTTCCCTGTTTGCTCTGTCGAAATGACCTCCCTTCACCCGTCACCAATACAGAGGCGGTTTAGCGGTCAAGTTGGCCACGAGGAGTTGAACTATGTGTCCATTCTGTTTGGCAACCATGGGATTAGTCGTTACCGGCGCGGTTTCTACCGGCGGCCTGGCAGCGTTGGCCGTGAAAGTATTTCGCAAGAACCAGACAGGAGAAGTCCTGCCGAACTCAGATGAAAGGAAAAATCAAAATGTCGACCAGAACGATTGAGAACCGGAATCCCGCGATGAACACACCCCCGATCACATCGCAGCAGGAGTGGGAGGCTGCGCGCCAGCAACTCCTCGTGAAGGAGAAGGCCTTTACCCGCTCCCGTGACGCGCTGGCCGCCGAACGCCGGCGGATGCCTTGGCTGGCTGTGGACAAGAAGTACGAGTTCGACGGACCCAAGGGCAAGGTGAGCCTGCTCGATTTGTTTGAGGGCCGCCCTCAGTTGATCGTCTATCGCGCCTTCTTTGAGCCCGGAGTGTTCGGCTGGCCCGAGCACGCCTGCCGCGGCTGCTCCCTGGGCGCCGATCAGGTCGCCCACCTGGCCCATCTGAACGCTCGCGACACCACCCTCGCCTACGCCTCACGTGCGCCGCAGGCGGACATTGCGCGCCTGAAAGCGCGGATGGGCTGGGAGATGCCGTGGTACACGATCACGGACGGCTTCGACGCGGACTTCGGCGTCGCTGAATGGCACGGCCACAACGTGTTCTTCCGCGACGGCGAGCGGGTGTTCCGCACATACTTCATCAACAACCGCGGCGACGAGGCGATGGGGAGCACATGGAGTTACCTCGACATCACACCGCTCGGCCGTCAGGAAACCTGGGAGGACTCGCCGGAGGGTTACCCCCAGACCGCGCCGTACAAGTGGTGGAACTGGCACGACAACTACGACCCGGAGGCCTCGCCTGACCCGAAGTGGGTCAAGGTGTCCGACGCGGGAGAAGCCGCCTTCCGAAAGCCCGAAACAGAATTCAAGGAGAGCAAGAATGAAAGTCCCTTATGATGTTGAATTACCCCAAGTGAATGTTCTGGGCTCCACCATGGCCTATCGGGAGCGGGAAATCCCGAGGCACCGGTCGCGCTCTTTCTACATGGGAACCCGACCTCGTCGTACATATGGCGGAATATCATTCCGCTGGTTGCGCCGGTGACGTATTGCATCGCGCCGGATCTCATCGGGTTTGGCCAATCAGGAAAACCGGACATCGAGTATCGGTTTGCCGATCATGTCCGGTATCTCGATGCGTTCCTCGATAACGCCGGAATCTCGTCGACATTCGTCGTCTCCAAGCCAGCGTGGTGCCGCTATCGGATTTTCAGCGCTGCTGACTCTCCCCATCAGCGAACTGCGCTCCATCGGGATAGCTGGCCTACTGGTAACCGTTTTGAGCGTCATGCTGTGTACACTCATTCTGCCCTGGGTGCTTGGTCTGCTAGGGCATCGCATCAATGCCGCCAGAGTGCGTCTTCCCGTCAGACGATTCAAAACGCCAGACAGCCTATGCGCGGCCAGTGAGCGGTGGGTGAGGTGGGGCAACATCATAACCCACCGGCCCTGGACAGCTCTGCTTGTCGCCGGGACTCCGCTACTGATTCTTGCATTCCAGGCACGGAGAATCTCGCAAAGGTGAAGCGAGCCGCTTAGCATTCGGCGAGGCACTCAGTGTTCCGCGTGCCTGCGCGTACATTTCTCAGTCATCTTACCAAGCCCGTGGCCCATACCAAGCCGCTCCATCTCTCAGGCAAAGCAAATATTGCTCCTGACATATTGTGACTGTAGGCGAAGACATCGAAGATACACCCGCCCCGGTCTCTGTATCTCCCCTATCTGAAGCCCATGGATGCCCTCACGGGGAGGAATCTTCCTGATCAACTGCCAACTCGCCGCAGAGGATAACCTGTAAGGTGAGCTACCGCGTGAACGTCCGCTTCCTGGGAATAGATGGTCTGGCAAATGTGTACGGATAGTTGGTGTAATTCGCCTCTGTTCACGACAGCTATTGCTTCGGTGCAAGAGTGCCGGAGTAGCGGCGTGAGCTAATGGGCTTGCCAGTCTAGAGAGTAGATTTCTTGGGTGCCCGTGTCGCGAAGCAGAAGAGGGGAATCGTCGGGAGCCAAGCCGAGCCAAAC
Organism: Terriglobia bacterium; assembly: GCA_963786325.1. GTDB lineage: Bacteria > Acidobacteriota > Terriglobia > Terriglobales > Acidobacteriaceae > JAIQFF01. The sequence goes on from CAWAYW010000009.1 coordinate 385,153, forward strand.
ATTCCAAAAACCTGCTTGCCGGAAGTTCTTCAGATCGGCCACCCGCTCCAGCTTGCGGTCGCGAATACGCGCTCGCATCACTGACGGCTGATCCTCTTCATGTAGAAAGTACACATATTCTCCGCTTTTCGACCAATTGGGGAATCCGAGGGTGATCTTTGCGATCTCCTCCCACTTTTGGGTTTCAAAATCGAAAAGCATCAGGCTGCGCGAGTCGAAAGTCATGGCGACTATATGGCGCCCGTCGGGCGACCAGCGGGGTGCGTAAAGGCCCGTGGAGCCTGGCAGTGTCGAAAGTTGATGAGTGTTGATGTCGAGCACCCGTATGCTACTGCCGTTGTTCGCTGGCCCGTTGCCGAAGACAATTTTCGTTCCATCGGCTGACCAATCGGGATCCAGTTTCTTCTCGGAATCTTCTGGAATCTGCTCGCTCGGCGTCCCTCCATCGGTCGAGACGGTGTACAACCTTGCATCCCCGCCTGGCAAGAATCCGTAGAAAACGAGCTGCGTGCCATCGGGGGACCAGCTCGGCAACACAGCAATAAGTGGCGGGTAGCTCAACTGAATTTGCTGGCTGCCGTCTGACTTGCTCTTCCAGAGTGTCCCCTCCGGAAAGCTGACATAGGCGACCCACTGCCCATCTTTGGAGAAGCTGACGCTATCAGCGGAAATTCCGGAAAGAAATGGAAGGAACTCTGCGGACTTAGTATCGTAGCGCGAGAGCTCCCCACGCGCCAGCGCTCCCACCACGAAAAGCTTTTTGCCATCTTTGCTGGGCAGAGGCGAGAAGAAGCTCATTGGCCCCGAGGTTAGCTGGACAGGCTGGGCTCCGGATTTTCCAAACCACTTTTCCTTTTCGGCAAGTGCCCAGACATTGCCTCCTGACCCGAAAACGAAATATTTCCCGTCGGTGGTCCAGTTGCCGCAACATTCCACCGGAGGAGTGCGCCAGCCGGGCAACAAGGGATGTAGGTTCGTGCCGTCCACCGAAATCTGCCAAAGGGAGCCTTGCGCAGTGGTAAAGCTCCCGACTTTGAATCGAATCACCGCCCCGTCCGGCGACCACGCAGGGTCATAAACGAGATCGGGCAAGGAGATCAGCTTGTGAGATTCGGCGCCATCGCTCTTTGCCGTGAATAGGTCTTTTCCGTCGGAGTAAGCAATCATTCGACCGTCTGGAGAGTAGGCGGCGGCCTGTCCAGCGGTCGCTCCCAATCGGCGAGGTGACCCGCCGAGCACCGGCAGAGCCCACAGCGGCCCACGGAATGCTGTCTGGCCCACTTCGTCGGCAACGAGCAAAGTTGCCCCATCCGGGGAAACCGCTAGCAAAAGCATGGTGGAGGCGGGAACTTGGACGTGCGCCACCTCTCCACCGGAGGCGGATACCTGGGCGACGACCGGTCCCTGGGAAGTAAAGTCGTCAAAGTAAAGACGTGCACCATCAGTCCCAACGAGATACTTTGGATTGCCGTCGTGAGTGACAGGGACGTAGCCCGACACTGTGGGCACAGGAAGAGGACGGGATTGAAGATAGATCAGTGACGCGATGACGACTAGAGTAAAGCCGCCTATTGTGAGTGCCCACCTTTTCCATTGAGGTCTCGCGGGCTTGGAGACAACAGTTGCACCCGAAAGACGGTCTGTCCTGGTCACTGCTGAAAATTCAGAGCTCGCTGCAGGTGCGGATGTTGTGGCAGCAGATCGTCCCGAATCCGTGTCGCGCTTCAGGCGCTGCAAGTCGGCGCGTATTTCCGCCGCAACCTGATAGCGCAGGTTGCGGTCTTTCTCCAACGCTTTGTTGATAATGCGTTCCAGTTCGGCTGGCACAGCAGGATTCAGTCGCACGGCGGGTGCTGGCACTGCATCCAGGATGGCTTTGAATACCTCTGCGGAGCTGCCCGCATGAAACGGGAGCGTGCCGGTCGCCATCTCGTACAGCGCCACACCGAAAGAGAACAAATCGCTGCGGGCATCCAGTTCTTTGCCACGAGCCTGCTCCGGTGACATGTATGCGATGGTGCCTAGCGTTGAGCCAGGGCTGGTCAGATGCTGTTCATCGATCACGGCGGTCATTGTGTTCGCCGAGGTCACCTGGCTAGAAGAACTAGCGGGTGCGACCTTTGCCAGCCCAAAGTCCAGAATCTTGGCGTGTCCGCGCTTGGTGACAAATATGTTGGCAGGCTTGATGTCGCGGTGAACGATACCCTGCGAATGCGCGGCGTCCAAGCCATCGGCCATCTCAATGGCAAGCGAGAGCAGAGTTTCGTTCTCTAATGGCCTTCCCGCGATCAGATTCTTCAGTGTCACCCCGTCCAGAAACTCCATGGCAATGAAGGTCTGCTCACCGTTTTTGCTGATTTCGTGAATCGTGCAGATATTGGAATGATTGAGAGCAGACGCCGCCCGCGCCTCCCGGCGGAAACGTTCTAGTGCTTGTGGGTCTCGCGACAATACATCGGGCAGGAATTTGAGGGCGACGAAGCGGCCAAGCTCGGTGTCCTCAGCTTTATAGACCACACCCATGCCACCACCACCGAGCTTCTCGACGATGCGGTAATGCGATACGGTTTGGCCGATGAGTTCGGTAAGCGTGCCCATTGACGGGAATGTTAGGTCGTATGTTGCCAAAGGTCAATTGCAACGCTCAGCACAGAAGAGGACTATTGCAGCTTCGCGTACGCCTTGGCTTCCTTCAGGATGGGGATGTCGGGGTCGGCACAAACTTAAGGGGAATCGTGTAGGATTTCCGTCTGTAAACGGAAACGGCATGCGTAGATGGATTATTCTCGGACGCCTCCTGCTGTGCGCGGTGCTCGCCTGTGTGTCCGGGCTTTCGCAAGAACCGTACGAAGCTCGCGCCGCCCGGCTCCAACCGGAAGACATTCCTCCGCTGATCCAGAAGGCGCAGGACGGTGCTCTAAGTTCTCAGGTGCTGCTATGGCTGGCGTACTCCACTTTCGGGGGACTCCTGATCGTGGGCGTGAACGAAAAAGACGGGAAACCACAAGACATCGTCGGAGTCCAACTTGGAACGGAACTGAAGACTCAGATTGCCAGCAGCATTTCCGCGAACATCTCTCCTACTCCTTCTTTCGGCATCGCGGAGTGCCTCCCCTAGACGCACCTCTCTAATCAAATTTTAGTCCTGATTACCATAGGTATCTAGGGCGGCGGGAGGGCCAGGGCTATGTTCATCATTGGGGTATTACAGCGATGAATTACTTGAAGATGGCTATCGCCCTGATCGCGCTCGTTGCCTCGGCCGTCGCCCAGGCGCCAAAAAAAATGAGCCCGGAAAAGCCTAATCTCAGTGACTCGTTTACCAAGACGTGCCTTAAGGCCCTCTTGGCGATCCGAGATTTCAAGGGGACAGGGAGTCTCACGGGACCGGCTAAGGACGCCTACGAGGATGCCCGAGTCAAGGTCAACTTGGCCAATGCACCCGAGACTCTCATGATTGCGAATCTGACCAACTTTGCGATCATGCGTTCGGCGGATAATTTGACCCGCGAAAACATCATGCAAAAGGCGACGGCGATGGTTGAACGCGATGGCGTGCGTCCGAATGCCTACCTAACGCTTGAAAAGGTACGGCAGGATCCGGAACTGTCGGCTACGCTGGATTCGACTAATGAACGGGAGTCGGGATGCTCGGCGGCACTCGAAAAAGCCTTTCGCGATCGGACAGCGATCCCGCTTCCAGGGACGTGCTCGGGCAAATAGGGATTTCAACACGTGCCCACCTTCTGGGAATATGAGCGCCATCACTCAACCCCGACTTCATGGCCGCGAAGTAGTGCGCCGCGAGTGTGGACTGGTGCAGTTTCCCGCCAAGGCCGGTAACTGCCGCAAACTGACCTGGTCTTCATAAAACAAGTGTTTCTGAACGCGGATGCGAGCATCTGGCCAGCATTGAGAATGAGCCACTTAGCCAGGCCCAGCATGTAAGGGTTTTGGAACGCCGATCATTCGCCCGGACGCAGCCGTTCCCCCTTGAAACTCACCTCGCCCGAACGCCCTTGACGAAAGAACGATGCTCAGCAAAGCGATGGAATACGTCGTTAACCCGCGGCGCAGAGGCAAGAAATACGACTCAAGCCAGAACCGACCAGCAGATAGAAAACAAACAGATCAGAGGTAAGCGCATTCACCAAACTTTCGCTACGAATCCAACATCACTAGCAGAGACGAGTGGCTTTCGCGGGGTTTTGCCTCAGAAACCAGCGCTGGGGCTTGCGTCCATGCGGCGACAAGTACAGCATCAAGATCACGAAGCGCCGAAACCCACGAGTATGGCCTCGCTGAATAAATCGGGCTTCAGTAGGTCTTCACGACGCACGAGACCGCCTCCAGAAGAATTGGAGGGGGAGGGTGGCACGAGTCACCGCTTCGTGCCGGTAAGCGAGTGGGCAGTTTTAATGCCAACTGTTACAGGCTTAATCTCACCTAGCCAGCTAGGTAGTCAAGCAGAAAATAAAAATTCTTTGCTTTATCTAGCCAGCAGGGTGTAACATTTTGCGCGACATGGATTCTGATTTACTCCGGCAAGCGCGGTACGAATTGGCGAGAGCTGGTGGTCTGGCCCGAGCCAAGTCTATGACGTCAAAGGAGCGCCGAGACCTTGCTACGAAAGCCTCAAGAGCAGCGGCCGAAGCCCGGAAACGCAAAGCGAAGGCCCGCAAACGCGAATTCGCTAAAACAGCCTGAGTCGGCAATTGGCGCCGGGCGGCCTGCTGAGCCTACTCTCAAAACCAACGATGTACTCTGCTCAATTCTGGGGATGATGAGGCAGCAAGCCGAGTACCTTGACCGTCAGCATGGTTGGCTGGTCGCAGTGTCGGAGACAATCGAGAAACATCCCGATCTCGTCGCAGAGCTGAAGAATCACCCCTTCCACAATCAAGGTCCACGCGAAGATCGTCAAATAACAAACACAATGATTTCCAACATCGACGCGCTGCTTCGACAATTGCGGAGCTAGTCGCTTCACCCCAGGCCAGAAGGCTGCCCAAGCCAGATGGGCGAAGAAGAAAGAGAAGGAATGATTCATAAGTTATTACATTTGCCCGAAATGCGTCGGCGCGGATGGAGTGATTGGCACAACAATCTACGAGTGCGCATGTGTCGTCTCTGCAGAGCCCCGGGCTGAGGCAACGCAAACACAAAACCTGTGCCTCTTGCATGGGCCCTACTATGGGGTGTGCAAGAAATGCCTCCAACGGATGCTCTAGGTCCGCTCAGGGCTCGCTCGGCGAAGAAGAAGGCCATTCCATGAAGAGCGTGACGATATTCATCGCCTTCGGCCTACTAGCCGGAATAATTCAGGGAATCATCTACTCCTTGGTTGGCATAGAGACACCCAAAGGACTGAGGGGCATCGTATACGTTCTTCCCACTTACGCCCTTGGAGTTCTCGTCGGCTATTACGTATTGAGACGCTGATCCGTGCCGCCCATGTCAGCGATGGTACGTTCGGGGAGTGCCTCAATTGCGGGCAGGAAATCAACGCCAAGCGCCTCGAAGCCATTCCTTGGGTACGCTACTGCATCACGTGCCAGGAACCTATTGACGGCACATAGTCAGGTCGGGTGGCGACAACCTGCAAGGCGAAGGAGCGGAAAGCGGACAACACGAAAAAGACCTGAGTGCAAAAGGGGCTAGTATCGTGCCCACCAAAGATCGCATCGAGTGGTCCTATTTGGCCCTGCTGGTCGCAATAGTTCTGATGATCGCCGCAGCCGCTCATCTGTTGTCGCCTTGGGTCGTTGGTTTTGTAATATGGTCCACGACCCATCGATGATTTCAGGTAACGCAGGAGGTGCAATGAAGCGCCCGGAGACGTAAGCACGAAAGCACGGCCTACCACGAAGCTGGCCACGCCGTAGCCGCTTGTGTGCTCAGACTGAAAATCGGCAAGCGGGCATGTCGAAGTTCCGGGCTTTGATCACATGCCGTTTTTGAAAAAGGTTCCCGCCGATTTACCTGGGTGTAGCCGTGTAGGGTGGTGTAGCACTCTCCATATCTCTCCCGTAAGAGATCATCCCGAGAAGAGTATTGAAAGAGCCTACACAGGCCTACATGCCTACACACGCGGCCGAGGATTCACCGAGGGGCTTTCTGGCTGATGCCGTAATGGGCCTGCCGCCGCAAATATGTATAGAAATGCTCAAAAACCTATTTGAGAGGTGGTGCGGTGCAAAATCCAAGGCAAATCCTACAAGTTTATTGAACATGCTTCAGCGGCGATCCTCGAGCAGATCACAGGCTTATTTCAGAATTAGTTTTGGGACCACAGCTGGGCTACTTTCTTGGCGATCTTCGAGAGGTTAAAAGACCCACGCTCAAATATGCAGCGCATATAGACCGTTCACGAGTTGTCACGCCGGTGGAGGGAAGGGGCCTCCAGTTAAGGAAGACCCTTGGTGGGTCATCCTAAATGGGAGAAGGCACATTTCCAATGGACTAATTCCTGGCGGCAGTTTAAGAATGGGCAAGAATCTCCGAAAATCGCCAGACATTCGACTTTTGACGAGCACATCCTGCGGAAATATTTTTCGCTCTTGGACTGCGCGGGCAGGCACGCAGTCACGTGCGAACCAATTTGGCCGCAGAAAGGGCCTCAAATCTTGCGACCTTCAGTCGACAATCGCTAGACGTTCGCCATTCGGCGGAATAAGAAAAGGGACTGTTTTCCCCGATTCGAGTGCCGAAGCAATTCTCCGGATGAGACGTGTATGTTGCAGAATCTGTTTCATGTTGCGCACACATCGGTTCTTAGAGGCTCGGCACAAAAGGTAACGAAGGTTCGAATCTCAATCTCTCCGCCATACAGTCTGGGCTGCAGAGAAACGCGGCTGCATTCCTCTAAAAATTGCGGGAAATCGCCGCAATTCCGCGATTCCTTCCCTGAAACCGGACGGGAGAAAGTGTCCTGCTGTGCGCCGCAGGCAGGCTATGGAGCGTT